>NZ_JACFYL010000002.1:0-3475121 GCF_014893795.1 Burkholderia sp. Z1
GTGAGATCGCGAACGTTGGCGGCCGACGGCCGGATGCCGAGATCGAAGAACAGACGCTTGCATGCGTGCAGCGACAATTCCTGGCGCCGCGCACCGCTTGCACGCAGCGATTCCAGTTCGTCCCGAATGACTTGGCGCATTTCGTCCAGGGTCATGGCAGAGCTCACAGACATTGAAGTGTGGCAATCATAACGAAATACGTATTCTTTGATACCTGTTTCGGGTCAACGTTGTGAATTTACGTCGCTGTGCACAGAAATCGGAGCTGTGAGCCAATCCGGATGAACGTGGTCCGGAATTCCGTGAAACAAAGCGAAGAAAGTCAGCCAAGTCCTTGTAGCACAAGCATTTTCCAGCAGACCCCGAAATCCGGCATTTGTTTCACATGACAGCGGAACCGATTGCCTGTGGGTGTTCAGGGTTTGGGGTATCTGTGGAAAACTCGTCGGCCCATGTCTTGAGAGTATTAGAAGTAAACACCCTTGAACCCTTAGTTAAAAACGTTAACGCCACGGCACAGCCTTACGTAGCAAGGGTTTCCGGCCGGCAAGGTGAAGTTTTACGGGAGCCAAGGTGATCTTCTGCGGGAGCTGAAGTGATTGGGTTCGGGGAGCTGCGTGAGCCGTTGCAGGAAAGGTCGTGAGCGGATTCGGGATCACAGTGAAACACGAGATTTCCCAAAGGTGAGGGTTTTCGGGGCCGCACAGCCACAGAACCCGCGCTGTGCCGGGCTGCACAGTTTTCTGCCTGTGCAGACATAGGTGAGAATTTGCGGGACCCTCTTTGTGCCCCGATTCTGCCCATCTTTTGGGCAGTTTTTACGAAAGGTGAGATTTCACGGGACTCCACGGGAATTTGGTGTGAGGATTTCCGGGAACCGAGCGCCATTTTGCACAGCAAAAGTGCTCTCAGGGGCCTGTGATGCACTAAAGGTGAGACTTTTCGGGAGGAAAATCCGGGTTTTCCTGCCCCCATCCCGTTGAGGTGAGCTTTTTCGGGAACGGTATTTGCTCAGAAAATGGTCAAAGGTGAGGCTTTTCGGGACCTGTGAACGGCCGGATTCGCCGAAAAGCCCGCCAGGACTGGAAGAATCCTCGTTTTTGCTGTGCCACTTTTTGGCACAGGTGAGATTTTTCGGGGGGCGACACACGGTTGTCGTATGAAGGATTTCCGTCGAAAGGTGAGGCTTTTCGGGGGACCTCTGCGATGCACAGCCAAATGCCTTCTGTGCATAAGTATCGGAAGGCATTGGGGTTTTTGATACCGCGACGGTTACGGTGAGGTTTTTCGGGAGCCGTTCTCGTGGCCGTTGCTGTGCCGCATTTTTTCAATAAGGTGAGGCTTTTCGGGAGGCTTTGGTAGCGAATCCCACGCGTGTCGGGCGTTTGTTGCCATCCGAACGAAACAACAAGCTGTGCTCAAGGTGAGCATTTTCGGGATCCGATACGATTGGCGCGCTGTACAATGCGCGCCCGGGCCGGCAAAGCATGCTTGGGAGACCGGCACAGGCCCGTTTCGAAGGCATCTTTCCGGATGCCGGAGCGGATGACAATCTCCCGGCAAGCCGTGCCTGTACATGCATACAGCCCGATGCGGGGCGATCGGGGACGTGCGGTGAGGTGCAATCGCAACCCTGTGCCGAACTCACGGCTGGGCAGTCGCAAAATTACGACAAATAGAAAGGTGAGCCGATACGGGAGCGTATTCCGCACGTGTCGCGCACAGGTGAAATTCTGTGAATCGGCGCATCCCGCAGCACGTCTGGACGAGTCCGGAACGCTGCAATTCCGGACCGGTGAGCGTTTTCGGGAGCGCTTGGGGTGAGTGCCGTTTTGCACGCGCGCTTCACCGGCTATGGTGAGCATGTCGTTCTGGACGCACATCACCACAGGCGCTATCCTTCCGGAAAACTTCCTCTCCGACCCGACGCATGGCCACGACGAAGCGCGCCAAGAAAACTGATGTGGATGTGGTGAGTGCCAGCTCAGCCGAATTGCGCAAGGCCGTCGAGGCGATCGCAATTCAGCCGAAGAGCGGCAAGATCACGCTCCTGACCCGCAAGCTGTTCAACGTCCTGCTGGCTGTCGCGCAGCAGGCCGACGACTCGGGCGATACGTATCGCGCGCTGCTGTCGGATATCGTCGCCAACTCCGCCTTCGATTCGAATGACACCGCGTTGGTGAAGGAACACCTGCGCCGCATGGTGTCGGTGCAGGTCGAATGGAGCACGGGCACGTCGAGCCAGAAGCCGGGCCGCAAGTGGGGGATCTCGACGCTGATCGCCGACGCGGAAATCCTCGAGGATCCGACGACCCGCCGCGTGTGGGTCGAATTCTCGTTCGCGCCGAAGATCAAGAAGAAGCTGCTCGACCCGGTCCAGTACGCGCGCCTGAGCCTGCAGTTCCAGAGCCAGCTGCGCAGCAGCGCCGGCCTCGCGCTGTACGAAATCTGCGTGCGTTATCTGACGAACCCGAGCCACCTGACGATGCGCGAGCAGTGGGAATGGTGGCGGCCGATCCTGTCGGGCACGCCCGATACGGAAGCCGGCGACGAGGCGAAGCGCGAGTACAAGTACTTCAAGCGCGACTATCTGCGTCCCGCGATCGCGGAAGTCAACGCAGTCACCAATATCTTCGTCGAGCTGATCGAGCACCGTGAAGGGCGCCGGGTCGCGGAGATCCAGTTCCGCGTGACCGAGCGCAAGCAGCCGATGCTCGCGCTCGACGAACACCCGAACGTGTTCGACAGCACGCTGGTCGACCGGATGGTGAAGCTCGGGATCCCGCTGAAGGAAGCGCAGACGCTTTATGCGGACAGCGAGGAAAACCGCATTCGTGCCGCGCTGCAGATGACCGAGCAGCGGATGCGCAGCACGACGCTGCCGCCGGTGCGCAGCGCGCCGGCGTTGTTCAAGGATGCGTTGAAGAAGGGTTATGCGCCGCCGGTCGAGTCCGTCGACGCGCTGCCTGCCGGCACACCGTCCGCGAAGGTCGCGGCGGCCCAGCCGGACGATCTGAAGGCACGCCTGCTGAGCGAATTCGCGGCGTTCCGCCGCAAGGAAGCGAAGGTGCTGTACGAGGAGCAGGGCGATGCTGAGCGCGATGTGGCGCGCGAGTCGTTCGAATCGGAGGCGCTGCCGACGATGGGCACGCATCTGCGCGACGACTGGCGCAAGCGCGGCCTCGATTCCAAGCTGGCCGAGACGGCCTTTTTCGACTGGCTGGCCCAGAAGACCTGGGGCGAGCCGACGGACGGCGACCTGCTGTCGTTCACGCTGAACCAGTCGCGGGCCGCCTGACGCCCGCTCAGGCCCGCTGACGGGCCGCCGCCGGCCGCCCGTTTGATCGGGCGGGCCCGGCGTCTCACCAGGCCCTGCCGGCCGCCTCCATCACTCCGACAACAGCATCCGCTCGAGCTGCTCGAGGATCGCGTCGCGCTTGTCCTTCGGGAGGCCGCGCAGGCGCAATTCGATGCGATCTTCCCCATACGACTTCAGGTCGCCGACCGACTTGCCGCCAAGCTTGATCTCGAGACGCTGCGCGTAGCGCTGACGGCCCGCAACCTTCGGCGTTTCCTGCGCCGCGACGCGTCCCTTGACGATGTCCGACACCTGGCGCGTGCTGAGATCGTCCGATACGATCTTGTTGATCAGCCGCAGCGTGGCCTCGGTGCCGCGCGCATTGTGATAGCGGCCGACCTGATACGCCATGTTCGAGCCGAAGCGATCGGGACGCGAAACCATTTCCTGCATGATCGCTTCCGGCAACTTGCCGATCGACAGCGCGACCGCCACCGTCGACTCGTCGAGGCCGAGATGCTCGGAGAGCTCCTTCTGGCTCTGGAAATGCTTGTCGTCGAGGAAGCGGCGCCACACGACGGCATTGTCGAACACCGTCTGCGAATCGCGCTGGACGTTGAGGTCGTAGCCGAGCTTGTAGCTCTGAATACCGATCGGCACGTCGATCACGATAGCCTTGACCGATTCCTTGTTCGCCTCTTTCAGCGCCCGCACACGGCGGCCGCCATCGCTGACGAAATACGTGCCCGGGTTGTCGTAATCCGGGATCACGTGGATCGCCTGCTGTTGCCCTTGCTTCGCGAGGTTGACCGCGAGTTCGGCAATCGACGACTTCAGATAGAAGTGCCGCGGGTTGAACGGGCTATGTTTGATCGCCTTCAGCGCCAGCTCGATGACCTGCCCCGGCGCATAGCGGTTCTCGAGGCGCCACGCGCGATATTGCGGCGATTCGTCGATCGACGGATCGAACGTGAGTTCCGGAGCGGGCGGCGGCGCGATGTCTTTCTTTGTGGACTTGGTCGGAGCCGGAGTGGGCGTCTCGGATTTGACGATGCCGTCAATCGCATTGAGCCGATCGAGCGCCGTGCGCTTCTCGCTCGTCGTGATATCCGGGCGCGCTTGGAATCCTTTTGCAAATTGGGAAGGTTTCATGTGACTCCTTTGTGCGCATAAAGTCAGGGCAGCATGGCGACGATTTCGTCGGCACATGCGCGAATTTCGATGGCGGCCAGCTTGCCGCCGCGATCGTTCATCTGCAGGACGGTCTGACCGAGCGCCATCGCCTGCTTGTACGCTTCCCGGGTCGGGATCTGCGTTTTCAGCAGCGGGAAGCCGAGCTCCTCGAGCGCGCGCTTGAGCTCGCGGGTCAGCATGCGCTTCTCTTCGGTCTTGTTCAGCAGGAAGACGGCTCGGAGGTCTTCGTTCATGACCTGCGCTTGCTGGATCAGCTTGACCAGCCCGACGCTCGACCAGTAATCGGCCGGCGACGACGAAGTCGGGATCACGGCAATCGATGCGGCGAGCAGGACGACGCCGGATACCTTCTCGGTGATCGACGGCGGGCAGTCCACGACGATGATGTCGTAGTCGTTGATGAACTTCTTGATCTCGCGATGGATCTGGCCGTCGGCTTCGGCAAGGTTGACGACCGGAAACGGGATGCCGTTTTCGCTGTCACCGGATGCGCTCGACCAGTGAACCAGCGTGTTTTGACGGTCTGCGTCGATGACGAGGACGCGCTTCCCTTTTTCATGGAACGCGGCACCGAGGTGCATGGCAATCGTGCTTTTGCCGACGCCACCTTTTTGTTGAGTGACTGCAATGATTTCCGCGGCCAATTTTCACTCCTATTTTGGTCGTTGGAATTCTACAGGACGATATTTATATTTCAATGAAATTGTCGTTCGGCAACTACGCGTTAGCCATTCGGGCTATCGGTTTATGCGCATAAACGAACCGGCGGTGGTCGGTGGCGCGATCGAATCGCGTTGCTGATGCCGGGAGAGGTCGACGCGCGACTCGATCGTTGGGTCATCACGAGGTGCATCGTCGGCACGCGCGGCGGGTTGCTGCGATCTCGATGTGCTCTGCCCTATCGGTGGGAGGTGGGCTGTTTGGGCTCGGAGCCGGTGAGTTTGTGCGCATAAACTCGGCGGAGATCGAGGCGGTCAATCGTGTGCAGGGACGGTCTGGCGTTCCCGAGCGTGGGCTATGAACTGCACACCATGGCCTTGTACGCAGCTTCGATGCGTGCCATCGAACCCGTATGCCGAGGCACAACGGGCTGTCGGGACGCTACGTTTATGCGCATAAACCGGGGGCGATGGATCGCGAGGGGCGACGAATCACGTGCCGGCCTACTCGAATCCGCCGCGAAGCGATGCACGGACGAGGCAGCCTATCTGCGCAGTGATCGCGTCGATGCCGAGGTCTCGGTGCGCTGGCGAACGATGAATCCGCGACTACCTCACGTGACCACCACACGCTTTATGCGCATAAACCCACCGACGTATCCACTTGCCGTCTGCTTCCCTCGCGGCCCGACACGACGCTCGCAAAGCGTTGGCTCACCGATCCCTATCCGTCATCCCGGATAACGACCCGCCCGACTTTATGCGCATAAACACATCAATGCATTGACGCACCCCCCGATGGCTCTCCCCTTTCATGCCTCGCCACAACACCGCAAGCGTTACCACTCCGCTCCCGCGAAGCATCGAATCCGCACCCGATCTCGCCGCAACCGCCTCACCGAAACACCCGATACAGACTGGCTACAATACAGGGCTCTTCCATCCAGGCCTGAATGATGATCACGATCTACCACAACCCCCGATGCTCGAAGTCGCGCGAGACGCTTGCGTTGGTCGAGTCGCTGAATACCGCCGGCGCACCGTTGAACGTCGTCGAGTACCTGAAGACGCCGCCGACGATCGAGGAACTGGAAACGCTGCATCGGCAGCTTGGCCGCCCGGTTCGCGACATGCTCCGCGACGGCGAGGAGCCGTACAAGGCGCTGAATCTGGCCCGCGCGGATCTGACCGACGCACAAGCCTACGCGGCGATCGTCGCTCACCCGATCCTGCTGCAGCGGCCCATCGTCGTCTATCGAGGGAAGGCGGCCATCGGTCGGCCGCCCGAATCGGTGCAAGCGCTGTTCGAATAATTCTTGGCCGGCGTATTTTTCTTATTGCATCGGCCCGGCGCATGCATCGGCAATCGAAGCCGATGCGATCGCCGGGCAGCAAGCCACCCGCCGTCCGGACGATAGCCGCAACGCGCGTCTAGCCCTCTCCGGACGACGAGCCGTCATCGTCAGGCCCCCGCCCCGCCGCCGCTTTCGCGGCCGTCCGCAGCAGCGCAATCTGCCCGCGATAGGCTCTGCATCCGCTGCAGGTCGGCAGGTGCACGCGCACCCGCAGGCGCTCATGCAGGGTCAGATGGCGGTCGAGCGCATCCGACAGCAGGCGCGTCACGTCAGTACATTTCCCCGGCAGCATCTTCGGTCGTCAGTCCTTTTTCGCTCAGGCAGGTTCGCAGGCGCGTGCGCGCTCGATACAGCAGCACGCTGCAATGATTCGTCGTCAGCGTCAATTCGTTGCAGATGTCCGTGATCTCGACATCGAGAAATTCTCGCATCATGAACACGCGCCCGATCTGCTCCGGAAGGTGGTCGAGGCAGACCTGGAACAGCGTCCAGAATTGCTGCTGCTGCAGCAGCGTTTCGGGTCGCGGCCACGGGTGCGGTTTCGTATGCGGGGCCCAGTGCCCGTTTTCCTTGAACAGCTCGCGATCGAGCACGGATTCGCCGTCGAGCTCGGCGTCGAGCGCGGACAGGCTCACCGTCCGCTGCCGCGCGCGCAGCACGTCGATCAGCTTGTTGCGCAGGATGCCGAACACCCAGGTCTTGTGGGCCGACAGTCCCGCGAAATCGCCCGCGTGCGACCACGCGGCGGTCAGTGCTTCCTGCACGGCGTCTTCGGCCGCGTCGGTATCGCGGAGCTGGAGTCGCGCGAAGCGCAGCAGGTCGCGCCGCAGTTGCGCGAGATAGTCGGGGTCGTCGTACGCGGACGGCATGTCTGGGTGGCAGTGTCTCGAAGCGATCGCGCTTGCGCCAAAGAGCGGGCGCGTCGTGGTGCGAGCAGCTTACTGGTCACGGTGCCGGCCTGCAACGGATGTTCCGTCACGAATTCACGAAACCGGCCGACGCGCTGCGTTATGCTTGCCGAAACCCGTATCGCGCGTCGACGGCGCCGCGCGGCGGGCAATCTGTAACATCAGAACATAACGGTCGAGTTATCCACAATTTCTGTGGAAAACCTTGTGGAAAGTCGGCCTGACGGCCCCGTCGGGCGGTTCGCGGGCTGGCTTGCCTATAAACAGACCTTTGTCGCCTGTTCGGAAGCAATCGATTCGATTCCTCACTCACCGGAAGGAGAATGCCATGTCCTATCGTATTGCGGTCGTCGTCGGCAGCCTGCGCCGCGCTTCCTGGAACCGCGCGCTCGCGCACGCCGTGATTTCGCTTGCCCCCGCCGATTTTTCGTTCGAGTTCGTCGAGATCGGCGAACTGCCGCTGTACAGCCAGGACTACGACGCGGATTTCCCGGAAGTCGCGAAGCGCTTCAAGCAGTCGATCGAAGCCGCCGACGCGCTGCTGTTCGTCACGCCCGAGTACAACCGGTCGATTCCTGGTGTGCTGAAGAACGCACTCGACTGGGGCTCGCGCCCGTGGGGTTCCAACTCGTGGTCGGGCAAGCCGGGCGCGGTGCTCGGTACGTCGCCGGGCGCGACGGGCACCGCGCTGGCGCAACAGCACCTGCGCAACGTGCTCGCGTATCTCGACGTGAAGACGCTCGGCCAGCCCGAGATGTTCATCAAGCACGATGCGGCGCGCATCGACGAGCAGGGCCAGATCGTCAGCGAGGACACCCGCAAGTTCCTGCAGGGTTTCGTCGATCGTTACGCGGGCTGGGTGCGCCTGCTGAAGTCGGCCTGACGGCTTCAGCCCGATCGTCGCACCCGTTCACGCAGCCGGCGCCGGCCCGCAACCCTGGGGTCACGCGCCGGCGTGTCGCGCGTCGCGCGCTTCGCGGATGCCCAGCAGGATCTCGTCGAGCAGCGCGATGTCGAACGGCTTCGACAGCACGCGAACGTTGACGGTGCGCGTGCGGTCGAGTTCCTCCGCATAACCGGTGACGAGAATCACGGGCAGCTTCCCCGGCCGCTTGTCGATCGCCTCGGCGAGGTCGATGCCGTTCAAGCTGCCCGGCATGTGGATATCCGAAATCACGAGGTCGAACGCGTCGTTCGCGGCCGCGCCCTCGATCAGGCGCAATGCGTCGTCGGCGGTGGGCGCATAGGTCACGCGGTGCCCGAGCAGCGAAAGCAGCGCTTCCGTGCCGGCCGCGACTTCGCTGTTGTCCTCGACGAGCAGCACGTGCAGGCCGGCGAGCGCGCTGGTGTCGTGGACGACGGCGGCCTGCGGTCGCGCAACGATGTCCTCGGCATGCGCGCGCGGCAGGTAGAGGCGCACCGACGTGCCGGCGCCGACCGCGCTGTCGATCGTCGCGAGGCCGCCCGAGCGTTCGCAGAACGCGAACACCTGCGGCAGGCCGAGCCCCGTCCCCATCCCCTGCGCCTTCGTCGTGAACAGCGGTTCGAACGCGCGTGCGAGCACGTCGGGCGCCATGCCCGAGCCCGTATCGTCGAGCGAGATCTGCACGAAATCGCCGGTCAGCGGAAAACCGTCCTCGCGGCGCAGCGTCACGTTGCGTGCGCCGACCGTGAAGCGCCCGCCGGTCGTCATCGCGTCGCGCGCGTTGACCGCGAGGTTGATCACCGCGAGTTCGAGTTCCGCGACGTCGACGCGGATCGGCCAGACGCCGGGCTCGATCGCGACGACCAGCGACGATTTCGAACCGAGCGACGTCTTCAGCAGTTCGCGGCACGTGCCGACCCATTGCCCGATGTCGATCGTTTCGTTGTGCAGCGGCTGCTTGCGCGCGACGCCGAGGAGCTGGCGCGTGAGCGACTGCCCGTTCTTCAGCGCGCGCTCGATCGCGCCGAGTTCCTTGTCGAGATGCTGGACGCCGCGCCGCCGCGCGATCTGCACGTTGCTCGAGATGATCATCAGCAGGTTGTTGAAGTCGTGCGCGACACTGCCGACGAGGTTGCCGAGCGCCTGCATCTTGCGCGACTGCCGGTATGCCGATTCGATCGAGCGCCGCATCGACGCTTCCGCCTGCCAGCGGTCCCACGCTTCCTCTTCCGCCTTCAGCCGCTTGAGCGACAGCCAGATCACGGACCACAGCGCGACCGACGGCGCGAACATCGAGATGAACAGCACGCTCAGGTGTTCGTACCATTCATGCCAGATCGCCGACGTGCGGTAAGCGCACGTCACGTAGACGGGATAGCTGCCGACCTGGCGGTACGCGACGATCTCGCTGCTCGCGCCGTCGTGACGCACGTGCACGACGCCGGCGCGCGGATCGTTGCGCGTGTCGCCGAACGTGACGGTGCGATCGGTGTGCGCGAGCGACGGCGGCGGCGGATACGACGCGATCACCGCGCCGTCCGAGCGCGCGAGCGCCATCGTCATCGGCGTGCTCGCGCCGCCGAGCAGGTCGCGGTAGAACGCGTTGAAATACGACGACTTCAGCGCGATCGACACCATCCCGGCGAACGAACCGTCGCTATGGCGCCGCGCGACACCCGTGTTGAACACCGGAATGTTCTCGAGCTTGAGCGGCCCCATCATCAGCCGCGAGATGTGTTCGATGACCTTGCCGTCGCGGATGCCGGCGAAGTCGTCGCGGTTCGCGATCGACGCATACGGCGCCGGATAGTAGAGGCTGTTGGCAAGCAGCATCCCGCTCGCGCCGAAGATCGACACGGCGGCCACCTGCGGATAACCGCCGCCGATCGTGTTCAGCGCTTCGTGGATGTCGGATTCCTTGCTGCGCACGGTGGCGTCGTCCATGTCCTGCACGAGGTCGACGATGCGCGCATCGAGCGTTTCGCTCAGGTCGAACACCTTGAGTGCGTGCTCTTCGGCGACGCGCACGGTGCGCATCGTCACGTCGCTCGCGGCGGCCTCGCGCGCGTTGAGGTCGTTGTACGCCATCACCATCACGTAGATGCAGGGCAGCACGATCGCCGCGACGAGCAGCACGATCAGCGTCACGCGGCGGACCGCGAAATCGTGCTCGGGCGCGCCGGCCGCGTAGCTTCCGTCGTCCTGCCAGTCGTCGGCGGGAGTGGAGGCGGGGGGGCGGGAGTCGGCAGGCCGTTCGGACGTCATCGAGGAAGCGGGTGAGGCGGAGGTGTCTGCCATCATAAACGAGTTGCGATGGCCCGCTGCGCGGCCCCGTACGCGCGCGATCCTGTCGATTTCGACAGGGGCCAACTGTCAGATTGAAAACGCGACGAATCCGGCAGCGCAAACGTACACAAGGAAAAATTTTGCGTACATATCTCAAAAATGGTCGCGGCTGTTTTCGGAATGACGCGCGATCGGATCGATTCTGTTCGAAATGGTGAATATGGCGAGTTGCATCGCCTTCGGTTTACTCCGAGAATCGCGCCTTGCTTTCCCAATGACAGATATATGTGCCCGCCGGCGTTCGCCGCGCGGTGCGTCGCGCGCACCCGCTCGCGGCGCCCGCGCGCGGCCGCAAGGCGGTTGCCTGCGCCCGAACGCATGACGCCTCAAGAAGTGCGCCGCGCGGTCGTTAACGCGAGAGAGACCATTCCGTATACCGCTTCGCTCCATGCCTTTGCCGATTGTAATTGCCGACGATTCCCTGCTCGCTCGCAAACTTCTGACAAAGGCGCTGCCGGGAGGCTGGGACGTCGACGTCGCGTATGCAACGAATGGTCGCGAGGCCTTGGCGCTCTATCGTGACGGCAAAGCTTCCGTGATGTTTCTGGATCTGACGATGCCCGACATGAGCGGCTATCAGGTTCTGGAGACACTGCGCCACGAAGATCTGAACACGTTCGTGATCGTGGTATCCGCCGATATCCAGCCGCAGGCGCAAGCACGCGTGCGCGAATTGGGCGCGATCGCATTCGTTGCCAAGCCCGTGACGTCGGAGGCATTGCTGCCCATTCTCAAGGAGTATGGGTTGTATGCCTGAATCGGTGTTCACGGCGGAGCAACGCGACGCGTTGCAGGAGATCGCCAACCTTGCGATGGGCCGCGCCGCCGCGCGGCTTGCATTGTTGCTCGGGCGCTTCATCGAGCTGTCGGTGCCGCGCGTGCGCGTCGTGAAAGCGGCCGATGCGGGCGACGCGCTGCGCGAGATGACGGGCATTCACGACAACGTGACCGCCGTGCGCCAGGGCTTTCGCTCCGACATCAAGGGCGAGGCGATCGTGCTGTGCCGTACTGCAAGCGTCGCGCGACTCACGACGGTCGTCGATCGCACGTTCGGCGACGGCGTGTACGGCGGGATGGCGACGCCCGACGAAGTCGTGCTCGACGTCGCGAACGTGCTGATGGGCGCATGCGTCGCGTCGATCCTCGACGAGCTCGGCCGCAAGCCCGTGTTCTTTCCGCCGGGGCTGCTCGGGTCGAACGTGTCGTTCGACGACGTCTTCCAGCCGACCGTGCTCGCGTGGAGCGTCGCGCTGCTGCTCGAGGTGAACTTCGGACTCGAGGATCATGCGTTCCGTGCCCACTTCGTGATGCTGATGGCCGAGGATTCGATGCGCCTGATGGGCGACGCGCTCGACGCGTTGCTGTCCGCGCTATGACGGCCGCCGCCCCGTCGCTGAGCGACCTCGTGATCGAGCGGGTGGGCTTCGGCCTGTTCGTGCTCGACCGCTCGATGACCGTGCTGATGTGGAATCGCTTCATGCAGGACCACAGCGGCATCCCGGCCGCCGACGTGATCGGCCGCAACCTGTTCGACTGCTTTCCGGAGCTGCCGCTCGCGTGGCTGTCGCGCAAGCTCGAGAGCGTGTTCCAGCTCGGCAGCTTCGCGTTCAGTTCGTGGGAGCAGCGGCCCTACCTGTTCCGCTTCGAGCACGACCGGCCGATCACGGGCGGCGTCGACTACATGCAGCAGGACTGCACGTTCATGCCGCTCACGCGCGGCCGCGACGTCGAGGCTGTGTGCGTGACGATCTCGGACGTCACGCACGTGAGCGTGATGCAGCGCGAGCGTGAGGAAGCGGTCGCGAAGCTGCGCGAACACGCGAATCGCGACGGGCTGACCGGCATCGCGAACCGGCGCTTCTTCGAGGCGCGGCTCGGCGACGAATTCGCGCGCTGGCAGCGCTACGGCGGCGACATGTCGGTGCTGCTGTTCGACCTCGACCATTTCAAGACGATCAACGACCGCTTCGGGCATGCGGCCGGCGATGCCGTGCTGCGCGAGACGGCGCGCCGCGTCGCGTCGATCGTGCGCGCGCAGGATACGTTCGGCCGTTTCGGCGGCGAGGAATTCGCGCTGCTGCTGCCGTGCACGAGTCTCGACGAGGCGATGCGGGTGGCCGACAAGGTGCGAGACGCGATCGGCAGCGAGCCGGTCGATGCGGAGGGCGTCAGCGTGCCGGTGACGGCGAGCGTCGGTGGCGCGTGCGCGAAGACGGGTGCGCCGACCAGCGACGTGCTCGTCAACGAGGCCGACGCCGCGCTCTATCGGGCGAAGCGGCTCGGGCGCGACCGCTCGGTCGCCTACGCGTAGGCGCGCCCGCCCCGCATTGCGCGGAGCGGCTGCGACGCGTCACGCCGCGTTCAGCTTTTTGCGATATCGGCGAGCACGCCGGCCAGCACGGCCGGCTGCGACACGAACGGCGAATGGCTGCTGTCGAGCTGGTGGACGTGGGTCGGATTGCCGGGCGCGAATGCGTCGGCTTCGTCGATGAAGCGCTGCTGCAGCGCAGGCAGGATCACGCGGTCCTGCAGACACTTGATGTAGTGGCGATCGATCGCGCCCCACCGTGAGGTGGTCGTCGGAATCGCGGTCGCGAACGGCGCGGCCGGCACATCGCAGGTCATCAGGTTCGCGACGGCCTCGAAGTCGGCTTGCGACACGTCGTCATACAGCGCGCGCTTCGCCAGGTCGCGATACGCGGCGTCGCCGCTGCGCGGATCGATGCGCAGCGCGCCGGCGACGCGCGGGCTTGCGAGCATCAGCGGGCCGAGCAGCTCGCCCTTGTTTTCCGGCGCACGCACGTAGTCGAGGCCCGGCACGCCCGATGCGGGCATGAATGCCGCGAGATAGACGATCTTCGCGATCTTGTCCGGCGCGCGTTCGGCGGCCGCCGTGATCGCGAGGCCACCCATGCTGTGCCCGACGAGCACGACCTTGCCGTGGCCGAGCGCATACGCGTCGTCGACGGCCTGCATCACCTGCGTCGCGTAATCGTCGAGCGTCGTGTTCGCGACCGGCGACGGCTCGGCGCCGAACGCGTCCTTGTCGAGCGGGCGTTCGAGGTAGGACGCGGGAAAGCGGGCATTGATGCCGTGCGCGGGCAGGTCGCGCGCGATCGACAGGTAGCCGCGCGCGGCGAGTGCTGCCGCGACGTGCGCGTAGCACCACGCGCCGTGCCAGGCGCCGTGCACGAGCACGAAAACGGGATGGTCGGACTGCGGGGTGGCGCTTACGTTCGTCTCCATGGTGTCCGTGTGCTTTGAGAAAGGTCCCATCTTAGACGAACCCGCACGTATCCTGACGTGAACGCACGGTGCGATCGCGCGGCCGGCCACGATCCGTCCCTCTTGTCTCGTGCAGGCCACATTTCGTCCGGATCCGATATGAATTTGTGCCGAAGCGCGCTAATTTGATGCTTTGCCCCGATTGCTCCCCATGAACGTCGACTATCTCTTCTATCGGAAGCCGAACAAACCCGGCCCCTATTCGCTCGACGACCTGGGCGAGATCGCGCCGCCGATCGGCCCCGGCGACCTGGTGCGCGCGGGGATCGCGCGCATATTCGAGCAGATCGACTGGCAGGAATCGCCCGACGTACCGGGCGCGTGGTTCGGCACGGGCGGCGCGGTATTCCAGTTCACCGCGGAGCCCGACGGCGGCGTGACGAGTTTCATGGGCTCGCGCCTCGAACGCCGTTCGATGCTGCAGCTGACGCGCGAAATGGGGCTCATCGCGCTCGATCTGCAGCGCGACATCGTTTACGGCTGACCGGCCACCGGCGCCGCGCGACGTCTATTTCCGCCGAAGCCGGCCGCGCCGGCCTGCCGGCGGCTCCCGGCGTCCCGCCGGGCGTGGCGCGTGTCCGCCATCGAACTTCAAAGATTGCTATACTTTCGCCCAATTCCGGCTTCCGGCCGGTATTTTGTGCCTGTCTGCGTCGAACGTTCGCATATCTCGCACGCATTTGACACCCTGACCATCCCAGCCGGGCATGGCTTCTTCAATCGCCCCGCGTGGGTGTCTCCGTGGAGCTTGTCTTGGCCGTTTCCAATTCCGTCGTGGACGAACAAGAAACCGACGCCGCTGCCGTCACATCGGGCAGTTCTTTCTATCTTGCGATGCGCATCCTGCCGGCGGTGCAGCGCGATGCGATGTTCCAGGTCTACGCGTTCTGCCGCGCGGTCGACGACATCGCCGACAGCGACCTGCCGCGCGCCGAGCGCACCGCGGGCCTCGATCGCTGGCGCGCGGACATCGACGCGTGTTTCGCGGGCCGGCCGCCGCGCCATCTGGCCGCGCTCGACCGCGAGATCCGCGCGTTCAACCTGCAGCGCGACGATTTCCACGCGATGATCGACGGGATGGCGATGGACGCGGTCGAGGATATCTGCGCGCCCGACGAGCCGACGCTCGACCTGTTCTGCGATCGCGTGGCGAGCGCGGCCGGCCGGTTGTCGGTGAGGATCTTCGGGATACCGGAAGCCGAAGGGATCAAGCTGTCGCACCACCTCGGCCGCGCGCTGCAACTGACCAACATCCTGCGCGACATCGACGACGACGCGGCGATCAACCGTTGTTACCTGCCGCGCGAGCTGCTCGCGCGCGAAGGCATCGCGATCACCGATCCGGCGACGATCGTGCGCGATCCGGCGCTGCCGCGCGTATGCGCAACGCTCGTCGAGCGCGCATTCGAGCACTTCCGCCAGGCCGACGCGGTGATGGATACCTGCACGCGTGCGCAGGTGAAGGCGCCGCGCATCATGTCGGGCGCGTATCGCTGCATTCTCGAAGCCGCGATCGCACGCGGTTTTGCCGCCCCGCGCGCGCCACTGCGCAAGCCGAAAGCGCGCATGCTGATGATCGCCGCGCGCTACGCGCTGTTCTGAGCCGACCGAGTCGATGCCCAGAACCGTCCACGTGATCGGCGCAGGACTCGCGGGCCTGTCGGCCGCGGTCGAGCTGCAACGTCGCGGGCGGCGCATCGTGCTGCACGACGCGCACGCGCATGCGGGCGGCCGCTGCCGCTCGTGGTTCGACGGGACGCTGAACACGACGCTCGACAGCGGGCTGCACGTGGTATTCGCGGGACAGCCCGCGACGCAGCGCTACCTGCGCGCGATCGGCGCGGCGGATCAGCTCGTGGGGCCCGCGCTGCCCGAATTTCCGGCCGTCGACGTCGCGTCGCAGCAGCGCTGGACGCTGCGCTTCGGCAACGGGCGCTGGCCGTCGTGGCTGTTCGACGCCGCGTCGCGCGCGCCGGGCACGACGCCGCTCGACTACCTCGCGCTCGCCCCGCTTGCGTTGGCGCGCACGGGCCGCTCACTCGCACAGACGATGCGATGCGACGGCGTGCTGTGGGATCGTTGGCTGCGGCCGTATTTTCTCGGTGTGCTGAATGTCGAGCCGCGTCACGCAAGCGCCGAACTCGCGCGCGCGGCGCTGTGCGGCACGTTTGCCGCGGGCGGCCCGGGTTGCCGTCCGCTCGTCGCGCGCCACGGGCTCGGCAGCGCATTCGTCGAACCGGCGCTGCGGATGCTGCAGCACGGCGGCGCGCAGATCCGGCTGAACTCGCGGCTCGACGCGCTTGAATTCGGCGCGCACGGCAATGCGGTCGATGCGGTCGCGATCGGCGGCGAGCGCATCGATCTCGCGCCGGGCGACGCGGTCGTGCTGGCCGTGCCGCCCGAAGTCGCGCAGCCGCTCGTCCCCGAACTCACCGCGCCCGACACGTTCAGCGCGGTCGTGACCGCGTATTTCGCGGTCGAATCGCCGGCCGGCAGCCCACTGCAGACGACGGTCGTCAACGGCGTCGTCGATGCGGTACGCGTCGGCGGCGGCCAGCTTGCGGCAACGATCCGCGACGCGGGCCGCTGGCTCGACACGCCGCGCGACACGCTCGCGCGGCGCATCTGGGAAGACGTCGCGCGCGTGACGGGCGCGAACCCGGAAACCATCCCCGCGTGGCAGCTCGTCGTCGAGCCGCGCGCGGGCTTTGCGGCGGTGCCGTCGCAGGAAATGAAACGTCCGGCCGTGCGTACGCGCTGGACCAATCTTGTGCTGGCGGGTGACTGGATTGCCACCGGTTTGCCCGCCACGATCGAGGGCGCGATCCGTTCCGGCCAGCTGGCCGCGGACGTGCTCCAGACACAATAAGAGAGGGACCGATGAACGATCTCACCGAAATGGCTACCCTGTCCGCCGGCACCGCGCCGGCCGACGTCGACGCCGCCGTTGCGCGTGCGACCGACGCACTGCTGGCCGCGCAGCAAGCGGACGGACACTGGGTCTACGAACTCGAAGCCGATTCGACGATTCCCGCCGAATACGTGCTGCTCGTCCACTATCTCGGCGAGACGCCGAACCTCGAGCTCGAACAGAAGATCGGCCGGTATCTGCGTCGCATCCAGCAGGCGGACGGCGGCTGGCCGCTGTTCACCGACGGCGCGCCGAACATCAGCGCGAGCGTGAAGGCGTATTTCGCGCTGAAGGTGATCGGCGACGACGAGAACGCGGAGCACATGCAGCGCGCGCGCAAGGCGATCCATGCGATGGGCGGCGCCGAGATGTCGAACGTGTTCACGCGCATCCAGCTCGCGCTGTTCGGTGCGATTCCGTGGCGCGCGGTGCCGATGATGCCGGTCGAGATCATGATGCTGCCGCAGTGGTTCCCGTTCCACCTGTCGAAGGTGTCGTACTGGGCGCGCACCGTGATCGTGCCGCTGCTCGTGCTGAACGCGAAGCGCCCGCTCGCGAAGAACCCGCGCGGCGTGCGCATCGACGAACTGTTCATCGATCCGCCCGTCAACGCCGGGCTGCTGCCGCGCCAGGGTCACCAGAGCCCCGGCTGGTTCGCGTTCTTCCGCGTGGTCGACCATGCGCTGCGCGCGGTCGACGGCCTGTTCCCGAGCTACACGCGCGAACGCGCGATCCGTCAGGCCGTGTCGTTCGTCGACGAGCGCCTGAACGGCGAGGACGGCCTCGGCGCGATCTATCCGGCGATGGCCAACTCGGTGATGATGTACGACGTGCTCGGCTACGCGGAAGATCATCCGAACCGCGCGATCGCGCGCAAGTCGGTCGAGAAGCTGCTCGTCGTGCAGGATGACGAAGCATATTGCCAGCCGTGCCTGTCGCCGGTGTGGGACACGTCGCTGGCGGCGCACGCGCTGCTGGAAACGGGCGATGCGCGCGCGGAAGAAGCCGTGCTGCGCGGCCTCGACTGGTTGCGTCCGCTGCAGATCCTCGACGTGCGCGGCGACTGGATCTCGCGCCGCCCGAACGTGCGGCCCGGCGGCTGGGCGTTCCAGTACGCGAACGCGCACTACCCTGACGTCGACGATACGGCCGTGGTCGTGATGGCGATGGACCGTGCGCAGAAGCTCCGGCAGTCGGACACCTATCGCGAATCGATGGCGCGCGCGCGCGAATGGGTCGTCGGCATGCAGAGCAGCGACGGCGGCTGGGGCGCGTTCGAACCGGAAAACACGCAGTACTACCTGAACAACATCCCGTTCTCCGATCACGGCGCGCTGCTCGATCCACCGACGTCCGACGTGTCGGGACGCTGCCTGTCGATGCTGTCGCAGCTCGGCGAGACGGCCGCGAACAGCGAGCCGGCACGCCGCGCGCTCGACTACATGCTGAAGGAGCAGGAACCGGACGGCAGCTGGTACGGCCGCTGGGGGATGAACTACGTGTACGGCACGTGGACCGCGCTGTGCTCGCTGAACGCGGCCGGCCTCGGGCCGGAAGACCCGCGCATCAAGCGCGGCGCGCAGTGGCTGCTGTCGATCCAGAACAAGGACGGCGGCTGGGGCGAGGATGGCGACAGCTACAAGCTGAACTACCGCGGTTTCGAGCAGGCACCGAGCACGGCGTCGCAGACGGCCTGGGCGCTGCTCGGCCTGATGGCGGCCGGCGAGGTGAACAACCCGGCCGTTGCGCGCGGTGTCGACTACCTGGTCGCCCAGCAGAACGAAGAAGGCCTGTGGGACGAGACGCGCTTCACCGCGACGGGCTTCCCGCGCGTGTTCTACCTGCGCTACCACGGCTATCGCAAGTTCTTCCCGCTGTGGGCGCTCGCGCGCTACCGCAACCTGAAGCGCGACAACGCCACGCGCGTCACGGTCGGGATGTAACGCGTGGGCGCGTCTCAACACAACGGCGCATTGCCCGTCATCGCGGTGACAGGGATGGCATTCGAGGCGCGCATCGCGCGCGGTGACGGCGTCGAGGCCGTGTTTGCCGCGCGGGCCGACCGGCTCGAGCGCGCGCTGGCCGACGCGACCGCACGCGGTTGCGCGGGCATCGTGAGCTTCGGTACGGCGGGCGGGCTCGCGCCCGATCTGGCGCCCGGCGCGCTCGTGATCGCGAACGCGATCGACGGGCCGTTCGGCCGCGTCGAGACCGATACGGGCTGGAGCGCCCGGCTCGTCGCCGCGCTGCAGGACACACCGGTCTGGGCGCGCGTCACGCGCGGCACGATCGCGGCGGTCGGCGCGCCGGTGATCAGCGAACAGGAAAAAGCGTCGCTGCACCACGCGAAGGGCGCGCTCGCCGTCGATATGGAGTCGCATATCGCGGCGGCCTTCGCGGCCGCGCGCGGCGTGCCGTTCGCGGTGTGCCGCGCGATCGTCGATCCGGCGTGGCGCACGCTGCCGAGCGCGGCGACGGCCGGCTTGCGCGACGACGGCAGCACGGCGATCCTGCCGATCCTGCGCGAGTTGCTGAAGCAGCCGTCGCAGCTCGGCCCGCTGCTGCAGGTCGCGAGCGACGCGCGTGCGGCGCGTACGACCCTGATCCAGGCGCGGCACGCGTTCGAGTGTGCGGGCGCGATGCGGATCGTCTGAACGGCACGCGCCGCGTTTCCCCCTACTCTTCCCGGTTCGTTGCGCACGCATCCATCGCGTGTGCGACGCGACCACGCATCCGGCCGCTTCGGGTTTGCTTCGACGCTCGCGCTCGCTGCAATGACGGCGCGCGGCGCGGCTGGCGTTCGCGATGCCCGCTACGATCGCCAGTGCGGCGGTTCGCCCGTTATCCACGTCACCAGAACGAGTAACGCACTGAGCAACATGACAGCGGAAAAGAACGCCCAGGGGCGACGGTCAGGGCGAAATACGTTGCCGACAACGACAAGCGACGCGATGTAGACGAGCAGTACCACCCAGCCTTGCCACAGAACCGGAAATCCCCAACCCCAGCCATGCTCCTTGGCCAGGAACCAGTATTGGTGCGTGTCGTTCATGTTCGATAGAAAGGCTTGAAGTGATGGGCATCCCATTGCGCAAACGCGACGCAGGCCCGCGAGGCGCCGGGTGAACGGTGCCGGGCTCGGGCCATCGACCGGCGTTTCGCTTCGGCGCAGTGCTACATGTTAAATCGGGCTGCGCAAGTCTTCAGCGTGCATCGCATCCGGATCGCGCGGACAAAAAAAGAGCGCTGCATGACGTGATGCAGCGCTCTTTGTTTTTACGGCGGTCGCCGTTGCGGCGTTACTGCGCGGCCGGCGTGCTCGCAGGCATCGCGGGAGCGGCCGGCGCTGTCGCCGAACCAGACGATGCCGGTACTGCTGCCGATGCCGGAGCAGCGGCAGGCGCGCTCGCGGGCATCGCATTGTCCGCACCCGGATCGTCGTACTGCGGCAACCCCGGCGCGGCCGGCGCGTTGTTCGGCATGGTGCCCGATGCGCCGCCCGACTCGCCGGGATCCTCGTAGTTCGGCAGCCCCGGCACGGCCGGCGTCGCGGCCGGTGCCGCGCCCGATTCGCCCGGCTCGCTGTAGTTCGGCAGCGTGGCCGACGACGACTGGCTGTGGTACGTCAGCGACTTGCGCTGCTGCAGGTACGCGTCGCGCACGAACGAATACGGATCGAGCGCGGCCTGCTTCAGCAGGTCGGTTGCGCCGAGCAGGTCCGAACGCGCGCTGATGAACTGCGCGATGTACATCGGGTTGCGCGCGGCCGGCTCGATGTAGTTGAGCAGGTTGAAGCGCACGTCCACCGCGCGGCCGACGCCGTCGCGGATCGTGCTCGGCCCGAACACGGGCAGCACGAGGTACGGGCCGGACGGCACGCCCCAGCGCGCGAGCGTCAGGCCGAAATCCTGGTGATGCTTCGGCAGGCCGGCCGGCGTCGCGATGTCGATCAGGCCGGCGACGCCGAACAGCGAGTTCATCGCCACGCGCATCAGATCCTGCGTCGCATCGGTGATGCGCAACTGCAGCAGGTTGTTCGCCATGTTGCCGAGATCGCCGAGGTTCGAGAAGAAGTTGCTGATCGCGGTGCGCACGGGCGTCGGCGTGATCTTCTGGTAACCCTTCGCGATCGGCACGGCGATGTTCGAATCGACCGCGTCGTTGATCTTGTACATCGTCCGGTTCATCGGCTCGAGCGGGTCGTTGGGATTGCGGTTCGGTCCCGTCGCGCAGCCGGTCAGCATCGCGCTGGCGGCAACGGTCGCCGCAATGATTCGCACCTTATTCATTGATTCCTTGCGATTGGTTCTTGGCGCGTTTGACGCGCGGTTTGCCCATCAGGACGGGCTGGAACACCACGGCGCCGATCAGCGTGCAGGTCAGTGCCAGCGCGAGCAGCTTGCCCATGCTCGACGTGCCCGGGTGGTGCGACAGCCACAGGCTGCCGAATGCGGTTGCCGTCGTCGCGGCGCTGAACAGCACCGCATGCGTGAGGCTCGAATGCAGCAACCCCGTCTGTCCCGCGCGCCACGCCATCACGAAATACACCTTGAACGCGACGCCGACGCCGAGCATCAGCGGCAGCGCGATGATGTTCGCGAAGTTGAGCGGCATGCCGAGCACGACGCACATCTCGAGCGTCACGACGCCCGACACGAGCAGCGGCACCAGCGTGCGCAGCACGTCGCCGAAGCGGCGCAGCGTGACCCACAGCAGGATCGTGATCGAAATGATCGACCACAGCGCCGCGTGCAGGAACGCGTTGATGATCGTGTCGGCCGAATGCAGGATCGAGATCGGCCCGCCGGTCGTGCCCGGTTCCGCGGCCTTCACGGTTTTCGCGAAGCGGCGCAGCATCGTGTCGTCGTTCGGGTCGACGCCCTTCGGCACCTTCGGCGAGATCTGCACGAGCGCGTGGCCGTCCGGCGCGATCCAGTCGCGGACGATCTGCGGCGGCAGCGATTCGCGCGTGACGTCCTGCGGCTGCAGCAGCATCGCGAGCTGGTTGAGCGCGATATGCAGCGTGTCGGAGAACGCGCGCTCGGCGCGGTCGCGCGTCGCGCTGTCGGCGGCGGCGAGCTTCGCGAGCGATGCGGACAAATGCTGCGCGGCTGCCGCGCCCGGGCCCGGGTGATCCTCGGCCGCGTAGCCCAGCAGGTCCGACACGCGCTTGAGCGCGGCGACGCGCTGCGCGTCGGTCGCGGGCGGCGCGGCCGGCTGCGTCAGCGCGGGCAGCAGGTCGCTCGCGGCCGCCGCGATCGCCGCGCGCTTGGCCGGCTGGTCGGTGGGGATGAAGGTCGACAGGGTGGTCGTGCGGCCGACTTCGGGCAGCGCGTCGAGACGCTTCGCGGCCGCGTCGGCGTCCGCGAGCGATGGCGCGAGCAGCGTGACGTCGTTGACGGCCGCTTCGGGCGAATCCTTCAGCGCGAGCAGCGTCGCCATCGATTCGCTGTGCGGATCCTTCAGGTGCAGCGGGTTGAAGTCGAAGCGCAGGAACGCGAGCAGCGGCAGCGCGCCGATCACGACCACGAGCGTGCCGATCAGGATCGGCTTGCGATGGCGATCGAGGAAATCGTCGACCGGCGCGAGCCACGGAAAGCCCGGTGTCTTCGATTCGCCCGGCGGCGCGAACAGGCGCAGCAGCGCGGGCAGCAGCGTGAGCGTGGTCAGCAGGGCGACGAACATCCCGACGCCCGCGATCAGGCCAAGCTCGGACACGCCGCGATAGGCCGTGGGGATGAACGAGAAGAAGCTCGCGGCGACAGCCGCGGTGGCCAGCGCGAGCGGCATGCCCATCGAGTGCGCTGCGCCGATCAGCGCGTGATCGATGCGCGGATCGCGGAAGCGTTCCTCGCGGTACTTCACGCCGTACTGGATCGAGAAGTCGACGCCGAGGCCGACGAACAGCACCATGAACGCGACCGAGATCATGTTCAGCGAGCCGACCATCGCGAGGCCGAGCGCGGCGGTCACGACGAGGCCGACGAACAGCGTGACGAGCACCGAGCCGATCATTCGCTTCGAGCGCAGCGCAAGCCACAGGATCACGAGCACGGCCAGCAGCGTGAGGGCGCCGTTGAGCGCGGCGCCGTCCTCGACCGACGCGAATTCGTCGTCGGCGAGCGGCTGTTCGCCGGTCAGGCGCACGGCCGCGCCGTAGCGCTTCTCGAGGTCGAGCGAACGGGCCGCGTCGCGGATCACCTGGCTGGTTTCCGCACCGGCCTTCAGCGCGCCGTAGTTGACCACGGGCTGCACGGTGACGAACGCGCGCGCGGGCTGCCGCGCGGCATCGCTGTCGACCAGCGCGCGCCACGAGAACGCGGCCGGCTTGCCGGCCAGCACGTCGTCCACCGTCGCGGCGCTGCGCGCGAGCAGCTTCGCCATCGCGGGCAGCTTCACCTGGCCGGTCAGCAGCGGTTGGCCGAGCGTGGTGGCCAGCGTCGTCGCGAGCCCGGTCAGGCTCGGGTTCTTCGCGAGTTCGTTGACGAGCGGGCGCGCGCTCGCGAGCTGCGACGTCGTATCGGAGACTTCCTGCGGCGACAGGAACAGCAGCCCGTTGTGCTCGAAGAACGGCCCGCCGCCGGGCTCGGCGACCTGGCCGATGCGACCGGCATCGGCCTGCTTCTGCAGCGCCTCGGTCAGCGCATGCGCGGCGGCATTCGCGAATTCGGGCGCGGGCGCCTCGACGACCGCGAGGATCGTGCCGTTGCGTTGCGGGAACGCATTGTCGATCGCCTGGCCGAGCGCGGCCCATTGTGGTTCCGCATCGACGAGCTTGCTGATGTCGGTGTTGATCTTGAAATGCTGCGCGACGTAGACGCCGCTGAAGGCGGCGATGACGAGCGACAGGACGACGACCCAGACGGGGCGGCGTACCGACCATGCAACGAGTCGGACGATGAGAGATGTCACCATGTGGCGGTGGGGAGCGGCTGGCAAGGGCAAAGTAGCCAAGTATACCGGCGCGGCGTGGCGGCGGACGTGACGTTGCGGGTTTCGGGGCGGGAAGGAGATTTGTTCGCGACGGCGGAATCGGTGCGGGCGGCCGGCCGATTTGTAAGGGGATATTTACATAATCGGCGTGGGGCTGCATCGCCGCGCCCCGGCCCGCGCCTGTGACAAACGCAGCTGAAAGGTAACAGTCGGTCACGGTGCGGCAACCGGGCGTCAGGCCCGGTATACTTTGCTGCACCGGCCGATGCAAGGAGCCGGCCGTTTTTTCCCATTGAGCGCGATATTCGTATGAAACGTCATCTGTTTGCTTTCCTCGCGGCCGCCGCCGTGTCGGTTTCCGCTTTCGCGCAGAGCGCGCCGGTCGACATCGTCCGCAATGCGGTCGAGGGCACCGTCACCGCGATGAAGGCCGATCCGTCGGCACGCGGCGGCGACATGGCGAAGGTCACGCAGGTCGTCGAGCAGCGCTTCCTGCCCGCGACGAATTTCGAGCGCACGACCCGCATCGCGGTCGGCGACGCGTGGAAGCAGGCGACGCCGCAACAGCAGCAGGAACTGTACAAGCAGTTCAAGCTGCTGATGACGCGCACCTACGCCGCGTCGCTCGCGCAGCTCGGCAGCCAGGACGCGAAGTTCTCGTTCAAGGCCGGCGGCGCGTCGGGCGCCGACGCGCTCGTGCAGTCGACGGTGACGACGCCGGGCGACAGTCAGTCGGTCGGCTATCGTCTCGGCAAGGTCGGCAACGACTGGAAGATCTACGACATCGACATGGCGGGCGCGTGGCTGATCCAGGTGTACCAGGGCCAGTTCAAGAGCCAGCTCGCGTCGGGCGGGATCGACGGGCTGATCTCGTATCTGCAGAAGCACAATTCGCGGACGAACTGACGGCCGCTGCGCGGTCCGGAGTTCAGTTGCATGAAGGGCGCCCGAGGGCGCCCTTGCTTTTTTACCCAGGGGCCCGGTGAGCAGTCGAACGACCGATGCGACCGCGCGTCCGGGCGTGCCCGCGCAAGTCCGGGCCGCCTCCGCACACATCGAGGTTCGCTGTGCGCGGCCTACTGATACGTCATGGTGAAGGTCAGCACCGCGTTCGCGCTGCCGGCCTTCACGCTGGCGGCCGTCTGGTAGTACCTGGCCGTGAGCGGGATCGTGTAGGAGCCACCTGTCGATTTGCTGTAGCTCGTCAGTGTGTACTGCGTGTTGTATTTCAGCGCGTTGCCGTTGTTGTCCTTCAACTGCAGGCCGATGCCGCTGGCCGTCGAATCGCTCGACAGCGCCAGCACGCCGTTCGTGCTGTCGAGCACGGCATTCACCGGGATGAACTGATACTGAATCGTGTTCAGGCCCGACGGGCAGGCATTGACAGCCACGGTGACCGGAATGGCCGGCGAGGTGGTCGAGCCGATGCCCTTGAATGCCGACTGCATGGTCGAGCCCATGTTGACCGTCACGTTCGGCGTGATGCACGCCGCGACGTTGACGATGGTCGGGGTTAGCGAGAACGATACGAGGGGCGACGCGGCGACCGTATAGGGGGCACTACCACCGGTGCCCGTTGCCGACGCTCCCACGACCAGCACGCCGCCCGTCACCGTGCCTGCCGTGATGGGGCCGGTCTTGACCAGCGCCGCCTGGATCTGGCCACCGTTGGTGATCGAAGTAACCGTACCGCTCGTGTTGCAGACCCAGCCTGCCCATGGGAGAGGGATCTGCGAAGCAGTCGACTTGGAAAGATCGATCCAGGGCTGGGTTCCGCATTGGTTCGCGTAAGTCGTCACACCGATCGCGACACCGACGCCAGGCACATTGGTATTCCAGACTGTATAGGTTGCACCACTTGGCCCGGCCACGGTCATGCCGGCCTTGGTCAGCGACTGCGGTTCAAAGACCATGCCAGCGACGACCACACCCGATACCGTGCATGTGTAGTAGTTGGGAACGTTCGAGGTACTGAACCAGCCGGTCAGCAGGGTGCCGACCGCTGCATCGCGCGGGATCGTCACCGAGGACGGCATCGACAGCGTCACCGTCTGCGCCGTTCCCGAGCAACTGATGGTTCCCGCGGCGAACGCGGGACGTGTGCCCAAGCCGAGCATCAGTGCCGCCAGCGTCAGTAGCCAGAATGCCAGACGGCGCATGCCATGCCCCGCTTTGGTTTGCCTGCGCATCGCGGCCGGCTTTTCGTTCTTGTTCATCTTCTCTCCCTGCTCCATCGCGCCCGCTTCGCTCATTTCGTGCATACCGCTTCCGCATCGGTCCAGCGTTGTTTGCTCGTCTTGCTTGCCGTCGCCAGCGTGTACGACATCGAACAGCCCTCGGCGACCGTATCGCCCCACTTCACATTCAGCGTGCCGGTGTCGGTCTTCACGCCGCGCAGTACGATGCGGCCATCCTGCGCCACGGTGCCGACGTTCCGCCCCGCCGCATCGCTCACCTCGGCGCCGAACGGAACCGGCTCGCCATCGGCCATGCGCGCGCGCATGATCACCGCGCGCCCGCCGCCCTCGGTCTCGAACTTCAGTCGCACCACCGCGCCTGCGGTCGGCGCGATGTGCTGCGCGCTCGATTTCAGCTCGACACTCATCGGCACCCCCTTGGGATCGATCTCCACCTCGTTGGTCGAAAACGGCGTCAGGCTCGACACCAGCGCATGACCGAACGGATCGACGCGCAGCCCACTGCCGGCCGTCACGCGTGCCCCGTGCGCGTCCTTGGCCTCGACGATCGCGACGGTCTCGCCCATGGTCGGCGTAAAGGCCACGCCGCCCGCATAGGCCACCATGCCGCCCGAGATGCCGCCGCCGTACTGCTTGAAGCCGGTGCCCGTCGACGCATTGCCCGTGACGGTCGCATACGGCGACATGTAGGACACGTTGCCGCCCACGTTGGTCGCCGCTCGCGCGCCGCCGCCGCTGGTCTGGCCGACGTTCACGCCGTAGCTGAGCGCGTTGTCGACGCCGAGCGCGCCCGTCATCGACTGCTGGACCACGGTCGAACCACGGGAATCGTGCTGCAGGCTGGTCGACGAGTACACCGTGCGCGAGCCGAGGTTCAGCGGGATCGACACGTTCAGCATGAAACGGTTGTCCCAGCGGTTTTGCGTCACGTCGAATTGGCGCGCGGCCGACACGCCGTAGTTGATGCGCCGGAAATTATTGTTGTAGCCGGCCTGATACTGCGTGTCGTTGCCGCCGCGATTCCAGTAGTTGACGGTCGAGCCCGACAGGTAGAAAGCGCCCCAACCCTCCGGCAGGCTCTGGTTCAGCGTGACCTGGAACTGGCCGCGACGCACGCCGCCCGACAGCAGACCGCTCACGCCGCCCGTCTGCTGGCCGCGCAACTGCATCGCGTCCTGCAGGCCCAGGTAGCCGCTGCTCGAATAACGATAGGCAGCCACCGCGATATTGGTATGGGTCGGGCTGATCAGCTTGCTGTACGAGATCCGCACGCTCTGGCCGTGGCGCGTGCCGATGCCCGGCAAATCGGTATTGGCCTGCGTGATGTCGAGCGCGAACGCGCCCAGCTGCGTATTGAGCGCGGCGCCGACCACGCCGGCCACATAGCCGGGCGCGGCCGTCACGCCGCCGTAGCCGGTGATCAGGTTGGTGAAACCATGCTGGACGGTCGCCTGGAACAGCGCCGGCTTGCTCGACAGCAGCGGACTGCGGTACTGGCCGGCCGTCACGCTGAAGTGCGTGACGCCCGGCCGCAGCGAACTGACGGCCGACGCATACGGCACCTTGAAGGTGTGGATGCTGCCGTCGGCCTCGGTCACGATGACGTCGAGGTCGCCGCCATAACCGGTCGTATAGAGATCGTCGATCACGAACGGGCCGGTCGCGACGTTGGCGCTGTAGATGACGTTGCCGTTCTGGCGCACCTGTACCAGCGCATTGCTGTTGGCGATGCCGTGAATGGTCGGCGCGTAACCGCGTTGCGATTCCGGATACATGCGCTCGTCGCTGGCGAGCTGCACGCCGCGAAAGCCCACGCTGTCGAACATCGTGCCGTCGGTGAACGCGTCGCCGATCACGAACTGCGCCTTCAGGCGCGCGATCGAGCGCTGCAGGCTGGTCTGCACGCTCTGGTAGTGCGGGCCGCCGCGCGAGTCGTAGGTAGTGTTGCCGTTGTGGCGGAAGCGCCAGGGCCCGACGTTCAGGCCGGCGGTGAGGCCCAGGAACGCCTGGGTCGACGATGCGCCCCGGTTCTCGGCACGATAGATATTGCCGTTGTACGACAGCAGCGCGGCCGGCACACCCTCGTCCCAGTAGCGCGGGTCCACGTAGCCGCGCGCCGCGCGGCTCAGCGAGGCCTGCGGGATGCTGACGTCGAGCCGCTGCTCGCCATTGTCGAAGGTGGCAACCGCGTCGGGCACCAGCATGCCGATCGTCGCGCAAGCCTGGTTCGGGTCCGTCAGCATGTGCGTCGCCTCGGGCGACAGCTTCGCGAGATCCACGCCGACTTGCTGCAGCAGGTCGCGATTGAAGCACGGCTGGACGTTGTTCGGGTTGTCGCCCACCTGGCGCAGCGTGATCTCGGCGCGACCGATCCAGTTCGTGTTGACGAACAGATCGGCGCGATACGAACCCGGCAACGCGACATTGCCCTTCTCGAAGCGGCTCACGTCCACCCGCGCGCCGCCCGGGCGCTGCAGGAACAGATCGTTGAACTGGACTTCCGCCACTTGCGTGGCATCCGTGGTCGCCGCCATCACACCAGTCGATGCGAACATCGCCAGTGCGAGCAGGCAGCACGGGCGCGGACGCCAGTGCATGGACAGCGGCAAGCTAGATATACGTTGGATCACGATAGACAGCCGAGCGTGAGCAAGCCTGCGCCCTGCCCGGGGCGAGCATGCTTGGTCTTGCGATGAGAAGGACGTGGCGCGCTAGCCGCGCCGCGCGCAATCGAAGAGGTCAGCCGCGCATCACGGCGACGGTGCCGCGGTGCGGAGCCGCAATGGCGTCTCGCTGCTGACTGCGCCGCCGTAGTCGTTCAGCGCCGTGAAATGCACGGTGGCGCCAGCCGCGTCGGGCGCATCACCCTTCAGCGGGAACGCACGCGTCTCGCCCGGCCCGACCATGCCGCCATCGTCGAAGATCGCGCGGCGGCCGCCCGACTGCACGCTGATCATGGTCAGCGAAACATGGAACGGCGTCGGGTTATGCACCTCGATGGCCGGCTTGCCGTCGACCTGTGTGAGGTGCCACGTGAGCTGCGCCGGCGCATCGGCCGACGAACCCTTGAGCTTGTCCGGGCGATAGAACACCTTGATGCGCGAGCGGAACGCGAGCTGGATCCGGTTCATGTCCGCGTCCGCCGCGCTCGCCTTGGGCGGCACTTCGAGCACGTTGAGCCAGAACACCGACTCGCGATCCTCCGGCAGCGGCTCGCCGGTATAGACGATGCGCAGCGTCTGCGACTTGGACGGATCGATCCGCGCAATCGGCGGCGTGACGGTGAACGGCACCTTGATAGTGGACGGCGCGCTGCGCACGTCACCTGCATCGACCCATGACTGCACGAGCGCCGGCGCCTGGCCTGCGTTCGACAGTTTGAGCGTGACCTCGGATTCGCCCGCGCCGTAGATCACGCGCGTGCCGCCGATCACCACCGACGCGTCGGCGGGTGTCGCCAGGTAACCGAGCCATGCGATACATGCGGCGGCGGTCGAGAATCTGAGTGCTTTTCGTAGCTTCATGGCTGGATCGATTCAGGCAACGTAACGGAGGCAGGGGGCGAATGCTTGCCGCCCCACCCGGTTTTAATGTGGATAACTAATCAATAAGTTACTGATAAACGAGCGAGTACATGACGCTCGACGTCGCCGCACCGGCCGTTGCGGCGCCGGTGGCGTAGTATTCCGCGAGGTAGTTCAGCGTGGCGGTGCCGGTAGCGGTGATTGCAACCGACTGTGAGTTCTGCGAAGCGTCTGCCGCACCAAGCTTGATGGGCGTATAGTCGCCGTTCAACAGGCGAATCTCGACGTTGGTCGCGCCGCCTGCGGTCAGGAACAGGTTGCCGGTGGCGGTGTCGACCGTCGGGCCCGGTTCGAAGTAGGCGTGGACGTTGCCCGACGCCGGCGTGCAGGCCGTCAGCGCGATACTGAACGCCTTGGCGCTGGCAGTTTGGCCTGCGGCGGCCAGCGCGCTGGTCGACACGTTCAGCAGCGGAACATTGAAGTTGTTCGAGTTGCTGCCGTTGCCGTTGATCGTGCAAGTTTGCGCGGTTACGCTGCCGGTGAACGTGATCGTGCCGTCGGCTGCAGATGCGACTTGCGAAGCCGTGGCGGCACCCACGAGCAACAGAGCGGAAATGAGTTTGGTTTGCATGGTTTTTAGTTTCTTGAACGATTTAAATTGACTTACGACGCCGAGGCGCTATTCACTCAATAGCGCCCGCGACATCCAACGGCAACCCGGTTAGGCGTCATGCCGCCGAAATTTTTGTTTCCGTCCCGGTTACATTTGGACGAAACGAATCCTACTGGCCCCAACCAATCTAAAGATGAACTTTTGTCACGTCGCGATGACATCGGCGATGCCGTGCGGCGTGGGACTGAACGGCATCGGTTCTTGGGCGCCCTCGCTCGTCGCCGGGCAGCCGCCTGAATACCGTGTATCGCTTGATGACGTCACGCACTCGATCGCGCGGCTCGTGGGGATGTCGCCCGCCCGCGGCATGCGAAAGGATTCCATCGACTCGGGGAGAGGACGATTGGGCGAATATGAAACGGGACGGCGAATCGTGACAGGGGCGCGGTTGTCGCGCCGCCCTACCGCCGCCGATGCTCGACCGCGAACTTGATCAGCTCGGCCTGCCCTTCGATCTCGAGCTTGCGCTTCAGGTTGAGCCGGTGCGTCTCCACCGTGCGCACCGACAGCGCCGTCTGCTGCGCGATCTGCTTGCTCGACAGCCCCTCGGCGAGCGCATCGAGGATGTCGCGTTCGCGCGGCGTCAGGCGATCGAGCGGCGACGCGGTCGCGCTCGCGTGAATCATCCGCGCGGCGAGCCCTTCGCTGAAGAACGTCTGGCCGGCCAGCACCGCGCCGATCGCGCGGACGATCTCGCTCGCGGGCGAATCCTTCAGCAGGTAGCCGCTCGCGCCGGCACGCACGGCCTGCGTCACGTATTCGACGTTGTCGTGCATCGACAGCATCAGCACGCGGATGCCGGGAAAGCGCTCGTGGAACACGCCCGCGAGCGTGATGCCGTTCATCCCGTTCATGCCGACGTCCATCAGCGCGAGATCGGGTTCGAGCGACGCGGCGAGCGCGAGCGCCTCGTCGGCGTTGCCGGCTTCGCCGACCACGGACAGGTCGGCCGCTTCGAGCCGCATCCGCAAGCCGTCGCGCACGAGCGGGTGATCGTCGACGAGCAGCAGTCGGGCGGCAGGCCGGGCGGTGTCGGGGGCGCTCATGCGTGAAAGGTCTCCTGTTATGGGGCGCGTCGTCAGGCGGCGCCGTGCAGCGGCACGCGCGCGGCCACGATCGTGTGGCCGACCTGCGACGCGATCGTCAGCATGCCGCCGAGCGCGTCGAGGCGCTCGCGCATGTTGCGCAGGCCGATGCCCTGGCGCGCGTCGGCCTGCGAGCGTTCGGCGTCGAAGCCGCAGCCGTTGTCGGCGATGGTCAGCGTGACGGCGTGCGCGCCGACGTCGAGCGTGACGGCCGCGCGCGACGCCTGCGCATGATGCACGATGTTGCTGAGCGCTTCCTGCGCGATCCGGAACAGCGCGGTGTTGACGGCGGCGGGCAGCGGCCGCGTGCCGCTGTGCGCGACCTGCGTATAGCCGATATCGATGCCGCTTTCGGCGCCGAGTTCGCGCACGAGCTGTTCGAGCGCGGCCGCGAGGCCGAGATCGTCGAGCATCGCGGGGCGCAGCGCATGCGAGATGCGCCGCACTTCGCGCAGCGTGTCGCCGAGCCGCCCGACGCCTGTCACGAGCGCCTGCTCGGCCTCGGGCATGCGCGCCGCGCCGCGTTCGAAGCGCGCGAGCGCGGATTCGAGCATCAGCTTCGCGGACACCATCATCTGGCTGATCCCGTCATGCAGTTCGCGCGACAGCCGCGCGCGCTCCTGCTCCTGCGATTCGACGACGCGTTGCGCGAGCAGCTTGAGCTTCGCGTCGGCGCTGCGCGACTCGCTGACGTTCAGCACCAGCGCACACACGGCGATCGCGGCCGCCCCCGTGAGCGCGATCGCGGTGAGCCAGCTCATCGTGCGCTCGATGTTCGCGGACGCGCGCGCGTCGATGCGCTGCAGCGCGGTGTCGACGTCGTCGAGATAGATGCCGGTGCCGACCATCCAGCCCCAGCGCTCCAGTGCGACGACGTAGCCGAGCTTCGGCGCGACGCGGCCCGTCGACGGCCGCTGCCATGCGTAGCGCACGTAGCCGCCGCCGCTCGACGCCGCGCCGATCAGCTTCTGGATCGTCAGCGCGCCCTGCGGGTCGCGCATCGACCAGAAGTTGTGGCCGACGCGCTCCGGCTCGCGCGGATGCATCAGCGAATTGCCGTGCAGGTCGTACACGAAGAAATAGCCGTCGGGGCCGAAATCCATTTTCTGCAGCATCGCGAGCGCCTGCGTGCGCAGCAGCGCGTCGTCCCGGGCATTGCGGCCGCTCGCGTCGTAGAGCGGCATGATCGCGCTCGTCGCGAGCTCGACGTAATGCTTCAGCTCGACTTCCTTGCTCGACAGGTACGCGGCCTGGATCGTCGCGTGCTGCGTGCGCGCGAGCGACGTCGCCTGCTGGCGCACGCCGAAGCCGATGCCGGCGATCGCGAGCAGGAACGGCACGATGGCCAGAAGGAAGATCTTTGCCTTGAGTCTCATGGTGGTGCGAAGCGGCCGCGAGCCGGAGCGGGCCGGCCGGGCGCATCAGCCGCGCGGCGGCGCGGTGGCGTGTCGAGCCGACATTGTCGGCGATTTTGCACGCGGACGGCGGCGGCCCGGCGGCCGCCCCGCCTTCGCTCAGGCCCGCCGCGACGCGAGATCGTCGGACACGGCCGTCTGCACGACGATGCGGTTACGCCCGGCTTCCTTCGCGCGATACAGCGCATCGTCGGCAAGCTTTAGCGCGGCCTGCATGTTGTCGTCGTGTTCGGGATAACTCGTCGTCACGCCGATGCTCACCGTCAGGCGGCCGGTCGCGCCGGCGTCGTGCCGGATACCGAGGTCGAGGATGCCCGTGCGGATCGTCTCGGCGATCGTCACCGCGCCGTCCGTGTCGACGTCGGGCAGCACCACGACGAACTCCTCGCCGCCGTAGCGCGCCGCATAGTCGGCCGGGCGGCGCAGGCAGCCGGCGATGCAGTGGCCGACCGCGGCGAGCGCGTCGTCGCCGGCCTGGTGGCCCTGCGTGTCGTTGTAGCGCTTGAAGTAATCGACGTCGATGAACAGCAGCGACAGCGCGAGCTGCGAGCGCGCGGCGCGGCGCCATTCGCGCGCGAGCGTGACGTCGAGCATCCGGCGGTTGTCGAGGCCCGTGAGACCGTCGGTGCGCGCGAGCGCCTGCAGCTCGGTTTCCGCGCGGTGGCGCTTGCGCAGCTGCACGTCGAGCAGCAGCGACAGGCCGACGAAGCCGATCGCGAGCGCGGCCATCGCGGAGCCGATCGGAATCGCACGGTCGTACCACGCGGCATAGATGTTCGCTTCCGATTGCGCGACCATGATGATGAGCGGCAGGTGGTCGAGGTGCCGGAATACGTACAGGCGCCGCACGCCGTCGATCGACGCGGTATCGGCGAAGCTGCCTTCGCTGGCGGTCATGAATTGCCGGAACGTGCTGGCGCGGCTGATGTCGCGGCCGACGATCGCCGGGTCGTACGGCTCGCGCGCGAGCATCCGGCCGTCCGTGTTGATCAGCGCGATCGAGCCGCGGTCGCCGAGCGACAGGCGCGAGAACAGGTTCTGGAAATATTCGAGCCGGATCGACATCACGGCGACGCCGCCGAACGACCCGTCGGGCTTCGAGATCCGCCGGCTGAGCGCGATGCTCGGCGAGCCGCCGCGCAGCCGCGAATGGTACGGGTCGCTGACGTACAGGCCGACGTCGGGGTGGTCGCGGTGCACGGTGAAGTACGGCTCGTTGCCGAAGTTGGCCTTGCGCGGCACGTCGCTCTTGCCGTCGACCGCGATGTCGCCCTTGGCGTCGAGCACGTAGATGCCGCCGAGATACTTGGCCGTCGTCGCGCGGTCGAACAGCACCTGGCGGCGCAGCGGCATCGGCAGCCTGACGACCTCGGGGTCGTTCTCGCCTTCGACGACGGCCTGCAGCGACAGCGAATAGATCTCGATGTTGCGCTCGATGTCCCACGACGCCATCAGCGCGAGGTTCTGCTGCGTGATGCGTGCGCGGTCGCGTGCGTCCATGCGGCCCTCGTACAGCACGATTGCGCACAGGAGCAGCAGGAGCAGCGCGATCAGCAGGCCGGAATAGAAGATCAGGTGCGGCAGCAGGAATCTGCGCAGATGAGCGGCGACACGGCTCGTCAGGCCGGATTCGCTGGGCATTGCGTAGTCGGTTTCTGCCATGGTCCGTGGATCGATGGGCATCGCCGCCGCGACGCGGGGCGATGCGATTGTTCGTATGACGTGTCGGCGGCGATCCGTTACGCGGCCATTCCGACGCCTCCCTGCCGGTTGGCGGAGAAAATGGACACCGATTATCGGCAATCGCGGCTAGATATACCGGTAAATCATGCATTCATTGGCGACATCTGCAGCGATTCGATGATCCGACGAATCGGGCAGTGCGGATTCAACGGAGTATAACGCGCACGTCGGGATGCGCGGAAAATGTTGCGACCCGTTGATCCGGATCAAATTACAGTGAAATCCCGGGCTTGCGGATATCGGGCAAAGCGTTGCAGCGCAAGGCTTTGCGGCATGACGGACGACGCCGTGCGGCGCGCGGCCGCCGATTTCGGCGGTTTAACGGGGGACGTACGCGAAAAGCGAAAGCGGGCGATATGTGCCGATTATTCGTTTCAAAGGTCGCACGAATGCGAATATGAAAACGGGCGGCCATGAAGGCCGCCCGTTCGTATAGCCGGCATGCGGGGCGAGCCCCGCATGCGCATGCTTAACCGCCGTGCTGTTGCGCCTTGTACGCGAGCCGGAACCGGTGCAGCAGCGGCTCGGTATAACCGCTCGGCTGCGACGTGCCCTGCAGCGCGAGCGCACACGCGGCCTTGAACGCGGTCGACTGGTCGTAGCCGGGCGCCATCGGGCGATAGTTCGGGTCGCCCGCGTTCTGCTGGTCGACGACGCGCGCCATCCGCTTGAACACGTCGAGCACGAACGCCTCGGTGATCACGCCGTGGCGCAGCCAGTTCGCGATGTGCTGGCTCGAAATGCGCAGCGTCGCGCGGTCTTCCATCAGGCCGACGTCATGGATGTCCGGCACCTTCGAGCAGCCGACGCCCTGTTCGACCCAGCGCACGACGTAGCCGAGGATGCCCTGCGCGTTGTTCTCGACCTCGCGCAGGATCTCCTCCTCGCTCCAGTCGGCGCGCTCGACGACCGGCACGGTCAGCAGGCCTTCGAGCAGCGCGTCGCGCTCGCTCGCGTACGGCGTCTTTTCGAGTGCCTGCTGGACGGCCTGCACGTCGACGAGATGGTAGTGCAGCGCGTGCAGCGTCGCGGCGGTCGGCGACGGCACCCAGGCGGTGTTCGCGCCGGCGCGCGGATGCGCGATCTTCTGCTCGAGCATCGCGTGCATCAGGTCCGGCATCGCCCACATGCCCTTGCCGATCTGCGCGCGGCCGCGCAGGCCGGCGGACAGGCCCGCGAGCACGTTGTTGCGTTCGTACGACGTGATCCATGCCGACGACTTCATGTCGCCCTTGCGGATCATCGGGCCCGCTTCCATCGCGGTGTGCATCTCGTCGCCGGTGCGGTCGAGGAAGCCGGTGTTGATGAACGCGACACGCGCGGCGGCGGCCGCGATGCACGCGGCGAGGTTCACGCTGGTGCGGCGCTCCTCGTCCATGATGCCCATCTTCAGCGTGTTGCGCGGCAGGCCGTACAGATCCTCGATGCGCGCGAACAGCGTATCGGCGAACGCGACTTCGACCGGGCCGTGCATCTTCGGCTTCACGATATAGATCGAGCCCGTGCGCGAGTTGCGCTTCGCCTTCAGGTCGTGCAGCGCGCACAGCGTCGTGACGACGCCGTCGAGGATCCCTTCCGGAATCTCGTTGCCGTCGCGATCGAGCACCGCACCGTTGGTCATCAGGTGGCCGACGTTGCGCACGAACAGCAGCGAGCGGCCATGCAGCGACAGCGTGCCGCCGTCGGGCGTCGTGTAGTCGCGGTCGGCGTTCAGGCGGCGCGTGAAGCTTTTGCCGCCCTTCGCGACTTCCTCGACCAGCGTGCCCTGCATCAGCCCGAGCCAGTTGCGGTAGAGCTGGACCTTGTCGTCGGCGTCGACCGCCGCGACCGAATCCTCACAGTCGATGATCGTGCTGACCGCGGCCTCGAGCACGACGTCCTTCACGTTCGCGAGATCGGCGCGGCCGATCGGCGTCGATGCGTCGATCTGGATCTCGAGGTGCAGCCCGTTGTGCTTCAGCAGGATCGCCGACGGTGCATCGGCCGCGCCCTGGTAGCCGACGAACTGCGCCGGCTGCGCGAGCGGCACGCTGCCCTTGGCGGTTTCGACGGCGAGCTGGCCGTCCTGCACGCGGTAGCGCAGCGCGTCGCTGTGCGAGCCGCTCGCGAGCGGCGCCGCGTTGTCGAGCACGTTGCGCGCGTAGTCGATCACGCGCTGGCCGCGCGTCGGGTTGTAGGTGGCGGTGCGTTCGGCGCCGCCGTCTTCGGGCAGCGCGTCGGTGCCATACAGCGCGTCGTACAGGCTGCCCCAGCGGGCGTTCGCTGCGTTCAGCGCATAACGCGCGTTCGACAGCGGCACGACGAGCTGCGGGCCGGCCTGCGTGGCGATCTCGCTGTCGACGTTCGCGGTGGCTGCCGCGACGTTCGACGGGACCGGCACGAGGTAGCCGATCTGTTCGAGGAACGCGCGATACGCGGCGTGGTCGCGCACGGGGCCGGGGTGCGCGCGGTGCCAGGTGTCGAGTTCCTGCTGCAGGCGGTCGCGTTCCGCGAGCAGTTCGCGGTTGCGCGGCGCCAGGTCGTGCACCAGGGCCGAGAAACCGCTCCAGAACGCGGCCTTGTCGATGCCGGTGCCCGGCAGCGCTTCGTTTTCAATGAACTGGCTCAGCGCTGGCGCGACTTGCAGTCCTGCTTGGTCGATCATCGTTAATCCTCCCGGGGAAAAATGCGCGCGCGCGGCTTGGCTGGTTATGTCGCGACGCTTTGTGTGCCGGCGCGGGCGATCTGCGCGTCCTGTTCGGACTTTACGCCAGACACGCCGATCGCACCCGCAATCCGGCCGCCGACCGTGACCGGCACGCCGCCTTCGAGCAACCCCGTCAGCGGCACGCTGAGAAACGCGGTGCGGCCACCGTTGATCATATCCTCATACGCCTTCGTCTCGCGACGGCCGAGCGCCGCCGCGCGCGCCTTGTCCTGCGCGATGTAAGAACTGGCCGGCGATGCACCGTTCAGGCGCGCGAACGCGAGCAGATGGCCGCCGTCGTCGACGACGGCGATCGACACGGCCCAGCCGTGGCGCTCCGCTTCCGCGCGGGCGGCGGCGAGCATGCGGTCGGCATCGGCGAGTTCGAGTTCGGGTTTCGTTTGCATGGCGTTCCTCCGAAATCAGGTCAGTTGACGAGTCGGTTGTCGACGAGTTCGATCCAGTGGCGCACCGGCGTGCGGCCCGCGCCGTTCAGGTGAGTCTGGCAGCCGACGTTGGCCGTGACAATCAGGTCTGGCCGCGCGGCTTCGAGCGCATCGAGCCGGTTGTCGCGCAGTTTCGTCGCGAGTTCGGGCTGCGTCAGCGAATACGTGCCGGCCGAGCCGCAGCACAGGTGGCCGTCGGCGACATTCGTCAGATCGAAGCCGAGCCGCGTCAGGATGCTTTCGACCGCACCGCCGAGGCGCTGTGCGTGCTGCAGCGTGCACGGGCAGTGGACCGCGACGCGGCGTTGGGTCGAATCGGCCAGCGCGTCGAGCGGCTCGGCCGCGATCACCTCGGCGAGATCGCGCGCGAGCGCGCTGACGCGCCGTGCCTTGTCCGCATAGGCGGGGTCGGAGCGCAGCAGGTCGCCGTATTCCTTGACGAACGCGCCGCAGCCGCTCGCCGTCAGCACGATCGCTTCCGCACCGGCCTCGATCGCGGGCCACCACGCATCGATGTTGCGGCGTGCGCGGGCGAGGCCCGCGTCCTGCGCGTTCAGGTGATATTCGGTCGCGCCGCAGCAGCCAGCTTCGCGCGCCGCGCTCACGCTGATGCCGAGCCGATCGAGCACGCGCGCGGCGGCCGCATTGGTGTTCGGCGACAGCGATGGTTGCACGCAGCCTTCGAGCATCAGCACGCGCCGCGCGTGGCGCACCGGCGGGCGCGGCGCGGCCACGGGCGCAGCGGCCGGGATCTTGTCCTGCAGCGTGCCGGGCAGCAGCGGGCGCAGTGCACGGCCGGCCTTCAGCAATGCGGCGAACGTCGCCGGGCGCGGCACGACATGGCGCAGCCCCGCGCGCAGCAGGCGCTCGCGCGCGGGCCGCGGCGCGCGCTTCTCGGCTTCCGCGCGGCCGATGTCGAGCAGCGTGTGATAACGCACGCCGGACGGGCAGGTCGTCTCGCAGTTGCGGCACGTCAGGCAGCGGTCGAGATGCTGCTGCGTGCGCTCGCCGCACGGCTCGCCTTCGAGCAGCTGCTTGATCAGGTAGATGCGGCCGCGCGGCCCGTCGAGCTCGTTGCCGAGCACCTGGTAGGTCGGGCAGGTCGCGTTGCAGAAGCCGCAGTGCACGCACGCGCGCAGGATCGCTTCCGCTTCGTCGGCCCGGGCGAGGGCCTTGCTTGCTTCGCTGAGATTGGTTTGCATCGGCGGGTCGCTTCGAATGTCAGAAGTCGGCGGTCAGGCGGCCGGGGTTGAAGATCGCGTGCGGGTCGAGCTGCGCCTTGAGCTGTCGATGCACGCGCAACAAGGCGGGCGGCAGCGGCTGGAACGGCTCGTGCGTCGTACCCGGCGTGAAGCAGGTCGCGTGGCCGCCCCATTGCGCGGCGAGCCGCTGCACGTCGTCCGGCGCGGCGTCGCTCTTCAGCCAGCGCTGCGCGCCGCCCCAGTCGGCAAGCAGCGCGCCGGGCAACGCATCGAGCGGCGCGGCGGCCGGCACCGACACGCGCCACAGCGGGCGCGGATCGTCGAAGAACGGCAGCGCGTGATCGCGCAGCCGCGCCCAGAACGCGTCGCCGGTGTCGTCCATCCGGTCGCCGCCGATCGTGGCGCGCGCGGCTTTCACCGAGCCGTCGCCGCCTTCGATCCGCACGCGCAGCACGCCGTCCGCGTGGCATGCGCCTGCGAGCGGCAGCCCCGCGCGCCGCCACGCGGCGACGCGCCGCACGGCTTCGCCCGCGGCCAGCGGCAACGCGAGATCGCCGGTCGCGCGCGGCTTCGGCAGCACCTTCAGCGACACCTCGGTCACGACGCCGAGGCAGCCGAAGCTGCCGGCGAGCAGCCGCGATACGTCGTAGCCCGCGACGTTCTTCATCACTTCGCCGCCGAAGCGCAGGTGCTTCGCGTGGCCGGTGATCACGCGGCAGCCGAGCACGAAATCGCGCACTGCGCCGGCCCACGGGCGGCGCGGCCCCGACAGCGCCGCCGCGAACATCCCGCCGACCGTTGCCGCGCCGCCGAACGACGGCGGCTCGCACGGCAGCATCTGGCCGGCCGCGTCGAGCATCGCTTCGAGCGCGGCGAGCGGCGTGCCCGCGCGCGCGGTGACGACGAGTTCGGTCGGGTCGTACGCGACGATGCCGCGATGCGTGCGCACGTCGAGCGTGCGGCCTTCGACGGGGCGGCCGAGGAAGGCTTTCGTGCCGGCGCCGCGAATGTGCAGCGGCTGGCGGTCGTGGAGTGCGGCGTCGACCTGGGCGACGAGCGTCGCGCTGTCGTCGATCGATTCGATTTCGCGTCGCATCAGAAGCGCTCCAGTTCGGGAAACGGCAGCTTGCCGTGATGGACGTGCATCGCGCCGAATTCGGCGCAGCGGTGCAGCGTCGGGATGTTCTTGCCGGGATTGAGCAGGCCCTGCGGATCGAATGCGGCCTTCACTGCGTGGAAGAACGTGATTTCGTCGGCGTTGAACTGCACGCACATCTGGTTGATCTTCTCGCGGCCGACGCCGTGCTCGCCGGTGATGCTGCCGCCGACCGCGACGCACAGCTCGAGGATTCGGCCGCCGAGCGCTTCGGCGCGATCGAGTTCGCCGGGCCGGTTCGCATCGAACAGGATCAGCGGGTGCATGTTGCCGTCGCCCGCATGGAACACGTTCGCGACGGGCAGCCCGTATTCGGCGGACAGCGCGGCGATGCCTTCGAGCACGCGCGGCAGCTCGCGGCGCGGGATCGTGCCGTCCATGCAGTAGTAGTCGGGCGACATGCGGCCGACCGCGGGGAACGCGTTCTTGCGGCCGGCCCAGAAGCGCTGGCGTTCGGCTTCGTCGCGCGCGACGCGGATCTCCGTCGCGCCCGCTTCGCGCAGCAGCGCGGCGACGCGTTCGGCGTCCTCGTCGACGTCGCTCGCCGCGCCGTCGAGTTCGCACAGCAGGATCGCCTGCGCATCGACCGGATAACCCGCGTGGATGAAATCCTCGGCTGCGCGGATCGCGAGGTTGTCCATCATTTCGAGGCCGCCCGGAATCACGCCCGCGCCGATGATCCGTGCGACCGCGGCGCCGGCCTCGGCGACGTCGTCGAAGCTCGCCATCAGCACCTTCACGCTCGGCGGCTTCGGCAGCAGCTTCACGGTGACTTCCGTGACGATGCCGAGCATCCCTTCGGAGCCGGTGAACAGCGCGAGCAGATCGAAGCCGGGTGCGTCGAGCGCATCCGCGCCGAGCGTGAGCGTGTCGCCGTCGATCGTCAGGATCTCGACCTTCAGGATGTTGTGCACCGTGAGCCCGTATTTCAGGCAATGCACGCCGCCCGCGTTTTCGGCGACGTTGCCGCCGATCGAGCAGGCGATCTGCGACGACGGATCGGGCGCGTAGTAGAGGCCGTGCGGCGCGGCCGCCTGCGAGATCGCGAGGTTGCGCACGCCGGGCTGCACGCGCGCGATGCCGGCATCGGGGTCGATGTCGAGAATCCGGTTGAACTTCGCCATCACGAGCAGGATGCCTTTTTCGAGCGGCATCGCGCCGCCCGACAGCCCCGTGCCCGCGCCGCGCGCGACCACCGGCACGCGGTGCGTGGCCGCGACGCGCAGCACCGCGCGCACCTGCTCGACCGTGTCGGGCAGCACGACCGCGAGCGGCACCGTGCGGTAAGCGGCGAGGCCGTCGCATTCGAACGGCTTGAGCGCCTCGCGTTCGTGCAACACGTCGAGGCCGGGCGCCGCCGCGTGCAGCGCGGCGACGAGCGTGTTGCGGTCGACGGTGGCCAGCGGGCCGTCGATCCGTTCGTCGTAGATGAAACTCATCGGTCTGTCTCCACCATGCAGGCGGCCGCGCGATGCGCGACACGCCGGATGGACGCGATTCTTGGCGGGCCGGGCTTGCGTGTCCAGACGTGTTCCATGTGGTCATACCAGTTTTTGCATGAGCACCTTGATGTGGCTGAGAAGTGAACCTCAAAACCGAATGTGGACAAGGGTTTGTGCGAAAATCGTCGATATCCGTCCCAAGTGGTCATACCAGTATGGAAATGCAGGATCGAGAGCGGCCGACGCGACGCGTGGCCGACGTCGTCGCCGAGCGGATCGAGAAGCTGATCGTCGATGGCGTGCTGAAAGCCGGGCAGGCGCTGCCGTCGGAACGGCGGCTGACCGAGAAGCTCGGCGTGTCGCGCACGGCCGTGCGCGAAGGGATGAAGCTGCTGCACGCGCGCGGGATCATCGACACGGCGCACGGCAAGGGTTCGTTCGTCGCGAGCCTGACCCCGCAGCGCGAAATCACGCCGATGATGCATCTGCTCGGCTCGCAGCCGCGCACGCTGTACGACCTGTTCGAGGTGCGCGGGATGCTCGAGGCCGAGGCCGCGCGACTCGCCGCGCTGCGCGGCACGCCGGCGGACTTCATCCTGATCAAGCGCCGCTACGACGAAATGACGGCGGCCGATGCGCAGGATCTCGATCCCGCCGCGCGTGCGAAGCTCGACCATGCATTCCATCTCGCGATCTGCGAGGCGTCGCACAACCCCGTGCTCGTCAACACGCTGCAGTCGCTGACCGACCTGCTGCTCAGTTCGGTGTTCGCGTCGGTGAACAACCTCTATCACCGCGAACCGCTGAAGAAGCAGATCGACCGCCAGCATGCGCGGCTCTACAACGCGGTCACGGGGCGGCTGCCCGACCAGGCGCGCAAGGCCGCGAGCGAACATATCCGCCAGTGCGTCGACTATCTGCGCGAGATCGAGCAGGAGGAGCAGCGGCTCGTGCGTTCGACGTTGCGGCTCGAAGGGTGGACGTGAGGTTGTTCGGCATGACTTGACGCGCATCACGCGCGGCGAGTCGCACGGCGGCGCGAGTCACTTGACGTGTCAAACTGGGATTCATTCCTCGCGCGGTCCGCTGCCTTCCGCATGATGCGTGGATCGGTTGTGCACGCAGTGCATGACGGGTCCGCGTCGAACGTAGCGGTGCGCCGCCCATCCCGAAACGGAGGACATTCGATGTCGAACCTGACCGGCGACGGCGCGTCACTCGCCATTCACGCCGCCTAGTTACCCCGACATCCGGTCCGCCCCGTAAACCTACGTTCGATCGGCGAAGACGAACGTGGCGTCACTGACCATTCCCGTCATCCGCAACACCCGGATTACGTTCGTAAGAACCGGTTTCGATTCAATTCGACGATCTATTTACTGCACGCGACTCTATGGTGTCCGGCCAGTATCAAATGCAAATCGCTATGCATATACTGGATTCATCCGATGAAATCCGGAGGGGAGACGATGAGCATCGCTGCATCCGCAAACGAGCCGGCCGCCGCCATCCAGTTCATCACCAAGGCCTACGCCAGGCTGCTGCTCGCCGGCTTCGCTTTGGTGCCGGCCTTTCTGATCGCGTACCTCTATTTCTTTCAGAACCCCGCGCTGAAATTCGAGAATCACGCGTTCCACGAACTGGCGATCGCAGCCGCGACGCTCGAAGGCGTGTTCGTCACCTACGTGTGCTGGCGTTGTTATCGCCTGTCGGGAGAGCCGCTGCTGCGTTGGCTGACGCTCGGCTTTCTGGGCTTTTCGCTGATCTACGCATTGCACGGTGCGTTCACCGGTATGGCGCACCACAATATCTGGCTCTTCCTGTTGTATGGGCCGGCCTCGCGCCTCGCCATGTCCATCTTGATCTTCGTCGGACAGCTCTCGTACAGTCGGTCGGCGGACAGCGAGGCGGTCCGTGTCAATCGGCGGGCGTGGGCGACATGGATCGTCGTGTTCCTGGTGATCGATGTGCTGGTGGCCTGGGTCGCATACTCGCCATTTGCCGGCAGTCCGTGGGTTCGTCTGTCGATGGAAGGCGGCGCACTCGCGTTTTCGACCGTCAACGTCATCGCGCTGGTGGCGCGGCGCATCCGCACCCCGCTCATGCTGATCTACGGCATCTCGGTGTCGTCGTTCGCGCTCTCGTCGCTTGCGTTCATCCTCGGCCGCCCGTGGAACCACATGTGGTGGCTCGCGCATGTGATCTTCGCCGGGGGCTTTTTCCTGCTGAGTTACGGTGTCGTGCAGGCATTTCACACGACGCGCTCGTTCTCGACCATCTATAGCCAGGAAGAGCTGTTTGCACGCTTGCGCGAAGCGATGGCGCGCACGGAACGCGCGTTGCAGGAACTGCAGCGAACCAACGAGAAACTCGAATACATGGCCGCGACCGATCCGCTGACTGGCGCGGCCAACCGGCGGCGGTTCATTGAAAGCGTCGAGGCGGAAATTGCCCGTGCGAAACGCAACGGCGCACCGTTCTCGCTGCTGGCACTCGACCTCGACCACTTCAAGGTCATCAACGATAGTTACGGGCATCAGACGGGCGACCAGGTCCTGCAACGTTTCGTCAAGAAATGCCTCGACGCGATCCGCCCGTACGACGGTGTGGCGCGGGTGGGCGGCGAGGAATTCATGGTGTTGTTGCCGCAGGCCGCGCTGGATACTGCCCGCCTGGTCGGCGAGCGCATTCGCGCGGCGATTGCCGGCACGCCGTTCGAGAATGGCGATGGCAAACCGATCGAGCTCACGGTGAGCGTCGGCATCTCGGAGTTTGGCCGTGACGGGGAGACGATCGACGCGATTCTGCGCAAGGCAGACGAGCGCTTGTATGAGGCCAAGCATCAGGGGCGAAACCGCGTGATCGCTGCGTAGCCGACGCGTGCCTACGGCCGGTCGCCGCCGAGTTTCAGCGATCGGAACACCATGCCGCCGGCGCCGAGCGCAATCAGCGCCAGTGCGATGGCAAAGGCAGTGGCACCGGCCGCCAGGCCAAGGAAGTCGATCGCGTAGCCGGTCATGACGGGCAGCAGCCCCGCCGGCAGATAGCCGCCGATGTTCATGACGGCAATGGCTTCGGCCCTGCGCGTGTCCGGCACATGCAGGCCGATGAGCGTCAGGCCACCCAATTGCCCGAGACCCTGCGCGATCCCCGCGAACAGCGCGGCGGCCACCAGAACGGGTGCCGACAGCATGTGCACCGCGACACACAGTGCACCCATCGACAGTACGGTCGCGGTCGTGCCCGCCGCGAACAACGCGCGTACCGACCACTGCCGCACGGCGAACTGAACGCCCGTTGCAGCGAGAAACATCGCGCACGCCATGCCGCCGGCGAGCAACGGGCTGCGAACGTCGAGCAGGCGGGCGAGTAACGAAGGCCCCAACGCAAGCACGAACGAGGTTGCGGTAATGCCGGGCCCGAACACGCCGATACCGGCCGCGACGTGGCGTCGATTCATCGCCGGGACCGACGGCAAATGCAGACGCGCGCCTTGGCCGCTTGCCCGTGCCGGCCGGCCAAGGGGCAAGCGCCACGCGATGATGAGCGCACTCAGCAACACGAGAAATTCGATGCCGAAAACCGGCGCGATCGGATGCGCGACCGTTTGCGCCGCGCCGCCGGCCAGTAACGGCCCGAGGCCCGCGCCGAGAACCATCGCGACCGATGCGAGCAGGGCGGCCTGACGTCGACGCTCGCCGCCGCCGAGGTCCGCCACGGACGCCATGCCTGCCGACACGATGACGCCGACCGAGATACCCGTCAGCAGCCGGGCCACGGCAAGCGTTGCAATGGACGTTGCGCTGGCGAACAACGCACACGCGACCAGCGCCACGAGGATCCCCGGCAGAAGAACCGGCTTGCGGCCGTAACGATCCGATAACTGTCCGGCGACCGACAGCGTGGCCAGGAGTCCGAGGATGTAAAGGGCAAAGATGACCGTCAGCGTACCGGATGAAAAACCGAGGGTGCGCTGCCAGACCACATACAGCGGCGTCGGGGAATTGGACAGCATGAACACCGACGTGACCGTCCATGCGGCGCGCCACATGTCGGGGGAAATGCGCGCGGACGCGCGGCTGGATTGCACTGCGGCAGTGTCGGACACGGCAACCTTCCTTGTACGAGTTTTTTCGTACTATAGCTTAGTTCGAAAAAACTCGTACAGTGATATAGTCGTGAACATGAAACGCACTCCCCACCACGACCCGGCCGCCGCAGTCCCGGCCAACCTTCCCGATCCGCTGCCGGAACCGGCCGTATCCGAATTGCGCCTGGACGCGATCTTCGGTGCTCTGGCCGACCCGTTGCGCCTGACGATCGTCCGCCGGTTGTTGCTGGAATCCGAGGCGTACGACCATCCGTGCAGCTGGTTCGGTTTCAATCGTGCGAAATCGTCATTGACCCATCACTTCAAGGCGCTGCGTGAAGCGGGCGTGATCCGCCAGCGTCAATACGGGCTCGAGCGACGCAGCCGCGTGCGAACCGAGGATCTCGATGCGCGATTTCCGGGGCTCCTGCAACTGGTGATCGCATGGGAGCCGTCCGGCGACGAACCGGGCTGAGTCCGCGCGTGTCGCCCGCGGGCGGATATGAAGGTCCGCACCGAACGAAAAAAAGCCCGCCGAAGCGGGCAACCTCACGACCAGTATGGAAATGCAGGATCGAGTGAGGTCGGCGCGGCGCGTGGCCGACGTCGCTACGGAAAATCGCTTCCGGCAGTGATGGGCCACGAAGCGACGTTTGGCAAAACGACCGGGTCGCCGATAATCACTCATCGAAGCTCACGAGGCGAACAGATATGGAAGACCAGTGGGAAGCGTTGCTGGCTCGCCGGGCACAGATTGCTGCGCGCTTGGCGGCGGCGCCCATCGCGATTATCGAAGGGATCGTTGATGCAAACGGTGTGGCCGCGGTGAAGATCGGGGACGAGCAACAATGGACGCTCCAATCGACGCTCGAGGTGTGGCGTGTCGTTGGCGGCTCGTGGCAAGACTCTCGATTGCAACTGAGGAGGCAGGTCTCCGATGACGAGGTCGAACGCTATCGGCAAGTGATGAGGCCGCTCGGCCAGCTCCGTGCGGATGTCCGTCTACAGGTGGACGCCAACCCGGCGGAGCCGGAAGCTCTGCTCGAAACCTTGCCGTTGGCCATAGACGATCCGGATTTGGCGGAGCGCGGCCGTCAGCTCCAATTGCCCGTCACGTACGAAGACAAACTGTTCGGTACATGTCGATTCAACAAGCGGGTCAATTGGTTCGAAACCAACGCGCATTGGAATGGCACCAGAGGTTCTGGTGTATCTGGAAGCGGCAACGTTGGATACCCTGCCATCGGTACTGAAACATGCGCACGACCTATGGGCTGACGCTGTGGCTTGGGGCTCGCGCATATATGACCGGGCAGTTGCCGATTTGCTGGAGCTGAAGAACGCCACATGGCTGGATGAAGACGAGGATGCCGTATCGGTCGATGGCTTTAAACAGAAACTCTCCCTGCAGTCACTGGGCATTGACGAGCACGGAGCGTTCGACTTCTGCTTCGCGGATGGCGATATGTTCTTCGGGCACAGCATCATGGTCGAGGGTAGCTTGCATCAAGGAGCGACAAAAGCCTATATCGCGGGCTGACCCGGACGATTCTTTCCGGGGCGACGCCGCCACCCGGTTACGGAAGCGGGCGACCGTTGCTGTGACGAGTGGGGCTGGTTTGAAGATTCACAGAGGCGGGATCGTTCGTGGTGAGCCGTTAGGCACCCCCCCCAAAACCGCGCATGAAAAAAAGCCCGCCGAAGCGGGCAACCTCACGATGCGGAGGGGGAGATGCGAATACGCACGCAGCGCGCGTTCAGCCTTTCGTCGCGCCGAACGTGAGCCCCGCGACGAAATGTTTCTGCATCGCGAAGAACATCGCGACGGACGGCAGCGCGGCGAGGATCGAGCCGGCTGATACGAGATTCCACGACGTCGTCCATTGCCCCTTCAGCGCCGCGACCCCCGCCGTGATCGGCGCGGCTTCGTCGCCTTGCGTGAGGCAGAGCGCCCAGAAGTAGTCGTTCCACACGAACGTGAACACGAGGATCGCGAGCGCCGCGAGCGCGGGCCGGATCAACGGCAGCACGATCCGCCAGAACACCGTCCATTCGCCCGCGCCCTCGATGCGCGCGGCCTCGATCAGCTCGAACGGCAACTGCTTGATGAAGTTGCGCAGGAACAGCGTGCAGAAGCCGGTCTGGAACGCGACGTGGAACAGGATCAGCGCTTCGACGGTATTGAACACACCGAGCCTGAGCGACAGGTCGCGCACCGGGATCATCAGCACCTGCACCGGCACGAAGTTGCCGGCGACGAACGTCGCGAACAGCGTGGTATTGCCGCGAAACCGGTAGGTCGCGAGCGCGAAGCCGGCCATCGCCGCGAACGCGATCGAGCCGAGCACGGACGGCACGGTGATCTGCACGCTGTTCCAGAAGTAATGCAGCATCGGCGACGTCGTCAGCGCGTCGCGATAGTTCTCGACCATCGCGAAGTGTCGCGGCCAGCCCCAGTAGTGCCCTTCGACCAGTTCCTCGGTCGAGCGCACCGACGTGACGAACACCGCGATCATCGGCAGCAGCCAGATCACGAGCGCGACGGGCAGCGACAGCTTGTACAGCCGGCGCGAGACGGGCTTCCATTGGGCAACGGGAGTCGGAAACATGATGGCCACCGGTCAGGTTATTGCTCGTTGCGCAGCATGCGGCGCAACTGGAACACGATGTAGACGAGCATGATCGCGAACAGCACGACCGCGATCGACGCGGAATAGCCGAGCCGGTAGTACTTGATCGCCTGGTCGTACATGTAATACGCGAGCACGGTCGAACTCTCGAACGGGCCGCCGCTCGTCATCACCGAGATCAGGTCGAAGCTGCGCAGCGCGCCGATCACCGTGACGACGATCGCCATGAAGGTGGTCGGCCGCAGTTGCGGCAGCACGACGTGCCACAGCAGCGCGAAGCCGCGCGCGCCTTCCATCCGCGCCGCTTCGATCTGTTCCGGGTTGACCGACGTGAGGCCGGTCAGGTACAGGATCATGCAGTACGCCGTTTGCGGCCACAGCGCGGCGAATACCACGCCGAGCGTCGCATAACGCGCGTCGCCGAGCACCGGGATGCCGTGCCCGGCGAGCAGCGCGAGCAGCCCGAAGGTCGGATCGTAGAACCACGAGAAAATCAGGCCGACGACCACGCCGGACAGCACGAACGGCGCGAAGAACAGCGATTTCACGAGGCGGATGCCGGCGACCGCCTGGTTCAGGTACAGCGCGAGCGCGAGGCCGAGCGGCGGCGCGAGCATGAAGAGCGCGAGCCAGATCACGTTGTTGCGCAGCGCCGTGTAGAACGTCGGCGCGTGCAGCAGTTCGACGTAGTTCGCGAGCCCGACGAAACTGCGCTCGGTCATCCCGTCCCAGTTGTACAGGCTCAGCCACAGCGTCGACAGGATCGGCCAGATCACATAAACGGCAACCATCGCGCAGGCGGGCGCGAGAAAGAGCCACGCGGCGCGCCGTTGCCGCCGCACGGCGGGCGACGGCCGGCGCGCGGGCAACGCGGCAGCGGATGTTCCGCGCGGCGGCGGCGCGGTGCCGGCGGGCGGGGTGGACGTGAGCGGACTGGACACGGCAAGCCTCCTGAACGGACGCGGCGGCGCGGGGCCGCCGCTTGGGTCACGCGGTTACTTCTTGTAGATCCGCTTGCGGGTCTGTTCGAGCTGCGCGAGCACCGTATCGAGCTGCGCGGGATCGGCCAGGAACTGCTGCATGCCCTTCATCCCTTCGTCGGCCATTTCCTTCGTCATGTCGCGGTCGTAGAACTGCGCGACGCCGCCCTTCGTATCGGCGAGGATCCGGAAGCCGATGCGCGAGATCGGATCGGCAGGCTCGGGCGACTTGCTGTTGGCCGACAGCGAACCGAGGCCTTCCGCGAGCTTCGCGCCCATCTCGGGGGTCTCCACGAACGCGAGGAACGTGTGCGCGTCGGCCTTGTTCTTCGCCTTCGTCGGGATATGCAGCGATTCGACCGGGCCATCCTCGGCGGTCGGCACCTTCGGGTCGATGATCGGGAAACGGTAGTAGCCCATTTCCTGCTTCACGTTCGCCGGGAAACCGGCGGCGATGAAGGTGCCCATCAGCATCATCGCGGCCTTGCCCTGGAACAGGAACGGCTGCGCGCCGTCGAGATCGTAGGACAGCGCGTTGTCGATGAAGTAGCCGGCATCGATCAGCGATTTCCAGGTCGTGTAGACCTTCTTCACGCGCGGGTCGGTGTACGGCACGTCGCCGGCCATCAGCTGCTGGTGGAACGCGTTGCCGTTCAGGCGCAGGTCGAGATAGTCGAACCAGCCGGCGAGCGTCCACGCGTCGCGGCCGCCGATCGCGACCGGCGTGATGCCGGCCGCCTTCAGCTTCTTGCACGCATCGAGAAACTGGTCCCACGTCTTCGGCTCGTCGGCGATGCCGACCTTGCGGAACAGGTCCTTGCGGTAGAACAGCCCCCACGAGTAGTAGACGGTCGGCGCCGCGTACTGCTTGCCGTTGTACGACGATGCGTCGCGCGTCGACGCGTACATCGCGCCCCAGCCGTTCTTCGTCCAGTCGCCGCTCAGGTCCTCGAACAGCCCGCGTTTCGCGTAGTACGCCATCCGCTCGCCCGCGTGCCAGTTCACGACGTCGGGCGCGATGGTCGTGAGCCACGCGGGGAGCTGCACCTTGTACGCTTCCTCGTCGACGAAGGTGGCCTTCACGTCGATGTCGGGATGCGCCTTGTGGAACGCGTCGAGCGTCGATTGCCAGACCGCGCGCTGGCTGGCGCCCTTGAACGCGATGTTGATGGTCAGCGTGCCGGCGTCGGCGGGCGCGGTCATGCCGAGCGACGCGAGCGCGACGGCGGTGGCTGCAGCGAGCCGCGTGGCGGCACGAAGGGGGCGAAGTGTCATGGTGTCTCCAGTCCTGTGCTGTATGTCGTTGTGCGTGACCGGCGCGTCGGGGCGCCGGTGGCGGTTGCTACGAACGGCTTCGATACACGGCCACGTCCTGCGGCTCGACCTGCGCGGCGCCGAGCACGAACGCCGACGGCGGTACCGCGTCGATCGTGTGCGGCGTGTCGCCATAGTTGAAGACGTAGGTCAGGCCGCCGCGCCGGCTCACGCGCACGCCGTCGCCGAGCGGCGTCGGCGCGAGGCCCGCTTCGGTCGCGACGTCGGCGAACAGTTGCGCGGTGGTCGCGTCGTCGAACAGCGCGGCCCAGTAGTGCAGCGCGCCATGCGACACGCAGGCCGGATGACCGTCGGCGAAACGCGCGTGCACGACGCTGCGCGTGTCGTCGTGCAGTTCGACGAAGTCGCGCCAGTGGCGCGCATCGCCTGCGAGCGGCGAGCCGTCGCGCAGCGTGCCGTCGATCCGTTCGGTCACGTTCGGCCGCATCGATTCGACGCGCCACACCCGGATCGGCAGGATCGATGCGAGCGGGCCGGGCGGCAGCGCCGGCGGAATCTGCAGGTCGACGGTCTTCGAGCCGGTGCGCGGCCCGAACACGGCATGCGCACCCGATGCGGCGAGTCGTGCCGCGAAATCGTCCGGCACGATCGGCAGCGGCGGGACGACCACGAGCCGATAACCGTCGAGCGGCGCATGCACGGAGACCACGTCGATGTCGAGGCCGAGCGAACGCAGTGCCGAGTAGTACTCGAACGCGAAACGCGGGTAATGGAAATCGGCGCCTTGCGGCTGGACTTCGAACAGCCACTTCGCCTCGTAGTCGTAGATCAGCGCGACGGGCGCGCGCACCGGATCGTCCGCATCCGCGCCGGCGTCGTGCACGGCCGCGATCTCGCGTGCGACGCGCTGCGCTTCGCGGCCGCCTTCGTCGAGCTGGTTGTCCGGCGTGTTCAGGCCCGCATGCATCTGCTCCTGCGCGAACGGCGCCTGCCGCCAGCGGAAGTACGACACGCAGCCGGCGCCATGCGCGAACGCTTCCCAGCTCCAGAGGCGCACCATGCCCGGCAGCGGCGCGGGGTTCCACTGCGCCCAGTTCACTGGCCCCGGCTGTTGCTCCATCACCCAGAACGGCAGCTTCGACATGCCGCGATACACGTCGTGATTGAACGACGCGAAATCGGGATGGCCGGTGCGCAGCCAGCGCGCCTTCACGTCGGGCGCGAACCATTGCTCCTCGAGCGCGCCGAGTGGATAGCTGTCCCATGTCGCGATGTCGAGGTCGCGCGCGACCTCGTAGTGATCGAACTCGGTGAACAGCTGCATGAAGTTGTGCGCGACGGGCCGGCCCGGCGAGTGGGCACGGATCACGTCGACCTGCATCCGGTGATAACGCGCGACCTCGTCGGACGCGAAGCGCCGGTAGTCGAGCCGGTGCGACGGATGGGCTTCGGTCACCGTGCCGACGGGTGCATCGACCTCGTCGAAATGGCGATACTCCATGCTCCAGAACACGGTGCCCCATGCACGGTTCAGCGCGTCGATCGTGCCGTAGCGTGCCTTCAGCCATGCACGAAAGCGCACGAGCGCGGCCGGCGAGTAGCTGACGACGGTCTGGTGACAACCTAGCTCGTTGTCGGTCTGCCAGTAGCGCACGGCCGGATGGCGGCCGTAGCGTTCGGCGACCGCCGTGCAGATCTGCCGCGATGCTTCGAGATAGGTCGGCGACGAGAAGTCGTAGTGGCGGCGCGAACCGAACGCGCGCGGCCGGCCGTCCGCGCCGATCGCGAGGATGTCGGGATGGCGGTCGACCAGCCATTTCGGCGGCGTCGCGGTCGGCGTACACATCACGATCTCGAGGCCGGCCGCGCCGAGCACGTCGACCGCGCGGTCGAGCCAGCCCCAGTCGTATTCGCCCGGTGACGGCTCGATGCGGCTCCATGCAAATTCAGCGATCCGAACCTGCTCGATGCCGAGCGCTTTCATCCGGCGGGCGTCATCGGCCCACATCGATTCAGGCCAGTGTTCCGGGTAATAGCAGACTCCGAGGCGCATACGCGATCCTTAAGCGTAGTGATGGACGTGGAGGTCGGCGCACGCGGGTACCGCGCGGCCGTCTTCGGTGAAGAGATGGCAGGCCGCGGCCGGCGCATGCACGTGCACGCGTTCGCCGCTGTGCACCTGCGCGTCGCCGGGCACCTTCGCGATCAGCGGCGCGCCGCCGGGCTGGTCGAGGTGTACGTAGGTCTGCTCGCCCAGGCGTTCGACGAGCGCGACGTCGCGCACGAGCGTCGTCGCTTCATGCGCGGTGTCGAACGTCAGGTGTTCGGGGCGAATGCCGAGCGTCACGGTCGCGCCGGCAGCGAGTGCGGATCCGTCGCGCGCCAGCGTGAAGGTTTCGCCGGAAGGGGCGACGGTGACGGTCGTGCGACGGGCATCGGCCGCGGTGACGACGGCCGGCAGGAAATTCATGCGCGGCGAGCCGATGAAGCCGGCGACGAAGCGGCTGGCCGGATGGTGGTAGAGGTCGAGCGGTGCGCCGACCTGCGCGATGCTGCCGTGCTGCGCGGTATCCGCGCCGGCGTGCAGCAGCACGATCTTGTCGGCGAGCGTCATCGCCTCGGTCTGGTCGTGCGTCACATAGACGACGCTCGCGCGCTCGAACTGCCGGTGCAGCCGCGCGATCTCGATGCGGGTCTGGCCGCGCAGCGCCGCGTCGAGATTCGACAGCGGTTCGTCGAACAGGAACACGCCAGGTTCGCGCACGATCGCGCGGCCGATCGCGACGCGCTGCCGCTGGCCGCCCGACAGCGCCTTCGGCTTGCGCTCGAGCAGCGTGTCGAGTTGCAGGATGCGCGCGGCATCGCGCACCTTCCGGTCGATCTCGGCCTTCGGCACGCGCGCGAGCTTCAGCCCGAACGCCATGTTCTCGTAGACCGTCATGTGCGGAAACAGCGCGTAGCTCTGGAACACCATCGCGACGCCGCGCTCGGCGGCCGGCACGTCGTCGACGCGGCGGCCGTCGATCGACAGCTCGCCCGCGCTCAAGTCCTCGAGCCCGGCGATCATGCGCAGCAGCGTCGACTTGCCGCATCCGGACGGCCCGAGGAACACGCAGAACTCGTGCGCGCCGATCTCCAGATCGACGTCGCGAATGACCGGCGCGTGATCGCCATAGGCTTTCTGCACGCGTCGCATCGAGATGCTCGCCATTGTCTCCGCTCCATGTTTTAATGCGCCATCATGTGTGATTAAGCGCTTAATCATCGCGATCAAAAAAAGAGGCGATTCGATCGCGGCCGAGTCGCGCCCGTCGGTCGGGCGGCAAGGTGTGCGGCGATAGTGCGCCGCTTCGGTGAGCGAAGCAAATACTGGATCGACGTCTCATATAGTGAGCAAACCATGGCGACACTGGATGAAGTTGCGCGCCGCGCCGGCGTGACGGCCGCAACGGTATCGAACGTGCTGCGCGACCGCGGCCGGGTCGGCGAAGCCACGCGCGCACGGGTGCTGGAGGCCGTGCAGGCGCTCGGGTATCGGCCGCATCTCGCCGCGCGGGCGCTGGCGGAAGGGCGCGCGCCGACGGTCGCGCTGATGGTATCGAGCATCGCGAACCCGTTCTACCCGGAGTTCGCGCTGGCGGTCGAACGCGCGGTGCGCCGCAACGGGCAGTTCCTGATCGTCTGCAATACGAACGAGGATCCGTTGCAGGGGCGTGCGTACCTCGACCAGATCGCCGGCACGATCTCCGAGGGCATTCTCGTGACCAATGCGAACCTGCACCTGCCGGATCTGCTCGACGTCGCGCGGCGCGGCGTGCCGGTCGTGCTGTGCCTGTGGGAGCGGCCCGACGCGCCGCCCGACGGACTGCCGTGCGTGGCCATCGATTTCCGCGAGGCGGGGCGGATCGCGACGCGGCATCTGCTCGAACTCGGGCATGAGCGCATCGGCGTGATCGTCGGCGGGTCGGCGAGCGGCGTGCAGGCGGCGCGTTATGACGGCTTCGTCGACGTGATGCGCGAAGCGGGGCTCGACGCGTCGATCGTCGCGGCCGAGCCCGATTCGATCGAAGGCGGTGTGCGCGCGGCGGGCCGGCTGCTCGATGCGCATCCGCGGCTGACCGCGCTGGTCGCCACCAACGACCTGCCCGCGATCGGCGCACTGCACGCGGCGGCCGATCGCGGCAGGCGCGTGCCCGACGACCTGTCGATCGTCGGCATGACCGACATCCATCTGGCAAGCGACACGCGCCCCACGCTGACGACCGTCGCGATTCCGACCGCCGAAGCCGCGGGCCTCGCGGTCGAACTGCTCAACGCGTTGCGGGAGGCGGGCGGCCGCAGCGACGACGCGTCGCGCGTGCGTATCGCGTCGCTGCCGCGGCTGGTGGTGCGCGGCACGACCGGTCGCGTGCGGCGCGGGAGCGCGACGCGGTCGACTTGATGCGTGGCTGCGCCGGCTACGTCGAGTTTGCCGACGCAATCGGCGCGACCCGGTACGAAGCCGTGCGTGGTGTAGCGACGTGCGTGCGCCGTATGCGCGTCACTCGCCTTCGACGAGCCGCATGACGATGCCTCTGGCCGATTCGAGATGCGCGACGGTCATCGAGCGGGCCGCGCGCGCATTGCGTTCGCGGCACGCCTGCAGGATCTCGTCGTGTTCGACCTGGAACGACGGGGTATCCGCGAGCAGCGTGGCCTGCAGGCGCTCGTAGCGCTCGACCTGGCTGCGCAGCTCGCCGATCGCCTTCAACTGCCGCGCGTTGCCGCAGCACGAATACAGCAACGCATGGAATTCGCGGTTCAGCTCGCCCTGCCGGCGCGGCACGGTCGCGTCGCCCAGCAGGCGATGCACGAGTTCGGCGCGCGCCAGCGTCTCGTCGTCGAGCCGTTTCACGCTCCGGTAGATCGCGTCGCCTTCGAGCAGCGCGCGCAGGTCGTAGATTTCCTGCACGTCCGCTGCGGTCAGCATGCGCACGACGGCGCCGCGATTCCGGAAGATATCGAGCAGCCCTTCGCGCTCCAGGCGCTGGATGGCTTCGCGCATCGGAATCCGGCTGATCCCGAACCGGTCGGCCAGGTCGCGCTCGACGAGCCGCTCGCCGGCCTCCAGTTCGCCGTTGATGATCATGTCCCGCAGCGACGCGGCTACCGCATCCGCCGTGGAGTCGAGTTTGGCTTCCATGCGTGCGTGCTCCTCAATTTGGAATAATGGTATACCAAATGGAGATCCGGTGCCACAATGGCGACCATGGGCGGGCGCCTTGAAACGACATCCGGCCCGGCAGAAGCAACCGATATCAATGGAGAGCGAGATGGCATCTGGTGAACACAAGTATCGCGTCGCAGTGCAGTGGATCGGCAACCGCGGCACCGGCACGTCGGGATATCGCGAGTACGGCCGCGAGCACGTGATCCGGTCCGGTTCCAAGCCGGACATTCCCGGTTCGTCGGATGCGGCGTTCCGTGGCGACGCGTCGCGCTGGAACCCCGAAGACCTGCTGCTGGCATCGGCCTCGGCGTGCCACAAGCTCTGGTACCTGCATCTGTGCGCCGATGCCGGTATCCGCGTGCTCGCCTATGTCGACGATGCGGAAGGGACGATGGTCGACAATCCCGAGCCGGGACGCTTTACCGAAATCGTGCTGCACCCGCACGTGACCATCCAGGCCGGCGACGATCGCGAGCTGGCCGAGCGTCTGCACCATGCGGCGCATGCGAAGTGCTATGTTGCGAACTCGGTCAATTTCCCGATCCGCTGCGAACCGGTTATCGAGTTCGCCGCGGCGTGACGCGCGAGCGATGGAACCACGATGAAGCTCTTCTACTACCCGAGCAACGCAAGCATGGCGCCGCACTGCGTGCTCGAAGAAATCGGCAAGCCGTTCGAGCTTGAATACGTCGACCGCGCGTGCGACCGGCACAAGTCGCCGGACTACCTCGCGCTCAATCCGAACGGACTCATTCCGGTGCTGGTCGACGGCGACCTCGTGCTGTACGAAACCGCCGCCATTTGCCTGCATCTCGCCGATACGCATCCGGAGCAACAGCTTGCACCGCCGATCGGCACGCCGGCGCGCGCGCAGTTCTACAAATGGCTGATGTGGCTCACGAACACGCTGCAGGCGACGCTGATCGCGTATTTCTATCCGGAGCGCTGGGTCGATGCGGGCAATGCGGCGGGCGCCGCGCAGGTGAAGGCGCATGCGGAGGCGAAAGTCGGCACGCTGCTGGATCAGCTCGAAGCCCAGCTCGATGCGGGCGGCGGCCCCTGGCTGCTCGGCGCGCACTACACGGTGCTCGATCCGTATGCGCTGATGCTGTGCCGCTGGACCCGCGGCTTTGCGGAGCCGGCGCGGCAACGGCCGATCCTCGGCGGCTATCTGCAGCGGGTTCTCGAGCGCCCGGCGATCCAGCGTGCGCTGCAGACCGAAGGGCTCACGCAGCCCTGGGTGTAACGGGCGATAGACGCCGCATGCCCGTCATTCGACGGGCATGCGTGCCGGGCGATCCGCCAATGCCCCGACCGCTGTCACGTCACAGCGCGACGCCGTACACCTCGCGCGCGGCCGCGCGGATCGCGTCGGCCATCACCGTGACGGCCGGCGAATGCAGCCGGTCGGTGCGCGTGATGATCCCGAAATCGTCCATCCGGCAATCCATCTCCAGCGGCAGCACCGTGACGATCCCGTGTCGCGCGTAGTAGCGTGCGACGTCGTCCGCGAGCACCGCGATCATGTCGCTCTGTTCGAGCAGCTGCGTGATGAACAGCAGCGCTGACGTCTCGACGAGGTTCGCGGGCGGCGCGAGGCTCGCGCGCTGGAACACGAGTTCGAAACGGTGGCGCAGCACGCTGCCGGCCGGCGGCACGACCCACGCGGCGCGCTGCACGTCCGCGAGCGACAGCGGCGCCTGTGCGAGCAGCGGATGGCCGGGCCGCACGACGGCGGCTACCGACTCGCCGGTCAGCGGCTCGTAGCGCAGGCGCAGCTTGTCGTGTTCGGCGGAGAGCCGGCCGAGCACGATGTCGATCTTGTCTTGCGCGAGATGTTCGAGCAGCACGTTGCTGGTGTCGATCTCGACCGACACGTGCAGGCCCGCATGCGTGCCCTTCACGGCCGCGACGGCCGGCGGCACGAGCCGCAGGCCCGGCGACGTGATCGCACCCACCGCCACATGCCCGAGATGGCCGGCCTTCAGCGCGGCCAGTTCCTCGTGCGCCTGGTCGAGACTGCCGAGCGCCGCGCGCGCGTGGCGGATCAGCGCGTCGCCGTACAGCGTCGGTCGCATCCCGCGCGGCAGGCGCTCGAACAGCACCGCGCCGATCGATTCCTCGAGTTCGCGCAGCAGCTTCGACGCGGCCGGCTGCGTCATGTTCAGCGCGGCCGCCGCGCGATGAATGCTGCCTTCGTCGGCGAGCGCGACGACCAGCAGGAGCTGGCGGGTCTTCAGGCGGCCGCGGTTTCCCCACGGGCTGGTATCGGGCATCGTACGGGTTTATATCGATATCGGAATCGATATCGTAATCGCCTAAAACGTCATTAGCGAGTTATCAAAATTCTGCCTAGACTGCGCCGGTATCCCGTCACCACAGGACTGACGATGTCGGCAACAAAACCCAGGCTGCGCTCCGCCCAATGGTTCGGCACGAACGACAAGAACGGCTTCATGTACCGGAGCTGGATGAAGAACCAGGGCATCCCCGATCACGAGTTCGACGGCCGGCCGATCGTCGGCATCTGCAATACGTGGTCCGAACTGACGCCGTGCAACGCGCACTTCCGCAAGCTCGCCGAGCACGTGAAGCGCGGCATCTCCGAGGCGGGCGGGTTCCCGGTCGAGTTCCCGGTGTTCTCGAACGGCGAATCGAACCTGCGGCCGTCGGCGATGCTCACGCGCAACCTCGCGTCGATGGACGTCGAGGAAGCGATCCGCGGCAACCCGATCGACGCGGTCGTGCTGCTCGCCGGCTGCGACAAGACGACGCCCGCGCTGCTGATGGGCGCGGCAAGCTGCGACGTGCCGGCGATCGTCGTGTCGGGCGGCCCGATGCTGAACGGCAAGCTCGAAGGGAAGAACATCGGGTCGGGCACGGCCGTGTGGCAACTGCACGAAGCGCTGAAAGCCGGCGAGATCGACCTGCATCACTTCCTGTCGGCCGAAGCCGGGATGTCGCGCTCGGCCGGCACCTGCAATACGATGGGCACCGCGTCGACGATGGCGTGCATGGCCGAGGCGCTCGGCGTCGCGCTGCCGCACAACGCGGCGATTCCTGCCGTCGATTCGCGTCGTTACGTGCTCGCGCACATGTCGGGCATCCGCATCGTCGAGATGGCGCTCGAAGGGCTCGTGCTGTCGAAGATCCTGACGCGCGCGGCGTTCGAGAACGCGATCCGCGCGAATGCGGCGATCGGCGGCTCGACCAACGCGGTGATCCACCTGAAGGCGATCGCGGGCCGCATCGGCGTGCCGCTCGAACTCGAGGACTGGATGCGCATCGGCCGCGACACGCCGACGATCGTCGACCTGATGCCGTCGGGGCGCTTCCTGATGGAAGAGTTCTATTACGCGGGCGGGCTGCCGGCCGTGCTGCGCCGGCTGGGCGAAGGCGGGCTGCTGCCGAACCCGGACGCGCTGACGGTGAACGGCAAGTCGCTGTGGGACAACGTGCGCGAAGCGCCGAACTTCGACGACGAGGTGATCCGCCCGCTCGACCGGCCGTTGATCGCGGACGGCAGCATCCGCATCCTGCGCGGCAATCTCGCGCCGCGCGGCGCGGTGCTCAAGCCGTCGGCGGCGAGCCCCGAGCTGCTCAAGCATCGCGGCCGCGCGGTCGTGTTCGAGAACCTCGAACACTACAAGGCCACGATCAACGACGAAGCGCTCGATGTCGATGCGAGTTCCGTGCTCGTGCTGAAGAACTGCGGGCCGCGCGGTTATCCGGGGATGGCCGAGGTCGGCAACATGGGGCTGCCGCCGAAGCTGCTGCGCCAGGGCGTGAAGGACATGGTGCGGATTTCCGACGCGCGGATGAGCGGCACCGCGTACGGCACGGTCGTGCTGCACGTCGCGCCGGAAGCCGCTGCCGGCGGGCCGCTCGCGGCCGTGCGCAACGGCGACTGGATCGAACTCGACTGCGAGGCCGGCACGCTGCATCTCGACATTGCGGACGACGAACTGCAGCGCCGCCTGTCGGACGTCGATCCGACCGCGGCGCCGGGCGTGGCCGGCCAGCTCGGCAAGGGCGGCTACGCGCGGCTGTACATCGATCACGTGCTGCAGGCCGACGAGGGGTGCGACCTCGACTTCCTGGTCGGCACGCGCGGCGCGGACGTGCCGAGCCATTCGCATTGAGCGGCGTGCGGCGCGAGATGCGCCGCAAACGCGCGCCGCCGCCGTTTGCGGGCCGCGGCTCGCGCATCGTCGAACCGTGAACGCTTGACGGCCGGACACCCTCCACGCCGACGCAGGACCCGAACCATGACTTCGAGCAGCACGCCGCGCTATCGCGGCATCTTCCCCGTCGTTCCGACGACGTTTGCCGATAACGGCGAGCTCGATCTCGCGAGCCAGAAGCGCGCGGTCGATTTCATGATCGACGCGGGCTCGGACGGGCTGTGCATCCTCGCGAACTTCTCCGAGCAGTTCGCGATCACCGACGACGAACGCGACGTGCTCACGCGCACGATCCTCGAACACGTCGCGGGCCGCGTGCCGGTGATCGTCACGACGTCGCACTACAGCACGCAGGTGTGCGCGGCGCGCAGCCTGCGCGCGCAGCAGCTCGGCGCGGCGATGGTGATGACGATGCCGCCGTATCACGGCGCGACGTTCCGCGTGCCCGAAGCGCAGATCTTCGATTTCTACGCCCGCGTGTCCGACGCGATCGCGATCCCGATCATGATCCAGGACGCACCCGCGAGCGGCACCGCGCTGTCGGCGCCGTTCCTTGCGCGGATGGCGCGCGAGATCGAGCAGGTCGCCTATTTCAAGATCGAGACGCCTGGTGCGGCGAACAAGCTGCGCGAGCTGATCCGGCTCGGCGGCGACGCGATCGAGGGGCCGTGGGACGGCGAGGAGGCGATCACGCTGCTCGCCGATCTCCATGCGGGTGCGACCGGCGCGATGACGGGCGGCGCGTATCCGGACGGCATCCGGCCGATCCTCGAAGCGTGGCGCGAAGGGCGCCACGAAGACGCGTATGCGCGCTACCAGGCGTGGCTGCCGCTGATCAATCACGAGAACCGCCAGTCCGGGATCCTCACCGCGAAGGCGCTGATGCGCGAAGGCGGCGTGATCGCGTGCGAGCGGCCGCGGCATCCGATGCCGGAACTGCATCCGGACACGCGCGCGGAACTGCTCGCGATCGCGCGCCGGCTCGACCCGCTCGTGCTGCGCTGGGCGCACTGAACGGGCGCAACAGGAGGAATGCACGATGAGTGATCCGATTTCGCTGGGTGTCGTCGGGATCGGCAAGATCGCGCGTGACCAGCACCTTCCGGCGATCGCCGCCGAACCCGGCTTCAGGCTGACGGCCTGCGCGAGCCGCCACGCGGAAGTCAGCGGCGTGCACAACTATCAGGATCTGCGGGCGCTGCTGGCCGCCGAGCGCGAGCTCGACGCCGTGTCGCTGTGCGCGCCGCCGCAGGTGCGCTATGCGCAGGCGCGTGCCGCGCTCGAAGCCGGCAAGCACGTAATGCTCGAGAAGCCGCCGGGCGCGACGCTCGGCGAAGTGGCCGCGCTGGAAGCGCTGGCGCACGCACGCGGCCTCACGCTGTTCGCGACCTGGCATTCGCGCTGCGCCAGCGCGGTGGAGCCCGCCCGCGCGTGGCTCGCGACGCGCACGATCCGCGCGGTGCAGGTGCGCTGGAAGGAGGACGTGCGGCGCTGGCATCCGGGGCAGCAGTGGATCTGGGAGCCCGGCGGCCTCGGCGTGTTCGATCCGGGCATCAACGCGCTGTCGATCGTCACGCGGATCCTGCCGCGCGAGCTCGTGCTGCGCGAGGCGACGCTGTTCGTGCCGAGCGACGTGCAGACGCCGATCGCGGCCGAACTCGATTGCGCGGATACCGACGGCGTGCCGGTGCGCGCGGAATTCGACTGGCGGCACGGCCCGGTCGAGCAATGGGAGATCGCGGTCGATACGGCCGACGGCGTGCTCGCGATCAGCCGCGGCGGCGCGCAATTGTCGATTGCGGGCGAGCCGGTCGAGATCGGCCCCGAGCGCGAGTATCCGGCGCTGTATGCGCACTTCCGCGCGCTGATCGCGCGTGGCGAAAGCGACGTCGACGTGCGGCCGCTGCGGCTCGTCGCCGACGCGTTCCTGTTCGGCCGGCGCGTGCAGACCGACGCGTTCGGCCGCTGAACCTGCCGGGCGCGCGTTGCCGCGCCCGCGCACGATGAATCATTACGGCCCAGGCCGATACCAAGGAGACACAGCATGACCCGCACGATTCACACGATCCGCCGACACACGTTGCGCGCGCTGCTGGCCGCGCTCTGCATCGCGCCGCTCGGCATGCAGGGCGCCGCGCGCGCCGACGCGCCGCTGAAGATCGGCTTCCTGGTGAAGATGCCCGAGCAGGCGTGGTTCATCAACGAGCAGAACGCGGCGTCCGCGCTCGGCCAGAAGGAGAATTTCTCGGTCGTGAAGATCGGCACGCCCGACGGCGAGAAGGTGCTGGCCGCGATCGACAACCTCGGCTCGCAGGGCGCGCAGGGCTTCGTGATCTGCGCCCCCGACGTGCGCCTCGGCCCGGCGATCGCCGCGCGCGCGAAGCGCTACAACATGAAGTTCGTGACCGTCGACGACCAGCTCGTCGATTCGACCGGCAAGCCGCTCGCGAGCGTGCCGCACCTCGGGATGTCGGCGACCAAGATCGGCAACCAGGTCGGCCAGGCGATCGCCGACGAGATGAAGCGGCGCGGCTGGAAACCCGAGGAAGTCGGCGCGCTGCGGATCACCAACTACGAGCTGCCGACCGCGAAGCTGCGCACCGACGGCGCGACGCAGGCGCTGCTCGCGAACGGCTTCCGCCAGGAGAACATCTTCGACGCGCCGCAGAAGACGACCGACGACGAAGGCGGCTTCAGCGCGGCCGCACCGGTGCTCGCGCGCCATCCGAACGTGAAGAAATGGGTGGTCTACGCGCTGAACGAGGAAACCGTGCTCGGCGCGGTGCGCGCGACCGAACAGCTGCACATCCCGGCGGCCGACGTGATCGGCGTCGGCATCAACGGCGCGGGCGAAGCGTTCGCCGAGTTCCAGAAGAAGGAACCGACCGGCTTCTACGGGACGATCGCGGTCAGCTCGACGAACCACGGCAAGGACAGCACGCAGAACCTCGTCGACTGGATCCGCAACGGCAAGACGCCGGCGGCCGACACGCAGACGAGCGGCAAGCTGATGACGCGCGCCAACTGGCAGGCGGTGCGCGCCGAGCTCGGCATCTGAGCGGCGCGGGGCGAGAACGCGATGACGACGCAGACGATGACGGCCGTGTCCGGTGGCGACGACGTCACGGCCGAAACCGGTACGCCGCCGCCGGGCGGCCCGCTGCTCGCGCTCGACGGCATCACGGTGACGTTTCCGGGCGTGCGTGCGCTCGACGCCGTGTCGCTGTCGGTGCGCGCGGGCGAAGTGCACGGACTGATGGGCGAGAACGGCGCGGGGAAATCGACGCTGCTGAAGGTGCTGTCCGGCGTGAACCAGCCGCAGGCCGGCACGCTGACGCTGAACGGTACGGTGCAGCGCTTCGCGTCGACGCGCGCGGCGCTCGAGGCCGGCATCGCGATCATCTACCAGGAGCTGCATCTGGTGCCCGAGCTGACGGTCGCCGAGAACCTGATGCTCGGGCAACTGCCGAGCCGGCTCGGCGTGGTCGACGAGCGCACGCTGGCCGCGCGCGCGCTCGATGCGCTGGAACGGCTCGGCGAGCACATCGATCCGGGCATCCCCGTGAAGTACCTGTCGATCGGTCAGCGCCAGATGATCGAGATCGGCAAGGCGCTGATGCGCGACGCGCGCGTGATCGCGTTCGACGAACCGACGAGCTCGTTGTCCGCGCGCGAGACGACGCAGCTGTTCCGGATCATCCGCGCGTTGCGCGCGGAAGGCCGCGCGATTATCTACGTCACGCACCGGATGGAAGAGGTCTATGAACTGTGCGATCGCGTGACCGTGTTTCGCGACGGCCGCCGGATCGATACGTTCGATTCGGTCGCCGAACTCGACCGCGACCGGCTGATCGGCTGCATGGTCGGCCGCTCGATCGAGGACGTGTACGGCTACCGGCCGCGCGCGGCCGGCGACGTGCTGATCGAGGCGAAAGGGCTGGCGGGGCCCGGGCTGGCCGAGCCGGTGTCGTTCGCCGCGCGGCGCGGCGAGATCGTCGGGTTCTTCGGGCTCGTCGGCGCGGGCCGTTCGGAACTGATGAAGCTGCTGTACGGCGCGGTGCGCCCGAGCGCCGGGCACGTCGAACTGGGCGGGCGGCGCGTCGCGTTTGCGAGCCCGCGCGACGCGGTGCGCGCCGGCATCGCGCTGTGCCCGGAAGACCGCAAGCAGGAGGGCATCGTCGCGATCGCGTCGGTGGCCGACAACCTGAACATCAGCGCGCGCCGCCATTTCAGCCCGGCGCGCGTGCTGCTCGACACGCGGCGCGAACGCGAGCTCGCGCAGCGCTACATCGAGCGGCTCGCGATCAAGACCCGCGACGGCGATACGCCGATCGGAGCGCTGTCCGGCGGCAACCAGCAGAAGGTCGTGCTGGCGCGCTGGCTCGCCGAGCGCATCGACGTGTTCCTGATGGACGAGCCGACGCGCGGCATCGACGTCGGTGCGCGCGCGGAAATCTACAACCTGTTCTACGAACTCGCGGAAGCGGGCCGCACGGTGATCCTCGTGTCGAGCGATCTGGCCGAGGTGATCGGCGTGTCGGACCGGATCATCGTGATGAAGGAAGGACGGATCGCGGGCGAGGTGGCGAAGGCGCAGGCCACGCCCGACGCGCTGATCAAGCTCGCGCTGCCGCGTTAGCGGCTTGCTGTTCAACCGGAATGCAAATGATATGAGCCAGGCAATGCAACCCCAACGCACTTCTCCGTCCCCTGATGCCGCCGCCGTACCCGCGCGAGCGCGCGGCGGCGTATGGCAGCTGATCAACCGTTCCGGCATCGTGATGGTGTTTCTCGTGCTGTTCGCGACGCTGTCGCTGACCGTGCCGGACTTCCTCACACCGCGCAACATCCAGGGCCTGCTGCTGTCGGTCACGCTGATCGGTTCGATCGCGGTGACGATGATGTTCGTGCTCGCGCTCGGCGAGGTCGACCTGTCGGTCGCGTCGATCGTCGCGTTCTCGGGCGTCGTCGCGTCGACGCTGATCACCGCGACGCACAGCGTGCTGTTCGGTACCGCGGCCGGCGTGCTCGCGGGCGGCGCGGTCGGGCTCGTGAACGGCGTGCTGATCGCGCGCTACCGGATCAATTCGCTGATCGTCACGCTCGCGATGATGGAGGTCGTGCGCGGGCTTGCGTTCATCACGTCGAACGGCGACGCGGTGATGATCTCCGAGGAGCGTTTCTTCGAACTCGGGGCCGGCTCGTTCCTCGGCATCTCGTATCCGATCTGGAGCAACATCGTCGGCTTCGTCGTGTTCGGCTTCCTGCTGCGCAAGACGGTGTTCGGCAAGAACGTGCTGGCCGTCGGCGGCAACGGCGAGGCCGCGCTGCTCGCGGGGCTGCCGGTGATGCGCATCAAGATCGCCGTGTTCGTGCTGCAGGGGCTCGTGACGGGCTTCGCCGGCGTGATGCTCGCGTCGCGGATGAGCCTAGGCGACCCGAAGACGTCGGTCGGTCTCGAACTCGGCGTGATCTCCGCATGCGTGCTCGGCGGCGTGTCGCTGACGGGCGGCGTCGCGACGATCTCCGGCGTGCTGGTCGGCGTGCTGATCATGGGCGCGGTGCAGGATGCGATGAGCCTGCTGAACGTACCGACCTTTTACCAATATCTGATACGCGGCGGAATTCTGTTGCTCGCGGTGCTGTTCGACCAGTATCGTCGCAACCAGCGGCGCGCGATGAAGATCTGACCGGCAGCGCGGCCGCCCGCGAACGCGACGGTCATTCGCGACAGATATCGGGAGACGGCATGCAACAGAAATTTCCGGCCGCGTCGGCGACGCTGCTGGCCGACAGCCGCAACACGCTCGGCGAAGGCGCGACGTGGTGCGATGCGACGAAAGTGCTGTACTGGGTGGACATCGAAGGCGCGCAGTTGTGGCGATGCCGCGCGGACGGTTCGGACCTGACGCCGTGGGCGATGCCCGAGCGGCTCGCGTGCTTCGCGCTGACGCATGATCCGGACGTGTTGCTCGTCGGGCTCGCGACGCATCTCGCGTTCTTCGACCTGCGCAGCGGCGCGTTCACGCGGATCGTCGACGTCGAGCCCGACCTGCCGACGCGCTTGAACGACGGGCGCTGCGACCCGTCCGGCGCGTTCGTGTTCGGGATGAAGGACGAAGGCGGCGAGCCGCCGCGCGCGGTCGGCGGGTTCTACCGGCTCAATCCCGACCTCACGCTCGAACGGCTCGCGTTGCCGGCGGCGGCGATCGCGAACAGCATCGCGTTTTCGCCGGATGGTTCGAAGATGTACTTCTGCGATTCGCTGGTGCGCGAGATTTTCGTCTGCGATTACCGCACGGATGGCGACGTCGCGAACGTGCGGTCGTTCGCGCGCCTGACCGATGCGGACGGCGACCCGGACGGCTCGACGATCGATCGCGACGGCGGCCTGTGGAACGCGCAGTGGGGCGGCCGGCGGGTCGTGCGCTACGGCGCGGACGGCGTCGAGACGGAGCGCGTCGACGTGCCGACCGCGCAGCCGAGCTGCGCGGCGCTCGACGGCGACGGGCGGCTGTACGTGACGAGTGCGCGCGTCGGGTTGAGCGACGATGCGCTGGCAAGCGACGCGCATGCGGGCGGCGTGTTCGTCGCGCAGACGCGGCATGCGGGGCTGCCGACTGCACGGTTCATCCCGCGGCGCGCAACCTGAGCGCCGCGGCGCGGCAAACGCGGCATCGGCGCACCACCGCGCCGGCCGCCACGCTTCGATCGGCGCGTTCATCACTCATCACTCGGCGCGTCACGCGCGTGGCGCGTCGAGTTCCAGCCCCAGTCCCAGCAATTCCACCGCGTTGTCCTTCAGGATCAGCGGATGCACGTCGGGCCGAAACCCGGCGCCGTTGAAATCCTCCAGCCAGCGATCCGGCCGGATCAGCGGAAAATCCGATGCGAACAGCACCTTGTGCCTGAGCAGCGTGTTCGCATACTTGACCAGCTCCGGCGAGAAGTACTTCGGCGACCATCCCGACAGATCGATGTAGACGTTCGGCTTGTGCAGCGCGATCGACAGCGCCTGCTCCTGCCACGGCCACGACGGGTGCGCGATCACGATCTTCATGTCCGGAAAATCGGCGGCGACATCGTCGAGATGGATCGGTTCGGAGTACTTCAGACGCAGCCCGCCGCCGCCGCGCATACCCGATCCCATCCCCGAATGGCCGCTGTGGAACACGGCCGGCAGCCCGTGTTCGGCGATCACCTCGTAGATCGGATACGCGAGCCGGTCGTTCGGAAAGCACCCCTGCATCGTCGGGTGGAACTTGAAACCCTTCACGCCGTGTTCCTCGATCAGGCGGCGCGCCTCGCGCGCGCCGAAGCGGCCCTTGTGCGGGTCGATGCTCGCGAACGCGATCATGACGTCGGCGTTGTCCTGCGCGAACTGCGCGATCTCCTCGTTCGGAATGCGGCGCCGGCCGATGTTCGTCTCGCAGTCGACGGTGAACATCACGAAGCCGATGCGGCGCTCGCGGTAATACGCGATCGTCTCCGGAATCGTCGGCCGGCGGCCCTGCTTCAGCACCGTGCCGAAGTACTTGTCGGCCGCGTCGTCGAAGGCCTTCGCGAACAGGTCGGGCGGCTGGCAGCACGACACTTCGGCATGCACGTGCGTGTCGATGGCCATCAGGTTGCGGACGTCCAAGCGTGTCTCCTCATGTCGTGAAGGGCAGGCGCCGCGCGGCGCGAAACCGCGCGTTCGTGCCCGTTTAGGGGTTTGTCCCGAGCCGCTTCCATTCTACTTTACATATCAGGTTACCTGATAGTAAATTGGCGTCGAGTCGCGCAGGGCGGCACGGTCATTGGAGAACGAAGATGAGTTACGAAGGTCGCTGGAAGACGGTGAAGGTCGAGGTCGAGGGCGGGATCGCCTGGGTGTCGCTGAACCGCCCGGACAAGCGCAATGCGATGAGCCCGACGCTGAACACGGAGATGATCGACGTGCTGGAAGCGGTCGAGCTCGACGCCGACGCGCAGGTGCTCGTGCTGACCGGCGAGGGCGATGCATGGACGGCCGGGATGGACCTGAAGGAGTATTTCCGCGAAGTGGACGCGGGCCCGGAGATCCTGCAGGAAAAGATCCGCCGCGACGCGAGCCGCTGGCAGTGGCAGCTGCTGCGCATGTATGCAAAGCCGACGATCGCGATGGTCAACGGCTGGTGTTTCGGCGGCGGCTTCTCGCCGCTCGTCGCGTGCGATCTCGCGATCGCGGCCGACGAAGCCGTGTTCGGCCTGTCGGAGATCAACTGGGGCATCCCGCCGGGCAACCTCGTCAGCAAGGCGATGGCGGACACGGTCGGGCATCGCGAGGCGCTGTACTACATCATGACCGGCGATACCTTCACCGGGCAGCAGGCCGCGAAGATGGGGCTCGTCAACAAGAGCGTGCCGCGTGCGCAACTGCGCGACGAAGTGCGCGCGCTCGCCGCGAAACTGCTCGACAAGAATCCGGTCGTGATCCGCAATGCGAAGCACGGCTTCAAGCGCTGCCGCGAACTGACGTGGGAGCAGAACGAGGACTACCTGTACGCGAAGCTCGACCAGGCGAACTATCGCGATCCGGAAGGCGGCCGCGAGCAGGGCCTCAAGCAGTTCCTCGACGACAAGAGCATCAAGCCGGGCCTGCAGGCGTACAAGCGCTGACGCGCGACGCGGCACGCAACCGGACTGAGCGGAGACAGCGAAATGCACGAAGTGAGTTTGTTGATCGACGGCGTGTCGCGCGGCGCGTCGGATGGCGGCACGTTCGACCGGATCGATCCGGCGACGGGACAGGTGGCGTCGCGCGCCGCCGCGGCGACGCTCGCCGATGCGGATGCCGCGGTCGCGGCGGCCGCACGCGCGTTTCCCGCGTGGGCGGCGCTCGCGCCGACCGAGCGCCGCCGGCGGCTGCTCGCGGCGGCCGACCGGATGGACGCCCGCGCCGGCGAATTCATCGAGATCGGTCGTGCCGAAACCGGCGCGATGGCGAACTGGTACGGCTTCAACGTGATGCTCGCGGCGAACATGCTGCGCGAGGCCGCCGCGATGACGACGCAGATCGATGGCGCGGTGATCCCGTCCGATGTGCCGGGCAGCCTCGCGATGGCCGTGCGCCAGCCGTGCGGCGTCGTGCTCGGCATCGCGCCCTGGAACGCACCGGTGATTCTCGCGACCCGCGCGCTCGCGATGCCGCTCGCGTGCGGCAATACGGTCGTGCTGAAGGCGTCCGAAGGCTGCCCGGGCGTGCACCGGCTGATCGGTAGCGTGCTGCATGACGCGGGGCTCGGCGATGGTGTCGTCAACGTGATCACGCATGCGCCGCAGGACGCGCCGGCAATCGTCGAACGGCTGATCGCGAACCCGGCGGTGCGGCGCGTCAACTTCACCGGATCGACGCGCGTCGGCCGGATCGTCGCGACGCTCGCCGCGCAGCACCTGAAGCCGGCGTTGCTCGAACTCGGCGGCAAGGCGCCGGTGCTCGTGCTCGACGACGCGGATCTCGATGCGGCGGTCGACGCGGTCGCGTTCGGCGCGTTCTTCAACCAGGGCCAGATCTGTATGTCGACCGAACGCGTGATCGTCGACCGGCAAGTCGCCGATGCGTTCGTCGAGCGGCTCGTCGCGAAGGCGCGTACGCTGAAGGCGGGCAACCCGGCCGCACCGGGCGTCGTGCTCGGCACGCTGGAAAGCGCGGCGGCCGCGCAGCGCATCGCGGCGCTGGTCGCCGACGCGCGTGCGCACGGCGCGGCGTTGCCGCTCGGCTGCGAAGTCGACGGCGCGGTGATGCAGCCGACGATCGTCGACGGCGTCACGCGCGACATGAAGCTCTACGCGGACGAATCGTTCGGGCCGGTCGTGACCGTGCAGCGCGTCGACGGCGACGAAGCGGCGCTGGCGGCCGCGAACGACAGCGAATACGGGCTGGCTGCCGCGGTGTTCAGCCGCGACATCGCACGCGCGATGCAGGTCGCGAAACGGATCGAGTCGGGCATCTGCCACATCAACGGCCCGACCGTGCACGACGAGGCGCAGATGCCGTTCGGCGGTGTGAAGGCGAGCGGCTACGGCCGGTTCGGCAGCAAGGCGTCGATCGCCGAATTCACCGACCTGCGCTGGATCACCGTGCAGACCGCGCCGCGCCACTACCCGATCTGAGCAGGCCGCCGCGGCGCGGCACCGACAACGACACAATGAAGTTCCCGCCGCGCGCCGCGCGCGCGCCGGCGGAACCGACTGGAGACAGACCTTGGATGCGGATCCGACCCAACTGCGCGGCCTCGCCGCCGCGCAGCCCGCCCTCGCCGGCTACCGCCCCGTCGCGATCGGTGCGGCACCGCCCGACATCGCGCAACGCGACGGCTGCTGGACCTTGCGCGCATCGACCGCGCTCGGCGCGTATCCGCGCCGGCTGACCGACCGGCTCGTCAGCGGTGCGCAGGCGCACCCGGACCGCTGGCTCGTCGCGCGGCGCGGCCCCGACGGCGCATGGATCGGCATCAGCTATGCGCAGATGCTCGAACGCGCACGCGCGATCGGCCAGGCGCTGCTCGATCGCGGGCTGTCGGCCGAGCGCCCGGTCGCGATCCTGTCCGGCAACGATCTCGAACATCTGCAGGTCGCGTTCGGCGCGCTGTGGGCCGGCATTCCGTATGCACCGCTGTCGCCCGCGTATTCGCTCGTGTCGAGCGACTACGGCAAGCTGCGCCATGCGCTGGCGCTGTTGACTCCGGGGCTCGTGTTTGCCGCGGACGGCGATGCGTTTCGTGCCGCGCTCGATGCGACGGTGCCACCCGATGTCGAGCGTGTGGTCGTGTCGGCGGCGGACGGGATGCGCGGCGTCACGCGCTTCGCGTCGCTGCTCGACACCGCGCCGGGCAGCGTCGACGCCGCGCACGATGCGATCACGGGCGATACGATCGCCAAGTTCCTGTTCACGTCCGGTTCGACGCGGCTGCCGAAGGCGGTGCCGACCACGCACCGGATGCTGTGCAGCAACCAGCAGATGCTGCTCGAAACGTTTCCGCAATTCGGCATCGAGCCGCCGGTGCTGGTCGACTGGCTGCCGTGGAACCACACGTTCGGCGGCAGCCACAACGTGGGGATTGCGCTGTACAACGGCGGCACGCTGTACATCGACGACGGCAAGCCGGTCACGGGCAAGTTCGACGAGACGCTGCGCAACCTGCGCGAGATCGCGCCGACGGTGTACTTCAACGTGCCGAAAGGCTGGGAGGAGCTGACCGCCGCGCTCGAAACGGACGCGGCGCTGCGCGCGACCTTCTTCTCGCGCGTGAAGATGTATTTCTTCGCGGGCGCGGGGCTGTCGCAGGCCGCGTGGGACCGGCTCGAACGCGTGACGCTTGCGCACTGCGGCGAGCAGATCCGGATCATGGCGGGCCTCGGGATGACCGAAGCCGCGCCGTCGTGCATGTTCACCACCGGGCCGATGTCGGGCGCCGGCTACATCGGCCTGCCCGCGCCTGGCTGCGACGCGAAGCTGGTGCCGGTGGACGGCAAGCTCGAGGCGCGCTTTCGGGGGCCGAACGTGATGGCCGGCTACTGGCGCGCAAGCGGCGACGACGCGCGCGAGGTGTTCGACGACGAAGGCTACTACCGCAGCGGCGACGCGGTGCGCTTCGTCGACCCGCGGCGTCCGGAGATCGGGCTGATGTTCGACGGCCGGATCGCCGAGGATTTCAAGCTGTCGACGGGGACCTTCGTGAGCGTCGGGCCGATGCGTGCGCGGATCGTGTCGAACGGCGCGCCGTACGTGCAGGACGCGGTCGTGACCGGGATGAACCGCGACGACGTCGGCGCGATGATCTTTCCGCGCGTCGACGATTGCCGCCGCCTCGCGGGCGCGGGGCCGGACGCCGATGTGCGCGCCGTGCTGCAGGCGCCTGCCGTGCGCGCGTTCTTTGCGGACCTGCTGCAGCGGTTGAATCGCGACGCGACCGGCAGCGCGACGGTCATCACGCGGCTGTGCCTGCTCGACACGCCGCCGTCGCTCGATCTCGGCGAAATCACCGACAAGGGTTCGATCAACCAGCGCGCGGTGCTGACGCAGCGCGCGGCCGTGATCGAAGCGATGTATGCGCGCGACGCGGCCGATGCGGGCGTGATCGTCGCCGGCGCGACGCGCGGCGCATAAGGCGCGCACGCTGCGGCGCGTCTACCGCGCCGCACGCACTTTCACAGATCCAGCACCAGCAGCGGCGTGACCGCACGCGAACAGCACGGCAGCATCTGATCGTTGGCCGCGCGTTCGTCGTCGGTCAGGTAGACGTCCCGATGATCGGGCGTGCCGGACAGCACGCGCGTGAGGCAGGTGCCGCACACGCCTTGCTCGCACGATACCGGCACGTCGATTCCGCAGCCACGCAGCGCGTCGACGATCGTCGTGCCGGCCGGCACGTCGACGACGCGGCCCGATTGCGCGAGCGAGACCTGGAACGCGTGGTCGGCTCCGTCTTCGCCCGGGGCAACCGCGGCGTCCGAGCCGGCCGCGCCTAAGCCGGTCGCACCTATGCCGGCCGCACCTAAGCCGGCCGCGCCGAAATACTCCCGATGCACGTTCGCAGGATCCCAGCCGGCTTGCGCGGCCGCCGCGAGCACGGCGCCGATGAACCCGCCTGGGCCGCACACGTACAGGTGCGTGTGCGCATCCGGCTTCGCGAGCACGTGCGGGAAATCGATGCGCCGGCCGTCCGGCGCGTCGTCGAACCAGAGCCGCGTGCGGGCCTTGAGCCCGGGCGTGTCGAGCCGGTCGAGGAACGCGGCGCGCGCCGGTTCGCGCGCGCAGTAATGCAGCTCGAACGACTGGCCGGCCTCGATCAGGTGCGCGGCCATGCTGAGCAGCGGCGTGATCCCGATGCCGCCGGCGAGCAGCACGGTGTGCGCGGCCCGCGGGTCGAGCGCGAAGTGGTTGCGCGGCGCGCTGATGTCGAGCGTCGTGCCGGGCTCGCATGCGTGCATCGCGAGCGAGCCGCCGCGCGACGCGGGCTCGCGCAGCACGCCGAGCCGGTAGACGCCCGTCTCCGACGGGCTGTTGCACAGCGAATACTGGCGGACGAAGCCGCCGACGTGGACGTCGATATGCGCGCCGGCCGTAAACGGCGGCAGCGGTGTGCCGTCTGCCGGCGCGAGTTCGAACGCGCAGATGTCGGTCGCGACGGGAAGCTTGCGGATGAGCGTGACTTTCATGGGAATGGTGGGGTAGGGGCGCCGCACCGCCATGCGGCGGCGATGCGGCACGCGGTCAGCACGGCAGCGCGACGGCGCGCTCCTGGTCGATCAGCCGGTCGAGCACGCGTCGCGACTGCACGCCGCCCGCGTCGATGTTCAGCTTCAGCAGCGGCCGGTCCGGCCAGCGCAGCAGGTTGCGCTGCTGCGCCTCGAGCATGTCGAGATCCTCGGCGAAGATCGCGCCCTGTCCGGTGCGGATCGTCTCCGTCAACGCGCGGTCGTCCACCGCGAAACTGCGCGCCATCCCCCAGAAGTACCAGATCGACGTCTCGGTTTCCGGCGTGATGAAATCGACGACGATGCTCGACACCTTGTCGCGCGGGTCCGCGTGATAACCGCCCTTGCCCGCGTGCGCGACGCCCACCTCGATCATCACGTGACTCGGCGGCGTGAAATGGCAGATCTGCCAGCGATCGCAGCGCACGTCGTCGGCGAGCCCGTTGCCGCGCAGCGCGGCGGCCCAGAACGGCGGCGGCACGATGCCTTCCATGAAGCGGCTGGTCGTGACCGTGTCGCCGTTCACTTTCGTCGCGGGCGGCGCTTCCTCGATCTCCGGCTGCCCGATGCTCGATGCATGCACGTAGGTCTCGTGCGTGAGGTCCATCAGGTTGTCGATCATCAGCCGGTAATCGCAGTCGATGTGATAGAGACCGCCGCCATACGCCCAGCCCGGATCGTCGGCCCAGTGCAGCCGGTGAATCGTCGCGGGGTCGGCCTGGGCCGGGTCGCCCGGCCACACCCACACGAAGCCGTGCCGCTCGACGGCCGGATAGCGTCGGATCGCCGGAATGCCGCCGACGCGCTGGCACGGCATGCTCGTGCACTTGCCGTCCGCGCCCATCGTCAGCCCGTGATAGCCGCACACGAGCCGGCCGTCGCGCACGGTGCCGAGCGACAGCGGCGCGCCGCGGTGCGGGCAGAAATCCTCGAGCGCGGTGACCGCGCCGTCCGCGTCGCGAAAGAACACCATGCGTTCGCCGCAAATCTGCCGCCCCAGCGGCTTGCCGGCGAATTCGTCCGGCGTGCAAGCCACATACCACGTGTTTTTCAGGAACATGCGTCTCCTCCATGGCGTGTGCGCACGCCGTGTGTGTCGTCGGATGAGCGGCGCGTCGTGCGCCGCGCGAAGGTGCCGCGTGCCGGTCAGCCGGCGTCGCGGCGAATCAGGTTGCCGCCCTTGAGCTTCGTCATCGCGCGCTGGCTGTCGAGCACGCGCCGCAGGTTGTCGTGCGCGATCTGCGCGTGTTCGCGCATCAGCGCTTCCGCGCGCGCGCCCTGGCGACGTTCGATCGCGTCGAGCACCGCGCGATGCTGGGCTTGCGCGACGATCAGCGTTTCGTGCGCGCGCGGATCGAGCGACTGCACGACGACGAACGCGCTCGCGGACGCGAACGGCAACGTCGCGACCTTGTCGATCTGCCGCGCGACGACGTCGCTGCCGGCCGCGGCCGCGAGCAGCCGGTGGAAGCGGGCATTCGCGTCGACGTAGCGCGAGAACGTGTCGTCGGTCAGCGGGCCGGCGAGCAGGACGTCGATCTCGTCGGCGCACGCGCGCAGGTCGCGCAGCATCGACGGCGGCACGCCACGTTCGGCCGCGAACCGCGCGGCGAGCCCTTCGAGCGTGCCGCGCAGTTCGATCGCATCGCCGATCTCGCGCGCCGAAAACGCGCGTACCGCAAACCCGCCGGTCGCGATCGGCTCGATCAGCCCTTCTTCCTGGAGCCGGATTAGCGCCGCCCGAACCGGCGTGCGCGACACGCCGAGCCGCTCGACGACCCACAGTTCGGAAATGCGTGCGCCGGGCGCGAGTTCTCCGCCGACGATGAGCTCGCGCAGGCCGAGCAGCGTGCGGACCGTTTGCGACGGGGAAGCGGCGCGGGTGTCGGAAGTCGAAGCGTCGAGGTCGGTCATGGCGGATATCGGGGGCTGTGCCGCGTTGCCGGTGCCGGCGTGCGGGGTTATCAGGTTACTTGATAAAATTGTATACATCGCCGCCGCGCGTTCAAGCTGAATCGTGCAAATCAACGGGTAAACCACGATCGAAATCGCCGAGTCGGGTTCGTGCTGTATACAGCGTGCCAGTCACCGCGATTCGGGCGATGCGAGCCTGTCCGCCATGCGGGCCGCGTGAGGTAAGATGGCCCGCGACATTCCTCCCGACACGTTCATGAGTTCGACACCCGTCAAACCGGCCGGCGCGAAACGCGCTGCCCGTGCTACCGAGGCCAGGCCGCCCGTGCGTGCCCAGCAGCGGCTGACCTACCTGATCGGCAATCTCGATCGGCTGCTGCGCCGCCAGATGAGCGATGCGCTCGCACCGCTCGGCGTGACGCTCGCGCAATACACGGCGCTGTCGGTGCTCGAAGCGCGCGGCGCGTTGTCCAATGCGCAGCTCGCGGTGCGCTCGTTCATCACGCCGCAATCCGCGAACGAGGTGATGGTCGCGATGGCGGCACGCGGCTTCGTCACGCGCGAGGCCGATCCGAATCATGGCCGCGTGATCCTGCTGCGCCTGACCGACGAAGGCTCGGCGATCCTGCGCGAATGCGAACGGGTGCTGCGCCCGCTCGAGCGCCGGATGCTCGGCGACGACCTCACCGCCGCCGACGCCGTGCAGGTCCAGCGCACGCTCGAACTGTTCGTGCGCAACCTGCGCGACTGAGGCGCGTTTTCGCGACATTCGACGTTGTGCACGGCCTTGCCCGGCCGGCTTCCGCGCACATTGCGGGTTAACACCGGCGCACCGCGCACTTGAAATATCAGGTTACCTGTTATTAAATCGTCCCGTCCCTCGATGGGATGACGGTCCGCACGATCGGCTGGTCGCGCGGATTTTATTTCGGACAATGAATCAGGCTACCTGATAAATTCTGGCGCATGGTCCGATCACGACAAAGACACCGCGCATGCGTTCCGGCATGACGCGCAGTACAAGGTTTGGAGACGACATGGACACTTCCGTTGCCGAGAGGCCGGCCGTCGCGACGACGCTCGGCCTGTGTTTCGCGATCGCGCTGCTAGAGGGGCTCGACCTGCAGTCGGTCGGCGTCGCCGCGCCGCGCATGGCGCACGAGTTCGGGCTCACGGTTTCGCAGATGGGGCTCGCGTTCAGCGCGGGCACGTTCGGCCTGTTGCCGGGCGCGATGCTCGGCGGCTGGCTCGCCGACCGGATCGGCCGCAAGCACGTGCTGATCGCGTCGGTGTGCCTGTTCGGGCTGCTGTCGATCGCGACCGCGCAGGTGTCGAGCTTTGCGATGCTGGTCGTCGTGCGCGCGCTGACCGGGCTCGGCCTCGGCGGTGCGATGCCGAACCTGATCGCGCTGTCTTCCGAAGCGGCCGACGCGCGCTCGCGCAGCAGCGCGGTCGCCGTGATGTATTGCGGTATTCCGTTCGGCGGCGTGATCGCGTCGCTGATCGGTGTGCTGCTGGCCGGCGACACCGAGTGGCGGCACATCTTCTACGTCGGCGGCATCGGGCCGCTGCTGCTCGCCCCGCTGCTGCTCGCGCTGCTGCCGGAATCGCGCGCGTTCCTCGACGTCAGCGCATCGGGCGCCGCGCGCCCAAGCGTCGGGCACACGCTGTTCGGCGGCGCGCGCACGGGCACCACGCTCGCGCTCTGGCTCAGCTATTTCTGCACGCTGATCGTGCTGTATTTCCTGCTGAACTGGCTGCCGTCGCTGATGGCGGCGAAGGGGCTCGCGCGCAGCCAGGCCGGGATCGTGCAGATCTTCTTCAACATCGGCAGCGGCCTCGGCGTGCTCGGCATCGGCATGTCGATGGACCGGATGCGGCCGTCGCGGGTCGTCGGCGGCATGTACGCGGGGATCGTGCTGTCGCTCGCCGCGCTCGCGATCGCGCCCGGGATCGTCTGGCTGTCCGCCGCGGCGTTCGCGGCCGGGATGTTCGTCGTCGGCGGCCAGTCGGTGCTGTATGCGCTGGCCGCGATGTACTACCCGACCGCGATGCGCGGCACCGGCGTCGGCTCCGCGGTGGCGGTGGGCCGGCTCGGCTCGGTGGTCGGGCCGCTCGCGGCCGCCGAGCTGCTCGCGATGGGCCGCAGCGCGTCGGTCGTGATCGGCGCGAGCATCCCCGTCACGCTGGTCGCCGCCATCGCGGCGCTGGTGCTGATCCGCAGGCCGCAGGCACACGACTGAGTTTCTTTACTTTCAACCACGAGCGCCGGCAGAGCGCGATATCGACGCAGGTCTGGAGACACTAACCATGAAGCACACCAAAGCCTTGCTGGCGGCCGGCGCATGCGCGCTGGCCGCGACCAGCGCGCACGCGCAATCGAGCGTGACGCTGTACGGGATCATCGACACGGGCGTCGAGTTCGTGTCGCACGCGAACGCTGCGGGCGACCACGTGGTGCGCATGCCGGCCGTGACGGGCGAGCTGCCGTCGCGCTGGGGGCTGCGCGGCGCGGAGGATCTCGGCGGCGGTTATCAGGCGGTATTCACGCTCGAAAGCGGCTTCAACGTGCGCGGCGGCGATCTGGGGCAGGGCGGGCGGCTGTTCGGGCGGCAGGCGTTCGTCGGGCTGAAGGGCGGCTTCGGCACGCTCGCGTTCGGCCGCCAGTACACGATGACCTACCTCGCGTTGCAGGGCGCGGACATCATCGGCCCCGACATCTACGGGCTCGGCTCGTTCGACGCGTACGTGCCGAACGGCCGCGCCGACAACGCGGTGACCTACCTCGGCACCTATCGCGGCGTGACGCTCGGCGCCGCCTATTCGTTCGGCCGCGACAGCGCGGGCACCGGCAACTCGCCGGGGCAGGGCACGTGCGCGGGGCAGGTGCCGGGCCACGCGGTCGAGTGCCGCGACTGGTCGGCGATGCTCAAGTACGACAGCGCGTATTTCGGCGCGGCGGCGTCCTACGAGGAGCAGCGCGGCGGCACCGGCGCGGCCGCGAACTTCTTCGACGGCGTCGCGCCGGTCGCGTTCACGAGCAGCGCGGGCAAGGACGCACGGATTCACGTGAGCGCGTATGCACAGGCGGCGGGCGCGCGGATCGGCGCGGGCTGGATCGGGCGGCGCGTGTCGACCGGTTCGCCGGCCGAGCCGGGCGCGCATTCCGACCTGTTCTTCGTCGGGGCGTCGTATGCGGTCAAGCCCGATTTCGTCGTCGATGGCGAAGGCTACCGGATCGTCAACAGCGCACACGACACGCGCGCGACGATGGCGACGCTGCGCGCGACCTATCTGCTGACGAAGCGCACGTCGGTCTACGCGCAAAGCTCGTATCTGTGGAACAGCGCGCACGCACGCTACGCGGTCAGCGGCGGCGGCCCCGGCACGACGCCGGGCGAAGGGATGGGGCAGCTCGGCGCGATGGTCGGCGTCAAGCACATGTTCTGAACCGGCAGCCTGAACAACGGGAGATATCTTGAACAGAAAATCTGCATTCCTCTGCATTGCGCCGCTGTCCGCCGCGATGCTCGCCGGTTGCGGCGGCGACGATTCGGTCAGCTCCGCGCCCACGCACCTGAGCGCGGCGACGCCGGCCGCGATGGCGCAGACCTGCGACGCACTCGCCGCGAAGCTTGCGTATGCGAACACGTCGTTCACGTCGGTGACGACCGCGGCCGCCGGCGTGTTGACGGTGGCCGGCCAGCCGATCGCCGAGCACTGCGTGATCGAAGGGAACATGAACCAGCGCGTGAGCGCGGTGGACGGCCAGACCTATGCGATCGGCTTCGAGATGCGCTTGCCGAAGGCGTGGAACGGCCGCTTCTTCTACCAGGCGAACGGCGGGCTCGACGGCAACGTCGTGACCGCGACCGGCGAGATCGGCGGCGGCGGGCCGCTGACCGATGCGCTGAACCAGGGTTTCGCGGTGATCAGCTCGGATTCCGGGCACAGCGCCGCGCAGAACCCGCTGTTCGGCCTCGATCCGCAGGCGCGGCTCGACTACGGCTACGGCGCCGTCGATGCGCTGACGCCGATGGCCAAGCAGGTGATCCGGCTGGCCTACGGCAAGGCGCCCGATCGCAGCTATTTCGGCGGCTGCTCGAACGGCGGGCGTCACGCGATGGTCACGGCCGTGCGCAACCCGGGCGACTACGACGGCATCATCGCCGGCGATCCGGGCTTCCATTTGCCGAAGGCGGCGATCGGCGAGATGTACGGCGCGCAGCAGTTCGCGAAGATCGCGTCGGCAACGGGATCGAACGGGCTGCCGGACATCCGCAGCGGCTTCACCGATGCCGAGCGCCAGTTCGTCGGCGCGAAGATCCTCGACAAATGCGATGCGCTCGACGGCGTGGCCGACGGGATGGTGCAGGACGTCGCCGCGTGCCAGGCGCACTTCAGCGTCGAGACGGACATCCCGACCTGCGCGAACGGCACGCGCACCGGCGCTTGCCTGACGACCGCGCAGAAAACCGCGCTCGAGAACGTGTTCGCGGGGGCGCACAACAGCGCGGGCACGGCGCTCTATGCGAGCTTTCCGTACGATCCGGGCGTGGCCGGCGGCGGCTGGGCCGCGTGGAAGCAATCGAATTCCATCACGCTCGATCCGGTCGCGATGGCGTTCACGTTCATGTCGCCGCCGAAAAGCACCGCGACGCTCGCGAACCTGCCCGGTTTCGCGCTCGGCTTCGACATGGACAACGATGCGCCGGCGATCTTCGCGACGAGCGGCGTGTACACGCAATCCGCGTGGTCGTTCATGACGCCGCCCGACGAGACGAACCTGGCCGCGCTGAAGTCGCGCGGCGCGAAGCTGCTCGTCTATCACGGCACCGGCGACCCGGTGTTCTCGTTCAACGACACGAGCGACTGGTACCAGCGGGTCGCGCAGGCGAACGGCGGCGATGCGTCGAGCTTCGCGCGCTTCTACCCGGTGCCCGGGATGAACCACTGCGCGGGCGGGCCGGCGGCCGATCAGTTCGACATGCTGACGCCGCTCGTCGCGTGGGTCGAGCAGGGGCAGGCGCCCGCCGCGATCGTGGCCGCCGCGCGCGATGCGACCAACGCTGTGCCGAATGCGGACGTGCCCACGTCGTGGGGAGCGGGGCGCACGCGTCCGCTGTGCCCGTATCCGCAGGTGGCGCGCTACAACGGCTCGGGCGACGTAAATTCGGCGGCGAGCTTCAGTTGCCGCTAACGTAGCCGTGGATGGGAGGCGGCCGGCGCGTGCGGTTGTGCGCCGACCGCTTCATTGCCGCACTCATTCGCCGGGTTCGACCGGCACCTCGAGCCCGACCTTCACGCGGCTCATGCTCACCAGCGTCTTGAACCGCTTCACGTTGTTGTTCGCGAAGAACAGCTCGCGCGTGAGCGCGTTGTACTGATCCATGTTGCGCACCGCGAGGATCAGCACGAAATCCCATTCCCCCGTCACGTAGTAGCACTGCTGGATCTGCGGGCACCGCTCGAAGGACCGCTTCATCGCGTCGAGCTGGTCGATCTGCTCGCTCTCGACCTCGACGTTCACGACGATCGTCAGCGGATGATCGACCTTGTCCGGCGCGACCACGGCCGTGTAGCGCTCGATCACGCCGTCTTCAGCAAGACGCCGCAGGCGCCGGTTCACGGCGGCGGTCGACAGGTTGACGCGCACGCCGAGCTCGGCCTGCGGCGTCTGCGCGTCGCGCTGGATTTCCATCAGCAGCTTGCGATCGAACGCATCGAGCGGGGTGGACATGATGGTCTGGAACCTCGAAAGAATGAGAAATTTTTGCGTTGGAGCGACAGATTTGGCGATTTAATTGATCGGCATGCGCAATATTATTTTCCAACCGGCGGCGCGTGCAACCCGCGCTTGCCCGATCCGACCCACCCGACGGACCGCTCGCGCGGTCCGGCTCCGGAGCCTTTCGCCATGCTGATCGCCAACCCCCGCGCATCGCGCGCCGCCTATCCCAACGCGTTGCGCCGCGTGATGAACATCGCGTCGGCCGACGAAAGCGGCGCGTGGCTCGCGCACTGGCCGCTCGTCGGCAACGCGCGCACGCCGCTGCGCGCGCTGCCGGATCTCGCCGCGCGACTCGGCGTTGCGAGCGTCAGCGTGAAGGACGAGTCGTGCCGCTCGCCGCTCGGCAGCTTCAAGGCGCTCGGCGCGCCGATCGCGCTGGTGCGGCTCGTGAAGCGCCTGCGGCGCACCCACGATCTCGATCCGCAAGGGCTGATCACCGGCCGCTACGCATCGCTGCTGGCCGACCTGACGGTGATCAGCGCGACCGACGGCAATCACGGCCGCGCGCTGGCGGCCGCCGCGCGCGCGATCGGCTGCGGCTGCGTGATCGTGCTGCACGCGAATGTCGACGCCGAACGCGAGCGCGCGATCTCGGCGTACGGCGCACGGATCGTGCGCATCGCGGGGAACTACGACGAGTCGGTCGTCTGCGCGGCGCAGCTTGCGCAGGCGAACGGCTGGTATGTCGTGTCGGATACGTCGTACGACGGTTACGAGGCGATTCCGCGCGACGTGATGCAGGGCTACGGCGTGATCGCCGCCGAGGCCGCCGCGCAGGCGGCGCAGGACGATGGGCGGCCGTTCACGCACGTGTTCCTGCAGGGCGGCGTGGGCGGTCTCGCCGCGGGCGTCGCGAGTTACCTGTGGGAGCGCGATGGCGCGCAGCGGCCGCATTTCATCGTCGTCGAGCCACGCCAGGCCGATTGCCTGTACCAGAGCGCGCTCGCGGGGCGCGCGACCAAAGCGAGCGGCAGCGTCGATTCGGTGATGGCCGGGCTCGCTTGCGGCGAGGCGTCGCCGCTCGCGTGGGATTTCCTCGAGATGTGCATCGACCACTTCATGCTGATCGACGACGACGATGCGATGCAGGCAATGCGCGGCCTCGCGGCCGGCAGCGAGCGCGACGTGCCGCTCGTCGCCGGTGAATCGGGTGCGGCGGGCGTCGCGGGGCTGGCCGTGCTGATGCGCGACCCTGCGAGCGCGCGGCAGGCGGGGCTCGACGCGCATTCGCGCGTGCTGGCGATCAATACGGAAGGCGCGACGGCGCCGTCCGTGTACCGGAACTGCGTCGGCGAAACGGCCGATGCGGTGCTCGCGCGGCAGCGCAACTGGCTGAACCGCGCGGCGGTAGCGGCCTGAACGACACAACGACCGACGAGGCAAGCGCAATGGACACAACGGAAGAAAGCACGCTGCAGGGGCAACTGAAGGCCTGGCGCCGGCATCTGCACCAGTTTCCGGAGACGGGTTTCGAAGAGGTGAACACGTCGGACTACGTCGCGCGCATCCTGACGACGCTCGGGCTCGACGTGCATCGCGGGATCGGCGGCACGGGGCTCGTCGCGAACCTGACGGCGGGTACCGGCCGGCGCGCGATCGGCATCCGCGCGGACATGGACGCGCTGAACATCGCCGAACACGCGCCGGGCCGCGAACACGCGTCGCGCACGCCCGGCAAGATGCATGCGTGCGGGCACGACGGCCACATGTCGATGGTGCTCGGCGCGGCGCAGTTGCTGGCAGAGCGCAAGGATTTCGACGGCACGGTGCGCTTCATCTTCCAGCCGGCCGAGGAGCATGGCCGCGGCGCGAAGGCGATGATGGCCGACGGGCTGTTCGAGCGCTTTCCGGTGGACGCGATCTTCGGCGCGCACAACATGCCGGGCATGCGTGCGGGCACGTTCTCGACGCGCGCGGGTGGCATCATGGCGAGCGAAGACAATTTCGTGATCCGAATCGACGGGCGCGGCACGCATGCGGCGCGTCCGCACATGGGCATCGATCCGATCGTGATCGGCTCGCAGATCGTGCTCGCGTTGCAGACGATCGTGTCGCGCAATCTCGATCCGGGTCAGCAGGCCGTGATTTCGTGCACGGAGTTCATCACCGACGGGCTGCGCAACGTGCTGCCGTCGACCGTGACGATCAAGGGCGACACGCGCAGCTATTCGCGCGACGTGCAGGCGCTGCTGGAAACGCGGATGCGCGAGATCAGCGAAGGGATCTGCCGAACGCACGGCGCGACCTGCACGTTCGACTACACGCACGAGTTCGCGCCGACGGTGAATTCGCCGGAATGGGTCGGCACGGCCGTGCAGGCCGCGGCGCAGATCGCGGGCGCCGACGCGGTGAACGCCGACGTGCAGCCGATGATGATCTCGGAGGATTTCGGCGCGTTCCTGCAGGCCGTGCCCGGCAATTTCGTGTTCATCGGCAACGGCGAAGCGGCCGAGCGCGGCGGCGTGCCGCTGCATAACGCGACGTACGATTTCAACGACGCGATCCTGCCGGTCGGCGCGCGTTATTTCGCAGAGGTGGCGCGGCGCGCGTTGCGGGCCGCGTAGCAGGCAGCGCGGTGGGTGCACGCCAGCCGTGGCCGCCGCGCCGCACCGCGCATCACTTCACACCAGCTCGCCCAGACACGCGTCGAATTGCGTGACGAGTTGGTCGACATCCTCGGCCGTCGTCTGTGGGCACACGAGCATCATGTTGTGGAACGGCGTGATCAGCACGCCGCGATTCAGCAGGTACAAGTGCACGATGTGTTCGAGTTCGCTGTCGAGTTGCGCGCCGGCAAGCGTGCCGTTGCGCGGCGGCGTGGGTGCGAACTGAAACTCGGTGCGCGCGCCGATGCGCGTCACGCACCACGGCAGCCCGTGTTTCGCGATCGCCTGTTCGAGCCCGGCGGCCAGCCGCGCGGCCAGTTCGAACATGTGCGCATACGCGGCGTCGGTCGCGACTTCGGCCAGCGTCGCGCGCATCGCATGCATCGCGAGCATGTTCGCGGTGAGCGTCGTGCCGATCCCCGAATGGCCGGGCGGCGCGTTCAGCTTCGCCTGCTTCGCGCGTTCCGCGAATTCGGCGCTGAAGCCGTACACCGCGCACGGCACGCCGCCCGCGATCGGCTTGCCGACCACCAGCAGGTCCGGTTCGAGATCGTGCGCAACCGCGTAGCCGCCCGGGCCGCTGCTGATCGTGTGCGTCTCGTCGATCACGAGCAGCGTGCCGTAGCGGCGCGTCAGTGCGCGTGCCGCCTCCCAGAAGCCCGGCTCGGGCAACACCATCCCGATGTTCGTCATCGCGGGCTCGGCGAGCACGCACGCGACATCGCCATCCTTCAGCGCCGCTTCGAGCGCATCCAGATCGTTGAATTCGACCACGCGCGTGTTCGCGAGCAAGTCGTACGACTGCCCGAGCAGGCTGTCGCGCTGCACCGGGCGGCCGTCGATGAGATCGACGAACACGTCGTCGACCGTGCCGTGATAACAACCGTTGAACACGACGATCGTGTTGCGGCCGGTCGCCGCGCGGGCCCAGCGCAGCACGAAGCGGTTCGCGTCGCTCGCGCTCAGCGCGAACTGCCAGACCGGCAGCCGGAAGCGGCGCGCGAGTTCGCGCGACACCCACGCGGCGTCCTCGCTCGGCAGCATCGTCGTGTAGCCGCGCGTGGCCTGCTCGACGAGTGCGCGTGCGACCGGTTCGGGCGCATGGCCGAACATCGCGCCGGTATCGCCGAGGCAGAAGTCCACGTAGCGATGGCCGTCGACGTCGGTGAAGGTCGCACCGCGCGCTTCCTTCACGTACAGCGAGAACGGGGTCGACCAGTCCTGCATCCAGTGCAACGGCACGCCGAACAGCAGGTGCTCGGACGCTTCCGCGGACAGCGCGCGGGAGGTCGGCATGGCTTCGGTGAAGGCGCGGCGTTCGCGGTCGAACAGCGCGCGGGCGCGGATGAGGTCGACTCCGTGGCGGGAAGGCAAGTGGGGCTCCGGGGCTGTGAAGATGGGGGAAACGATAGCGCGGGCGACGGGGGGCTGAACAGGGGCGGAATTACGGAGGCGAGTGGGTAGCGGGCAGGTGTGGAGGTTCGATCCGACTGCGACGGCACGACGCGAACTGGCGCAGGGGGGGCGATCGTGGCGGATGGCGAGCAGCGACATCGCTCCGGCAAGCGTCGTCGATTACGGATTTCAGTTGAAGTTTTTGCGTATAAACATACGACAACATATCTCTAAAGATGCGCTCGCAGATGTGAGTGTGCGCACACATTCAATGTAAGAAACCGGTAAAAACAGGGTAAACGACAAATACGTGTCCGGCTTCGATCGCGTCTAGACTGCGCGATGTAGTACGACGACGTATAAATAACGCTCCGCCGCCCGGCGCGTCGATACCCTCATACACTGAAGGAGTGCCCATGGCCGCAAACAGCCGCCGTCCGTTTTCGTTTGTCCGATCGCCCTCGTCGAAGCGGGTGTCGCGCCGCGCATTCATCGGCTGGACCGGTGCACTCGCCGGCGGCGCCGTGCTCGGCGGACCGTTCGCGGCCACCCGGGCGTTCGCGGGAGGCAACATGTCCAACGCGTCGGCGGTCGATCTCGTGTGGGGCGAACATGGCGCGGCGGCGCGCATCGCCGCGTCGCTCGCGCACGTGTCGCGGCTCGCGCTGCGCGGACGCGACTTCGACGTGACGCACTACGGCGCGCGCCCGTGCGCGACGGTCGCGCAGACGTCGCCGTACAACGTCGCGAAGTCGCCGGTGAGCCCAGGTTCCGAACTGACGACCGCGCCCGGCGCATTCGATTCACGCCCGGCGTTTCTCGCGGCGATCGACGCGTGCCGCTGCGAGGGCGGCGGCCGGGTCGTCGTGCCGTCCGGCAACTGGTATTGCGCAGGGCCGATCGTGCTGCAGAGCAACGTGACCTTCCACCTGAGCGCGAACTGCACGATCTACTTCAGCCCGAACCCGGCCGACTACGCGAAGGACGGCCCGGTCGATTGCGGCGCAAACGGCCGCCTGTACTACAGCCGCTGGCAGGCGAACGATTGCCTGAACTACGGCGCGCCCGTCTACGCGCGCAACGCGACGAACATCGCGCTGACGGGCGAGGGCCCGACCTCGGTGCTCAACGGGCAGGCGATGACGTCGTTCTCCGGCAGCGGCGCCGGCAGCGTCTGCTGGTGGACCTACAAGGGCTCGTCGGGCGCGTACGGCGCAGCCGCGGGCGTGCCGAGCCAGGCGTATGCGAATCCGAACAACGTCGACCTGCGGATCGTTGCGCCCGCGATTCCCGACGCGCTCTACGCGCTGCTCACGTCGCCGGTCACGCCGTGGCAGCAGGACCAGAACTACCTGCCCGCGCTGTCCGAGGCCGGCGTGCCGGTCGAGAAACGCATCTTCGGCCTCGGCCACTACCTGCGGCCGTGCATGGTCGAGTTCATCGGCTGCACCAACGTGCTGATGGCGAACTACCAGACGCAGAACACGCCGTTCTGGCAGCACCATCCGACCGCATCGCGCCATGTCGTGATTCGCGGCGTGACGACGAACAGCATCGGCCCGAACAACGACGGCTTCGATCCGGACGCGTGCACCGACGTGCTGTGCGAGGACTGCACGTTCAATACCGGCGACGACTGCATCGCGATCAAGTCGGGCAAGGACCGCGACACCGAATACGGCCCCGCGAAGCGGCACCTGATCCGCAACTGCACGATGAACAGCGGGCACGGCGGCATCACGCTCGGCAGCGAGATGGGCGGCGGCGTCGAGCAGATCTACGCGACCAACCTGTCGATGCTGAACGCGAACTGGCAGACCAACCCGCTGAACATCGCGATCCGCGTGAAGACCAACATGAATCGCGGCGGCTACGTGAAGGACTTCCACGTGAAGGGTGTCACGCTGCCGAACGGCCTGACGCAGAAGGGCGGCGGCTACGGTAGCGCACTGCTCGCGGGCAGCCCGATCAACGCGACCGTGCCGCTCGGCGTCGTCACGTCGTCGGCCGGCAACCCGTCGGCCGCGCAGGGCGGCATCATCACGTTCGACTGCGACTACCAGCCCGCGAACGACGCAGTGCGCACGCGCCCGCCGGTCGTGCAGAACGTGACGATCTCGGGTGTGAAGGCGAGCAACGTGACGCTGAACGGCGTGACCGCGTCGTGCTTCCAGGCGATCGTCGCGCAGGGGCCGGTCGCGTTCGACTACAACGGCACGCCGCCCGCGCCCGCCGTGCAGCCGATCTCCGGCGTGACGATCAGCGATTGCGACTTCGGCACGCCGGTTGCGTCAGGCACGCCGACGGTCACGTCGCCGGGGCCGATCTATGCGTTCAACGTGAACGCGATGACGCTCACGAACGTGACGATCGCCGGGCAGGTCGTCAACACGACGGTCACCGACAAGCGGTGACGTGATGTGAAGGGAGCAGGGCGTGCGCGTGCGTCGATCGATGCGCGCGCACGCAAACCGGATCGAACGCGTCAGGCCAGCGTCTTGACCATGTGGTGTTCGTCGTAGAAGCGGCCGTCGACGAACAGCGAGCGCGGCTCCGTGCCGAACCGGACGAACCCCTGCGACGCATACAGCCGCTCGGCGTTGGCGTTGACCTCGTTCACGCACAGCATCAGTTGCTTGCATTGCCACGCTTGCGCCGCGTGTGCGGTCGCGCTTTCGAGCAGCGTTTGTGCGATGCCTTGCCCGCGATACGCGGGATCGACGAACACGCCCCAGATCGTCGCCTTGTGCGCGATCTTCACGCGCGCATCGCGGCGCACGCCGGTGATGCCGACGAGCGTGTCGCCATCGAACGCGCCGAACACCGCTCGCTCGCGGGTCGGCGTGATGCGCGTCGCGAATTCGTCGACCGGTACCTGCGATTCTTCGTCGAGTGTCGGCAGGAAAGACGTGGGCGCGGTGTCGACCGCACGCAGGCGGACGGTCTGGAAACGGGCGGCGTCGGCCGCGTCGAGCAGGCGGGTCGTGATCGTCATCGGGGGTATTCCGGTTTGGGGGACGTGCATGCCGGCGCGGGCCGTTGCGGCCGCGGGATGCATCGTGCTTATCCTAATAGGAATCCGGATGTCGCGTGGCGGCGTTCGATGTGTGTTGCATCCCGGCCGCGTCGCTCGTCCGAGTGGGATCGCGTTTCGCGGTAGGTGCGCGTGTGACGGCAACGCGGCAGCTCTGAGCGGGCGAGCGGTGCGACGAACGTACGAAACGTCGCGCTGGAAGCGGGCACGCAGGCAGAGGAATGACAGAGTACCGGCGGCGCGTGATGCGCGCCGCGTCGGCACGAAGGATGAGGGTGACGTAAAGCAGATGCGCCGTCGTGCCGTACCCGCACACGACATCACACGCGCAACGTGCGTCCGCTCAGGTTAGAGGGCGCACCGAACCGGTATCAATAGCGCGACAGCTGATTGCCGTTGATCTGCACGCGATCGCCCGGACGGAGGTTGCCCGGCGACTGCACGTCGAACGAACGCGTCGAGCCGTCGCTGACCTGCACGTCGATCCGATAGCTGCTCGGCGGTTGCGCGGCGCCCATCTGCTGACCGATCTGGTTGCCCGCGACCGCGCCGCCGAGCGCACCGATCACGGTGGCCGCATCGCGGCCGTGACCGCGGCCGACCTGGTTGCCGAGCACGCCGCCGATCAGCGCACCGACGACGGTGCCGGCGACGCCCGACGGGCCGACCGAGCCGTTGACCGGCTGGATGTTCGCGACCGTGCCGTACTGCGTGCCGTAGCCGTTGCCGTATTGCTGTTGCTGATTGCCGTACTGGTCATACGGCTGCGACCCGTATTGCGGCTGGTTGCCGTACTGGTCGTACGGTTGCGGCGCCTGGTTCGGATAGGCCGGTTGCTGCTGCACGTAGCCCGGCTGCGAATACGCGGGCTGCGCATAACCGGGCGTCGCGTATTGCTGCTGCGGATAACCCGGCTGCGCACCGTAATAACCCGGCGCGACGCAGGCGGTCAGCGGAAGCGCCGCCACGGCGACGAGCGAGGCGAACAGAACGGTCTTCGTGGAAGGCATGCGCATCATGATGTTTCCTGCATCGGCAACGTGTCCGCCGAAGGATTCCGGGACGGGTGGCGAACTCGGCGTGAGTATAAGGAATGGCCGGATGCGCGTCCGGTGCGGCCGGGTAACAACGTGTAAAGTCTGTTGCCGCGTAAATCGCCGGCCGGGCGGCGCGCGCAAGCGTGGGCCGGCAACGGCGCGAGGCGGCCTCCGGGCGCTTGAATTCCGGTGATGCCGCCGCTGCTCGGCCATCGGCATTTCCGCCGTTTCCACCTCAATCCAGCCCCATCGCCGCGCGACGAACGGCGGGCGCGCGCGCCGTGCATCGCGAAATCGAATGCGCGGCATCGCGACATTTAATTGGCCTCGGGCGGCGGCGTCCGATATCGTGGCCGGATTCCCTGCCAACGGTCGCGCCGCGCCGGCTGCGGTTCCTTCCCCTGTCCGCGCCGGTGTCGCGCAGCGACCGCCCCACATTCCGAGCCATGACCGATCGTATCTTCATCAACGCCGTCGATGCCGGCGGCCAGCCCATCAACCTCGTCGTCCGCGACGGCCGCTTCACCGCGATCGGTGCCGATTGCGCGGCTGCGCCCGGCACGGAGACGATCGACCTCGACGGGCGCGTGGTGCTGCCCGGTTTCGTCGACGGTCACATCCATCTCGACAAGAGTTTCGTCGGCGATCGCTGGGTGCCGCACGAATCGGTCGGTTCGCTGCGCGAGCGGCTCGCGGTCGAGAAGCGCCAGCTCGCGGCCGCACCGCCGATCGTCGAGCGCGCGAACGCGCTGATCGCGCAGGCCGCGGCCTTCGGCACGGTCGCGATGCGCAGCCACGTCGACGTCGATGCGACGACCGGCCTGTCGAACCTGCAGGCCGTGATGGCCGCGCGCGAGCAATGGCACGGGATCGTCGACATCGAACTCGTTGCGTTTCCGCAGGCCGGCGTCGTGACGTGCCCGGGCACCGCCGAGATCCTCGACGCAGCCGTGCGCGAAGGCGCGGACGTGGTCGGCGGGATCGACCCGACGACACTCGACGGCGACGCGGACGCACAGCTCGACATCGTGTTCGGCATCGCCGAGAAGCGCGGCGCGAAGATCGACATCCATCTGCACGAACCGGGCGAGACCGGCATCGCGCAACTGCTGCGGATCGCGGCGCGCACGCGCGCGGCGGGGCTCGGCGGGCGCGTGAACGTGAGCCATGCGTATGCGCTCGGCGAAGTCGGCTACGACGACGTTCAACGCACGGCGGCGGCGCTGGCCGAAGCCGGCGTGTCGATCCTGACGAACGCGCCGGGCGACTGCGCGTTTCCGCCGGTGCGGCAGCTGCGCGACGCGGGCGTGCACGTGTTCGCCGGCAACGACAACATTCGTGACGCGTGGTGGCCGTACGGCAACGGCGACATGCTGCAGCGCGCGATGATGGTCGGCTACCGGTCGGGCTTCTACACCGACGAAGCGCTCGGCATCGCGCTCGACATGGCGACGCATGCCGGCGCACGCGTGCTTGGCAAGGAGAACTACGGAATCGCGATCGGTTGCGATGCGACGTTCGTCGCGGTGCGCGCACCGAATGCGGCGGCGGCCGTCGCGGGCGTGCCGGCCGAACGCTGGGTGTTCCGCCGCGGCGAAAGCGATACCGGCGCGCCGTTCGCCCCCGCGCTGCGCTTCACGCGCTGACCGACCTGACCGCGGGCACGGCACGCGCCGCGCCCGCTTCGCACTGACCGACCACACCGGAACCGACATGACGAACCTGCTGATCCGCAACGTCCGCACGAGCGCCGACACCGCGCTCGACATCCTGATCGAAGGCGATCGCATCGCGCGCGTCGGCCCGTCGCTCGACGCGCCCGCCGGCTGTGCGATCGAGGACGGCGCGGGTGCGCTTGCGCTGCCCGGCCTCGTCGAAGGCCACACGCACCTCGACAAGACGCACTGGGGGATGCCGTGGTATCGCAACCAGGTCGGGCCGCGCCTCGTCGACCGCATCGAGAACGAACGGCACTATCGCGCGACGAGCGGCCATGACGCCGGCGTCGCGTCGCTCTCGCTGGCGCGCGCCTTCCTCGCGGCCGGCACGACGCGCATCCGCACGCACGTCGACGTCGATACCGAAGCCGGGCTGCGGCATCTGCACGGCGTGCTCGCGACGCGCGAGACGCTGCTCGGGCAGGTCGAGATCCAGATCGTCGCGTTTCCGCAATCGGGCGTGCTCAAGCGGCCGGGCACCGACGCGCTGCTGTCCGACGCGTTGGCCGCCGGCGCCGACCTGCTCGGTGGGCTCGACCCGTGCGCGATCGAGGGCGATCCGGTCGAAGCGGTGGACGTGCTGTTCGCGATCGCCGAACGCCACGGCCGCGGGCTCGACATCCACCTGCACGAGCGCGGGTCGATGGGCGCGTATTCGCTCGACCTGATCCTGCAGCGCACGGCCGCGCACGGCATGCAGGGGAAGGTCACGATCAGCCACGGGTTCTGTCTCGGCGATATCGCCGAACGCGAGCGCGATGCGCTGCTCGCGCGGATGGCCGAACTCGGCGTCGCGATCGTCACGACCGCGCCGGCAGCGGTGCCGGTGCCGCCGGTGGCCGCGTGCCGCGCGGCGGGCGTGACCGTCATCGGCGGCAACGACGGCGTGCGCGACACGTGGACGCCGTACGGTTCGCCCGACATGCTCGAACGCGCGATGCTGATCGGCATGCGCAACGATTTCCGCCGCGACGATGCGCTCGAAGTCGCGCTCGACTGCGTGACGCACAGCGCGGCGCGCGGTTGCGGGTTCGACGCTTACGGGCTGCAGCCGGGCAGCCGCGCGGACGTCGTGCTCGTCGATGCGCTGACGTTTGCCGAGGCGGTCGTCGCGCGGCCGGTGCGGCGTTTCGTCGTGTCGTCGGGGAAGATCGTCGCGCGCGACGGCGCGCTGGTCTGAGCGCTGCGTCGCCCCGGTATGATCCGGCTTTCAGCCGAATTTCCCGGGAGACGACGATGCGACGCACGACAGCGGCACGGGCCGCACGATGGATGGCGGCGGCCCTGTTCGCCGTGACGGCCGCGCATGCGGCGGCGGCCGGCCCGAGCGACGCGCAGCAGGAAGCCAATCGGCGGACGGTGCTCGCGTTCTACGAAAAAGGCCTGAACGAGAAAGACGCGGACTCCGCGCTCGCGTATGTCGGCGACCGCTACGTGCAGCACAACCCGAACGCGGCCGACGGCCGCGACGGCTTCCGCAAGTTCGTCGCGTTCCTGCGCGACAAATATCCGCAGTCGCACAGCGAGATCAAACGCTCGTTCGTCGACGGCGACTACGTGATCCTGCACGTGCATGCGGTGCGTGAACCCGGCACGCGCGGCAGCGCGATCATGGACATCTTCCGGCTGGAGAACGGCAAGATCGTCGAGCACTGGGACGTCAACCAGCCGGTGCCCGAGCAGGCCGCGAACGGGAACACGATGTTCTGAGTCGTTCCGGGGTGTGCAGTCCGTCGCCCGATTACTCTTCGTGCTCCAGCATCGCCGCGAGCGTCCTCGTCAGTTCGCTGACCATCGGGTCGGCCGTCGGTCGATGCAGGATCGCGATGTCCATGTGCTCGATCGGCGCGAAACCCTGCTTCGCGGTCAGCACCGTGTGCTCGTCGGTCACCACGCGCGCAGGCAGCACGCTGATGCCGAGCCCATCGGCGACGGCGGCCTGGATGCCGCTCAGGCTCGACGTCGTGAAGCTGATCCGCCAGCGGCGGCCGCGCTCCTCGATCGCCTTGATCATGTCGTCGCGATAGAGCCCGCGCGGCGGAAACACGACGATCGGCACCGGGTCGAGATCGATCGACGGGTGCTGCGCGCTGTCGATCCAGCGCAGCTTCTCGGGCCAGCGCACGACGGCCTCGCGGCTGTCGCGCCGCTGCTTGATCAGCACGAGGTCGAGCTCGCCGCGATCGTACGCCGCGCTGATGTCGCGGCTCAGCCCGCACATCACTTCGAGCTTGACCTGCGGATGCTCGCGATTGAACGCGGCGAGCGCATGGGTCGTGCGGCCCGCCGCGAAATCGTCGGGCACGCCGAGCCGGATCGTCAGCGCGACCGTCGCGCCCGACAGCGCTTCCAGCATCTCGTCGTTCAGCGCGAGCATGCGCCGCGCATAGCTGAGCACCGTCACGCCCGCGTCGGTCGGCCGCACGTCGCGCGTGCCGCGGTCGAGCAGCCGATGTCCGGCGATTTCCTCGAGCCGGCGCACCTTCTGGCTGACCGTCGACTGCGTCGAGTGCAGACGCGCGGAGGCCGTCGTGAAGCTGCCGCAGTCGGCGACCATCACGAGCGCACGCAGCAGGTCGAGGTCGAACAGGGGTCTATTCATTTATGCACTTTTTCGGATTCGAGCATTTCATTTCCAAATGCGTGCGACGATTTTTAACATGACCGGGGGCTGTGGGCAATTGCGGTTTCGCCGGACCTGAGCGGCGTTGCGCGGGCGCGGTAGGTTTCAGCGGGGGCGCGACTTGCGTTCGGGTGGACTACCGGGAAGCTGCCCGAGAAACGCGTCGGCCAGTTTCACGCAATAGTCGAACGACGGCGTGTAGCCGAGTGTCCGGATGTCTTCGAAGCGCGACTTTACGAAGGCACGATGTTCGTTGAGCAGATGCAAAAATGTATCGCGATGCCGAACGAGAAATGCACCGGCATCCATCAGGCTCTCCGGTTCCCGCTCGATGACCAGACACAGATCGAACAGGTCCCGCGCGGTCGGGCGATCCCCACGGTGCCACATTTTCTTGGCGACGATTTCGGCGGAAGTCTCGACCTTGACGACGTGATCCATCAGCATCCATTCGTCGTAGCCGGGCGACATCAGATTTCGGGAGACCACGAAGTCAATTTCGCCGTCGGGCAGCACCAGTTTCACGAAACCGGCGTGTTCCTCGTAGTCCGTCGTGATGTCGGATGCGGCGTCGCTGATGCGGGGATTCACGTACCCGAGATACTGCGGGTCGGGTACGAAGATGTCGACGTCCTTGCTGACGCGATGGCCGTGGCGCAGCATGAGAACCGTGCCGCCGCCGAACGTCCAGAACGGATTCGACTTGCCGTGATTTCGTATCTCGTCGACCAGCGTCAACGCGTGACGGAAAAGGCCCTGCCACGGGCCGTCGGGTAACACGGATGGTGCGGTCATGCCCATACCTCCCGATACAGACGGAGATCCTTCGACCATGCGGCAAGGTTTTTCCAGATGGTCCGAAGCGGCGTGCCCGAGCGCTCGGCAGCTTCCTCTGCTGCCTTCACGACGACAGGCAGCGGCACCTCGTCGAGGATGACGGAGAACTGCGATTCGTATCCTTCCGGAATGTGTCCGGTGGTCAACGCATCGGCCAGCAGTCGTTCGGTCAATTCGCCCTTGTAGCTGACGTTCGCGCTCACGACGGCCTTGTAGAGACCGTTTTGCGCCTGCCGCGGGAGTGCCAGGAGTTCGATGCCGAGCACGCTGAGCAACGGGATCAGCTTGTTGATGCCGAGATCCTTGACCTTGCCGGCTTCGAGCTGGTTCACGGTGAGGCGAGACAATCCGGCGAGCCTCGCAAGCTGGGCCTGCGTGAGGTCGAGCTCCGACCTCCGTTTTGCAACGGCCTGGCCGATTTCATAGAGCTGCATGCCGACCTCCCGACGCTGCTTAAGCGATCTTGAATGTAAGGTATATCTTACATCTCAAGGCGAGTTTTCGTCTCTGAGATTTTCTAATCCGGTATAGGTCGCATCATCAATACAGCCGAAGCCGTATCGGACAAGACTTCGCGCTGCCCGCCTGTATAGACATCGCCATCCTGCCGATATCGGTAAAAACACGCTCTGTGGCAGGCGCGCGTCGCACAGGGTAAACACCCGAAATCTCGACAATACAGCCGAAATTCAAGCCCCACCCCTTCCTTCTCGCCCCCGCCCGGCCTCAATTCACCTCACCCCCGTTCCCGCCACTTGCGCTCAAAAATTGAGCGGTCTAGACTGCAGCGCAGTTTCATCGAAGTCCCGTCTTCCGCGCACCGCGCTGGCATCCCGGCGCGGCGCCATCCACCGGACGCCGGCGGTCGCCCGCCACGTCGAGACTTTCAAGGACCCGCCATGAACCGCACTGCAAAGCTCCTCGTTACCGCGCTGGCGTTCGCGCCGCTCGTGTCGTTCGCGCAGGACACGTCGACGATCCGCTGGGGCATCGATCCCACGTATCCGCCGTTCGAGGCGAAGCAGCCCGACGGTTCGCTCGCCGGCTTCGACATCGACCTGCGCAATGCGATCTGCGAGGAACTGCATGCAAAGTGCGTGTGGGTCGAACAGGGTTTCGACGGGATGATTCCGGCGCTGCGCGCGCGCAAGTTCGACGTGATCATGTCCGCGATGACGGCCACCGACGAGCGGCTCAAGCAGATCGACTTCTCGAACAAGCTGTACGCGTCGCCGGGCGCGCTGGTCGCGCCGGCCGGCTCGAAGCTGCTGCCGACCGCGGCGTCGCTCGCGGGCAAGCGCATCGGGATCGACCAGGGCACGACGCAGGAGGCGTACGCGAAGGCCGAATGGGCGACCAAGGGCGTGACGATCGTCTCGTACCAGAACCAGGACCAGGTGTACCAGGATCTCGTCAACGGCCGCCTCGACGCGACCTTCCAGGACAAGACGCAGGCCGGCTACTCGTTCCTGAAGACGCCGCGCGGCAAGGGTTACGCGTTCGCGGGCCCCGACGTGACCGACGTGCGCATCACCGGTTATGGCGTCGCGATGGGGCTGCGCAAGGGCGACGCCGACATGAAGAAGCGGCTGAACGACGCGATCGTCGCGATCCGCGCGAACGGCACGTACCAGAAGATCGCCGCGAAATACTTCGACTTCGATATCTACGGCGCGAAGCAGCTGACCGCCGCACCGTGACCCCGTGATTCATTCATTCGACAGGCACACCATGACGAGCATCCAGGATCGCGTCGCGAAAGCCGTGACGCCCGAACTGATCGCCGCGTTCCGCGAGGAAGGCGCGGTCTGCATCAAGGGCATTTTCTCGCCCGACGAAGTGGCCGCGCTCCGGGCCGGCATCGACGCGAATCTCGCGCAGCCGAGCGAGCGCGCGAAAGTCGCGAGCCGGCCCGACGATCCGGGCTGGTTCTTCGAGGATTTCTGCAACTGGCAGCACAACGACGCGTATCGCGACTTCATCGTGCGCTCGCCGGCGCCGTCGGTGGCCGCCGCGCTGATGGGCACGGAGCACGTACGGCTGCATCACGACCATCTGCTCGTGAAGGAGCCCGGCACGCGGCAGCGCACGCCGTGGCACCAGGACCAGCCGTACTACAACATCGAAGGCGACGACAACGTCAGCATGTGGATTCCGGTCGATCCGGTGCCGCTCGAATCGACACTGGAATTCGTCGCGGGCTCGCATCTCGGGCCGTGGCTGATGCCGCGCACGTTCATGGACAAGGAAGCGAAGTGGTTCCCGGAAGGCAGCCTCGCGGACCTGCCCGATATCGAAGCCGATCGCGTGGCGTTCCCGATCCGCCACTGGGCGCTCGAGCCCGGCGACATGGTGTGCTTCCGGATGCTCACGCTGCATGCGTCGGGCGGCACGCAGAACCGCCGGCGCGCTTTCTCGATCCGCTTCGTCGGCGACGATATCCGTCACGCGCCGCGCCGCTGGAAAACGTCGCCCGAGTTCCCAGGGCTCGCGGATCAACTGCCCGACGGCGCGCCGCTCGACCACCCGTTGTTTCCGGTCGTGTGGTCGCGCGGCGCGGGGCAGGCCGGCGCGATCTGACTGGCGCGGGTCAGAAACACGACGGCCGTTTCGTGATGAAACGGCCGCCGTGCGCCGTGATGCACGCGATGAAGATTCAGGTCGGGTGGCGCCCGGCGCCCGGCTTGAAGCGCGAGCCGAGCCGGTAGCGGTTGCCCGGATGCAGGAAATGCACGAACGTGACGGGCAGCCCGTTCGTCCAGGTGCGGCGCGTGAGCGTGAGGCACGGCTCGTCGGCGCGCATGTCGAGCAGCCGCGCCTGCTCGCCGGTCGGCAGCGACGCATCGACGACGTGCTCGATCTCCAGTTCGTAGTGCGACACGTTGTTGTACAGGTATTCGGACGGCGGCTCGATCTGGAAATCCTGGTCGATGAAACCGGGCGCGGCGGCCGGATTCACGTAGCGGTCCTCGAGCTGGATCGGGCGGCCGTTTTCCTCATGCACGCAGACCACATGAAACACCGGCGTGTTGACCGGCAGGCCGAACGCGGCCGCGACGTCGAACGATGCGGGCTCGCTCGACTGGCTCAGCACGCGGCAGCGATATTCGTGCCCGCGCGCGCGGATTTCGTCGCGAATGTGCGCGATCATCAGCAGGTTCGACTGCGGCTTCACCTCGGCGACGAAGGTGCCGACGCCCGCGATGCGTTTCAGCACGCCTTCCTCGGTCAGCTCGCGCAGCGCGCGGTTGACCGTCATGCGCGCAACGCCGAACTGCGCGGCGAGATCGAGCTCGGACGGAATGCGATCCCCGGGGCGCCAGTCGCCCGATTCGACGTTCTGGCGAACGAGCGTCTTGATCTGCTGGAACGGTGCGGTGGCCTTCGTGACCATCGGGGGATCCTTGCGCGAAGAAGTGACGAGTCTAGTCGTCGTGACTGACGATGACCAGGATCTCCGCCTGCGCGGCGCCGAGGCTGCGCGTGCGGTGCGGGATGAGTGCGTTGAAATAGACTGAATCGCCGGTCTTGAGTTGCACCGTCTCGTTCGGAAATTCGATTTCGACGCGCCCTTTGTGCACGAACAGGAATTCCTCGCCTTCGTGCTCGCGGAACGTCGACGCGACGAATTCGTGCGGCGGATGCACGATGAACGGCAGCATCTTCTTCGGTGCGACGCCGGCCGCGATGCTTTCGAAGCGGTGCGCGTGGCTGTCGGCCGCCGCGCCCATGGCCGTGCGCTCGCCGGCGCGCGTGACCGTGATCAGCTCGCGATTGTGACTTTCCGAGAACAACTGCTCGACATCGACGTTCAGTGCCTTCGACAGCTTCAGCGCGACCGCGATCGACGGCACGCTCAGGCCGCGCTCGACTTTCGACAGATAGCTCTTGGTGAGGCCGGTCTCGTCGGCCAGCACGTCGAGCGTCCAGCCCTTCTGTTTTCTGAGCAGCTTCAGGCGAATCGTCATGGGGCGCCGGGTGTCCTTCGAAAAACCGATTGTAACGCATGACACACTGTGTCATATAATGGATCATGTGTCACAGCCCGGCGCGAATCCTCGCGCAACGGCTGCGGACGATGCGACACATCCGACCCATTCAGGAGGCGAACATGGCGGAAACGCTGAAGTTGACGAAGGAGGCGCTGGTAGCGCTGGCGGAGCGGCGTCTCGACAACGAGGTGAGCGACAGCGGCTGGTCCGCGCGGCAGAAGGTCGCGCTCACGTGCCGGATCCTGTTCGACGCCGGTCACGACTCCGGCCTGGCCGGGCAGATCACCTGCCGCGCGGGCGCCGCCGGCACGTACTACACGCAGCGGCTCGGGTTCGGTTTCGACGAGATTTCGGCCGCGAACCTGCTGCGCGTCAACGAGGATCTCGACGTCGTCGATGGCGAAGGCATCCCGAATCCGGCCAACCGGTTCCACACGTGGATCTATCGCGAGCGCCCGGACGTGAACTGCATCATCCACACGCATCCGGCGCACGTCGCGGCGCTGTCGATGCTCGAGCAGCCGCTCGTCGTGTCGCACATGGACACCTGCCCGCTCTACGACGATTGCGCGTTCCTGAAGGACTGGCCCGGCGTGCCGGTCGGCAACGAGGAAGGCGAGATCATCTCGAAGGCGCTGGGCGACAAGCGCGCGATCCTGCTGTCGCATCACGGCCAGCTCGTGGTCGGCAAGACGATCGAGGAAGCGTGCATGCTCGCGCTGCTGATCGAGCGGGCCGCGAAGCTGCAGCTGCTCGCGATGTCGGCCGGCGAGATTCGGCCGGTTCCGCCGGCGCTGGCGCAGGAAGCGCACGACTGGATCTCGACGCCGAAGCGCGACGCCGTGACGTTCGCGTACTACGCGCGCCGCGCATTGCGCACGCATCAAGACTGCATCGCATGAGCGCGCGGATCGCTTCCGCCACGTCCGCCCATCATTGAGGAATACGCATCGTGTCTATCCTGTTGCAAGGCATCATTGCCTACCCGGTCACGCCGTTCTCCGCCGACGGCGGTGTCGACCTGAACGCGCTCGACGCGCTGATCGAGCGCCTGATCGCCGACGGCGTCCACGCGATCGCGCCGCTGGGCAGTACCGGCGAGAGCGCCTACCTGTCCGACGACGAATGGGAGGCGGTCGCCACCGCATCGATTCGCGCGGTGCGCCGGCGCGTGCCGACCGTCGTCGGCATCTCCGATCTCACCACGGCCGGTGCGGTGCGCCGCGCGCGCTTCGCCGAACAGGCCGGCGCCGATGCGGTGATGGTGCTGCCGGTGTCGTACTGGAAGCTCGGCAACGACGAGATCGTCGCGCACTATCGCGCGATCGGCGACGCCATCGGCATTCCCGTGATGCTGTACAACAACCCGGCGACGAGCGGCGTCGACATGTCGCCCGACCTGATCGCGACGATCTGCAGGACCGTCGACAACGTGACGATGGTCAAGGAGAGCACCGGCGACATCGGGCGGATGCACCGGCTCGCGCAGTTGAGCGATGGCACGATTCCGTTCTACAACGGCAGCAATCCGATGGCGCTCGCCGCGCTGGCCGCGGGCGCGGCCGGATGGTGCACGGCCGCGCCGAACCTGAACGCGGCGTTGCCGCTCGCGCTGGTCGACGCGATGCGCGCGGGCGACCTGGCGCGCGCCCGGGCGGTTTTTCACGCGCAATTGCCGTTGCTGCAGTTCATCGTCAACGGCGGGTTGCCGGTGACCGTGAAGGCCGGGTTGCGGCTGCGCGGCTTCGACGCCGGTGAACCGCGCAAGCCGCTGCTGCCGCTCGGCGACGCACGCACGCGCGAGCTCGAACGCCTGCTTGCGGCACTGCCGGACCGTGTGACGGCATGAGCGATGGCACACGACCGGCGATCGCGGCCGCCATCGGCGCGGTGCGGATCGGCACGAGCCGGCCGCTGGCCGGCACGCCGCACGCGAGCGCGATCGACAAGCACGCGGTCGATTCGCGTCTGTGGCTGGGCGCGCTCGGCTTCGCCGGCGACGAGCAGGCCGACGCGCGGCATCATGGCGGCCCCGACAAGGCGGTTCACCACTATGCGCACGATCACTATGCGTGGTGGTCCGAGGAGATCGGCGCACGCGACGTGCTCGCGCAGCCCGGCGCGTTCGGCGAGAACCTGTCGACGCATGGCGTGACCGAGCACGACGTGTGCGTTGGCGATGTGCTGACGCTGGGCGGCGCCGTGCTTCAGGTGTCGCAGTCGCGGCAGCCGTGCTGGAAGCTCAACGCACGCTTCGATCATCCGCGGATGGCCGCGCTCGTGCAGCAAAGCGGCCGGACCGGCTGGTACTACCGCGTGCTGTACGAAGGGTGGGTGGCGCCGGGCGATGTGCTGGCGCTGGATGCGCGCCCGTATCCGCAATGGCCGCTGTCGACGGTGCTCGATGTGCTGTACCGGCGCACGCTCGACATGGCCGCGCTCGATGCGCTGTGTGACGTGCCGATATTGCCGCCCGGCTGGCGCAAGATGCTGGAAAAGCGCCGGACCGAGCGGCAGGTCGAAGACTGGACGAAGCGGCTGGAAGGATGACGTGCCGCGTGGCTCAGTTGCCCGGCAGTTCCCGCACGTCGGCCGTCGGCACCGAGCCGAACGCATCGCTCAGCGCATAAGCGATCAGTTGTCGCGCGGCCGCCTCGGGCGTCGCGAGCGCGCCGCTCGACTTCAACTGGTCGAATTTGTCGCGCATCGGGAAGTTGTCTTCGCTGGTCGAGCGGATCGTCGCCTGCATGCCGGTGTCCACGACGCCCGGTGCGACGCTGCAGATCCGCAGCGCGCGGTTCGCGTCGAGTGCGACTGCGCGGGCATGGTGATCGAGCGCGGCCTTGGTCGCGCAGTAGATGCTCCAGCCCGCGTACGCGTTGCGCGCCGCGCCGCTCGACAGGTGCAGGATCCGGCATTCGGTGGTGGCGGCTGCCGCTTGCGCGAGCGCGGCCGACAGCATCAGCGGCGCCGCGACGTTCAGGCCGACCGCGCGCGCGACGATCGCCGGGTCCTGCGCGGCGAGCGGGCCGATCGGGTCGACGATGCCCGCGTTGTTGAACAGCAGCACGATCGACGCGCCGTCGACGAAGCGGCGCAGCGTATCGCCTGCCAGCCAGGTCGCGACGGCCGATGCGTCCGACAGGTCGAGTTCGACTTCGGCGAAACGGTCGCCGGCTTGCGATGCGAGCGACGGATGGCGACTGCGCGACACGCCGAGCACGGCGATGCCGTCCAGCAGCAATTGTTCGGCGAGCGATGCGCCGAGGCCGCGAGTATGTCCGGTGACGATGGCGCGCACGTGCGGCGCGGATGAGGATGCAGTCATGGCAGTGAACCGGTGAAGAGGTAAAGGGTGTCGACGCGCGGCGCGCATGCGCGGCGGCGGCGGTGCGTGCGGGACGGATGATGCGTGGTATTGGCGTGCGAAGACGATCGCGCACGGCGCCGCGAATGTCCGGGTGAACGCGTATCGTAGCGCCGGCCTGCGCGTCGCGCAAACGCCGCCGTATGCGCGAAGGGCGATTCCGCGGTGCGGTGCACATGCATCGCCGTGCGGCACCGGCAGCCGATACGTTGGACGAAAGCCGGATGCGGCAAGTGCGCGCGCCGGTGCGGCAAGCGGCGCCGGGCCGCGCGTCGCGAGCTATCATATGGCTCGCCCGTGCGCGATGCCGGACGGGCCGCGACTGTTTCCCTCCACCTGCTGCACGCTGCGACGCCATCATGAACACCACGCCGGATCTGCCCACGCCACGCGCCCTTCGCGAACTCACGCCTCTCGAGGCCCGCATTCTCGGTGTGCTCGTCGAGAAACAGCACACGGTGCCGGACACCTACCCGCTGTCGCTGAATGCGCTGACCGCGGGCTGCAACCAGAAGACCGCGCGCGCGCCGGTGATGAACGTCAGCGAGGATGAAGTCACGACCGCGCTCGACGGGCTGAAGCACCTGAGCCTCGTGATGGAGGGCAGCAGCAGCCGTGTGCCGCGTTTCGAGCACAACATGAACCGCGTGCTTGGCATCCCGAGCCAGGCGATCGCGCTGCTGACGATCCTGCTGCTGCGTGGCCCGCAGACGGCCGCCGAACTGCGCCTGAACAGCGCGCGCCTGCACGGTTTCGCGGATATCTCGTCGGTCGAGGCCTTCCTCGACGAACTCGCGGCGCGCACGCAGGCGCTCGTCATCCGGCTGCCGCGTGCGCCGGGTGCACGCGAGAATCGCTGGATGCACCTGATGTGCGGCGAGGTGAACGTGGCCGACTTCGCGAGCGCGGATGCAGGCGGTGCGGACACCGTGCCGCCTTCCGAATTCGAGGCGCTGAAGGCCGAACAGAAGCGCCTCGCGGATGAAGTGGCGCGACTGAATGCGCTGGTTCAGCGGATGGCCAGCGAACTCGGCATCGATGTCGACGCGCCGGGCGACGCGTCCTGACGCAATGACCGCGGTGCGTGCGCATCGCGCGGCGTCGTTGCTGCGCGATGCGGATACCGCAACGCCCCGCCGCGTTACTTCAGCTTGACGCCCGGTACGAGATAACGCGCGCCGCCAGGCGTCAGGATCGGCGCGAGCGCGGCAAACGGCGTGTCGAGCTGCGGCCCGAGACACGCGCCCATCGCGTGGCCGATACCGGACACGGCGAACGACAGCTTGCCGGGCGCATCGAGTTCGAACGCAAGATACTGGGGAAACACGTCGGCGCACGACAGCGAATTGCCTTCGCCGTCCGTCGGCCGTCCACCCGGCTCGGCCTTGTCACGCCGCTGCGCGATGAAGCGCGTCAGTGCGGCGCTCGTTTCCATGTTGCCGTCCTTGCCCGGCTGCCTTGCAGCGTTCCCTCGTAGACCGTGCGCGGTGCGGCCTCCGACCCACCGGCGCGCAGCGCGATCAGCATCCATGCGATCCGGATCAACGGGCGCATCACCAGCGGCACCCGGTCTGTTCGGATGCGTCGACATCCAGCGCCCTGCCGAACGCGGTTTTCTTGCCGGTGCGCGCGTTGGTGTAGGTCATCGAATAGATGTTGGCACCCTGGGACATCATTTCGTATCGCCCGTTGATCTTGCCGTCGACCATTTCGACCCAGGTTGTCGTGAACTGGTGCGGGCGATCTTCGGCGAGCTCTTCGTCTTCCTCGTGTTCGATCACCAGCGGGAGGGCCGTTTTGGATTTCGCGTAACGGACCATGCCGCCCGACCATTTGACCGCATCGTCGTAGTAGGTGCGCATCTCGAAGCGCACGGGTTTGTCGCCATCGGTTGTGAAGCAGAGCACGTCGGTGGAAACCTTGGCGAGTGCCGGCAACGACATGCAGAGCAGTACGGCGGCGAGGGTTTTTTTCATGATGGTGTGTGAGCAATGAAGTGGCATTTCAACCGATGCTGATTCGCGTGGCGCCCGCATCGACGAGCCGGAACAGCAGATCCTCGACGGCCGTCTCGGGCGCGGAGCCGAGATCCGCGTTGACGCGCCACCCCTGTTCCGTGCGAACCGGTTCCGACAGGTAGTGAACGATGCCATGCAGGCCGTCTTCGGCCGGCGCATTCTCGTCGTCGACATCGAACCACGCGAGGAACCACGTCTTGAATGCGTCGACCGCCGTGCTTTCGTCGAGACCGTCGGCCTCGATCGACGCCCAGTCCCATACGAACGGCTGGATCGACACGGCCGCCGTTTCGAGGTCGAACGCGAACGGCGCGAAATCCAGTTGCGTGGTCGAATCGACCATCGCGGGCCGGCCGGCTGCTTCGCCTTCGGCCGCGATGGTGTCGGCCCGGCACGGCAGCGCGAGCGGCCCTTCGGTGGCCAGCGTGCCGTCATCCCGCCGGTAGGCCGGTTCGACGATCACCGCCGGTTGCGCGGCCGCTTTCGCGAGCAGGTCGACATAAGGTTGGCGGATGGCGCGGAGCAGTTCGGATACGGTCATCGTGGCGTGTCGGTTGAGCAGGAAACGATCGGTCACGGGCGGGCGGTGTGTTGCGCGACGGGCCGCTTCGGTACCGGACAGCCGTGATCGTACGGCACTTCGGCCGCGCGCGGACAGTCGGCCGAACGGCCGGGGCGACCGCATCGCGCGGTGGCGGATTTAGGCGTTTACCTTCAAACAATGGAAAACGCCCATCGAACGCGTTCTCGTTGTGCTTCAATTAATCCGGTTTGTAGTCCTACTAAAACGACATATTCAGGACAGGCCGGATTATTCATTCACAGGAGACATTCAATGGCTTGGAAACGGTTTTGAAGCGGCAATCACGATGGTTTGCAATACCGCCGAACTTCCTTCGATGAAAGCAGGTTATCCCAGGGGCCCCCACCCATGTCCTCCAAACGTTTCATGACCGTCGCGGCTGCCTTGTCCGCCGCGCTGGCCATCGCCGCACCGCCGGCCAGCGCCGGCGCGCCGACCGTGTCCGATCCGTTCTATACGTACACCGGTTCGACGCCATTGGCATCGATTCCACCGGGCACCGTGCTCAACACGCGTAACGTCACCTATCACGTGGCCGGCATTCCGACCGCGGTCACCGCGCAGCAGTTGCTGTATCGCACCAACAACGCGCAGAACCAGCCGGTCGTCAACGTGACTTCCGTGATCCGGAGCGCGGTCAGCAACGGCCAGGCCATCTCGTACCAGTCGGCCTACGATTCGCTGAACCCGTACGACGAGCCGTCGCAGGTGATCGCCGGCGACCGCGACGTGACCAAGGTCATCAACATCGGCACGTTGCTCTACAGCGCGGAATCGGTTCCGCTGTCGACGCTGCTGCTGCTGGGCTACAACATCATCGTGCCCGATACGGAAGGGCAGACGGCGGACTTCGCTGCCGGCCCCGAATACGGGATGACGACGCTCGATTCGATTCGCGCGGCGCTCAACACGCCGTCGACCGGCCTGAATCCGTCGAGCAAGGTCGCGATGATCGGTTATTCCGGCGGGGCGATCGCGACGAACTGGGCTGCGCAACTCGCGCCGAGCTATGCGCCCGACATCAACAAGCAGCTCGTCGGCGCGGCGGAAGGCGGCGTGCTGGTCGACCCCGCGCACAACCTGCGCTATGTCGACGGCAGCATCGTCTGGGGCGGCGTCGCGGCGGCCGCGCTCGCCGGGCTGGCGCGCGGCTACAACTTCGACCTGACGCCCTATCTCAGCGACACCGGCGTCGCCGTGTTCAAGGACATCCAGAATCAGTCGCTCGCGTACATCCTGCCGAAGTACACGGGGCTGCACTGGGCAACGCTGCTCAAGCCGCAATACGCGAACGACATCAACAGCATTCCGGTGTATGTGACGTATGCGAACAAGGTGAATGCCGGGCTGGCCGCGTCGCCGACGATCCCGATGTTTATCGGCCAGGGCACGGCCGGCGCGCTGGATGGCACGTTCAGCAGCCAGGTGGGCGACGGCGTGATGATGGCCTACGATGTGCGCGCCCTGGCGCAGAAGTTCTGCTCGAGCGGCGTGCCTGTCGTGTACACCGAATATCCGCTTGAACATGCCGGAGCGATCGTGCCGTGGGTGGCCGGCATGCTGCCGTGGCTCTACGACCGCTTCAACGGCAAGGCCGCGCCGAGCAATTGCTGGCTGACGGCGCTCCTGCCGAGCAATTCGCTGGCGCCCGAGACGCTGCACTAGCCGCAACGGGCAACATCGCGAATGGCCGGGCGATCCTCCGCGGGTCGCCTTTTTTCATTCCGCGTTTTGACGCCGGTCGCGTTGCTGTGACCTTGGCCGCTTGCCTTCCCCCGCCGCAAGCCTCTGCCGTCTCTCCCGGGTGCCATAATCGAGCCTGCACATCATTCCAGACGTCCCCCGGAGAAACACCATGCAGAACCTCGACAATCCTTCCCACGATCGCGAGGTAGGCAGCGCCGACGCGACGCAGGACACCACGCGCATCGACGACGTCCGCATCGGCGCCGTGCGACCGCTGATTTCGCCCGCGCTGCTGCTGGACGAGCTGCCGGTGCCGGCCGCCACGCAGACGCTCGTCGAGGATACGCGCCGCGCGATCGGCGACATCCTGCACGGCCGCGACGACCGGCTGCTGCTCGTCGTCGGTCCGTGCTCGATCCACGACCACGATCAGGCGCTCGACTACGCACGCCGCCTGAAGGCCGCCGCCGATGCGCTGAAGGACGACCTGCTGATCACGATGCGCGTCTACTTCGAGAAGCCGCGCACGACGGTCGGCTGGAAGGGCTACATCAACGATCCGCGCCTCGACGGCAGCTTCCGCATCAACGAAGGGCTGCGCGCCGCGCGGCAACTGCTGCTCGACATCAACGCGCTCGGCTTGCCGGCCTCGACCGAATTCCTCGACCTGCTGAGCCCGCAGTACATCGCCGACCTGATCGCGTGGGGCGCGATCGGCGCACGCACGACCGAGAGCCAGAGTCACCGCCAGCTCGCGTCGGGCCTGAGCTGCCCGATCGGCTTCAAGAACGGCACCGACGGCGGCGTGCAGGTCGCGTCGGACGCGATCGTCGCCGCGGCCGCGAGCCATGCGTTCATGGGGATGACGAAGATGGGGATGGCCGCGATCTTCGAGACGCGGGGCAACGACGACGCGCACGTGATCCTGCGCGGCGGCAAGAACGGCCCGAACTACGACGCCGAACATGTCGAGGCGTGCTGCTCGGTGTTGCGCAAGGCCGGGTTGCGCGAGCAGGTGATGGTCGACTGCTCGCACGCGAACTCGAACAAGTCGCACGAGCGGCAGATCGATGTCGGGCAGGATCTCGCGCGGCAACTGTCGCAGGGCGAGCACAGGATCGTCGGCGTGATGGTCGAGAGCCATCTCGAAGCCGGGCGCCAGGACCTGAAGCCGGGTGTGCCGCTGCAGTACGGCGTGTCGATCACCGATGCGTGCCTGAGCTGGACGCAGACGGAGCCGGTGCTCGACGTGCTGGCGGAGGCGGTGCGGCATCGCAGGGTTTATTCGCGGAATGCGTGAGGTAACGACGGCGGGTTAGCGCCCGCCGTCGTCATATCCGGCACGCCAACGAAGATTGGCGCCGAGCAGGTTGTTTCGTCCCATCGGATGCGCGCTCGCCCGTGTTCCCGGCTCCATACCACTTCGCATCGCGCGCTGGCATTCTGCTCGCGCGTTTTCTCGCGTCGATTTCACGGTGGCCATGCTCGTTGGCCTGGTGGCGGCGCGCCATTCAGAAGCCGCTCTCCTCGACGTGTATGCCACGCCGCGCATGGCCTCGTGATGCGTCAATGCGCTCGTACGGCACACGCAATGCGTGCCGCCTCGACAGACAAGCTCGACACGTAGTAATGCCGGCCTTTAGTACAAGTACGAGTTTTTAGGGCAATTCTTATTTTCGGCCGCAACAAAAATATACAGAATTCCTTCGATTGATTCGACGCCCCATAACTCGATGAACCACATCGCCAGTGGCAAAGATCAATGAAGGATTTGCACGGAATGCCAATCCTTGTATTTCAATCGAGGCGCCCTGTTTTTGCGAGGCGCCGCAATCCAAGGTGGGTCAACCTATGAACACGAAAATGATTCTCGCTGGTGCCGTGATGACGGCACTCTCCTCTGTTGTGATGGCCGACACGGTCGACGGTACGATCAATTTCGAGGGCAAGATCGTAAGCGATACGTGCAAGGTCAGTTCGCTCACGGGCGATGCCGGTACCATCAACGTTGCCATGGGCACGATCGCAACCGATCAGATCGGCACTGTGGCAGCGCCGAAGATGATGGTGAACGGATCCGGTTCGGCCAACATCGACATCGTCTGCAAGCAAGGCGCAAAGGTGGGCATGAAGTTCGCCGGCCAGGCTTCCGAGTTGAGCGCGGACAAGAAGTCGATTCGTGTGAACAACGGTGCGACTTCGGCGGGTTTTGCCCAGGGTGTGAGCGTCGCTGTCTATGAGGGCACGGGCGATGGCGCGAAGGCATTCGACCTGAGCAACGGCGATCTGCTTGCGACGACCGACCTGAAGGAGGCGGGCAAAGTTAACGTTCGTTTCTCCGCAGCGTACGTCGCTCAAGATCCGTCGAAGGTCACGGCTGGTGTCGCGAACGCGAGCCTGCCGTTCACGCTGAGCTACGAGTAAGTCCGATATCGGCCCATCGCGCCGAGTTCAATAGGCAGGAGGAGGGCTTCCCTTCCCCCTGCCGCGTTATTTCGCAGATCTTCCCGATATGAAAACACGATACCTCGCCGCAGGCGTGGCGCTTGCGTGCGCGCTCGTCATGTCCGCGACTCATGCCGCGATTTCATTGAGTGCGACGCGCGTCATTTTCGATGGCAAGCACAAGGAAGCGTCCGTCGTCGTCAACAACGACGGCGCAGACGTGCTGATCCAGTCCTGGCTCGACCCGCTCGACGCTGCCGATGGCCAAGCGCTGCCGTTCGCAGTGACGCCGCCGCTTGCCAAAGTGCCCGCAAGTCGGCAGCAATTGCTTCGCGTGCTGTATGAGGGCGTCGGTGTGCCTACCGACCGGGAATCCGCATTCTGGCTGAACGTGCAGGAAATTCCGCAGGCCGCCGTTGGCGACACCGTCCTGCAACTGGCCGTGCGCCAGCGGATCAAGGTCTTCTTCCGGCCGAGCGGCTTGAAGAGCGACCCGCAACAGGCGCCGGCAGGCTTGCAGTGGCGCCTCGACCGCGAATCCGGCAAGGCGGTGCTGCGGATACGGAACCCTGGCCTGTACCACGTTACCGTCGTCGATGCGAAGTGGCATTCGGGTGACAAGGACGTGCCCGTCATCGACGCAAAGATGGTTGCGCCCGGTGGTGCGGCGAGCCTCTCCGTCACCTTGCCGGCGAGCGGCGCCGCGCCCGAGTTGCGCTACGACATCGTCAACGATTTCGGCGGCCGCGAGCACTACCGCGTCACGCTGCCGGTTGGTCAGTCCGCCTCGCCGATTGCCGTCGACAAGTGAGCGACGACCGGGCGATGAAGGTCGCCGTTGCGCCTTCCGCACGGGCAAACCGGTGCATGAAATGGTTTGCGTTGGTCCGCCCCCCTGATTCGAGAACCGCCAGAGCGTAATCCCCGATGCCTAACCGATCGACTCAATTGCTGCCGTGCAGCTCGGACGGGTCGCCTGTATCCGCCGCGCTTCCGCGCGCAACGCCGCTCTATCTTGCGATGTGCCTGACTGTATTCGGCAAGGCCCATGCGGAAACGGCGGAGACGGTCGTCGCGCAGGCCACGCCGATGACGCCGGCCTTCAATACCAGCTTCCTGCGCGGCAGCGGCCACCCGGCTGATTTATCGGCCGTGCTGACGAGCGACAGCAGCGTGCCGCCCGGCACGTACCGCGTCGAAGTGCAGGCCAACGGCGATCTCGTCACGCGTCGCGATATCGTGTTTCGCTTCGACGAGGCGAAGGGCAAGGTCGAACCGTGCCTGACCGCGGAGACGCTTCAGGAGTTCGGGATCAACCTGCACGAGTTGCCGAGTGCGCCCGACACGGCCGATCCGGCGTGTCTCGATGTTGCTCGATTGATGGATCAGGCTGCGGTCGATTTCGACGCTGGCCGGCTGCGGCTCGACTTGAGCATTCCGCAAGCGTTCCTTTCCCGTACGGCGCGCGGCTATGTCGATCCGGCGCTGTGGGATGCGGGCGTTGCGGCCGGGTACGTGAACTATCAGTTCAACGGCAACTACGGCCACGGTGGCTTTTCGGGCGACAGCCGCAGCTACTTTCTCGGCCTGCAAAACGGCATCAACATCGGTCCGTGGCGATTGCGCAACGAGTCGACGCTAAGTGGCGGCACGGGCGGCAAGCTGCAGTTCAAAAGCAATCGCACGCTTATCGAGCGCGACATCACGTCGCTAAAGTCGCAACTCGGGATCGGTGAGCAATACACCGATTCGACGCTTTTCGACAGCGTGCGCATTCGCGGCGTGAAGATCGGTTCCGACGACGCGATGCTGCCGGACAGCGAACGCGGCTATGCGCCGGTGATTCGCGGGCAGGCGTTTAGCAACGCGGTGGTGGAAGTGCGTCAGAGCGACTACATGCTGTATCGCACCAACGTGCCGCCCGGCCCTTTCGAGCTGACCGACATTTTTCCGTCGGGCTCCAACGGCGACCTGGAAATCACTGTGATCGAGGCGGACGGCAGCAGGCACGTCACCCGTCAGGCGTTCTCGAGCCTGCCGCTGATGCTGCGCAAGGGCCGGATGAAGTACAGCTTCTCGGCGGGTCAATATCAGGGCGGCCAGGGTTCGTCGCTCGTGCTGGCCACCGGCTCGGTGGTCTATGGCTTGACCGACAACAGTACGCTGGCCGGGGGCTTCCTGATGTCCAAGGATTATCAGGCGTTCAACCTCGGCGTCGGCACCAATACGCCGATCGGTGCGCTGTCGCTCGACGTCACGCAGTCGCTCAGCCGTGCGCAGGGCGCGCGCCGGGCCGGTCAGAGTGTGCGCGTGCTGTATGCGAAGACGTTCACGCGTACCAACACGAATTTCACGTTGGCCGCATACCGATATTCGACGGACGGGTATCGGACGTTCAGCGATCACGTCAACGACGTTGACATGGCGAGCGGCATTCAGGCCGCGCGCAGCCGCTCGCGGATCGATCTGACGACGAGCCAGGATCTCGGCCCGGAGCGGAAATACGGCAGCGTCTATCTGAACGTCAGCCAGCAGACATACTGGAATCAATCCGGATCGAGCCGTAGCGTGAGCGTGGGCTACGGGAACAACTGGAAGCGGCTGGGCTACAACCTGAGCTTCACGCAATCACGCGATTCGCGATACGGCGAATCGGGATCGAATACGCGACTGATGGCGACGTTGTCGATTCCGCTCGGCAACAAGGCGCGTTCGCCGCGCTTGTACACCAACGTTACGCGGGATGGTAGCGGCACAGCCAACGTGCAGGCCGGCTTGAGCGGCAGCTTTAACGAGCGTACGTCGTATGCGGCGCAATCAGGCTACGCGAACGAGGGGCGCGGCGCGATGGCCGGGGCGAGTGTGACACACAACACCGACGTCGGCCAGCTGTCGGCCAGCTACAACTACGCGCGCGATTATCAGTCCGCGAGTGTGGGTGCGACGGGCGCGGTCGTCGTGCATCGCGGTGGCGTCAACCTGAGCCGCATGCTCGGCGATACCTTCGCGTTGATGAAGGTGGAAGGTACAAAGGGCGTGGACGTGCGGACCGAAGATGGCGTGAGCATCGCCCGAAACGGTTACATGGTGATTTCTTATGCGCAGCCTTATCGCGTGAATACGCTGCGCCCGGATACGCGCAACCTAGGCGCGGATATCGAACTTATCGACACGGCTAAGAAGGTCGTCCCGCGTCGTGGCGCCGTGGTGGAGGCAGTGTTCAAGGCGAACGGCGGGCGGCGCGTGCAGTTCAACGTGGTGCAGGCGAACGGCCGGCCGGTGCCGTTCGGCGCCAGCGTGGAAGACGCGAAGACCGGCAAATCGCTCGGTATCGTCGACCCGGGCGGTAACGCGCTCGTCCTGCTCGAGCAGGGGCACGGAGCGGTGACAGTCAAGTGGAAGGGCGACCGGTGTCAGGCGTCGTATGCGCTGCCCAAGATCGACGTCGGCAGGCACTACGTGAGGCAGGTGCTTCGCTGTGGCCCGGCGCAGCTTCCCTGAACGCTTGTGGGCAAGACGTGCTTGATCTTGCCTTGAATCGCGGGAGTGGGACATGCCACGACTACGTCGCGCTTGTCGTACGAAAACGGTAGGCAACTCAATCAACGAATGGATTTCCGAAGATGGGATTTTTCAATTTCATGGATTACCCGAGACTGGGCTCTCCGCTCATCTGCGCAGTTTCCACGTTGACCGGGACAGCCGCGGCGGATGACGTAATTGGCCTCCCCGAGACCACTATTTCAAACAAGTGTCGCGCCGGCTTTCCTTTCGACTCGGGGCGATCTTCGCTGCCACGGTGTTGGATCCCGCCCGTGTGCCGACTGAGCCGCGGCCTTCTGGTCGTCCTGCATGAAAGCGCAGAAGGAGTCGGGTCGTTCCTATGGACTTGGCGTTGCAATTTCCATGGTGATCGCGTGCGCGTTGGCGCATCGTGCGACGGTGGCGTGTTCCAACATTCTCAGGACGAGGCGGTGCGCAAATACAGACATCGCTTCATGTTTTCTCACGTTGCCGGGCAAAAATGAGGAGGGCGGGCATGCACACATGGTACACAAGGCTGGCGACAGGGCTATTGTTGATCGCGGCAAAGGGGGCATTTGCCTTCACCTGCACGACGGTCACCAAAAACACCACCATTCAGCCGAAGTCGATGGTAATTCAGCGTGACCTGCCGGTGGGTTCGCTCATTGCGAGGGTCGAGTCGGATGTCGTGGATACATTCACATGTTCCAATACCGAGCCCAAGTTGACTCACCAGGAAATGGGGGTCAAGGGATTTGGGACCTACGCAGGCACCTTCGACGGCAAGCGTGTCTGGAAGACCAATATTGACGGAATTGGCTATGCGATCGGCATACTCCCGGTGAGTCAGTGCGACGGTAACGAACACTGGGTCGACGGAAACAACCCGCAGAATGCAGACCACATCGTCGTCTGCAACGTGAACGGCATGTTTGACGTGCGGCCAATGCGAGCCAAGGCGCTGATCAGCTTCTATAAGACGGACTCAACTACCGGTACGGGCTCGGTGTCAGCGGAGTGGGTCGGCTCCTTCATCCTGAAGAATGGCCAGAGTCCGACTGACTGGTTCAAGCCAGAATCCAAGATCAGCATCGCTTCGTTCGATGTGGAAGCGCTTTCGTGCACGGTAAGTAACAAATTGATTCCGGTAGATTTGGGCGAAGTACCCATCGGTGCGTTCAAGGGACCAGATACGTCGCCCTCTGCCGGGACAAAAGCGTTCAGCATCCCGATCAACTGTGCAAAGGACACCAGCGTCAATCTCCAACTGGACGGTGCCGCGTACGACGCAGCTCGAGGGATGCTCAAGCTGGATGCCGGGGCTTCGAGTGCCAGCGGTGTGGCGATCCAGTTGCTCTATGACGACAGGCCGGTGGAATTGGCCAAGCGTTTCAAGTGGCAGACGATACATTCCGATGGCGACTACGCGATTTCCCTCAAGGCACGCTACGTACAGACGGACCGCAACGTCAAGCCAGGCGTCGCCAATGGCAGCGCAACGTTTACGCTTACCTATCAATAATTCGGCTGTTCGGTTCCATAAAGCCCGAACGTCGTTGCTACGAATTCTGTCATGCGACGACGAAATTTCTTTAAGCGGGATTGAAAGCGAAAATTGACGGATTGGTCAGGAGGTCGATGCGATGGTTAGCTCGGAGTCGTCACTTTAGGACAAATCTTATATTCCAATTTTGCATGATTAGTAAGAATGCCTAATCAGGCTATGTGCTGCGTAGTTGGCGTGCCCGGCACGGTGACATGTTTCCGGCGTGCCGCAAGTCAATCGGACGCCGCCCGGAATTTGGCTTGAGCGAGGTGCGGCGGCCCTTCGATGCGTAAGCCAGTGTCGCCTTGTGGCGCCTACACAGTCAGTTACATCCGCGCTCCCGTCAAACGCGCATTGATTATGAAAGCAAGGTTCTCTGGAAATCGCCCGATCTGGCGCATGCTGTGTCGAATGTGGATTATCGTGCTGCTCACCACATCGATCGGTGCGGGCGCCGCGACCGCCTGCGAGAAGCCGGTGTTCACCGACGAGGAGCTTCGGTGGATCGCCGCGCACCCCGTCGTTCATATCGCGGTCGAAGCGAACTGGTATCCGATCGAGTACATGCGCAATCGCAAGCATGGCGGCCTGGTCGCCGGCTATCTGAACGTGATCTCGAAGATGACCGGACTCACGTTCCAAACCGTGCCGGGCACGGAATGGGGCCATGCATACGATGCGATCGCCGCCGGCAAGGTCGATCTTCTGCCGGGCGTGTGGCGCGAGCTGGTTCCGGACCGGGTGGGCGCGGGCGCGCTCGTGAGTTCGCCGTATCTGGTCGGGCGGCTGACCGCCGTGACGCGCAACAATTCCGCGATGATTTTCGGTCTGCAGCGGCTCACAGGTCGGCGCGTCGCTATCAAGGGGCGCGGCGCGGTCGAATTCTTCACGCGGCACAGCGGAGTGAAGCTCGACGTGCTGACGTTCGACACCGAGGAGCTCGCGCTTGCCGCGGTCGCCAACGGCGATGCCGACGCCGCACTCGGCATCGATGTCACGATCCTGCCGATCGTCCGCCGGCAGTTCACCGGCCAGCTCTACATGTCCGGCATGCTGGCAGATCGACCTGTGTCGCTCGCGATGCTCACGCGCGCCGATCTGCCGATTCTCGCGTCGATCATCGACAAGTCGCTCGCGGCGATTCCCGCAAGCGAGGCGGCGGCGATCACGCGTGACTGGGTCGAACTGGGCGACTACGGCAAGCCGACGATCCGCTCGATCCTGCATTATCGTGCGCCGGTGGTGCTAGCAATCGTCGTGGCGTTGCTGACGTTCGCGGTGCTGGCATACATGATGTGGAAATCCCGCGCGGCCGCCATTCGCAGCAAGCGCGACAAGGCCATGTTCCTCGCCTTCGTCAGCCATGAGATTCGTACACCGATGCAGACGGTCCTGTCGTCGCTCGAGTTCCTGCAGCGTTCTCGGCTTTCCGTGCAGCAGGCCGGCCGCGTGGAGGCGGCCACCTCGGCTTCAGGGACGCTGCTGACACTGCTCGACGATATCCTCGAATACTCGCGTCTCGAGTCGCGCAAGGTCGCGCCGTTGCCGCAAACGATCGAGCTCGAGTCGTGGGCCCGGCAAACCGTCGACATGGTGCGCTGGCGTGCCGAGCGAAAGGCACTCGCGTTGACGCTCGATGTTGCGAGCCCGCCGGCATTACATGTCGTGATCGATCCCGTGCGCGTGCGCCAGGTCGTGCTGAACCTGCTCGTCAACGCGATCAATTTCACGACGGCCGGCGTCGTTGCGCTACACGTCCGCTATCTTGGCGCGCGCCACGGACGCAACGGCATCCTGTGCTTCGAGGTGCGCGATACCGGTATCGGCATTGTGCCCGACCGCCTCGGGCATGTTTTCGATGCGTACTGGCAGGCGGATCATTCTTCGCAGGAGGGCGTCGGCGGCAGTGGGCTCGGGCTTGCCATCTGCAGCGAGCTCGTCGGATTGATGCACGGCACGATCACCGTCGACAGCGTGCCGCATGTAGAGACGGTGTTCACGGTGCAGTTGCCGGTCGCTGCGATCGAGGGTGTGCCTGCGCCACGGCAAGCCGGCCCGGCTTCCGCGTGGGAGGAATCATCAGCCGTGCGGGCGAGCGACGATACGCCGCGCATCCTGATCGTCGACGATCACGAAGCGGTCCGGGCCGCGTTGCAGGATCAATGCGAGGAACTTGGCTGCATCGGCGTGCTTGCCGGAACGGGCGACGTTGCACTGCAACGGCTCGCTGACACGCACATCGACATGGTGCTGATGGATTGCAATCTACCGGACATCGACGGCTATACGCTCGCGCAGATGATCCGGCAGGACGAAGCGGCGCGCAAGGTCACGCATGTTCCGATCGTCGCGATCTCGGCCGTTACCGGCGACGCGCACAAGATGCGCTGCTTCGACAGCGGGATGGATGGTGTGCTGAGCAAGCCGCTGCGGCTCGACGCGATGAGGCAGATGATCGCGATGTGGTGCCCGACGTTCGAGGGCGTCGCGACCGATGAATCGTCGGCCGCGTGATGTCGTCGCAAGCCGCTTTCAACGCGTATGGCGCCCACGCGTCGCTTGCAGACGGGCGCTTGTATCGTCGTCGGGCATCGCGCGCTGCTGAATCGGATGGCCGGCGCGTTGCCTGTCCTGGTGTGCATCTCGTCTATGCGTCCGCGCCACCCGGCTCGCGTTCGCCGGAGCCCGGCTGGCCGGTTTCGGCACGATGCCGGCGCCACAACTCGCGATGGAGCGCTTCGACCTCCGATGAAATCCCGCCGGACATGGCGGGCAGTCGGTGCTCGAGTTCGGCGGCCAGCTCGCTCGTTGCGGTATGGCCGGCAATCGCAGCGGCGCCTTTGATCCGGTGCGCCGCGTGGCATGCGCGATCGGTATCGCCGCTCGACAGCGCATCGGCGAGCACGGCCAGATCGGCATCGACACTTTGCCGGTAGATCGCGCGAAAGTCCGGCTTTGCCGGTTGCGTTTCCTGTATCGATGGCTTGGTCATATCGATATCGCCGGCTGGACACCACAAGTCGATCATCTGGCGCAGCGCGTCGAGCCGCAGCGGCTTGCCGAGCACGCCGTCCATGTCGCTGTCGAAGCAGCGTGCGCGATGCGCATCGTCCGTCGATGCGGAGATCGCGATGATCGGCGTGCGCGCCTGCTTGCGCAGTTGTTCGCTGGCGCGCATGCGTTGCGCGACCGTGTAGCCGTCGATGTCGGGCAGGTCGCAGTCGAGCAGCACCATGTCGTACTGTGTGCGCTCGAACTGCTCGAGCGCCTGCTCGCCGTTGCCGGCAACCATCGAGCGGCATGCGAGCGCATCGAGCTGATGCCCGATCGCATGCTGGACGGCCTCGTGGTCGTCCACGACGAGAATCGCCGGTCCCGCGCGGGTACGCAACGGCACGTCGGTTTCCGGTGGTTTGGCCCCGGGCAGCGAGGATAGGGGCTCGGGCGGGGGCGATTCGGGGCTGTCTGGCGTTACCGCTTGAGCGGCACGCCGCGCAGGCAGAATTACCATGAAGATCGTCCCCTTGTCGGGACTGCTGCTGACGGTAATGATGCCCTTCATCAAGTCGACGAGTTCGCGGCAGATCGACAGTCCCAGCCCGCTGCCGTTTACTCGACGGCTTCCCGGTTGCTCGACGCGCTGGTAGGGAGCGAATATGCCGCGCTGACGTTCGGGCGGGATGCCGATCCCGGTATCGCGGACCTCGATCACGAGCGAACCGGCTCGGCCCGGCTTGTCGTCGAGATAGTCGACACGCAACGTGATTGAACCTGCAGACGTGAACTTGATCGCGTTGACGAGCAGGTTCAGTACGATCTGTCGTGTGCGTAGCGGATCGATCAGCACACACAGACCGGCCGGGCATGCGAGTTCGACCGCAAAGCTCAGGCCTTTCTCGTCGACCCGCCACCGCACCATGTCGGCGCTGCGCTGTGCCCACGGCTCGACTTGTGTGGGCTCGGGCGCGAGCGCGACGTTGTGCGATTCGAGCCGCGAGTATTCGAGCACGTCGTCGAGCAGTGTCAGCAGCGATTCCGACGCGGCGATTGCCGCGTCCGCACGGCTTGCCTGCTTCGGCGCCAATTCCGAGCACTGCAACAGTTCCAGCGACGACAGGATCGTATGCATCGGCGTACGGATCTCGTGGCTGATGAACGCGAGGAACATGGCCTTGTCGCGCTCGCTGCGGATTGCTGCGACGCGTGCGCGCCACGAAACGAATGCGATGGCCGCCAGTGCGAGCAGGGTCGCACCGGCCGCCGTGGCCTGCCAGCGGTGATAGTAGAGGATCGATCGGAGCGTTGGCTTGCCGTAGTCGGCCGATTCGATCCACTGACGCGGGATTTCCTCGCTCGAGCGTGCGGGGATCGCCGCCAGGGACTTGTCGAGAATCGACGCGAGCAGCGGCATGTCGCTGCGTGTCGCCATGGCCAACGCGTACGGGCGGTCCGGCAGGCCGCCGGATACGAACAGTTCCCCTTCGAACTGGCGGCGCAGCAGCGGCAGGATCGACATGTCGGGGCCCACGGCGACGTCCGCTTTCCCGTCGGCGACAGCTGCGAGCGCGTCACGCTCGTTGTCGTACGTCATCAGGGTCACGGGTATGCCGCTTTGCCGAATCGCGTATTCGAGTCCGCCGTTGCCCTTGATCGCGATTCGTCGACCGGCCAGATTCCGGAAATTGACGAACTGGTTCAGGCGCTCCGATGCGACGACGAGCATCGTGCCGACGAAGTACGGCTGGCTGATGAGCGTGCCGTTGCGGAACTGCGACGCATCGGTAGTCTTCGACACGTCGGGCACCATGTCGACCTTTCCGGACATCAGTGCGTCGTACGTGTCGGACCACGACACGTCGTCGACATATTCGAAGCGCAGCCCGCTGGCACGCGAAACGGCGTCGAGATACGACGGCACGATGCCGACGATTTTCCCGCGCTCCCGAAATTCGAACGGCCGCCAGTTCCGGTCGACCCGCGTCCGCACCACCGGATGCGCGGCAATCCACGCCCTTTCTTCCGCCGTGAACTGAGGCGTGTTGCTTGCCCATCCGAGCGCGGGCATCAGCCAGACGATCACGCCGGCGAGGGTGGCACGTCGCTTCAAACTCACCTTGCTCACGTTCCTTTCACCAGGTTGTTGGCCGGGTTGCCACGGGACCGCCTGCGGATTCGTATCGGACGCTGCGATGATCGCCGCAACACCGGAAAACGAGGCCGTCATCATAGGTCGTGCATGGTGGAAACGCAACGCGGTGCGGCGACTGGCAATTCATGCGGAAAAGCCCGATGGACACGCATGCATGTGCCGAATCCGAACGGTGCCGGAGGGTCGACGGCACCCGGAAACATGTTCGTCGGTATCCGCCCGGTTTAGCCAGAAGGGTTAAAAAGTATCCGAAAAGCCGGTAAGCTAATCGGGATAACCATGGACGGTATGCCGCGAAAAGAACGAATCCAACCGTCCAGCGCGGTACCACAACAGGGAAAGGGGTAACAATGAGGCCAGCGCACCAGCCGATCCGCATCGTGATTCTGGACGACCATGCCGTCGTCCAGCACGGGATCGCCAGTTACCTGACGGAAAAGACCGGCATTGAAGTGGCGGCAAGCTTCGCGAAGTCGCGCGATCTGATCCGCTGGCTCGAAGCGAATCATGCGGATGTCGTGCTGCTCGACTACACGCTCGGCCCCGGTGAGATCGACGGCCTCAATCTCGTCAAGCTCGTCAATACCCGCTTCCCGGATTGCCGGATCCTGATGACGTCGAGCAGCGATACGCCCGCGACCGTCAACATGACGATGCGTGCAGGCGCGCTCGGTTTTTTCGGCAAGAGCGAGAATCTCGGCGAACTCGCGAATGCGATCCGTGTCGTGGCAAGTGGCCGCTCCTATATCAGTGCCGAACTCGCGGACCGGATCATGTCGGGCGCGACGACCGATCCGCGCGTGGCCGAGCCAAAGCCGGCGAGCGATGAAGATACGCCGTCGTCCGATTCCGGCTCGTCCATGAATTTGCGGCTCAGCCCGCGCGAGCACGAAGTGCTGCGCTGCTTTCTTGCCGGCATGTCCGTGTCGGGTATCGCATCGAAGTTCTCCCGAAGTCCCAAGACGATCAGCGCGCAAAAACAATCGGCGTTTCGCAAGCTTGGTATCCGCAGCGATGCCGAGCTGTTCGCGTCCCGTAAGCTGATCGAGGAAAGCTGAACCGCGTTTATTCGTCGGCGTCAGCGTATGTTGATGCTCCCGACGTGACGCATGACATACGAGTCGCACTCCATCTCGACACGGGTATTGATCTTTATCCGGTTCGACGGGCTTCAAGATGCAACCTGAGCGCACCGTACGACGAATGCCGCTAACATGGTGTGGTGCTGCGCTTTGCGAACCGGCCATGCCGGCTCGTCACACGCACACGCAGCGGCGGTGCGGCCGACCGCCGCTCCATCGAGGAAGCGCGGCGGGACCACCGATCATGACCTTGCCCGCACCGCTTCGCTCCCGGCATCAACAACAACCGAACCGGAGTGCATCACAGCATGCCTTTCTACAAAACCCTCATCGCAGCAACCGTCCTCGCATCGAGCGTCAGCGCACACGCGCAGATCGCCGGCGCACAGCCGCTCAGCGTGACCGTCGAACAATCGCAGGCGCTGCTCGAAGGCTGGAGCGTGAAGAAGAGCGTGCTCGGCAAGGCCGTCTACAACGACCAGAACCAGAAGGTCGGCACCGTGCGCGACCTGATCGTCGCGCCGGACGGCTCGGTGTCGGCGGCGATCGTGTCGGCCGGCGGTTTCCTCGGTGTGGCCGCACATGACGTCGCGGTGCCGATCGCGTCGCTCGATGTGCGCAACGGCAACATCTACCTGCCGGGCGCGACGAAGGATGCGCTGAAGGCAACGCCCGCGTTCCAGTACGCGAAGGTGCCGTCGCCGCCGAAGCCGAAGAAGCTCGACGACAAGCACTGATCGCCGATGCATGGCAACCCGGCGCGCCGCGCCGGGTCTGACGAACCGCGGGCCGTCGATGGCCCCGCGAGTTTGCGCGAACGTCGAAGGCCCGGCGCCGCATCATGGCGCCGAACGCATTGCCTCGACGATCGATGACGATTCCGCTGCGCATCGCGCGCCTGGCGGCGATCAGGTCTCCGACCGTTCCTCGTCCACCCACACCGCGCTGAACCCGAACTCGACCGGCCCGCTCAGGAACACGCTGCCCGCGCCGTCCCATTGAACGGTGACGTCGCCGCCGTCGCATTCGACCCGCACCGTCGCGTCGAGCAGCCCGCGCCGGATGCCGTTGACCACCGCGCCGCACGAACACGATCCCGAACCGAGCGGCACGCCGCCGCCGCGTTCCCAGATGCGCAGGCGGATATGCGTGCGGCTGACGACCCGCACGAAATGCACGTTGGTTTTCAGCGGAAACAGCGGATGCGTTTCGAGCGCCGGGCCGAGCGCCTCGACGTCGATCGTATCGGGATCGTCGACGAAGAACGTGCAGTGCGGATTGCCCATGCTGCACGCGGCCGGTGCGCCCGGCAGCGGGAGGGCGAGTGTGTCGGCTTCTTCCGCGATGGGCACATCCTGCCAATCGACCCGCGGTGCGCCCATCTCGACCGTGATCAGCCCGTGCGCATCGTGCGAACAGAGCAGGCGTCCGCGATTCGTGCGCAGCACGACCGATGCCGCACCGGTTTCCTGCATCAGCTTCCATGCGACGCCGCGCGTCGCGCTGCCGCACGTATCGAGCGTCGAGCCGTCGGGGTTCCAGAATGCGACGCGGGCCGCTGCATCGTCGCAGTCCGACAGCACCGCGAGCTGGTTGAAGCCGATGCCGTTATGCCGGTCACCCATGCGCCGCACGAGGTCGCGGTTGATCGTGAGCGCTTGCTCCGGATCCTGGCCGCGCAGGTCGACGATGACGAAGTCGTCGCCATTCGCGTTCATCTTCTGAAATCGGATCGGCATGGCGGTTCCGGAGTCGATGCAGGCGAACACTGTACGTGGCTTGCCGGAGCCGATCAATCGACGTGATTCGGCGCGGATGCGCCGCTTGGGGCTCACCCCGATTCCGAAGCGAACCGTAAGGCATGTAATATAAATGAAAGATTCGTTTCGGATCTGTCCGCAGTCGGCTATCCCGTGCGTTCGCGTAGCGGATCCGACCCCCGCCACGCGTCACCCGGTTCTCAACAGAAACGCCTTATGGAACAACTCGTCGATTCGATCAACGGTGTCATCTGGAGCCCCGCGCTCATCTTTCTCTGTCTGGCCGCGGGGCTGTACTTCTCGCTGCGCACGCGCTTCGCGCAGGTTCGCCACTTCATCGAGATGCTGCGCCTGATGCGTGGCAGCAAGGCATCGGCGGAGGGCGTGTCGTCGTTCCAGGCACTGGCGCTGTCGCTGTCGGGGCGCGTCGGCACGGGCAACATCGCGGGTGTCGCGACGGCCATCACGTTCGGCGGTCCCGGCGCGATGTTCTGGATGTGGCTGGTCGCGTTCCTCGGCGCAAGCACCGCGTTCGTCGAATCGACGCTGTCGCAGATCTACAAGGTACGGCGCGAAGGCCAGTATCGCGGCGGTCCCGCGTATTACATCGAGAAGGGGCTCGGCATCCGCTGGTACGCGGTGGCGTTCGCGATCGCCACCGTGCTCGCGTGCGGGCTGCTGCTGCCCGGCGTGCAGGCGAACGGGATCTCGTCCGCGATCGAGAATTCGTTCGGCATCGCAAAGCCCGTCACCGGTGCGGTGCTCGTGCTGCTGCTCGGGCTCATCATCTTCGGCGGCGTGAAGCGGATCGCGCGCGTTGCGGAAATCGTCGTGCCGTTCATGGCGCTCGGCTACATCCTGATCGCATGCGTGGTGATCGCGCTCGACATCGAACGGCTGCCGGGCGTCGTCGCGCTGGTGTTCGAGAGCGCGTTCGGCTTCCAGGCCGGCTTCGGCGCGGTGCTCGGCATGGCGATCCAGTGGGGCGTGAAGCGCGGCGTCTATTCGAACGAGGCGGGGCAGGGCACGGGCCCGCACGCGTCGGCGGCCGCCGAAGTGAAGCACCCGGCGCAGCAGGGGCTCGTGCAGGCGTTCTCGGTCTACGTCGATACGCTGTTCGTGTGTTCGGCGACGGGCTTCATGATCCTCATCACGGGCGCCTACAACGTGGTCGCACCGAACGGCCGCGCGCTGTTCTCGGGCGCGGCCGGCATCGAGGCGGGCCCCGGTTATACGCAGATGGCAGTCGAATCGGTGCTGCCCGGCTTCGGCGCGGCATTCGTCGCGATGGCGCTGTTCTTCTTCGCGTTCACGACCATCCTCGCGTACTACTACATCGCGGAGACCAACGTCGCGTACCTGAGCCGCGCGCGCAGCAGCGCCGCCGGCACGTTCGTGCTGCGCGCGGTGATCCTGCTCGCGACGCTGTACGGCGCGGTGAAGAGCGCAAGCGTCGTGTGGGCGCTCGGCGACATCGGCGTCGGGTTGATGGCGTGGCTGAACATCGTCGCGATCCTGCTGCTGCAGAAGCCGGCGCTCAAGGCGTTGCGCGACTACGAGGCGCAGAAGCGCGCGGGGCGCGAGCCGTCGTTCGATCCGGCCGCGCTCGGGATCGCGAACGCGACGTTCTGGGAGAAGCGGGAGGCGGGGCAGGACGCGCGCGATGGTCGGGCGGCGATCGTCGAGGCGTCGGAACGGCAGTCGTAGGTCCGCATAGCGCGGACACGGGCCAACCGCCGGGGGCGGTTGTGCACGTTGCGATATCGATTCATGCGAAACGGCCGGCACATCTGTTGCCGGCCGTTTCTCATTTCGCCGGGCTGCCAAGCCGGGGCGTTTCTTTTCCGTTCCGTACGAACGACGAAACCGGGCCTACGCAATATCGGCGTGTCTGAAAACAGCGCGCTCGATTCATTGCTTTTTTCCGATAACGAGATACGATAAAACGCCATCGATATTGATCCGATCGGATTGCGGGGCTGGCGGGGCGCCTCTCGTCTATTTGAAAGCGAGCGGAAATGATTGGGCCGGTTCGTGGAAAACCGTGCGGCGCGGACAACAATTCAATAATTGAAAAACAAGACCTCATGCTATCAAGACACTTCGAAGATCTCTCCGAGGGCGTATGGGACCGGCTGGCCGATTCGCTCGCGCTGAACATTTCACAAGGCGAAGAAACCATTACGGACAATCTTCTCCTGGATCTCGCGCGGCTCAAACATCCCGGTCTGTCGATGATCAAGACGCCCAAAAACCTCGAATCGGACAAAGGCACCGATTGGGAGTGGTGGATCGGCAATGATAATGACGGTTGGCTCAGATATGCGGTCCAGGCCAAGAAGCTGAATCTCCACGAGCTTCGATACGACACGCTTCGTCACGTCATCCCCGGAAAGCCGGCGGAATTCGATGTATCCGGGAATCTTGTGTCCGCCGCGGTGGCGCCCGCGCTTCAGCACGACGTGCTCAGAGACTACGCAACGGGAAACGGTGCCATTCCGCTGTATGCGTTTTACAACCACGCCATGTATCCGGATTACCAGGATTACTGGCAATGCCCGAATCCGCTTCGGTACAAACTGCTCGGAATATCGGTCACGCCGCTGTCGGTGGTCCAGCACGCGCTGGCGACGCGCGGCGAGCGTTCATTCGAGCGAATGCATGAAAAGCCGCAGACCATTCCGATCAGATGCTTGCTCGAATGCCCGAGGATAGCCGCGATATATCGTGGCGACGCAGGCGCGTCATTCGAGAAGTTCGGTGTTGAGGCACACGTTTACGGACGAGAGGACCTGCCGGTGCTCGACTTCGATGCGATAGCGCCGGACATGCCGCGCGATTACGCGCTCGGTGCGTTTCCTGCCCATGTGTATAACCACGACATCGCGATCTATCCGAAGCGAATCATGTTTGTGAATACGCGGCGATTCGACGATCAGCACATTGGGCGCAAATGATGGAGCTACGTAATTCTACGTAGCCCCGCGTACGTAGTTATCCGCTTGTAAGCCGCCCCCGTCGCACGGAATACTACGGCCCATCGCCTTGGCCTCCGCGAGACCGGGGCGCGACGCATCGACGTCACGCGTGTGCGGCCACTTCGCCGCATGCCAACTAAAACACATTGGAGACCAGGAGACGCTATGAATCGGGCTTCCAGCACCTTGCTCTGGATCGCGGTCGCGCTGCTCGGCGCGTTCTCGTTCGGAACGATCGCACTCGCGCACGGCGAGCGCGTCAGTGCCCTCTGGATCGTGATCGCCGCAGTCTGCGTGTATCTGATCGCGTATCGCTTCTACAGCCGTTTCATCGCCAGCAAGGTGATGCAGCTCGACGGGCTGCGGATGACGCCGGCGGTCAAGTACAACGACGGCCTCGACTACGTGCCGACCAACAAGTACGTGCTGTTCGGCCATCACTTTGCCGCGATCGCTGGCGCGGGGCCGCTCGTCGGGCCCGTGCTCGCCGCGCAGATGGGCTACACGCCCGGCATGCTGTGGATCCTGGCCGGCGTCGTGTTCGCCGGCGCGGTGCAGGACTTCATCGTGCTGTTCATCTCGACGCGCCGCGACGGCCGCTCGCTCGGCGACCTCGTCAAGATGGAGCTCGGCACGGTGCCCGGCGTGATCGCGCTGTTCGGCGCGTTCCTGATCATGGTGATCATCCTCGCGGTGCTCGCGCTGATCGTCGTGAAGGCGCTGACCAATTCGCCGTGGGGCACGTTCACCGTCGCCGCGACGATTCCGATCGCGCTGTTCATGGGCGTCTATACGCGCTACATCCGTCCGGGCCGCATCGGCGAAGTGTCGGTCATCGGCTTCTTCGGGCTGATGGCGGCGATCGCGTTCGGCCAGAACGTGGCCGCGTCGCCGACGCTCGCCGCATGGTTCACGTTCAGCGGCACGCAACTCACGTGGATCCTGATCGGCTATGGCTTCGTCGCCTCGGTGCTGCCGGTGTGGCTGCTGCTCGCGCCGCGCGACTACCTGTCGACGTTCCTGAAGATCGGCACGATCCTCGGCCTCGCGATCGGCATCCTGGTCGTCGCGCCGGAACTGAAGATGCCCGCGCTGACGAAGTTCGTCGACGGCACGGGCCCGGTGTGGGCCGGCAACCTGTTCCCGTTCCTGTTCATCACGATCGCATGCGGCGCGGTGTCGGGCTTCCACGCGCTGATCTCGTCGGGTACGACGCCGAAGCTGATCGACAACGAAACCAACGCACGCTTCATCGGTTACGGCGCGATGCTGATGGAATCGTTCGTCGCGATCATGGCGCTGGTCGCCGCGTGCGTGATCGAACCGGGCATCTACTTCGCGATGAATGCGCCGGCCGCCGTGCTCGGCTCGACGCCGGAAGCCGTCGCGAACACCGTCACGCAATGGGGCTTCGTGCTGACGCCGGACATGCTGACGCAGACCGCGAAGGCCGTCGGCGAAACGACGATCATTGCGCGCGCGGGCGGCGCGCCGACGCTGGCCGTCGGCATGGCGCACATCCTGCACCAGGTGATCGGCGGCGAAGCGATGATGGCGTTCTGGTATCACTTCGCGATCCTGTTCGAGGCGCTGTTCATCCTGACGGCGGTCGACGCCGGCACGCGCGCAGGCCGCTTCATGCTGCAGGATCTGCTCGGCACGTTCCACCCGGCGCTCAAGCGCACCGAGTCGCTGCCCGCGAACCTGGTCGCCACCGGGCTGTGCGTGGCCGCATGGGGCTACTTCCTGTATCAGGGCGTGGTCGATCCGCTCGGCGGCATCAACACGCTGTGGCCGCTGTTCGGCATCTCGAACCAGATGCTCGCCGCGATCGCGCTGGTGCTCGGCACCGTCGTGCTGTTCAAGATGAAGCGCGAGCGTTATGCATGGGTGACGATGGTGCCGACGGCGTGGCTGCTGATCTGCACGCTGACGGCCGGCTGGCAGAAGATTTTCGACGCGAACCCGAAGGTCAGCTTCCTCGCGCACGCCGCGAAGCTGCAGGCCGCGGTGGACGAGGGCAAGGTGCTTGCGCCGGCGAAGTCGATCGCGCAGATGAAGCGGATCATCTTCAACGACTACATCGATGCGGCGCTGGCCGGGCTGTTCATCTTCGTCGTCGTGAGCATCGCGGTGTACGGCGTGATCGCCGTGCTGCGCGCGCGTCGCGAGTCGAAGCCGACCGTGCGCGAGACGCCGTACGAAGCGATGCCGGCCGCGCAGGCGCTCGGCAGCGGACGTTAAGGGGAGGCCGCGATGTTCAGCGATCTTGGCGGCGACCTGCGCAGCGCGGGGCGTTACCTCGGGCAGGCGTTGCGGCTGATGGTCGGCCTGCCCGACTACGATACCTACGTCGCGCACATGCGCGCGACCCATCCGGACCGCGAGCCGATGACGTACGAGGAATTTTTCCGCGAGCGTCAGAATGCGCGGTACGGGTCGGGGGCCGGAAAGTGTTGCTGAACCGGGCCGGTGAAACGGTTCGGTGATCGACAAGGAAGCGCCGCGATGGATTTCGCGGCGCTTTTTCTTTGGGGGCGGGCGGCGCGCATCGTCGCGCCGTTTGCCGGCGCGCAGCACGGCACATTCCGGCCGCCGGTATCATAAGGGTTCATTTTTCCCGATGGACCCGCAGGAGAACACGTCGTGCATGTCGGTGAGCGTTTCAACAGCATTTCCCATCTCGTCGGCGCGGTGCTGTCGGTGGCAGGCCTCGTGGCGCTCGTGACGATGGGCGCGCTCGAAGGCGATCCGTACAAGGTGGTGAGCTTCAGCGTGTACGGCGCGATGCTGATCCTGCTCTATGCGATCTCGACGCTGTATCACAGCGTGCGCAATCCGCGCCTGAAAGCGATCCTGCAGAAATGCGACCATTCGGCGATCTACCTGCTGATCGCCGGCAGCTACACGCCGTTCACGCTGGTCACGTTGCGCGGCCCGTGGGGCTGGTCGCTGTTCGGCGTGAGCTGGGGGCTGGCCGCGCTGGGCATTGTGCAGGAACTGACGCTCGGGCGGCGCACGCGCCTGCTGTCGATGATCCTGTACGTGCTGATGGGCTGGCTGGCGCTCGTCGCGGTGCGCCCGCTGATCCATGCGTTGCCGCCGGTGGGCACCGCGTGGCTCGTCGCCGGCGGCGTCATCTACAGCGCGGGGATCTACTTCTTCATCAACGACGAACGCATCCGCCACGGGCACGGCATCTGGCACCTTTTCGTGCTGGCCGGCAGCCTGTGCCAGTTCGTCAGCGTCGCGATGTATGTCGCGTGAGCGGAACGCGGCGTTGACTTCGTGACGCGGTTCAACGGGCGCGTCTGCCGAAGCATCGGCTAACGGCGCGCGGCGGTCCGCAGGCGCACGGCCGGTTCGCCGGTTGCCGGCGTCGCCCGCGCCGTGATCCACCATATTGCCGCGGCGAGTGCCGACAATCCGGTCGCCATGGCCAGCGTCGCCCGCATCGCGGCCGGAAACGGCTGCAGCGTCGCGATGCACGCGCCGAAGATCGCCACACCGAGCGCCGACCCGCTCTGCCGCGCCGCGTTCAGCGCGGCCGCCGCAATGCCGGCGCGGCGCCGGTCGACGGTCCCGAGCGCCGGCGACGTCGCGGCCGGCGAGATGAATCCCGATGCGAAGCCGATCGCGAGCATCGGCGCGACGGCGAGCCACGCAGGCGTGGTCGCACCCACGCCCGTCATGCCGAGCGCGCCGGCCGCATAGAGCCCGAACGCCGCGCACATCGTGCCGCGTGCGCCGAAGCGCGCCACGAGCCGGCCCGAGCACAGCCCGCCGAGCGCGACCATCGCGGTCATCGGCAGGAACGCGAGCCCCGTGTCGAGCGGGCTCGCGCCGCGAATCTGCCGATAGAACAGGCTGAGCACGAACAGCAAGCCGTAGAACACGAACGCCGACACCATCGACACGAACGTCGACCCCGCGAACAGCCGGTTGCGGAAGAACGCGAGCGGCAGCATCGGCTCGCGGCGCCGCGCTTCGATCGCGATGAACGCGATCCACGCAGCGAGGCTCGTCACGGCGCCGCCGACGATCGGCGCCGAGCGCCAGCCGAGCGACGGGCCTTCGATCAGCGTGCCGATCAGCGCCGCGATCGCGACGATGCCCGCCGTCTGGCCGCTCCAGTCGAAATGCCGCGATGCGTCGACGGCGGCGCGCGTGATCGTGCGGCCGAGCCAGATGCCGGCGAGCCCGAGCGGCAGGTTCACGAAGAAGATGCTGCGCCACCCGAACAGATGGATCAGCAGGCCGCCGATCAGCGGGCCCGACGCCATCGCGATGCCGCCGCAGCCCATCCAGATGCTGATCGCCGACGTACGCGCGGCCGGTTCGGGGAACGCGCGGTTGATCAGCGCGAGCGAGCAGGGCACCAGCATCGCGCTGCCGACGCCTTGCAACGCGCGGGCGATCGCGAGCGCCGGGAGGGTTGGCGCGACGCCGCACAGTACCGACGCGGCGACGAACACGGTCAGCCCCGCGACATAGACGGTGCGGTCGCCGAGCCGGTCGCCGAGCGTGCCGCCCGTCATCAGCAGGCTGGCGAACGCGAGCGTGTATGCGTTCACGATCCACTGCAGGCCGGCCACGCGGCTGCCGAACGTGTGCGCGATGTCGGTGAGCCCGACGTTGACGATGGACGCGTCGAGCAGCACGAGCGTGTAGCTCACGCAGGTCGCGGCGAGCACGCGACGGGCCACGGCCCGGTTCGGCACGGCGGCCGTCATGCGCGGTCGGGCGCCGGCGTGGCGGCCTGCAGAGCGAGGAAGCCGACCCATCCCCAATACACGCGATGATGAACGATCAGCCCGTCGCGGAGATCCATCACCTCGACGAGATCGACCTGGTCGCCTTCCGGCGTTTCGCGCGGATATTCCCACGTGAGCTGGCGGCCATTCGAGAAGAACAATCCGGTCCGGTACCAGCGTCCGAGCTTGTTGCCCGGATTGCGCAGGCCGGCCGCGAAGAACTCGCCGATCGCGGCCTTGCCGCGCAGCACGCCGGAGCCGTGCGCGGGCAGCGCGACGACGACAAGCGGCGTTTCGAGCACCGCGTCGTCGGCATACAGCGACATCAGCGCATCGAGGTCGCGTGCGACGACGGCGGCGTGCCAGTCTTCATGGATGCGCCGGGCATCGGCGTCGGCGTGTGTCATGGTGGGTTCCCTGCAGCGTCGATAACGGAACCCACTGTATGGGCGCGGCGCCGCGAGACGTTTCACGTCAGCCCGAAACGTGGATGTCGATGCGCGGCGCGCGTACCGCTCAAGCCGCGTGCAGGTCGCGGTACCGCGCGAGGGTCAGTGCCTCGGCATCGTGCGAAAGCTGGGTCGCGGCGGCATCGGCGGCCTCCCGCGCCGATTCGGTCACGCGCGCGAACATCCGTTGCTCGAAGGCGGCGACCGCCGCGTCGCGGTCGGCATCGGCGATGAGGCCGGCCGCGAGTTCAACCGCGTCGCGCATCGCGTTGTTCACGCCTTCGCCGCCGAACGGCGACATCACGTGCGCGGCGTCGCCGATCAGCGTGACGCCGCGGCGATGCGCCCAGCAGTGACCGACCGGCAGCGCGAAGATCGGCCGCTCGGCGAAGCGGTCGCCGCTGGCGCGGAACAGGTCGTGGATGGTGTCGGCGAAGCCGTCGAATTCGGCGATCAGCGCGGCGCGCATCGCATCGGGTGCCGCGAAGTCGAAACGCCGCGCGACCCAGTCGAGCGGTACGCGAAAGATCGCATATCCGCGCACGTGCGCGTGTCCGTTGCGTTGCGCGATGATCGCCTTGCCGTTGCCGTGCACGCCGATCTTGCCGCGGCCGACGAGCCGCGACAGCGCGGGATGTTGCCGATCGATGTCGTCGATGCCGAATTCGATGAACGTGAGGCCGCTGTACTGCGGCTGATACGGCGACAGCAGCGGACGGATGCGCGACCACGCGCCGTCGGCGCCGACCACGAGATCGAACGGGCCTTCCGTCCCGTGCTCGAACGCCAGCATTGCCCGCCCGCCGGGCAGCATGCCGACGTCGCGCACCGTGCGGCCCCAGCGCACGCAGTCCGGCGGCAATGCGTCGAGCAGCAGCGCGCGCAACGCGGTCCGGTCGACCTCGGGCCGGTTGCCGCCCGCGCCGTCGTCGTCGAACAGCACACAGCCCGAGCGATCGAGCAGGCGCGAGCCCTGATCCTCGTAGCGCGCGACGGCCAGGAACGCGTCGGCCAGGCCGGCCTGCTCGAGCGCCAGCAGGCCCGACTCCTCGTGCAGGTCCAGCGTGCCGCCCTGCGGGCGCTCGAGCGGGTGCGCGTCGCGTTCGTACACGATCGCGTCGATTCCGCCGAGCGTCAGCAGGCGGGCGAGCGTCAGGCCGCCGGGCCCGCCGCCGACGATGGCAACACGAAAGCGCGTATTCATGGTTCGCTCACGATCTGATAACATAGGTGCCTATATAAAAACATAGCCTCCTATGGAATGTCAACATGAGCGACGCTGACACGAAGACGAATCCGTTGCCGCTGGTCGGCATCACTTACCGGCTGTTCACGCGCGTGGTCGACCGGCCGCTGCGCGACCTGGGCTTCGCGGTGAGCCAGTTGCCGGTGCTGGTGTCGTTGAAGAAGGCGGGCGCGCTGTCGCAGACGGAGCTCGCGCGGCGCGCGCAGGTCGAGCAGCCGAGCATGGCGCAGTTGCTGAACCGGATGGAGCGCGATGGTCTCGTGCTGCGGGTGCCCGACCCGGACGACCGGCGCAGCCGGCTGATTTCGCTGACCGATTCGGCGTCGAAGGGGCTCGCCAGCGGGCGGGCCGTGATGGAAGGTGCGAGCGAGCAGGCGCTCGCGGGGTTGAGCGACGCGGAGCGCGATCAGCTTGCGGCGTTGCTCGGACGCGTGAATGCGAATCTCGAACGGATGGTCGGCAACGCGCGCGCGAACGACATCGACTGATCGCGGGCGGCGGTTGCATCGCCGTCGCCGAAAGCCGCTTTGCTCCGGCGCTTATCCGGCCAGCGCGTCGAGATTCAACGCATACGACTTCCCGATCCATACCGCGCAGTCGCGATGGTCGCCCAGATCGTCGCCGGTATTCGGATGCAGGAAGATGTCGAGCGCGCCGTGGTTCAGCACGAGCCACGGCACGATCTCGTCGAATCGCGCGGCGTCGAACGCGATCTGGTACGACCATGCCGGATGCGGGCCGACGGGGCGTTCGTGAAAGCGGCCGAGCTCGATGACCGCGCCGAACCGTTCGTCGACGACCTGGCGAAACGCCCAGGCCGCGTCGCGGCTGGCCGCATCGAAATAAACGTGCGCGTGCCAACTGTCGATGGCGGTGGTGTCGAGGGCAGCCATGGAAGGACTCGATAAAAAAGGGGAATGCATGAGGCGCCGTTCGAAACGGCCGATGCGTGATTATCGCGCGTCCTTGCCGCGCGCGTCGTGTCGCAATCCGGCAATCCGAAACGAATGATTTGTCCTGTATCAGAAGAACGATTTATCCGATGTAACCGTACCCGTGATATCCGCATGCGCGATATCACGCCGGAAGCCGCGCCGGCAGGTGCGCTGGCCGGCATGGCACAGGCAACACGTCATTTCGGAAATTGAAAAAGCGGTGTGCGCGCCGCTTCGGATCGCCGGAAAAAATGCGATCAGGGCGTTGAATGAAATAAAGAAATTCCAGTTCGGCGGGATTGGCGAATCACGCGGCTCGCGTACCGAATGACGCACCCGAAATTATCAATTGCAGAATCGGCTATTCAAGCGGAATGCGGCGCGACATACGATGGTTTCAACGCATCGACGCCCACGATCGATGCGGGGACAACCATCTGGAGGCCATTATGCGATCCCTCGTTCCCGTTGCCGTGCTTTCCTGCGCACTCGTTGCGCTGCCCGCCGTCAGCTTTGCGCAGTCGGCCGGTGCCGACTGGACACCGAATGCCGCGCGGCTGAGCTGGTCGGCGGCGCGCGCCGAAACCGACGCGCAACTGATGCAGATGACGCGTGCCGGCTATCGCGCGACGACGGCCGGCAACCAGGACTATCCGCTCGCGATGCAGCGTGCGCTCGAGCGTGTCCGGAATCCGGTGCCCGACCGGTCGCGCGAGGAGCGGGCCGCGATGGAAGCGCGCGCCGCGCGCGATGCGCAGGGCGGCCATCCGGTCAAGGCGTTCTTCGTGAAGACCGCGTACTACCTGAAGGGCGAGAACACGTTCTGATGCAGGAGACGAGCATGCGTTGCCAGAACCGATTCACCGCAAGCGGGCGCGACTCATGAAGGCCACCCGGAAAAACCGTCGCCACGTGCCGCTGACGCGCGAGTGGCTGCTGCCGCTGCCGCCCGCGCATGTACGCGACATCTCGCTGAAATGCCACATGGCGCTCGTCGCGCTGCGCGGCGAGCACGGCAACGAGGCGCTGCTGATGCGGTTGCGCACGAGTGTCTACCTGGTGTTCCTGGCGCTCGACGATGCGGTGTGCCCGGAGGCGAGCATCGATCTGTGCGTCAACGCGGAGCGCGCGCTCGATGCGAGCGTGGCACGCGCGGCGCAAAGCGGCGCATGGGCGCTGCGCGACGACGAGTGTGCGGTGCTCGAACGCGTGCTCGCGGCAAACGACACCTGCGTCGCGACGCTCACGCGGCATCGGTTGGCCGAGCTGTGGAGTCACGTCTGCACGTTCGCGTCGAGCGGCCAGCCGGCGCTCGTGGCGGGCGCGGCGGAGAAGATGCGCCCGCACGCGGCCGAATCGCTGGCCGCGTAGCGTCGCGCCGGTTTCGCAGGGAGGATGGAGGAGACAGGGCCGGCCGCACCGGCGCGGGCGAGCAATCGCGCGACTTCGACGATTGCACGACCGTCGCGGCAACACGGCAACGGCGATACACGGCCCAAAACAAAAGCGCCACGGAGCGAACTCCGTGGCGCTTCATTCATGCTCGCGTGCGCGGAGGCTGGGCCCCCGCGTGGCGAAACGCGCTTAAGCGGCCGTTGCCGGCTTCGCCGGCTTCTGCAGCTTGCCCTTGCCGGCGCGCTGGATTTCCTCGAGCTTGATCTCGACGTGGCGCGAGAACACGTACTCGGCCGGACGCTGCTTCGCGATCGAGATGTCCGGTGCGAACGCGCCGTCGGTCTTGATGCCCTTGCGGCTCACTTTCAGCGCCTTCAGCGGGTGCGCGATCGTGTCCATCACGGCGGTGGCCTCGAAGCCGCAGTGGACCATGCAGTCCGCGCACTTCTCGTAGTTGCCGACGCCGTAGTTGTCCCACTCGGTCGTTTCCATCAGTTCCTTGAAGGTCTTCACGTAACCTTCGCCGACCAGGTAGCACGGCTTCTGCCAGCCGAACACCGTACGCGCCGGGTTGCCCCACGGCGTGCACTTGTACGTCTGGTTGCCGGCCAGGAAGTCGAGGAACAGCGACGACTGGCTGAACGACCAGCGCTTGCCGCCTTCGCCGCGCTTCAGGATCTCGCGGAACAGGTTCTTCGTCTTGTCGCGGTTCAGGAAGTGCTGCTGATCCGGCGCGCGCTCGTACGCGTAGCCCGGCGACACCGTGATGCCGTCGACGCCGATCGGCCCCAGCGTGTCGAAGAACTTCGCGACGCGCTCGGGCACTGCATCGTTGAACAGCGTGCAGTTGATGTTCACGCGGAAGCCGCGGCGCTTCGCTTCCTTGATCGCCGCGACAGCCTTGTCGTACACGCCTTCCTGCGACACCGAGTGATCGTGCGCCTGCTGGTCGCCGTCGAGGTGGACCGACCAGACGAAATACGGGCTCGGCTCGTAGTCGTCCATCTTCTTTTCCATCAGCAGCGCGTTCGTGCACAGGTACACGAACTTCTTGCGCTTCATGATGCCCTTGACGATTTCCGGCATCTCCTTGTGGAGCAGCGGTTCGCCACCGGCGATCGACACGACGGGCGCGCCGCACTCGTCGACGGCCTGCAGGCATTCCTCGATGGACAGACGCTGGTTCAGGATCGGATCCGGATAATCGATCTTGCCGCAGCCGTTGCACGCGAGGTTGCAGCGGAACAGCGGCTCGAGCATCAGCGCGAGCGGATAGCGTTTGTTGCCGGACAGGTGCTGGCGCACGATGTATGCGCCGACACGGACTTGCTGGAGCAGCGGAATAGACAAGGGATGTCCTCCTTAAACTTCGCGGGCGACAGCTTGCGTGAGCTTCGCCGGCAGCTTGAATTCGACTTTTTCCTCACGGCCCGCCATCGTCGCGACATCGACGGGCCCCAGCGCGCGCAGCGCGCCGATTACATCCTCGACCATCTCTTCGGGCGCCGACGCGCCGGCTGTCAGGCCGACCGTCTGCACACCCGTGAACCATTCGGCTTTCACTTCCGAGCCGTCGGCGACGAGATAACTCGGCACACCGCTTTCGGTGCCGATCTCGCGCAGGCGGTTCGAGTTCGAGCTGTTCGTCGCGCCGACGACGAGCAGCACGTCAACCTGTTCGCTCAGCTCGCGTACGGCGGCCTGGCGATTCTGCGTTGCGTAGCAGATGTCACGCGTGTCCGGGCCGACGATGTCGGTGAACCGGCGCTGCAGCGCTTCGATGATGCCGCGCGTATCGTCGACCGACAGCGTGGTCTGCGTGATGTACGCGACCGGCGTATCGACCGGCAGCGTCAGCGTATCGACTTCCGCTTCGCTCTGCACGAGGATCACCTCGGCCGGAATCTGGCCGATCGTACCCTCGACTTCCGGGTGGCCCGCATGACCGATCAGGATCAGCCGGCGGCCCGCCGCGACATACTGGCGGCCCTGCACGTGCACCTTCGTGACGAGCGGACAGGTCGCGTCGAGCACGTCGAGCCCGCGCGTTTCCGCGTCGCGCTCGACCGTCTGGGCGACACCGTGCGCGCTGAAGATCGCGACAGCGCCGTGCGGCACCTCGTCGAGTTCCTCAACGAATCGTGCCCCTTTATTTCGCAGATTTTCAACGACATGCCGGTTATGAACGATCTCATGACGTACATAGACCGGCGCGCCGTGCTGTTGCAGCGCGCGATCGACGATCTCGATCGCACGGACAACCCCCGCACAAAAGCCGCGGGGCTGGGCAAGGATGACTCGCATAAGTGAGCGAACTCCGACGACAGACGCCGGGGTTCGAGGAGCTGGCACAGCTCGATCGCCCCGGCTTGAAGTTATGAAGGCAGGAACGAACCGGCTACGCCAGGCCCCGGAACCCCGAATTAATCGCGCATTTTAACCCTATCGGGAAGTCCTTGCTCTGGTGCCGTGTCGGCCGTGTTGCAATTGCGGGATAGCCGCGTCGGCGCTGGCGCGCGCGGAACCCAGTAAACTACGCGGTTTCGCGGGCAGCCGCTCCGGCTGCCCGGCGTCGCGCTCATTTCAAGGCTATTCGATGACCGTCGATTCTTATGCGTATTGCCCGGCCGCCCGTGCGGCTGCAGGCGCTTTGTTCCTGACCCCTATTAAACCTGCCGACGTCCGGCCGGAGGCGTGCCGATGATGCTGGTGCTCGCATTCCTGGTGTCCGGCCTGTCGCTGATGATCTGGATCGTGCTGCTCGTCGCGCGCGGCGGCTTCTGGCGCGCGGTGCCCGCGCGGCCGCTGCCGCCCGACGCGCGCGGCGCCGCGGCCGAGGCCGGCTGGCCGGCCGTCGTCGCGGTCGTGCCGGCGCGCAACGAGGCCGACGTGATCGCCCGTGCGGCGACTTCGCTGCTCGAGCAGGAATATCCCGGCGATTTTCATCTGATCATTGTCGACGACCACAGCGACGACGGCACCGCCGATGCGGCCCGCGCGGCCGCGCTCGCGATCAACCGCGCCGACCGGCTGACGGTGCTGGCCGCGAAGCCGCTGCCGGCCGGCTGGTCGGGCAAGGTGTGGGCGCAGTCGCAGGGGATCGCCGCGGTGCAGACGCTCGGCCTGCCGGCCGACTACCTGCTGCTGACGGATGCCGACATCGGCCATCCGCCCGATGCCGTCGCGCAGCTCGTCACGCGCGCACAGGCCGAGAACCGCGATCTCGTGTCGCTGATGGTGCGGCTGCGCTGCGATTCGTTCTGGGAAAAGGCGCTGATCCCGGCGTTCGTGTTCTTCTTCGCGAAGCTGTATCCGTTCTCGTGGATCAACAACCCGCGCAACCGGACGGCCGGCGCGGCCGGCGGCTGCATGCTCGTGAAGCGCACGGCGCTCGAGGAAGCGGGCGGCATCGAGTCGATCCGCGGCGCGCTGATCGACGACTGCAGCCTGGCCGCGCAGATCAAGCATCGCGGCGACGGCCGTCATCCGATCCGGCTCGACCTGGCCGACCGCAGCGTGTCGCTGCGCCCGTACGACAGCTGGCGCGACATCTGGAACATGATCGCGCGCACCGCGTTCACGCAGCTGCATTATTCGCCGCTGCTGCTGGCCGGCACGCTGCTCGGGATGACGATCATCTATCTCGTGCCGCCCGTCGCGGCGCTCGCGTACGGCGCGCGCGCGTGGCCGGCGTGGCTCGCGTGGGCGTCGATGTGCGCCGCGTATGCGCCGATGCTGCGCTACTACCGGCGCTCGCCGCTGTGGGCGCCCGCGCTGCCGCTCGTCGCGCTGTTCTACGTCGGCGCGACGTTCGCGTCCGCGTGGCGCTACTGGCGCGGCAAGGGCGGCCAGTGGAAGGCGCGCGTGCAGGCGCCGGTGGATCGCTGAGCGTTTCGCGCGCCGCCGGCGCGCGTTCCGGCAGCCGGTAAGCAAACAGCCCGATCGTGAACTGACCCCACGAAGTTGGACAGTTGAAGGCTAGGCGCCCAAGGACTGAGTTCTGTATTGCACGGGACTCAGTCCTTTTAGTTTGAGCTTGATGCGTTCGTGGTTGTAGTAATGGATGTAGCGTTCCAGCGTCTCGCGTAATTGCTCCACGCAAGTGAAGCGCTGCCGCTTGAAGCACTCAGACTTGAGCGTGCCGAAGAAGCTTTCCATCGCGGCGTTGTCGAGGCAATTGCCCTTGCGCGACATGCTCTGGGTCAGCTTGCGTCGCTCCAACTCCCGGCGGAACTCCGGCATCCGGTAGTGCCAGCCCTGATCCGAATGCAGCAACGGCTTGTCCTTGCGTCGGAGTTTGGTCAGCGCCTGCTTCAACATGCCGCTGACCAGCTCGAAGCTTGGGCGTCGCTCCATCTGGTAAGCCACGATCTCGCCGTTGTACAGGTCCATCACCGGCGACAGATACAGCTTCTGCCCGTTGACCTTGAATTCGGTCACATCCGTCACCCACTTCTGATGAGGGCCTGCAGCCTCGAACTGGCGTTGCAGCAGGTTCGGCGCGGCCTTGCCAAGCTCCCCTCGCCACGAGCGGTATTTCTTCGGGCGCACCCAGGACTTCAACTGCAATTGCTGCATCAGCCTTTGCACCGCCTTGTGGTTGACGAGATGACCGGCCTGTCGGATCGCAGCCGTGACGCGCCGATAGCCGTAGCGGCCCTGGTGGCGTTCGAACACCGTCCGGATCTGTGCTTTCAGATCGGCGTGACGGTCCTCAGCCTCCAGCGTCCTGAGTTGGTAATAGAACGTGCTGCGTGCCAATCCAGCCGCCTTCAGGAGTGCCGCCACCGAATGGCGCTGCCTGAGCTCATGCACTATTTGCGTTTTTTCTTTTGCGCTGCTTGCTTCTTCGCTTGCAGCAGCGCATCGAGCTTTTTTAGGTACGCCACCTCCGCGCGCAGATACTCGTTTTCCTTGAGCAATTCCTCGCGCGTGCGCTCGTCCGGCGCACCGGCTTCAGTGGGTTTCGGGGGAAGTGAAGTGGCCATCTTTCTGGGGCGCCCTCGGCGGCGAGGGGACAGTGCATCGATACCGCCGTCATGATACAGGCGCGCCCAGGTTGCCACGTGCCCCGCGCTTCGAATGTCGAACAACGCGGCCGCCTGACCATATGACAGTCCGTCACGCTGGATGCGTTGCAGCACCGATAACTTGAATTGGGCGTCGTAGTGACCGACCTTCCTGCGCAGTCCGGCTACGCCATGCTCCCGGTAGCTCGCCACCCAGCGCCGGATGACCGTGCGTCCAACCCCATAATGCGCCGCGAGTGTGCGTGTGCTCGCGCCTCCATTCAGATATTCCTGAACGACCTGTAGCCGAAACGGCTCGTCATACTTCGCCATGAAAAACACCCCAAAGGTTGGATCGGTCTCCAACTTTTGGGGTGCAGTTCATCGGTGGAAACCGGTCGGGCTGTTTCGTTTTCGGCGGCGCTGCTGACTCGCCGGCCGGCGCTTACCGCTGGGTCAGCATCATGTACATCTGCACCACGACGTCCGGCGAGAACGTGAACGGCACCCAGCCGTAGCCCGTGTGGCGGGCGACTAGCAGGCGATCTCCGTTCGACTGCTTCTGCACGGCCATCATCGGGTTCTTCGTCGTCACGAAACGCCAGCCGGCCGGGATGCCGGGCGGCGGCTCCGGCTGCATCGACGCGCGCGCATGCGCGAGCTCCTCGATCAACTGGCCCAGTTGCTCCGGATGCAGCGTGATCGATGCGCCGTTGATGGTCAGCGTCAGTTCGTTCTGCGTCGGACGCGACACGTGCAGCGTCGACTTGTCCGCCGGGGCGGCGGCGTCGGTTTCAACCACGGTGTCGGCTTGTGCCGTCGCGACGATCGCGGTTTCGGCGTCGGCCGCTTCCACCACAGCCGGCGCGGACGCGTTCACGGCCGGCTCCGCCGCCGGCGTGTCCACCGGTTCGACGCTGTCGGTGGCAACGGCCGTTGCGGCAGCCGCGGTCGTCGCGGCTTCCTTGACGACGGCCTCGACCAGCGCCTCGGCGTCCGCGATGGCCTTCGCATGGTGCTGCGCGGCGGCTTCGGCTTGCGCGATTGCTTCGGTATGGCGTTGCGTGACGGCCTCGGCCTGCGCGGTGGCGTCGGCGTGGCGTTGCGCGGCGGCTTCGGCCTGCGCGATCGCTTCGGCGTGGCGCCGCGTGACGGCTTCGGCCTCGGCGGTCGCGTCGGCGTGACGCTGCGCGGCGGCCAGCGTTTCGGCGATCGCCTGCGTGTGTTGCTGCGCGAGCGCTTCGGCTTCCGCGATCGCGGAAGCGTGGCGCTGCGCGGCCGCATCGGCTTCGGTCGCGGCGGCGTGATGACGCTGCGCGGCGGCCTCCGCTTCGGCGATCGCGGCCGCGTGACGTTGCGACGCGGCTTCCGCATCCGCGTGACGTTGCGCGAGCGCTTCGGTCAACGCGGTGGCTTCCGCATGGCGCTGCACGGCGGCTTCGGCTTGCGCGGTGGCATCTGTATGACGGTGGGCGGCGGCTTCGGCGGCGGCGGTCGCGTCGGCGTGGCGCTGCTGCGCGGCTTCGGCGTCGGCCGCTGCGGCCGTGTGGCGCTGCGCGGCGGCCTGCGCTTCGGCTTCCGCGGCGGCGTGACGTTCTGCGGCGGCCCGGGCTTCCGTTGCTGCTGCGCGCGCGAAGGCTTCCGCGCTGCGTGCCGCCTGCTGCGCGGCGTGGTGATCGTGGAGCAGCTGATCGACGCCCGTGTTGAGCGAATCGATCTGATCGTTCAGGTTCATGCGTGTCTTCTCTGCGTAAGACCCGCGATTTTACCCGCTGCGCCGGTGCGGGGCCGTGCGCGACGTGTAACAAAGTGCGCAATGCGGCGCGAAGCGCGCCGCTTTGTGTTACTTCAGGTAGCCCGCCGAGCCGAACCAGTCGAGTGCATCGCGCAGTCCTTCGCGGTACGGACGCGCACGGTAGCCGAGCTCGCGCTCGGCTTTCGCGGACGTGAAATACATCTTGTTCTTCGACATCCGCAGTCCGTCCACGGTGACAAACGGTTCCTTCTTCGTGAACTTCGCGACCGCTTCGGCGCCGACCGCGAGCGGGTAGAGCGGCCAGCGCGGCAGCGCGATCGTCGGTGCCTTGCGGCCCGTCATCTGCGCGATGTCGGCGAGCATCTGCTGCAGCGGCAGGTTTTCGCCGCCGAGGATGTAGCGCTCGCCGATCCGGCCGCGCTCGAGCGCGAGGAAGTGGCCGTGCGCGACGTCGTCGACGTGCACGAGGTTCAGCCCCGTGTCGACGAATGCGGGAATCTTGCCGAGCGCGGCTTCCACGATGATGCGACCGGTCGGGGTCGGCTTCACGTCGCGCGGGCCGATCGGCGTCGACGGATTGACGATCACGGCCGGCAGCCCTTCGTCGGCGATCATCCGCTCGACCGCGCGTTCCGCCAGCACCTTGCTGCGCTTGTAGACGCCGATCGCCTGCTCGGGCGTGAGCGGCCGGTTCTCGTCGGACGGATCGCCGGCGCTCGTCACCTTGAGCGTCGCGACGCTGCTCGTGTAGACGATCCGCTCGACGCCTTCCGCGCGTGCCGCGCGCATCGTCGCGACCGCGCCCTCGAGGTTCGCGCGCTCGATCTCGTCGGGGTCGGGCGCCCACAGCCGGTAGTCGGCTGCCACGTGCAGCAGGTAGCGCACGCCGCGCAGCGCGGCGCGCATCGATGCCTCGTCGCGCATGTCGCCGGTGACGATCTCCGCGTCGAGATCCGCGACGTTCGTGCGCGGGCTGGTCGGACGCACGAGGACGCGCACCGCATAGCCTTTCTGCTGCGCAATGCGTGCGACGGCCGAGCCGACGAAACCGGACGCGCCGGTGACGAGAACGAGATCGCGGGAGGTATCAGTCATGCGTTTCCTTCAGGGCCGCGCGAGAGCGGCGCGGCGGTTGAGCGTCGGCGAGATTGTACGTGGTCGGCGCGCGCGGCGACGCCAGGCCAGGGCCGGCGCAAGCCCGTTATCGGCGTGAACCGGCCACGGCGTGTATGAAGCGGCCGACGCGACTACAATGCCGGGCTTGAATGCAACGGGAGGGCGACGCGATGAGCCGCAATGAACTGGACGAACGGATCGAGACCTACTACGTGCGGGTGCGCGGCGTCGTGCAGGGCGTCGGCTTCCGTCATGCGACGGTGCGCGAAGCGCATGCGCTGAAGCTGCGCGGCTGGGTCGCGAATCTCGAGGACGGCAGCGTCGAGGCGATGATCCAGGGGCCCGGCGCGCAGATCGACCGGATGCTCGCGTGGCTGCGTCACGGGCCGCCGGCCGCGCGCGTGACCGAGGTGACGTTCGAGGAACGCCGCACCGAACGGCGCTTCGAGCGCTTCCAGCAGCAGTAAGGCGGTCCGAACGATATGACGGGGTATCCGGAAGCCGGGCGCGGCCTCATGCTGTCGGTGATGGCATCGACGTTGTTCGCGCTGATGTCGGCTTACGCGAAACTGCTCGCGCCGCTCACGGGGCTCGACATCTTCGCGTGGCGCGTATTGTGGACCGCGCCGGGCGCGCTCGCGCTGATCGCGCTGCGCGGCCGCTGGCCGGCGCTCGTCGAACTCGTCCGGCGCAGCGTGCGCGACTGGCGCTTGCTGATCGCGCTGCCCGTGAGCGCGGCGCTGCTCGGCGTGCAGCTGTGGCTGTTCCTGTGGGCGCCGCTGCACGGGCGCATGCTCGAAGTGTCGCTCGGCTATTTCCTGCTGCCGCTGACGATGGTGCTCGTCGGCCGCTTCTACTATCACGAGCGGCTCGACCCGCTGCAATGGGCGGCGGTCGCGTTTGCCGCGCTCGGCGTCGCGCACGAAGTGTGGGCGACGCGCGCGTTCGCATGGCCGACGCTCGTCGTCGCGCTCGGTTATCCGCCGTACTTCGTGCTGCGCCGGCGGATCAACGCCGATTCGCTCGCCGCGTTCGCGGTCGAGATCGCGCTGCTGTGTCCGATCGCATTCGCGATGGTCGCGACGAGCACGACGCGCGTCGCCAGCCATCCGCTGCTGTGGGCCGTGCTGCTGCCGGGGCTTGGCGTGCTCAGCACGCTCGCGCTCGCGAGCTACCTGAAGGCGAGCCGGATGCTGCCGATGGCGCTGTTCGGGATTCTCGGCTACGTCGAGCCCGTGCTGCTCGTCGCGGTGTCGCTGCTGCTGCTCGGCGAGACGCTGAGCGTCGCGAAGCTCGCGACGTACGGGCCGATCTGGGTCGCCGTCGCGCTGACCGCGTGGCACAGCGCGATGCTGATGCGGCGTCTGCCCACGCGCGGATAAGCGCCGATCGCGATGCGGCGGCCGCACGGAACGTGCCGCGCATCGCGTCTCGCTCGACGGTCGAGCAACCGTCGAGCAACGACCGAACAGCAGTCGAACGCACCGATGCTGACCGCAAACTGGCGTCGCACTGACGTCGAACTGGCGGCACTGCCCGCTTCGCATCCTCCTCCTCTGCGTTGTAATCGAACAGAAGATTCGGTTGCACTTTGTTACTTAGGGTCTCTCCGGATCGGCCATTAGACTGACCTGACCGACTTCCCTTCGTATGCAGCTTTCCGATGAACGGTCATTCCCGTGCCTGGCCGGCCGGGTCGGCGCGATGCGAGCATACGCGTATCGCCGCTGACCGCGCTCGCCTGCTTCTTCCCGATCCCTTCCCCGGTGCCTGTTGCACCATCGTTGCGCAGGTGCGCTCATGTCGTTGAGCCTGCCGTCTTCCGCCACGCTGCAGCCATCGCGCGGCGGCCGCCTGATCGAAGTCGATTTCTTCCGCGGGCTCGTGCTGCTGATGATCGTCGTCGATCACATCGGCGCGAGCGTGCTGTCGCGCGTGACGCTGCACGCGTTCGCGCTGTGCGACGCGGCCGAGGTGTTCGTGTTTCTCGGCGGCTTCGCGACCGCGAGCGCGTACGGCGCGATCGCCGAACGGCACGGCGCGCGTGCCGCGCAGCGCCGGTTCGTGCGCCGTGCGATGCAGATCTACCGCGCGTTTCTCGCGACGTCGACGCTGATGCTCGTCGTGTCGGCCGTGCTCGACCACTACGGGATCGATGCGCCGAACCTCGCACTCGACGACGTCAGCGTGATGCTCGCGTCGCCGCTCACGGGCCTCGCCGAGCTGCTGACGTTCCAGCGCCAGCCGTATCTCGCATCGGTGCTGCCGATGTACGTGCTGTTCGCGCTCGCGTCGCCGGTGCTCGTGCCGTTCGCGCGCCGTCATCCGTGGCTGCTCGTCGCGCTCAGCGCCGCGTCGTGGATGACGGCGGGCTGGCTCGGCCCCGAGCTGCTGGACACCGACGGATTCCGCTGGAGTTTCAACCCGTTCGCCTGGCAACTGATGTTCGTGGCAGGCGTGCTCGCGCGCTGCCAGCCGTTCTACCGGCGCATCGCGCTCGGGCGGTGGGGCGCCGCAGCGACCGGCGTCGCGTGCGCGGTCGTGCTCGGTTGCGCGAGCTACAAGCTGTTCTCGGGGCTGCCGATGCCCGAAGGCATCTTCAAGCGCGATCTCGCGCTGCCGCGCGTCGTGAGCTTCGCGGGCGTCGCATGGCTGATGGCCGATTGCGTGCGCGTCGGCTGGATCGCGCGGATCGCGCAGGCCGTGCGTCCCGTCGTCGCCGTCGGCCAGCGCGGGCTGATCTGCTTCGTCGCGGGCGCGGCGATCTCGCTCGTGATCGATTCGCTGCTGCATCCGGTCGCGCACAGCGCCGATCTGCGGCATGTCGGCGTGGGCCTCGTGGCCGACGCGTGCGCGCTCGGGCTGATGATGGCCGTGGCCGGTTCGGGAACGTGGATCGCGCGGTGGCGCGGCGCGGCCGCGTGAGCGGCATGGGAGACGGCGCGTGCGGCACGGAACGTGTCGCGCGGCGTCAGTGAGGTGAGCCGATACGGGAGCGGGGCGTGGAGGTGGCGTCGTCGGATTCGGCGTCGTCGCGTTCGTCCTGAGCCGGATCGTCGCGTTCCGCGAGTACCGCGTCGGCCTCGGCTGCGGCCCGGGCGGCGCGCAGCGCGGTGCAGCGCTGCGCGTGCCGGATGTCCGACAGTATCCTCAGGATCCTCGTGGTCTTGCTTTTCATGATCTTCTCCCGCCAGTGCGCATCGCGACGGAGCGGATGCGTTTCCACCAGTGTAGGACGCGTTCGCGTGCCCGGCGGGAGAATGTGGCGTGCATGCCGCACGCCGAGGGATAGTACTTACTGGGCCGACGCGATGGCCTGCGCCTGCAGTGCTTCTTCGCGGCGCTCTTCCGCACAACGTTGGTGCTGGCGCGACAGGCGGTTCATCAGCGGCAGCAGCAGCAGCGCGAGCAGCATGCCGATCGCGGCGAGCCAGCCGAGCTTCTCGAACAGCGACAGGTAGAGCGGCAGCGATTCGGTGGCCGGCAGGTCATGCGACGGCATCTGCGCGAAGTTCGCGACGACGCTGCCGAGATACTGCGACACACCCGTCGCGACGAAATACGCACCCATCATGAAGCCGCTCATGCGCGCCGGCACGTAGCGGGCGATCATCGCGAGGCCGAGGCCGCTCACCAGCAGTTCGCCGAGCGAGTAGAGGCCGTAGCCCCACACCATGAACCACGACGACACACGGCCGTCGACCGCGTAGCGGCCGCTGATCGTGAACACCAGGTAGCCCGCGGCGACCGCGCCGAAGCCGAGCGCGTACTTCGCGGCGACCGGCAGGTCACGCCCACCCTTCGCGACCGCGTTGTAGACCCACACGAGCACCGGGCTCAGCAGCATGATCCAGATCGGGTTCAGCGCCTGGAACTGCGCGGCGCTCCACGTGAACAGCGTCGTGCCGAACAGGATGAAGCGCGGATCGACGTTGCGCAGCGCGAACAGCGTCAGCGACGTCGACATCTGCACGTAGAAGATGAAGAACAGGATGACCTGGCCGATCAGCACGAGTGCCGCGATCAGGCCTGCTCGCTCCGAGCGCTCCGACTTCGCGATCATGTACGCGAAGATCGCGAGGATCGCGAACGCTGCCGTCCACACGCTGGCCACCGCGAGTTGCTTGTGCTGCAGCACGTACAGCGTGATCAGCGCGAGCGCGACGCCGCCCAGCGCGACCGCGCCGAGACGCTTCCAGCGGATCGGCTGGTCGTCCGGCACCGAGCCGACGTGCGCGAGCGTGCGGTGCATCAGCATGAAGTTGAGGATCGCGAGCAGCATGCCGCCGCAGCAGACCGCGAACGCGGCGTGCCAGCCCCAGTGATCCTTGATCCACGGCGTCGCGAGCATCGACACGGTCGAGCCGATGTTGACCGCCATGTAGTAGATCGTGAACGCGCTGTCGATACGCGCGTCGTCGCCTTCATAGATGCGGCGCACGAGGTTCGCCGCGTTGGCCTTGAACAGGCCGTTGCCGACGACGATCACGCCGAGCGACGCATACATGTACGTCAGGTGTTCGTTCGGTACCGCGAGCATCAGGTAGCCGGCGGACAGCACGGACGCGCCGATGATCATCGTGCGGCGGGCGCCGAGCACCTTGTCGCCGATCCAGCCGCCGATCGACGGCGCCGCATAGACGAGTGCGGTGAACGCACCCCAGGTCAGGTTCGCATGGCTGTCGGTGAAACCGAGCCGGTCGACCATGAAGAGGACCAGAAGCGCGGCCATACCGTAGTAGCCGAAACGCTCCCACATTTCGATGAGGAAGACCGTCGTGAACGATCGGGTTTGTGAAACAGGTGAATGCATCATCAATCTCGTTTGAAACGGACGGCACGGATCACGCGTCGTCTTGGGGTCGAACTGGCGCCGGTGCGCAATGTGCCGGGTAGGTCTTGCGCTGGCGATGGAACAGTCGGGCGGATTAGCCCGGGCCGGGGTCTGACGCCGCATGGTAGGGCGGCGAGTGGCCCCGACCGGCGCGCGAATGGTAACGTTCGCCGGTCCGGTGCGTCAGGTATGCGCCACTCAGGGAAACTCCCGATGTGGCGGCAGCTTTCAGGAACATTCGTCTCATCATCTATTTGTAAGCTTTCGTGCCGGCCCTCCGAAGATTCCCGGAGAGCCGCTTGCAGCTTGCCTGTGAAGCCGGCGAGTCTGGCAAGATAGCGCGTCGTTTCTCTCGCTTCGCGCCCCGTTTAGTGCACCGGGCTCAACTCCGAAGGCGTGCGCGAACCCGAAGACTAAGCTATATCGATCTAACTTAGTTATTTTCCATCAAACATTTTTTGACGATCACTTTTCGGCCTGCTATGGTTCCCCCCACTGAAAACTCGCGGTCCGCAGACGCTGCCGCCGCACTGGGCAGCAAGATTCGCGCGTTGCGCCAACGACTCAAGCGCACGCTCGACGACACCGCTACCGCCGCGGGGATTTCGAAGCCGTTTCTGTCTCAAGTCGAGCGCGGGCTCGCGTCGCCGTCATTGACGTCGCTGGCCGGTATCGCGCACGCGCTCGGTGTGACGGTGCAGTACTTCGTGGATACGCCGAGCGAGGAACGCTCGGTCTGCCGAGGCGAGCAGCTGCGCTTCTTCGGGTTTGCCGATTCGGCGAACCTGTTCGCGCGGCTGACGAACGTATCCGAAGGGCGACAGCTCGAGGCGATCCTCGTGAGGTTGCCGCCGGGGCAGAAACGGTCGGAGGTGACGACCCATGCAGGAGAGGAGTTCCTGTATGTGATTGAAGGGGAAGTGTCGCTGACGCTGGAAGGCAAGACGTTCGTCCTGCAGGCCGGCGACAGTTCGCACTATCAGTCGACGGTCCCGCACAGCTGGGCCAACACCGCGAAGGTCGAGTCGGTGGTGGTCTGGGTCGGTACACCGCGGCTGTTCTAACGCACGGGTATTCCTTCGTTTCCAAGACGGGATGCCTGTCGAAAGAAACGTAAGGAATACTAAAATGCTATACGAGAATCACGGGCCTCCTCAATCGCTGCCCCCGTCAGCGTCTCACGCGTAAGCCGCGGCATTCGCCGCGCGACGCTCACCGAACAAACCTTCTCAAGACTGCCACGATGAAATCCTTGCATGCCATGTCGGCCGTGCTGGCCGCGCTCGCCCTGACGACGCCCGCCGCTCACGCCGTTACCGTTCCGTCGAACGTCGCGCTCGCGCCTCAACAGGACCTGACGCGACAGGTGCCCGCCGAAGTCGAGTCGCTCGACCCCGCGCACATCGAATCGTGGACCGGCAATACGATCGGCCTCGACCTGTTCGAAGGGCTCGCCCGCATCGATGCGGCCGGCCAGGTCGTGCCGGGCGTCGCGCTGTCGTGGGAACGCAAGACGCCGCAGACGTGGATCTTCAAGCTTCGCCACGACGCGAAGTGGAGCAACGGCCAGCCGGTGACGGCCGCCGATTTCGTCTATGCATGGCAGCGCCTCGTCGATCCGAAGACGGGCTCGAAATACACGATCCTCGTCGAGTTCGTGAAGAACTCGAAGGACATCATCGCGGGCAAGGCCGCGCCGTCGACGCTCGGCGTGCGCGCCGTCGATCCGTACACGCTCGAGGTGACGACCGACGTGCCGGTCGCGTTCTTCCCGGAACTGACCGCGATGGTGCCGCTCGCGCCGGTGAACAAGGACACGGTGACGAAGCTCGGCGACGCGTGGACGCGCCCGGGCAATATCGTCAGCAACGGCCCGTTCCAGCTGGCCGACTGGCAGCCGAACAACCGCATCGTGATCACCAAGGACGCGAAGTACTGGAACGCGCCGAAGGTCGTGATCAACAAGGTCACGTATCTGCCGATCGAGAGCGACGAGACCGCGATGCGCATGTACCAGGCCGGCCAGATCGACTACAGCTACTCGATCCCGTCGGGCATCTTCCAGCAGGTCAGCAAGCAGTTCGGCGGCGAACTGCGCCAGGGCCTGCAGCTCGCGACCTATTACTACTACCTGAACAACAACGATCCGGCGCTGAAGGACAAGCGCGTGCGCCAGGCGCTGTCGATGGTGCTCGATCGCGAGGTGCTGACCTCGAAGCTCACGCAGGCCGGCGAGAAGCCGATGTACGGCCTGATGCCGAGCGGCACGAAGGGCGTGCAGCCGTTCACGCCGGACTGGGCGTCGTGGCCGATGGCCAAGCGCGTCGACTACGCGAAGAACCTGCTGAAGCAGGCCGGCTACTCGGATGCGAAGCCGCTGTCGTTCACGCTGACCTACAACACCAACGACCTGCACAAGAAGGTCGCGCTGTTCGCCGCGTCGGAATGGCGCACGAAGCTCGGCGTCAACACCAAGCTCGAGAACGTCGAGTTCAAGGTGCTGATGAAGGAGCGGCATGACGGCAAGGTGCAGATCGCGCGCGACGGCTGGTTCGCCGACTACAACGACGCGATGACGTTCTTCGACCTGCTCCGTTGCGGCAGCGCGCAGAACACCGTCGGCTACTGCAACAAGCAGGCCGACGCGCTGGTCGACGAAGGCAACCAGAAGCTCGACGACAAGGCGCGTGCCACGCTGCTCACGCAGGCGCACGACCTCGCGCTGAACGACACGCCGATGGTGCCGCTGTTCCAGTACTCGGCCGACCGTCTCGTGAAGCCCTATGTGGGCGGCTACTCGCTGAAGAACGTGATCGACATGCGTGCTTCGCAGGACATGTACCTGATCAAGCACTGAGCGGAGCGATCATGCTGGCCTACGCACTGAGGCGCACGTTGTGGGCGGTGCCGACGATCCTCGCGGTCGTCACCGTCTGCTACCTGCTGCTGCACTTCACACCCGGCGGTCCGTTCGATACGGAGAAGCAGCTTTCCGCGGCGACGCTCGCGAACCTGAACGCGAAGTACCACCTCGACCAGCCGCTGTGGAAGCAGTACCTGATGTATCTCGACGCGCTGCTGCACGGCGACCTCGGTCCGTCGTTCCGCTACGTCGACTGGTCCGTGAACGATCTCGTGCGCAAGGCGTTGCCGGTGAGTCTCGGCGTAGGCGGCGTGTCGATCCCGATCTCGATCGGGCTCGGCGTGCTGCTCGGCACGGTCGCGGCGGTCCGCCGCGACAGCTTCATCGACCGCATCGTGATGCTGATCGGCAACATCGGCAACGTCGTGCCGCCGTTCGTGCTCGGCCCGGTGCTGGTGTGGATCTTCGCGATCCTGCTGAAGACCTCGGCCGGCAACGGCTGGCTGCCGGCGGGCGGCTGGGGCGACGGCGGCTGGGAGTACCGGCTGCTGCCGATCGTGCTGCTGACCTTCATCAACATGTCGCTGCTCGCGCGCGTGATGCGCGGCTCGATGATCGAGACGCTGTCGAGCAACTACATCCGCACCGCGCGCGCGAAGGGCCTGCCGGGCTCGACGATCGTGCTGCGCCACGCGCTGAAGCCCGCGCTGATGCCGGTCGTGTCGCTGTTCGGCACGGTCTGCATCTCGTCGATCACGGCGGCCGTCGTCACCGAATCGGTGTTCGCGCTGCCGGGCCTCGGGCAGCTCGTCGTGAACGGCGCGATCAACCGCGACTACACGCTCGTGCTCGGCCTCGTCGTGCTGACCACCGTCTGCGCCGTGCTGTTCAACCTGCTGGTCGACCTCGCGTACGCGTGGCTCGATCCGCGCATCCGTTATTGAGCGAGGCACCGCGATGACCCCGACTACTCCCGTCGTCGGCCTGCCCGTGCAGACCGACTCGCCGCCGCGTTCGCGCTCGCCGCTCGCGCTTGCGATGGCGCGCTTCCTTCACAACCGCGCGGCCGTGTTCAGCCTCGTGCTGCTCGCGCTGATCACGCTCGCGTGTTTCGTCGGCCCGTGGCTGCTCGCGGCCGATCCCGCCGCAAGCGACTGGGGTTCGATCAGCCTGCCGCCGACCTGGGCGAACCAGCACTGGTTCGGCACCGACGAGCTCGGCCGCGACCTGCTGGTGCGCACGCTGATCGGCGGCCGCGTATCGATCGAGGTCGGCCTGCTCGGCACGCTCGTGTCGGGCCTGTTCGGCGTCGCGTGGGGCGCGACCGCGGGCTTCGCGGGCGGCCGCGTCGACTCCGTGATGATGCGCGTCGTCGACATGATGTACGCGATCCCGTACCTGCTGATCGCGATCCTGATGATGACCCTGTTCGGCCGCTCGTTCATGCTGGTCGTGCTGACCATCAGCGCGTTCTCGTGGATCGACATGGCGCGGGTCGTGCGCGGCCAGACGCTGTCGCTGCGCAGCCGCGAATTCGTCGATGCGGCGCGCGCGATCGGCGTGACGCCCACGTCGATCGTGCTGCGCCACATCGTGCCGAACCTGCTCGGCGTGGTCGTCGTGTACGCGACGGTCTCGGTGCCGGGCATCGTGCTGACCGAATCGGTGCTGTCGTTCCTCGGCCTCGGCGTGCAGGAGCCGATGACGAGCTGGGGCGTGCTGATCCAGGACGGCGCGCAGAAACTGGAATCGATGCCGTGGCTGCTGCTGGCCCCGGCCGTCATGCTGTGCGTGACGCTCTACTGCGTGAACTTCGTTGGCGACGGCCTGCGTGACGCGCTCGACCCGAAGGATCGTTGAGATGGGTGCACTACTAGAAGTCGACAACCTCGGCGTGCGCTTCACGCGCAAGGACGCGCCGCCGATCGACGCCGTGAGCGGCGTGTCGTTCTCGCTCGAAGCCGGCAAGACGCTCGGCATCGTCGGCGAATCGGGCTCGGGCAAGAGCCAGACCGTGATGGCGCTGCTCGGCCTGCTGGCCGGCAACGGCACGACGACCGGCACCGCACACTACCGCGGCGACAACCTGCTCGAGATGGATACGCGCGCGCTGAACCGGGTGCGCGGCGACCGCATCGCGATGATCTTCCAGGATCCGATGACGTCGCTCAATCCGTTCCTGACGATCGAGCGGCAGATGACCGAGACGCTGCAGCTGCATCGCAAGCTGTCGCGCAAGGAAGCGACCAAGCGTGCGATCGAGGCGCTCGAATCGGTGCGCATTCCCGACGCGGCGCGGCGCATCCGCATGTATCCGCACGAGTTCTCCGGCGGCATGCGCCAGCGCGTGATGATCGCGATGGCGCTGCTGTCCGAGCCGGAAATCCTGATCGCCGACGAGCCGACCACCGCGCTCGACGTGACGGTGCAGGCGCAGATCATCGACCTGCTGCGCGAGCTGAATCGCGAACGCGGCACCGCGATCGTGCTGATCACGCACGACATGGGCGTGGTCGCCGGCCTCGCGGACGACGTGATGGTCATGTATGCGGGCCGCACCGTCGAATACGCGCCGGCCGAATCGATCTTCGCGACGCCGTCGCATCCGTACACGATCGGCCTGCTCAACGCGCTGCCGCGCCTGACCGACGCGCACGATGCGCCGCTCGTCGCGATTCCCGGCAATCCGCCGATGCCCGGCACCGCGCCGGCCGGCTGCGCGTTCGCGAAGCGCTGCACGTATGCGGAAGAACGCTGTGGCGCCGCGCGCCCGGCGCTCGAAACCTATGGCGCCGTGGGCGCGGTGCGCGCATGCCACCGCCCCGTCGCCGATCTGGCGGGAGGTCTGCGATGAGCGTCAATGAACGCCGCAATGCCGGCGCGACGGACGACACGCTGCTGTCCGTCGAGGATCTGAAGGTGCATTTCCGCGTGCCGCTCGGCGGTTATCCGTGGTCGCCGAAGGGCACGCTGCGCGCGGTCGATGGTGTGTCGTTCGACGTGAAGCGCGGCGAAACGGTCGGGCTCGTCGGCGAATCGGGCTGCGGGAAGTCGACGCTCGCGCGTGCGCTGATCGGCCTCGTGCCGATGACGGCCGGCACCGTGAAATGGCGCGGCGAAGCCGTCACGCCCGATCACTTGCGCGGCAACGCGATGCGTCGCGAAGTGCAGATGATCTTCCAGGATCCGCTCGCGTCGCTCGATCCGCGCATGACGATCGAGCAGGTCGTTGCCGAACCGCTCGTCACGCACCAGGCCGGCCTCGGCCGCACCGAAGTGCGCCGCCGCGTGGTCGCGATGCTCGAACGCGTCGGCCTGAACGCGCATCACCTGCTGCGCTACCCGCACGAATTTTCCGGCGGGCAGTGCCAGCGCGTCGGCATCGCACGCGCGCTGATCGGCGAGCCGAAGCTCGTGATCTGCGATGAACCCGTGTCGGCGCTCGACGTGTCGATCCAGGCGCAGATCGTGAACCTGCTGCGCGATCTTCAACGCGAACTGTCGTTGTCCTATCTGTTCGTTGCACACGATCTCGCCGTGGTGAAGGCGATCAGCCAGCGTGTGCTCGTGATGTATCTCGGCCGCGTGATGGAGTTCGGCACGCGGCATGACGTGTACGGCGTGCCGCAGCACCCGTACACGAAGGCGCTGCTCGATGCGGCGCCGACGCCGGAGCCGGCGCGCGAGCGTGCTCGCCGTCCGATGCTGCTGGCGGGCGAGATGCCCTCGCCGCTCAACCCGCCGTCCGGCTGCGCGTTCCGCACGCGCTGCCCGGTCGCGATCGATGCGTGCGCGCAGGACGTGCCGCTGCCGGAAGTGCGGCAGGGGTCGGCGGCGCGTGTCGCGTGCATTCGTGCGGGTGCGGCGTGATTTGAAGTAGCTCGGCAAACAAAACCAAGGCTGGTCAACAGGGGCAGGGGCGGCGCGAATGATCTTCGCGCCGCGGGTACAGGCGCGTCCTTAACCGGGCGCGCCGGGGGGCCGGGAGCGGATCGCGACCGGCGTGGACGATATCAACACAAGACGAGAAATACGATGAAAAAACAGAAGACGATCGGGACGGCATCGAAGATGCTGCTTGCATGGGGACTGCCGGCACTCGCCGGTGTCTCGCTGACGGGCGTGGCGCACGCCGACGACGCGGCCCCCGCGCCGCTGCAGGTCGCGCAGGCCGCACCGGCCAACGGCACGGGCGCACCGACGCAGAACGCCATTGTCAACGCCGAAGCGACCCAGGCCGTCACGCCGCCCGATGAGCCGTCGGCCCAGTCGAAGTCGAAGGGCTTCATTGCCGACAGCCATCTCGACTTCCTGTTCCGCAACTATTCGGACGTGCTCGACAGCAAGGGCGGCCCGCATCGCCACGCATGGGTGCAGGGCGCGATGGCGAACTTCGAGTCGGGCTATACGACGGGCCTGATCGGAATCGGTTTCGACGCATCGCTGTATGCGGCGCTGAAGCTCGACGGCGGCCAGGGCGCCGGCAGCATGGTGCACATCGCGAAGGGCGGCGGCGGCAGCAACCAGCTCGCGTGGGCCTACCCGGGCATCTACGACATCAAGGCGCGCATCTCGAACACGGTGATCAAGTACGGTCTGCAGGCCGTCGACAACCCGTTCATGGAGCAGCACGACAACCGTGCGCTGCCGCCGACGTTCCTCGGCACGACGATCGTCAGCAATGAATTCAAGAACGTGATGCTCGAGGCCGGCAGCTTCACGAAGACCAACGCGCGCGGTCACACGACGCTGACCAACCTGACGACGCAATACGGCGGCACGCGCATCAATCGCCTGTCGTATGTCGGCGGCACGTGGGACTACTCGCCGAACGGCGAAGTCGCGCTGTACGCGAACCAGGCCGACGACGTGTGGCACCAGTACTACGCGTCGGTGAAGCACAGCATCGGCAGCCCGCAGACGATCAAGTGGACGGGCTTCGGCAACGTCTACTCGACGCACGACACGGGCGATGCGCTGCAGGGCAAGATCGACAACAACGCATACAGCCTGTCGGTGGCCGCGCAGCACGGCCCGCACGAGCTGCTGCTCGGCTTCCAGCAGGTGCTCGGCGACCAGTTCTTCGATTACCTGAACGAAACGAACGGCATCTTCCTGACCAACTCGATGGACGTCGACTACAACGCGCCGCACGAAAAGTCGCTGCAGCTGCGTTACACGTTCTACGGCAAGGAAGCGGGCCTGCCGGGCTTCAAGGCGATGGTCTGGGGCGTGACGGGCTGGGGTGCGGACGGCAGCGCGGGCGCGGCGAACGACCCGACCAAGTCGAGCATCTACTGGAGCAACGGCGCGCCGGTGCAGGGCCGTCACCACGAGTTCGGCTTCATCCCGTCGTACACGTTCCAGAGCGGCAAGCTGAAGGACACGAAGGTCACGTTCATCGCAATGTGGCACAACGGCTCGGCACACTACTCGGACGCGACGAACCGCGAGTACCGTCTGGTCGTGAACCTGCCGCTGCACGCGTTCTGATCGAAGGGGGACGCATGGTCCCCCGCATTGCGCGGCCGGCCTGTGATCGGTGCGATCAGGCCGGTCGGTGCAACCCCGCGACCGGATCGTTCGCGGCGGGCATCTCTTCCACGAGCGACGTCAGCTGGCGGCCCGTATCGCGCCAGGCATCGAGGCCGCCGCGCAGCGCGAGCGCATCGGTGAAGCCTGCGTCGAGCAGGCGCTTCGCCATCAGCGCGGCCGTCACTTCGTTCGGGCACGAGCAGTACACGACGAACTTCTGCGAGAACGGATAGCGCGCGACGATGTCGGCAATCTGCCGCTCGTCGGCGAACTGCGCACCGGGAATCGTGAACGGGTCGAGCTTGCGGTGCTCGGGCGAGCGCACGTCGAGCACCACCGGCGCGGCGGCGTCGCGCAGCAGATCGTCGAGTTCGTCGACACCGATCCGCGCGTGGGCGAGCTGGCGGATCAGCGCGCGGCGGCGCATCCAGCGGATCGCCGCATACACGGCCAGCAGCGCGACGATCACCACCAGCACCGCGCGGCCGAGGCGGCTCGCGCCGGCGAACAGCCAGTCGATCTGCCGGTAGAACACGATTCCGGCCACCAGCCCGACGATCGTCCACAGCGCGGCGCCGAGCGCGTCGTAACCGGCGAACGTGCGATAGCGCGTGCCGAGCGCGCCGGCCATTGGCACCGACACGAGCGACAGCCCGGGAATGAAACGGGCGACCGCGAGCACGCGCACGCCGTAGCGGCCGAAGAAGCGTTCGGTCTTTCTCACGCAGGTATCGCGCGACAGCGACAGCCGGCAGATCGTCTTCAGCGTCGCACCGCCGTAACGCCGTCCGGCGACGTACCAGACGGTGTCGCCGATCAGTGCACCGAACACCGACAGCGCCACCACCGTCAAGAGCTGCGAGCCGATCATTTCCGGGTGCATCCCGGCCATCGCGCCGAACAGCACGAGCGTCGGCATCGCGGGCACCGGCAGGCCGATGGCCGCCGCGAGCACGTTGGCGAAGACGAGAAGCGGCCCGTACTGGGCGACGAGGTCACGGAGCATGACGGCTGGCCGAAAAGGGAATGCGTGAGCAGGAAACGCAGATGGGCCGATTATCGGCCATTTTCAAGACAGCGGCGGGTATGACGCAAAGCGCCTGACGGCGGCAGGGAGATGTCGGTGAGCCGGCGCGCTGTGCGCGGCTCACCGTTTGAATTCAGGAGGTGGTACGGGCGAGCGATGCGGCGCCGTGGTTTTCGCCGGGCAGCTCGGCGCCGTGCGAACGGATCGCCGCGATGAGTTCGGCCGGCGTGATCTCGTAGCGGATCTCGCGGTGGATGCCGGGCTTGCGTTCGTCGATCTCGATCAGCAGCACGCTCTTGCCGTCGCCGGTGGATTCGAGCCGGAGCGAGCGCAATTCGCGGCCGTCGGCCGGGTCGTGTTCGGTGAGCAGGGTCATTGCCCCGGATGAGCCGGTAGTGCGCATCGAACCTATCCTCGTATCGTGGATGCCGTAGCGGCAAAGATGTCTTTGTTGAACACAGCTTGACGCAGTTTAACGCGAACGGGCGGCAATACGGAGCATTTTCGTGGGGCGAAATGAGGGTTACACCACCGATCCTTCTGATGTTTGACCCGTGCTGGGCGGGCGTTTCAGCCGGATCGGGCGCGGCCGCGGCCGGCGCCCGGACGGCGTTCGACCGGCGTTCGCGGTCGGCTGCGACTCGCGCGGCAACGTGCGTCGCAGCGGCGGCGTCAGAGGCGGTCGGCACGCGTTGTCGAGTCGATCCTCTAGTGTCATCCGGGTGGTCGCCGGCGATCGCCGGCCGGGCCGAGTACCAACAGGTCATATTTACCGCCATTGGCGGCGTGCGCGGCTTGTCACAGACGTGCAACACGGCGGCGGCGCGGCACGTGTTCGTTCAGCATGACCGTGCCGGTGGCTGCATCGGTGCGCGCGCTTGCGATGCACGGGCCGGGACATCGATACGCATCGGCCCGGCGCAAGCCGGAATGAGTGGACGACACGACATCGAAAGTCGTGCACGTGACGTTGTGTGCGCAACGATTTGGCGGGGCGTGATGCGTGGCGGCGGAGGGTAAGGAATTTCCGATCGCCGCGTGTGGAATCGGTCAGGTTTTTCCGGGTCGCGGCGGGCGCGAGATTGTGTGTCGTTGCGGATACAACGGCATCACGCGACAACGCGACCCCCATGTTTCAAATGCGTGAAATCGGCTAAGCTCGAAACGTTGCTGCGCGTGTGCGCAGTCCGCGCGATCGGCGCGACTTTTCGGAACCGGCCCACCCATGACCGACATCAAGATCCGGCACAGCGAGACGCACGACGTCGACGCGATCCGGCAGATCGCCGCGCATCCCGCGGTGTACATGAACACGCTGCAGTATCCGTTTCCGTCGCTCGAGAAATGGCGGAAGCGGCTCGACAACGCGCACGAGCGCGGCGCGAGCCTCGTCGCCGAAATCGACGGCACGGTGGTCGGCCATCTTGGCCTGGAATCGGAGCCGAATCCGCGCCGGCGCCATGCGGCGGGGCTCGGCATGATGGTCGATGCGGCGCATCACGGGCGCGGCGTCGGCGGCCGGCTGCTCGCGGCCGCGATCGATCTCGCGGAAAACTGGCTGAACGTCACGCGTCTCGAGTTGACCGTGTTCACCGACAACCGCACGGCGATCGCGCTCTATGAAAAGCACGGTTTCCGGATCGAAGGCGAATCGCCGGGCTACGCGCTGCGCGACGGCGTGCATGCGTCCGTGTATCACATGGCGCGGATCAAGGAACGGCAATGAAGGGCCGGCCGACGCGTATGTGACGGCACGCGCGGCCACGGTGCCGCGCGTCATATCCATTCGAGAATTCGTTTGTTTCCCGCTGGCTGCGTCAATCGTATCGTTGAATGATTTGCCGGTCGCTTCGGCCGGTATTCGTTTGTCCGTATCGATGCGTGCGGCGTACCGCACGTCGGCGCGTTTCATCGTCATCGCCTCCTGGCCATTGCTTGATGGCCATCGTTTCGCGCGCCGCACCTTCCCGCAACCGTCTCTTTCAACGGAACCGCTTCGATGAAAACCGCTCTCCGGAATCTGACTGCCGCCTGCCTGTTCGCCGCCGCGGGTGCGGCGTTTGCCGCTGCCGCGCCTTCGAGTACCGCGGTATCGAGCGCATCGCCCGACGGTGCGCATCTGCCGCCCGGCATCGCATGGCAGCACGGTGACGTCGATGCCGCGTTCGCGCTCGCGAAGCGCACCGGCAAGCCGCTGCTGCTCTACTGGGGCGCGGTATGGTGCCCGTCGTGCAACCAGGTGAAGTCGACCATCTTCAGCCAGCAGGCCTTCAAGACCCGCTCGTCGTTCTTCGTGCCCGTGTATCTCGACGGCGATACCGAAAGCGCGCAGAAGCTCGGCGAGCGTTTCAAGGTGCACGGCTATCCGACGATGATCCTGTTCCGCCCCGACGGCACCGAAGTGACGCGGCTGCCGGGCGAAGCCGATCTCGATCGCTACATGCAGGCGCTGTCGCTCGGGATGACGGCCGCGCATCCGGTGCGGCAGACGCTCGCGAACGCGCTGAAGAACGGCGCGTCGCTGACACCGGACGAATGGCGTCTGCTGGCCGACTACTCGTGGGACACCGACGGCGCGCTGCCGGTGCCGGCCGATCGCGTCGCCGAGACGCTGCAGTCGCTCGCGCAACGCGCGCGGGCGGCCGGCGCGAAGGCCGATTCGGCGCGATTCGCGCTGAAGTCGGCGGTCGTCGCGGCGTCGGACGATCCGGCGCAGGCCGGCACGCTCGACAAGGCGGCGCTAGCCGATTCGCTGCGCACGGTGTTGCGCGATCCCGCGTTGTCGCGGGCCGATTCGGATGTGCTGGTCGCGGCGCCCGCGCGCGTGGTCGCGTATCTCGGCGGCGACGACGCGCAGCGCGCGAAGTTGCGCGGCGCCTACGACACGGCGCTCGCGCGTCTGTCGACCGATACCACGCTGTCGTCGATCGACCGGCTGATGGCGCTGCACGGCCGCGTGCTGCTCGCGCGCGGCGACGCGGGCAAGGGTGCGCCGCTTGCCGCGCCGGCGCTGGCCGACACGGTGCGCAAGCAGATCGCAGCGTCGGTGCAGGGCGCCGCGAATGCGTACGAGCGGCAGGCGCTCGTCAGCGAAGGCGCGGACACGCTCACCGATGCGGGGCTGTACGACGAGTCGGATGCGTTGCTGAAGGCCGAATTGCCGCGTTCGTCCACGCCGTATTACTTCATGTCGGGGCTGGCTGCGAATGCGAAGGCGCGCGGCGACAAGGCCGCGGCACTCGACTGGTATCGCAAGGCATACGAGTCGGCGAGCGGGCCGGCGACGAAGCTGCGCTGGGGCGCGACCTATTTTGCGAATGCAGTGCAACTGGCGCCGGACGATTCGGCGCGCATCGAAGGGATTGCCGCGAGTGTGCTCGCCCAGGCCGACAAGACCCGCGATGCGTTCTACGGCGCGAACCTGCGCGCTTTGACCAAGGTCGTCACGCAGTTGAACCACTGGCGCAGCGGCGGCGCGCACGATGCGTCGGTCAGGTCGGTCGTGAAGCAGTTCGACGGCGTATGCGGGAAGCTGCCCGCGGGCGATCCGCAGGCAGCGGCCTGCGCGAAGCTGATCCAGCCCGTGAAGGCGTAACGACGCACGTAGGCATCGTCGAGCGGGCCGGACGACGGATTACTGGCCCGACTCCGACGACGCGCCGCGATCGCTGCCGTAGCCGGCGTCGTGCTGACGGGCAATCTTCGCTTCGGCGGACACGATGCTGGCCGGGTAGAACCAGTCGCTCGACTGGAAGCCGGCCTGCTTGAGCGCCTTCACTTCGGCGTGGACCTGCGCGCGCGTCAGCGGCTGGTTCGACTGCGCTTGCGCGGCGAGCGGGGCCGATACGGCCAGGGCAATGGCAACGGCGTGAATCAGGCGCTTCATGATCAGGACCTCCAGGATTCCGGTGAATCGCGGCGCTTTGTTCGTTGAAGCGCCGGGTGACGTTGGAACCAGTGTAGGCCGGGGCGGGCGCGCGAAAAATGCGATCGCGCCCAACGCAGTGTTTTGTTGCGGGCAACAATGCGTGGGCGGTGGCGGGCGGTGCTGGATGGCGGCGCGGTGGCCCGGGCGTCAGGCAAGGGCGCGGTGGCGTGGATTCGGCCGGAGCCGGCGAGCGGGGAATTGAAATCGGACCGGATGCGAAATCCGGAATCCGTTCCGGTTCGCATGCGGTCCGATCGTGAAACGCAGGTCGGGCTTGAAGCGGCCTGCCGCGTCGAGGCGGCGTACCGAACGCCGCCTCATGCAGCGGCTTACACGAGCCCCGTCGTGTAGTACACGGCGATCACGAAGAACACCGCGAGCGTCTTGATGACGGTGACCGCGAAGATGTCGCGATACGACTCGCGGTGCGTGAGGCCCGTGACCGCGAGCAGCGTGATGACCGCGCCGTTGTGCGGCAGCGTGTCCATGCCGCCGCTCGCCATCGCGACGACCCGGTGCAGCACGTCCATCGGAATGTTGGCTGCCTGCGCGCCCTTGATGAACAGGTCCGACATTGCGGCGAGCGCGATGCTCATGCCGCCCGACGCCGAGCCCGTGATGCCGGCGAGCGAGCTGACCGACACGGCCGCGTTGACGAGCGGGTTCGGGATGCTCTTCAGTGCGTCGCCGACGACGAGGAAGCCCGGCAGCGCGGCGATCACGCCGCCGAAGCCGTATTCCGACGCGGTGTTCATCGCGGCGAGCAGCGCGCCGGCGACGGCGGCTTTCGAGCCGGCCGCGAAGCGGTCGCTGACGCGCCGGAACGCGGTCAGGACGACCAGCACGATACCGAGCAGCAGCGCGGCCTCGACCGACCAGATCGCGACGACCGTCTTGATCGACGTCGTCACCGGCGTGTGCACGCCCGGCAGCACGTCCGGCGCGACCGTGTACGACGCGGTGCCGTACCACTGCGGGATCAGCTTCGTGAACAGGAAGTTCGACACGCCGACGAGGATCAGCGGCAGGATCGCGAGCGCCGGGTGCGGCAGCGACGTCGCCTCGACGCGTTCCGGCTCGTTGACGAGCGCCGTGCCGTAGCCTTCGCCCTTCGCCATCGCCGAACGGCGGCGCCATTCGAGATACGTGAGGCCGACGACGATGATGAACAGCGAGCCGATCGTGCCGAGCGCGGGCGCGGCCCACGCGGTCGTCTTGAAGAACGTGGTCGGGATGATGTTCTGGATCTGCGGCGTACCGGGCAGCGAATCCATCGTGAACGAGAACGCGCCGAGTGCGATCGCGCCGGGCATCAGCCGCTTCGGGATGTTGCTCTGGCGATAGAGTTCGGCCGCGAACGGATAGACCGCGAACACCACGACGAACAGCGAGACACCGCCATAGGTGAGCAGCGCACACACCGCGACGATCACCGCATTCGCGCGCGAGCGGCCGATGTAGCGGATCGCCGCGTGGACGATCGACTCCGAGAACCCGGACAGTTCGATGACCTTGCCGAACACCGCGCCGAGCATGAAGACCGGGAAATACAGTTTGACGAAGCCGACCATCTTGTCCATGAAGATGCCGGAGAAGACCGGTGCGACGGCGGCGGGTTCGGTGAGGAGCACCGCGCCGAGTGCGGCGATGGGCGCGAACAGGATCACGCTGTAGCCGCGATACGCGGCGTACATCAGGAACGCCAGCGCGGCGAGGACGATCACGAAGGACAAGGGAGTCTCCTAATGGCTTTGGTTGTTGTTCGATCGCGCGACGCGCCGCGGACCGGCTCAGGTTCGTGCATGTTTCGTGCCATCGGCCGGATTGCGCCGCCGGACATGGGTCCGCCGGAGGCTGGCGGGCCCGCGCCGGCCTATGTCTGACGATTCTACATAAAACGTCTCGATCCGGAGACGAGATGGCCGTCCGGCCAGCCCGTGAAATCGCACAGGGCTTTCCCGGGCAACGCATTGCGGCGTGTCTCCGGAGTGAGATAATCCGTCTCGATCCGGAGACATCCGGTGCAGCGTACACGGAGACGACGACACGATGATGAACGACTGGGTCCGCCTGCCCGTCAACTACGGCGACGTGCTGCGGCGTGCCGCCGAGTCGCTGTTCCGGACCTTCGAGGATTCGAGCGCGGGTACGGTGGTCGTCGATCGCGACGCGCGTGTCGTGTGGATGAACGAGCGTTACGCGGCGCGCTTCGGTTTCGCCGATCCGCAGCAGGCGGTCGGCCTCGACTGCGAGGCCGTGATTCCGAACAGCCTGATGCGCGAGGTCGTGTCGACCGGGCAGCCGATCCTGCTCGACATCATGGAGACGGGCCGCGAACCGCTCGTCGTCACGCGCCTGCCGCTGAAGAACGAGGCCGGCGAGACGGTCGGCGCGATCGGCTTCGCGCTGTTCGACCAGTTGAAGACGCTCACGCCGATCTTCTCCCGCTACGCACAGCTTCAGCAGCAACTGATCGCGACGCAGCGTTCGCTCGCGCAGGCACGCCGTGCGAAATACACGTTCGCGAGCTTCGTCGGCACGAGTGCCGCGAGCCTCGAAACCAAGCGTCAGGCGCGGCGGGCCGCGCAGGTCGATTCGCCGGTGCTGCTGCTCGGCGAGACGGGTACCGGCAAGGAACTGCTCGCGCATGCGATCCACGCGGCGTCGGCGCGGGCGCTCCAGCCGCTCGTGACCGTCAACGTCGCCGCGATTCCCGACACGCTGCTCGAAACCGAATTCTTCGGCGCGGCGCCCGGCGCGTACACGGGCGCCGACCGCAAGGGGCGCATCGGCAAGTTCGAGCTGGCCGATCGCGGCACGCTGTTTCTCGACGAGATCGGCGACATGCCGCTGCCGTTGCAGGGCAAGCTGCTGCGCGTGCTGCAGGACAAGGAGTTCGAGCCGGTCGGCTCGAACCGGATCGTGCGCGCGGACGTCCGGATCATCGCCGCGACGTCGGCCGACCTGCCGGCGCTCGTGGAGGCCGGGCGTTTTCGCGCGGATCTCTATTACCGGCTGAACGTGCTGACGATCCACGCGCCGCCGTTGCGCGACCGGGCGTCCGACATCGCGGCGCTCGTCTACGCGACGCTCGAGGAACTGGCCGCCCAGCACGGGCGCGCCGCGCACTGCGAGCTGACCGACGATGCGCTGCGGATGCTGTGCGCGTATCCGTGGCCCGGCAACGTGCGCGAGTTGCGCAACACGCTCGAACGCGCGCTGATGCTGTCGGACCGTTCGGTGATCGATGCGCGTGCGCTCGCGCCGTTCCTCGGGCCCGTGCGCGTATCGACGGACGGCGCGTTGCCGGCGCAGCGGGTTGCCACCTCGCCGGGTGAGCGGCGCGCGGGGGATGTAGCTGGTGCGGCCGGTGCGCCGGCCGCTTCGTATGCCGATGCGTTGGCGGCGTGGGAGCGCCAGTTCCTGACCGATGCGCTGGCGGCCTGTGACGGGAAGGTCGTGGAGGCGGCCGCGCGCATCGGGATCGGCCGCGCGACGCTGTACAAGAAGCTGGCGGCGCTGGGAATCGACCGGTAGGCCGATCGGCGATGCCGATGCGGCCGAACGTAAAGCCTCGAACAGGAGATCACGATGAAGCGGATCGGCATCGCAGGATGGCTGACCATGTTGCTGGCGACCTCCGCGCTCGCGCAGTCGGGCAACGCCGACGCGCCCGAGGCGCGGCGCAACTGGTACAACGATCCGTTCGTCGCGCTGTCGCAGGACCTGGCCGAATGCCCGTTGCCGCTCGGCCCGTGGATGACCCGGGCCGAGATGACGGACGACGCGCATTACCGCGCCGAACGTGGCACCACCTGCTGGCTCGCCCACCGCTGCACGAAGCCGAACTCGTATATGTATGACGCGCCGATCGCCGACGCCGCGAAGGCACACTTCGCCGGCTCCGATCGCCTGCGCGGCACGAGCCTGTGGATCACCGTGCAGCGGCGTTTCATTTACGTCGAAGGATGCGCGGATCCGGCGTTCGATCGCCAGGCACTGCAGCGCGAACTCGAGGCGCTTCCGGACGTCGAGCAGGTGTTCGTTCGCATCACCGACGATCCGCGCCGGAGCCTGCCGTACAAGGCGCGCGGGCAACCGGAGCGCACGCCGAACTGACGGCTGGCGGGCCGCGCATGGCATACTCGCGACATTCAAAAAAAGGTTGACGGGAACAACAATGAAACACATGCTTGCGTCGGTCTGTCGGCGGCCTCGGGCGGCCGTAGTGTTGGCTCTGGTTGCGGGGCTCGGCGGGTGCGGCGGCTCGGCGCCGCTGTTCACTTCGGACGGGCGTCCGACTACGCAGGTGCAATGCACCGGCAGCGACTGGAGCAATTGCACGGACAATGCCCGCGCCATCTGCAACGGGGATTTCGAAGTGCTTCAGCAATCGAGTGATGACGCCACGCGAAAGCTTCTCTTCGCATGCAAGAAGAAAAGCGGTTACTGATCCTGAAATGACCGGCCGAGGAGACCTCGATCGGGCGAAGTGCTTTTCTGTTTGCTTAGAGTCACCTATTTTTTACGAATAACACTCACGGAGTCCCATCCATATGGCGACCTACAGGCAACTGAGCGCGCAGCTCGAACGGCTTCAGCAAAAGATCGACAAGGAACGCGAAAAAGCGATTTCCGATGCGATTGCCGATATCCGCGCGAAAATCGAGGAATACGACATTACGCCGGAAGAGCTCGGTTTTCGTCCGGCAGGTAGCGCCGCTGCTGCCGCGAAGCCGAAGCGTACGCTGCCGCCGAAATACCTGAACCCGAAGACGGGTGAAACCTGGAGTGGCCGCGGGCGGTCGCCGACATGGCTCGGCAAGAACCGCGCGCGTTTCCTGATCAAGGACTGACTCCCGAAAATCCTCACCTTTCGTGCGTCGACCAACGGTGCGAACGGCCATGCGGCCGTCGCACCGTTTTGTTTTTGCGCAGTCGCCGCGCGATTCCCGCCGACGAATCGACGTGTAATGCCACGCGATTAACGGATCGCGTTTTGCGAATTCGCCGCGATTCGACTGCCTATAGCGGCGAATTCCGGTAAACAACCGTGCAATTGCGCAGCGCATGCGCATTGGTATTCGCGATTTCCGCGGTGCACGCGTGCCGTGGATTCTCATCACCTTTCGCGTGTTTGCGCGTTGCGTCGTGCAATTCCCGAAAATACTCACCATGGCTCCTGTAAAGCCTCACCTTTGAGGAAGCGGCCGCAGCGTTGTGCCGCGTTGCTTGCGTTGTACGTGCCGTGCGAACGTGCGCGGCCGGCGTGCGGCGATGCCCTGCCGCACTGGTGTTGCAGGTCCATGGTGCGAGCGTTGACGCGCGTCGGATAGTCGGCCGTACGGCATATAGGCAGCCGCATGCGCTTCGCCTATGCTTGGGGTTCGCGTCGATCGGCGCGGGGCCTGTCCGGCCGCAAGCCGATCGGGTCGTCTTTCGTTACCGCAGGGAGCCGATGTGACCGTTCGCCATCTCGATGCGTTGTTCCAGCCCAAGTCCGTTGCGGTCGTCGGCGCGTCGTCGCGCGCGGGCAGTATCGGCGCGATGGTGTGGTCGCGCGTGCTCGACGGCGCGTTCCAGGGGCCCGTGTGGCCCGTCAACCCGAAGTATCGCGAGCTGAACGGGCATGCGGTCGTCTCCGATGTCGACAGGCTGCCGGCACCGCCGTCGATTGCCGTGATCTGCACGCCGCCCGCGACCTGGGCCGGCATCGTGCGCAAGCTTGGTGAGCTCGGCACGCGCGTCGCGGTGATCGTCGGCGAGGCGCGCACGGATGCCGATCGCGTCGCGCTCGATCGCACGCTCAAGGCGGCGAAGCCGTTCGTGCTCCGTATCGTCGGGCCCGGCAGCCTCGGCGTGCTGTCGCCCGCACGGCATGCGCATTTCGGCGCGCCGGCCTATACGGCGCGATCGGGCGGCGTCGCGTGGGTGTCGCAATCGAATGCGCTGACGAACGCGGTGCTCGGCTGGGCCGATGCGCGCGGTCTCGGTTTTTCGCATGTCGTCGCGCTCGGCAGCGAATCCGACGTCGATGCGGGCGACGTGCTCGACTATCTGGCGAGCGATCCCGGTACGCGCGCGATCCTGCTCGAACTCGATACCGTGCGCGCCGCGCGCAAGTTCATGTCGGCCGCGCGCGCGGCCGCACGCAACAAGCCGGTGCTCGCGTTGCGCACCGGGCGCGCCGATCCCGGCGACGCGCTCTATACGGCGGCGTTCCAGCGCGCCGGGATGGTGCGCGTCGATGCGCTCGACGATCTGCTCGACGAGATCGAGACGCTCGGCGTCGGCCGCGTCACGGCGCGCGGCGCGGCGACGCTCGTGACGAGCGATGCGGGCGTCGCGAAACTCGCGGTCGATGCGGTTGCCGAGGTGCGCGACGTGCTGACCGGCTGGTCGCCGGCCGCTACGTCGGCCGTGTCGGCCGCGCTGCCGCATCTCGCGGCGCCCGGCAATCCGCTGACGCTGGGCGACGATGCGCGCCCCGAGCACTTTGCCGCGGCGATCAAGGCGCTCGCGCCGTTCCCGCAAACGGGCACGCTGTTCGTCGTCCATTCGACTTCCCACAGCGCGCCGGCCGATTCGGTTGCGCGCACGCTGATCGAATCGCGGCAGTTCGCGCATCGCGGCATCCTCGCGTGTTTCTTCGGCGCGGTCGATGCGGCGACGCGCGATGCGCTGCACGCGAACGGCATTCCCGTGCACACGACGCCGCAGCGGCTCGCGCGCGCGTATGCGCGTCTCGTCGACTACAACCTCGGGCGGCAACTGCTGATGCAGACGCCCGAGGGCACACCGCTGCAGCCGGCCGAGTGCGTTGCAACCGCGCAGGCCGACGCGCGTCGGATGGTCGAAGCCGGCCAGCACGAACTGGCCGGCGAAGCCGCGCTGCGCTGGCTGGCCCATTTCGGTCTGCAGGGCGAGCAGGCTGACGTGCCGGCCGGCGAGAAAGTCGTCGATGTCGGGGTCGAGATGTACGACGATTCGAACTTCGGTCCGGTGTTTCGTTATGCGGTGCCGCCTGCGGACGGCGTATCCGCGCCGTTCGTCGTCTACGGGCTGCCGCCGCTGAACACCGTGCTCGCGCGTGCGGTGATGGAGCGCTCGCCGTATGCGCGCAGCACGCCCGTCGAGCCCACGCTCGACGCGCTGACGGCGTTGTCGCAGGTCGTCTGCGACGTGCGCGAAGTCGTCGCGATGTCCGTCACGCTGCGCGTGCTGTCCGACCGCGCGCGGGTGATCGCGCCGCGCATCACGGTAGCTGCAGGGCGCAGCCGGCTGGCGATCATGCCGTATCCGCGCCACCTTGAACAAACGCTCGAGTGGCGCGGCGAGACGGTGACGATCCGTCCGATCCGTCCGGAAGACGAGGCCGCGCACAACGAACTGCTCGGCGCGATGACGCCGGAGGATCTGCGGATGCGTTTCTTCGGCGCGGTGCGCAGCTTCGATCATTCGCAAGTGGCGCGCATGACGCAGATCGACTACGACCGCGAGATGGCCTTCATCGTGTCGTACACCGATGTGTCGGGGCGGGACCATACGCTCGCGGTGGCGCGCGCGGTTGCCGATCCCGACAACGAGACGGCCGAGTTCGCGATCGCGGTGCGGCCCGATCAGAAAGGCAAGGGGCTTGGCCGGCTGATGATGGCCCGCATCATCGACTACGCGCGATCGCGCGGAACCGCATGGATGATCGGTGAAGCGCTACGCGAGAATTCGGCGATGATCTCGCTTGCGAAGGCGTGCGGTTTTGCGGTGTCGACGACGGAGGAGCCCGGCGTCGTGGGCTTCAGGATGAAGTTGCAGCCGTAGCGACTGTCGGGTGCCCGAAGCGCGGAGCTGTCGCATTGAAGTCGATGGTCCCGATACCTGGCGTATCGCGAACGTGTACCGTCAGGAATGCAGATTATTCGAGTTCGCTTCCTGTGCGAAACACTTCAAACGCATCGAACCTGTTCGCCATCGAGATATCGCTACGCTCATGGCGCCGGGAAACGCCTGCCACGTGCCCCGACATTCGTCCCGCGCGTCCGTTTCACACAAGGAGTTCACACGTATTTGCCACCGCAATCCAGCGTCGCAAATTCGAAATCGCGACAAAGGTGAGACTTTTCGGGAGCCGCGAGTGAGCTTCTTCGGGAACGTGTGGTGAGGCGATACGGGAGCGTTCGGTGAGCCTTCCCGGGAGCGGCCGGTGAGCACCTGCGGGAGGCGCCGGTGAGCCTTTCCGGGACTCATTGGTGAGGGCCTGCGGGAGGTGTCGGTGAGGACATTCGGGAGGCCTCGGTGAGGGTCTCCAGGAGCGTTGGGTGAGCTTTTTCGGGAGGCGTGGGTGAGCGCTTGCGGGACACCAAGGTGAGGCTTTTCGGGAGCATGCGGATGCATGGTTTCCGCGAGCGCGGCGCCGGCCAATGCCGGCGTCACGCGGAGGTGCGGGCACGCATGAACCGTGCCCGTGATCACATTCAGGCAGCGAGTTTCGACGCCGCGTCGTTCACCAGGTCGCGCGAAATCGCGAGTTCCTCGAGGTGCGGATCGGCATAGACGGCGCCGGTTTCGCGCTCGAGGCGGGCGATCGTCAGTGCGCAACGTGCGATGTCCTTCGGCATCGCGATGAAGCGCTTGACCGACTCGCCGGACGTGAACGCGTCGAACAGCGCGCCGCGCACGTCGTCCGGAAGCGTCTTGGTCCACTGGTACGGCTTGCCGTTGAACGTGATCGACGGCGGCAGCGCACGTTCCTTCTTGGTTGCCGTGATCAGCCCATAGGTGCGTGCAGCGTCGCCGATCTGCTCGGGCGAGAAGAGCTCGTCGGGCGTGATGTCGAACTGCTCGATGTAGTTCTCGATTGCCTGCATCGCGGCGGCACGATCGTCGCGCTTCTTCTGCGCGCGCGCGACGATATCGCGCAGCTCGTCCGCCTCTTCGGGCGTGATCGTGAAGCTTGCCTGCTTCTGCTGAAGTTCGGAGAAACGCTGGAATTCTTGATCGTTCAGAAGTTTGGCCATGACATCCATCGGACACGACGGCCGCGACAACGGCCGCCGTAGTTTTTGAGAGGGCCGCTATTTTAGCGTAGCGCCGGAAGCGCACGATATGGCACCGTGTATCGCGCATCGCACGGGGGGCGTGCGCGATCTCGGCCGGCGCGGCCGCGGTTGCACGCGGCGCGCTTCGGTGAACCCGGGCTCAGCAGGTTTCAGTGCGGCACATCGACAGATGGGCGGCCGTGTCGCGCAGCCCTTCGACGACCGTGTCGACGGACGACGCCATGTGCGCATCGATCCGGCGCATGTATGGGCAGGTCAGCACCCCGATCGCGTGGCCGGACGGCCCGAGGATCGGTGCGGTCAGGTCGGTCACGCCGTATGCCTGGCGGCTGTCCTGGCGCAGGTAGCCGGACTGCCGGATGGACAGGCATGCATTCGTGAGTTCCTGCTCGTTCAGTGGCGCTTCGCCCTTGATGTTGCGATGCTCGGTCAGCATGTGCGCGCGCTGCTCGGAGCCCTGGAAGGCCAGCATCACGCGCCCCGACGCCGTATCGGCGAGCCCGACGCGCGAGCCGAGCCGGACCGACACCCCCCACGGGCCGGGCCCGTCGACCTGCGCGATCACGAGCAGGTTGCCGCGATCGTAGACGGACAGGTGGCACGACTGTTCGGCGGCGTCGGCGAAGCGCTGCATCAGCGGCAGTGCCTCGGCAATCAGCCGGTTCATCGGCGGATGCCGGTGCGCGAGCGCGAACAGCTTGAGGCTGAGCGTGTAGCGGTCGCCGCCGGTCGAGCGCATCACGTAGCGGCGTGCGACGAGGCGTTCGAGCATCCGGTAGATTTCGCTCGCGTTGCGGCCGAGTTCCTTCGTGATTTCGGTGCGGGTGAGTCCTTCCTTCTGTTCCGACAGGAGTTCGAGAATGTCGAGGCCCTTGTCGAGCGCGGGTGCGCGATAGCGGTCGATTGCGGCCATCGATTCCCGAGCGTCGCAGCCGGGAAGCGGGTCGTTGGTTGTCTGCATTTTAGGTGTGAGGTTGGGGGATTACCGTCGATCGGTTGGCGACGCACGCTGGCCGGTTCTGCACGCGCATAAATCGGGCCCGCGTATGGCAATGAAAGCCATTCGTACGAGCTTAGCAATAAACATTCAGTGTGCAATGCAGCGTCTTTTTACCGATCATTACCGGACAAGAACGGATTGGCAAACGTTCTCGATGACAGGGGCACCCCGAATAGCCAGTATTCATGTGCCGATGGCAGGCGATGCCGGTATTCGTGACGGATCAGGCCGCGTGAGCGCGTCCGATGCTGCGCCGCAACGTCCGCGGGCGCACCAATAGTCGGTATCCGTCGCGCGTCATTTCACGGTGCGCGGCCGATGGTACAAAGACGTGCGGGCCAGCGACGGCGTGGCCGCGCGTGAAGCCGGCCCGCACAGGCCGGACCATGTCGCGGGGTGCCGGGCCGTCGTCGCCGATGCGCAGACCGGCGGCCGCCCGTTCGATGCGTGCCGTACTTGCGTGCGGCGCCTCGATCGCTGCGCCCGCGCGACCCTCGCACGTTGAACCCCATCCTGGATGCGGCGCCGACGCGCGCAATCGACGATCGACAATCAGTCCGGCGCGCGGCCGCGAATGGCCGCGTCGGCCGGTATCCTGTCCCATTCGACAACAGAGGTTGAGCACGATGAAACTGCTTCGCTATGGCCCGTCCGGCCAGGAAAAGCCCGGCATCCTCGACGCAGACGGCCGGATTCGCGACCTGTCCGCGCATGTGCCGGATCTTGCCGGCGATGCGCTGTCCGACGCGGGTCTCGCGCGGCTGCGTGCGATCGATCCGGCCACGCTGCCGCTCGTGTCCGGCGAACCGCGCATCGGCGCATGTGTCGGGCATGTCGGCAAGTTCATCGGCATCGGCCTGAACTATGCCGATCACGCGGCCGAAGCCGGCATGCCGGTCCCGAAGGAGCCGGTCGTGTTCGGCAAGTGGACGAGTTCGATCTGCGGCCCGAACGACGGCATCGACATCCCGAAGGGTTCGGTCAAGACGGACTGGGAAGTCGAGTTGGCCGTCGTGATCGGCGCGACCTGCAAGGACGTCGACGAAGCGCACGCGCTCGACTACGTCGCGGGCTACTGCGTCGTCAACGACGTGTCCGAGCGCGAATGGCAGATCGAGCGCGGCGGCCAGTGGGACAAGGGCAAGGGCTTCGACACGTTCGGCCCGATCGGTCCGTGGCTCGTCACGCGCGACGAAGTGCCCGATCCGCAGCGTCTCGACCTGTGGCTCGAAGTCGACGGCCACCGCTATCAGAACGGCAACACGCGCACGATGGTGTTCACCGTCGCGCAGCTGATCGCCTATCTGTCGAGCTGCATGCGCCTGCAGCCGGGCGACGTGATCACGACCGGCACGCCGCCGGGCGTCGGCATGGGCATCAAGCCGTCGCCGGTGTTCCTGAAGGCCGGTCAGGTGGTGCGCCTCGGCATCGAAGGGCTCGGCGAGCAGTTGCAGCGCACGCGCGGCGCGCAATAAGCGAGCATGCCGCGATCCTGCTGAACGACCGCCTGCGGCGGTCGTCGGCAACCGGACGGCGATGATCCAAAAGCAAGGGCCCGATTCCGCGCAACGCGGAATCGGGCCCTTGGCGTTTGTACGCGAACGGGTCACACGATGTTGTCCAGTTCGCAATGCGCTTCCAGCCGGTATCCGTCGGGATCGACGACGAACGCCGCGTAGTAGCCGGGGCCGTAGTGCTCGCGTTTGCCGGGCCCGCCGTTGTCCTGGCCGCCGTGCTCGAGCGCGGCGCGGTAGAACGCGTCGACCTCGACGGGCGACGCGGCCTTGAACGACAGGTGCAGCCCCGAATCGGGATCGGCGACGACGGGGCGGGCGGCATGCTGCAGCCAGAGCACAGGTTCGGCCGTGCCGTATCCGATCGAGCCGTCGTCGCTGTACAGCCGCTTGTAGCCGAGTGCGCCGAGCGTGCTGTCGTAGAAGGTGCGGCTGCGGCCGATGTGGGCCACGCCGAAGGAGAGGTGATCAATCATGTGCATTGGCTCCTTGAACTGAAAGGGGACGTCAGTGCGGCAAACCTGCTTACAGGCACCATGCCAGCCGCTTGTAGCGGAGCGCGCCGAGCATGCTGTCGTGGAACGGGCGGCTGCCGTCGTTGTGGATAACTCTGCAGGAAAGGCGATCGATCATCTGTGGCTCCTTGAACTGAAGGGGACGTCAGTGCAGTCAACCTGTTTTTAACCACCATGCTGGTTATGTTAGGAAGCGTCCGCGAGCTTGTCAACCGGCATGGTGGTTAGATACGATGCGTGCATGAGCAATACGCAACCTTCCGTCACGATGGACTGCCTGATTCCGGCGCCGCCCGAAACCCTGAGCATCGATTTCGCGAACACGCTGTACTGGCGCGGCAGCGACCCGCCGACGGAAACCTTCGGAACGATGGACGACCTGCTGGCGTGGTGCCGCGAGCAGGCCCGCGTGCCGGCCGGCCTGGCCGACCGGTGCCGCGCCCGTGGCGTGGAGGAAGACGAGCCGGCGATGCTGGCGCGCGCGCTCGCGTTGCGCGAGGCGCTGTATCGGCTCTTTCATGCGCAGGCCGAGCGGCGCGAGCCGCAGGCCGACGATCTCGCGCTGCTCGGCGGTTTCCTGGCGGAAGCGTCGCCGCGCGTCGCGCTGGCGCGCGTCGACGGCGGTTATGCGTGGCGGATCGGGGAAACGGGCGCGACGCTCGCGGGGCTGCTGAGCCCGGTGCTGTGGTCGGCGATCGACCTGCTCGGCGGCGCGCGGCTCGCGAAGGTCAAGCGTTGCGCGAACGACGCATGCCAGTGGCTGTTCATCGACGACAGCAAGAACGGCAGTCGCCGCTGGTGCTCGATGTCGTCGTGCGGCAATCGCGCGAAGGCGTACCGCCACTATCACAAGGCCGACTGACGGGCCCGTTCTGCCGTGCGCGTACCGGCGCGTCGAACCCGAGTAGGCCTATTTCGCCGACAGCTTCCGCCACAGCGTCGTCTTGCTGATGCCGAGCATCGCGCATGCGCGGTCGCGATCGCCGCCGCAGGCGTCGAGCACCGCGCGGATCTCGTCGGCTTCCGCGCGGCGGCGGCGCGCGTGCAGCGTCTGCGCATCGTCGGTGTCGGCCGCGTCGGGCGGTGCGGCGAACAGCTCGGGCGCGATCGCCTGCAGCGCGTCGGGATCGAGCGCGCCGCACGCGGCGGCCGGATCGTTTTCGTCGACTTCCTCGGCCAACTCCACCGCGATCCGTTCGATCACGTTCTGCAGTTCGCGCACGTTGCCGGGCCACCGGTAGCGCGCGAGCGTCGCCCGGGTTGCGCCGAGCACGCGCGCCGCGTCATCGGCGTCGCGCAGGCGTTCGGCGAGGCGCGGTTCGCGCCGTGCGGCCTGCACGAGCAGCGTGGCGGCGAGTGCGGGGATGTCGGCCGCGCGCTCGCGCAACGGCGGCAGGCCGACGTTCAGGATGTTGAGCCGGTAATAGAGATCCGCGCGGAACGTGCCGGCCTCGACGGCCGCGAGCAGCGGACGGTGCGTCGCGGCGATCACGCGCACGTCGATGCGGATCGGCTCGGTCGAGCCGAGGCGGATCACCTCGCGCTCCTGCAGCACGCGCAGCAGCCGGCTCTGCAGCGACGGCGGCATCTCGCCGATTTCGTCGAGAAACAGCGTGCCGCGGTGCGCGGCCTCGAACAGGCCGGTCTTGCCGCCGCGCCGCGCGCCGGTGAACGCGCCTTCCTCATAGCCGAACAGCTCGCTTTCGAGTAGCGCTTCCGGAAACGCGCCGCAATTGACCGCGACGAACGGATAGCTGCGCCGCGCGGACAGCGCGTGCAGGCTCTGCGCGATCATTTCCTTGCCGGTGCCGCTTTCGCCGAGCACGAGCACGGTCGCGTCGGATTTTGCGTAGCGGCGCACGAGGTCGCGCACGCGCGCCATCGGCGCCGATGCGCCGACCACGTCGTCGAGTGCATAACGCGCCGCGAATTGCTGCGTGGTCGGCTGCGAACGCAATGCGCGGTCGAGCCGTTCGACCGCGCGCGATTCCTGGAACGTCAGCACGCTGCCCGACGTCACGCCGCGATCGACGAGCGGTCCGCGGTGCACGACGTAGCGCACGCCGCGCACGGTCGCGAGCGTGTCGCCGTCCTCGCCGCGCAGCGTGCGCAGCTCGGGCCGCAGGTCGACCAGCGCACGGCCGACGGCCGACGCGGGTTCGACCCCGAGTGCCGACGCGAGCCGCTCGTTGATCGCTTCGACGCGGCCGCGCGCATCGAGCGCGACCACGCCGTCGCGCAGGTGTTGCAGCAGGTTGTCGAGCCGCTGGCGGCGGAACGCCTCGGCGTGCGTCGCATACGCGACTTCAAGCGCCGTATCGACGGCCTTGCGCACCGACGCATGCGAATACAGGAACACCGCGCCCATGCCGGCGCTGGCCGCGAGATCGGTGACGAGCCCGGGGCCGACGATCGTCTCGATGCCGCGATCGCGCAGGTCGTGCACGCAGGCTTCCGCTTCCTGCGCGGACTGATATGACGCAAACTGCACGTCGAGGCCGTATGCGGCGACGAAGCGGCGCACCTCGGGCGGTGTTTCTCCGGCGCTGACGAGCGCGATCCGCGACGCGTCGCGCCGCGCGCGCGCGAGCGCCTGCATCACGTCGAAGCCGGTCGGCGACACGACCACGACCGGCACCTGCGCGCGCGTCTTCAGGAAGCCGCCGTTCGAGCCGGCCGCGACGATCACGTCGGGCCGCATCGTGCCGGCCTCGGCGATCGCGCTGAGCGCATCTTCATACGCGCGCGTCACGATGCGCACGTCCGCGCGTTCGTCGAATTCGCCGGCGATCTCGCGAAACAGCTCGCGCAGGCGGCTGATGCCCATCGCCCAGATGCGCGGGCGCACCGCGCGATCGGCTGGCCCGACGGGCTTGGTCGAGGAGAGGTCCATGACGGTCGATTATGCGCGCGGGATTTCATTTTTGAAACATGAAATTGCCAAATTGAAATCGATGGGCACCGCAGCGCCCGGGCCGGTTGCTTAAGAATCAGTGGGTTAGCGGTGTTTCGCGAGCTGGCCCGGTCCTTGCTGTTATCGGGCATTCCTTCAGGAGGCCGTTCATGAGCAATACGCATCTTCAGAGCGCCGGCGCGAAATTCCGCGCGGCAGTCGCGGCGGAGCAGCCGCTGCAGGTGGTCGGCGCGATCACCGCGTACGCGGCCAAGATGGCGCAGGCCGTCGGCTTCAAGGCCGTGTACCTGTCGGGCGGCGGCGTCGCCGCGAACTCGCTCGGCATTCCCGACCTCGGCATCAGCACGATGGAAGACGTGCTGATCGACGCGAACCGGATCACCAATGCGACCGACCTGCCGCTGCTGGTCGACATCGATACCGGCTGGGGCGGCGCGTTCAACATCGCGCGCACGGTCCGTTCGTTCATCAAGGCCGGCGTCGCCGCCGTGCACATGGAAGACCAGGTCGGCCAGAAACGCTGCGGCCATCGTCCCGGCAAGGAAGTCGTCCCGACCGACGAAATGGTCGATCGCATCAAGGCCGCGGTCGACGCGCGCACCGACGACCAGTTCGTGATCATGGCGCGTACCGACGCGGCCGCGGCCGAAGGGATCGATTCGGCGATCGAGCGCGCGGTGGCTTATGTCGAGGCCGGCGCGGACATGATTTTCCCGGAAGCGATGAAGACGCTCGACGACTATCGCCGCTTCAAGGCGGCCGTGAAGGTGCCGATCCTCGCGAACCTGACCGAGTTCGGCTCGACACCGTTCTTCACGACCGACGAGCTGCGCGAGGCGAACGTCGACATCGCGCTGTACTGCTGCGGCGCGTATCGCGCGATGAACAAGGCCGCGCTGAACTTCTACGAGACGGTGCGTCGTGACGGCACGCAGAAGGCGGCCGTGCCGACGATGCAGACGCGCGCCGAGCTGTACGACTTCCTCGGTTATCACGAATACGAGCGCAAGCTCGACGAGCTGTTCGCGCAGGGCAAGAAGTAACGCGCCCGCCCCCCACGAGACACGAATCTGGAATCGGAGAATCCAAACATGAGCGAGACGAAAGACGCAGCAGCACCGGCCGCCGCAGGCGCATTCAAGCCGAAGAAGTCGGTGGCGCTGTCGGGCGTGACGGCCGGCAACACGGCGCTGTGCACGGTCGGCAAGACCGGCAACGACCTGCACTACCGCGGCTACGACATTCTCGACGTCGCCGAGTCGTGCGAATTCGAGGAAATCGCGCACCTGCTCGTGCACGAAACGCTGCCGAACCTGACCGAACTGGCCGCGTACAAGACCAAGCTGCGCGCGATGCGTGGCCTGCCGAACGCGCTGAAGGCGGCGCTCGAGCAGATCCCGGCGTCCGCGCATCCGATGGACGTGATGCGCACGGGCGTGTCGGTGCTCGGCACCGTGCTGCCGGAGAAGGACGACCACAACCTGCCGGGCGCGCGCGACATCGCCGACCGCCTGATGGCGTCGCTCGGCTCGATGCTGCTGTACTGGTATCACTTCTCGCACAACGGCAAGCGCATCGAGACGGAAACCGACGACGACTCGATCGGCGGCCACTTCCTGCACCTGCTGCACGGCAAGACGCCGTCGAAGTCGTGGGTCGAAGCGATGCACACGTCGCTGATCCTGTACGCGGAGCACGAATTCAACGCGTCGACGTTCACCGGCCGCGTGATCGCGGGCACGGGCTCGGACATCTACTCGGCGATCACCGGCGCGATCGGTGCGCTGCGCGGGCCGAAGCACGGCGGCGCGAACGAAGTCGCGTATGAAATCCAGAGCCGCTACAGCTCGCCGGACGACGCCGAAGCCGACATCCGCCGCCGCGTCGAGAACAAGGAAGTCGTGATCGGCTTCGGCCACCCCGTCTACACGATCTCCGATCCGCGCAACAAGGTGATCAAGGGCGTCGCGCACAAGCTGTCGAAGGAAGCGGGCGACCTGAAGCTGTACAACATCGCCGAGCGCCTCGAATCGGTGATGTGGGACGCGAAGAAGATGTTCCCGAACCTCGACTGGTTCAGCGCGGTGTCGTATCACATGATGGGCGTGCCGACCGCGATGTTCACGCCGCTGTTCGTGATCTCGCGCACGTCGGGCTGGAGCGCGCACATCATCGAGCAGCGCGTCGACAACAAGATCATCCGCCCGAGCGCGAACTACACGGGCCCGGAAGACCTGCAGTTCGTGCCGATCGAGAAGCGCTGAAACGCCAGCCGCGCGCACCGGCCACCCGCGTGATGCGGGGCCGGCGCGCGCCGGACGTCATACCCGAGTTCCCCACATGATGAATACCGCCAACCGCAAACCCCTGCCCGGCACGTCGCTGGACTATTTCGACGCGCGCGCCGCGGTCGACGCGATCGCGCCCGGCGCCTACGACACGCTGCCGTACACGTCGCGCGTGCTCGCCGAAAACCTCGTGCGCCGCTGCGATCCGGCGCTCCTCGCCGAGTCGCTGAAGCAGATCATCGAGCGCAAGCGCGAACGCGACTTCCCGTGGTTCCCGGCGCGCGTGGTGTGCCACGACATCCTCGGGCAGACGGCGCTCGTCGATCTCGCCGGCCTGCGCGACGCGATCGCCGACGGCGGCGGCGACCCGGCGAAGGTGAACCCGGTCGTGCCCGTACAACTGATCGTCGACCACTCGCTCGCCGTCGAATGCGGCGGCTTCGATCCGGACGCGTTCGCGAAGAACCGCGCGATCGAGGATCGCCGCAACGAGGATCGCTTCCACTTCATCGAGTGGACGAAGAAGGCGTTCGAGAACGTCGACGTGATCCCGCCGGGCAACGGCATCATGCACCAGATCAACCTCGAGAAAATGTCGCCGGTGATCCAGGTCAGCGGCGACGGCGTCGCGTACCCGGACACCTGCGTCGGCACCGACAGCCACACGCCGCACGTCGACGCGCTCGGCGTGATCGCGATCGGCGTCGGCGGGCTCGAAGCCGAGAACGTGATGCTCGGCCGCGCGTCGTGGATGCGCCTGCCCGACATCGTCGGCGTCGAGCTGACCGGCAAGCGCCAGCCCGGCATCACCGCGACCGACGTCGTGCTCGCGCTGACCGAGTTCCTGCGCAAGGAAAAGGTGGTCGGCGCGTACCTGGAATTCCGCGGTGCGGGCGCGGCGAGCCTCACGCTCGGCGATCGCGCGACGATCTCGAACATGGCACCCGAATACGGCGCGACGGCCGCGATGTTCTTCATCGACGGCCAGACGACCGACTACCTGCGCCTCACGGGCCGCAGCGACGAGCAGGTGAAGCTCGTCGAGACCTATGCGAAGGTAGCCGGCCTGTGGGCCGACACGCTGGACGGCGCGCAGTACGAGCGCACGCTGACGTTCGACCTGTCGAGCGTGGTGCGCAACATGGCCGGCCCGTCGAACCCGCACAAGCGGCTGCCGACGTCCGACCTCGCCGCGCGCGGCATCGCCGGCCAGTGGGAAGAGAAGGCGGGCGAGATGCCCGACGGCGCGGTGATCATCGCCGCGATCACGAGCTGCACGAACACCAGCAACCCGCGCAACGTGATCGCCGCGGCCCTGCTCGCGCGCAACGCGAACGCGCGCGGCCTCGTGCGCAAGCCGTGGGTGAAGAGCTCGCTCGCGCCCGGCTCGAAAGCGGTCGAGCTGTATCTGGAAGAAGCGAACCTGCTGCCGGAACTCGAGAAGCTCGGCTTCGGCATCGTCGCGTTCGCGTGCACGACCTGCAACGGGATGTCCGGCGCGCTCGACCCGAAGATCCAGCAGGAGATCGTCGATCGCGACCTGTACGCGACGGCCGTGCTGTCCGGCAACCGCAACTTCGACGGCCGCATCCATCCGTATGCGAAGCAGGCATTCCTCGCGTCGCCGCCGCTCGTCGTCGCGTATGCGATTGCCGGCACGATCCGCTTCGACATCGAGAAGGACGTGCTCGGCCACGATCAGGACGGCAAGCCCGTCACGCTGAAGGACATCTGGCCGACCGACGAGGAGATCGATGCGATCGTCGCGTCGAGCGTGAAGCCCGAGCAGTTCCGCAAGGTCTACGAGCCGATGTTCGCGCGCAGCGCCGATGCGGGCGAGCGCGCGGCGCCGCTGTACGACTGGCGCGCGCAGAGCACGTACATCCGCCGTCCGCCGTACTGGGAAGGCGCACTGGCCGGCGAACGCACGCTGCACGGGATGCGTCCGCTCGCGGTGCTCGGCGACAACATCACGACCGACCACCTGTCGCCGTCGAACGCGATCCTGCTGGACAGCGCGGCCGGCGAATACCTCGCGAAGATGGGCCTGCCGGAAGAAGACTTCAACTCGTACGCGACGCACCGGGGAGACCACCTGACCGCGCAGCGCGCGACCTTCGCGAACCCGACGCTGATCAACGAGATGGCGGTCGTCGACGGCGCGGTGAAGAAGGGCTCGCTCGCGCGCGTCGAACCGGAAGGCAAGGTCATGCGGATGTGGGAAGCGATCGAGACGTACATGAATCGCAAGCAGCCGCTGATCGTCGTCGCCGGCGCCGACTACGGCCAGGGCTCGTCGCGCGACTGGGCCGCGAAGGGCGTGAGGCTCGCGGGCGTCGAGGCGATCGCCGCCGAAGGGTTCGAGCGGATTCACCGCACGAACCTGATCGGGATGGGCGTGCTGCCGCTCGAGTTCAAGCCCGGCACGAACCGGACGACGCTCGGCATCGACGGCACCGAGACCTTCGACGTGATCGGCGAGCGCACGCCGCGCGCCGACCTGACGCTCGTGATTCACCGCAAAAACGGCGAGCGTGTCGAGGTGCCGATGACGTGCCGCCTCGATACGGCCGAGGAAGTGTCGATCTACGAAGCGGGCGGCGTGCTGCAGCGCTTCGCGCAGGATTTCCTCGAATCGTCGCAGGCGGCCTGACAGGGTTACATCGAGAACACGGACATGGCTCACATTTCTCAAATCAGGATTCCCGCGACCTACATCCGCGGCGGCACCAGCAAGGGCGTGTTCTTCCGGCTGCAGGACCTGCCCGATGCCGCGCAGGCGCCGGGCGCCGCGCGCGACGCGCTGCTGCTGCGCGTGATCGGCAGCCCCGATCCGTACGGCAAGCAGATCGACGGGATGGGCGGCGCGACGTCGTCCACCAGCAAGACGGTGATCGTGTCGAAGAGCTCGCGACCCGGCCACGACGTCGATTACCTGTTCGGGCAGGTCGCGATCGACAAGGCCTTCGTCGACTGGACCGGCAACTGCGGCAACCTGTCGGCGGCGGTCGGCCCGTTCGCGATCAGCGGCGGCCTCGTCGATCCGGCGCGCGTGCCGCGCGACGGTGTCGCGACCGTGCGGATCTGGCAGGCGAACATCGGCAAGACGATCGTCGCGCATGTGCCGGTCACGAACGGCGCGGTGCAGGAGACGGGCGACTTCGAACTGGACGGCGTCACGTTCCCGGCCGCCGAGGTGCAGCTCGAATTCATGGACCCGGCCGCCGAGGAAGAGGGCGCGGGCGGGTCGATGTTCCCGACCGGCAACCTCGTCGACGATCTCGCGGTGCCGGGCGTCGGCACGCTGAAGGCGACGATGATCAACGCGGGGATCCCGACGATCTTCGTCGAGGCGGAGGCGATCGGCTATACGGGCACCGAACTGCAGGACGCGATCAACGGCGACGCGAAGGCGCTCGAGAAGTTCGAGACGATCCGCGCGCACGGCGCGTTGCGCATGGGGCTGATCGATACGCTCGATGAAATCGCGACGCGGCAGCACACGCCGAAGATCGCGTTCGTCGCGAAGCCGGCCGATTACGTCGCATCGAGCGGCAAGCGCGTGAATGCGGGCGACGTCGACCTGCTGGTGCGCGCGATGTCGATGGGCAAGCTGCACCACGCGATGATGGGCACGGCGGCGGTCGCGATCGGCACGGCCGCGGCGATCCCCGGCACGCTCGTCAATCTGGCGGCGGGCGGCGGTGCACGCAACGCGGTGCGCTTCGGGCATCCGTCGGGCACGCTGCGCGTCGGCGCGGAAGCGCAGCAGCAGGAGAACGGCGAGTGGACCGTCACGAAGGCGATCATGAGCCGCAGCGCGCGTGTGCTGATGGAAGGCTGGGTGCGGGTGCCGGGGGATGCGTTCTGACGCATGCCGGTTCCGGCGTGCCGAGCGGTACGTGTTGTTTGCCCCGATCCCTGCGAAGCGGAAGTCGCTGCGCAGGGATTTTTCGTTTGGCGCGCCTGGGGCGCTATGTATGGGATCGGCGTAGGCGCTAACACGCTAACGCGGGTCGACCGCGAAGCATGGGACCCACGTAAGCGCTAAAGCGCTAACTCCATCCAGCCACGCCATGGGACCCACGTAAGCGCTAAAGCGCTAACGTGGGTCGACAGGAGAATCACATGTCGCTTGATGCGCCGCTTTCTGGCATCCACATCGTCGAATTCGAAGGCCTCGGCCCCGGCCCGCTCGCGGGCTGGATGCTCGCCGGGATGGGCGCGCGGATCACGCTGATCGCGCGCCCGTCCGGCCGCACGAGCGCGCCGGACGCGCTGCGGGGCCGCGACGGCGACCTGCTGCGCGAAGGCAAGACGATCGTCGAACTCGACCTGAAGGCGCCGGCCGGCCGCGACGCCGCGCTCGAACTGATCGCGCAGGCGGATGCGCTGGTCGAAGGGCTGCGGCCCGGCGTGATGGAGCGGCTCGGCCTCGGGCCCGACGACTGTGCGCGCCGCAATCCGACGCTCGTGTACGGACGGATGACGGGCTGGGGTCAGCACGGCCCGCTCGCGGCCGCGGCCGGGCACGACCTGAACTACGTCGCGCTGACGGGGCTGCTGTCGCTGTCCGCGCCGCGCGACGGCCGGCCGGGTTTGCCGCCGACCGTCGTCGGCGATGCGGGCGGCGCGCTCGGGCTCGCGTTCGGGATCGTCTGTGCGCTGTTCGACGTGCGCGGCGGCGGGCCGGGGCGCGTGGTCGACGGCGCGATCGTCGACATCGTGTCGATGCTCGGTTCGCTTGCGCTGTGGGCGCGCGCGAACGGGCAGCTCGACGGCGCACAGCCGAGCCTGTTTCACGACGCGCCGTTCTACGACGTGTATCGCTGCGCGGACGGCGAATACGTGACGATCGGCGCGCTCGAACCGCCGTTCTATGCGCTGCTGGTCGAACGGCTCGGGCTGACCGACGTCGATCCGGCGTCGCAGTACGACCGCACGCGCTGGCCCGCGCTGAAGGCGCGTTTCGCCGACGTGTTTGCCGGGCAGCCGTCCGCGCACTGGCGCGCGCTGCTCGAAGGCACCGACGCGTGTTTCGCGCCGCTGCTGAGCGTGGCCGACGCGGTGGCGCATCCGCACAATGCGGCACGCGGGATCTATCGCACCGACGAGCATGGAAACGTGCGGGCGCGCGTGGCGCCGCGGTTCCTGCCGTTGACGGGCGGTGGGACCGAGTAACGCGCGTCGAACTTCACGGCCGGGAGCGAATTCGGCATGGCCTGTATGGCACTCTGAATCGAGCTAAATATGGTGCTAAATAAAGTACAATAAAAATTCGATCGAACAAGGAGCGGACATGCCCCACACCATCCTGGCCAGCGTGACGGCGAGCGTCTCGGAGCTGAAGCGGAACCCGATGGGAACCGTGGCGGCAGGAGAGGGCTTCCCGGTCGCGATCCTGAATCACAACGAGCCCGCGTTCTATTGCGTCCCGGCGAAGACATGGGAGGCGATGGTCGAACGTCTCGAAGATATCGAAGACAACGCGCTGGCCGACTCGCGCGCCAAGGAGAAAGTCGTCAAGGTCAAGCTGAATGACCTTTGAGCTCGCTTTTCTCGAACCTGCGTTGAAGGAGTGGAAGAAGCTCGATCGCACGATTCGCGATCAGTTCAAGGCCAGACTTGCCGAACGGCTCGAGAATCCGCGCATTCCTTCGGCGAAGCTGCACGGTCATCCGGACCGCTACAAGATCAAGCTGCGCGGTGTCGGCTATCGCCTCGTGTACGAAGTGCGCGACGCGGAGGTCGTCGTACTCGTGGTGGCGGTGGGGCGTCGCGAGCGCGATGCGGTCTATCTTGCCGCGATGAAACGCTAGCGCGCACGCGCTGCGTATTCGGCGTTCGCTCATCGACCTCGGGCCGGGCAGCCGCTCAGGCCGTTTCCTCCGGCATATCCGGCGCCTTGCCGTCGCCGACGCGGTTGATCGTGCCTTGCGCGATCGCGACGAGCCGCTCGTGATCGCCGTCGATGACGAACACGTGACACTGGCAGGTCGCCTGGTGCCGGCCCGCGTAGACGAGCTTCGCGCGGGCGACGAGCGTGCCGTTCACCGCCGGCCGCAGGTAGTTGATCTTGTATTCGGCCGTGATCACGCGCGGGCCGAGCACGAGCGCGCCGGCGAACGTCAGCGCGTTGTCGGCGAGGTAGCTGATGACGCCGCCGTGCACGAAACCGTGCTGCTGCCGCAGTTCTTCGCGCACGTGCAGGCACAGCGACACCTCGTTGTCGCCGATATGCATCAGCTCCGTGCCCAGCAGCATGCTGAACGGTTGCGCACGCAATGCGCCGCGCGCGTGGTCCGTGAAGTCGGTCATCCGCTTTCCTCGAAATGAGTGCCCGCTTGCGCTGAACTCTAGGAAGGGGGCTGCGGATAAGCAAGGAAATTCGTCCACGTTTCCTGCAATTTACGGCGCGATGCGACGCGATTGTTGCGTCGAACGCGGGAGTTGTCCTTGTTTACGGGCGATTCGGCGGGAATGCGCGAGCGACGCGCGTTATTAGTCGGCTTCATCGCCGGCTGAGCCTAAAGTCCGACGAAGAAATGCCGCTAATGCCGGGGCATTGCCTCATCTCGCTCCCCAGGAATCTCCCCATGTTCGGAAAAATCAAGCTCGCGTCGGGTCTGCTCGGCGTGTTGACCGTGTTTTGCCTCTTCCTGTTCGCGATCGAGGCGCTCGGCTTCTGGGCGCTCGCGTCGACGCGCAGCGGCGTCGACGATCTGTCGAACGTCGCGATCGCGCAGGTCAATGCGGCCAACCAGGCGACCGAGCACCTGCTCGACGCGCGTATCAACCTGTCGCGTGCCGGCACGCGGATGGTGCGCGGCGGCCCGAAGCCGGAAGACATCATCCGCCATGCCGGCGCTTCGCTTGCCGAAGCGGACAAGGCGTTCGCCGCACTGACGGCCGCGCCGCCGGTCGACGACACGAACCGTGCGCGCGTCGCGGCGCTCGCCGAGCGTTATCGCGCGCTGCGTGGCGCGCTCGGGGAACTCGTGCAGTTCCTCGACGCCGACAACATCCAGGCATTCCTCGATCAGCCGACGCAAGGCATCCAGGACGCCTACATCGCCGAACTGCATCGATTCGCCGACTACGGCAGTGCGTCGAGCCGCACGGCGCTCGACACGATCGACGGCGGCATGCTCTGGTTCAAGTCGGTCGGCATCGTACTGCTGGTGGCGATGCTCGCAGCGAGCGCGGCCATCTACGCGGCCGCGCGGCGCGCGGTCGTCGCGCCGTTGGAGGAAGCCGGCCGCCATTTCGAGCGGATCGCGCGGGGCCGGCTCGACGAAGCCGTGCGGGCGGGCGGCGTGTACGAGATCGACCGGATGCTGCGCGGCCTTGCCACGATGCAGACGAGCATCGCGGGCACCGTGCGCACGGTGCGCCACGCGTCCGACGCGATCCACCTCGGTGCGGGCGAGATCGCGAGCGGCAACGCCGACCTGTCGGCGCGCACGGGCACGCAGGCCGCGTCGCTCGAGGAAACGGCCGCGAGCATGGAGGAATTGACCGCGACCGTCCGGCAGAACACCGACAGCGCCCGCGCGGCCAGCGCACTGGCCGACGCGGCGCTCGAAGCGACGAGCCACGGCGGCGGCGTGGTCGACAGCGTGATCGACCGGATGCGCGGCATCGCGCAGAGCTCGGGGCGGATCGCGGAAATCATCTCGGTGATCGACGGCATCGCGTTCCAGACCAACATCCTCGCGCTGAACGCGGCGGTCGAGGCCGCGCGGGCCGGCGAGCAGGGCCGCGGTTTCGCGGTGGTTGCGGGCGAAGTGCGCTCGCTCGCGCAGCGCAGCGCGCAATCGGCCAAGGAGATCAAGGCGCTGATCGAGGATTCGGTCGCGCAGATCAACGGCGGCGCGGAGCTCGTCGAGCGTGCCGGCGAAGCGATGCGGACGGTGTCGACGTCGATCACGCGTGTGGTGCAGACGATGTCCGAGATCACGTCGGCATCGGTCGAGCAGAGCGTCGGGATCGAACAGGTGAACCAGGCCGTCACGCAGATGGATCAGCTGACGCAGCAGAACGCGGCGCTGGTCGAGGAAGTCGCGGCGGCGGCCGCGTCGCTGAACGACCAGACCGCGCACCTGATGCAGGCGGTGTCGGTGTTCGAACTGGGCGATGGACGTGCCGCACGCGGCGAACGCGCGGCGCCGTCGTTTGCCGATACGGGTTACGCGCCGGTCGGCAACGCCGCGTAGGCGGTCGCGAGGTGGTAGGGCGTCGTCGACGGCATGTCGGCGCGCGACACCTGCCCGTCGGCCGTCTTGCACTCGAACCAGCCGCGCGGGTGCAGGAAGCGCGCGGCGAACCGCTCGATCTGCTGCGCGAGCGGCGCGGAGGCCGGCGTGCCGCCGTGCGTCGCGAGCGCGCGCAGGTATTCGGTCTGCGCCCAGATCCGCTGCGTGCCATCGACGCACGCGCCTTGCGCATCGAGCGCCGCGCAGACGCCGCCCGTGTGCGCATCGACGCCGTATTGCTCCGCGAACGTGAATGCGCGCGACAGCGCGCCGGGGAGCCCGGTTTGCGCGAGCCGCGCGCCGGCCGCATCGACCAGATAGAACCACTCGAATTGATGGCCGGGCTCGAAACGGTTGTCGGCCGCGCCGAGCGGCAGCTCGGCCACGCATCCGGTCGCCGCATCGACGAAGGTGCGCTCGACGGCCTGCGCGGTGCTGACGAGCGCATCGTCGAACGCCGTGTCGCCGAATGCGTCGGCGGCCGCGAGCCACGCTTCGGTCAGGTGCATCAGCGGATTCTGCAGCGCGCCGCTGCCGGATGACGAGAAATCGGCGTGGCGCGCCGCATCGAGCAGCGCGTCGCCGCGGTGCGGCGCGAAGCGATCCTGGATCAGCGCGGCGGTCTCCTCGGCCACCTTGCGCGCGGCGGCATCGCCCGACGCCGCATGCCACGCGGCGCATGCGAACACGATGAATGCGTGCGTATAGAGATCCTTGGTCGTATCGAGCGGCGCGCCCTGCGCGTCGACGCTGTAGATCCAGCCGCCGTGGCGCGTGTCGCGGAAGCGGCTGCACAGCGCGTCGAACAGCGTGGCCGCGTGCGCGGTGTCGCCGGCCTGCGCGAACACGAACAGTTGCCGCGCGCAGGCCATTGCGCGATAACGGGTGGCGGGCAGCGGCGCGTGGCTGGCCGGATCGACGGCCTCGAACGGCAATCGCAATGTGTGGTCGAACCCTGAACCCCGCCAGATCGGCAAGACGACGTGCGCGAAATGGTGGCGCAGCTGGGCGGCCTGGGCGGAAGCGGAGTCGGAAACGGACATGACGGGGTTGAGCGCTTGGATCGAAACGTGTCGGCGCGGCCCGGAGGATCGGCGCGGCCGGGGCCAAGGATAAAACATTCCGCGCGGCCGGCACAAAAAAAGGAGAGAAATCGGATGCTCAGCAACCTGGAACTCGTGATGCGGCTCGTTCTCGCGGCGGCGCTCGGCAGCGTCATCGGCTTCGAGCGCGAGCGCCTGTCGTGGGCAGCCGGCCTGCGCACGCACATGCTCGTATGTGTCGGCTCGACGCTGATCATGATTGTGTCGGCGTTCGGTTTTGCCGACGTGCTCGGCAGCAGTGACCACATCGTGCTCGATCCGTCGCGGATCGCCGCGCAGGTCGTGTCGGGCATCGGCTTCCTCGGCGCGGGCTCGATCCTGCTGCGCGGCGAGATCGTGCGCGGGTTGACGACCGCCGCGAGCCTGTGGTCGGTCGCCGCGATCGGCCTCGCGGTGGGCGGCGGGCTCTACGTCGCGTCGATTTCGGCGACGATCATCATCCTGATCATCCTGGCCGGCATCAAGCCGCTGGAGCGGCGCTATTTCACGGTACGCCAGCGGCGCCAGCTCGCGCTGACGGTCGTGAGCGGCGCGCTGACGTTCGATTCGCTGCACGCGGCGCTCGGTGCCGACAGCGCACGGGTGAAGCAGTTCATCCTGCAGCGTGCCGACGACACCGGCGAGCACGACGAGGTGCGCATTGCGCTCGCGCGGGTGTCGGAACTCGAATACCGGGCGATCTGCGACAAGCTGCGCGGGCTGCGGGGCGTCACGCGTTTCGAAGAAGGGAACGGGCTGTCGGGCGACGAATAGGCTGAATCGGTTGCGGGGCGTGCGGCAATGGCCGACCACTGATTCCGTTCGATTCCCGTGATTTTCGCCGTGATTTGACGGAAATTCACGTAAATTCAATGGATTGTGATGGTTTTTCCGGGGCCTCGCCAGGCCCGTCAATCAATAATCAGTTCAGCCGCCCAAGCGATCTCATGATCGGTGATAGGCGGCATTGCGGCCGTTGCCCCTCAATGGCAGCCCGGCCGCACGCGGCTGACTGTGCCCAGGGATTCGGTTGAAGTGCGTGTCGAACAGTGCCGGCGTCGGCGACACCGGCCGTCACCAGTCGCGAGCGACGGCCGTTGATCGACGCGCGATCAGCGCCAGTTCGACTCCACCCAATCGCAAACGTGTTGCCACGCGGGGGAATTCATGTACGCCCGGGTTTCCTTCTCCATCGCCGGCACCTTTTCCCACTCGTCCAAACCGATGGGTTGTCCGAGCAGGAAATTTCCGCGCTGATAGCCGCTGTTCAGTATCTGTTCGACCTGGCGTGCGGCAATCGCCGCCGTGGTGTCCATCGTCAGCCCGAGCAACGCCGCGGCCGGAACGTTCTCGCTCGCGGCCGGCCACAGCCATTTCGACACGCCCCAGTTCAGCGGGGTGCCGATCGCATCCGGCGCAATGCCTTGCGGGCTCATCCCGGTGCCGAGGGACAGCAGGCGAATGTCGTTCAGGTTGCCCGCCTGCCCGTTGCCCAACGCTTCGGCAATGGCGGCCACGGAAGGATTGTTCGCGAACACGCCGCCGTCGGCGAAGTAGCCGAGGCCGTTGACTTCGTACGGCGGGAAATAGGACGGCGCGGCCGATGTCGCAAGCGCGGCGTCGAGCATGCGGATGTCGCGATAGGGGTTCTTGCTGCCGTTGGAGAATGTGCAGGGCGCCCAGCTTTTCGCGGACGGATCCCACAAGCGCGCCGAGTTGACCACGACGAAGCGGGACAGATCGGCCAGCTTGCCGGTGCCGAGCAGCTTCCTGGCGATCTGCTGAAGCCCGGTGTTGACATACTGGCACGCGAACAGGCCCGGTCCGGCCAACTCGGCGTCCTGCCCGGGCGCTTGCTGTTGCGTCAACCACGCGTCGTTTTCCTTGAAGATCGCCGAGCCCTGCGTGCGGTAGATGTCGACGATCTCCGCAATCGGTGCGCCACGCGCGAGCCCCAGGGCGATCAGGCCGCCCGTGGACGTGCCGGCAAAGCCGTCCGCTTTCGCGATGATCTGGCTTCGCTTGTCGAGGTCCTGGATGAGCAGGGCGGTGATCAACCCGCGAATACCGCCGCCGTCGCAACTGAGAATTTTGAAGGTCATCGTGCTTCTCCTTGTCCAGTAAGAGGGATACGAATGTCGCTTCGGGCCGCGCACAGGGCGCGACCGCCTATTTGTTTTCCGCCGGCTTGGGGGCTGCGTAAACCTTGCGCCCGCTGACCCATGTTTCGTGCACGTCGATTTCGCGCAGTTGATAAGGACCGGCCGGTTCAACGTGCAGCGGATCGTGTTGCAGAATCACGAGGTCGGCCTGTTTTCCCTCTTTCAGGGAACCGACCTGATCATCGAGGTGGCATTGCCACGCCGCGTCGATGGTCACCGCGCGCAGCGCCTCGGGCGCGCTCAGGCATTCGGCTGCGTTGAGTACCGCAAGCTCCGGGTCGGCTTCCATTACCCGCCACATTGCCTGATCCATATAGCGCAACGGCCCTAGCGGAGAGACGAAGTGATCGCTGTGCAGGCTGACACGCAGGCCCTCGCGCAGCGCGGACTTGCATCGATCGAGCTTCTGCGCGCGTTCTTCACCCAGAATGGTGTTCCGGAACGCGCGTCCCCAATAGCCCACGTGGCCGATCAGGAAACTGGGCGAGATGTCCAGCCGCTTCATGGTGCGGAGATCGTCGTCGTCCAGCAGCGACGCATGCTCGAGCCGATGACGCAACGGCTCCCGTTTCGCCTCCGGCCCGGGCGGGCACGAAACGGGCTCGGGAACCTGGCTCAGCACCAGCTGGTATGCGGCCAATACATTGGCGATCCCCTCATCGCCATTCGCATGGACCATGATCGGCCATCCCGCCGCATCGACCTGCTGCATGATCCGCGCGAGCGATTCGATCGGCGTGAAGTTGAAAAGACCATTCGGCCCGACGCCGGGAACGCTGTGCTCGGCGCAGCATTTGTATGGCGTACTTTGCAAGCCGGTCAAGCCTTGGTTGGAGCCATCGGCAATCAGTTTCATTGCGCGGATGGTAAACAACGACTCGGGCGGGCTGTTCAGTTGCGGTTTGAATTGATTGAGCCACAACGGCCAGAGGTCGTTATTGCCGAACAACGCCCCGCCCATGCGAACCGTCATCCATGGCGTGCTCGCCAGCGCCTGCAACAGGACGACTTCATAGAACCCCAGACCCATCCCGACGCCGGCGTCGAACAGGGTGGTAATACCGTACTGGTTCGCGGTCGACATCACCTTCCGCATGGCGATCAGCAGATCGGCCGGCTGCGGGCGCGGGACGGTGTTCGTCATCTGGGTGACATTCGATTCGGTCAGCACGCCCTCGGGGAATTTGGCTTCGAGGTTGGCGGCCTGCAACGCGGCGCCGTTGGCATAACCGAGATGCCCGGAGGCATTGATCAGGAACAGGCACACGTCCTTGCTGATCCCATCCAGCCAGTGACGGTCGATATCCACCCAATCGCGCATCAGCGACGGGTCGACGCCGCTGCCGCATACCCACTTTTCCCCCCTGCCTTGCGCGTCGCGGACCAATCCCGTGAGCTTGTCACGGATAGCCTCGGCGCTGTAGTGGAGATTCAGTTTTTGACCGTCGAACGGTGACAGGTCGTGCCAGGGCGGGGTAAGGAAAACCGCGCTGGGCAGCAGATGTGCGTGCGGTTCGATCAAGCCGGGAAGCAAGGTCTGACCGGGTTCGAGCCCCTGCTCGCGTGCGTCGGGGTAGCTGTCCCGCATGCGTCGGCGCACCTCGTCGAGCGTACCGGTGGCGATGACCTTGTGCTCGGCGATACCCAGTGCTTCGACGCGCGTGTTGCAATCCTCCGGGTCCGGGTAGATGTGCCCGCCGTGAAAGATGACGGCCTCGGGCGAGCTTTGCGCTTCAAGCTGGCTCAATTCCTTGAGCAGTTCCTGCCATTCGCTCTCGTTTTGTCCAAGGGCGCCCGCCAACAAATGGGGGCTGCAGCATGCACATCCGAGCTGGTGTCGATGGAACATATTCAGATCCTTTTCAGTTTTATTGCATTACCCGAAATTGTTATCAAAAGGAGCATCAAGTTGACCGGCGAGGCAGTACGTGGAATCCGTGAATCGTTGCGCGCAGGAAGCGACGAAATCGATGCATGCCTGCGTATCGGTTTCGCGGGAATAACGGTGCCGCGTCGCTGTCAATATCCACTGCGGATTGTTTCTGATATAAAAACGCCGAGAGGGATAATGTGTCGAATATCGTGATGCAGAAGCGGCAATGCTGTTTTATAAAGCCTGTTTTACGAATGATGCGGATTCCGAAATCAATGCGACGGTGCGAATCAGGTGAAACGTTCGAGCGCAATCATATGTATATGCGTTGAATGGAAATGGAGCAAGCTCCGGTCGACGACCGTGACAGGGTCCGCTGCGATGTGCCCGTGTGTCCAGGCCCACTGCATGACTGCTGCATACGTCGACGCGTGCAGCTGGCTGTAGCAGTCTTTTCGTCAACTGGGTTGGGCGCAGGATGTCAGCACATTCACCACGGCGAATTGCATCGAGCTTGCGATTGCCTGGCTTGGGAAAGACATCAGTTTCAAGACTGCTGATCTATTGGATTGCATGCTTCTCGCTTTTTCGGCCTGGTTTTAGTTTTTCATGAAATTGGCCTTCATGAAATTGGCGAGCGGCTTTCTCGAACGTCAGGGCAGTGGCGACAGCACCAGTACCTTCGCACAGAGGTTATGACGGTTTATCAAAGGTCGATGCTGGTTGGGTTTTGTCCAATTTTTTCCGGGCCGTTTCGGTAGAGAACATCGAGTTGATGCGAGCGCCGATGGCGTGCCGCAGTTGCTTCCAGGCCGCGATCTCCCTGATCAGCCGGTCGCGGTAGCCGATGCGGCGATCCAGACATTGGCTTTGCAGCACGCCGATTTCGATCTCTACCATGTTGAGTCAACTGGCGTGTTTGGGCGTGCTAGCGGCATTCGATTTGCTGCGGGATGTAGCGAGCCTCTGCTGGTGGCAGGGCTCGGTAGAGCGCAGCTGGCGTGTGGATCACGGATCGTCCAGCGCGCCCCGGATGCGCGGTGTTCCGAAGGTAGTGATAGCGATATCGACCAGATCGCGCACGCACTGGGCGAAGACCTGGTCGGGGTTGGCCGCCGTCCAGTCACTTTCCCGTCGAAGACGGGTTTGTCGGCTGGTTTGAGCGTTTTGGCTTGTTTGTCGGTTAGCATCGCTTTTCAGCCCATCATGCAGCCCATCGGGAATCAACGGATAGCGCTGGATGGCGTGAGCGCATAGTGGGCGAATTTGTTATGCAAATAATTGATTTGTTTGAAGATAATTGGGCTATCGATTGATGTTCTCGGACGATGATTTCGCAGACGTGACCGAATTCGTTTCCACGCCTCGCTCCCCTTCCCGTTCCAACCGTTCGTCGACCCGTGCCCGCCAGCGCTCGGCTGCTGCCGCGGGCAGTACGTCCGCGAGGGCGACGGCGCGGTCCGGTAGCGCGCCGGCCGGCGATGCGTCGCGGGACGAGCGGACGTTCGACCTGTTCGGCGATCCGGTGCTTGAGCCGGGTGAGCGTATGCCGGCCGCCGCGCGCGACGAAGCGGTTGCGGAAGCCGAGACGGCGGCGGGTGTCGCCGATGACGTGGCCGCGGGGCGGCAGGCGGCGCTGGACGGGTTCAGTGCGCCGGAGGCCGCGAGTGCGGTGGGGCAGGCGGAAGCTGAGAGCGCGGTGAAGCCGGATGTCGCGGTGGCAGCCGACGGCGTTTCGGTGCCTGAAGGCGGTGATGCCTCGGACGCCGGCGATGTGCCCGCTGCCGATGGTGCCGCAATCAAGCTAGCCGATGTGCCTGCGGTCGATGGCGCTACGGTGTCGGCAACCGAGCGGCAAGCGGCCGACGCCGCATCGGCGAAGACGTCCGAACCGCAAGCGGTCGATGGCGAAGTCGCGAAGCCTGTTGTCGAAGCCGCGGCCGTCAAGTCTCGCGAAGGGCGATCTTCCGGCGACGCCGTGAAGGAGCGCCGCTCGTCGTCGGGCGGCAAACGCCGGGCGGCTGTTAGTGCGAGCGAAGCGACGGCGGTGCGATCCGTGTCGGTTGCGGCGAGCGTCGACACGCCGCTGGAAGCGGCCGGATCGAACCCGACGCCGGATGCTGTTTCGACGGTCGAGCCGCAGACGCCGGTACAGCCGGTCGAGGCGGCGAACCCCGCGAACACCGCGAACACCGCGCCCCCCCGTGACGCTGCCCCTGCCGACGCGTCACTGTCGGCCGTCGCACAGCCAGTCGCTTCCGCCGCGTCCTTCGTGACCAAGCCGTCGGCGGAACGCGCGCAACCGGCCGTGCCGGCCTTCGATCCGGACACGCACCTGCGCCCGCTGACCGACCGGCTCGCCGTGCTGCAGTCCGACGTGGACGGTCTGACGCGCGCGGCCGATCGCGAGATGCGCCGCGTCAACCGCCTGCTGCTGGCGCTGGCCGTCGTCGTGCTGGCGGGGCTCGTCGCGCTGATGCTGCAAACGCGGCAGATCGCGCACCTGAAGCAGGACGCGGCAGCCAAGCAACAGCGGATCGATCGCCTCGCGGCCGATCTGTCGACGCAGCAGGCGACGCTGATGACGCTCGAGGAGCACCACGAGGCGCTGCTGTCGCAGGTCGACCGGCTTCAGCGCAGTGCGAACCGCGAGGCGGCCGTGGCCAAGCGCGCCCGCCGCACTCGTTGATCGTTCCGACCCTATCCTGAAAGCCAGGCGGGGCAAGGATCGTCGTTCCGTGCCCGCGACTGGCGACAACACGCGTGCGGCAAACTGATGCGGTGCACTGGCAGAATTTAGGGAAAACCCTTAGAATGGAGTCTGTCTAAGGGAAAACCCTAGAAACATCTGTCAGGAGTCTCACATGAGCTTCATCTTCGCCCTGCTGCAAAAGATCGACGACCTGTTCGTGTCGCCGCACCTCCCGCTCGACGCCGACTACTCGTACGCTGCACGTCGCGCCGAAGCCGAGCGCGTGCGCCGTGCGCATCTCGTGCCGATCGTCCTGTATCGTCGCTGATTCGCTGATTCGCTGATTCGCTGATTCGCTGATTCGCTGATTCGCTGATTCGGCGCGGCGCCCGCCGCACCTGCCTGCCCGTTTTCCGCCGCTGCATCGCGCGCCGGCGCGACCGTCCCGCTACACTGGAAGTTCGATTTCCCTCACGGTGACCGGGCCATGCTGCAGATGCGGCCGATGACAGCCGGCGAATTCCACGCGTACCGCACGCGAGCCATCGACGGCTACGCGAGCGATCTTGTTTCATCCGGACAAAATGCTGTCGAAGACGCCGCCGATCGTGCGCGCGCCTGTTTCGACACGCTGCTGCCGGACGGCCTGCGGACATCCGGCCAGACACTCGTCGTGCTGATCGACGGTGCCAGCGGCGACGCGGTGGGCGACCTCTGGTACGCGATCGTGCCCGAAGGACCGAACCGCACGCTGTTCATCTATGACCTCGACATCGTCCCGTCCCGACGCCGCCAGGGATGGGCCACGCGTACGCTCGATGCGCTCGACGCCGAGGCGCGCCGGTACGGCGTCACCGAGATCGGGCTGTCGGTGTTCAATCACAACGCGGCGGCCCGTGCGCTGTATCGCGCGTGCGGCTTTGCGCCGATCACGACGACGTTGATCAAGCCGGTTATTCCGGGCTGAATCCATCTGCGTTGCGATGTGCCGGCGATTCGGCACGCCGCTGCCGCCAACGCCGGCAATCCTTCCGATCCTTCCTGTTCGCTGAGCGCCGAACGGCCGTTAGGCCGCTCGGCCATCACTGCCGGCCGCGTCAGCGCGCGCGGCCTTTCCATCTCCGCAGCAGCAGCGCATTGGTCACGACGCTGACGCTGGAAAACGCCATCGCCGCACCCGCGATCACCGGGTTCAGCCAGCCGAGCGCCGCGAGCGGCACACCCACCAGGTTGTAGACGAACGCCCAGAACAGGTTCTGCTGGATCTTCCGGTACGTGCGCCGGGAGATGTCGATCGCGTCGGCGACGAGCGCCGGATCGCCGCGCATCAGCGTGATGCCGGCCGTGTGCATCGCGACGTCCGTGCCGGTCGCCATCGCGATGCCGACATCGGCCGCGGCGAGCGCGGGCGCATCGTTGATCCCGTCGCCGACCATCGCGACGATCCCGCCGTGCGTGCGCTTCAGTTCGGCGACGACGCGTGCCTTGTCGTCGGGCAACACCTGAGCATGCACCTCTCCGATGCCGAGCGACGCCGCGACGGCCGCCGCGCTGCCGCGGTTGTCGCCCGTCACGAGCACGCTTGCGACGCCGCGCGCCGACAGCGCCGCGATCGCGTCACGAGCGCCGGGCTTCACGGTGTCGCCGAACGCGATCAGCGCGAGCAACGCGCGCGGCGCGTCGGCGCGCATCAGCCACGAGATCGTGTTGCCCGCGCGCTCGAGTTCGGCCGCGCGTGCGTCGAGTGCGGGCGGCACCGCGATGCCGAGCTCGTCGCGCCAGCGCGTGCTGCCGAGCGCGAGCAACTGCGCGCCGACGCGCGCTTCCACGCCGCGCCCGGCTACCGCGCGGGCATCGGCTGCAGCGACCGCAGCGGCCGCCGGCGCCGTGTTACCGCGCGCGGCAACGTCCGCATCGTGTGCGGCGACCACCGCACGTGCGAGCGGATGGTCACTCTGACGCTGCACCGCCGCCGCGAGCGCGAGCGCTTCGTCGCGCGGCATGCCGACGGCCTCGAACGCCGTCATGGACGGCTTGCCTTCGGTCAGCGTGCCGGTCTTGTCGAATGCGATCACGGTCGCGCGCTGCGCGAGTTCGAGCGCCTGTGCATCCTTGATCAGCACGCCGTGCCGCGCCGCGACGCCCGTGCCGGCCATGATCGCGGCGGGCGTCGCGAGGCCGAGCGCGCACGGGCACGCGATGACGAGCACCGCGACCGCATTGAGGATCGCGGTTTCCATGCCGGCACCGGCAATCAGCCAGCCGACCAGCGTCAGCAGCGCGATGCCGAGGATCGCCGGCACGAACACTTCGCTGACGCGATCGACGAGCCGCTGGATCGGCGCCTTCTCGGCCTGCGCGGATTCGACGAGGCGGATGATGCGTGCGAGCGTCGTCTCCGCACCGATCGCGGTGGTTTCGACGACCAGCGCGCCTTCGCCGTTGATCGAGCCGGCCGTGACGGGATCGCCGCCGTCCTTCGGCACCGGCAGGCTTTCGCCGGTGATCAGCGATTCGTCGATATGCGAGCGGCCCGACACGATCCGGCCGTCGACGGGCACGCGCTCGCCGGGGCGGATGCCGACCTTCGTGCCGACGCGCACCTGCGACAGCGGCACGTCGCGTTCGACGCCGTGCTCGACGACGCGCGCACGGTCGGGACGCAGCGCATTCAGCGCGCGGATCGCGTCGGTGGTCTGGCGCTTCGCGCGCGATTCGAGCCATTTGCCGAAGCGCACGAGCGTGACGATGACGGCCGACGCCTCGAAATACAGGTGGCCGGGATGCGCGGGATCGCGCAGCAGCATCCACACGCTCAGCCCGTACGCGGCCGACGTGCCGAGCGCGACGAGCAGGTCCATGTTGCCGGCGCGCGCCTTCACCGCATGCCAGGCCGCGCGGTAGAAGCGCGCGCCGAAGCCGAACTGGACGATCGACGCGAGCACGAGCTGGAGCCAGCCGGGCAGCATCAGGTCGAAGCCGAACGGCGCGACGAGCATCGGCGCGACGAGCGGCGCGCTCAGCACGGCGGACCAGATCACGAGGTTGCGTTCGCGAACCGCTTCGCGGCGCTTGCGGGCATCGGGGTCCTGCGCGGGGCTGGCCGGTTGCGCGTCGGCACCGGCCGCGGGCGCGGCTGAGAGCGACGCACGGTAGCCGGCCGTCGTGACCGCCGCGATCAGCGTGGCGGCGTCGAGTGCGCCGGCGCCGTGCACCGACGCGCGCTCGGTCGCGAGATTGACCGACGCGCGCGCGACGCCCGGCACGGCGGCCAGCGCTTTTTCGACGCGGCCGGCGCAGGACGCGCAGGTCATGCCGCCGATGTCGAGTTCGAGATCGGCGGAGGCGGTGGATGTTGCGGGTGGGGTGGCGGCGACGGCGACCGGCGTCGCGCCATAGCCGGCTTGCTTGACGGCGTCGGCGAGTTGCGCGGCGGAAACTTCGGCTGCGGCGTCGATCGTGGCCCGTTCGGTTGCCAGGTTGACCGACGCGCGCGTGACGCCCGGCACCTTAGCGAGCGCCTTCTCAACGCGCGACACGCACGACGCACAGGTCATACCGTCGATGTCGAGTTCGATCGAGGCAGCAGGCAAGGTGGCCGCGATGGTCGTATCCGGCGTAGTTGGCGTCGCGCCATAGCCGGCCTGTTTCACGGCGTCCGCCAGTTGAGATGCGGAAACGTCAGCCGTGGCGTCGATCGTGGCCCGTTCGGTTGCCAGGTTGACCGACGCGCGCGTGACGCCCGGCACCTTCGCGAGTGCCTTTTCGACGCGCGACACGCAGGACGCACAGGTCATCCCGTCGATGTCGAGTTCGATCGTGGCACCGGCTGCGGGAAGCGCCGGCACCGCGACGGGCGCCGCTGCGTCGAGCAACGCATGCGGGATCGCGACGGCCTCGACCGCCGCGTCACGCACGGCCGCACGGTACCCGGCCGCGCCGACCGCGTCGACGAGCTGGCCGGGCTCGACCGTTTCCTGCGCGGTCACCGTTGCCGCGTGTGCATCGAGATCGACCGTCGCCTCGACGACGCCCGGCACGGCCGCCAGCGCGCGCTGCACGCGGCCCGTACAGCCGCCGCAATGCATGCCGTCGACGCTCAGTTCGATCGTTTGCAGCGCTGCGGAGGCAAGTGGTTCAGTCATGTCGGATTCCCCAAAAGCGCGGTTCGTGCCGCGAATGAATCCAGTATCAACATTCCCATGATGGTAAGGTCAAGCGGCGATCACGCTGTTGAAGCACACAGGTTGTCACAACGCGGAAAAAGCAGACGCCCGGCTTCCAGACGGAGCGCCGGGCGGGTCGTGTTTTTGCGCTCGACTACGCGTTCAGGCGCAGAGCTTGGCGCTCGCGAGGCGATTCAGGCTGACGCCTTGCTCGGCGGCCTGGATCACCAGCGCGCGGTGCGCCTGCGGTGGGATGCGAACCTTGAATTCGCCGCTGTAGGTCCGGTCGGCGATCGGCTCGGGTACCTTCTCCCCGTTCGCGGCCATGTCGCGCACGACATCGGCGACGAGCCGGCGAATGCCGGCCAGCGCGCCTTCCGGCGTTTCGTCGAGCCACGAAAGAGACGGGAATTCCGCGCACAGGCCGACGTGCTCCCCGTCTTCCGGGGACCACGTTACGCGGTACGTAAAGTGGTCTTGGGTCATGATTGCTGTTCCTTCAGTCGATCGATCGCGTCGAGAACCTGCCGCACCTGATAGGCCTTTGCTTTCCCGCGATCATTCTGGATATTCACTCGAGGATCGCCTTGCCACGGTGTCTTGAAAATAGCGTGGCTCGAACCGGATTGGCGGGCCGCTCCGAAGTGGGTCTCGCAGACCTTGAACAGATCGTTGAATCGCACATTCGCGGGCTCGCGCCTCATCCGTTCGAGGATCTTCGATACGCTAGCCATACCGAATGGTGTCAATATTGACACCATTCGTCAATCCGGAATTCGCCCCTTCCACCCGCGATTGTTTCGGCGCATGCGCGTGTCGTTCCGATATCTCCGATTTTGTGACGAATCTCGCGAACTATTTCGAATTCGTCGACAGTGCGGCCAGCGTTCACCCCGCTATTCGGCATATTAGGGATTGCCCCGAGGCGCTATGATACCGGCCTGACATCAGCGCCCATCGTAGCGAAACGGCGATCCGGGCAGGCTGGGGTGCCTTGCTTTCGCCGTTCGCGAGACGAACAAGGCGTTGACTGAAAAGAACGATATTCGGCCAGTAATCGATGATTGAAAACCAGCAGGAAGCAGTTTCTCTGCGGCGCGCGTGCGCGTCGCTCGCCATGGCGGCGTTGCTCGCGGGGTGCGCGTCGCAACCGGATGCAATCCAGCGGAAAACCGGCTGGATGCGCACGGAAGTCGCCGACTCCTATGTCTATGCGTATCCGCTCGTGCTGATGGACGTCGCGAAGGAAGCGGCGACGGGCGGCGACGGCGCGCAACCGGGGCAGGCGCCGCTCAACACGCTGCGCCACGCGCAGGCGCTGCCGCCCGTCGGCGCGGTCAATCCGCCGCTGCCGGGCGTCGACACGCTCGACTCGACCGGCTGGCTCGACGTCGCCGCCGAACCCGTGATCGTCACGCTGCCGGACACGCGCGGCCGCTACTGGGACGCACGTGCGCTCGACATGTGGACGAACGTGCTGTGGTCGTCGTCGAGCGTGGCCGCACGCGGTGCTCGCGGCGGCGCGCGATCGCAAACGATTGCCTTCGCGGCGAAGGACTGGCAGGGCACGCTGCCGAAGGGCGCGTTGCGTGTGGACGTGCCGTCGGCCAATGCGTGGCTCGAAGTGCGGCTGCAGACGAGCGGCGGGCGCGACCTCACGAACGTGAAGAAATTGCAGCGCGCGATCCGCGTGGTGCCGCTGTCCGTTTACACGGGCGCCGCGCGCGGCGCGTCGGTCGCGGTCCATGCGGGCAGTGCGCCGTCCGAAGCGCTGAGCGGCGGCACGCCGGCCGAGCAGGTGGCCGCGCTCGACCCGAAGGCGTTCTTCGCACGCTTCGCGCAGGCGCTGCAGGACAACCCGGCGCTGGCCGACGACGCGCACGCGCAGGAACTGCTCGGCGACATCGGCGTGTCGGCCGGCTACCCGGTGCTGTGGACGGGCGACCGCCTGACGGCCGCGACGGCCGGCGTGGCCGAGGCGCGCGCGCGGCTCGCGGCGCCGCCGTCGAACCTGCTGAACGCGAACGGCTGGAGCTGGATCGGCGACGCGGCCGGCAAGTACGGCCAGGACTACGCGCTGCGCGCTTACGCGGCCTACACGCAGTTCGGCACCGCGACGCGCGACGACGAGACGCTCGCGGTCGTGCGCGTCGACAGCGACGGCCATGCGCTGAACGGCGCGAACCGCTACGTGCTGCATTTCGCGCCGGGTGCGCTGCCGCCGGTGCGCGCGTTCTGGACGCTCACGCCCTACACGACGAACGGCGCACTGCCCGACGTCGGAGCAGCACGCCGCTCGCTCGGCGATCGCGACCGGCTGCGCCGCAACCACGACGGCTCGATCGACATCGTCGTGTCGGCGTCGCCTAGCGGCACGAATGCGGCCAACTGGCTGCCGGCGCCGCGCACCGATTTCGCGCTCGCGTTGCGCCTGTACGCGCCGAAGCCTCAGGCGAGCGACGGGTCGTGGATGCCGCCCGTCGTCGTCCGGAAATGAACGGATGACCGCCGCCGTTGTCCGACCGGCGGGCGCGGTGGCGCCCCGATTCCGTACCGTCACCTCCTGAGCCTATACTTTCGGGATAGCGTGCATGGCCGCCCGGTTCTCCGGTGCGGCCCGGCATCCGTTCCCGAGGCATTCAAGCATGGCAAGCGCAGACAAAAAAACCGTATCCTCGACCCTCCATGCCCTCGGCGGCGTTGCACGCTCGCGCCGGACCCGGCGTATCGGCATCGGCGTGCTGATCTTCCTCGTTTTGTTCGGACTGCTCGGGTTCTTCGCGGCGCCGCCGCTGATCCGCCATATCGCTGAACAGCAACTGAGCCAACAGCTCGACCGGCCGGCCACGATCCAGCGCATCGCGCTGAACCCTTACACGCTGAATCTCGAAGCCGACGGCATTCACGTCGGCGAGCGCGGCGGCCAGGGCAACTTTATCGACATCGGCAAGCTCGTCGTGAGGCCGTCGTGGTCGTCGCTGTTCCGCGGCGCGCCGATCGTCAACGAAATCCTGCTCGATTCGCCGCGCTTTCACATCGTCCGCTACGATGCGCAGCGCTTCAACTTCACCGACCTGATCGAGAAGTTCTCCACGCCGTCCAAGCCGGCGAGCAAGCCGACGCAATTCTCGGTGTCGAACATCCAGGTCAACGACGGCCGGATCGATTTCGACGACCGCCTGCTGAACGAAAAGCACGTCGTCGACAACTGGATGCTCGGCATCCCGTATATCGCGACGCTGGCGTCGAAGACCGACATCTTCGTCCAGCCGACGCTGCGCATGCGTTTCGACGGCAGCCCGATCGCGATCGACGGCAAGACCAAGCCGTTCGCGCAGTCGCGTGAATCGGAAATCGCGCTGAAATTCGACCGGCTCGACGTGCCGAAGCTGATCTCGTATGCGCCGACCAAGCTGCCGGTGGCCGTGGCGAGCGGCTTGCTGAGCAGCAACCTCACGCTCAACTTCGCGATGAACGGCGAAACGCCCGCGCTGCGCGTGTCGGGCACCGTCGACCTGAACGACGCGAAGGTGACGAGCCCGGCGTCCGAGCCGCTGTTCGCCGCGCGCGGCGTGCACGTCGCGGCGACCAGCCTCGAGCCGCTGCGCAATGCGCTGCATTTCGACGAGATCCGGATCGACCAGCCCGTCGTCGACCTGTCGCGCGACAAGCAAGGCGTGCTGAACGTCGAGAAGCTCGCCGCGCAGCCGGCCGCCGCACCGAAGGCCGCCGAGGGCAAGCCGGCGGCATCGGGCGCGGCGGCGTCCTCCGCCGACGCCGCGAGCGGCGCGAAGGCCGAGGCCGATGCGAAGGAAGCGCCGCCGCTCGACCTGACGATCCGTCATTTCGCGATCGACGGCGGCACGATCAACGTCGACGACCACGTGCCGGCCACACCGAACGCGGTGTCGCTGACGAAGCTCGCCGCGACGCTCGACGGTTTCTCGCTGCAGGGCAAGACGCCCGCTAAATATACGCTGTCGACGTCGCTGTCGCGCGGCGGCGACGTGCGGGCGGAGGGCGCGTTCACGCTCGCGGAGAAGCAGGCCGACACGAAGCTGACGATCGACGCGCTCGCGCTGCCGGCATTGCAGCCGTACCTCGGCGAAGCGACCCGCGCGCGCGTGCTCGACGGCACGCTCGGCGCGACGATCAACGCGAAGACTGACTGGGGCAAGACGCCGCTCGAAGCGCAGGTCGCCGACAGCACGGTGAGCCTGAAATCGCTGAAGATCGCGACGCCCGATAGCAAGACGCCCGCGATCGTGCTGCCCGACGCGAGCGCGAAGATCGCGAAGATCGACGTCGCCACGCGCACCGCGGAGATCGCGAGCGTCGATGCGAGCGGGCTCGCGCTCGACGTGAAGCGCCTGAAGGACGGCAACATCGACCTCGCGGCGCTGGCCGGGCCGGCGCAGGCGTCGGTGCCCAAGCGCACGGTCGCGCACAAGGCCGCGGTGGCCGCGCCGTCGTGGCACTACCGGATCGACGCGCTGAACGTGAAGGATTCGTCCGCGAACTTCACCGACCTGTCGACGCCGCGCCCGGTGAAGCTGGCGATCAAGCCGCTGGAGCTGTCGGTGCAGAAGCTCAGCGACGACATGACGAAGCCGCTGCCCGTGCAGCTGAAGGCGACGCTGAACCGCAAGGGCTCGCTGAACGTGACGGGCGACGTGACCGCGCAGCCGCTGAAGCTCGGCCTGAAGATCAACGGCAACCGTCTCGACGCGGCCGCGTTCGAACCGTACTTCGGCAGCGCGCTGAACGCGACCATCGCGAGCGCGCTGCTCAACGCACAGGGCAACCTGACGTTCGCGCAGGTGAAGGACGCGCCGCGCGCGACCTATCGCGGCGACGTCGCGCTGGTCGACGTGCGGATGCTCGACAAGGCGACCTCCGACCCGTTCGCGGGCTGGCGCTCGCTCGCGCTGACGAACCTGAAGGCGAACTACGACGAGAAGGGCACCGACGTCGACGCCGCGCGTGTGACGTTCTCGAACTTCTACGGCCGCGTGCTGCTCGACGCGCAGGGGCGCCTGAACCTGAAGGACGTCGTCGCGAAGGAGACGGGCCCCGCGCAGTCGCTCACGCGCGACGCGAGCAAGGGCGAACCGGTGCCGCTGTCGCCGCAGGCCGCGTCGGCGCCGGCGGTGGCGCAGCCCGCGTCGGCCGCGTCCGCGACGGTGGTCGTGAAGGCCGCGACGCCGCCGCAGAACCCGGTGCGGATGCATTTCGGCGAGCTGCTGCTGCAGAACGGCCGCGTCACGTACACCGACAACTTCATCAAGCCGAACTACACGGCGAACCTCGTCGCGATCACGGGCACGATCGGCGCGTTCGGCACGGATTCGACGACGTCCGCGCCGGTCGACGTCGCCGCGAACCTGTCGGGCAACGGGCCGATCTCGATCAAGGGCTCGGTGAACCCGCTGATCGAGAAGCCGGCGCTCGACCTCACGGCGACCGCGCACGACATCGAGCTGACCAACCTGACGCCGTATTCGGCGAAGTACGCGGGTTATCCGATCACGAAGGGCAAGCTCAACGTCGATCTGCACTACCAGCTTGTGAACGACCAACTGCAGGCGAACAACCACATCTTCATCGACCAGCTCACGTTCGGCGATCGCGTCGAGAACGATACGGCGACGAAGCTGCCGGTGAAGCTCGCGATCTCGCTGCTGAAGAACACGCGCGGCCAGATCGACGTGAACCTGCCGGTGTCGGGTTCGCTGGCGAATCCGGAGTTCAGCGTCGGCGGGCTGATCTGGCATGCGGTGCTGAACCTGATCGCGAAGGCCGTCACGTCGCCGTTCACGCTGCTCGCGAACGCGTTCGGCGGCGGCGGCGAGGATCTCGGCTACGTCGAGTTCGCGCCGGGTACCTACGCGCTGACCGACACGCAGCAGAAGAAGCTCGACACCGTCGTGAAGATGCTGACCGAGAAGCCGTCGATCCGCCTCGACCTGATCGGCCGCGTCGATCCGGCGAAGGACACGCCGGGGCTGCGCGACGCGTACGTCGACCGGCTGGTGCGCCAGCAGAAGCTGAAGGACGTGGTCGGCCAGGGCGAGAGCATCGATCCGATGTCGGTGAAGGTCGAGCCGGCCGAATACAGCAAGTACCTGACGCGCGCATACAAGGCCGCGGACTTCAAGAAGCCGCGCAACCTGGTCGGCCTGCAGAAGACGCTGCCCGATGCGGACATGAAGCAGGCGCTGGCCGATCACGCGCCGGCCGACGACAACGCGCTGCGCGCGCTCGCGCAGCAGCGCGCCGAGTCCGTGCGCCAGTACCTCGACGGCAAGATCGATTCGAGCCGTGTGTTCGTCGTCGCACCGAAGCTCGATGCGAAGGGCATCGAGGACAAGGGCGCGACGACCCGCGTCGACTTCGGGCTCCAGTAACGCGTCGTTTCATCTGCTGCCGCCGCGCCCGCACCTGCCGGGCGCGGCGGCTTTTTTTCAGCGCGCGGCGATCGCCGGCTCGCGCTTGTCCAGTTCCTTCTTCGCGGCCAGCGGCAGACGCGCGTCATCCCAGTGCGTCAGCCATTCGACTTCCTTCGCCGTGAACACCTGTCCGTAATTGCGCAGCGCGTACTGCAGCGCGTCGACGACGTGATGGCGAATGATTTCGGGGGTGCGTGCATCGTCCAGCACGAACCGGAGAGCTTCCAGGGTCGACATACTCGTGCTCCGGGTCAGGGAAAACCCTTTATCACACGCCAATAGTCGCGGGCCAAGCCGAAAAAAATTCCGGGCGCGTGCCGATGCCCGGCGCACCAACGCATTGCGACGGCTTCATGTCACTTGCGATTGGTTACGTTTGACAGAGAACAGAAAGCCCCGCTTCATCCGACCGCCGCACGATCCGGCGATATTTTGCGCGCCTGATGGCAAGTCACGCAGTTCAACATCAATCGATGAGGTGGGGTGATGATTTCGTTTTTCGGTAAGCAGCGGAAGATGGCCGTGGTGGTGGCGGGCGCGCTGGCGCTCGCCAGCATGGGTGCGCACGCGGCGCAGCAGGACGGCGACAGTCAGGGCGAGGACCGTGGCCACGCGAGCCGCGTCGTGAAGCACGTGCTGCTGATCAGCGTCGACGGTCTGCACGAGCAGGATCTCGCGCGCTGCATCGGCGCGAACACGTGTCCGAACATCGCGGTGCTCGCGCAGCACGGCGTGACGTACACGAATGCGTACACGCCCGGCCTGTCGGATTCGTTCCCGGGCCTCGCGGCGCTCGTGACGGGCGGCTCGCCGAAGACGGCCGGCTTGTTCTACGACGTGTCGTATGACCGCAACCTGTATGCGCCGAGCGACACGACGTGTTCGGGCAAGCAGGGCTGGAACGTCGTGTTCGACGAAACCACGGGCATCGACGCCCAGAACGGCGGCGCGCTGATCCACCTGAACGGCGGCGGCGCATTCAACCCGCAGGCGATCCCGCATGCGCGCGTGGGCGGCCAGTGCGTGCCGGTCTACCCGCACAACTACGTGAAGACCAACACGGTGTTCGAGGCCGTGAAGGCGGGGATCCCGAATGCGCATACGGCGTGGGCCGACAAGCACGCGTGGGGCTACGACTGGCTGAACGGGCCGTCGGGCACCGGCGTCGACGATCTCGCGCGTACCGAGATCAACTCGATCGACCCGGCGACGGGCACGAACTACACGGACGTCTACTCGCATACCGCGCGTTTCGACAACCTCCATGTGCAGGCGCTGATCAACCAGATCGAAGGCCGCGATTCGACGGGCACGAAGAGCGCGCCGGTGCCGACGCTGTTCGGCGCCGACTTCCAGACGCTCAGCGTCGCGCAGAAGGCGACGGTCGCGACGGGCGGCGGTTATCTCGACGCGAACTTCACGCCGAGCGGGCAGGTCGCGAATGCGATCACGTACGTCGACAACTCGATCGGCCATATCGTCGCGGCGCTGAAGCAGGCCAACCTGTATTCGTCGACGGCCGTGATCGTCACGTCGAAGCACGGCCAGTCGCCGACCGATCACACGAAGCTCGTGAAGAACGGCGACACGCTGACGAAGCTGCTCGAAGCGAACAACTACCTCGACCCGAACGGCAACTTCGGCCAGAACAACACGACGACGGGCAACCTGAACGACGGTTCGGGCCTGGTCGGCACGGGCTTCGTGCAGACCGACGACGTCGGCCTGATCTGGCTGCGCGACCGCAACCAGCGCACAGCCGTCGTGCAGACGCTGAAGGCGAACCTGAGCTGCAATGCGCCGGGGATCTGCGCGGACGGCTCGCAGGCGTACATCCTGTACGGCGCGGCGCTCGCCGACCGCTTCGGCGATCCGGCCAACGGCCGCACGCCGGACATCATCGTCCAGCCGAATCCGGGCGTGATCTATACGTCGAGCACGAAGAAGGACGAGGAGCACGGCGGCAACGCACCGGACGACAGCCACCTCGGCCTGCTCGTGTCGTACCCGGGCATCCATCGCGCGCGTACCGTGAACGATCTGGTCGGCACGAAGCAGGTCGCGCCGACGATCCTCGAGTTGCTCGGTGCTGAACCGCGTCTGCTGCATGCGGTCGTGGCCGAGAACACGCGCGTGCTGCCGGGGCTCGGTATCGGGCGCTGATGGAGCGTGCCGGCGGCCGCCTTCGGGCGACTTCCGGCACCGGACGCGCGGCGTCGTTCGGCCGATGGCCGGCGGCGCCGCGTTTTTTTGGGCATGACGATGCCGGCTGTGCCGGCGCTCACGTGCTCACGTGCTCGCGCACTCGCCGAGCATCCATTCCCTGAAGCGCCGCAACGCGGCGCTCGTCTCCAGGCGTTCCGGCGCGTAACACAGGTAGTGCCCCTGCGCGTCGACGTCGACGGGCGCGTCGAACGGTTCGACGAGCGTGCCGGCCGCGAGATTGTCGGCGATCAGGAAGCGCGGCACGAGCGCGAGCCCGAGCCCGGCCTGCGCGGCCTGGATCAGCACCGAATACTGTTCGAAGCGCGGCCCCGCCAGCGCGTTCATGTGGGCCGCGCGATGGCGCTCCGCCCACATCGACCACGCGATCTCCGCCTGCTCGTGCACGAGCCGCGGCGCGGACACCGCGTCGGCGGGCGCGCGCAGCGCATGCCGTGCCGCGAATTCGCGGGAGCAGACCGGCACGAACGTGCGGCCGTCCAGGTAATCGCACCGGACGCCTTCCCATGCACCGTCGCCATAACGGATCGCCGCGTCGAGCCCGAACGGAAACACGTCGCCATGCGCCAGATGGCGGCGAAAGCTCAATGTGACGCCCGGTGCGTCGGCGAGGAAACGCGCGAGCCGCGGCACCAGCCATTTCGTCGTGAAGGTCGGCACGCTCGCGATCGTCAGCAGGTCGCTGTTCTCGCGCGCGCTCAGCAGTTCGATCGACGCGTTGCCGATCTCGCGCAACGGACCGATCACGCGCGCGTGATAGACCTGTCCGGCCCGTGTCAGCGCGAGATTGCGCCCTTCGCGCACGAACAGCTTGACGCCGAACAGCGCCTCGAGGTTCGCGATCTGCCGGCTGACCGCGCTCGGCGTCAGCCCCAGCTCGCGGGCCGCATACGAGAAGTTCAGGTACTTCACGGAAGTCGCGAACGCGTGCAGTTCCGCGACGTTCGGAAACAGGTGCTTCATGGCGAACTATTCCTTGCGCGCACAGATCGATGCGGGCGTTGTACGTTTTTTTCATGACGATGCCATGTCGCGTCCGCACACTGCGCCTGTCACGACAAGGTCCGCCGGTCACGTCCGGCGGACCTTGCGCGGCCCGTTCCGTTTCCGTCAGCGAGCCCGTCCATGCATCCGTCAACCGCGCCTGCCGCAGCTGCAGGTGTTCCGATTCGTCGTAACAAACGGCCGCGCGCGCTGGCGGGACGCCTGCTGTTGCACGCATTCGTCGCGGCCTTCGCGCTGTACCTCGCGCTGCCGATCGCGCTGCTGCTGATCGGCTCGGTCGGCGGGTCGTGGACGAACACGCTGCTGCCGACCGGCATCACGTCGCACTGGTTCGCGGATCTCGCGGCGAACCGCAGCTTCACGCGGGCATTCGGCGTGAGCCTCGTGGTCGCGCTCGCGTGCTGTGCGATCAATGCCGCGCTGGGATTGCCGCTCGCGTATGCGCTGCATCATCGTGCGGTGGCGGGCCGCGGCTTCGCGGCGCGCGTCGTGATGCTGATGCCGATCGCGGTGCCGGCGCTGACGCTCGGCTTCGGCTACATCGCGATCTTCAGCGGCGACACGCTGCCGTGGCTCGGCACGCTGCCGCTGATGATCGCGGCCCACGCGGTGCTGACGTTGCCTTATCTGCTGCAAACGCTGCTGAGCGACCTGCGCCATCTCGGCCTCGAGCGTCTCGAGGCGTGCGCGGCGACGCTCGGCGCGACGCCGCTGCGCCAGTTCTTCACGATCGTGCTGCCGAACCTGCGGCACAGCCTGTTTTCCGGGCTCGTGATGGTCGCCGCGCTGTCGATCGGCGAATTCCAGATCTCGAACCTGATCGCGGGCTTCCGCTATCGCAACTATCCGATCGTGCTGCTGCAGGCGTTCTACGGCGCGTCGGGGATGGCGTGCGCGGCGACCGTCGTGCTGCTCGTCCTCGCCGTGCTCGCGACGCTTGTGTCCGTCTGCACCGTGCAACGCCTGAAGTGAAACCATCATGAGCCTCGATTTCGAAAACGTCAGCTTCCAGTATCCGGGCGCCCGTCACGGCGTCGACGCGGTCACGCTGTCCGCGACCCAGGGCGAACTGCTCGCGGTGATGGGCCGCAGCGGCTCCGGCAAATCGACGCTGCTGCGTCTTGCCGCCGGGTTGCTCGACGGGTACGCCGGCCGCATCGCGATCGGCGGCGGCGACATGGCCGGCGTGCCGGTGTGGCGGCGCGAGGTCGGCATGGTGTTTCAGCACTACGCGCTGTTCCCGAACCTGTCGGTCGTCGACAACGTCGGCTACGGGCTGAAGATGCGCGGCGTGGCGGCAGCGCCGCGGCGGCGCCGTGCGCTCGAGATGCTCGAACGTGTCGGCCTCGCGGCGCAGGCCGAGCGCGGCACGGCGATGCTGTCCGGTGGCCAGCAGCAGCGCGTCGCGCTGGCCCGCGCGCTCGTGATCGAACCGAAGCTGCTGCTGCTCGACGAGCCGCTTGCGGCGCTCGATGCCGGGATTCGGCACCAGTTGCGCGACGAGATCCGCGCGCTGCAGCGTGCGTGCGGTGCGACGACGCTGCTCGTCACGCACGACCAGGACGAGGCACTCAGCATGGCCGATCGCGTGGCGATCGTCGACGGCGGGCGCGTGCTGCAGGCCGGCACCCCGCGCGAACTATACGAGCGTCCGGCGACCGCGCAGGTCGCCCGTTTCGTCGGCCATTCGACGTTGCTGCGCGGCCGCGTGCTCGCGCACGGCACCGTCGACGTGCGCTTCGCGATGCTGCGCGCGGATACGGGCGCGCACCGGCCGGGCGATACGGTCGACGTGCTGGTCCGGCCGGAACACCTGCAGCCCGATCCGCCCGAGCAGGCCGCGAACCGCATCGACGGCCGGGTCGGCGAGGTCCGCTATTTCGGCGCGACGCAGCGCTTCGATTTCATGCCGGCGGGCGCGACCGACGCGCTGCTCGGCGAAGGGCGCGAACTGCCCGCGCGCTGCGTGTCGATCGAACCGCGCCATCTGCTCGTGCTGCCCGCCGCGTAAGCGCGTTACCCCATTCATTCAACGGAGAATCTCGATGTCTGCACGCCGCCTGTTCCTCCATGCCATGCGCCGCCGCCTGCTGGCGCTCGGTGCGTTCGCGATGCTCGCGCCGGCGCTCGCCCATGCCGCGCCGCTGTACCCCGGCGAGGACGCGCTGTACGAGAAGGCCGCCGACGAAGGGCTCGTCGTATCGTTCGACACGGGCCCGGAATGGGCAAACTGGAAATCGCTGTTCGCCGAATTCCGCAAGCGCTACCCGAAGGTCGAGATCACATACAACGACATCGGCTCGGCGGCGACGGTCGTCGCGCTCGACAAGTCGCGCCGGCGCCCGCAGGCCGATACCGCGTACTACTTCGCCGCATCGGCGCTCGACGCGACGGCCAAGGATGTCGTCGTGCCGTTCAAGCCGGTCAATTTCGACAAGCTGCCGACGGTGTTTCGCGCGCCGGACGCGCGCTGGTTCGCGGTGCATTCGCTGAACATCGCGTTCCTCGTCAACCGGAAGCTCGTGAAGAACGTGCCGCAGCGCTGGTCCGACCTGCTGAAGCCCGAGTACCGCAACGCGGTCGTTTATCTCGACCCGCGCTCGACCGGGCAGGGGCAGGTCGCGGTGTTCGCGGCCGCCTATGCGAACGGCGGCAGCGTCGACAACCCGAAACCGGGCGCGGATTTCTTCGGCAAGCTGAAGCAGGCGGGCAACGTGTTGCGCGTCGAGGGCACGACGCCGTACGCGAAGTTCGTCAAGGGCGAGATTCCGATCCTGATCGGCTATGAGAACGACGGCCTCAAGGCCAAGTACACGGACGGCATGGGCGACGCGGCCGACGTCGTGATTCCGCAGGACGGCAGCGTGTCGGCACCGTACGCGATGAGCCTCGTGAAGAACGGCCCGAATCCGGCCGCCGCGCAGTTGTGGCTCAACCTCGTGATGAGCGATGTCGGCCAGGTGCTGTTCGCGCAGGGCTACGTGCGGCCGGCCGTGCCCGGTACGCCGGTCGCGCAGGACGTCGCCGCGAAGCTGCCGAACGCACCGCAGGTGCGTCCGCTCGACGTCGCGAAGGCCGCGACGCGCAAGGCCGAGGTCGACCAGCTCTGGTCGCAGGCCACGCTCGGCAAATAAGGGGCGCACGATGCGGGTCTCGTCCATGCAGCGCGGCATCCTGCGCCGCTACGGCGCGGTGCCGGCCGCCGCGCTGTTCGCGGTGTGCTTCGCGCTGCCGCTCGCCGCGCTCGTCGGTGCCGCGTTCGACGGCGGCGGCCATGCGTTCGCCGCGGTATTCGGCGATCCGCTCGTCGCCGACGCGATCGTGCGCTCGGTGGCGCTCGCGATCGCCGCCGGCACGTTGTCCGTCGCGGTCGGCGTGCCGGTCGCGTTCGTGCTGGCCGCGCAGTCGCCGGCGCGGCGCCGCTGGTCGCTCGCGCTGCTCGGCGTGCCGCTGGCGTTCTCCGGTCTCGTGATCGCGTATGGCTTCATCCTCGTGTTCGGCCGCGCCGGGTTTGTGACGATGCTGCTCGCGTCGCTCGGCGCCGATCCGGCCGTGGTCGGCGGCGCGATCTACACCATGCCGGGGCTCGCGTTCGCCTACGCGTACTACCTGATTCCGCGCGTCGCGCTGATGCTTTACCCGGCGCTCGCGAATCTCGACCGGCGGCCGCTCGAGGCGGCGCTGACGCTCGGTGCGCGGCCGTGGCGTGCCTGGTTCGACGTCGCGTGGCGCGAGCTGTGGCCGTCGATCGCGTCGGCCTGGTGCCTCGTCGCCGCGATCGCGCTCGGCACGTACGGCACGGCGCTCGCGCTGGCCGGTACGCAGATCAACATCCTGCCGCTGCTGATGTACCTGAAGCTGTCCGACGGGCAGACCGATTTCTCGCAGGCCGCCGTGCTGTCGATCGTGCTGACGGCGCTCTGCACCTGTGTGCTTGCATTGGGGGAAGGACTTGTACGGCAACGGCATCATTGAATGGTCGAACGACGCGCGCGACGCGCTGGCGCAACTCGCGCAACGGCAGCGTGGCGCGACCCGGCACCGGATGCCGGTCGGCGTGATCGGGCCGCGCGATGCGACGGCGGCCCAGCTTGCAGCCGCCGAACGGATCGCGCACGGGCTCGCGGGGGCGGGCGTCGTCATCGTCGGCGGCGGCAAGCAGGGCGTGATGGAGGCTGCCGCGCGCGGCGCGCACGCGGCGGGCGGATGCGCGATCGGGCTGCTGCCCGAGGACGATGCGCGCGAAGCGAATCCCTATCTGTCGGTTGCGCTGCCGACCGGGCTCGGCATCACGCGCAACGCGCTGATCGCGCGTGCGTCGCTGTGCCTCGTCGCGGTGGGCGGTGGCCTCGGCACGCTGTCCGAAATCGCGCTGGGGCTGCAATGGGGCAAACCGGTGTTCGCGATTTGCGACGCACCGCAGGTGGCGGGTGTCGAGCGCTTCGACGAAGCGGACCCGCTCGTCGCGCGGGTCGCGCGCTGGCTGTGCGGTCCGGGGTAGGTCGGCGTTCCGGTTGACGCGATGCATGGGTTCGAACGGCATCGGCCGAATGAGCAGGAATCCTCTGCATGACGAAGATCACGGCCGCGCGTTGCGCGGCCGGCGGTCTCGGCACGGCGGCGCATGCGCAACGTACCGTCACGTTCCATGGCAAGCGGGGCGCGTGTTCGCGGCGCGGGGCTTGAAATGACGCGCACGACGCGCCATATTGGCCGCGTATGCTTCGTTTCAACGAAATCGAAAGGGATTCTCGATGCGCCTTCTGCTTGCCCTGCTGCTGCCGTGGTTTCAGTTCTTCACGATCGGCCGCCCGATCGCCGGGGTCATCTGCCTGATCCTGCAACTCACGATCATCGGCTGGCTGCCGGCCGCGATCTGGTCGGTGTACGCGCTGAGCCAGTACAAGACCGATCGCAAGATCGAAGCGGCGCTGCGCGAGCGTCGCTGACGCAAACGGCAACGGGCCACGTTGCCCGCCCGTCGCCGGTTACTGCGGTGGCGGCCCGTCCAGTTCCTCGGCCCGCGCGAACAGCCAGTCGACGAACGTGCGCAGCGACGGATCGTCGTCGTTGCGATACAGGCAATGAAACGGCGGCCCTTCGAGGTGGACCTCGGGGAACAGCGCGACGAGCCGGCCGTTTGCGATGTCGTCGCTGACGACCGCGCGCGGCGCGAGGCACACGCCGAGCCCGCTCGCGGCAGCCTTCACCATCAGGAAGAACTCGCGATAGAACGGCCCGCGCAATGTCTCGGTGACGTCCGACCCAGCCTGGTGGAACCAGTATTGCCACGCCTGCGGCATGCCCGCGAAGTGCAGCAGCGGCGCGTTGCGCAGGTCCGCCGGTGCGCGTACCCGTTCGAGCACCGGATGGCCGGGCGCGCACACGGGCACCGCGACGGTCGCGAGCAGCGGGCGCGACACGAAGCCCTTGCGGCGCAACTCCGGCGTATAGCGGCGGATCACGATGTCGCACGATTCGTCGATCTGGTCGCGTTCGGCGTCGGCGGTCGTGACGAGCTGCACGTCGATATCCGGATGCGCGGCCTCGAATACGGCCAGTTGCGTCAGCAACCAGCCGTGCGCGAACGACACCGATGCATTGATCCGCACCGGCTGGCCGCCTTCCGGCTCGAACATCTGCCCGGTCGCCTGCGCGAGCCGGCCGAGGCAACTTGCGACGTCGACGAGGTAATGCCGCGCGCGCGGCGTGAGCCGCAGCGAACGCCCGTCGCGTTCGAACAGCTTCTGCCCGAAGAACGATTCGAGTACGCGGATCTGCTGCGCGATCGCGCTCTGGGTCACGTTCAGTTCCTCGGCGGCGAGGGTAAGGCTCTGCAGGCGGCCGGCGGCTTCGAAGCTGCGCAGCGCGTTCAGGGGCGGTAATCGGCGCATCGTGAGATCGCGAAGAAAAGCTAAACAGTGGGTCAAAAAATGTCGTTTGTGGCGGCCGGGGCGCCTCCCTATCATGGCGCCGACAGGAGAATGCCCCGATGACGATCATAGCGCCGCCCGATTGCCGATCAACTGGAATTCGCCACCGCCTTCGCCAACGACGCGCGCGGCGCGCCGTGCTGCCGGCGGCGCGCGGTCGCGGTGCACTGGCGCTTGCCTGTGCCGGGTTGTTCGCGACGCTGACCGGGTGCGCGGCGAAGCCGGACACCGAGCGCCAGATCGGCAGCGGCGGGTCGCTGGTGCGCTACAGCTCGAGCCAGACCGAGGTCGACCTGACGGAGACCGAACAGCAGACGCTGCGCATGTTGAGCGACCGTCGTTATGCGGGCATCTCGCAGGCGCGCGCGCTCGACGCGGTGGCCGGCGTGCTGCGCGCGCAGGGCTACGCGCCGGTGACGGTCGATCGGGACGTGGGGCTGATCGAAGGCGGGCGCAGCGACACGCTGATCCCGAAGTGGCGGCAACTGCTGCGCGGCGCGCTGAAGGCGCGCATCGGCGGGTTGCCCGCGAAGCCGGATCACGAGCGTGTGGCCGCCGTCGTGACGGTCCGCACGGCGCCGGACACGCGCGGTGCGATCGTGCGCGCGCGGTTCGATCGCACGGTGTGGGACAGCAACGGCGATTCGCGCACGAAGACCGTCGTCGAGCCCGCGTACTACCAGACCTTCTTCGGCGAAATGGACAAGGCGATGTGCACGATGTCGTGCGAGCGGTGAGCGGCGCGCGTGCGCCGGCGCAGGGGAGCGTGGAGGGACGGAGGGGGAGGGCTGCCGCCCGGTGACGAACGGAGAGGCCGGGCATCGCGCCCGGCCGAAAGGCTTACTTCACCGCAAACAGCGTAAGGTTCATGAAGATCTTGAACGCATAACCGAGCGTGACGGCGCCGATCACGCCGCCCGCCCACAGCACGACGAACCACATCCAGCCGCGCATCCGCGGCCGCGGCGCCTCGGGCGGGCGGTCGGCGGAATCAGTGGTGGTAGTAATGCTGGTCTTCATGGCGCACCTTGCCTCGGAATACCCAGTAACCCATCGTCGTGTAGGCGATGATGATCGGGAGGATAACCGCTGCGCCGACCAGCGTGAAGGTCTGGCTGGAACGCGGGGCCGCCGCTTCCCAGATCGTCATGGTCTGAGGAATCGCATACGGGAACAGCGTGACGAGCAGGCCGACGTAGCCGAGCAGCACGAGCGCCAGCGCGAGCACGAACGGCGTCATGTCGTGCCGGTCGCGCACCGCGCGCCGCATCCACACCGCGCACCCGGCGACCAGGAACGGCACCGGCAGCAGGCGCCAGAACAGCCCCGAGTCGAACCAGCGCTGCGCGATGGCGGGATCCTGCAGCGGCGTCCACAGGCTGACGACCGCGATGAAGCCGAGCAGCACGATGGTCAGCGGCCACACGACGCGATGCAGCCGGCGCTGCAGGTCGCCTTCGGTCTTCGCGACGAGCCAGCAGCAGCCGAGCAGCGCATAGGTCACGATCAGGCCGAGGCCGGTCAGCAGGCTGAACGGCGTCAGCCAGTCGAACGCGTCGCCCGCGAACACGCCGTCTTTCACGTTGATGCCCTGCAGGAACGCGCCGAGCGCGATGCCCTGGAACAGCGTCGCGCCGGCCGAGCCGCCGATGAACGCGAGATCCCACAGGTGCTTCGTGCGCCGCGCCTTCGCGCGGATCTCGAACGACACGCCGCGGAAGATCAGGCAGACCAGCATGAAGATCAGCGGCAGGTACAGTGCCGACAGTACGGTCGAATAGACGATCGGGAACACCGCGAACAGCCCGGCGCCGCCGAGCACGAGCCACGTCTCGTTGCCGTCCCACACGGGGGCGACCGTGTTCATCATCAGGTCGCGTTCCTTCTCGTCCGGGAAGAACGGGAAGACGATGCCGATGCCGAGGTCGAAGCCGTCGAGCACGACGTACATGAAGAGCCCCAATGCGATGATCGCGGCCCAGATTACGGTGACGTCCATAGGTTTTCTCGTATGCGGATGGGGTGGGCTCAGACGGTCTCGATCAGCTCGTCGACGGCCGACATCGGGCGGCGCGCGGTGTGATCGGGGCGCGTGTCGGGCGTGTCGTCGTGCTTCACGTCGGGCAGCGCGGGGCCGGCCTTCATCAGCTTCAGCATGTAGTACACGCCGGTGCCGAACACGAGGAAGTACACGATCACGAACGTCATCATCGACAGGCTGACCTGCTGCACCGACAGCGGCGACACGGCCTGCGCGGTACGCATCACGCCGTACACGACCCATGGCTGGCGGCCCGCCTCGGTCGTCACCCAGCCCGCGAGCAGCGACACGAAACCGGTCGGGCCCATCACGAGCACGAAGCGCTGGAACGCCTTCGATTCATACAGGCGGCCGCGGCGGCGCAGCAGCCAGGCGAGCGCGGCGAGGCCGATCATCGCGAAGCCGAGGCCGACCATGATCCGGAAGCTCCAGAACACGACCGTCGAGTTCGGGCGATCTTCGGGCGGGAAATCCTTCAGCCCGCGGATCTCGCCGTCCCAGCTGTGCGTGAGGATCAGGCTGCCGAGGTGCGGCACCTTCAGCGCGTAGTGCGTCGTTTCCGCCTTCATGTCCGGAATGCCGAACAGGTTCAGCGGCGTGCCGCCCTTCTCGGTTTCCCACAGTCCTTCGATCGCGGCGATCTTCGCGGGCTGGTGCTTCAGCGTGTTGATGCCGTGCTGGTCGCCGATCACGGCCTGCAGCGGCGCGAGCACGAGCAGCAGCCACAGCGCCATCGAGAACATCTTCTTCACGCTCTTGTCGCGGCGGCCCTTCAGCAGGTGCCATGCGGCGGTTGCGGCCACGACCAGCGCGGCGACGATGAACGCGGCGATCGCCATGTGGAACAGGCGGTACGGGAACGACGGGTTGAAGATGATTGCGAACCAGTCGGTCGGCACGACGCGGCCGTCGACGATCTCGAAGCCCTGCGGCGTCTGCATCCAGCTGTTCGACGCGAGGATCCAGAACGTCGAGATCAGCGTGCCGATCGCGACCATCAGCGTCGCGCCGAAGTGCGCGCGCGGGCTCACGCGGTTCCAGCCGAACAGCATGATGCCGAGGAAGCCGGCCTCGAGGAAGAACGCGGTCATCACCTCGTACATCAGCAGCGGGCCGGTGACGGCGCCGGCGAAGCTCGAGAAGCCCGACCAGTTGGTGCCGAACTGATAGCTCATCACGACGCCGGAGACGACGCCCATCCCGAACGCGACCGCGAAGATCTTCGACCAGAACAGACAGAGGGTTTTGTAGTACTGCTTGCCGGTCTTGAGCCAGCGATATTCGAGCACGGCGATGAAGCTGGCGAGGCCAATGCTCAGCGCCGGGAAGACGATGTGAAAGGAGACGGTGAACGCGAATTGCAGGCGGGCCAGATCGAGGGCCGAAAGTGCGGTGTCCATACAGTTGACCGAAGCTGACGATACCCGCCGACGGGTGCCGGCGGACCCCGGCGGACAGGCGTCGGGGTTGGCTGGAGTATGTGCCGCGATGTTGCACCGCGAAATGTGCCAACTCGTCGCAGATGTCCAGCCCGCCGCGCGCGATTTCGGGATAAATCGTTGATTCGTATCAAGAAGGTCGTTCGCCGCGCGCGCGGCCGCGGCGCGGCGGTCTGACGCACGTGCGTCAATATGGCGCGTCGCGTCAACGGAACGGATTCGCGCGTGCGGAAGTTGCGCGCCGGGCGGCCGATCCGTTTCGATGCGTTAGCCGCGTAATGCGGACGACCGCGCGGAAGGGGCGTCGCAGGTGGGGTCTGTCACATTGGTAACGTCGCGCAACATTCGCGTGTTCGCCGGTAATGGATGCCGCATCGCGCGCGGCGTAGCGTGCGGGGTATCGGGTTCGCATCGGCGAACCGGCCTGTCGGAGAACGTGACGTGAATGGATTGAAGCTCGCGCTGGGCGCGGCAGCCGCGGTGGCGCTCGCGACGGGCGGCGTGGCGCATGCCGCCCGGGTCGGGGTCTATGTCGGCCCCGGCTTCGGCTACCCGTATTACTACCCTGTCGTTCCCGCGCCGTATTACTACCCGCCGCCCGTCGTCGCGGTGCCGGTCGATCCGCCTCCACCGCCCGAGTATGTCGAAAAGGGGCAACCGCAGGACAGCGGCGACGCGAACCTCTGGTACTACTGCGACGCGTCGAGGCATTACTACCCGTATGTGAAGACCTGCAAGTCGGGCTGGCGATCGGTGCCGGCGCGACCGCAGTGACGGAGGCGCGACGATGAAATCCGCATTTCGATTCGTGCGCGTGCCGGCTGCGCTGGCGCTGGCCGGCCTCCTTGGCGCATGCGCATACATGCCGACCGGGCCGAGCGTGATGGCGCTGCCCGGCACCGGCAAGTCGTTCGACCAGTTCCGCGCCGATGATGGAAGCTGCCGCCAGTACGCATTCCAGCAATCGGGCGGCGTGAGTGCCGGGCAGGCCGCGACCGCGAGCGCGGTCGGCAGCGCGGCCGTCGGCACCGCGCTGGGTGCCGCGGCGGGCGCCGCGTTCAACGGCGGTACCGGTGCGGCCGTCGGCGCCGGTGCGGGGCTGCTCGCGGGCAGCGTCGTCGGCGCAGGCGCCGCGCAGGGCTCGGCCTACGACATCCAGCGCCGCTACGACTACGCGTACCTGCAGTGCATGTATGCGACGGGCAACCGCGTGCCGGTGCCGGGCGGGATGAGCGGCGGTGGCGGTGGCGGATATGGCGGGGGCGCGCCGCGCGCGGCGCCGCCGATGCCTCCCGCGGGGATTCAGCCGCCGCCGCCGCGGTATTGACGGCGGCGTTCGCCGGTTGCGCCGGCGCGGGCGTACCGCACGCGTCGGGGTGCGATCGACGATCGACCGTGGGCAGGCGCTGCGTGAATTGCGTACACTCTGAGTCTCGTTTCGGCAGGGCCGGGCGCATCGGTTCCGGTCCGCGTTTACTCAGGGCACAGCGATGATCGATTTACGCAGCGATACCGTGACACGTCCCAGCCAGGCCATGCTGGCCGCGATGACTGCCGCCGAAGTCGGCGACGACGTGTGGGGCGACGACCCGACCGTGCTGCGCTTGCAGTCGGTCACGGCCGAGCGGGCCGGCAAGGAAGCCGGCCTGTTCTTCCCGAGCGGCACGCAGAGCAACCTGGCCGCACTGATGGCCCATTGCGAGCGCGGCGACGAATACATCGTCGGCCAGCTCGCGCATACCTACAAGTACGAAGGCGGCGGCGCGGCCGTGCTGGGCAGCATCCAGCCGCAGCCGATCGAGAACGCGCCGGACGGCACGCTGCCGCTCGCGAAGATCGCCGCGGCGATCAAGCCGATCGACAATCACTTTGCCCGCACGCGCCTGCTCGCGCTCGAGAACACGATCGGCGGCCAGGTCTTGCCGGAAGCTTATGTCGAGGAAGCCGTCGCGTTCGCGCGCAGCCGCGGGCTGTCCGCGCACCTCGACGGCGCGCGCGTCTGCAACGCGGCCGTCGCATCGGGCCGTCCGATCGCCGAGCTGTGTGCGCCGTTCGACAGCGTGTCGATCTGCTTCTCGAAAGGGCTCGGCGCACCGGTCGGCTCGGTGCTGGTCGGCAGCCCTGCGTTGATCGAGCGCGCGGCGCGCTGGCGCAAGGTGCTCGGCGGCGGGATGCGGCAGTCGGGCATTCTCGCGGCGGCGTGCCTGTATGCGCTCGACCACAACGTCGAGCGCCTCGCGGACGATCACGCGAATGCCGCGCATCTCGCGGCAGGCCTCGCGCAAATCGAAGGCGTGAAGGTGATGTCGCATGCGACGAACATGGTGTTCGCGCAATTCCCCGAAGCCGATTGCGCGCCGCTCGAGGCGTGGCTCAAGGCGCGCGGGATCCTCACGCAGATGCTGTACGCGTCGCGCTTCGTCACCCACTGCGACGTATCGCGCGCGGACATCGACACGTTCCTCGACGCGGTCGGCGCGTATTTCTCGCAGCGTCGCGCGTAACGGCCGCGGGCCGGGCCCGTCACCGGCTCATGTCATTTCGGCAGCGGCGCGAGCAACCGGCGCGCCGCTTCGACGACCCGCGCGGACAGTGACGCCATCGTCGGCGACTGCACGGTCCACGCGTGCCAGTACAGCGTGACGTCGGTCGGATGCGCGGGCGCGAGATCGACGAGCCCCTGCGCGTCGAGCGGCGCGGTGCCGATCAGCGGCTCCGGCACCATCGCGTAACCGAGCCCGTGCCGCACCGCCGCAAAATGCGAATGGGTGCCCGGCACGTAGTGGCACGGGTAGGCGCCTTCGGGCAACCCGAACTTCTCCTTCAGGAACGACGACTGCAGCGTGTCGCGCCGCGAATACGCGACGACGGGCGCCTTGCGCGCGCTCGTGCGGTTCAGCCCGCGCGGAAACCAGCGCACCGCGAATGCGGCGGCCGCGAGCAGCCGGTAGCGCATCGTGCCGAGCGGCGTCGCGATGCAGCCGCGCATCGGCTTCGGCTCGGTCGTCACGCAACCCACGGCCATCCCGCTTTCGAGCAGCGCGAACGTGTGGTCCTGGTCCTCGACGATCAGTTCGAACAGGATGCGCTCGCCCGCGAGCACGGAGGTCAGTGCGGGCAGGAACCACGTGCCGAGGCTGTCGGCGTTCAGCGCGATCGTCACGGAGATCGGCGATGCGCGCTCGGTCGCGAGCGTGCTTTGCAGGTCGGCCTGCAGCAGCGCGACGCGGCGCAGGTGCTGCAGCACGCGCTGACCGGCCACCGTCGGGCGGCACGGGCGCGTGCGCAGCACGAGCGGCGTGCCGAGGCTCGCTTCCAGCGCACGGACCCGCTGCGTGACGGCGGACGCGGTCACGTGCAGGCGCACGGCCGCCTGCTCGAAGCTGCCGGTGTCGGCGACGGCCAGCAGCGCGGCGGCCTGCTTCGGATCGATCGTTAGAGACATGTATCAGATTAACCGAGACAGATTGCGTTACTCAAACCAATAAAGCCTTGCCAGTTGTTGCGCTGCGGATGATCACGACGCCGGACGGGCAAATGCGACATCGAAAATGGGCACACCCTGGGACCCAATTGTGACCGATTCGGAATGTTTCACCAGATGGTCGGGCGCGAGGTGCACATACCGGAGAACCATGTCGTAGCTTGACCACCTACCAAGTTCCTTCAGCCGTTCGAGGGGCGTACCGCTCTGAATATGCCAAATTGCTCAAGTGTGCCGCATATCGCGAAACCGAAAATTTTCGATATTTGCCCGGGCACAGGTGGCGAGAGGGCGACTGAAGCGAGTTGATCATCTTCAGTCGGGATGACGCGGCGCAGCCCGTGGAGCTGTTCTAACCCAGGACGCCGGCGCGGACTATCGCGCCGGTATCACGCTTATAGATTTTTGAAGGCGGGTAGGAGATCTTGCTCGACGAGTCGGATCTCGATGCGATTTGCCGTCTCGATGTGCTCGGGATTCTTCATCGAGAACGGTGCATCGGTTGTGCTGACGACGATTGTGCCGGTCTGGCTTTTTCCGGCCTCCGGAGTGGGAACGACTTCGCGTGCCTCCGGAACCTGCTGCTGCGTAATCACGATGGGCAAGTAGATCATCCAGCCGACGCCGGGCTTGTCGTCGAACACCTGCCGAGCCGCATAGCTTCTCGGTCCGACAGCGGCGTATACGGGTTTGAATGCGGTCACTGCAGCGCGAACGATTTTCAGCACCGAATCCAGATTGCCGAGAATCGCCTTGTCGGACAGTGACAGTTCAAACGTGTTGATATAACCCGGTTCATTGAGATGGCATGAAATGGTTGTACCTTGATTGATGTCCTCGTTGCCGTCCCAAAGACTCACGTACGTCGAATCCGGATGTTCGCCAAACTTGTGTTTCAGTACGGCTTGAATGGCGGTCGACGGCGATCCATCTTCGAACGCCTGATACAGCAGTGCTTCCTCTTTGCTCTGTCCGCGTGCATACCATCGATTGATCTTCGGCTCGATCTCGGCGAGAGTGGCCGTGACGATCTGAATGCGTGACAGGACTTCCGAGAAGTTGGTCGGCTCGAGTGAGTCATCCTTGAATTTCAGTCTGATGTCCATGATCGTCGCGGGTTACGGTTGCCAGACGGATGCTACTTCATTCTCGATGAGTGCTGGAAGCATGTACTCTCGCAATTCAGCTTCCTCGAAGTACCACTTCAAGCGGGATGGCGGGTTCAGGCTTACCTTCTTCGCTTGGTTGTTCAATTGCTTGAACAAGGAATCGTATCCCTCGAACCACGTTTGAGCCTTCATTTCGCCTTCGTCATTGCGTCGAAGGAACTGAGCATAGTGTGACTTGGCCTCTTGAAGTAGGCATTCCGCTGGCACAAAACCATCGAACTCCGTGCCGCTCCAAACCCACTCTTCGCTCCATCCCTCCTTGATGTTGTACGGCCGCCCGGTTATTCGCCCCTGGTACTTGCGGGAGCGCGCTGACATGCTGTGGTTTTTGTTTTCCGGGACGCCGGTTTCTTCGGGTGGACATTTTTTGCATTTTTCTCCCGTGCGCGGAACTGCTTTGGCGTCGGTCTTGGCTTTAGTCTCGTCCTTCGGTGTGTCGCTAGACAGGCTCGCCGTCCCCGCCAGTCCGACCCCGCCCAACAAGGCGGCGCCAGCTCGCGCCAAAACCGGCCCAAGTTCCGCCAATACTCCCTCCAGTAGTGGAAGTGCTGCTGCCATTCTCAAGTCCCCCGTTGTATTCCGGATGTTCGACGCGCCACTTTATGACGCGAAAGTAATCGTGAAATCGTTCGTCTGGTGATCGACCGGGCCGCGTGAGCCACGCTTGCGTGGCTGGCTTCGTGTAGAAGCTCGGTGCGTACGCTTCGATTCGCAGAAACGCCTCGACGTTTTCGTCCGATTGGATGCCGAGCTGTCGTGCAGCGACGTAGGCATTCCAGAGTCGCGTGGGCAGCGTGCTGTCGTCGGCAAGTTTCGGATCAGCTTTGACGAGATCCTGCCTGACGCGCTCGACGTATCCGCGCGCGTCGATCTCGGCAAGGCCGGCGACCTGTTCGCTTGTCAGCTCAAGCATGCGGGTGTACTCCCCTCAGTTTTCCATTCGCTTCGACGAGCCAGTTGAACGTCGGCACGAAGAACTGCATACGCTGGGTGAATTCCATCAGCGACGCCATGTCGGGCATGATGCGAGCATCGTAGAACCGCAGAAGGGCAGTGCGGCCGTCCGGGAGACGTACGTCGAGGCGACTGCGCAGATCGTCAGCGAGCGATTCGATTGGGTATGCGCTGATCAGCCAGGACACGCCAGTGGGGCTGCTGGCCATCGTGGCGAGCGCTTGTCGGATGCGGCCGGATGCGCGCTCATAGTCGACTAGCCACGGCCCGGCATCGGCCAGCGACGCATCGGACGTGTTGTCGAACAGTGCGGCGGCCGCCTGTGATCGTTGAGGTGACGAACCGTTGGCTGCGTCGGCGTAAAGAAGGCCGTCCACTAGGGCGTACAGGTGCACCTTCATGGTCAGTTGCTGTTGCCGCTTGATGAACAATGCTTCGATCGAATTCTCGGTCATGTTCTACCCGCGCGCGATCATCGTCGCGGCATTCTCTGCCGCAGCTTTCAGGCATTCGAGGCAGAGCGTGGGCGAGGGGGCAAGCGCTGCCGCAGTGGCTGCGACGGCAGCGACTGCGCCGCCAGTCGTCGCTTCGCCGGATCCGACGTCGTCGAGCGTGGCGGACGACTGCGATGCGATCAATGTCGCCCCGCACGCGGTCTTCATGCCCTCGATGGCGGTTTCGCGCCCGTCAAAGGTGTGTGGATATCGCCGACCTGTCGCGGGCAGAATCGGAAAGACCCCCTTGCACTGCGGGCAAAGCACCATGTGCCCGACGCCTGCAATGGGTTTCCCGTCAATGGTCGCGGTCGCGCTGCCCTCCAGCACGCGGCCGCCATGCGTCGTCGTGTCGCCGACGCAGATCATGGCTCGGGCCATATGTTCTCTCGTAGGTGTGGTTTTCGTATGAATTTACCATTTCCGGGAGAGAGGCCGACCGTTGGCTATCTCGCACTCAGTCAACTATTGTCAATCGAAGCGAGTGCCGTCGATCAGGCGGCGGAGCTGGTCAAGTGCGAACAAGTCGGGCGAGCCGTTCTTCTTCTATTCCAGTTCGGCGGCGCAGACCATTTTTTCCATCAGCCGCAGTGTTCGGCGCACATGAACGACTTCCAGCACAAACCGTTGCTCTATCGCAAGCGATCGATTTTTCTTGAAATTGGGTGCGCTCGACAAGTCGTGCAATTCATTCCATGTCAGGCGCTGGAACTTACCGGCCGCTGCATGCATGCAGCCTGCGGCAACGCAATCACGGGCCCCTGATGAGCACTGCTCCCGCCGACATGAACCTAAAAGGTCGCGGAGAGCAAGGGCAGCCCAGAAGCCAGTCCGCGACGTGGGAATCACTGGGCATCACGGCTCCTGCGTCGAAAACCAAAATACTGTATATTTATACAGTCATGGAAAGCCATCCTGTTATCTTCTCGACCGCCCTCCGCCTCCACTGGTGGCGAGGGTACATGGTTGGCGTAAGCCCGTTTATCCTTCCGCCTCGGCGGCATGGAAAACGGGATGGTGCTGCGCGCGCAAATCTGTTAAAAATAGCGCGCACGGTAGTCCGGGGGATGAGAGAAGAGAACATGGACATTATCCATGACAAAGCGCCGCGGGAAACCGTCGGCCGAGAGACGACCAATCGCTTTCGAATGCAGTTTCAAGCTGCAGCATTCGCAGCTCTGGAGATTCTTAGCGGCAAGGATGTTGATCGCGTTTACTGCGACTATCACGATGACTTTGTCGTGCGGCGCAACGTTGGCGGTTCCATCGAATATCACTTCTTCCAAGTCAAGACAAAGGGTCGAGCTAATCAACAGTGGAAGGTCGACGAGGTTTTCTCGCTGAAGAAGAGGGAAAAACTCGACACTCAGGAAAAGCTCGCTGCAGTTCGAAACAGCATTGCTGGAAAACTTCTTGTTCACACGATAGAGTTTGGAGAGCAGTGTCGAGGGGCAACTGTTCTTAGCAATGTTCACTTTCAGGATGATGTCTTTGAGGTCCGAGAGGGTCTCATGGTCGGGAAATCCAACCGTGCTTACGTCACTCAATTAATAGACAAATTTTGTGAAATCTTCTCGCCAAGCAATCCGCTGTCTGACGATGAGCTGAAGGCAGCGAAGTCGAAGCTTACTTTCTTGCAAGTGTCGTATCTTGGTGAAACCCTTGAACCTTTTGCAGACGCTGCGCGAAACGCAATTTGGAAGCATAGTGAAATTGACCTGCACAAACACGAGGTTGACGAGATAGCAAACAGTCTCGTCAACCTCGTCGAATCAAAATCTTGTGCTCCGATTGGTGGACTCACTAAAGAACAAATAGAAATTATTGCGGGAATTGGGCTTGGCGATCTCCTAAAAGTCCTAAGCATTTCCACTGAAGTTTATAAGAACCTGCTTGATGGGGGCGATCCCGCGGCAATTAAAGCCGCGTCCATTTTGCAACGACAATTGAAGACGGCTGGCGCGCCCGAGAGCATGATTGAAACTGCGTCCCGTGCGAAGGTCTCTTGGGATGTCTGGCTTCGTACGGCGCGACATACGTTCCCAGAATTCGACCTCGGACTGTTGCTCGAAGATATTGACACCAAATGTAAGGCGTGGATTCTTAGCGGCAGTGCTCTTGGCGATCTTCGAAAACAGGTAGAAGAAGTGCTCAGATCAGACCTTGCCAAGAAATTCCCACCGCTGGATATTGATTTGTTACTTGGTGGTTTTTGTGCATCGATTGTTCGGAGGGCGTCACGATGAATGCTACCCAATTCTTCGATGAAGCGGCCAGGCTCGATATTCGCTTGAACCTTCCTGCCGAGTTGTCGGTTCCGGCGCACTCATTGAGCAATGAAGCACTCTTTCATCTACCTTTGTTGGCGATGACAATTCTGGCGATTACAAAGGGGACGGCTAAACCGCTATTGCCGGAAATTGGGCAGCTGGTTGGTGAATGCCTCGAACGCACGGTGGCTGGCTTCAAAGGATCATCGCAAGATATAGGCTGGTCGGGTAACTTACGCATTCGAACCATTAAAGCGCTGACATTCCTGGAAACCACCAAACAGATTGCCGTGGACAAACATACGCGACGGATTTCGGCCACCGAACTTGGTAAAAAGGTCTATCAAGATGCCATCGCGGGCGAAAGCTTGCTTGCCATGTCTATGAAAACTATCGAGCTGAGCTATCAATATATAAGAGACGAAGCTCGAATTAGGGGGGAAGTAAATTGAGGCTGCGGTCACTCAAAGTTGAGCCGCTCGGACAGAACGGCTGGGAAAGCCCGTTGCTTGAATTTGGATGGCGAACCACGCTTATCTTTGCAAAGAACGGCAGCGGCAAGACACCAATCATTCAATCTCTTGCTGCGAGCTTGGGGTTCCCGCCAAAGTTTCGTGATGAAATATTCGGAAAATGCGCTTCCGTGACGCTGGAGGCGGACCACGATGGGGAGCCATTGGTCATTCGCCGAATTCTGGGGACCAGTAATCGCGAATTTCACGCCATCCTGGGCTATCGTGGCGAAGAGTCAGAACACTTTAATGAGGGCTCGTTTTCCATAGCACTCTTCGAGGCACTTGGCCTGCAGCCGCCTCGGCTTCTATCAAACAAGGGTGATGCCGCGCAACCCTACATATCCACGGTTCTGCCAGTTTTCTATTTGAATCAAGGCGATGGTTACACCGCAGCCTACAAATCGGCGAGCTCGTTTATTTTGGACCAATTCGTGGAGATGGTCCGTTTCGTATTTGGCCTGAACCCCAAGCACTCGTTTGATGTCAAAAAGGATCTCGTTACTGAGAAGGCAGCACTGGAGGCGCAGACACGGAAGATCGTTGCTTCTCAACGTATATTTGAGTTTCAATCCCGAGGCGTTGACGACAGCTCAGCCCACGAGGAAGCGCTTCAGCATCGTGCCACTGAATTGGTCACACAAGTCGAATCGCTACGTGATTCGGTTGACGCGAAGGGTACGGCGAATTCTACCCTCAACGATCTTCTTCGGCAAAAGGACCAACAGATTCGTGCAAAGCGAATGGAGCTTTCCGATGTTCAAAATCGAGTCTCGGGGATCGATGCAATACGAACCGAGATTGAAGGTGAGATTAAGACTCTCGGCCTCAACGAAGAAGCCCGTCGAGTATTCTCCTCGTTCCATGAGATTTGTAGTGTTCCAAATTGCGGCCTTTTTATCGGTAGTACCGAGTCGTACGGGAAAAATCTGCTCTATCTGCGCGATCAGATCAAAGATCTGGACCGAAATGCGTTGCGAGCGGAAATGCGAATTGAGCAACTCGAAGAGGTCTTGAAAGATTTGCGCGAGGAGCGTCAAGTGCTAGTGGACAAGTTGGACTCGCCTGCTGCGGCCGGCGTCGACCAATTGGTGACTGCGGTGCAGGCGCTGACGAAACAGATGGTGGAAACCCAGGCTGAACTCGGACGAATTGCTGCACTCAAGGAGGAACGCTCCAAGCTCTTCAAACTGGAAGTGGAGCGTTTGCGCATTCAGGATCGCATCGATAGCTTGTCTAATAGCGGGCGAGCCGACAATGAGTTCAACAAACTGCGCCTCCAACTGCGCGAGTTGGCTGTCAAATGGATGGACATATTGGATGCCCAGAATGTGTCGAGGAACGTCGACATCGATTTGGAACTCCGGTTCAAGTTCAACGGCGAATCGCTGGACCTCTTCTCAGGTAGCACGAAAATTCGCCTAGTATTGGCTATCCACGCCGCGCTGTTCGAGGCGTACATCTCCGAGCCATCACGCCCGTTCAGGTTCCTCATCTTGGATACGCCGAAGCAGCAAGAGCTCCATACTGAGGACCTAGCCAACTACCTGTGCAAGCTTGAGAGTCTTTGCGCAGCAAACAATGCCCAGCTCATCCTTTCGTCGACCGAGTACGACCACCCGACTGGACAGCAAGACAAGCGCTGGTTGCCGATGTACAAGGGATTGGACCATCCGATGTATCTGGGAACACACGCCGATTTCCTTGGCAACTAGGCATGCGAGTAGTCAGCGTGGGTGGACAGTGAGCCCCTACCTGACTGGCCGCAGCTTCTGCGTAGCGTTCGACGGGTGCCAACGTTGACCATCTGCTGAGGGGCGGCAACGAGTGGCTGCATCCTTCTGCAACCGGCCATATCAGTCATCGGTTTGATCGAAGACGTCGTCACTCGAGTGTCCCCTTTGCATTCGACATGGAACAGTTATTTTGTGCCGATTCTTGCTGCGATACTCCGCGCATGTGTCGACGCTCGATCTGAGTAACTGCTGCTACCCAAGTGAGGATGGGCATTGCCGTCGCGGAGAGCTGAATGACGGCAACGGGTCAGTAGCGATTATTGAGAACTGTGACCAAGCTGTGCCTGCGACAAAGATAGATAGTTTGGAAATTCAATAAAGATCAGCAAAATCCGCATAGCCTGCGTTCTGACCGGCGCGAGACTAATGTTTAAAGATCAATGGATTACATGTCTTTGTCGGTGATCGATCGTCATCGATATATTGGTGGAATTCCTGTGAGCGGGGACGAGAGCAGGCCGTAGTGTAAGGCAGCGTGCGCAACCGTCTAGGCGCGGCGAATCGTCCCGCCGCGCGTCATTCGTCATCGGAATCGGTTGCCGCGGAGGGTACGGCGGCGCGCGCATTTTGATCTACGCTGTATGAATGTGCGAAACGCGGCAGGCGCGGCGCCGGTTGCTCGGCGGGGCGCAGCGTACCGGCCGGACAACACCAACCTGAACAGGCGACGGAGCGACCTCGCGATGATCTTCCGGCAACTTTTCGACCCGCAATCGTCGACCTACACCTATCTGCTCGCCGACCGCGGGTCGCGCGAAGCGCTGCTGATCGATCCTGTGTTCGAGCAGGTGCGCCGCGACGTGGCGCTGCTCGACGAGCTCGGGCTGCGGCTCGTCGCGACCGTCGACACGCACGTGCACGCCGATCACGTGACGGGCGCGTGGCTGCTGAAGCAGCGCACGGGCAGCGCGATCGCGATCTCGGCCGCGAGCGGCGCGCAGGGTGCCGACCGCTACCTGAACGACGGCGACCGCTGCACCTTCGGCGCGCGCTACGTGACCGTGCGCACGACGCCCGGCCACACGAGCGGCTGCATCAGCCTCGTGCTCGACGACGAATCAATGGCGTTCACCGGCGATTGCCTGCTGATCCGCGGCACGGGCCGCACCGACTTCCAGCAAGGCGACCCGCGCGCGCTGTATCGCGCGGTGCACGGCCGGCTCTTCACGCTGCCGGCCGCGTGTCTGCTGTACCCGGCGCACGACTATCGCGGCCTCACGGTGACGAGCGTCGGCGAGGAGCGGCGTTTCAATCCGCGGCTCGGCGGCGATCTCAGCGAAGACGATTTCGCCGGCTACATGCACAACCTCGGGCTCGCGCACCCGCGCCAGATCGACGTCGCGGTGCCGGCGAACCTGCAATGCGGCGTCGCCGCGAACGCACCCGAAGCGCAGGCGGCGCCCGACTGGGCGCCGCTCGTCTACACGTTCGCCGGCTTCTGGGAAATCGATCCGCAATGGCTCGAGGATCATCTGCAGGCTGTGCAGGTCGTCGACGTGCGCGAACCGGACGAATTCACGGGCCCGCTCGGCCACCTGCCCGGCGCGACGCCGATCCCGCTCGGCGAGCTGGCCGCGCGCGCCGGCGAGATCGCGCGCGACCGGCCGGTCGTGACCGTGTGCCGGGCCGGCGGACGGTCCGCGCAGGCGAACGTGATCCTGCTGAAGGCCGGCTTCGACGCGGTCGCGAATCTCGGCGGCGGGATGCTGCGCTGGCGCGCCGAAGGGCGCGTCGTGATGGACGGCCGGTCGTAGCGGCCGGAGGTTGCGCGACAAAAAAATTCCGGACCGATGTCGAAACGGCCCGGCGCCGTTCGTCGTCAAGGTATCCGTTCATAGGGTGCCGCATGACGCGGCGCCGAAATCCCTGAGAGGTCACGCGATGATGCCGATGCTTTACGCCCATCCTTTTTCGTCCTACTGCCAGAAGGTGCTGACCGCGTTGTACGAGAACGGCACGCCGTTCGAGTATCGCCTGCTCGCGCACGACGATCCGAAGCCGATGCAGGAACTGACCGCGCTGTGGCCGCTGAAGCGCTTTCCGGTGCTCGTCGATGCGGGTCGCACCGTGGTCGAGGCGTCGATCATCATCGAGTATCTCGGCCTGAACCATCCGGGCCCCGTGCGTCTGCTGCCCGAGGATCCGCTTGCGGCGCTCGAGGTGCGGGCGATGGATCGTTTCTTCGACAACTACGTGTCGACGCCGCAGCAAAAGGTCGTGTACAACGCGCTGCGGCGGGAAGACGAGCGCGATCCGCGGGGTGTCGCCGATGCGCGCGCGATGCTCGACACGTCGTATGCGTGGCTGGACAAGAAGATGGCCGATCGCGAATGGGCGGCCGGCGACCGCTTCAGCCTCGCCGATTGCGGCGCGGCGCCGTTCCTGTTCTACGCGGACTGGACCCACCGGATCGATCCGTCGTTTGCGAACGTGATTGCGTATCGCAAGCGTCTGCTGGCGCGGCCGTCGTTCGCGCGCGCGGTCGACGAGGCGCGGCCGTTTCGGTCGTTCTTTCCGCTCGGCGCGCCCGATCGAGACTGACATGCGCGGCCGTCGCGCGGCGTGCCGCCGCCGCGCATGGCCGGCAGCGCGAGCCCGGGCGACGGAAGGACAGTAACGGCAGCATCGCGGCGCCCGCCCGTCACATCGTGTGCGTGGCCGACTGCGCGAGCGTCAGCAGTTCGTCGAACTGCGTGATCAACTCGAAGCACAGCAGGAACGCGAGCGTATAGGCCGGCGCGGGGAAGCGCCGGATCATCTCCAGCACCTGTGGCGCGAAGCGCGACCGGACCGCGTCGCGCGTCAGCAGCCAGGCGATCGCGATGCCGATAGCGGCGCCCGCGATCAGGTCGGTCGGGTAGTGAAAGCCGAGGTACGCGCGCGGCAGGCAAATGAATACGGCCGAATAGAGCAGCGCGAACACGCCGGCGCGGCGCGCGATGATGAAGATGCCGGTCGCGATCGCCATCCACAGCATCGCGTGATCGCTCGGAAACGAACTCCATGCCTGCAACGTCGCCGCGCGCAGCCCAGCCGACGGAAACTGCAGGTGCAGGTCGGGGTTGTAGATCGGCCGCACGCGGAACGGCAGCACCTGCGCGAGCAGCCGGCCGATCGCGAGCGCGACGAGTCCGCTCGCGATCGTCGCGACGACCAGCTCGCGCTGCCGCTCGCGGTTCGGGCCCGGCTGGAACCACAGCCAGCACAGCACGGGAACGAGCACGAAGCCCTTGAACGTGTACAGGCCCGCGATCACGCGGATCGCATGATTCATCAGCGGGCCGAACGTCACGTGGGTGAGGAAGATCTGGATCGTGGTGTCGAAATGGTTCATGTTCTGCGACCCCGACGGATGCGCAGCGCAAGACATGCGGCCGGCAGGATCTGAAAGCGCGCTCGCACCGGAGCGCAACGGGGGGCAAGTATGTCACCCGTTATTTCGAAGAAAATCCGAAAAAATACCGGGAATCCCCTGATAAAACGGGGCTGCGTGGCGGGGCCGGATGGGAGCGCGCCGTACGGCGCGGCAGCGTCGAATCGTCCGACGTTTGCGCGCGCATTTGCACGGCTGCCGGAAAAATATTTGGTTCAACTGGACAATTCGGCGGGCCGTCGCGGACCTTGCGCCGGATGAACGAATGCGGGCTGCCGACCACGCGAATCTGTCGGGCCGCGCAGCGCGATGCATGCGCCGATCGAAAATAAAAGAAAAGGCGGGCAAGCCCTGTGGGCCTGCCCGCGTTGGCTGCGCGACGCCGAGTCAGTTGCGCCAGACCCGCACGGTGAGCGCGGCCAGCGACGTCGCGACGGCCAGCGCGGTTACCGCATTCCAGCCCAGTTGCGCGAGCAACAAACTGCCGATCGCGGCGCCGGCCGCCATCCCGATGAACATGCCGACGAACAGCACCGCGTTGAGGCGGCTGCGCGACGCGGGATCGATTCGATAGACGATTGCCTGATGCGCAATCAGCGTCGCCTGCACGCCGAGATCGAAGCCGATCGTCGCGACTGCGAGCAGCACGAGCTGCGCATGCGGCGACATCAGCGGCGCGGCGGCCATCGATGCGAACGACAGCGTTGCGATGCCGATGCCGATGCGCGTGACGCGCTCGGGGCCGTGACGATCGGCCAGTCGCCCGGCAATGGGCGCGGCCAGCGCGCCGGCGGCACCGGCGAGGCCAAAAGCGCCCGCGGCCGCACTGCCGAGGTGGAACGGCGCGCCGTGCAGCATCACCGCGAGCGTCGACCAGAACGCGCTGAACCCGATGGCCAGCAGCCCCTGCGCAAGCGCGGCGCGACGCAGCTCCGGATGATGGCGCCACAACGCGCCGAGCGACCCGATCAGCGCGCGATACGGCAGGCGCGTGGTCGGCTCGAAGTGCGGCAGCCCGCGCGCGGCCACGACACCGATCGCGGCGACGCTGGCAGCCGCGAGTGCGAACATCACGCGCCAGCCGGCGGTCTCGGCGACGAACCCGGCCACGACGCGCGACAGCAGGATGCCGAGCAGCAGCCCTGTCATCACCGTGCCGACGATGCGGCCGCGATGCGCGTCATGCGCGAGCGTCGCGGCGGCCGGCACGACGTCCTGCGCCATCGTCGCGGCGAGGCCGATCGCGAAGCTCGCCGCGAGCAGCAGCCCGAGCGACGGCGCGACGGCGGCAAGCAGCAGTGCGACGACCAGTGAGGCGGCCTTGGTCGCGATTACGCGGCGCCGGTCGAAGCGGTCGCCGAGCGGCGCGAGCAGCAGGATGCCGAGCGCATAGCCGAGCTGCGTGAGCGTCGGCACGAAGCCGATCGCGCGCGCCGACGCGCCGAGATCGGGCCCGAGCGCGCCGAGCATTGGCTGCGCGTAGTAGAGCGGTGCGACGCCGAGGCCGGCGGCGGCCGCGAGCAGCAGCACGAGCCGGCGATCGGGCGTCGAAGGGGCGGCCGGGCGGGCCGGGGCTTGCGCCACGAGGGGCGCGGCGTCGAGACGGGTCGGGGTGGACATGGCGTGCATCCTTGGTGGGATAACGGGATGGACGCGAGTGTGGCGGCGCGCGGCCGACCACGGTAGTGCCGCCTTGCGCAGATTTGTTATACGCTGCACGAATGACTGAAAAATCTTCCGCTTCTCCCGCTGCTGGCGGGTCTTCGCGCGTTCAGGCAGTGCCGGTGGACGGCGCCGGCTATCGTTTCGAGCTGATGGAAACCTTCGTACGCATAGTCGAGGCCGGTAGCCTGTCGGCTGCCGCCGCGCAACTGCATACGACGCAGCCGACGATCAGCCGGCGGCTGCAGGCGCTCGAACGCTCGCTCGGCATGCGGTTGCTGCAACGGACGACGCACACGATGCGGCTGACCGTCGACGGCGAGCGCTGCTTCAAGCGTGCGAAGGAACTGCTGGCCAACTGGGCGGCGTTCGAGGCCGACCTGCGCGGCGCGCAGGAGGAGCCCGACGGGCTACTGCGCGTCGCGGTGCCGCACGCGTTCGGTCAGGAGCGTTTCGTCGGGCCGCTCGCGCAGTTCCTGCGCGACTATCCGCGCGTGTCGGTCGAATGGCTGCTGCAGGACGAGGTGCGGGATTTCATCGGCAGCGGCATCGATTGCGCGATCCAGGTCGGCGAGCCGACCGATCCGTCCGTGGTCGCGATCCGGTTGACGAAGGTGCCGCGCTTCGTGGTCGCCGCGCCGTCCGTGCTGAACGGCACCGACGTGCCGGCCGACCCCGCCGCGCTGGCCGCGTTGCCGTGGCTTGCACTGCGCACGTATTACCGGACCGAGCTGGCGCTGACGCACGCCGTCACGGGCGAGACGCGACGCATCGCGATCCGTCCGCGCATCACGACCGCGAACCTGTACGCGCTGCGCAGCGCGGCGCTGCTGGGTGTCGGCGCGTGCGTCGGTTCGTCATGGATGCTGGCCGACCACCTTGCGCGCGGCGAGCTCGTGCACCTTGCACCCGAGTGGCAGGCCGCGCCGCTGCCCGTCTACCTGACCTACCCGCATGCGCAGTTCTATCCGTCGCGGCTCGTGCGGTTCGTCGCGATGATGCGCGAGGCCGTGCCGGGGCTTGTCGAAGGGCGCGACGTCTGATGCAGGGCGTCGCTGGACGCCGGCTGGCGCAGCGCGGTCAGCCGCGCCGGATCCCTTCGGGCAGCGCGCTGATGCGGCGCACCTCGGGCGAGTCGAGCCACGCGCGCGACGTGGCGCAGTCGGCGAACATGTCGGTCGCATCCTCGCCCCAGAACAGGTCGCCGTCGAGTTCGAAGGTCGGCACGCCGAATACGCCGTGCGCGATCGCTTGATCCGTGTTCGCGCGCAGCGCGTCCTTCACCGGCTGTGCTTCGACGGCCGTTACGCCTTCCGGAAAACCGACGGCTTCGCACAGGGCGGCGAAGCCTTCCGGCGTCGACACGTCCTGGCCGTCGCGCCAGATATGCCGGAAGATCCGCCGGATCGCGTCGGGCGTACTGCCCATCGCGATCGCGAGGCGCAGCGGCTTGATCGGGTTGAACGGGTGCGCGGGCGGCATCCGGAACGCAATGCCGAGCTTGTCCGCGCGGTATTGCGCGTGACGATAGGTGAAGACGCGTTTCGCCGCGATCTCGGCCGGCGCTTTCTGGCCCCAGTGCGTGAGCAGTGCGCCGAGCACGATCGGCCGCGCGTCGAACGCGGCCGCGGGCGGCAACCGGTCGAACTGTTCCTGCTGCAGGTACGCGAACGGCGAAACGAAATCGAAATACCAGGTGGCGGTGCGCGCGGCGTTCATGGCGGATGCCCCTCATGCATGTCGGGTTGGCGGTTGCGCGCAGGGTGCGCCCACGGGCGGCGCGCGATGCGTGCATCGGCGGCCAGTGTCGCATGCGGCCGCCTTTCGCGCTGCCGCGTCGCCGCTCGTGCGCGGCCGGCTACGACCCGGCGTCGTCCGCTGCCGACGCAAGCCGCTCGAGACTGTCGCGCACGGCGGCCGCGTCGTAGCGGGCGCCCGCGCCGCCGAGTGCAACGGTCGCCTTTTGCGCGAGCGGCAGCAGCATCGCGAGCACCGCTGCCATCGCCGGCGCGGCGGAGAGCCGCGATTTCGGGCCCGACACCGTCAGCGCGCCGACGCATTCGCCGGCCGCGCCGAACACGGGTACGGAGGCCGATGCCGTCTCGGGGTCGCGCTCGCCGTACGACGCGGCCCACATCTGTTCGCGCACGTCGTCCCAGCGTGCGTCCTGCGCGTCGGTGAACGCAAGCAGCACCTTCCCGGACGCGCCCTGGCGAACCGGAAATTCCTCGCCGACGCGAATCGACACGCGCACCGCGCGTGCGGGCTCGACGCGGTAGAGCACCGAGCGCGTGTCGCCCTGGCGCACGTAGAACGACGCCGTTTCCCCGAGTTCGCGGCTCAGCGTCTCGAGCAGCGGCTCGACCACCGGGCCGACCCGGAACGAACGCTGGTACAGCGCGGCGAGCCGCAGCGGCTCGTGTCCGACCGCGTACTGGCCGTCGTCGAGCTTGCGCATGAAGCCGCCATGCTCGAGCGCGGCGAGCAGGCGCAGGATCGTGCTCTTGTACAGCCCGGTGCGGCGCGACAGCTCGGCGAGCGACAGCCGGTCGTCGGTCGGTCCGAATGCACGGAGGATCGCGAACGCGCGATCGAGAACGGCGACGCCGCTGGAGGCTTCGGTCGCCGCATCGGGCCCGTCGTCGGCGTGATCTGCTGGAGTCGTAGGCACTGCCTGCTTCCTTCGAATGATGTGCGGTCGACTATATCGTTCTGTCTGGCAGAACTCAAGTTCCAGAAAATCGCGTTTTCACGGGTATACCCCGCTTACTGCTCGTTCGACGTGCGCCTAAAGTTCTATCAAATAGAACAATGTTCTTTCAGATAGAACGATGAGGTGTCGAATGAGCGTTTCCGAATATCCGAAGGTGCTGGTCAGCGAGGTCGGGCCGCGCGATGGCCTGCAGAGCATCCGGACCGTGATGCCGACGGCCGGCAAGCTGCGCTGGATCACCGCACTGGCCGCGGCCGGCCTGCGCGAGATCGAGGTGGGGTCGTTCGTGCCGGCCAGGCTGTTGCCGCAGATGGCCGATGTATCCGACGTCGTCGCGCACGCGCTGGCGATTCCCGGGCTGCACGTCGCCGCACTGGCGCCGAACCTGCGCGGCGCCGAACACGCGTTCGTGGCGGGCGTGCACAAGCTGACGTTGCCGGTCTCGGTGACGGACGCCCATTCGCTCGCGAACATCCGCAAGACGCCCGCGCAGATGATCGACGAGGTGCGCGCGATCGTCGCGCAGCGCGATGCGCGGTTTCCGTCGATACAGATCGAGGCGGGCGTGTCGGTCGCGTTCGGCTGCACGATCGCGGGCGCCGTCAGCGACGACGAGACGATCGCGATAGCCGTCGCGATGGCCGAGTGCGGTGTCGACGAGATCGGCCTGTCCGATACGAGCGGTTATGCGAACCCGGCACAGGTGCGCCGGCTGTTCGCGCGTCTGCGCAGTGAGGTCGGCGACAAGGCCGGCGGCGCGCATTTCCACAACACGCGCGGGCAGGGGCTCGCGAACGTCGTCGCGGCGCTCGACGCGGGCGTGACGACGATCGACGCGAGCCAGGGCGGCCTCGGCGGGTGTCCGTATGCGCCGGGCGCGACCGGCAACATCGTCACCGAGGATCTCGTGTTCCTGCTCGAATCGATGGGGATCGACACGGGCGTCGACGTCGACGCGCTGCTCGCCGCACGCGCGATCCTGCACGACGCGCTGCCGTCCGAGGCGCTGTATGGCCATGTACCGGACGCCGGGTTGCCGAAGGGCTTTCGTTATGCGGACGGACGCGTTCCGACGGCGCCTCAACCGGAAGGCTGCCTGACGGGAGTCGCGCAATGAACGACCGGTTACCTGCTTCGACGCTGCCGTACGAAGGCGTGCGCGTGATCGAGATGACGCACATGGTGATGGGCCCGACCTGCGGGATGCTGCTCGCGGATCTCGGTGCGGAAGTCATCAAGATCGAGCCGATCGCGGGCGACAGCACGCGTGCGCTGCGCGGTTCCGGCGCGGGCTTCTTCGGGATGTTCAACCGCAACAAGAAGAGCCTCGCGGTCGACGTGAAGGACCCGCGCGGGCTGGAGATCGTGCTGCGGCTCGTCGCGACGGCGGACGTCTTCAGCGAGAACTTCAAGAGCGGCACGATGGACCGGCTCGGCCTCGGTTATCCCGCGCTGCAATCGCTGAATCCGCGCCTCGTGTACGTGTCGCACAAGGGCTTCCTGCCGGGGCCGTACGAGCATCGCACCGCGCTCGACGAAGTCGTGCAGATGATGGGCGGGCTGGCTTACATGACGGGCCCCGAGGGCCGGCCGCTGCGCGCGGGCTCGAGCGTGAACGACATCATGGGCGGCATGTTCGGTGCGATCGGCGCGATGGCCGCGCTCGCGCAGCGCGAGCGCACCGGCCACGGCCAGCAGGTGCAGAGTTCGCTGTTCGAGAACAACGTGTTCCTCGTCGCGCAGCACATGATGCAGTTCGCGGTGACGGGGCAGGCCGCGTCGCCGATGCCGAGCCGGATTTCCGCGTGGGCCGTCTACGACGTGTTCGCCGTGAAGGACGGCGAGCAGATCTTTCTCGCGGTGGTGTCGGACACGCAGTGGGCGCTGTTCTGCGATGCCTTCGGCTTTGCGGCGCTGAAGGACGATCCGCGCCTCGCGACCAACAACCTGCGCGTGCAGGCGAGGGAGTGGCTGCTGCCCGCGTTGCGTTCGCGGCTCGCGCCGCATTCGGCCGCGGAGATCGGCGCGATCTTCGAATCGATCGGCTTGCCCTATGCGCCGATCACGAAGCCGCAGGACCTGTTCGACGATCCGCATCTGCTCGCGACCGGTGGCCTCGAAGCCGTGACGCTGCCGGCCGACGCGAGCAGCGCCGGACGTCCGGTCGACACGCGCACCGCGCTGCTGCCGCTGACGCTCGCGGGCGAGCGCCTGCGGCTGCGCTCGGCGCCGCCCGCGCTCGGCCAGGACACGCGCGCGCTGCTCGGCGAGCTCGGCTACACGCCGGACGAGGCGCGTGCGCTGATCGACGCCGGTGTCGTCGCGGGGCGGCACGGCGCGGACGACGCGGCGCACGGCGACGGGCCGGGTGGCGCGCCGTCGCCGAACGAAGTGGCGAGCGCGTAGCGCGGTCGCGATCCATCGAACGAACAAAGGCGACCGGGGCGCGCACCGCGCGGACACGGATCGCCGTATCCACGGAGACAACCATGACATCCGCTTCCCCGGCGATGGCCGCCGATCGCGAGACCGACTCTTCGATCGAGCAACGGGCCGTGCGCAAGGCCGCGTGGCGCTTCATCCCGCTGCTCGCGCTCGCGTATTTCTTCAACTATCTGGATCGCACGAGCGTCGGGTTCGCGGCCCTCACGATGAACCGCGATCTCGGGCTGACCGCGACGCAGTTCGGCTGGGGTGCGGGGATCATGTTCGCGGGCTACTGCGTGTTCGAGGTGCCGAGCAATCTCGCGCTGTACCGCTTCGGCGCGCGCCGCTGGCTCGCCCGCATCATGATCACGTGGGGGCTGATGGCGGCCGCGACCGCGCTCGCGACCGGGCCGACGAGTTTCTACGCGATCCGGCTGCTGCTCGGCATCGGCGAGGCCGGCTTCTTTCCGGGCGTGATCTTCTTCCTCGCCGTCTGGTTTCCGGCGAGCTACCGCACGCGCGTGCTGGCGTGGTTCACCGTGTCGACGCCGCTGTCGTCGCTGATCGGTGGCCCGCTGTCGACATGGCTGCTGCAGCTCGACGGCGTGCTCGGCCTTGCCGGCTGGAAATGGATGTTCATCGTCGAAGGGCTGCCCGCGTGCGCGCTCGGCTTCTTCGTGCTGAAGCTGTTGTCCGATTCGCCGGCGGATGCTGCCTGGCTGTCGGACGACGAGCGCGCCGCGTTGCGCCGTGCGTTCGAGCGCGAAGGCGCGGCCGCCAGCCGGAAGAAGCGCTTTGGCGTCGCGCTGCGCGACGTGCGCGTGTACCTGCTCGCGCTGATCTCGTTCGGCTTCACGATGGGTTCGTACGGGATCGGCATCTGGCTGCCGCAGATGCTGAAGGCGCACGGCATGACGACGATGCAGACGGGCTGGCTGTCCGCGGTGCCGTACTTCTTCGCGACCGTCGCGCTGCTGTGGTGGGCGAAGCGGGTGGACCGTCGCGGCGGCCCGGTCGCGAACCTCGCCATCGGGCTGTTCATCGGCGCGGTGGCACTCGGCGTGTCGACGCATTTCCTGACGCTCGGGCCGGCGCTCGTCGGCATCACGCTCGCGCTGATCGGCACGATTGCCGGCCGCACGATCTTCTACACGCTGCCGTCGCGCTTCCTGTCCGGCCAGGCCGCGGCCGGCGGGCTGGCGCTGATCAACTCGATCGGTGCGCTCGGCGGCTTCGCGGGCCCCTATCTGGTCGGCTACCTGAAGGACAGCTTCGGCACTTTTACTGCCGGCATGCTGGGCCTGGCGATCGTGCTGGCGATCACGACGCTGCTCACGCTGTCGCTGTATGCGTTCGACCGGAGCGAGTGACATGGACACGACGATTTCGATCAAGCGGCGCCGGCTGCTCGGCGCGGCCGCCGCGTCGCTCGCGCTGCCCGCGTGCGTCGATACGCACGCACCGGCTCACGATGGAGCTTCCCGCATGACCACGCAAGGCAACTATCTCGCGGTCCGCCCCGACTGGCTCGCGTCGGCGCTCGAACCCGCGCTCGAGCCCGACCTGCCGATCGTCGACGCGCATCATCATTTCTATGAGCGGCCGGGCTGGATCTACATGCTCGACGACTATCTGCAGGACGCGCGGTCGGGCCACAACATCCAGGCGTCCGTCTACATGCAGGCGCAGACGCGCTATCGCGATGCCGGCCCGGCCGAACTGAAGCCGGTGGGCGAAACGGCCTATGTCGCCGGCGTGACCGAGCCGCTTCAGCATGGCCATCCGGCCGTCGCGAAAGGCATCGTCGGCCACGCGGACCTGCGCCGCGGCGAACGTGTGCGCGAGGTGCTGGAAGCGCATCTCGAAGCGGGGCGCGGGCGGTTTCGCGGGGTTCGGCACCTGACCACGTGGGACGCCGATCCGACGCTCGCCAATCCGCTGTCGGCGGTGCCGCGCGGGCTGCTGCTCGATCCCGCGTACCGGGCCGGCGTCGCGCAGCTCGCGCCGCTCGGGCTGTCGTATGACGCGTGGCTGTTCTTTCCGCAATTGCCCGAACTGTTCGATCTCGCGAAGGCCAACCCCGATACGCGGATCATCGTCAATCACTGCGGCGGCGTCGTGCGGATCGCGAGCTATGCGGACCGGCGGCCGGAGGTGTTCGAGCGCTGGTCGGCATCGATGCGCGCGCTCGCGCGGCTGCCGAACGTGTATGTGAAGGTCGGCGGGCTCGGGATGCGCATCAACGGCTTCGATTTCGACAAGGGCGCGCGGCCGCCGTCGTCCGTGCAGCTCGCCGACACGTGGAAGCCGTGGATGCTGACCTGCATCGAGGCGTTCGGTGCCGAGCGCTGCATGTTCGAGAGCAATTTCCCGGTCGACAAGGGCTCGTATTCGTATGTGAACGGCTGGAATGCGTTCAAGCGGCTGACCGCGCACGCGAGCCCGGACGAGCGCGACGCGCTGTTCCGGGGCACGGTCACGCGCGCATACCGGCTCGGCTGACGCGTATCGCGACGACAGGCTGGTGCATGCTCACCCGGCTTCCACCAGCGCCGCGAGCTTCGCCAGCGCCATGCGCCAGCCGGTCTCGTTGTCGGCGGCCGGCACGCCGGGCGGCACCCCGTCGTGCACGGCGTCCACGCGCGTGCCGCCGGCTTCGTCGGACAGCGTGATCGTGATCGTCATGGCGCCGCGCAGCATCGGATCGTCGGTCTCGAACACGTCGATCTCGACGATCCGCTCGTCCGGCACGAGCGTGACGAAGCGGCCGTGATAGGTATCGGTGTGCGTGGTGGTCTTGCCGGTGCCGGCTGACGGCACGTCGTAGCTCAGCGACACACGCAGCGCCCCGCCCTCGCGCGCATCGAACGCGTCCACGCGGCACGTCATGCCGTCGGGCACCTTCCATTGCTCGACCGCGTGCGGATCGAGCAGCGCGCGGTAGACGCGCCCGCGCGGGGCGTTCAGGTGCCGGCTGACCCGGGTCGAATGCGTGTGCGTGTGCAACATGTCGCCTCCCGCGGAGCGCGCGCGACGGTGCACGCCGGATGCCGGCGTGTCGTCGCGCTTCCTTCAGGAATCGTAGGCGCGGGCGGGGCGGCACGCAATGGCCGCGCGAGCGCACTCACCCGCGTTCAGCGCAGCGCGGCCGCGAACGCGTCGAGTTGCGTGATGCAGGTGTTCCAGCCCTCGAAGAAGCCGAGCGCTTCGTGGCGCTCGCGCGTCGCGGCATCCGGATGCATCACGCGCGCCTCGTAGCGGCTGCCCGCTTCGTCGTCGGCCATCGTGATGATCGCCGTGAAGCCCATCCACGGCACCTGCGGCCGCCAGCCGCCGGCGAGCATCGACGTGAACGCGATGCGCGACTCCGGCACGATTTCGACGAAGCAGCCGGGATTGTCGCTCGTGCCGCCATCGGGGCCGCGCATGAACGTGTGGAAAGCGCCGCCCGGCCGCAGGTCGAACGCGCGCACCTCGGTGGTCCACGGTTTCGGGCACCACCATTCCTTCAATAGCTCGGGGTCGGTCCAGGCACGCCACAGAGCGTGGCGCGGCGCGCGCAGCGTGCGCGTGATGACGAGATCGTGGGCTTCAGCGGGTTCGACGTGGCTTGCTGACATCTTGGACCTCCTGGTGACGGCGTTCGACGAATTCGACGAGACGATCGGATCGCGCTTCCCACAGCGCGCGCTGCGCGGCGAGCCATTGCTCGGCCTCCGTCAGCCGGCTGCCGACCAGCGCGCAGGTGCGCGAGCGGCCGGTTTTGCGGGTCTGGACGAGGCCGCTGCGCTCGAGTACCGCGACGTGCTTCATGAACGACGGCAGCGCCATGTCGAACGGCGCGGCCAGCGCGGAGACGGTCCGCTCGCCCTGGCCGAGCGCGCTGACGATCGCGCAGCGCGTCGGATCGGCGAGTGCGTGAAAGACGTCGCTGATGCCGGGTTGAAAGTTAGCCATGTGGCTAGGTATAGGCGATGCAGCGGGAATTTTCGTCGCGTACGATGATGGGGCGGCAACACGCGCCGACCGGGCGCCGCGTTGCTGAAAGCCTGCCGCCGTTGCGTGAGCCGCGACGATCGGCCGGTGTTCCTTTTGATCCGGGCGTACGCCGCGCTCACGCGGTGCGGCGCGCCTGACTACCGGAGATGGCATGACCGAACTCGTTACCGTCCGCCGCGTGGGCGCGAGCGATGCGAGAGCCTGCATCGACGCGCTGGCCGATGTGCTGATCGACTGCGTCGAGGGCGGCGCATCCGTCAGTTTCATGTTGCCGATCGAGCGCACGACCGCCGTTGCGTTCTGGACGCGCGTGGCCGAGGGCGTCCAGAACGGCGAGCGCATCCTGCTCGTCGCCGAGGACGCGGCCGGCCGGATCGTCGGCACCGTGCAGGTCGTGACCTCGCAGCCCGAGAACCAGCCGCATCGCGCCGATATCGCGAAGATGCTCGTGTCGCGGCACGCGCGCCGGCAGGGCGTCGCCGCGCAGCTGATGGCGGCGGCCGACGCGGCCGCGCGCGACGCCGGCAAGACCGTGCTCGTGCTCGACACCGTGACGGGCGGCGACGCCGAGCGGCTTTACGAGCGGGCCGGCTGGCAGCGCGTCGGCGTCGTGCCGAACTTTGCGCTGATGCCCGACGGCACGTTCTGCGCGACGACGTTCTTCCACAAGCAGCTCGCGTAGCGGCGGGCGTCATGCATCCCGTCACCCCGGCGCTCCTGTTCCTCACGCTCGCGGCCGGTGTCGTCGCGCTGCTCGCTCCGGCGTTGCTCGCGGCCGCGTGGCGACGCCGCACGCAGGTGCCGTTGCGGGTGTTTTGCTACGGCATGCTGACGTTCTTCGTGTTCCAGCCGGTGTTGCGCCTGTCGTGGCAGGCGCCGCTGTTCCACTGGCTCGGGACCGACCCGCGCTGGCATCTGCCGATGCTCGTGTTCGCGGCGTTGACGGCAGGGCTCTTCGAGGAATGCGGGCGTTGGGTCGCATTCCGGTATCTGCTGCCGAAGCGGCGCGACGCGCAGACGGCCGTGATGCTCGGGCTCGGGCACGGCGGGCTGGAGGCGATGCTGCTCGTCGGCGTCGGGTTTCTCGCGATCGGCACGGGCTACCTGCTCGCGCACGCGGGCGTCGTCGTGCCTGCCGGCGTGCAGTCGTTGATCGGGTCGCAGTTCACGGGCATGACGCTCGCGTCGCCGTTTCTCGCGCTGCTCGAACGCGCGAGCGCGCTGGCCGCGCATGTCGGCTTGTCGCTGATCGTGCTGCAGGCGTTCGTGCGCGGCACGAAGCGCTGGCTCGTGTATGCGATCGCGTTCCATTTCTTGTTCGACCTCGTCGCGGTGCTGCTGTCGCGGTACTGGCATGTCGATACCGTGCTGATCGAGGCGATCCTGTGCGCGTGCAGCGCCGCGCTCCTGTGGTTCGGCATTCGCCGGAGCCGCTGGGGGACGGGTGCCGGCGGCACGCGCCCGGAGCACGCCGCGTGACGCGTGTTGCCAGTTTCAGCCAGGCGCGGCGGAGTTCGGCCGCCGGATGGCCGGCCGTTCTCCCGCGCGCCACCGGTTGGCGAGGCTGACGCCCATGCCGGCCGTGACGATCGCGATGCCGGCGAGCGCCGGCGCTTGCGGCCGTTCGCCGAGCAGCAGCATGGCTTCGAGCGTCGCGAGGAGCGGCATCAGCGCGGCGAAGGTCGCACCGATCGCCGGGCCGAGCGCGACGACGGCCTGGCTGAAGCAGTACAGCGCCAGCACGGACATCAGCACGCCCTGGAAGATTGCCTGCGTGGCGATGGCCGCGACGGGCGCCTGAAGCACGGCGCCGCCGCGCACGGCCAGATAGAGCGGGCAGTAGAGCACCGCGGAGCCGACCGATACGACGGCCGTCGCGTGCAGCGCGCCGGTGGCGGCGCGCTTCGTCGTGACGTTATAGACGGCCCACAGCAGGCCGCCGAGCACGAACAGCGCGAGGGCCGGCAGCCCGATCGCGCCGTGCAGCGCGTCGGACGCGGTCAGCGCGATGCCGGCCAGGATCGTGCCGATGCCGGCGACCTGCGCGGCGGACAGCCGCTCGTGCGCGACCTGCCGGCCGAGGATGGCCGTGAACGCGATCATGCTGCCGGGCGTCAGCGCGAAATAGCCGACCGGCGCGCGGCTCAATGCCGCCGCGACGGTCAGGATGTAGGGCGCGCCCGCGCCGATCACCATCAGCCCGACCGATGCCGGGCGCAGCGTGCCGAGGCCGCGACGCAGCACGACGGGCAGCAACAGCGTGCCCGATACGATGAAGCGAATGAACGCGATGTCGTACGCGTCGAGGGCCGCGTGCGTGACGCCGATGCGCGTGACCACCGGAAAACCGCCCCAGATGAGCGCTGCCAGCAATCCGTAGCCGATGCCCGCGAGCCGTTCGTTCCTGTTCATGACCTTTGTCCTTGCCGTGCGGCCGTTGCGAGCCGATAGGTGGCAAGAATGCGGTGTGCTCAGTCATGCGTCCAATATATTATTCGAGCGCGATTAGGTCGTAAAAAGTCTTTATTGAGGCAGGATGATGAGCCGTGACGGCGAGCGCCGGGACGTCTCCCCGGTCGCGATGCGCGCCGGCAGGCGGCCGGAAAGAAAAGCAGGGTCGGGGAGGTCGCCGGTCCGATATATTCACGCAGGAAGACTCAACGGAACGCCACGGAACCGCCGCCTCGATGAAACGCTCCCACGTCGCTTTCGCCCTCACGGGGCTGCTCGTCGCGCTGCCGATTGCCGCGTATGCGCTCGTCAAGCCGCTGCGTGTCGTCGCGCCCGCACTGATCCCCGGCGTGTCCTGCCCGAGCGCCGACATCTGCACGGACGATGCCGCGAAGCTCGGCGACGCGCAGCAGCTCTATCGCGACGGCTATGCGCGCGCGGCGGCGGCCGTCGGCGCGTTCCGCGACGGGCCGCGCGTCGTGTTCTGCTCGACGCGCGCGTGCGCCGACGCATTCGGCCTCGGCACGCGCGCGGCGCTGACGCTCGGGAATTTCGGCGTGGTCATCGCGCCGCGCGGCTGGCAGACCTACTTTCTCGCGCATGAACTGATCCATCACCGCCAGGCGGAAGTGCTCGGCAACCTGGCCGTCGTGACCAAGCCGCGATGGCTGATCGAAGGGATGGCGTATTCGCTCAGCGAAGATCCGCGCCATCCGCTGACCGAGCCGTTCGAAGCGTGGCGCACGCGCTTTGACACGTGGCATGCGGCGCTGGGCGGGCAGCCGCTGTGGGACGCCGCGCGGGCGGTCGAATAGCACGGCAACGGCGACGCGCCACCGCGCGCACCGTTACGCCGGCGCGACCGGGTCGGCGCGTGCGCCGGTCAGCGTATCCCGCCCCGCGTCGAGGATCTCGTCGGCCAGCGCGGGATCGGTGCCGGCGATCGCGCGCGACAACACCAGCGCGCCGACCATCTGGCTGAAGACCGCGAGCGCATCGCGACGCGTCTGCGCCGCCGTCGTGCCGTCCGTGGCCACCATCCGTTCCAGCCGGTCGAGATACGTGGCGACGCCGTGCGCGTAGCACGCGCGCGCCGCATCGGTCAGTCGCGGCGCGTCGCCCGCGAAGCCGGACAGCGGGCACCCGGCCTCGACGTTGTCGCGATGCGGGACCGACAGATAGGACGCGACCTGCGCGGCGAGACTGCCTGCGTTCGGCGAATCCGCGCGGTCCTGCATCGCTTTTTCCATCACCGCGGCGACCAGCGCGTCTTTCGACTTGAAGTGGTTGTAGAAGCCGCCTTGCGTGAAGCCGGCTTCCTTCATCAGCTCGGTCAACCCCACGGCGTCGACGCCGCGCACGCGGAACAGCCGCTCGGCGGCCGCGACGATCGCGCTCCGGTTCTCGGCAGCCTGCTGTCTTGACACGCCCATCGATCCCTCCCTGATTTTGCAGATCGCGTCGATTGAAAAACACAATGTCGATCACCATTGACATGGCCGAATTGCCCGAACACAATGCACCGCAAAGACAATGGTGATCGACATTGATATCCAGTGTAGCCGACTTGGCGGGCGGTGCGAAGCGACTGCCGGAGCACGGATGGCAGTCGGTCGGCGTCTTTGGCGCCGCGGGGAGGCGGGCAGCGGACGGCTCACCCGGGGCGCGACGGTTCGATACGCCATGCAATGGCAGCCTGTTTTTTCACCGGATTTCACGCGCGCGGCGAGCCGGCGCGCATGCGATTCATCAAGCGAAAGGAAGGATCATGAAGATCGAAGGTGCAGTCGTTTTCGTGACGGGCGCGAACCGCGGGCTCGGGCTCGAGTTCGCGAAGCAGGCGCTTGAACGGGGCGCGCGGAAGGTTTATGCGGCGGCGCGTGACCCGGCCACCGTGACGCTGCCGGGCGTCGTGCCCGTGAAGCTCGACGTGACCGATCCGGCGGCCGTCGCCGCGGCTGCCGACGCGGCGCGCGACGTCACGCTGCTGATCAACAACGCCGGCATTGCGCGGCTCGGCAGCCTGACGGACGACGGTGCGCTCGACGCGTTGCGCGATCACTTCGAAACCAATGTGTTCGGGATGCTGGCGATGTCGCGGGCGTTCGCGGGAACCCTCGCCGGCCATGGCGGCGGCGCGATCCTGAACATCCTGTCCGTCGCGAGCTGGGTGAACCGGCCGATCCTGTCGGGTTACGGCGTGTCGAAATCGGCCGCGTGGGCGCTGACCAACGGCCTGCGCCATTCGCTGCGCGAACAGCACACGCAGGTCGTCGGGCTGCATGCCGGTTTCATCGATACCGATCTGACGCGCGGCCTCGACGTGCCGAAGGCAACGCCGGACGACGTCGTGCGCCAGGCCTACGAAGCGATCGAAGCGGGTGCGGAAGAAGTGTCCACCGACGAGTTCACGCGGCAAGTGAAGGCCACGCTGTCGGCGGGTGTCTATCTGGAAGCGCCGGCGCCGCGCTGACGCCGCCGGGCGGCACGGCCCGCCGCCCGCGTTCGCGCGCGGCGGGTCCGGTCCTCAGGCCATCAGGCCGTCGTGTCGATGATGCCCGGGATCTTCACATCCGGGTTCACGTCCGCGTCGTAGTCGACGCCGGCGATCTCGAAGCCGAACAGCCGCAGGAAGTCGGTCTTGTAGCCGGCGAAGTCGGTCAGTTCGTACAGGTTCTCGTTCGTCACGTGGTCCCACTGCGCGACGACCTTCGCCTGCACCTGCGGATCGAGTTCCTTGTAATCCGCGCGCAGGCGGCCTTCGTCGTCGACGTGCGGCGTCGCGCCGTACAGGCTGTCCTTGAGGAGCCCGTACACCTGCTCGATGCAGCCTTCGTGCGTGCCGGTTTCCTTCATCACCTTGAACAGCAGCGACAGGTACAGCGGCATCATCGGGATCGCCGAGCTGGCCTGCGTGACGACGGCCTTCAGCACCGACACGCGTGCATCGCCGCCGTGCGCGGCCAGCTTGTCGCGGATCGACAGCACCTTCTTGTCGAGATCCTTCTTCGCTTCGCCGATGGAGCCGTTCCAGTAGATGTCGTGCGTGATCTGCTCGCCGAGATACGTGAACGCCGTCGTCTTCGCGCCGTCGGCCAGCACGCCGGCTTCAGCCAGCGCGTCGATCCACATTTGCCAGTCCTCGCCGCCCATCACGGTGACGGTGCCGTCGATCTCTTCCTGCGTCGCCGGTTCGAGCGCGACTTCGCGGATCACTTCCTTGTCGGTGTCGAGGCCGCGGAACGTAACCGCCTTGCCGATCGGCTTGAGCGTCGAGCTGATCGTTTCGCCCGTCTTCGGGTGCGTGCGGCGCGGTGCCGCGAGGCTGTAGACGACGAGATCGACCTTGCCGAGATCCTGCTTGATGGTGTCGATCGTGACCTGCTTGACCTTGTCGGAGAATGCGTCGCCGTTGATGCTGCGCGCATAGAGCCCCTTTTCGGCGGCGAATTTCTCGAACGCGGCGCTGTTGTACCAGCCGGCCGTGCCGGGCTTCGATTCGCTGCCGGCGCGCTCGAAGAACACGCCGAGCGTGTCCGCGCCCGAGCCGAAGGCGGCCGAGATCCGGGCGGCGAGGCCGTAGCCGGTCGACGCGCCGATCACGAGCACCTTTTTCGGGCCGTTGGCGATCGGGCCGTGCGAAGTCACGTAGTCGATCTGTTCCTTGACGTTGGCTTCGCAGCCGACGGGGTGAGTCGTCACGCAGATGAAGCCACGCACGCGCGGTTTGATGATCATGGAGACCCTCTTGTCAGAAAGGCAGAAACAGCCTGAAATCGGAAAATTCCCGCGCATTGTAAAGGAAGCGGCCGATCGCGGGCGGGCACGGCCGGAACGTGCCGGATCGTCCGGTTATTTCTCTCTTGACAGAAATAACTGAAATAACTAAATTTCTGGACATGGAACTCACACCGATTGCCGAACGATTCATTCTCCACTGGGGCGAAATGGGCTCGCGGTGGGGCGTCAACCGAACCGTCTCGCAGATTCACGCGCTGCTCTATCTGGCCGGCCGGCCGATCGCGGCCGACGAGATTGCCGAGACGCTCAACGTCGCGCGCTCCAACGTCAGCACGAGCCTGAAGGAACTGCAGGCGTGGCGGCTCGCGAAAGTCGTGCATGTGCTGGGCGACCGCCGCGACCATTTCGAGACGTCGACCGACATCTGGGAACTGTTCAAGCTGATCGTCGAAGGGCGGCGACAGCGCGAGATCGAGCCGACGCTCACGGTGCTGCGCGATTGCCTGACGAGCCCCGAGATCGCCAACGAGAGCCGCGAGACCGAACAGCGCATCCGCGACACGCTGCAGTTCGTCGAGACGCTCACGACCTGGTCGGACGAGATGCTGCGGCTCAAGCCCGATACGCTGATGAAGGCGCTCGGCATCGGCGCGAAGATCAGCCAGACGGTCAGGCGCAAGTCGTCGAAGTAAGCGGGACAGGGAATGCGGGCAGGCAGCCCGCTTTTTTCGGGGTTGTTATTTCTGTCAGTACAGAAATAACTGTAAAGAGAGGATGAAAATGAACGCAGTCTTGCCGTCGACCGGCCAGGGCGGCCGCACCGGGGAACGCAGCATGACCGTCCTCGTGTGCGGCGCGAACGGCTTCATCGGGCGGGCGGTGTGCACGCAGCTCGAAGCCGGCGGCCATCGCGTGCTGCGCGGCGTGCGTCATGCGGCCGGCCCGCGCGACGTCGCGATCGACTTCGCGAAGGACGTCGATCCCGAATCGTGGCTCGCGCGGCTGGATGGCGTCGACGTGGTGATCAACGCGGTCGGCATCCTCGCCGATCGACACGGCGCGACGCTCGACGCCGTGCATCGCGCCGCGCCGTGCGCGCTCTTCACCGCGTGCTGCCGTGCGCGCGTGCGGCGCGTGATCCAGATTTCGGCACTCGGTGTCGAGCGCGGCGATACGCGCTACTTCGCAAGCAAGTACGCGGCCGATCGTTTCCTGCAGACACTGCCGATCGATTCGAGGATCGTGCGTCCCGCGCTCGTCTACGGCGCGTCCGGCACGTCGGCGCGGTTTTTCCGGATGCTCGCGAGCCTGCCCGTGCATGTCCTGCCGGCGGGCGGCCATCAGCGGTTGCGCCCCGTGCACATCGACGATCTCGCCGAACTCGTCGCGCGGCTCGTCGATTCGCCGGCGGCCGGCAGCCCGGTGATCGACGTGGTCGGCAGCGACGAAGTCGAATACCGCGGGATGCTGGCGCGCTATCGCGCCGCGCTGGGGTTTGCGCCGGCTGCCGGCGTGACGCTGCCGGGCCCGCTGGCCGGCGCGGCGGCGGTGCTGCTCGGCGCGCTGCCGGGCGCGATATTCACGCGCGACACGTGGACGATGCTGCGCGGCGGGAACACCGGCGATCCGGCGGCCGCCACGGCCGTGCTCGGCCGGCCGCCGCGCGGCATCGACGGTTTCATCGGCGCGGACGCCGCCCGGCTGCGCAGCGATGCGCTCGCGATGTGGCGGCGCCCGTTGCTGCTGGGCGCACTCGCGATCGTCTGGATCTGGACGGCCATCGCCAGCGCGTTCATCCATCCGCTGGACGCGAGCCTCGCGCTGCTCGCTCCCGCGTACCTGACGGGGCTGCCTGCGCTGATCGCGCTCTACGCGGCGAGCGCGCTGGACTTCGCGTTCGGCATCGCGACCGTCGTCGCGCCGTCGCGTCGCCTGTGGGTCGCGCAAGCCGCGCTGATCGTCGCGTACTCGGCCGTCATCGCGGTCACGATGCCCGGCCTGCTGGCCGAACCGTTCGGCCCCGTGCTCAAGAACGTGCCGATTCTCGCGATCCTGTTGATCCTGTTTTCAGAAGAAGAACACGCATGAATACCTATCTCGTCATCAAGGCGCTGCATATCCTGTCCTCGGTGCTGCTGGTCGGCACGGGGTTCGGCACCGCGTTCTACCTGTTCTTCGCGAACCGCACGCAGTCGGTGCCCGCGATCGCAGCCGTGTCGCGGCTCGTGGTGCGCGCGGACTGGTGGTTCACGACGCCGGCCGTGATCTTCCAGCCGGCGTCCGGGCTGTGGCTCGCGCACACGGCCGGCTGGCCGTGGCATACGCCGTGGCTCTTCGCATCGATCGTGCTGTATGCGATCGCCGGCGCGTGCTGGCTGCCGGTCGTGTGGCTGCAGATCGAACTCGCCGCGATGGCGAGGCTTGCTCATGCGAACGGCGCCGCCGCGTTGCCGGAGCGGTACTGGCGCTATGCGAAGCGCTGGGAACTGCTCGGTTATCCGGCGTTCTTCGCGATGCTGTCCGTCTACTTCCTGATGGTGCTCAAGCCGATGTAGGGGCCGCGCCCGCCGCGCGGGAGCGGCGGGCGGTACATCCGAAAGCAGTCGACCGATCGATTCATGATGCTTGAGATAAAAAGAAGGAGTGCAAATCATGAACACAAGTGAACTGGTGCTGTACTTCGACGGAAGGTGTCCGTTATGCGTCGCGGAAATGCAGCGTCTCGCGACTTGGAATACGCGACACCAACTGGCGTTCGTCGATATCGCCGAGCCGGGTTTCGATCCCGCCCCGCTGGGGGCCGACCTGCGCGCGCTGAACCGTGAACTGCATGCGCGGCTGCCTGACGGACGCATGCTGACCGGTGTAGACAGCATCTTCGCCGCCTATACGCTGGTCGGGCGCAGCTGGCTCGTGTGGCCGCTGCGCGTGCCGGCCATGCGCGATGCGCTGGCGCCGCTGTATCGATGCGTCGCACGCAACCGGCATGCCGTTTCGCGCTGGCTTGGCTATCACGCCGAAGCGCACTGCGACGGGCAGGCGTGCGGCATCGGCACGGCCGCCGAAAGCACGGCGGCGGATCGCCCCGCGCACGACAACGCGCGTCGCATCGTCGTGAGCTGGATGTACGGCGCGGCGATCGTGCATCTGCTCGTCGGCGTGGCCGTTCCGTGGATCGCCGGCGCGTCGTTCGCCGACGCGTATCACCGCGCGATCGAGCTGCATTTCTGGGCCGGCGCGGCGCCCGAACCGGCGCGCGCCCAGCAGATCTGGTGGATGTCGCTGATCGGCGCGACGGTGCAGTGCGCGTCGGTCTGGATGCTGGCGCTCGTTCATCTCGGCAACCGGCTGCGCACGCGCGAAGTATGGGGATGGCTGCTGGCCGGCCTGTTGATCTGGGCGCCGCAGGACCTGCTGTTTTCATTTCAGGCCCGTGTATGGGGCCACGTGGCGATCGACGCGGCCGCACTTGTCGCGATGGTTCCGCCGCTTGTCTGGCTGTGGAGGAGGGATACCGTATGAACACCTTGCCTGCCTTCAATTGGGCGCTCAACCTGCTGATCGTGCAGGGCGCGATGGGCGCATTCGATACGCTCTATCACCACGAACTCACGCAGGACCTGCCGCACAGTCCGCGCGCGCGGCTCGAACTGGCGATTCATGCGGTGCGTTCCGTGCTTTACGGTCTCGTGTTCGCGTCGATCGCGAACGTCGCCTTTCACGGCGCATGGGTCGCGGCCATCGCGGCGGTGGTCCTCATCGAAGTGGTGCTGACGTTGTGGGATTTCGTCGTCGAGGACCAAAGCCGCAAGCTGCCGGCGACCGAGCGCGTGCTGCACACGCTGCTGGCCGTCAATGGTGGCGCGCTGTTCGGGATGCTCGCGATGCAGTTGGTCGTCTGGGCGCACGAGCCGACCGGGCTGCATGCGATCGACCTCGGCTGGCGCGGCTGGCTGCTCAGCCTGTTTGCCGTCGGCGTAACGGTGTCGGGCCTCCGCGACGGGATGGCCGCCTGCCGTATCGCGCGACGCGTTCCGGCTGCCAATCCGTTCGCGGGGCAGCCGCCCGGCAGCGTGCTCGTCACCGGCGGCACGGGCTTCATCGGCGAAACCCTCGTGAACCAGTTGCTCGATGCGGGACATGCAGTCACGCTGCTGGCGCGCGATCCGCTGCGCGCGGCCTACCAGTTTCACGGCCGCGTGCGCAGCGTGACGTCCGTCGAACAGTTGCAGCCGCACGAGCGCTTCGACACGGTGATCAATCTTGCGGGTGCGCCGGTGCTGGGCGCGCGCTGGAGCAAGCGCCGTCGCGCACTGCTGCTCGCCAGCCGCGTCGGCGTCACGCAGTCGCTGATGCGCTGGGTCGAGACCGCCGACGTCAAGCCGCGCACGTGGATCCAGGCCTCCGCGATCGGCTACTACGGCGTGCGTCCGGCCGACGAACGGCTCGACGAGGGCAGCCGCGCCGGCACCGGCTTCATGTCCGAGCTGTGCCGGCAGTGGGAACGGTCCGCGCAGCCGCTCGAGCGCCATGGGGTGCGCTCGGTGGTGCTGCGGCTGGGCGTCGTGTTCGGCCCCGGCGGCGCATTGCGCCCGATGCTGCTGCCGCATTACTTCGGGATGGGCGGACGATTCGGCGACGGCGCGCAGGTGATGAGCTGGATTCACCGGGACGACGTGCTGCGGATCATCGCGCGCGCGATGTCCAACGCGGGCATGCGCGGCGTGTACAACGCGGTGGCGCCCGGTGCGTTGACCCAGCGCGAGTTCGTGCAGGTCGTGACGAAGGTGCTGCGCCGTCCCGCATGGCTGCACGTGCCGGCCGCGCCGCTGCGCGTCGCGATGGGCGAGATGGCCGAACTGCTGCTGGACGGGCAGCGGGTGATGCCCGCGCGGCTGCATCAGGACGGATTCATGTTCCGGTTCCCGACGGCCGAGCATGCGCTGCGCGACCTGACGCATCGGCCGCATGGCGATTTTGCGCACTCGGCCTGTCGTTTGCCCCGGCGTCGTGTATAAATTCGACGTGAACGCGTCCGGGACGTTTCGTACGCCCCGGGCGCTCCGCATCCGACCTCACAAGGAGACTGCATGCTGCACATCCTCGGCAAGATCCCGTCCATCAACGTCCGCAAGGTGCTGTGGCTGTGCACCGAGCTGAACCTGCCGTTCGAACAGGAAGACTGGGGCGCGGGCTTTCGTACGACCAACGATCCGGCCTATCTCGCGCTGAATCCGAACGCGCTCGTGCCCGTCATCAAGGACGACGATTTCGTGCTCTGGGAATCGAACACGATCATCCGCTACCTCGCGAACCGCTATGGCGACGACGCGCTCTATCCGGCCGAGCCGCGGGCGCGCGCACGGGTCGATCAATGGATCGACTGGCAGGGTGCGGACCTGAACCGTTCGTGGATCGGCGCGTTCCTCGGCCTCGTGCGGAAATCGCCCGATCATCAGGATCCGGCGACGATCGCGCAGTCGATCGCGGGCTGGACGAAGCACATGCGCGTGCTGAATGCGCATCTCGAATCGACCGGTGCGTTCGTGGCCGGCGACAGCTTCACGCTCGCGGATATTCCGATCGGCCTGTCGGTGAACCGCTGGTTCGGCACGCCGTTCGAGCATCCGGATTTCCCGGCGGTGTCGCGCTATATCGAACGCCTTGCGACGCGCGAAGGCTTCAAGACCTACGCGGGCAGCGCGAATCCGTGATGCCACGCAGGTAATGCGCGACGCGGCGCCGCGATGGCTGCCGCCGCGTCGCGGCCGTCACGCGCCGGGCGCCGGCACGGCGTCGAGCACGCGCGCGAGAAACGCCTCGTGATTCCACGCGGATTCCGGCCGCGACAGCCCGAGCCGCACGACCACCAGCTGGCGGCTCGGCACCACGCTGACGAACTGGCCTTCATGGCCGACCGCATGAAACGCGTCGGCCGGCATCGCGGCCGCATGCGGATCGCGATCGTTGAACGGCTCCGGCACCTTGACCCACAGCTGCGCGCCGAATTCCTGGCGCGTCGATAGCGGCGTCGCGCGCGTCAGATAGTGCACCCAGCCTTCCGGCAGCAGCCGCTGCCCGTTCCACACACCATCCTGCAGCAGAAACTGCCCGAAACGCGCCCAGTCGCGCGCGCTTGCGTACATGTACGACGGGCTGACGAGCGTGCCGGACGCGTCGGGCTCGAACACCGCGCTGCGCATGTCGAGCGGCGCGAACAGCGCGCGGCGCGGAAACGCGAGATAGTCGTCCTCGCTGCCGCCCAGCGCTTCGCGCATCACGCGCGCGACGATCGCGCTCGTGCCGCTCGAGTAGTACCACCGCGTGCCGGGTGTCGCGGCGAGCGGCTTCGCCGACGCGAACCGCGCGGTATCGGGTTGCGTGAACAGCATCACGGCGACGTCGGACAGCGGGTCGTCGTAGTCCTCGTTGAATTGCAGGCCGCTCGTCATCCGCAGCAGCTCGTCGAGCGTGATGGCCGCGCGAGGGTCGCCGCTGCCGCGCCATTCCGGCAGCAGCGCCGATGCATCGGGCGACAGCTTGTGCTGCGCGACGAGCGTGCCGACCAGCGCGGCCGTCACGGTCTTCGTCATCGACCAGCCGGGCAGCGGCGTGTCGGCCGTGAAGCCGGGCGCATAGCGTTCGGCGATCACCTGGCCGCGCCATATCACGACGACCGCGCGCGTGCGTCGCGGCCGCGCCGGATCGGGCTCGTCGAACGCGCGGTCGAGCGCGGTCTGCAGCTTGTGCGCGTCGATGCCGGCGGGCGGCACGGCGGGTGCAGGCTGCGCAGGCGGCGGATCGGGGAGCGTCGGCAACGCGGCCGGTAATGTGGCTGGCAACGCGCCGGGCGACGGCCCGAGCGCGAGCGTGCAGCCGAGCCCGGGCCGGAAGTCGGCTTCACGCTCGGCGAAGCCGGCGAAGGTCGCCGTGGCGCGGTGATGGTCGGGATCGAGCGACGGACGCACCAGTTTCAGCAGCGGATGCACGCCGGCCATGATGTCGATGTCGATCACGGAGGTGGCCGGGCGGCCCGATACGAACACGCCCGAACACAGTGCCTTCGCGGCGTAGCCGGTGGCGATCGGCGCGAGCCGCGACAGCATGTAGCCGGCATAGCCGACCGCGGCGAGCAGCACGACGGCCACGCCGCGCAGGATCAACGTCTTGATGGGTGTCGTCATGCGCGAGCGTCCTCGGTTGTCTGCAGGCGGGCCATGAACCGGCAGTGTCGCAGGTTCCGGCGAGCGCTGGCAATCGCGGGTGCATGCGGCGCCGGGTGGTGCCGCTCGGACGGATGGTGCCCGGCATGTGCGAATCGTCCGTGTCGATCGCCATGTTCGAACGGGCCGCAAGCGGCCCGTTCCCGTGGCGCGTCATTGCGCGTTGTTGTCGTTGTCCGGACGCAGTGTCCAGACTGTCGCGGTATTCGTGTTGTCGTCGACGGCCGCGAATTGCGGCTGGCCTTTGCTGCCTCGCCCGAATGCCAGGCCGAAGGCCGACCCCGGCGCGGTATCGACCTGCATCTGCGCGACGAAGCGCCCGTCCACCGTGAATTCGACGATCTCGCTCGGATGCAGCGGGTCGGCGTTGACCGCGTCGCCGTTCGCGGTCACGAGATGGCCGTTCGACGCGAGCGCCAGCGCGAGCGGGCCGTGCAGGTGCTTCGTGTCGAAGTAGATCATCCGTCCGACGCCGCCGTTGCGGTTCGTCGACGCGGCGTTCTGGATCGCGAACACCGCGTTGTCGCCGGTGGAGGCGACATACAGCACGTCGATGTTCGGGTCGTACGCGAGGCCGGTCGGGCCGACGACGAGTGCATTGGGATCGGTCCGATTCACGTAGCCCGACGCGATGATGCGCGAACTCGGCAGCATCGTGACGCCGTTGGTGTCGATCGTCAGGTCGATCCGCGCGACCGTCCCGTTCAGCACGTTCGACACGAACGCAGTTACGCGCGGGCCGCGATCGATCACGGTCATGTCCCACGGCCCGTCGAGCAGCGTGGCGCTGACCAGTTGCGTGACGAGATTGCCTTGCGGACCGATGACGAGCAGCGAGCCCGGCGCGACCACGGTCTTGCCGTCCGGCGCCGGCACGTTGCCGACCAGCACGAAGCCGCTGCGCAGTACCGCGAGCGCGGTCGTCAGGCCGAGATTGTGGCCCTGGAAGAACGTCGCCGGCGTATTGCCGGGCGACAGCTTCACGATCGTCGTGCCGGTGCCTTGCGCGTTCGACGCCGCGTTGAAGTTCGACACGACGACGTCGCCGGGTTTCAGCGTGCTCCAGGACGGCACGCCGGGCGGTACGAACGCGATGCCGTACGGGTTGAGATCGCCGTTGGCGGGCACGGTCGATGCAGTGACCGACGCTGGCGGCAGGATGATGTCGCTGCTGCCGGCCCATGCGAAGGTCGACGACAACGCGGCCAGCCCGGCGCCGCAAAGCGCGCGGCATAGCGTGCGCGCGATCGCGCGGGAAGTGCGTGCGAAGACGGGCGTGGCGGGGGAACGACAGGTGGGGAGAGGGTCCATGGCATGACTCCGGTTGATGAGCGCGAGCAGTCATCCCGGCTGCCGGCCAGCGCAGCCGACGGGTGTCCGGCGCAGGTTCGCGATCGTGTCGCGCGAACCCACGCTCGAAATAAACGGATGGCGACGGCCGCTTATTCCATCCGGTTGCGTCGTCACATGCGTGCCGGCAGCGATGGTTCGTCGCGATGACGACACGGCCCGACAAGTTGAAATGACGGCCGCCGTCGGCCGATAATCGTCCGGCATCGAACGCTCACCCAATCCAACCGTTATCGGAAAACGCCATGTCCTACGACAACAACAACCCGTTCGCGAAAATCCTGCGCGGCGAACTGCCGTGCGTGAAGGTCGCGGAAGACGACGCGACCCTCGCGATCATGGATCTCATGCCGCAGGCCGACGGTCACGTGCTCGTGATCCCGAAGGAGCCGGCCGCGCAGATCTTCGATCTGTCCGGCGACGCGGCCGCGGCCGGCATCCGCATGACGCAGCGCGTCGCGGCGGCCGTGCGTGCGGCGCTCGAGCCGGACGGCCTGTTCATCGGCCAGTTCAACGGCGCGGCGGCCGGCCAGACGGTCCCGCACGTGCACTTCCACGTGATCCCGCGCTGGGAAGGCGCCGAGCTGCGGATGCATGCGCGCGACATCGCCGACGCGGCGACGCTCGAAGCGATCGCGCAGCGCATTCGCGCGCGCTTCGTGTAACGGATCGACGGCACGTGGCACGACGGATGAGAACCGGCTTGCCGCGGCGTCGTCATCGCTTGTTTCGGCGGTCATGCGAGGTAACACGTGTAACCGCCCGCGAAACTCGGCCCGGCAAGCCCGGCGCTAGACTCGGCGCATTGCTACATCGAGCGACAGGAAGGGCGGATCGCCTCTTCGTGCCGGCCATCGCACATCGCGGCGGCACGGTCTTCGCGAGGTGCCATTCGTCTTACGCGCCGGGAATCGAGCCATGTCCAGACTTCTCATCACGCTTGCCCTGATCGGCGGCCTGTCCGGCTGCTACGTCGCGCCGCCGTACGGCTACTACGCACCCGCGCCGGCCTATTACGGCTACGCGCCGGCGTATTACGCGCCGCCCGTCAGCGTCGGGATCGGCGGCAACTTTCGCATCCGCTGATCCTGCACCGGGCGTGACCCGGGCCGCACCGGCCCGGGCCGCCGCCTTGCGCCGGACGAGCCGCGCGGGTTCGCGCGCCGCATGACGACGGCGCGCTGCGCGGCGTGCGCGCGGTTCCTATACTTCACAGGAAAGCGCATCCCGGCGAGGCAGCCATGTCAGTCACCCGCAAGGTCGCAGTCGTGTCGGGCGTATCCACGCTCGTCTATCTCGGGCTCGCCGTGCTCGGCAGCGGCGGGTTCGCCGCGTTCTTCTCGCATCCGCCGCTGACCGTGGTCGTCGTCGCGACGTTCGTGATGGCCGCCGTCGCGATGTTCACCGAAGGCAACCTGAGCGCCGGCGAGCGCGAGAACCGCGACAACCGCTGGGTGCTCACGGCGTTCGCGGTGAGCGGGTTCCTGCTCGCGTACCTGCCCGCGCTGACCGACCGCCTCGGTTTCTGGACCTTCGGCGGCGATGCGGTGCGATGGGTCGGCGTCGTGCTGTACATCGCGGGCGGTGCGTTGCGCATCTGGCCCGTGTTCGTGCTCGGCAAGCGCTTCAGCGGGCTGGTCGCGATCCAGCCGGGCCATACGCTCGTGACCGGCGGCATCTACCGCCGCATCCGCAATCCGAGCTATCTCGGCCTGCTCGTCAATTCGGTCGGCTGGGCGCTGGCGTTCCGCTCCAGTGTCGGTGTGCTGCTGGTCGTGCTGATGATGGTGCCGCTCGTCGCGCGCATCCGTTCCGAAGAGGCGCTGCTGCGTTCCCAATTCGGGGCCGAATACGACGCGTATTGCGCGCGGACCTGGCGGTTGCTGCCTGGCGTGTACTGACCCTCTCAACTCTTCCCGACCGGCGTTTCGGCGCGCGCTCACGGCGCGTGCCCGATGTGTTGCCACGTGTGTCTCAAACGTGCGACGCCACGTGTCGCCGGCCTGCCGTTCCGTACCGCCGGATTCCAGCCAAAGCCAATGCCGGCGCGGGTTTCCGGGAATTCCGGGGCCGCCGTTCGACGTCTGTTATTCGTAAACAACTTGTTACCAGAATGTCCACGGCAACGGTGTGGGACCGGTGCTATTCTTCGCCGCAAGCTCAATGAAATGAATTGGTCCGGGGTTCGGCACAATGCCTGAACCGACGTCGATCGATTCAGATCGTCGTACCGAGCGGACCTTCGATAACCAGATTGCGAACAAGGAAGAATACGGGAATGTGGAAGAAAATCGCCCCCGCTCTCGTCGTCGCCGCGCTGACCGGCGCGACTGCGCTGCCGGCCCTGGCCGGTGACATGAACAATGCACTTGGCGGCGCGCTCGGCGGGGTAGCCGGCGCAGCAGTCGGCGGTGCGCTCGGCGGCAGCACGGGCTCGGTCATCGGCGGCGCCATCGGCGGCGGCGCGGGTGGCGCGGTGACGTCGAATCGTCGCGAGCGCACCGGCGCGATCATCGGCGGCGCACTCGGCGGCGGCGCAGGCACCGCGGCAGGCAACGCGATGGGCGGCCGCACGGGCGGCCTGCTGGGCGCGGCGGTCGGCGGCGGCGCCGGCGCGGCACTCGGCGGCAACATGTCGCGCAGCTCGTACGAGCGCGATCACGGCGGCGGCTACTACCGTCACCGCAACAAGCATCATCACCACCGCGACTGGGACTGATCGCCGCTGGCGCGGCACGGTGCGCGAACAGCGCACCGGCGCGCCGACGGCGTCGGCACCCGACGCGAGATTCGGCCCGGCGGCCTGCCGGGCCGCCATCGCCGGCCAGCCCGGCGACCCTTTCCGGCTTCATCAGCCGCTGCCATGCGCCCGATCGACGGGCCGGCCAATTCCCTCCTCGACTTAATTCCCCGCTTCCCGACTACATCGCCTGTTGCGCCTGAACGCGTCAGCGCTGGATCGGCGAACGTCATAACTCAGATTCTGTTCGACACGTACGCCGGTTACGGCCTGACGATGGTTCGCGGCCATGCGCGCATCGACCGTCTGCAATCCGCGTAACCAGATGTATCGCGAACCGCACGCGCAACCCGTGTTGCCGCGACCGGAAGCGTTGCATCCGGCGTCGGGACGATCGTTCGCGTTGCCACGGCCGTCAGGATTTCCCTGATAGGCAGACCGCCGCGCAACACCGCGTCACCGCGCATCGCGGGTGCCCGCAGGTAGTGGGAAATCGAATGGATATCATCGCAACATTTAATTGGTCGCTGGCGATCGACTTCGCTATCGTCAACGATGCCCGCGTACGGAGTCGAACCGTGCCGTCAGCCGCACACCTCGCCGCCTGTCGCGAGTTCCGCGGCGCGGCCGCCGGACCCACAAGCATGGGCCGCCGCGTCCGATGAACCGGACGGACCCGTCGCGAAGCCTGGCCGACCGACCGAAGGCGCATGCGCTTTCAAGCCACCCCGGCAACGATGTCCCGCCGCCGCATGCGTGCCCCACGCGCCTGCAAGCCGCCCGATGCCGTTTGCGCCAGGGGCCGGACCAACCCATTGCCTGGATGCACTATGTCTAAGACAACGTATTACGCGCCGCATGGCGGCCACCCGCCGCAGACCGATCTGCTGACCGATCGCGCGATGTTCACCGAGGCGTACGCGGTGATCCCGAAGGGGGTGATGCGCGACATCGTCACGAGCTGGCTGCCGTTCTGGACGAACACGCGCCTGTGGGTGATCGCTCGCCCGCTGTCGGGTTTCGCCGAAACCTTCTCGCAGTACATCGTCGAAGTGAACCCGGGCGGCGGCAGCGACAAGCCCGAGCAGGACAAGAACGCCGAAGCCGTGCTGTTCGTCGTCGAAGGCGAAGCCGAGCTGACGCTGCAGGGCAAGAAGCACGTGCTGAAGCCGGGCGGCTACGCCTTCATTCCGCCGGGCGCGGACTGGACGCTGCACAACGTCAGCGATGCCGCGGTGCGTTTCCACTGGGTCCGCAAGCATTACCAGGTCGTCGACGGCATTCCGCTTCCGGAAGCGTTCGTGACCAACGAGCAGGACGTCGAGCCGATCCCGATGCCGGGCACCAACGGCGCGTGGGTGACGACGCGTTTCGTCGACATGAGCGACATGCGCCACGACATGCACGTGAACATCGTGACGTTCGAGCCGGGCGGCGTGATTCCGTTCGCCGAAACGCACGTGATGGAGCATGGCCTGTACGTGCTCGAAGGCAAGGCCGTCTATCGCCTGAACCAGGACTGGGTCGAGGTCGAAGCGGGTGACTTCATGTGGCTGCGCGCGTTCTGCCCGCAGGCATGCTATTCGGGTGGCCCTGGCCGCTTCCGCTACCTGCTGTACAAGGATGTGAACCGTCACATGAACCTGACGCTGAACCCCGCGCGCTAAGCGCCGCGCCAGCAGTCGAGTGCGAAAGCCCGCCGGCGGATGCCGGCGGGCTTTTTTCATCGCGCGCCCGCGGTCCGGACCGACGGGTTATCCCGCCTGCCCGTTGCGCAGCGGCGTGCCGGTCAGGCGCAACTCATGCGCGAGGTCGATCAGCGCACGCAACCGCGCGGGCACGAAGCGATGGCCCGAATAGTAGAGCCGCAGTCCGCCGAACGACGGGCACCACGGCGCGAGCACCGGCACCAGCGCACCGGTTTTCAGTTCTTCCTCGATGAACCACTCCGAGATGAAGCCGATGCCCAGCCCGAACAGGATCGCCTGCTTGATGGCGGCCAGTTCATTGAGCGCGAGCCGCACGGGCAGGTCCATCTGCAGCTTCTGCCCGTTGCGTTCGAGCTCCCAGTGATAGATGCCGCCGTGGGACATGCGCATGCCGATGCTCTGGTGCTTGAGCAGGTCGCGCGGATGACGCGGCGTGCCGTGTCGCTTCAGATACTCGGGCGTCGCCACCACCAGCATGCGGGTATCGCGCGAGAGCGCCACGGCGATCATGTCCTGCGGTACCGATTCGGCCAGACGGATACCGGCGTCGAACCCTTCGGCGACGATGTCGATCAGGCGCGACTCGCTCACGATGTCGATGCGGACATTGGGGTAGCGCTGCGCATACGGATGAAACAGCGGCCCCAGCAACAGGTGCGCGGCACCCTGCGGTGCGTTGATGCGCAGCGTGCCGCTGGGCGTGTCGGGCCCGGTGCCGGCTTCTTCGCCGGCGCTCCTGATCTCGGCCAGCGCGGGCGCGATGCGCTCCACATAGCGCTGGCCCGCATCGGTCAGCGACACGCTCCGCGTCGAGCGATTGAACAGGCGCACCTTCAGGCGCGCTTCCAGTCCGGCCACAGCGCTGCTCACCGCCGTCGTGGACATGCCCAGCTCCAGCGCCGCACCGCGAAAGCTGCTGCGGCGCGCGACGGCCAGGACCACTTCCAGCTCGGTCATTCCGGTGCGGTGCATCGATTGTCCTGATTTTCGGGATGAGTCATCAGCCATAAGACGGCTTATCAGAACAGTAATGTATTCCTAGACTGCCTGTCATGACAGCTTGTCGGACACGCGCACAGGAGTACGCACCATGCAACGCATCGAACACATCTACATCAACGGCGAATTCGTGACGCCGCACGGCAACGAGTGGTTTGATCTGCACGACCCGAGCACCGAGCAGGTCGTCGGCCAGGTCCGCCTCGGCGACGCGCAGGATGCCGAGCGGGCGATCGCCGCGGCCAAGGCCGCGTTCCCCGGCTGGTCGCGCACCACGCGGGAAGAACGCCGCGCCGCGCTCACGCGCATGCTCGACGCCGTCGTCGCGCGGGAAGATGACCTGATGGAGGCGATCGTGACCGAATACGGCGCGCCGCTCGTGCGCGGCCGCTGGATGGCGACCTATCCGGCGGACGCGATCCGGCAGGCCATCGCCGCGCTGGAGTCGTTCGCGTTCGAGGAGCAAGCCGGCTCGGCCCGCGTGATCATGACGCCGGTCGGCGTGGCAGGGCTGATCACGCCGTGGAACAGCGATGCGGGGTTCATCTGCAACAAGCTGGCCACCGCGCTGGCAGCCGGCTGCACCGCGGTCATCAAGCCCAGCGAGATGAGCGCGATGCAGACGCAGATCGTCACCGAAGCGCTGCATGCGGCGGGCTTGCCGAAGGGCGTCTTCAATATCGTCAACGGGCGGGGCGACGTGGTGGGCGATGCGATCTCGCGCAGCCCCGACGTCGCGAAGATTTCCTTCACCGGCTCGTCAGCCGTGGGCCAGCATCTGGTGAGCGCGGGCGCGGCCACGATGAAGCGCGTGACGCTGGAACTCGGCGGCAAGTCGCCCACGGTGGTGCTCGACGACGCGGATTTCGCGAGCATCATGCCGCTCGTGTTGCAGGCGGGATTTATGAATAGCGGCCAGGCGTGCATCGCGGGGACGCGCGTGCTGGTGCCGCGTCACCGGCTCGCGGAATTCGAAGCGGTGATCACGCAGGCGGTGGCGCACGTGCGCTCCGGCGATCCGCGCGATGCCGCTACCGACATCGGGCCGATGGTCAGCGCGAGGCAATGGGAGCGGGTGCAGAACTACATCCGCATCGGGCAGGAAGAGGGCGCGGTGCTGCTGGCGGGCGGTGAAGGGCGGCCGGAAGGTTTACAGGCCGGGTGGTTCGTGAAACCCACGGTGTTTTCCCGGGCGAACAACCGGATGCGGATCGCGCAGGAAGAAATCTTCGGCCCGGTGCTGACCATCATCCCGTACGAAGACGACGCCGATGCGATCGCCATTGCCAACGATACGCGCTACGGCCTAAGTGCGGTGGTGCTGGGCAAGGATGACGCGCGTTGCGAGCGCGTCGCGTTGCAGATCGATTCCGGCCGCGTGCTCATCAATACGCTGGCGCATGAGCCGCTTGCGCCGTTCGGCGGCTTCAAGCATTCGGGGCTGGGGCGGGAAATGGGCCGCTGGGGCATCAGTGCGTACCTGGAACCCAAGACGCTGATCGCGAGCGCAAGCCGGGTTGCCTGAGCACGCGTTTCCATTGGATGCCCCCGCATGCCGTGCGGGGGCATTTGCGCATCTTGAGCCGCTGTACGGTACTGCATCGCCGGTACATAAGTGTTGCCGGTAATCGCGTGCTCGGGGCGGAACGGGCGATGCCGGGCCGCCGACGAACACCGCAGCGCCACACATCTACATGCCGAGTGCGTGCGCGGCGAGTTGCGCGACCTGCAGGCTCGTATCGGGCGGCAGGTCGTCTTCGATCAGCCAGACGGCCGACAGGCCGGCCCACGCGTGGATCCACTGCAGCAGCCGGCGGCGATCGAGTTTCGCCGCGTCGGCCACGCACGTGACGCGTTGCTCGAAGCGCACCGGATCGACCGCGATCTCGTGCGCGGGATTGCAGAACAGGTTGGCGTAGTCGAAGCCGCGTTCTCCGCGCAGGGCTTTCGGATCGATCGCGAGCCAGCCGCGTGCGCCGAAATGAAGCAGGTTGCCGTGATGGATGTCGCCGTGCAGGACGACTTCGTCGACGGGGGGCGCCGACAGCAGCGCGCGGGCCGTTGCGGCCGACCGGCGCAGCACGTCGTTGGTGCCGTCGTGCGCCAGCAGCGTGCCGAACCAGTCGCGCAGCGGCACCACCCCAGGCGGCGCCGGTGCACGATGCGCATGCAGCCGCGCGATGACGTCGCACGCGATGCGCATCGCGTCGTCGTCGCGGCCCGATGCCGAATAGCCGGCGAGCGACGGCGCCGGCCGCGCGCGCTCGAGCAGGACCGCGTCGCCGTCGTGCCGCCACACCTGCGCGGCACCTTGCCCGTTCCACCAGGTCATCAGCGCGTTGCCGCGACGCTCCTCGTCGCACGTGGCGACCTTCAGCATCGCGGATTGTCCGTGCCACACGACGGGCAGCAGGCCGCCGCTCGCGGTCAGGATCGCGTCGCCGTCGGGAACGAGGGCCCACAGGCCGATGTATCGATCGAACATGACGCGATGGTACAGGCGAACCGGATCGCGCGCTGCGCGGTTTGCCCGACGGCGCGTCGCAGGTCCGCAAGTATCACGTGACCGGTCCCACGACCTTTCCTAAATAAAATTTAGCCAGCCAAACTTTGGCTAAAGAATGTTCCGGTTTCGCGTCATCCCTTCGACAATGCGCGCCTTCCGTGACCGGTCGGCGTCAATCGCGCGCCGGCCGTCGCGGCATCGAAGAAGGAGCCCGACATGACAAACCACACCGCATCCCCTCCGCCGCAACCCGCGCCGCCGCGCCGCCGACGCGTGTGGCGCACGCTCGCGGGCGCGCTGCTCGGCCTGACGCTCGCGTGCGCGGGCATCGGCGCATGGACGATCCAGCGCATCTGGGCGCAGCTGCCGTCCGTCGAGCATCTGGCCGTCTATCGTCCGGCGCTGCCGCTACGGATCTTCTCGCGCGATGGCGACCTGCTGGCCGAATACGGCGTCGAGCGGCGCGAGTTCGTGCCGCTCGAACGCATCCCGCCGCTGATGCGGCATGCGCTGCTCGCCGCCGAGGACGCGAAGTTCTACCAGCACGGCGCGGTCGATGTCGGCGGCCTCGCACGCGCGACGTTCGCGAACGTCGTGACGGGGCAACCGGGGCAGGGCGGCAGCACGATCACGATGCAGGTCGCGCGCAACTTCTACCTGACGCGCGACAAGGTGTTGAGCCGCAAGCTCGCCGAGATCCTGATGGCGGCCAAGCTCGAACGCGAATACAGCAAGGACAAGCTGCTTGAGCTGTACATGAACGAGATCTATCTGGGCGAGCGCGCGTACGGTTTCGCGGCGGCCGCGAACGTGTATTTCGGCAAGCCGCTCGACGCGTTGAGCGCGGGCGAGGCGGCCGTGCTCGCGGGGCTGCCGAAGGCGCCGTCCGCGTTCAACCCGGTCGTCAATCCGGCGCGTGCGACCGCGCGGCGCAACTATGTACTCGGGCGGATGCATGCGCTCGGCCAGCTCGACGACGCGACCTACCGCGCGGCCGTCGATGCGCCGATCGCGCTGGCGACCACGCCGCCGCCCGGCATCATCGCCGCGCCGTACGTTGCCGAGCGCGCACGCCGGATGATGGTCGAGCGCTTCCACGATGACGCCTATACGCTCGGCCTCGACGTGACGACGTCGATCTCGATGCGCGACCAGCGCGCGGCCGAAGCCGCGCTCGAGCGCACGCTGAGCCGGCAGCCACGCGCGAAGCGCGATGCGCGCAACGGACTCGAAGGCGCGCTCGTGTCGCTCGACGCGGCGACGGGCGACATGCTCGCGCTCGTCGGCGGCGCGGATTTCAGCCGCAACGTGTTCGACCATGCGCTGCAGGCGTACCGCCAGCCGGGCTCGAGCTTCAAGCCGTTCGTCTATTCGGCGGCGCTGGAGAAGGGCTATTTCCCGGGCGTGCTCGTCGACGATACGCAGCGCACGCTCACGCGTGCGGAAACCGGCGCGCAGCCGTGGCGTCCGCGCAATTTCGGCAACCGCTACGAGGGCTTCATTCCGGTGCGGCGCGGGCTCGTGCGCTCGAAGAACCTGGTCGCGGTCAGCCTGATGCAGGCCACCGACGCACGCTACGTGCAGCAGCACGCGGTGCATTTCGGGTTCGACGCGCAGCGCAATCCGGCGTCGCTGCCGCTCGCACTCGGCGCGGGCGCGGTGACGCCGCTCGAACTCGCAAGCGCCTACAGCGTGTTCGCGAATGGCGGGACGCGGATGGAGCCGCGCCTGATCCTGTCGGTGAAGCAGCGCCACGGCGGCGCGATGTACGAGGCGACGGCACCGGCGGGCGAGCGCGTCGTGTCGGCTCGCAACGCATTCGTGATGGACAGCATGCTGCGCGACGTCGTGCGGGCCGGCACCGCGCGCGGCGCGCTCGCGCTGCGCCGCGACGACGCGGCCGGCAAGACGGGCACATCGAACGGATCGAAGGACGTGTGGTTCGCCGGCTACTCGTCGGGCATCGTCGCGGTCGCGTGGCTCGGTTACGACACGCCGCGCCCGATGGGGCGCGCGACCGGCGCGACGCTGGCGCTGCCGGTGTGGCTCGACTACATGAAGACGGCCGTCGACGGGCGCACGCCGGTCGCTGCGACGCCGCCGCAGGATGTCGCGCTCGTCGACGGTGACTTCGTCTACGCCGAATACACGCGCGGCACGTGCACGTCCGACGTGCCGGCGTACATCCGCAGCCGCTTCGCATGCGGCGGCGCGCAGGCGGTGGATGCGTCGGATTCGCCGGCCGGCGACGGCAAGCCCGACGCGCCGATGCCCGCGGCAGTAGACGCGGCCGAGCGCGAACGCGTGCTCGACCTGTTCCGGACCGACGACTGATACGCGCCATGCATACGCTTTATCTGATTGCGATCGTCGCGGAAGCGATGTCGGGGGCGCTGATGGGCATGCGGCGCGGGATGGACCGCTTCGGGCTCGCGCTCGTCGGCGCGGTGACGGCGCTCGGCGGCGGCACCGTGCGCGACGTGCTGCTCGGCCACTATCCGCTCGGCTGGATCGCGCATCCCGAATACCTGGTGATCACGCTCGTCGCGGCGACCGTCGCATCGTGGGCGGCACGACATGTCGCGCGGATGAAGGCGCTGTTCGTTACCGTCGATGCGATCGGTCTCGCGGCGTTTACGATCATCGGTTGCGACATCGGCGCGTCGACCGGCACGGCGCCGATCATCGTTGTGCTGGCCGGCGCGATCACGGGTGTCTGCGGCGGGATGCTGCGCGACCTGCTGTGCAACGAGATGCCGCTGATCCTGCGCGAGGAACTGTACGCGAGCGTCGCATTCGTCACGGGCGCGCTGTATGTCGGGATGCAGCATCTCGGCATCGATGCGGGCTTCGCGACGGTCGTCGCGCTGGCGGCCGGATTCTCGATGCGGATGCTGGCCGTGCGGCTCCGGTGGAAGATGCGGACCTTCGGCGCGGCGGACGTCGAGCATTGAGCGCGGCCCGCGCGCCGACATTCAGTCCGGCTGCATCACCTGGAAGACATTCCCCTCCGGATCGAGGCCGTCATACATCCGGTACGGGAAACCGTCGTAGCGCTTGAGATCGCGCACGGTCACGCTGTCACCGGCGAGTCGGTCGCGGTGCGCGTCGATCCCGGCGTCGATCCTGAACACGAGCTTCACGGGGCTGGCGTTCGCGTTCGCAGGCGCGGCGGCATGGCGAAACGCCGGGCCGGCCAGATGCAGCGCCAGTTCGACCGCGCCCGCGTCGAGCACGACCCATTCACCGTCGATTTCCTCGATGACGGGGAGGTCGAAATACCGCTGATAGAACGCCTTCAGCAACGCAACGTCGTGGACGTACAGGATGATGCGGGTCATCGGAAGCGGCATGGGGGTCTCCTCGAAGGGAAGTGCGAATGATGCGAAGTGAAGGTCGGGGTGTCGGGCAAGGCCGGACGTCGAGCGACATACCGACCATGCACTACGCGGGCACCATCACCGGTGGCATACCGTCGCCGGTTTCCACCATCTTCACCGCGAAGCCGTAGCACTGCGCAATATGGGCTGGCGTCATCACGTCGCGCGGTGCACCGTGCGCGACGATCGTGCCGTCGGCAAGCATCGCGATGGTATCCGCATGCCGCGCGGCGAGGTTCGGGTCGTGCACGATCGCGAGCACGCCGAGCTGCCATTCGCGTGCGACGGCGCGCACGGTATCGAGCAGGCGGTGCTGATGCGCGAGATCGAGCGCGGCGGTCGGCTCGTCGAGCAGCAGGTAGCGTGGGCCGCCTTCCGTCGCATCGTCGTCCGGCCACAGCTGCGCGAGCACGCGCGCGAACTGCACGCGGGCGAGTTCGCCGCCCGACAAGGTCGTGACATCGCGGCCGACGAGTGCATCGGCGCCGGCACGTTCGAGCGCGTGCCACGCGATGTCGCGATCGCGGTGCGACGTCGCACCGCTGCGCCGCGCATGCGGATAACGGCCGAGCAGCACGATTTCGTCGACGCTGAACGGGAAGGCCGGTTGCGCGGCCTGCGGCAGCACCGCACGCAGGCACGCGAGCCGAGACGCGTCGATGCGCGCGAGCGGTTCGCCGTTCAGCGTGACGTCGCCCGTCACGCGCACGCCGGTCGGCGCGACGCTGCCGGTCAGTTCGCCGGCGAAGGTCTTCAGCAGCGTGCTCTTGCCCGCGCCGTTGCGGCCGAGCAGCGCGGTTACGCGGCCGGGCTCGATCGACAGCGACAGGTCGCGCAGGATGGCGTTGTGTCGGCGGGCGACGTCGAGGTGGTGGGCGGTCAGCATGGTCGTCGTGAGGGCGTGAGGGAGGTTACCCGCCGAGCGCGCCGCGGCTCTTCCACAGCAGCGCGAGAAAGAACGGCGCGCCGAGCAGCGCGGTCAGCACGCCGAGCGGAATTTCGGCGGGCGCGGCGATCGTGCGCGCGGCGAGGTCGGCGGCGAGCGTCAGCAGCGCGCCGAGCAGCGCGGCGCCGGGCAGCACGATCCGCTGGTCGGGGCCGCACGCGAGGCGCACGCAATGCGGCGCGACGAGCCCGATGAAGCCGATGATGCCCGCGCACGACACGAGCGCGCCCACCGCGAGCGCGACCGCGACGAGCACGCGCCGCTTCAGCCGCTGCACGGGTACGCCGAGATGCAGCGCCTCGGTTTCGCCGAGCTGCAGCGCGTTCAGCGCGTCGCGTTCACGTGCGAGCAGCACGCAGCCGATCGCGACGCACGGCGCGACGGCCGCCAGCGCGGACCATTGCGCACCGCCGAGGCTGCCGAGGCTCCAGAAGGTCAGCGAGCGCAACTGCGCGTCGTCGGCGACGAACGTGAACAGCCCGATTGCCGCGCCGACCAGCGCATTGATCGCGATGCCGGCGAGCAGCAGCAGCGGCAGCGCGAGCCGGCCGCGCGACGCGGCAAGCCGGTAGACGAGCGCCGCGACCGTGAGCGCCCCGGCGAAGGCGGCAATGGGCAACGCGGCAGCGCTCACATGTGCGGCAAAGAGCGCGGGACCAAGCACGATCATCGTCGTCGCGCCGAGGGCAGCGCCGCTCGACACGCCGACGAGCCCCGGATCGGCGAGCGGATTGCGGAACAGCGCCTGCATCGCGGCACCGGTGGCGCCGAAGCCGCCGCCGACCAGCAGCGCCAGCGCGACGCGCGGCGCGCGAATCTCGAACAGCACCGCGCGCGCCTGCTGCGCGGCCGCATCGCCGCTCAGTGCGGCCCATGCTTCCGCGAGCGGAATGCGATAGGCGCCGACGCACAGCGCGACGACGGACATCGCGCACACGAGGCACGCGAGTGCGGCCAGCGCGAACGGCGCGAAGCGGCGCGACGTGCCGATGCGCGCGGCGCCGGAACGCGATGCCGGCGACGGCGCGGGGAAAGGCGAAGCATGAGCGGGCATCGGGGCGGTCCGGAATCAGGCGAGCGCATCCGACAGGCGTCGGTGCAGGGTCGTGACGGCGAGCGGCAGGCGCGGGCCGAAGCCGAGCAGGAACAGCGCGTCGAGCGACACGACGCGTTGCGCGCGGCCGGCCGGCGTCGCGCCGAAGCCGGGCGTCGCGAGCAGCGCGGCGCGGCCGCCGACGGCCGCGAGCCCTTCGTCGGAGATCAGCACGACGTCGGGCGCGGCGGCGGCGAGCGCCTCGGTCGTCAGCGGCTTGTAGTGATCGAAACCCTGCATCGCGTTGCGTGCGCCCGCGTAGCGGATCATCGCGTCGGCGGCCGTGCGCTGGCCGGCGACGAGCGCCTGGTTGCCGGTATGGTTCAGCACGAACAGCACGCGCGGCTGCTGCGGGCCGCCGGGTTTGCGCGCGGCGACCGCGTCGCGCGCGGCCTGCCAGTCGCGATCGAAGCGTTGCAGCAGCGTGGCGCCTGCATCGCGCACGTCGAGTGCCTGCGCGACGCCGGTGATCTTCGCGCGCACCGATTCGACGTCGTGGCGTTCGTCGAACGTCGTCACCGTCACGCCGGCACTTTTCACCTGCGCGATCGCTGTGGGCGGGCCGGCTTCCGCCGACGCGAGCACGAGATCGGGCCGCAGCGACAGCAGCCCCTCGGCCGACAGTGCGCGCTGGTAGCCGACCTTCGGCAGGCGTTTCGCGGCGTCGGGGTAGGTGCAGGTCGTGTCGGCGCCGACGAGCCGGTAGCGGGGCGTCTCGGCGCCGCCGAGCGCGAACGCGGTTTCCGCGAGCGCGCCGCCGATCACGACCACGCGCTTCGGGTTGGCCTGCGCGAGCACGCTGCCGGGCAATGCACCCGCGAGCGCGCCGGCCACCGCACCCGCCAGCACCGCACGGCGTCGCGGATCGAACGATCGCGCATTCATCGCGCGTCCCCGCGTGCCGCCGGCGGCAGCGTCGCGACGAGCGCGCGCCAGTCGTCGCGCTCGACCTTGCCGGGCTTGCGCTCGCCGAACAGCAGCGCGACGTGGTCGCCCTGGCGGTCGAACAGTTCGAGCGACGTGACGAGGCCGTCGCTCGTCGGTTTCTTCACGACCCACGCGGCGGCGATCAGGTCCTCGCGCACGTGCAGGTTGAAGCCCGGGTCGAGCACGTTGATCCACGCGCCGACCTCGCGCACGTTCGCGACCGGGCCTGTGTGGATCTGGATCATCCCCGCGTTGCCGACGAACACCATGATCGGCTGGCCGCTCCTGGCGGCCTGTTCGAGCACGTGGCGCAGCGCATGCGCGGTTTCGACCGGATACGCGTATTGCGGATCGGCGAGGCGCAGCGCCTGCATGCGGCTCACGCCGAAACGCTGCGTGATGCCGAAGAACTGGTGCGTGTCGGTCATCGCATTCCACGCGGCGCGGAAGCCGGATACGTCGATCTCGGTATCGGCACGCTCGGGCGTCTTCGGCGCGGCGGGCGCGACATCGAGGCCCGGCTCCTGCGATGGCGCGCGCCAGCGTTCGACGAATGCGTCGTACGCGGCGTGATCGCTGTGCGCGCGCAGGTACACCTTGTGGATCGCATGACCCTGCGCGTCGAAGAACTGCAGGCTTTTCAGCGGGCCGTGCGCGGTCTCGTCGCGCACCGCGAACGCCGACACCCAGTGGCGATAGAAGATGCGCAGGTCGATGTCGCCGAGCGCGAGGCCGACGGGGCCGTCATGGCTCATCTGCGCATATTCGCCGTCCTTCTCGTGGACGGCCGTGTCGTTGCGCGTGAGCGCCATCACGCGGCCGAGGCGCGGCATTTCCTCGAACATCGCCGGAAAGCGCGCGTCGAGCCGCACGACGTGCTCGCCGACGAACGCGGCGAGCGCCTCGCCTTCGCTGACACCTAGCGCCTGCGCAACGTCGCGGTTGCGCAGCTGGCGCTCGGTCTTGAGCTTGATGAACGCGTCGCGCAGCGCGGCGGCCGCGCGGGCCGGCGTGGTCGGTTGACCGGGAAGGGCGGATTGCATCATGTCGGACTCCTTCAAGAAACGGTTGGGGTGGCAGCGCGTGCGGCGCGCATCAGAAATCCACTTTCATGCTGACGGCGACCGTGCGTCCGGACGACGTATACGCATCGAGCACCTGCGAATCGGCCGCGATGCCGCGCACGTCCGACCAGTTCCAGTACTTGCGGTCGAACAGGTTGCGGATGCCGATCGTTGCGCTTACATGTTTGTTGAAGCGGTAGCCGCCGCGCAGGTCGACGACGAACGACGACGGCGGCGCGAAGCACGCCTTGTTTGAACAGTCGGACTTGTCGATGTCCTTGTCGCGTTTCGCGGCCTGGAACAGCAGGTCGGTCTGCACGAACCAGCGCTCGCTTGGCTCGTAGCGCACGCCGAACACGGCCGAGAACGGGTTGACCGTGTTGAGCGGCTGGCTGGCCGCGCCGTTGTTCTGCGTCGAGCCCTTCGTGAACGCCATCGCCGTCTTCAGCGTGATGCCGTTCGGCATCGCCCATTCGGCGCGGCCTTCGAGGCCGTGGATGCGCGCGTCGGCGAAGTTCACGTACTGGAATACGAACGGGTCGGCCGGCCGGCCGCTGCCCGCGATCGTCGTGCGCGAGATGAAGTTGCGGTAGCGGCCCGTGAACGCGGCCGCGCTGTAGCGCACGACGCCATAGCCGGTGCCGGCCTTGCCGCGCAGGCCGGCTTCGAACGTGTCGCTCGTCTCGGGCTTCAGGTTCGGGTTGCCGATCGACGTGTAGCCGTACACCGGGTTCGAGAAGCTGCTGTTCACCTGGTCGGGCGTCGGCGCGCGGAAGCCGTGCGCGTACTGCACGTACGGAATCAGCGCGGGCGTGATCTCGTAGAGCACCGAGACGCGCGGCGACAGTTCGTTCGCGCTCGTCGACACGGCCTTGCCGGTGAACAGCGGATCGTTTTCGGACGGGCTCAGCCGGTACGTGTCGAAGCGCAGGCCCGGCGTGACGAGCAGGCGGCCGTAGCCGATCTGGTCCTGTACGAATGCGCCGAACAGCGTGTAGTCGGTGTCGGGGAACGCCTTGTTCGGGAACGCCTCGCCGACGCCCGGCACCGTGCCGTTGCGCATGTTCGTCACGCGCGACAGGCTGCCGTCGACGCCATACAGCAGCTTGTGTGCGAGCGGGCCGGTCGCGAAGCCGCTTTCGGCGAACGCGGAGCCGCCGAACGTGCGTTCCTTGTACTGGTTGTCGCGCGAGCGCGATTTCAGCGGCGCGCCGCGCGTCTCGAACGCGTACTGGTCCTGCTTCGCGTCCTGGTAGTAGAACTGCACGTGCGCGGTCTGGAACCAGCGGAACGCGTCGTCGCGGAAGTCGTAGTCGACGCTGAAGCGGTTGCGCTCGAGCCGGTCGTTCGTCGTGAGGCCGAGCGTGGTCGGCGGATTGATCGCGGACAGCACGTCGGTGCTCACGCGCCGCTGCACCGTTTCGGCGGTGAACTTGATCGTGTCGCGCGTGGTGGGCGTCAGCACGAGCTTGCCGAGCAGCGATTCCGAATAGACGTCCTGCGGATTCGACGTCGTGCGCAGCGTGCTCGCCGAGTTGTTGCTGCCGCGCGTATCGACCTCGTGGCCGCGCCGGCCGTCGGCGATGATCATCCCCTGCACGCGATCGTTGCCGCCCGCGGCCGACACGGTCGCGCCGATGCTGCGGTCGGCCGAGTCGTAGCTCGGCCGGAACGAGAAGTAGTAGGGCTTGTTGTAGATCGACAGCAGGTCGCGCGGATCCTTCGTGATGAAGTTCACCGCGCCGGTCAGGCCGTCGCTGCCATAGAGCGCGGAGGCAGGCCCGCGCAGGATTTCGATGCGCTTGAGCGTGTCGAGATCGGCGTAGTCGCCGCGGCCCGCTTCGAGCGGGCCGAACGAAAACGCATTCGGCAGGCGGATGCCGTCTTCCATCAGCAGCACGCGATTGCCTTCGAGGCCGCGGATGTTGATGCTCGAATCGCCGTCGCGGCCGCCGCCGAGCGCGGCACTGCCGGGCCGGTACGCGGTGCGGCGCACCGTGACGCCCGGCTCGTAGCGCAGCGCGTCCTTGATGTTGGTGGCCTGCTGCTCCTCGAGATCCTCGTCGGTGATCACCGACACCGAGGCCGCGGTGCGGCTCGCGGCCGTGGCGGTGCGGGTGGCCGTGACGGTGACGGGGTCGAGCAGCGCCGCGTCGCCGCGCGTGGACGCGGCGAGGACGACGGCAGGAGGCGGAGTGGCGCCTTGCGGCGACGAGTCGGCGTGAGCCGGGGCGGCGGACAGGCCGAACGCGCCGAACAGCGCGGCGCAGATCGGCCGCCGCGCCAGCGGATAGCAATGCACAGGTGGTCTCCCATTGACGAAAACAAGCCCGAAGGCTGGCTGGGTGACGCGTTCACCTGGCTGGCCCGCCCGCGCGCGGAATGCGGCGAACGGAGAATTGAAAGGCAACTGATAACTTTACCAGTGTAAATGAGAATTATTATCAATACAAGCGAGGAAAGCGGCCCGTGCGGGTGAGCGCTCACCCGCGCGGCTCGGGTGAGCTGCGCCGGGAAATTCGGGAGAAGCGCGCGGGCTCTAGGCCAGCGCTTCGATGCGGATCAGCAGGTTGCGCGCATGCGCGATGAACGCATCGTGCGTCGCGCGATCGCTGTGACTTTCGAGGCCCGCCTGTTCGGCGAAGGCGATCTGATCGGTGTAGAGGTCGACGAGCGCACGGCGTTCGTCAAGGGGAAGCGCGCGGATCATCGACACGAGCAGCAGTTCCTGCGCGCGAAGCATGCCGGACAGCAATTGAACGTTCATGCCGACCTCCTCGGACGATGCGGCGGCGGGCCGCTCTTTCCATACTAGGCGGTCGGCGTACGCAGTGGAGGCGCGGTGCTTGCGATGAGGCGGCGTAAACGTGGATTCGATGGAGATGCGTCGGTCAGGTGTGGCAGTGGCAGCGCGCCGCGCGCACCCGTACATCGCGAACCGAACCGCAGCGTGCAGCAGGTAACCGGAATCAGCCAGCAGCCGTCGAGGCCCGTGTTTCGCGCACGACCTGCGCGACGCGTTCGACGAACTCGGCATCGACGCTCGACAGTGCTTCGCGCTTGCCGTCGGGCATCTCGACCATCAGCCGATACGTGATGTCCTGCGTGACCCACGAGAGATAACCGACGACGACGAGCATCACGCCGACGACGAGCGCGGCGCTCGATGCGCCGATGCCGCCTGCGACGGCGGTGGCCGCGCCGATCAGCGAGATCAGCGATGGCACGAGGCGGTTCTTCGGAATCTTGACGACGTCGACCTGGCGGATGTCACGCAGTGCGAATACCTGCCCGGCGGCGGACAGGCCGTTGCGCGTGACCATCACGCCGCGTTCGTTGAATGCGTTTTCCATCGTGTGTTGCGTGGACGAAAACGCGCAGCGTAGCAGGTTTCGTTGTTGCGTCAAACGAGACCGACTGCCGCACGATGCGTGCGGGGCGGCCGAAAGGCGGGAAGCGGGGGGAACAACGGGGCGTTCAGAACTGCAGCCGGCCGTCGCCGTAAAGCCGGCCCGGCACGTGCGACGCGACGACCTCGGCGATCTCTTCGTCGGTCGATTCGGCCGGCACGATCTGGCGCCGCGCGGGCGCGTCGAGATGCATCGTCCATTCGACGAGCCGGTACGGGCGGCCCCACGGGCGCTGCATTTCAACCGATACGCGGCAGCTCTGGACCGGCATCGAGTGTTGGCACGTCAGAATCGCGTGCAGATGGCTGAAAACGGTATCTTCGATCATCATGGCCTCCGATCCTGTCTTGTGGGCAATCGATGGCGGCGCCGTCGGCATTTAAAAAAAAAGCCGCCGATGCTCAGGCGGCCAACAGGGGGGGTGAGAGCATCCTCTCAGCCCAGAATTAAGCGAAACTTAAAAGCACATAAAAAAGCGCCCCGCGTGGAGCGGGGCGCTTCTTGCCGTCGTGATCCGCGAGTTAAGCGGATGCTTTAGAACTTGTGACGGATACCGATACGTGCGGCGATCTGGTTCTTCGAACCCGTGCCCGACGTATTGAAGTAGCTCGTGCTCGAGCCGATCTGCGCTTGCACGCCCTTGCCCGATGCTTGCTGGTACACGACCAGGCCGTACACGTCCGTACGCTTGCTGAGTGCGTAGTCGGCGATACCGTTGACCTGGTTCCAGTGCCACGAATTGCCGCTCTGCGTCGCGTTCGTGTACGTGTAGCCGAGGCCACCCGACAGTGCCGGCGTGAAGGCGTACTTGGCGCCTGCTTCATACGCGTTGTAGAACGTGCCGCCCGCGCCCGAAACGGTCGAGAACTGCGTACGCGTCCACAGCAGCCATGCCGTTGCCGGGCCCCACACGTAGCGGCCACCGACGCCGTACGTGCGCAGGTCGCGGACGTTACCCGTGCTGATGTTCGCGATCGTCGTCGAGAATGCCGGCGACGACTGGCTCGGGAAGCGGATGTCCGTGTAAGCAGCGCCGACCGAGATCGGGCCGTTCGCGTAGTTCAGGCCGAAGCTGTATGCGCGCGACGAGCCTGCCGTCGTCGTCGTGCCCGACGTCGTCGCGGCTGCGCCGGCGAAGTCCGTCGAGTTCGAGAAGCCGTACAACGCGCCGAACGTGAAGCCCGAGTAGTTCGCGCTCTGGAACTTCACGGCGTTGTTGATGCGGCTCGACGTGAGCTGGTCGAGGTCGTTCACGTGGTACGCGTAGTTACCCGCGACCGTGTTGCCGCCGGTCGAGTAGTTCGAGCCGAGGATGTCGGTCGAGAACGAGTACTGACGGCCGAACGTGACCGTGCCGTATTGCGACTGGCTCAGGCCGACGTAAGCCTGGCGACCGAAGATCGCGCCGCCCTGGCCGAGCGTGCCGTTGCCGCTGTTGAAGCCGTTTTCGAGCACGAAGATCGCCTTCAGGCCACCGCCGAGGTCTTCGGTGCCGCGCAGGCCCCAACGGCTGCCTTGGGCAACGCCGTCGTCATACTTGAACAGCTTGCCCGTGCCGCCGTTGGCGGTCTTGCTGTGGTTCACGTAGCTGATACCGGCATCGATGACGCCGTACAGCGTCACGCTGCTTTGTGCGTGCGCCGTGCCGGCCGTTGCTGCCAGGACGGCGATGGTCAACAGTTTCTTGTTCAAAGGATTCTCCGAGCGAATAAATGGCGTGTCCAGTTGCGGTTCCGGCGCTCTCATGGGCGCTTTCACGGACCGGCGGCAACTTTATCGGCGGGCCACGTAATGAATATGACAGCGACTGTCATATGAAGAATGTGTGGTGCCGATGCGACACTGAATTCTGCCCGGTTGCATAGTGGGGAGTTATACCGATTTCGGCTGAGATTCGATCCCGATCAGGAATATGCACATGAAATAAGCTTGGTTTGCGCTGTTCGGGCCCCATGCGACGATCCGTGCCTCAACAACGACACGGGACAAGAGGACACCATGCGACGTTCGATCCTGACCGGCCTCGGCGCACTCGCCGCGGCGCTGGCATTCGCGGCGCCCGGCGCGCACGCCGACCCGCAAACGCTGAAGATCGGCACGATGAGCGGCCCCGACGCGCAGATCTGGACCGAAGTGACGAAGGTCGCCGCGCGCGACGGCCTCGCGATCAAGGTCATCGAATTCAACGACTACGTGCAGCCGAACGCGGCGCTCGACTCCGGCGATCTCGACGCGAACGGCTTCCAGCACCAGCCGTTCCTCGACAGCCAGATCAAGCAGCGCGGCTACAAGATCGTCAACGTCGGGCTGACCTACACGGCGCCGATGGGCTTCTATTCGAAGAAGATCAAGTCGCTGAAGGACTTGCCGGTGGGCGCGAAGGTCGGGATCCAGAACGATCCGTCGAACGGCAACCGTGCGCTCCTGCTGCTGCAGAAATACGGCGTGATCAAGCTGAAGCCGGGCGTCGGCACGAACGGCGTGAACGCGACGCCGCTCGACGTTGCCGAGAATCCGAAGAAGATCAAGATCGTCGAACTGGATTCCGCGCAGTTGCCGCGCGCGCTGCCGGATGTCGATGCCGCGTCGATCAACACCGATTACGCGGTGAAGGCGGGGCTCACGCCGGTGAAGGATGCGATCGCGATCGAGGATCTGCGCGGGCCGTATGCGAACCTGATCGCGGTGCGCGCGCAGGACAAGGACAAGCCGTGGGTGAAGAAGCTCGTCGCGGCCTATGAATCGGACGACGTGCGCAAGTTCATCGACCAGAAGTTCGGCGGCGCGATCGTGCCGGCGTTCTGAACGGTCAGGCATCCCGGCCGGCTGGATCGCCGGACATCGACGATCCGGAAAGCAAATCGCCCGCGCAAGCGGGCGATTTCGTTGGTGCGAGCCGTAGCCCGGCGCGCGGGCCGCCCGCTCAGGCCGACAGCAGCGAACCCGTGCGGATCGCGGTCGCGCCGGCAATCCGCGCGACTTCCATGCCGGCCGTCGCGAAGCGCACGATCTGGCGCGCGTACAGCACGCCCGACACGCTGCTCTTCAGCGTGATGACGCGATCGGTCAGCGGATCGACGATGTCGGCCACTTCCTGGCCGGCCTCGATCCACGCGCCGACCGGCGTGCGGAACACGATCACGCCCGACACGGGCGCGACGAGCGGATCGGTGCCCGCGAGCGGCGTGGCCGGATGCGCGAGCGGCGGCAGCGGCGCCGGCGTGCCGTCGACGACACCGCGCTCGGTCAGGTATTCGACGATCGCCTGCGCATCCTTTTCGGCCAGCTCGTACGACACGTCGCGTTCGCTGCGCAGTTCCACCGTGACGGAAATCGCGCCGTTCGGGATCGGGAAGCGGTCGCCGAAACGGTTGCGCAGATCCGACCAGCAGAAGCTGTGGATCTCGTCGAACGGATTGCCGACCGAATTCAGCGCGAGCAGCGACGCCTGCGCGTCGAGATAGCGCGACAGCGGCTCGACGTCCGGCCACAGATCGGGATTGGTGTAGAGGTGCATCACCGCATCGCTGTCGCAATGCAGGTCGAGCACGATATCGGCGTCGAACGACAGCTTCTGCAGCGCGAGGCGTTGGGAATCGAGTTCGGTGCGCGGTGCCTGCTCGTCGAGCGCTTCGCGCATCGCGGCGCGCACGGCAACCAGGTTGCGCTGGGCGTCGCTCGTGAGCCGGCTTTCGACGCGCGGCAGCACGAGCGCCGCGAGATCGTAGAAATTGCGGTTGAAGTTCTGCATCGAGCCGAGGTCGAAGCGGCCGAGGTGATCGCCGAACACGTGCTGCGACAGGCCGATCGGGTTCGGCACGGGCACGATGACGACTTCGCCGCGCAGCTTGCCGGACGTCTCGAGCGCGGCGATCTTGCGGCGCAGCAGCGTGGCGACCAGCATGCCGGGCAGTTCGTCCGCGTGCAGCGACGACTGGATATAGACCTTCTTGCCGCCGCGCGGGCCGTAGTGGAAGCTCGTGATCTGGCGTTCGGTGCCGACGGCGGGGGAAATCAGCGGATGGGTCTGCGTTTGCATGATGAGGGGAGTGCGGCGCAGCCGCGAATGATCCGGTGTGCGTGGAAGATCGATTGTACGTTGCCTGCGTCGCCCCCATCAAACCGGTACCGGAACAATCCATTTTCTTTTGAGAATCATCGAGTTGGCGCGGAAAAAATAACGCTTCCGGCGCCGCTCGCGCAAAAAAAACGGGCTCCTTGTGGAGCCCGTCTGCACGGATGTGACGCGTGCGCTTGCTGGCGGTGTTACTTGCCGTAGACGTCGAAATCGAAGTACTTCTTCGCGATCTTCGCGTACGTGCCGTCCTTGCGCATGCCGGAGATCGCGCCGTCGATCTTCGCCTTCAGGTCGGTGTCTTCCTTGCGCAGGCCAATGCCGGCGCCATTGCCGAGCGTCTTCGGATCGTCGATATCCTTGCCGGCGAAATCGAAGTTCGCGCCGCGCGGCGTCTTCAGGAAGCCGATCTCGGCTTGCACCGCGTCCTGCAGCGCGCCGTCCAGACGGCCCGAGATCAGGTCGGCGTAGACCTGGTCCTGGTTCTGGTAAGGCACGACGTTCACGCCCTTCGATGCCCAGTAGGTCTTCGCGTAGGTTTCCTGGATCGTGCCCTGCTCGACGCCGACCGTCTTGCCCTTCAGCGATTCAGCCGTCGGCAGCAGGCCGGCGCCCTTCTTCGCGACGAGGCGTGTCGGCGTGTTGAACAGCTTCTCGGAGAACGCAATCTGTTCCTGACGCGCCGGCGTCATCGACATCGACGACAGCACGCCGTCGAACTTGCGGGCCTTCAGCGCCGGGATCATCCCGTCGAAGTCGTTTTCGATCCACACGCACTTCGCGTTGATGCGGCGGCAGATTTCGTTGCCGAGGTCGACGTCGAAACCGACCACCTTGCCGTCAGCGCCTTTCGATTCGAAAGGCGGGTAGCTTGCGTCGACGCCGAACCGCACGGTCGTCCAGTCCTTCGCGTACGCGCTGCCGGCCGATACGGCAAGCAGGGCAACGGTCACAGCCGCAAGAATCTTTTTCACTCGGTGACTCCTCGTTTTGTTCGATGGGTGCGCGGTTGTGCCGCGCCGTAAGCCTTCGGTCCGGCGCGGCTTCGCGTCGGACTGTCCGTTTCGCCCACCCGATGCGGGCGCGCGACGTGCGCAAGATTATCAAGACAAAATACCGGCAGGGCGCCTAGGACAAGCCCCGATACCGGGCCCGGCGGCAGCGCGGCGGGGGCGCGACCGTTTCAGACACAGGAACGATTCAACCGAGCGTTTCGTTGACCGCCCGCTGCAGGCACGTGACGAATTGCGAGACGGCGGGCGTGGGCAGCAGGTCGCGCCGCGCGATGATCGACAGGTCGAAGCGCGGCATGCTTTCGTCGAGTTCGGCCGTGCGGATGCCGAGCGGCGCGACCATCGCGGCGAGCGGGCGCGTGAAGCAGCCGATCACGTCCGAGCGCGCGACGAGCCCGAGCGTGACCGCGAACGACATCGGCGATCTCAGCAGGCGCTTCGGCAGCGGCAGGCCGCGTGCTTCGAACATCCCGACCATCACGCTGTGCGGAAACTGTTCGGCGCCGACGGTGACGATCCACTCGGCGTCGAGCAATTCCTCTAATCGGCGTGCGTGCGCGAGCGGATGGCCTTCGCGCATCACGATCGTGAACTCGGTCGACAGCAGCGGCGATTGCGTGAAATCGCGGTCGAGCGCGGGCACGTGGTGCATCGCAGCGATGTCGAGCGTGCCGTTGCGCAGCTGCGCGAGCGCGTCGGGCACCGTCAATTCCACGAGATGCAGGCTCACGTTCGGCATCGACCGGCGGAATGCCGTCACCGCGTGCGGTAGCGCAGTCAGCGCGATCGACGGCATCGTGCCGACCGCGACGCGCCCCGACATCTCGCCTTTCACGTGTTCGACGGCCTCGACCGTGCGACGGATGTCGCCGAGCAACTGCTCGGCGCGCGGCAGCAGCGCATGGCCGCAGGCGGTCAGCTCGACGCCGCGCACGCTGCGCGCGAGCAGCTCCGCGTTGAGCGCCGTTTCGAGTTCGCGGATCGTATGCGTGATCGCGGGCTGCGTGACGCCAAGTTCGCGCGCGGCGGCGCGCAGGCTCTTGTGATGCGCGGCGGACACGAACGCCTGGAGCTGGGCGATGTTCAGGGGGTTGCGGATGCGGGTCATCGATCGGGTCCGGTTGGCGCGACAGTGTGGCGAACGAGGTGGGGCGGCGGCGGTGTTCGGTCGCGATCCCGATGGTTGCATGCACGCGGTGTCGTGTCGTCGGCTCGACACATCGCGTGCCGCTGCGCAGGCGGCGGTGACGTTGCGAACGTCACGCGCCGGCGCGCGCGCGGAACGCGCGACGATACCGCTGCGGCGATGTGCCGACCACGCGCGCGAACCGTTCGCGAAACGCGGTGACCGAACCGAACCCGGCCTCCGTCGCGACATGCTCGATCGACAGCTCCGTGACCTCCAGCAACTGCTGCGCATGCCGGACGCGCGCGGTCTGCAGCCATTGCCGCGGCGACGTGCCCGTCTGCTCCTGGAAGCGCCGCGTCAGCGTGCGCACGCTCGTCGACGCCTTGCGGGCCATCGCGTCGAGCGTGAGCGGCTTGCGCAGGTTCGCCTGCAGCCAGTCCATCAGGTTTTGCAGCCCGTCGGTGGCGGCCGGCCATTCCGGTGCGATGAACTGCGCCTGCCCGCCTTCCCGCACGCGCGGCGCCACCGCGCAGCGTGCGGCGTCGACGGCCACCGCCGCGCCGTAGTCGGCCTGGATCATGTGCAGGCACAGATCGAGGCCGGCCGCCGCGCCGGCCGACGTCAGTATCTGCCCGTTGTCGACGAACAGTACGTTCGGGTCGACCGTCACGCGCGGATAGCGGCGCGCGAGTTCGGCGGCCGCGAGCCAGTGCGTGGTCGCGCGCAGGCCGTCGAGCAGCCCGGCTTCCGCGAGCACGAACGCGCCGCTGCAGATCGACGCGATCCGGCAACCGCGCGCGGCTGCGTCGCGCAGGGCGGCAAGCGCACGGCGTGACGTGGGTGCGAGCGCCACCGACGTGCCGGGGACGACGATCGTATCGGCGTCGGCGAGCGCATCGAGACGAAACGGGGGCCGCAGTTCGAACAGGTCGCCGGCGACGCGCGGCTGCTCGCTGCACACGCGCACGCGGTACGCCTGTTCGACGCCGGGCGCACGCACGCGCGCGAACGTGTCGCACGCAACGCCCAGATCGAACGGGACGACATCGGGCAAAGCGAGCACGGCGACCGTATGCATGGCGTTCGAGGGGTTGGCCAGAATCCGTCTAAAGATGTCATTTTAGCCAATGGCTCGGGCGCGCACCACACGCGACAATCGCCGCAGACCAACCTGGAGGCACGCCGATGAAACAAGACGACCGCAATGCGTTGCGGAACCTGCAATACCTGTCGTTGCTGGAGGCGACCACGCTCGTCGTGCTGGTGTGCGTCGCCGTGCCGCTCAAGCATCTGGCCGGTTATCCGGTCGCGGTATCGATCATGGGCCCGATTCACGGCATCGCGTTCGCGCTGTACGTGTGGGCGGTCGTCGGCACCGCGTCGAGCGGGCTGTGGAGCAGGGGCGAAGTCGCGCGGCTCGTGCTGTCGGCCGTCGTGCCGTTTGCGGGTCTCGCGAGCGTCGGATGGATCGCGCGCAGGCGGCACGCGCGATGATCTACCTGTTGCTCAAGGCCGTGCATGTGATCGCGATCGTCACGTTCGTCGGCGGGCTGCTGATGCTGTCGGTCGGCGTCCGTATCGCCAACCTCGCCGTGCATCGCGCGGTGCGGCGCTGGGATCGCGCGGTGACGGCGCCCGCGCTCGCGCTCGTCTGGATCACGGGCGTGGCGATCGCGATGAACGGGCACTGGTTCGGCGCGGCGTGGCTGTCGGTGAAGCTGGTGGTCGTCGTGGCGCTGTCGGCGCTGCACGGGATCCTGGCCGGCACGCTGCGGCGCATGGAGCGCGACGATCTCGTCGTCGCGCCGGCGTCGTGGCTCGGGCAGGCAGCGGGTGCGGTCGTGGTCGCGATGGGGATCGTCGTCGGGCTGGTCGTGATCAAGCCGTTCTGACGCGTTTCGACTAAGCCAGCGCCATCTCGACCGCGGCCAGCGTGCGTCGCCTGATCCAGCCGCTCCCCAGCCGGATCGCGAGCCAGTACGGCATGAACAGCCAGCGCGTGCGTGCGGTCGGACAGTGGACGAAGGTTTCCGTGCGCAGCACGCGCGCGCCGGATGCGAGCCCGACGACCTCGAACCGGAGCACCAGCTTCGCGTCGCGCGGATCGTCGTGGCGCACGAACGCCGTTGCATCGGCGATCGTGCGCACGTCGGGCGCCGGGCGCCAGAAGCGTCCGACGAGGCCGAGCGACAGTGACGTGTCGTCGCGGTGAAGCAGCGTAAACGTGTCGAAGCCGAAGCGCGCGCGTTCGTTGCGGGCCGGCCCGTCGCGGAGCGTGCCCATGACCGACGCCGGGAATTCGCGCGCCCTCAGCAGCGCGTCGATGACCGGATCGGCGCGCATGTCGAGCGATGCGACGGTGTCGATGATGCGTGCGGGCGGCGCGCCGATCGGCTGCGATTCATGCACCTCGTGGAAGCCGAACGACGGAATGAACGGCGGCTTGCGCGCCGAGGTCCGGGTACTCGATTCGGAGACGATGCCGAGCGGGTTCATGGCGGCTCCTGAAGGCAAAACGCGATCGTAGCACCGGGCACGGATTCGCGTCGCGCCGCTTCCGAGATGTGCGTCGCGCCGCTTTCGCCTCAACAAAAAAAGCCTGGAAACTCGCGTTCCCAGGCTTGGAGACCATCAACGATGATGGTGGAGGAGACGTTGTCGTCCCGATGCGCGCCGCCCTTCTGCAGGCGACGTCGCGCATGACCCGCGGTCAGATTGCCCAGCCGCCGAGATAGAAGGTGACGAGCACGGCCGCGATGAGCACGGTACCGACGTTGAGCTTGCGGAATTCGCCGCTGGCGATGCGGCCGATCACGAGCGTCGAGAAGCCGAGCATGATGCCCGTCACGATGTTCGCGGTCAGCACGATGAACACGGCGCAGACGAGGCCCGACATCGCGTCGACCATGTCGTCCATATGCAGCTTGCTCACGCTGCTGAGCATCAGCAGGCCGACGTACATCAGTGCCGGGGCCGTGGCGTACGACGGCACGAGGCCCGCGAGCGGCGAGAAGAACATCACGACGAGGAACAGCAGGCCGACCACGGCTGCGGCGAGGCCTGTCTTCGCGCCTGCGGCCACGCCGACGCTCGACTCGATGTAGGCCGCCGCCGGCGCGCCGCCGAGGAAACCGGAAAAGATCGAGCTGAGCGAATCGGCGGTCAGCGCGCGGCCGCCGTTGATGATGCGGCCGTTCTCGTCGAGCTGGCCGGCTTGCCCGGCAACCGCGCGGATCGTGCCGGTCGCGTCGAACACGGCGGTCATCACCAGTGCCAGCACGCTCGGCAGCACGGCCATCGACAGCGCACCCTTGATGTCCATCGCGCCGATCAGCGACGCATGGCCCGGTGCGCTCAGCGACGGCAGCGCGAAGATGCCGTGGTACTTCACGGTCGGATCGAACACGAGGCCGAACACCGAGATCGCGATCACGACGAGCAGGATGCCGCCCGGCACGCGACGCTTCTCGAGGCCGAAGATCGCGGCGAGGCCGACGACCGACATGATGACCGGGAACGCGGTGATCTGGCCGAGCGAGACCGGCAGGCCGGCGCCCGGGTTCTTGATCACGAGGCCGACGTCGTTCGACGCGATCAGCAGCAGGAACAGGCCGATGCCGATGCCCGTGCCGTGCGCGACGCCCGCGGGCAGGTTGCGCAGGATCCACGAGCGCACGCCGGTGACCGAGATGCCCGTGAACACGAGGCCCATCAGGAACACGGCGCCGAGCGCGACCGTCGGATGCAGCCCCTTGCCGAGCACGAGGCCGAACGCGGTGAACGCGGTCAGCGAGATCGCGCAGCCGATCGCGATCGGCAGCTTCGCCCACAGGCCCATCAGCAACGAACCGAACGCGGTGGTGAGGCAGACCGCGACGAACACGGCGCTCGTGTCGAAGCCGGCCTTGCCGAACATGCCGGGCACGACGAATACGGAATAGACCATCGCGAGGAAGGTGGTCACGCCCGCAACGATCTCGCGGCGCTGCGTGCTGCCGCGCGACGAAATGCCGAAGTACCGGTCGATGACTCCCTTGGTGCCAAAGTCAGTTTCTTCCGCGCCGACGTCGACCGTCGGCTGCACCGGGGTATCACTCATGAGCTTGCTCCTTTATCAGCATGCTGAAACGGCCCGTAGCGAACCGTCGTCAGGGTGTCTCGAATCTAATTGGGATTGTCGGCAACGTCGTGGGGACGAATGACGCGTGATCCATGTCGGTACGCGCGCATCGAAACGATCGCGAGTGTGTCGCGTCGTACGACGCGTGGTGTGGTCGACCCCGTCACGTGTGCTTTGCCGTAGCGAAGGTTAGGCGAACCGCCCATCACGTCCCATTGGGCGAAAAGCATGCAGCGCATGTCGCAGCGCTTATATCGGCGTGAAACGGGACTCCGTCGCGACGAAACGCGTGTATACGCCTAGTTCGAATCCGTTAAGGCGATTATTCGAATGCGGGATCGGCGGGCAGGGCGGGTGCGGGTGGACCATCAAATATTACGAATTACTTTCGGTGCGACTGTCGAGGCGGGTGGAAACGGCCGTGCATGCGGTGATTCTCCGGTGCGGGCAACCTGCATTCGGACGATCTCGCCGCCGCGCGGGCGCGGTTCTCGTGCCCGCGCCGGCCTCAATTGTGCGCGAGACGCTCGAGATACGCGCAGAACATGTCGGCCATGGCCGTCGAATACGCGTCGATTTCCGCCGGCGTGCGCTCGTGTTCCGAAAACGCCTTGCCGCCGGCGGTAAGCGTGGTGGTGATCAGGTCGCACGCGACTGCGAGCGTTGCGTCGGGCACATCAGGCAGCGCCTCGCGCATGAACGCGCGGAAGATGACGGTGCCCGCCGCCCTTATTTCCTGCGCCTCGGGCGCGTCGCGATAGAGCGGCGCGGCGTCGTCGAGCGCGATGCGCATCCGCGCCTCGTCGCATTCCGAACGGATGAACGCGTGGACGACCGTGCGCAGCCGCTCGGGCGGCGCTTGTCGAGCGTCCTCCAGCATGCCGCGCAGCATCTCGGCCGTCTGCCGCCATTCGTCGTGCTGGAGCCGGAACAGCACGGACGCCTTGTTCGGGAAGTACTGATACAGCGAGCCGACGCTCACGCCGGCCCGCTCGGCGACCCGCGCCATCGTGAAGCGCTGCGCGCCTTCGCTGGCCAAAACCTGAACAGCGGCCTGCAGCACATCCTCGACGAGACGGGTCGAGCGGGCCTGTCGAGGCTGTTTGCGCGTGGCGATCCGGGGGTTTCGGCGGTCGGTCATGAGCGGTCTGCCAATGCGAATAGTAAAACCTGAATAGTTCGTCATATTCTAGTCGGGTGCAACGACGCACTCAACCCGATACCGGAGATACGCATGACTACCCTGACGCTCGACCCGCTGGCTTCGCTGCTGGCGCGCCTGTTCGACGAAGCCGACGCATCGTCGCCCGCGACGAACCCGGACTTTGCCGACCTGTCGCACGACGAGCATGCGCGGCTGATGCGCAGCAAGACCGACTACACCGATTTCTATGCGCGCCTGAAGGACTATCCGCTCGCCGTGTCGCGCGAGACGGGCACGCTGCTGTACATGCTCGCGCGCAGCGGCGGCGCGCGGGCGATCGTCGAATTCGGCACGTCGTTCGGCATTTCGACGTTGCATCTCGCGGCCGCGTTGCGCGACAACGGCGGCGGCCGGGTGGTCACGAGCGAGTTCGAGCCGTCGAAGGTCGTGCGCGCGCGGGCGAACCTGGCCGCGGCCGGGCTCGCCGATCTCGTGGAGATTCGCGAGGGCGATGCGCTGCGCACGCTGGCGGCCGATCTTCCGGAAACGGTCGACCTGCTGTTGCTCGACGGCGCGAAGGCGTTGTACCCGGAGATTCTCGCGCGGGTCGAACCGCGGCTCAGGCCGGGTGCGTTCGTCGTGGCCGACAACGCCGAATACAGCCCCGACTACCTCGCTTACGTGCGCGCGCCGGAAAACGGCTATCTGTCGGTGCCGTTCGGCGGCGACGTCGAGTTGTCGATGCGAGTCGGCTGAGCGCGTTTTGTAGCCGGAACGATGGTGTCGATGATGTCACGCTTCCATCCATTAAAGATAGGAAAACTGAATAAATGGAGGCGGGATGGCAGGCGTCAGGATGGCATGCATTGCTTCGGACGCCGCGCGCGTTACTTCAGGAACACGTAGCGCGCGAAATACGGGAAACGGCCGACCGCATGTTCGGTCGTGCAGGCTGCTGCCGGCGGCGTGCCGCCCGCCGTATCGAGCCGCTGCACGAAGCGCACGCCGGCCAGCGTGCCCGTTGCTGCCGGCGTCGCGGCGAGCAGCAACTGAGGAACGCTGCCCGGACGCGCGCTCGGCGCTTCCGCGAGTTTCTTGCCGGTAATGCGGCTGCCGTCGAGCGCTTCCCACGACGGCCCCGCGCCGTGCCGGACGACGAGCGTGCCGTTGCCGTCGAACAGCATCGCTTCCGGGCGCTGGAATGCCCACGCGAGCCGGTGTTCGGCATCGTATTCGCATGCATAGATCTGCACGCCGGTCGCGGTCGTCGACAGCACCGGCGTTGCAGGCTCGGGCGGCGCGAGATTGCCTGCGTCGTCTGCGTAAGTCGGCGCGGTGAAAGTTGCGAAGGAAAGGCCGGCCGCGAGGGCCAGCAGCATGTCGCGTTTCGGGGAGCGGCTTGGCATGGCGGGGCATCCTTTCAGGTCGGGGGACGGTCGTGCGGCGTCGAACCTGTAAACGCTAGACGCCGATTGCGCAGGCTGCAATTCGGAAATGACAATCGCGGCGATAGTCGCCGCGATTGCGATGGAACCGATGCGCGCGGCCGCTCGTCGCGGCGGTCGCGTGCAAGCGGCTCAGGACACTCAGGCCGCGCCGGCCGGCGTCGGCGCGTGTGCGGCGATCAGGCGCTCGGCCTTCAGCGCGTCCCACAGTTCGGCCGGAATCGGCGCCGCGGCAAGCCGCAGGTTCTCGTCGATGCGATCGGGCCGGCTCGCGCCGGGGATCACTGCCGCGACGGCCGGGTGCGCGAGCGAGAACTGCAGCGCCACCGCGCGCACATCGACACCGAAGCGTTCGCTGATCTGCCGGATGCGTGCGACGCGGTCGAGCATCTCCTGCGTCGCCGGCTGATACTCGAAGTGGGTGCCGCCGGCGAGCACGCCGGAGTTGTACGGACCGCCGACGATGATGCCGAGCCCGCGCGCGACGCTTGCCGGCATCAGCCGTTCGAGCGCGCCCGCATGGTCGAGCAGCGTGTAGCGGCCGGCCAGCAGGAAGCCGTCGGGATCCGAGCGTTCGAGCGCGAGCTCGCACGGCTCGATGCGGTTCACGCCGAGGCCCCAGCCCTTGATGACCTTCTCGTCGCGCAGGCGCGTGAGCGCCTTCGCCGCGCCCGACATCGCGACGTCGAACACGTCGAGCCAGCGTTCGCCGTGGAAGTCGATCGCCGGGTCGTGGATCCACACGGTGTCGAGCCGGTCGGTGCGCAGCCGCTTGAGGCTCGCTTCGATCGAGCGCAGCGTGCCGTCCTCGGTGTAGTCGTAGACGATCTTGTTCGGCAGGCCATGGCGGAACAGGCCGCCCTTTTCGCCGAGATCGCGTTGCGACGCGTCCTCGTGTTCGTCGAGGACGAGCCGGCCGACCTTGGTGCCGAGCGAATAGGCGTCGCGCGGACGGCCGGCGAGTGCTTCGCCGAGGCGCAGCTCGGCGAGGCCGGCGCCGTACAGCGGTGCCGCGTCGAAGTAGCGGATGCCGTTTTCCCAGGCCGCGTCGACGGTGGCCAGTGCTTCTTCGTTCGGGATGTCCCGATACATGTTGCCCAGCGGCGCCGTGCCGAAACCCAGGCGGGAAGGGAGTGTGATTCTCATGTTGGATTCCTGTGGGGCGTTCACGCCGCGGCTTGCGCGAGCGTCGGGTAGTCGGTCAGGCCTGACGCACCGCCGCCGAACAGCGTGTTGCGGTCGTGCGGCGTGAGCGTGGCACCGGTGCGCAGGCGCTCGGGCAGGTCGGGGTTCGCGACGAACGGGCGGCCGAATGCGACGAGGTCGGCCCAGCCGGCGGCGATCGCTTCGCGTGCGCGCTCGGCGGTGTATGCGCCGGCGTAGATCAGCACGCCCGGGTACGCGGCGCGCAGTTGCTGCTTGAATGCGACCGGCATCAGCGGGGCGTCGTCCCAGTCGGCTTCCGCGATGTGCAGGTAGCCGACGCCGAGTTTGCCGAGCAGCGTCGCGGCGGCGAGGTAGGTCGTTTCCGGATCGTCGTCGACGCAGCCGTTCAGCGTGGTCAGCGGCGCGAGGCGGATGCCGACGCGCGACGCGTCGCCGGTGCCTTCGATCAGTGCCTGAGCGACTTCGCGCAGGAAGCGCAGCCGGTTTTCCAGCGAGCCGCCGTACGCGTCGGTGCGCGTGTTCGCGTTCGAGTCGATGAACTGATTCACGAGATAGCCATTCGCGCCGTGCAGCTCGACGCCGTCGAAGCCGGCTTCGATCGCGTTGCGCGCGGCGGCGCGGTACTGATCGACGATCTCGCGGATTTCGTCGATCGTCAGCGCGCGCGGCTCGGACGCCTGCACGAAGCCCGGCGTGCTGCCGTCTTCACCGGCGACGAACACGTTCACGCCCTTCGCCTGGAGCGGCGACGACGACACGGGTTGCCGGCCGCCGAGCAGGCTCGTGTGGCTCAGCCGGCCGACGTGCCACAGCTGCGCGAAGATGCGGCCGTGCGCGGCATGCACGGCGTCGGTCACCTTGCGCCAGCCGGCGACCTGCGACGGCGTGTGAATGCCGGGCGTCCATGCGTAGCCCTTGCCGAGCGGCGCGATATACGTGCCTTCGCTGACGATCAGGCCGGCGCTCGCGCGCTGCGCGTAATACGCGGCCATCAGGTCGTTGGCTTCGTCGCCGGGTTGGGTGGCGCGCGAACGCGTCATCGGCGGCATCACGATGCGGTTGGGCAGCGTCAGTGCGCCGAATCGAAGCGGTTGAAACAGCGGGTCCTGGGTCATGATGTTGTCCTTGTGCGTGCCGCGGCCGGCTGGCCGCGGACGGTTCCAATGTCGAATGGCGGGCGGCGCGCTTAGTCCCACGTCGGCGCGAGGCCGGCCGGGTCGACTTCGCGGCCGTTGCGTTCGAGCGCGGCGATCTGCGCCATGTCTTCGTCGGTCAGGCGCAGCGTCTGCGCGAGCAGGTTGCTCGCGAGGTTCTCGCGCTTCGTCGACGACGGAATCACCGAGTAGCCGAGCCGCAGCGCCCACGCGAGTGCGACCTGCGCGGGCGTCGCGTCATGACGTTGCGCGATCGCGCCGATCACCGGGTCGCCGAGCACCTTGCCGTATGCGAGCGTCATGTACGACGTCACGTGGATGCCTTCGCCGTTCAGGAACTCGACGAGCTTGCGGTTCTGCAGGTACGGGCTCAGTTCGATCTGGTTCGTCGCGATCGCGTCCTTGCCGACAGCCGCGATCGCTTGTTTCGTCAGTTCGATGTTGAAGTTCGAGATGCCGATCCGGCGCGTGAGGCCCTTCGCCTTAGCGTCGGCGAGCGCGGTCATGAACGTGTCGAGCGCGACGCCGTTGTCCGGGGCCGGCCAGTGGATCAGCGTTAGGTCGACATGATCGGTGCGCAGCTTGCGCAGGCTCTCTTCGAGGCTCGGCACGAGCTTGTCCGGTGCGTAGTTGTCGACCCAGATCTTGGTGGTCAGGAACAGGTCGTCGCGGCGCACGCCCGACGCGGCGATCGCTGCGCCGACTTCGGCTTCGTTGCCGTAGATCTGCGCGGTGTCGATCGCGCGGTAGCCGACGTCGAGGCCGTTGCGGACCGAGTCGATGACGACCTGGCCTTGCAGGCGGAAAGTGCCGAGGCCGAATGCGGGAATCTTGTTCATCGTGTGCTCCTGGGAGAAGGGGGGCGGTTGCGGTATGTGAGTCATTCTGGCGCTTCGGACTGATGAGATAAACGCCGTCAGAGGTCAAAAATATTTGATTTGAAATCAAATATAGAGCGTGACGCGGAGCTGCTGCGAGCCGCTGCCGGCCTCATGCCGAGCGTGCTTTCGCGCTTGCGTTCGGATGGAACGCCGGCAGCACGTCCGTTGCGATCTCGGCCATCGTCTCGTCGAGCGGGCGACGGTTGCGGCGGAAATGCAGGCCGATGTGCCGCACGCCCGCGTCGCGCATCGCTGCGAGTTCTTCCGCGAGTGCGACGCGTCCCGCGCGGGCGCCGAAGCGGTGCCGCTGCAACGGCTCGTGCGGGTCTTCCGCGAGATCGAGGTGGATGAAGCTCACGTACGGCTTGTCGCCGGCCACCGCACGCCAGTTCGCGGCGCGCTGCGCGTGGTCGGCCGGCGTGCCCGGATATGCGAGGCAGCCGTCCATGTGTGCGCCGATCCATGCGGGCGTCTGCTGCGCGAGGCCCGCGACGAGCAGCGGCACCGGCGAGCGGGCGGCGGGCAGCACGTCGAGACCGGGCGGCAGGTGAGCGCGCGCGCCGTCGCGCAGCAGCGCGACCTGGTCGCGGAAGTTCGCGCCGCGCGACGCGAAATCGCGGCCGAACAGCGGATATTCGACGGGCCGGTCGCCGCTCGCGACGCCGAGCAGCAGGCGCCCGCCGCTCAGTTCATGGATCGTCGCGGCCGATTTCAGCGTCAGCAGCGGCTCGCGCAGCGGCAGCACGACGGCCGCCGTGCCGAGCAGGATGTCGCGCGTGATGCCGGCGAGGTAACCGAGATACGAGAACGTTTCGTACACCTGCGCGGCGTCGCCGAACGACGGGTCGTACACCGGTACGTCGCGCACCCAGAGTGCGCGGAAACCGAGCGTATCGGCCAGCTGCGCGAGCTCCGCGTGGATTTCCAGGTCGGGCACGCCGGGGCGGCGGCCGTCACGCTGGCGCCTCGCGTCGCCGGCCGGCGACCAGTCGTTGTCGAGCGGCAGTTCGATGCCGACGCTGAAGCCGCCGTCGGCGAGTGTGTCGAGTGAAGTGGGCATGGTCGGGCTCCGTTCAGACCGTGCGCAGGCTGCCTTCGAGCCGGTGAAAATCGAGCGACGACGCGGTGAAGAACGCGCGCGACGTGCCGGCGGCGAAATCGTCGAGGTGCACGACCGTCGCGCGGTCGGCTTCCTGCCACGAGATCACATAGGTCTCGCCGGCGACGTGCTGCCACGTGCACACGACTTCGCCTTTCGCGCCGGCGTACGCGCCTTCGGTGATTTCGTAGCGCATGTGAAGACCATCCTCGTCATACGCGTTGAGCGCGGTGAGGCCGTCGTAACGAACTTCGAAGATCTTGCCCGCGAACGGCGGACGTCGGGTCGATGCGTTCATGCTGGTGAACTCCTGCAAATGGGTAGCGTTCAATGGGCGAGTTCGACGGGTTCGGCCGTGCGTGCCGGCAGCCCGTGATGGCGGTCGAGACGGCCGCTCAGCGCGGTGAGCGCGAACGCGCCGAGCGTGACGACCGCGGCGATCCATGGCGTGTGGCCGAGGCCGGCGTGCGCGACGATCAGGCCGCCGAGCGACGAGCCGCCGGCGACGCCGAGGTTGAACGCGGCGATGTTGAAGCCCGATGCGACGTCGGTGGCGTCCGGCGCGAAGTGGCGTGCCTGCTTGACCACGTACACCTGCAGCCCCGGCACGTTGCCGAACGCGACCGCGCCCCACGCAAGCATCGTCAGGACGGCGAGCCATTTGACGTGGATCGTGAAGGTCAGGGCGAGCAGCACGATCGCGAGCAGCAGGAAGATCCGCTTGAGCGCCTTCACCGGGCCGACCGCGTCCGCGAGCTTGCCGCCCCACACGTTGCCGAACGCGACCGACACGCCATAACCGACGAGCACGAGGCTGACCTGCGACGGCGTGAAGCCGGCGATCCGTTCGAGCAGCGGCGCCATGTACGTGAATGCGATCAGCGAGCCGCCGTAGCCGACGGCCGTCATCGCATACACGAGCAGCAGGCGCGGCTGCGCGAGCACGCGGAGCTGGCGGGCGAGCGGCGCCGGCGGCGTTTGCGGCAGCCCGCGCGGCACGAACACGACCGCGCCAATGAACGCGACGAGGCCGAACAGCGCGACGATCAGGAACGTCGCGCGCCAGCCGAAGTGCTGGCCGATGAAGGTGCCGAGCGGAATGCCGGCGACGAACGCGACGGTCATCCCGCTGAACATCGTCGCGATCGCGCTGGCGGCCTTGTCCTTCGGCACCAGCGTGGTCGCGATGATCGAACCGACGGAGAAGAACACGCCGTGCGCGAGGCCGGTGAGGATGCGCGCGACGACCAGCGATTCGTAGCCGGGCGCCTGCCACGCGACGAGGTTGCCGACGGTGAACAGCGCCATCAGCGCGGCGAGCAGCGTCTTGCGCGGCACGCGGCCGGTGAGCGCGGTGAGGAGCGGCGCGCCGATGGCGACGCTCAGCGCATACAGGCTGACGAGCAGGCCGGCCGACGGCAGGCTGACGCCGAGGTCGGCGCCGATCGTCGGAATCAGCCCGACGATCACGAATTCGGTGGTGCCGATGGCAAAGGCGCTGAGGGTCAGCGCAAGCAGGGCGAGGGGCATGGCGGGATCCAGGTTCCAGTGACGATGGATCGCAGTGTGGCGCCTTTACTTTTGCGGAAAAACTGGTCTATAAACCAAATTGTTTTGATTTCAGATCAACAATGAAAATCACGCTCGACGAACTCCAGGCCTTTGCCGCCGTGGTCGACACCGGCTCGATCACCGCTGCCGCGCAGCAGCTCGACGTCACCGTATCGGCGGCGAGCCGCACGCTCGCGCGGCTCGAGGAGAAGCTGAAGACCACGCTGCTGCGCCGGACCACGCGCCGGCTCGAACTGACCGAGGAAGGGCGCGCGTTCCTGCAGGATGCACGCGCGATCATCGAATCGGTCGAGAACGCGGAGGAGCAGATGCTCGCGCGGCGCGAGATGCCGTCGGGGCGCCTGCGCGTCGACGCCGCGACGCCGTTCATGCTGCACGTGATCGTGCCGCTCGTGCGCGGCTACCGCGAACGCTTCCCGAAAGTCGAGCTGGAGCTGAACAGCAACGAGGGCATCATCGACCTGCTGGAGCGGCGCACCGACGTCGCGATCCGGATCGGCCGGCTGAAGGATTCGACGCTGCACAGCCGGCGCATCGGCAACAGCCGGCTGCGCATCCTCGCGAGCCCCGCGTATGTCGAAGCGCACGGCCTGCCGCGCAAGGTCGAGGATCTCGACAAGCACACGCTGCTCGGCTTCACGCAGCCCGAATCGCTGAACGTGTGGCCGATCCTCGGCACCGACGGCGAGCCGTGCCGCATCGAGCCGGGCATCTGGTCGTCGAGCGGCGAGACGCTGCGGCAGCTCGCGCTGGACGGCGCGGGCATCGTCTGCCTGTCGGATTTCATGACCGCGCAGGATCGCGAAACGGGGCGGCTCGTGCAGGTGCTCGCGCGCCAGACGCTCGACGTCGAGCAGCCGATCCATGCGGTGTACTACCGCAATACCGCGATTTCGTCGCGGATCGCGTCGTTCGTCGACTACATGATCGAGGTGCTGGGCGGCAGCAGCGGCAACGATGCGCCGGCGCGGCGCAAGGCCGCGTGGATGGGGCCGCGGTAGCAGCGGCAGACCTGCGGGGGAAGACGGGGCGGGTGCCGCCCCGGGTGGCCCGATCGGGCCGGCGTGCCGCGCGGCGGCACGCCGTTTTGCTTGCGGTTACGCTTCTTCGGACCAGGACATGCCGTCGCGCGCGAGCAGCGCCGACGAGGCCGCGGGCCCGAACGTGCCGGCCGTGTACAGGCGCGGCCGGTCGCCGAGCTGCTTCCAGCCGTCGAGGATCGGCTCGACCCACGACCACGCGGCTTCGAGCTCGTCGCGGCGCATGAAGTGCGTGAGGCGGCCGCGGATCACGTCGATCAGCAGCCGTTCGTACGCTTCCGCGCGCCGCTCCGGAATCGCCTGCTGCAGGTCGAGGTTCAGGCTCACGGGCACCATGTTCATCCCGCTGCCCGGTTCCTTCGCGAGCATCTGCAGCTGGATCGACTCTTCCGGCTGCAGCTGGATCACGAGGCGGTTGCCGTAATGGCGCGGGCCGGTCGGGATGATCGAGAACGGCATGTCCGCGAACTCGATCACGATTTCCGACTGGCGGCGCTGCAGCCGCTTGCCCGTGCGCAGGAAGAACGGCACGTTCGCCCAGCGCCAGTTGTTGATGTGCGCGCGCAGCGCGACGAAGGTTTCCGCGCGGCTGTCCGCCGGCACGTTGTCTTCCTCGAGATAGCCCTTGACCGGCTGGCCGTCGACCGCGCCGGCCGTGTACTGGCCGCGCACCGTGTCGCGCGCGACGTCCGACAGCGCCATCGGCCGCAACGAGCGCAGCACCTTCAGCTTCTCGTCGCGCACCGCGTCCGGGTCGAGCGACACGGGCGGCTCCATCGCGACGATGCACAACAGCTGCAGCAGGTGGTTCTGCACCATGTCGCGCAGCGCGCCGGTATGGTCGTAGAAGCCCGCGCGGCTGCCGACGCCGACCGTTTCCGCCACCGTGATCTGCACGCTGCGGATGTTCGGCCCCTGCCACAGCGGCCCGAAGATCGGGTTGCCGAAGCGCAGCACCATCAGGTTCTGCACGGTTTCCTTGCCGAGATAGTGGTCGATCCGATAGATCTGCGATTCCTCGAAGTGCTTGCCGACCGCATCGTTGATCGCCTTCGCGGACGCGAGATCGTGGCCCAGCGGCTTTTCGAGGACGACGCGCGAGCGCGCGTCGACGAGGCGCGCGGCCGACAGGTTGTCGCAGATCGTCGTGAACAGCTCCGGCGACGTCGACAGGTAGAACACGCGGATCGCATCGCCGCGCGCCGCTTCGGCGAGCCGCAGGTAGTCGTCCGGCGTGTTCACGTCGATCAGCACGTACTTGAACAGGTCGAGGAAACGGCTCCACGCTTCGGCGTCGAACGCCTTCTCGTCGATGAACGGGCGCGATTGCTCGTCCATGAACTTGCGATAGCCGTCGATGCCCCAGTCGCGGCGGCCGACGGCGATGATGCGCGTCTCGGGCGGAAGGTTGCAGTGCAGGTGCGCCATATACAGCGCGGGCAACAGCTTGCGGGCGGCCAGGTCGCCGCCGCCGCCGAAAATGATCATGTCGACGGGCCGGTCGGCCGCGGTCTGGGTAGGCTGATTCGTCATGGAAGGTTCGCGGTTTGAAACGGTGAACGTGAAACGAACGTCGATGGCATCAGGCGCCGGCTGGCCGGCGCCGGTACGGCAAAACGCTAATAGTGCACGGTTTTGATGGATTGTGTATGCGTACCCCCGATGTGTAACAGGGCTTGCATCGTCCCGGTCGTCTTGATTATGATTGAGCACTCACTCATTAAAGGAATCCAACGTGGCCCGACCGCGCAGTCCGGACAAGCACGAAGCCATCCTCGCCGCCGCCGCCCGTGCGCTCGCCGAGGACGGCGCAACCGCGACGACCGCGCGCATCGCGCGGCTCGCCGGCGTGGCGGAAGGCACGGTGTTCACCTATTTCGAGACCAAGGACGCATTGCTGAACGCGCTGTACGTGAGCCTGAAGGCCGAGATGCGCGACGCGATGATGACCGGGTTTCCGGAAGGCGCACCGGCCGACCAGGCCGTGCGGCATGCGTGGAACGGTTACGTGTCGTGGGGCGTCGAGAATCCGGCCGGGCGGCGTGCGCTGCAGCAGCTCGGCGTGAGCGGGCGTATCGACGACGCGCATCGCGCGGCCGGGGCCGAAGGCTTCGGCACGATCCGCTCGCTGCTGCAGGAGCAGATCGTCGCGTCGCGCGGGTTGACGGCCGACGAAGCGCACGCGTTCTGCGCGGCGCTGTTTACGTCGATCGCGGAAACGGCGATGGAGTCGGTCGCGCGCGATCCGGCACGGGCCGATGCGTACCGGGAAGCCGGGTTTCGCGCGTTGTGGGCCGTGCTGCACGCGGTGTGAGCGGGCGGCGCAGGAGGGCGTGAAGCCCGGATTGCCTGTGTAGCCGAACGATTTTGGCAGAGCGATGCATCGCGCGAATCGCGCACGTATCGTCGTTATTAATGAGTGAGTAATCATTCATTTTTCTTTTCAAGGAGCAGGAAAATGTCGAAAGTCTGGTTGTTAACAGGGGCCGCGCGCGGCCTGGGGCGTGCGATTTCGGAAGCGGTGCTGGCGGCGGGCGACCGGCTGGTGGCCGGTGCGCGCGATACGTCACGGCTTGCCGACCTGGCCGAGCGTTACGGCGACCGGTTGCTGCCGATCGCGCTCGACGTCACCGACGAGGCGGCGGCCGCGCAGGCCGTGGCGGCGGCACGTGAACGGTTCGGCCGCATCGACGTGCTGGTGAACAACGCGGGTTACGGTCATACGGCGCCGTTCGAGCAGATGGGCGCCGATGATTTCCGCGACCAGATCGAAACGAACCTGTTCGGCGTGGTCAACCTGACGCGGGCGGTGCTGCCGTCGATGCGCGCGCAGCGCTCGGGCCACATCTTCCAGGTGTCGTCGGTCGGCGGGCGCACGTCGACGGCCGGCTTGTCCGCGTATCAGGCGGCGAAGTGGGCGGTCGGCGGGTTCAGCGACGTGCTGTCGAAAGAGGTCGCGCCGTTCGGCGTGCGCGTCTGCACGCTCGAACCGGGCGGGATGCGGACCGACTGGGCTGCGCAGGCGAAGCGCGGCATCGACGGCATGCTGCCCGACTATCAGCCGTCGGTCGGGAAGATTCTCGAACTGCTCGGCGCATACGGCGGCCATGAGATCGGCGACCCGGTGCGGATCGCGAAGCTGATCGTCGAGCTGTCGCGTCGCGACGACGTGCCGATGCGCCTGCTGCTCGGCGGCGACGCGCTGTTCGTGTGCGAGCAAGCCGAAACGCAGCGCGCGGAAGAAGCGGCGCGGTGGCGCGATACGACGTTGTCCACGCAGTTTCCGGATGCGAAGCTGCCGGCCGGGCTGGATGCGCTGAAGCGCGTGTAGCGAGCGCGGCCATGCACCGCTCGTGCAGCGGCGCGCGCCGTGCGTAACGGCAACTCCGATGCGAGCAGCCGGACAAGCGGATATCGGCCACCGTGACGGGGCGCGATACACGATCGCTCCCCCGTACTAACCCTGATTAAAAAATCTTATCGCGGTGAAAAATTCCGCATCTTATTGAACGGATATCGGCTCGATATAGTGGCTCGCTTTACCGCACGCTCCCCCGGCGTGCGCAGACAAACAGCTGGAGCCCCTTGATGACCACCGCTACCCGATTCACCGAAATCGAGGATCTGATGCCCGCCGCCGGCGGGCTGCGCGAGATCCGTCACCACATCCACCACCATCCCGAACTTGCGTACGAAGAGCACGACACGGCCGCGCTCGTCGCGGACAAGCTCGAGCAATGGGGCTGGCAGGTGACGCGCGGGGTCGGCAAGACGGGCGTCGTCGGCACGCTGCGCGCGGGCGACGGCCCGCGCAGCATCGGCATTCGCGCCGACATGGATGCGCTGCCGATCGTCGAGGCAACCGGCCTGCCGTATGCGAGCGGCACGCACGGCAAGATGCACGCGTGCGGCCACGACGGCCACACGACGATGCTGCTCGGCGCCGCGCAGCATCTCGCGAAGACACGCAACTTCTCCGGCACCGTGCACCTGTATTTCCAGCCGGCGGAAGAGCACGGCGTCGACAGCGGCGCGAAGAAGATGATCGACGACGGCCTGTTCGAACGCTTCCCGTGCGACGCCGTGTTCGGCATGCACAACCATCCGGGCGCGGCGCCCGGCGTGTTTCTCACGCGGCGCGGCCCGTTCATGTCGGCCGGCGACAAGGCGATCATCACGATCGAGGGCGTCGGCGGGCACGCCGCACGGCCGCACTTGACGGTCGACCCGGTCGTCGTCGCGGCGAGCATCGTGATGGCGCTGCAGACGATCGTCGCGCGCAACGTCGACCCCGCGCAGCCGGCGGTCGTCACGGTGGGCTCGATGCATGCGGGCACCGCGAACAACGTGATTCCGAACGGCGCGCGTCTCGAACTCAGCGTGCGCTCGTTCAGCCCCGACGTGCGCGCGCTGCTCAAGCGCCGGATCGTCGAGCTGGCCGAAACGCAGGCCGCGAGTTATGGCGCGACCGCGAACGTCGAATACATCGAAGGCTACCCGGTCGTCGTCAATACGGATGCCGAAACGGATTTCGCCGCGCAGGTCGCGCGCGAACTGGTGGGCGACGCGCATGTGGTCGAACAGACCGACCTGCTGATGGGCAGTGAGGATTTCGCGTTCATGCTGCAGAAGCGCCCGGGTTCGTTCGTGCGGCTCGGCAACGGCGAAGGCGAGGACGGGTGCATGGTGCACAACCCGAAATACGACTTCAACGACCGCAACCTGCCGATCGGCGCGGCGTTCTGGACGCGTCTCGTGGAGCGATACCTCGGGCAGTGATCGCGCGGCGCGTGGCGCGCGGCCGGCGCTTCCGGCCGCTTTGAGAGGAGAATAAAACGATGCAGAAAGACCATCTCGCGCTGCACCCCGCGTCGACGGGGGCCGCCGGAGCCGGTGCGACCGGCGCACCCGCCGTCACGCGACGCGGCGCGATCGCGGCGGCCGTGATCGGCAACTGGCTGGAGTTCTTCGATTTCACCGTGTACGGCTTCTTCGCGGTGCTGATCGGCAAGCTGTTCTTCCCGTCGAGCGATCCGACCACGTCGCTGCTGCTGTCGGTCGCGACGTTCGCCGCCGGCTTCTTCACGCGGCCGCTCGGCAGCGTCGTGCTCGGCGTCTATGCGGACCGCAAGGGGCGCAAGGCCGCGCTGAACCTGACGATCATGCTGATGGCGCTCGGCACGGGCCTGATCGCGATTGCGCCGACCTATGCGCAGGCCGGCGTGGCCGCCCCCTTGCTCGTCGTGTTCGCGCGGTTGATGCAGGGCTTCTCGCAGGGCGGCGAATTCGGCGCGGCGACGTCGACGCTGCTGGAGCAGGGCGACAAGTCGCGCCGCGCGTTCCGCGCGAGCTGGCAGCTTGCGACGCAGGGCGGCGCCGCGCTGATGGGCTCGGGTTTCGCGGCGCTGCTGTCGAACACGATGACGAAGGATGCGCTCGAAAGCTGGGGCTGGCGGCTGCCGTTCCTGGTCGGCGTGCTGATCGCGCCGGTCGGCATGTATTTGCGCCGCCGGCTCGCGGACGATGCGCCCGGCGACAGCCATCACGGGATCGAGCGCGGCGTGCTGCACGAGCTGTTCTCGAAGCACACGCGCACGGTGCTGCTGCTGATGCTCACGGTGATGGGCGGCACGGTGTCGACCTACATCCTGACCTTCTACATGCCGACCTACGCGATCCACACGCTCGGCCTGCCGATGAAGCTGTCGATGTTCGTCGGTGTCGCGTCGGGCTGCGTGATGCTGGTCACGTGCCCGCTGTTCGGCTGGCTGTCGGACAAGCTCGGCAGCCGGCGCCTGCCGATCTTCGTCGGCCGCGGCGTGCTGGTCGCGCTGCTGTTCCCGGCGTTCTGGCTGATGAACCATCATCCGACGCTGTCGGTGATCCTGCCGCTGACCGCGCTGATGCTGCTGTTCTATTCGCTCGGCTCGGCGTCGGAAATGGCGCTGATGTGCGAATCGCTGCCGCGTCACGTGCGTGCGACGGGCATCTCGATCGCCTATGCGCTCGCGGTGACGATCTTCGGCGGCACCGCGCAGCTCATCGCGACCTGGCTCGTGAAGACGACCGGCAGCAAGCTCGCGCCGGCCGGTTACGTGGCCGCGTGCGTGGTGCTGTCGCTGATTGCCGTTGCGATGCTGCGCGAGACAGCGCGGGAAGCGGCGGACTGACGCGCGGCGTAGCGGGCGGCGGAGGCGGGCGGCAATACGCGCTTACCGCCCGCGCACCATCCTCAGGTACGACGCGAGCATCGTCGCCAGTTCCTGCGCGGCCGGCGTCAGCGGCACGGCCGCGCGCTGCAGCAGGCAGACGTCCTGCGAATCGGCCTGCTCGCGCACGGGCACCTTCGCGAGCACGCCGGCGAACGGCCCGTGCCGCGTGATGGCTTCGGTTTCGAGCGCCAGGCAATCGGTCTGCGTGACGAGCTGCAGCGTCTCGAACATCCCTTCGACGGTTGCGAGGATCCTCGGCGGCGGCTGGCCGTGCGCGTCGAAGTACGCGAGCAGCCGGTTGACGACCGGGTCCGCGCTCAGGTTCGGCGAGCGCGTGGCGACCCATCCGTAGCCGGCCAGTTCCGTGAGCGATTGCGCGTGCATCGCCGGATGGCCGTTGCGGCACACGACCACCGGCGCCGACGCATGCAGCGGCGTGACCGCGAGATCGGTCGTATCGGTCTGCTTCGCGACGAGCGCGATCGCGAAATCGACCGCGCTTTCCCGCAACCAGCCGATCATCATCCGCGACGTGCCGGTGCGCAGGTGCACGTCGACCCTGTCGAAGCGCGCGCGGAACGCGGTCAGCACGGGCGCGAACGCGTCGATCAACGGCTCGGCGACGAGGCCGAGCGTGACGGTGCCTTCGTACGCGCCGCTCAACTGCCGGATTTCCCGCTCGACCTGCTCGCATTCGCCGAGGATCGACCCGGAGCGCGCGAGCAGGCGCTGGCCGACGGCCGTCGGCACGATCCCGCGATTGGTGCGCGTGAACAGCGTCGCGCCGAGCGTCGCCTCGAGGCTTTGCAACTGCTGCGTGACGCCGCTTTGCGCGAGATCGAGCGCGCGCGCCGCGGCGCGCAGGCTGCCGTGCTCGACGACGGCCTGGAAGATGCGAAGCTGGGATAGCGTGAACGCCATGGGCAAGCGCGATGCCGGTGATCGGAAATGGTGATCATGATAAGGCAGCAGGCGATTCCGGCGGCGGCGTTCGCGCACTACGATCGCAGGCAGTCCGGCTCATGCCGCTTGCCCACCGTCCTGCCTTCCGTCGACCATGAAACGCTTCCTCGTCCCGCTCGTTTCCCTGTGCCTTGGCTTGGTGGCCACGTCCGCCAGCGCGCTCGACGCGCACGTCGTGCGCCTCGGTATCGACCCGACCTATCCGCCGATGGACGCGAAAGCACCCGACGGCAGCCTGAAGGGCTTCGACGTCGATCTCGGCAATGAGATCTGCCGCCGCGCGCAGTTGCGCTGCCAGTGGGTCGAACTCGAATTCTCCGGGATGATTCCCGCGCTGCAGGCGCGCAAGATTGACGCGATCCTGTCGTCGATGGCGATCACCGAGAAGCGCGAGAAGCAGATCCTGTTCTCGTCGAAGCTGTTCCGCTTCAAGTCGCGGCTCGTCGCGCGGCCCGAACTCGGGCTCGGCAGCACGACGGCGTCGCTGGCCGGCAAGCGGGTCGGCGTGCAGTCGGGCACGCAGTTCGAATCGTGGGCGCTCGCGCACTGGGCGCCGGCCGGCGTCAGCGTGGTGCCGTACAAGAGCCAGGACGACGTGTTCGCCGATCTCGTCAACGGCCGCCTCGACGCGGCGCTGCTCGGCACGGTGGAAGCCGACTACGGGTTCCTGCGCCAGCCGAGGGGCAAGGGCTTCGCGTTCGTCGGCGCGCCGCTCGACATGGGCGATCGCGGCGTCGGCATTGGCATGCGACAGTCCGATACGGTGCTCAAGGCGTCGATCGACGGCGCGATCGCGTCGATGCTGAAGGACGGCACGTACGACCGGATCGCGAAGCAGTACTTCGATTTCAACCCGTACGGCGACTGAACGCCGTGCAGTTCGATTCACCCGATTTCCCCGCTCTCATCCGTTCGAGACCATCGATGCAGATTCGCACCACGCCGCTCCTGTCGCCGTCGATCGGCACGCAGCGCACGCTGACGAGCTTTCATTTCGGGCCGGCCGCTACTGGCCGCAAGATCTACCTGCAGGCCGCGCTGCACGCGGACGAGACGCCCGCGATGCTCGCGGCGTTCGTGCTGAAGCAGCGTCTCGCGCAGCTCGACGCGGAGGGCCGGCTCGCGGCCGAGATCGTGCTCGTGCCGGTGTCGAACCCGGTCGGCCTCAATCATCATCTGCTCGGGCAATTCATCGGCCGTTTCGACCTGGCGAGCGGCCGCAACTTCAATCGCGGCTTCCTGCCGCTCGCGGAGATCGCCGCGCGAACGCGCGACCGGCTTGGCGATGATGGCGTGCGCAATCGCGCGATCGTGCGCGAATGCGTCGGCGCGGCGCTCGACGACATCGCGCCGCGCACCGAATTCGATGCGTTGCAGCTCGCGCTGCTGAAGCTGTCGCATGACGCCGACGTCGTGATCGACCTGCATTGCTCGCTCGAAGCGGTGATGCATGTGTACACGAGCGACACCGCGTGGCCGGAAGTCGAACCGCTGGCGCGTTATCTCGGCGCGGAGGTGTCGCTGCTCGCCGAGGATTCCGGCGGCCATGCGTTCGACGATGCGCATCACCTGCTGTGGTCGCAATTGCGACAGCATCTGCCGGAAGGCACGCCGATGGCGGCCGGCACCGTCGCCGTGACGGTCGAATGCCGCGGCCAGCGCGACGTGACGTATGAATACGCGGAGCGTGACGCCGCCGCGCTCGTCGATTATCTCGTGTGGTGCGGCGCGGTGCGCGGCGAACGCACGCCGTTGCCGCCACTGGCCGCGCCGGCCACGCCGCTCGCGGGCAGCGAGCAGTTCTATGCGCCGGTGAGCGGGATCCTCGTGCACCGCGCGGCGGTCGGCGCGACGATCCGCGCCGGCGATCCGCTGTTCGATATCGTCGATCCGCTGACGGATGCGATCACGACGATTTCGAGCGCGACCGACGGCGTGTTCTACATGCGCCGCGCGATCCGCTTCGTGACGGCCGGCGCGCCGCTCGGTCGCGTGACGGGCACGGTGCCGGTACGCAAGGGGATGTTGCTCGGGGCTTGACGAGTGGCACGCGCGACGAACCTGACTCGCGCGAAACCGGCGAGAAATTTCGGGTTCCTCAGATAATCACTCGCCGCTCGATGCCGGCCTGCACCGGGTCGGCCGACCTTCCATGGCCAGCGCGGCAAGCGGCATCGTCAGCGGGGAGGGTCACGGCCCGCCGTGATTCCCGGCGGCGCGCTTGCCGACCTTGCCGCGCGCCGTTGTCTTGCCCTTGCGCCCGCCCGCGTTCGAGAACATCTTCATATCCCGAAGGATGCCGCGCAGCAACGTATCGGCTGCCACGCCGAGTGTCCGTCCCGCCTTGACCAGCAGCCGCGCGTTGGCCGCCTCGAGCAATGGATGCGCGACGGGTAGTGCGACGAGTTCGCCGGTCTCCAGTTCCCGATACGCAGCGAAGGCGGCGAGCAGCGTGACGCCGTTGTTGCGCTTGACGAAGTGGCGCAGCACGGCAAGCGAGTTGGTGGTGAGCGTCGGGTGGATCTGGAGGTTCTCCGCGTAGGCGAGCATCTGCACGGCTTGTCCGAGACCGAACGCGGGCGGCATCAGCGCGAGCGGATACTCGGTGAGTTCGCGGACCTCGACCGGTCGGCCCCGCACGGCGAGCGGGTGGCCGGGATGGACGAGCGCCACCACCGGCTGCGGCGAGGTGGCGACGTACTCGATATCCGGATGCGCCGGGGGATTGTAGGCGAGGCCGATATGCGCGCGGCTTTCGGCGACTTCCTGGAGCAGTTTGCTGACCGGAAGGATATCGACGGTGACGTCGAGCTTCGGATAGCGTGCGCAAAAATCGGTGAGCACCTCGTCCATCAGGCAGTCGATATAGCCTTCGCTGGTGGCGATGCGGATCTGGCCGTGTTGCAGCCCGCGCAGTGCCTGCAAGCGGTCTTCGAACAGTTCCTGCTGGGAGCGGCAGCCGCGCCAGTACTCGAGCAGGTGCGCCGCGGCCTCGGTCGGCTGTACGCCGCGAGGCTGGCGCTCGAACAGCGAGGCCCCGATTTCTTCCTCGAGCAACCGGATCTGCCGCGTGATGACGGACGGCGACGTGTTGATGCTGTCGGCCGCGCCGCGGATGGAGCCATGCGTCAGGACTTCGTGGAAATAGCGCAAGCGGCGCTGGTTCAGTTCGCGCATCGTGTCGGTCCGGTTGCCGGTGAAGTGTTGCTTGTTGAGCAACAATAACTCGCTTAGGTTGCTCTTGCGCTGCTTTTTCGTCTCCTCGACGATTCGAACAGATTCGAACATCGATGCGGGATTCGAAGCAATACGCCCTAAAGGAGAGCGCATGTCCGCCATTCCATCCCCTCAAGACCCGGTCGCGATCGACAGCCCGGCCCATCAGGCGCTGTACCGCAAGCTGAACTGGCGCCTGCTGCCGTTCCTGCTGCTCTGCTATACGTTCGCTTATCTCGATCGCGTGAACATCGGGTTCGCCAAGCTCGCCATGCAGAGCGACCTGGGTTTTTCCGATGCGGTGTACGGACTCGGCGCGGGCATCTTCTTTCTCGGCTACGTCCTGTTCGAGATCCCGAGCAACCTTCTGCTGCCGAGGATCGGTGCACGCAAGACCATCAGCCGGATCATGGTGCTATGGGGCCTGACCTCGGCGGGCATGATGTTCGTCCATGACGAGACCACGTTCTACGCGATGCGCTTCCTGCTCGGCGTGTTCGAGGCCGGCTTCGCACCCGGCATGATCTTCTACCTGACCTACTGGTACGGTCAGCGCCGCATGGCCAGTGTGATGGCGGTCGTCATGCTGGCCGGCCCGATCGGCGGCATCTTCGGGTCGCCGCTGTCGGCGTGGCTGATGACCGGGCTGTCCGGCGCCCACGGCCTGGCCGGCTGGCAGTGGATGTTCGTCGTCGAAGGCCTGCCATGCGTGCTGCTCGGCGCGCTCGCACTCAAGGAGCTGTCCGACCGGCCGGCCGACGCGGCATGGCTGACCGACGACGAGAAGCGGATGCTCGCCGCCGACCTGCACACGCCCGGCGCGGGTCATCACTCGTTCGGGCAGGTGGTGCGCGACCTGCGCGTGTACCTGCTGGCGTTTGCGTACTTCACGATCATCTGCGGCATCTACGCGGTGAGTTTCTGGCTGCCGTCGATCCTCAAGGCCGACGGCGTGACCGATACCATGCAGATCGGCCTTTACTCGATGATCCCGTACGTCTGCGCCGCGATCGCGATGGTCGTCATCGGTCGCCGGTCGGACCGCCGCGGCGAGCGCCGTCTTCACAGCGCGGTGCCCGCCCTGATCGGCGCGATTGCGTTGGCTGCGGCGACGGCCGCGAACGGCAACCTCGCCGTCTCGCTGATCAGCATGACGATCGCCACGGCGATGATCTGGACCGCCTACACGGTGTTCTGGGCGATCCCGTCGCAATACCTGAAGGGCAACGCCGCCGCGGGCGGCATCGCCCTGATCAATACGATCGGCCTGATCGGCGGCTTCCTGAGTCCGACCATCATCGGTGCGATCCGCTCGGCGACCGGCAGCATGGCAGCCGGACTGCTGGTCATGGTCGCGCTGCTTGTCGCGGGCGCCGCGGTACTGGTGGCGAACCGGCTTCCCGCGCCCCGCGACGCCTTGGCGACAGCCTGACATCGCGGGCCTTCACGCATCCCGACATCCATCGCGGCGCATCGACCGCTTATTTCCGGAGACACGTTTTTGAACACGCGCATCTTGATCGCCGGCTTTCAGCATGAAACCAATACGTTTGCGCCATCGAAAGCCGCTTACGCCAACTTCGAGCGTGGCGAGGGCTTCCCGGCCATGGTGCGGGGCGATGACGTGCTCGCGCTACGCGACGTCAATATTCCTGCCGGCGGATTCATCGTCGCGGCGGAACGGCGTGGCTGGACCGTTCTGCCGGTCATCTGGGCGGGCGCAAGTCCGTCGGCCCACGTGACCGAGGATGCGTTCGAGCGCATCGCCGGCGAAATCCTCGCGGCGGTTCGCCGGGGCGGGTTCGACGCGGTGTACCTCGACCTGCACGGCGCGATGGTCGCCGAGCATACCGACGACGGCGAAGGCACGTTGCTGGCGCGCGTGCGCGCGGCGGTCGGCCCGGCCGTGCCCGTGGTCGCGTCGCTCGACCTGCATGCCAACGTCACGGAGCGGATGCTGCGCGAGGCCGACGCGCTGGTCGCTTTCCGCACCTATCCGCATGTCGACATGGCCGAGACCGGCGAACGCGCGGCCGTGTTGCTCGAGCGCCTGCTCGACCCGCACGCGGCGGACCGCCGCCCGCTGCATCGCGCCGTGCGCCGGCTGCCGTTCCTGATCCCGATCAATGGCATGTGCACGCTGCTCGAACCCTCGCGCGGCATGTATGCGCAGCTCGCGGCGCGGGAGACCGGGGCCGTGGCCTCGTTGTCGTTCGCGCCCGGTTTTCCGGCGGCCGATTTCCCCGAATGCGGCCCGGTCATCTGGGGCTACGGCGATGACGCCGCGTCGGTCGAGGCAGCGGTGCAGGCGCTCTACGACAAGATGCTGGCGGACGAGGCCGCGTGGCAGGTGCCGTTTCTGTCGCCCGACGACGCCGTGCGCGAGGCCATGCGGCTTTCCGAGGGGGCCGACAAGCCGGTCGTCATCGCCGATACCCAGGACAATCCCGGCGCGGGTGGAGACTCGAACACGACGGGCATGCTGCGGGCGTTGCTGCGCAATGGCGCAAAGGATGCGGCGATCGGCTTGATCTGGGATCCGGCGGCTGCGGCCGCGGCCCATCGCGCCGGCGTCGGCGCGTTCATCGACCTGGCGCTCGGCGGCGTCTCCGGCGTGCCCGGCGACGTGCCGCACCAGGCACGTTTCGAGGTCGTGAAGCTGTCCGACGGCGTATGCCGATATGACGGCCCGATGATGAACGGCATGCTCGCCGATATCGGTCCCGTGGCCTGCCTGCGGATCGATGGCGTGCTGATCGTGGTGAGCAGCGGCAAGGCGCAGATGCTCGACCGCAATCTCTATCGTGTGGGCGGCGTCGAGCCGGAAGCGATGAAAATTCTCGTCAACAAAAGCTCGGTGCACTTTCGCGCCGACTTCCAGGGCATTGCCCACGCGGTGCTGGTCGCCAAGGCGCCCGGCCCGATGACGGCGGATCCCGCCGAGTTGCCCTGGACTCGGCTGGCCCCGGGCATTCGGATGAAGCCGATGGGGAAGGCGTTCCCGGGCAACGGCTGAGGAGCGGCACGCTGCCGTACATCTGTGAGTGGGTGGCTGTCCGGGACAACGTTATCGCTGCGCCGGGCACATCGCGCGGCGCGTCGTTCCACGCCGCGCGGCGTGGGCGCATCCGCTCGCGGAGCGTCGCTCACCCCCGCCGCGCAACCAGCTCCGACACCGTCTGCGCGGCCTGCTGCAGCGGCCCGAGAAACTCCTTCACCATCTGCTTCGCGGTATGCCGCTGCGCGTTGCCGCTGATGTTCATCGCCGCGATGATCTGCCCGCGCCGGTTGCGGATCGGCGCGGAGATCGACATCAGGCCCACTTCGAGTTCCTGGTCGACCACGGCCCAACCCTGCTGGCGCACCTGCGCGATCGTCGCCTTCAGTTCGCCAAGATCGGTGATCGTGCGCGGCGTGTGCGCGCGGATGCTGCTTTGCGCGAGCGTTTCGTCGAGCGCCGCGTCGTCGAGCGCGGACAGCAGTACGCGGCCCATCGACGTACAGTACGCGGGCAGCCGGCTGCCGATCGACAGGTTGATCGTCATGATCTTGTGGGTCGGCACGCGCAGCACGTAGACGATCTCGGTGCGGTCGAGCACGGCGGCCGAGCAGCTTTCGTGGATCTGCGAGGATAGTTGCTCCATCACCGGATCGGCGAGATTCCAGAACGGCATCGACGTCAGATACGCAAAACCGAGCTCGAGGATCTTCGGCGTGAGCCGGAACAGCCGGCCATCGGCCTCGACGTAGCCGAGCGTCTGCAACGTGAGCAGGATCCGGCGCGCGCCCGCGCGCGTGAGCCCGGTGGCCGATGCGACCTCGGTGAGCGTCTGCTCCGGGCGCGCCGCGTCGAAAGCGCGGATCACTGCGAGGCCGCGCGCGAACGACTGCACATAGGAGTCGCCGGGTTTCTGAGTGTCTTCGGTTGTCATGAGCGGTTGGAATGTCGTGCAGCCGAGAAGATAGCGCATGGGGCCTGACACGCCAACCGCATGGCGGACCGGGCGCTTGACAGGTCGTCCCCGCACTCCCTATGATGCGTTGAACGTTCGATACACGATCTTATGTTCGTATATAGAACATTTAAGCGCATCCCGGCGGGTTATGCAAGGGGCGCGCCCCGTTCATTTCCCAGCCTTGCAGGTGGCCGGAGCCAGCGCTGATGCGCCCGCACCGGCCGACCGCGAAGCACGGGACCGGAGCAAGCGCCCAAGCGTCAACTCCGGCCGACTGGAGACACTGATGACCGAAGCTTTTCTGTGTGATGCGATCCGTACGCCGATCGGGCGTTACGGCGGTGCGTTGTCCGGCGTGCGCGCCGACGACCTCGGCGCGGTGCCGCTCAAGGCGCTCGTCGAGCGTAACCGCGACGTCGACTGGACGGCGATCGACGACGTGATCTACGGCTGCGCGAACCAGGCCGGCGAGGACAACCGCAACGTCGCGCGCATGTCGGCGCTGCTTGCGGGCCTGCCGCAGGGCGTGCCGGGTTCGACGATCAACCGGCTGTGCGGCTCCGGGATGGATGCGGTCGGCGTGGCCGCACGCGCGATCAAGTCGGGCGAAGCCGCGCTGATGGTCGCCGGCGGCGTCGAGAGCATGACGCGTGCGCCGTTCGTGATGGGCAAGGCCGCGAGCGCGTTCGCGCGCCAGGCCGACATCTACGACACGACGATCGGCTGGCGTTTCATCAATCCGCTGATGAAGCAGCTGCATGGCGTCGATTCGATGCCGGAGACGGCCGAGAACGTCGCGGTCGACTACAACGTCAGCCGCGCCGACCAGGACCTGTTCGCGCTGCGCAGCCAGCAGAAGGCCGCGCGTGCGCAGCAGGACGGCACGCTCGCCGAGGAAATCGTGTCGGTCACGATTGCCCAGAAGAAGGGCGATCCGGTGATCGTGTCGCGCGACGAACATCCGCGCGAGACGTCGCTCGAAGCGCTCGCGAAGCTGAAGGGCGTCGTGCGCCCGGACGGCTCGGTGACGGCCGGCAACGCGTCGGGCGTCAACGACGGCGCCGCCGCGCTGCTGCTCGCGAACGAGGCAACCGCGAAGCGCTTCGGCCTGACGCCGCGCGCACGCGTGCTGGGTATCGCAACGGCCGGCGTCGCGCCGCGCGTGATGGGTATCGGCCCCGCGCCGGCCACTCAGAAGCTGCTCGCGCGGCTCGGCATGACGATCGACCAGTTCGACGTGATCGAGCTGAACGAAGCGTTCGCGTCGCAGGGTCTTGCGGTGCTGCGCATGCTCGGCGTCGCCGACGACGATCCTCGCGTGAACCCGAATGGCGGCGCGATCGCACTGGGCCATCCGCTCGGCGCATCGGGCGCGCGTCTCGTGACGACCGCGATGTATCAGCTGCGTCGCACGAACGGCCGCTTTGCGCTGTGCACGATGTGCATCGGCGTCGGCCAGGGCATCGCGATCGCGATCGAACGCGTCTGACCCGCGTCACGCGGCGAAGCGGCCGAATCTGCGCCGCTCGCCGTTTTCAGCACGATGCGCGGCACGAGAATCGTCTCGTGCCGCGCATTGTCGTTAACCGGCTTGCGATAGCTGCTTGAGGCGTGCGTCGAGCGCGTCGATCTCGGTGTCCGCGAACACCTCGATGCCGTGCTGGCGCAGCAACGCCGCGGTGACACCGGCGCCCGCATGGCGCCGGTTCGCGAAACTCCCGTCGTAAATGAAGGTGCTGCCACACGACGGACTGCCGTCGGCCAGGATCGCGAAGCGGCAATCGTGCGTGCGCGCGAGTGCCAGCGCGGTGTGCGCGCCGGACACGAACGGCGCCGTCACGTCGGTGCCGTTCACGTCGACGATACGTGCGGCACCCGACAACACCCGCTGCCCCGATTCACCTGCCGCGATTTCGGCGGGCGGGCGCGGCACGCTGAGGCCGCCCGCCAGTTCGGGACAGACGGGCACGAGACGCCCTTCGCGCTGCCACCGTTCGAGCGCCTCGTGCGCGGCGGTTTTCGCCGAGCCGTTGTAACGGACCGGATGACCGATCACGCACATGCTGACGAGGATCTTCGGCGCCGCTTGCGGCTGCGGTTCGTTCTGCAATTTCGCTCTCCGTGGCGGCTGACGGTCGACGGCGGTTGCGGCAAAGCGGGGCATTCGATGCTTCACCCACACGCCGATGCGTCAGGCCGCCGGCCCTTCCAGATGAATGTCTTCCGGCTCGAGCGCGTAAAGCGCCGGGTCGGGCGATGCGCTGACCGTGAAGCCGAGCCGCAGGTAGAAGTCGATCGTGCGCTGCGACGGCGTCGCCGACACGTACAGGCGCGCGGCGCCCATCTCGCGTGCCTGCCCATGGGCCGCGCGATAGAGCTGCTCGCCGAGCCCGCAGCCGCGCCAGTCGCGGCTCACATGCAGGAACTTCAACTGCAGCATGTCGCGTTGCGCGCCGAGCGGCTGGCTGTCGACGATGGCCACCGCGACGAGCCGTGCGCCGTCGAACATGCCGAGGAACCAGCCGCCGCGATCGTGGCAGTCGAGCAGGATCGGCGTGTAGTGATCGGCTTCGCCGTCGGGCCAGCCATCGACGTCGTAGAACTCCGGTACGAGATGCAGCGCACCGTCGCGCAGCACGTACAGGTGCTCGATGATTTCGCGCCGGTCGATGGTCCACACGAGCGGCACGTCGTCGCGTGCGAGCGCGCGTGCGGAAAGCTCATCGCACTCGGCGGCGGTGCGGCGCGTCATGCGGCCTCCCGGTGCGCGGCGATCGCAACCATCAGCGGCAGGCGCGGCATGCCGTCGGGCATCCAGTCGAACACGTCGGCGCGCCCGACACGCGCGGGCAGGCCCGCGAGATTGCCGAGCAGCTCGCGTTCTTCCGGAAACAGCGTCGAGCCGCCATTGCGGAAAAACGCGGCCTGATTGCCTTTATGGCGGTTATGCGCGACCGTCGCCGTATTCCAGGGCAGCCGATTCAGTTCATGCAATGCCTTTTTCATCGAATTCGAATACGGGTTGAATGGAGCAGGATAGACCGAATCGTTTCGTCGCGTGCAACGGCTGCCCGCATTAGTGCGCCGTGCGCGGGGTTGCCATGCAGCGTTTCGTGACATCCGAATAAGCGTGCGCGGTGATTATCGCCGGATTATTTGATCGAAATCATGGCAATAGCCGAATTGAATATTTTATACGCGACAGGGGTAAGGTTTTCGAACGAATTGCCGACAGTAAAGTGGAAGACCGTCGTAAAGCGATCAACCGTTTTTCGGCTACTGAGCGTGATTTCAGCGCGGCGCGGACGACAGATCCGCCTTTCGGAGCCTTGCATGCGCAATAACCAGCCCGTTACCCAACAAGAATTCGATTTTCCCGACGACGTCACGCTGATGTCGACGACCGATGCAGACAGCGTCATCACCTACGCGAACACGACGTTTGCGCAGGTAAGCGGCTTTTCGAACGAGGAACTCGTCGGCCAGCCGCACAACGTGGTGCGCCATCCGGACATGCCGCGCGAGGCGTTTGCCGACATGTGGGCGACGCTCAGGCGCGGCGAACCGTGGACCGCGCTCGTGAAGAACCGCCGCAAGAACGGCGATCACTACTGGGTGCGCGCGAACGCGATACCGGTGATGCGCAACGGCGAGCCGCAGGGCTACATGTCGGTGCGCACCAAGGCGCCGAGCGACGAGTCCGCGGCCGCCGACGCGCTGTATCGCGCGTTTCGCGAAGGCAAGCCGGGCCAGCGCCGGTTCCACAAGGGGCTGGTGATCCGCACGGGGCTGCTGCGCATCGCGTCGCTGTCGCAGACGATGTCGGTGCGTGCGCGCGTGCATTCGGCGCTGTGCGTGCTGGCGCCGGTCATCGTCGGCGCGGGCTGGGCCTGTGGGCTCACCGGTGGCGGGCTCGCGGCGTTCGCCGGCGCGACGGTCGGCGTGGCGGCGGCGGCCGGCCTGTGGCTTGACGCGCAGATCGTGCGTCCGCTGAAGCGGCTGCACGAACAGGCGCTGAACGTCGCGACCGGCGAAAGCCGGCGCGGCGTGCGGATGAACCGCGTCGACGAGATCGGCATGACGCTGCGCACAATCAACCAGCTCGGGCTGATGTTCCGCTGGCTCGTCGACGACGTCAGCGAGCAGGTGCACAACGTGCAGCGCGCGAGCAACGAGATCGCGCAGGGCAACAACGACCTGAGCGCACGCACCGAGCAGGCCGCGTCGAGCGTGCAGGAAACCGCCGCGTCGATGGCCGAGATGACGGCGACCGTCAACAGCAACGCGGAAACCGCGCTGCAGGCGAACCGGCTCGCGGGCTCGGCGAGCGATGCGGCCGGGCGCGGCGGGCAGGTGGTGAGCGAAGTCGTCACGACGATGAGCGACATCACCGCGAGCTCGCGCAAGATCGCGGACATCATCGGCGTGATCGACGGCATCGCGTTCCAGACCAACATCCTCGCGCTGAACGCGGCGGTCGAGGCCGCGCGCGCGGGCGAGCAGGGCCGCGGCTTCGCGGTGGTCGCGGGCGAGGTGCGGGCGCTCGCGCAGCGCAGCGCGAACGCGGCGAAGGAGATCAAGACGCTGATCGGCGCGAGCGTCGACCGGGTCGAGTCGGGTGTGCGGCGGGTGGACGAGGCGGGCCGGACGATGGAGGACATCGTCGCGCAGGTGAAGCGCGTGTCGGACCTGATCGCGGAGATCAGCTCGTCGACGGCCGAGCAGAGCACGGGGGTCGCGCAGGTCGATCAGGCGGTCGTGCACCTGGACAACATCACGCAGCAGAACGCGGCGCTCGTCGAGCAGAGTACGGCGGCGTCGGAGAGCCTGCAACAGCAGGCGACGCGGCTTGTCGATGCGGTGAACGTGTTCCGCTGAGCGCGGGAGAAGAGGTGACGCGGGCGCGGCGGAGAGGGGCGCCGGCCCGCGTCGGACCGCCCGGTTCCGGCCGGGCGGTCAGGGCCTGTCGCGGTCGCGGCAGGCCCTGAACCGTCAGACGGCGAGGCAGAGGTACTTGATCACGACGTAGTCGTCGATGCCGTAGTGCGAGCCTTCGCGGCCGAGGCCCGACTGCTTGACGCCGCCGAACGGCGCGACTTCGTTCGAGATCAGGCCCGTGTTCACGCCGACCATCCCGTATTCGAGCGCTTCGGCGACCTTCCACACGCGGCCGATGTCGCGGCTGAAGAAGTACGCCGCGAGACCGAACTCGGTGTCGTTCGCGAGGCGGATCACCTCGTCGTCGCTGCTGAACTTGAACAGCGGCGCGAGCGGCCCGAACGTCTCTTCCTTCGCGACCTTCATCGCCGGCGTGACGCCCGTCAGCACGGTCGGCTCGAAGAAGCCGTGGCCGAGCGCGTGGCGCTTGCCGCCCGTCACGACGGTCGCACCTTTCGCGAGCGCGTCCTCGATGTGCGCCTCGACCTTCAGCACGGCCGCTTCGTTGATCAGCGGGCCTTGCGTGACGCCCGGCTCCGTGCCGCGACCGACCTTCAACTGGCCGACCGCCGCCGCGAGCTTCTGCGCGAACTGGTCGTACACGGCTTCATGCACGTAGAAGCGGTTCGTGCACACGCACGTCTGGCCGCTGTTGCGATACTTCGACGCGATCGCGCCCTGCACGGCCGCATCGAGATCGGCGTCGTCGAACACGATGAACGGCGCGTTGCCGCCGAGCTCCAGCGACACCTTCTTGACCGTCGCCGCGCATTGCGCCATCAGCAGGCGGCCGATCGGCGTCGAGCCGGTGAACGACAGCTTGCGCACGATCGGGTTCGACGTCAGTTCGCCGCCGATCGCCTTCGGGTCGCCCGTGACGACGCTGAACACGCCGGCCGGCACGCCCGCGCGCTCGGCCAGCACGGCCATCGCGAGCGCGGAGAACGGGGTCGCCTCGGCCGGCTTCACGACGATCGGGCAGCCGGCCGCGAGTGCGGGGCCGACCTTGCGCGTGATCATCGCCGCCGGGAAATTCCACGGCGTGATCGCCGCGCACACGCCGATCGCTTCCTTCGTCACGACGATGCGCTTGTCGCTCGCCGGCGTCGGGATCGTGTCGCCGTACACGCGCTTGCCTTCCTCGGCGAACCACTCGAGGAACGACGCCGCATAGCCGATCTCGCCCTTCGCCTCGGCCAGCGACTTGCCCTGCTCGGTCGTCAGGATCAGCGCGAGGTCGTCGGCGTTTTCCATCATCAGGTCGTGCCACTTGCGCAGGATGACCGCGCGTTCCTTCGCGGTCTTCTTGCGCCACGCCGGCCATGCGGCGTTCGCGGCGTCGATCGCGTGACGTGTCTCGGCCGTGCCCATCGCCGGCACGGTGCCGAGCAGGCCGCCCGTCGCCGGGTTGCGGACCTCGAACGTCTCGCCGTTCGATGCGCCTTGCCATTCGCCGTTGACGTAGGCCTGCTGGCGGAACAGCGACGGATCTTTCAGTGCCAGGGTTTCCTGAACAGTGCTCATTTGCGTAGCCTGCTTTGAAATTGGATGACGAAACGGCCGCCGCCGTCATGACGACGGCGGCGGCGCATTCAGTGGACGGGAACTCAGGCCGGCACGCCGACCGTTTCCTTCAGCACTTCCTCGAGGATCACGAGCGCTTCGTCGAACACGGCCTCGGGAATCGTCAGCGGGAACAGGAAGCGCACGACGTTCGAGTACACGCCGCAGACGAGCAGCAGCAGGCCGCGCTCGAGCGCACGTGCCTGCACGCGCTTCGTGAATTCCGCGTCCGGCTCGCCCGAGCCCGGCTTCAGGAACTCGACCGCGATCATCGCGCCCGGGCCGCGCACGTCGGCGATCTGCGGCACGTCGGCTTGCAGCGCGCTCAGCTTCGCCTTCAGCACGTCGCCGAATTGCGTTGCACGGTCGCACAGCTTCTCTTCGTCGATGATCTCGAGCACCGCGTGCGCCGACGCAACCGCCAGCGGGTTGCCCGCGTACGTGCCGCCGAGGCCGCCGGGTGCTGCCGCGTCCATCACGTCCGCACGGCCGACGACGCCCGACAGCGGCATGCCGCCCGCGAGGCTCTTCGCCATCGTGATCAGGTCGGCCAGCACGTCGTAGTGCTGCATCGCGAACAGCTTGCCGGTACGCGCGAAGCCCGTTTGCACTTCGTCGGCGATCAGCAGGATGCCGTGTTCATTACAGATCTTGCGCAGCGCGCGCACGAATTCGGCCGGCGCCTGGTAGAAACCGCCTTCGCCCTGGACCGGTTCGAAGATGATCGCGGCGACGCGCTTCGGATCGATGTCGGCCTTGAACAGCATCTCGATCGCCTTGATCGAGTCGGCCGTCGTCACGCCGTGCAGCGCATTCGGGTACGGCGCGTGGAACACGTCGCCCGGGAACGGGCCGAAGTTCAGCTTGTACGGGGCGACCTTGCCGGTCAGCGCCATGCCCATCATCGTGCGGCCGTGGAAGCCGCCCGAGAACGCGATGACGCCCGGACGGCCGGTCGAAGCGCGTGCGATCTTGATCGCGTTCTCGACGGCTTCGGCGCCGGTCGTGAAGAACGCGGTCTTTTTCGGGAAATCGCCCGGCGCGCGTGCGTTGATCTTCTCGGCCAGCTCGACGTACGACGCGTACGGGACGATCTGGTACGCGGTGTGCGTGAAGTTGTTCAGCTGATCCGCGATCGCCTTGACGATCTTCGGGTGGCGGTGGCCCGTGTTCAGCACCGCGATGCCGGCGGCGAAATCGATGAAGCGGCGGCCTTCGACATCCCACAGTTCCGCGTTCTCGGCGCGGGCTGCGTAGAAATCGCACATCACACCGACGCCGCGCGGGGTGGCGGCGTTCTTGCGGGCCTGCAGGTCGGCATTCTTCACGGTCATCTCCTTGATGTTCTGTCCGGTGAGTAGGGAATCGGGCGCGTTGGCAGCCCATGGAGGCGACTATAATCACATTTGGCTCTGGCAATCAGAGCCATTTCAATAAATATTCAGGAGCCAATCATGCGCGCGAGCGTGTTGTCGGACTGGCTGGCGCAGCGCCTTGTGCGCGGCGGCGAACAGCCGATCTACCGGCAGCTTCACCGGCTGCTGCAACAGGCGATCCTGTCGCGCGAACTACCGGCCGGCACGCGCGTGCCGTCGTCGCGGCTGCTGGCCGCCGAGCTCGGGATCGCGCGCAATACGGTCACGCAGGTTTACGAACAGCTTGCGCTCGAAGGGTATGTGAACTCGGCCACGGGCCGCGGCACGTTCGTCGCCGACAGCGCGCCGGACGAGATCGTCGGCGCACCGCCCGACGCGGCGGCCGGCCCGGCCGTCGTGACGACGTCCGCGCGGCGGTTGTCCGCGCGCGGCACGCGGCTCGTCGAAGGCGCCGGCGTGTCGAAGCGCCAGGGCGGCGCGTTCATGCCGGGCGTGCCCGATGTGTCGCGATTTCCGGCGCGCGTGTGGACGCGGCTGCACAACAAGTACTGGCGGCGCCTGCGCCCCGACCTGCTGACCTATGCGCCGGGCGGCGGGCTCGCGCTGCTGCGCGAGGCGCTGGCCGATTACCTGCGCACGTCGCGCTCGGTGCGCTGCACGCCCGAGCAGATCGTGATCACGACCGGCATCCACCAGTCGATCGACCTGGCCGTGCGGTTGCTGACCGACCCAGGCGACGCGATCTGGACCGAGGACCCGTGCTACTGGGGCGTGCGCAGCGTGCTGAACGTGTCGGGGCTGACCACGCGGCCGATCCCGGTCGACGAGGAAGGCATCGCGCCGTCGGCCGCCGATCTCGCCGAACCGCCGAAGCTGATGCTCGTCACGCCGTCGCACCAGTATCCGCTCGGGATGGTGATGAGCCTCGCGCGGCGGCGCATGTTGCTCGAATACGCGCGCCAGCACGGCTGCTGGATCATCGAGGACGACTACGACAGCGAATTCCGCTACGGCAGCCGGCCGCTCGCATCGTTGCAGGGGCTCGACACGGCCGGGCAGGTGATCTACGTCGGCAGTTTCGGCAAGACGCTGTTCCCGGGGCTGCGGGTCGGTTACCTGGTCGCGCCGGAACCGCTCGCGGAAAGCTTCGCGACCGCGAGCGCCGAGCTGTATCGCGAAGGGCAGTTGCTGCAACAGGCCGTGCTCGCGGAATTCATCGCGGAAGGGCACTTCGTGTCGCATATCCGCAAGATGCGCACGCTGTACGGGCAGCGCCGCGAGGTGCTGCTCGATGCGGTCGCGCGCCGCTACGGCGAGTCGCTGCAGGCGCTCGGCAGCGACGCGGGGCTGCATCTCGTCACGCAATTGCCGGCCGGCGTCGACGATCGCGCGGTGGCGCAGGCCGCGCTCGAACGCAATATCGTCGTGCGGCCGCTGTCCGGTTATTACGCGGATCGCGAGCGCGCGGCGCCCGGGTTGCTGCTCGGTTATGCGTGCGTGCCGGAGGACGAGATCGCGACGGCGTTCGCGACGCTCGCCGAGGCGATCGACGAGCGGGCGTTCGGCAAGCTGGCCGCCGTCGCGTGACGGCGGCGGGCGCCGGTAACCACCCCGGCGCTCAGTACCCGATCCACACCGCGAACGTCAGCACGACGCACGACAGCGCGAGCAGCGTCAGGAACAGCGGCAGCACGAAGCGGATCCACGCGCCGAAGTCGACGCGCGCGGTCGCAAGATACGCGAGCAGCATCCCGGACGTCGGCGTGACGAGGTTCGTCAGTCCGCCGCCGAGCACGAACGCGAGCACCGACGTCTGGCCGCTCACGCCGGAAAGCTGCGCGATCGGCCCGATGATCGGCATGCTGACCGCGGCCTTGCCCGACACCGACGGGATGAACACGTCGAGCACCATCTGCACGCCCATCAGCCCGTTCGCGACCCACACCGGCGATTGCCCGTCCGCGAGCCGCGTGAAGAAGTGGATCAGCGTGTCGAGCACGAGGCTGTTCTGCAGCAGCAGCTCGACCGATGCGGCGAGCCCCATCAGCAGCGCGGCGAGCATCATGTTCTTCATCCCGTCGACGAACGCATCGGCCGCGCTGCGCGAATCGAGCCGGCCGATCACGGCCGTCGCGATGCTCACGGCTGCGTAGAACGCCGCGAGTTCGACGTTGCCCCATTTCAGTTCGCGCGTGCCGTAGATCAGCATTACGACGGCCGCGGCAAATACGACCAGCGTGGCCTTGTGGCGCAACGACAGCTTCGCGGTTGCGTGCGCGGCGGTGCCCGCCGCGGTTTGCCCCGCCCGGTAGCCGGTGTTGCGCACGTAGCGCAGCAGGTACAGGATGCCGATCGTCAGGAATACGACGAATACGGCCGCGCGCAGCGCGACGCCGCTGAACAGCGGCACGCCGACGAGCGGCTGCGCGACGGCGAGCGCGAGCGGGTTCGTGACCGACGCGATATAGCCGATCTTCGCGGCGATCGCGACGAGTGCGACCGCGAACAGGTCGGATAGCCCGAGGCGCCGCGCGATCACGACGACCATCGGGATGATCACGAGGTATTCGGAGATGAAGCCGAGCAGCGTGCTGCCGAGCCCGATCAGGATCATCAGCATCGGCGTCAGCAGGTACGCGTTGTTGCCGGTGAGCTGCAGCAGCCGGTCGATGCCGGCATCGACGACGCCCGTACGGCGCATCACGCCGAACATCCCGCCGACGAACATCACCATCACGATCAGCGGCGCGTTCTTCAGCAGGCCTTCCGGCACCGCGACGAACGCGGACACGAGGCTCGCCGGCAACGCATGCGCGGACGTGCTGTGGCTGACGGCCGGCGCGACGAGCGTCGCGAGCGCGGTCGTCTTCGGCACCACCTGGTAGGTGCCCGGCACGACGAGCCGGCCGTTGCGCGCGAAGTGGCCGGAGTCGACGATCCACGTGAGCGCGATCGCGGCAGCCAGTACCCACAGCATCATCACGACCGGGTGCAGCATCTTGCCGTGCGGATGCGGCGCGTGGCCGGCGCCCGCCGTTGGATCGTCGGGCGTGAGCGCGGGGGTGTCGGCGCCGTGCGCGCCGGCCGGGTTCGGGGAAGAGGCGGACATCGGATCCTCGTCGAAGAAGGAGCGGGCCGTCAGGCCGGTTGCAGCGCGGCGCGCGCCGGGACGTAGCCGAGTTCGGCGGAAATGGCGTGGCTGCACGCCTGCAGGCGTTCGAGATAGTCGGGAATGTCGGCGTGGCTCACGCGTACCTCGGGGCCCGTCACGCTGACCGACGCGACCGTCGCACCCGTCAGGTCGCGCACCGGCACCGCGATCCCCACCGCGCCGGGTGTCACTTCGCCGCTGCTGACCGCATAGCCCTTGCGCGCGACCGCGTCGAGTTCGCCGGCGAGTTTCGGCTGATCGTCGGCCTGCCCGGTCCTGCGCAGTTGCACGAAATACTCGTCGCGCACCGCATCGGGCGCGAACGCGAGCAGCACCTTGCCCGATGCGCCGAAATTGATCGGCCGGCGGTTGCCGACCGAGCCGACGGTGCGCACCGCATGCGTCGTTTCGCAACGCGCGACGCACACCGATTCGAGCCCTTCGCGCACGCGCAGCACGACGGTTTCGTTGATCGCCTGGTTGAGCGCGAGCATGTGCCGGTGCGCGGCGCGCACCAGCGCGTTCTGCTGCGATGCGGCCACGCCGATCACGAACGCCTGCGGGCCGAGCGCATAGGTGGACGTGCGTGGGTCCTGCACGACGAAGCGGTGCAGTTCGAGCGTGCACAGCATCCGGTAGGTACGCGACTTGTTGATGCCGAGTTGCGACGCGAGCTCGGTCACGCCGAGGTGCGGATGCTCGGCCACATAGGTCAGCAGCTTCAGCGCGCTGTCGACGGCGTCGACGATGTAGGTCGTCATGCGGTATCTCCCGGCGCCGCGACGCGCGCGCGGACGTAATCGGCGAGCGCATCGAGATACGCGTCGACCGAGCGCTTCAGCGCGACGAAGCCCGCGTGTTTCGCGAACGCGGCTTCGTCCATGTAGAGCGCGCGGTTGAATTCGATCTGGATGCTGTGGCGCTGCCGTGCCGGATCGGCGAGCGCGGTCAGCAGGTCGCCGCCCTGGTACGGGTCGTTGATCTGCACGCGGTAGCCGGCGTCGGCGAACCATTGCGCGGTCCACGCGGTGAAGGCCGGGTCGGCGGTCGTACCGCGCCGGTCGCTGACGACGACGTCCGGCCGCAACGCGCCCGCGTCGACGTTCATCGCATTGCCGCGCGACTTCATCGAATGGCAGTCGATGTGCCACAGCGCGCGATGCGCGGCATGCAGCGGCTCGGCGATGCCTGCGAGCGCGCGGCGGTACGGCCGGTAGTACGCATCGATCCGGTGATGCACTTCGGCGAGCGACAGCTTGCGGTCGTACAGCGGCACGCCGGGCAGCGCGTCGCGCCGGATCAGCCCCATCCCGCGCTGCGTGTACGGCTGTGGCGAAAGCGGCTCGGGCCACGGCTCGGCGAGCAGCGTCGCGTCGATATCGGTTTCCGCGCGGTTCGGATCGATGTACGCACGCGGAAACGTCGCGCCGAGCAGCGTGCCGCCGCGCGCGGGGGCGCCGGCCCACAGTTCGTCGATGTACGCATCCCACGTGGTGCGGATCGCGTTGTCGGGCGCGACGGTGGAGAAGTCGCGCGGATACGCGATGCCGCTGTGCGGCGAATCGACGACGATCGGCAGCGCGGGCACCGTCGGCGCTGCGACGAAATACGCGGGCGATTCGCCGTCGGTCGCGTTGTTGCAATTAAACGTCAGCATGGGGATCAGGTTCTTTACCTAGTGTCTCGAAGCGTTTTGCTCGTTCGTTTTAATCATTAAAACAGCGTATCAATATTTCACAACGGCAGAAAATTGCGGTCAAGGGCTTTTTTCGACGCGGGCATTACGCGCCGTGATCGGCTTGTAATGCCCGCCGTTATTGGGTTTGTTTCATTCTTCGAAACGCACTGCGAGCAAGGCCGTTTCGACTCCCTCGAGCGATTTTTGGCATGGCTTGACGCTTCAAATCGCCGAATTCGACAATAAATAAGACGATGTTTTATTCAATAAAACGCGTTGCGGGCGAAATAAATCGCTCCCCATATTCAATCGACAAAAGGGGTCGGAGATGAAGCGGAAAGAGATGGCGGTCGCGCTGGCAGGCGTTGCAATCGCGGCGGGTGCGGCGCACGCGCAGGCGCAGTCGAGTGTGACGCTGTATGGCGTCGTCGATTCGGGGATCACGTACACGAACAACCAGAACGGGCATGCCGCATGGCAGGCGACTGGCGGCAACGAGCAGGGCACGCGCTGGGGGCTGCTCGGCAAGGAAGAACTCGGCGGCGGCACGCGCGCGGTGTTCCGGCTCGAGAACGGCTTCAACATCGAGAGCGGCGCCGCGAGCCAGGGCGGCCGGATCTTCGGGCGCCGCGCGTACGTCGGGCTGGAAAACGACCGCTGGGGCACGCTGACGATGGGCCGCCAGTACAACGCGGCGCAGGAAGTGCTGGAGCCGCTGCAGATCGGCGCGACCACCGCGCTCACGCAGTACGCGCTGCATCCGTTCGACACCGACGACCTGAACAACACGTTCCGCACCAACAACTCGGTGCAATACCAGACGCCCACGTGGTACGGGCTGCGCGCGGTCGGCCTGTACGGTTTCTCGAATTCGACGTCGTTCGCGGAAAACCGTGTGTGGAGCCTCGGCGCGAGCTACGAGAACGGGCCGCTGCAACTCGGCGCGGCGTATGTGCGCGTCGATCATCCGGCACTCGATACCACCGGCGCGGCGGCGTCCGACAACTACTACACGTTCATCAAGGGCGTGACGCACCAGCAGATCTGGGGCGCGGGCGGCGCGTATGCATGGGGCGCCGCGACGTTCGGGCTGCTGTACACCAGCTCGCTGTTCAACCTGCAGACGGGCGGTGCGCTGCGCTTCAACAACTACGAAGGCAGCGTGCGCTACCTGATGACGCCCGCGCTGCAGTTCGCGCTCGGCGAAACCTACACGCAGGTGCTCGCGTCGCAGGGGCCGAAGCCGAGTTCGCACTACCTGCAGACGAGCGTCGGCGCGCAGTATTTCCTGTCGAAGCGCACCGATATCTACGTGAATGCGTTCTACCAGCGCGCGTCGTCGAACACGGTCGCCGCGATCGAAGGGATCTCGAATCCGTCGAGCACGCGTACGCAGATCGTCGCGGTGACGGGCATCCGCCACAAGTTCTGACGCGGCACGCCGCGGGCGCGCGTGCGGCTCACAGCCGGATCAGCGCCGCGCCCGCGACCACCAGCGCGCACGCGGCGAGCCGCTGCGCGCCGGGCCGCTCGCGCATCACGAACCAGCCGATCGCGACCGCGAAGATCGAGCTCGTTTCGCGCAGCGCCGACACGGTCGCGACCGGCAGGTGCCGGTACGCGAGGATCACGATCCCGTATGCGGCGAGCGAGATCGTGCCGGCGATCGCGCCCTGCCGCAGCGCCGTGCGCGAGCCGAGCACCGCGCGCGGGCCGCCGCGCATCGCGCACACAAGCACGAGCTGCGGCACGCTCCACAGCAGGTACACCCACGCGATGTAGCCGAGCGCGCTGCCGGACACGCGCGAGCCGATCCCGTCGCAGATCGAGTACGCGGCGATGAACACGCCCGTGAGCAGCGCATACGGCACGCCTTCCCCCGAGAACCTGAAGCCGCGCCGCAGCGCGAGCGACATGATGCCGAACGACACGAGCGCGATGCCCGCGAACCCGAACGGCGTCGGCTGCTCGTGCAGCATCGCGAACGCGAGCACCGACACGAGCAGCGGCGAGATTCCGCGCGCGATCGGATAGATCTGCCCGAACTCGCCGTTGCGGTAAGCGCGCGCGAGCGTGAAGCAGTACGCGACCTCCAGGGCGGCCGACGCGGCGATGTACGGCCACGCGGCGGGCGCCGGCGCGGGCAGCAGCGCGGCACCGGCGATGCCGAACGCGAGATACGGCAGCGACATCGTGCCGAGCTGGACGAGCCGGTCTTCGCTGACGTGGAGGAACGCATTCCAGATGGCGTGCAGCAGCGCGGAGCACAGCACGAGGCCGATGAACAGGTGATCCATGAACGAAGGTGTAGGCAGGGCGGGAGAGGCAGGCGGCGTCAATTATGTGGGTATCGGGCGCGTTCGCGCGGAATTGTCGATAATGGAACGTTGTTATTCACCGGATGCCGACGATGACCGATGCCACCCAAGCCCAGCCTGCCGTTCCGCGCCTCACGAGCCTGTCGCACGGGGGCGGCTGCGGCTGCAAGATCGCGCCGGGCGTGCTGTCCGAGCTGCTGAAGCGCGCGACGCCGCCCGCGCTGTTCCCTGATCTGCTGGTCGGCACCGAGACGTCCGACGACGCGGCCGTCTACCGGCTCAACGACGAGCAGGCGATCGTCGCGACGACCGACTTCTTCATGCCGATCGTCGACGATCCGTTCGACTTCGGCCGTATCGCGGCGACCAACGCGCTGTCCGACGTCTATGCGATGGGCGGCAAGCCGATCCTCGCGCTCGCGCTGGTCGGCATGCCGATCAACGTGCTGCCGCACGAGACGATCGCGGCCGTGCTGCGCGGCGGCGAAGCGGTGTGCGCGGACGCCGGCATTCCGGTCGCGGGCGGCCATTCGATCGATTCGGTTGAGCCGATCTACGGGCTCGCCGCGATCGGCGTCGTGCATCCGTCGCGCGTGAAGCGCAACGCGGCCGCGCGCGCGGGCGACGTGCTCGTGCTCGGTAAGCCGCTCGGCGTCGGCGTGCTGTCGGCCGCGCTGAAAAAGAGCCAGCTCGACGCCGCGGGTTACGCGCAGATGATCGCGACGACCACCAAGCTGAACCGGCCGGGCACCGCGCTCGCCGCGTTGCCGGGCGTGCACGCGCTGACCGACGTCACGGGCTTCGGGCTGCTCGGCCATACGCTCGAACTGGCGCGCGGCGCGCATCTCACCGCACGCGTGCACTATGCGTCGCTGCCGTGGCTCGCGGGCGTCGAGGCGTTCGTCGCCGACGGCGTGTTCACCGGCGCGTCGGGTCGCAACTGGGCCGCGTACGGCACCGATGTGCGGCTGGCCGACGGGCTGCCGCCTGTCGCGCAGGCGCTGCTGACCGATCCGCAGACGTCGGGCGGCCTGCTGGTCGCGTGTGCGCCGGAAGCGGTCGACGAAGTCCTCGCGTGCTTCCGCGCCGATGGTTTCGACCGCGCGGCCGTGATCGGCGAGATGGTGGACGGGCCCGCGCGCGTGGACGTCGCCTGACGCGGAATTTCCTCACGGGATCAATTTGCGGTCGCTAGAATCGATGCGTTCCCTCGAACGCATCGACGACCGATGAACGACTTCCTGTTCGGGCTGATGATCGCGCTGTCGGTCGGGCCCGTCGCACTGATGATCGCGAACTACGGCATGCGCGCCGGCACCGCCACCGGCGTGCGCGCGGCGGCGGGCGTCGCCGCTGCCGACGGCTGTTATGCGGTCGTCGCGTTCACGATCGGCGCGATGCTCGCGAGCACGCTCGCGTCGCACCTGTCTTTGTTCCGCGTCGTCGGCGCGCTCGTGTTGCTCGCCATGGGCGCACGGATGCTGTGGCAGGCGCTGCGGGATCGGCGCCGCACGCTCGATGGCGATGCGCCGCCGCCGGGCAACCGCCCGTTCACGTCGATGTTCTTTGTCACGCTCGCGAATCCGCTCACCATCCTGCTGTTCTATGGCTACGCGACGGCTGCCGCCGGCGCGCATCGGCACTGGCTGCTGGGCGCCGCGTGCGTGTTTGCCGGCAGCCTCACGGGGCAGCTCGTGTTCGCGTTCGGCGGCAGTGCGATCGGGCGCGTCGTGAAGTCGCCCGGGTGGCTCGCGGCGAGCCATGTGGTCGCCGCGCTGGTCGTGCTCGGTTATGGGGTGGCGGGGCTCGCGCGCGTGTAGTGGATCGGCAGTTGGCCGGTGCGGAAGGGTGTGACGATCGGCGGCCTGTCGGCGGGCATTCGTTTTTGCCAACCGGATAGCATTCCTGATGGTTGTCATGCGGCGCGATGGCGCGATGGCGCGAATCCGCGGCGACTCACCGCGTTACGCAACACGCGCGCCGTCGCACGAAACAACCGCAGCCGTTTCGTAGCCGGGTTCCGCATCGCGCATGCCCGTTCTATACTCCCTCGCGCAGTCTCCGAGAGCCGTTCTCACCCAACATCATCGAAACAAGGAACGCCGATGCTGACTCGCTCCATTCTTTCCGCCGCCGCATTCTCGCTTGCGGCCTGTGCGACCGCGCCGTCGATCGCGCAGGACAACCAGGGCAACAACGCAGGCAACAATGCATTCGCCGAGACCGGTGCACAGGGCCGCCCGGTCAAGGTCATGATCATCACGATGTTCGGTCCGGAGGGCCAGGCCTGGCTCGACCGGCTCGGCCCGTGGCGCGACATCACCGTGCCTGGCCTGTCGCCCGACTATCCGGCCGTTCACTGCAACAAGCAGGACGTGTGCGTCGTGACGACCGGCATGGGCTACGCGAACGCGACCGCGACGATCATGGCGCTCACGTTCTCGCAGCGCTTCGATCTGCGCCGCACGTATTTCCTGGTCTCCGGCATTGCGGGCGTCGACCCCGCGCAAGGCACGGTCGGGTCGGCCGCGTGGTCGAAGTACCTCGTCGATTTCAGTCTGCAGTGGGAACTCGATGCACGCGAGATTCCGGCTGGCTGGAATACGGGCTATCTCGGCATCAACACGAAGAGCCCGAACGACAAGCCGCCGCTCGACTACCGCACCGAAGTGTTCCAGCTGAACCCGCAACTGACCGACGCCGCATACGCGCTGTCGCGCAACGTCGTGCTCGCCGACAGTGCACAGGCGCAGGCCGCGCGCGCGAAGTTCACGTATGCGCCGGCGAACCGGCCGCCGACGGTGATCCAGTGCGACACGTCATCGGGCAACACGTGGTTCTCGGGCACGTTGATCGGCGAGCGCGCGCGCCAGTGGACCAAGATCCTGACGGACGGCAAGGGCACCTACTGCATGACCGCGCAGGAAGACAACGCGACGTATGAAGCGCTCAAGCGCGCGGCGAGCGTGAAGCGGGTCGACCTGTCGCGCGTCGCGGTGCTGCGCACCGGGTCCGATTTCGACCGGCCGTATGCGGGGCAGACGAGCGCCGACAACCTGCTGAACTACGCGGACCAGGGCGGCTTCGCCCCGGCGACCGAAAACCTGTACCGCGCGGGCAATCCGCTCGTGCAGGACATCGTGACGCACTGGGGCGAATGGCGCGACGGCGTGCCGCGCAGGTAATGGCCGGACGGATGACTCAGCCGGCGCTCAATGCGAGTGCGGGGCCGAACGGAACGGCGTCCACACGGGTGTGGTGTCGTCCCAGTGATCGAGCGGCGAAGGAAGTGGGTCGTTCATCATGTGCTCCTGCAACTAACTGACTTAACGAGTCGTCGATGGGTGTGTCGCGACGCCGCGCACGGGCAATCCGCTGCGCGGCGTTGCGCGTTTACCGGCCTCCGCCGGCGAGCTGGTTGCTTTCCTGCATCGGGCGATACGGGCCTTGTGCGAGCTCAAGCCCTTGCGGATACGAGTTGGCCTTGCGCAGGTACGCGAGCGTGCCGTCGCGGCGAGCCTGTTCGACTTCCGCGCTGACCTCGGCGCGGGTGCGCGGGCCGTAGTGCTGCGAGTACCACGACGTGTTGCCGTAGTCGCCGGCATGCGGGGTGCCCGAATCGGCGAAGGCCGGTGCGGATACGGCGAGTGCGAGGGCCAGGGCGGAGAGAAGGTGGCGGCGGTTCATGACGTAACTCCTGTCTGTCGGAGTTGGCGCTTCAGCGCTTTCTCCGGTCCCATTCAGCGGGATCTGTTCGATGCGCAACGAGGTGCGCGACAGGGTTTACTCTAGGTATCTGTTCCGTCGCGATAAATGCGGCAGACGCGAATTGAATTGTCGTGTCAGTGGAACAATCGTCATCCGCATCGCCGGCAGGGTTATGCGGAAAGCGCCGGCAGCCCCGTGGCGCGGGCCTCACGCGGGTGCGACGACCTCGCGTAACGTCACGCAACGGCGCACGCGGGCGATTGCCGCGCTCGGCACAAAGGTTTGCTGCGGATTCGGGAAGGATCGGGTGCGCCGCGCGGGCACGCGGCACGAAGGCGGGACAACGCGCGGGCTGTGCAGCCCGCGCGTGTTGGTTCAGACGATTACGCGACCCACTCGTTGATGACCGGCGTGTCGAGCGCCGGCGCGCGTTCGGCTTCCTCGAACGTGCGCTTGCTGCACGTCGCGTCGAGGCTGCCCTTGCCGCTCAGCAGCGGGCAGCGGTCGAATACTTCGGCGACCCAGTCGACGAACACGCGCACTTTCGGCGACAGATGGCGGCTGTGCGGATACACGACCGAGATCGGCATCGGCAGCGGCTTGACGCCGGGCAGGACTTCCTTGAGCCGGCCTTCGCGCAGGTGCGGCAGCACCATGAAGAGCGGCGGCTGGATCAGCCCGAAGCCTTCGACCCCGCAGGTCACGTACGCATCCGCGTCGTTCACCGACACGATGCTGTCCATCTTCACCTCGATTTCCTTGCCTTCGCTCAGGAAGGTCCAGTCGATCGTGCGGCCGGTGCGGCTCGAGAAATAGTTGACGGCCTTGTGCTGGCTCAGGTCGTCGATTGTCTGCGGCTCGCCGAAGCGCTCGAGGTAGTCGGGCGCGGCGACCGTCACGCCTTCGAACAGGCCGACCCGGCGCGCGACGAGCGACGAGTCCTGCAGCGCGCCGACGCGGATCACACAATCGACGCCTTCCTGCAGCAAGTCGACCGGCCGATCGGACAGGCCGAGCTGCAGGTCGATGTCGGGGTAGCGCGTATGAAATTCGCACAGCGACGGAATCACGAGCAGCCGTCCGATCGAGCCGGGCATGTCGATACGCAACTTTCCGTGCGGCTTTCGGTTGTTGGCCTGGAAGCTCGCTTCGGTTTCCTCGACGTCCGCGAGGATCCGCACGCATCTTTCGTAGTACGCGGCGCCGTCCGGCGTGAGCGACAGCCGGCGCGTGGTCCGGTGCATCAGCCGCACGCCGAGGAATGCTTCGAGATTCTGGATGATCGTCGTGACGGACGCTCGCGGCAAGCTGAGCGTTTCTGCTGCCTTGGTGAAGCTGCTTGTATCGACGACGCGAGTAAACACCTGCATGGCCTGAAGCCGGTCCATCACAACCTCCGCAATCTAATGAGCCTCCGGAACAAAGAGGCTGCGCTACCTCGTGGGTAAACGCAGCCTTGGATTGTTCGGGGGCGTTGAATTGTGTTGCCGGATTATAGGCATTTATCCCAATGTCTGCCGGACCCAGAATTCGTTCCATCTCGAAATGGATGCTGCATCGTCATGGACGCTTCTGAATTCAGCAAATTCCTGAAAGCCGCGTTGCCCGTGCAAGCCATGGCTGGCGCGGCGTTGACCGTGGCCGAAGTGGAAATTCCCGGCTACGCGCAGGACATCGTGCTGCGCCTCTACCGCCGCCCGGACAAGACCGGATTGCCGGTAGTGCTTTACTTCCACGGCGGCGGCTTCGTGCGCGGTTCGCTCGAAGACGCCGATTTCGCCGCGCGCTTTTTAGCAGAACGCTTACCAGCTCTCGTAGTGTCGGTCGACTATTCGCTCGCGCCGGCCTTTCCTTTTCCGGCCGCGCCGGAGGATGCGTATCGCGCCGCCGTATGGGCCGCGACACGCGCCCGCGCGTTCGGCGGCAATCCGAAGAAGATTGGCGTCGCGGGCCACGACGCGGGCGGCCAGCTCGCGAACTGCCTCGCGTTCATCGCACGCGACCGCGGCGAAGTGTCGATCGCCGCGCAGGCGCTGTTCGGGCCGATGCTCGACCCGAGCATGACGCGCATCGGCGACGCCGATCGTCTTGCCTCCGACATCACCGCGCGCGAATGCGCGGCCTGTTATCGCGCGTATCTGCCGCAGGCGGCGCAGCGCATGCACCCGTACGCGGCGCCGCTCGAATCGGTGCGCCTCGCGGGGCTGCCGCCAACGCTGGTCGTCACCGCGCAGAACGACGTATTGCACGTCGAAGCGGAGAAATATGCGGGCTGCCTGATCTCGTCGGGCGTGCTCACACAGGTGATCCGCTACCCCGACATCACGCACGCCGCGCTCGCGACGCACGAAGCCGCCTTCGAGGAAGCCGTGCGCTTCTTCCAGTGCCGCTTCCAGGCGCGCCAGCCGAATCGTTCCGAATAACCAAACCAATCCACGCTTACTGGAGATCCACATGGCCATCCTACGCACCTCCCGCTCCCGAATCGCGACCGCCGCGATCGTGACGCTCGCCGTCGTCGGCCTCGGAACGTTCGGCGCGATGCGCGTGAACGCGAACGCGCCCGAAAAAGCGGCGGCGCCGCTGCCCGAAGTCGACGTCGCGACCATCGTGCCGCAGACCGTGACCGACTGGCAGAGTTATTCGGGCCGCCTCGAAGCGATCGAGAAAGTCGACGTCCGCCCGCAGGTATCGGGCACGATCGTCGCGGTGAATTTCAAGGACGGCGCGCTCGTGAAGAAGGGCGACGTGCTGTTCGTGATCGACCCGCGCCCGTACCAGGCCGAAGTCGACCGCGCGGCTGCGCAGCTCGCGGCTGCGCAGGCACGCAACGGCTACGCGCAGACCGACTGGCAGCGCGCACAGCGACTGATCGGCGACAACGCGATCGCGAAGCGCGATTACGACGAGAAGCAGAACGCGGCCCGCGAGGCGGCGGCGAACGTGAAGGCGGGCGATGCCGCGCTGGAAACGGCGCGCATCAACCTCGGCTATACGCGGATCACCGCGCCGGTGTCGGGCCGCGTGTCGCGCGCGGAGATCACGGTCGGCAACGTCGTGTCGGCCGGCGCGTCGGCCGCGCCGCTGACGACGCTGGTGTCGGTGTCGCCGATCTATGCGTCGTTCGATGCGGACGAGCAGACCTACCTGCAATACATCAATGGCGCGCGTGACGGCCGCAAGGTTCCGGTCGAGCTCGGCCTCGCGAACGAAAGCGGCTACTCGCGCAGCGGCGTGATCGATTCGGTCGACAACCGGCTCGACACGTCGTCCGGCACGATCCGCGTGCGCGCGCGCTTCGACAACGCGGACGGCGCGCTGGTGCCGGGCCTCTACGCCCGTGTGAAGGTGGGCGGCAGCGCGCCGCACCAGGCACTGCTCGTGGACGACGCGGCGATCAACACCGACCAGGACAAGAAGTTCGTGTTCGTCGTCGACCAGCAGGGCCGCGTGTCGTACCGCGAAGTTCAGCAGGGGATGCAGCACGGCAACCGGCGCGTGATCGTGAGCGGGCTTTCCGCCGGCGATCGCGTCGTCGTGAACGGCACGCAGCGCGTGCGCCCCGGCGAACAGGTGAAGCCGCACATGGTCCCGATGACGGGAGGCGATGCGCCGTCCGCGCCGCTGGCGGACAACGCGAAGCCGGCCGCACCGGCGAAGGCGGATTCGTAAGCGGCCCGCCGCTTCGATTCCGCGTTCAACCAGACAGAGCCACACATGAACATTTCAAAATTCTTTATCGACCGGCCGATCTTTGCAGGAGTCCTATCGGTGATCATCCTGCTGGGCGGGGTGATCGCGATGTTCCTGCTGCCGATTTCGGAATATCCGGAAGTCGTGCCGCCGTCCGTGATCGTGAAGGCGCAGTACCCGGGCGCCAACCCGAAAGTGATCGCCGAGACGGTCGCGTCGCCGCTTGAAGAGCAGATCAACGGCGTCGAGGACATGCTCTACATGCAGTCGCAGGCGAACAGCGACGGCAACATGACGATCACCGTCACGTTCAAGCTCGGCACCGATCCGGACAAGGCCACGCAGCTCGTGCAGAACCGCGTGAACCAGGCGCTGCCGCGCTTGCCGGAAGACGTGCAGCGGCTCGGCATCACCACGGTGAAGAGCTCGCCGACGCTGACGATGGTGGTCCACCTGATCTCGCCGGACAACCGGTACGACATGACCTACCTGCGCAACTACGCGCTGATCAACGTGAAGGATCGCCTGTCGCGGATCCAGGGCGTCGGCCAGGTGCAGCTGTGGGGTTCGGGCGACTACGCGATGCGCGTGTGGCTCGATCCGCAGAAGGTCGCGCAGCGCGGGCTGTCGGCCGAGGACGTCGTGCAGGCCATTCGCGAGCAGAACGTGCAGGTCGCGGCCGGCGTGATCGGCGCATCGCCGTCGCTGCCCGGCACGCCGTTGCAGTTGTCGGTGAACGCGCGCGGCCGGTTGCAGACGGAAGACGAGTTCGGCGACATCGTCGTGAAGACGACGCCGGACGGCGGCGTCACGCGCCTGCGCGACATCGCGCGGATCCAGCTCGATGCGTCCGAATACGGGCTGCGCTCGCTGCTCGACAACAAGCCGGCCGTCGCGATGGCGATCAACCAGTCGCCGGGCGCGAACTCGCTGCAGATCTCGGACGAAGTGCGCAAGACGATGGCCGAGCTGAAGCAGGACATGCCGGCGGGCATCGACTACAAGATCGTCTATGACCCGACGCAGTTCGTGCGTTCGTCGATCAAGGCCGTCGTGCACACGCTGCTCGAAGCGATCGCGCTGGTCGTGATCGTCGTGATCGTGTTCCTGCAGACGTGGCGCGCATCGCTGATTCCGCTGATCGCGGTGCCGGTGTCGATCATCGGCACGTTCTCGCTGCTGCTCGCGTTCGGGTATTCGATCAACGCGTTGTCATTGTTCGGGATGGTGCTGGCGATCGGGATCGTGGTCGACGATGCGATCGTCGTCGTCGAGAACGTCGAGCGCAACATCGAAAGCGGGATGAACGCGCGGCAGGCGACCTACAAGGCGATGCAGGAAGTGAGCGGGCCGATCATCGCGATCGCGCTGACGCTCGTCGCCGTGTTCGTGCCGCTCGCGTTCATGTCGGGCCTGACCGGCCAGTTCTACAAGCAGTTCGCGATGACCATCGCGATCTCGACGGTGATCTCGGCGTTCAACTCGCTGACGCTGTCGCCGGCGCTGTCCGCGATCCTGCTGAAGGGGCATGGCGAGAAGGAAGACTGGCTCACGCGCGTGATGAACCGCGTGCTCGGCGGCTTCTTCCGCGGCTTCAACAAGGTGTTCCATCGCGGCGCGGAGAACTACGGCCGCGGCGTGCGCGGCGTGCTGTCGCGCAAGACGGTGATGCTGGGCGTGTACCTCGTGCTGGTCGGCGCGACCGTGCTGGTGTCGAAGGTCGTGCCGGGCGGCTTCGTGCCCGCGCAGGACAAGGAATACCTGATCGCGTTCGCGCAGCTGCCGAACGGCGCGTCGCTCGACCGCACCGAGAAGGTGATCCGCGACATGGGCTCGATTGCGCTGAAGCAGCCGGGCGTCGAGAGCGCGGTCGCGTTCCCGGGGCTGTCGGTGAACGGCTTCACCAACAGCTCGAGCGCGGGCATCGTGTTCGTCACGCTGAAGCCGTTCTCCGAGCGGCACGGCAAGGCGCTGTCGGCTGGCGCGATCGCGGGTGCGCTGAACCAGCAGTACAGCGCGATGAAGGATTCGTTCGTTGCGGTGTTCCCGCCGCCGCCGGTGCTCGGCCTCGGCACGCTCGGCGGGTTCAAGATGCAGATCGAGGATCGCGGCGCGGTCGGTTATGCGCGGCTCGCGGATGCGACCAACGACTTCATCAAGCGCGCGCAGCAGGCGCCGGAACTGGGACCGTTGTTCACGAGCTACCAGATCAACGTGCCGCAGCTCAACGTCGATCTCGATCGCGTGAAGGCGAAGCAGCTCGGTGTGCCGGTGACCGACGTGTTCAACACGATGCAGGTGTATCTCGGCTCGCTGTACGTGAACGACTTCAACCGTTTCGGGCGCGTGTACCAGGTGCGTGTGCAGGCCGATGCACCGTTCCGCCAGCGTGCGGACGACATCCTGCAGCTCAAGACGCGCAACGACAAGGGCGAGATGGTGCCGCTGTCGTCGCTCGTCACGGTGACGCCGACGTTCGGTCCTGAAATGGTCGTGCGCTACAACGGCTACACGGCGGCCGACATCAACGGCGGCCCGGCGCCGGGCTTCTCGTCGGGTCAGGCGCAGGCCGCGATCGAGCGCATCGCGCACGAGACGCTGCCGCGCGGCGTGCGGTTCGAGTGGACCGACCTCACGTACCAGCAGATCCTCGCGGGCAACGCGGCGATCGTCGTGTTCCCGATCAGCGTGCTGCTCGTGTTCCTGGTGCTCGCCGCGTTGTATGAAAGCCTGACGCTGCCGCTCGCGGTGATCCTGATCGTGCCGATGAGCATTCTGTCGGCGTTGACGGGCGTGTGGCTCACGCAGGGCGACAACAACATCTTCACGCAGATCGGCTTGATGGTGCTGGTGGGGCTGTCGGCGAAGAACGCGATCCTGATCGTCGAATTCGCGCGTGAACTGGAGCACGACGGCAGGACGCCGCTCCAGGCCGCGATCGAGGCGAGCCGGATGCGGCTGCGCCCGATCCTGATGACGTCGATCGCATTCATCATGGGTGTCGTGCCGCTCGTCACGTCGACGGGGGCGGGTTCGGAGATGCGCCATGCGATGGGTGTCGCGGTGTTCTTCGGGATGCTCGGCGTGACGCTGTTCGGGCTGATGCTGACGCCGGTGTTCTACGTCGTGCTGCGTACGCTCGCGGGCGGCAAGATCCACGTCGCCGGCAAGGACTCGGCGGGTTATGGCGTGACGCCTCCGGGCGTACCGGCACCCGATGCTTGAGGATAGAAAGATGAACAACATGCACAACTCGAATGGCCTGATGCGCTTCGCGAAGGTGGCGGCCGCGAGCACCCTGCTCGCGACGCTGCTCGCCGCGTGCGCGGTGGGCCCCGACTACAAGCGCCCGGATGCGTCGACGCCCGCCGCGTACAAGGAAGCACCGACCCTCGCGCAGGGCGAACAGGCCGGCACGTGGAAGACGGCCGAGCCGTCGGACGGCGCGCATCGCGGCGAATGGTGGACGGTGTTCGGCGACCCGGTGCTCGATTCGCTCGAGACGCAGGCGCTCGCCGCGAACCAGAACCTGAAGGCCGCGGCCGCGCGGGTCGAGGAAGCGCGCGCGGCGACGCGTTCGGCGCGTTCGCAATGGTTCCCGCAGATCGGTGCCGGTTTCGGGCCGATGCGTGAAGGGCTGTCGTCGGCGTCGCAGTTCCAGCCGCAGGGCACCGGCCCGACCAACGCGACGCTGTGGCGCGCGCAGGGCACGGTGTCCTACGAGGCCGACCTGTTCGGCCGCGTCGGCCGCAACGTCGAGGCGTCGCGTGCCGACCAGGCGCAGAGCGAAGCGCTGTTCCGTTCGGTGCAGCTCGCGCTGCAGGCGGATGTCGCGCAGAACTACTTCGAACTGCGCCAGCTCGACTCGGACCAGGACCTGTACCGCCGCACGGTGGAACTGCGCGATCAGGCGCTCAAGCTCGTGCAGCGCCGCTTCAACGAAGGCGACATCAGCGAGCTCGACGTGTCGCGGGCGAAGAACGAACTGGCCACCGCGCAGGCCGATGCGGTCGGCGTTGCGCGCCGGCGCGCGGCCTCGGAGCATGCGCTTGCGATCCTGCTCGGCAAGGCGCCCGCGGATTTCGCGTTCAAGGAAACGCCGATCGTGCCGGTCGGCGTGAAGATTCCGCCGGGCCTGCCGTCCGCGCTGCTCGAACGCCGTCCGGACGTGTCGGCGGCCGAGCGCGCGATGGCGGCCGCGAACGCGCGGATCGGCCTTGCGAAGTCGGCGTATTTCCCGAAGCTCGATATCACGGGGGCGTTCGGGTATGAAGCGTCGACGCTCGGCAGCCTGTTCATGTGGTCGAGCCGCACGTTCCTGCTCGGGCCGTTCGCCGGCACCGCGCTGACGCTGCCGCTGTTCGACGGCGGGCGCCGTGCGGCCGGCGTGCAGCAGGCGCGCGCGCAGTACGACGAGCAGGTCGCGAACTACCGGCAGCAGGTGCTCGTCGCGTTCCGCGAGGTCGAGGACAATCTCGCCGATCTGCGCCTGCTCGACGATCAGATCCACGCGCAGGATGCGGCCGTCAATGCATCGCGCCGCGCGGCGACGCTGTCGCGCACGCAGTATCAGGAAGGCGAGATCGCGTATCTCGACGTGATCGACAGCGAACGGTCGGTGCTGGTGTCGCAATTGCAGGCGAACCAGCTGACCGGCGCGCAGGCCGTGTCGACCGTCAACCTGATCCGCGCGTTGGGCGGCGGATGGGGTGCGGTGCCGACGGCGGTCGGCGACGCGGCGACCGTCAAGCAGGAAGTCGCCGTGCGTTGACGCACCGGCTCGCGACGGGCCGCCGGAACAGGCGGCGAGTCGAGGAACCCCGATCCGTGACGATGCGGATCGGGGTTTTTTATTGGCCGTCCGTTATGCCGGCTGATCCGGTTTCACGTCCGTGCGTTCCGCGATCACGACCGCATAGCGCTCGACGGCATCGGCAATCCGCTTCGCCAGCACGGGGTCGCGCACCGCGCGGGCGAGCGTGACGCCGCCTGAAAGCAGCGCGAGGAATGCGATCGCGCGGTCGTCGTCGGGCGGGTCGCCCAGGCCGGACGCCACTTCGTCGACGATCTGCCGTAACGCCTGTTCGTACGCGTCGCGCGTGTCGTCGTCGGCGCGCATCACTTCCGGCGACAGGCTCGGCAGCGCGCAGCTCTCGCCGAGTTCGCAGGTGCGCCGCGGCCCGAGGTAGAACGCCGCGAACGGGCGCCGCCAGCGCGCGCCATGCTCGGCCTTGAACGTCGCGACGCCCTGGCGGAGCTGCTCCAGACCGTCGAGGACGACGCTGCGGAACGCTTCGCCCTTCGATTTGAAATGCCCGTAGAACGCGCCATTGGTGACGCCCGCCGCCTTCGTCAACGGACCGATGCCCGAACCGCCATATCCCTCCTGACGGAACAGGCGGCTCGCCGCCTCGAGGATGCGCGCGCGGGTTTCGTGCTTGTGCTCGACGGAATAACGCATGACTGGCTCGCTTCAGAGTGATCGCTCTTTATCTTGCATAGAGAGCGATTAGTGTCTAATGTATAGAGAGTGACTGATATTTATATCACGTCACGATTCCGATGACCTGACCAGGAGGAAGTGCGATGCCGATCACGCTGACAGTATCCGAAGGGGTTTTCACGCCGGACGACGAGGGGCCGGTGTTTGCCGAGCTGACCGATGCGCTGCTGGATGTCGAAGGATTGACCGGGAATGCGTTCCTGGCGCCGAACGTGGTGGGCACGCTCAACGTGCTGCCGCGGCACCGGACCTTCGTGCAGGGACGCGCGGAGCCCGCGGCGTTCGTCGAACTGAAGCTGCCTGCCGTCGCGCTCGCGGCGCCCGACAAGCAGCGGCAATACGTCGAACGGGCGACCGCGATCGTGCTGCGCCGCGCGGGCGGACGGCTGACGCCGGCGCAAGTCTGGGTGAATGTCGTCCATGCCGTCGACGGCGGATGGGGGATTGCCGGACGGCGCTACGACAACGCGTCGCTCGTCGATTCGATCCAGGGCGCGGTGGCGGCACAGTAACTGCAACTAACGGTCTAGCCGTCAGGCGTTGACCGGCGGTGCGGCGGCGTTCGCCGCCGCACCGGCTACCTGCCGTCGCATGCAGTGCGCAGCGCGCGAACCAGTTCGCTCGCCGCCTTGCCGAGCCCCGTATGCTTCGGCCGCCGCAGGTACACGGGCAGCGGTAAGCCGTTGCGGATGTTCTCGAACACGAGCGGCGCGAGTTCGCCGTTGGCCACGTATCCGCCGATCACCGACGCGGGCAGGTTCGCCCAACCGTGACCGGCCTTCACGAGCGCGATCGCGGTCGCCATGTCGGTCACCTTCCACGTGCGGTTGCCGATCAACGGTCGCACGTCGGTCAACGGCCGCTCCGGATCGGCGATCACGATCTGCCGGAAGCCCGACAGCCGTTCGATCGCTTCCGGATGGGCGCCTTCGGCGATCAGCGGATGCGCCGGCGCGGCGACGGCAATGAGCGTCTCGGTCCACAGCGCGTGGATCTGTTCCTGCGGATGCAGGTCGAGCCCGCAGTACGCCACACAGAGATCGACGGCGGCGCGATGCAGCGCGTCGACGATCGCGTCCTGCGGTGCCGTGACGACACTGATCGCGAGCGCCGGATATTTCGCGGCGACCGCCGTCAGCGCGCGGGCGACGGGCGCGCTGTCGATCTCGGCCGCGACGCCGAGCCGCAGCGTGTCCTCGACACCTTCCGACAAGTGCTGCGCGTGTGCGCGCAGCACCTGCAACTGCTCGGCGATCGAGCGCGCATCGGGCAACAGCGCGGCCATCGCGGCAGTCGGCGTCGGTTCCCGTGTGCCGCGGTCGAACAACACGAGATCGAGTTCGGCCTCGAGATTCGCGATTGCCATGCTGACCGCCGACGGCGTGCGGCCGAGCGCGCGCGCGGCCGCCGAAAACGAGCCTTTGTCGATGACGGTGAGCAGAATGTCGATGTGGTCGCTGGTCAGCATGTGCGGCCTCTCCTGTCAGAAAAATTGAAAGGACCTGACTTTTGCGGACGGGGGACCCGCTGATAGTCTCGCCACCTTGTTCGAGAGGAAGGTGGATGGTCATGCAAGGGTGGAAGAGACGCATAGTCTACGTCGTGATGTTCGAGGTGCTCGGCATCCTGGTCGCGTCGTCGGTGCTCGGCATGCTGAGCGGCGCGAGCGCGGCGACGAGCGGCCTGCTCGGCGTGATGATTTCGACGACGGGCGTCACCGTCAATTTTCTGTTCAACCTCGCATTCGAAGCATGGGAGCGGCGGAGCGCGGCGACGACGCGCACCGTCGGGCGTCGTGTGCTGCATGCGATCGGATTCCAGATCGCGCTCGTGACGTTCCTGATTCCGCTGATCGCGTGGTGGCTCGACGTGTCGCTGCTGCAGGCGTTTCTGTACGACGCAGTGCTGATCGTGTTCTTCCCGATCTTCACGTTCGCGTACAACTGGGCGTTCGACAGCGTGTTCGGGTTGCCGGATGCGGTGACGCGCAAGGCGGGGGCAGCGGCTTAACCGGGCGCCCTCGATGCGGACGGGCGCCCGCATCGTGCGGGGAATGAAACGGGGAATATCGGGCGGAACGAACGCCGCCCGGGAAATTACGCGGCGATGAACTCGTGCACGAAGCGGTTGAACACGGCAGGGCTTGCCGCATTCATCCCGTGCGACGCGCCGGCGACGGTCTGCCGTTGCGCATTGCCGATCCACTGCGACAGCGTGTCGACGTTGTTGCGGAACATCTTCGGGCTGCGCTGGCCGTCGATCAGCAGCGTGCGGCACGCGATATCGCCGGCCGTGTGCTGCGAATACGCGGGCAGCGGATCGCGCAGTTGCTTCGGCAGCGTGCTCGCGTTGTCGATCGCCATCGTGCGGAAGCGCGACGTGCTCTTCTTCCATGCGCCGGGCAGGCTCACGGAATCGACGAACATCTCGAGACCGGATTCGACGTCGCCTTGACCGATCAGGTTCACGGCCTTCGTGCGCAGCGCGAGCGCGGCGGCCGGCAGCGCGGCTTCGCGCACGCCCTGCTGTTGCAGCGGGCCGCCCGGATCGGCGAGCGTCAGCGTGTCGACGAGATGCGGATGCTGGCGTGCGACGTTGAATGCCACGCTGCCGCCGCGCGAATGGCCGACCAGATGCACGGGGCCGAGATCGAGCGCGTCGATGAATTCGGCGAGCTCGTCGACGTGGTTCTGCCAACTGAACTCGTCCTGGATGCCCGCTTCGACGGCCGGCCAGTAGTGGCTGAGGCTCGGCGCGATGCAGCGGTAGTGGGCCGACAGCGATGCAAGCTGCGGATCCCAGTAGCGGTAGTCGCACAGTGAACCGTGCGCGAACACCATCGGCGCGCCGCTGCCCCGCTCGACATACGGCAGGCTGATGCCTGACGAAAGCGTCGCAAATTGCAGGTCGGGGTTCGCGAGCACGGACGGCTCGATTCGCATGTTCATGACTGAAAGACTCAAAGGTGCGTCAACTCGACGCAACTATGCATCACGGCGACCTGCAAGGAAAACGCATAATTTTCATCGTGACGATCAATTTTATTGATGGCTCGGCCGCAAAGCCTTGTCGGGCCGTGGTCGTATGTTGGGATTCTTTCAATCGTCTGACGGTCCGAGCCGGGCCGAAGGGGCGTGCGGCGGCCTGCGCGCGTGCGCGATCGCATCGAAAAAAGCGGGGAGGTGCGCACGCCGCGGATGCGGCGCGCGCGTCAGCGCGCCGTCAATGCAGGCGTGGTCTGAAGCTCGACGGGGAGGTCGTTGTCGGCGGCGAACCGCATCGCGAAGTCGAACGCATCGGCGCATACGCTGCGCAGTTCGTCGGACACGATCAGGCATTTGACGCCGCCGTCGACGACGGGCATCGCGAGCCGCGACAGCGCGCACGGATACCCGGGCCGCAGTTCGCCGACGAACAGCGTGATGACGCCCGCGAGGCGCTCGGGCCAGTCGCTGGGGCGGAAGGTTTTCTGCGCGCGTGTGACGCCGCGGATCAGGTGGCCGTCGACACGGCCGTGTTCGGTGACTTCGATGCGATCCATGCTGTTGTGCGTGTCCTCGTTCGCGTCATTCGCCGCCGTCGGCTGCCGCGTCGCCGCGCGCGGGAATCCGCAGGTTGCGCAGCTTGTGATAAAGCGTTTTCTTCGGCATGCCGAGCGCGACGCTCGCCTCCGCGACGTTGCCGTTGTGACGCCGCAGCATGTCCTCGATCAGCATCCGTTCGAAATACGCGAGCTGCTCCGTGAGCGTGCCGCCCGCTGTCGGCGTGCCGCCGGACGACAGCAGGCTGTCGCCGGTCAGCCCGAGCACGAAGCGATCGGCCACGTTCTGCAGCTCACGCACGTTGCCGGGCCATGCATGCGTCATCAGTTCGGACACCTGCGCAGCCGTGACGACCGGCGCCGGCTGCCCGAAGCGCCGCGCGGCCGCGAGCACGAAATGTTCGAACAGCAGCGGCACGTCCTCGCGCCGCTCGCGTAGCGGCGGCAGTTCGATCTGTGCGACGTTGAGGCGATACAGCAGGTCCGCGCGAAAGCGCCCGTCGGCCGCGAGTTCCGCGAGATCGGCCTTCGATGCGGCAACCACGCGGCAGTCGACCGGAATCAGCTCGTTCGCGCCGAGCCGTTCGACCACGCGCTCCTGCAGCACGCGCAGCATCTTGATCTGCAGCTGAATCGGCATCGTCTCGATCTCGTCGAGGAACAGCGTGCCGCCCTGCGCCCATTCGATCTTGCCGATGCGCTTCTTGATCGCGCCGGTGAACGCGCCGGCCTCGTGGCCGAACAGTTCGCTCTCGAAGATCTGCTCGGGCAGGCCGCCGCAGTTCAGCGCGACGAAATGCGCGTCGCGCCGGCCGCCGAAGTCGTGCAGGCTGCGCGCGATCAGCTCCTTGCCGGTGCCCGTCTCGCCGGTGATCAGCACGGACACCGACGTATCGGCGAGGCGCAGGATCTTCTTGCGCACGTCGGCCATCGCGGGCGACTTGCCGAGCACGAATGCCTCGATGCCCTGCCAGTTGTTGAGCGCCGCGCGCAGCCCCTGCACCTCGAGCGTCAGGCGGCGCTTCTCGACCGCGCGTGCGACGCGGCCGGCGATCACGTCCGACGAGAACGGCTTCTCGATGAAGTCGTACGCGCCGACCTGCATCGCGCCGACGGCCGTCGAGATATCCGCGTGGCCGCTGATCAGCACGACCGGGATCTGCGCATCGACGGCCATCACGCGATCGAGCAACTGCAGCCCGTCGATGCCCGGCATCCGCACGTCCGACACGATCACGACCGGCGCGCCGGGCGCGACGTGCGCAAGCGCGTCGGCGGCCGCCGCGAACGCGTCGACCGGGAACCCGGCAAGCGCGACCGCCTGCTCGACGCCGATCCGGACGTTTTCATCGTCCTCGACGACCAGCACCCGAATCTCATCTTCCATGCTCTGTCCTTTGCAGCGTCGCCGCCGCGAATTCGATACTGAACTGCGCGCCGCCTTCGTCGCGGTTCGTCGCGGCGATCTTCGCGCCGAACGCCTCGACGATGCGCGACGTGATCGCGAGGCCGAGCCCCAGGCCCTGGCCGCGCGGCTTGGTCGTGACGAACGGCTCGAACAGGTGCGGCAGCACCTCGGGCGCGATGCCGGCGCCGCTGTCGGCGACCGTGAAGCGCACGCGGCCGGCTTCGTCCGGCCCGGCGGCTTCGATGACGATGCGGCGCACCGGCGCGTCGTGTACCGCGTCGAGCGCGTTGCCGAGCAGGTTCACGATCACCTGCTGTAACTGGCTCGATTCAGCCGATACCGCCGTGCCGGGCGCGATGTTCACGTCGAGCTGCACGCCTTCGTCGCGGATCCGCGCGTCGTAGATGAGCCGAGCATGCGCGACGGCCTCGTTCAGCGACACCGCGACGCGCTCGACGTCGGGCTTGCGCGCGAAGGTCTTCAGCTCGCCGGTGAGCACGGCCATGCTGTCGACCAGCTTGCCGATCCGTTCGAGATTGGCATACGCCGGCGCCGGCTGGCCGCGCTCGAAGAACGTGCGCGCGTTGTCGCACAGCGTGCGGATCGCGACGAGCGGCTGGTTCAGCTCGTGCGTGAGGCCGGCGGCCATCTGCCCGAGCACCGCGAGCTTGCCCGCGTGCACGACTTCCTGCTGCGAATCGCGCAGCCGCTGCTCGGTGCGCTCGCGCTCGACGATCTCGCGCTGCATCTGTTCGTTCGCGGCGGTCAGCGCGGCCGTGCGCTGCGCGACGGTCAGTTCGAGCCGGTCGTTCGCGCGGCGCAGCGCGTCCTGCGCGCGCAGCCGTGCCGCGATCGCCCGGCGCCGCTGGATCGCGTAGCCGGCCAGCAGCGCGGCGATCAGGAACGCGCCGGTGACGAACACGAACGCCGTCTGCTGCTGGCGCCGCGCGCCCGCGATGTCGAGCAGCACCATCAGCGAATCGCCGGCCTGCGGCGCGGGGCGCGACATCACGAGATAGCGGGTGGTGCGGTCGGGGTGCCGCAGGTCGGGGAACGTGCCGAACCAGGCGGCCGCGCTGCGATCGCCGATGCGGCGGTACGGCAGCGCGTCGACGGTGCGGCCCGCGTATTGCCGCGACGCCTGGATGTCGCGCTGCTGCTGCGCGGTGATCGGGCGCAGCGCGGTGAATTTCCATGCGGGTTCGGTCGAGATCACGACCACGCCGTTGCTGTCGACGACCATCGCGGCGACGCCCGGTGCGCGCCAGGCCGATTCGAGCGAATCGACGCTGATCTTGACGGCGGCCACGCCGATCGGCACGCCGTCGTCGCGCACCGCGCTGGCGAAGTAGACGCCCGGCACGCCCGTGTTGGTGCCGATGCCGAAGAAGCGGCCGCTGCCGCGCGCGAGCGCGTCCTTGAAGTACGGCCGGTACGACACGTTGGTGCCGACGAAGCTGAGCGTCTCGTTCCAGTTGCTGGCGGCGATCACCTCGCCCTGCAGGTCGATCACGTCGACGGCGCCGCTGCCCGCGTCGCGGTTCACGGCTTCGAGGTAGGTGTTCACCGTGTGCACGAGCGCGGGCGTGTCGTGCGGCGCGGCCTTCAGCATCGCGCGCACGCCGTCCTGCCGCGCGACCAGGCCGGGCAGGATCTCGAAGCGGCCGAGCTCGCTCTTCAGGCTCGACGCATACAGGTCGAGCCGGTGCGCGCCGGTTTCCTCGAGCGCGTCGATCGCGCGTTCCCACGCGAAATCGACGGCCGCGCCCGCCACGCCGACATACAGCGCGGCGACCGACGCCCAGCCCCACCACGGGATACCCTTGAAGCTCTTCTGCACGTTCGCCCTCATCGAAGCCCGTTATCGGCGTGAACAGGCCCTGGCCGCCCAACCGGCCGCCCAACCGGCCGTCCGGAACCGATCGTCCGGAACGACGCGCGCCGCGCGCCGGCTAGGCCGGCGGCGGCGCGTGCGAAGCAGCCTGCGCGACGATGCGCGCGGCGGCGCATCATCCGAAGTGCGCGACCAGGATCAGCGTCACCGTGACGACGATCGCGCCGCCGATGCGCGTCGCGATCTGCGCGAACGGCATCAGTTGCATCCGGTTCGCGGCGGTCAGGATCGCGACGTCGCCGGTGCCGCCTTGCCCGCTGTGGCAGGCGTTCACGATTGCGGTGTCGATAGGGTACATCTTCATCAGGCGGCCGACCACGAAACCGGTGCCCATCAGCGTCGCGACGGTCGACACGATCGTCACGACGTTGACGATCGTGAAGGCGGCGGTCAGCTTGTCCCACGGCGTCATCGCAACGCCGATCGCGAACAGCAGCGGATACGTGACAGCGGTCGAGAAGAACTTGTAGACGACGAACGCGCCTTCCTGCAGCGGCGGCGACACCGCGCGTGCCAGCTTCACGAGCACAGCGAGGAACAGCATCGCGACCGGCGCGGGCAGGCCGAACAGCTTGAACGCCATCAGGCCGACGAGGTACAGCGTGATCGCCGTGATGCCGGCGCCCGCGATGTGCGTGACGTCGACGTGGCCGCGGATCTCTTCGCTTTCCGGCGTCATGTCGCCCGTTTCGCCGACCTGCAGGCGGCCGTTGCCGGTCAGGTGCGGCAGGCGCTTGCCGAGCATGTCGAGCGCGCCCGACAGGATGATCGCGGTCAGGCTGCCGAGCATCACCGGCGGCAGCACCATCGCGAACATCTCGCCTTGCGGCAGGTGCATCAGTTCCGAATAGCCGATCGACAGCGGAATCGCGCCTTCGCCGACGCCGCCGGCCATGATCGGCACGACGATGTACAGCAGCGTGTGGCGCGCGCCGAGGCCGAGCGCGGTGCCCACCGCCGTGCCGACGATCGCGGCCGCGACCGAACCGACGGCCAGCGGGATGAAGATCTTCAGGAAGCCCTGGATCAGCACGCGACGGTCCATGCTCAGGATGCTGCCGACGATGATCGACGCGATGAACAGGTACAGGAAGTTGGTCGACTTCGTGAATTCGACCGTCAGGTTCAGCACCGGCTTCGGCAGCAGATGGTAGTACGTGAGCGCCGACGGCACGAAGGTCGCGAAGATCGCGGCCGCGCCGATGTTGCGCAACAGCGGCAGACGCTTGCCGAGTTCCGCGCACGTGAAGCCAAAGAACGCGAGCACGGCGATCGCCATCGAGATCTCGCCGGGCACCTTGCCCGTCACCGCGAAACCGACGATCAGCGCGAGCAGGATGAAGTAGACGGGCAGCGGGATGATGCCGATGCGGATTTCCATCAGCTTCCACCAGCCGTCCGGCCAGAAGCGTTCGCGCTTGGCGGGACCGGCTTCGACAATCGGCTCCGGATGGGACGGGGTATGGATAGAGGTCTGCAAGACGTGTCTCCTGATGTTGGAATGCCTGCATTGCTTCGCGGCATTGTGTGCCGTCTATTACGCAACCTCCGTGCCAGCTGTCCGGCTTGCCGTCACGCTTGCAGGTCGTTGATTCACAAGGAGTTTGTTTCGTCTGCTGAAACGAGCGCGCGAACAGCGTTCCGAGATTTCGGAATTCGCCCGATGGCCAGGCCGAGATTTCAGCCTGACGCTCGGCCGGGCGCCCGGCCACGCGCGATCGCGCGCCATATCGCCGCGCGCGATTTTCTTCGCACAATCGCTTCGTAGACCGTCCTCCCGCCGCTCTCTATCATCGACTGATCCTTTTCCGATGCGACGACGACTGTCCGGAGAACGCCCGCGCGTTCGCCGCGGCGTCGCTCATCCGTCGATACCGTCTTTGGACAGGAGAGTGGTTTCCATGCTGCATGCCGTTTTTTCCGCCCGCTTTTCCTCCGGCCGACTGGCGCGGTTTGCCCGGCCGGCCCGCCTGCTGGCGGCCGCGCTGCTCGCGGCGTTGCTTGGCCTCGTGCTGCCGAACGGCGCGCGCGCCGAACCCGCGCCGCTGAAGGTCGGCATCTCGACCAGCCCGCAGATCGACGCGCTGAAGATCGCCGCGAAGGAAGCGAAGGCGCAGGGGCTCGACGTGCGGATCATCGAGTTCACCGACTGGAATACGCCGAACGCGGCGCTCGCGAACAAGGACATCGACGTCAACTACTTCCAGCACATCCCGTTTCTCGAGAACGCGAACAAGCAGGGCGGCTACAACTTCGTGTCGATCGCGCCCGGCACGATCATGAAGATCGGCCTCTACTCGAAGAAGGTGAAACGCTTTGCCGAGCTGAAGGACGGTGCGCGGGTCGCAATCGCGAACGATCCGGTGAACGGCGGGCGCGGGCTGTTGCTGCTGCAGCGCGCGGGCCTGATCACGCTGAAGCCGGGCGCCGACTACCGGGCGACGACCCACGATATCGTCGCGAACCCGAAGCACCTGAAGATCATCCCGCTCGAAGCGTCGCAGCTCGCGCGTTCGCTCGACGACGTCGATCTCGCGCAGGGCTACCCGAGCTTCATCAAGCTCGCCGGCACGACCGACCCGAACAGCGCGCTGCTGTTCGACGGCACCGAGAACAAGAATTTCGCGATCCAGTGGGTCGTGCGGCCGGACAGCTTGAACGATCCGCGCATCCGCAAGTTCATCGCGATCTACCAGCACTCGCCGGCCGTGCGCAAGGCGCTCGACAACGCGTTCGGCTCGCTGTACGCGATCGCGTGGTGACGGAGGCGAACATGGCGAACGGCAACAAGAAGATCCTGCTCAACGCATTCAACATGAACTGCGTCGGGCACATCAATCACGGGCTGTGGACGCATCCGCGCGACCGCTCCGCGCACTACACCGATCTCGACTACTGGGCCGATCTCGCGAAGACGCTCGAACGCGGCAAGTTCGACGGGATCTTTCTCGCGGACATCGTCGGCGTGTACGACGTGTTCGGCGGCGGCCCCGATGCGGCGCTGCGCGAATCGGTGCAGGTGCCCGTCAACGATCCGCTGCTGCTCGTGCCCGCGATGGCGCAGGTCACGAAGCACCTCGGCTTCGGCGTGACCGCGAACCTGACCTACGAGCCGCCTTACCTGTTCGCGCGCCGCATGTCGACGCTCGATCACCTGACGAAGGGGCGCGTGGGCTGGAACATCGTCACCGGTTATCTCGACAGCGCCGCGCGCGGGATGGGCCTCGCGCAGCAGATCGGCCACGACGACCGCTACGAGCGCGCGGACGACTACATGGACGTCGTCTACAAGCTGTGGGAACAGAGCTGGGACGACGATGCGGTGATCCGCGACGCGCAAGCACGCGTGTTCGCGCAGCCGGGCAAGGTGCGCCGCGTGAAGCACGATGGGCCGTTCTATTCCATCGATGCGATCCACCTGAGCGAGCCGTCGCTGCAGCGCACGCCGGTGCTGTACCAGGCCGGTTCGTCCGCGCGCGGCGTCGAGTTCGCGGGCCGTCACGCGGAATGCGTGTTCGTGAACGGGCAGAGCAAGGCCGCCGCGCGCGCGGCGGCGCTCGACATCCGCGCGGCCGCCGCGCGACAGGGCCGCGATCCGGCATCGATCCGGATCTTCGCCGGCGTGAGCGTCGTGACGGCCGAGACCGAGCGGCTCGCGCGCGAGAAATTCGACGAATACCGGCGTTATGCGAGCCCGGAAGCCGGCCTCGCGCATTTCGCGAGCTCGACCGGCATCGACTTCGCGAAGTGCGGCCTCGACGAACCGATCTCGTATGTGAAGACCGATTCGATCCAGTCGGCCGTCGACGCGATTTCGCGCAAGAGCACGACCGGCACGTGGACCGTGCGCCGGATGCTCGAACAGATGTCGCTCGGCGGCCGTTATGCGCCGATCGTCGGCTCGCCGTCGCAGGTCGCGGACGAATTGCAGTCGTGGATCGACGAGACCGGCATCGACGGCTTCAACCTGACGCGCACCGTGATGCCCGAGTCGTTCGAGGATTTCGTCGACTGGGTCGTGCCCGAGTTGCAGAACCGCGGCGTCTACAAGGAAGACTACGATCCCGCACCGACGCTGCGCGAGAAGCTGTTCGGCGCCGGCGCGCACCTGCCGGCGTGGCACACGGGCGCGCGGCACCGGCCGGCCGCCGTATCCGAACCCGCGCATCCCGCGCATGCCTGAACGTGACGGAGCGAAGCGATGACGCAATTGTTCGATACGCTGGGTTTCATCGACGCATCGGCCGCGCGCGCCGGCGCCGCTGCAACGGCGCATGAAGCTGCCGCCGTGCCGGTCGGCGGAGCGGCCGTGTCGCTGGAGCAGGTCGGCAAGGTGTTCGCGACGCCGCGCGGCCACGCCGCCGCGCTGCGCGACGTGACGCTCGACGTGCGGCGCGGCGAGGTATTCGGGATCATCGGCCGCAGCGGAGCCGGGAAGTCGACGCTGCTGCGGCTCGTGAACGGGCTCGAACGGCCGAGCTCGGGCCGCGTGCGCGTGCAGGGCGTCGACGTCGGCGCGCTCGACGAGGATGGGCTCGTTGCGCTGCGGCGCCGCACCGGCATGGTGTTCCAGCATTTCAACCTGCTGTCGGCGAAGACGGTGTTCGAGAACGTCGCGCTGCCGCTGAAGATCGCCGGCGTGCCGAAAGCCGAGCGCGTGCGCAAGGTCGAGGCGCTGCTCGAACTCGTCGGGCTGGCCGCGAAGCGCGACGCGTATCCGGCGAGCCTGTCGGGCGGCCAGAAGCAGCGCGTCGGCATTGCCCGCGCGCTCGTGCACGATCCCGAGGTGCTGCTGTGCGACGAGGCGACGTCGGCGCTCGATCCCGAGACGACGCAGTCGATTCTCGCGCTGCTCGCCGACATCAACCGCCGCCTCGGGCTGACGATCGTGCTGATCACGCACGAGATGGAGGTGATCCGCGCGGTGTGCGACACGGTCGCGGTGATCGAACAGGGCGAAGTCGTCGAAACGGGCCCCGTGTGGCGCGTGTTCGGCGATCCGCGCCACGGCGCGACGCGCGCGCTGCTCAGCACGCTCGTGCACGACCTGCCGGCCGAACTGGCGGCGCGCGTGCAGCCGCTGCCCGAGCAGGCCGCGTTGCCCGACGGCGCGCAGGTCGTGCTCGACGTCCGTTATACGGGCGAGAGCGGTGGCGAGCCGGACGTCGGTGCGCTCGCGGCGGCGCTCGGCGGCTCGGTGCGGTTCCTGCACGGCGGGATCGAGCGCATCCAGGGGCATGCACAAGGGCGGCTCGTGATCGCGGCGTCGCCGCGCGCCGATGAAGCCGGCCAGTCGACGGCACGCGGCGGCCCGGTCGCCGCGCTGCTCGAACGGGCGCGCCGTCACGCGAATCACGCGGAGGTGCTCGGTTATGTTTGAGCTCTGGTGGCCCGAACTGCTCGACGCGATCCGCGACACGCTGTCGATGGTCGCCGCGTCGGCCGTCATCGCGGCGCTGATCGGCATCCCGCTCGCGGTGATCCTCGTGACGACCGCGCCCGGCGGCATCTACGCGCGGCGCGGCGTGAACGCGGTGCTCGGCGCGCTCGTCAACGTGTTCCGCTCGACGCCGTTCATCATCCTGCTCGTCGCGCTGCTGCCGTTCACGCGCGTGCTGATCGGCACGACGATCGGCGTATGGGCGGCCGTCGTGCCGCTGTCGATCGCCGCGATCCCGTTCTTCGCGCGGATCGCCGAAGTGAGCCTGCGCGAAGTCGATCGCGGGCTGATCGAGGCCGCGCTCGCGATGGGCGCGAAGCGCCGCCACATCGTGTGGCACGTGTTGCTGCCGGAGGCGCTGCCCGGCATGCTTGGCGGCTTCACGATCACCGTCGTCGCGCTGATCGGCTCGACCGCGATGGCGGGCGCCGTCGGCGCGGGCGGGCTCGGCGATCTCGCGATCCGCTACGGCTACCAGCGTTTCGACACTACCGTCATGGCGACCGTGATCGTGATCCTGATCGCGCTCGTCTCGGCCGTGCAAATCACGGGCGACCGCCTGGTCCGACATGTGACCCGGCGCACCTGAGCCGTGCCACAAGCACGCGCTCGTTTCATTCATGAACCTGAGAGAACCCTACCCATGACCTTGCCCCTCGGCGCGCCGCGCGAATGGAACGGACAATTCGAGGAAGCGCTGTTTCTCGACGTGGCGCGACGCCATCGTCCCGGTTTCCCCGACAAACTGGCCACGCCGCCGCGCGAGCCGCGCGACGCGGACGAACTGGCCGCCATCGCCGACTACTACACGAAGATGGCGTCGCATGACCTGTTCATCGTGCAGGTCGTCGCGAAGGCGATCGACACGCTGTTCCGCGACGATCCGCATTTCCAGCTGATCCTGTCGCGCCAGCTCGGCGACGACGGCGCGCACGCGGTGATCGGACGAGAGCGCGTGACCGAACTGACCGGGCGCGATCCGCTGCCGGAGGTCGACCGGCTCGTCGCCGCGCACTGGGCGCGCATCGGCGACATCGCGGTGCGCGACGTCGCGGGTTTTCTTGCGTTCGAATGGCATTACGAGCTGCACATCCTCGCGAAGCTGTGGATCCAGCGCAAGACCGGCCGCATCGGCGACGGCGCGATGCGCGAACACGGCGAGAACCGGATCCGGCCGGACGAGGAGTGGCATCGCGTGCAGATCGTCCAGTGGTGGTTCGAGCGGCTCGCGACGCTGCCGGCCGCCGAACGCGATGCGCTGATCGATCGCGTGATCGCGGCCGACGAGGAAACGCAGGCGCGGCTCGACGGTTATCTGCACGACGAGTACGCGCACACCGCGCACGTGTTCGGCGCGGACATCGCCGAATATCGTGCGATCTATGACGACTGGCGGCGCGAGATCCTGTCGCGGCTGACCGGCCGCAAGCTTGGCGCGCTGGTGCCGCTGTCGGGCGAGGCGGTTGTGCGGGAAGCCGCACCGCAGGAAGCCGTCGCATGAACGATCCGCGCGGCCCGGCGACCCTCGCGCCGGATACCGATGTGCCTGCCTTCGACCGCGACGCGCTGGCGCGCGCGATCGATGCGCTGCGGGCGACCGCCGCCGCACGCGACCGCGCGGGCGGTCACGCGGCGCAGGAGAAACAGTGGCTCGCCGATGCAGGCCTGCTGACGCTCGCGGTGCCGCGCGCGTTCGGCGGGCAGGAAGCCGCGTGGCCGGCGATCTACGACGCGATCCGGCAGATCGCGCGTGTCGACAGTGCGCTCGCGCATCTCGTCGGGTTCCAGTGCCTGCAGGTGGTGAGCGTCGACGTGTGGGGCAGCGCCGCGCAGCGCGAACGCTTTCTGCGCGGCACCGTCGAGCAACGCTGGTGGTGGGGCAATGCGGTCAATCCGCTCGACACGCGGCTCGTGGCTGCCGCGACGCCGGATGGCGGCTACCGGCTCGACGGCGTGAAGGGCTTCTGTTCGGGCACGCGCGGCTCGCAGCGGATGACGGTGTCCGCGCACGATCCGGAAACCGGCCGCACCGTGTTCGGCGTGGTGCCGACCGACCGCCAGGGGATCACGGTCAACGACGACTGGGACCCGATCGGCCAGCGCCAGACCGACAGCGGCAGCGTGCGCTTCGACGGCGTGACGCTCGCGCCGGACGAGGTGCTGCACCGTTCCGAGTCGCCGCCGACGCCGCGCGCGACGCTGCGTACGCTCGTGTCGCAGCTCGTGCTGACGAACCTGTTCGTCGGGCTCGCGGAAGGCGCGCTGGCCGACGCGCGGGATTACGTGCTCAAGCATGGCCGCCCGTGGATTCACTCGGACGCCGCGCAGGCGGCCGACGATCCGTACACGCTGCAGCGCTTCGGCGACATGCGCGTGCGGGCCGTTGCCGCGGCGGCGCTGGCCGATCGCGCGGCCGGCGCGTTGCAGCACGCGTGGTTGCGCCGCGATGCGCTGACGGCGGACGAGCGCGCCGAGGCGGCGCTGGCGGTATCGGACGCGAAGATCGTCGCGCAGCGCGCGGCGCTCGACAACGGCGAGGCGCTGTTCGATGCATGCGGCGCACGCGCGACGGCCGCGTCGCTCGGCCTCGACCGCTTCTGGCGGAACGCGCGCACGCATACGCTGCACGATCCGCTCGACTACCGGCTGCGCGACGTGGGCCGGTTCGCGCTGACGGGGGAATTGCCGCAGGCGTCGCTCTATACGTAAGTGAGTGCGCGCTGCGTCACTGATCGCCGGGAGGCTGGCCTTCCGGCGGCATCGCCGTGGGCGCGGGCTGGCCGGCCAGCGGCGAGCTGCCTTCCGTTCCCGCGCGCCGGTACGACACCAGTTCGTTCGTATAGCGCGCGGTCCGCACGCCGTTCGTGTCGTAGTACTCCTCGACCGACTTCACCCAGCGTCCGACCGCCGGCACGTACCAGAACGCCTTGTAGGTCTTGCCGGTCTGTTCCATGGTGCTGTTGTTGTGGCTTTGCATCAGGATCGTCGAACCGTTCAAGTTGCGGGACACGCCGGACGTGATCGACTGCCCCGGCGCGCCCTGTGCCTTCCACGTGCCTTCGGCCTCGATCTTGATCGCATCGAACTTGCCGCCCTGCACCGTGATCGTGTCGGAGCCGACGACCTTGTAGTGCGTGTCGTACGCTTCCGACGCATGCTGCGGATTCGGGTGCGACTCGGTGTAAGCGAGCGCCCAGGTCTTGCCGACCGTCAGCGGAAACGCGAACGGGCGGTTCACCACGGTTTCCGTGCCGTTGACGCTGCGCGCACGGCTCCAGTCCGCATCGACGATCAATTCACGGGGCGCCTGCGTCGCGCCGCTTTGCCGGGTTTCGATGTAGATGTGTCCGGGTGTCGTGCGCTGCACGGAAATCTCGTCGCGCGTCTGGCGCCAGCCGTTCGGGCCGATTTCGACGGTGTTGATGTAGGTCCAGGTATCGCCGGGCTTCAGCGCCGGGGCCGCGATCGATTGGGCGAGCGCGACGCCGGGCAGCGCGACACAGAGTGACAACGCGGCAAGAGTTTTCTTTTTCATGGTGGTTGTGGGTGGCCAACGGTCTCGCCGGCGAGCTTATCAAGCGCACCTTTCAACTGGCATGACATGTGCGGAGCCGTTGCCGCCGCATTCCGCCGAACCGGTGCATGGGTGACGGCGTGAAGCGCTGCCGCACGACCACGCATGCTGGACGCTCAAAATGATATGTTATATCGTTGCGATACAATATATCATCTGATCCTCAACGTCCTCTACCGGAATCGCCCGATGAGCACCGCACTCCATCCGTCCACGCGGCTCCCCGTAACCGTCCTGTCCGGCTTCCTCGGCGCCGGCAAGACGACGCTGCTCAACCACATCCTCAACAATCGCGAGGGCCGGCGCGTCGCGGTCATCGTCAACGACATGTCCGAGGTCAACATCGATGCCGCGCTCGTCCGCGACGGCGGCGCGGGGTTGTCGCGCACCGACGAGAAGCTGGTCGAGATGAGCAACGGCTGCATCTGCTGCACGCTGCGCGAGGATCTGCTGATCGAGGTCGACCGGCTCGCGCGCGAAGGGCGCTTCGACCAGCTCGTGATCGAATCGACCGGCATCTCCGAGCCGCTGCCGGTGGCCGAGACGTTCACGTTCGAAGGCGAGGACGGCCGCAGTCTCGGCGAAGTCGCGCGGCTCGACACGATGGTGACGGTGGTCGACGCGTTCAACTTCCTGCGCGACTACGCGTCGCGCGACAGCCTGCAGTCGCGCGGCGAATCGATGGGCGACGAGGATGCGCGCACGGTCGTCGATCTGCTGATCGACCAGATCGAGTTCTGCGACGTGATCGTGATCAACAAGATCGACCTGATCGACGGTGGCGCGCGCGAGCGGCTGGTCGCGCTGCTGCGCGGGCTGAACCCGCGTGCGCGGATCGAGATCGCCGAATTCGGCAAGGTGCCGCTCGAACGCGTGCTCGACACGGGCTTGTTCGACTTCGACGCGGCCTCGCGTGCGCCGGGCTGGCTGCAGGAGATGCGCGGCACGCACACGCCGGAGACCGACGAATACGGAATCCGCAGCTTCGTCTACCGCGCGCGGCGGCCTTTTCATCCGCGGCGATTCTTCGATCTCGTCGAAAGCGAATGGCCGGGCGTCGTCCGCTCGAAGGGGTTCTTCTGGCTGGCCACCCATCCGACCGTCGCCGGTTCGTGGTCGCAGGCCGGCGCGGTCGCGCGGCACGGGCCGGCCGGACACTGGTGGGCGGCCGTGCCGCCCGAGCGCTGGCCGCAGGACCCGGAAGCCGTCGCGCAGATCCGCGCGCGCTGGGACGAGCACGTCGGCGACGCGCGCCAGGAACTCGTGCTGATCGGCATGGACATGGACGAGGCCGCGCTGCGCGCGCGCTTCGACGCGTGCCTGCTGACCGATACCGAAATGGCCACCGGCCCCGAACACTGGACCACGTGGGACAACCCGTTTCACGACTGGCCCTGACCTGAACGCGCTTCCTGCATCGATCCGGATGGAGAAGGCGCTCCACCGGATCTCGAGCATGAATGCAGCCCTTCCCGATATTTCCCTGACCGATGCCGCACCGGGCCGCCGCCCGCTCGAGTGGGTCGGCATGCAGGGCATCGACCTGCCCGTTGCCGTCGCCGAGCCAGGCTGCCGGCGCGACGTGCATGCGCGCGCCGACGTGCAGGTCGATTTGCCCGCGCCGCATGTGAAGGGCATCCACATGTCGCGGCTGTACGGGCTGCTCGACGCGCTCGGCGACGGCGCGGCGCTGTCGCCGGCCGGTTTGCGGCGCATGCTGCGCGCGATGGTCGACAGCCATCGCGACTGCGCGTCGCGCAGCGCACGGGTGCGGCTGCGTTTCGACCTGCTGGCCCGCCGCGCGGCGCTCGTCACCGACGGGCTGGCCGGCTGGAAGTCCTATCCGGTTCGGGTCGACGCGGTGCTGACCGGCGACGCGTTCGAACTGCGCGCGCAGGTGACGGTCGCTTATTCGTCGACGTGCCCGTGTTCGGCCGCACTGTCGCGGCACTGGGTCGAGCAGGCGTTCCTGGCGGCGTTCGGCGGCGAGGATCGCGTGGCGCCGGCCGCGGTCGCTGCGTGGTTGCAGCGGCATGCGACGGCAGCCACGCCGCACAGCCAGCGCAGCGAAGCGGTCGTGAGCGTGGCGTTGCCCGTCGACGCCGCGACGCTGGGGCTGATCGACCTGATCGATCGCGTCGAGCATGCGCTCGGCACGCCGGTGCAGACGGCCGTCAAGCGCGCGGACGAACAGGCGTTCGCGGTGCTGAACGGCGGGAACCTGATGTTCGTCGAGGATGCCGCGCGCCGTGTCCAGGCCGCGCTGGACGGCCGCCATCCGAACCCGCGCGTCCGCGTGCGCCATCTGGAAAGCCTGCATCCGCACGATGCGGTGGCCTGGGCCGCACCGGTTCGCGAAGGCGTCGACGCATGCTGATCCGCAAGCTGTTCCGCTTCGAGAATGCGCACGTCGTGCGTGGCTGCAGCACGCGGCGCTGCTCGCATTCGATCCACGGCCATTCGTACCGCGTCGAGCTGGTGCTCGAAGCGCATGCGCTGGACCACGGGCAGATGATCTACGACTTCGGGCTGCTCAAGGGCGACGTGCGCGACCTGATCGACGCGTTCGACCATGCGGTGACGCTCTGGTCCGGCGACGATCCGGGGTATCTCGACAGCATGCGCCGCCACTCGGAGCGCTGGGTGCTGCTGCCCGTTTCGCCGAGCGCCGAGCAGTTCTCGCGCGTGTTGTTTCGTCTCGTCGATGCGGTGCTGTCCCGCACGAACATGTCGAACGGCGAGGCCGACGTGCGGTTGCATTCGGTCATCGTGCACGAGACCGAGACCGGCTACGCGCAGTGTTTTCGCGACGATGCATTCAATCCGCGCATGGGCCGCATCGACCTGGATGACATCGTGTTCGCGCCGGCCGTCGCCGCGCAGTGGCGCGATCCGGGCCTATTCGAACGGCTCAAGCGCGCCCCTCTCCTTTCTCAGCAGGAATCCTCATGATCAGAAAGAACCCGCGCGGCGACCTGCCGCAGATTCACCCGAGCGCGTTCGTCGATCCGACCGCCATCCTGTGCGGGCTCGTGATCGTCGAGGAGAACGTGTTCATCGGCCCGTACGCGGTGATCCGCGCCGACGAAACAGACGCGGACGGCCGGATCGCGCCCATCGTGATCGGCGCGCATTCGAACATCCAGGACGGCGTGGTGATTCATTCGAAGTCGGGCGCGAGCGTCACCATCGGCCGGCATACGTCGATCGCGCATCGCGCGATCGTCCACGGGCCGTGCCAGGTCGGCGACGGCGTGTTCGTCGGGTTCAACAGCGTGCTGTTCAACTGCACCATCGACGACGGCTGCGTGGTGCGCTACAACGCGGTCGTCGACGGCTGCCACCTGCCGCCGGGTTTCTACGTGCGCTCGACCGAACGCATCGGGCCGGAAACCGATCTTGCCGCGTTGCCGCAGGTGACGGCCGACGCGAGCGACTTCTCCGAGGACGTCGCGCGCACGAACAACGCGCTGGTGCTGGGTTACAAGCACATCCAGAACGAGTTCTGAGTCATGGGCGAACACATTCGACCTGAACGGAGCGACGGGCCGAAGCGCCGCCACGTCGACCTGCTCGTGCACGGCGGCACGGTGATGACGCCCAACGGCGCCGAGCGGATCGACGTCGCGTGCGCGGATGGCCGCGTCGTCGCGCTGGGCGCGTTGCACGGCACGTGGAGCGCCGACGTGCTGCTCGATGCCGGCGGGCTGCATGTGCTGCCGGGCGTCGTCGACAGTCAGGTGCATTTCCGCGAACCGGGCCTGACGCACAAGGAAACCATCGAGGCCGGTACGCGCGGCGCGGTGCTCGGTGGCGTCACGACGATCTTCGAGATGCCCAATACGCATCCGCTGACGCTGGGCGAGCAGGATCTGCAGGCGAAGCTGGATCTCGCGCGCGGCCGTGCGTGGTGCGATTACGCGTTCTACATCGGCGGCTCGGCCGCGAACGCCGAGCGGTTGCCGGTGCTTGAACGCCTGCCGGGCTGCGCGGGCGTGAAGGTCTTCATGGGCAGTTCGTTCGGCGATCTGCTGGCCGACGACGAAACCGTGTTGCGCCGGATCCTGCGCAACGGGCGGCGGCGCATGGCCGTGCATGCGGAGGACGAGGCGCGGCTGCGCGAACGCAGGGCGCTCGTGGACGCGAGCGGCGACGTGCGCGACCATCCGCACTGGCGCGACGTGCAAAGCGCGTTGGCCGCGACGCGGCGCATCGTCGGGCTGGCCGCCGAGACGGGGCGCCGGCTGCATGTGCTGCATGTGTCCACCGCGGACGAAATGGCATGGCTCGCGCGGCACCGGCGGCGCGTGACGGTCGAGGTCACGCCGCATCACCTGAGCCTGCACGCGCCCGATTGCTACGAGCGGCTCGGCACGTTCGCGCAGATGAACCCGCCGGTGCGCGAGCGGCAGCATCGCGATGCACTGTGGCAGGCCGTCCGCGACGGCGTGGTCGACGTGATCGGCAGCGATCACGCGCCGCATACGCGTGACGAAAAGCGCCGGCCCTATCCACAGTCGCCGAGCGGCATGACCGGCGTGCAGACGCTGCTGCCGCTGATGCTCGATCACGTGCATGCGGGCCGCCTGAGCCTCGAACGGCTGGTCGACCTGACCAGCGCCGGGCCGGCGCGCATCTTCGGCATCGAAGGGAAAGGGCGCATCGCGATCGGCTACGACGCCGACTTCAGCATCGTCGACCTGCACGCGCGGCGGATCATCCGCGACGAATGGATCGCCAGCGTGAGCGGCTGGACACCTTACGACGGCTGCGCGGTCACCGGCTGGCCCGTGCACACGGTCGTGCGCGGGCAGGTCGCCGTGCGCGACGGCGCGTTGAGCGGACAGCCGGCCGGGCAGCCTGTCACGTTTCTGGATGCCTAGATCGGCAGGCGCACCGTCTGCTTGATGCGCTTCAGCGGAATCTCGGTTTCGACGTTGCGTACGCCTTCGATCTGCGTGAGCGTTTCCATCTGGAAGCGCTGATAGTCGTCGAGATCGCGCGCGATGACGCGCAGCAGGTAATCGTAGCTGCCGGCCATCAGGTGGCATTCGAGGACTTCGGGCGCCTGCTCGATTTCGCGCGCGAAGCGCTCGACCGTCTTCTTGTCCTGGCGCTCCAGCGTGACGCGCACGAACGCCGTGAACCTCAGGTCGACGGCGGCGGGGTTCAGCAGCGCGACATACGCGTCGATCACGCCCTGCTCTTCTAGCAGGTGAACGCGGCGCAGGCAGGGCGTGGCCGAGAGCCCGGCCTGTTGCGCGAGTTCGGCGTTCGTCTGGTTCGAATTCTGCTGCAGCGCACGCAGAATGCGCCGGTCGATCGCGTCCAGTTTGGTTGGCATTTTTCACTACCATTGATGCAGATGCTAGAGAATAGCGCCAAATCCGGCGTTTCAAATAGCCAAATACGCATCCAATCTCCACTGCAACGCGCCGATAATCTGACGACCGGCACGGCCTGTGCGACACGCGCGATGCCCGTTCCGGCCATCCCCTTCAGGAGATCTCCGATGCTGCACGTATCCTGGCTGCCGTTCATCGCCACGTCCCTTCTGATCATCGTCACGCCGGGCCAGGACATGGTGCTCGTGATGTCGCGCACGCTGTCCGGTGGCACACGCGCGGGCCTCGTGACCGCGGCGGGCGTCAGCGTCGGGCTGCTCGTGCACACGATGCTCGCGACGCTCGGGCTGGGCGCGCTTCTTCAGGCATCCGAATGGTTGTTCACTGCGTTGAAGGTGGTCGGCGCGCTGTACCTGCTGTATCTCGGCATCACGCTGCTGCGCTCGTCGGGCGAGCTGACGCTCGCGAGCAGCCGCGGCGCGCCGACATCGCGGCTGCGCACGTTCGCGCAAGGCGCGCTGTCCAACATGTCGAATCCGAAGGTCGCGCTGTTCTACCTGGCGTTCCTGCCGCAGTTCGTTCCCGCGGGCGCCGCGCATCCGATGCTGTCGCTGTTCGTGCTGGGTGCGACGTTCGCCGGCCTGACGTTTCTCGTCAAGGGGCCGGTCGCGTTGTTCGCCGGCTTGCTGTCGGCGTCGATCCGCCGCAACCCGCGCATCCTGACGCGCATGCATCGCGTCAGCGGCGTGGTCCTGCTGGGGCTCGGTGTGAAGCTGGCGCTCGAGCGCCGCTGATCGACGTTACCTCGTACGCGTGCCGCCGGCGCGATGGCGCCGACAGCATGCGTTACTGCACCGGCAATGCGTCCGCCAGTGCGCGCATCGCATCGACCGTCTCCGGATTCGCCGGAAAGAATGCCTCGATCGCGAGTTCCGACAGCGTCACGTCGACCGGCGTGCCGAACACTGTCGTCGTGCTGAAGAACGTCAGCTCGCCGGCCGCCGTGCGCAGCCGCAGCGGCACGGCGATATCCGCGAAGTCGGCGCGTGCCGGCGGGTCGTCGGGCTGCCCGGCCGGCGCCGGATACGCGGCCAGTTCGTCGCGCAGCGCATGCAGCGTGCGGTCGCCGCTTGCATCGATCTGCCGCTGCAGCCGATGCAGGATGTGCGCGCGCCATTCATGCCAGTTGATGATTTGCGACGCGAGGCCGTCCGGGTGCAGGCTCAGGCGCAGCACGTTGACGGGCGGCTGCAGCAGCGACGGATTGGCCTGCGCGACCAGCGCGCCGAGCATCCGGTTCGCGGCGAGCAGCGTCCAGTGGCGGTCCACGGCGAGCGCCGGGTAGGGCTCGTGGCCGCGCAGCACGGCTTCGACCGCATGGCGCGCGGCATCCAGTTGCGGATCCGAGAACGGCCGCTCGCGAAACAGCGGCGCGAAGCCAGCCGCGACGAGCAGCGCATTGCGTTCGCGCAGCGGCACGTCGAGACGCTCCGCGAGATGCAGCACCATGTCGCGGCTCGGCTGCGCACGACCCGATTCGACGAAGCTCAGGTGGCGCGCGGACACTTCCGCGTCGAGCGCGAGCGCCATCTGGCTCAGGCGCCGGCGTTGCCGCCACGTGCGCAGCAGCGGGCCGATGCCGGATGCGCGGCTGGCGGACGGGGAGGGCGAATGGAGGGCGGCGGTCGGGTTCATGACCCAGATGATAGGCAATCCCGCGCGCGTTGGGCATTACCTGCGAGGTAAGCATCGCGCCGTTCCCCGGGCGCGTCCCGGCGCTGCGTTACCATAGCCTCCGTGCCAACTGAGAGACGACGCCGGACCCGCGATTGAAAACGCATGGGCCGGTGCCGTGCATATTGACGACAAGGCATTTCAGGGGAATCCAACAATGAAAAAACATGCCGTCCGGCTCGCCTGCGTGGCGATGCTCGCACTCGCCGCGACCAGCGGCCACGCGCAGACCGAAGCTGCGCAGGTGGAAATGAGGGCCGCCGCCGCGGCCGCCAACGGGGCCGTCGTGAACGGCCCGACCGACATCGACGTGAAACACGAAGCCGTGCTGAAGCTGAAGGCCGGCGAGTCGTTCGTGCCGGCCGCCGAAGCCGGTCGTTACCTGCGTTCGATGGGCAACTCGGTCGACGAATCGAAGCTGGTCGGCCTCGTGCTGCCCGACGATCCCGATGCCGACTGGATCTCGGTCGTGTCGTTCGAGCCGAGCGGTTATATCCGCGACGACGACGCGAAGGACTGGAAGCCCGACGAGTTGCTGAAGAACCTGCAGGCCGGCACCGAGGAAGACAACCCGGGGCGCAAGGAGCGCGGCCTGCCCGAAACCGAGGTGGTCGGCTGGGCGAAGGCGCCCGCCTACGACGCGGCCACGCACCGGCTCGTGTGGTCCGCGATCATCCGCGACAAGGGCGCGCCCGCAAACGCCGAGAACGACGGCGTGAACTACCGGACGCTCGTGCTCGGCCGCGACGGCTACCTGTCGCTGACGATGGCGTCGACGCTGGCCGACCTGCCGAAGTACAAGGCGTCGGCCGACGACCTGCTGTCGAACATCAGCTTCAACGACGGCAAGCGCTACGCCGATTTCAACAAGTCGACCGACCACGTCGCCGAGTACGGCCTCGCGGCGCTGATCGTCGGCGTCGGCGCGAAGAAGCTCGGGCTGCTCGCGCTGATCGGCGCATTCGCGGTGAAGTTCTTCAAGATCGGCGCGGTGGCGCTGCTGGCCGGCGGCGCGGCGCTGAAGCGCTTCTTCGGGCGCAAGCCGAAGGCGGCCGCGGTGCCGGTCGTCGCCGACGCATCCGACGTCACTGGCACGGAGCGCAAGGAATGACGAAGCTGTTGCTGCTGATCTTCGGCGGCCTCAAGCTCGGCAAGGTGCTCGTGTCGGCGGGCACCATGCTGGCGTCGATCGCGGTCTACGCGCTGTTCTACGGCTGGCGGTTCGCGGCCGGTTTCGTCGCGCTGCTGCTGGTGCACGAAGCCGGCCACTACCTGGCCGCGCAGCGGCGCGGGCTCGACGTCGGGCTGCCGACGTTCATCCCGTTCGTCGGCGCGTGGATCCAGCTGAAGGAGATGCCGCACGACGCGGAAACCGAGGCGTATGTCGGGCTCGCCGGCCCGTTCGTCGGCACGCTCGGCGCGCTGGCCTGCTACGCGGCCGCGCGCCACTACGACAGCAACCTGTTGCTCGCGCTGTCGTACACGGGTTTCTTCCTGAACTTGTTCAATATGATTCCGCTGTCGCCGTTCGACGGCGGGCGGATCACCGCGGTGCTGTCGCCGCGCATCTGGTTCGCGGGCGTGCCCGTGCTGATCGCGCTGTTCGTGTATCGCCCGAGCCCGCTGCTGATCGTGATGGCGATCCTCGCGCTGCCGCAGTTGAAGCGCGCGTGGCGCTACGATCCCGACGCGCCGGAGAACCGCGTGTACTACGCGACGTCGATCGAAACGAAGACGACCTATGCACTTTGCTACGTCGGCCTGCTCGCGTTCCTCGCGCTGATGACGTCCGGCGTGCACGACATGCTGCGCGTCGCGCATTCCTCGATCTGATGCAAGAACGGCGGCCGCTGTTACGCGGCCGCCGTCGTATTCCTGCCTGTTTCGCCGACGCTCAGGCGTCGCGATGTCGCAGCTCGACGCGCTTGATGTCCTTCACGATCACGAGATAGCTGAACACGGTGACGAGCGCGTTCAGCCCGACGAACACCAGCGCGCCGTTGAACGAGCCGCTCGCGCCGACGAGGTAGCCGATCGCGATCGGTGCGACGATGCCGGCCGTGTTGCCGAACATGTTGAACAGGCTGCCCGACAGGCCGATCGCTTCTTTCGGCGCGGTGTCCGCGACCACGGCCCAGCCGAGCGACCCGATCCCCTTGCCGAAGAACGACACGGCCATCAGCACGATCACGAGCGCTTCGCTGTCGACGTAATTGCAGCCGATGATGACCATCGACAGCGCCATCCCGCCGACGATCGGAATCTTGCGCGCGAGCGTCAGCGACACGCCGCGGCGGATTAACCCGTCCGACAGCATCCCGCCGAGCACGCCGCCGAGGAACCCGCAGATCGCGGGCAGCGACGTCATGAAGCCGGCCTTCAGCAACGACATCCCGCGCGCCTGTACGAGATAGATCGGGAACCACGTGAGGAAGAAGTACGTGAGCACGTTCACGCAGTACTGGCCGAGGTACACGCCGATCAGCATCCGGTTCGACAGCAGCTGGCGCACGTAGTACCAGCCGGCGACCCGGCTGCTTTCGGACGCTGCGCCCGCACCGCGTGCACCGGCCGGCCTGGCCGTCGAACGCACGAGGCCGCCGCCTTGCTCGATATGGTCGAGTTCCGCACGGTTCACGGCCGGATGGTCGGCCGGATCCTTCATCACGCGCAGCCACAGGAACGCGAGCGCGATGCCCGCGAGACCGAGCCACAGGTACACCTGGTGCCAGCCGTACGCATGCGTGAGCCATGCCATCAGCGGCGAGAACACCACGGCCGCGAAATACTGCGCGGCGTTGAAGATCGCCGACGCGGTGCCGCGCTCGGCGGTCGGGAACCAGCTCGCGACGACTTTCGCATTGGCCGGGAACGCGGGTGCCTCGGCGATGCCGACCGCGAAGCGCATCGCGAACAGCGCGGCGACCGCGAACGCGGCGCTGCCGCCGAGGCCGATCGTGCTCTGCATCAACGTGAACGCCGACCACAGGAAGATGCTCGCCGCATACACGCGCCGCGCGCCGAAGCGGTCGAGCAGCCAGCCGCTCGGCAGTTGCGCGAGCACATACGCCCAGCTGAACGCCGAGAAGATGTAGCCCATCGTCACCGGATCGATGCCGAACGCCTTGCGGATCGGCGTGCCGGTGATCGACAGCGTCGCGCGGTCCGCATAGTTCAGCGTCGTGACGACGAACAGCATCGCCAGGATCCAGTAGCGCACGGCGGTCCGGCGCGCGGTGCGCGCGAGATCGATCGGAAGATCGCGAGGGGTGGTCTGATTAGGCACTTTAATGTACGTCGTCGTATGACATGGGCCGAAGTTTATGGGCAATGCCCGGATGCAGAAACCTCGGGTTTTCCCTTTGAATGGTGACAGGAAGCGGTCTCAATTCCGTGATAAGGTCCGGTAAACAAGGATGTCCGGCACGTGGCCGGAGGTCCGGCAGGTAGTACGACTAGTGAAATGATGTCGGCAGACATCGTATCTGTTGGGCTACAATGAACAACCCATTCCCGAATCACGGAGCACACCCCATGCAACTGACAGGAGAGATGCTGATCGGCGCCGACGCGGTGGCCGGCTCGGCCGGATCCTTGCGCGCGTTCGACCCGACGAAGGGCGCACCGATCGATGCGCCGGCGTTCGGCGTCGCGACGCAGGCCGACGTCGAACGCGCGTGCGAACTCGCACGCGACGCGTTCGATGCGTACCGCGCGCAGCCGCTTGCGGCTCGCGCGGCGTTTCTCGACGCGATCGCGGACGAGATCGTCGCGCTCGGCGACGCGCTGATCGAGCGTGCGCACGCCGAAACGGGCCTGCCCGTCGCGCGGCTGCAGGGCGAGCGTGGCCGTACCGTCGGCCAGCTCCGGCTGTTTGCGCGCGTCGTGCGTGACGGGCGCTTCCTCGCCGCGTCGATTGACCCCGCGCAGCCTGCACGCACACCGCTGCCGCGTGCGGACCTGCGGTTGCAGAAGGTCGGGCTCGGGCCCGTCGTCGTGTTCGGCGCAAGCAATTTCCCGCTCGCGTTCTCGGTGGCCGGCGGCGATACCGCGTCGGCACTTGCGGCCGGCTGCCCGGTGATCGTGAAGGCGCACGAGGCGCACCTCGGCACGTCCGAGCTGGTCGGCCGCGCGATCCGCGCCGCCGCGGCGAAATGCGGGATGCCGGCCGGCGTGTTCTCGCTGCTGGTCGGCCCCGGCCGCGTGATCGGCGCGGCGCTGGTCAGCCATCCGGCGGTCCAGGCCGTCGGCTTCACGGGTTCGCGGCAGGGCGGCATGGCGCTCGTGCAGCTTGCGAACGCGCGCCCGCAGCCGATTCCCGTCTACGCGGAAATGAGCAGCATCAACCCGGTCGTGCTGTTCCCGGCCGCACTCGCCGCGCGCGGCGACGCGATCGCGACGGGCTTCGTCGATTCGCTGACGCTCGGCGTCGGCCAGTTCTGTACGAACCCCGGCCTCGTGCTCGCGATCGACGGCCCGGATCTCGACCGCTTCGAAACCGTCGCCGCACAGGCGCTCGCGAAGAAGCCGGCCGGCGTGATGCTCACGCGCGGTATCGCCGATGCGTACCGCAACGGCCGCGGCAAGCTGGCCGAGCTGCCGGGCGTGCGCGAAATCGGCGCGGGCGAGGCCGCGCAAACCGAATGCCAGGCGGGCGGTGCGCTGTACGAAGTCGGCGCGCAGGCGTTCCTGGCCGAGCCGGCGTTCAGCCACGAGGTGTTCGGGCCGGCGTCGCTGATCGTGCGCTGCCGCGATCTCGACGAAGTCGCGCGCGTGCTCGATGCGCTCGAAGGCCAGCTGACGGCTACGCTGCAGATGGATGCCGACGACAAGCCGCTCGCGCGCCGGCTGCTGCCGATCCTCGAACGCAAGGCCGGGCGCCTGCTCGTCAACGGTTACCCGACCGGCGTCGAGGTCTGCGATGCGATGGTGCACGGCGGCCCGTTCCCGGCGACGTCGAACCCGGCCGTCACGTCAGTCGGCGCGACGGCGATCGACCGTTTCCTGCGGCCCGTGTGCTACCAGGACTTCCCGGACGACCTGCTGCCCGAAGGGCTGCAGGAAAGCAATCCGCTCGCGATTCCGAGGCTGCGCGACGGGAAGGGCGAGTAACGGGCAACGGCCCGGCGGCGAACGCCGGGCCGCTTGTCGAATATGCGAAAGCGGAGACGGCCGGCTGGCCGCCTCCGCTTTTTTCATGGTGCCTTCCACGTCCCCCGAATTTCTCCTACAGTAGCGAAGCCCCGGACCGCGCGGTCCGCGGGCGAACCTGAGAGACCGACAAAAGACAACGAGGGAACCCTCCAATGAACATCAACAAGCGTGGCGATCACCTGTTCGCGGCCGGATTGTGGAAAGCGATCGGCGACGTCGCGAAATCCGTCCGCACCCAGATCGGCGAATACAGCGAAGGGCGCGTGCTCGCGAATGCATTGCTCGAGTTTCAGCACGACCTGGGCGGCAGCGAATTCGACGTGACGATCAACCAGGGGCGGCTCGTCACGGGCGCCGATGCGCATTCGCTCATGTTCGGGCAAGCCGTCCGACGCTTCCGGCAGGACATGGAGGCGCTGGTATTCGCGCTCCAGTACCGGCGCAGCATCGACGAACGCGACCCGAGCCTGCGCACCGAAGCGCTGATGCAGGCGAACAGCCAGCTCGCGACCGCGAAGCAGTCGGCGACGATCACGGTCGGCCGGTTCTTCGATGCGGTCGTCGACCGCGACGTGCTCGGGCAGATCCTCGACGGCGAATCGAATACGCGTGTCCGTACGGGTGCGCAGGGCCAGATCGAGGCGACGCGGGTCAAGCTGGGGAACGTGCGCTACCGGATCGTCGGGATCATCGCGCAGATGTGACGGCGACGGCATGCCTCGCGGCGGATGCGTGCGTCGGGGCGGAAAGGAAAGGAAACATACGGTCGCGGCAGGCGGGAGCCGGCCGCAACGCAACACTGTGGGCCACGGCGCCGATGCAGGCGCCGAGCCGGCCGCGCCTGCTTACTGCGGGCCCATCTTCTTGATCAGCACGTCGAGCTCGGCCGCTTCGGCTTCGGTGAGGTCGACGAGCGGCGCGCGCACCGGGCCCGCGTCATGGCCGACAAGCTTCGCGCCGGCCTTCACGATGCTGACCGCATAACCCGCGCGGCGATTGCGGATCTTCAAGTACGGCAGGAAGAAATCGTCGATCAGGCGGCCGACCGTCGCGTGGTCGTCCTTCGCGATCGCTTCGTAGAAATCCATCGCCGTCTTCGGGATGAAGTTGAACACGGCCGACGAGTACACCGGCACGCCGAGCGCCTTGTACGCGGCGGCATAGACTTCGGCCGTCGGCAGGCCGCCGAGGTACGCGAACCGGTCGCCGAGGCGGCGGCGGATCGTGACCATGCTCTCGATTTCGCCGACGCCGTCCTTGAAGCCGATCAGGTTCGGGCAACGGTCGGCGAGGCGCTCGAGCATGTCGGCGTTCAGCTTCGAATTCGCGCGGTTGTACACCACGACGCCGATCTTCAGCGCGCGGCACACCTGCTCGACGTGATCGGCGATCCCTTCCTGGCTCGCTTCGGTCAGGTAGTGCGGCATCAGCAGCACGCCGCTCGCGCCGAGGCGTTCGGCTTCCTGCGCATATTCGATCGCGACGCGCGTCGCGCCGCCGGCGCCGGCCAGGATCGGCACCTTGCCCTTGCAGGTTTCCGTCGCGACGCGGATCACGTCCGAATACTCGCGCTGCGTGAGCGAGAAGAATTCACCGGTGCCGCCGGCCGCGAACAGCGCGCTCGCGCCATACGGCGCCAGCCATTCCAGGCGCTCGGCATAGGTGGTCGGGCGGAAGCTGCCGTCGACGTCGAAATCCGTCAGCGGAAACGACAGCAGGCCGTGGGAGATGATCTGTTTGAGTTCTTGCGGTGAAGTCATGGTTGGGGTCGTCCGTCTAGCGCGAGTGCTGGGTTCGTCGGGAACGGCATACGTGCCACATTGGCGATGTCGTTGTATGTCATCGTACAACGAGGGGAAAGGTGACGCAAGCGGTTTGCTGGCCGTTCGATAGTAGGGTCTTTCCGGATAAGGGTTTACGCAGCATCGCCGGCTAACGTTGAATGTCGTATGATGACTAACGATATGGACGATAGCTTCCAGGAATTGTGATGACTGCTTCCCCTCTCTACATCCGCGTGCACCCGGACGACAACGTCGCGATCGTCGTCAACGACGGCGGCCTGCCCGAGGGCGCGACGTTCGCCGACGGGCTGACGCTGTGCGAAGGCGTGCCGCAGGGGCACAAGGTCGCGCTTGCCGACCTCGCGGCCGGCGACCCGATCGTCCGCTACAACGTGGTGATCGGCTATGCGCTGACCGACCTGCGGCGCGGCAGCTGGGTCAACGAACGCACGATGCGCATGCCCGAACCGCCGGGGCTCGACGACCTGCCGCTCGCGACGCGTGCCGCGCCGCCGCTGCCGCCGCTCGAAGGTTATACGTTCGAGGGCTTCCGCAATGCCGACGGCTCGGTCGGCACGCGCAACATCCTCGCGATCACGACGACCGTGCAGTGCGTGTCGGGCGTCGTCGAGCATGCCGTGAAGCGGATCAAGGCCGAGCTGCTGCCGCGCTACCCGAACGTCGACGACGTGGTCGGGCTCGAGCACACGTACGGCTGCGGCGTCGCGATCGATGCGCCCGACGCCGACATCCCGATCCGCACGCTGCGCAACATCAGCCTGAATCCGAACTTCGGCGGCGAGGTGATGACCGTGAGTCTCGGCTGCGAGAAGCTGCAGCCCGAGCGCCTGCTGCCGCCCGGCTCGATTCCGGTCGCCGCCGACGGCGCGACCGACAACGGTGGCGTCGTGTGCCTGCAGGACGCCGCGCACGTCGGCTTCAACTCGATGATCGACTCGATCATGACGATGGCCGAAGCGCATCTCGAGCGGCTGAACCGCCGCCGCCGCGAAACGTGCCCCGCGTCGGATCTCGTCGTCGGCGTGCAGTGCGGCGGCAGCGACGCGTTCTCGGGGCTCACCGCGAACCCGGCCGTCGGCTTCGCGGCCGACCTGCTCGTGCGTGCGGGCGCAACGATCATGTTCTCCGAGGTGACCGAAGTGCGCGACGGCGTCGCGCAGCTCACGTCGCGCGCGGCGAACGAGGAGGTTGCACGCGAGATCATTCGCGAGATGGACTGGTACGACCGCTACCTGCAGCGCGGCCGCGTCGACCGCAGCGCGAACACGACACCCGGCAACAAGAAGGGCGGCCTGTCGAACATCGTCGAGAAGGCGATGGGTTCGATCGTGAAGTCGGGCAGCGCGCCAATCGCTGGCGTCGTGCGTCCCGGCGATCGCGCGCGGCAGAAGGGGCTGCTGTACGCGGCGACGCCCGCGAGCGACTTCATCTGCGGCACGCTGCAGCTCGCGGCGGGGATGAACCTGCACGTGTTCACGACCGGCCGCGGTACGCCGTACGGCCTCGCGCAGGTGCCGGTGATCAAGGTCGCGACGCGCAGCGATCTCGCGCGCCGCTGGCACGACCTGATGGATCTCGACGCCGGGCAGATCGCGACCGGCGCGGCCACGATCGAGGACACGGGCTGGGAACTGTTCCGGCTGATGCTCGACGTCGCGAGCGGCAAGCGCCGCACGTGGGCCGAGCAATGGAAGCTCGCGAATGCGCTGACGTTGTTCAATCCGGCGCCGGTGACCTGACGCGTGCGGTCGCGACGGCATGCGATGCGGGCGCCCGAGGGCGCCCGTTTTCTTTGCGGCTGCGGAAGGTGGCATCGGCGCAGTTGCGCGTCGTCCGGCAGATCGAACGGCTGGCGTGCGTACTCGACGCGGCCGGCGCGATTTCCTTACCTCGTACGTAATCGACCGCCCACCCGAGGCCGGCGACGATAGCGGCACGCGGACCCGAAACATCCGCGACATCGTCCCCTCATCGATACAAGGAGCCTCGCATGAACACCGCCCAATCCGTCCCGTCCGTTCACACCGACCTGATCGACCGCTACTTCGACGCATGGAACGAACCCGACGTCGCACGCCGCCGCGCGCTGATCGATGCGACCTACGCGAGCGACGCGGCCTATCGCGATCCGCTGATGGCCGGCGACGGCCATGCGGGCATCGACACGATGATCGCGGCCGTGCAGGAGCGATTCCCGGCATTCCGCTTCCGCCGCACGACCGACGTCGATGCGTTCGGCCAGCACCTGCGGTTCTCGTGGGCACTCGTGTCCCCCGACGGCGCGGCGATCGTGAAGGGCTCGGACTTCGGCACCGTCGACGCGTCGGGCCGCCTGAAGTCGGTCACGGGTTTCATCGACGAGATGCCGGCCGCGGCGTCGTGACCCGAGCGAAGGATGCACAACGGCCACCGGGATCAGGTAACGTTACGCGGTTTGTTCCTGATCCCGGAGACCACCCGACATGCTGAAAAATCTCGACCCGCTGCTGCACGCCGACATCCTGCACACGCTGCGCGCGATGGGCCACGGTGACGAAATCGCGATCTGCGACGCGAATTTCCCGGCGGAATCCGTCGCGGAGCACACGGTGGTCGGCCGCGCGCTGCGGATCGACGGCGCCGATTCGGCGCGCGTCGCGCGTGCGGTGCTGTCGGTGCTGCCGCTCGATACGTTCGTCGACACGCCTGCCTGGCGGATGGAAGTCGTCGGCGATGCGGCCGCGGTGCCGCCCGTGCAGCGCGAGGTGCAGGCCGAGATCGACCGCGCGGAAGGGCGTGCGGTGCCGCTCACCGGCATCGAGCGTTTCGCGTTCTATGAGCGCGCGCAGCAGGCGTACGCGGTGATCGTCACCGGCGAGCTGCGCGGCTACGGCTGTTTCATCTTCAAGAAGGGCGTGCTGTTGAGCGACGCGGGCTAAGCGTATTTTCCGTGCCGCCGCCCGCGGGCTGCGTGGTCGCCGCCGTGTAAAGATTTGCTACAACCTTTTTCTTGGGCACGGCCGAAAGACCCTCTATGCTGACCGATTTGCCGCGGGCCCCGCAGAGCCGTGCGGCCCCGAGCCGCCCGGGCGCGCCCCGTGCGGCCGGCTGAATTGCATACGAGGAGAGAGGCATGACGCGTTCCGTCGATTCCGGCGTCATTTTTTTCGCACGCCTGGCGCTGGCGGCGTTGTTCTTGTGGGGCGGCGTGATGAAGCTGCTCGGCTACAGCGATTTCGTCGGTTACCTGCACGGGCTGAACGTGCCGTATCCGCAGGTCATCGGGCCGATCGTCGTCGCGATCGAAGGGCTCGGCGGCCTGCTGCTGATCGTCGGCTACAAGGTGAAGCCGCTCGCGCTGCTGATGGCGTTCTATACGGTCGCGACCGCGATGGTCGGGCACAATTTCTGGGACGCAACCGACGCCGCGGTCCAGCACGACATGGTGATCCACTTCTGGAAGAACATCGCGATCGCCGGCGGTTTCCTGCTGCTGTTCGTCACCGGCGCCGGCGGCGCGAGCATCGACGGCCTGCGCCGGCCGAGTTCGTCATACGGCGGCCTGCGCTGATCGCACGCACGCCGTTGCGCTGAAGCAAAAAGAAAGGGCCGAATCCCGCGGGATTCGGCCCTTTGTTCATGGAACGGGCGCGGCGCGCGCCGGCGTTCAGTGCGTGCCCTTCACGTCCTTCGCATCCTTCGCGAACTGCACGGCGATCGCGCCGAGCACGCAGATTACCGCGACGTACACGACCGGTGCGAGCGGATTCGATTTCATCATCAGCGACACGATCACCGGCGTGAGGCCGCCGAAGATCGCATACGCGACGTTGTACGAGAACGAGATGCCCGAGAAGCGCACGACGGCCGGGAAGCTCTTGACCATCACGAACGGCACCGCGCCGATCGTGCCGACCATGAAGCCTGCGATCCCGTAGTAGAGCGGCAGCGTCGACGCGTCGGCCGCGACCTGCACGAACAGCAGGTAGTAGCACGCGGCCAGCCCGATGCCGCCGATGCCGAGCACGCGCTTCGCGCCGATCCAGCCCGCGAGCGAACCGGCGGTGATGCAGCCGGCCGTCAGGCACAGCGTCGCGACGCTGTTCGCGAACAGCGTGGTCGCGGGCGTCAGGTGGAACTGCTTCTGCAGCAGCGCGGGCGTCATCAGGATCACGACGACGATCGCGGCCGACAGCATCCACGTGAGCAGCATCGACACGATCACCGCGCGGCCGTGGTCGCGCAGCACGGCCTTCAGCGGAATCTCGGCCGCGAGCGCCTTCTTCGCCTTCATCTCGGCGAACACCGGCGTTTCATGCAGCCAGCGGCGCAGGTACACCGAAAACAGCCCGAACAGGCCGCCGAGCAGGAACGGGATGCGCCATGCGAACGCACCGACTTCGGCGGCCGAGTAGCGGCTGTTGATGCCCGCTGCGACGAGCGAGCCGAGCAGGATGCCGGCCGTGAGGCCCGCGGTCAGCGTGCCGCACGCATAACCGATGTGGCGCGACGGCACATGCTCGGACACGAACACCCACGCGCCCGGCACTTCGCCGCCGACCGCCGCGCCCTGCAGCACGCGGAACAGCAGCAGCAACACCGGCGCGAGGATGCCGATCGAGTCGTAGGTCGGCAGCAGGCCCATCAACAGCGTCGGCACGGACATCATCAGCACGCTCAGCGTGAACATCCGCTTGCGACCGAACAGGTCGCCGAAGTGCGCCATGATCACGCCGCCGAGCGGGCGCGCGAGATAGCCGGCCGCGAAGATGCCGAACGTCTGCAACTGGCGCAGCCAGTCGGGAATGTCGTGCGGGAAGAACAGCTGTCCTATCGCCGGCGCGAAGAACACGAAGATGATGAAGTCGTAGAACTCGAGGGCGCCGCCGAGTGCGGCAAGGCCAAGGGTTTTATAGTCGCCGCGCGTGAGCGCGCGTTCGGCGGCGCGAGGCACGCCGCTCAATTCGGAAGCTTGCATGGTCAGGACGATCGGTTTTCGAATGTTGTTGTCGGTGCTGCGTCTCCAGGGCCCGCTATCGGCATGGACTGACAAGGCGCGGCTTGCATCGTCGAAGCGTGTCGGGTGCCGGATGGAGCACGAAACACGCACCGCCGCACCGGGATGGGGCGCGGCGGAGACGAAGCGTCAAAGCGGGTGGGAGGATTCTACAGGAGCGCGAAATGCGCGAGCGCGGGTGCGCGCCGAGAAACGCTTCGGACCATGAAGCTGAAGCGCGCGCGGCGCGGGCGGCCGGTAAGCCGCTTGCGCGCCGCGCGGAGCAGGGTCTCGTGTACGAGTCGGATCAGTTGCCGGCGATCGTATCGACCGGCTTGAACGCGCCGTGCTCGACCTTGTAGATCGTCACCGGTGCATCCTTCAGGTCGCCCTTCGTGTCGTATGCGATGCTGGGGGCCGACACGCCCTTGATCGACACCTTGCCGAGATACGGCGTATAGACCTTCGGGTCGGTCGAGTTCGCGTCCTTCATCGCGGTGAGCAGCGCGATCGTGCCGTCATACGAGTACGGCGAGTACGTGATCACGTCTTCGTTGAAGCGCGCCTTGTAGCGTGCCGCGTAGCCGGCGAAGCCCGGCATCTTTTCCTTCGGCAGCCCGCCCATGTAGACGATCGCGCCTTCGGCCGCTTCGCCGCCGACCTTCAGGAACGTCGGCGAGCGCGACATCTCGCCCGTCACGAATGCCGACTTCATCCCGAGCTGGCGCATCTTGCGGATCATCGGCGACGATTGCGCGTCGCCGCCGCCGTAGAAGATCGCGTCCGGATTGACGCCCTTCAGGTTGGTCAGGATCGCGGAGAAGTCGAGCGCCTTGTCGTTCGTGAAGTCGCGCTTGACGATCGTGCCGCCCGCTGCCTCGACAGCCTTCGCGAATTCATCGGCGATGCCCTGGCCGTAGGCCGTGCGGTCGTCGATGATCGCGATGCGCTTGAAGCGCAGCGTCTTCACCGCGTACGTGCCGACGATGCGGCCCGCTTGCGCGTCGCTCGTCAGGAGCCGGTAAGTCGTCTTGTAGCCGCGCGCCGTGTATTGCGGCGACGTCGCCATCGAGATCTGCGGCAGCCCCGCGCGATCGTACAGGTCGGACGCCGGAATGCTGGTGCCCGAGTTGAAGTGGCCGATGACCCCGCGGACGTTGTCGTCGATCAGTCGCTGCGCGACGGTCGTGCCCGTGCGCGGGTCGGCCTGGTCGTCCTGCGAGTCGAGCTGGAACGTGACGGGCTTGCCGCCGATCGTCGGACGCGTCGCGTTGAAGTCGGCGATCGCGAGTTGCACGCCCTTCTGCATGTCCGTGCCGTAGTTCGATTGCGGGCCGGTCAGCGGTGCGGCGAAACCGATCTTGACGACGTCGGCGGCGATGGCGTGCGCGCCCGACAGTGCGCAGGCAGCGGCCAGCGCGACGTGCGATACCTTCAGCTTCACTTTCACTTCCCCTTGATGGCGTGGTTGGGCCGCCGCCGGCTTGCGGGCCGGCGCCGGTAAACCGGGCGAGACGGTTCGGTCGGCAGGCCGATGCGAAGGCCGTGCGTGCTCGCCGCGTGCAGCCCGGGCTGTGCCGGAATCGGCGTGCGCGCTGGCTGGTGCGGCGGGCCGTGCGCGCCGATTGCGGCAGCGGCGTGATGTCGTCTCGTCACCGTGAAGCGAAGTCTAGATAGCGAAAATGCGCGCGTCTTGCGCGTTCGGTGCGCGGCCGGCGACGATATCGGCATATCGTCGATAACCCTGATATATGCCGAAATCGTCACGCCGAATGCGCAAACGCGCCAAGACGCGGTACGTCGGCATTTTTAGGATGACGGATTCGGGTGCGCGTTGCCGGCGCGTCGGCGCGGTACGCCGGCAGCGGCGGAAGCGGAATCACTGCCGGCCGCGCACGCGCATCGAAGTGGTTGCGCACACAACGTATTTCACCGGCCGATGCCGGCCGATCGGCAAACGCGATGCGGCCGGCCACCGCACGCTTGCCTGCCCCGCGATCGGCGCGACGCGTTTGACGGGGCGCTCCTATAATCGACGCCATCTGCCACTCGCTACGCGGTTGCCGGGATGACGACCTTGCTTGCCGTACCGCCCATGAGCCTGTCCGACACGTTGCGCTACCAGCCCGACAACGCCGATCTCGGCGCGATGCTCGCGCACTTCCGCCTGCTCGAACCGGTGTTCGATGCGCTGCCCGACGTCGCGTTCTTCGTGAAGGATGCGAACGGCCGCTACGCGCTCGTCAATCGCACGCTGGCGATGCGTTGCGGCTACAAGGACAAGCGCGACCTGCTCGGCAAGACGACCGACGAAGTGTTTCCGCGCCGTTTCGGCCGCAGCTATTTCGAGCAGGACATGGCGACGATCAATGCCGGCCAGCAGCTGATGGACCAGCTCGAGCTGCACCTGTATCCGGGTCGCCTGCCGGGCTGGTGCCTGACCTGCAAGGAGCCGCTGCGCGACGCCGCGGGCAAGGTGGTCGGCCTCGCGGGCATCTCGCGCGACCTGAAGGCGCACGAGGGATCGCACCCGGCGTACAGCAGGCTCGCCGACGTGGTCCAGCACATCCAGGATCACTACGTGCAGCCGCTGAACCTGAAGCAGCTCGCGCAGATGGCCGGGATGTCGGTCGCGCAGCTCGAACGCTACTTCCACAAGGTGTTTCACCTGACGCCGCGCCAGGTGCTGCTGAAGACGCGGCTCGATGCGGCCACCGCGTTGCTGATCACGCACGACAAGGTGACCGACGTCGCGGCGCTATGCGGTTATACGGATCACAGCGCGTTCACGCGCCAGTTCAAGGCGACGGTCGGCGTGACGCCGACGGAATACCGGTTGATGCTGCAGGAGCGGGCGGGGTGAGATGCCGGCCGGCGAAGCCGACGCGGCGCATGAACGGGGTGGGGCTTAAAACGGCGGGAAAGTGGTGGAACAGCTGGGAACAGCGGCGGCTCAGCGGTAGCCGAGCCCTTTCAGGACGGCCGTGCCGTTTTCGGTCAAGCGGAAGCTCGGTGCCGTATCGGGGTCGAGCTTGACCATCTCGATGAGGCCGGCTTCCTGCAGCGCAGGCAGTTCGGGTTTGGCGTTCGCGCCGATCGGTGCATGCAGCAGCACCAGCAGTGTCGCGATTTCATGATGACTGAGCAGGCGGCGCAGCATCGTCTTCTTTACAGGGGGCGCGGCCTGGCGGCCCGCGGGTGCTTCTACGGCGCTCATCGCTTTCCTCCTTTTCGAGATAACCATCGGGTACTGGTTGCGGATGGTGCCCACGAAGACTTAAGCGATTCTTAAAACCGTAGCCGGCGACGGGATGCTGCGCTGCGGTACGGGTTACCGTATGTAACGTCATACGGAGCGCGGCTCCCGGCCCGATCGCGGGCAGCCGCGCGGGCTGGTTCGCAGCCGCTCGATTCACCACGATGGTGCGCGTCTGGTGTGGCCCTTTGAGCCGGCCGCGAGCGTCGAACTTCGGGCCGCCATGTGATCCCGCCCCCAACCTCCCGCTTCGCGTCCTTCCCTTATTTCCTGCGCTGCGCCTGCGCGGCCAGCCGCACGGCCGCGTTCGTCGCGCCGTAGCCGTCGTATCCACCGCGCCGCTCGACGATCTCGAGCGAGAAGCGGTTGTCGACCAGTTCCGTATACGCGTGCAGGAATTCGCCGCCGTGCTCGTCGCGGTCATAAAGCAGGTGATGCGCGCTCAGCGTGTCGATCAGTTCGTCCGACAGCGCGTAGCGCGCGGCGAGATCGTCGTAGTAGTTGGCCGGAATGCGCAGGAACGGCACGCCGTCGGCCGCGAACGCGGCGATCGTCTTCACGATGTCGTCGGTGCGGAACGCGACGTGGTTCAGCCCCGTGCCGTGGTAACGGTCGAGCGATTCGGCGACGGCCGTGTGACGGTCGACCGACGCGTTCAGCGCGATCCGCACCGAACCGTCGGCGCTGCGCACCGCGCGGCTGCGCATCAGCCCGTACGGGTCGGGCACGAGCCAGCTGCGCTCGGCCTCGAAGCCGAATGCCGTCTTGAAGAACAGGATCCACGTGTCGAGCGCGTCGGCCGGCAGCGCGAGGCACACGTGGTCGATGCCCGTCAGCGGGCCGACTTCGCTCGGGCCGTCGATGTCGGTCAGCACGAAATCCGATTCATACAGCGTCGGCGCGTTCGGCGTTTCGTCGACGAAATACTCGAGGCTGCCGTCCGGCGCCTGCACGCCCGGCAGCACGCGCTCGTTCGGCCCGACACGCCCGGAGAACGGCACGTAGCCGAAGCCGGCCGCGCGTTCGAACGCCACTTTCGCATCGTCGACGCGGAACGCCGACGCACACAGCGACAGCCCGTGCTGCTGGAAGAACGCGTCGGCGAACGAGTCGCGCTCCGCGTTCAGCACGATCGACGCCGCGCCGTGCTGGAACAGCGTCACGTCTTTCGAGCGATGCCGGCCGGCGAGCCGGAAGCGCATCCTGCCGAGCCATTCGCCGACGGTCGCCGCCGCGTGGGCGTCGACCGCGAATTCGATGAACTGGAACCCGACGTGTGCGGGCGGCGCCGGCGGCGCGAAAAGCGGCTGGCCGGCGGCCGGCGCACGGCCCTCCTGCGCGAGCCGCTCGCGCGTCAGGTCTTCCAGGTAGAGCAGCGAGCGATGACCGTCGGCGGCCGTGATCGCGGTCGGCGCCGCGCGGAAACCGTCGTTGAAGATCTCGAGCGACAGCGGCCCCGTGTAACCCGACTCGATCACGCGCGCGGTGAAGCGCGCGAGGTCGAAGTCGCCCTGGCCCGGGAACGAGCGGTAGTGGCGGCTCCATTCCAGCACGTCCATCGCGAGCTTCGGCGCGTCGGCGATCTGCACGAACGCGATCCGGTCGCCGGGAATGTCGGCGATCGCGTCCGGCGAATCGTCGAGCGACAGCGTGTGGAAGCTGTCGAGCGCAAGGCCGAGATGCGGGCTGTTCACGGCATTCACGAGCTTCCACGCATGGCCGTACCGGTTCACGACGCGGCCCCACGCGAGCGCTTCGTACGCGGCGACCACGCCGGCCTGCCGCGCGGCTTCCGCGAGCGCGCCGAGCTGGTCGACCAGCAGCCCGTCGTCCGCGATCGTGTCGGCCGACACGTTGCTGCAGACGAGGATGCGGTCGGTGCCGAGCGCGTGCATCACGTCGAACTTGCGCTTGATGCGATCGAGGTTGCGTGCGAGCTGGGCCGCGCTCACGCCCTCGAAGTCGCGAAACGGCTGGAACAGCACGATGTCGAGACCGAGATCGGCGGCCATGCGCCGGACGTCGGCCGGGGATCCGTCGAAGTAGACGAGGTCGTTTTCGAAGATTTCGACGCCGTCGAAACCCGCGGCCTGGATGGCGGCGAGTTTCTCGGCGAGCGTGCCGGACAGTGACACGGTGGCGATCGAGCGCTTCATGGGGCGAATCCTGCGGATGAGCGGGGCATGGCGTCGGTCGAACCGGCCCTGAATGAACCAGTCGTTGAATTCCGGGCGCGCGCCATATCCCGAATTTACTGGGTGAGTGAGACGGATTATACAAACTAACTAGGTGGTACAAATTAGCGAAAACCCGAAAAGACATTGCGCTTGCGCAAGCGCACACTAGCGCCAAATCTTGACGTCAGGGGGCGAAATCGACTAGCGATTCGCCCCCGTTTTAGGAGCAGAAACACCATGAGCAAGCACAAGGTGCTGGTGCTGAACGGCCCGAACCTCAATCTGCTGGGCACGCGCGAGCCGCATATCTATGGCGCGGAAACGCTCGCCGACGTCGAGCAGCGCTGCCGCACGGCCGCCGAAGGGCTTGGGCTGGAGATCGATTTCCGCCAGTCGAACGCCGAGCACCAGTTGATCGACTGGCTGCATGCCGCGCGTCACGACACGCACGGCATCGTGATCAACCCGGCCGCCTATACGCATACGTCGGTGGCGCTGGCCGATGCGCTGTCCGCGATCGCGAAGCCGGTGATCGAAGTGCATATCTCGAACGTGCATCGCCGCGAGGCGTTTCGCCACCATTCCTATGTGTCGGCGGTCGCCGAAGCCGTGATCTGCGGCTGCGGCACCGAAGGCTACGTGTTCGCGCTGCAGCGTCTGTCGACCCTGTTTGCGCAGGGAGCCGCGCGATGAGCCGCCCGTCGTTTCTGATCGGCCTGATCGGCCAGGGCATCGGCGGTTCGCTGTCGCCCGCGATGCACGAGGAAGAAGGATTTCGCCAGGGCTTCGGCTATGTCTATCGGCGCCTCGATCTCGACGCGCTCGGCGTGACCGTCGATGCGCTGCCGCAGTTGCTCGATGCCGCGCAGCGGATGGGCTACTCCGGGCTCAACATCACGCACCCGTGCAAGCAGCGCGTGATCGAACACCTCGACGAACTGTCGGACGATGCCCGCGCGCTCGGTGCGGTGAACACCGTGCTGTTCAAGGACGGCAAGCGGATTGGCCACAACACCGACTGGTCGGGCTTCGCGAAATCGTTCCGTCGCGGGTTGCCCGGCGCGTCGCTCGAGCATGTCGTCCAGCTCGGCGCGGGCGGCGCGGGCGCGGCCGTTGCCCATGCGGCGCTGCAGATGGGCGCGGCCGAACTGACGATTTTCGATGTCGACGGCACGCGTGCCACCGCGCTCGCGGCCGAACTCCAGCAGCGTTTCCCCGCGGCACGGGTCGTGCAGGGCGGCGATCTCGCGGCCGCGATGCAGGCCGCGACGGGCCTGATCCACGCGACGCCGACCGGCATGGTCAAGCACCCGGGCCTGCCGCTGCCGGCCGAACTGCTCCACGCGGGCATGTGGGTGGCCGACATCGTGTATTTCCCGCTCGAAACCGAACTGATCCATGCCGCGCGCGCGGCCGGCTGCGCCACGTTGCCGGGCGGCGGGATGGCGGTGTACCAGGCCGTCGACGCGTTCGAGATCTTCACCGGACGCACGCCCGACGCCGAGCGGATGTTCGATCACTTTCAGTCGCTCGTCGCGCGCTGATCCCATTCCATAAAGAGAGACCAGGAGACGACCATGCAGCACACCACCCACACGAGCGCCGCGTCGGCGCCCGCCGCCGGCACGGTCCGGCGCACTTCGGCGCGCTACAAGATTCTCGCGCTGCTCGCGATCGGCACGATGATCAACTATCTCGACCGCACCGTGCTGGGAGTGGCTGCGCCGCAGCTCACCAAGGAGCTCGGCATCAACGCGGCCGTGATGGGCATCATGTTCTCCGCGTTCTCGTGGACGTACGTCGCGATGCAGGTGCCCGGCGGCCTGTTCCTCGACCGCTTCGGCAGCAAGGTCACCTATTACTGGTCGATGACGCTGTGGTCGCTGTGCACGTTCCTGCAGGGCTTCGTGCCGGGCATCGCGACGCTGTTCGCATGCCGGCTCGGCCTTGGCGTGACGGAGGCGCCGTGCTTCCCGACCAACAGCCGCGTCGTCGCGACCTGGTTCCCGCAGAACGAGCGCGCGATGGCGACCGGCACCTATACCGTCGGCGAGTACATCGGCCTTGCGTTCTTCAGCCCCGTGCTGTTCGCGCTGATGGGCGCGTTCGGCTGGCGCTCGCTGTTCTGGGTCGTCGGCACGATCGGTATCGCGTTCGGCCTGGTCTGGTGGAAGTTCTATCACGAGCCGCGCAACCATCCGGGCGCCAACTCGGAAGAGCTGGCGTATATCGAGGCGGGCGGCGGTCTCGTGCACGGTGCGCGCAAGGACGGCGACAAAGGCGGCAAGGGCGAGCAGAAGAAATTCAGCTGGGCGATGGCCGGCCAGTTGCTGAAGAAGCGCCAGCTCGCGGGCATCTGCCTCGGCCAGTTCGCCGGCAACTCGACGCTCGTGTTCTTCCTGACCTGGTTCCCGACCTACCTCGCGACCGAGCGCCACATGGGCTGGCTGAAGATCGGCTTCTTCGCGGTGATGCCGTTCATCGCCGCGTCGGTCGGCGTGATGTTCGGTGGGATCTTCTCCGACTGGCTGCTGCGTCGCGGCAAATCCGCGAACCTCGCGCGCAAGCTGCCGATCATCGCGGGCCTGCTGCTCGCATCGACGATCATTCTCGCGAACTACGTGAAGAGCAACGAGGCCGTGATCGCAATCATGTCGGTCGCATTCTTCGCGCAGGGGATGGCCGCGCTCGGCTGGACGCTCGTGTCGGACATCGCGCCGGACGGCCTGCTCGGCGTGACCGGCGGCATCTTCAACTTCGCGGCGAACCTCGCGGGGATCGTCACGCCGCTCGTCGTCGGCTTCATCGTCGCGTCGACCGGGTCGTTCGTCGGCGCGCTCGTGTTCATCGGCGTGATCGCGCTGGTCGGTGCGCTGTCGTACATCTTCGTCGTCGGCGACATCAAGCGGATCGAGCTGTAAGCACCGGCTCCACGCACATTTCGTGCGTTCGCCCGGCGGCCGGTTGGCCGCCGGGCTTTTTTGTTGGTGCACCGGCCGGAGTGCCGGTTTGCGTGCGCGTTACGCGCGCTGCACGGCGATGCCGAGCGATTCGACCGCCTGCGCGATCGCCGCCACCGCGCGCCGGATATCGTCGGCATCGATCGCGCCGATGCAGCCGACGCGGAACGTCTCGAGCTGCGTGAGCTTGCCCGGATACAGGATGAAACCCGCGTCGCGCACCGCGTCGTAGAAGCGGCGGAAATCGTAGGCCGGATGATCGGGCGCGTGGAACGTGACGATCACCGGCGCCTGCACGCTCGCGTCGAGGAACGGCGCGAAGCCGAGCGCGCGCATCGATTCGACCAGCGTCCGGCAGTTGTCCAGATAGCGCGCGCCGCGCGCGGGCTGGCCGCCTTCGGCGAGATACTGGTCGAGCGCGGCGCGCAGCGCGGCGATCACGTGCGTCGGCGGTGTGAAGCGCCATTGGCCCGTCTTGCGCAGGTACGCGTACTGATCGTAGAGATCGAGCGCGAGTGACCGCGAGTTGCCCTCGCTTGCGTCGAGCGCGTCGCGCCGTACGATCGTGAACCCCATCCCCGGCACACCTTCGAGGCATTTGCCGCTCGCCGAGATCAGCGCAGCGATGCCGGTGCCGGCCAGCGCGATCGGCAGCGCGCCGAACGAACTCATCGCGTCGACGATCAGCCGCTTGCCGTGGCGCCGGCACGCGGCCGCGATCGCATCCAGCGGGTTCAGGATCCCGGCGCTTGTTTCCAGGTGCACGAGTGCGACGTGCGTGATGCGCGGCTCGCGGGCGAACGCGGCTTCGACCGCTGCCGCGTCGACGGCCGTGTCCTCGCCGAACGGCAACGCGATCGCGTCGATGCCGAGTCGGCCGAGGATCTTCAGGATGCGCGCGCAATACGCGCCGTTGTCGGGCACGAGCACGACGCCGTCGCGCGGCACCAGCGTGCCGAGCGCGGCCTCGACCGAGAACGTGCCGCTGCCCTGCATCGGTACGCACACGTACTCGTCGCCGCCGTGCGCGATGGCGACGAGGTCCGCGCAGACGCTGGCCGTCAAGTGGTTGAAAGCGGCGTCCCACGACCCCCAGTCATGTTGCATTGCGAGGCGGGTTGTGGCGGACGTGGTGAGCGGGCCGGGCGTAAGCAGGATCGGGTCGGACATGGTTTTTCTCCAGCGGAAGTCGAACAAAACACCGGGCGGCATTTCTGAATGACTTGCATGATAGTGGCAAAATGTGTCATTTTTTGGAAATTGTGGTATTCGTCACGGCTTTGTCATCGAACGCTGTGATCCTTCGGTTGCCGCGCGAAACCACGCTCAGCGCGGCAGCGAGGCGGGCCGTTGATCGGCCTGCCCGGAGATAAAAGGACCGGGATCGTGCCCCCGGCCATTTGGTGTTCCGCCTACGGAGAAGTGAGATGACACTGCAGAATTCCTCGCGCGCCGCTGCCGGCGCGTTCCGCAAGCTCGCGCTGGCCGCCTGCGCCGCCGGTCTGCTGCAAGGTGCCGCGATGCCGGCGCATGCGGCAAACGCGGTCGTGCTGTATACGGCGGACGGTCTCGAGAACCTGTACCGCGATGTGCTGCCGGCCTTCGAGAAGAAGGAAGGCGTCAAGGTCAACATCGTGACGGCAGGCAGCGGCGAGGTCGTCAACCGCGCGAACATCGAGAAGAATTCCCCGAAGGCCGACGTGATCGTCACGCTGCCGCCGTTCATTCAGCAAGCCGGCCAGATGGGTCTGCTGCAGCCGTACCAGAGCGTGAACTACAAGAACGTGCCGGCCATCGCGAAGGCCGAGGACGGCACGTGGGCGACGTTCGTGAACAACTACTTCTCGTTCGCGATCAACCCGGACGTCGTGAAGAACCAGCCGAAGACGTTCGGCGACCTGCTGTCGCCGGCCTACGCCGGCAAGGTCGCGTACTCGAACCCGGCGACCGCCGGCGACGGGATGGCCGTGCTGATCCTGACGACGTCGCTGATGGGCGAGGACAAGGCGTTCGACTACCTCGCGAAGCTGTCGCAGAGCGTGAAGTTCCATACGAAGGGCACGGGTTACCTGAACGTGCTGCTGTCGCGTAACGAGATCAGCGTCGCGAACGGCGACCTGCAGATGGACCTCGACGACGCCGAACACGGCGCGCTGTCCGTCAAGCCGATCTTCCTGTCCGCGAAGGACGGCGACCAGCCGACCACGTTCCAGCTCCCGTACGGCATCGGCCTGATCAAGAGCGGCCCGAACCAGGACGTCGGCAAGAAGCTGATCGACTACCTGATGTCGACGGACGTGCAGTCGAAGGTGCCGGACATGTTCGGCATCCCGGGCCGCACCGACGTGCCGCTGACGGGCAAGAACGGCGAGGCGGTCAAGAAGGCGATCGCGGGCGTGAAGCTGATCCCGGTCGACTGGACCCAAGTCATGGCGAAGAAGCCGGTGTGGATCGAGCGCTGGAAGAAGGACGTGATCGGCAGCTCGGGCAAGCAGCTCGACGTCGTCAAGCCGAAGTGATCGGCGCACGCCGCCTGTATTAGTGAGCAAGAGGATGAACCCGGTGGAAACCACCCTGACCCATCCCGGCGCATTCGGCGCCGCCGAACCGCACGCGACGCTGCGGTCCGGCGCGCCGGGCGGCGTGCAGATCGAACACCTGAGCGTGCGCTACGGCGCACGCACGGTGCTGGAAGATCTGTCGCTGTCGATCGGCGCCGGCGAATTTCTGACCGTGCTCGGCAAGAGCGGCTGCGGCAAGACCACGCTGCTGCGCTTCATCGCCGGGTTCGTGAAGGCCGACGGCCTGACCGGCACGCTGACCGTTGCCGGGCGTGACCTGACCTATGCGCCGCCGCACAAGCGCAATCTCGGTCTACTGTTCCAGAATTACGCGCTGTTCCCGCACCTGTCGGTGTTCGAGAACGTCGCATTCGGGCTGCGCGCGCGCGGCATGGCGTCGTCGGAAGTGACGCGCCGCGTCGCCGACGCGCTGAAGCTCGTGCAGCTCGGCGATGCGGGCCATCACCTGCCCGCGCAACTGTCGGGCGGGATGCAGCAGCGCGTGGCGCTGGCCCGCGCGCTCGTGATCGAGCCGGACGTGCTGCTGCTCGACGAGCCGCTGTCGGCGCTCGACGCCAACCTGCGCGCGTCGGTGCGCAGCGAACTGAAGGCACTGCACGAGCGCCTGCCGAACCTGACCGTCGTCTGCGTGACGCACGACCGCGACGACGCGCTCGTGCTGTCCGACCGTGCGCTGCTGATGCGCGACGGCCACATCGCGCAGCTCGGCACGCCGCAGCAGTTGTACGACGCGCCGCAGGACGGCTACGTCGCACGCTATCTCGGCCCGGCGAACCTGCTGCCGCCGCATGTGATCTTCCCGCTCGGCGATCCGCGTCACGAAGTGCGTGGCAAGGTCGCATGCGTGCGCCCCGAGCGCCTGACCGTGATGCCGCCCGCGGCGGGCGGCCTGCACGGCACCGTGTCGTCCGTCGAATGGCAGGGCGCGGACCTGTCGATTGCAGTCGTGATCGACGCGGCGCCCGACGAACCCGTGCGCGTCACGATGCAACGCGGCCGCGGCGCGGCCCCCGAGCGCGGTGCGCGTGTTTCCCTGCATTACGAGGCAGACGATGTCGTCCTTATCGAGCCCTGAAGCCGGCCTGCCGCCGCACGTGCTCGCGTCGGCCGCCGCGCACGCGGCCGTCGCGCGGCGCCGCAAGCGCATGGGCGACCTGCACCTGGTCGCGCTCGCGATCGTCGTGCTGGGCCCGCTCGTCGTCTATCCGCTGGTGCGGCTCGTGCTGCTGAGCGTGTCGGGCGATCACGGGCTGAGTTTTGACGCGTACCGGACCTTCTTCGGCAACCCCGACACGCGCAACGTGCTGCTGACGACGCTCGGCGTGCTGTTCGCGAGCGCCGGCACCGCATCGGTGCTGGGCGTGCTGCTGGCCGCGCTGCTGTTCTTCAGGCCGTTTCCGGGCGCGTCGCTCGTCACGCGCTTCCTGGAACTGTACGTCGCGTTTCCGTCGTTCCTCGTCGCGTTCACGCTGATCTTCCTGTACGGCTCGCAAGGGTCGATCAGCATCGCGCTGCAGCACCTGTTCCATCTCGAGAATCCGCCGCTCGATTTCCTGTTCGGGATCGGCGGCGTGATTCTCGCGCAGACGGTGTTCTATACGCCGTTCGTCGTGCGGCCGACGCTCGCGTCGTTCGCGACGCTCGACCTGCGCCTGATCGAAGCCGCGCGCAGTCTCGGCGCGCCCGGCTGGATGCTCGCGCGCCGCGTCGTGCTGCCGATCGCGTGGCCGGGCATCGCTGCCGGCACCGTGCTGTGTTTCCTGCTGACGCTGAACGAGTTCGGGATTCTGCTCGTGCTCGGCAGCGCGCGGCTCGTGACGCTGCCGGTCGCGATCTACAGCAGCGCGACCGTCGATCTCGATCTGCCGACCGCATCGGCCGGCGCGGTCGTGATGCTGGCACTGTCGCTGGCGCTCTATACGGTTTATCGCCGGGTGAACCGGCGTGCGACGGGAGGGAACGATGTCCGCTGAATTCCGTATCGGGCCGGCCGTGCCGCGCCACCAGATCGGCTGGAGCGACACGCTGCTCAAGCATGCGTCGCGCATCGCGCTCGCGCTGGCCGCGTTCGCGTGTTTCTGGCTGTTCGTGCTGCCCGTCGTCGTCGTCGCGCTGTCGAGCGTGTCGACGCAATGGTCGGGCACGATCTTGCCGGCCGGCTACAGCCTGCGCTGGTTCGAGCGGCTCGGGTCGCCGGAATACGACGCGCTGCTGACGAGCCTCGAAATCGGCTTCGGCGTGTCGGCGGTCGGCACGATCCTCGGGCTGTGGCTCGCGCTCGCGCTCGAAGGGCGCGACCGGCGCGGCCTCGGCGCGGTCGTCGATGCGCTCGTGATGGTGCCGAACGGCGTGCCGAGTGTCGTGCTCGGGCTCGCGGTGCTGATCGCGTATCACCAGAAGCCGATCGACCTGTCGAGCTCCGCGGCGATCGTCGTGTTCGTGCAGCTCGCGCTGATTCTGCCGTTCTGCTATCGCTGCGCGGCCGCCGCGCTGCGTCCGGAACTGACCGTGCTGCGCGAAGCCGCGGCCAGCCTCGGTGCGCCGCCCGCGATGGTGCTGCGCCGCGTGCTGCTGCCGCAGCTCGTGCCGGCGCTGCGTGCGAGCCTCGCGCTCGGTTTCGCGCTGTCGCTCGGCGAGCTCGGCGCGACGCTGACGGTTTATCCGCCCGGCTTCGCGACCGTGCCGATCGTCGTGATCGGCCAGGTGGAGCGCGGTTATTACCTGCCGGCGTCGGCGCTGTCGCTGCTGATGCTCGGCGCGTCGCTCGCCGCGCTGCTGCTGATCGCCGCGCGTGTGCCGCGCGGCAAGCGGGTGGCATCATGAACGCCGCGTTCGCCATGCGGCTGCCCGGCGAGCACCCCGCACCGGGCAAGGTCTCGACGGATCTCGCGGGACGCTCGGTCGACGTCAACGGCCGGCGCTACCGGCTGCCGGTCGAGCCGACCGTCGTCGTCTGCGTCGACGGCTGCGAGTACGCGTATCTCGAACGTGCGGTGGAAGCGGGCGTCGCGCCGTTCATCGGCCGGATGATCGCGGAAGGCACGGCGTGGCGCGCCGATTGCGTCGTGCCGACCTTCACCAACCCGAACAACCTGTCGATCGTCTGCGGCGTGCCGCCGTCGGTCCACGGGATCTGCGGCAACTACTTCTGGGACGCGGCCGCCGACGGCGGGCGCGGCGCCGAAGTCATGATGAACGACCCGGCCTATCTGCGGGCCGGCACGCTGCTCGCGGCGGCGTCCGACGCCGGCGCGAAGGTGGCCGTCGTGACGGCGAAGGACAAGCTGCGCCGGCTGCTCGGCTGGCAACTGAACGGCGTCTGCTTTTCCGCCGAGAAGGCCGCGCAGGCGAATCTCGCGGAAAACGGCATCGTCGACGTGCTCGACTGGGTCGGCCTGCCGTCGCCGGACGTCTATAGCGCGGCGTTGTCCGAATTCGTGTTCGCGGCCGGCGTGCGGCTCGCGCAGACACGTCAGGTCGACCTGATGTACCTGTCGACCACCGACTACGTGCAGCACAAGTGCGAGCCCGGCAGTGCCGGCGCGAACGCGTTCTACGCGATGATGGACGGCTACCTCGCGCAGCTCGACGCGCTCGGCTGGGCGATCGGGCTCACGGCCGATCACGGGATGAACGCGAAGCACGACCCCGCGACGGGCCGGCCGAACGTGATCTATCTGCAGGATGCGTTCGACGGCTGGTACGGCGCGCAGTCTGCACGCGTGATCCTGCCGATCACCGATCCGTACGTCGTGCACCACGGCGCGCTCGGCTCGTTTGCAACCCTCTACCTGGCGCCGGGCGTCGACCGGGCCGAGGCGATGTGGCGCGTCGGCGGCCTCGACGGCGTCGAACTCGTGCTCGACAACGCGGAAGCCGCCGCACGCTTCGAATTGCCGGCCGACCGGATTGGCGACCTCGTCGTGATCGGCCGTCGCGACATGACGCTCGGCACGCGCGAGCGGGAACACGATCTGTCGGGGCTCACGGTGCCGCTGCGTTCGCATGGCGGCGTGTCGGAGCAGGAAGTGCCGCTGCTGTTCAATCGCCGTATCGAGCAGGACGATCCCGCGCGTCGCCCGCGTAACTTCGACGTGTTCGATTTCGTGCTGAACCGGATCGCGACATGATGGCTCATCCCCGGCAAGACCACCCCGAGTTTCGTGCCGAGGCGTTGCGCTGGTGCGGCACGCGCGCGACGCGCGAGCGCACCTTCGACATCGACGATCCTTATACGGGCACGCGGGTCGGCACCGCGCCGCTCGCGAGCGTCGACGACGTACGCGCCGCGTTCGATTACGCGATGGCCTACCGGCCGACGCTCACGCGCTACGAGCGTTCGCAGATCCTCGAGCGCGCGGCCGCGCTGCTGCGCGAGCGCACCGAGGAAGCGTCCGACCTGATCACGCTCGAATCGGGGCTGTCGAAGCAGGATTCCCGCTACGAGATCGGTCGCGTGGCGGATGTATTGAAGTTCGCGGCGATCGAGGCGTTGCGCGACGATGCGCAGAGTTTCTCGTGCGACCTGACGCCCCACGGCAAGGCGCGGCGCGTGTTCTCGCAGCGTCAGCCGCTCGACGGCGTGATCGTTGCGATTACGCCGTTCAATCATCCGATGAACCAGGTGGCGCACAAGATCGCGCCGGCGATCGCGACCAACAACCGCGTGATCGTGAAGCCGTCCGAGAAGGTGCCGCTGTCGGCGTTCTATCTGGCCGACCTGCTTTACGAGGCCGGGCTGCCGGAGCCGATGCTGCAGGTACTGACCGGCGATCCGGGCGAGATCGCGGACGAACTCGTCACGCATCCGCATGCGTCGCTGATTACATTTACCGGTGGCGTGGCGATCGGCAAAGCGATTGCCGCGCGGGCCGGCTACCGGCGCATCGTGCTGGAACTGGGCGGCAACGATCCGCTGATCGTGCTCGAAGATGCCGACCTCGATCGCGCGACGTCGCTGGCGGTGCTGGGCTCGTACCGGAATTCGGGCCAGCGCTGCACGGCCGTCAAGCGGATGCTGGTGCAGCGCTCGATCGCGCCCGCATTCACCGAGTTGCTCGTCGAGAAGACCCGCGCGTGGAAGTACGGCGATCCGTTCGATCCCGCGAACGAAATGGGCACAGTGATCGACGAGGCGGCGGCGCGGCTGTTCGAGGCGCGGGTCGGAGAAGCGGTCGCGCAGGGCGCACGCCTGCTGACCGGCAATGTGCGGCGTGGCGCGCTGTATGCGCCTACCGTGCTCGACAACGTCGACCCGTCGATGACGATCGTGCGCGAGGAGACCTTCGGCCCCGTGTCGCCCGTGATGACGTTCGACACGATCGACGACGCGATCCGGATCAGCAACGGGACGGCGTTCGGGTTGTCGTCGGGTGTCTGTACTGACAGCACGGCGGCGGTCGTGCGGTTCGTGAACGAGCTGAACGTCGGCACCGTGAATGTGTGGGAGGTGCCCGGATACCGGATCGAATTGTCGCCGTTCGGCGGGATCAAGGATTCGGGCCTCGGTTACAAGGAAGGCGTTCAGGAGGCGATGAAGAGCTTCACGAACCTGAAGACGTTTTCGCTGCCTTGGGAGTAAACGGATGGCATTGACGGTGGAAGAGATCCACGGGCTGTATCGCGAGCATGGCCATGTGGCCTACAGCGGGGAGCCGGTGACCCAGCTCGAGCATGCGCTGCAGAGCGGATTGCTGGCGGAAGAGGCGGGGGCCGGCGAAGCGCTGGTCGCGGCGGCGTTCCTGCACGACCTCGGGCACCTGCTGAATCGCCAGGGCGACACGCCGAGCGCGCGCGGGATCGACGACCTGCATCAGTATTACGTGCTGCCGTTCCTGCGGCCGCTGTTTTTCGACGCGGTGCTGGAACCGATCCGGCTGCACGTCGACGCGAAGCGCTGCCTTTGCCGCACGGACGCCGGCTACTTCGAGAGCCTGTCGCCGGACTCGGTGCGCAGCCTCGCGCTGCAGGGCGGTATCTTCAGCGAAGAGGAAACGGCGGCGTTCCTGCAGCGCCCGTTTGCGGAGGACGCGCTGCGTCTGCGCCGCTGGGACGATACGGCGAAGGAAGAAGGCAAGGCGACGCCGGATCTCGATCACTATATGGAGATCGTCGCGCGCCAGGTGCGCGCGGCCTGACGGTTCGGCCGCTTCTATATAAGGCCCCGCACGCGGCAGCGTGCGGGGCCTTATATTTTTTGCGAAACCCCTTGCGCGAACGACGTGGGGTGCATAGAATCACGCCTCTTTCGCGCTAACGGAAACGCAGCGCGGGAGAGGGAAGCGGTGCGGTTGGGGTGCGGTGGTAACGGGCCCTGGCAGCACTCGAAGTTGAACCCCGCAGTCGCAACGAAGCAGTTAAAAAGTTGTTGACGAACTGCGAAACACGGTTCATAATCTCGCTTCTCTGCTGCTGAAAACGCAGCGCTGCTGAGAAACACGAAGTTTCTCGCAGATTGCTCTTTAAAAATTAACAGCCGATAAGTGTGGGCGCTTGATGGAAGCGAGCTGATTCTCGGATCAGATAGCAAAAGTATCAAGAGTCTCACACTAAAGTAAGTCAGGTTTATGAAGCAATTCATATTCCTGTCAGCTTTGAGTGAGCGACCGGTTCTTAACCGAACCGAAAACAGTAACAGGTTTAAACTGAAGAGTTTGATCCTGGCTCAGATTGAACGCTGGCGGCATGCCTTACACATGCAAGTCGAACGGCAGCACGGGTGCTTGCACCTGGTGGCGAGTGGCGAACGGGTGAGTAATACATCGGAACATGTCCTGTAGTGGGGGATAGCCCGGCGAAAGCCGGATTAATACCGCATACGATCTACGGATGAAAGCGGGGGACCTTCGGGCCTCGCGCTATAGGGTTGGCCGATGGCTGATTAGCTAGTTGGTGGGGTAAAGGCCTACCAAGGCGACGATCAGTAGCTGGTCTGAGAGGACGACCAGCCACACTGGGACTGAGACACGGCCCAGACTCCTACGGGAGGCAGCAGTGGGGAATTTTGGACAATGGGCGAAAGCCTGATCCAGCAATGCCGCGTGTGTGAAGAAGGCCTTCGGGTTGTAAAGCACTTTTGTCCGGAAAGAAATCCTTGGCTCTAATACAGTCGGGGGATGACGGTACCGGAAGAATAAGCACCGGCTAACTACGTGCCAGCAGCCGCGGTAATACGTAGGGTGCGAGCGTTAATCGGAATTACTGGGCGTAAAGCGTGCGCAGGCGGTTTGCTAAGACCGATGTGAAATCCCCGGGCTCAACCTGGGAACTGCATTGGTGACTGGCAGGCTAGAGTATGGCAGAGGGGGGTAGAATTCCACGTGTAGCAGTGAAATGCGTAGAGATGTGGAGGAATACCGATGGCGAAGGCAGCCCCCTGGGCCAATACTGACGCTCATGCACGAAAGCGTGGGGAGCAAACAGGATTAGATACCCTGGTAGTCCACGCCCTAAACGATGTCAACTAGTTGTTGGGGATTCATTTCCTTAGTAACGTAGCTAACGCGTGAAGTTGACCGCCTGGGGAGTACGGTCGCAAGATTAAAACTCAAAGGAATTGACGGGGACCCGCACAAGCGGTGGATGATGTGGATTAATTCGATGCAACGCGAAAAACCTTACCTACCCTTGACATGGTCGGAATCCCGCTGAGAGGTGGGAGTGCTCGAAAGAGAACCGATACACAGGTGCTGCATGGCTGTCGTCAGCTCGTGTCGTGAGATGTTGGGTTAAGTCCCGCAACGAGCGCAACCCTTGTCCTTAGTTGCTACGCAAGAGCACTCTAAGGAGACTGCCGGTGACAAACCGGAGGAAGGTGGGGATGACGTCAAGTCCTCATGGCCCTTATGGGTAGGGCTTCACACGTCATACAATGGTCGGAACAGAGGGTTGCCAACCCGCGAGGGGGAGCTAATCCCAGAAAACCGATCGTAGTCCGGATTGCACTCTGCAACTCGAGTGCATGAAGCTGGAATCGCTAGTAATCGCGGATCAGCATGCCGCGGTGAATACGTTCCCGGGTCTTGTACACACCGCCCGTCACACCATGGGAGTGGGTTTTACCAGAAGTGGCTAGTCTAACCGCAAGGAGGACGGTCACCACGGTAGGATTCATGACTGGGGTGAAGTCGTAACAAGGTAGCCGTATCGGAAGGTGCGGCTGGATCACCTCCTTTCTAGAGCTATCTCGCAAAGTTGAGCGCTCACGCTTATCGGCTGTAAATTAAAGACAGACTCAGGGGTCTGTAGCTCAGTCGGTTAGAGCACCGTCTTGATAAGGCGGGGGTCGTTGGTTCGAATCCAACCAGACCCACCAATGTCTTGTCTGGCGGTAGTACCTGAGGAATCTGTACTCATGGGGGCATAGCTCAGCTGGGAGAGCACCTGCTTTGCAAGCAGGGGGTCGTCGGTTCGATCCCGTCTGCCTCCACCAATCTTCAACGGGAAGCGTTTGGATCACACGTAAGTGACGTGTGAGACGAGCATTTGCCATTGGCGATTGAGCCAGTCAGAGTGATACGTAGTACGTATCGGCTGTCGTTCTTTAACAATCTGGAAGAAGTAAGTAATTTGGATAGCGGAAGCGTCTTGAGATGGACGTGAAAACTATCCGGGTTGTGATTGTATCGATGTATCTCAAGATGATTCGAACTCTATGTTTGACTCAATTGGAATACGGCACAACGCGAAAACTCAACCTGTAACGACTGTCGGAGAGACAGACTCGTTATAGGGTCAAGCGAACAAGTGCATGTGGTGGATGCCTTGGCGATCACAGGCGATGAAGGACGCGGTAGCCTGCGAAAAGCTACGGGGAGCTGGCAAACAAGCTTTGATCCGTAGATGTCCGAATGGGGAAACCCACTCCTTTTGGAGTATCCATGGCTGAATACATAGGCCATGCGAAGCGAACGCGGTGAACTGAAACATCTAAGTAACCGCAGGAAAAGAAATCAACCGAGATTCCCAAAGTAGTGGCGAGCGAAATGGGATGAGCCTTGTACTCTTTATTTGTATTGTTAGCCGAACGCTCTGGAAAGTGCGGCCATAGCAGGTGATAGCCCTGTAGGCGAAAACAGTATGAAAGAACTAGGTGTACGACAAGTAGGGCGGGACACGTGAAATCCTGTCTGAAGATGGGGGGACCATCCTCCAAGGCTAAATACTCGTGATCGACCGATAGTGAACCAGTACCGTGAGGGAAAGGCGAAAAGAACCCCGGGAGGGGAGTGAAATAGATCCTGAAACCGCATGCATACAAACAGTCGGAGCCTCGTAAGGGGTGACGGCGTACCTTTTGTATAATGGGTCAGCGACTTACGTTCAGTAGCAAGCTTAACCGTATAGGGCAGGCGTAGCGAAAGCGAGTCCGAATAGGGCGTTCAGTTGCTGGGCGTAGACCCGAAACCAAGTGATCTATCCATGGCCAGGATGAAGGTGCGGTAACACGTACTGGAGGTCCGAACCCACTAACGTTGAAAAGTTAGGGGATGAGCTGTGGATAGGGGTGAAAGGCTAAACAAACTTGGAAATAGCTGGTTCTCTCCGAAAACTATTTAGGTAGTGCCTCGTGTCTCACCTTCGGGGGTAGAGCACTGTCATGGTTGGGGGGTCTATTGCAGATTACCCCGCCATAGCAAACTCCGAATACCGAAGAGTGCAATCACGGGAGACAGACATCGGGTGCTAACGTCCGGTGTCAAGAGGGAAACAACCCAGACCGCCAGCTAAGGTCCCCAAATATAGCTAAGTGGGAAACGAAGTGGGAAGGCTAAAACAGTCAGGAGGTTGGCTTAGAAGCAGCCACCCTTTAAAGAAAGCGTAATAGCTCACTGATCGAGTCGTCCTGCGCGGAAGATGTAACGGGGCTAAGCTATATACCGAAGCTGCGGATGCGTGCTTTGCACGCATGGTAGGAGAGCGTTCTGTAAGCCTGCGAAGGTGTCTCGGAAGGGATGCTGGAGGTATCAGAAGTGCGAATGCTGACATGAGTAGCGATAAAGGGGGTGAAAGGCCCCCTCGCCGTAAGCCCAAGGTTTCCTACGCAACGTTCATCGGCGTAGGGTGAGTCGGCCCCTAAGGCGAGGCAGAAATGCGTAGCTGATGGGAAGCAGGTCAATATTCCTGCACCATTGTTAGATGCGATGGGGGGACGGATCGCGGAAGGTTGTCCGGGTGTTGGAAGTCCCGGTCGCTGCATTGGAGAAGGCGCTTAGGCAAATCCGGGCGCGGAATTCAAGGGTGTGGCGCGAGCTCCTTAGGGAGCGAAGCAATTGGAAGTGGTTCCAAGAAAAGCCTCTAAGCTTCAGTCTAACGATGACCGTACCGCAAACCGACACAGGTGGGCGAGATGAGTATTCTAAGGCGCTTGAGAGAACTCGGGAGAAGGAACTCGGCAAATTGGTACCGTAACTTCGGGATAAGGTACGCCCTTGTAGCTTGATGCCCCTGCGGGCAAAGGGTGAAGGGGTTGCAATAAACTGGTGGCTGCGACTGTTTAATAAAAACACAGCACTCTGCAAACACGAAAGTGGACGTATAGGGTGTGACGCCTGCCCGGTGCCGGAAGATTAAATGATGGGGTGCAAGCTCTTGATTGAAGTCCCGGTAAACGGCGGCCGTAACTATAACGGTCCTAAGGTAGCGAAATTCCTTGTCGGGTAAGTTCCGACCTGCACGAATGGCGTAACGATGGCCACACTGTCTCCTCCCGAGACTCAGCGAAGTTGAAGTGTTTGTGATGATGCAATCTACCCGCGGCTAGACGGAAAGACCCCATGAACCTTTACTGTAGCTTTGCATTGGACTTTGAACCGATCTGTGTAGGATAGGTGGGAGGCTATGAAACCGGAACGCTAGTTTCGGTGGAGCCGTCCTTGAAATACCACCCTGGTTTGTTTGAGGTTCTAACCTTGGCCCGTGATCCGGGTCGGGGACAGTGCATGGTAGGCAGTTTGACTGGGGCGGTCTCCTCCCAAAGCGTAACGGAGGAGTACGAAGGTACGCTAGGTACGGTCGGAAATCGTGCTGATAGTGCAATGGCATAAGCGTGCTTAACTGCGAGACCGACAAGTCGAGCAGGTGCGAAAGCAGGTCATAGTGATCCGGTGGTTCTGTATGGAAGGGCCATCGCTCAACGGATAAAAGGTACTCTGGGGATAACAGGCTGATACCGCCCAAGAGTTCATATCGACGGCGGTGTTTGGCACCTCGATGTCGGCTCATCTCATCCTGGGGCTGTAGCCGGTCCCAAGGGTATGGCTGTTCGCCATTTAAAGAGGTACGTGAGCTGGGTTTAAAACGTCGTGAGACAGTTTGGTCCCTATCTGCCGTGGGCGTTGGATATTTGAAGGGGGCTGCTCCTAGTACGAGAGGACCGGAGTGGACGAACCTCTGGTGTACCGGTTGTCACGCCAGTGGCATCGCCGGGTAGCTATGTTCGGAAGAGATAACCGCTGAAAGCATCTAAGCGGGAAACTCGCCTTAAGATGAGATATCCCTGGGGACTAGATCCCCTTGAAGGGTCGTTCGAGACCAGGACGTTGATAGGTCAGGTGTGTAAGCGCAGTAATGCGTTCAGCTAACTGATACTAATTGCCCGTAAGGCTTGATCCTATAACAAGTCTGTCTCGATGCCCGTTAGCGCTTTAGCGCTTACGGACATCGAGCGTCGAGTGCAGCGCACTCGACGTACAGCGGTTGAGTAACCGCGTACGTGTGAGATACAACCTCACAACCCAAAATTACTGCTTCTTCCAAGATTGGTCGCGCTGCGAAGCAGCGCGACAACCCTCTTTGCCTGATGACCATAGCGAGTCGGTCCCACCCCTTCCCATCCCGAACAGGACCGTGAAACGACTCTACGCCGATGATAGTGCGGATTCCCGTGTGAAAGTAGGTAATCGTCAGGCTCCCTAAGCCAGAAACCCCCGCCCGAAAGGCGGGGGTTTTTGCATTTCGGCGACGGAAATGCACGCGCGACGGCAAAGCGGCAACGTAGCCGAACTGGCACCGATGATGTCGACTCAGGCCCGCGCCGTTCTCGAGCGAGCCGCAGTTCTGCCCGCTGAAATCCCAAGGTGCTTCCCTCTGGCGCTACATCAATGCGATTCCAGTCAGCATCGAGCTGACGTCGGTGCATCCAACGACGATGTAGCGATGACCGGTGATGAGCGACGTTCGTCGGTAATAGCCGATAAATGCCGCGTTCTCGCGGAAGACCTCCTGCTTCATTTACCCATCCATCGACACCTCGCGCCGACCCGATCGTGGGTGCCACTGGGCGAACGCAGCGCGAATTCGTCACAGAAATCTATGCGCATAAAGTGCATTCGCACGACATGCCCGGCAGAGCGGACAGCAAGCCCTTCGAGGTAATATCGCCATTCGTCCCGATCCCCGCGCTTTTCTGCATGCGCTGGCGGTCGGTGTCTTCAGCATTCCGTCTCCTGCACCGTTCATGACTGACAGCCCTGCCCAAGGTGGTCGGACGACCGACTTCTTGCCGTATCTCGTCGCCGCAACGTTCTTCATGGAGTACCTCGACACGACCGTGATCGCGACCGCGCTGCCGCAAATGGCGCGCTCGTTCGGCGTCGGACCGAATGCGCTGAGTCTCGGGATGACGGCCTACATGCTTGCGCTCGCCGTGTTCATCCCGATCAGCGGCTGGATCGCGGACCGCTATGGATCGCGCACGGTGTTCGCCAGTGCGATCGTCGTCTTTACCGGAGCGTCGGTGCTGTGCGGGCTGTCCGACGGCGTTGTGACGTTCACGGCTGCGCGGCTGCTGCAGGGTATCGGCGGGGCGATGATGGTGCCGGTCGGACGGATGATCGTCGTGCGCAGCACCGAGAAGGCGAAGCTGATGCGCGCGATCGCGACGATCACGTGGCCGGGCATCGTCGCGCCGGTCGTTGGGCCGCCGATCGGCGGCTTCATCACGACTTATGCGTCATGGCGCTGGATCTTCCTGTTGAACGTCCCGTTCGGCATTGCAGCGCTGGCGTGTACCTGGCTGATCGTCCGGAACACGCGGGCCGACGAACAAAGGCCGCTCGACTGGGTCGGCTTCGTGCTGGCCGGTGGAGCGCTGACCTGCCTGTTGATCGGAACCGAGGCGGCCGGCCAGCAGGACGTGCACTTCACGCGCGCGGCGGTCCTGGTGGGGGCGAGCGTGCTGTTCGGTGTTGCCGCGTGGTTGCATGCGCGACGTTGCGCGCATCCGCTGCTCGATTTCACGACGCTGAAGGTGCCGACGTTCTCGGTGACGGTGATCACCGGCTCGATCACGCGGATGGCGATCAACGCCGTGCCGTACCTGCTGCCGCTGCTGTTCCAGATCGGTTTCGGGATGTCGCCGTTCCAGTCCGGCCTGCTGCTGCTCGCGAGCGCGCTCGGCAATCTCGGCATGAAGGCGGGAACGTCGTGGATCCTCGATCGCTTCGGGTTCCGGCGCGTCGCGCTCGTCGACGTGACGATCGTCGGCATCTTCACGATCGCGTGCGGCTGGCTGACTGCATCGACGCCGCTGGCGATCACGCTGTTCGTCGTATTCGTCTACGGGCTGACGCGGTCGATGCAGTTCACGACGCTCGCGACGCTGGCCTATGCCGATATCCCGGCTCACCAGACGAGCGCGGCCAGCACGTTGTGGAGCGCCGCGCAGCAGATGACGATCGGGATGGGGATCGCGTTTGGCGCGCTGTCGCTGCGGCTCGCGGCGTTGGTGCGTGGCGATGCGGCCGGCATGCACTACGTGCTCGACGATTTCCGCTGGGCGTTCGTCGCCGCGGGTGTGCTCGCACTGCTGACGTTGCCGGGCTACGCGCGGCTGGCCCTCGATGCGGGCGACCGGCTGCGGGCGAATGTGGCGCGAGGATAGGCCGGGCTGCCAATCGCCATTGTGTCGTGACAGGTGAGCGCTTTTGTTTCCTGGCATTCACCTGAAACGTTGGACCGTCATGGCCACGCTGGGCTGACGGGCAGCGAAATCCGTCATCGGCCACTGCGAACGAGTGAGCAGATCGTGTGATGATGCCCGGTCGCAACGCCCCCCGAACGATAACGCGCGGTCGGTAGGGCAGACGCGCGGTGTTTCCAGTGTGAATTCATCCGCGAGACGAATGGCGCGATAGCGTTGCGTTTGTTCCGGTTGCCGTCACTGTGCGTCGTGGAAGATGATGCCGACCGTGTGACGGTGGCCGCTGCGGATCCGGCTTACGCCGTGGCGCAGGTTGACGCGGTAGAAGCCGCGTGTTCCCTGCACGGGCCGGCCGTGCACGGCGAAGATCACCGCGTCGCCTTGCGTCAGCGGCACCACTTCCGCACGCGACTGCATGCGTGGCCGCTGTTCCGTCAACACGAACTCTCCCCCGGTGAAATCGCGGCCCGGCGCCGACAGCAGGATCGCGACCTGGAGCGGAAAGACGTGCTCGCCATACAGGTCCTGATGGAGGCAGTTGTAGTCGTCGGGACCGTATTGAAGGATCAGCGGCGTCGGCCGTGTTTGTCCCGCTGCGTGGCAGCGATCGAGGAATGTCGCCTGGTCGTTCGGATAACGGACGTCGATCCCGAGTGCCTTGTTCCAGCGATTCGCGATAGGCACGAGATGCGGGTAGATCGTCGTGCGCAACTCGGCGACCACCGCGGGCAGCGGGTATGCGAAATACTTGTATTCACCGCGCCCGAATCCGTGCCGCGCCATCACGACGCGCGAACGATAGAGCGCATCCCGCGGATAGAGCGATGCGAGCGCGTCGCACTCGCTCGCCGAGATCAGGCCTGGCACACGCGCGCATCCATGGCGATCGAGTTCGGCGTCGACGGTCGTCCAGTCGATTGCGTCGACACGTTGCGCGATGTCCAGCGATTCGACGGCAGGTTGCAGATCGGCAATGTTCACGGGCTACCTCGGTTCGTCAGCAACGTGGTGCCGTGCGGTCGCGTGGAATGCTTCGGAAGCGTTCCGCGCACGGTTGAATCCACGATGGAAGTTGATGAACCCAGTCTACCGACGTCCGTGAGACGGCGCGCTCCAGATCTTGCGTTTCAATTCGGAAAAGGAAGGGGACGAGGCGTGCGATGCGGCACGGACACGCCGCATGCGGCGACGTGTCGGAGCGGAGAAGCGAGAGTCGAACCTTCCACTACAGGCGGCCGGCGCTCACCGGCCACCCACCGCGTCCCCGATCAGACCACCGACCGGAACAGCCAGTAGAGCCCGCCCGCGAGCGCGATCGACGCCGGCAGCGTCAGCACCCATGCGAGCACGAGGCTGCGCACCGTGCTCCATTGCAACCCGGACCCGTTCGCCGCCATCGTGCCCGCGACGCCCGACGACAGCACGTGTGTCGTCGACACCGGCAGCCCGTACATGTCGGCGGCGCCGATCGTCAGCATCGCGACGACTTCGGCCGATGCGCCCTGTCCGTACGTCAGATGCTGCTTGCCGATTTTCTCGCCGACGGTCACGACGATCCGCTTCCAGCCGACCATCGTGCCGAGACCTAGCGCGATCGCGACGGCGACCTTCACCCAGGTCGGGATGAACTTGGTCGCATGGTCGAGCTGCTTGCGATAGTTGTCGATCGCGAGCTTGTCGTCGGCGGCGAACGCGGGTTGCCCCGATTTCTCGATCAGGCGAATTGCTTCGGACACCAGATACATCGTGTTTCGCACGTTGTCGACGTCGCGTTGCGGCACGGCTGCCATCGAGCCCGACGCGCCGACCGCGGTCGCGAGCGACGTGGACAACTGCTGCACGGCCGGCAGCACGGCCGGCGTTAGTTCACGGCGCTGCACGTAGTGTTCGACGTCGGCGCGCGGGTTCGCGGACGGCGCGACGCCGTTCGTGTATTTCCCGAACGTCGCGGCTGCCTGGTTCGCGACCGCAACGAAGGTCTGCGATTCGGCCGGCGTAACGGCCTTGTTCAGCGCATACGCGGTCGGCACCGTGCCGATCAGGATCAGCATGATGAGGCCCATCCCTTTCTGCCCGTCGTTCGAACCGTGTGCGAACGACACGCCCGTGCAGGTCAGGATCAGCAGGCAGCGAATCCAGAACGGCGGCGGCTGATCCTTCGGCGGCTCCTTGTACAGCTCCGGAATCCGCACGACGGCCTTCAGCACGAGCAGCAGCAGCGACGCGCACAGGAAGCCGACGATCGGCGAGAACAGCAGCGACTTGCCGACGCCGAGCGCCTGGCCCCAGTCGACGCCGCTCGTGCCGGACGGCCCGTGCATCAGCTGGTTCATCAGCCCGACGCCGATGATCGACCCGATCAGCGTATGCGAGCTCGACGACGGCAATCCGAAATACCAGGTCGCGAGGTTCCAGACGATTGCGGCGATCAGCAGCGCGAACACCATCGCGAAGCCCGAGCCGCTGCCGACCTGCAGGATCAGCTCGACCGGCAGCAACTGCAGGATGCCGAACGCGACGGCGCCGCTCGAGACCATCACGCCGAGGAAGTTCCACAGGCCGGACCAGATCACCGCGACGTTCGGCGTCAGCGAGTGCGTGTAGATCACGGTGGCGACCGCGTTCGCGGTGTCGTGGAAACCGTTGACGAATTCGAAGCCGAGCGCGATCAGCAGCGCGGCGCCGAGCATCAGGTACGGAAACAGCGATGCTTCGCGGACCGACGACAGATCGTCGATCAGGTGCATGGCGATATAGACGGCGCCGATCGCGAGCACGAGCAGGAAGACGGCATAACCGACTTGCCGGGTGCGTTCGACGGAGCCCGGATTGTTCGAGGCGGACGAAGCAGGTTGATTCATGACGGCATCTCGTAGGGGAATCGCGTCTGATCCTAGCTTCGGCCGGCAGTCAGTTTGATGACAGTCGGGATGACGAACTGTGTGTCTTACGGCGATGTAAGAAAAACGAAGGCAGACGATTGCGATGGGCAACATCGGCTCGCATCGCCGTCCACATAGTGAACGCAACAGCGCTTATGGATTCATCGTCCAGCCGTCCGGCGATGCGACCAACATCGTGCACGACAGCGGTGCGACGTCGATGCGAGTGGCGGCCTTGAGATCCATCTGCCGCACGTGCGCGACGGCCGCGCGAATGATTGCCGCATGCGTGATCGCGACGATGTCGTGACCGGGCGGCAACGCATTCAACCATGCGCCGACGCGCTGCGTGGCTGCGTCGAACGATTCGCCGCCGTGCGGCGATGCGGACGGATCGCCGATCCATGCACCCAATTCGTCAGGACAGTCGCGGCCGAGATCGTGCAGCCGCTGGCCGCGCCAGTTGCCGTAGTCGATGTCGCGCAGCGCGTGGTCGATGTCGGCACGTAGCCCGAGCGCATCGGCAGTCTGTCGCGCGCAGCGGGCGGGGCTGCACAGCACGATCGCGCCGGCGAGGCCCGCCCACCGGTCGCGCAATGCGGCGGCGTCGGCGAGCCCGCGCGCGTCGAGCGGATCGTCGTCGGGAAACGTGCCGGTGCGCATCGCACGGGTCGATGCGTGTGCGATCAGGCGCAGCGAGGCATGCAGGGTCATGTCGGTTGTCGGAGGGGCCGGGCGGAACGTGCGGTCGCTCGCACGCCGTTACTTCAACACGCGGACTTTCGCGCGTACAATCCGCCCGATACGAAACGCGGAAGCCGGTGCAATTCCGGCGCGGTCGCGCCACTGTAACCGGGGAATCTCGATCCCGGAAGCCAGACCTGCCTTCGTACCCATCCAACATTTGTCGGGGCGCGATTCCCCTGAGGTGCATCCATGAGCGAAGCAGTGCTGAAGCCGGTCGTCGTGCCGGCACCCATCCCCGTCCGTGAACTGTTGCCGTGGGCCGTGTTCGTCGGCCTGATCCTGCTGCTCGCCCTGTATTTCGTCGGCGCGGAACAAGGCGCGACGTCGCTCGTGCCGGGCATGTATGTGCACGAATTCGTCCACGACGGCCGCCATCTGCTCGGCTTTCCCTGCCACTGACGCGGAGAACACGATGGTCGGAAAGCTGCTCATGCGCGGGATGCTCGCAGGCATCGCCGCGGGCCTCATCACGTTCGGTTTCGCGAAAATCGTCGGCGAACCGCAAGTCGATCAGGCGATTTCCTTTGAAGAAAAGCTCGACGCCGCCAAAGGCGACGCGCCGGAGCCCGAGCTGGTCAGCCGGCACACGCAGGCCGGCCTTGGCCTGCTGACCGGTGTCGTGACCTACGGTGCGGCATTCGGCGGGCTGTTCTCGCTGGTCTTTGCATACGCCTACGGGCGCGGCGGTCGCCTCCCGGCACGGCCGCTGGCCGCGTGGCTCGCACTGGCGGCGTTCATCGCGCTCGTGATCGTGCCGAACCTCAAGTACCCGGCCAATCCGCCGTCGGTCGGCGATCCCGACACGATCGGCTATCGCACGGGCCTGTTCTTCCTGATGATCGCGATCTCGATCGCGACGATGGTGTTCTCGGTCAGCGTGCGCCGCCATCTGCTGGCGAAGCTCGGCCAATGGAACGCGTCGATCGTCGCCGGGCTCGTGTTCGTCGCGATCATCGCGGCGGTGCAGTTCGGGCTGCCGTCGATCAACGAGGTGCCGGCCGCTTTCCCGGCCGCCGTGCTGTGGAAGTTCCGCGTCGCGGCGATCGGCATGCAGGTGATCATGTGGACGACGATCGGCCTGCTATTCGGCGCGTGGGTCGAGCGCGGCGAACGCATCGGCATGCGCGCCGCCTGACGCGTCCTGCAACCGGGCGCGCCTAGCGCAGCATGCGCGGCGCGCTCCACGTCGATTCGCGCGCGAGCGCGACGAACGCGGCCAGATAGTCGATCGCCGCGTCCGCCTCGCGGATGCCGAGAAAGATCTGCTTCGCGATGCCCTTCTTGCCGAGCTTGACCGGCACGACCGGCATCCGGTCCGCGTATTCGTCCGCGAGCCATCTCGGCAGCGCGGCCACGCCGCGCCCGCTCGCCACCATCTGCAGCATGATGTCGGTCGTTTCGATCGACTTGTGCCGCCTCGGCACGATGCCGGCCGGCGTCAGGAACTGGTTGTAGATGTCGAGCCGGTCGGTTTCGACCGGGTAGGTGATCAGGATCTCGTCCGTCAATTGCGCGGGCGTCACGTAGTCGGCGTTCGCGAACCGGTGTGAGTCAGCGACCACCAGCACCTGCTCGTAATCGAATACGGGAACGAAGTGCAGACCCGGCTTGTTCAGCGGATCGGGCGTCACGAGCACGTCGATGTCGTAACCGAACAGCGCGCCGATGCCGCCGAACTGGAAGCGCTGCTTCACGTCCACGTCGACGTCGGGCCAGCGCGACAGATACGGCGACACGACCTTCAGCAGCCACTGGTAACACGGGTGGCATTCCATCCCGATGCGCAGCGTGCCGCGCTCGCCCTTCGCGTACTGCTTCATCCGCTCCTCGGCGAGCTCGAACTGCGGCAGCAGCCGGTTCGCCAGCTTCAGCAGATATTGCCCGCCCTGCGTGAGCCGCAGGCCGCGACCTTCCCGATCCCAGATTGGCGTGCCGAGCTGCTGCTCGATTTTCCGGACGGTATGGCTGAGCGCCGACTGCGTGAGGTGCAGCGCGTTGGCGGCCGCGGTCAGCGAGCCCTGGCGCTCGACTTCACGAATGACGACGAGATGGAATCGTTCCAGCATGGTTATCGCTCACCCAACAGATGCATGAGTAATTTTAATGGATTAATGAAATAATGCCATTTTATTTCATGTATTGAAATCCCTATCATGGCTGCCGGACATTCACTACATCTGGACGGCAGCGTCATGGTCACCACACACAACCTCGGTTTTCCGCGCATCGGCGCGAAGCGCGAACTCAAGTTCGGTCTCGAACGCTACTGGAAAGGCGAATCGTCGCGCGACGAGCTGAAGGCGCTCGGCGCGCAGCTGCGCCAGCGGCACTGGAACGACCAGCGCGATCTGGATCTGGCGCCGCTCGGCGACTTCGCGTTCTACGATCAGGTGCTCGACATGAGCTTCACGCTCGGCAACCTGCCGAAGCGCGTGCAGGGCTTCCACGGCGACGTGCTCGACAACTATTTCCGCGTCGCGCGCGGCCGGTCGGCGCAGTCGGCGGAAGAGCATGCCGCGTGCTGCGGCGGCGTCTCGGCCGGTGAAATGACGAAGTGGTTCGACACGAACTATCACTACATCGTGCCGGAATTCCATGCGGACACGAACTTCTCGCTCGACCCGTCGCGCCTGCTCTTGCAACTGGCGGAAGCGCAGGCGCAGGGCGTGGCCGTGAAGCCGGTGATCCTCGGTCCCGTCACGTACCTGTGGCTCGGCAAGGCGAAGGACGATTCCGATTGCCTCGCGCTGCTGCCGAAGCTGCTGCCCGTGTACGGCGCGCTGCTCGACACGCTGACCGCGCAGGGCGTCGAATGGGTGCAGATCGACGAACCGATTCTCGTCACCGAGCTCGACGCCGAATGGCGGCACGCATTCCGCACCGCCTATGCGACGCTGGAAACGCGCCGCATCAAGCTGCTGCTCGCCACCTACTTCGGCCAGCTTCAGGACAACCTGACGCTCGCGGCCTCGCTGCCGGTCGACGGCCTGCATATCGACGCGATCAATGCACGCGACGAAGTCGACGCGCTGGTGCGCGAACTGCCGGCCGGGCGCGTGTTGTCGGTGGGCGCGATCAACGGCCGCAACATCTGGAAGACGGACCTGAACGCGACGCTCGACTGGCTCGAACCGCTCGCGAAGCAGCTCGGCGATCGCCTGTGGCTCGCGCCGTCGTGCTCGCTGCTGCACGTGCCGGTCGATCTCGCGAGCGAGGAGAAGCTCGACGCGGAGATCCGTTCGTGGCTCGCTTTTGCGCTGCAGAAGCTCGACGAACTGAAGGTGCTCGCCACCGCGCTGAACGAAGGCCGCGACCAGGTGGCCGATGCGCTTGCCGCGAATGCCGCCGCGATCGACTCGCGCCGCCGCTCGCCGCGCGTGAACAACCCGGTGGTGAAGGCCGCGATCGCGCGTATCGACGCGCAGCTCGGCAACCGCGTGAGCCCCTATGCGCAGCGCGCGCCGAAGCAGTCGGCCCGACTGAGCCTGCCGGCTTTCCCGACGACGACGATCGGCTCGTTCCCGCAGACCGTCGAAATCCGCCAGGCGCGCAGCCAGTTCAAGGCCGGCGCGCTGGACGAAGCGGGTTACCGCGCGGCGATGCGCGCGGAGATCGAACGCAGCGTGCGCGAGCAGGAATCGCTCGAACTCGACGTGCTCGTGCACGGCGAAGCCGAGCGTAACGACATGGTCGAATACTTCGGCGAGCAGCTCGACGGCTACGCATTCAGCCAGTTCGGCTGGGTGCAGTCGTATGGTTCGCGCTGCGTGAAGCCGCCGATCCTGTTCGGCGACATCAGCCGCCCGAAGGCGATGACGGTCGAATGGATCACGTATGCGCAATCGCTGACGAACAAGCCGATGAAGGGCATGCTGACCGGCCCCGTGACGATCCTGAACTGGTCGTTCGTGCGCGACGACCAGCCGCGTTCGGTGTCGTGCTACCAGCTCGCACTCGCGATCCGCGACGAAGTGCTCGATCTCGAGAAGGCCGGCGTGCGCGTGATCCAGATCGACGAGGCGGCACTGCGCGAAGGGCTGCCGCTGCGCCGCGCGCAATGGAGCGAGTACCTGAAGTGGGCGGTCGAATCGTTCCGCATCACCGCGAACGGCGTGCAGGACGACACGCAGATTCACACGCACATGTGCTATTCGGAGTTCAACGACATCATCGCGTCGATCGCCGACATGGATGCGGACGTGATCACGATCGAGACGTCGCGCTCGGACATGGAGCTGCTCGACGCGTTCGACACCTTCAAGTATCCGAACGAAATCGGACCGGGCGTGTACGACATCCACTCGCCGAACATCCCGACGCAGGATCACATCGTCGGCCTGATGCGGAAGGCGGCCGAACGGATTCCGGCGGAGCGTCTGTGGGTGAACCCGGACTGCGGCCTGAAGACGCGCCAGTGGGCGGAAGTGATTCCGGCGCTGACGAACATGGTCGCCGCCGCGAAGACGCTGCGCAACCAGGCACACTGACGCGCGGCTGGTCGCGCTGCGACGACTGAAGTACCGGCCCGCCATGACGGGCCGTTTTCCGTTATGCGCGTTCGCGAATACCCGTGCTGGCGGGAGCGTCGGGCGCAGGCGTCTTCGCGATCACGCGCCGTTCGTGTTCGAGGTCGAGCGAGCGCGACAGGAGTGCATACACGGCGCCCGCGACGATCAGCCCGACGAGCCACGCGATGTCGACGCCGCCGAGCATCCGTGCGAACGGACCGACGAATACCTCGCGGTTCGCTTCGGCATCGAAGATGTAGAAGAACGGCACCATCGCCGCGAAGCCGGCCAGGTACGCAACGATGCCGCGCGGTTGCCATGCGCCGTAGAGCCCGTTCGGCGTGAAGAAATGCGCGATCGCATAGTGGCCGCGCCGCACGAAGAAATAGTCGACGAGATTCACCGCGGTCCACGGCACCAGGAAGTAGAGCATCAGCGTCAGGAACGTCTGCAGCAGCGCGATGCCGTTGCCGCGGATCGCGAACACGCAGGCGAGCACGAAGGCGCTGATCGCGACGATCGACGCGACACGCGCGCGACGGGTCGGCCGGATCGGCACGATCGAATCGGCGGCGGTCAGGACGGTCAGCATCGCGCTGTACGCGTTGAGCGCGATGATCGGCAGGAAGCCGACCAGCGACACGATCGCGATCAGCTTGCCGAGGCCCGGCACGAGCGACGTGCCGACATCGTTCATCGCGACCAGCGCATCGGCTGCGTGCAGCTTCTGCGCGAGCCACGCGCCGAGGCCGATCATCCAGGTGCCCGACAGCGACGCGCCGGCGAAGATCACCGCGATCAGCTTTGCGCGGCTCGTATTTTTCGGCAGATAGCGCGAATAGTCGGATACATACGGCGCATACGAGATGTTGTAGCTCGCGGCGATCGCGAACTGCGTCGCGAACGCGATCCAGTTGAAGCCCGGCGCGGCGGCCGGCGCAACGGCGGCGTGCGCAGGCGCCGCATGACCGAACGCGAGCGCGAGCGTGACGAGCGCGTAGAGCGGCAGCGTTGCGATCAGCGCCCACGTGAAAGTCCGGTGCATCAGGTCGTGACCGTAGATGGCAAGCAACGCGCCGATTGCCACGGCCGCGACGGCGACGAAGCCGCCGTCGATCCCGAATACGTTGTGCACGCCGTCGACCATCAGCGACACGTTGACGACATTGAAGCCGACGAAGACGAACAGCGTCGCGAGCAGCGCGACGATCACGCCGCGATAGCCGAATTGCGCGCGCGACTGGATCATCTGCGGCAGGCCCATCTCCGGCCCCTGCGAGCCGTGAAACGCCATGAAGATCGTGCCGAACATGATCCCGAGCGCGCCCGCGAGCGTCGTCCAGCCGGCGGACAGGCCCATGCCGGGCCCGACGAAGCCGATCGAGATCGTGAAGAAATGGAAGTTGCCGAGGAACCAGAACGGCCCCTGGCTCGCCAGTTTTGCGTGGCGTTCGTGTTCGGGGATGTAGTCGATCGAGTGGTGCTCGATCGCGAGGCCGGCCGATTCGGCGCGGCCAAGGTCGAGGGTGTCGGGGCGGTTCATGACGGCTTGTCTCCAGGGTCGCGCGCGGTTCGTCGATGCGACCGCGTGCGCCTGCCTGCCGCGACGTCGTCGTGGCAAGCAATCAATATCGGGGGATGCGCGGGCGGTGTGGTACACCGCCGGACAACGCAAAAGAACGGGCAGGCGAATCGCCTGCCCGTTGCGGGACGTTACGCGGTGCGCACGCCGCGCGGCAGCGATTCGCGCGTCTTGCCGGGCGCGCCTGCATCGTCGATGCTGACGCGGCGCGAGATCAGCCACACGCACAGCGACGAGAGGATTGCGGCACTCGTGTACTGGATCGCGAGCGGCCACCATTGCGGCGCGGTGTTCTGCGCGATGATGGTCGCGACGAGCGGCGTGAGGCCGCCGGCGAGCGCGCCGCACACCTGGTACGCGATCGAGATCGCCGTATAACGGATCCGCGCGACGAAGATGCCGCTGACGAAACCCGCGACCACCGAGTAGTAGCCCGATTCCGCGAGCGTCGCGAGGCCGACGCCGACCGTGATCGACAGCGGCGTGCCCATGTGCACGAGCGGCAGCATCGCGAACGGGACGATCGCGGCCCATACGCCGGTGATCAGCAGCACGCGCGTGGTGCCGAAGCGCTGCGCGAGGAACGCTGCGGCGAGTTGCACGACGAACTGCAGCACCGCGACGATCGTCATGCAATGCAGCACCATCGACCGGTCGAGCGACAGGAACTGCGTCGCATAGCTGATCATGAAGATGTTGCTGAAATACACGCCGGCGATGCCGTACACGTTCGCGCCGATCGCGAGCAGCAGCAGCGGCCAGTATTTGAGCGCTTCGCGCACCGGGTTCTGCGCGGTGTTGCCGCTCTTCCGGACTTCCTCGAACTCGGGCGACTCGGACACGCTCGCGCGGATCACGAAACCGACCACCAGCAGCACGGAACTCGCGAGGAACGGCACGCGCCAGCCCCAGCTCATCATGTCGTCCTTCGACAGCGTGCTGATCGCGCCGAACGCGAGCATCGACAGGATCAGGCCGCTTGCGCTGCCGAGCTGCGCGAACGACGCGAAGAACGTGCGCTTGCCTTCGGGCGCATGCTCGCCGGCGAGCAGCACCGCGCCGCCCCATTCGCCGCCGACCGCGATGCCTTGCAGCACGCGCATCAGCACGAGCAGGATCGGTGCGATCACACCGGCTTGCGCGTGGGTCGGCAGCAGGCCGATCGCGACCGTCGACACGGCCATCAGCATCAGCGTCGCGAGCAGCGAACGCTTGCGGCCGAAGCGGTCGCCGAGATAACCAAACATCACGCCGCCGAGCGGCCGCGCGAAGAAGCCGACCGCGAACGAGCCGAACGACGCGAGCAGGCTGACGAAGCGGTTTTCGCCGGGAAAGAACAGCGGTCCGAACACGATGGCGGCGGCGGTCGCGTAGCTATAGAAGTCGTACCACTCGATCGTGGTGCCGACGAACGACGCGAGCGCCGCCCGCTTCGGTTGCTTGACGGAAGTCCCCATCTTTATGCGTGCTCCTCTGGAATCCTCTGATTTGGAATAGGTCGTGTGTGGCGGGGATCAGTCGCGGTAGGCGACACCCGGCAGCACGCACAACAGCTCGTACGCGAGGTTCGCGCCGAGCAGCGCCGTGGTGCCGAACGGGTCGTAAGGCGGCGCGACTTCGACGAGATCGCAGCCGACGATGTTCAGCCCCTTCGCGCTGCGGATGATCTCGAGCGCCTGCGGCACCGTGAGACCCGCGATTTCCGGCGTGCCGGTGCCCGGCGCATAGGCCGGATCGATGCCGTCGATGTCGAAGCTGATGTAGACAGGCGTATCGCCGACGCGTGCGCGCACTTCTTCCATCAGCGGCGCGAGCGACTTGTTCCAGCATTCCTCGGCCTGGACCACGCGGAAGCCCTGATCGCGGCACCAGTCGAAATCCTCGGCGGCGTAACCGGTGCCGCGCAGGCCGATCTGCGTGACCTTGTCGCCGTGCAGCAGGCCTTCCTCGACCGCGCGGCGGAACGGCGTGCCGTGCGCGATCTTTTCGCCCATCATCGTGTCGTTCACGTCGGCGTGTGCATCGACGTGGATCAATGCAACCTTGCCGTGCTTGCGGTGGATCGCGCGCAGGATCGGCAGCGCGATCGTATGGTCGCCGCCGAGCGTGATCGGCTTGCAGTCGTGCTCGAGGATCGCGTCGTAGGCGGCTTCGATGCGCGCGATGGAATCGTGCAGGTTGTAGGGATTGATCGCGACGTCGCCGATGTCGGCGATCTGCAGCGAATCGAACGGCGCGGCGCGCGTGGCCATGTTGTACGGGCGCAGCAGCACGGATTCGGTGCGGATCTGGCGCGGGCCGAAGCGTGCGCCGGTGCGGTTGGACGTGCCGAGATCGAACGGCACGCCGACGAAACACGCGTCGAGGCCTTCGGCGCTCGCCACGTGCGGCAGGCGCATCATCGTCGCGATGCCGCCGCAGCGCGGCATTTCATTGCCGCCGAGCGGCTGGAAATGGGTGTGGTCGTTCATGGGGTGTCTCTTCCGATGTGGGGTTGCCGTATCATTCGACGCGGCTTGGCGCACAGTTTTACGCGCTCCGCCGGGAAAGAAGAATGCGAAGATATCGACGTAAACATCGATTTTCATCGATGTATGGAAGGGGATGAGCGTGCTGGGGAATCTGTCGACCCTCGATCTGCGGTTGATCCGCGTGTTTCTCGCGGTCACGGACGCGGGCGGCGTGTCGGCCGCGCAGGCGGTGCTGAACGTCGGGCAGTCGACGATCAGCGCGCAATTGTCGTCACTCGAGACGCGGCTCGGCTACCGGCTCTGCGAGCGCGGCCGCAGCGGCTTCCGGCTCACGCCGAAGGGCGAACGGTTCCATGCGATGAGCCGCAAGCTGCTCGCGGCGCTCGACGAGTTCGGGATGGCCGCGCGGCACATGGACCGCCAGCTGGTCGGCACGCTGAACATCGGCCTGATCGGCCATACGCCGGTGAGCCAGAACGCGCGGATCGCCGAGGCGATCGCCGCGTTCCGCACGCGCGACGAGGCCGTGCGCTTCTCGATCTCGGTGCGCGCGCCGGGCGATCTGGAGGAGAAGCTGCTGAGCGACGAGATCCAGATCGCGGTGGGCTACTTCTGGCATCGCGTGCCGTCGCTGCACTACACGCCGCTGTTCATCGAGCGCCAGGTCGCGTACTGCGGCCGCGGCCATCCGCTGTTCGACGGCGCCGGCACGCTGACGCCGGCCGACGTCGCGGGCTTCGAATGGGCGTGGCGCTCGTATCCGCTGCCGGAGGCGCAGCTGTCGACGACACCCGACCGCGTGACCGCGACCGCCGACAACATGGAGGCCGTCGCGCTGCTGATCCTGTCCGGTCATCACCTCGGCTACCTGCCGCAGCACTTCGCGGCGCCGTACGTCGCGCAGGGGCTGCTCGCGCCGCTCAATCCGGAGCAGCTGCGCTACGACGTCACGTTCCACATGGTCGTCGCGCGCAACGGGCGCGGTAACCCGCTCGTGGAAGCGTTTCTCGAGGATCTCGAACGCGCGCACCAGCCGCCGGACGTCGCGTGACGCCGGCGCTGCCGACAATGTGAACAAGCGTTGCGCCGGCGTGCCCCGGCGCGCGCATCACGGCACCGGCAAGCCCGCGTCGTGTTTCACTTCGCGCAACGACAGCGCCGATTCGATCGACGTCACGCCCGGCAGCATCCGCAGCGATTCGCGCAGGAACGTGCCGTAGTCGTCGAGGTCGCGCGCGACCACCTGCAGCAGGTAGTCGGCCGTGCCCGCGACGTTGTGGCACGCCAGGATCCGCTCGATGCCGAGCACTTCCCGTTCGAACCGGTCGGCGACCTTGCGGTCGTGCGTCGCGAAGCGCACGAGCACGAATGCGACGACGCCGAAGCCGAGCGCCTGGCGCGACAACTGCGCGCGGTAGCGCTCGATGTAGCCGTCGCTTTCGAGCCGTTTCAGGCGCCGCGCGCACGGCGTCTCGGACAGGCCGACGGATTCGGCGAGACGCGCGATCGGCAGGCGGCCGTCGCGCTGCACCGCAGCGAGAATCGCGCGATCGGTTTTGTCGAGTTCGATCATATTGGCGGAATCCTTGTTCTGGTTTCATGATTGTGGCGGATTCCCCTATGGATCGCCAATCCTGAGCCAAAGATGGCCAATAATCCCTCCTCCTTCAGCGGCAACATATCGTCATTGGAGGACGGGGGCAGACCATGATTTCCACGCATTTGCTGTTGATTTATCTCGCCGCGCTGGCGGCCATTTATGCGGTGCCGGGGCCCGACATGGCGCTCGTGCTGCAGACCAGCATCGGCCGTGGCGTGCGGCCGGGATTGGCGGCGGCGGGCGGCCTGTCGCTCGCGCGCACCGCGCACGTGACGCTGTCCGCATGCGGCGTCGCGGCACTGATCCGCAGCGCGCCGTGGCTGTACGAGGTGATTCGCTACGGCGGCGCGCTCTATCTCGCGTATGTCGCGATCCAGGTATTCCGCTCGCCCGTGTTCGCGCTCGGCGAAGGCGACACGGCGACGTCGGCGGGCGAACTGCGGCAGTCGTTCGTGAAGGGGCTGCTGACGAACCTGCTGAACCCGAAGGCGCTGCTGTTCTGCTCGGTGCTGCTGCCGCAGTTCGTGCGGCCCGAGGCCGGGCCCGTCGTGTTGCAGATGTTCGAGCTCGGCGCGCTGCTGGTCGCGGCCGGCGTGTGTTTCGACCTCGCTTGCGTGTTCGGTGCGTCGCGCATCGCGGCGTGGATGCGCGCGCATCCGCTGGCGCAGACCGTGCAGCGCTGGACGTTTTCCGCGGCGCTGATCGGTTTCGCGCTGCGTCTGTCGATGGATTGAGCTTTGCCGCCGCAGCGGTGTCGCGCCGGTCGACAGGCCGCGCGGTGCCGATGCACCCGATCGACACAGGCCGCGTGCAATGCCGGCCTTCGCGCGCATGCCCCGGTGCAGAAGGGCGTGCGCGCAAATCGTCTGACTGATTTAAAATTCCTCTCACTTCGCGCTATCGCGAACCGACTGACCGAACGGAACCGACTTCCGCCGGCCATGTCCGATTTCCTGGTTGTTCCGTGCAACGCGGTACCAAGGAGGGTCAGAACATGGCAAGGCATCTTCACGCCGACCGTGAACCCCGAATCGTCGCCGAGTCCAAGTGCCTCGGCCCGTGCGATCCGGCAGAACGCATCCACGTCACGATCATGTTGCGGCGGCAGGAAGAAGGGCAACTCGATACGTTGGTCCACCAGCTCGCCACCGGCGACGCACAGGCGAAACCGCTGTCGCGCGCCGCATTCGCGCAGCGTTTCTCCGCCCATCCCGACGACATTCGCAAGGCCGAGGACTTCGCGCGTCGTCATCAACTGACGGTCGATCGCGTCGATCCGGTCGAAAGTGTCGTTGTGCTGTCCGGCACGATCCAGCAGTTCGAAGCCGCGTTCGGCGTGAAGCTCGAGCGTTTCGAGCATCGTTCGATCGGCCAGTATCGCGGCCGCTCGGGCCCGATCGCGCTGCCCGACGATCTCGGCGATGCCGTCACGGCCGTGCTCGGCCTCGACAGCCGCCCCCAGGCGCGGCCGCACTTCCGGCTGCGTCCGCCGTTCAGGCCCGCACGCGGCGGCGCGGCGGGCGTCACGTTCACGCCGGTCCAGCTCGCGTCGCTATACGGCTTTCCGGCCGGCGATGGCGCCGGGCAATGCATCGCGATCGTCGAACTGGGCGGCGGTTATCGCGCGGCCGACATCCAGCAGTATTTCCGCGGGCTCGGGATCACGACGCCGCCGACGCTCGTCGACGTGAACGTCGGCACCGGACGCAATGCGCCGAGCGGTGACCCGAACGGCCCGGACGGCGAAGTCGCGCTCGACATCGAGATCGCCGGTGCGATCGCGCCGGCCGCGAAGATCGCGGTCTACTTCGCGTCGAACAGCGATGCGGGTTTCATCCAGGCCGTCAACGCGGCCGTCAGCGACACGACCAACAAGCCGTCGGTGATCTCGATCAGTTGGGGCGGCCCGGAAGCGGTCTGGCAGACGCAGTCGGCGCAGGCGTTCAACCGCGTGCTGCAGGCGGCCGCCGCGCAGGGCATCACCGTGTGCGCGGCGTCGGGTGATAGCGGCTCGGGCGACGGGTTGCAGGACGGTGCCGATCATGTTGACTTCCCCGCATCGAGCCCGTACGTGCTCGGCTGCGGCGGCACGCAACTCGATGCACTGCCCGGGCAGGGCATTCGCAGCGAAGTGACGTGGAACGACGAGGCGTCGGGCGGCGGCGCGGGTGGTGGCGGCGTCAGCACACTGTTCGACCTGCCGACGTGGCAGCAGGGGCTCGCCGTCACGCGCGCCGACGGCAGCAGCACGCCGCTCGCGAAGCGCGGCGTGCCGGACGTGGCCGGCGATGCATCGCCGCAGACGGGTTACGAGGTGTCGGTTGCCGGCACGCCGACGGTGATGGGCGGCACGAGCGCGGTCGCCCCGCTGTGGGCCGCACTGATCGCGCGGATCAATGCGGCGGCCGGCGCATCGGCCGGCTGGGTCAATCCGGTGCTGTACAAGAATCCGGGCGCGCTGCGCGACATCACCCAGGGATCGAACGGCACGTATGCGGCCGCGTCGGGCTGGGACGCATGCACGGGCCTCGGCAGCCCGAACGGCGCACAACTCGCCGCGATTCTCGCGCGCAAGCCGTCGAGCTGACGCGTCGCTTCTTATCTTTCCGTTCGACGCGGGTTTCCTGCCCGCGTCTTTTTTCACCTCCAGGAGCAGCACGATGGGCATCGATACCGCATCTTCCGGCGGCGTTTATCCGCTGCATCACGGCGACCACAATTCGCATAGCGTGCCGCCGACCGTCAATCCCGTGGCGCTGAGTCATGGCCGCGATCAGCCGTTCTTCGATCCGGTCGCGTACGGCAACGGCCCCGACGACTCGGTGACCGACACGACCGAAGCGGCCGCGATCACGCATCACACGATCCTGATCGACGGGAAGCGCATCGCGTACACGGCGACGGCCGGCCATCTCGTGACGGTCGACCCGAGCAGTTCGCAGCCAGCCGCGAAGATCTTCTACGTCGCATTCACCGCCGATGGCGCGAAGGAAGAAACGCGTCCCGTGACGTTCTTCTATAACGGCGGGCCCGGTTCGTCGTCGGTGTTCGTGCTGCTCGGCTCGTTTGCACCGAAGCGCATCAAGACATCGATGCCGGGTTTCACGCCGCCCGCGCCGTACCAGATGGAAGACAACCCGGACAGCATGATCGACCACAGCGATCTGGTGTTCATCAACCCGGTCGGCACCGGTTATTCGGCGGCGGTCGCGCCGAACAAGAACCGCAACTTCTGGGGTGTCGACCAGGATGCGGATTCGCTGAAGCAGTTCATCAAGCGCTACCTGACGAAGAACAACCGCTGGAATTCGCCGAAATACCTGTTCGGCGAATCGTATGGCACCGCGCGCAGCTGCGTGCTCGCGTACAAGCTGCACGAGGATGGTGTCGACCTGAACGGCGTCACGCTGCAATCGTCGATCCTCGACTACCGGCAGGCCGGCAACCCGGTCGGCGCGTTGCCGACCGCGGCGGCCGACGCGTGGTATCACAAGAAACTCGGCGTCACGCCGGCGCCGACCGATCTCGGCGCGTTCGTCGAGGAAGTCGCGCAGTTCTCGCGCACCGACTACCTGAGCGCGTTGCGCGCGGTTCCGCATGCGGACCCGGCCGCCGTGCAGAAACTGTCGCAATACACGGGCATCGATACGGCGACGCTGCAGTCGTGGAGCCTCAACATCGCCGGTTACGACGCGCGCGGCAATTCGCTGTTCCTGACGACGCTGCTGCAGGCGCAGGGGCTCGCGCTCGGCTCGTACGACGGCCGCGTGACCGGGATCTCGTCGGGCATCGCCGGCAAGATCGACCCGAACTCGGGCGGCAACGATCCGACGATGACGGCCGTGACGGGTGTGTATACGGCGATGTGGAACAGCTACCTGAACGAGCAGTTGAAGTTCACGTCGAATTCCGCGTTCACGGACCTGAACGACCAGGCGTTCCAGAACTGGGATTTCAGCCACATCGACCCGACCGGCGCGCAGCAGGGCATCGATGCGCAGGGGAACGTGATCCTCTACACGGCCGGCGATCTCGCCGCGGTGATGGCGCTGAACGTCGACCTGAAGGTGCTGTCGGCGAACGGCTTCTACGATTTCGTCACGCCGTTCTACCAGACCGTGATCGACCTGCAGCAGATGCCGCTCGAGGATCAGAAGGTGCGGCAGAACCTGTCCGCGCGTTTTTATCCGTCCGGGCACATGGTGTATCTCGACGGCGGCTCGCGCACCGCGCTCAAGCGCGATCTCGCGGCGATGTACGACACGACGGTCAGCGATACGGGCGCGCGGATGCGGATTCGTGCGCTGCAGGCGACGAAGACGGGCGGGCACGCGTAGCGTTGCCCGTCGCCGGGTTGCCGCGCGTCGCCGTCACGGCCGCGCGCGGCGATTGGGCTCCGATGCTGCAGGCCGGTCGCCGGGCGGCAGCATCGGATGATTGTGACGCGCCGGTCGCTCAGCCGCAGTCGCGGCTTACGCGGTCGGCCAGTCGAACAGCGTGTACGGCAGCGCGCGCTTGTGCCGCGAACCTGCGTGGAAGCGCAGCACGGTCTCGTACACATGGTCGCTGACCGGCTTGCCTTCGAGGAAATCGTCGATCTCGTCGTAGCTGACGCCGTACGCGTGCTCGTCGGGGCGCAGCGGGCGCAGTTCCTCGAGGTCGGCCGTCGGCACTTTCATCACGATCGATTCCTCGCCGCCGAGCGCGCGTGCGACCGCACGCACGCGACGCTTGTTCAGGCCCGCGAGCGGCAGCAAGTCCGCGCCGCCGTCGCCGAACTTCGTGAAGAAACCCATCAGCGATTCGGCCGCGTGATCGGTGCCGATCACGATGCCGCGCCGCGCGCCGGCCACCGCGTACTGCGCGATCATGCGCTCGCGCGCCTTGATGTTGCCGTGCACGAAATCCTGTTGCGCCGGCGTTTCGAACGCATGGCCGGACGCGACCAGCGACGCGAGCATTGCATCGGCGGCCGGTTTCACGTCGACCGTCAGCGTCTCGTCCGCGCGCACGAACGCGAGTGCGCGCTGCGCGTCGGCTTCGTCGTTCTGCACGCCGTTCGGCAAGCGCATCGCGATGAAGCGCGCATCGTAGCCGTCGGCGCGCAGGCGTTCGACCGACAGTTGCGCGAGCCGCCCGGCCGTCGACGAATCGACGCCACCGCTGATGCCGAGCACGTAGGTCCGCAGGCCGGTTGAACGAAGGTATTGCGCGAGGAATTCGACGCGGCGGGCGATCTCGGCCTCGGCGTCGAATTGCGGGGCGACGTTCAGTTCGGCAATGATCGCGCGTTGGCGGCTGGCGTAATCGGCGGATGTCATGAAGGGAGTTCCGGAACGAAATGCAAGGCGCCCATCATAAGCGCAATCGTGGCGGGGCGCCGCGCCGGGCGTGCGATCCGGCGGCCTTGCGTTGCTTCGGCGAGACGCGCTGCATCGCCGTGGTGCACGGTGCGCCGGGCGGGTGCAGGATGCCGCGCGAAGGGCCTCCGAGCGTGCGGCCTCGATGACGGCTCCGGCCGATCGGTGGCTGGCGTCAGCGCCGCGCGAGCACGACACCCACCAGCGCGAGCGCGAAGCCGGCGAGCTGGATCGCCGCGAGCGTTTCGCCGAACAGCAGGTAGCCCTGCAGCGCGGCGAGCGGCGGCGCGAGGAACAGCAGCGACGTCGCGCGCGCGGCGTTGCCGCGCCGCAGCATCCACATCAGCATCGTGACCGCGCCGCCGGACAGGAACACGACGCCCCACACGAGCGACACCCACAGCGCCGGCGCGCCGATCCAGCGCGTCTCGTGCAGCAGCATGACGAAGATCGCCGCGACAATCGCCGCGCCGAAGTTCTGCACGGCGACTGCGGTGCGCAGGTCGCTCTGCGCGAGCTTGCCCTTCTGGTACAGCGAGCCGGCGGTGATCGACCCGACCGCCAGCACGGACACGGCGACCACGAGCCACGCGGGCGCCGCGCCCGGCGGCGATGCAACGCCGCCCGCGACCTTCGGCGCCAGCACGAGCGCGACGCCGGCCAGCCCGAGCGCCATCCCGAGCCAGCCGCGCGCGGGCAGGCGCTCGTTGAACAGCGGCACGGCGAGCACGGCGGTGGCAAGCGGCTGCAGCGCGCCGAGCAGCGCCATGACGCCCGCGTTCAGCCCCTGCGCGACGGCCCAGTAGCTCGCGCCGAGATAGACGCCCTGCAGCAGCGCGCCCGCGATCAGGTGGCGCGGCCATTCGCGGCGGGCCGGCCACGGCGCGCGTGCGACGAGCGCCACCATGCCGAACAGCGCGGCCGTGCCCGCGAAACGCGCGAGCAGGAACAGGTTGGGATCGGCGTAGGGCTTGATTGCCCGCGCAACGATGAAGCCGGTGGACCAGAGCGCGACGAAAGCGGCGGCGACGAGCGAGGTAAGCATGCGAGGCGGGCCGCGAGGCGGCCGGACAGAACCGTGAAGTCGGCCAGTATCGGGGCAAGCGCCGCCGGCGTCTTGTCGAATCCTGCACTCATCTCATGCCGCATATCGCGAGGACGCGGCGGCGTGCGTTGCGCTGCGAACGGGCGAGCGTGATGAAGCGGAGATCAGTCGAATCAGTCGATCGAGAACGTATCGAGCGGCTGGTTGGCGCGCGCGTCGGTCGCGAAGCGCGCGGCGAGTTGCTCGTACAGCCGGCGGGCCTCGTCGAGCGTCAGGTCGATCCAGTATGGATCGCCGGCCGCGTCGTTGAGCCGTTCGGGCGGAAACTGGATTTCGATCACACTGCCTTTGCGATACATTGCGCGAGCCCCTTGGCTTGGTCTGTCGTTCGGCGAAGCTCGAAGTGTAGCAACCGGCGCCGCGCCGATTCGCGCGCGTCAGGCAATTCAGAATTTCGCTTTCGGGGAACGCGGCCGGCCCCGTTTCGCACCACCGTCAAATGTCGGTCAAACGTCCGTAATACAATGGCCGGCTTACCCATTACCAGTCGCCTCGGGCGCACACGCGATGCTGGCGGAACAACGTCATCAATTCATCCTGTCGGAGCTCGGACGATCGGGCGCGCTGTCGGTCGCGGAACTCGTGCGTTCGCTCGACGTGTCGCGCGAAACGGTGCGGCGCGATTTGAATGCGCTTGCCGCGCGCGGCCTGCTCGTGATGACGCACGGCGGCGCGCTGGCCGCGGATCGCCGCGAGCCGAGCCTGTCCGAGCGCGAAGCCGCGAACGCCGAAGCGAAGCGCACGATCGGGCGGCGCGCGGCCGAATTCGTGCCCGACGACGCATCGGTGCTGATCGATTCGGGCAGCACGCCGCATGCGGTCGCGCTTGCGCTCGCCGACCGGCACCGGCTGTCGATCTATACGAACGACTGGCGCACCGCGTTCGTGCTCGCGCGGCGCAACGGCAACCGCGTGACGCTGCTCGGCGGCGAGCTGTCGGACGACGAGGACGCAACCTTCGGGCTCGACACGATCCATCAGCTTGCGCAATACCACGTCGATTTCGCGTTCGTCGGCGCCGGCGGCATCACGCCCGACGGCGAATGCACCGATTACTCGCGGCTCGCGGCCGAGGTGCGCAGCCGGATGATCGCGGCGGCCGGCACGGCGATCATCGTCGCCGACCATTCGAAATTCGGCCGCGTGACGCCGGTGCGGATCAACGGCACGGCCGCCGCGCGTTATCTCGTGACCGAACGCGCGCCCGACAAGGCGCTGCGCCGCGCGTTGACCGCGCGCGGGATCGAGCTGCTCGTGTGCGACTGACGCGCGTCCGACATACAAGGTTCATCGAACCGTCATCCCGCGGGAAGAACCGCCGTCAACACTGACCCATTCATCTCGACCGGCCGCGAGGCCAGGGAGCAACGAATGTCCGTCAGCGTGCGCAGCTATCTTTCCCCCACTCTCGTCCTGCTGGCCTTCGACTGGCCCGATGCGGCGTCGCGGTCCGATTTCCTCGGTTTCGCGATCCGGCGCACGCCGGGATTCTGGTCGGCCGACGGCAAGACGCGTGCACCGAACAGCTGGCTGCCGAACCGCCTGACGTTCGACGGCCCGGCCGCCGACACGCAGGGCGATGCGCCGACCGACCAGGCGCCGATCCAGAAATTCATGTGGTGGGACGCGCGCATCGATCCTCAGGACCGCGATGCATCGTTCCGCTACGACGTGTATCCGGTCGTCGGCACGCCGGCGGACCTGCAGGTACTCGACGCGCAAGCCGGCGTATGCGATGTCGTGCTGCCCGCGCACATCGAGGACGGCATCGGCACGTGGTTCAACCGCGCGGTGGTCAGCTCGCAGGCGTTCGCGAAGCAGGTCGCGGCGCTGGGCCTCGCGCCGAATGCGGCGCCGAGCGACGCGCAGGCGCTGAAGTTGCGCACCTGGCTCGCGAACGACATGGAGCAGGTGTTCGCGGAGATGCTCGACCCCGCGTCGCGCGCGGCGTCGGCCGTTTATCACCTGACGGACACGCTGTGGGCGCTGCCCGCGTTCGAGGCGTTCGGGCGCAAGCACGGCGACGCGTCGCTTGCGATCGTCTACGACGCGCACACGACGGCGCGCAAGGGCAAGCCGCCGCTCCCGTCGCCGAACCAGCCGGCCGTCGACGCGCTGCAGGGTCTCGCGACGCTCGCGCCGCGCGACAAGACGCACATCATGCACGACAAGTTCATCGTGACCGATGCGTCGGCAAGCGCGACGCCCACGCGTGTGCTGACGGGGTCCGCGAACTTCACGACCGAAGGGCTCACCGAACAGGCGAACGTGCTGCACGCATTCGACTCGCCGGCGCTCGCCGCGCTGTACAACGATCGCGCGCATGCGCTGGCCGCGAATCCGCCGATCGCGGAGACGGCGCGGCTGTCGCCGGGCTGGTCCGCGCCGATGACGATCGGCAGCGCGCAAGTGCGGCTGGCGTTCTCGCCCGAACCGGCGGGGCAGCGCACCGAGATCGACACGATCGTCGCCGCGATCGCGGCCGCGAAGCATTCGGTGTCGTTCTGCCTGTTCATGCCGACCGACGCGGCGCTGCGCGACGCGTGCTTCGCGGCCGGCGACCGCGGGCTGATGATGTTCGGGCTGGTGAACAAGATCAACGTCGGCAGCGCGACGAAGGCCGACGCCGAGCAGCAGGCCGGCCAGACGCTCGATGCGGCGACGCTCGCGAACCTCGAGCTGTATCACCGCAGCCGCGACAACCACGACGTGATCGACGCCGAGTACTTCTCGGCGGCGACGGTGCCGCAGGGCTTCGAGCCGGAATTGCGGCAGTTTCCGGGCGAACCGGCGCCGGCCTATCCGCCCGTCGTGATCCATCACAAGTTCATCGTTATCGACGCGGAAGGCGCGAATCCGGTCGTCTATACGGGCTCGGCGAACATGAGCCGCAATTCCGAGCAGTTCAACGACGAGAACCTGCTCGAGATTCGCGACCAGCGGATCGCTGGAATCTATCTCGCGGAATTCCTGCGGCTCTACGAGCACTACCGCGCACGGGCGCTGGCGATCGATGCGAAGCAGCACGGCACGGGTACGGGCACAGGCACGGACGCGCATGCGCGGCTCGCGCTTGCGCCCGATTCGAGCTGGGCGAAGAAGTATTTCGTGGCGGGAAGCCCGGAAGAGAAGGCGCGGATCGCGCTGGCGTCGACCGCGCCGAAGGATTGAAGCGCTGATGCGTGACGGGCGCGGATGTTTCGTGCCCGGTGGGCGCTGCCCGGGAGCGCGGGCAGCTGTCGCTTACGCGGCGACGTAGCGCAGCACGGCGTCGGCGATCGTGTCGCGATGCCGCGCGCGCAGGCGCGGCGCCGACGGGTCGCGGCCGAACGCGGCGCCGAACGTGTAGCGGTTCGACACGCGGTGGAAGCAGAACGAGCTGATCAGCAGGTGCAGGTCGAACGCGTCGATGTCCTTGCGGAACGCGCCGCTTGCCGCGCCGCGCTCGACCAGCTCCTCGAGCGTCTTGATGATGCTGACGTTGCGGTTCTTGAACGACTTGAGCTGTTCGAGATACTTCGCGCCGTGGATGTTCTCGATCGACACGAGGCGGACGAAGTCGCGATGCTTGTCGTGATAGTCGAACGTGAATTCGACGAGGCGGCGCATGCCTTCGCGCGGCTCCATGTCGCCGACGTGCAGTTCCTGCTCGAGCGCGCGGATGTCGCCATACACCTTCTCCAGCACGGCCTCGTACAGGCCTTCCTTGCTTTCGAAGTAGTAATAGAGCATCCGCTTCGTCGTGTTCGTGCGCTCGGCGATTGCGTCGACGCGCGCACCGGCGAGGCCCATCGCGGAAAATTCCTGCGTGGCGACATCGAGGATGTTGCGCTTGGTTTGCTCGGGATCGTATTTGCGGCGCGCTTCGGACGCAAGCGCGCGGCTTTCGGACGTGGCGGCCTTGCTTCCTGCTTTCATGTGATCTTGTTCTGGCTTCGCGGCAGCTTGGACCAGCCATTCTAGCATGTGGGAAATCCGCGTCCGGCCGACCTTCCGTTCTAATCGGCAGGGCCGTTTCGGCCGCCGCGGCGGCTCAGCGGCGGCAGGACGCGAGCGCGTCGCGGGCCTGGTAAGCCGTGTACGTGAGCTGCGCGGCGGCGAGGCCCGCCAGCCCGAACGTGCGCGTGAGCCCGAACGCGGCGAAGCCGTCCGGCACCGGCCGGCCTTCGGCCAGTGCGGCCGCGAGCGCTTCGCCGGCGACCGCGGTCGGCGCCATCCCGTGGCCGCCGAACGCGATCGCGTGCCACACGCCGTCCGCGTCGCGGCCGATCTGCGGCATCTTGTGCCGCGCGTAGCTCATCAGCCCGCCCCACGCGTAGTCGACCTTCACGCCTTCGAGTTGCGGATACACGCGCAGCAGGTCACGCCGCAGCAGGCGCGCGATCGCGTCGGGGCCGCGGTCGAGCACGGAGATCCGGCCGCCCCACAGGATGCGCGTGTCCTTCAGCGGGCGGTAGTAGTCGAACGCGAAACGCGTGTCGTAGATCGCGTACGGCGCGTCGATCGCGTCGGGCAGGCGCGTGCCGAGCGGTTCGGTCGCGATCACGTAGGTCGCGATCGGCAGCACCGCGCGCTCGATGCGCGGCGACACGCCGCGTGCGTAACCGCCGCCGGCGAACACGACGTCCTTCGCGCGCACCGTGCCCTGCGCCGTGCGCACGACGTAGCCGGCGCCTTCGCGCGCGATGCCGAGCGCGGCCGAGCGTTCGTACACGCGCGCACCGCCGCGCGATGCGGCCGCCGCGACGCCGAGCACGTACTTGAGCGGATGGAAGTGGAAGGCATTCGGCTCGAACAGGCCGCCGTAATAGCGCTGCGTCTTCAGCCGTTGGCGCAGCGCGTCCGTCGACACGGGTTCCCAGTCGACGTCGAGTTCGTTTTTCATCAGCGTGCGCACGCTGTCGAGCCGCGATGGATCGTCGAACCAGTTCGCGAGCATCACGCCCTGGTCGACGAGGTCGCAGTCGATTCCGTAGCGCGCGATCCGTGCGCGGATCAGCTCGACCGCATCGACGGTGAGCCGGTACAGGCGGCGCCCCTCGTCGCGGCCGAGCGTGCGCAGCAGGTCGGCGTTGTCGAGGCTGTAGCCGCCGAACACGAAACCGCCGTTGCGGCCCGATGCACCGAAGCCGACCCGTTCGCTGTCGAGCACGACGACGTCGTGCACGCCGCGCTCGACGAGGCCGAGCGCGGTGCACAGGCCGGCGAGGCCGCCGCCGACGATGCAGACCTGCGTATCGATCGTGCCGGTCAGTTGCGGGTAGGGCTGGCGGGTAACGGTGGCTTCGTAGAAGTTCTGCATGCGATTCGAGGATTCGTAACGGCGTAAAAACGGACGGCGCGCGTCGATCTTGCCTGAACGCGCGCGCCGCGTCGAATGGGGGTTGTCAGGGCGCCGGCTGCCGTATTCGGGCGGCGGCCGGCGCGGTGCGTGCCGTCAGATGCCCGGCGTCGGGTTGGCCGGGCTGGCGACGTAGCCCGCGTAGCCGGTTTCGGCCTGCGGTGCTGCTTCGGGTGTCGCGTTGCGTTCGATCCACGGCGCGATCTCCATGTCCTCGTAGCGCACGAGGCGGCATTTGCGCACGATCGCGTAGCCGAGCCAGATCGCGAGGAAGAACGGCAGGCCGATGTAGGTTGCGGCAACGCCGACCCAGTCGATCTTGTCGGTGAGGAACGCCTGGTAGTCCTGGCCGAGCGCGACGATCGCACACAGCGCGAAGGCGAACAGCGGGCCGAACGGGAACCACTTCGACCGGTACGGCAACTGGTCGAGCCGGTAACCCTGCTTGAGGAAACCCTTGCGGAACCGGTAGTGGCTGACCGCGATGCCGAGCCACGTGATGAAGCCCGCCATGCCCGACGTGTTCAGCAGCCACAGGTAGACCGTCTTGTCGCCGTACAGCGACGTGAGGAAACACAGCGCGCCGACGGCGGTCGTCGCATACAGTGCATTGCGCGGCACGCCGCCCGGCGACAGCTTCGCGAACACCTTCGGCGCACGGCCTTCGACCGCGAGGTTGAAGAGCATCCGCGTCGACGCGTACATGCCCGAGTTGCCGGCCGACAGCACGGCGGTCAGGATCACCGCGTTCATCACGCCGGCCGCGAACGCGAGGCCCGCGTGGCGGAACACGAGCGTGAACGGGCTCACGCCGATGTCGGTCACGTCGCTCTTCAGCAGGCTCGGGTCGGTGTAGGGAATCAGCACGCCGATCACGAAGATCGCGAACACGTAGAACAGCAGGATGCGCCAGAAGATCTGGCTCACCGCGCGCGGGATCGTCGTGCGCGGGTTTTCCGACTCGCCGGCCGCGACGCCGATCATCTCGGTGCCCTGGAACGAGAAGCCCGCGATCATCGCGACGCCGAGCATCGTCGCCCAGCCGCCGACGAACGGCGCGTCGCCAAGCGTGAAGTTGCCCCAGCCCGCGCTCGGGCCGCCCTGCATGATCCCGAAGATCATCAGCAGGCCGACGCCGACGAACGCGAGCACCGTCAGCACCTTGATCAGCGCGAACCAGTATTCGGCTTCGCCGAAGCCGCGCACCGACAGTGCGTTGAGCGCGAAGATCAGTGTGAGGAACAGCGCGCTCCACCAGACGCCCGGCACATGCGGGAACCAGTAGTTCATCACGAGCTGCCCGGCGACCAGTTCCACCGCCAGCGTCACGGCCCAGCTGTACCAGTAGTTCCAGCCGAGCGCGAAGCCGAAGCCTTCGTCGACGAACTTCGCGCCGTAGGTCGCGAACGAGCCCGACACGGGCATGAACGCGGCCATTTCGCCGAGGCTCGTCATCAGGAAATAGACCATCAGGCCGATCACCATGTACGCGAGCATCGCGCCGCCGGGGCCGGCCTGCGAGATCGACGCGCCGGACGCGACGAACAGGCCCGTGCCGATCGAGCCGCCTATCGCGATCATCCGCAGATGGCGGGCCTGCAGGCTGCGGTGGAGGGATGGCTTCGCGGGCGGCGAGCCGGACGGACGGGACGAATCGGGGCGGGCATCTGAATGCATGGCGGGCGCTGGGCGCTGTCTCCGGGATTGTTTTTCGGCGACGAAGCGCGACGCGGTGCCTGCTGCCGGCCGGGGCAGCGGTGGTGCTTCGCGGGAACGGTCCGGATGAACCGGGCCGCGACGCGTGTCGCCTTCGTCTGTCGTCCGGCTGCCTGATGGCGGCCGTCGGCGCGCCGGGTGTGTTGCACCTCGACGTCGCACCGATTGTGTGTGCCCGATGCACGGGCCGCAAACGATATTTCCGAACAGGGTGATGCAACTTTGTCATCAACTTGCGTCGCGACGCAGCGCCCCGGGCGGCCCGGCTGCCGGCTTTGGACGCGTCCTGAATCAGCGCAGGAACGGATGGATTTGTCCTGCCGAGGTGTTGCGTTTTGGGAATGAAGTCGTGAGTTAATATCAATAGCGGCCTGACTTGTGGCCATCGACAATGTGTTTCATGGATCGTGCCTTGCGAGGCGGGGGCGCGCCGTCCGGCCGGGCTTCCGGCGGCGGCGCAGCGCGATGCGCCGTGCGGCGCACCGGGCCTGCCGAGCTGCGCATCCGCTTGCACAGGGCGCGCGAACGCGCTCCAATCGAATCACGCGGGCGGCGCTGCCGCCGCACCGATCAATCTGTCCCTGAAGAGGAAGTGATGCAATTCAACGACATTCTTGCCGCGCTCGATATCGATCTCGCCCAGTGGAAAGGCAATGCGCTGACCGCGCGTTCGCCGCTCGACGGCGCGACGCTCGCGACGCTGGCCGTCGACACGCCCGCCGACGCCGAGCGCAAGATCGACGCCGCGCACGACGCATTCCTCAAGTGGCGCACGGTGCCGGCGCCGGTGCGCGGCGAACTCGTGCGTGTGTTCGGCAACGTGCTGCGCGAGCACAAGGCCGCGCTCGGCCACCTCGTCACGCTCGAGGCCGGCAAGATCACGTCCGAAGGCCTCGGCGAAGTGCAGGAAATGATCGACATCTGCGATTTCGCGGTCGGTCTGTCGCGCCAGCTTTACGGCCTCACGATCGCGTCCGAGCGCCCGGGCCACCGGATGATGGAAACCTGGCACCCGATCGGCGTGTGCGGCGTGATTTCGGCGTTCAACTTCCCGGTCGCGGTGTGGGCATGGAATGCGGCGCTCGCGTTCGTGTGCGGCGATCCGGTCGTGTGGAAGCCGTCGGAAAAGACGCCGCTCACCGCGATTGCATGCCACGTGCTGCTCGGCAAGGCGCTGCGCGAGTTCGACAAGACGCATCCGGGCGTTGCACCGGAAGGGCTGAGCCAACTGGTGCTCGGCATGCGCGATGTCGGCGAGGTGCTGACGTCGTCGAAGAAGGTGCCGGTCATCAGCGCGACGGGTAGCGTACGGATGGGTACGGAAGTCGCGAAGGTGCTGAGCCAGCGTCTCGCGCGCGGCATCCTCGAACTCGGCGGCAACAACGGGATGATCGTCGCGCCGAGCGCGGATCTCGACCTCGTCGTGCGCGCCGTAACGTTCGCGGCGGTCGGCACGGCCGGCCAGCGCTGCACGACGCTGCGCCGCCTGATCGTCCATCGCAGCATCGTCGATCAGCTTCTGCCGCGCATCGAGAAGGCCTATACGTCGGTGAAGGTCGGCAGCCCGCTTGAGGAAGGCACGCTCGTCGGCCCGCTGGTCGATCGCGCGTCGTTCGACGCGATGCAGAAGGCGCTGGCCGATGCGCGCGAGCAGGGCGGCGAAGTGAAGGGCGGCGAGCGCGTCGACGTCGGTGGTCACGCGGATGCGTACTACGTGCGTCCGGCGATCGTGCGGATGCCGAAGCAATCGGCGGTGGTCGAGCGCGAAACGTTCGCGCCGATCCTGTACGTGATGGTCTACGACAACTTCGAAGACGCGATCGACGTGCACAACGCGGTGCCGCAAGGCTTGTCGTCGGCGATCTTCACGAACGACATGCGTGAGGCCGAGCAATTCATGTCGGCAGCGGGCAGCGACTGCGGGATCGTCAACGTGAACATCGGCACGAGCGGTGCGGAGATCGGCGGCGCGTTCGGCGGCGAGAAGGAAACGGGCGGCGGCCGCGAGTCGGGTTCGGATGCGTGGAAGGCTTATATGCGTCGCGCGACGAATACGATCAACTACAGCCGGCAGTTGCCGCTGGCGCAGGGGGTGAAGTTCGACTTCTGATGCGAGGCGCCTGATCCAGGCGCCACGTGAGAGCGAGAAGGGCCGGTTACCGCGTCGCGGCAACCGGCCCTTCGTTTGTATACGCGGCTGTGATCGGGCGCAGCGTTACGCGTCTCCCACCGCCGGCATATTCTGCACCACCAGCATCTGCGGGCTCGACAGCGTGATTTTCGCCGCGCGCAGCTGCTTCAGAATCTCGAACAGCAGGTCGCTCTTCGTCGAACTCGCAATCCGCGGGCTCGCCACGTAACCCGTCACGCTCAGCGTGATCCCGTCCGGCGTGAGCTGGCTGAACGTCACCGACGGCGCCGGTTTCTCGAGAATCGCCTGATGCGCGCGATACGCGTCGAGCAGCAGGTCGCGCACCTGCTCGGGATCGGTGTTCAGCGGGAACGTCAGCACCAGCGTTGCGACGCCCTGCGTGCTGTTGCCCATCGTCACGTTGCGCAGGTTCTGCGAGATCAGTTGCGAATTCGGCACGATCACGGTCGAGCGGTCGCTGAGCTGGATCTCGGTCGCACGCACGTTGATGCGGCGGATGTCGCCTTCGACACCCGCGATGCTGATCATGTCGCCCACCTTCACCGGACGCTCGGTCAGCAGGATCAGCCCCGACACGAAATTCTTCACGATCTCCTGCAGGCCGAAGCCGATACCCACCGACAACGCACTGACGATCCACGCGAGGTTGTTCCACCTGACGCCGAGCAGCCCGAGCGTCATCAGCACGAGCAGCACGTAGCCGACGTTGGTGAACAGCGTGATCAGCGACACGCGCATCCCCGTATCCATGCCGAGCGCGGGCATGAACTCGCCGTCGAGCCAGCGGCGCAGCGAGCGCAGCAGGTAGAAGCCGATCGCGAACCCGATCACGGCGTTCAGGATCCGGTCCGGCATGATGTTCAGGCTCTGCAGCCGCTGGCTGCCGATCATCGCGACCGCGCTGTCGAGCAGGTCGCCCGGCGTCGTGCCGAAGCCACCCGTCAGCAGCGCGATGGCCGCGATCAGCATCAGCAGGCTCGTGCCGAATCCGGACAGGACCGTGCGCGCCTGGTCGAGGTGCCGGTCTTCGAGCGCGAACAGGTGCTTGATCTGCTGGCCCGTCGACAGGGTCGCGGAGAACAGGCTTTCGCTCGCGTCGCGCGTCAACTGGATCAGGATGTAGGTCGCGCACAGCACGATCTCGAACCACACGAGCTCGTAGGTGATGAAGCGCGCGACCGTGATGTAGCCGATCAGGAGTGCGATCAGCGACACGACGATCGCCAGCGTGACGCCGGCATGGATCAGCCCGGCAAGCGTCGAACGCTCCTCGGGTGCCTCGCCGGCCGCCGCGAGCAGGCTGCGCGCGCGGTTCGAGCGCAGCAGCGACGCGCCGACCGTCAGCGCGACGACGAGCGAGACGATGCCGCGGCCGAACAGCGTGACCGACAGGCTGGTGTCGACGATCCGGTTGATCGATTCGAGCGTGCCGGACATCAGCAGCAGCGCGGCCAGGATGCTGGGAAACGGCTTCATCGCGAGTGCGACGGGATCGGCGAGCGCCGGCAGGCGCCACGACGGATGCTTCGTGCAGAGCAGCGCGCGGCCGAGCCCGGCGATCAGTGCGCAGGTCGCGGCAAGCTTCGCGAACTGGTCCCACAGATCGGTCAGCGGCGGCGTGAGCTCGTAGTGGCGCGCGACGGCGAGGTAGAGGATCTGAACCGCAAAGGCGGTTGCCAGGAATGTCGACAGCGCGGTCGACAGCGCCAGCGCGCTGCGGCGCAAGCGGGTGGGCGGCAGGCGGTTCAGGCAGATCCACGCGAGCCCGCGCTCGATGAGCCGGCGGCCGCCGAGCCACATCGCGAACGCGGCGATCAGCAGCAGCGTGGTGATCGCCCGTTGTCCGGGCACCCACGACGAGCGCAGCATGTCGCGCAGTTCGTCGTTGAAATCCTCGAGCCGCTGGATGTCGTCCGGCGAACGCTGGAACAGCGGCAGCCAGAACTGCGCGCTGAAGATGCCGCCCGAACGGAACGCGAGCTGGTTCTTCAGCAGGCCGCGATGCAGCTTCGCGAACTGTTCGTTCAGGTTCGCGAGGTTGGTCTTCTGGTCGGCGGCCTGCTTCAGTGCCGCATCGATCTGCGTCTTGCGCGCGTTCAGCGTCGCCCGCTGTTTCGCGACGGCCGGCGTTTCCGGCGCGGCGCCCTCGGCAGGCGCCGGGCCGAGCACGTCGAGTTGCGCCTGGATCTGCGCGCGCTGCGGAGCGAGATCGCTCTGCAGCTTCGCGACATCGGTGCTCAGCTCCTGTGTCGCATCGCCGAGCGCATCCAGCTCCTTGCTGTTGGACGCGGTCGAGGTCTGCTGCTTGATGCGGTCCTGTTCGGCCTGCATCTGCTTGAGCTGCGCGACGGCGTCGTTCAGCGAGATGGCCGGCACGGACGCGTCGGTGCCGCTCGCGCCCGGGGCGGAAGCGGCCGCCGGAAACGCCGACGCGGTCGCGATCGCCGCGAACTGCAGCAGCGCGATCATCACGATCCGGCGGGCGTACGTGGATAGTCGTTGTATGGACATGGAATTATTACGATTTGCCGACAGTGCCGGTTGCCGAAAGGCGCCCGGAAGCCGGTAGTTGGCCCGGTAGCATGTTACCGGGGTGTGGCGCGAACGATTTCCGAATATGCATCTCGGGCGGTTCGGAATCAGGCACCTGTGGCGGACTGCGGGAAATCCTTGTTCGCCCCGTTTTACCGGGGGCGTGTCGACCGAGTCGCGTCGGAAGGGGCGCGTTTTTTGCAGTCTGCGGCGGCTGGCAGCGGGACAGATGGTTACGGGAGTTACATAAAGTCGGCGCGAGGGCGAGCCATTTTGAAATGGGGTCCGAGCCCTTGATGCATGCGCGGGCGGATGGGGACCTTTCATTTTCCCGTCGTCTAATCATCGGTACAATGCCGCGAGTCGCTGGCCGGCCGTCCGAGACACGAGAAGAGGGGAACGGCCGCCGCGCGCCGAAAAACGTATAACGAGAAGAATCCTGAGAGCATGGCTGATCAAAAACTTCCTCCTGGCGCGGAGCACGAACAGGCCACCCCGTGGCTGACCGATGTTCATCCGGACGACGTCGTCGCGTCCGGCGAAGGCTTCAACGCGTGGCTTATCAGCGTGACGAATGGCTACGTGAACGTCGATCGGCTGGCGACGGTGGCCAGCATGATTCCGATCCTCAACAACCTCATGGCGCTGGCCGATGCCCTCACCGACATCGTCTCGATCATCCGCAAGCGCGGCGGCGAACTGCTCGACTATCTCGGACTGGCGATCAACCTGATCGGCGTGATTCCGTTTCCGCCCGTCCTGGCGCCAATGCGCCTCACGGCACGGCCGCTGCTGGCGCTGATTCGCAACGAACTCCTGATTCACAAGCGCGACATCGGCGCCGCGATCGTGTCGATCGTCGTCACGCACATACAGGCTTCGTGCTCGACCGAGATCGAGGATTTCCTGACGAAGCTGCAGGGCGTGGTCAACGAACTGATCGACAACTGTGCGGCGAAGGCGCGGGAGATCTTCACGGGTCTGGCCGACGGTATCGATGCAGTGGTGGCCGGCAAGCTGTTCGATCCGGCAGAGAACAAACGGAAGGCTGCCGAATACCGGCAGCAGATGAAGAAAAGCGGATGGTTCAGCGCGGATCTGGTGACGGGGGCCTGGGGATATCTGTCCGAGTCCGGCGTGGCGCTCGGCAAGAGCAATGTCAACTCCGCGGGCAGCACGATGGCGGGGCTCGTCCCCGAGCAGTACGTCGCACCGATTCGCCAGTTGGCCGCGTCGTTGCGCACGCTGGCTCCGGTGGTGGTCGGCAAGATCAACGAACTGAAGGGCAGCGACGAAGGCAAGCTGATGTGGCTGCTGCTGAAGCTGATCAATGCGCTGCGGCACAAGCGCGAAGCGATGCGGGCCGGATCGGTCAAATCACAGGGCACGACGGAAGTCGAGGCCCGGCGGCAGCAGGTACCGCTCGCAGCGACGAAGAAAGAGGCGAAAGCGAAGGGCGCCGGTGTCGATCATTGCGACGAGTGCGGACTTGGGGCATCGGGTGGGTCGATCAGCTATTCGTTCGGTGACGAGACGTTTTCCCATACCGATTTTGAATTGCCGGGTGCCATGCCCGTCGTGTGGATGCGGGTCTACCGGTCCCGGCTGGCCGGATTCGACGCCGGCGAACTGGGCGCGCGCTGGCTGTCGCCGTACATGACGCGTATCGACGTTCGGGGCGGCCAGTGGATCTTCAGCGATGCCACCGGCCGCAATATCGACTATCCGGCGCTCGCGGCAGGTGCTGTTCACGACGACCGCGTGGAAGGCCTGACGCTGAGCCGGCTCGACGACACGTGGGTGACTGTCGCGTATGGGCATGATCTGCTTCACATCTACGAGAAGCATGGCGAATCGTTCCGGCTTGCGCTGCAGAAGGACCGCGCGGGGAACACGATCGCGCTCGATTACGATGACGCGAATCGCCTGACCCGACTGGTCAGCTCGGCCGGCCATACGCTGGCGTTTCGCCACGATGCCCGTGGACGTATCGCGATGATCGAGCAGATCATCGACGCGAACACGCGCGCTACACTCGCTCAATACCAATACGACGAAAACGGTGATCTCGTTCGGGCAACCGATCGCTACGGTAATGCGCGCCAGTATGCGTATCAGCGCCATCTGATTACCCGCTACACGGATCGCACCGGCCGCGGCATGAACCTCGAGTGGGAAGGGGCGGAGCGCGACGACAACACCAATGCGCGGTGCGTGCGCGAATATGCCGATGACGGCAGTCATGACATTCGCCTGATGTGGCATCCGAATATCCGGTTGACCTATGTGACGGATGCGCTCGGTAACGTTACGCGCTACTACTACAACATCCGCGGCTACATGTACCGGGTTGCATATCCGGATGGAACCGAGGAGTGGATGCGGCGCGACCAGGACAACAACCTGGTGATGCATGTTCATCAAGACGGCGGCATCGAGGAGATGGAGTACGACGCGCGCGGGAACATGACGAAGCATTTTCGCGTCGGTGGGGCGGTTGCCGAGATGGGCTACGACGAGCGCGATCAACTCGTTCGGCTCAAGGATCCCGAGGGGTACGTCTGGGAGCGTTCGTACGACGACGCAGGTAATCTGGTGGTGCAGAAGGACCCGCTCGGGCATGAGACGAAGTACGCATACAACGCCAGCGGCATGCCGATCAAGATGGTCGACGCCAAGGGCGGCACGAAGTCGCTCGTCTACGACGAAGCCGGGCAATTGCTTCAGTACACCGACTGTTCGGGCAAGGCGACGAAGTGGCGCTATGACGGCGACGGGAGACTCGTGCAGTCTGTCGATGCTGCGGGTAATTCCACGGTTTACCAGTACGGCAGGAATGGGGAGTTGAGCGAGACCTCGTCTGCAGCGGGCATCATTCGATTCACGCACGATGCGGAAGGGCGTCTGCTATCCCATACCGATCCGCTGGAACGCGTTACGCGCTATTCATACGACGTGGCCGGGCGTGTCGCAAGCCGGGCCGATGCTCTCGGATACACGCTCGCATATCGCTACGACCGCCTCGGTCGCCTGACTGCATTGACCGACGCGAACCGGGCGACCTATCAGTTTCACTACGATCCAGCGGGACGGTTGCTGGAAGAGATCGGTTTCGACGGTAAGCGAACGACATACGGATATGCCGAAGGTTCGCTGCAGCCCGTGACGATCGACGAGGCCGGGCAGGTCACCGAACTCGAATTCGATCAGGCGGGCCGGATCGCGCGTCGGAAATCGGGTGTCAGCGAGGAGCGATTTGCATACGATGCGAGCGGCCGGCTCATTGAAGCCCGGAACAATCACAGCCGGATGCAGACGTTCTTCGATCCGGTTGGAAACCTGGTTCGCGAACATCATGCGTATCGATTGTTCGGCGAGTCGCGCAGCTACCTTTGGCATCACGAGTACGATGAAATCGGCACGCGGATCAAGACCGTTCGACCCGATGGTCATGTGCTGGACTGGTTGACCTACGGTTCCGGTCACGTGCACGGGCTTGTGCTCGATGGCGAGGAGCGCATTCAGTTCGAACGCGACGATCTGCACCGTGAAACGGGGCGGATGCTGTCGAGCAAGGTGGCGCAGCAGACGCAATATGATTCGGCCGGCCGAGTCACCCGGCAGGCCGTTCGGCGATCGAACGCGCCGGCCGCGTTGGCCGAGCGTCGGTATCGGTACGATGCCGTGGGGCAACTCGAGCATATCGAAGACAGCCGCAAGGGGCTGGTCAACTATCGTTATGACCCTGTGGGTCGCCTCATCGCGGCGATCGGGCCGCTTGGTACAGAGACTTTCGCCTTTGACCCGGCAAGCAACATCATTGATCACGGCAGTCCCCGGCACGCACGTACTTCGGGACCGGTTAAAGCAAGCCCGGTGGTGCCGGACAGCGTGGACAGCACGCTGCCGCGGGAAGTACCGCGAGTGCTCGGGAATCTGTTGAAGGAATATGCGGGCACCCACTTCGAATACGACGCGCGCGGGAATCTGATTGGGAAACGTTCACCGTCAGGTCGGCAGGAATACGAGTGGGACGGATTCAACCGGTTGAGAGTGGCGCGTGTCGAGGAGACTGCGCGGCAGCATGAGGCCCGGTATTTTTACGATCCGTTCGGACGCCGGATCGGCAAGGACGTCGACGGCGTGCGGACGGTGTTTGGCTGGGATGGCGATCGACTTGCCTATGAAAGCACCGAAAGTGGTACGACGCAGTACGTGTACGAGCCGGAGTCCTTCGTTCCGCTAGCCCAATATGTGACAGCTCAGCCGGTTGCGGGCGTTCAGACGCCAGTGTGGCGGGAAGGCGAACCGTACATACCCGAGAAGGATCCGCTTCAGCGCGTGCCGGAAAAGCAGTCGGACGCGCATTTGTTCTACTACCACTGTGACCAGATCGGTACACCGTTGCTGATGACGGACGAGGTCGGGGAGGTGGTATGGGAGGCGTCGTATCGAGCCTGGGGCGAAGCGCGGGAGGTGATTGCGCGGGTGTCGAAGTCGGCGGGAATCGCACCCAGAAATCCGATCCGGTTTCAGGGGCAGCAGGAGGATTTCGAGACGGGGCTGAGGTATAACCGGTATAGGTACTACGATCCTGGTGTCGGGAGATTTGTTTCGAAGGATCCGATTGGACTCGACGGCGGCATCAATGTTTATCAATACGCGTCAAACCCCGTCGAGTGGATCGATCCGTTGGGGCTTGCAAGGGTTGGACAACTCGGCACCTACGGAGATCTTAATGGTGGGGACAATATTGGTGACGGTCTACAAGCTCACGAACTTTTGCGCCACGAATATCTAGTTAAAAAAGGACTGGCTAGCAAAAATTGCAGAGATGCCGACAATCCTTCCATTGCACTTGATCTTGATAGGCATACTCGGGGTCCTACTACAGATACTCGTAAAATAGGTGGTGCGCACTATCATGAAGCAAAAATAAGACAGACATACGGGCTTGGTAGGAATGAGTTTCATGATGACATTAAGAGGGAGCTGGATATTACTCAAGGTGGTTTGAGAAAGGCGGGGATTTCGGCAAGTCAGGCGAGACGGCTTCGAAAGCGGGCGAAAGCATTCTTGGCCAAAAAGTGTCCATGCATATGTGGGGATTGATATGAAGAGGCTGCTAATTGGTACAGAGTGCCATAACGCGTTTGAACCAAGAATTGGAGGTGGAGCGCTTATTGGGGGGCTCGTAACATGGCCGACAACATCATCGGGAGAGTCGCTTCAATTAGTGGCCTCTATGCCAGCCAATTTTCTTGGGATTGAGGGCGGGCCAGAATATGTTTCGGTATTTTCATTTTATTCGAAGGATGATTATTTCTTGGATCGCATAACGTATCATGGTGATCCTGGGGAAATGGCGGTTATTAAGGGCGATAAGACGACCCAAGTTTTATTCCATGAGCAAGGGGCGGAAGTTTTTGGGGCGGAAGCTATGCCGGCGAGGAAGCTAATTGTCGGAGACGATGTGGCGCAGCCATATCAAGGTAGCGGAATAGGTATGCCCCCCGGGTTTCTTCAAAACGAAAACTTGATGCTTGATCAGGGGCTTGAGTTTTATTTTCAATTGTACTCGGGTGATTTCCCCGAGGGCTGGACGGATATATTTGGGCTTAGCGATGCGGTTGCCTATTTGTTTGTCGACAAGAATAAATGCGAAGGGTTGTTTTTCGTTCAAGCTACGTGATACCTATTGCGACAAAAGTGATGGGCTAAACTGACATTGGTTTGAGTGGTGCCGCAGCAATGATGAATCGCATGGGGCGTCCTTGCTCATGCGGTGCCGGCCGGCGCCGCCGCCCCTTTTGGGGCGCATCTGGCGAGTAATAAAAATATCGATGCTATTTGATGCGTTGAGTTGATCTATTGATCTGTTGGACTCATGTAAAACTAAGTCATCCCGGATGTTGGTATTGGGTGGTGGTTTTATGTTGTAGCTGCCCGACCTAAATTATTGCAACTGAAAAATCATGGTCAAGTGTCTTCGATAACACACGGTGAAATATGGAACCAAGATTTCGCCGCAATGATGGGTTTGAGTTTGACACTGGCGGAACGCCGACCATGCGACAAACAGACGTGCGGAAAGAGGAGCTTAGAAGGACTGGAGTGAGCGTTGTTCGAACGAGGTAATTGCACAGGCAGTCCAACAGCTTTCTTAAGGGTGTGCGTTATTGCGGTTAAATTAAGAGGCGGCCCCGTGATTAAGAAATTGCCTTTCTCTGACGATTCTGCAGGCCTCGATCGGGTACATGTCAGTGGTGGACATCTATTGGCAAGCAACTACCCGTAACCGAAGGATGTTGTCCGCCAGTAAAATTAAATCTTTCTGATATTGGTGTCAAATAATGGATTGTCATTGCATGCGGCATCAGTTTCGTTTGCGGTCGCTATTGGGGTGATGATGCTAAGTAAAGAGTTGCTTGGTGCATATTTCTCTCTGAACCCACCCGCAACGAACAAGCGGATTGAGTTGGCTCAGTCGGCCTCTGGTTTGACTTTTCCTAAGGGTTATGTGGATTTTCTTTTAATTTGCAATGGTTTGAGTTCGCCTGGTTGTCTCGCTTTGCATGAAATAGAGATTTTGCCGGCAAGAAATGGCGAATACGAAGTGCAAAAATATCTGCCGGGCTATTTTATGATCGGCGATGATGGCGGTGGTCAGGCGATTTTGATAAGCGCTAGCGGTGAAATATTTGAAGTTGGAATGGGTGTCATGAGCGCAAATTATTTGGAAAGTTCAGCGATATCAATTGAGGATTTGTTGGTGGGTAAGCTCGGCCTTACGTTGGGAGAGCGCCGAGCAAATGAATAGAAGGCCGATGGCTTCGTGTCGTTCGCGTGCACGGATCGAATACTTGTGCGAGTTGACAAGCAAGAATGCCGGGCGGGTCGAGCGACGCCAAAGGGTTGAGAGCGCTATCACTGAGGTCGAAAATCAGCAATAGCCAGGTGCGCCAAGCGAGGAGCGGTCTGCCGTGAAGTATTACGTTCTGTCTCAAAGTTCGGCCTCAGGATGCCCGATCGGTATGCTCAATGGTGCGCTGTATGACAAGTACTATCAGGACCCCAAGAGTGTAGGTGTCGGATACTTCCCGTGGTACTCCAACCCGTCGCGCGGGAGGGCACATGAAAAATTTCCTGATAGGGTCGTTTTCATCACCGAAGATGATCGGTACGATTTTGACGTACGCGATGTGCGGGATGAGATTAAGGGCGGGGCGCGATGAAGACGTGGCAACAGATTTTAACTGAAGCAGATGTTTTTGTTCGGTTTCTTGAGAGAGGCTCATTCTACGATGGGCCTTACAAAGGCGATCTGCCTCGAAAATTTGTAACTACAGATGTTGTCGCTGCACGTCACTTTGCTACTGACGACTCACTCGATGAGTTCGATGAGTGGGAAACTGTTTCCGATTCTTCTAATGTGTTCCCGAATGACTTCGAGTGGAGTCGCTTGATCAAGGTCCAGCTAGGGAAAAATGGATATTGGGGCATTGAGTCGAAAAATTTTAATGGTGCTGTAGAAAAATGGTCGGATTCGACATCGTGCCGGATGCTTGAGTTGATGTGCCGAGATACTGAAATAATACTTCAGTGCTATGCAAATGAATACTTTCCAAGTATTTGGGAGGATATTCTGAACGTATATTTGAATGATGGTTTTCCATGTGGATGGAAGGGGCGGTACCCCGATGGGGAGTTGGTTGTATTTTCCAATTTTATTTGATTTTGAGTTGAAAGGACGATGGTAATGGACTTTGTAAGTAAATCGATGCTCCGGCAGGAATTCGTAATTTAATTCAACGTGTCCCGGAAAGACAGTCCGACGCGCATTTGTTCTACTACCACTGTGACCAGATCGGTACGCCATTGCTGATGACGAACGAGGTGGGAGCGGTGGTATGGGAGGCGTCGTATCGAGCCTGGGGCGAAGCGCGGGAGGTGATTGCGCGGTTGTTGCAGGCAGCGGGGCCAGCCGTAGCGGAGCTAACTCGATCGCAGCCGCTGCTGCACATTCAGCGCATCAACCGACTGATGTGCTCAGGCCCACGCCTCGCTAAAATGCGCGAAGCCGCTCGCCAACGCCCCGCTGGTAGCGCCAAGACAATCAAGAATCCGGAGACTCGCCGCCATGGCATCCACCCAGCCCGACCCGCTCGCCGCAGCGGGCGCCTCCCGCCCTGCGGCGATCGATCCCGGCTCCATCTCGGCCCGCCTCGACCGTCTGCCACCCACCCGCACCGTCTGGAAGCTCGTCATCTTGCTGAGCCTCGGCTTCTTCTTCGAACTCTACGATCTGCTCTACAGCGGCTACGTCGCGCCCGGCCTCGTGAAAAGCGGCATCCTGTCGGCGACGACGCACGGCCTGTTCGGCACCACGGGCGTCGCAAGCTTCATCGCCGCGCTGTTCTCCGGGCTGTTCATCGGCACGATTGCATGCGGCTTCCTCGCCGACCGCTTCGGCCGCCGCGCGATCTTCACGTGGTCGCTGCTGTGGTACACGGCCGCCAACGTCGTGATGGCGTTCCAGGACACCGCGGCCGGGCTGAACTTCTGGCGCTTCGTCGTCGGGCTCGGCCTCGGCGTCGAGATGGTGACGATCGGCACGTACATCTCCGAACTCGTGCCGAAGCAGATCCGCGGCCGCGCATTCGCATGCGAGCAGGCGGTCGGATTCGTCGCGGTGCCGGTGGTCGCGTTCCTGGCTTACCTGCTCGTGCCGCATGCGCCGTTCGGTCTCGACGGCTGGCGTTGGGTCGTGCTGATCGGCGCGCACGGCGCGCTCTTCGTCTGGTGGATTCGCCGCGAACTGCCGGAAAGCCCGCGCTGGCTCGCGCAGCAGGGTCGGGTCGACGAAGCCGACCGCATCATGCGCGCGCTCGAGGCGAAGGTCGAAGCCGAATACGGGCGGCCGCTGCCGCCGCCCGCACCTGCCGAGCCCGTGCCGCCGCGCGGCAGCTTCCGCGACATGTGGGTGCCGCCGTATCGCAGTCGCACGATCATGATGACGATCTTCAACGTGTTCCAGACGGTCGGCTTCTACGGCTTCGCGAACTGGGTGCCGACGCTGCTGATCAAGCAAGGCATCACGATCACGTCGAGCCTGATGTATTCGAGCGTGATCGCGCTCGCGGCGCCGATCGGCCCGCTGATCGGCCTCTTGATCGCCGACCGCTTCGAGCGCAAGTCGGTGATCGTCGCGATGGCGGCGGCGATCGTCGTCTGCGGGCTGCTGTTCAGCCAGACGACGGTGGGCGCATTCCTGATCGTGCTCGGCATCGGCCTCACGCTCGCGAGCAACATCATGTCGTACAGCTTCCACGCGTATCAGGCCGAGTTGTTCCCGACGTCGATCCGCGCACGGGCCGTCGGTTTCGTCTATTCGTGGAGCCGCTTCTCGGCGATCTTCTCGTCGTTCGCGATCGCGGCCGTGTTGAAGGGCTTCGGCACCTTCGGCGTGTTCGCTTTCATCGCGGGCGCGATGGCGATCGTGATGGCCGCGATCGGGCTCATGGGGCCGCGCACGAAGGGCATCGCGCTCGAAACCATCTCCAGGTAGTCGATGGCTGTACACGCGTGTCGTAGGGTTCGTGCGGCACGCGTGCGATGCGATTGCACGGAGCAAGAGCTGCATAGAAAATGATTTGGGATGCGAATCGATTCGATGAGAACATCGCTTCGTCATGAACCATACAAGTCCACGGCTCGCATCCCGTCACACGCCAGAAGCGCCCAACAAACAAGGTTGCCACGCAACGACAAAGCGAGCGGCAACGAGTTGAAACAAAGCGTGACGAAGCGCAAATCCACCGGAAAGCCGCGGCTTTCACCGCTGCAGATTATTGCCCGGACGCGTAAAATGAAGGGCCTGACGACTCATTAACCGCCATTGGACCGCACGCGTTGCATCAGCGAACGGCTCCACCGCGAAGAGGCGTCGGCGCCGGGCGCACGCGATGCGCCGGACGTGTCGATGGCTCGCGAGGAAGATGCGCCGTTCGCAACAGCAACATGCGACGGCCGGATCGGCCGATGGCTTCGAACGTATGATGCTTTCCAATCTGACGCGGCAATTTGCGAAGCCGCGTTGCCTGACCCGCGCAGTCGCCATGTATGTTTGGCTCGCTGTCGCGCTGCCAATCTCCGTTCTTGCCGGGCGGCCTGCCCTTGCCGCGTCCGACGTACCGTCGTCCGCTGCTACGTCATCCTCAGCAGTCGCGCCGTCCGCGCATGCAGCTTCCCGTGTGCATCCGGCGTCGCCAGCGCATGCATCGTCGGCCGCATCGGCCGCGCAGCCCGCGCCCGCGGCATCGCATGCGCATCATGCGGGGCCTGCCAGCGCGGCATCGGGCGCGTCGGTGGCTTCTGCCGCGTCCACCGCAGCGCCTGAGTCGGCGGCTTCTGCCGCATCCGCCGCAGAGCCTGCGTCGGCCGCGTCCGCCGTACCGGCCAGCGAGGCCGAGGCACCCGTGCCAACTCCGCCACGCCGGCATCCGCCGCTGTCGGCTGAAGAAGCGAAAAACGCGACGGCACGCGCGATCGACATGCGCAAGCGGTTCACGCAGGAAGTCCCGCGGCGCCTGAACGTGCCCATGAGCGAGCAGCGCGCGTACGGCGCACGGCTCCAGAAGGCGCTCGCCGACGCGGACCTCGGCGACCTGGCCGGCGAATACGTCGCGATGGTCGACCGCTCGCCGAACGTGCAGGCGCTTTTCATCTACTTCCGCGCGACGCCGGCCAATGCGTGGCTGATGATTGGCGCGTCGCCGGTCGGCACCGGGCTGCCGGGCAAGTACGACCATTTCCTGACGCCGCTCGGGGTGTTCCATCACTCGCCCGACAACATGGATTTCCGCGCGGAAGGCACGACGAACGAGAACGGCATTCGCGGCTACGGCCGCCGCGACATGCGCATCTACGACTTCGGCTGGGAGGACGGCGAACGCGGCTGGGGCAAGGGCGGCGTGTCGCCGATGCGCTTCCAGATGCATGCGACCGACCCCGATCGCCTCGAATCGCTGCTCGGTATCCGGCACTCGAAGGGATGCGTGCGGATTCCCGCGTCGCTGAACATGTTCTTCGACCGGCACGGGCTGCTCGACGACGACTACCAGGCGCGCGTCGAAGCCGGCAAGTCGCTGTGGGTGCTGCGTCGCGATCGCGACATCACGCCGATCGCGGGTCGCTACCTGGTCGTGATCGACAGCGCTCGCAAGTCCCGCCCGGCCTGGTCGCCGATGCCGGGACGCAAGGCGTGGTCGAAGCTGCCGAAGGGCGGCGATACGGCGGACTGACGGCCGGTCCGCCGGGGGCGGCAGGCGCAAGAATGAGAATAAATCCGTTTTATTGATACATAAGAAAAGCAAACTTTTATTATCCGATCCGGGTTCGTATAGTCGAGTCCAGTTTCGCGGAACCCTGCCGCGCCTGGACCACCACCGATCACACGACCCGCATGAAAACTCTCTACAAGCTCGCCCCGCTCGCGATGCTCGGCGCTTTCGCGACCCATGCCTGTGCGCAAAGCAGCATCACGCTGTACGGGCTCATCTCGGCCGGCGTCGGGTTCGCGACCAACCAGGGCGGCAAGAATGCCTGGCAGGCACTGTCCGGCACGAACCAGAACCCGCGCTGGGGGCTGAAGGGCAAGGAGGATCTCGGGCAGGGGCTGTCCGCGATCTTCCAGCTCGAGAACGGCTTCAACGTGATGACGGGCACGGCCGCGCAGAACGGCCGCGAATTCGGGCGCATGGCCTACGTCGGCCTGGCCGACCGCACCTATGGCTCGCTGACGTTCGGCCGCCAGTACGACGCGATTCACGACTACATCGGGCCCGTGATCATCGCGAGCAACGGCGTGAACATCGGCGACAACGACAACGGCTACAACGACATCCGCGTGCAGAACTCGGTGAAGTACGTGAGCCCCGTGTACTACGGCCTGAAGTTCACCGCGCTGTACGGCTTCAGCAACGCGACGGGCTTCGCGAACAACAGCGCATACAGCTTCGGGCTCGGCTACGAGCAGGGCCCGCTGCGCTGGAGCGCGGTCTATGCGCAGTACAACCATCCGTACAGCGGCACGAACCAGGACGGCGCGATCGCGAACGACTATGCGTCGCCGTTGCTGATCTTCAGCAAGAGCGCGATGTCGCCGGCGGCGTACGCGAGCCGGCAGCGGATCGCGGGCACCGGCGGCTTCTACACGATCGGCCGCGCGCAGTTCGCGGCGATGTTTACCGACGTACGCTACGATTACCTCGACAATTCGCATCTGCACCTGCAGAACCTCGGCGTGAACGTCGTCTACACGATGACGCCGCAGCTCTTTCTCGGCGCCGCGTATGCGTTCACGAACGGCAAGTACGACGTGATCGACAAGCGTCCGAAATGGCACCAGGTGAACCTGCAGGCCGATTACTTCCTGTCGAAACGCACCGACGTCGCGCTGACGGTGATCGCGCAGCAGGCGGCCGGCGACGCGGACCATGCGCAGATCTTCGCGTACGCGCGCTCGACCAGCACGCGCCAGATGATGGCGACGCTCGGCGTCCGGCACGTATTTTGAGTTCGACCATGACCCACCCGATCGCATCCCGCCGCACCTTCCTGAAACTGTCCGCCGCGCTGGCCGGCACTGCGCTAATGCCCGAAACGGGCGCGTTCGCGGCCGGCGGGGACGCCGCGCGCCGCACGGTGATCATCGATACCGACCCGGGGCAGGACGACGCCATCGCGATCCTGTTCGCGCTCGGCGCGCAGGACCGGCTCGACGTTCGCGCGCTGACCGCCGTCGCGGGCAACGTGCCGCTCGACCTGACCGAACGCAATGCACGGATCATCCGCGACTGGGCCGGCCGCACGAAAACGCTGCCCGTTTATGCAGGCTGCCCGCGCCCGCTCGCGCGCGAACTCGTGACGGCGGCGAACGTGCACGGCAAGACCGGGCTCGAAGGCGTCGAACTGCACGAGCCGCGCGCGCCGCTCGCGACCGGTCACGCGGTGTCGTACCTCGTCGATACGCTGAGCCGTGCCGCGCCGAACAGCGTGACGCTGTGCGCGCTCGGCCCGTTGACGAACATCGCGACCGCGCTGATCGAAGCGCCGCAGATTCGCGGCGCGCTGCGCGAGATCGTGCTGATGGGTGGCGCATTCTTCGAGCGCGGCAACATCACGCCGGCCGCCGAGTTCAACATCTACGTCGATCCGCAGGCGGCCGACGTGGTGTTCGGCAGCGGCGTGCCGATCGTCGTGCTGCCGCGCGACGTCGCGGTGAAGGCGCCGATCACGCCCGCGCGCGTCGCGCCGTTCCGTGCGCTCGGCAACCGGTGCGGCGCGATCGTCGCGGACATCATGACGGCCGAGCTGGCGTACAACAAGAAGCGGCGCGGCGTCGACGACGGGCCGATGTACGACCCGACCGCGGTCGGTTATCTCGTCGATCCGACGATGTTCGGCGGACGCAAGGTGAACGTGGTGGTCGAGACGAGCGGGCAGTGGACGCTCGGCGAGACGATCGTCGACTGGAACGGCCGCAGCGGCCGCGCGGCGAATGCGACGTGGATCAACGAGGTCGACGCGGACCGCTTCTACGCGACGCTCGTCGAGCGCGTCGCGAAGCTGCCCTGAGCGCGACGTCGCGCGGCGAACGGAATCAGATGTGCTTCGCGATCCACTCGCGGCACGCGCGCACGTGCGGTCCGCGATCGTCGCCGGCGAGGGAAATCAGCGAGATCGCGCGCGTGACGCGCGGTTTGTCGACGCGCAGCGCGACGAGTTCGGGATCGTGCAGATGCATCGTATAGAGGCTCGGCAACACGGCGGTCGCGAGGCCGTTGCGTGCGAGCGCGTAGAGCGGCTCGGTGTATTCCATCCGGTACGTGACGTTCAGGCGCAGCTTCTCGGCGCCACCGGTGCGATGCAGAGATTCGCTGACGCTGCCGCGCACGAACACGGCCAGTTCGCGATCGACGAGCTTCGCCCACGTGACGCTCTTCGCGCGGGCGAGCGGATCGTCGTGCCGCACGACGATCACGATCTCGTCCTCGAAGAGCTGCCGGTAGCGCAGCGTGCCGTCGTCGCTGTCCGGTTCGCGCACGCCGATGCCGAGATCCGCGACGCTGTCGCGCACGGCTTCGACGAGCGCGCTGTTCGGCAGGTCGGTAAGCGTGAAGCGCAGTGTCGGGTGTGCGCCGCGCAGCGCGTTGAGCGCGGGCAAGAGGCGGCCCGCGACCGACGGGATGAACGCGATCCGCACGGTCTGGATGCGTTCGCCGATCAGCCGCGTCATGTCGTCGAAGGTGCCGCGCGCCTGGTTGAGCAGCCGTTCGGCGAGCGGCAGCACGGCTTCGCCGGCGGTCGTCAGCGTGAGCCGGTGCGCGGAACGCGCGAACAGGCGCCCGCCGAGCAGGAATTCGATCTGGCGGATCGACGCGGTGAGCGCGGGCTGCGTGAGCGACAGCGCCTGCGCGGCCTGCGTGAAGCTGCGTGCATGCGCGAGCACGACGAAGTGCTGGACCTGCCGCAGCGTGAGCGCGGGCAGCAGCGACGAGCGGTCTGACGACATCGGGCAATAACGGTCGGGAAGCGGTACGCGGCAGTATAAGACCGCGCTGCGCGAACCGACACAGGACAATATTCGGAATCACAGGAGAACCACCATGTCAGCGACTGACACGATGCCGGCGCGAGCGCCGGCCAACTGGCTCGAACGCCGCTTCGCGCTCGCCGCGCGCGGCACGAGCGTGCGCACCGAGACGATCGCGGGCGTCACGTCGTTTCTCGCGGCCGCGTACCTGCTCGTCGTGATCCCGTCGCTGCTCGCGACGGGCGGCATGGAGCGCGGCGCGGCGACGACGGCGACGATCATCGTGTTCGTGCTGTTCACGACGCTGATGGGGCTCTATGCGAACCTGCCGTTCCTCGTCGGCCCCGGCATCGGCGGTTCGGTGATCATCGGCGTGACGCTCGCGACGACGGAACACGTCGGCTGGCAGACGGGCCTCGGCATCGCGTGCGTGTCGGGCGTGCTGTTCTTCCTGCTGACGATTCTCGGTGCGCGCGGCGTCGTGGTGCGGCTGATTCCGGTGCAGATCAAGCTCGGGCTCGGTGCGTCGATCGGGCTGTTCGTGACGATGCTCGGGCTGCGCAACGCGGGGATGGTCGTCGCGAACGCGAAGACCAACGCGTTCGCGCTCGGCGACTTCTCACGGCCGGGCGCGCTCGTCGCGCTGATCGGCCTGGCAGTCGCGATCGTGCTGCAGGCTCGCAAGGTGCCCGGCGCGATCCTGATCGCGATTCTCGTCGCGGCCGCGGCCGGCGTGCCGCTCGGCGTCACGCACCTGCCCGCGTCGTTCGTGTCGCTGCCGCACAGCATCGCGCCGATCGCGTTCAAGCTCGACCTGCGCAGCGCGTTGAGCCTGGCGGCCGCGCCGTACCTGTTCGCATTCTTCGCGGCGGAATTCTTCTCGACGCTCGGCACCGCGCTCGCGGTCGGCGCGAAGGCGAACCTGCTCGACGAGCAGGGGAACCTGCCGAACATCAACCGGCCGTTTCTCGTCGATTCGCTGGCCGCGACGCTCGGGCCCGTGCTCGGCATTCCCGCGCTGACCGCGCTGATCGAATCGGCGGCGGGCGTCGAGGCCGGCGGCCGCAGCGGGCTGTCGTCGCTGGCGGCGGCCGTGCTGTTCGCCGCGATGCTGCTGTTCGTGCCGGTCGCGCTCGCGATCCCGAAGGAGGCCACCGCGCCGGCACTGATCTTGATCGGGCTGTCGATGTTCGCGACGATCCGCCATACGCATTTCGACGACTTCACCGATGCGCTTCCCGTGATGTCGATGGTGCTGCTCACGCTGATGTCGAACAGCTTCGGCACCGGCATTGCCGGCGGGCTGCTGTGCTACGTGCTCGTCAAGCTGCTGGCCGGCCGCTGGCGCGACGTGTCGTGGGGGCTCGTCGTGCTCGCGATTCCGCTCGGCTATTACTTCTGGACCGTCGTGAAGCCGCATTGAGAGACGGCTTTCGCGACGCAACTGCACTACCCAAAGAGACAGACATGAAGGGAACACCAGGCAACGTCCCGGCCGCGCGCACGGGCATCGACATCACGCCGGCCCATCGGGCCTTCTTCCACGCGCTGCCGAAGGTCGAGCTGCATTGCCACCTGCTCGGCGCGGTGCGGCACGACACGTTCGTCGCGCTCGCGGAACGCAGCGGCGCGCCGATCGAGCGCGCGGAGATCGATGCGTTTTATGCGCGCGGCGAGAAGCCGGTCGGCGTGCTGCACGTGCTGCGCGCGCTCGACAAGTATCTGCTCACGCAGCCCGACGACCTGCGGCGGATCGCATACGAGTATCTGGAGGACGCGGCCGCGCACAACGTCCGGCATGCGGAGTTCTTCTGGAATCCGACCGGCACGGTGCACGTATCGGGCATCGCGTATGCGGACGCGCAGGCCGCGATCGTGACGGCAATCCGCGACGCCGCGCGCGACTTCGGGATCGGCGCGCGCCTGATCCCGAGCATCGACCGCGAGCAGGATCCCGACGAGGCGGTCGCGATCGTCGAATGGATGAAGGCGAATCGCGCGGACGAAGTGGCGGGGCTCGGAATCGACTATCGCGAGAACGACCGGCCGCCGGAACTGTTCTGGAAGGCTTACCGCAATGCGCGCGCGGCCGGCTTCCGCACGACCGCGCATGCGGGCGAGTTCGGGATGCCGTGGCGCAACGTCGAGACGGCCGTCGACCTGCTGCAGGTCGATCGCGTCGATCACGGTTATACGATCGTCGACAACCCCGAGCTGTGCGCGCGTTATGCGGAACGCGGGATCGTCTTCACCGTCGTGCCGACGAATTCGTACTATCTGCGCACGCTGCCGCCGGAGCAATGGGCGGAGCTGCATCCGATGCGCAAGATGCCGGGCCTCGGACTGAAGATTCATCCGAACACCGACGATCCGACGCTGCACAAGGTCAATCCGAGCGAGGCGTGGGAGTTGATGTTCAGCCATTTCGGCTTCACGATCGCCGAGCTGAAGCAGTTCATGCTGAACGGGATCGACGGCGCGTGGGTGGACGACGCGACGAAGGCCGCGTGGCGCGCCGTGTGGGCGCCGGAGTTCGATGTGCTGGCCGGCACGCTCGCCGCCGGCTGAACGCGGTTTCGTCGTCAGTCGGGCGCCGGAACGTTCAAGTGATGGCGCAGGTCGCCCGCGAAATCGAACAGCGTGTAGTCGCGGAACGCAAAGCGCCACACGCCGTCGACGCGTTCGAACGCGTCGTGATAGCGGCCCGCGGCGATCGGCTGCAGCGCGAGCCCGTCGACGGCTTGCAGCACCGTGTAGTACGAACGTGCCGTCGCGCGATGCGCGGCTTCATCGATCTCGATGATCGGATTGGTGACGACATGCTTCGTGCGCGGCGTGCCGCATGGGTAGCGCGTCACGCTCGCGTCGAACAGCGCGAGCAGTTCATCCGCGCCGATCGTCGGCGCGCCTTCCTGCGTCTTGATGCGCGCGTGCCGGAACAGCTCGGCGACGCCCGGCAGGTCGCCGGCGTCGAGCCGCTCCGCGTAGCGGTACAGCAGGTTCGCGATGTCGACTGCGCTGTGGGTCATGCGGGCTCCCTCGTCAACGAACGATGCCGGTGATGGTGCGCGGCGCGTGGCGGGCCGGCTTCGTCCGGGTGGACTAGTTCGGCACGCCGCGATTTCACTATCTTTCCGTTTCCCTGCACGTCGCATACGCCCGTGCCCGCTGGCACGCGCTGCCCACGTTCGCTATATTGGCGTCCGGTGGCGACCGGTCGTGTCGCTGCCCGCCGTGCGCTATCGCGCCGGACATCCAGAAAACAATTCGAATCGAGAGGCTCAGCCGTGCGTACACCTTTGTTCTGTCTGCTGTTGTTCGCGTCGTTGTCCGCGCGGGCCGGCACTGCTTGCGATGCACTGCTTGGCGATTACGCGCCGGCGGCCGGCAAGCCCGCGACGCTGCGGGTCGAGAAGGTGGGCGGCGAGACCGTGCTGCGGGTGCGCGAGGCCGGCCAGTGGAGCGTCGAAACGGAACCGACGCGCGAGGCCGAACTCGATACCGACGGCCCGGACAAGCCGCCGGCGGGCGCTTGCGTGCTCGAGGTGCCGGGCGGCGAACTGATCAAGCTGCCGATCGGCGCACCGTATCAGGTCACGTCGATCACGGGCAGCAACTTCGCGACGAAGCATTCGACGACCGGTGTCGTGATGCTGGCGATGCAAGGCTTCCAGGTCGACGGCGTCGAACTGTATCCGGTCGCGCGCAGCGGCGATTCGCCGCCCGCGCCCGTGAAGGCGGTGCCCGGCCGGGAGATAACCGACGCCGGCCCGTGCCCCGGCCACCTTCCGCCCGACATGAGCCAGTCCGACTTCGACGCGTTGCCGGAACCCGTGCACAAGTACTTCGCCGATCTCGATCCGCTGCGACAGCGCGCGTTCGTGTGCGGCCAGGCGCTCGACGAGATCGTGAGCGACGGCCTGACGTCGAACGACGACAAGGAAGTCGATGGGATGTGGCGCTGGCTTGCCGTGTTGCTGCGCGCGCACCAGGTGCCGCGCGACGCGCACGGTGGCGACGATCGCTGGCGCGTGGCCGGCCAGTTGCTGCGGCAAAACCGGCCGGACGCGGGCAAGGAGGCATCGCCCGATCGTGCACGCCGGCAGGCGCTCGTGCTGGACGCGCTGGTGCCGAACCTGCCGCCACCCGACACGCTGCGCGATGGCCGTGAAGAGCAGGCGAGCGACCTCGTGGCCGAAGTCGTGAAACTGCCGGAACCGGATGCGCTCGCGGTGCTCGGCAAGCTGCAGGCGCGTGGGGTGCTGCGCTGGCAAATCAATGACAACAACCCGTACCGGGTTGCCGACGTCGCGATGCGAGACGCGTTGAATCCGCCCGTGTCGGCATCGGTATTCACGCTGCTCGCGCAGGACGCGAACCCGGATGTGCTGCATGACGACGCGCTGCTCGACGTCGAAGTGACCGAACATCATGTCGAGGGCGTGCGACGTCTGCTCAGCGCCGGCGTGAAGCCGTCCGCGAAGGTGCTGGCGAATGCCGGCGGCGATCCGGAGATCCTGCGGCTGCTGCAGGCGTCAGCCGCGCGCTGACGGCGATCGAATCGACGCGATACCGCACGACACGGCACGACAACGACAAGGGCGATCCTTCCGATGGGCAATCGAGCATGGCTCTATCTCCAGGCCGGCGACGGAGACGACGCGCGGACGTTCGAGTTCGCGGAGACCAAGAATCACTTCCCGCTCTTGTGGCGCGTGCTGCTCGCCGACGGCGGCGCGGGCGACGCGATTGCCGATCAGCGTGTGTTCGGCGATGCGGGCACGCCGAATCTTGCCAGCGACGCACGCGCGGCGCAGGCGCGCATCGGCCGGCTCGCGTCGTTCGTCGTCGCGCATCCGCTGCCCGATGACGATCCGGCGCTCGCGCGCCAGTTCGATGCGCTCGTGCGCCATCTCGGCGAGTCGATCGACGCGCTCGGCGATGCGCATGGCGCGCCGCGGTTTTCCGCGAATCTCGACGAGCTGTCGTGGCTCGACGACGGCGATCCGGACGCCTACATCGACCAGGAGCGCGAGACCTGCACGCGCCTGTGGTGGCGTGTCGCGAACTGCATGGACTTCCGCGACGTGCGCGGCGTGCGGGATGCGCTCGAAATCGACACGCCGGCCGACTGGCGCGACTGGGCGTGGGGTTTCGGTTTCGGCTGCATGTCGCATCACTACTTCGCGCGCCAGGACCCGCCGCGCGGCGTGACGTTCGCCGCGATGTTCGACGCCGGCGAGCGGCACGGCAACTGGCTCGGCTTCGACACGTTCAGCTTTCGCGGGCGCAACGGCCTGTGGGGCGTTCGGCGCGAAAACAACGACGCGTGGGAGGTGATCGTGCCGCCCGAATGGACGAGCCTGTGGGCCAGCGGCGCGCGCGATGACCGGTTGTTCTGGGTTGCGCGCGACGGGCGGGTCGGCGTGCTGCTCGCCGACGATGCCGGCGCGCGGATCGTGCGCGAACCGGCGTTCGACGCGGTGTGGGATTTCACGGACGACATCGCATGCGTGCGCGTCGGCGAGCGCTTCGGGCTCGTGCGCGCGGACGGCGCGTGGGTGCTCGAACCGTCGCTCGACGATTTCGGCGAATTCGTCGACGGGCTGGCGTCCGCGAGCGTGGGCGGCCGCTGGGGCTTCGTCGACACGAACGGCGCGTGGATCATCGCGCCGCGCTTCGACGACGCACAGGAGTTCGTGCGGGGCGAAGCCGTGGCCGTATGCGAGGGCGAGCACTGGGGCCTGCTCGGCCGCGACGGGCAGTGGCGCGCGCGGCCCGAATGGACGTCGCTCGACTGGTCGCCCGAGCGCGACGCGTTTCTCGCGCAACGCGACGGCAAGGTTGGTCTCGTCGATGTGACGGGGCGGGTCGTCGTCGCGCCGCGTTGAGCGGTGGCGACGACACTTCGGTAACGCACGCAGCCGCCGCGCGCGCCGGCATCACGCTTAGCGGAAGAACCTCAACCAGTCGAACAGGCCGGGATGCGGGCGCCGCCTCGGCGTTGGCGCCGGCGCGCTGCGCGGCCGGAAGTCGGGCGAGAACTGCGCATGCGGATCGATCACGCGCGAACGCAGCGCCGCGTCGTAGAAACCACCGACGATCGGCAGCGCACTGTGCGCGCCCGCACCCCAGTAGTCGCTGCGCAGCGTCACGCTGCCGTCGTCGAAGCCGACCCATGCGCCGGCTACCAGTTGCGGATGCATCAGGATGAACCAGCCGTCCGCGTTGTCCTGCGTTGTGCCCGTCTTGCCGGCGACGTCGACGCGGATTCCGTAGCGCGAGCGGATGTCGGCGCCGGTGCCGTAATCGACGACATCGCGCATCACGTCGACGAGCGTCTGCGCGGCAGGCGCCGGTAGCGCGCGTTCGGGCGGCGCGCTGGCGAAGGCGGCGAGCACCTTGCCGTCGCGATCCTCGATGCGCGTGATCATCTGCGGCGCGACGTACACGCCGCGGTTCGCGATCGTGCCGTACGCGGACACCATCTCCTTCAGCGTGACGGGGCTCGTGCCGAGCGCGAGCGACGGCACAGCGTCGAGCGGGCTGTCGCGTACGCCCATCGCGCGCGCGAGCTGCACGACCTTCGCGGCGCCTTCGTGCTGCATCACCTGCGCGGTGATGCGGTTGCGCGACAGCGCGAGCGCGTCGCGCAGCGTCATCGGTTCGCCCGTCGGTGGCTCCGCGTCGGTCGGGCGCCAGACCGCGCGGCCGTCGATGGGAATCGCGACGGGGCGGTCGATGAACGTATCGGCGGGCCGCATGCCGTCAGCGAACGCGGCGCCATAGACGAACGGCTTGAACGTCGAGCCCGGCTGGCGCCGCGCCTGCGCGACGTGATCGAACGGCTCGCTGCCGAAATCGGGACTGCCGACCCACGCCCTGATCGCGCCGTTGCGCGGATCGATCGCGACGAAGCCGGCCTGCACCTGCGTCTTGCGCTCACACAGCGCGCGCACGAACGCGCGGTTCGCGCCGAGCTGCTTCAGCGCCGCCACATCGGCGAGCCCGGCGTCGCGGGCCTGGCGATAGTCGGGCGTCTGGCGGATGAAGCCGCGGAACAGGTCGTTGCGCAGCCCGCAGCCGGACGGGCCGCGCCACGCGCTGTCGGCGATCGCCTGCAGCCGGTCGGTCTGCTGCGTGAGCGCCTGCGTGGCCATGTCCTGCAGCCGCGCGTCGAGCGTCGTGCGCACGACGAGGCCGTCCGAGTAAAGATCGTAGTTGTTGCGGTCGGCCCACGCGATCAGCCACTTGCGCAGCTGCACCGCGAAGTGCGGGGCAAGGCCGGGCTGCGCCGTCTGCGGTTCGAAGTCGACGCGCAGCGGCCGGCGCTGCAATTGCGCGAGCTGCTGCGGCGACAGCATGCCCATCTGCGCCATCCGGCCGAGCACGATGTTGCGCCGCTGTACCGCGCGTTCCGGATTCAGCACCGGGTTGTAGTAGCTGTTGCCCTTCAGCATCCCGACGAGCGTCGCGCTTTCGACGGTGTCGAGCTGGTCGGCCGATTTGCCGAAATAGGTGCGCGCGGCCATTTCGACGCCGTACGCGTTGTACAGGAACGGCACGGTATTCAGGTAGGTCTCGAGGATCTCGTCCTTGCTGTACACCGATTCGATCTTGAACGCGGTGATCAGCTCCTTCACCTTGCGCGTGAGCGTCAGCGAACGACCGACTTCGTCCGGGTACAGGTTGCGCGCGAGCTGCTGCGTGATCGTCGAGCCGCCCTGACGGTCGCCCGAGAACGTATGCAGCCCGGCCGCGATCGTGCGGCGCCAGTCGATGCCGTGGTGTGCGTAGAAGCGGTGGTCCTCGGTCGCGATCAGCGCGTCGACCATGTGCGGCGAGATCTGCTTGAGCGGCACCCATTCGCGGTTGACCGGCCGGAACTCGGCGATCAGCTGGCCGTCGGCCGACAGCACGCGTGCGGGGCGGTCGATGCGCGCCTTGCGGATGTCGCCGATGCTCGGCGTGAACGGCACGAACGCGAGCAGGACCAGCAGGCCCAGTACGGGAATCGCGGCGAGCGTCAGCGCCACGCCGCGCCGCGTCGGATGACGCAGGCGCTGCAGCGCGCCGGCACACAGTGCGCGGGCGCGCGTGCGGCAGGCGGCGGCGAGCGGCGCGACGCGGGCGCGGCAGCGGGCCCACGCGTCTCGAAGATACGGCACGAAGCGATTCACGGCGGCAGGAGCGTGGACGGAAGAGGCGCGATCCTAGCAAACGGCGCACGTGTGCCGGTGGCCGAAACGGCCGTTTGCTTGCAGGATTTACAGACGATTACGTTTGTTGCCCGCGGACAACCTTTTACCGCGTATGCGGCCGCGATTCTTCCGACGAAACCACGTCCGCGAGCCGCTGCGCGGCCGCCTCCATCTGCGCGCGCCCGAACCCGCCGAAGCCGAGCACGAGCCCCGGGCGCGCCGTGCCCGGCGCGAACATCGGCGACACCGCGCGCACCGCGACGCCGGCCTGCACCGCGCGCGCGACCACGTCGAGATCGTCGATCCCTTCGGCGAGCCACAGCACGACGTGCATGCCCTGGTCGCCCGGCTGCACCCACGCGCGTTCGCGCGGCAGCCGCGCGCCGAGCGTGTCGATCAGCAATGCGCGCTGCTCTGCATACACGCCGCGCACGCGGCGAATGTGGCGGTCGAGATGCCCTTCCGCGATGAACGCGGCCAGCACGTGCTGGTCGGCGGTCGGCGCATGGCGATCCATCAGCACGCGGGCGCCGCAGAACGCGGGTACGAGATCGTCGGGCACGATCACGTAGCCGAGCCGCAGCGACGGAAACAGGATCTTGCTGAAGGTGCCGAGATAGATCACGCGGTCGGGGTCGAGACCCTGCAGCGACGGGAACGGATAGCCCTCGTAGCGCAGCTCGCTGTCGTAGTCGTCCTCGACCACCCACGCGCGATGCGTGCGCGCCCACGCGAGCAGCGCGTTGCGCCGCGCCATGCTGAGCGGCATGCCGAGCGGGTACTGGTGCGACGGCGTGACGAACGCGGCACGCGCATGCGGCGCGAGGCGGATGCCTGCGTCGACGTCGATGCCGTCGGCATCGACCGGCACGCGCACCATCGCGTCGCGCCGCCCGGTGCTTTCGAGCAGCGCGGTGATGCCGCGATAGGCCGGATTCTCGACCCACGCCTGATCGTTCGCGCCGAGCAGCACCTGGCTCGCGAGATGCAGCCCCTGCTGCGTGCCGCTCGTGATCACGACCTGGCCGGCATGGCAGCGCACCGAGCGCGACCGGCGCACGTAGTCGGCGATCGCCTCGCGCAGCGGCAGCGCGCCTTGCGGATCGGCATAGCCGGACGGCGCGCCGGCGCCGCGCGCGCGCAGGCGGTTGCCGAGCCGGCGCCAGATGTCGTCGGGTGCGGTGAGGCCGACCGGCACCGAGATCGCGAACGGCATGGCCGGCAGCGGAAGGAATTCGCGGGCGATCCGCGCGAAGGTGGCGGCCGGTTCGGGCAGCCCGGCGGGCACCGGGCGGCCGCGCTGGGCAGGCGTTTCAGGGTCGTTGACGGGCGGCGGTTCGGCGAGCGCGTTCGCGATCCGCGTGCCCGCGCCGCCGCGCGATTCGAGAAAGCCTTCGGCGATGAGCTGCGCATACGCGTCGACGACGGTGCCGCGCGCGACCTGCAGCGCCGCCGCCAGCCGCCGCGTGGACGGCAGCGTGTCGCCCGGACGGACGTCGCCGCGGCGCACGGCTTCGCGCAGCGCCTGCGCGAGCTGGCGGCTCAGGTCGCCAGCCGCACGATCGAGCGCGCCGAGCGACGGGATTTCGACGATCCGGGCCGTTCTTGCCATGATTCTGGTCTGCTGAAATTGTTCCAAACCGGCTCTACAGAATAAACCAGTTTGGGATCACAATCGGCGGATGACGGGCCCGCGCCTGTTCCATTTCCAACCCCGCACGACCGTGGAGCCGACATGTACGTCCCCGCCGATTTCAACGAGCCCAACCCCGACGCGCTGCGCGAGCTGATCGTGCAGCACCCGTTCGGCAGCCTGATCACGCACGGGAAGAACGGGCTCGACGCGAACCACATTCCGTTCGAGCTGCTGCCCGACGTTGACGGCGGCGGGCTCGGCGAGCTGCACGCGCACGTCGCGCGCGCGAATCCGGTCTGGCAGGACGTCGCGAACGGCGACGAGGTGCTCGTGATCTTCCGCGCCGGCGACGCGTACATCTCGCCGAACTGGTATCCGAGCAAGCACGTGGCGCACCGGCAGGTGCCGACCTGGAACTACGTGGTCGTGCATGCGCACGGCCGCATCACGGTGCGCGACGACGAGAAGTTCGTGCGCGGCGTGGTCGCCCGGCTGACGCGCACGCACGAGGCGTCGCAGCCGGTGCCGTGGAAGATGGGCGACGCGCCGCAGGACTATCTGGACACGATGCTGCAGGCGATCGTCGGGCTGCAGATCGAGATCACGCGGTTCGTCGGCAAGCGCAAGCTCGGGCAGAACAAGGCCGAGGCCGATATCCGCGGCGCCGGCGACGCGCTGGTCGCGGACGGCAACCTCGCGATCGGGGAAGCGATGCTGGCGGCGGCCGACGCAAAGCGCGGCTGAGCAGACGAGACGCGCGCGGGCGAGGGCCCGCGCTCCCGGGAGGCTACTGCGTGCGCGTCGTGCCCTTCATCCCTTCTCCGGCCTGCGCGAGCGCCCCGCGAATCGCCGCCTCCGTCTTGTCGTATTCGCCTTCGCCATAACGCGTATAGACGACCTTGCCGTTCGCATCGATCAGGTACAGCGCGGGCCAGTACTGGTTGCCGTACGCGCGCCACGTGTCGTAGCGGTTGTCCTGCGCGACCGGATACTGGATGCCGAAGCGCTTGATCGCATCGGCGACGTTGCCCGCGTCGCGCTCGAACGGATATTCGGGCGTATGCACGCCGACCACGACGAGCCCCTGGTCGCGATACTTGCGGTACCAGTCTTTCACGTACGGAATCGTATGAATGCAGTTGATGCACGAGTACGTCCAGAAATCGACGAGCACGACCTTGCCGTGCAACTGGCCGAGCGTCAGCGGCGCGCTGTTGTGCCAGCGGTCGATGCCCGTGAAGTCGGGCGCCGACGTGCCGGGCATCGACGCCTGCGTGCTCGCGTCGTCGCGGGTGCCCGCGAAGGCGGCGAGCCCGGCCGTGGCGGCGAGGGCGATGACGAGGGCGGCGGTCTTGAGTCGGGTCAGCATGGCGTTCTCCTGATCGGGAGGCCGCCGCTCGGGCGCGGCGGCCGGACGGGTTTCGTTCGACAGGCCCCATTAAGCTGCGCCGACGTATCTGCGATGTGTCCGGCAAACCACGCGTGTGCAATGTTGTGTGTCGTCACGGCGGCGCGATACATTGGGATACAAACGCGTGCCCGCCGTGCGGTATAAAAGCGGACATCGCCAGCCCGAACACCACGACACCGATACCCGATACCGACTCATGGACAAGATCGACCACGTGCTGATCGTCGACGACGATCGCGCGATCCGCGAACTGATCGCGGACTACCTGGAGAAGAACGGCATGCGCGTGTCGCTGGCCGCGAACGGCCGCGAGATGCGCAACGTGCTGGACGACGGCGCGCCCGACCTGATCGTGCTCGACCTGATGCTGCCGGGCGAGGACGGCCTCACGCTGTGCCGCGACCTGCGCGCGGGCAAGTTCCGCACGGTGCCGGTGCTGATGCTGACCGCGCGCGGCGAGGAAACCGACCGCATCATCGGCCTCGAGATGGGCGCCGACGACTACCTCGCCAAGCCGTTCGCGGTGCGCGAGCTGCTCGCGCGGATTCGCTCGGTGCTGCGCCGCGCGCGCATGCTGCCGCCCGGCATGCAGGTGACGGAAACGGCCGAGATGCTCGCGTTCGGCGAATGGCGGCTCGACACGACGGGACGCCACCTGCTCGATACCGAAGGCACGCTGGTCGCGCTGAGCGGCGCCGAATACCGGCTGCTGCGCGTGTTCCTCGACCATCCGCAGCGCGTGCTGACGCGCGACCAGTTGCTCAACCTCACGCAGGGGCGGCAGTCCGATCCGTTCGACCGCTCGATCGACCTGCTCGTGAGCCGGCTGCGCCAGCGGCTGCGCGACGGCGCGCGCGAGCCGCGCTACATCAAGACGCTGCGCAACGAGGGTTATGTGTTCTCGTCGGCCGTGACCGCCGTCGACGGTACGCCATGAGCGCGCGCACGCCGTGGCACTGGCCGCGCTCGCTGTTCGCGCGGCTCGCGCTGATCCTGTGCGTGGGCCTCGCGCTTGCGCAGACGCTGTCGTTCTGGCTCACCATGACCGAGCGCGACCAGGCGACCACCAACCTGATGATGGGCTACATCGAGCGCGAGGTCGCGAGCTCGGTCGCGCTGCTCGATCACCTGTCGCCCGCCGAGCGGGCCGCGTGGCTGCCGCGCCTCGGGCGGCGCAGCTATGCGTTCATCCTCGGGCCCGGCGAGACCGGCACGCCGCCGGAAGCGCGGCTGTCGGCGCGCGTCGAGCGGTCGATTTCCGACGGCATCGGCGGCGACTATCCGCTGACCGCGAACGCGATCCCCGGCGACCGCGAGCATCTGCAGGTGCATTTGCGGCTGACCGACGGGTCGCCGCTGACGATCGACATCCATCCGATGTCGACGGTGCCGCTGTCGGGCTGGCTGCCGGTCGTGCTCGTGCTGCAGCTCGCGGTGCTGGCCGCGTGCTGCTGGCTCGCGGTGCGGCTCGCGACACGCCCGCTCAAGCAGCTCGCGCAGGCCGCCGACGCGCTCGGCCCCGACCTGAAGGGCGAGCGCCTGAACGAGGGCGGGCCGTCCGAGGTCGCGCGCGCCGCCCGGGCGTTCAACGCGATGCAGGACCGCATCGCGCAGTACATGGCTGAACGCATGCAGATCCTCGCGTCGATCTCGCACGACCTGCAGACGCCGATCACGCGGATGCGGTTGCGCGTCGACGTGATGGACGACGACGCGCAGGGCGCGAAGATGCGCCAGGACCTGATCGAGATGGAGCACCTGGTGAAGGAGGGCGTCGCGTACGCGCGCACGCTGCACGGCACCGAGGAGGCCGCGCGCCGCATCGATCTCGATGCGCTGCTCGACAGCATCGTGTGCGACTACACGGATGCCGGGCAGGACGTCGCGCTGCACAGCCGCGCGCCGCTCGCGCTCGTCACGCGTCCGAAGGCGCTGCGCCGCATCGTCGGCAACCTCGTCGACAATGCGCTGAAGTTCGCGGGCGCGGCCGAGATCGACGTGCAGACCGCGCCGGACGGCGGCGCGGTCATCGCCGTGCTCGATCGCGGGCCCGGCATCCCGGACGATCAGCTCGACGCGGTGTTCGAACCGTTCCGGCGCGTCGAGACGTCGCGCAATCGCGAGACGGGCGGCACGGGGCTCGGTCTTGCCATCGCGCGGCAACTCGCGCTCGCGATGGGCGGTACGCTCACGTTGACCAATCGGCCGGATGGCGGCGGGCTGGAGGCCAGGCTGACGCTCAGGAATGCGGGGTGATACGACGCAGCGCGTGTGCGTCGCGGTTTCATGTTCATACCTCGGCCGAAGCCGAAGCTGAAGCCGCAGCGCGTTCCGTCACACGCGCAGCAGATGCGCATCGACGAGCGGTGCGAGTGCCTGCGCATGCACGGCCGCGAGATCGTGCCGGCCGCCCGGCACGACATGCAACCGCGCATCGGGCAGCCGTTCGAGCAGACGCCGGCCGGCCGCGACAGGGCTGATCGGATCGTCGTCGCCCCACAGCAGCAGCGTTGGTTGCGCGATGCGGCCGATGTCCTGCGACAGGTCGGCGCGAAACGTCATGAACCAGTCGGGCAATTGCGGGTTCGCTTCGGCAAAACCGGTGCGCCAGTCCTGCGCGCCGAGCCCTTCCATGTCGAGGCCGCCGGACGTGACCGTCAGCACCAGGTGCGTGACGAGATCCGGCTTGTCGAGCGCCGCGCGCATCGCGATCACGCCACCCATCGATTGCGCGATTACGGCCGTTGGCCGGTCGATCGTCGCGAGCACATGACCGACGAGGCTGTCGAAATCGTCGACGGCCGGATCGCGCGGCGTGTCGCCGAAGCCTGGATAAGCGACGATCCGCCGCTCGGCCGGATGCGTCAGCAGGCTGGCCAGCGGCTGCCAGAAGGCGGTGCTGCCCGATGCGCCGGGCAGGAAGAGCAGTTGCGACGGAACGGGCATGGCGAGTTGGTTTTTCGATCGATGAGGCAGGGTGACGGGGCGGCGCGAGCGCGTCAGCACCGGCCGGTGCGCAGCGCGACGGTCCAGTCGTCGCGCCCGCGCGATGCCGCGGTGGCGGCGGCCGTATGCCAGTCGTATTCGACCGCATGGAATTCGACGTTCCAGCCGGTCGCCGTGCGCGACACTATCGCGTAGCGTGCATGCGGCGAACCCGTCTCGATGCGGTGCGGATGCGGCAGGTCGTCCGTGTACGCCTGCAGCCCGACGCTGCCCGGGTTGACGATCAGCCGGCCGTCGTCGAGCTTGGCCGTGCGCGGCACGTGCGTGTGGCCGCACAGGATCAGCGATGCCGGCTCGTCGCCCGCGCGCTGCGCGATTTCATCAGGCGTTGCCGCGCGGCAGCCGTCGGGCGTGACCGTTTCGAGGAAGTAGACGAGATCGCTGGCCGGCGTGCCATGCACCATCAGCACGTCGTCGCCGAGCGTCACGCGTTCGGGCAGCGCGGCGATCCATTCGAGATGATCGGCGCGCAGCGTGTCGTGCGCCCAGCGATCCGACAGTCGCATCGACTCGCGATCGCCGCCGAGCAGTTGCCGCTCGTGATTGCCCTTGATGGTCGGCAGGTCGAGTGCGATCAGGCGGTCGGCCGTCTCGGCCGGATGGAGCGCGCCCGACACGATATCGCCGAGATTGACGATTACGTCGGCGCCACGGCGGCGGACGTCGTCGAGCACTGCGTCGAGCGCGGCGAGATTGCCGTGGATATCGGAGAGCGCGGCGATTTTCATGGCGGAGCGTCGAGGAGGGGAACGGCGATTGTCGCCAATTCGGCGTGGGCCGTCCAATGGCGCCAGCGGCTGATGCCGCGTGTCGCGCGTCAGTCGGTCGCGAGGCGCGCGTACATCGCGAAATCGCCCGGCGTGCCGCGCACCATCCGGTACGCGCGCAACAGCCCTTCGTAACGGTAGCCGCACTTCTGCAGCACACGCGCGGAGCCGGCGTTGCTGGTCAGCACGACGCCCTGGATGCGCATGAAGCCGCCCTCCGCGAACGCCCACGCGGTGACGGCCGCGCACAGCGCGCTCGCGATTCCGCGCCCCCAGTGCGATGGTGCGAGATCGTACGCGATCTCCGCCGAGCGGTTCGCGCTGGACACGGTATGCAGCCCGATCGTGCCGGCGAGCGCGCCCGATGCGGTGTCGACGATCGCGAGACGCCGGATCGAATCCGGGCCGGCCGATTCGATGCTGTCGAACAGCGGCAGCAGATCGTCGCGCGAGCGCAGGTTCCAGCTCGTGTGGCGGACGACGTCGGGGTTCGACAGGTACGCGTACCACGCGTCGAGATCGGCGCGTTCGAGCTGGCGAAGCGACAGGCCGGGAAAGCCGGCGTGGGGCGGTGCGGCGATTCTCATCGGAACCGACCGCTACGCGGCATGACGCCGATACAACGCCAGCGAACCGGCGAGCGCGAGCAGCATCGCGCCGCACGTGCGTTCGAGCCACAGCGCGCCGGCGCGCTTGAGCAGCCGCACCGCACGTGCGCCGAGCAGCGCATAGCCGAACATCACGACGCCGTCGAGCAGCGCGAACGTGACCGCGAGCGCGACGTATTGCGGCGCAAGCGGCGTGGACGGATCGAGGAACTGCGGCAGGAACGCGGAAAAGAACAGATAGCCCTTCGGGTTCGTCACCGCGGTCAGGAAGCTCTTCGCGAAGATCGACGCGTTGCGCTCGGGCGCCGCGCCGCCGTGCGCGGCGGCAACGTCGAGTGAACCCTTCGACATCAGCAGCCGGATGCCGACATACGCGAGGTACGCGGCGCCGAGCCACTTCACCACCGAGAACCAGAACGCCGACGCCATCAGCAGCGCGCCGAGGCCGAGCGCGACCGCCACGATCAGCACGAAGTCGGACAGCATCGCGCCCGCGAAACCCCAGGCCGCGCGGCGCACGCCGTAGCGCGAGCCGTTGGTCAGCGCGAGCAGCACGGTCGGGCCAGGTGTCGCGATGCCGACGAATGCGACGGCGGCGAAGATCAGCAGGGTCGTTTCATGCATGAGGAACTCCCGACGGAAGGCGTGCGTTCGATTATCGGGGGCGCCGGCCCGCGCTGTACAGGCACGACAGCCGGGCGCCCGGCCGCGTTTTCGACTATCTCGATTTTGGCAAGAAACTGTTTTCATTATTCCGGTTTCGAACGGAACCGGTTCCAATTACGATGGCGGCCGCAGCGGGCATGCCCGCCGGCCTCGCACGGCCGGCGGATCTCGCCGCCCGCGCGCTACTCGCAACAGTCAGCCAGAACAACGGGTTCACCGCCCGGAGACACGACAACCATGAACAAGCAACTGATCGCAGCGCCGCTGCTGCTCTCGCTCGCGGGCATCGCGTCCGCGCAAAGCTCCGTCACGCTGTACGGCATCGTCGATGCGGGCGTGACCTATCGCAGCAACGAACGGGTCGGCTCGGCAGGCGCGTACACCGGGCATTCGAGCGTCGGGCTCACGACCGGCAACCTGTCCGGCAGCCGCTGGGGCATCAAGGGTTCAGAGGATCTCGGCGGCGGGATGCGCGCGCTGTTCGTCCTCGAGAACGGCTTCGACATCACGAACGGCACGTCGGGGCAGGGCGGCCGCCAGTTCGGCCGCCAGGCGTTCGTCGGCATCGGCAGCGACCGCTACGGCTCGGTCACGCTCGGCCGCCAGTACACGTCGCTCGACGACTTCGTGAGCCCGGTCGGCCCGTCGTCGTTCATCGGCGGGTTCGGCGCGCACCCGGGCGACATCGACGATCTCGACCAGACCGCGCGTGTGGACAGCGCGATCAAGTACACGAGCGCCAATTACTCGGGCTTCACGTTCGGCGCGCTGTACGGCTTCGGCGGCCAGCCGGGCAGCATGAAGCAGCGCAACACGTGGAGCGTCGGCGCGGCGTACGCGGCGGGCCCGCTGCGCGTCGGCGTCGGCTACGAGCGCTCGGACAACAGCAAGACGGGCGCGACCGACCCGACGGCAGGCAAGTGGCAGAGCACCGACGACGGGCTGTTCAACTCGTCGATCAACGAGGGTTATGCGAGCGCGCAGTCGCAGCAGGTCATCGCGACCGGCGCGACGTACGACTTCGGCCCGGCCGTCGTCGGCGTGAACTACAGCAACGTGCAGTACCGCAGCGGCGGTCAATCGCTGTTCACGGGCCACGCGACGTTCAACGTCGCGGGCGTGTTCACGCGCTGGAACGTGCGGCCGCAGACGCAACTGTTCGCGGGCTACAGCTACACGCGCGGCAGCGATGTCGATGGCGTCGACGACCGCGCGCAGTACCACAACGTCACGCTCGGCGCCGTCTACGACCTGTCGAAGCGCACCAGCGTCTACTTGCTCGGCGCGTACCAGCATGCATCGGGCATGACGCTCGACGCGCTCGGCCGGCCGGTGGCCGCGACCGCGTCGGTGTCCGACAAGGCGAACGGTCACTCGTCCGACTCGCGCTCGCAGGCGATCGTCAGCCTCGGGCTGCGCCAGAAGTTCTGACGCTGAGGTCGTTGCGGTCGCAACGTTGCAGGCATGCTCCTATACTGTCGCCTCCCTGTTTCGAGGAGGCGACATGACCCGAACGCAATCCGCGAGCTGCCTGTGCGGTGCGATCACCGTTACGCTGCGCGGCGAGCCGGCGGCGCGTGCGAACTGCCATTGCGCGACCTGCCGCGATTTCTACGGCACGCCGATGTTGTCCGCGACCGCGTGGCCGCCGGAGCAGGTTGCCGTCGACGGTAGTGGCTCGACGTTCCCGCATCCGACGAAGTCGATGTCGCGCACGTGGTGCGCGTCGTGCGGCGAGATCGTGTTCGGCACGAACCGGCTCGGCATGCGCGTCGTGCCGAACAGCCTGACCGCGCGTGCGCACGGCGGGCAACTGCCCGGCGACCTGCAGCCGACGATGCATCTGTTCTACCGGCACCGCGTGCTCGACGTCGTCGACGCGCTGCCGAAATACCTCGACGGCTGGGACGGCCCGACGCTCGACAACGCGAACTGAACGATCGCGACCGCGTGCCGGCACGGCCGGCGCGCGGCTTTCTCCGCCGCATTCATCCTCCCCCTTCCTCGCTTCCCGCCGCCGCCCGCGCGACATACCCGATCCGCAAGCTCGTGAAAAGACGATTGCGCCGGATAATATTTTTTCTCTTTCATTTCAATTTCGATTTGTAATCATTGAAACGATTTCCGGGGAATTGAAAGGCAATGCGGCATATCAGAAAAAATGACGCATTCGCATTGGGCGACCCGGAAGAAAATGCCGGAGAAAAGCGCCGGAATCGCGCTACCGGCGGGCCGTTGCGGCGCGGTTGGCGGGTTTGACCTTCGTTGACGAAAAAGCACCGGACGGCAATAAAGCGCGGGGTGAATAATTCGGGGTAACGGCGAATGCGCTTTTGCCGGAATCACCAATATTTCATGCGCGGCGATTTACAGTGTCGACAAACAATCGTCTGGGAGCATTATTCATGTCAATGAAACAAATTCGCGCGGCGTTGCTGGGAATGTGCATGGCGATGCTGGCGCCCGCGAGTCACGCGCAGGTGCAATATTCGACCGACTGGCTCGCGAACACATTCGGCACGCTGGCCGCGCACGTGGGCAACGGCGCACGCTCGATGTGGGTCGCGCCCGAGGGCGTGATCTACACGGCATCGCGCTGGGACGAGAACGCGGGCGGCGTCGCGATGTACCAGAACGGCCAGCCGATCGGCACGATCGGCATCCACGACGAATTCCAGGGCGGCGCGATCACCGGCAATTCGACGTCGCTGTTCGTCGCGCTCGGCTACAACCGCACGTTCGGCAGCGGCTCGGTGGGCCGCTACAACCGCGGCACGAACCTGCGCGACCTGCGCATCCCGGTCAGCACATGGACGGGCATCCAGTACGCGGATGTGATCACCGGCCTCGCGACGGCCGGCAACCTGCTGTACGTGAGCGATTTCTACGGCAACCGCGTGCGCGTCTACACGACGGACGGCGTCTGGCAGCGCGACATCGGCGTCTCGGGGCCCGGCGCGCTGGCGCTCGACGCGGCCGGCAACCTGTGGGTCGCGCGCAAGAGCGCGGGTGTCGTCGCGCAGTTCAGCGCGACCGGCACCGCGATGAACACGGTCCAGATGGCGGCCGGCGCGCGGCCGGCGTCGCTGTATTTCGATGCGTCGATGGGCCAGCTGATGGTGGGCGACGAAGGGCCCGACATGAACATCAAGGTCTACAGCGGGCTGCTCGGCCTGCCGATGCAGGTCGGCACGTTCGGCGTGCAGGGCGGCTATCTCGACACGACGACCGGCATCAAGGGGCAGGTCGGCGACAAGCGCTTCACGCGCGTCGCGGCGCTCGGCAAGGATTCGGCCGGCAACCTGTACGTGCTGAACAACGCATGGGGCGGCGGCTGGGATCTCGGCCGCAACGGCAGCACCGATCTCCATTCGTACAGCCCGACGGGCGCGCTGCAATGGAAGCTGCAGGCGCTGAACTTCGAGGGCATCGCCGCGCCCGATCCGGCGACGGACGGCGCATTCTTCTACAGCGGCAACAACGTGTACACGGGAGGGGCGGGCGGCACGTTTGTCGCGAACACGGTCGATCCGTTCACCTATCCGAAGGACCCGCGCCTCGACATGAACGACTATCAGCGCGGCCAGCATTTCGGCCAGCTCGTGACGGTCGGCGGCAACCGGATCCTCGTCGCGTCGGGGCAGAACCCGGGCAACTTCAACTTCTATTACTTCAACACGGCAAGCGGCTATATCGCGATTCCGGCCGGCTCGCTTCCCGGCAAGCCGTTCAATACGACGCTGCAGGTGACGGCCGGTTTCGACATCGACGGAAACGGCGACGTGTGGGCCGGGCTGAACGGATCCAACGTGATTTCCCGCTTCCCGATGACGGGCTTCGACGCGACCGGCAAGCCGTCATGGGGCAAGCCGACGACGACGCCGGTGCCGAGCACCGTGGCGCCGGTCACGCGCATCATCTACCAGGCGGACAGCGACACGATGATCCTCGCGCAGGGCCTCGCGGGCAATTGGGACTGGACCGCGATGAACGGGCACATCGAGGTCTATCACGGCTGGAAGAACGGCAACACGAGTGCGCCGAATCCGGTGATCAACCTGACGAGCGCGAATCCGAAGTCGATCGCGGCGGCCGGCCACTACCTGTTCGTCGGTTACGTGCACACGGTGCCGAACATCGACGTGTTCGACCTGAACAGCGGCGCGCTCGTTACCACGCTGACGAATTCGAACACGTCGGCGATGGACGTCGGCAACGACGTCGACTCGATGTACGGCGTCCGTGCCTACCTGCGCTCGACCGGCGAGTACGTGATCACGAAGGACAACTACAACGGGTCGAGCATCGTCGTGTATCGCTGGCATCCGTGACCGCGCCGGCCGCGCGGGTCGAACGTCAGGGCGCGCCGAGCACGCGGCCGTTCACGCTGAGCCCGTACATCGAGTCGGGCGAATCGTGGAACTTCGCGCGCGTGTCCTGCACGGAGCCGGTGAAGCGCGGGTCCTGCGGACGTTCGTGGCTGTCCATGAAGGTCGCGACGTCCCACGCCTCCTGATCGGTCAGCGTGCCGCCGAGCCCGAGCGGCATGTTGGCCTTGATGAAACCGGCCGCATTGCGGATGTCGCCCATCCCCGCGCCCCAGTTGAACGAGCGCGCGCCCCATAGCGCCGGGAACGCCGGCTTGCCGCCGCTCGACTGGCCCTGGCCGTCCGCGCCGTGGCACAGCGCGCAGTGCTGCGTGTAGACGGCGGCGCCGCGCGCGTAGTCGGCCTTCTGCGCGGGCGGCGGCAGTTTCGGGAAACCCTGCCCCGGCAGCTTCGTGCCGACCGGCGCGCCCTTCGCGAGCCAGTACGAATACGTTTCGAGCGCGACGAGGATCGGGTCGCCGGCCGGCGGCGCCTTGCCGTTCATGCTGTACTGAAAGCAGCCCTGCAGGCGTTCGGCGAACGTGTTCACGTGGCCGTTCTTGCTGCGGTAGGCCGGATACAGCAGGTACGCGGCCCACATCGGGCTCGAATCGGGCCGGCGGCCCGCGTCGAGGTGGCAGCTCGCGCAGGTCAGCTTGTTGCCGACGTACTTGCCCGCGAACTCGGGCGTGTGCAGGAAGATCTGCTCGCCGAGCTTCACGGTCTTGCCGAAGCCGTCGGCGGGGATCGCGGATTCGGCGGGCGGCGCGAACGGCCTGGCTGCCGATGGGGTTGCCGCCGATGCGGAAGCGGCGGCCGGTGCGTCCGGCGCCGCCGCGAACGCGAGCGCGGGCATCCAGGCCGCGCCGAGCAGCGTCGCGCGGGCGCGGCGGATCAGCGTCGTGCGGTCGATCATCGCTTGTCTCCTTGTGCGGCGCCGCCGCGCGCATAGTAGGCGGCCACCGCGTCGATGTCGGCGTCGGACAGCTTGCCGGCGATCATCGGCATCAGCGCCATCGGCCCGGGCGGGCGCGTGCCGTGTTTCCAGCCGTTCAACTGGCCGGCGATATACGCGGCCGGCTGGCCCGCGAGCGGCGGAAATGCGGTGCCCACGCCAAGGCCGCCGGGGCCGTGGCACTGCGCGCACGCAGGCAGACTCTGCGACCAGCGCCCGCGCGTCGCGAGCCACGCGCCGGTGTTCGCGGGATCGATCGACGTGTCGTCGGGGGGGACGATGCCGGCCGGCGCGGGCAGGCTCGCGAAGTACGCGGATACCGCGTCGCGCTCGTGCGGCGACAGCAGTTTCGAGAGCGGCTGCATGACCGGGTTCTGGCGGCTGCCGTCCGCGAACGCGGCGAGCTGCGCGGACAGATACGCGGCATTCGTGCCCGCGAGGCGCGGGAAACCGGCCGCCGCGTTGCCTTCGCCCTGGCTGCCGTGGCAGCCGATGCAGGCGGCGACGCCCGTCGCCGAGCCCTGTGTCGCGAGCGTCTTGCCGAGCGTCGCGTCGTCCGCGCGCGCGTGGCCGGCCAGCAGCGCCGCCGCGGAAAGCAGCAGCGGCGCGAACCGGTGTCGCCGTGTGTCGATCTTGTCGTTCACGTGTCCCCTCCTTGTTGTCTTTCGCGTGCGTGCTTGCTGTCATGCAGCCGAGCGTTCGGCCCGGGTCGTCAGCCTGCGGCGGGCCCGTCCTCCGCAGGCGCGAGGTGCTGCGCCGGTGCCGCCGCATCGTATCGGCCGAAGCCGTAGCGCTGGAAAATCCGGAATGCCTCCGGCGACCGGATGAACGCGAGCCATGCGCGCGCGGCTTCCGGATGCGGCGCGTCTTTCACCATCGCCCCCGCGTAGATCGCCGTCGTATTCTGCGCGGCCGGAATGTCGATGTGCATCAGCGGATGCCCGACCTGTTCCTGGAACGCCCCCTCGGATTGCCACAGCACGCCGGCGTCCGCGCGCCCCTGCATCAGGAACAGCGCGGTTTCCCGGTGGTGGATGTGCGTGAGTTCGGTCGTGCCGGCGCGCACCTTGTCGTCGTAGACGGTGCGTGCGAGCGCATCGCCGCCGGCTTTCACGAGCGACGCGCGGATCTGCCGCGCGACGCCTTCGAACGCCGGGTTCGGCATCGCGAGCTTTACGTCGGGCCGCGCGAGATCGTTCAGCGACGCGATGCGCTTCGGATTGCCGGCGCGCACCATGATCGTCAGCTGGTTCGTCACGTACGGCACGGCCGGGCCCGCGAGCGTGCCGTCCGCGATCAGCCCGTCGATCTTGCCGAGCCCGGCGAAATACGCGTCCGGCTTGACCGTCCACGTCATGTTGCCGACCGTGATCGTGCCGCCCGCGTGGATCTGCTTCACGAGCAGGCCGGGCGGGATCGTTTCCCAGTAGATGCGGCCGCGGTATTCGGGATGGTCTTCCTCGAACTTCGCGACGAGCGGCGCCATCGCGAAGAAGTAGTTGCCGCCGACGTACAGCACGAGCTTCGGCGCGGTGAGGTCGCCGTGGAAATCGGCGAGCACGTCCACCTGCGGCACCGTGAATTCGAGGCCGCGTTGCGTCGCGTCATTGTTGCGGCCGTCCTGCCAGGGCGGAAAGACGCTCGTGGCGGTGTCGGCGGGCGCGGCGAGCGACAGCGCCGACGCGCAGCACAGCCAGCCGGCCAGCGCGGCGTGCAGCGGGCGCCGCCGGCGGCGCGACGGCGAATGCGTGAGGATCGAGGTCATGGCGTGCGTCATTTCGCGTACGTGAAACCGGCCTGCTGCAATTCGGGCAGCGTGCCGACCGCGCCCGGCGTGACGATCGCCGACGGGATCACGTGGTTGGTCAGGTCGGCCGCGAGCGCGTCGAGCGGCAGCTTGTCGGGATTCGCGTTCGCGCCGTCGAGCCGCTCCGCGAGTTCCCAGATCGCGTTGTGGCACGACAGGAACACGACGCCGCGTTGCTGCAATGCGGCGATGCTGTTGTCGTGCGACGAGAACGCGCCATCGGGCAACTCGTGATCCTGCGCGCCTTTCGACTGCGCGGGTTTCGCGTCGAGCAGCGTGTTGGTCGGGAACGCGGCGCCGGCGAGTTTCGCGAGGCCGTATTTGTCCCACGCGGCCTGGTCGAACAGCGCGAGATGCGCGCTGCCGTGCGTGGCCGACACGACGAGGAAATCCGGATGACCGTACGACCAGATCTGCGCGTTCAGCGAGTTGCGCATCAGGTTCAGCCACGGGCCGCCGAGTTCGGTGTTGTCCCACACCTGCTTCGGGCCGCCGCGATAGCCGGTCACTTCGGCGAGCGCCGCGTGATCCCACTGGTCGGGACGTTCGAGGATCATCGGCACCGTCTTGAAGTCGCGCCGCCTCGGCGCGGCCGCGAGGCGGCGCGTGAGGTCGGCGAGGTGCGCGGCGCCGCCGGGCAGCAAGGCGCCTGTTTCGGGCGCGGCGGCGTGAGCGTGGCGCGCGGCGGCGAGCAGCGCGGTGCCGGCCGCGAGGCCGAGTGTCTTGAGCGCGCCGCGGCGCGCGTGCCGGTCCGACATGGCTTATCTCCCGGAATCGTTATTGTGGGGGCGTGTCGCGTTGCCGTGCGGCGGCGCGGCGTCGCGATTGCGTAGCCAGTCTAGGGGCGCGCGATCGATACCGGAAATCGCGATATCGGATGGGAGATATTCGGGGGTCTGATGATTGGGGGGACGGCGGGCGACGCCGCGAGCGCGGCGTCGCGTGGCGAAGGGTCGCGCGGCGTCAATGCGCCGCGCGTTCGCGCAAGACTTCCGACGGCCGGCTGTTACGCACGAACACGCCTGCGAGCACGGCGCCCGTCAGCGCGATCGCGCCGGCCAGCACGAATGCGGCCGCGAACGAGCCGCTGCGTTCGACGATGAGGCCGGTCACGGCCGGCCCGATCACGCCCGACAGGCTGCCCATGCAGTGCAGGAAGCCGCTCACGCCGCCGACGCGCGACGGGTGCACGACATCCTGCACGATCGCCCAGTAGATCGCGCCGGTGACGTACAGGAAGAACAGCGACACGGACATCAGCGCAACCGCGCCTTGCGTCGACTGCACGGTGCCCGCGATCGCGACGCAGGCGCCCGCGCCGAGCAGGCAGGTGACGAGGACGATCCGGCGCGACAGCAGCAGGTTGCCGGTGAGCCGGTAGAGCGCATCCGAGATGGCGCCGCCGCATGCGAGGCCGACCGTGCCGACGAGCCAGGGCACGACGGTGGCGACGCTCATCTCCTTGATGTTGAGGTGATGCGCGCGCACGAGATAGCTCGGGAACCAGCTCAGGAAGAAGAACAGCACGTAGTTGTAGCTGAAGAACGCAGCGGCCGTGGCGAGGATGCGCGGCTGGCGCACGTAGTGCGACAGCGTGCGCGCGGGTGCCGATGCGTCGCCGTCGCCGGTGTATGCGGCGGCAGGCACGAGCGGCGCGTCGTTCACCGGCGCGGCGGGACGATCCGACGTCGACACCATCCACAGCACGACCCACGCGAGCCCGATCGCGCAGACGATCCAGAACGCCGGCCGCCAGCCGAACTGCGCGGCCAGCAGGCCGACGATCGGCCCGGCGATCGCGCCGCCGAGCGGCGAGCCCGCGCTGAGCAGGCCCATCGCGGTCGCGGCGGCGTCGCGCGGCAGCCAGTTGTTGACCATCTTGTTCGCGGCCGAGCACAGCGGGCCTTCGGCCATGCCGAACAGCAGTCGCACGATCAGCAGGCTCACGAAGCCGACGGTCAGCGCGGTCATCCCGCAGAAGATCGACCAGAGCCCGACCGACAGCACGTACACGAGCTTCGGCCCGAGCCGGTCGGACGCGAGGCCGCCGATGAAATTGAACAGCGCATAACCGATGAAGAACGTGCTGAACACGAGGCCCATCTGCGCGGCGTCGATGCCGAGATCGGTCTGCACGATCGGCGCGACGATCGACAGCGCGACGCGGTCGAGATAGTTGATGCCGTACACGAGAAACAGCAGGAATACCGTGAACCACGCCTGGGTCTTTTGCTTCATGTTCGTCTCCTTCGTGCCGGTGGGCCGGCCGTCATGTCTTGTGATGGCGTCATGCGGTTCGCGCGTCTCGGTGCGAACCGGTCGAGCGGTCGGTCAGCGCACGTGCAGCGGCGCGAGCAGCGCATCGGTGCCGTGCGCACGCAGCGTCGACAGATGCGCGCCGACGCGCGCGACCAGCGCGTCGGGCCAGGTGGCCGGCCCGGCGAGCGCGGCACTGGCGAGCGCCGCGCGCACCGCGCCGTTCGCGTCGCCGGCAGCACCGAGCGTCGCGGCGAGCGCGGCCGCGCCCGGATCGCTGATCGTCAGCGGCCGGCCGTCGGTGTCGCGCGCGGTGCTCAGGTAGTACAGCCAGAGCGCAAGCGCACGCTCCAGATACGGGCGCTCGACACCCGCCGCCGCGCTGAGGGCGAGCGCGGGCAGCCAGCGCAGCGGCACTTTCTGCGTGCCGTCCATCGCGATCTGTTCGGTGCGGTGCGCGAGCGTCGGATTCCGGAAACGCCGCACGAGCGTCGCGCAATAGTCGTGCGCGTCGAAGCCGGACGGCACGTCGACGGTCGCGAGCAGGTCGTGCGTCATCACGCCGTCGACGAACGCCGCGATCGCCGGATCGGCCATCGCGTCCGACACGGTCGCGCGGCCGCGCAGTTGCCCCGCATACGCGATCGCCGAATGCGAGCCGTTCAGCAGCCGCAGCTTCATCGTTTCGTAGGGCCGCACGTCGGCGACGACGCGCGCGCCGGCGTCTTCCCAGCGCGGACGCGGGCCTGCGAAGCGATCCTCGATCACCCATTGCGAGAACGGTTCGCAGACGATCGCGGCCGCGTCGCGCGCGCCGAGGTGCGCTTGTGCCCAGTCGAGCGACTCGGGCGTGGCAGCCGGCACGATCCGGTCGACCATGCTGTTCGGAAAGGCGACGTCGTCGCGGATGCGTCGTGCAAGCGCGCCGTCGTCGATGCGTTCCGCGTAGTCGAGCAGCAGCGCGCGCACCGTGTCGCCGTTGGACGTCATGTTGTCGCAGCAGACGACGGTGAGCGGCGCGCTGGCAGGCCGCTGCCGGAGGCCGGCGGCGATCACGCCGAGCGCGGTACGCGGCGTGTCCGGAGCGGCCAGGTCGGCGCGGAGGGCGGGATCGTCGGTATCGAGACCGCCGCCCGGCAGGCGGCAATAGCCTTTCTCGGTCACGGTCAGGCTGACGATCGACACGCCCGGATCGGCGATCAGCGCGAGCAGTGCGGGCAGCGATTCCGGCGCGAACAGCGTGCCGTGCACGGCGCCGACGATCCGGGTGTGCGCGCCGCCGCCGTCGCGCTCGGTCACCGTGTACAGGTGGTCCTGCGCGGCGAGCAGGTCGACGGTATGGCGCCGCCGCAGCTCGACGCCGACGATCCCCCAGCGCAGGTCGCCCTGCTCGAGCACGATCTCGGTATGGATCGCCTGATGCGCGCGGTGGAACGCGCCGAGGCCGAGATGGACGATGCCCGTGCGGACCGCGTGCCGGTCATAGCTGGGACGGCGCGTGCCGGGCGGCGCGGTGCGCAGGAAATCGGGGGCAGGTGGCATGACGGTCGGCAACAAGATGTACCATGGTAGATAGTTGGATGGACGAAGGTTATTGCGGGTTTTTGCTGGAAGTTACTGGTGTAAACGCCAGTTCGATCAATTTCGCTGTGTTGTGTACCATGGTAGTTATCGATATCAAGTCGGAAGCATCGGCAAACATGAACGAAACCGCAGCATTTGAGGAAGGCGTCGTCGTCACGGCGTTGCAGGCGTTCTCGCTGGACGAGAGCCGGTCCTATACGGAGCAGGTGCACGCGCTGCTGCGCAACGCGATCGTCCGGGGCGCGCTGCCGCCGCACACCGCGTTATCCGAAGCCGTGATCTCGACCACGATCAAGGTCAGCCGCACGCCCGTGCGCGAAGCGTTCGCGCAACTGGCCGACGAGCGGCTCGTGCAGATCCACCGGAAGGTCGGCACGTTCGTTGCACCGATCTCGGTATCGCTCCTCGAGGAAGGGCGGTTCGCGCGCAGCACGCTCGAATGCGCGAACCACGTCGAACTCGCGCAGAAGATTGCGCCCGCCCAACTGACCGAGCTCGCGCGGCTCATCGACGCGCAGCGCGACGCGGTCGACGTTGGCGATGTCGATGTGTTTTTCGCGCTCGACGAGAAGATGCACGCCCGCATGTTCGAGTTCGCCGGACGGCCGCACGTGTGGGAAATGCTGCAGCCAATCAAGCGTCAGTACGATCGCGTGCGCTGGCTGCTGCTCGACGACGTCGAGGGTCACGCTCGTCTCGCGTTGCAGGAGCACGAGCAGATTCTCACGCATATCGCGTCGCGCAACATGGCGCTGCTCGGCGCATCGGTCGCGACGCACGTCGACCGGATCGGCTCGCATCTGCCGGGCGTGCGCAACCGCGCGCCCCATTACTTTGTCGACTGAATCGCCCGCTGGAGGAGCGCAGTGAAAATCGAACGCTTGCAGACCATCGTCACGTGTCCGGGCCGGAACTTCGTGACGGTGAAGATCGTGACCGACGAAGGCGTCTACGGTCTCGGCGACGCGACGCTCAACGGGCGCGAGCTCGCGGTGCGCGCATATCTGGAAGATCACGTGTTCCCGTGTCTCGTCGGCCGCGACCCGCGCAACATCGAGGACATCTGGCAATACCTGTATCGCGGCGCGTACTGGCGGCGCGGGCCCGTGACGATGACGGCGATCGCCGCGATCGACATGGCGTTGTGGGACATCAAGGGCAAGCTCGCGGGCATGCCGGTGTACCAGCTGCTCGGCGGCAAGAGCCGCGACGGCCTGATGGTGTACGGCCACGCGAACGGGCGCGATCATGAAGAAGCGGTCGACGCGGTGCGCGCGCATATCGAGGAAGGCTTTCGTGCGATCCGTGTGCAGTCGGGCGTGCCGGGGCTCGACAAGGTGTACGGCGTCGGCAAGACCGCGGGCGCATACGAACCCGCCGAAAAAGGCTTGCCGCCTGAAGAACCGTGGGATACCGCGCTCTACCTGCGCCATACGCCGGAACTGTTCCGCAAGGTGCGCGACGCGGTCGGCGAAACGCCGCACCTGCTGCACGACGCGCATCACCGGCTCACGCCGATCGAGGCCGCGCGGCTCGGCCGCGATCTCGAGCCGCATCGTCTCTTCTGGCTGGAAGACGCGACGCCCGCCGAGAACCAGGACGCATTCCGCCTGATCCGCCAGCACACGACGACACCGCTCGCGGTCGGCGAAGTGTTCAACTCGATCTGGGATTGCAAGGACCTGATCCGCGACCAGCTGATCGACTATATCCGCGCGACGATCGTGCACGCCGGCGGGATCACGCACGTGCGGCGCATCGCCGACTACGCGGCGATGTACCAGGTGCGTACGGGCTTTCATGGTGCGACGGACTTGTCGCCGGTCTGCATGGCGGCGGCGGTCAACTTCGGGTTGTGGGCGCCGAACTTCGGCATTCAGGAACTGATGCCGCACAGCCCGTTGACCGACGAAGTGTTTCCGCACAGCTACCGCTTCGAGGACGGTTATCTCGTGATGGACGACGTGCCGGGCCTCGGCGTCGACATCGACGAGACGCTGGCCGAGAAGTATCCGTACGAGCGCGCGTACCTGCCGGTCGCCCGGTTGCGCGACGGGTCGATGTGGAACTGGTGAGCGGCGAAGATCCGAAGGAGAGAACCGAAATGTTGAGCGTCGTTGTCGATCGTCCGAACAGCATGAGCGTGCGCGACGTGCCGCTGCCCGTGCCCGCCGCCGGCGAAGTGCGCGTGAAGGTCCGTTATGCGGGCATCTGCGGCTCGGACCTGCACATCTTTCACGGCAAGAATCCGTTCGTATCGTATCCGCGCATCATCGGCCACGAATTCGTCGGGACGATCGAGTCGGTCGGCGAGGGCGTCGACGCGGCGCGGCTCGGCGAGACCGTCGCGGTCGATCCCGTGATCAGCTGCGGGCATTGCCATGCGTGCACGATCGGCCGGCGCAACGTGTGCCGGCACCTGACCGTGCTCGGTGTGCATCGCGACGGCGGCTTCAGCGAGTACACCTGCGTGCCGGCCGGCAACGCGTACCGGATTCCGGCGGAGATCGCCGACACCTGCGCGGCGATCGTCGAGCCGTTCGCGGTCGCCGCGAATGCGACGTCGCGCACCGGCGTGCTGCCGGGCGACGTCGCGCTGATCTATGGCGCGGGCACGGTCGGGCTGACGATCCTGCAGGTGCTCAAGCGCGTGTACGGCATCCGCGCGTTCATCACCGACCGGCTCGATGCGCGCCTGCAGCTCGCGCGCAAGTGCGGCGCGGCGGAGGACGAGATCATCAACACGAGCGTCGAGTCGCTTCCCGACGCGCTGGAGCGGCGTGGCGTGGACGGCGGCCCGACGCTGATCTTCGACGCGGTCTGCCATCCGTCGATTCTGGAAGAGGCCGTGCGGCTCGCGGCGCCGGCGGGCCGGATCGGCGTGCTCGGTTTCTCGTCGGAACCGTCGGCGATCGTGCAGGCGGAACTGACGAAGAAGGAACTCACGCTCGCCGCGTCGCGGCTGAACTGCGCGATGTTCCCGCAGGTCATCGACTGGATCGGCCGCGGCCTGATCCAGCCCGAGCATATCGTCACGCACAAGGTCGGTTTCCGCGATGTCGCGCAGGCGTTCGAGATGGCCGAGCAGCGGCCTGCCGAGAGCTGCAAGATCCTGCTCGATTTCGCGGGCGATTAACGAGCGATACCGGCTCGCGCCACGAGCCGGGGCGGCGGCATCCGGTGCCGGATCGAACCGCATCACAAGAACTTCAGGAGACAGGCAAGATGATCCGAATTCCGTTCGAGGAGTTGCAGGGCGCCATTTATCTCGCGCTCCTGAATGCGGGCATGAACGAGCACGACGCCGGCGTCTGCGCACGGGTGCATGCCGAGGCGACCTGCGACGGCGTCAACTCCCACGGCATCAATCGCGTCGCGCGCTTCGTCGACTACGTCCGCAAAGGCTGGGTGGATCTGCAAGGCGTTCCCACGCCGGTCAAGCGCTTCGGCGCGATCGAGATCCTGGACGGCAACCGCGGCCCCGGCATTCTCAATGCGTTGTCCGCGACCGAGCGCGCGATGGCGATCGCGGCCGAGCACGGCGTCGGCATCGTCGCGCTGCGCAACACGACGCACTGGATGCGCGGCGGCACGTATGGCTGGCACGCGGCCGATCGCGGCTACATCGCGATCTGCTGGACGAATACCGAATCCTGCATGCCGGGCTGGGGCGCCAGGAAACCGCGCGTCGGCAACAATCCGTTCGTGATGGCGGTGCCGCGGGACAAGGGCCCTATCGTGCTCGACATGGCCATGTCGCAGTACTCGTACGGAAAACTGCAGGCGACCCGCCTCAAGGGTAAAAACATGCCGTTTCCGGCCGGTTTCGACAGCGAAGGAAAGCTGACTGCGGAGCCCGGCCCGATCGAGGCGTCGATGCGGATCCTGCCGATGGGGTACTGGAAGGGCTCGGGATTCGCGATCATGCTCGACGTGCTGGCCGCCGTGCTGTCGGAGGGGCTGGCGACGAACGGGATCGATGCCGTGCAGCAGGGCAGCTGCACCGGCTGCTCGCAGGTCTTCATCCTGATCGACCCGCGCAAGCTGGGCGGCGAAGCGTTCACGAACGAGGTCGCCGACAGCGTGGCCGATTACGTGAATACGTCGGAACTCGCGGAAGACAGCCGCGAGGTGCTGTATCCGGGGCAAAGCGCGCTGCGGACCCGCATCGAACAGCGGCAGCAAGGCGTTGCCGTCGACGACGGCATCTGGGCCGACGTGCTCGCGCTGGCGGAGCAGTGAGGTCAGCGCATTCGTGACGCGGCGCCGGCAGGCAGCGCGGCCCGCACGGGATTGCGAAACGAACCGGCGTAGGATCGCATCCATCTCCGCCGAAGCTCTTGTTTTCATCGGGAGAACTGATGATGAAGGCGGACGTCACGCTCGCGCTCGGCGCAAGCACCGAAACACTGCACGAAGACGCGTTGTACCGGAAGGTGGTACTGAGGATCGTCCCGCTGTTTTTCCTCGGCTTCATCATGTCCTATCTGGACCGCGTGAACATCGGTTTTGCCAAACTGCAGATGGCGGCCGATTTCGGCCTGACGAATGCGTCCTTCGCACTCGGTGCGAGCGTGTTCTTCTGGGGCTACATGCTGTTCGAGATTCCGAGCAACCTGATCCTCCGGCGGGTCGGCGCACGCGCATGGATTGCGCGGATCATGATCACGTGGGGGATCGTGTCGACCCTGATGATCTTCTCGAGGAACGAGGCCGCGTTCTATTCACTGCGCTTCCTGCTTGGTGTCTGCGAGGCCGGTTTCGTGCCGGGCGTGATGTATTACACGAACACGTGGCTGCCCGCCCGGCGCCAGAGCGGCATGTATTCGCTGTTCCTGATGGCGTTGCCGATTGCCGTCGTGTTCGGTGCGCCGCTATCCGGCGCGATCCTGGAGACGATGAACGGCGTGGCCGGCATCAAGGGATGGCAGTGGCTGTTCCTGCTCGAAGGGCTGCCGTCCGCGGTGCTGGGCGTCGTGATCCTGGCGCTGCTGCGCAACCGGCCGGCCGACGTCGATTGGCTGACGCCGCGCGAGAAGCAGATCATCGAGGCGAATGTCGCGAAGGAGGCGGCGTCCAAGTCGCATCGCGTCGCGGATGCGTTCCGGACACCGAAGATCTATGCGCTGATCGTCGTGATGATCCTCTTCAACACCGCTTTCTACGGGCTGACGTTCTGGATGCCGACGCTGTTTCATGACGCGGGCGTCGCGAACAGCCTGGATGTCGGACTGTTCACGGCCATCCCGTTTGGCGTCGCGGCGATCTGCATGTACGTGAACGCGAAGGTCGCGGAGAAGTCCGGGCGGCTGCGCCGGCACGGCGTGGTGCCGGTCGCGCTGGCCGCCGTCGGCCTGTTCGTCGCGACCGTGGCGCATGACAGCTTCTGGCTCGCGCTGATCATGCTGACCGTCGCGACGTCGGGCATCCTGTCGCTGATGCCGATCTACTGGACGCTGCCGGGACGCGTGCTGTCCGGTGCGGCCGCGGCGGCCGGCCTCGCACTGATCAACGCGTGCGGGAGCCTGTCCGGGATCCTCGGCGCGATGATCATCGGTTACGCGGGCATCCGGACCGGCATGGCGATCCTGGCAGGCTTCCTGTTGCTGTGCACCGTCGTGTTCTACCGGGTCTGCCCGCCGACGGCGGAATGACCCGGGCCCGGTTTACGGCTGCCCCGGCCGCCCCGGCCGTCAGAACGACACCGTTGTCGTCAGCGTGACGAGTCGCGGTTCGCCGACCGCGACGATCAGGTTGTTGTTGCTCGACGGGTAGTAGGTCTTGTCGAGCAGGTTCTTCACGTTGAGCTGGATGCGTGTCGGGAACTTGCCGATCGTCGTTTCGTAGGCCGCGAACGCGTCGACCGTCACGTAACCGGGCAGCGTGAAGCTGTTCGCGGTATCGCCGGGACGTGCGCCGACGAGGCGCGCGCCGCCGCCGAAGCGCCAGCGGCCGGGCAGGTTCGCGATCGCCGTGTCGTACACCGCGAACAGGCTGCCCGTATGGCGCGCGACGTTGACGAGCGGCGTGTTGCTGTCGCGATCGTTCGCGTTCGTGTATGCGTAGCTGCCGATCACGCTCAGGTGGCGCGTGATCTGCCCCGCGACGTCGAGCTCGATCCCGCGCGAGCGCGCGGTGCCGATCGTCGACGTGATGTCGCCCACCGTGACCGCGACGTTGCGCTTGTCGATCTGGTAGACCGCGAGCGTGCCCGTGATCGCGGGCTTCAGGCTGAACTTCAGGCCGGCTTCGAGCACACGGCCGTATTCCGGCGCGAGCGGCGCGGTGACGTTCGTTGCGACGTTCGGCTTGAACGAGCGGCTCACGTTCGCATACGCGGTCAGCGCCGGCGTGAGCGCATACGCGAGCCCGAACTGCGGCAGCCAGACATTGCCGCGCGAGCGGTCGGCGAACACGAACGGCCGGCCCATCCCCGATTCCTGCTGCCAGTTTTCCCAGCGCAGCCCGCCCACGGCGGTCAGCCGGTCGGTGAGCTTCACCGAGTCCTGCACGATCATCGAATACGCATGCACCACCGACCGCGAATCGCTTTGCTTCGGGTTCGGCGTGCCGCCCGGCGCGAGCATGCCGTACACGGGATCGTAGAGATTGAAACCCGTCGTCGCCTTGCCGCGGATCGTGTCGCCGCGGAAGCTGCGCTGCCGCTCGTATTCGCCGCCGACGTAGAGCGCGTGATTCATCCCGGCAAGCGTCACGTTGCCGAGCAGGCCCAGTGTGGCGATCTGGTCGGAATCGTTGCGCCCGAGGTTCGCATCGGACGAGCGCGTCATTGCGCCCGTCTTGCTGTTGAACGCGGTGGCGCGGGTAATGTATTGGTCGTAGCGATCGCGGCCCCAGCCGTAGGTTGCACGCATGCGCCACGCGTCGGAGAAGCGGTGCTCGATGCGCGCGCGCAGCGTTTCCTGGATGCCGCTGCTTTGCGACCACGCTTCCTCGTAGCGGCGGTAGCGCAACGCATCGTCGAGCTGGCCGTTCACGAGCACGGTGCCGCGATCGAACGGCGTCGTGTAGTCGACGTACTGGTAGCTGACGTCGATCGACGTGTTCGCGTCGTGCCAGGACAGCGCGGGCGCGATCAGCGCGTCGCGCTGGCGGCCGAAGCTGCGCCAGTAGCGGCTCGTGTCGTATTCGCCGGTCAGCCGGAACGCGAGCGTGCCGCCCGCGACCTGGCCGGGCTTGCCGAGCGGGCCGGTGAGATCGAACAGCGCGCTGCCGCCGCCGTGGCTCGTGCGCGATGCCGAGATCGAGCCGCCGAACGTGTCTTCCGGCTTGCGCGTGACGAGGTTGATCACGCCGCCCGGGTCCTGCATCCCGTACAGCAGCGACGCCGGGCCCTTCAGCACTTCGACGCGGTCGATCGTCGCGAGATAGCTGTGCAGCACCGGCGTGCGCACGCCGTCGACGAGCACCGAGCCATCGTTGTTCGACCCGAAGCCGCGCTTGGTGAACGCGTCGCGCGTGCCGCCGAGCGTGTTGGTCTGCGTGACGCCGCTGATGTTGCCGAGCACGTCGTCGAGCGAGCGCGCCTGCTGGTCCTGCATCACGGCGCTGCTGACTACCGCGACCGATTGCGGAATCTCCTTGAGCGAACGGTCGTCGCCGCCCGCGATGCTGGTGGTACGCGGCTGATAGCCGATCGTCGGATCGACGGCCGCCGACGCGTTGACGCTGATGGCCGGGAGTTCGTGTTCGGCGGGCGTCGTGGTGGTCGATGCGGCGGGTGTGGTGTCCGCGCGTTCGGCGGTGGCGGCATGCGTGCCGCTCGCGACGCACAGGGTGATCAGGGCAGGCAGGCTTGTGCGCCACGGACGAAGGGTCCGGGCGCGGCGGGGCGTTCGACGGGATGGCATGAATCGATGCAGGACGGAGTACTAAGGATCGGGTCGCGGGCCGCAGCGTGTCGCCGCAACCAGGATGCGCATGATATATGTAATGAGAATCATTTGCAATTGTAATGAGGCGATCGGCAGCGCATGGGCCTTGGTTGCCGGGCCGTCGGCCGTCTGCTACCGTAGCGCCCAAAATCACACGCAGTGAAATTCAACGAGAGAGCCGGGGGCCGCACATGTCATCTTCTTGTCACGTCGCGTTCAGCGCGACGCTGCGCACCGCATTCGACCATGCGGGTGGTGAAGTGATCGCAGCCGTGTTCCGCCATTCGAACGATTAAAAACGGCAGCGCATTTATCGGGCGTTGTGCCGGGCAGCCGGCGCAGCGCCGACGTCAGTCACTTCAACCACCGAGCTAGACGGGAGACCACCCAATGAAAAAGATTTCCGCGCCGTTCGCGGCGGCCGCGCTCGCGGCGTGCGCCATGCTGGCGGGCGTTCACCAGACCGCTTTTGCAGCACCGGACGGCGAGCCCGCGATCGACGCGCATTACGGCGCCGTGATCGAGGCCTACACACAGGACATGGCCGCCGCGAAAACGAAATACGACGGCAAGCGCCTGGTGTTCGTCGGCGCCGTGATCCGGATGGGCAGCGACCCGGGCGGCACGTATTTCGGCGCGCTGACGTCCGACGGCGAACAGTTCGACACGCATTTCGACGTGGCCGACCAGGATGCGCTGAAACCGAAATTTCCCGGCGGCGAGATCAAGCCGTTCACGGCGTCTTCGAGTTTCCGGTTCAGCTGCGTGAACGAAGGTTATATCGATGCACCGGTGTTGCCGGGGCTGAAGCTGGCCCACTGCCGCCTCGCCAACTGACCGGCGCGCCGCCGCGCGCTATGCGCGCGTGCTTTCGCCTTCCAGCCGCCGCACGGCTTCCGCCACTTCGTTCCTGAAGCGCACGAGCGCCGCCTGCTCCGGCGCGGGCGGCTGCACGGCGGCCCACAGCATGTCGATCAGCTGCGTGGCCGTCGTTTCCGTATCGAGCTTGCGGTGCCCGAGGATCGCATCCCACAGCACGTGCTCGATCGGCCCGAACACCATCGAGCGCAGCAGGCTCAGCGGCAGGTCCGCGCGAACCTGCCCGGCCGCCTGGCCGCGCGCGAGCACGTCCATCAGCGGCGCCGTGTAGCGGCGCTGCAGCGCGGTGAGCTCGTCGCTCAGCGCATGCTGCTTCGCGCGACCTTCCGACAGCACCAGCGCGCACAGCCCCGTGCCGTTCACGAGCATCAGCCGCAGGTGGGTGCGGACGATGAACGCGAACTGCTGCTGCACCGACGCCTCCTGCGGCATCCCGTGCTCGAACGCGGCGATGATTTCGTCGTACCAATCCGCGATGACGCGTGCGCACAGCTCGCGCTTGCCGCGGAAGTAGCTGAACACCGTCGCCTCCGACACGCCCACGCGCTGCGCGATCTCGGCGGCCGTCGCATGCTCGTAACCCTTTTCGGCGAACACTTCACGGCCGGCGCGCAGAATGTCCTGCACGCGCTGCTGGGATTTGCGCCCGGCGGGCGCGCGCGGCGCGTCGGCGCGGTCGGCTTTGACGGTGTCGGTCATGGTGTCGGCGGTAGCGGCTGTCATGTCCGCATGATATCTGAGTGTCACTCAAAAAACTATTGACGCCGAACCCGGCGAGGCGCGAAACTGTGCAAAATTTCCGCTGTATTGGTCAATGAATCGGCGCATTCATTCGATCTGAGCGAAACTCAGAAATCGGTGAGTGCAACACACTTTCTGGAGACGGAGGAGACATGATCAACCTGCCCGGCGTGCAATTCATGCTCGGTGAAGACATCGAGATGCTGCGCGATGCCGTCGCGACGTTCGCGGCGAAGGAAATCACGCCGCGCGCGGCGGAGGTCGACCGCACCGACCAGTTTCCGATGGATCTGTGGAAGAAGTTCGGCGATATCGGCGTGCTCGGCATGACGGTGGCCGAGGAATACGGCGGCGCGAACATGGGCTACACGGCACACATGGTCGCGATGGAGGAGATCTCGCGCGCGTCGGCGTCGATCGGCCTGTCGTACGGCGCGCACTCGAACCTGTGCGTGAACCAGATCCACCGCAACGGCACCGAGGCCCAGAAGCAGAAATACCTGCCGAAGCTCGTGTCGGGCGAACACATCGGCGCGCTCGCGATGAGCGAGCCGAACGCCGGCTCCGACGTCGTCAGCATGAAGCTGCGCGCCGACAAGCGCGGCGATCGTTACGTGCTGAACGGCACGAAGATGTGGATCACCAACGGCCCCGATTGCGACACGCTCGTCGTCTATGCGAAGACGGATATCGAAGCGAATTCGCGCGGCATCACCGCGTTCATCGTCGAGAAGGGGATGAAGGGTTTTTCGGTCGCGCAGAAACTCGACAAGCTCGGCATGCGCGGCTCGCACACGGGCGAGCTGGTGTTCCAGGACGTCGAAGTGCCGGAAGAGAACATCCTCGGCCAGCTCAACGGCGGCGTGAAGGTGCTGATGAGCGGCCTCGACTACGAGCGCGCGGTGCTGTCGGGCGGGCCCACGGGCATCATGGCCGCGTGCCTCGATGCGGTCGTGCCGTATATCCACGATCGCAAGCAGTTCGGCCAGTCGATCGGCGAATTCCAGCTGATCCAGGGCAAGGTCGCCGACATGTACACCACGTTCCAGGCGTGCCGCGCGTACCTGTACGCGGTCGGCCGCCATCTCGACTCGGCGGGCAGCGACCACATTCGCCAGGTGCGCAAGGACTGCGCGGGCGTGATCCTCTATACGGCGGAGAAGGCAACGTGGATGGCCGGCGAGGCGATCCAGATCCTCGGCGGCAACGGCTACATCAACGAATACCCGGTCGGCCGCCTGTGGCGCGATGCGAAGCTGTACGAGATCGGCGCCGGCACGAGCGAGATCCGCCGGATGCTGATCGGCCGCGAGCTGTTCGCGGAAACGATGTAACGCCCCACGTCACGCGAACGGAGCCCCGTCGATGCCGATCATCGAATCCAAACTGAACCCGCGTTCGGAAGATTTCCGCGCGAACGCCGCGGCGCTCGAGGCGGTCGTCGCCGACCTGCGCGCGAAGATCGAACAGCTCGCGCAGGGCGGCGGCCAGGCCGCGCGCGACAAGCACCTGTCGCGCGGCAAGCTGCTGCCGCGCGACCGCATCGCGCAACTGCTCGATCCGGGTGCGCCGTTTCTCGAGCTGTCGCAGCTTGCGGCGAACGGCATGTACAACGACGACGCGCCAGGCGCGGGCGTCATCACCGGGATCGGCCGGATCGCGGGCCGCGAGTGCGTGATCGTGTGCAACGACGCGACGGTCAAGGGCGGCACCTATTACCCGGTCACCGTGAAGAAGCACGTGCGCGCGCAGGAAATCGCCGCGGAAAACCGGCTGCCGTGCGTGTACCTCGTCGATTCGGGCGGCGCGAACCTGCCGAACCAGGACGACGTGTTCCCCGATCGCGACCACTTCGGCCGCATCTTCTTCAACCAGGCGACGATGTCGGCGGCGGGGATCGCGCAGATCGCCGTCGTGATGGGCTCGTGCACGGCGGGCGGCGCGTATGTGCCGGCGATGAGCGACGAGTCGATCATCGTGAAGGACCAGGGCACGATTTTCCTCGGCGGGCCGCCGCTCGTGAAGGCCGCGACCGGCGAGGAAGTGAGCGCCGAGGATCTCGGCGGCGGCGACGTGCACACGCGCCTGTCGGGCGTGGCCGATCATCTCGCACAGAACGACGCGCATGCGCTGTCGATCGCGCGCAACATTGTCGATCACCTGGCGCCGAAGATCGCGTCGCCGGTGGCGCTGCGCGAGCCGAAGCTGCCGCGCTACGACGCGAAGAGCCTGTACGGCGTGATTCCCGTCGATACGCGCAAGCCGTTCGACGTGCGCGAGGTGATCGCGCGCATCGTCGACGATTCCGAATTCGACGAATTCAAGGCACGCTACGGCACGACGCTCGTCACGGGCTTCGCGCACATCTGGGGCCACCCGGTCGGGATCGTTGCGAACAACGGCATCCTGTTCTCCGAGTCGGCCGTGAAGGGCGCGCATTTCATCGAGCTGTGCTGCCAGCGCAAGATTCCGCTCGTGTTCCTGCAGAACATCACGGGCTTCATGGTCGGGCGCAAGTACGAGAACGAAGGCATCGCGCGGCATGGTGCGAAGATGGTGACGGCCGTGTCGAATGCGAAGGTGCCGAAGTTCACCGTGATCATCGGCGGCTCGTTCGGCGCCGGCAACTACGGGATGTGCGGCCGCGCATTCGGGCCGCGTTTCCTGTGGATGTGGCCGAACGCCCGCATCTCGGTGATGGGCGGCGAGCAGGCCGCGTCGGTGCTCGCGACCGTGCGCCGCGACGGCATCGAGGCGAAGGGCGGTTCGTGGTCGACCGACGAAGAGGAAGCATTCAAGCAGCCGATCCGCGACCAGTACGAGCGCCAGGGCCATCCGTATTACGCGAGCGCGCGGCTGTGGGACGACGGCGTGATCGACCCTGCGCAGACGCGTGACGTGCTCGGGCTCGGCCTGGCCGCGTCGATGAACGCGCCGATCGACGACACGCGCTTCGGCGTGTTCCGGATGTAACGAGCAAGGAGCGGACGATGCGATACGAAACCATCAAGGCAGTCGAAGCGAATCGCGTGGCGACCGTCACGCTCGCGCGTCCCGACGTGCGCAACGCGTTCAACGAGACGACGATCGCCGAGCTGACCACCGCGTTCGAATGGCTCGATGCGCACGCCGGCGTGCGCGCGATCGTGCTCGCGGCGGAAGGCACCGCGTTTTGCGCGGGCGCGGACCTGAACTGGATGAAGAAGATGGCCGGTTACTCGGACGACGAGAACCGCGCCGACGCGCGCAAGCTCGCGCGGATGCTCGAGGCGATCCATCGCTGCGGCAAGCCGGTGATCGCGCGCGTGCATGGCGACGCGTATGCGGGCGGCGTGGGCCTCGTCGCGGCGGCCGATATCGCGATCGCCGCCGACGGCGTGAAGTTCTGCCTGTCGGAAGCGCGGCTCGGGCTGATTCCCGCGACGATCGCGCCGTACGTCGTGCGCGCGATGGGCGAGCGCGCGGCGCGCCGTTACTTCACGACGGCCGAGGTGTTCGACAGCGCGCGCGCGGCGTCGCTCGGCTTCATTCACGACGCGGTGCCGGCCGACGCGCTCGACGAAACGGTCGCGAAGCTGGCCGCGGCGCTGGTCGCGAACGGCCCCGACGCGGTGCGCGCATGCAAGCAGCTCGTCACCGACGTGGCCGGCCGCGCGCTCGACGCGACGCTGATCGAGCAGACCGCCGAGTGGATCGCGCGGACCCGCGCCGGCGCGGAAGCGCGCGAAGGGATCGCGTCCTTCCTCGAAAAGCGCACGCCGTCGTGGCGTGAATGACGCCCTCGTGACCCACACTTTCCGGACGACACCGAAGCCATGTTCGACAAGATTCTGATCGCCAACCGCGGCGAAATCGCGTGCCGCGTCGCCGCGACGTGCAAACGTCTCGGGATCGCGAGCGTCGCCGTCTATTCCGACGCGGACGCGAACGCGAAACACGTGGCCGCGTGCGACGAAGCCGTGCACATCGGCGGCTCGGCCGCCGCGGACAGCTATCTGCGCATCGAGCGCATCATCGAAGCCGCACGCGCGACCGGTGCGCAGGCGATCCACCCCGGCTACGGCTTCCTGTCGGAGAACGAGGATTTCGCGCATGCATGCGAAGCGGCCGGCATCGCGTTCATCGGGCCGCCGGTCGACGCGATCGCGGCGATGGGGTCGAAGGCCGCCGCGAAGGCACTGATGCACGCGGCGGCCGTGCCGCTCGTGCCCGGTTATCACGGCGACGACCAGGACGCGGTCCACCTGCATCGCGAAGCGGATGAGATCGGTTACCCGGTGCTGCTGAAGGCGAGCGCGGGCGGCGGCGGCAAGGGGATGCGCGTGGTCGAGCGCTCCGACGATTTCCCCGCGGCGCTCGCGTCGTGCCAGCGCGAAGCGGCGAGCAGCTTCGGCAACGACCGCGTGCTGATCGAGAAATACCTGACGCGCCCGCGCCACGTCGAGGTGCAGGTGTTCGGCGACACGCACGGCAATACCGTGTACCTGTTCGATCGCGACTGCTCGGTGCAGCGCCGTCACCAGAAGGTGCTCGAGGAAGCGCCGGCGCCGGGCCTGCCCGACGACCTACGCCGCGCGATGGGCGAGGCGGCCGTCGCGGCCGCGCGCGCGGTCGCTTATGTCGGCGCGGGCACCGTCGAGTTCATCATGACGGGCGACGCGTTCTACTTCATGGAAATGAACACGCGCCTGCAGGTCGAGCATCCGGTCACCGAGATGGTCACGGGGCTCGACCTCGTCGAATGGCAACTGCGCGTCGCGTCCGGCGAGCCGCTGCCGCTGAAACAGGACGAGCTGCGCGTGCAGGGCCACGCGCTCGAGGCGCGCCTTTATGCGGAGAATCCCGGGCGCGGCTTCCTGCCGTCCACCGGCACGCTGAAGCACCTGCGGCTGCCGGCCGGCGTCGAGTTCGCCATCGGCGCGGCGGTGCGCGTCGACAGCGGCGTGCGCGAAGGCGATGCGATCACGCCGTTCTACGATCCGATGATCGCGAAGCTGATCGTCCACGGCGCCGACCGCGCGGAAGCGCTGGGCCTGATGCTGCGCGCGCTGCGCGCATGCGAGGTGGTGGGCCTGCATACGAATGCCGCGTTCCTGCAGCGGATCGTCGCGTGCGAGCCGTTCGCGACGGCCGACCTCGACACGGGCCTGATCGAGCGCAACCACGACGCGTTGTTCGCGCCGCAACAGCCGCCGCGCGCGATGCTCGCGCTGGCCTGCGCGGCGCTCCTCGCGCGCGAGCGCGGGGCGGTCGCGCATCGTGCATCGCCGTGGGGCGCGCTGCCGGACTGGCGGCTGAACGGCGGTTATCGCCGCACGCTCGAATGGCATGCGACCGATCGCGAAGCGGACCTGACGGTTGTGTATGAAGACGACGGCGCCGGTGCACGCATCGCGGCCGGCGACGAAGCCGCGCAGCCGTTCGTGTGGGCGCGCGGCGCCACGCCGCTCGATTTCGACGTGACGCTCGGCGGCGTGCGCAGCAGCGGTCGCGTGGTTGCGGACGGCGACACGTTCCATGTGTTCACGCAGGGCGCGGCCGAGACGTTCGAATGGCGCAACCTGATCGCGCATGCGGGCGACGTCGAGCAGGGCGGCGGGCGGCTCACCGCGCCGATGCCCGGCAAGGTGATCGCGGTGCTGGTCGAGCCCGGCCAGAAAGTCGAAGCCGGCACGCCGCTGATCGTGATGGAAGCGATGAAGATGGAGCACACGATCGGCGCGCCGAGCGCGGGCGTCGTTGCCGAAGTGCTGTACGGTGTCGGCGACCAGGTCGCGGATGGCGCGCAGCTGCTGATGATGGCGGAAGGCTGAGTCGGGCTTTCTCGTTGTGCGCGGGCCGGCGGCTGCGGTTGCCGGCCCGCGCGAACCGCTGCGCGATTCACCGCATGCGCGTTGTCGCTATGACACCGCATCGATCGTCACGGCACGCGTGAGCAGTGCGAATCTTTCGATTGCATTACGCGCAACACACGACGTATCCCGCCACACCCTCACGTGTCTCCGTTCGCGAGCACGTCGACCTCTGCCTGCACGCGACACCGTTGTGTAACACGTGGTAATTAGCATCTCGGCGACGATATGACCGGCGCGGGTCCGCGCTCGTGTCACGTCATCACATCCACGGAGATACGTTATGCGAAAGTCGGCCCTCCGGCCCTTCGCGGTCGTTGGCTCGCTCACGCTGATCGCACTCCTCAGCGCCTGCGGCGACGACCTGACCACCGACCCCGCGCCCGTCGCACAGCAGAAGGCCGCGTGCGGCGGCGGCGCCGTCGCCACCGCGCAGATGCACTGCCCGCCGGGTTTCACCGCGCCTGCATCCTCGCCCGCTTCCTGATACCGGCCGTTCCCACCAGAAATCCAATCAAGAGCAACCAGCATGGCCACCCATTCGCGACGCGATTTTCTGAAGTTCTCCGCCGGCCTCGCCGGCGCGACCGCCGCCACCGCACTGCTTCCCGAATCGATCCGCAAGGCGCTTGCGATCGAGCCGAATACCGTGACGGGCACGATCCAGGATGTGCAGCACATCGTCGTGTTCATGCAGGAGAACCGTTCGTTCGACCACTACCTCGGTCACCTGAGCGGCGTGCGCGGCTACAACGACCGATTCCCGGTCACGCTGCCGAACGGCAAGCCGGTCTGGTTCCAGCCGCGGCAGGAAGACAAGACGAGCGTGATCGCGCCGTTCCGCTACGACACGACCGTCCCGGGCGTCAACGCGCAGTGCATCGGCGGCCTGCCGCATACGTGGGCGACGACGCACGGCGCGATCGACAACGGCCGCGCGGACCAATGGGCGGTGCAGAAGTCGAACATGACGATGGGCTATCACGTCCGCGACGACATCCCGTTCCATTACGCGCTCGCGGATGCGTTCACCGTGTGCGACAACTACTTCTGCTCGATTCCGGGCAACACGCACCCGAACCGCATGTACCTGATGACGGGCATGGTCGATCCGCTCGGCACGGGCGGCGGCCCGCTGCTCGACAACACCGACTACATCGACAACCAGTTCGACAAGATCCAGTTGCCGCCCTTCAGCTGGACGACTTATCCGGAGCGCCTCGAGAAAGCGGGCATCTCGTGGCAGATCTACCAGCAGGGCACCGGGTTCGACAACTTCACCGGCAACTACGGTACGAACATGCTGGCGTGCTTCAACAACTTCGTGAATGCGCCGGCCGGTTCGTCGCTGCAGACGCGCGGGATGAGCACGCGCTCGATCACGCAGCTGAAAGCCGATGTGCAGGCGAACGCGCTGCCGCAGGTCTCGTGGCTGCTGCCGCCCGCCGCGTATTCGGAACATCCGAAGTTCACGCCGCTCTACGGCGCGTATTACCTGTCGAACATTCTCGATGCACTGACGTCGAATCCGGACGTGTGGAGCAAGACCGTCCTGCTCATCATGTACGACGAGAACGACGGTTTCTTCGATCACGTCGTGCCGCCGTCGGCACCGACGCTGCCGGGCTCCGGCATGAGCACCGTGGACGTGTCGCTCGAGCGGCATAACGTGGTGACGTCGACGCAGACGGGCACGTACACGGCCGACAACCTGCCGTACGGCCTCGGCCCGCGCGTGCCGATGTTCGTCGTCTCGCCGTGGTCGAAGGGCGGCTTCGTGTGCTCGCAGGTCTTCGATCACACGTCGGTGCTGCAATTCATCGAGAAGCGCTTCGGCGTGGTGGAAACGAACATCTCGCCGTGGCGCCGCGCGATCTGCGGCGACCTGACGTCGGCGCTCGACTTCTCGAAATCGGATGCCACGGTGCCAACCCTGCCGAGCACGCAGGCGTATGTCGCGCAGGCGGATCTGCAATGTTCGCGCGCATCGTCGCAGACCGCGCCGGCCAGCACCGCGCAGCAGGTCGTGACGGCGCAGGAACCCGGCACGCGGCCCGCGCGTGCGCTGCCGTACGAATTGCACGTCACCGGCCAGCTCGGCGCGCAAGGTTACGCGGTGACGTTTGCGAACACCGGCACGCAAGGTGCGCACTTCTGGGTCTATACGGGTGACCCCACCGCGATGCCGCGCCGCTACACGGTCGAAGCGGGCAAGCAACTGACCGATACGTGGGCGCTCGACGCGAACGGCAACTATCTGGTGAGCGTGTGGGGCCCGAACGGCTATTTCCGGCGCTTCGCGGGGTCCGCCGCCGCGGATGCCGGCGCGAAGCCTGAAATCACGCCGTGCTACGACGCCGCCAACGGCGACGTCTACGTGACGCTTGCCAATGCGGGCGCCAGCGCACTGACGGTCACGGCGACCGATGTCGCGTACGGCGGGCCGGCGCGCACGCTGACGATTCCGCCGGGGCAGCGCATCGAAGCGCACTGGGATCTGTCGTGCAGTAGCCACTGGTACGACCTGCAGTTCGCGGTCGCGGGGAATACGGGCTGGACGCGTCGCATCGCGGGGCACGTCGAAACCGGCAAGGCCAGCTTGACCGACCCGGCCGCCGTCGCGCCGACCACCTCGCCGGTCTGACGGCAAGCGACGCGCGCCGGCTGGTAGGCATCCAGCCGGCGCAGTCGCTCGCGGTTTTGATTCCGGATCGGTGGCTTCAGCGCAGCAGACCGTCGTCGTGCGCCATCATCAGTGCGCGCATGTCGGACCACATCCCGTAGTAATGCACGATGTAGCTGTCCGCGCGGCGGAACAGCCAGGGCGTGTTGAAGCTGACGAGATCGGCCACGCCTTCCCCATCCAGCTGCCCGTCGCGCTCCATCGCGCGAATGAAGTGCAACTGGTCACCGTCGCTCGCATAGACGCTCGACCTGTCCTGCAGCGCGGTGATCGTCGCCATCATGTCGCGCAGCATCGCATCGTTGCGCTCGGTGCGCCGAAACGCCATCACGCCCGAGTTGAACGCCCACTGGCCGATGTCGTGCGCGAGCAGCCAGTCGCGCCCTTCGAGCAGCGGTTCCAGCGCTTTCTGCTGGTCGGCGATCAGCACGTCGGCGTCGAGCCACACCACCCAGTCATGGTGCTGCAGATAGCCGTGCAGCAGCCACGGCTTGAACCAGTTGCCGGTCGCGTTCAGCTCGATCTCGCCGGGAATGTCGCGATGCACGTAGAGCGTGTAGCCGTGTGTGTCGCAGTAGCGCCGGAAATTCTGTTCCGCGATGCGCGCGTAGTTGCCGATGTTCGGCGTGTATAGCGTCATCACGGCAATCGATCGGCCGGGGTTGTAAGTGCTGCGCTCGGCGGAATCGGCCGGCTCGCTGCCTGCGTCGTGATCGAACGAGAACATCGGCTGGCCGGCGGCGCGGCATCGGTTGATGTACGCGACCAGCGCGTCCCGAAAGCGCGGCGTCGCGCCTTTGCGTTCGGGATCGTGCGGCGTGTCGTCGATGCTGATCGCGAACGTCGGTACGCGGCTCCACATCGGATCGAGGTTGGGGCCGGTCGGCATCACCGGGCACAGCCCGTCGATCAACGTCATGTAGTGATGCGTGTCCAGATCCGCGAACAGCGCGGCCTCCGACGTGAGCCGCGGCTCGCTGCCGAGCTTGCACCGCTGCACGAGTCGCATCACGATCGCCCGCACGGCCGCCGTGTTGCGCCAGACCTGCACGTCGACTTGAGGCAGCGGGTGGGCGAAGGCGCCGACGAGCAGCATGTCGCGCCCGGGCATCAGGCGATCCAGCGCGACGGGTTCGACGATCGCCGCGTCTTCGCTGAGCAGCAGCACGAGTTCGTCGGGCTGCGCGCCGCGGAGCACGTGGAGCAGCGATTCGTAGCGATACAGCGGCCGCAACGGCAGCGCCTGCGGCATCGCGGAAGCGTCGACGATCTCGTGACGATAGCCGTGCGCCTGCGCGTAGCGGCGGTGATTCTCGAGGCTCGCGGGTGCGTCGTGACTGAAATGGCTGAGGACGATCATCGTGCACCCGAAAAGTCGGGAAGCGGGCGCCGCAGGCGCTCGCGAACGCTCTCCATGCTCCAGAGCCCGAGACAGCGATCCGACATGGGCACCGTGCCGAGATCGCCGCCGTAGATGATGCATTCGTTGCTGCCTTCGACGATCAGCGTCAGCGGCGGATCGAGATCGAACGGCGCCATTTCGAGGTTGATCGGCGTCCACTGGCCGGTCGCGATGCTCGCGTTGCGCGGATAGCTGCGGTAGATGAAGGTCGTGGTCAGCAGGTAGCGCGCGTTGGTGGCCGCGAAACGCTCGAATGCGCGAAACACGTCGGCATGGGAAAAGTGGAACAGGCAGTCGCGGCACAGGATCAGGTCGGCGTCCGGCAGCGGATCCTTCAGCAGGTCGAGATGCACGAAACGACGGTTCGGCGCAGTCCAGGTCGCCTGGTTGGCCGTGACGAGGTTCTGCACGATATCCGCACCGATGTAGTCGATGCCGTCGAGGTCGACATGGCGCATCCAGTTGAAATCGCCGCACGGCGCATCGAGCATCGAACGCACCCCGAAGCGGCGCAGCAACCCGGGCAGCTCGCGAATGATCTGCGCGGTGTTCTTCAGCTCCGAACCCCACCCGGACACGCTCTCCTGAGAGTGCCACCCCTTTTCGTCATGGATTTTCTGGAAGACTTGCGCGGCGTCGTGTTCCATTTGTCAGCCTTTTTCAATCGTGTTGCGGCGAGGTCGTGGGTTGTCCGTTCGAATGCCAAAAACAAGCCGCAACCTGGCGGCGCGGCGGGCAGCCCGAGTATCGTATAACGGCCTTGCGCATTTGTGCGGCCCGCCCGCGCCGCGCGCCGGGCACTAACCATCCATGACAGTGTGCGGGCCGGCGCTCCGATAGAATGCCGGGTTGGCGCCGGCGTGCGCCGCCGCTTGACGCGGGCGGCGCCTCGCGCGCTACACTGCGTCCATTCCACCCCTTCCAACCTTCCATCCCGCCGACGATGACGTCTCCTGCCCTGAACGGCCTGCGCATCGGTATCACGATCGGATTGCGTGCCCCCGACGAAAGCCTGTGGATCAACGGCATCAAGCAGAACGCGCTGTTTCTCGCGAAGCTGCTGATGGCGTCGCCGCACGGCTACCGCGTGACGCTGGTCAACACCACCGACGTGCCGCTCACCGATGCGTTGCCGTGGGATCGCGGCGTGTACGACACGCGCGCGTTCGCCGACATGAAGGATGCGCTCGACGTGGTGATCGAGCTTGGCGGGCAGATCGACGGCGAGCAGACGGCCTACCTGAAAGCGCGCGGTGCGAAGATCGTCAGCTACTGCTGCGGCGTCGAGTACATCAACGCGATGGAGTCGATGCTGTTCGGCCGCCGGATGTGGGACGCGCTCTTCATCAACCGCGGCTACGACGAGGTGTGGGCGATTCCGCAGATCGCGCCGTCGTCACTGCCGTTCCTGCAGTCGCTGCGCCGCTGCCCGGGGCGCGTCGTGCCGTTCGTGTGGGATCCGATGTTCCTGAGCGCGCGTGCGCAGTCGCTGCCCGAACACGGCGAATACCGGCCGCGCAGCGAGCCCGGCAAGCGGCTGACGGTGATGGAGCCGAATCACAACGTCGTGAAGTTCTGCGTGTATCCGATGCTGATCATCGACGAAGCGTATCGGCGCGACCCCGATGCGATCTGCTTCACGCACGTGACGAACGCCGATCGCCTCGCGCACGACAGCCCCGAGTTCGTGATGCTGATGAACTACCTGGACATCGTGCGTGCGGGCAAGGCGAGCTTCGTCGGGCGCTTCGACACGCCGCTGTTCCTGGCCGACCTGACCGATATCGTCGTGTCGCATCAATGGTCGAACCCGCTCAACTATTTCTATTTCGACGTGTGCTGGCAGGGCTACCCGCTCGTGCACAACGCGAGCCTCGCGCCCGATCTGGGCTACTACTACCCGGACAACGACGTGCAGCAGGGCGCCGATGCGCTGCTGCGCGCGCTGCATACGCACGACGACGACTGGGAAGCGTACACGCGGCGCCAGCGCGAGATCCTCGGCCGCTACACGTCGGCGAATCCCGCGCTCGTCGCCGAGTACGACGCGCTGCTCGCGAATCTGGTCGGCGCAACGGCCGCATAACGTCCGCTTTTCCGCGGCGCACATTCGTTGCGCCGCCGGCCGCCCTCGGGGTTGTCCTACCCTAATGTCTGACGAAATAGTGCCGTTAAAAAAAGAAACCGCCGAACCGGGTCGGTTCGACGGTTTTCGAAGGCACGAAATTGACGGCTCCGAGGGAAGTCCGTCGGAAATAAGTTTATAGGTTAACAAGTCTGGAAGATTGTTAAAGATGTTTCAATCGTTAATCATCATATAATTAAGCGCGCTATTATTGATTCAACACGGTTTGATTCTGCTTTGAAAATTCACAATATCGTTTGAAACGAGAAAATTGAATGCTGCGGTGATCGAATGATGCGCGGCGGCGGGTTTCCGGTGAATGGTCGCCCGTGTAGAAGGCTGGTGCGGCAAGCCCGGGCATGAGTAGAGGGCGATGCTTCACGAATCGTTATTCGTCATATTAATTGGCGAATTTCCGATTTTCGAGACCGGTAAATCGCGGAAAAATCGATTCGGACAAAGCTGTTTAGGCGAAAAAGAGAAACGGTTTCGATTCGGGGTTCTGCAATTGATGTTGTGTAACCTGTCGCACTGTCGGCATCGGGTGCGCATGGTGTATTCCCAGATACTGAATATTGTTGAAAATATCGAATTTGACGGCGCGCCGAAGCGAACAGTACGCCCCCGGAAAAGATCGACATAACAGGATGGGCCGGGTAGGCGGCGGAGCACGTCAGGATCGGCTTGCTCCGCATGTTTCTTGAGGTCGAGCCGTGGTCTGGGCTCGCCATTTGCCGGAGCGCCGGATGAATGCGGTCGAAGCTCGCCTGGAGGCGAATCGGGAAGCGAATCGTGACGAAATCGATCTCGTGTTCGGCGCACCCGACGATCACCCCGACCTCGCGTCGGTACGCAGTTTCGTGGAAAGCCGGCTCGGGTTCGCGCACGAGCCCGTGTGCCGGGCCGATCTGTCGGGGGGCGTGCTGTACCGGGAATGCCTGGCGCGATTGCGGTGGGGCGAGCGCGATGTGCTGCCGCCGCTCGCCTTCCTGCCGCGTCTCGAGTCGCTCGGGCTGATGCGCTGGTTCGACCGGCTCGTGGTCGGCAGGACGATCGACGGGCTGCGCGCCGATCCGGCCGCCGTCTACGGTTGCAACGTCGCGGCGGCGAGCGCGGTCGTCGACGACGCGTGGCTGGCCATTTTCAAGCGGCTCGAGCGCGAGCCGTCGGTCGCCGCGCGGCTGGTGATCGAAATCACGGAGACGGGGCCGCTGAACCCCGTCGCGGGCCGGTCGTTCGTGAACCGCTTCCGGCAGGCCGGATGCCGCATCGCGATCGACGATTTCGGCGTCGGCTTCAGTGCATTGAACAATCTGGTGGTCGGCAATCCCGACATCGTGAAGCTCGACAGGTCGATCCTGTCGATGATCAAGCGCAACTCGATCGGGCGCTACCAGTTCCGCAGGCTGATCGCGTTCGCGCAAGAAGGTGCGCGGCACGTCGTCGTCGAAGGCGTGGAGACCGAGATCGACCGGCAGATCGTCGTGGATGCCGGCGTCGCGTGGGCGCAGGGCATCCGCTTTTCATGGCGGTCGCCGGCCGCCGCGTGATGGCGCGCGAACAGGCGGGGCGGCGCGCGTGATGTGCGCAGGGCGGGGCCGGCGCGGGGCCGGGACGAATGACAAAAGGGGCGTGGGCATGGCGGAGACGAAGGCCGGAGTCGGAACGGGCACGCAGGCGGCAGATGCGCGCGACCTGGTCGCGCTCGCCGAGCTGGCCGACATGCTGTGGCAACTGGGCGCCGAATCGACCGACGTGCCGATCGATGTCGCGCCCTATCTCGACGGCCTGAAAGCCGTCGCGCGTCGCATTCAGCGGATGAAGCCGCTCGACGCCCGCAGCCGCGAGCTGGCGGCGCGGCACTATTACGCCGGCGTCATCGCGGGCGCGTGCGGCGACGATTCGGCGATCGCGCGGGGCGTATCCGACAACCTCTTCAAGCAATCCGCCGGCGCCAGCCGGCCGGTGGCCCGTTGCTTCGCGGTGCTCGCGCACACGGGGCGGCGGCATGGCCGCGTGTTCGCCGCGCAAAGCGGCGATCGGGTGTTGGTGTAGCGCGCGATGCGCGTGCCGGCCGGCGTGCGGCCGGCTTCGACGTCGTCCGGGCGCAGCAGCCCGGACGCGCGGCCAATCGATCAATTCTTCCCGAAACCGCCGAGCACCAGCGCCATCGCGCGGTCGATCGCGTCGTCCCATTTGCCGACGTGCGCGGCGCGCACGATCCGGATGCCGGGATAGAGCGCGGTGCGCGAGCCGGTTTCCCAGCGCGCGTCGGCCTTCGGGCTCAGCAGCAGCACGGCCGGCACACCGAGCGCGCCGGCAAGGTGGATGTGCGCGGTGCAGGTGGTCACCACGGCGTCCATCGCGAGCGTCAGTGCCGCGAGATCGCTGAAATCGCCGATTGCCTGATGCGGGAACGTCACCGGCAGGTCCGATTGCTCGGATTGCGCGGACAGGTCGCGGTTGATGCAGTACGCGGCGTGACCCTGCATCCGGGTCAGCGGCGCGAAGTCACGCAGGCTGGCCGCGCGATGGAAGCGCGCGTCGCTGTCGTCGCGCCCGCGCCAGTTGAGCCCGATGCGGCGCGTGTCGGCCGAGTGACCGTCGCGCGATACACGCTCGCGCCATGCGGCCGCTTGCGCGGGCGGGCACGACAGGTACGCGGCCGGCACGCCTTCCGGCGCCGGTGCGTAGCCGAACTGCGCGGCGAGCATCAGGAACGAGCACCAGTAGTCGTGTGTGATCTGCGACGCATCGACCCACGCGCCGTGCGCACCGACGAACTCGATGCGCGGGAACGTATGGCGCAGCAGGCCCGTCAGCGCGTCGGGAACGACGACGGTCACGCTCGCGCAACCGAGCGAGTCGAGCGCATGCAGGTAACGCGCGTACTGGAGCTGATCGCCGACGCCGCCGTAGCTGAGCACGAGCAGCCGCTTGCCTTGCAGCGACTGGCCCTGATAGAGCCGTTCCGTCGGCAGCCCGAACTGCGCGGCCGTCAGGACGTTTTCGCTGGCGACGGTGGCGCGTGCGGCCTCGTCGCGCCGGCCGGCGCGCAGCAGCAGCCCCGCGCGCGCCAGTTCGATCCGGCCGCGCGTCGCGTCGGGCAGCGCGGCCGGATCGCCGAAGCGCTCGAGTGCCGCGAGCCCGGCCTCGGGCGCGCCGGCGAAGCCGTAGCACGACGCGAGCTGCAGCGCGATCGCATCGTCGTCGAGCCCGCGGCCGCGCGCGCGTTGCCAGCGGTCGATCGCGCGCCCCCACTCGCAGCGCGATTCGTGGTCGAGCGCACGGTTCCAGTTCGTCTCGGACGTGTCGGTATCGGTGTCGGCGGCAGCCGGGCTGTCCGCGCCGCTTTCGGCCGCCGCGGCGACGGCGAGCGGTTCGCCCGTGATGATCAGGCGTTGCCGGTCCCAGCGCGGGTTCGGCACGCAGAGCATGTTCAGCCCGTCGATCCGGTAGAACGTGTAGTCGAGACCGGCGAACGTCGCGATGATCGGCGCTTCGCCGACCTTCCAGTATTCGATCCAGCACCACGGCAGATGCGTTTCGATCAGCTGGCGCGCGCCGTGCAGCGCGTCGATCTCCATCCCTTCGATGTCGAGCTTCAGGAAGTCGAGCCGCGGCAGGCCGAGCGAATCGAGCCTGACGACCGGCGTCGGCGTGCCGCCCGCCGCGTGTGCGTCGACGAGCGAGACCTGACCGAAGTCGGCGTCCTGTCCGTAGTCGACTTCGGGCACCTTCATCGTGCCGTTGGCGCTCGCGAGCCCCATGTTCAGCAGATGGAGGTTGTCGAGCTGGTTGAGCGCGACGGTGCCGCCGAGCGCCTGGAACAGCGTGCGCTGCGGCTCGAACGCATAGACGCGGCCGCCGCGCTCGCGCAGCCGATGCGCGATCGGCACGCACACGAGCCCTGCATTGGCGCCGCCGTCCACGGCGATCGCGCCGTCGGGCAACTGGTCGATCACCGGCATCATCACGTCGAGCTCGCCCTGGATATGCGGCCGGCCGGTCTTGATCAGCGCCTCCGCCTGGAGCGCGCAGTGACGGTTGATGACGAACGGGCCGTGGATCGAATCGATCACGACGAAGTTGCGGACGGTCTGATTCATGGGCGAGGGGCAGGCGAAAGAGGTCAGCCGGGCGCGCGGCCGGCAAACAGGTGCTGGATCTGCGCGGAATAGGCGCGGACGTTGTGTTCGGAGAGCGTGTCGACCTGGTGCAGGCAGCGGCGGGCGGCCGCCGCGTAGTCGTCGAGCCGCGCGTCGTGCGTCTGCGCGGCGGTTGCGATCGCGCGCGCCGCATCGAAGATCTCGAAGTCCGGGTAGTAGTAACCGACGTCGCGCAGGAACGGCGAGTTGTGCACCAGCGGGTAGTTGCCGTACAGCGCGTCGTACAGCAGGTAGTTGAGGCCGTTTTCCCAGTGATGCGACACGACGATGTCGGTGTGATGCGCGGCCCACGCGACGAACGGCGCACGCACGTCGGCCGTCGCCTTGCCGTCGCGCACCATCTCGAGCCCGAGCGCGAGATGCTTGAAAGCGACGTTTTCCTTCTTGTCGAACGTGTTGGTCATGTACACGTGTTCGACGAGCTCCGGGTGTTCGACGTAGCACGCGTTCGCGGCGAGCATCGGCACGATCGAGCTTTTCACGACGTTCAGGTTCGGTTCGAAAAACGCGATGCGCTTCGCGGGGCCGTGGTTGCGATAGCCGAAGCGCGCCTTCAGTTCGGGGTCGGCCGCGAGGCTGCGTTCGATGAAATACGGCGACCAGATGTGCGGCAGCTCGATCACCGGCGCGCGATAGACGGCCTGGAAATAAGCCGCGCACGTGTGCATGTGCTGCGGGTTGGTCCAGATCTCGTCGAACTGCACGCGGTGCGGGTTCGGCCGCCAGTCGTTCTTCTCGAAGTTGATCGTCTCGACCGCGATCACGTAGTCGTTGCCGAAGCGGTACGACACGCACTTGCCGCCGCGCCGGCGCACGACCTCCGTGTGCGACGGATCGACGAACGCGTTCATCTCGATCAGCAGGTCGGTCTGGTGGACGACGGACGACAGCGGCCGCAGCGCGTCGCCGAACGCGTCCATCATCAGCGCCTGCGGGTAGTCGGTGATGCCGTCGTCGTGCGCGAGCCAGACCTCGCCGATCAGCGGCGACTGCTTCAGCAGCATGTACAGGTACACGCAGTGCTGGTTCGCGCCGTTGTACCAGATCGACTGCGTCGCGTCGCGCTGCACGTTCATCGTTATCGCGACATTGAGTTTCATATCGGCTCCGGTGAGGCGGGTGGTTCTTCGCTTACTGCACGGTGCCTTGCGACTGGCGCGGCACGTAGCCCGTCAGGTGCCAGCGGCCGTCGTCGTCGAGACGAAAGCTCAGCTTCTCGAACACGGTCGCGCCGCTCGTGAGCGTCGTCGCGTAATCGACGTTCGCGTAGAGGCCGTCCGGCGTCGTCGACGAATTCGTGTAGCGGATGCGCGTGATCTGCGCCCAGCCGCGATGGTCGACCGCGCCGAAGGACTGGCGCGCACGCTGCATGTCGGCCGCGAACTGGTCCTGCTTGATGCGCGCCTTCACGAACGCGGCGGCGCCGCTCCACACGGCGCCGTACTGGCCGGCGTCGAGCTGCTTGAACACCATGTCCGAATCGCGCAGCAGCGAATCGGCCGATTCGCCAGCCGCTTGCGCGTGCGCGCCGATCGCGATCGACGCGACGGCGCAGCCGATCAGCCATTTCGTGCGGGCAAGGGGCGAGCGTGCGTTCATGTCGGGGTCCGGAGCGGGCGGCGCGTCACGCGTCGCGATAAAGGGCGGCGATCGCGTCCGAGTAAGCGGCGACGTTCGCGGGGTTGTAGATGCTGACCGACGACAGCACGTGCTTCGACTGCTCGCGGTAGGCTTCCAGGTTCGCGTCGTGCTCGGCGAATGCCTGCAGCAGCGCGCGGCCGCCGGCCTGGCAGTCGAAGTCCGGATAGAAATACCCGGCCTTGCCGAGGAACGGCGAGTTGTGGATCAGCGGATAGTCGCCGTACAGCAGCTCGTAATACAGGTAGTTCTGCGCGTTTTCCCACGTGTGCGACACCACCGCATCGCCGTACGCGGCCATGAACTCGTACACCGCATAACGGCTTTCGAACGTCGTGATCCCGTGGTTCACGATGTCGAGGCTCTTCGCGAAGTGGACGAAGGTGGCGTGCTCCTTGATGTGGATCGTGTTGCACACGCGCACGAACTCCAGGAACCGCGGATCGGCGCGGTACGCCTCTTCCGTGACCAGCATCGGGATGATGCTCGTCTTCACCATGCAGATGTTCGGCTCGAACATCGTCACGCGCCAGCGCGGCTTGCCCGGCTGATAGCCGTACGACAAACCGCCGCCGAGCGTCGCGCGCGCCTTGTCGAACAGCATCGGATGCCAGATGTGCGGGACGATCGTGACGGGCGCGCGCAGGCCGGTCTGGTAATAGTGCAGGCACGAGCGCTCGAACTCGGGAATCGTCCACACCGCGTCGTACGGCGCGCCCGAGAACAGGAAGCCCGACGGCTTGTTGAACATCGCGCGTTCGATGTCGATCACGTAGTCGTTGCCGACCCGCATCGTGACGACCTTGCCGCCACGCTCGTGGAACGCGCGCAGGTAGTCCGCGCCGAACTGCGCGCTCATTTCGATCAGCACGTCGCAGCGCTGCAGCGCTTCATCCATCGTCAGCAGCGGCACGTCCCATTCGCCGAGCATCATCTGCGGATCGGCGACCTGTTCGCCGCCGTTCACCATCACGGCTTCCGCGACGAGCGGCGACTGGCGCAGCAGCAGGATCAGCAGCAGGCAGTTCTGGAAGATGCCGTTTTCCCACAGCGACTGGCCGGCGCCGCGCACGAACAGCGACACGCCGACGACGAGACGTTTGCCGTCGCCGGGCGCTTGACGGGCGTTGGAGTCCGACATGCGTATTCTCCGGTTCAGGCGACCAGACGCGAGACGAACGCGTCGAGGTTCGCGGGGTTGTCGATCGAGACCGACTGCAGCAGCCGGCCGGCCTTCGCACGATAGTCGTCGAGGCGTTCGTCGTGATGCAGCCACGCATCGAGCAGCGCGCGGCCGCCCGCGGCGGCGTCGAAGTCCGGGTAGTAATAACCGGCGTCGCCGAGCAGCGTCGAGTTGTGGATCAGCGGATAGCCGCCGTGCAGCACGTCGTAATACAGATAGTTCTGTCCGTTTTCCCAGTGGTGCGACACGACCGCATCCGCGTGGCGCGCCATGAAGCCCGGCAGGTCGATGCGCGGTTCGAAGGTCGCCTTGTGCTGGCGCACGAGATCGAGGCTGTTCGCGAAGTGCACGAAGGTCGGATGCTCCTTCATGTGCATCGCGTTGACGACGAACATGTGCTGAACCGCGTCCGGCCGCGCGCGGTAGAGCTCGTCGCACGCGAGCATCGGGTAGTGACAGGACTTGACGACCGAGATGTTCGGTTCGAGCGTCGCCAGGTGCCACGGGCGGCGACCGGGCCGATAACCGAACGTCGCGCCTTCGCCGGCGAGTGCGGCGATGCGGCGATCGAGGAAGTACGGCGACCAGATGTGCGGCATCAGGTGCACCGGCGCGCGCAGGATCGTCTGCAGCATCGGTGCCGCGGTCTTGTCGTATTGCGGCAGCAGCCACACTTCGTCGAACGGCGCGCCGTTGAAGATGTGCCCGGACGGCTTTTCGAAGATCGGGGTTTCGCACAGGCCGGCGTACACGTGCCCGCAGAAGAACGCGGCGATTTTCTTGCCGAGCGCCTTCATGTGCCTGAGCCATTCGACCGGCAGCTGCGCGCCCATTTCGATCACGACGTCGAGTTCGTGCGTGACGTCGGCGGGTTTCACGAGCGGGATGTCGAGGCCGTCGAGTTCGAGGCCGGCCGGCAGCGCGTTGGCGTCGCCGCCGTTCAGGAAATAGACCGGGCCGACGCGATCCGAGCGCTTGAGCATCATCGCGAGGAACGCGATGTTCTGGTGAATGCCGTTTTCCCAGATCGCCTGGCCGTCCCGCGCAAACAGCGAGATGCCGACGGCCGGCCGTTGCTTGCGGGTGCCGCCCGAAGCGGCTTCATTGATGTCCGTCACCGGTTGGTTTCCTCTGCGGCGTCGTGCGTCCGGGCGTGGCGTCGAACGCGTGGACCGGAAGCGGCGCGCCGTGGATTGTCATGGTTGCATTCGCGCCGGCGCGCCGCGGCCGGCGAATCGTGCGACGTGGATCGCGGGGGCGGCAGCCGGATTCCGGCGTGTCGTCGGGCGCGCCTGGCACGGCGCGCGATGCGGGCAGGCTGCCCCGGCGACTGTCTGTCGGCGATTGTGGCACGGAAATCGCCGGTTTGTGGCGGGATGTGACGAACTTTGACATAGTCGCCGGCCAACCGGAGCGGGGCGCCGGCGAGGCGGCGCGCGGGGTGCCCGGCGGGTGTCCGGCGCGGCGCTGGCGGCCTGCCGGAGCGGGCCGCCGTGCGCGGCGGCCGCCTGCTCAGTGCTGCAGCGTGATTTCGACGCGGCGGTTGCTGGCGCGGCCTTCGGCCGTCGCGTTGGAGGCGACCGGATCGGCCTTGCCGCGGCCCGTGACCGTCAGCGTGTCGGCCTTCAGCCCGTGCGCCTTCAGATAGGCGGCGACGGCTTCGGCGCGGCGCTGCGACAGTGCGAGGTTGTAGTCGTCGCTGCCCACCGAATCCGTGAAGCCGGTGATCGTCACTTTCGAGTACGTGTGGTCCGCGTGCTCGCTCAGCAGCCGGTCGAGCGATTCGCGCGCGGTCGGCGCGAGCGTCGCGTGGTCGGTGGCGAACAGCGCGTCGCCCGACAGGTTCACGTGTTCGACGGTGGTGGACGCCGGTTCGGCGGCCGAGGCCGGTTCCGCCGGCGCGGCGCCGCACTGGAATACCAGCGATGCCGGGTCGGAGCCGTCGCGCAGCGCGCGGGCCGAGTCGACGGTGCGCACCGGCTGGTCGCCGCAGATCTTGCGGGCGGCTTTCATGCAGGTCTGCGGGCCGGACAGCAGGCCGTGGCAGTCCACCTGGAACGTGCGCACGCCGTCGCGCGGCTGCAGTTCGGAGGCGCTGAAGGTCGGGCCGGATGCGGTCGAGCACGCGGCGAGGACCGTGGCGGACAGCGCGAGTGCAAGAGCGAGTTTGTTCACGATTACGTCCTTAAAGCTTGGGTTGACCGAGGTCCGCCGCGGGTGGCGCGGCGGGCTCGTCCTGCCGTCGGGGCCGCCGCGGGCCGTCCGGCTGGCGAGCCGGGCGGCCTGGCGGCGCGACGCGTTACTTCCACTGGTACAGCATGCCGGCGCCGATCACCTTCTGACCGCCGCTGAAACCGCCGTTGATCGACGCCTTCAGGTTCTCCGTGATGCGGGCCTGCATGTTGACCGCCATCGCCTTCTGGCCGAGGAAGGTCGACGTACCGACCCCCATGCCGAAGTTGGCGTCGCGATCGAGCTGCGGGATCGAGGCCATCGCGCCGACGGCCGCGATACCCTGCTTCGCCATCTGGTCGGTCTGTTGCAGTTGCGAATTCAACGAGTTGATCTGCCCCTGCTGGCCCGACAGTGCCGTCGACAGCGTCGTCTGCACCTGCGTCAGCTGGTTCACGTTGACCGCGTCGGTGCCTTGCGTACCCGGCGCGACGTTCACGATCTGGCGCTGCTGCGTGTCGTTGCCGACCGACACCACGTTCTGGCGGCCGCCGTCGTTCGAGTTCGCGCCGATCGCCACCGAGTTCGAGCCGGCGGTGACGGTCGGGACGTCGGTGCCCTTGCCGTTCATGTCGGCCGCGACGCCGTTGTTGTTCGCCGTGCGCGTCGTGTTGTTGTTGATCGACGTCGACAACTGGTTCAGCGTGTTGTTGATGTTCGACACGCCGCTCGACAGCGAGGCCACGTTGCTGTTCGTCGTGCTCAGGCCGGTGGACAGCGAACCGATGCCCGTCGAAGTCGACGTCGACAGCGAGTTCACGTTGCTGTTCGTCGTGCTCAGGCCCGTCGACAGCGAGTTGACCGCGGTCGACGTCGACGTGGACAGCGAGGCCACGTTGCTGTTCGTCGTGCTCAGGCCGGTGGACAGCGAGCCGATGCCGGTCGACAGCGACGCGACGTTCGATGCGGTGGACGTCGACAGCGCGTTGACCGCGTTGTTCGTCGCATTGAGCTGGCTGCCGTTGATCGCGTCCGTGCTGGTGGCCGAGATCCGGCCGGCGGCGACGTTCGTGATCTGGCGTTCCTGGCCCGGTGCGCCGACGCTCACCACGCCGACCGGCGAGTTGCCCGCGAAGAAGTACGTGACGCCGCCGATCGTGGCGCTCGACGTCGGGTTCGCGGCGCTCGTGACCGAGTTCGCGCCGAGTGCGATCGAGTTGGCGACGTTGGCTTGCGCGTTCGTACCGAAGGCGAGCGCGTCGGCGGCCGTGGCCTTGGCAGCCGAGCCGTAGGCCTGTGCGCCGGTGGCGCTGGCCGTGGACTGGTTGCCCAGCGCGATCGTGTTGTCCGCGGTGGCCTGGTTCGAGCTGCCGAGGGCGAGCGCGCTGGCGCCGTTTGCCGTGTTCGCGTTGCCGAGCGCCACTGCGCCGTTGCCGGTCGCCGTGTCGTTCGCGCCCATCGCCACCGCGCCGGTGCCCGTCGCGATGCTCGGGTCGCCGATCGCGACCGCGCCGTCGCCGGTCGCGGTGTTGCCGGAGCCGATCGACACGGCCTTGCCGCCCGTCGCCGATGCGTTCTGGCCGATGGCGACCGCGCCTGCCGACTGTGCGTTCGAGCCGTCGCCGACTGCCACGCTGCTTGCGCCCGCCGCGCTGGCGTTCACGCCGGCCGCGAGGGCGTTGGTGCCCGTTGCGCCAGTGTTGTCGTAGTTGGCTTGCTGCGTGCCGTTGTCGTTGACGCTGTAGTAGTGCGTCTTCGCGGCGTTGATCGCGGTCGAGGTCGACGTGGACAGCGATGTCACCGAGCTGTTCGTCGTGCTCAGGCCGGTGGACAGCGAGCCGATGCCGGTCGACGTCGACGTGGACAGCGACAGGATCGTGCTGTCCGTGCTGCTCAGGCCGGTGGACAACGAGCTGATGCCGGTCGAGGTCGAGGTGGACAGCGACGTGATCGAGCTGTTGGCCGACGAGAGGCCGGTTGAGGTCGAGGTCGACAGCGAGCTGATGGAGCTGTTCGCCGAGGACAGGCCGGTCGACGTGGAAGTCGACAGCGACGTCACCGAGCTGTTCGTGCTGCTCAGGCCGGTGGACAGCGAGCTGATGCCGGTCGAGGTCGAAGTGGACAGCGACGTGATCGAGCTGTTGGCCGACGAGAGGCCGGTCGACGTGGAGGTCGACAGCGAGGTGATCGAGCTATTCGCCGACGAGAGACCCGTCGAGGTCGACGTGGACAGCGATGTGATCGAGCTGTTCGCGGACGACAGGCCGGTCGAGGTCGAGGTGGACAGCGATGTGATCGAGCTGTTAGCCGACGAGAGACCCGTCGAGGTCGAGGTCGACAGCGAGGTGATCGAGCTATTTGCCGACGACAGACCCGTCGAGGTCGAGGTCGACAGCGACGTGATGGAGCTGTTAGCGGACGAGAGGCCAGTCGACGTCGAAGTCGACAGCGATGCCACCGAGCTGTCGGTCGAGCTGAGGCCAGTGGACAGCGAGCTGATACCGGTCGAGGTCGACGTGGACAGCGAGGTGATGGAGCTGTTCGCGGACGACAGACCCGTCGACGTGGAGGTCGAGAGCGATGCCACCGAACTGTCGGTCGAGCTGAGGCCAGTGGACAGCGAGCTGATACCGGTCGAGGTCGAGGTGGACAGCGAGGTGATCGAGCTGTTCGCGGACGACAGACCCGTCGACGTGGACGTCGACAGCGAGGTCACCGAACTGTCGGTCGAGCTGAGGCCCGTGGACAGTGAGCTGATACCGGTCGAGGTCGACGTGGACAGCGAGGTGATCGAGCTATTCGCAGACGACAGACCCGTCGAGGTCGAAGTCGACAGCGAGGTGATGGAGCTGTTCGCGGACGACAGACCCGTCGACGTCGAGGTCGACAGCGATGCCACCGAGCTGTCGGTCGAGCTGAGGCCGGTGGACAGCGAGCTGATGCCGGTCGAGGTCGAAGTCGACAGCGAGGTGATGGAGCTATTCGCGGACGACAGGCCGGTCGAGGTCGAGGTCGAGAGCGACGTGATCGAGCTGTTGGCCGACGAGAGACCCGTCGAGGTCGAGGTGGACAACGACGTCACCGAGCTGTCGGTCGAGCTGAGGCCGGTGGACAGCGAGCTGATACCGGTCGAGGTCGACGTGGACAGCGACGTGATCGAGCTATTCGCAGACGACAGACCCGTCGAGGTCGAAGTCGACAGCGAGGTGATGGAGCTGTTCGCCGACGAGAGACCCGTCGAGGTCGAGGTCGACAGCGACGTGATGGAGCTGTTAGCGGATGACAGACCCGTCGACGTCGAAGTCGAGAGCGATGCCACCGAACTGTCGGTCGAGCTGAGGCCCGTGGACAACGAGTTGATACCGGTCGAGGTCGACGTGGACAGCGACGTGATCGAGCTATTCGCGGACGACAGACCCGTCGAGGTCGACGTGGACAGCGAGGTGATGGAGCTGTTCGCGGACGACAGGCCCGTCGAAGTCGAGGTCGACAGCGAAGTGATCGAGCTGTTGGCCGACGACAGGCCGGTCGAGGTCGAGGTGGACAGCGACGCCACCGAGCTGTCGGTCGAGCTGAGGCCCGTGGACAACGAGCTGATACCGGTCGAGGTCGAAGTCGACAGCGAGGTGATCGAGCTATTGGCCGACGACAGACCCGTCGACGTGGAGGTCGACAGCGACGTGATGGAGCTGTTGGCCGAGGACAAACCGGTCGACGTCGAAGTCGACAGCGAGGTCACCGAGCTGTCGGTCGAGCTGAGGCCGGTGGACAGCGAGCTGATGCCGGTCGAGGTCGAAGTCGACAGTGACGTGATCGAACTGTTGGCCGACGAGAGGCCGGTCGACGTGGAAGTCGACAGCGAAGTCACCGAGCTGTCGGTCGAGCTGAGGCCGGTAGACAGCGAGCTGATGCCGGTCGAGGTCGAGGTCGACAGCGACGTGATCGAGCTGTTCGCCGACGACAAGCCCGTCGACGTCGACGTCGAGAGCGATGCTACCGAGCTGTCGGTTGAGCTGAGGCCGGTAGACAGCGAGCTGATCCCGGTCGAGGTCGAGGTGGACAGCGACGTGATCGAGCTGTTCGCCGACGACAAGCCCGTCGACGTCGACGTCGAGAGCGATGCTACCGAACTGTCGGTCGAGCTGATGCCCGTGGACAGCGAGTTGATGCCAGTCGAGGTCGACGTGGACAGCGACGTGATGGAGCTGTTAGCCGACGACAGGCCCGTCGAGGTCGACGTGGACAGCGAGGTGATCGAGCTGTTGGCCGACGACAGGCCGGTCGACGTGGAGGTCGACAGCGACGTGATCGAGCTATTTGCCGACGACAGACCCGTCGAGGTCGAGGTCGAGAGCGAGGTGATCGAGCTGTTAGCCGACGACAGGCCGGTCGACGTGGAAGTCGACAGCGAAGTCACCGAGCTGTCGGTCGAGCTGAGGCCCGTGGACAGCGAGCTGATACCGGTCGAGGTCGAGGTGGACAGGGACGTAATCGAGCTGTTAGCCGACGACAGACCGGTCGACGTGGAGGTCGACAGGGAGGTGATCGAGCTGGTTGCCGACGACAAGCCCGTCGACGTCGACGTCGACAGCGATGCCACCGAGCTGTCGGTCGAGCTGAGGCCGGTGGACAGTGAGCTGATACCGGTCGAGGTCGAAGTGGACAGCGAAGTGATCGAGCTATTTGCAGACGACAGGCCGGTCGAGGTCGAGGTCGACAGCGAGGTGATCGAGCTGTTAGCCGACGACAGGCCGGTCGACGTGGAAGTCGACAGCGAAGTCACCGAGCTGTCGGTCGAGCTGAGGCCCGTGGACAGCGAGCTGATGCCGGTCGAGGTCGACGTGGACAGCGACGTGATGGAGCTGTTCGCCGAAGACAGGCCTGTCGAAGTCGAGGTCGACAGCGAAGTGATCGAGCTGTTGGCCGAAGACAGGCCCGTCGACGTGGACGTCGACAGCGAGGTCACCGAACTGTCGGTCGAGCTGAGGCCCGTGGACAGTGAGCTGATGCCAGTCGAGGTCGAGGTGGACAGCGACGTGATGGAGCTATTAGCCGACGACAGGCCGGTCGACGTGGAGGTCGACAGCGAGGTGATCGAGCTGTTAGCCGACGACAGGCCCGTCGAGGTCGACGTGGACAGCGAGGTGATCGAGCTGTTGGCCGACGACAGACCCGTCGAGGTCGAGGTCGACAGCGAGGTGATCGAGCTGTTGGCCGAAGACAGGCCCGTCGACGTGGACGTCGACAGCGAGGTCACCGAACTGTCGGTCGAGCTGAGGCCCGTGGACAGTGAGCTGATGCCAGTCGAGGTCGAGGTGGACAGCGACGTGATGGAGCTATTAGCCGACGACAGGCCGGTCGACGTGGAGGTCGACAGCGAGGTGATCGAGCTGTTAGCCGACGACAGGCCCGTCGAGGTCGACGTGGACAGCGACGTGATCGAACTGTTAGCCGACGACAGGCCCGTCGAGGTCGAGGTCGACAGCGAGGTGATCGAGCTGTTGGCCGACGACAGACCGGTCGAGGTCGACGTGGACAGCGAGGTGATCGAGCTGTTAGCCGACGACAGGCCCGTCGAGGTCGAGGTGGACAGCGACGTGATCGAACTGTTGGCCGACGAGAGACCCGTCGAGGTCGAGGTCGACAGCGAGGTGATCGAGCTGTTAGCCGACGACAGGCCGGTCGACGTGGAAGTCGACAACGACGAAATGGCGCTGGTCGCGGTACCAACCTGTTGGGCAACCGAATAAAGCTGGCTGCCGTTGATCGCGTCGGTACTGGTCTGCGTCACTTGGCCGGCGGCGACGTTGGTGATTTGTCGCTCGTTGCCCGCGCTGCCGACACTAACGGTACCGACCGGCGCGGTGCCTGCGAATCCACCGAACGTGACACCGCTGACGGTCGCGCTGCTCGTGGGATTGGCCGCGGCGGTCTGCGAGTTGGCGCCGAGCGCGACCGAATTGTTCGTGCCGGCGACGGCGCCGCTGCCGATGGCGACTGCGTCGGTGCCGGTTGCGGTGCTGTCGGGGCCGGTCGAGTTCGCGTGGAAGTACTTGATGCCCTGGCTGTTGATGTTGTTGATCGCCGAGCCGACGCTGTTGGCGGTCGACGTCGTGCCGTTCGCGTTGTAGGTCGTGTATGCCGGCGCGGAGACCGTCCCGGTCGTCGGGTCGTACGTGGAGCCGCCACCGAGTGCCGATGCCGTGCTGTTGCCGAGGTTGTCCGTCTTGACCGTGACCGTGCTCAGGCCGGTCGACAGCGAACCGATCGAGCTCGTGGCCGTCGAGAGACCCGTCGACGTCGAGGTCGACAGCGACAGGACCGAGCTGTTTGTCGAGCTGATGCCGGTGGACAGCGAGTTGATGCCGGTCGAGGTCGACGTGGACAGCGAAGTGATCGAGCTGTTGGCCGACGACAGACCCGTCGACGTGGAAGTCGACAGCGACGTGATCGAGCTATTGGCCGACGACAGACCCGTCGAGGTCGACGTGGACAGCGAGGTGATCGAGCTGTTAGCCGACGACAGACCCGTCGACGAGGAGGTCGACAGCGACGTGATTGAGCTGTTGGCCGACGACAGGCCCGTCGACGTGGAAGTCGACAGCGAGGTGATCGAGCTATTGGCCGACGACAGGCCGGTCGAGGTCGAGGTCGACAGCGACGTGATGGAGCTATTGGCCGACGAGAGACCCGTCGAAGTCGAAGTGGACAGCGAGGTGATCGAGCTGTTGGCCGACGACAGACCCGTCGACGTGGAGGTCGACAGCGAAGTGATCGAGCTGTTCGCCGACGACAAGCCGGTCGAGGTCGAGGTCGACAGCGAGGTGATCGAGCTATTCGCCGACGACAAGCCGGTCGAGGTCGAGGTCGACAGCGAGGTGATCGAGCTGTTCGCCGACGACAGGCCGGTCGACGTGGAAGTCGACAGCGACGTGATTGAGCTGTTCGCCGACGACAGGCCCGTCGACGTGGAAGTCGACAGCGAGGTGATCGAGCTGTTAGCCGATGACAGGCCAGTCGAGGTCGACGTGGACAGCGAGGTGATCGAGCTGTTAGCCGACGACAGGCCCGTCGACGTGGAAGTCGACAGCGAAGTCACCGAGCTGTTGGTCGAGCTCAGGCCGGTGGACAGCGAGCTGATCCCGGTCGACGTCGAAGTCGACAACGAAGTGATCGAGCTGTTCGCCGACGAGAGGCCGGTCGAGGTCGAGGTGGACAGCGAGGTGATCGAGCTATTCGCCGACGACAGGCCGGTCGAGGTCGAGGTCGACAGCGAAGTGATCGAGCTGTTGGCCGACGACAGACCCGTCGAGGTCGAGGTCGACAGCGACGTGATCGAGCTAGTGGCCGACGACAAGCCGGTCGACGAGGAAGTCGACAGCGAGGTGATCGAGCTATTCGCCGACGACAGGCCGGTCGACGTGGAGGTCGACAACGACGTGATCGAGCTGTTCGCCGACGAAAGGCCAGTCGAGGTCGAGGTCGAGAGCGAGGTGATCGAGCTGTTGGCTGACGAGAGGCCGGTCGACGTGGAAGTCGACAGCGAAGTCACTGAGCTGTCGGTCGAGCTGAGGCCGGTGGACAGCGAGCTGATGCCGGTCGAGGTCGAGGTGGACAGCGAGGTGATCGAGCTGTTAGCCGACGACAGACCCGTCGACGTCGACGTGGACAGCGACTTGACCGAGCTATTGGCCGAGCTGAGGCCGGTGGACAGCGAGTTGATGCCGGTCGAAGTCGAGGTCGACAGCGAGGTGATCGAGCTATTAGCCGACGACAGGCCGGTCGACGTGGAAGTCGACAGCGACGTGACCGAGCTATTGGCCGAACTGAGGCCGGTGGACAGCGAATTGATGCCGGTCGAAGTCGAGGTCGACAGCGACGAGATCGAGCTATTAGCCGACGAGAGCCCCGTCGACGTCGACGTGGACAGCGAACCGATCGAGCTGTTGGCCGACGACAACCCCGTCGACGTCGAAGTCGACAGGCTCGTGATGCTCGACGTCGTCGTGCTTGCCACGGCGTAGAGCTGGCTGCCGTTGATCGCGTCGGTGCTGGTTCCGCTGACGAGGCCCGCCGCGACGTTCTGGATGCGGCGTTCGAAGTTCGGCTGGCCGACGCTGACTACGCCGCCTGCCGCGCCGGAGCCGGCATAGCTACCGAACGTCTGACCGCCGATGGTCGTGCTGCTGACCACCGTGGTGCCGCCGGTCGTCCCCGACAGCGCGCTTGTCGTTTGGGAGTTGTAGCCGAGGGCGACCGAGTTCGCGACATTGGCGCTCGACGCGACGCCGATCGCGACGGCGTTCGTGGCCGACGCATTGGCATTTTGTGCGAACGCGACCGAACCCGAACCCGATGCGGTCGAGTTTGAACCGAAGGCGGTCGCATAGCTGTTCGACGCCGTGGCGGCGGAACCCACGGCTACGGACCCGGAATTGCCGCTGGCCGTCGAGCCGTTGCCGAGTGCAACCGCGTCCGAGCCGCTGGCGATGGTGGTCGCCGCAAAGCTGCCGACGGTACCCATCGCGATTGAACCGGTGCCCGTGGACGTCGCGGAATTGCCGATTGCGACCGAGCCGTTCGTGCCCGTGGCCGTGGAGCCGCGACCGACTGCAACGGAGGTATTGAGCGCGGTGGTGTTGGTGCCGATCGCGACCGAATCGGTGCCGCCGGCCGATGCGGTAGAGCCCAGCGCGGTTGCGCCGCTCGCGGACGCATTCGAGAACCGGCCCAGTGCAATCGAGTTGCTACCCGAGGCTATCGCGCCACCTGTGCCCGAACTGTTGCCGCCGCCGATCGCGATCGCGCTGGAGCCCGATGCCGTGGTGTCGTTGCCGACTGCGGTCGCACCCGTGTTCAGCGCCTTCGCGCCGGAGCCGATACCGATCGAGCTGGCGCCGGTCGCCGTCGTGGCCTGGCCGAAAGCCTGGGAATAGTTGCCCGATGCCGTTGCGTTCGCACCGATCGCGATCGACGTCGACCCGCTGGCCGTCGTCGTGCTGCCGCTGTTACCGCCAATTGCGATCCCTTGAGTGGCGCCGCCTGTCACCGTGCCGCCACCTGCGCTGTATTGCGCATGTGCAACATTACCGACGGTCGCCCCCGCTACGAGGACGGCGGTTGCAACGGCCTTCACGACGGCCGACTTGTTCGGCTTGCCCCGTGCCGAATCGTGTTCCGATGCCGCGACCCAGGCGCCAAGAGCTTCGTTCCAGATCGAGCGGTATGTGCGGTTCATGTCCTGCTACCTCCAAATATGCACGCCACACACCGGTCTCTTTCGTTAGAGGAATATTCCGTGCGCTCGCGCGAATCTCAAAATTGATGGGCGGAGTTTATTGGAGGTGGATTTAAGAGATTGATAAAAAGTGATAAATGAGAGGTTTTGAAAGTTAAAAGATGGTTAATGCATCGTGTTTTGATGTATCAGGGGAGAATGAATTTGAAAGATGTAAGAATGTGACGTGTAGGGTTTGAATTTTTCTGGGCTTGTGCAGTATTTTTCATAAAAATCAATGAGTTATGTGTGTTTTGTGCGGCAGGTCACACATGGAAATGGCTGAAAAGTAAGACAAATGAAATAGCAAACGTTTGCGGGATCGATCGTCCTTTCGAAATTGTAATGTTTTCGGAGGGGCCAATTGATAATATGCTGAATATCTTGTTAATTTGTTAATGCGGTATTTTTAGATGGTTTTGTTTTTATTTTGTTCGATTATCTATAAATCAATTTAATTTGAATCGACGGATATCGGGCTGTGCTGATTTGCGCATCGGGTTCGCCGTGACCGCCCGTGTGACGGGCGTTCCGGGCCGGCCGGTCCGTCGAATTTGTAAAAAAGTGCTACAGGACGATGCGCCGGGCTGTCACCATTCAAATTTCGAATTTGTCCTATTGACGATATCGATGATGTTGGTATCCGGGCGGGATTCGAGGGCGTGCCGAACCGCCCCGGGAGGGCGCCGCGTGACGGTCGCTCGCCGGGTGGCGACAGGTTGTTAAAGACGCGGGTCGGCGTCGGGGCGACGCGCCCGAATTGTCAGATCATTGGGGGCGGCAATTTGCCCGATGCGCGGCGTGCGCGCACGGCGGCGCCGGTGAAAAAAGGGCAGGGGTAAATGTATCGGGCGCGCCACAGACGGCAGGCGGATCGAGTTCGGCAAGGTCCCGCAGCGCATCGACGGGCACCGGAGCGCGCGACGTCGAGAGCGGAACCGGCAAGCGTGCGGCCCGCACCGGCTCGCGCATCCCGCGGCAGCGCGCCCGCCCTTACTTCTTGAGAAACCGCAGCGCTAAGCGCGCCAGGCGCGGCACGAACATCGGGCGCAGCAGGCGCTTGTCGTAACCGGCCATCCGCCGGTCGTTCTCGACGAGACACAGTTCGATCAGTTCGCGTGGGTTCAGCGCGTCGCCGATGTCGGCGGTGCCGGTCGCCGGGAAGTTCGCGTCACGCGCGGCGCCGTCGGCATCGATGCCGCGCGCGATGCCGATGCGGTCGCGGATCAGGTGCACCCACACGGCCGCGACGCGCGCGAAGAACCACGGCCGGCGCCACCACGGCATCGTGCGCCAGTACCACGCGTACCAGTTCGCGAAGAACAGGATGTGGCGGCCTTCTTCCTGGATCACGGGCTCGAAGGTGTCGACGAGTTCGGGCGGGAAATAGCCGGAGCGCTGCGCGGAACGGAACAGGCCGAACGCGAAGAAGCTGTCGATGCATTCGCTGAAGCCGGTGATCATCCACGACCACTCGGGGTCGGTCGGTGCCGGGTAGGGCGGCTCGGGCGCGAGCCGGATACCGTACGCCTCGACGAGCTTCGACAGCACGACCTTGTGGCGCGCTTCCTCGCCGCCGTCCATTTCGAGTGCGCGGCGCAGCAGCGCATCGTCGATCGACTCCGCGTACGTCGCCACGCGGATCGATGCGCGGCCTTCGGTTTGCACCGCGATGTCCCAGATCGGCAGCGACGTAAGGCGCTTGAGTTCGTCGGGCTTGAGCGCCGGCCAATCGATCACGGCCGGCTTGTACGGGTTGTGTGTGTCGAGCAGCATGCGGCAGAACATCTGCTTGTGCGCATCGGAACCGATCCTGACCGGACCTTGCCTCTCGAAGGTCCAGTTGCGCATTGCGTGATCTGCGGCTGCGTGCTCTTTCTGCAGCGTGTCAGTCATGGCTGTTGTTATGCGATTACGGGCTGAAAGATTCTTGCATAGCTTCCGTAAACGCGTATTTTCGAGCGGCCATGCGCACGCCGGCCAGGCGTGCGTCACACGTGCGTGTCGACCCAGAGGCGGCCCCAGCGGGACGCGTAGGCGAGCGCGTGTTCCTCTTCGAAGAAGAAATCGATGGCGTCGAACGACACGGAGCGCGGCGACGGCCCGCCGCCCGCCCGCTCGATCGTCAGGTTGGCGGCGAACAGCCCGTTCGGCAACCGGGCGGCAGCGGGGGCGACTTCATAGCCCTTGTAGCGGATCGTACGGTTCATGGCGTGTGCGGAGAAAGTTCGGACTTTCAGCGTACGAAAACCCGCCGGCCGCGTGAACCAATCTTTCGGGCAATGCAAATCACGCGGCAGGCTGAATCGTTATCGGGGCGGTATGCAGGGAAAGGACCACGGTAGCGAAGCGTCGGCGCGCACGGCACATCGCCGCGCATCCGAAGACGCGCCGCCCGCGCGCGGCGAATCAGGTCGACCGGGCACGGGCGGCGGAATGCGGGGGATTACTGGTGGCTGGCGATCTTCAGCACGGGTGCGAGCGCGTCGACCGAAGCCGCATGCGTGGCCGCGCGATGCGACGCGAACGCGAGCGCGAACTCGGCTGCTTGCGCGCCGACCGTCTCGAGTTGCGCGGTGACCTTCGGATCCGAGCAGCTGTCGGCGCTTTCGAAACGCGTTTCGAGCGTGTTCACGGTGGCACCGAACGGCGTCGGCCAGCCGCGCAGCGCATGAACGATCGAACGCAGCGACGTCAGCACCGTGCCGGCTGCCTGCCAACCGTAGGCGGTAACGATCAGGCCGACCGCGCGGCCGTCGAGATAGGGGCGATCGTCCGCGCGCAGTTCCTCGAGCGTGTCGAGTGCGTTCTTCACGAGACCGGAGACGCCGCCGTGATAGCCGGGCGTTGCGATGATGATCGCGTCGGCCTGGCGCACGGCGTCGATCAGTTCGCGTTGCGCGTCGGTCAGCGTTTTGTGTTCGGGGGCGTAGTGCGGCAGCGTATGCAGGAACGGGCCGTCGAACAGGCGCGTGCGTGCGCCGGCGGCTTGCGCGCCGCGCAGCGCGAACGACAGCGCGCGTTCGGTGGACGACGCGGCCCGGGTGGTACCGCCGATGCCGACGACGAACGGGCGGCGGTGTTGATCGAATGCAGTCAAGGGGCGCTCCTCGGGGATGGCTTGCCCGGCTAAGCACAGGCTTAAAACCAGATGGTAACGACCCCGTTGCCACTCTGAAAACGACTTTTCGTTCTATCGATATGCCGCGCAGCGGGGGCAATCGTGTGCGTGGCCGCGCAGATCGATAGCAGAAATGCTTGGTTGGGACGGTACGCCGCGCTCGATAAGATGGGCCCGTCTCCTCCATGATGTCTCTACTGACATGGGTTGGCCCCGCCGGGCGGATGCTGGCGGGGCTTTTTTTTATTCATCGCGGGAAAGCCGTGTTGCGCGTGTTGGCGCAGGCAACATGCCGAGCCTAGAGCTTGAAAACGTTGACCGCCGTGTGCAGCTTCCTCGCTTGATCGTCCAGCGACTGCGCCGCTGCGGCAGCCTGTTCCACCAGAGCCGCATTCTGCTGGGTGACTTCGTCCATCTGCGTGACTGCCTGCCCAACCTGATCGATTCCCTTGCTTTGCTCGTCGGAGGCCGCGGCAATTTCTCCCATGATGTCCGTCACCCGTTTGATGCTGGTGACAACCTCCTCCATCGTGTTGCCCGCCTGATCGACCAGCTTTGTGCCTGTTTCGACCTTGCGCACCGAATTTTCGATCAGCGTCTTGATCTCCTTGGCCGCTGCCGCCGAGCGTTGCGCGAGCGTGCGCACCTCGGTGGCGACCACCGCGAAACCCCGGCCGTGTTCGCCTGCGCGGGCGGCTTCCACCGCAGCATTGAGCGCGAGAATATTGGTCTGAAAAGCGATCCCGTCGATCACGCCGATGATGTCGACGATCTTCGCCGAGCTGGCGTTGATTTCTCCCATGGTCGCGACCATCTCGCCCACCGCGTCGCCTCCCCTGACCGCGATGGTCGCGGATGACTGCGCCAGCCCATTGGCCTGCCGGGCATTCTCCGTGTTCTGCCGCACCGTGCCGGTCAACTCCTCCATGCTCGCAGCCGTCTCCTGAAGCGAAGCGGCCTGCTCTTCCGTGCGGCTCGACAGATCGACATTGCCTGCGGCAATCTGCTTCGAAGCCGTGCTCACCGATTCCGCGGAGTCCCGCACCGCGCCCATGACCTCGGTGATCCGGCCCATCAGGTGATTGAAGGCAGCAGCTGTCTGGCTGATTTCGTCTTTACCCTGAACGGACGCACGCCTTGTCAGGTCGAGTGATTCGCTCGCTTGCTGCAACGTCCCCTGGATGCCGCCCAGCGCGCGCTGGATCGAACGGGACAGCAGGAGAATCCATCCGACGACAATCGCCATCGCCACGACCAATACGGTCATGACTGTCCTGACCGCATTCGTGCTGACGCGGTCGGCAAGTTCCGCGGCTTGCTGGCCACGATTTCCGACTTCCGTGATGGTCGCCTCGATCGACGCACTGAGCGGCTGAAAGTCGTTGTGGTAAAGCGAACCGACCTGATCGTTGGCCGCCTTGGGATCATGGGCGGCCAGTTCGATCAGCTGCCGTGATTTCTGGTCGTACGCATTCCATTGGGCGCGCAGCGTCTTGAGCCTTGCTTGTTGATCCTGGGAATCGAACAGCGGGCCAACGATCTCGGCCCATTTGCCAATGTTTCGTTCTGCTTCGGAAAAGATCTTCTTGGTATCGTCCGACGCCGGGTCAAGCTCGACCGTGGATAGCGCGCTTGCCTTGATTTCCGTTATGCCGCGCACCTGCGTCTCCCGGCGATGCGAGGCCGCCTCCGCATCGCTTACGGAACCGAATCCGAACGACGTCACAGCGATACCGCCCCCGATGGCCATCAGCGTGACGAGCATCAAAATCTGAAGTTTTAACTTGATGGTCATAGCAGGTCGTAGCGAGACTCCAAGGATTTTTGGCAGAGAAACCGACTCTGTACATGAATCGGTTAACGGTGCGCGTCATTGGTTACTAGAGTCCGGTCTACTACCGATATTCAGCGTTAACGCATAAGGATTTGTCAGGCTAATGCGCTTTGCGGGTGCCCTCCAATTCCTCGGAGGGAATCGGGAGATGCGGTGTTGATGTGACGTATGGTGACGAATGAAAACGACGTTCGGCGTGCAACGCCGCCATCGTGATGGTGAACGTCCGTGTCCGCCGATGACGCAACGTGTGGCAGCGACGGGTTGAATCCGCAGGGACGCGCAGGTGACCGCAACGGGGCGAACGTCGACGGTCAGCTTCGCGTTCCTCCCGGAAATCCGCGACGTACTTTTATTTTGTTCCGGTGGGGAGCAGGGGCGCGATGCCCGGGCCGTTACTCGAACACCGGCCGGAAGAAGCTGCGCTCGTAGCTGACGATGCAGCGCGTTTCCTCCGCGTAGCGGAACGCGGCCTGGCAGGCCGGATCGTCCTTCGAGCGTTCGCGATAGCGCTCGTACTCGGCGAGGCTCGGGAACGAGAACATCGCGAGCGCGATATTGCTCGCACCTTCGGATGGCAGGAAGTAGCCGTGATGCGTGCCGCCGAATTGCTCGACGAGCGGAATCCACATCTTGCCGTAGGTTTCGAACTGGTCGAGCTTGTACGGATCGACGACGTAGCGAAGGAAGCAGGTGACCATGAGCGCTCTCGGTGCGGGTGGAGGAGCAGCGAGTCTGGATGGCGTCGCCGCATGTGTCAACGGCGAGCGGATCCGGCCTCGATGCACTCGCGGGATTCATTGCTTGCGCGAACAACGATTGGCGCTCTTTCGTGCGTCCACAACGATGTATGCGGAGCGGCCGTATGCACCGTCGCCACCGTTTCTCCCGCACGCATTCCCCCAAACTTTTACGACATTTTTTCTTGCGAGGGCGGTCGGCGCGCTCATAGACTTCGAGCATCCCAACCACGGAGCACTGCGATGTCGATACCCTGGAACGCGATGGCCGAACGTCTCCCCGCTGCGCCGCCTTCCGTGTGCGCCGACCGGGTGGTCGTACGGCGTTTCGATCCGGCAGTCGACAGCTATGCGCAACTCACGCCGATGCTGCATCGCGCGTTCGCGCGGCTCGGCGCGATGGGGCTCAACTGCACGTGCGTCGATCAGGACGAAGAAGTCACGCGCCGCCGCGCGGAAGCGGGCGAGTGTTATGTCGCCGTGTGCGGCGGACGCGTGATCGGCACGGCCACGCTGTATGGCACCGATCCGTCTTCGGCCTGCTCGCTGTACCGCCGGGAAGGCGTCGCGAGCGTGCGCCAGGTGGCCGTGGATCCCGATTGCCAGAGCCGCGGGATCGGCGCGCTGCTGCTGTCGTTCGCCGAGCAGTGGGCCGCGTTGCGCGGCTATACGCTGCTCGCGCTGGATACGCCGCATCCCGCTTCGCATCTGCTGGCGTTCTACGGTGCGCAGGGTTTCGACGTCGTCGACGTGATGCGCTTCGCCGGCAAGCGCTACGACAGCGCGATCCTTTGCAAGCGGCCTGTCGCGCACGTCGTGCGCCGGATGTCGCCGGCGTCGCGGCTGGCTGCGCGCATGGCGGCCGTGCGGCGCCTGGCGTTTGCATTGCCGTCGCGCATTGCCGCGGTGGCGCGGCGCGACCTGCGCGTGCGCCGTGGCGCCGGATTGGCCGCGCGCCGTGCAGCCGGCGCCGCGAGCTGCCGTTCGTCGCCGTGGCGGCCGCGCCAGCATGGGCGCCACACGTTCGGCTGAACGCCGCGCCCGGGCGCGCTTTCCTGCTTTGACCGCGTAACGTCGCGTGAGCGGAGTGTGGCGCTTCCGCTCGTGTACGGCCCATGAGACACCCCCGCCGCGCCGCGGCGAAACCGACGTTTACGCGCTTTTTATGCTCCGACGCGATCCTTTGCCGCGATCTTCACGCGAACCTTCATAAGATGGTTGCGTGGAAACGGAAGCCGCACGCGCGAAAGCGTGAAGGCAGCCGGCTCGTCTGACCGATGCCGGATGCCGCCGCGCCGCCGCGCCGGCAAAAGGAAAACCGCCATGTCTCTCGCACCCGTGACCGGCCCGCACCCGGAGCATTCCGGCCATGCGCGCACGGCCGTGCGTTCGATGTTCGATCCGGCGCTCGTGCGCCCGGCGATCGTGGACTCGTTCAAGAAACTCACGCCGCGCACGCAGTTCCGCAACCCGGTGATGTTCTGCGTGTATGTCGGCAGCATCCTCACCACGCTCCTGTGGATCGCCGCGCTGTTCGGCCAGGCCGAGGCGCCCGCCGGGTTCATCGTCGCGATCTCGTTGTGGCTGTGGTTCACGGTGCTGTTCGCGAACTTCGCCGAAGCGCTTGCCGAAGGGCGCTCGAAGGCGCAGGCCGCGTCGCTGCGCAGCGCGAAACACAACGTGGTCGCGAAAAAGCTCGCGGCGCCGCATGCGCAGGCCGCCGTCGAGGTAATGGCGTCGACCGACCTGCGCAAGGGGGACGTCGTGCTCATCGAAGCCGGCGACACGATTCCGGCCGACGGCGACGTGATCGAAGGCGTCGCGTCCGTCGACGAATCGGCGATCACCGGCGAATCCGCGCCGGTGATCCGCGAATCGGGCGGCGACTTCTCGTCGGTGACGGGCGGCACGCGCGTGCTGTCCGACTGGATCGTCGTGCGGGTCGCCGTCAATCCGGGCGAGGCGTTCCTCGACCGGATGATCGCGATGGTCGAAGGCGCGAAACGCAAGAAGACGCCGAACGAAATCGCGCTGACGATCCTGCTCGTTGCGCTGACGATCGTGATGCTGCTCGCGACCGCAACGCTGCTGCCGTTCTCGACATTCGCGGTCGAAGCGATGAAGGCCGGTCACGTGGTGACGATCACCGCGCTCGTCGCGCTGCTCGTGTGCCTGATCCCGACGACGATCGGCGGCTTGCTGTCCGCGATCGGCGTGGCGGGGATGAGCCGAATGATGCAGGCGAACGTGATCGCGACGTCGGGCCGCGCGGTGGAAGCGGCCGGCGACGTCGACGTGCTGCTGCTCGACAAGACCGGCACGATCACGCTCGGTAACCGCCAGGCATCGGCGTTCGTGCCCGCGCCGTTCGTGACCGAGGAAGCGCTGGCCGACGCCGCGCAGCTGTCGTCGCTTGCCGACGAAACGCCGGAGGGGCGCAGCATCGTGGTGCTCGCGAAGCAGCGCTTCAATCTGCGCGAGCGCGACATGCAGGCGCTGCATGCCGTCTTTCTGTCGTTCAGCGCGCAGACGCGGATGAGCGGTGTCGATCTGCCTGGCCGCGAGATCCGCAAGGGTGCGGCCGACGCGATCGTGCACTACGTCGAGTCCCATGGCGGCCGCGTCACGCGCGAGATCGAAGCGGTCGTGACCGACATCGCGCGTCGCGGCAGCACGCCGCTGGCGGTCGCGGAGCGCCGCGACGGCGTCGCGCGCGTGCTCGGCGTGATCGAGCTGAAGGACATCGTGAAGGGCGGCATCAAGGAGCGCTTCGCGGAACTGCGCAAGATGGGCATCAAGACCGTGATGGTGACGGGCGACAACCGGCTGACGGCGGCGGCGATCGCGGCGGAAGCGGGCGTCGACGATTTCCTCGCGGAAGCGACGCCGGAAACCAAGCTCGCGACGATCCGCGAACACCAGGCGGCGGGCCGGCTGGTCGCGATGACGGGTGACGGCACGAACGACGCGCCGGCGCTCGCGCAGGCCGACGTGGCGGTGGCGATGAACACGGGTACGCAGGCCGCGAAGGAAGCGGGCAACATGGTCGATCTCGACTCGAACCCGACGAAGCTGATCGAGATCGTCGAGATCGGCAAGCAGATGCTGATGACGCGCGGCTCGCTGACGACGTTCTCGATCGCGAACGACATCGCGAAGTACTTCGCGATCATCCCGGCCGCGTTCGCGACGACCTACCCGCAACTGCGCGTGCTCGACGTGATGCACCTCGCGTCGCCGGCGTCGGCGATCCTGTCGGCGGTGATCTTCAACGCGCTGATCATCGTCGCGCTGATTCCGCTCGCGCTGAAGGGCGTGCGCTATCGTCCGCTCGGTGCGGCGCCGCTGCTGCGCAGGAACCTGCTGGTCTACGGCCTCGGCGGCGTGCTGCTGCCGTTCCCGTTCATCAAGCTGATCGACATGGTGCTGGTTGCATGCGGATGGGCGTGAGCATGGACGCGCACGGCACCGGCCGCGACAGTCTGCATGGCACTCCGGACGGAGGCGCTGCCGCATGAGCGAACCGACCGTCGTCATCGTGATCGTCGACGAAGACAGGTTCATCCGGCATTTCGTCCGTGTCGCGCTGAAGGCCGAACACATGCACGTCTGCGAGGCCGGGACCGGCGCGGCAGGTGTGGCGGCCGTCACCGCACGCCGTCCGGACCTGATCGTCGCGGACACGAACCTGCCCGATCTCGGTGGCACCGAACTGATCCATGCGCTACGCGCGTGCTCGGCCGCGCCGCTGATCGTGCTGTCGGCGCTGAACGCGGAAAGCGACAAGGTTGCCGCGCTCGACGCGGGCGCGGACGACTACCTGACCAAGCCGTTCGGCGCCGCCGAGCTGATCGCGCGGATTCGCGCGCACCTGCGGCGGCAGGCGAGCGGTGGCCGCATCGATGCGATGCGCGTGCGCTTCGGCGACGTGACCGTCGATCTCGGCGAGCGCCAGGTGCTGCGCGGCGGTGCGCGCGTGCATCTGAGTCCGATCGAATACCGGTTGCTGGCCGTACTCGCGCATCATGCCGGACGGCAGCTCACGCACGACCGCCTGCTGAGCGAGGTGTGGGGCGCGGCACACGGCAAGGATGCGCATGACCTGCGCGTGTATGTCGGCCACCTGCGGCGCAAGCTGGAGTGCGATCCGCGGCGGCCCGAGTACATCGTGACGGAGATGGGCGTCGGCTATCGGCTCGCGGGCGCCGCGTAGCGCGGCACGCTCAGGGGTTCGCGGCCGTCCGCAGTTCGTCGGCCGCCGCGCCGTTCGAACGGTGCAGTTGCGCATCGAATTGCTGCACGCGCAACGCGACGCGCTGCGCATAGCGCTTCGTGCCGCCGTTGTAGCGCACGAGCGCGGTTTCGACGTCGCCGTCCGCATCGTCGAGATAGCCGCGGAAGATGGCTGCGCCGATCCGCACGTTGGTCGCCGGGTCGGACAGGTCCCTGACATGCGCGACGAGGTCGCAATGAGCGGTGGGCAGCACCTGCATCAGCCCGCGTGCGCCGGCGACACTGACCGCATGGCGATCGAAGCCCGATTCGACCGCGATGATCGCGAGCAGCAGCGCCGGTGCGAGCCCGTAGCGATCCGATTCGGTCTGCACCGCGCGGGCGATCGTGCGCGCCTCGGCATACGCGATGTGAAAGCGGTTGCGCAGCGTCGTGACGATCGTGTCGAGGGTCGGGGGCAGCGACGTATCGGGCGTGCTCGCGGCGGGGACCGGCGCCGTCGGCGTATCGTCGGCCTGCGCGGGGAGCGCGACCGACAGCGACAGCGCGATCGGGAGGAGCAGCAGTAGCCGCTTGAGCAGTAGCGCCGGACGCGTACGCGGCGCCGGCTGGTCATGCGATGAATAGGTTTCCTGCATGTCGTCGCATCGTGGTTCCGATGCAACGACTGTACGCAGTTATGCGTTGCGGCCGTCGAAAGAAACGAGTGCGCCGGATAAACGGCGCGTAAAGACGGCCGACGGGCGAACGGTGTGACTGCGAAGCATCACTCGTCGCGGTCGCGCGGCTCGCCGCCGCCTTTCGCGAGGCGCCATGCAATCGTGCCGAGCACGCCGACCGCGACGATCAGCGCGCCCCACAGCACATAGCGGCGCGTCGCGTCCGTATCGACGGCGGGTGGCGGTGCGACCGCCGCTACCGGCAGCGCCGCGCCGACGCGTGCGGGCCGCACTTCGGGCGCCATGCCGACCAGCAACGCATCGCGGCTCACGGCCGACGACTCGAGCGACGCGTCGCCGACGCCGAGCGTAAACGGCGGCGCGCCGCGCGCGACGAAGGTCAGCGCGGCCGGATGCCAGCCGATCGCGACGGTCGGCTGGCCGCCGCCGAACCCGCCGTTGCGCATATCGACGACGATTCGCCACGCGCGATCCGTGTCCGCCGCGAACTCGAGCGGTGCGTTGCGCTGTTCGCCACCCTTGCCCTGTAGCCGGAACAGCACGGCGCTCGCGACGTCGCGCCACGGTGCCTGCGCGTCGGCGCGGCTCTGCAGCGTTGCGCGCGCAACGGTGTTCGGTTGCGGCAGATCGATCCGCACGCGATCGACCGGATACGCGCCGTCGGTGTCGAACAGATACTCGCCGGGCGCGCTGCCGGCCCGCACGCGCGTGGCGTCGCGCCATTGGCGCGGTACGGAGGCGGTGTCCGTTCCGCGCGCGTCGCGCGGATGCGTCTCGACGTCGATCGACGCGATCGCGGGCGCGCCGTCGAGCCAGTCCAGCCGCAGGTAGCGTGGCGTCGCGCCTTCGAGCGCGATGCGTTCCTGCACCAGCACGTCGTCGCCGTGACCGACCTTCAGCAACTGCGTGCTGCCAAGCGAGCGCCAGCTGCGCAGGTCGTCGCTCGCGTCGACGGCGACGCGCCCCTGGTAGCTGTCGTCGCCCACGTGCACGAGCAGCGCGTCGAGGCTGCCGTCCGCACGCGACAGGTCGACGAGATCCGCGCCGTGCCTTGCGGGCGGCGGCGTGGCGACTGCGGCGCTCAGCGAGCCGTCCGGGCCGACCGTCACGCCGAGCGACGCGTTGCCGTTGTTGGCGCGCACCGGCGGCAGCGGAAACCAGTGCACCGGCGCGCGCGACGGCGGCACGGCGGGCGTGGCCGCAGCCGGTGCGTCGAGCGAATACGGCACCGGCTCGTCCGCGCCGTTGAAGATGCGCACGTCGCCGAGATCGTCGCGCCGGCTGGCCGCATACACGGGCTGCGGCACGGTGAGCTGGTAGTACGCGGCGCTGCCGTCGAGGTCGAGCGAGTAGCGCTGCGCGCCGGGCTGGGCGTCCGGTGCACCGTCGGCCGCCGCGAACGACGCGAGCAGGCTCAGTCCGAGCAGGGCGGCGAGTCGCTTCATTGCCGGTCGTCCCGTTGAGCCGCGGCCTTCGGCGGCAGCGGCGAGAAATAGCCGATCAACAGCAGCAGCACGCCGATGCCGATGAACGACACGATGCGCTCGATGCCGGTCACGTGCGACAGGTCGAACAGGAACAGCTTGACGACCGTGAGCGCGAGCAGCGCGGCGCCGACGAACCACAGCGGACGCAGCCCGCGGCGCGTGGCCCAGATCGTCGTCGCGAGCGCGCAGACCGTCCAGTACACGGATACCGAAGCCTGCACGAGCGTCGATTCCGCCATCGCGCCGAATTCGTACGGCACGCCGGCCCAGTGATGCAGCGTGCGCAACAGGATCGCGTTCAGCCACAGGAACACGGTCGCGCCGGCCGCGCTCAGCAGTTCGACGCGATAGGTGTCGAACGACCAGCCGAGCTTGCGCGCCCGCACGAACCACGATGCGGCGAGCGCATAGACCACCACGAGCACGAGATCGAGCGGGTTGAAGAGCGGCACGCGCGCCCAGCTTCCGCCGTCCTGCGTGAAGTTCGCGTAGAAGGTCCACACCCACATCACGACGATCAGCGGCAGCGACGCGAGCGCGCATACGCGGGCGATGCCGTCGCGGCGCGTCAGCCACATCCCGGCGAACGCGAACACGCTCCAGCCGACCATGAACACCTGCTGGATGCCGAACGACGACAGCACGGTGTCGATGTCGTAGGCCAGGTGGAAGCGGTGATGCAGCGTGCGCAGCATCAGCGCGTTGAACCACAGGAACACGGTCGCGATCGCCGCATAGTCGACGACGCGCGGATGCCACGCGATGCCGAGCGTCTTCAGGCGGCGCAGCCATGCGGCGAATGCAACGAACACGAGGAATTGCGCGATGTCGAGCGGATTGAGCAGCGGCAGCCAGAAGAGCGGCGAAGCGTCGCCGTCGCTGACGATGCTTGCGATGCTCCACAGCCACAGCAGCGCGGCGAGCGGCGCCGCGCCCCACACCTGGTACGCGCGAGGGAACGCCGCGACGGGCCAGCGCAGCCGCGAGCCGGGGCCCGATACCAGCAGGAGCAGCGCGCCGAAGCCGTACGCCCACGCGCTCCAGCTCCACGCGCCTTCGGGCACGAATGCGCGCAGCCGCCAGAAACCTTCGAGCGACAGCAGCACGCACAGGGTCCAGAACATCAGCGTATGCAGTGGCGCGATCACGCCGGCGGCGATGGATTGCACGACGCCCGTCGTGGTATCGGTTCTGGCCGCGCCGCGCGACTGGCGCCACAGCAGCGCCAGGCCTGCGCCGACGGCGACGGGCCACGCGAACGCGCCCATGCCCGACAGCGGCGCTTCATGCGCATCGAACACGCGCAACGCGAGCAGCGCCAGCACCGGCGTCAGCGCGAGCGCCGGCCATTCGGCGAGCGGCCACGCCAGCCGGCGGCGAGCGACGTACGCGAGCCACGCGGTGCCGGCCGCGAACAGCGCGGTCGTATCGACGACGAAGCGGTCGGCATGCAGGTCGACGTGACGGCTCGCGTAGACGAGGATCTCGTGCAGCCCGCCGCTGACCCACCACAGCAGCCCCCACGCCGCGGCCGCGGCGCCGATCTCGGGCATCCACGCGTGCCACGCGCGCGCTTCGCCGCGCCCGTGCAGCCACCAGCCGGTGAACAGGCCGGCGAGCGCGATCAGCAGCATCGCGATGTATGGGCTGTTGAGCACGGGCAGCGCGTTGACGTCGGTGGGCCCGAGCAGGCTCGTGAAGAATGCGCCGGCCGCGGCGACCTGCATCAGCAGGCCGAAGCAGAACGGCAGCAGGCGTTTCTGGCGCACGCCGAGCCAGACGACGGCCGCGCCTTCGATCGCCCATGCGGCGCTGGTCGTCGGGCCCGAGAACGCGAGCGGCACAGCCAGCGTCGCGAAGATCACCGCGAGCGCGAGCATCGCTTCGAACAGCAGCGCAAGGCGGTCGCGGCGCCGTGCGAGCCACGCGGCGACCACGACGTAGAACGCCGACAGCGCAACGGCGCTCCACGCGAGCCCGAACGGCATGTCCTTCACGAGCGACGCCTGCAGCGCGGTCGCGACGATCGGCGTGCCGAACACGAGCGTGCCGTCAACGTAGTGCCGCAGCGCCAGCTCGCGTTTCACCGCATACAGCAGCGCGATGCCGACATACATCAGGAAGAACAGGATCAGGAACGGCTCGGTGCTCGCGAACAGCGCGGGACGATAGGCCGTCACGCCCCACGCCGAGCCGATCGTGAACGTGAACACGAAGCCGAGCAGGTTCAGCGGACGCCACGCCTTGAACCACGCGATCGCGAAGATGCCCGCGTTCAGCAGCGCGTAGTAGCTGAACAGCGCGACGTGGTTGCCCTGGCCGGTCGACAGCAGCACCGGCGCGAGAAAGCCGCCCGCGCTGCCCATGAACGCGAGCGGCAGCGCGTTTTGCCTCACCGCGAGGAACGCGCTCAACGCGCAGACCGCGACCATCAGCGGAAACGCGGCGCCAACGGGCAGCAGCGCGTAAAGCTTGGTCGCGGCGAAGATCGTCAGGTACAGGATGCCGACGCCGCCGCCTTGCAGCACGAGGCCGTACGCCGCGCGGCGCGCACGCACGCGCCAGCCGATCGCGAGCAGCGCGGCCGCGGCGAGTGCCGTGCCCGCGAGGCGGAATTCGATCGGCAGCATGCTGTTGTCGGCCGCGTACTTGAGCAGGAACGCGATGCCGAAGAACAGCACGATGATGCCGACGCGCACGACCGTGTTGCCGCCGAGCAGCCAGTCGCGCGCGGCGCCGAACGCGCGCTCGGCGATGCCGGGTTCGCGCGGCGCGGGCGGGGTGGGGCGGACGGGTGTTGCGGGTGCGTTCGCTGCTGTGTGGGTCGCAGCGGGAACGGCGACGGGTGCCGTGGCAGGCACCGGCACCGATGTGGATGCCGGCATGCCCGCGCGTGCGACTGCGGGTTGCGCGGGCGGTGTCGGTGTCGGCGGCGTTGCGAAGACGGGCTGCGACACGGGCGCGGATGAAGCGCCGGCCGCGCTGGCCGAAGGCGTTTGCGCGGCGATGCCGGTCGTGGCCGCACCGGCCTTCGCACCGGCCAGTTGGCCGCGCAGCGAATCGAGTTCACGCGTGAGCGTTTCGACGGTCGCCTCGAGGCGCGCAACGCGATCGGCGAGCGGTACGGGTTGCTGTTGCGGCGTCGCGGGCGTCGCGGGCATCGCGGATGCGGCGCGCTTGTTCTTGAGCTTGTGTTGCTGCAACGCGTGGCCGATACAGAACCCGACGGCGGCACCGAGCAGCGAGCCGCTCGCGCCCGAGAAATCCCCGATCAATGCGGCGATGCCGCCCACGATGAAACCGATTACGGCGAATGCCCAGTTCAACGCCTTGCTCCCTCACTATCGTTATCGTCCTTCGATCGCGGATCGCACCGGATCGAGGCGGTTTCAGCACGGCCGGCAGGCGAACCGGCATGCGCGCGCCGCAGGCGGACCGTCGTGCGACAGACCCGCGCAGCGTCGCGATCGGCGTGTTTGCCGGCAATGTATCACAGCGGCCATGCGGGATTTTCAGGGTTGCGGACAGGGTGCGATACGTGGCTGATTTCCGTGCATGACGATCGTTCGGCGCGGCTTTTTTTGTACGGTCATGCTTTTTGCGGGCGGCCGACAGGCACCGGCAGACGGCTGGTTGGCGCGCATTGATCGGACGACAGTCGCGACACCGGCGGATCGGACGTGAAATTGTCGCAAAGCGACCTGCGCCCGACGCGAATTGGCGCAAAACATCATGCGATGCGCGCCGCGCTGCTGCGCACAAGTCCGGCGCGTGATGCCCGTCGTTGTTGGCCGTGCGCGTATTGCGCCGCCGCAATCGGGTGCCGCTGCGTGCCGCGCCCCGCCGGGCGGGGCTGGGGGGCGTGTCGTATTTGCGCAAGCGTTTGTCGTAATTCGTCGGCAGGTCGGGGTTTTTTCTGGCAACTATGTAGGCACGCTATGACTCGCTCGAGTCCCCGCTACACGAGGAGAAGGTTTCGATGGATGCCCCCAAGGTCGTAGTCGAAGGTCTGTGCAAGGTGTTTGGAAGCAACCCGCAGCAGGCGCTCGACATGCTCGCCGCCGGCTCGACGAAGGACGAGGTGCTCAAGCGCACCGGTCAGGTCGTCGGTGTGCACAACGTCTCCTTCGATGTGCAGGAAGGCGAAATTTTCGTGCTGATGGGCCTGTCGGGCTCCGGCAAGTCCACGCTGATCCGCCTCGTGAACCGGCTGGTCGATCCGAGCGCCGGCAAGGTGATGATCGACGGGCTCGACGTCGCGTCGGCGCGCCGCTCGGCGTTGACCGCGCTGCGCCGCAAGGACATGAGCATGGTGTTCCAGTCGTTCGCGCTGATGCCGCATCGCACTGTGGTGTCGAATGCCGCGTTCGGCCTCGAGGTCGCGGGCGTCGGCAAGAAGGAACGCGAACGGCGCGCGATGGAGGTGCTCGAGCAGGTCGGTCTCGCACCGTTTTCGCAGAAGCTGCCGTCCGAGCTGTCGGGCGGGATGCAGCAGCGCGTCGGCCTCGCCCGCGCGCTGGCCGTGAACCCGTCGCTGATGATCATGGACGAGGCGTTCTCCGCGCTCGATCCGCTGAAGCGCCGCGAAATGCAGGATGTGCTGTTGCAGCTGCAGAAGGAACAGCGCCGCACGATCATGTTCGTGTCGCACGATCTCGAGGAAGCGCTGCGCATCGGCAACCGCATCGCGATCATGGAAGGCGGCCGCCTCGTGCAGGTCGGCACGCCGCAGGACATCATCGCGAACCCGGCCGACGACTACGTGCGCGCGTTCTTCGACGGCATCGATACGAGCCGCTACCTCACGGCCGGCGACCTGATGCAGACGGGTGCCGTGCCGATCGTGTCGAAGTGCGATGCCGCGAACGTCGCGGCGACGCTGAACGGCAGCGCCGAATACGCGTTCGTGCTCGACGCCGAACGCAAGATCCGCGGCTTCGTCACGCGCGACGCGATCGGTGAGGCCACGCCGTCCGTGCGGCCGATCGAGAGCATCCGGCGCGACGCGTCGCTCGAACATGTCGTCGCGCGCGTGGTCGCGAGCCCGAATGCACTGCCGGTCGTCGACGACGACGGCTGCTACTGCGGCTCGGTCGATCGTGCGCTCATCCTGAAGGCCATCACGCGTTCGCGAGGTTCCCATGTCTGAAATGATTCCGCTCGGTACCTGGGTCGACCAGTCCGTTCATTACCTGCTCGACCACGACGCGAAGACGTTCGACGCGATCGGTCAAGCGATCGAGGGGCTCGCGGCATTCGTCGAGCACAGCCTGCAGGCGATTCCGATGTGGATGATGATGGCGATCTTCATCGGCGTCGGGCTGTGGCGGGTGGGCTGGCGCTTCGCGCTGTTCACCACCGCGTCGCTGCTGCTGATCTTCGCGACGGGCTTCTGGGACCAGACGATCATCACGCTCGGCCTCACGCTGTCGTCGACGATCATCAGCCTCGTGCTCGGCATTCCGCTCGGCATCTGGGCCGCGAAGAGCAAGTGGGTCGCCGCGACCGTGCGTCCGATCCTCGACCTGATGCAGACGATGCCCGCATTCGTCTACCTGATTCCGGCCGCGATGCTGTTCGGTCTCGGCCGCGTGCCGGGGATCCTGTCGACGGTGATCTTCGCGATGCCGCCTGCCGTGCGCCTGACGAGCCTCGGCATCCGCCACGTGAACCGCGAGATCGTCGAAGCCGGCCAGGCATTCGGCTGCACGCCGTGGCAGCTGCTGTACAAGGTGCAGTTCCCGAACGCGCTGCCGTCGATCATGCAGGGCGTGAACCAGACGATCATGATGGCGCTGTCGATGGTGATCATCGCGTCGATGGTCGGCGCGGGCGGTCTCGGCAACGACGTGCTCGCGAGTATCCAGCGCCTCGACATCGGCCTCGGTTTCGAAAGCGGTCTGTCGGTCGTGCTGCTCGCGATCATTCTCGACCGCATCACCGAAAGCTTCGGCCGCGCGCCGGGCACCGTGAAAGCGCCGCTGTTCTCGGGCCTCAAGCAACTGTTTCGCGTGAAGCCTGCACACGCCCAGGCCTGAACGAACGGCGGCCGGCCAGTCTCCCGGCCGCCTTCCCTGAATCGATAACGGCTTCCGCGGCTTTGGCCGCGGGGCTGGCTCCCTGCAACCTCCTCGCCAGGAGACCGATGTGACGTCCGCCGTCGCTGTCGCGCCCGCCGCCTGCGTTTCACCGGTTTCGTCGCTCGCCCATTTCGGCTTCCTGACGCTGCCGAACTTCTCGATGATCGCGTTCTCGAGCGCCGTCGAAGTGCTTCGGATGGCGAACTACGTCGGGCGCGCCGACCACTACCGGTGGTCGATCTACTCGCTCGACGGCGCACCGGCGCATGCCAGCAACGGCATCGCGGTGCGGCCCACGCAGGCGCTCGACTACACGAACCTGCCCGACGTGATGATCGTGTGCGGCGGCATCCGCATCCGCGACGTGGTCGACGAGGGCGCGCGCGATACGCTCGCGGCGCTCGCCGAACGCGGGCTGCCGCTCGGCGGCATCTGCACGGGCGCGTACGCGCTGATGTCGAGCGGGCTGCTCGACGGGTATCGCTGCACCGTGCACTGGGAGAACCTGTCCGCGCTGCATTCGGAGTTTCCGCAGGTCGGTTTCGCCGACGAGCTGTTCGTCGTCGACCGAGACCGGCTGACCTGCACGGGCGGCACTGCGCCGCTCGACCTGATGCTGAACCTTGTCGGCATGCGGTTCGGCCAGCAGCTTGCCGCGCAGGTGTCGGAGCAGTTCATCCTGGAGCGCATCCGCAGCTCGACCGACACGCAGCCGATTCCCGTCGATGCGCGCGTCGGCTTCTCGCGTGCGGAGCTGATCGAGGTCGTGCGGCTGATGGAGGCGAACATCGAGGAGCCGCTGTCGCTGGAGGAGCTCGCGCGGCTCGTGCGGTTGTCGCAGCGACATTTGCAGCGGATGTTCAAGGTGTACCTGAACGTGTCGCCGACCCACTATTACCTGACGATGCGCCTGAAACGCGCGCGCGACCTGCTGCGCACGACCGATGCGTCGATCGCACGCGTGACGACGGTCTGCGGGTTTCATTCGCCGTGTCATTTCAGCAAGGCCTACCGCGCGCAGTTCGGCCATGCGCCGAGCTACGAGCGCAGGTTGCCGGGGCGCTGACCGGCGCCGCCATGAATCATTCGGTCCGCGACGTCGCCGGGATCGCGGCGCGCGGTTTCAATAAACGATCCCGCATTCAAGCAAACGACATCACTTTGAGGAGAAGACAGATGAAGCGCCTATTGATCGCAGCGGTGTGCGGGATTGGGGTATCCGCGCCGATGTCGGCCGTTTATGCGGCTGATCCGCCTGTATGCAAGAACGTGCGCTTCGCGGATGTCGGCTGGTCCGACATCGCGGCGACCACGGGCCTGGCATCGACGATGCTGCAGGGCCTCGGCTACGCGCCGACGAAGACGATCGCATCGGTGCCGATCACGTTCGCCGGGATCAAGAGCAAGCAGATCGACGTGTTCCTCGGCTACTGGTCGCCGACGATGGACCCGATCATCCAGCCGTTCACGAAGGCCGGCACGATCAAGGTGCTGTCGACGCCGAACCTGACCGGCGCGAAATACACGCTCGCGGTGCCCGACTACGTGTACCAGGGCGGCCTGAAGTCGTTCGCGGACATCCAGAAGTTCGCCGACAAGCTCAACGGCAAGATCTACGGGATCGAGCCGGGCAACGACGGCAACCTGCTGATCAAGAAGATGATCGACGGCAACCAGTTCGGCCTCGGCAAGTTCAAGATGGTCGAGTCGAGCGAGGCCGGGATGCTGGTCGAGGTGAACCGCGCGATCCGCGACAAGCAGTGGATCGTGTTCCTCGGCTGGGAACCGCATCCGATGAACGTGCAGATGAAGATCGATTACCTGAGCGGCGGCGACGACGTGTTCGGCCCGAACTACGGCGAAGCGAAGGTGCTGACGGCAACGCCGCCCGACTACGCGGCACGCTGCCCGAACGTCGCGAAGTTCGTGTCGAACCTGCAGTTCACGACGACGATCGAAAACCACGTGATGGTGCCGATCATGAACAAGGAAGACCCGAACAAGGCGGCGGCCGAGTACCTGAAGGCGAACCCGCAGGCGCTCGACAAGTGGCTCGCGGGCGTGACGACGCTCGACGGCAAGCCGGGTCTGCCGGCGGTGAAGGCGTATCTCGGCGTGCATTGAGCGTCGACGTGACCGGCGCGCCGACGGCGCGTCGGTCTGATATAACGCGGCCCTCCCGCATCGCGCGGGCGGGCCGCGTCGTTTTTGCGCGATTGCGTGCGGACACAACCGTCACGATCCCTTCGTCGCCGCCGGCACGTCGAACACGCGATCGAACGCCCACTGAAATACGAACGCGTAGCAGAAGAAGAACGCGAACAGCCCGATATCGACGACGAACGCGTCGAACCACGAGATGTCGAGCCACCACGCCACGACAGGCGCGAGCATGAAGATCAGCCCGCCCTCGAAACCGGTGGCGTGCAGGATCCGCCGGCCGAGCGTGCGCGCCGGCTGCCGGCGCGACGCTTCCCAGCGCTCGAACAGCGCGTTGAAGATCATGTTCCACAGCAGCGCGATCGCCGACATCGTCGCCGACAGCGCGCCCGAATACACGAGGTCCTGCTTGAAGATCGCCGCGATCACGGGCGAGATGCAGGAGATGGCGATCGCTTCGTAGAGCACCGCCTGCGTGATCCTGCGCGGTAGGCCTTGCACGTTGTTTCTCCGGTTCTTCGGCAACCGCCGCGGCACCGTGCCGCGACGTCCCGCAAGGCTACCCGCGTTGCACACGCGCCTCAATTCACCTAATCTCACCCCGATTGAATCGAATTCAACCCGGCCGCATCCGGCCCGCGAGGCCCCGTGTTCTCGAAAATTCCCCTGACCGCATTGCGTGTATTCGAGTCGTCGGCGCGGCTCGGCACGTTCAAGGCCGCCGCGGACGAACTGTCCGTGACGCCGGCCGCCGTGTCGCACCAGATCAAGTCGCTCGAAAGCCGGCTCGGCGTGCTGCTGTTCGAGCGCGGCGCGAGTGGCGTGCGGCTCACGGACGCGGGCGAGCGGCTGTTTCGCGCGAGTCACGATGCGCTGCTTGCGCTGAGCCGAGGGCTGGACGCGGTGCGGCCCGAGGCGGCCGGCGAGCGTACGCTCGTGCTGACGACCACGCCCGCGTTCGCCGCAATGTGGCTGATTCCGCGGCTCGGCCGGTTTCGCCGCGTCGATCCGGAATTGAACATCAAGGTCGAAACCGGCAACGCGCTCGTCGATCTCGAACGCGATGCGCGCATCGATGTCGCGATTCGCGCGACGTCGCGCACGTTCCCGGGCCTGCACGAGATCGCGCTGCTCGACGAGTATTTCGGCGCGTATGCGGCCGCCGGTTTCGACGCGCATCGCACGGACGAGCGGCTCGATTTGATCGAGACCGTGTGGGATACACCGCTACCGATATCGATCGACTGGGCATCGTGGTGCCGCGCGGCAGGCCGGGAAACGTGGCTCGAACGCGCGGTGTTCCGGCATTACGACGACGAGCAGTACGCGTTGCAGGCCGTGTTGCACGGGCAGGGCGTCGCGTTGTTGAGCTCGGTGCTGGTTGCCGAGCACGTCGAGCGTGGCGCGCTGGTGCCGGTCGAGCCGTCGGTGCGGCTCGGCGGCGCGCGCTTCGTCGCGCTGTGCCGGCCCGGGCGGGAGCGCGAACCGCAGGTCAGGCGGTTTCTCGACTGGCTCGAAGCGGAAATCGCGCAGACGCGTGAGGCGGTGGCGCGGATGACGGACGAGCGCCGCACCGTCACCCGAACCTGACGCAATACACCGGCGGCAAATGTGCGGACACCATCTGCCAGTTTTCGCCACCGTCGCTGGACGTCCATAACCCGCCGGTCGTCGACGCCATCGCGAGACGCGTGCCGGAATCGTCCACTGCCAGCCCGTGGCGATACACGAGGTCGTATGCGGGCGCGGCCGGCAACCCGTTCGAGAAGCTCACGAAACTGCGGCCGCCGTCGCGTGTGCGTGTGACGACGAACCGGCCGTTCACCGGAATCCGGCACGCATCCTTCACGGCCGGCACGAACCACGCCGTGTCCGGTTCGTTCGGATGCACGGCGACCGCGAAGCCGAAGCTCGAAGGCTGCGCTTCGATCCGGCGCCAGTGCTCGGCGCCGTCAGTCGAACGGAAGATCGCGCAGTGATGCTGGGTCCACAGTACGTCCGGGTTGGCCGGGCACTGCACGACGCGGTGCGGGTCCTGCGCGTTGGGTTCGCCGCGCCGTTCGGGCGGCATGTAATCGGCTTCCATGCCGTCGGCGGTGACGCGCCAGGTCGCGCCGCCGTCAAAGGTCTGCCAGACGCCGCCGCACGAGATGCCGATCGTCACGTGCCGGCTGTCGCGCGGGTCGACCATCACCGAATGGATGCCCGGCGCGTCGTACCCGCCGCCACCCCATTCGGCGCGCTCCGGGCGGTCCCACAGCGGGCGGTTAAGCACCCACGAGTCGCCGTGATCGTCGGAGCGGAACAGGCCGCCGGGTATCGTGCCGGCCCACAGTACGCCCGGCTCGTCGGCGCCGCCGGCTTCGAGCGACCAGATCTGCTGAAGCGTCCACGGCGGCTGCGGCGGGCCGGGGGGCTCGTCGTCCGCGTCGGCCGTGCCGGCATTCACGCTGGCGCCGGCAGGCGGTTCGTCGGCAGGCTGCGGCGGATAGACGGGGACGGCGCATTCTTCCCAGTCGGCGGCTCCCGCGCGCCTGCGGTGCAGTTTCACGCCGAAATGGCCGAGGTTGAGCGCCGCGTACAGCGTTCCGTCGCGCGGGTCGGCGAGCGCCATGCTGACCGGCTCGCCGACGAAATGCGGTTCGCCGAGCGTCCAGCCGCCGTTGCCGTCGGGCTGCAGAATGAACAGGCCCTTGCGGGTGGCGACGAGCAATCGATCGTTCATGTCGGATGTCTCCTGGTGGCCCGGCCTGGCGCTCTGGTGCGTGGGCGCCTGGTCGGAGTCCATGCATCAGTCTTCTTATCCGCCCGTCAGCGCCTGGACGACATAAACCCGGCTGGTGTCGCCGAGCGCATCGGACAGGTGTTGCCGGTCGCGGATCGGGTGGCCGTCGATGAATACCGACAGGTGTTTTCGCAGCGCGCCCTGGTCGTCGACGATGTAGCCGCGCAGCCGCGGCCGTTCGCCGAAGACGGTCTCGAAGGCCTCGCCGAGCGTTCGCGCGTCGATGTCGCGCTCGGGCGTTGCGACGTGCCGCTGGATCGAGGCGGCGAAGAAAAGGTGCGCCATGGCGGTGGCTGGCAGGAGCCGCGCGGAGGGGACGGTCTGTAGTTTAGGCGATCCGGCGGGGGCCGAAAGGTGGGATGGAGCCGCCCGGCGAGATAGGGTGTGCCGGCCGGTCGTGCGCTAGACCGGAATCGACCGCCCGCGAATCCGGATCCCGAGCCGTACGACGCCGATCACCGCATTCGACAGCCACGTGAGCAAGCGCGGCATCCCGCGCCGGCGGATATCGAGCAGCAGCACGATCCGCACTTCATCGCTGTCGTTCCACACCTCGTGCATGAACGTGTCGTCCCACAGCAGGAAGCGGCCTTCGTCGAGCCGGTATTCGCGGCCGTCGACCTTCAGCACGGCGGCCGGCGTGCCGTCCGCGCGCTTCGGCATCGACAGCACGAGATAACCACGCAGGATGCCGCGAAACGGCCCGCGATGCGGCGGAATGTGTTTGCCCGGTGCGAGGAACGACAGCGACGCGGACAGCACGTCCGGTGACGCCGCAACCAGCGACGCGACGGTCGGGCAGCGCGACAGGTTGCGCGGGAACGGCTGGCCGTACGCCTGCATGATGAACATCCGCCAGTCGCGCGCATCGTTGGCCGAGATGTCGTACTGCTCGCGCATGATCTCGTGGAAGCGCGGAATGCGCGGCATGTCGCGCGCGACGGCGAGCGCTTCCGCCTGGATCGCCGGCCATGCGCGCACGAAACGCTCGGCGTCGGGGAAGGCGGCCGTGTCGAGCACCGAGCCGCCGTCGATATGGCGGTCGTACAGCGTGCGCAGCAGGCCGGCTGCATAGTCGTAAACGACGGACATGGTCGATCGAAAGGCGATCCGTATGAAGTGTCGTCAGTCTGCACGAAGCGTAATGGGCGCTGCGTTACGTGAGATTACGCCGGCTGACGAAAGAATGACAGTTCGATGAATGTCCGGCGCAAGCAATTTGAATCCTGCCGCGCGGGAATAAACGAACCCGCTCCGTCGTCATACGGGTGTAGCACGTCGTCTCGTTGACTTCTGAAGGAGCAAACCATGAACAAGCATTGGCTGGTGGCCGCCACGGTAGCGGCGATTTCTCTCGCGGGTGTCGCAGCGCAAGCGTCGGCACAGGAACTGACGCGCGCGCAGGTCAGGCAGGAACTGATCGACGCGGAAAACAACGGGCTGCGCTTCGTGACCGACACGTCGTATCCGGACGTGAGCCCGCTGTTCCAGCAGCAGGCCCAACAAATGCCGCAGCGTCAGTCCAGCACGGCGGTCGGCAGCGATCCGGCCGTTTCATCCGAAGCGGGCAAGCCGGCAACGATGTCGCCGCGCCAGCGCCCGGCCGCATGCGTCGGCCCGGCGAGCTTCTGCACGATCTATTTCGGTAGCTGATACAAGCGCCTGCGTTCGCAGGTCAGGCATTCACGACGGTTGATCGATACGGAACATTGATGGAGTTCATGATGAAAACATATATCGTAGTACTGACGATGATCGGCGTGATCGTCGGTCAGTCGGCCTTCGCGCAATCGGCCGCGCCGCTGACGCGTGCGCAGGTTCGCGAGGAGCTGATGCGCCTGGAAGCGGCCGGGTATGACCCGTCGAAGGGAGACGATGGCGAGTACCCGGCCGATATCCAGGCCGCGCAAGCGAAGGTCGCCGCGCAGGATCAGGCGAGGATGGCGGCACTTGCCGCGAAGGCGGCCGGCGCCGGTGCGCCGGCACCGGCCGGGAACTAGACGGCGATGTGTACTGGTGTGGTGTCGGCGCATCCGGTTTCCAGCCGGACGGGCGGGGTGCGGAGCAGGCATGCGGCGTCGCGCCCCCGCGGGCAGCGCCGCGCGGCTCGGCGCAGACGCGTGGCGGCTCAGGGCGCGAGGCGCATGCCGTTCGACGCGGCGGAACGATAAAGACGAATCCGGACAACCCGTTTCTTGCGCGCAATCACGCGCCGGGCCGCGGGCGATGCGATCACCAGGGCATCATGCGCTGCATGACCTGATCGCGCAGCACGAAGCGGTGCGCCAGCGCGCCGGCAATGTGCAGGCAGATGCCGCCGAACAGCACCCACGCGAGGATGCCGTGCACGTCGCCCATCGCGTGACCGAATCCGGAGCCGGCCGCCGACAGCGCCGGCAACGGGATGACACCGAACAGCGTCACGGCCCACGCGCGCGACGATGCGTTGATCCAGCCGAGCAGCGGCACGGCGATCAGCAGCGCGTAGAGCGCGAAATGCGTCGCGCCCGACAGCGCGCGCATCGCGGGCGCCAGGTCACTCGCGGGCGGGCGATGGGTCATGCGCCAGAGCACGCGGCAAGCCATCGCCGCGAGCAACGCGGTACCCACGATCAGGTGCGCGGCGATCAGGCCGATCGGTTGCGTATCGCGATGCACATCGGGCATCGTCCAGCCGATCACATACTGCGCGACGACCAGCGCCACGATCAGCCAGTGAAGAAGGCGTGCAACTGCGTCATAGCGGGCGGGCGTGGGCATGAAGTCTCCTGACGAACGGCGGGGATCGTATGTGTCGGCGGATTCTACGACTGAATCCTTAACGAAACGTTAAGCACGCGGTATCGCACTCGAGCGGTCGCCGTGTTCGTCGGCCGGCGCATCGCGCGGCGACGAACCGGCCGCGTCCGCCGACGGCAGTGCGATCACGACGCCCAGGCCTTGACCGCCGATGCCCGGCTCGAACTGCACGGTGCCGCCGAAGTATTGCGCGATGCGCTTGACGATCGACAGCCCGAGCCCGCTGCCGGGCGACTGCGCGCCGCTGCCGCGATAGAAGCGATCGCCGAGCCGTTCGTGCTCGCCGGGGGCGACGCCCGGCCCGTCGTCGCGCACGACGATGCGTTGCAGCGCGCCGTCGTCGTGCACGCCGAGTTCGATGTGGCCGCCCGGGCGGCCGTACTTCACGGCGTTGTCGACGAGATTGTCGAGCAGGATCCCGAGCAGGATCGGATCGGCATCGATCGCCCGTTCGGATGCATCGCCGGCCACGAGGTCGATCGCCTTGTCCGACGCTTTCGCGAGATGGCGATCGATGGCGGCGTCGACAAGTTCGCGTACGACGACGGCGCGCGTCGGAATGCGTTCGTACTCGTCGAGCCGCGCGAGCAGCAGCAACTGTTCGGCGAGACGCGCGCTGCGGTCGACGCCTTGCACGACGCGCTGCATCGCGAGCTGCTTGCGCGCCGGATCGTCGGTTGCGATCGCCACCTGGGCCTGAACCTTGATCGCGGCCAGCGGGGTCTTGAGTTCGTGCGCCGCGTCGGACGTGAAGGCGCGTTCGCGCACGATCGATTGCCGCAGCCTTGCCAGCAGGCGGTCGATCGCGTCGACCAGCGTGCGCACTTCGTCCGGCACGGTGGCGACGTCGAGCGGTTCGAGCGATCGCGCATCGCGCGCGCCGATCTGCGTCGACAGCGTCTTCAACGGCGCGAGACTGTGCCCGATCATGTACCAGAGGAGCAGCGCCAGCACCGGGAGCGCGACGATCAGCGGCAAGACGATCCCGCGCGCGATGCCGGTCGCCAGATCGCTGCGCGTGTTGATCGTTTCCATCACGCGGATCCAGCGCCCCGACGCGCTGTCGTGCAGCGTGTGCGTGCGCCATTGCGCGCCGCCGATGACGATCGTCCAGGGGGCGCCACGCGGTTCGCGTGCATCGGGCAGGCCGGCGGTGTCGGCCGGCAGGCTCGACGCGATGACGTGGTTCTGCGCGTCGCGTACCTCGAACAGCACGTCGCGCGGCAGGCGGTCGCCGTCGTTGTTGGCGGGGCTCGATCCTGAAGCGCCGAGCGCGAGTTCGACGCGTGCGTCGGGCGGAAAGCGGGCGAGGCGGGCGAGGTCGGCCGGCGAGAGACCGACGAGCAGCGATGCATATTCGACGAGGCGCGCGTCTTCCCATTCGCCGATTTCGCGCGTGGCGTGCCGGAAGCCGCCGAACACGGCGACGATCCAGACGACGGTGACGCAGCCGAGCGCCATCGCCGACACGCGGCGTCGTATCGAGCGCGAGATCATGGTGCGTCGACGACGTAACCGATGCCCCGGACGGTGCGGATCAATTCCGCGCCGAGCTTTTTGCGCAGGTTCGAAATATGGACCTCGATCGCATTGCTTTCGATGCCTTCCTGCCACCCGTACAGGCCGTCCTCGAGACGCGCGCGCGACTGGGGCGTGCCCGGGTGGCTGACGAGCTGAACCAGGATGGCCCATTCCCGTGACGTGAGCGCGATGCGCGCCGCATCGCGTGTCACCGTATGGGTGGTCAGGTCGATCGTGATGTCGCGCCAGACGATCTCGTCGCCGGCGCGGCCCTGCGAGCGTCGCACGAGCGCGCGACAGCGGGCGAGCACTTCGGACAGCTCGAACGGTTTCGCGAGATAGTCGTCGGCGCCGTCGTCGAGGCCGCGGACGCGGTCGGCGACGGTGCCGCGCGCGGTCAGCACCAGCACGGGGACCGTGTCGCCCGCGTCGCGCAACGCACGCAGCAGTTCCGTGCCGGATTTTCCGGGCAGGCCGAGATCGAGCACGACGAGCGCGAAGCGGGTCGACGCGAGCGCGGCCGCGGCCGCGTGGCCGTCGCGCAGCCAGTCGACGTGATAGCCGGCCTGGCTCAGGCTGATCTCGAGGCCGCTGCCGATCAGATCGTCGTCTTCAACAAGGAGGAGTCGCATGGTCGATTCGCGTGCAGGTGTCTGCGATTGTACGAGCCCCACTGTGCGTGCCATGCAACGGATTGTAATTGAGCGGTCTCGAGCATCGAGCGATTCTGAAGAACGCTTAAGGTTCGCTGTCGGCATTCCCGCTACTATCGGCCACACCATTTCTCCCCCTGATCCCGATCCGGGTTTGCCGCGTCCGTCACGGACCGCGCACTGGCCCACGAATCCGCGACCCTTCAGTTTGATTTCAGATCGATTCGGGTCGCCTGCACGGGAGGTTCATTCTTGATGGCACCTTCGACGATCGAGCGATGGCGCGCCCACCTGCTGATCGCCGCGCTGGCCGGCATGCTGATTCAATGTTTCGTGCTGGTGTCGCTACTCGCGTTGCGCGTACCCGAAGCGTTTTTCACCACGATGACATTTCGCGTATGGACTGTCGTCGCGGTCGCGACCGCGATCCTTTCGGCCCGCAAGCTTGCCGATGCGGCGTTCAGGGCCGCGCTCGCGTGCGGATACGTGCGCATGACAGGAATCGATCGCCGCACGGTAGTCGTGTCATCTGATTGCGCGTATCGTCGCTTGGTCGTCCTTCACATCCGGCTCAACGGGAATCGATACGGCAGCGTGCACGGGTGATCCCGCGTGTGTGCGGCCGTCCGGGGCATAACAGCCGTACGGGTCACCACTGGGGAGAAGCATGGTTTTGCTGCATGTGCTGCACGCGCTGGCCGGGGTAATGTCGATCGTCTGCGGATTGGGCGTGTTGCTGGGCATTGCATACACGGTCACGGCCAGTGTGCTGGTCGGCAGGTTCTTTTCCCGGGCGGCGGCGGAGCCACGCGATTTTCCGGGCGTCACCGTCGCGAAGCCGCTGCACGGCGACGAATGGCATCTCGTACACCATCTCGAAAGCTTCTTCGTCCAGAATTATCCAGGGCCGGTCCAGCACCTGTTCGGCGTGCACGATGCGGGCGACGCGGCGCTCGCGGCCGTCGAGGCGCTGCGGGCGCGCTACCCGGACGCGAACATCAAGGTCGTCGCCGATGCGCGGCTGTACGGGCCGAACCGCAAGATCGCCAATCTCGTGAACATGCTCGAACACGCGGAGTATTCGGTGCTCTGTCTGGCCGACAGCGACGTGGTGGTCGAGCGCGATTATTTGCGCGCCGTCGTCGGCGCGCTACAGCAGCCGGATGTCGGCATCGTGACGAGCGTGTATCGCGGCATCGCATCGCCGGGCTTCTGGCCCGGTGTCGCCGTCGCGATGACGAACTACCATTTCCTGCCGGGCGTGATCACCGGGCTCTTTCTCGGGCGCGCGCGTCCTTGCTTTGGCCAGACGATTGCGTTCACGCGCGCGACGCTCGAACGCATCGGCGGGCTCACGCGTTTCGCCCATCACCTGGCCGAGGATCACGCGCTCGGCGAAGCGGTGCGGCAGGCGGGTGCGCAGGTCGTCATTCCGCCGTTCGTGGTCGGGCATGCGTGTGTCGAAGAGACCTTCGCCAAGCTGTACGCACACGAATTGCGCTGGAGCTGCACGATCCGCGCGGCGGACCGGCTCGGCCATGCCGGTTCGGTGCTGATGCACCCGCTGCCGCTCGCGCTGCTGGCGCTGCTGTTCTCCGGCGGCACGGTCGCGGCTTGCGCGCTGACGGTCGCGGCGCTCGCCGCGCGCGCGCTGCTGATGCTGAAAACGAGCCGTGCGACCGGCGCCGGTCTGCGCGGCGTGGCCTGGCTGCCGTTCGTCGATATGCTGCAGTTCCTGGTCTTCGTGTCGAGCTTCTTCTCGTCGCATGTCGTGTGGCGCGGCACGCGCTTTCGCGTCGACCGGGAAGGCCTGCTGTCGCCCGCGAGCGAATCATGACGATGGAAACGGACACCGACGCGGATCGACAGTCCGCCCGTCACGAAGCACGGCTGCGGCATGCGGGGCGTGCGGCCGCGCTGGGCGGGCTGGCGCTCGCCGTGTGGCTGATCTGGCGCGAGCATCCGCTGGAGATCCTGCACCGCCTGCAGATCGCCGGCGCCGGGCTGCTGCTCGCCGCGCTGGCCCACATCCTGCCGATGCTCGCGAATGCGTGGGACTGGCGGATGCTGATCCGCGGCCCGCGCCGCCCGTCGTTCGCGACGATGCTCAAGCTCGTCTGGATCCGCGAATCGATCAACGGGCTGTTGCCGGTCGCACGGATCGGCGGCGAGATCGTGTCGTTCAGCCTGCTGCGGCAGGCGGGCGTGCGCCCGGCGACCGCCGTGGCCAGCCTCGTCGCCGACATGCAGCTGACGCTGATCAGCCAGCTGGTGTTCGCGCTGATCGCGATCGCCTACGTGCTCGAACGCGTGTCGTCCGATGCCGCGCGGGTGGCCGCGAACCTCGCCATCGGCATGGCCGCGCTGGTGCCGGTGCTGCTGCTGTTCGCGCTGGTGCAGCATGCGCGGCCGTTCGAACGCGCGACGCGCGCACTCAACCGCCTCACGAGCGGCAAGGTGGTGGCGCTGGTCGGCGAATCGGCGCGCACCGATCAGTCGATCCGGATGATTTGGAGAAAGACCGGCATCGTCGTGCGTTATCTCGCGATCTGGCAGACGCTGCAGTTCATCGGGTATGCGCTGGAAATCTGGCTGGCGCTGTATTTCCTCGGCGCCGATCCGACCTTTGCACAGGCGCTCGCGATCGAGGCACTAATCCAGCTCGTCAGCAGCATCGCATTCCTGATGCCGGGTGGCCTGGGCGTGCAGGAGGGCGGGTTCGTACTGATCGGCGGGCTGCTCGGGTTCGATCCGCCGACCTGTCTCGCACTGGCCGGCGCCCGCCGCGTGCGTGATCTGCTGTTCTATCTGCCGGGCTTGCTGGCGTGGCAGTGGGCGGCCGGTTCGGCGAAGCGGCCGGGCGAAACGAAACGCGCGTCGCTGCATATCGGGGAATCTGCCCGGCCGCGCTGACGCGGCCCGGCGAGGCGTGAATCAGCGCTGTTCGTCTGCGATATGGCTGCGGATCACGTCCGCGAACGACGTGTCGCCCTTCAGCCCGAGCGCCTCCGCGCGCGTCGTGTCCCACCGGCCCGGCCAGCTGCCGACGATCTTCTCGACACGCTCGTCGGGCGCATGGCGGATCAGCTTCACGACGTCGTCGCCGGCCACTTCGCGCAGCGCCGCGATCATCTCGTCAACCGACACCGACAGGCCGGGCAGGTTGATCACGCGCTTGTTGCCGAGCTTCGCGCTGTCGATCTCGCAGCCCGCGACCAGTGCGTCGATCGCGCCGCGCGGCGACAGCAGCCACAGCCGCGTCGACCCCGGCACCGGACACACGCTTTCCTCGCCGTTCAGCGGTTCGCGAATGATGCCGCTCGCGAACGACGACGCGGCCGCGTTCGGGCGGCCGGGCCGCACGCTGATCGTCGGCAGGCGCAGCACGCGGCCGTCGACGAAGCCGCGCCGCGCGTAATCGCACAGCAGCAGTTCGGCGATCGCCTTCTCGGCGCCGTACGACGATTGCGGGTTCAGCGCGGTATCGTCCTGCACGACGTCGGGCAGCGTGCCGCCGTAGACCGCGACGGAGCTCGTGAACACGACGCGCGGCTGGTGGCCGCGCGCGCGGCACACTTCGAGCAGCGTGCGCGATGCGTCGAGGTTGATCCGCATGCCGAGATCGAAATCGGCTTCGGCCTGCCCGCTGACGATTGCCGCGAGGTGGAAGATCGCGCCCGTCTGCGTGTCGATCGCGCTGTCGAGCACCGCGCGATCGGCGATGTCGCCGACGATCGACGTCACGCGTGCGTCGCCGAAATCGCTGCCCTTCACGACGTCGAGCAGCACCAGCTCGTCGATTTTCGCGATCCGGCCGTCGGGCCCGGTCAGTTCGCCGCGCTCGAGCAGCTTGCGCGCGAGACGCTGGCCGAGAAAGCCGGCGCCGCCGGTGATCAGTACTTTCATGTTCTTCATCCTTACGGGAATACGTGAATTACAGGTACGGCTTGATCCAGCCGAGACCTTCGGACGTGCCGGCCTTCGGGCGGTATTCGCAGCCGATCCAGCCGTCGTAGCCGAGCGCGTCGATCAGCTCGAACAGATACGGGTAGTTGAGTTCGCCGAGATCCGGCTCGTGGCGCTCGGGCACGCCCGCGATCTGGATGTGGCCGATGCCCGCGAAATCGCGCTTGAGCTTCATCGCGAGATCGCCTTCGACGATCTGGCAGTGGTAGCAGTCGAACTGCACCCTCAGGTTCGGCGCGCCGACTTCCGCGCAGATCGCCTGCGCGTCGTCCTGGCGGCTCAGGAAATAACCGGGCATGTCGCGCTGGTTGATCGGCTCGATCAGGATCGTGACGCCGTGCGCGGCGGCGGCCTGTGCCGCATGCCGCAGGTTCGACAGGTAGGTGTCGCGATGGCGCGCGCGGTCGGCGCCCGGCGCGACCATGCCGGCCATCACGTGCAGCTTCCGGTTGCCGAGCACGCGCGCATAGTCGAGCGCCTGGTCGATGCCGCGGCGGAACTCGTCCTCGCGGCCCGGCAGCGCCGCGATGCCGCGTTCGCCCGCGGCCCAGTCGCCGGGCGGCGCGTTGAACAGCGCCTGTTCGAGGTTGTGCGTGTCGAGGCGCGCGCGGATGTCCTCGGCGGCGAAGTCGTACGGGAACAGGTACTCGACGGCCTTGAAGCCGTCGTAGGCGGCAGCGGCGAAGCGTTCGAGGAACGCGTGCTCGTTGTACATCATCGAGAGGTTGGCGGCGAAGCGTGGCATGGCAGCGGTCCTGTGAATGAATGGGGCGGGGCGGCAGGCGCCCCGCGTCGAATGGCGGCTAGGTGGTTCAGCGGCTCAGCGGTTCACGAGTTTCGCGGGCGTGAGCCACACGGCGATCGCGCCGATCACGAGCATGGCCGCCAGCACGTACATGCCGGACGACGTGCTGTGCGTGACGTCCTTCAGGTAGCCGATCACGTACGGGCTCGCAAAACCGGCGAGGTTGCCGACCGAGTTGATGATGGCAATTCCGGCGGCGGCCGCGGAGCCCGCGAGGAACGCGGTCGGCAGCGACCAGAACAGCGGCGCGCAGGTCAGCACGCCGCCCGCCGCGAGCGACAGGAACACGATCGACACCGCCGTATTGTGCGAGTACGACGCGGCGACCGCAAACCCGACCGCGCCCATCAGCGCCGGCACGATCAGGTGCCAGCGGCGTTCGCGGCGCTTGTCCGCGCTGTGGCCGAACAGGTTCATCACGACGATCGCGACGAGGAACGGGATCGCGGACAGCAGGCCGATCTGCAGCGTATCGGTGATGCCGGTCGATTTCACGAGCGTCGGCATCCAGAACGTGAGCCCGTACTGGCCCGTGACGAACGCGAAGTAGATCAGCGACATCCACCACATGCGCGGGTCCGAGAACACGGCCTTCAGCGAGTGGCCGTGCTTACCCTGTTCCTGCGGCTGCGCGGCGATTTCGTCTTCGAGCAGCTGTTTCTCGCGCTCGTCGAGCCACTTCGCGCCGCGGATGCTGTTGTCGAGATACAGGATCGTCGCGATACCGATGAGCACGGCCGGCACGGCCTCGATCATGAACATCCATTGCCAGCCGTGGAAACCCGAGCCGCCGTGGAAGCGCTCCATGATCCAGCCCGACAGCGGGTTGCCGAAGATGCCCGACACGGGAATCGCGGACATGAACACCGCGATGATCTTCGCGCGGCGATGCGACGGGAACCAGTACGTGAGGTACAGGATCACGCCGGGATAAAAACCGGCTTCCGCGAGACCGAGCAGGAAGCGCAGCACGTAGAACTGCGTCGGCGTCTTCACGAACGCGAACAACGCGGACAGCAGGCCCCACGTGATCATGATCCGCGCGATCCAGATACGCGCGCCGAGGCGGTGCATCAGCAGGTTGCTCGGCAGTTCGAACAGGAAATAGCCGAGGAAGAAGATGCCCGCGCCGAGCCCGAACACGGTTTCGCTGAACGCGAGATCCTGCGACATCTGCAGCTTCGCGAAGCCGACGTTCACGCGATCGAGATACGCGACCACGTAGCAGAGCATCAGGAACGGCACGATGCGCCAGAACACTTTCTTGTAGGTGCGGTCGAGTTCGGCCGAGTGGGCGGGCGCGGCGGGCGAGCGGCTTGCGGCCGCGTCGAGAGCAGTCATCGTCGTCTCCAATGATGTCGTGTGCCGGCGGCGCGTAGGCCGCCGGATCGTTTGTGTGTGCTGACGGAAGGGCCCGCGCACACGGCGGGCATGGGAATCGGTATGCGACGCGTTACCAGCGCGCGCCGAAAGTCTCGCGCAGTGCGTCGAGCGCCGCGTCGGAAAGCGGCTCGGGTTTCGGGTTCGTCATCAGCCACAGCCGTGCCGTTTCCTCGAGCTCCTCGAGCGCATACGACGCGTGCGATACCGACGGCCCCCACATCACCGGGCCGAGGCGGTCGAGCAGCACGCCGCGCACCTGGTCGGCGAGCGCCGCGACTTCGGCCGCGACGTCGGGGTCGCCGGGGCGGCGATAACGGATCAGCGGAATGTGGCCGACCTTCATCACGTAGTACGGCGTGATCGGCGGCAGCACGTCGGTGTCTCGCCATACGCCCGCGAGCGTCAGCGCGACGAGGTGCGTCGAATGCGTGTGGACGACGCCGTTTGCGTCGGCATTGCGCGCGTAGATGCCGCGATGCAGCGCGAGTGTCTTCGACGGCTTGCCGCCCGATACGGGCTGGCCGTCGACGCCGACCTTCGCGATATCGTTCGGGTCGAGCCGGCCGAGGCACGCATCGGTCGGCGTGATCAGCCAGCCGTCGGGCAGGCGTGCGCTGATGTTGCCGGCGCTGCCCACCGCGTGGCCGCGCGCGTACAGGCTCGCGCCGACGACGCAGATTTCTTCGCGCAGTTTTGCTTCGTGGCTCATCGTGCGGCTCCGTCCAGTGCGCGCAGCGCCTTGTCGAAAAAGTCCGTCGTGCCGAAGTTGCCGGATTTCAGCGCGAGGCCGAGCGGCCGCGCGTCGATGGTGAGCGTGGCCGGCACGCCGGGATCGATCTGCGCGCCGATTTGCAGTGATTTCACGTCGAGCGCCTGCACGACCGCGCCGGACGTTTCGCCGCCGGCGACGACGAACTTGCGTACGCCGAGTTCACGCAGGCCGCGCGCGATCGCCGCGAGCGTGCTTTCGACGAGATGGCCGGCCGCCTCGACGCCGAGCGCTTGCTGCACGGCCTTCACTTCGTCGGGCGTCGCGGTCGCGTAGATCAGCACGGGCTGCGGCAGGTGCGAGCGCGCAAAGGCCAGCGCCTGATCGACGACCGGCTCGCCGCGCGACGCCGCGAGCGGATCGATACGGAAGCTCGGCCGCGTCGCGCGCCATGCGGCGACCTGCGCGTTGGTCGCTTTCGACGCGCTGCCGGCGAGCACGGCCGACAGCCCGTCGATGCGCGGCAGCGCGGCCGCGTTGTCGCGCTCGGGCAGCAATTCCGCGCGGCGGAAATTCGCGGGCAGGCCGAGCGCAACGCCCGAGCCGCCGGTGACGAGCGGCAGGCCCGCGCACGCTTCGCCGAGTACGTAGAGATCGCGGTCCGACAGCGCGTCGGCGATCGCGAAGCGCGCGCCTTCCGCGCGCAGCTGGTCGATCCGCGCGCGCACGGCGGCCGCGCCCAGCGCGATCGTGTCGTAGCGGATCAGGCCGACCGGCGACTTCGTCTGGCGTTGCAGCACGCGCACGAGGTTCGCGTCCTGCATCGGCGTGAGCGGATGGTTCTCCATCCCCGATTCGTTCAGCAGCACGTCGCCGACGAACAGGTGGCCGCGATAGATCGTGCGGCCGTTCTCGGGGAATGCCGGGCACGCGATCGAGAAACCGCCGCCGGCCGCGTCGAGCAGCGCGTCGGCGACGGGCCCGATGTTGCCCGCGTCGGTCGAGTCGAATGTCGAGCAGTACTTGAAGAAGAACTGCCGGCACCCTTGCGCGCGCAACCATTCGTATGCGGCGAGCGATTGCGCGACGGCGTCGGCCGCGGGGATCGTGCGCGACTTCAGCGCGACGACGATCGCGTCGGCGTCGAGCGCGGCGCCGTCGGCGGGCATGCCGATCGTCTGCACGGTGCGCATGCCGCTCTTGACGAGCATGTTCGCGAGATCGGTCGCACCGGTGAAATCGTCGGCGATGCAGCCGAGCAGGGGACGGGAAGCGGAAGCGGTCATGGCGGGAACGTCGTTCGAATCAGCGGGCGGGCGGCAGCGTGATGCCGGGGAAAGTCTTGATCACGGCGGAATCGTCCTCGCCGCCGTGGCCGGCGCTCGACGCGCTCATGAACATCTGGTGCGCGGTGGCCGACAGCGGCAGCGGGAACTTGCTGCGGCGTGCGGTATCGAGCACGAGGCCGAGATCCTTCACGAAGATGTCGACGGCCGACAGCGGCGTGTAGTCGCCGTTCAGGATGTGCGGCACGCGGTTCTCGAACATCCACGAATTGCCGGCGCTGTGCGTGATCACGTCGTACAGCGCGTCGACATCGACGCCTTCGCGCAGGCCCAGCGCCATCGCCTCGGCCGCCGCCGCGATATGCACGCCGGCCAGCAGCTGGTTGATGATCTTCACTTTCGAGCCGATGCCGTGCGCGTCGCCGAGGCGATAGACCTTGCCGGCGATCGCGGCGAGCACGTCCTCGCAGCCCGCGTACGCGGCGGCCGGGCCCGACGTCATCATCGTCATCTCGCCGGACGCCGCGCGCGCGGCGCCGCCCGACACGGGCGCATCGAGCATCTGCAGGCCGGCGGCCTCGATCCGCGCGCCGAGCGCGACCGCGAATTCGGGCGCGACCGTCGCGCTCGCGATCACGACGCCGCCGGGCTTCATCGCCGCGACCGCGCCGTGCTCGCCGAACAGCACCGTTTCGGTCTGCGCGGCATTGACGACGAGCGTGACGACGACGTCGCACTGCGCGCCGAGTTCGGCCGGTGTCGCGCAGGCGATGCCGCCTTCGGCGGCGAACGCCTGCAGCACGGTGTCGCGCACGTCGCACGCGTGCACGCGCAAGCCTGCGCGCAGCAGCGAGCGGGCGACGCCGAGGCCCATCGCGCCGAGGCCGATGACTCCAACATTTCGTGACATGGTCAACCTTGATCGATTCGGGGGGAGGTTCGGGACAACGGCGGCGCCGGGTTCGGCGGCGGCCGCCGGCTTCAGCAGATGCCGGCTTCCGCGAGACGGCGGGCAGCGTTGTACATGTGCGTGCGCGCCGCGTTGCGCGCCGCCATTGGGTCGCGCGCACGGATCGCGTCGGCGATCGCGGCGTGTTCCTCGCGCACCTGGCGCGAGAAGTCCTCGCGCGTCGCTTCGTTGCGCCGCGTGACCTTCACGCCGGCTTCGAGGTACTGGTTCAGGAACTGCAGCGTCTTCAGGAAATACGGGTTGCCGGTGACGGCCGCGATCGTGCGGTGGAATGCGACGTCTTCCGCGACGCCGTCGCGCCCTTCGGCCACCGCATCGTCGATCTTGCGCAGTGCGTCGTCGATGTCGGCCATGTCGTCGGCGGTGTGGTGCAGCGCGGCTTCGGCCGCGACTTCAGCCTCGATCGCGCGGCGCACCGCGAGCAGGTGCGGCAGCGAGCTCGCCTCGACGGCTTCCGCGTAGTCGATCCGCAGCGGCCGGATCGCGCCGTGCTGGTTCACGAACACGCCGCTGCCCTGGCGCGGCTCGACCACGCCTTCGTTCTTCAGCCGCGAGATCGCCTCGCGGATCACGGTGCGGCTCACGCCGAATTCCTGCGCGAGCACGGCTTCGGTCGGCAGCTTGCCGCTGGCCGAGAAACTGCCGACTTCGATCTGCTTGAGCAGTTGCTGCGCGACATGGTCGCTCATCGCACGGGCGGGAATTTTCTCGAACATGATGCTCTGGTTTGTAAGGTGATGTGGTCATCATACAAATTTGAATGTGCATCAGCATCCGGGATAACCCTCGGTTAACGGTGGCCAACGTCGGTCAAATCATCTGGTACCGGTTCCATTGGCGCCGAAATCGACGCGATCGTGTGTCGTTCCACGGTCGATCGGAAAGGGGGCAGGTGCCCGCGGCCGTCAGTCGGCGATGTCCTCGACGGGGTCGGCCGCCGCGTCCGGCGCGTCGCCGGCTTCCACGACTTCACCGCCACGCTCCCGATAGGCCGCCGGCGGCACGCCGAACTGCTTGCGGAATTCGCGCCCGAGGTGCGATGCATCGGCGAACCCGCAGCTCGACGCGATATCGGCGACGGTCCGGTCCGAACTCGTCAGCAGCCACGCGGCGGTGCGCAGCCGCACCTGCTTCGCGAACGCCTGCGGGCTCTTGCCCGTCTCGGCCTTGAACAGCCGCTCGAGCTGCCGCGTCGACAGGTCGAGCTTGCACGCGAGCTCCTCGAGCGGCAGCGTGCGCCCGACATGCTGTTCCATCAGGAGAATCGCGCGCTTGACCTTCGGGTGCGTCGCCGGTTCGAGGCCCGGCGGATGCGGCTGCGGCGCATTGCCTTTCTGCATCTCGCCGACGAGCAGGATGCGCAGCGCCTTCTGCACGGTCGCGTGATCGAAATGGCGCAGCAGGATCGCGGCGGCGACGTCGATCGACGCGCGGCCGCCCGAACAGGTGATCCGGCGGCGGTCGATCACGAACAGCCGGTCGGCGATCAGGAGGTCGGGATCGGCGTTCGGAAAGCGTTCGATGAAATCCCAGTAGTGGAACCAGCTCACGCAGGTGCGGTAGCCGTCGAGCACGCCGGCGCGCATCAGCGTGAACACGCCGGTGCAGATGCCGACGACCGTCGCGCCGCCCGTCGCCGCGCGGCGGATGAAATCGAGCGTTTCAGCGCCGGCTTGCGGCCCCGAATGCAGCAACCCGCCGACCACGACCACGTAGTCGAACGGTTCGGCCGCTTCGAACGTTTCCCACGGTGTGATCTGGATCCCGCAACTCGCGCGCACCGGCGCGAGGGTCTCGCCGATCACGCTCCACGCGCAGCGCACGGGCTTGCTGTAGTCGCCGTCGTCGGCCGACAGCCGCAGCATGTCGACGAAGCCCGAGAAGGCCGTCAGCGTGAAGTTCGGCAGCAGCACGATGCCGAAGCGGATGCGCCGCGGCGCGGGTTCTGCAAGGGGGGAAGCGGGTACGTCGGGTGTCATCGCGGCCAATCTCGTCACGCCGGGCAGGCGGTCTCACTCGTTTCACTCTGTTTGCGGGTACGGCTGCCGAGGCGGCGCGGATGAAGCCAGCGTCGCCGATCGGCCCGGGCCGGACTTGTGGTTTTCCGTCGCGAACCATCGCCAAAACGCACTTTCGGGCCGGCCGGCACGGTGCTTGGCGGCGGTATCCCACGTCGATGCCGTTTTTGTTCTATCGGCCAATTTTACGCTTTGGTGTACTGGCGTCCAATCAACGTCACTCAACGCGTGAAAGCGCAAAGGCAGCCAGATGAACGTCAGCGCGTTCGACCTGTTCAAGATCGGTATCGGCCCGTCCAGTTCGCATACGGTCGGCCCGATGATCGCCGCGTGCCGCTTCGCGTCGCACGTCGAGGACGCGAACCTGCTCGGCTTCGTGCGCCGCGTGCGGATCGAGCTGTACGGCTCGCTCGGCGCGACCGGCAAGGGCCACGGCACCGACAAGGCCGTGCTGCTCGGCCTCGAGGGCCACCTGCCCGACACGATCGATCCCGACCTGATCGAGCCGCGGCTCGCCGCGATCCGCGCGGAGAAGTCGCTGTCGCTGCTCGGCAAGCAGACGGTCCGCTTCGAGGAAAAGGAGCACATCGGCTTCTATCGCAAGCTGATGAGCGGCACGAGCATCGTGCACCCGAACGGGATGCGCTTCCAGGCGTTCGACGAACACGGCCAGCTGCTGGTCGAGAAAGAGTATTACTCGGTCGGCGGCGGTTTCGTCGTGAACCGCGACGGCGATCGCGTGAACGGCGTGCGCGCGGCGGTCGAGGTGCCGTATCCGTTCCGCACCGGCGACGACCTGATGCGGCAGTGCCGCGAACACGGGCTGTCGATCGCCGAGCTGATGCTGCGCAACGAATCCGCGCTGCGCCCCGCCGACGAAGTGCGCGCCGGGCTGCTCGCGATCTGGCGCACGATGGCCGCGTGCGTCGAACGCGGCTGCAAGGTCGAGGGCGAGCTGCCGGGCCCGATGCGCGTGAAGCGCCGCGCGGCCGAGCTGAACGGCCGCCTGCGCGCGCGTTCGGAAGAGTCGCTGCGCGACCCATTGTCGATGCTCGACTGGGTCAACCTGTACGCGATGGCCGTCAACGAGGAGAACGCGGCGGGCGGGCGCGTCGTGACCGCGCCGACCAATGGCGCGGCCGGCGTGATTCCCGCGGTGCTGCACTACTACGTGAAATTCGTACCGGGCTCGAACGAAGCCGGCATCGTCGAATTCCTGCTGACGGCCGCGGCGATCGGAATCATCTACAAGGAAACCGCGTCGATCTCCGGCGCGGAAGTCGGCTGCCAGGGCGAAGTGGGCGTCGCGTGTTCGATGGCCGCCGCGGCACTCGCGGCCGTGATGGGCGGCACGCCCGACCAGGTCGAGAATGCCGCCGAGATCGGCATGGAGCACAACCTCGGGATGACCTGCGACCCCGTCGGCGGGCTCGTGCAGATCCCGTGCATCGAACGCAACGCGATGGGCGCGATCAAGGCGCTGAACGCGTCGCGCATGGCGCTCAAGGGCAACGGCCAGCACTACGTGTCGCTCGATTCCGTGATCAAGACGATGCGCGAGACCGGTGCCGACATGAAGACGAAATACAAGGAAACGTCGCGCGGCGGTCTCGCCGTGAACGTCATCGAATGCTAACGAAGGGTCAATCATCATGAGCCGCTACTCGATATTCAGCCTGTTCCGCAACGGCCTCTCGTATCACGAGAACTGGGAAAAGCAGTGGAAGAGCCCGGAACCGAAGAAGGAATACGACGTCGTGATCGTCGGCGGCGGCGGCCACGGCCTCGCGACCGCGTACTACCTCGCGAAGGAACACGGGATCACGAACGTCGCGATCCTCGAGAAGGGCTGGATCGGCGGCGGCAACACCGCGCGCAACACGACGATCGTGCGCTCGAACTATCTGTGGGACGAATCGGCCGCGCTGTACGAGAAGGCGATGAAGCTGTGGGAAGGGCTGTCGCAGGACCTGAACTACAACGTGATGTTCAGCCAGCGCGGCGTGATGAACCTCGCGCACACGCTGCAGGACGTGCGTGACACCGAGCGCCGCGTGAACGCGAACCGGCTGAACGGCGTCGACGCCGAGTTCCTGACGCCCGAGCAGATCAAGGAAATCGAGCCGACCATCAACCTGAACAGCCGCTACCCGGTGCTCGGCGCATCGATCCAGCGCCGCGCGGGCGTCGCGCGTCACGATGCGGTGGCCTGGGGCTTCGCGCGCGGCGCGGACCGCGCCGGCGTCGACATCATCCAGAACTGCCAGGTGACGGGCATTCGTCGCGAAGGCGGTGCGGTGGTCGGCGTCGATACGGTGAAGGGCTTCATCAAGGCGAAGAAGGTCGCGGTGGTCGCGGCCGGCAACACGACGACGCTCGCCGACATGGCCGGCGTGCGCTTGCCGATCGAGAGCCACCCGCTGCAGGCGCTGGTGTCCGAGCCGATCAAGCCGGTCGTCAACTCGGTGATCATGTCGAACGCGGTGCACGCGTACATCAGCCAGTCCGACAAGGGCGACCTCGTGATCGGCGCGGGCATCGACCAGTACACGGGCTTCGGCCAGCGCGGCAGCTTCCACATCATCGAAAGCACGCTGCAGGCGATCGTCGAGATGTTCCCGGTGTTCTCGCGCGTGCGGATGAACCGCCAGTGGGGCGGCATCGTCGACGTGTCGCCGGACGCGTGCCCGATCATCACCAAGACCGACGTGAAGGGCCTCTATTTCAACTGCGGCTGGGGCACCGGCGGCTTCAAGGCGACGCCCGGCTCGGGCTGGGTGTTCGCGCACACGATCGCCCGCGACGAACCGCATCCGCTGAACGCGCCGTTCGCGCTCGACCGCTTCTACACGGGCCACCTGATCGACGAGCACGGCGCTGCCGCCGTGGCGCACTAACCCGACCATTGGAGAAAGAAACATGTTGCTGATCGAATGTCCGTGGTGCGGGCCGCGCGCCGAATCCGAGTTCTCGTGCGGCGGCGAAGCCGACATCGTGCGCCCGGTCAATAACGAGAACATGACCGACCGCGAGTGGGGCGAATACGTGTTCATGCGCGAGAACAAGCGCGGGCTGCACAAGGAGCAATGGCTGCATGCGCAGGGTTGCCGCCGCTGGTTCAAGGCCACGCGCGACACGGTGACCTACGATATCAAGGGCTACGAAAAGTTCGGTGGGGCTGCCATCAGTGGCGCAGCTGCCGGCAACGCACACGAAGAGGGCACGAGCAAATGAGCCAGAAAGACCGTCTCGGCACCGGTGGCCGCATCAATCGCGCGATTCCGTTGACCTTCACGTTCAACGGCCGCACGTACCAGGGCTTCCAGGGCGACACGCTCGCGTCCGCGCTGCTCGCGAACGGCGTGCACTTCGTCGCGCGCAGCTTCAAGTACCACCGCCCGCGCGGGATCGTGACGGCGGACGTCGCGGAACCGAATGCCGTCGTGCAGCTCGAATCGGGCCCGTACACCGTGCCGAACGCGCGCGCGACCGAAATCGAGCTGTACCAGGGGCTCGTCGCGACGAGCGTGAACGCCGAGCCGACGCTCGAGAACGACAAGTACGCGATCAACCAGAAGTTCTCGCGCTTCCTGCCGGCCGGCTTCTATTACAAGACCTTCATGTGGCCGCGCAAGATGTGGCCGAAGTACGAAGAGAAGATCCGCGAGGCGGCCGGTCTCGGCAAGGCCCCTGAAGTGCTCGACGCCGATCGCTACGACAAGTGCTACGCGCATTGCGACGTGCTCGTCGTCGGCGGCGGCCCGTCGGGTCTCGCGGCCGCGCATGCGGCGGCCGTGGCCGGTGCGCGCGTGATCCTCGTCGACGATCAGCGCGAACTCGGCGGCAGCCTGCTGTCGTGCCGCGCCGAGATCGACGCGAAGCCCGCGCTGCAGTGGGTCGAGAAAATCGAGGCCGAGCTGCGCAAGCTGCCTGACGTGACGATCCTGTCGCGCAGCACCGCGTTCGGCTACCAGGACCACAACCTCGTGACGGTCACGCAGCGCCTGACCGATCACCTGCCGGTGTCGATGCGCAAGGGCACGCGCGAACTGCTGTGGAAGGTCCGCGCGAAGCGCGTGATCCTCGCGACCGGCGCGCACGAGCGTCCGATCGTGTTCGGCAACAACGACCTGCCGGGCGTGATGCTCGCGTCCGCCGTGTCCACCTACGTGCATCGCTTCGGCGTGCTGCCGGGCCGCAATGCGGTCGTGTTCACGAACAACGACCGCGCGTACCAGGCCGCGCTCGACCTGAAGGCATGCGGCGCGAAGGTGACGGTCGTCGATTCGCGCGCATCGTCGAACGGCGCGCTGCCGGCCGCTGCCAAGCGGCAGGGCGTGACGGTGATGAGCGGCGCGGTCGTGACGGCTGCGTCGGGCAAGTGGCGCGTGGCGTCGGTCGACGTCGCGTCCATCACCAACGGCCAGGTGGGCGGCAAGCTGCAGACACTGCCGTGCGATCTCGTCGCGATGTCGGGCGGCTTCAGCCCCGTGCTGCACCTGTTCGCGCAGTCGGGTGGCAAGGCCTGCTGGAACGACGAGAAGGCGTGCTTCCTGCCGGGCAAGCCCGTGCAGGCGGAGGCGAGCATCGGTGCGGCGGCGGGCGAATTCGGCCTGGCGCGCGCGCTGCGGCTTGCGGTCGATGCAGGCGCGGAAGCGGCGAAGGCGGCGGGCTTCACGGCCGCGCAGCGCCCGGTCGCGCCGCAGGTTGCCGAAACCGTCGAAGGTGCACTGCAGCCGCTGTGGCTCGTCGGCAGCCGCGAGGGCGCGGCGCGCGGGCCGAAGCAGTTCGTCGATTTCCAGAACGACGTGTCGGCCGCCGACATCCTGCTCGCCGCGCGCGAAGGCTTCGAGTCGGTCGAGCACGTGAAGCGCTACACGGCGATGGGCTTCGGCACCGACCAGGGCAAGCTCGGCAACATCAACGGGATGGCGATCCTCGCGCAGGCGCTCGGCAAGACGATTCCGGAAACGGGCACGACGACGTTCCGCCCGAACTACACGCCGGTGACGTTCGGCGCGTTCGCGGGCCGCGAGCTCGGCGATTTCCTCGACCCGATTCGCAAGACCTGCGTGCATGAATGGCACGTCGAGCACGGCGCGCTGTTCGAGGACGTCGGCAACTGGAAGCGGCCGTGGTATTTCCCGAAGAACGGCGAGGATCTGCATGCGGCCGTGAAGCGCGAATGCCTCGCGGTGCGCAACAGCGTCGGCATCCTCGATGCATCGACGCTCGGCAAGATCGACATCCAGGGCCCCGATGCGGTCAAGCTGCTGAACTGGATGTACACGAACCCGTGGAACAAGCTCGAAATCGGCAAGTGCCGCTACGGGCTGATGCTCGACGAGAACGGGATGGTGTTCGACGACGGCGTGACGGTGCGCCTCGCCGACCAGCATTTCATGATGACGACCACGACGGGCGGCGCGGCGCGCGTGCTCACGTGGCTCGAACGCTGGCTGCAGACCGAATGGCCCGACATGAAGGTGCGGCTGTCGTCCGTCACCGATCACTGGGCGACGTTCGCGGTGGTCGGCCCGAAGAGCCGCAAGGTCGTACAGAAGGTGTGCCAGGACATCGACTTCGGCAACGAAGCGTTCCCGTTCATGAGCTACCGGAACGGCACCGTTGCGGGCGCGAAGGCGCGTGTGATGCGGATCAGCTTCTCGGGCGAGCTGGCCTATGAATTGAACGTGCCGGCGAATGCGGGCCGCGCGGTGTGGGAAGCGCTGATGGCCGCGGGCGCCGAGTTCGACATCACGCCGTACGGCACCGAGACGATGCACGTGCTGCGCGCGGAGAAGGGCTACATCATCGTCGGGCAGGACACCGACGGTTCGGTCACGCCGTACGACCTCGGGATGGGCGGGCTCGTCGCGAAGTCGAAGGACTTCCTCGGCAAGCGCTCGCTGGCGCGCTCGGACACCGCGAAGGAAGGCCGCAAGCAGTTCGTCGGCCTGCTGACCGAGGACGAGCAGGTCGTGCTGCCGGAAGGCGCGCAGATCGTCGCGAAGGACACGCAGGTGTCGGCGGTCGATCCGACGCCGATGATCGGCCACGTGACGTCGAGCTACTACAGCCCGATCCTGAAGCGCTCGATCGCGCTCGCGGTGGTGAAGGGCGGCCTGAACAAGATGGGCGAGAGCGTCGTGATTCCGCTGGCCAACGGCAAGCGCATCACCGCGAAGATCTCGAGCCCGGTTTTCTACGATACCGAAGGGGTGCGTCAGCATGTGGAATGAAACGAGAAACCAGACGCAGGTGGCGGGCGCGGGCGGCGTGACGCTTGAATCGCCGTTCGTCGGCGCGGCCGACGTGCTGAAGACGCACCAGGCGCGCGCGTCGAAGAAGTTCGCGCTGCGCGAGCGGCCGTTCCTCGATCTCGTCAACGTGCGTGGCGAGTTGAGCGATCCGGCGTTCGTCGCCGCGTTCGAGCGCGTGGTCGGCTGCCGGCCGCCCGCGGAGCCGAACACGATCGTGCGCGGCGCCGAGTACGACGTGCTGTGGCTCGGTCCCGACGAATGGCTGGTGCGCTCGAACGGCCCCGTGCAGGCCGGCGTGCTCGAGGCCAGGCTCGCGGAGGCCGTGCAGGGTTCGTATGCGGCGGCCGTCGATGTCGGCAGCGGCTATACGGTGGTCGAGATCAGCGGCGAACGCGTGCGCGACGTGCTTGCACGCGGCTGCCCGCTCGATTTCCATCCGCGTGCGTTCAAGCCGGGTCAGTGCGCGCAGTCGCACTACTTCAAGACGTCGATCGTGCTGATCCCGACCGGCGACGATGCGTTCGAGATCGTCCTGCGCCGCAGCTTCGCCGACTACTTCGTGCGCATCATGCTCGACGCGGCCGCGCCGCTCGCGTCATGAAGCCGTTCGACGAACCGTTCGTGGCGATCGACGCGCCGCGCCTGCGCGGGCGCGGCTGGAGCGTGTTCGTCGACGAACTGAAGGTGCCTGCGCGGATCGGCATTCACGCGCACGAGCATGAAGCGCCGCAGCCGATCGTGATCGATGCGCGGCTCGGGTATCGCTGCGAGCCGAGCGAGCAGGGCGAGTGGATCGATTACGACGGCTATTGCGCGCGCGTCGCGGCGTTCCTGTCGCACAAGCCGCATACGCGGCTGCTGGAGACGCTCGTTGCCGATATCGCGGTGCTGTCGTTCCGCGAATGGCCGGCGCTGGAGTCGCTGACGCTGTCGGTGTACAAGCCGAAGATCCGGCCCGGTACGAAGCGCGTCGGCGTGTCGCTCGACTGGACGCGTGGGGATTATTTGCGGTGGACGGGGGCGGCAGGGCAGATTTGAGCGGGGCGGGTCGGAGAATCGATCGACGGAAACGGCGGAGGGACGTCGGTCGGTTCCAATCGGGCGGTGTAGCTTGCCGCTCGAATTAATTCCTGAAATATAAGAACAATGTGTCAGTAGCGACCACATTCGCTATTATTCCTGAAATATCGGAATAATTCGCCGTTTCGTGTTTGCGTGAGTATAATTCCGGTATTCTCGTAACTATGCTGTCGAGCGTGACTGACAGCACTTTGTTCCTGAAATTCCGGAATTATGGCCCGCACCTTACCGCATCCGATCGCGACCCCTGACCCGCTTGCACTGGATCTGGCAACGCTGGGGGCGCTCGTCCGCAATCGGCGGGCGCAGAGCCGAATGCGCATCGACGACGCGGCCGATATGCTCGGTGTCTCCAAAGACGTGCTGTCGCGGCTGGAAAACGGCCGCGCAGTGAGCCTCGACAAATTGTTCAAGGTGCTCGACGGCTTCGGTCTCAATCTGCTCGTCGTGCCGAAACGCGAAGTGCCGGTGGCCCGCAAGGCGTTGCACGAGCACATGGCGGCGCAGGCCGTGTCGGCGGAGTCGCAGGAGGGCGCCTGATGGTTCATCGCCTGGCCATTTCGACCAACGCCACGCCTGTCGGTCAGTTGACTTACGATGCCCGCCGGGACGATTACGGCTTTTCGTACGATCCGGCGTGGCAGGCGCGCGCCGACGCGTTTGCGTTGTCGCCGTGCATTCCGCTCGACGGTGGCCCGCTACCTGCCGGCGCGGTCCAGCGCTTCATCGGCAACCTGCTGCCCGAGGGCCGCGCGCTCGAAGTGGCCGCGGCGATGTATCAGATATCGAAGGACAATGTGTTCGGTTTGATCCGAATGCTCGGGAAGGAGCCTGTCGGCGCGTTGAGTTTCTTCCCGGACGACGATGCCGATGCGCAGGCGCCGGAGGCCCTCGAATCCGTGCGGCGCGTGATATCCGCGGAAGAGTTGACCGATCGCATTCGCAAACGTGATGCGATTCCGTTTCCCGTCTGGGACGATCAGGTCCGGCTGTCGATTGCAGGCCACCAGGACAAGCTACAGGTACTGGTCGAGGGCGAGCAATTCGCGCTCGTCGAGGGGGCGCTCAGCAGCACGCATATTCTCAAGCCCGAGTCCCAAAACCCGCATGCTCCGTTCATGGTTGCGAACGAGCATTTCTGCATGACACTGGCCGCCCGAATGGGATTGCCGGTGGCACATGTCGAGATTCGGCGCATCCCGGAACCCATTCTGCTCATCGAACGATTCGACCGAATCGTGACGACCGAACCGGACGATCCGCAACGCGTCCGCGCGGTGCGGCGTCTCCATATCATCGACGGATGCCAGGCGCTGGATTTGCCGGCGACGCTCAAGTACGAACGCAACCTCGGCAACAATGCGGACGTGCGTAATATTCGCGAGGGCGTGAGCTTCGAGAAGCTGTTTTCGTTGACGCCGAGTCTCGAGACTCCAGCGGTTGCCCGCGCAGCGATGCTTCGCTGGGCGCTGCTGCAATTGCTGATCGGCAACAGCGACGCGCACGGCAAGAATATTTCGTTTTTCGTCAGCAGCGGCGGTCTGGATCCGGCGCCGCTCTACGATCTCGTTTGCGTCAACGTGTACGGTGACGCGTATGTCCAGGATATGGCGATGGCTTTCGGGGATGTTTTCCGAACGGAGGAACTGACCGCTTTTGCGCTGGCGGATTTTGCGCATCGTGCGCAAATCCGGCCGTCGTTCGTCGCACGTGAATTGACAAAGATGGCGACGCTGGCGAGGAAGCTGGCTCCCGAGTTGGCGGAGTCCGGCGTGTATGCAGGCGAGGAGCGTGCCTGGGTGCGCAATATTTCGGAGTACGTGTGTGCTCAGGCCGACCGTACGTTGCGTATTGCTCCCATGATTTCCAAGGTAAACGTCGACCTTCTTTGATATCGGGCGATTAACGGGCGACGCTGCGACACCCGATTCAGCGTGTCGCAGCGACCGCCCTATGCGAATGCGTTACGCCGCAGCCGTGCCGCTCAGCGCCGGATAGTCGACATACCCGCGCGCATCGCCGCCGAAGTACGTCGCGTGTTGCGCGTCGTTCATCGGCGCGCCCGTCTTCAGCCGCGTGACGAAATCCGGATTGGCGAGCACCATCTGCCCGTAGGCTTCGAGATCGGCAATGCCCGCTGCGACATCCGTCCCGATCGCGTCGCGCGCGCGGCCCGGCCGGTTCAGGATCAGCGTGCCGCTCCAGCGTTCGCGCAGGTCGGCCAGCAGCGCATCGTCGCCGTGGTGCATCACGTGCACGTAAGCGAGGCCGAGTGGGTCGAGCTGCGTCGCGAGATAACGGTACAGATCCGGCCCTTCCGCGCCTTCGTCAATGCCCCACATCGTGTTGCCCGGCGACAGGCGGATCGCCGTGCGGTCCGCGCCGATTTCGTCGGCGATCGCCGTCGCGACCTCGATCGCGAAGCGGGCGCGATTCTCGATCGAACCGCCGTAGACATCGCTGCGCGTATTGGCGCTCGGCGCGAAGAACTGCTGGATCAGATACCCGTTCGCGCCATGGATCTCGACGCCGTCGGCGCCGGCTTCGATCGCGCGGCGCGCGGCGAAGCGGAAATCATTCACGGTGTCGCGCACTTCGTCCGTCGTCAGCGCGCGCGGCGCGGGAATGTCCTGCATCCCCGTCGCCGTGAACATCGGCACGCCCGGCGCGATCGCCGACGGCGCAACGCCCTGACGATGATGCGGCGTATTGTCGGGATGCGACATGCGCCCTGCATGCATCAGCTGAATGAAAAGACGGCCGCCGTGCGCATGCACGCGATCGCTGACCGCCTTCCAGCCGGCGACGTGCGCATCGGTGTAGATGCCGGGCGTCATCAGGTAGCCCTGGCCGTCGTCCGACGGCTGCGTGCCCTCGGTGACGATCAGGCCGAGGCCCGCGCGCTGCGCGTAGTACTCGGCAGCCAGTTCGCCGGGCGTGCCGTCGAATGCCGCGCGGCTGCGCGTCATCGGCGCCATGACGAGGCGGTTTTGCAGCGTGTAACGGCCGACACGGGCCGGGGTGAACAGTGCGTCCATGATGCGTGCTCCTCTAGGGTCGGGTCACGGCACCGGGGCGATGCCGTATCGGGCGCCGGCCGCGCATCGTTGCGCGAGCCTCGCTGCCATGGACACATCATCCATTGCTTCCTTTTCGAGATAAATATGGTAGTTTGGATAACATTGATCCATTGATGGAGCAGTGGGCGTGGAACTGCTGAACGACATGGCGTTGTTCGTGGAGGTCGTGAAGGCGAAGGGCTTTCGCAGTGCGGCCGACGCGCTGGGGATGCCGAATTCGACGCTGTCACGGCGGATCGGCGCGCTGGAAAAGGCGATCGGATTGCGGCTGCTGCATCGCACGACGCGCCGCATCGAGCTCACGGAGGCCGGGCAGCTGTATTTCGAGCGCTGCAAGCGCATCGTCGACGAGGCGCGGCTCGCGCACGAGCAGCTCGGCGAACTGCTGGCCGAACCCGCGGGCGTGCTGCGCGCGTCGTTTCCGGTCGATTTCGCGGTGATCTACCTGACGCCGCTGATCGTCGAATTCGCGAACCTTCACCCGAGGCTGACCTTCGATTTCGAGCTGACGTCACGGCGCGTCGACCTGGTGAGCGAGCCGTTCGACGTCGCGATCCGCATCGGCGAATCGGCGGATTCGCAGCTCGTCGCGCGGCGGCTCGCGACGTTCCGCAATCAACTGTATGCGTCGCCGCGCTATCTCGAACGCGCGGGCGAGCCGCTCGAACCGGACGACCTGAAGCGGCACCAGTGCCTGAGCGTGCAGCGCGTTGCGACGTGGGCGTTGCGTGACGGCGTGCGGGAAGTCGAGGTGCCGGTGGACGGGCGGTTCGTCGTGAACAGCGTCGGCATGAACCGGCAACTGGCCGTACACGACACGGGGATCATTCAGGTGCCGGAGGCGGTGGTGGCCGACGACGTGGCCGCCGGACGGTTGCGTCGCGTGCTGCCCGAATGGGAAGGCGCGGCCGTTCCTGTCTATGCGATGACGGAAACGCGTTTGTTGCCCGCGAAGACGCAGATTTTCATCGAGTTTCTGCGCGAGCATTTCGCGCAGGCGTGACGGGCGGGTGTGCGGACGTTCGTCCGTCGTTCACTTCTGCGCCGGTTGCGGCGCGTCCCCCTGCGCTTCCCATTTCTTCAGGATGCGCACGCGCGCCTGGCTGAAGTCGACCCAGCAGTTCATCCACGCGTCGTCCGGGATCATCTGTTGCGGATTGGCGGCCTTGACGTAGTTGCAGGTGTCGCTCGCGAAGCTGAGCCAGCTCGCCTGCGATTTCGCGAGCTGTTTCGCCGCATCGGGGTTGCGTTGCCGGGTCTTGCGTTCGAGCGTGCGGTACGCGCGTTCCACTTCCTGATTGTTGTTGTCGAGGATGCAGTTTCGCACCGCGTCCATCGTCGACCCCTGCTGTTCGCAATCGACCGCGGCGATCGCGGAGGCAGCGCCGCTCGCGAGCGCGGCGACGACGAGAAGGCGGGCAGCGTGCCGGATTGCGTCGCGCATGTGCAGGACAAGTCGCAAGGGAGGGCGTGCTCGCTCGCGCCTACTGCGTGTTGCGAGCCGACGTCGATGTCGACGACGTGTCGTTGACCGGCACCATCCGCGCCTTCGTGTCGTTCGCGGTTTTCGCATCGTCGGGTTCGAGCACGAACCGGAACGAATCGACGCGCTGCATCACCTTCGCCGCATACGCATTCGAACCGCCATAACTCTTCAGCCCGGCCTGCACGTTGCCGCCGGCCGCCCTTACGTAGCCCGACAGGATCGCGGACCCGGCTTCGACGTTCGCGTTCGGCTCCGTCAGGTCCTTCACGTTGCGCAGCAGGCCGCGGTGCGCGGCCGGCACGACCTGCATCAGCCCCGTCGCGCCATGCTGGCCGCGTGCCTTTTCCTGGAAGCGCGATTCGATCGAGATGATGGCGTAAACGAGTGCCGGCGGCAGCGAATATTTCGTCGCTGTGACGCTCACGATATCGGCGAGCTTCGCGGCTCGTTCCTTCGCGACACCGAATTTCTTCGTCAGGTAGGACGTGATGCGACGGTTTGCTTCGTTCGGCTGATCGTTGGCGTTGGCGAGCGGCGCGGATGCGACGGCCGGTGCCGATGCAATCGCTTCGGGCGCGGACGCAGGCAGCGCGGGAGCTTGTTGCGCCGATGCCTGTTGCGCGATGCCGAACGAAAGCACGATTAGCGAGAGAAACCGTCGCATGGTGAAGTGCGGGGAAATGGGAGGCGCATAGTATATCGGCCAATGGCCACGGGTTGTCGAACGCCGGCTCGAATGAAAGCGGCATGTAGGCTTGTTTCGGTGCACAACGATTCGATGGGGCGATCGTTGCGCGGACACGCATCGTAGTCCGGATAAACGCCACGCGATCGCGCGCTGACGTTTTTTAACACACGCTTAAAGTGTGCTGCACCGCAAACCTTACGCGCGCCGCGCGGTCGCCACCCGCGCAATCGCGCCGATCGCATCGCTGACCAGCACCGCAAGCAGCCCGACGATCAGGCCGCCCTGCAGCACGAACGCGGTATTCGACGTCTGCAGGCCCGCGATGATCACGTCGCCGAGCCCGCGCGCGGCGACCGTCGAGCCGATCGTCGCGGTGCCGAGATTGATCACGACCGCGAGCCGGATCCCGTTGACGATCACCGGAAACGCGAGCGGCAGTTCAACCGACACCAGTTGCTGCCAGCCGCTCATCCCCATTCCGCGCGCGGCGTCGACGACGTCGCGCGGCACGTCTTCGAGCCCGGCGATCGTGCTTTCGAAAACGGGCAGGAGTCCGTACAGAACGAGCGCGATCAGCACCGGCTTCAAGCCGAAACCGACGGCCGGCACCGCGAGCGCGAGCACGGCGACCGGCGGGAAGGTCTGGCCGATATCGACGACGCTGCGCGCGACCGGCAGGAAATCCGCGCCGGACGGCCGCGTGACGAAGATCCCGGCGGTGACCGCGACGATCGTGCCGATCAGGCTCGACAGCGCGACCGTACCGAGATGCGCGAGCGTGAGGTCGAGCAGGCTCGCGCGATCGTAGATGACGGGCGCGCCGTTGTCGGCGAACGGTGCGAAGAGGCCCTGCAGCCACACGGGGCGCAACAGCAGCACGAGCAGCAGCGCGAACGCGGCCGCGCGGGCCGCGTAGGCGGGAAACGCCGAGCGCGTCGGCCGCACGCCGCGCGCCGTCATGCGGGCTTCCGCGCGTGCGCGCGGATCGCATCGAGCGTGATGCGGCGCGCGCCGGGTTCGTTGCGGCCGTCGACATCGTCGACCGGCAGCGCATCGACGCCGCGCCACAACAGTTCGGACACCGCATCGCGCAGCGTGCGCGTCGCGGCGATCGGTTCACCGTCGGCATGGCCGGGTTCGGCCACCGCGTCGATCGGTGTCAGCGCAAGCAGGCGCAGCGGCCGGTCGACGCCCGCGACGAGCTGCTCGACGACGCCGGCCGTCGGCTTGCCGAGAATCTCGGCCGGCGACGCGACCTGCAGCAGCCGTCCGCCGTCCATCACCGCGATCGTGTCGCCGAGCTTCAGCGCTTCCTCGATATCGTGCGTGACGATCACGACCGTGATGCCGAGGCGGCGCTGCAACGCGAACAGGTCGTCCTGCGCCTTGCCGCGAATGATCGGGTCGAGCGCGCCGAACGGCTCGTCCATCAGCAGCATCGCGGGCTCGGCCGCGAGCGCGCGCGCGACGCCGACGCGCTGTTGCTGGCCGCCGGACAGTTCGTGCGGCAGCTTGTCCGCGAATTCGGCCGGCGCGAGATGGAACAGTTCGAGCAGCTCGTTCACGCGCGCGCCGATGCGATCCGACGGCCAGCCGAGCAGGCGCGGCACGGTCGCGATGTTGCGCGCGACGCTCCAGTGCGGAAACAGCCCGTGGCCCTGGATCGCGTAGCCGATGCCGCGCCGCAGCTGCTCGGGCGCGACGGTCGCCGTATCGACGCCGTCGATGCGGATCGTGCCGCTGGTCGGTGCGATCAGCCGGTTGATCATGCGCAGCAGCGTCGACTTGCCGCTGCCCGATGCGCCGACGAGCGCGGTGATCGTGCCGCGTTTGATCGTCAGCGAGACGTCGTCGACGGCGACGACGTCGCCGAAGCGTTTGCCCGCACGTTCGATCTCGATCATCCTGCACGTCCCTTCGCGAGCGACGTCGCGGCTTCAAAAACTACGGCCGCCGCCAGTGCGAGCGCGATCGTCGGGATCGCGCCGAGCAGCACGAGATCGGCGGCCGATTGCCCGATCCCCTGGAAAATGAAGGTACCGAAGCCGCCGCCGCCGATCAGCGCGGCGACCGCGGTCAAACCGATGTTCTGTACGAGCACGATGCGCACGCCGCTCAGGATCACCGGCAGCGCGAGCACGAGATCGACACGCAGCAGCCGCTGCGCGCGTGTCATGCCCATCGCGCGCGCCGCTTCGGTCACGTGCGGCGGCACTTGTTCGAGCCCGACCACGACGCTCGACGCGATCGGCAGCAGCGAATACAGGAACAGCGCGAGCACTGCCGGCGCGACGCCGATGCCGCGGATGCCGAGCGCGGCCGCGAGCGGCACGTGTGCGGCGAGCACGCCGAGCGGTGCCATCATCAGCCCGTACATCGCGATGCTGGGAATCGTCTGCACGATATTGAGCACGGGCATCGCGACGGTCCGCACCGCCGCGACGCGTGCGCAAGCGATGCCGAGCGGCACGCCCGCGACGAGTGCGGCCGCAACGGAGCCGCCCGCGAGCGACACGTGCCGGATCGCCTCGTTCCAGAAATCGTCGCTGCGCACCGCGTATTCGCGCATCACGGAGAGGCCGTCCCACCAGCCGCTCGCAAGCGGCGCGGATATCGCGGCAATCGCGACGACGAGCGCGACGAGCCGCCGCCACGGACCGAACGAGAGCCGCGCGAGCGCGTCGGCGACGAGCACCGCCCACGCGAACAGCAGCAGCCAGACCCCGGCGGCGGGCGACACGCGCGCAAGCGTGTCGTCGGGTGCCACGACGTGCGTCGCGATCGCACCGACCGCATAAGCGAGCGTCGCGAGCCACGTGCAGCCGGCCGCGAGCCGCCACGCGGGGCGGCTTGCCGTCATCGTCCACAGCGCGCCGACGATCCACAGCGCGGCGAGCGCTGCACCCTGCATGGCGGGCAGCGCGGCGAACAGCGACAGGTCGGTGCCGGCCGCGATCCGGTTCGGCCGCAGCACCGCGAACGGCAGGCCGAGCACGGCGACGATCGTCAGGACACCGATCAGGATGCCGACCTTGTCGAGTGTCACGCGCCGCGCGGACGCCGCCGCGCGATCGGTCATTTAACGAAGCCCTTCGATTTCAGATAGTTTTTCGCGACGCCGGCTGCCGGCTCGCCGTTGATCTGGATACGCGCGTTCAGCGACTGCAGCGTCTTCAGGTCGAGGCTCGCGAACACCGGCTTCAGGTAGTCGGCGATCTGCGGATGCGCTTTCAGCACGGCTTCGCGGATCACGGGCGTCGGCGCATAGACGGGCTGCACGTGCTTGTCGTCGTCGAGCACCGCGAGGCCGCTCGACGCGATGCCGCCGTCGGTGCCGTAGACCATCGCGGCGTTCACGCCGTCGGTCTGGTTCGCGGCGGCCTTGATCGTCGCGGCCGTGTCGCCGCCGGACAGCACGACGAGCTGCTCGGGCTTCAGCTTGAAGCCATAAGCCTTCTCGAATGACGGGAGCGCGGACGCGCTGTTCACGAATTCGGCCGACGCGGCGAGCTTCACCTTGCCGCCGCCCGCGACCCACTTGCCGAAATCGGAGAAGGTCTTCAGATGCTGCGATTGTGCGACGGGCGCGAGCACGGCGACGCCCCACGTATTGTTCGCGGGCGCCGGCGCGAGCCAGACGAGATGGTTCGCCGCGTAGTCGAGCTGCTTCGCGGTGTCGTAGCTCTTCGCGGCGTCCTTCCACACGGGATCGTCGGCCTTGTTGAAGAAGAACGCGGCGTTGCCCGTGTATTCGGGGTAGATGTCGATCTCGCCGCTCGTGAGCGCCTTGCGCACGATCGGCGTCGCGCCGAGCGCGATCTTTTCGGTGACGGCGATGCCGTGGGCCTTCAGCACCTGCGCGATGATGTTGCCGAGCAGGTTGCCTTCGGTGTCGATCTTCGACGACACCACGACGGGCGTGTCGGCGTGCGCGCCGGGCGCGACGAGGGCGGCGGCGAGCGCGAGGCCCAGGATCCGGGCGGGCAGGGCGAGCTTCATTGGCCAATCTCCAGAGCGGGGGCGTAGGCCGAAAGTTACTTGACTGAACGGGCTTTGGCAAACCGCGTGCGGCGGCGCGTCCACAGCCCGTGTGGGGATAACCCGCATCCGTCACGCGGGCTTGCTACACTGAAATCCATTCCCGCCTGCGGACACTTCCTGCCATGAAGCCCGAGTTGCTGGTCCTCATCGCATTGCGCGGCGACGCGCATCGCGAGATCGCCGCGTCGTTCGACGTGCGTTATGCCCCGACCCCCGAGGAGCGCGAACGCGCGATCGCCGAATCCGGCGGCACGATTCGCGCGGTGCTGACCAACGGCAGCACGGGCCTGGCCGCTGCCGAGATCGATCGGCTCCCGCAACTGACGTTCGTCAGCGCGCTGGGCGCCGGCTACGAGCACATCGACGTCGCGCATGCGAAGGCGCGCGGCATCACCGTGGTCACGGGTGCGGGCACCAACGACGATTGCGTCGCCGATCACGCGTTCGCGCTGCTGCTCGCGGCGGTGCGCGGCGTCGTGCGGCTCGACGCGAAAACCCGCGCGGGCGTGTGGCGTGAGGGGTTGCCGATGCCGCCGAACGTGTCGGGCAAGAAGCTCGGCATCGTCGGGCTCGGCAAGATCGGCGAGAAGTGCGCGCGCCGTGCGGCCGGCTTCGACATCGAGATCGGTTATCACAACCGGTCGGCGAAGCCCGTTCCTTACCGCTATTTCGACCGGATCGACGCGCTCGCGCAGTGGGCCGATTTCCTGATCGTCGCGACGCCGGGCGGCGCGGACACGCGGCACCTGATCGATCGCGCGGTGCTCGATGCGCTCGGCCCCGGCGGTTTTCTCGTCAACGTGTCGCGTGGCAGCGTCGTCGATACCGCTGCTTTGGCGGATGCGCTGCGCGAAGGGCGCATCGCGGGTGCCGGGCTCGACGTGTATGAAGGCGAACCCGAGCCGCCGCGCGCGCTGACGGATCTCGACAGCGTCGTGCTGACGCCGCACATGGGCGGCTGGTCGCCCGAGGCGCTCGATCGTTCGGTGCAGCAGTTTCTCGACAACGCGGCGCGGCATTTCGCGGGGCAGCCGGTGCTGACACCCGTTTGAGTCGCGGTTGAATCAAGTCTTGCGGCGATCACGCGATGCGGACGGCGACCGACGTCGAGAAGACGCCGGTCGCCGTCCGCGTTGAGTCACGCGAGCGCGCTCAGGACGAAACCGACGCGAGCGGCACCGTGACCGACGTGCCGGCCGGATCGAGCGTCAGGCCCGTGCCCGGCGTCGGCCGCAGCGTCGCCTCGTTGTCGCTCGAGAGGACGACGAGGCTCAGCCGGTGGCCGGCCTCCAGCTTGTAGTCGCGCGGCATGAACGTCAGCTTCAGGTCGTACGGCATCCCGGGCAGCACGGGTTCCGACAGCCAGTCGGACAAGCGGTTGCGCGGGTCGGTCCATGCGCGCGTGACGATCGTGGCCGTGCCGTCCGGCGCGCGGTCGACGAGCAACGCCGTCACGTTGGCCACACCCGTGAAGGTCAGCCTGACGCGTGCGGTCGCGGCGCCGGACAGCCGCGTCGCGGCCGTGAGCGGCGCGGTCTCGAAGCGGCTGCGGTTTTCGCCGGTCGGCGCGTTCGCCAGCGTGAGCGCGGTAATGCGCGCATCGTCGGTGAAGCGTGCGAGCGGGCCGCCGGTCGGCATCCGCAGCAGCGTGCCGGTGCCCGTGCCGTCGCCGCCCGCGAAATACGTGACCGGCGTGGCATGACGTGCGGCCCAGTCCGCTTCCTTCAGCAGCTTGCCGTCCGCCTGCTCGATCACCGCGCGCGGATCGTGTTCGACGCCGTTGTCATAGCCGATCAGGTAGCGCGTAAACCACCGGTTCACCTCCGCGGTCCATGCGTCGGCCATCGCCGGCACGCGTGACGGATCGGTGTGCTTCAGGCGGTGCAGCCACAGCTGCGTCGGCACGCCCTGGCGCCGCATCGCGAGATACCACGAGGTCGACTGGTCAACGCGCACGTTGTCGTCGGTCAGCCCCTGCGCGACGAGCGCCGGCGCGACCGCGAACGCGGTCGGGATGTCGCGCGCGGCCCAGAACGGCGAATAGTCGCCGGTCTTGCGGTCTTCCTGCTGCAACGCTTCATCGATCAGATGCGTGCAGCGCTCCGGGTGCGCGTTCGTCAGCAACGCCTTGATATAGACGTCGACGTCCTCGCCCTGATAGCCCTCCGGCGCACGCACGAGCCCGCCCGAGCGGTAGTAGCCGTACATGTTCGTCAACCCGGCGACCGGCACGATCGCGTCGAGCCCGCGCGTGCGCAGGCTCGCGACCATCTTCGGCAGCGTGCCGTCGTACGACACGCCGTACATGCCGACGTGGCCCGTCGACCAGTTCGCGACGACCGTCTTGCCGTTCGCGTCCTTCGCGGTCGCATCGCGGCCGAGCCAGCGGATCACCGACGCCATCGCGACCGATTCGTCGCGCGTCAGGATCGTCGGGCAGCCGTCCGAGCCGGCGGTGCCGAGCGAATCCGCATAAACGATCGTGAAGCCGCGCGGCACGAAGTAGCTTTCGATCCACGAGCGCCCGGCGGCGGCGGCTTCGACCTGTTGCAGCATTCGCACCTGCGGCGCGGCAGCCATGATGCGCGCGGACGCCGATGCGGATCCGGACGCGGATGCGTTCGCGGCCGGATGCGGCGTGCCGTCGAGCTCGACGTCGACGTTGTGGTCGGGGCTGTCGGCAAGCCCGGCGTAGTACGGGCTCGCGAGCACGATGACGGGCGTGCGTGCGCCATTCGCGGTTTCGGCCGGGCGCACGATGCGCACGTGGATGCGGTCGCGCGTGCCGTCGCCGTCGGAATCGACCGGCGTGTCGACCCACGCGTTCTCCTCGATCGTGCCGCCCGACAGCGACGGCTGCACCTGGCCGTTCGCGATCACGGGCCGGTAGCGCCCGCCGCTGGCCGAGTTGGCGTACGGGACGCCGGACGGCGAAACGCGTGACGCCAGCGACTGCTTGTCAGCCGCCGATGCGGCGGCCCCCTCCTGTTGGCCCTGCGCAAGCGCGGAGGCGCCCGCCACGCTGCCGCCGTCGTCGCCGCCGCAGGCGGCGAGCGTTGCGGCCGCAACGAGCGCGGGAAGCCACGCGCGCCGCAATCCGGTTCGATGAATGTTCATTTCGACCTCGTTCTTGTTCGTGATTGTCGTGAACCGGCCGGCTCGCGATATGCCCCCTGCGGCCTGGCCGGGTGCTGCGTCGGATGAAGCGGAACTGCACCTTCGAAAGCGCCGGGCGACATGCCCGGGTGTCACGGCCGGTGTCGACGCGCGTCACGCGGCGCGCAACCCGGCGAGCGCCGGGGCAATCGCATTGCCCCGACCGGAAAGCGTCAGCGCGGCAGCGGGTTCGGGCCGCGCGATCGAAGCCATGCCGATGGCATGACGCGAATGCAGGAGTACGAATCAAATGCAGGCATGCCCGACCTTCCTTCAGGTTTCAGATGAAACGGAACGGCACGATGCGATGAGGCGGGGATGTTGCGAACAGCGGTGCTGCAACGGCAGGAAAGCGCGACGCACGTCGGCGTGGCTGGCCGGTTTTCTTTCCGGAAGCTTGCGCAAACTTATCTCAGTGAAATCTTGGTGTCAAACTTTTTTAGTTTGTATCAAACAAAGTTTCTAATCGCGTATCGCACGTCGTCGACGATCCGGGCGGCATCGGTCTCAATTTCGCCGAAATCGGTCCGTAAACAATAAAAAACAGTCTGAAAGGAGAGAGAGGGCAATGACGATTTCGGTCACGGCGGCGGGCGGCCTTTCGCTCGCGCAGATGGCGCAGGCGGCGGCGCTCGATGGGCGCCAGCAGGCGGACACGGCGTCCGGGAAACCGGAGGACCTGCCGCTTGTGATCCGGGCACTCGATCAGGAAGCGATGCAGGCGGCGCGCATGAAGCAGATGTCGATCCTGGGCGACCTGACGACGAAGCTGCGCGGCGTCACCAGCCAGCTGGCGACGAGCATGCACGAGATCATCGCGAAGCGTCCGGATCTGGCCGACGCGCAGTTCGATTTCATGACCGACAACGGCCGGATCAAGGTCGTGTCGAAGACGATGACGGAAAGCGATCGCGCGTGGGTGGAGTCGACGCTGAACGCGAACGCGGGCCTCGTGCTCGCGACACGCGACTTTCACGAGCAGGCCGTCGACTTCGCCGAGCAGGGCGCTGCCGCGGTGGGCGACACGTTCACGGACGACGATCGCAAGGTGGCCAGCCAGCGCGCCGATGCGGACTTCCACTTCATGAGCGAGATCAACGCGTCCGTCGCGCGCAACCAGAAGTTCGAAGAGATCGGCGGGCATTTCACCACGCAGGATGGCGCGCGGCTGAAGTTCGAGCAGTCGGCCGGCAGCGCGCGCGGCACGCTCGCGTTGCTGGATACCGATCGTCAGTTGTCGTCGGGCGCGGCGGTTTTCGTCGACGATGCAGGTCAGAAGACGTACGGCAGGCGCGCGAACCTGATCGACGTCGGCCTGGGCGGCGCGTTCGAAGACATCCTGAACGGCAGCAACAGCGTCGGTTTCCACGAGATCGCGTAACGCCGCACCGGCCGTCGCGCCTATTCGTCGCGCAGCGCTTCGGCCGGCCGCACCCGCGCGGCGCGCCAGCTCGGGTAGAGCGTCGCGACGCACGACATCAGGAACGCGGCCGCGGCGATCTCGATCACGTCGCTCGCCGCGAGCTTCGACGGCAGCGAGCTGAGGAAATACACGGACGGCGTCAGGAAGCGGATGCCGAGCAACTGCTCGATCGCCGGCAGTACCCACGGGATGCTCACCGCGATCGCGCAGCCGAACGCGACGCCCGCCAGCGTGCCGGCGAGGCCGATCGTCATCCCCTGGATCGCGAAGATCTTCGTGATCGACCCGGGCGGCGCACCGAGCGTGCGCAGGATCGCGATGTCGCCCTGCTTCTGCGTGACGGTCATCACGAGCGACGACACCAGATTGAACGCGGCGACCGCGACGATCAGCATCAGGATCAGCGACAGCATGCGCTTCTGCAGCCGCTCGGCTTCGAACCATGTGCGGTTCTGCCGCGTCCAGTCGCGGATATAGAGATCGCCCGACAGCGTGCGCGACAGCGCCATTGCGATTTCGGGGGCGCGCTGGAGATCGTCGAGCCGCAGCCGGATGCCGGTCGGCGCGGGTGCGTTGAACAGCGTCTGCGCGTCGCGGATGTGGATGTACGCGAGTGCGCTGTCGTATTGATAGTGACCCGACTCGAACGTGCCGACCACGTTGAACTGGCGGAACCGCGGCAGCGCGTCGCCGATGCGCGCGCTGTTGCCGGGCGCGAAGAACGTGATGCGGTCGCCGATCTTCACGTGCAGCGCGTTGGCCAGCGCCGCGCCGAGCACGATGCCCATCTCGCCCGGCACGAGCGCGTCGAGGCGCCCGGTCTTCAGTTTGCGCGCGATCTCGGACACACGCGGCTCGAGCACCGGATCGATACCGCGCAGCGCGACGCCCGTCACGCTGCCCGCGTTCGTCAGCAGCGCCTGCGCGTCGACATAGGGCGCGACGGCGCGCACGGCGGGGTTCCGCAGCGATTCGTGCGCGGTGAGCCGCCAGTCGGGCATCGCGCCGGACGGCGAGAAGATTTCCACATGTGCGAGCACCGACAGCATCCGGTCGCGCACTTCGGTGCGAAAACCGTTCATCACCGACAGCACGACGATCAGCGCGGCGACGCCGAGCGCGATGCCGGCCATCGCGGCGCCGGCGATGAACGACACGAAGCCGTCGCCGGCCGAACGCCGGCCGCCGCGCGCATAGCGCAGCCCGATCTGCCATTCGAACGGGAGTTTCAAGCGGTTTCCTTTCATTTCGATTCGATCCCTGTCGAGCCGCGCATTCTAGCGAACGCGGCGCGGCCGCGTGCAGAGGCCGGGACGCGGATGAAATGCCGCCCGACCGGCCGGTCATCGGCCGGCGTTGCACGCCCGCACACCGATATTTCCATCGTTTCGCCTCTGGTCGATAATGGCGCCCAGCATCCGGTCGAACAAAACATTCCAAGCATTCACGGCGCAACCAGGGCCGCGCCGCCACAGACCAATAAATCTCGGGGTACGTCGCCGCAGCCGGCAGCACGTCCTTGACAAGGAAATAACAAAATGGATTTGCTGCGCTTCCTGCTGCTCCTGCCGATTCGCGCGGCCGGGTTCGTCTGGCGCCTGCTCGGTCGCGTGCTGCGGCCGCTGGTCGGCGACGTGTCGTGGACGGCGCCCGCGTGGCCTGGCGTGACCGCCGCGGCCGTGCGCCGCCGCCCATGGCATGCCGGCGGCATCGTGCTGCTCGCGGCCGCGCTCGGGTACGGCGCATACTGGTTCAAGCATCGGCCGAAGCCCCCTGAGCCGCAGACCGTCGGCTTCACCGTGAAGGCGCCGGCGATCACGACCTACGAGGCGGACGACAGCGGCAAGCCGAAGATCACCGTGCATCCGCTCGAAGTGGCGTTCGCGCAATCGGCCGCGCCGATCGAGCTCGTCGGCAAGCCGGCCGGGCAGGGCATCGAGATGACGCCCGCGCTCAAGGGCGCGTGGGAATGGGCCGACGACAAGACGCTGCGCTTCACGCCGGCGGCCGACTGGCCGGTCGGCGCGCACGTCGAGGTGCGCTTCGCGGTGCATCAGGTGTTCGCGCCGCAGGTGGTGATGCGTGACGACCATTTCGCGTTCGACCTGCCGGCGTTCACCGCGACGTCGGGCGACAACCAGTTCTACCAGAACCCCGACAATCCGGCGGAGAAGCAGGCGCTGCTGCAGCTGCGCTTCAACTATCCGGTCGATCCGGCCGAGCTCGAGAAGCGCATCGGCCTCGTGCTGGTCGCCCGCGACGGCAAGACCGCAACGCCGCTGCGCTACACGGTCAACTACGACAAGATGAAGACGAGCGCGTGGGTCTACTCGCAGCCGCTCGAGATTCCGCGCGATCCGCTGACGGTGCGGCTCGACGTCGACAAGGGCGTGAAGAGCGCGCGCGGCGGCGACGGCACGCCGGCCGTGCTGCACGCATCGGTCGGCGTGCCGGGGCTCTACAGCCTGTCGATCGCCAACGTCGCGCCGACGCTCGTCGACAACGAGCGCTACGAACCCGAACAGGTGCTCGTCGCGGAAACGTCCGACGGCGTGCGCAGCGCCGATCTCGCCGCGCGCGCGAAGGCGTGGGTGCTGCCGAAGCGCAAGCCGGGCGTCGATCAGTCTGACGACGATCCGCCGTACGAATGGAACGTGGCCGACATCAGCGATGCGGTGCTGAAGCAGTCGAAGCCGCTGTCGCTCGAAGCGGTGCCGACCGAGAACGACTTCGCGACGCTGCAGAGCTTCAAGTATCACGCGACGCCGGGCGACCGTATCGTCGTGCGTTTCGAGGGCGACCTGAAGTCCGCGGGCGGCTACCTGCTCGGCGCGCCGGTGACGACCGCGTTCACGGTGCCCGACTATCCGAAGCTGCTGCGTTTCATGGCCGACGGCTCGTTGCTGTCGATGAGCGGCAGCAAGCGGCTGTCGGTCGTGTCGCGCAACCTGCCGGGGATGAAGGTCGAGATTGGCCGCGTGCTGCCCGACCAGCTCCAGCATCTCGTGAGCTTCAACAACGGCACGTATGCGCGGCCCGAGCTGTCGTACTCGTTCAGCGAGGACCACATCGTCGAGCGCTTCGTGCAGACGCGTGCGTTCCCGGCCGGCGACCCCGGCAAGGCGCATTACGAAGGCGTCGATCTCGGCCAGTACCTGAAGGGCGGCAAGCGCGGCGTGTTCCTGCTGCACCTGTCGAAGTACGATCCGGCCGCCGAGAAGAAGAAAGCCGACGATGCGAAGGACGGCGATGCGTCGTCCGACGACAGCAGCCAGGATCAGTCCGACAACGCCGATTCGGGCGACAGCAACAACAGCGGCAACGGCGACGACAGCGACAACGCGCTCGGCGACACGCGCCTGATCGTCGTGACCGATCTCGGGATGCTGGTCAAGCGCGCGCTGGACGGCAGCCAGGACGTGTTCATCCAGTCGATCCGCAACGGCCGACCGGTTGCGGGCGCAACCGTGTCGGTGCTCGCGGTGAACGGCCAGGCGCTGTTCACGCAGACCACCGGCGCCGACGGCGTCGTGCATTTCCCCGCGTTCAAGGGGCTCGACCGCGAGAAGCGTCCGCAACTGTATGTCGTGAAGAAGGACACCGACCTGTCGTTCCTGCCGGTGGCCGGCCGCGACCGCCAGCTCGACTTCTCGCGCTTCGACGTCGACGGCGAACGCAACGCGACGGGCCAGGGGCAGCTGTCCGCGTACCTGTTCTCGGATCGCGGGCTGTACCGGCCCGGCGATCCGTTCCACATCGGCCTGATCGTGCGTGCGGCGAGCTGGGCACGCAGCCCGGCCGGCGTACCGCTGCAGGCGGAAATCGTCGACCCGCGCGGGATCACCGTCGAGCGCAAGCCGGTATCCGTCGACGCGACGGGCTTCACCGAGCTCGGTTATACGACGGCCGAAACGGCGTCGACCGGCACCTGGACGGTCAACCTGTACATCGTCAAGGACGGCCAGCCGGGTGCCGAGCCGATCGGCAGCACGACGGTGCAGGTGAAGGAGTTCCTGCCCGACCGGATGAAGGTCGACGCAAAACTGTCGCAGCAGGTCGTCGAAGGGTGGGTGAAGCCGAAGGGGCTGAAGGGCATCGTCGATGCGCAGAACCTGTTCGGCACGCCGGCCGAGAAACGCCGCGTCGCGGCGACGTTGACGCTGCGCCCCGTGTGGCCGTCGTTCCGCAGCTGGCAGGGCTATCACTTCTTCGACGCGCGGCGCGCGAAGGAGGGCTATACGACGACGCTGCAGGACGGCACGACCGACGACAAGGGTCATGCCGAGTTCGACCTCGATCTCGACAAGTACGCGGACGCGACCTATCAGGTCTACTTCCAGGCGAAGGCGTATGAAGCGGAAGGCGGGCGCAACGTCGCCGCGAACGCGCAAGCGCTCGTGTCGAACAACGACTGGCTCGTCGGCTACAAGTCGGCCGACGATCTCGGCTACGTGAAGCGCGGCAGCCCGCGCACGGTGCGGCTCGTCGCGATCGATCCGGGTGCGAAGGCGATCGACGTGAAGGACCTGCGCGCGCAGCTCGTCGAGGAGCGTTACGTGTCGGTGCTGACCAAGCAGGATTCCGGCGCGTACAAATACGACTCGCGGCTGAAGGAAGTGCCGGTCGACGAGAAGCCGCTGACGATTCCGGCGGCCGGGCTCGACTTCACGCTGCGCACCGACAAGCCGGGCAGCTATGCGCTCGTGATCCGCGGCGCGGATGGCACCGCGGTGAACCGGATCGAGTATTCGGTCACGGGCGACGCGAACGTCACGCGCTCGCTCGACCGCAACGCCGAGCTGCAGGTGAGCCTCGCGAAGCACGACTACAAGCCGGGCGAGCAGGTCGAGATCGCGATCCGCGCGCCTTACGCGGGCAGCGGCCTGATCACGATCGAGCGCGACAAGGTGTATGCGCACGCATGGTTCCATGCGGACACGACGAGCTCGATCCAGCACATCACGGTGCCGGCCGGCTTCGAAGGCAACGGCTACATCAACGTGCAATACATCCGCGATCCGTCGTCGGACGAGATCTTCATGAGCCCGCTGAGCTACGGCGTCGTGCCGTTCTCGGTGAACCTCGACGCGCGCCGCAACGCACTGACGGTCGACGCGCCCGCGCTCGTGAAGCCGGGCGATACGGCCACCTTCACCGTGCATTCGGCGAAGCCCGCGAAGGTCGTCGTGTTCGCAGTCGACGAAGGCATCCTGCAGGTCGCGCGCTACAAGCTCGGCGATCCGCTGAAGTTCTTCTTCCGCAAGCGGATGCTCGAAGTCGGCACTTCGCAGATCCTCGACCTGATCCTGCCGGACTTCGAGAAGCTGATGGCGATGGCCGCGCCCGGCGGCGACGCCGACGACGCGATCGGCCGCCAGTTGAACCCGTTCAAGCGCAAGCGCGACAAGCCGGTCGTCTACTGGTCGGGGATCGTCGACGTGAACGGCGACACGCGCCTGAGCTACACGGTGCCCGACTACTTCAACGGCAAGCTGCGCGTGATGGCTGTGTCGGTGTCGCCGGACCTGGTCGGCACGTTCGAAGGCGCGACGACGGTGCGCGGCGATTTCGTGCTGTCGCCGAACGTGCCGACGACGCTTGCGCCGGGTGACGAGGCCGACGTCAGCGTCGGCGTCGCGAACAACCTGACGGGCGTCGGCAACCAGCCGGTGCCGGTCGCGGTCACGCTGAAGACGGGCCCGCAGTTGCAGGTGATCGGGCCGGCGACGCAGAACGTCGCGCTCGCGCCGCAACACGAGGGCGTCGCGCTGTTCCGCGTGAAGGCGACCGACACGCTCGGCTCGGGCGCGCTGTCGTTCGGCGCGCGCTACGGCACGAAGGGCGCGCAGCAGCGCGTCGACGTGTCGGTACGGCCGGCCGCCGCGTTCCGCACACAGCTCGACATCGCGCGGCTCGACCCGGGCAAGAAGGCGAGCGTGCCGAACCTGCGGCCGATGTACGACGCGTATGCGTCGCGCGATGCGAGCATCTCGACCGCGCCGCTCGTGCTGTCGGAGGGGTTGTCGTCGTATCTCGTCAACTTCGACCACTACTGCAGCGAGCAGATGGTGAGCGCGGTCGTGCCGCGCGTGTTCGCGTCGAAGTGGCTGTCGGTGCGGGCGCTGACGAGCGCGATGCATGCGCCCGAAGGCGGCGCCGACGCGGCGAACGCGGCGGCAATCGCGCAGTTCCTCGGCGTGCTGCGCAGCCGGCAGAACGCGCAGGGCGGCTTCGGTTTGTGGAGCGCGACACCCGATGCCGATTCGTTCGTGTCCGCGTACGCGATGCACGTGCTGCTCGATGCGCGCGAGCGCGGGATGGCCGTGCCGAAGGACATGCTCGACGCGGGCAACGCGTATCTGCAGAAGCTCGCGGCGAACGATTCGCTCGGCTCGCTCGACCTGCTGCGGCAGCGCGCGTATGCGGTGTACCTGCTGACGCGCCAGGGCAACGTGACGACCAACAGCCTCGCGGCCGTGCAGAAGCGCCTGCAGGATGCGTATCCGAACGATTGGAAGAACGATCTTGCGGCCGCATGGCTCGCCGCGTCGTACCAACTGCTGAAGCAGGACAAGGAGGCCGCCGCGCTGATCGCCGGGCCGCAGGCGTTGCTCGAACGCAAGCGCGCGTCCGGCGGCGATTACGTGACGGGCTACTACATCGATCCGCTGACGCGCGATGCGAGCGTGCTGTACCTGCTCGCGAAGCACTTCCCCGAGCGCGTGCGCAAGCTGTCGCCGCGCGCGATGGACAACATCGCCGCGCCGCTGGTCGACAACCGCTACAACACGCTGTCGTCGGCGATGACGATCCTCGCGCTCGATGCGTATGCGGCGTCGAACGCGGGGCAGCTCGACCAGCTCGCGATCGACGAGGTGCGCGCGGGTGCTGCGGCTAAGGACGTGTCGTCGATCCAGGCGAACCTCGTGCGTTCGGGCACGTGGGCGGCCGGCGCGTCGCGCGTCGATTTCGTGAACGGCAGCGCGCTGCCCGCGTGGTGGGTCGCGAGCCAGTCGGGCTACGATCGCGGCACGTCGACGAAGGCGATCAAGAACGGGCTGGAGATCGTGCGCGACTACACCGACACGAACGGCAAGCCGCTCGACAAGATCACGCTCGGCCAGGAGATCGACGTGCACCTGAAGATCCGTGCGACCGGCTCGGCGAACGTCGGCAACATCGCGATCGTCGACCTGCTGCCCGGCGGCTTCGATCCGGTGATCGCACCGCCGCCCGCGACCGACACGCAGGACGGCGACAGCGGGGACGGCGGTGCGTCGACGCCGGTGGCCGATGCGCCTTGGCGTTCGCCGATCGGCGTGACGGGGTCGACGTGGCAACCGCAGTTCGCGGACGTGCGCGAGGACCGCGTGGTGATCTACGGCACCGCGACGACCGACGTGCGAGAGTTCGTCTACCGGATCAAGGCGAGCAACGCGGGCCGCTTCGTCGCGCCGCCCGCGTACGGCGAGTCGATGTACGACCGCCGCGTGCAGGCGCAGGCACCGGGCGGCGCGGCGCTGACGGTGGAGCGCGTGCGATGACGGGGCGGCGGCACCGGCCGTGCCGGGCAGCCGGAGCGCCCGCGCATGGCTGACGTATCCGGGCTCCGGCGCGCACTGCACGGCGCCGGGCGCTGGCTGCATCGCTGGCAGAACTGGGTCGCCGGCGCGCTGCTCGTGTTCGGCGTGCTGGCCGCGTGCCGGTTGTGGCCGCATCCGCCGCTGCGCGACTGGAAACCGACGTCGGTCGCGGTGGTCGATGCGCAGGGCCGGCTGCTGCGCCTGACGCTCGCGAAGGACGACCGCTACCGGCTGTGGGTGCCGCTCGACCGGATGTCGCCGCAGCTCGTCGAGGCCGTGATGCTGCACGAGGACCGCTGGTTCTGGTGGCATCCGGGTTTCAATCCGTACGGGCTCGCACGTGGCGCGTGGATCACGTACGTACGCGGCGGCAATCCGCAGGGCGGCTCGACGCTGACGATGCAGCTCGCGCGCTCGCTGTGGCGGCTGAACACGCGCACGCCGGCCGGCAAGCTCGAGCAGGTCGCACGCGCGGTGCAGCTCGAACTGTTCTACTCGAAGCGGCAGATTCTCGAGGCGTATCTGAACGACGCGCCGTACGGCCGTAACGTCGAAGGCGCGGGCACCGCGAGCGTCGTCTATTTCGACCGGATGCCCGACGCGCTGACGCTGCCCGAGGCGCTCGCGCTCGCGGTGATTCCGCAGGACCCGGCGCGGCGCGTGCGCGGCGGGCAGGACGCGATCAACCGCGCGCTGGCCGCGTCGCGCAACCGGTTGTACGCGCGCTGGCTGGCGCAGCATCCGGACGATGCGTCGCTCAGGCCGCTGTTCGCGTTGCCGCTCGCGATGCGGCCGCTGTCCGCGCTGCCGTTCGACGCGCCGCACGCGGTCGACCAGGCGCTCGCCGCGCGCAGCGCGTGGCGCACGACATTGGGTGCTGCCGATGACGAGCACGACGCCGGCGCGCGGCTCGTGACGACGCTCGATCTCGATCTGCAGCGCACGCTCGAACGGCAGATCGCGCGCTACGTTGCGCGCAACGACACGCGCGGCGTGCGCAACGCGGCCGCGCTGCTCGTCGATACGCGCGACATGGGCGTGAAGGCGCTCGTCGGTTCCGCAAACTTCTTCGATCGCACGATCGACGGGCAGGTGAACGGCACGCTCGCGCGGCGCTCGCCGGGTTCGACGCTCAAGCCGTTCATCTATGCGCTCGGCTTCGACCAGGGCGTGCTGCATCCGCAGACGGTGCTACGCGACGTGCCGACCGCGTTCGGCCCGTATGCGCCGGAGAATTTCGACGGCCATTTCCTCGGGCCGATCACCGCGACCGACGCGCTGAACCGCAGCCGCAACGTGCCGGCCGTGTGGGTCGCGTCGCAGCTCAAGTCGCCCGATCTCTACCGTTTCCTGCAGGAAGCCGGCGTGCGCCGGCTCGCGAGCGCGCAGCACTACGGGCTCGCGCTGGTGCTCGGCGGCGGCGAAGTGACGATGCAGGATCTCGCGGCGCTCTACGCGATGCTCGCGAATCGCGGCGAGTTCAGGCCGCTGCGGCTGCGCGCGGACGAGCCGGCCGCGCCCGGCCGGCGCCTGCTGAGCGCGGAGGCGAGCTACATGACGATGGACATGCTGCGCCAACACCTGCGTCCCGACGAGACGAGCGGCGCGCAGCCGTCGAGCGTGCCGGTTTATTGGAAGACCGGCACGTCATGGTCGTTCCGCGATGCGTGGACGGCCGGCGGGTTCGGCCCGTATGTGCTGGTCGTCTGGGTCGGCAACTTCGACAATTCGACCAATACGGCGTTCGTCGGCGTCGACGCGGCCGCGCCGCTGTTCTTCCAGATCGTCGATGCGCTGAACGCCGAGCGTACGCTCGTCGAGCCGCCGCGCGCGGTGCCGCCGCACCTGAAGCGCGTGCGCATCTGCCTCGCGAGCGGCGACCTGCCGAACGAGTGGTGCCCGCAGCAAGGCTGGACGTGGTTCATTCCGGGCACGTCGCCGATCCGCGTGAGCACCGTGCACCGGCCCGTCGTGATCGACGACGCGACGGGGAAGGCCGCATGCCCGCCGTATGACGGCAAGCGCACGCATACGGAGATCTTCGAGTTCTGGCCATCGGATTTGCAGCAGGTGTTCGCGCAGGCCGGCATTCCGCGCCGGCGGCCGCCGCAGAACGCGGACTGCCGCGATGCGGGGCAGGTCGACGGCGATCCGCCGCGCATCACGTCGCCGCTGCGCGGCAGCACGTATGCGATGCGCGTGAAGAGCACGGACGAGACGCGCATCGCGTTCAACGCGACGGTCGACGCGAGCGCGCATGCGCTGTACTGGTTCGTCAACGACGCGTATGTCGGCCGCAGCACGCCGGGCGAAGCGCTGTTCTGGCAGCCGCAGACGGCCGGCAGTTATACGGTGCGGGTGGTCGACGATCATGGCCGCAGCGATCAGCGGCCGCTGGCGGTGGGGCTGGAGCAGTAGGCGCGCGCGACGCGATGCGGCAGCTTCGCCGCACCGCATCGCGCCGGGGTCTTGCTTACTTGGCCGAACTCGCGCTGACCTTCGCGAAGTCCAGGCTGCCGAAGCCCGTATCGTCGTCCCAGCCGGCCTTCGCGGTATAGCCGTGGCTGCTATACCCGTTGTTGCCCGATGTCACGTCGTGGAGCAGCGACGTATTGGTCGGGAAGTTCTGATAGAACGCCGACGTCGGCAGGCCGAGGCTGTTGTTGTTCGCCGATTCGACCCGCGCCCAGCCGCCGACGAAGATCGGCGACGCGAGGCTCGTACCGCCGACGAGCTGGTTGGTCTGCCCGTTGATGACGATATACGCGCCCGTCGACTGCGCGGCGTCGAACGCGACGTCCGGCACCACGCGCTTCGTCACCGTGCTGCCGAGCGCGGCGGTCTGCCAGCTCGGCGCGGCTTCGAACGCGCTCACGCCGCCGCCCGTCGCCCAGATCCGCACCGCGTTGTCGACCGGGTTGCCGTTGCTGTCGAGATCCGCATACGCGACGCCTTCGTTCCACACGGTTTCGCCGGCCCACGTCGTGGTGCCGGTGGTCGACAGCGTCGTGCCGCCGACCGCGACGACGTACGGCGAGCTGGCGGGCGACGACACGCTGTACTTGGACAGGTTGATCGTCGTCCTGACCGAAGTGCCGTTGTACGTGCCGATGTAGCCGGGCGCGCCTTGCGGCGACGTCGACCATTGATAGACGCCCGCGTCGCCGGCCGAGACCGAGAAGACCTGGCCTTGCGCGACGGCCTGCTTGAACACCGCGTCGTCGGCGGCGAGCGAGCCGTCGGAATTGGCGGCGGTTTCGTCGAGGCCGAGCGACACGTTGATGACGGTCGCCTTGTTGTCGGTCACCGCCTTGTTGTAGGCGTCCGTCAGCGTCGCGTCGGTCAGGCCGCTGTCGCTGCTGTCGCCGTTCACGGCGGAATAGAAGATCAGCTGCTTGACGCCGCCGGAGGTGCCGATGATGTCCTGGCTGTCGAGATCCCATTCGCCCGGATCGCCGTCGTCGGCCAGCGTGCCGGACCCGCCGGCGACCACCGCCGTGTTGACGGTCGCCAGGCCGGCGTTCTGCGTGAAGGTGTTCAGGTCGGCAATGGTCTGGGTCATGTCGCCCCAGGTGATGATGCCCACCGTGGTGTTGGTCGCGGCGGGCAGGCCGCTTGCGTCATAGATCTTCGCGAAATCGGTCGGCTGGTGGCCGACTTGCTGCGAAGCGGCGGTCGCGTTCTTCGAGATCTTGTTCGGTTCGATCGCGGCGGCCGGCGCGAAGCGGTGAAGCAGGCGGTGCGGCACGGCGGCGTTCTGCAGACCGAGCACCGAATCGACGATCGAGCCGAGCGACGCGGGGATCAGCGCGGCCGAATCGTTCGCGAAGACCGGCTTGCCGCGATAGTTGAAGCGCTTGATGCTGGCCTGGAAGCCGTTTTGTGCATTGCCCGCGTTGCCGTCGGCGGAGACCAGCGTGTTGTTCGCCGACACCGAGATGTTGCTGAAACCGTTCGCCTTCAGATGCGCCACCACGGCCGCGACCTGCGCGTCGGTCGGCGCGAAGCGTGCCTTGAACTGGGCCGGCGTGAGGTACTTGTGATAACTCGCGCTGCCCGGCTGGTTGACGTCGTGCAGGAACGCGTCGAGCTGATCGGTATTGCGGTGCTTCAGCACCACGGTGACATGCAGCGGCTGGCTCAGTTCGAGCGGCGTCACGTGCGTGTCGGCGAGCGCCGGCGTGCCGATGCTGTTGAGCGAGTACGCGGGCTGTGCCTGCGAAGCAGTCGAAGCCGCCGCGGCGGGTGCATTCGACAGCAGGAAAGCGGTGGTGCGGGTCGGGACCCAGTTGGTCGCTGCCTGGGCGGGCAGCGGCGCCAGTGTGGCGGCTACCGCGAGCGGCAGCGCGGCGAGGGCAAAGCGTTGCGAGAGTGTGCGTTTGATGTGCTGAGTTCTCTGCATTGTGAGCTCCGGGATTTCGACGAAGAACCGGTGCAGCGCGCGGCCCGGATCGCGGGTAGCGATGGGGCGGCGGATGCAACCTGACGCAAGACCAGACCGACCAGCAAGATTCACGGCGACATAAGTTTTCCTCCCCCTCCCACCATCAAGACCGGAGGCCGGTCGGGGCATCGGACTCGCCCATTGCGAGCGTCGATCCCGCGCACGGCCCTCTATCGTGTCGGGCCGCAACGCATCCACGGCGTCGCGGCCCGACCATCTCGTTCTCATCAATCTGCTGCGACGGCTGCTTCAATGCGTTATCACTTAATTAGGAATCCAATATATAAAATCCGGATAAGCGGGTGCTGCATTGTCGTTCGAAAGCGAGGTGCGCGTGTTCCGTGTGAGGTGCCGGGAGCGAGATCGAATATCCCGGTCAGCCGTGGGAGATGTCGATGTCGGCCTCTTCCGCCTGCGGCGGAACGGGATGACCGGTGAAGCGGGGACTGTGTATTGCGAGCAGATGATACGGATTACGAATCAGCTACTGTCCTCGTGAGGCGTAATTAAAACGGAAGCTGTTTGTCGGGCCGTTGATTTCTTGATGCGGATTCGATTGCGCGACGGGTTTTCTTGCGGGGAAAGATAGCAAGAAAGAAAACGGTGCGTCAAACTTTTTTTGATTAGGTCTAAAAAGTTTAGATAATCGCTTCGGCGGGTATTTTTAATAAGCGGGAAACGATGATGTAAGTCATTCGTCATCCTTGGCGAACGCTGCATATCGGGGCTCGGGCGAAGCGCAGGTGCAGCAAAAAGATGCTGCCGCAACGGTCATTCAGCAGCGACGACGGAAAACCAGTTCTCGGTGTTTCCTTGCATGCGTGTAGCTGGGGAGTATGCATCCGGCGCAACGGCAGATGCTCGCCGATCGAAACCGGGCGGCCCCGGTTGATCGTGTGGATGGGTGCGACTTCTACTTTTCTTTCTTGTCGGTCTTCCCGTTTTTTGCCGCGGCGGTGCACGGGTCGCACGCCGCGTGTCATGCGCCACTTCCACGTTGTTACCCGTCGTCGGCCTTCGCCTGCAGCCCCTTCAACCCCTGAATCACGACCAGCAACGCACGCCCGTGCTCGTCGGAGCCGTCCCATGCGTCGACGATCGCGTCGCGCAGCAGGTCGTTATAACGACGACGCGATGGCTCCGTATCGACGCCATAGAAACTGCATAGCTTATTGAATGGCGCGCTGCGACGCAGCCGATGCCCGTTTGACAGCCGCAGCCGCGACACGGTTGGCTGGCTGACCCCGGAAAGTCGCGCGATTTCGCTGGACGAGCGTGTATCTGCCATCAGGCGGCGCAACAGGTCTTGAACGGGAAAATCTTGGTCCGGGGCTTCCATGCGATGCATTATACCTATACAGTTACGGCTGTTGAATGGGCTTGCTGTCACCAGCGAGGCTGTATCCCGAGAAAGTTGATGACACTGAAACACCTCCCACCCACGTTCTGCTGGACCAAGATCGGTACCGAGTCCGGCGAGGAACTGCCGACCGTCGTGCTCCGCAAGGAATGGGAGCGCCGGCTCGGGGGCGGGCGTTTTCTGTGGGGCATCAACCAGCCGCTCGGCAGCAGCGCGCAAGTCGCCGCGCATCGCACGGGCTCGCTGCTCGCGCTGTTCTCGCCGGTCGCGTCGCGCCCGCGCGCGGGCGAGCGCAAGGACGCGCTGTTGTGGAATGCATGGGTCGATGCGAACGGGCAGGTGCGGCCGCTGCCGCCGCACACGTTCATCGCGAGCCGATCGACGCTGCCGTCGGGTCGGCGTCGCGAACAGCACTACGCGCTCGTGTGCGCGTCATCCACCGCGCTGACGGTCGGCACGCAACTGCGCGTGTATCCCGACCACCTGCGCAGCGTGAGCACCGGCAAGCCGCTGGGCGCCGCACAGGGCGCGGCCGTCGTAGATTGCGTCGGGCGTGCGAAGGAGCAGACGGGCAAGAGCTATCCGCTCGCGCTGTCGGTCGAGCTCGAAGCACCGTATTTCGTGCGGCTTGCGCAGCCGTGCGTGCTGAAGGCGCGCGATCTCGCCGAAGTGAACAAGGCGACGCGCGCGGGTGATTTCGATCGTTTTGTCGAACTCGTCGCGCGGTTGCGCGGCCGTTCGCCGACGGACGCCGTGCGCGGCGTCACGCGCGATCTGTTCGACGTGCCGCCGCTCGAAACCGCGGCCGCGTATGTCGCGCCCACGCATGCGGCGCGCTTGCGCAGCCGGCCGGCGGTCGAGCATCCGCGTGATCTCACGGGCGACCTGTTCGACCTGTCGCCGGGTGAGCCCACTGCGTTCGGCGGCCTTGCACACCCGCGCATCGGGCGCGCGTGACGGCAAGCGCGGAGAAGGTCGCGCAAGAATTTGTTGCAATCTCGCCATAGCGGAGCGGCGAGTGCGGAGGGACAATCGGCACGAAGCGCGCTGCGCAGCGGCCGATGCATCGACAATCGATGCGCCGTGGTTCACGCCGCCGACATGCGCACCACGCACACTGAGCGTCGGCTTGCTTCACACTGCAACCCTGTAGGAGAAGTGTCGATGTCGACCCACATCTGTTCGCAGGAAGCCCGGGCCGCGCAACGCTTCGTCGAAGCGACGCGCAACGTCGATCTGGCGTTTCGCGCGGTGCGCGGCGAGAGTGACGACGACGTCTCGTCGGTCGAATACGCACGTGCAATGTCGCGCCTCGATCGCGCGCTCGACGAGCTGGCGCGTGCGCAGGAATGCTTCGATCGCGTGGTCGGCGCCGACGCGGCAAGCGGCAACTGATTCCGCCGCTGCCGTTTTTGCGCGCGTCGGGCGACGTGCGTTCATCTTCATGCCGGGCATGCGGCCCGGCATGTCAGTCCTTCATCCCGTCCGAACTTCAGACCTTGCGGCCTTCGACCGGATAACTGGGATCGGTATAGCCGTGCGTCGACGCGTGTCCGGGCGGCACGAGCGAATCGACGAACCGTTCGTCGTCGGGGCCGAGTTCGAGCGTCAGCGCATCGATGTAGCTGTCCCAGTGCGCTTCGGTGCGCGGCCCCGCGATCGTCGAGCTGACGATGCGGTTCTTCATCACCCACGCGAGCGCGAACGCGACCGACGTCGTGCCGCGCGCGGCCGCATGCGCGGCGACCTGCTGCGCGATGTGCAACGATTCGGGTCGCCATTCCGTTTGCTGGATACGCCGGTCGCCGCGGCCCGCGCGCGAATCGGCGGGCGGCTGCGTATCCACCGCGTATTTGCCGGTCAGCACGCCGCGCGCGAGCGGGCTGTACGGCACGACGCCGATTCCGTAGTGCGCGGCGGCCGGAAGCTGTTCGACCTCGGCCGTGCGATCGACGAGGTTGTACAGCGGTTCGCTCGCGACAGGACGATCGATGCCGAGCTGGTCCGCGAGCCGCACGATCTCGGCAATGCGCCAGCCCTTGAAGTTCGACAGCCCGAAGTAGCGCACCTTGCCTTGTCGGATCAGGTCGGCCACCGCGCGCATGCCTTCGTCGAGCGGCGCATCGGTCAGCGCGCGATGGAAATAGAGGATGTCGATGTAATCGGTGCCGAGCCGCTTCAGGCTCGCGTCGACCGATTCGACGATCCATTTGCGCGACTGGCCTTGCCGGTTCGGCCCCGCGTCCGGTCCGGCCGGATAGCCGAACTTCGTCGCGACGACCCAACTGTCGCGACGCGGCGCAATCGCGCGGCCGACGACCGTTTCAGAACGACCGGCGTGATAGACGTCGGCCGTGTCGATGAAATTGACGCCCTGGTCGAACGCCTTGTCGATGATGCGCGCCGACGTCGCTTCGTCGGTCTCGCCGCCGAACATCATTGCGCCGAGGCACAGCGGCGACACCTTCAGCGCGCTGCGCCCGAGATAGCGGTAATCCATGTGTGAGGCTCCATGCGGGTAGGTGCCCGCCGGTTGAATGACAGGTTATACGCCGGCTTCGTCGAAGACGCGCTGCGCGATCGGCAGCGCCGAACTCGCGGTCGGCCAGCCCGAGTAGAACGCGAGGTGCGTGATCGCTTCGATCAGCTCGTCGCGCGTGAGGCCGTTGTCGAGAGCCTTCTTCAGGTGGAACGGCAGCTCGTTCACACGATACAGCGACACGAGGCTCGCGACCGTGATCAGGCTGCGATCGCGCGGCGACAGGCCGGCGCGTTGCCACACGTCGCCGAACAGCACGTGGTCGGTGTAGTCGGCGAGGGCGGGTGCGATGGCGCCGAACGCTTGGCGCGCGGCGGAAGTCGGTTCGGACATCGAGGGCTCCGGGGAACGTTGCGGACATCGACGATGGTAGCCACCGATGTGCTTATCGATAATCCCCGCTCGCTCGCATGCACTTATCGAACGGATTCATGAATCGCGGCGCGCAGGCGACTCATGCACGGTAGCGTAGCGCGTCGACGATCACCGCGAGCGCGCGCGACGATTGCCGCCGGCTCGCGTAATACAGGTGATGGCCGGGAAACGTCGGGCACCAGTCGTCGAGCACGCTGTCGAGGCGGCCGGCGGCGACATGCGGCGCGGCGAGCTCGGCCGGCACGTACGCGAGTCCGTAACCCGCGAGTGCCGCGTCGAGCATTTCATACGTGCCGTTGAACGTGACCTGCCCGTCGACGCGTACCTGCAGCGTGTCGTCGCCGCGCGCCAGTTCCCACGCGTACAGCGCTCCGTGCGTCGGCAGGCGCAGGTTGATGCAGTCGTGCGCGACGAGATCCTGCGGCGACGCGGGGCGTGCGCGCTCCGCGAAATACGCGGGCGCGCCGACGATCGCCATTTTCAGGTCGGGTGAAATGCGCACGGCGATCATGTCCTTCGCGACCTGGTCGCCGAGCCGCACGCCGAAGTCGAAGCGCTCCGCGACGATGTCGGACAGCCCGTAGTCGGTCACGAACTCGACCTTCAGGTCGCGATAGTCGCGCAGCATCGGGGCGAGCTTCGGCCACAGCAGCGTGCGGATCGCGTAGTCGGTCGCGTTGATGCGCACGGTGCCGGCCGGCTTGTCGCGCAGTTCCGCGAGCGTCGACAGCTCGGCCTCGATTTCGTCGAAGCGCGGCGCGAGGTTGCGCAGCAGGCGCTCGCCGGCTTCGGTCGGCGCGACGCTGCGCGTCGTGCGCGTCAACAGCCGCACGCCGAGGCGCGTTTCGAGTGAACGGATCGTATGGCTGAGCGCGGATTGCGACACGCCGAGCTGGGCGGCCGCACGCGTGAAGCTGCGCTCGCGCGCGACGGCGATGAAGGCGAGCAGGTCCGCAAAGGTGTCGCGCGGCATGGAGGAAGTCGGGTGGTCGATGCCAGCGCATCGTACCACCGGGGTCGCCGGGCCGCGTGGCGACGCGGTACGTGCGTCAGCCCGCGCGCGTCATGCCCGGTGCGGAGTTCGCCGGACGGTACGCGTAGCCGCGATGCTGGAACGATGCCGCGAAGAAGCGCATCTGGTAGCGAATCGCGTTCGCCCAGTAATCCCAGGTGTGACCGCCCGGCCGCTCCGCGTAGTCGTGCGGCACGCCAAGCGCGACGAGCCGTTCGTGCAGCGTGCGGTTCGAGCCGACGAACGCGTCGTCGCGGCCGCAATCGATCGTCAGGTCGAGATGCGCACGCACGAACGCGCGCGCGTTTTCGACGATCACGTTGCGATTCCAGAACGACGGATGGCGGCCGGGGTCGCCGAACACGTGGTCGATGCCCGGCTCGTCCTCGCAGCAGCGCGGATCGACCGCGCCGCTGATGCTGCCGACCGCGCCGAACGTGTCGGGCCGGTCGAGCGCGATGCGCAGCGCACCGAAGCCGCCCATGCTGAGCCCGGTGATCGCGCGGGCGCGCTGTGTCGCGATCGTGCGGAAGTGTGCATCGACGTAGGACACGACTTCGTCGCCGATGAAGGTTTCGTAGCGGCTGCCGGAATCGAACGGGCTGTCGATGTACCAGCTTTCGTGCCCGCCGTCGGGCATCACGAGGATCACGTGGTAGCGGTCGGCCAGCGCGGCGATAGGCGTGTTCGACGTCCAGTCGGTATGGTCGCCGCCCGAGCCGTGCAGCAGATAGACGACCGGATAACGTTCGCCGTCGCGGTTGCCGCGTGCGTAGTCGTCGGGCAGCACGACGGTTGCCTTGAGCGTCTCGCTCATCGCGGCGCTCGGAATCGCAACGACCCGCGCATGAAATGCGAACGCAGGGCTCGTGACGGCGAGCAGCAGAAGCAGCCAGAAGGCGCGTGCGAGGTGCATCGATCCTTGCATGTGTCGACCCTGTCCGGCGGCCGGGCGCCGGGGAAACCCTGTTCGGACGACTCTAGCAACCGCGCCTTTCAACCATATTTCGACGAACCCTACGCATTGTCAGGCGCGCTTCAGCCCAGGCAGCGCTCGACCGCCGCGCGAAACGCATCGGGCCGCTCGGCCGGCAGCAGGTGCCCGCAGCGTTCGATCGTGTCGCAGCCGGCGCAGCGCGCGAGCGCCCAGTCCGGCACGTGCCAGCCCGCGCGCGAGCGTTCGCCGGCGACCAGCCAGACCGGGTGGCGCTCGAACACCTGCGCGAGCGCCTGCAGGTAGCCCGGAACGCCCGTCGTCGCGACGACCGAGCGGCCCATCGCGCGCAGCGTCGATGCCGGTTGATGCGCGAGCCAGCGGTGTGCGTCGTCGAGCAAACGCGGCGACGGTTCGTCGATCGCGCCGCGCAGCCACGCGAGCGGATCGGCGCGCACGCCGTCGAGCATCGCGTCGGCTTCGGCGGGCGTCATGCGGCCGACCGACGCCGACCAGAATGCGTCGTCGAGCGTGAAGTTGCCTTCGACGTTGACGATCCGCCGCACGCGTTCGGGGTGCGCATGCGCGAACAGCATCGCGATCGCGCCGCCGACCGAGTGGCCGACGACATCGACCGGCTGCGCGCCGAAGTGCGCGTCGATGGCGTGCCGGACATGCTCGACCTGCGCGGCGAGCGTGATCGCATCGAACGGCGCCGCGCGATGCGCGCCATAACCGAGCAGGTCGGGGGCGAGATACGGGCCGTGCCATCCGTGCACGTCGAACGTGCCGATGAAGCCGTGAATGAAGACGACGGGAGCGGGTTGGGTCATGCGGCGGGCTCGGAAGGAAGGGGCGGCAAGTCGAGTTCGGCGAGCAGTTCGTCGAGTTCGAGCACGTGCGTGCGGTCGTGGTCGAGCAGTTCGCGCACGAGTTCGTCGAGCGACATGCGGCGGATGCTGTCGCGCAGCCCGCAACGCTCGAGCTGCGGCGGCTGCAACGTGGCGGCCGTCGCGCACAGTGCGGCACGCCCCGTGCGGAAGGCCGTAACCGCGCGGTCCAGCGGCTGCGCGAGATAGTCGCGTTGCGCCGCGAGCGCGGTGCCGTCGACCGATGCGATCACGGGCAGGTCAGTCGCGCGCACGACATCGATGCGTTCGGCGAACACCGCGTCGAGATCGCGCAGGTGGCACGCATGTTCGACAAGCGAGAAGCCGGTGCCGGCCGGGCGGCGCGTCCACAGCGCGGCCGGCACGTGTGCCGCATACGCGGCGAGGCGGCCCGGCATGCGCGCGAGCGCGACGACGACGTCGGCGAATGGCAACCGTTGCGGATACGGGCTGAACACCGCGCCATAACTGAACAGCGTGCCGCCGAGCCGCCCGCGTGCCTGCACGACCTCATGACTGTGGCGGCGCATGACTTCCGCGACCATCGCGCCGCAGAATTGGCGGGCTGTCGTGTCGGCCTCGATTTCGGGGAATTTGCGCGCGATCTCGTGCTGGATCGCGCCGATCGCGGCGACGCCCACGCGCGACAGCGCCGCGAACTCGAGATAACGCTCGGGTTGCGCGATCAGCGCTTCGAGCTGGGCGCCGAGCGCGGTGGTGCGGAAACGGTCGAAACGGGAATGCATGACGAACAGGCCCTGCCGAGTAACGTATCAAAACGATACGTTACTCGGCAGGGCTGCGTCAACCAGGCGTGGCGACCCGCCTGACCGCCTGCCGGCGCGGCTTCAGCCGGCGAGCGCCGTGAGCAGCTGGTTCCGCACGATCGCGGTGGCCAGCGGCTGACGGCCGAATTCGTACCACCCGATGTGACGCCGCCACGTCGCACCGGGAATCGGCTTTACGAACAGCAGCGGATCGTCGCTCCACGCGGCATGCCGCAGGCGCGGCACGATCGTGACGCCGATGTTCTGCCGCACGAGATCGGCGATCGCGGCGATCGAGTTCATTTCGAGCACCGGATTCACTTCGACGTGCAGGCGGCGCAGCAGGCTCGTGACGTGACGCCCGGTCGGCGAGGCGGCTTCGAAGCCGATGAACGGAAAGCGCTTGAGCAGCGACGCCACCGACGCATCGGCGGGCGCGATCGCCGGGTTGGCCAGCAGCACGAGCGGCTCGTCGTACAGGTACTCCCACGATTCGGGCAGCGTGGTCGTGCGCGGCTCGCCGATCAGCACCGCCGCATCGATCTCGCCGGCCCGCACCTGGCGTTCCAGTTCCGGGCTGCCGCCGTGCGTCAGCCGCACGTTCAGGCCCGGATACTGCACCTTCAGCCGAATCACGTTGGCCGCGAGAAAACCCATCGACGACACCGTCGCGCCGATCGTGATCGAGCCTTCGATGCTGTGCTGCCCGCTGACGCCGCGCACCAGCGAGTCGTACGCGGCGACCACCGAGCGCGCCTGCTCGAGGATCGAACGGCCGGCGTCGTTCAGTTGCACGCTCCGCCCGCTGCGGTCGAACAGTTGCCGCTGGCACACGCGTTCCAGCGTGCGCATCTGCGCGCCGACCGCCGCGTGCGTGAGCGCCATGCGGTCGGCCGCGGCGGCCATGGTGCCGTGTTTCTCGATGGCCAGAAACGTCCGCAGCATTCGAATCTCGCTCATCCCCTTCTCCTGAAAACAGCCCGGCAACGTGCGCACGCGGTGCGTCCCGCCGGTATGGCGATGCGCCGGATGATCGCACGATACTAAAAAAAATCTTTCGTTTGTGGAAATAAAATAACGCTTTTTATTTTGTTTATCGCGCCCGAGAATCGTTTCGTCCGATCCAGCGCAAGGAGTTTTCCGATGTCGTCCATCCAGCCCTTTCCCTTCGTCAGCGTGTCCGGCAAGCCGTACGAGCGCGGCGTGCAGTACGGCCGCGCCGCGGCGGCGCGCGTGCGCCTGAGCGCATCGCGCTACGGGCAGACGCTGCGCAATCTCGGCTACGGCGAGGCGGCGCAGGCGGCGTTCATCCGCTCGCTCGAACAGGCGATCGGCGCGTTCCAGCCGGCCTATCTCGACGAGATGCGCGGCATCGCCGCCGGGGCCGACGTGGCGTTCGACGACATCGTGCTCGTCAATGCGCGCACCGAAGTGCTTGCGAAGGCGCGCGCGGAACACGCGTTGCCGGCCGATGCGAACGCCGAGGACGAGGACGGCTGCACCGGTGTGCTCGTGCTCCCGTCGCGCTCGGCGACGGGCAAGCTGATCCACGCGCAGAACTGGGACTGGAAAGCCGACTGCATCGACACAGGGATCGTGCTGCGCGTGCACAACGACGACGGCCCCGACTTCCTGACGTTCGTCGAGGCGGGCGGGCTCGCGCGCAGCGGGCTGAACGCGAGCGGCGTGTCGATCACCGCGAACTACCTCGAATCGGATCGCGATTTCATGCATGCCGGCGTGCCGCTGTCGCTGCTGCGCCGGCGCGTGCTGGAGGAGCCGGTGTTCGCGAATGCGTTGCGCGTGATCGCGACGACGCCGAAGTCGTGCTCGAACAACATCATGCTTGGCATGGCCGACGGCTTCGGCATCGATTTCGAATGCGCGCCGGACGAGGCGTTCCCGATCTATCCGGGCGACGACGACCTGATCGTCCACGCGAACCACTGGGTCAGCCCGATCGCGCGCACCAAGCTGCGCGACACGGGCTGCGAGAACTCGCCCGACAGCTATTACCGCGACTGGCGCGTGCGCCGGCTGCTCGACGCACTGCCGAAGATCGATCGCGGCGCGGTCAAGGCGGCGCTGTTTGACGACTTCGGCGCGCCGTACTCGGTGTGCCGGCCGCCGCGCCCGGGCACGCGCCACACGCTGTCGGCGACGGTCGCGATGATCGTCATGCAGCCGGGCGACGGAGAGATGGACGTCGCGCCGATGCCTGCGCTCAACCGCGTGTTCACGCGTTATAGCCTGACGCGCGAGCCGCTGCGCGAAGCCGCCTGAACGCAGCCGCCACGCCCGCGCGATACACAACAATCCCCCAGGAGCGAGACAGATGTTCGATACCACCACGACGCCGGCCGGTCCCGGTGAAGCCAGGGCGGAGGCGCTGTACGACCTCGGCTCGACGACCGTCTACGCGAGCCGGCACGATCCGCGTTTTCCGTACGTGCTGTACGTGCCCGACGAAATCCGCGTGCCGGGCAACGACGTCGAGCTGGTCGTCGTGATGCATGGCACGGGGCGGCAGTTCACGCAGTACCGCGATGCGTTCGCGCCGTTCGGACGCTGGAACCGCTGTGTCGTGCTGTGTCCGCTGTTTCCGGTCGGCGTGTGCGGCGACGGCGATCGCAACGGCTTCAAGCGTCTCGCCGAAGGCGACATCCGCTACGACCGCGTGCTGCTCGACATGGTGAGCGAAGTCGGCGAGCGTTACGGCAAGCGGTTCGACCGGTTCGCGCTGTCCGGTTATTCGGGCGGCGGGCAGTTCGCGCATCGTTTCGCGTATGTGCATCCGGAGCGGCTGTGGGCCGTGTCGATCGGCGCGCCGGGCAACGTCACGCTGCTCGACCCGCACAAGGCGTGGTGGCTCGGCATCGGCGGCTTCGAGCGGCAGTTCGGCAAGCCGTTCGACGCGGCGGCGCTGGGGCAGGTGCCTGTTCAGATGGTGGTCGGCCACGCCGACCTCGAGACGTGGGAAATCACGGTGCGCGAGGACAGCGCGATGTACGTGCCAGGCATCAACGATGCGGGCGCGACGCGGCCCGAGCGGCTGCGTGCGCTCGCGGCATCGTTCGACGCGGCCGGCGTGCGCGTGCGCTTCGACGAACTGCCCAACGTCGCGCACAACGGCATGCAGACCGTCGAGACGGTGCAGGACTTCTTTGTGCAGGCGCTGCGCGCGATGCGCGCCGGGGGCTAGATCCATGGAAATCGGCTACGACGCAAGGCAAGCCCGCAAGGTCATCGTGTCGACCGTGATCGGCGGCACGTTCGAGTGGTTCGATTTCATGGTGTACGGCTACTTCTCCAGCCTGATCGCGCGGACGTTCTTTTCCGGCGTCGGGCGCGGCGAATCGATGCTGCTGACGTTCGCGACGTTTGCCGTCGGGTTCCTCGTCAGACCGGTCGGCGGCGTCGTGATGGGGATGTACGCGGATCGCGCGGGGCGCATGAAGGCGCTGTCGTGGATCATGGTCGCGATGTCGGTGGGGTCGCTGCTGCTCGGCCTCACGCCGGGTTTCGCGACCTGGGGAATCGCCGCGCCGGCGCTCGTCGTGGTCGGCCGGCTCGTGCAGGGGTTCGCGGTCGGCGCGCAGTTCGCGCTGTCGTCGGTGTCGATCTACGAGGTCGCGCCGCCGGGCAAGAAGATGTTCTACGGCAGCTTCAACATGCTGTCGCTCGGGCTCGCGGCGATGTTTTCGTCGGGCGGCAGCTACCTGCTGTCGCGGTACCTGTCGCATGCCGCGATGGCCGAGTGGGGCTGGCGCGTGCCGTTCCTGGTCGGCGCGCTGGTCGGTCCGCTCGGCTTCTACATCCGGCATCACGTCGACGAATCGGCGGCGTTCCAGCGGATGCGCGCGCGGCCGGCCGCTCGCGCGCCGGCCGGTGCGCGGGCACGGGCGTTCATCCGGGAGAACGGCGATGCGCTCGTCTGCGCGATCGGCGTGATGATCGCCGGCACGTCGCTGAACTACGTATGGAATGCGTACCTGCCGAACTACGCGCAATCGCAGCTCCATCTGCCGCTCAGCTCGTCGCTGCAGGCCGTGTTCGTCACGAGCATCATGTCGTGCGTGCTGTCGCCGGTGTTCGGCAAGCTGGCCGACCGGGTCGGGCCGTACCGGCTGTTCTGCGGTTTCATCGCGGGCTGGCTCGTGTGCGTGTTCCCGCTGTTCTGGTATCTGCTCGATGCGCCGACGGCGAGCCGGCTGATGATCGTGCACTTGATCGGCATGCTGTTCCTGACGCTGCAGGGCGCCGCGCATCCGGGGATGCTCGTGCAGATCTTCACGGTCGAGGGGCGCTCGACCGGCGTGGCGATCGCGTACAACTCGTCGGTGACGCTGTTCGGCGGGCTCGCGCCGTTCTACATCTCGGTGGTCGCGCATCTGACCGATGCACGGTTCATCCCGCCGAGCTACCTGTTCGGCACGAGCGTGCTGGCGATCGCGCTGGTGCTCGCCACGCGCACCGGGCGGCGCTCGATACGGAACGACGGCTCGGCGCGCGGGCGGGACAGCGATTTCACGGGTGCTGCGCAGGCCGTTTCCGTTTCCGCGTCCGAGCAGACACAGGCGCGGCCGTGATGTCACCGGGCGCGCGCGGGCTTCGCTCGCGCCCGCCGGTCAGGATTTCTGCCGCGCGTCGATTTCCGTGCGCATGCGCGCTTCCTGCTCGCGCAGTTCGTCCGTCAATGCGGCGCCGAAATCCTCGGCCTCGAACAGCGGGCGGATTTCAATGTCGGAGTCCACCGGCATCGGATTCGGGCAGCGCTTCACCCATTCGATGGCTTCTTCCATCGATTTCACCTGCCACAGCCAGTAGCCCGCGACGAGCTCCTTCGTTTCGGCGAACGGGCCGTCGATGACGGTGCGGTTCTTGCCGGAAAAGTGCACGCGCTTGCCGCGGCTGCTCGGGTGCAGCCCGTCGGCGGCGAGCAGGATGCCGGCTTTCACCAGTTCTTCGTTGAAGCGGCCCATCTCGGCCATGATCCGGGTGTCGGGCATCTGGCCGGACTCGGAATCGGCGGTGGCCTTGACGATTACCATGACGCGCATTGTCGTATCTCCTTGAATGGGGGGAGGGTTCGTTGGCCGACAGGTCAACGTGGCTTACGACACTACGACGGACGACGATCGGGCAAATCGACGGCGGACACGAAAAAGATTTCGTACGGTGGTGCGGCAACGGCGGTGCGTTGCCGGCGGTCGATCGAAATGCGGTGTTGCGGGCGGGCCGCCGCGCCGCGCGGCCCGGTTCAAGCGTTCGGTCAGTTCCCGGCCGGCGGGGCCTGGTGGCCGTCGCCGAGCTGCGCGCGCAGTTTCGCTTCCTGCTCCTGCAGCTCGGGTGTGAATTCCGCGCCGAAATCCTCGGGCGAGAACACTTGCCGGATCTCGATCTCCGATTCGCCGAGCATCGGGTTCGGGCAGCGCTTCACCCATTCGACGGCTTCGTCCATCGAGCTCACCTGCCACAGCCAGAACCCGGCGATGAGTTCCTTGGTTTCGGCGAACGGGCCGTCGGTCACGGACCGGTCCTTGCCGGCGAAGCGTACGCGCTTGCCGCGGGCGCTCGGGTGCAGCCCTTCGCCGGCGAGCATCACGCCCGCTTTCACGAGCGCTTCGTTGTACTGGCCCATCGCGGCCAGCAGTTCGGTGTCGGGCATCTTGCCGGCTTCGGAATCGGCGGTCGCCTTGACGATGACCATCACGCGCATGATTGTTTCTCCTGGGTTGGGAAAGTGGGAGGGGGCGTCGGCCTTGCGGGAAAGCCGACTCGTTCTTGCGATGGTACGACGGGCGGCGCGCGGCGAAATCGACATCGGCACGAAAAAACGCCGTTGCGCGGGCGGCGGGCGCGCTGGCCGACCCCTTCTCCAAAACTGGTATGCTGATCCTCACCACGTTTACGCGGAGGGTGCCATGGCTGCTAAAGAAGTCTCGAAGAAGAAATACCTGAAAATCCTGAACAAACGCTTGCGTGCCGAACCGGCGGCCCCGGACGGCGCGTCGTTCGTGTTTTTCCCGCTGGGCGCGAAGGCGAAGCATGCGACGGGCATCGTGTCCGGCGATGCGCGCAGCAAGCGCGAACTGGCGGTGATGGCCGCAGTCCAGCGCAAGGCGGCCGAAGAGTTCGTCGTCTCCGGCGCCTGACCACGATCCGTCATACCAGGCTGGTGTCGCCGCCTGCGTGACCTACGCGGCGGCGGCTTCGCAATGCCCGATCGCACCGGCCAGCACGCGCGGGATGTCGTGCGTGATGGCCGGGCCGTGCATCGGCAGGATGATGTCGAGATCGAGCGCCTGGATGCGGCGCAGCGCGCTCGCCATGTGCGCGAGCGACGGCAGGTAGTCCGAGCGGGTGATCGAGTCGATGATCGCCGGCAGCGGGTCGTCGGTGGCGTCGTCGCCGAAGCGCATCAGGATGTCCGACGACAGCAGCGCCTTCCCGGCCTGCAAGACCCCCTCCGATCCGCGGCTCAGGACACCTTGTCCGCCGCTGCCGCCGCATACCGGCCGTTGCCGCCGGTTTCGTCGCCCGCCGCCAGTTGTTCCAGCGCGAGGCCCTTCGTCTCGATCCCGAGCGTCCACACGGCGATCGCGGCCGCGATGAACGACAGCGCGCCGAGCGTGAACACGCCGCCCTGGCCGAACACGGGCAGCACGACGCCGACCACGTAAGGCCCGATCAGCGACCCGACACGCCCGATCGCCGACGCAAAGCCCGAGCCGGTCGCACGCGCGCCGGTGCCGTACAGCTCGGGCGTGTACGTGTACAGCGCGGCCCACATCCCGAACAGGAAGAACTGCATCGCGAGGCCGGTGCCGATCAGCAGCGTCATGCTGCCGCCGTACAGCGCGCTCTGGCCGTACGCGTACGCCATCGCGCCGCCGCCGATCAGCGACGCGATGCAGGTCGGCTTGCGCCCCCAGCGTTCGACGAGCCACGCGGCGCACAGGAAGCCCGGCACGCCGCCGAGCGAGATCAGCACCGTGTAGAACACCGATTTCGTGACTTCGAAGCCGGCCTGCTGCAGCAGCGCGCCGAGCCACGACGTGAGGCCGTAGAAGCCGAGCAGCGCGAAGAACCACAGCAGCCACACCATCACGGTGCGGCGGCGGTACACGCCGCTCCAGATCTCGCGCAGCGCGCCGCGGCCGCGTGCGGCCACCGGTTCGGCGAGCCGCGACGGCGGCGGCAGCGTCGTGACGCCGGCCGAGCGCATCACCTTCGCCTCGATCACGTGCATCACCGTGTCGGCTTCCGCGTGCCGGCCCGCATGTTCGAGCCAGCGCGGCGATTCGGGCACGATGCGGCGCACGACGAGCACGAACACCGCGGGAATCGCGAGCAGCGCGAACACCGTGCGCCAGCCGAACTGCGGCAGCACGAAGTACGCGACGATGCCGGCCGTGATGAAGCCGAGCGGCCAGAAGCCGTCCATCAGCGCGATCAGGCGGCCGCGTTTCTCGGTCGGCACGAATTCGGACAGCAGCGTCTGCGCGACCGGGAATTCCATGCCCATCCCGATCCCGAGCAGCACGCGGTAGACGATCAGCGCGTCGACGCTCTGCGCGGTCGAACACAGGTACGACGCGGCGCCCCACAGCACCATGCTCCACTGGAACACGGGCCGGCGGCCGAAGCGGTCGGCAAGCAGGCCGGCGACGGCCGCGCCGAGCACCATCCCGAAGAAGCTTGCGCTCGCAACGAGGCCGGCGGCCGCGGTCGACAGCCCGAACTCCTTGCGGATCGAGCCGAGCACGAACGTCATCGTGCCGAGGTCGACCGAATCGAAGAAGAACGCGATCGCGATGATGAAGAAGATCCGCTTGTGATAACCGGAGAACGGCAGGCGTTCGAGCCGGGCGGCGGCGGAAGCGGGAGCGGTGGCGGCGGGCATGGCGTCCTCTGAAATGAAAAGGGGCCTTGCAGCGCATGCTCCAGGGCCCCGATGCTTCGGTATTCAGTAGACGCGACCACAAAATGCCGCATCAGAGGAAAAGCGCCGCCTGCTTGCCCAAATGCGTCATCGGCGGCGGCGCGTGCCGCGTCAATTCTTCAGCTTGTATCCGGTGCGGAACATCCATGCGACGATCGCGAGCAGGATCACGAGGAACAGCCCGGTGGCCGCGAGGCTGATCCACACGTGCACGTCCGCGATCCCGTAGAACGACCAGCGGAAGCCGCTGATCAGGTAGACGATCGGGTTGAACAGCGTGATGATGCGCCACGCGGGCGGCAGCATGTCGACCGAATAGAAGCTGCCGCCGAGGAACGTGAGCGGCGTGATGATCAGGAGCGGCACGAGCTGCAGCTTCTCGAAGCTGTCGGCCCAGATGCCGATCACGAAGCCGAACAGGCTGAACGTGATCGCCGTCAGCACGAGGAACAGCACCATCCAGAACGGGTGCAGGATGTGCAGCGGCACGAACAGGCCGGCCGTGGCGAGGATGATGACGCCGAGCAGCAGCGACTTCGACGCGGCCGCGCCGACGTACGCGATCACGATCTCCCAGTACGACACGGGCGCGGACAGGATCTCGTAGATCGTGCCCGTGAAGCGCGGGAAGTAGATGCCGAACGACGCGTTCGAGATGCTTTGCGACAGCAACGACAGCATCACGAGGCCTGGCACGATGAACGACCCGTAGCCGATGCCGTTCACGTCGCTGATGCGCGAGCCGATCGCGGAGCCGAACACGACGAAATACAGCGACGTCGAGATCACCGGCGCGATGATGCTCTGCATCAGCGTGCGGCGCGTGCGGGCCATTTCTGCGCGATAGATCGCGCGGATGCCTTGCAGGTTCATGGGCGTCAGGCTCCTTGTACGCCGTTGCGGCGGTTGTCGATCAGGCTGACGAAAATATCCTCGAGCGAGCTCTGCGTCGTGTGCAGGTCGCGGAAGCCGATGCCGGCCGAGCCGAGCGCGTTGATCAGTTTCGCGATGCTCGCGTCGTCGCGCTGCGAGTCGTACGTGTAGACGAGCGCGGTGCCGTCGTCCGCGCGTTCGAGCCCGAACGGCGCGAGCGTGGGCGGCACGTCCTCGAGCGGATGCTCGAGCTGCACGGTCAGCTGCTTCTTGCCGAGCTTGCGCATCAGCTCGCGCTTTTCCTCGACGAGCACGAGCTCGCCGCCGAGGATGATGCCGATGCGGTCGGCCATCTCCTCGGCTTCCTCGATGTAGTGCGTGGTCAGCAGGATCGTCACGCCGCTTTCGCGCAGCGAATCGACGAGCTTCCACATATCGCGGCGCAGCTCGACGTCGACGCCGGCCGTCGGTTCGTCGAGGAACAGGATGCGCGGCTCGTGCGACAGCGCCTTCGCGATCATCACGCGGCGCTTCATGCCGCCCGACAGCGTCATCAGCTTGTTGTCGCGCTTGTCCCACAGCGACAGCGCCTTCAGCGTCTTCTCGATATGCGCGGGATCGGGCGCCTTGCCGAACAGGCCGCGGCTGAACGACACGGTCGCCCAGACGGTTTCGAACGCGTCGGTCGTCAGCTCCTGCGGCACGAGGCCGATCATTTCGCGGGCCGCGCGGTATTGATCGCGGATGTCGTGGCCGCCGACCGTCACGCGGCCCGCGGTCGGCGTGACGATGCCGCAGATCGAGCCGATCAGCGTCGTCTTGCCGGCGCCGTTCGGCCCGAGCAGCGCGAAGATCTCGCCGGGGCGGATGTCGAGGGTCACGTGCTTCAGCGCCTGGAAGCCGGACGCGTAAGTCTTGGAGAGGTCGGAGACGGAAAGGATCGGTTGCATGCTCACGGATGGCACGGCCGGCCGGCGCGACGGCGTGCGCCGCGCGTGCCCGGCGTCGCCGCCGCTGCGAAGCGGCCGGGACCGGGGACGGCATGGCGGACGGGCGTCATGTCGAACGGCGCTGTGATGCGGGATCGCGGGACCGCCATATTAGCAATCGGTAGATGGAAATGCATTCTGATGGAAAGGCCGCGCAGGATCGGCGCCGGATTTGCGTGAAATGCACGTGCATCGTTCAATAAAGCGCCTGTTTATTTGAAGTGAGCGAACAATGCGTGCCGTTTTCCGTGAATCGGGCGGCGAGCGCGATCCGGCGCGGCAGCGCGGCGGCCGGCCGACTGTGCCGCCCGAACAGCGCCGCGCCGTACCGGGACGGCGTGTGCCGCGCTCGCGATAATGCGTTCCTTTCACGGTTCACGACTCACGGAGCGGCGCGCATGTCATTGGTCGATTTCAAATCCGTTGCGGCCGCGCAGGCCGTCGCATGGAAATCCACGATCGTCGGCGAAGTCGGGCCGGCCAGGATCAAGGTGTTGCGGATGGACGCGCAGCCTTACGAAGCGGAAGTGCACGACTACAACGAGGGGCTGCTGGTGCTCGACGGCAAGCTGATGCTCGAAGTCGACGCGGAAACGGTCGTGGTCGAGGCCGGGCAGATGTATCTCGCGCTCGCCGGCACGCGCCATGCGGTGCTGCCCGGCAGCCATGGCACGCTCGCGATCATCGACGTGTAAGGTTGCGCCGCAGCATGCATGCGGGCCGTCGCGGGCCGGCCCGCTTGGCTGGGCGCGGGTTGGCCGCCTTCGTTCAAACGCGTGTTATACCGCTCCGGTATTTGTCTGAGCAAATAAAATGAAGGCTGTTTGAAAATGTGTCAAATACCGTGTAAACGCTAGGGTCGAGCGACTTGCATCGTTTGGAACTCGGCATCCATTTACTTGTTTGAATGGTCCGCTCATAGTTTCGACAAACGACGCATCACGATAACCAATCAAGCGTACGTACGGAGACCCATTCATGAAGCGCGTATCCGCGGGGCCAATCGGACTGCCGTTTCCCAGTTTTTCGCTGAATGCAGGCGCGACGCAGGTCGCCTGCCTGCGTTATCGCATCGCCGTGTAGCGGCGAACCACTTTCCGTTTCGATTGTTCCGACGGCGCCGTGCCGGATGACGGCGCCGCGGGAGAGCGCTTGTCTGCCGCCGCGGTCTTCATCGCATTTGCGTGAGCCGCGGAGCGGTTGCCTTGCGCGCACCATCATGCGCCGCGTGTTCGTGCGGCGGCGCGATACCAACCGGCGGGCCATGCAGCCCGGCCGGACGAGACTTGTCGTACCTGAAAAGGAGGGGTTGATGCTTTGCATTCCTGAATGGCGGAAGGCGATCCTGTCGTGCGCCGTGCTGGCGCTGCCGTTCGTCGCCGGTTGCGGCGGCGGCGACGATCCGGGGCCGATCAACGTGCCGCAGTGCTCGGGCAGCGCATGCGGGCCGAGCGGCGCCGAAACGACGCCGCCCGTGGTGACGAAGCTGTGTCCGGACGCGCTCGATTACACGACCACCTATACGGGCGGCGCCGGCAGCGGCGAATACGTGAAGGTGAAGTTCGACACGACGAAGCTCACCTATCAGATGCAGTTCATCGAATCGTCGGTGCCGACGTCGGCAGGACAGGTCAACAACACGCGTGCGGGCCTGACGATCAGCGGCGCATTCCATCATCCGGCCAATCTCCCGACCGCCGAGCAGAATCGCTGCGCGTTCGTGCTCGACAGTGGCGCGACGAGCGATGGCGCGTATGCGGTGACGATCAACCGTGCGGATCCGCCGATGCTGTTCGTCGGCAATGGTGTGGTGGGCGGCGGGATTCCCGGGGCGACGATCGCGTTCGCCGGGATCGAACCGTTCCCCGGCTTCTTGTTGGGTGTCGTGCCGTCGCGCACGTTCGATTTTTATCCGTTCATCGGCTTTACCCAAACCGAAACTGATTTCACGAAGGTCGCGGGCAACTACAACGAAGTGGGTATCCACCTGTCGCCCGTCGGCGGCAGCGCCCAGAGCAGTGCCGGGGCGGTCGGCTGGGAGCCGGATGTGGTCAACTGGAACCAGACGTTCAATGCGGACGGTTCGTGCACGATCACCCCGAATAGCGACTACTCGTGCCAGACCACCGGGTCGCCGTGGGCATTGCGCAAGAACGCCGACGGATCGGCCGACAACGTGTTCGTGAGCAACGCGGTGGCGAACCAGTTCGGTGCGGTCTCGTATCCGGTGGCGGGTCAGGCGCCGGGACTCGTGATCGCGACGCCGAGCCAGGCGAAGGGGATCATGATTGTCGGCAAGCTGAACGGTGTGCGGGTGCCGGTCGTGATTCGAGTCGGTTACACGCATGTCGATTCGAGCAATGCGCTGGCGTCGGTCGCCGATGCCGAAGTGGGGATCTCGATGCTCTCGTCGACCACCGCCATCGCGGCAAACTCGCTGAAGGGCGGCTTCATCGGCGCAACGAGCGCGTCCGCATGCGGTGTCGTGGCGCCCAGCACCGCGACGTTCGCGGTCGCGAATTCGGGCCCGAGCTTCAACAACAACGTGCCGCACCCGGATCTGCCCGGCAGTTTCAACGGCACCTTCTTCCTGGCGCAGGCGGGCAGCTGCAACGACGGCACCGCGGTATCGACGATGGCCGCGAACTATACGTCCACGCTGTTCCAGGGCAGCACCGCGGCGTTCATCGACCCGCAGACGTCGTCGGTGACCTCGCAGTTCGCGCTGGACTACACGCAGGCCACGCCCGGCAAGATTAAGGTCACGGCCACGCAGGACTTCAACGCGAAGGGTGCAAGCGGCAACGTCGCGATCTTCAAGAAGGGCGACACCGGCTGGATCGTGACGGCCGGCAACGTCTACGCGATGGTCGTCAACAACAGCCAGGTCAACCCGTTCTTCACGGTCGGCGCGTTCGTCCAGTAACCCAGCGTACTGAACACGTAACACCGGCGGCGCATGCGTCGCCGCCGGCGAATCGAATTTCAAGAGGATTCCTATGAATTTGAAACATTGGATGGCCGCGGCCTCGCTCGCGCCGGTGCTGGCTGCGTGCGGCGGCGACGGCGACCCGCCGCCCGCGCCGGTGGTGCGACTGTGCCCGCAGACGATCGACTACAACACGGTGTTCATTGGCGGGTCGGGGTCGGGCGAGCTCGTGAAAGTGCAGCTCGACACGACGAAGATGACGTACCGGATGACCTATCTCGCATCGCCGGTGCCGACCACCACGGGCACCGTGCAGCCGACCCGCGATACGGCGCCTGCGAACGTGGTCGACGGCACGCTGGCCGACGAAACGGGGCTGCCGACCGTGAAGCTGAACCAGTGCACGTTCCGGATGCAGAACGCGAGCCTCGACCCGAGCCGGCCCGCGCGGTTGTTCCTCGGCGAAGGCGTGCTGGGCGGCGCGATTCCCGGCGCGAGTATCCAGTTCAACGGCGTGATCGGCGTCGGCAAGATTCCGCAGACGACGTTCCCGTACTACCCGTTCATCAGTTTCTCGTCGCTGGAAACCGATCTCACGAAGATCGCCGGGACCTACAACCAGCTCGGCTATCACCAGGTGCCGTCGCAGAGCTTCCAGCCGGTGGCGCTCGATCAGAAGGTGACGATCAACGCGGACGGCAGCTACGTCGAGACCGACAACTTCGGCAAGAAGAACGGCGGGCAGCCGCTCGCGTCGAGTGCGACCGTGAACCAGCCGTTCACGCTGCGCCCCGATGCGCCGGCGTTCCAGTCGCTCAACTACCAGCCGCAGATTCCGCCGACGCTGGCCGCGGTCGATCCGGCGAAGGCCGGCAAGGGGATCCTGATCGTCGGCAAGCTGCGCAACCAGCTCGTGCCGATCTTCATCCGCACCGGCGCGGCGAACGCGGACCTCACGCAGGGCCCGCCGAGCGCGGACGACGAATCGGGCATCTCGTTCCTGAGCCCGCAGACGGCGATCGCGCTGGGCTCGCAGAACGGCGAGTACACGGGTGTCGACAGCGCGTTCAACTACCGCGCGACCGCGCTCATCGGTGCGCAGGCGACGCTGCTCGATCCGTTCAACGCGTCGCAGGCCGCACTCACGCGCGCACTGAACCTCGACTACACGCAGAAAGTGCCGGGCGTCGTGACGACCGTGCACGCGGATGCGGCGTCGGGCCCGGCAACCGGCAAGTTCGTGTTCACCGGCGGCGTGTTCGGGTTCCTCGACATGGCCGATACGAGCAATCCGTACTTCACGGTCGGCGCGTTCGTGCAGTGACCACACCCGGACGGAGACACGGCGGCGTCGCGCGCGGATGCGCGGCGCCCGGACAGAATGAGGGGGAGACTTGATGAAGAAGCTGATTGTCGCGGGTGTCGTCGCAGGCATGTCGACGCTCGCATCGGCCCAGCAGGCGGGCGACAACGTCGCGACGCTCGGGTGGTTGCACATCATGCCGCAGGATTCGACCAACGGTCTGACGACGAATCTCGCGAGCATGCCGATCAACGGACCGCTGCGCCTGCCGGGGTCGTTCACGTCGCCGGGCACGAGCCTGACGGTCAACAACGCCGATACGGTCGGCCTCACGCTCACGCACTTCTTCACCGATCACATCGCGGTGACGTCGGTGCTCGGCGTGCCGCCCGAGTTCACGCTGACCGGCCACGGCACGATCAAGCCGCCCGGCCCGGCCGGCGCGCTCGGCAGCGTCAACATGGACGATCCGGCGAACCAGCCGGCTGTGAAGAACGCGCGGCAGTGGAGTCCGACGATCATTCTGCAGTACTACTTCAACTCGTCGACGGCACGGTTCCGGCCGTTCGTCGGGATCGGCGTGGCCTACAGCTGGTTCAGCAACATCGAACTGAACGGCAACTTCGCGAAGGACATCAACCAGAACCTCGGCAGCGTGCTCGCGGCCGGCGCCGGCAAGCCGGGGCCGACGTCGGTGGAGGGTAAGGCGTCGTCGTCGTTCACGCCGGTCTACAACGTCGGCGCGAGCTATGCGATCGACAAGCATTGGGGGCTCACCGCGACGCTGACGTACATGCCGCTGAAGACCTACTCGTCGCTCGTGATCAAGGCGGCGGACGGTTCGACGCTCGCGACCACGCGCACGCGGCTGAAGGCCGATCCGCTGATCACGTTCGTCGGGATTTCCTACAAGTTCTGAACCGACCGGCGCGCATGACGCGCGCCGGCGGTTTCCTGCGACCGGCTGGCCGGATTCGTCCGGCAGGAAGGTTGCGTTCCTGGCGGCGTGCCGCCATTTGTGAAGAGAGGGGGCAGTTCAAATGAGCATTCGCAAAATCGTGTCGCTTGTTGCTGCAGTGGCTTTCACCGCGGTTTCGGCCGCGCCTGCTTTCGCCGTCACCGTTTCGCGCGCCGATGGCCAGCCGATGAATCCGAACGGCGAGCCGTTTTCCGTGTCGGGGCTCACGAGCCTCAGCAAGGGCTCGATCAGCGCGACCTGCACGGCGACGTTCAACGGGACGATCACGTCGACCGGTATCGTCAACATCACGTCGACGACGTTCTCGGGCGGCGGCACCTGCGGCCTGATCAGCGGCACGGCGAGCAGCACGTCGCCGTGGACGGGCCAGGCAGACAGCACGACGCAGCTGTCGATCAACAACGTGCAGGTGAACGTCGCGCTGCTCGGCGCGTGCGGCCCGAGCAAGGTGGTCACGGCGTGGAACGATCCGAACTCGTCGCTGACGTTCAATAACTCCGTCCTGACGCCGAATTGCTCGGTGTCCGGCACGGTCACGACGTCGCCGAAGTTCCACGTGCAGTAAGCGTCGCGGAACGAAGCGGGAGCCCGTCGCGCGCGAGGGCCGTGCGGCAAGCGTGGCGGGTTTCCGTTACCTCGATCCATTCATATCGTCGCGCGTATCGGCGCGATGGCCGGTTGGCCGCACGTGTCGCGATCCGATGCGGGCGGCCTTGCAGGGTCGGCGCGGCATACCGCGCCACCCGATTCGACTGAAACAACAACATTCCGATTGGCCAGAACTATCCCGGACGACCCATGCTCACCGACCCAGCGAAGTATGGTGATGCCCGCGGCGCGACGCCTGACCGGCTGCGCACGGCCGCGTGGTTGCAGTACCTGATCGAACATCTCGACGCGGCCGCTTGCGCGATGGCGGCGGGCGACGCCGGCGACACGACCGTCGTCGCGTCGCGTGCGATACGCGTGCGGGCAGGCGAGAGCCTGTCTCGCGACGCGACGGCGGCCCTTCAACGGCTGGTACCGTGGATCGCAACGGACAGCGGCGGTTGCGCATGCGACCCGACCGACCTGTCCGGCGCGTGCTCGCATGTGCCTTCCGCGCAGCAGCTCGCCGAAGCCGACCGCTGTTGCCCCGGCTCGCGCGCCGTGTTCGAAGCGGCGCACGGCGTGATCGATGCGTGCGCATTCGACGATCCCGACGTCGGATGGGCTGCGCTCGAACGGATTGCGGGCGGTGTCGAATGCAACGACGCCGATGCCGGCGAACGCGCCGCAGATGAAAAAGACGGGCAGGGCGAGATACCCGTTGCTAAGAACCTGAGAGAAAAGCTGGCCGTCGTCGCGGCGACGCGTGCGGAAACATCGGCCCGGCCCGGCGCCATCATCGACGCGATCGTGCTGCGCGCGTGCGGCCCGCGCGACGACGCATCGCGCATCGACGAGATGGCCGCGCTCGCGATGTTCTCGGCCGAGCTTGCCGCCGGCAACGGGGTTTCCGTTGCCGCGTATGGCGGTCAACACAACCTCGTCGCGCAGGCGATCCGTACGCATCGCGCCGACCTCGCGTCGACGGACGCGCTGCTTGCGGCGCTGTCCGTGTGCAGGCTCGATCGACTCGTCGGCGCGGGCAGCTTCTGGGCGTATTACCTGCTGGCCGGCATCGTGATCGCGGCGCCGGACGCGGTGCGGGACATCGGCCGGCGCTTTCATGGCGACACATGGCGGACATGGCTCGATCACGTGCTTGCGTGGCCGGCGGTCAATCGCTTCGGGCCGACGGAGGATGCCGCGTTCGACCGCCTGCGCAATGCGATGAGCCTGACGTCGCGATGGAATCCGATCGTCCGCGCGAAGCGGATGCGGACGCACGCCGTGGCGGCAGCCCGGCCCGGTGACGACGCGAACAAGGCTGACTGACTCACGGCCTTTGCCGAAACGACACGAAACGACCCGCGCGCGAACACCCCGTTCGCGCCGAAATACAGCGCCCCATTCGCATGCGCGAGTGGGGCGCCAAGCGGCGGCACGCCGCGCTGTCACACCAACCTGACCGATCGCGCGACACCCGCGGATCCGAGCCGCATCGACCGGACGCAGTATGATTCCGCAGACGATGCCGGCGATCGATCGATTCGCAGTACCCGACCGCCCGCACCGCCGAAGGTCCGTCAAGCCAGTTGAAAGCCGGACGCGAACAGCCGTCGCGCGAGATCGCCGCTGCCGAACCCGCGTCCGGACCCCATTCATCGAAACGGTCGGTCAGATGTCAAAGCAACACAAGAAAATCCTTCTCCTGAGCGTCAGCGCCGGCGCCGGTCATACCCGCGCGGCCGAAGCGATCCGCGCATTTGCGGACCACCATCCCGCCGGCATCGAAGCCACGCACCTGGACGTGATGGACTTCGTTTCCACCGGCTTCCGCAAGCTGTACACCGATCTCTACATCAAGCTCGTCAGCAGCCAGCCGGCGCTGTGGGGCTACCTGTACCAGAAGACCGACGAGGTCGATCCCGCCGCGCCGTCGCAGAAGATCCGGCGCGCGATCGAACGGCTCAATTGCCGGCAGTTGCTCGCGGAGATCGAACGGCAGCGCCCCGACGCGATCATCTGCACGCACTTCCTGCCGGCCGAACTGTTGTCGCGCGAGATCCGCAAGGGGCGCGTCGACACGCCGGTGTGGGTGCAGGTCACCGATTTCGACCTGCACAGCATGTGGGTCGTGCCGAACATGCGCGGCTACTTCGCGGCCAACGACGAGATCGCGTGGCGCATGCACGCGCGCGGCATGGCGCCTGAAACGGTGCACGTCAGCGGTATTCCGATCATGCCGGCGTTCGGCCAGCCGCTCGATCGCGCGGCCTGCGCGGCCGAGTTCGGCCTCGATCCCGCGCGTCCGACGTTCCTGATGATGTCGGGCGGCGCCGGCCTCGGTGGGCTCGACGTGCTGGCGACGCGGCTGCTGGAGATGGACGCCGATTTCCAGCTGATCGCGCTGGCCGGCAAGAACCAGGCGATGCTGGCGTCGCTGCAGGCGCTCGCCGCGCGGCATCCCGGCCGGCTCTTTCCGCAGGGCTTCACGCAACAGGTCGAACGCCTGATGGCCTGCGCCGACCTCGTCATCACGAAGCCGGGTGGCCTGACGACATCCGAATGTCTCGCGATGAAGCTGCCGATGATCGTCAATTCGCCGATTCCGGGCCAGGAAGAGCGCAACGCCGATTTCCTGCTCGAACAGGGCGTGGCGCTCAAGGCCATCGACGACGATGCGCTCGTCTACCGGATCCGCGCGCTGCTGCAGACGCCGGAGCGCCTGGCCGACATGCGCCGCCGTCTGGCTCCGCTCGGGCGGCCGCTGGCCGGACGCTTCGTGCTCGACCGTGTACTGGGCCTGGAGCCTGCCGCATGAGCGTCGCGCGTTTTGTGCCGACGCGTCATACGCTGTTCGTCGTCGCATGGGTCATGTTGCTCGCGTTCTTTTTCGCGAACGTCGAGATCCAGATCGAGGGCAGCGCGGGCTGGGCCGCCAACCTGCCGACCTGGCGCATCGAGCATCACTGGCTGCTCGACCTCTTCTGGGGCGGGCGTCCGATGACCGGATACCACGCGTGGGTGTTCCCGTTCGTCGCACTCTTCTTTCACCTGCCGCCCATCTTCAACGCGCGGTGGTCGTGGCGCATCGAAGCCCGCATCATCGCGTGCATCATGGTGTTCTGGCTGACCGAGGATTTTCTGTGGTTCGTGCTGAATCCGGCCTATGGTCTGGCCCGCTTCAACCCGGCCAACGTGCCGTGGCATATCCACTGGCTGGGCGTCGCGCCGACCGACTACTGGACCATGAGCGCCGCCGCGATCGTGCTGTTCATCCTGTCGCGCGAGCGCAGCAAGCGCGCATTTTATTGAACGCTGAACCGACATGAAAATCGCCTTCATTGCCGCGCTCGCCGTCACGCTCGCCGCGCTCGGGCAGCCGGCCCATGCGGATCCGGCTTCCGGCGTTGCGGCCCGACCGATCGCGGCCCGACCGATCCAATGGGCGCAAAGCATTGCCGATGCGCGCGTGAACAACCTGCATCGGATCACGCCGACGCTGTACCGCAGCGCGCAGCTGTCGCGGGCGGACGTGCCGGAATTGCAGAAGCTTGGCATCCGCAAGGTCATCAGCTTCCGCTCGTTTCACGCGGACGACAGCATCCTGGCCGGTACGCAGATCAAGATGCAGCGCATCCGGATCAACACGTGGGACATCCGCGACGAAGACATGGTCACCGCGCTGAAGGCACTGCGAACCGCCGACCAGGACGGCCCGGTGCTGATTCACTGCCAGCACGGCGCCGATCGCACGGGCCTCGTCTCCGCGCTGTACCGGATGGTGTACCAGGGCTGGACGCGCGAGCAGGCGCTCGACGAGTTGCAACACGGTGGCTACGGGTTCCATCCGATCTGGCAGAACATCACGAATTACCTGGAGCACGTCGACGTCGAGCGTTTGCGGCGAGAGGTCAACAGCGGTTGAGCCGGGGATAAAAAAACGCCGCTGACGGGAATCGTCAGCGGCGTTTTCGTTGGGTGCGCGGGCAGTGCGCCCGCCATCGTCAAACCGTCTCCGGCTGCCGCACGGCCTTCGCGACATTGCGCGCCAGCGCGCCGTTCGCGACGAAGTACGGTACGTCGACACGCGCGAGCGCTTGGCGACCACGGATCTTGTCGGCGATCTTCTCGGCGATCATGATCGTCGGCGCGTTCAGGTTGCCGGTCGTGATGATCGGCATGATCGACGCATCGACGACACGCAGCCCTTCCAGCCCGTGCACGCGACCCTCTTCGTCGACCACCGCCATGTCGTCGTAACCCATCTTGCACGAACACGACGGATGGAACGCGGTCTCCGCGCGGGCCCGCACGAACGCGTCGAGCTCCTTGTCGGTCTTGCAGTCGGCGCCCGGGTTCAGCTCGCGGCCGCGATAGCGGTCGAGCGCGGGCTGCCGCATGATCTCGCGCGTCGCACGGATCGCATCGCGGAACTCGCGCCAGTCGAGCGCTTCGGCCATGTAGTTGAACAGGATGCTCGGATGCTGGTTCGGATCGCGCGAGCGCAGCTTCACGCGGCCGCGGCTCGGCGAGCGCATCGAGCCGACGTGCGCCTGGAAGCCGTGCATCTCGATCGCGTTCGAGCCGTTGTAGTTGATGGCAACCGGCAGGAAGTGATACTGGATGTTCGGCCACAGATCGTCGTCGCGCGTGCGGATGAAACCGCCCGCCTCGAAGTGGTTGCTCGCACCGAGGCCCGTGCCGTTCAGCATCCATTCGAGGCCGATCTTCGGCTGGTTCCACCACTTGAGCGCCGGGTACAGCGATACGGGCTCCTTGCACTCGTACTGGATGTACATCTCCAGGTGGTCCTGCAGGTTCTGGCCGACACCGGGCAGGTCGAGCACGACGGGAATGTCGAATTCCTTCAGCCACGCGCCGGGGCCGACGCCCGAGCGCTGCAGCAGTTGCGGCGACGCGATCGCGCCGCTGCACACGAGCACCTCGCGGCGCGCATGCGCGGTCGCGCGTTCGCTGCCGCGCAGGTACGTGACGCCCGATGCGCGCTTGCCGTCGAACAGGATGCGGTCGGCGAGCGCGTGCGTGACGATCTCGAGGTTCGGCCGTGCACGCGCCTGGTCGAGATAGCCGCGCGCGGTACTGGCACGGCGGCCCTTCGGCGTGACGGTGCGGTCCATCGGACCGAAGCCTTCCTGCTGATAACCGTTCAGGTCGTCGGTGCGCGGGTAACCGGCCTGCACGCCCGCGTCGACCATCGCTTCGAACAGCGGGTTCACGCCCGGCTTGCTGGTCGTGACCGACACGGGGCCGTTGCCGCCGTGGTAGTCGTTCGGGCCGACGTCGCGCGTCTCGGCTTTCCTGAAGTACGGCAGGCAGTCGAGATACGTCCAGTTCTCGAGGCCCTTGTGCGTCGACCAGTTGTCGTAGTCGAGCGCGTTGCCGCGGATGTAGCACATCCCGTTGATCAGCGACGAGCCGCCGAGCCCCTTGCCGCGGCCGCATTCCATCCGGCGGTTGTCCATGTGCGGTTCGGGGTCGGTCTCGTACGCCCAGTTGTAGCGGCGGCCCTGCAGCGGATAGGCCAGCGCCGCCGGCATTTGCGTGCGGAAGTCGAAGCGGTAGTCGGGGCCGCCCGCTTCGAGCAGCAGCACCGTGACGTCCGGATCTTCCGTCAGGCGCGTTGCGAGCACGTTGCCCGCGGAACCGGCGCCGCAGATGATGTAGTCGTATTCGCGTGTCGTCATGACGGGTTCTCCTCCTTGAAGACTCAAAACACCGGGTTGTAGCGGCCGAGCTCGACCTGCACCGACTTGATCCGAGTGTAGTGCTCGAGCGTCGTGATGCCGTTCTCGCGTCCGACACCGGATTGCTTGTATCCGCCAACCGGCATCTCGGCCGGCGATTCGCCCCACGTGTTGATCCAGCAAATGCCCGCTTCGAGACGATGGATCGTGCGGTGCGCGCGCGACAGGTTCTCGGTCACGACGCCGGCCGCGAGCCCGTAGTGCGTGTCGTTCGCGCGGGCGATCACTTCGTCCTCCGATTCGAAATCGAGGATGCTCATCACTGGCCCGAAGATTTCCTCGCGCACGATCTTCATGTCGTCGCGGCAGTCGCCGAACACGGTCGGCGCGACGTACTGGCCGCTGCCGAAGTGACCGTCGGTCAGGCGCGTGCCGCCCGCGAGCAGCTTCGCGCCTTCGGCCTTGCCGCTTTCGATGAAGCCGAGCACCTTGTCGAGCTGCGCGGCCGACACGAGCGGGCCGAAGTTGGTATCGGCATCGGTCGGCTTGCCGACGCGGATGCGCTTCACGCGTTCGAGCACGCGCTGCGTGAACGCGTCCTTGATCGAGCGGTGCACGAACACGCGCGTGCCGTTCGTGCAGACCTGGCCCGAGCTGAAGAAGTTGGCGGTCACCGCGATGTCGGCCGCGCGGTCGAGGTCCGCATCGTCGAACACGATCAGCGGCGACTTGCCGCCGAGTTCCATCGTTACTTCCTTCAGCGACGACGCGCCGGCCAGCGACATCACCTTCTTGCCCGTTTCGACGCCGCCCGTGAACGACACCTTCGCGATGTCCGGGTGGCCGGTGAGCAGCGCGCCGACCGAGCCGTCGCCCTGCACGACGTTGAACACGCCGGCCGGCACGCCGGCTTCCGTATAGATTTCCGCGAGCTTCAGCGCGGTCAGCGGCGTGACTTCGCTCGGCTTGAACACCATCGCGTTGCCGGCCGCGAGCGCGGGCGCCGTCTTCCAGCACGCGATCTGGATCGGGTAGTTCCATGCGCCGATGCCCGCGCACACGCCGAGCGGTTCGCGGCGCGTGTAGACGAACGAATCGGCGCGCAGCGGCACCTGCAGCCCTTCGATCGCGGTCGCGAGGCCCGCGTAGTACTCGATCACGTCCGCGCCGGTGACGATGTCGACCGCGAGCGTCTCGCCGATCGGCTTGCCGGTGTCGCGCGTTTCCAGCGCCGCGAGCTCGTCGTTGCGCTCGCGCAGCAGGTCGACCGCGCGGCGCAGGATGCGCGAGCGCTGCATCGCGGTCATCGCGGCCCATTCGCGCTGGCCTTCCCGGGCGGACGCGACCGCGCGGTCGACGTCGGCCGCGCTCGCCTGCTGCACCTGTGCGAGCAGTTCGCCGGTGGCGGGATCGAAGGTGTCGAAAGTCTTGCCGCTCGTGGCGTCGACGTAACCGCCGCCGATGTAGAGGCGCTGCAAACCGAATACGGACATGAGGATCTCCTAAAGGGCGATTGCGTGCCGCGTCAGTCGGACGCGAGCAGCAGGTCGATGTAATCGTGGGCGAGCTTCAACGCCGCCCGGGTGTCGATCGGGCCGCCGGCTAGCGCGCCGCGCAGCCACAGGCCGTCGATCAGCGCGGCGAGGCCGCTGGCGGCTTCCCGCGCTTTCGTGCGCGGCAAGGCCTTCGCGAATTCGGCGCACAGGTTCGAATGGAGGCGCCGCGTGTTGACGTGCTGCAGGCGCTTGAGCATCGGGTCGTGCATGCTCTGCGACCAGAACGCGAGCCACGTCTTCATCACGGGCGCGCTGACCTGCGTGTCGTCGAAGTTCGCGGCGACGATCGCGCGCAGCCGGGCGCGCGGGTCCTTGCGCGCGGCCACGCGACGGGCCGTGGTGGCCGACCACAGGTCGCGCAGCACGTGCCGCATCGTCGCTTCGAGCAGGCCGTCCTTGTCGCCGAAGTAGTGGCTGACGATGCCCGTCGAGATGTTCGCGCGCTGCGCGACCGATGCGAGCGTCGTGCCGGGCAGGCCCGCTTCGTCGATCGAGCGCAGCGTGGCGTCGATCAACTGCGCGCGGCGAATCTCCCGCATTCCGACTTTCGGCATCGCGACTCCCTTCGCCCGGACGGGCCATGCATGGAAGTCGAGAGCTTAGCGGTTTTTTATTGATCGTTCAATCAACAAAAAATCGGGGTCCGACGATCAAGTGGGGCTTGGCGGTGTCGCGGATCGGCCGCGTGCGGCGATGTGCAGGTGCGGAAAAATGAATTGAAAGAATGTTGAATAACGAGAATTATGTTTAAAACGGTTTGTGAAAAGACGATGCAATGCACCGGAAAATTTCCGACCTCGTTTCTATTACGAAACGAAAGAGTGTCGAGGTATGTGATATTCACCGCGATGTGAAATTGTGAATGCGGATGGTGAAGATCGGTGAATTCCAAAAATCCGTTTCAAGCAGGCGATTTAAATGCTGTACATCATTGAATACAAAGAAAATATATGGTTTTTGCATGCCGATGAAGGAGGCTCGCAAACGATTGCCGCCGCCTTCTGGGCGATCCCGCATACCATAGAAAATGATAAAAAAATTTGAATCCGGCCCATTTCCCAACTGAGTAGAGGGGCTCGTTGGAATGACTTGAGTCAGTAATATTGTCCGTATTAGTATGGCGCCGCACTACGAGGAATGAATGGGCGCCGCGGGTATTTGCCGCGGTGCGTCGGTTATGGGCTCGGCGACAGGCCGTGCGCCGGGCCGACGCCAGCCATTGCGCACCTGCAGCATGCCGCGACGTCGAGACGCCGCATCCACCGGAGAACGACGATGCCGACCGAAAAACACGTGGTCCCGCTGCCGAATGGTCTGAAGGTCTACGTCGAACGGAACGTGTTCGACCCGGCCTTCGACACGGCGATGCTCGTCAACGGCGCGCTCGCGACGACCGCGTCGTTCGGGCAGACCGTCCAGTATCTGGGCGAGCGGATGAACACGATCTGCTTCGACCTGCCGTATGCGGGGCAGTCGCGCCAGCACAACCCGGGCTGCTTCATCCTGACGAAGGACGACGAAGCCGCGATCCTCCAGCATCTGGTCGAGCGCTTCGCGCCCGCGTTCCTGGTGTCGGTGTCGTGGGGCGGCGTCGCGTCGCTGTTCGCACTCGCGCGCGGCTGCCCGAGCGTGCGGCGCGCGGCGATCTGCTCGTTCTCGCCGTTCCTGAACGACGCGATGGTCGACTACGTGACGCGCGCCCGCGACCACATCGCGGCCGGCGAGAACCTGAAGGCCGCGCAGTTGCTGAACGACACCGTCGGCCGCTACCTGCCGCGCATCATGAAGCTGTACAACTACCGGTATCTCACGCGCCTGCCGCGCGACGAGCAGGACCAGGTCGCGTTCCACGTCGACCAGATCCTGTCGCTGCAGCCCGAGCGCTACTTCAGCGAGTTCTCGAACATCGGCTGCGAGCTGCTGTTCCTGAACGGCGAGCGCGACGAATACACGACACCGGCCGACGTGCGCCAGCTCGGCGCGCACGTGCAGCGTGCGCGGTTCGCGACGGTGCCGGACGCCGGCCATTTTCTCGACATCGAAGGCCGCGCGCAGCGCGAATACACGCGTAACGCGCTGCTCGATTTCTTCTGCGACGGGGCGCCGGTCGCGGCCGGCATGGCGCTCGCCGCCGCGCAGGCGTGCGTGCCCGCGCCGATGCACGCGCTGTCGTCGTGACGCCGCGCATCGCGCATCCGGCGTATCCGAATTCCCATCCCAACGAGGCAGGCCAGCCGTGAATATCGTTCAGACCATCGCCATCGTCGTTCCGTGGGCCGCATGGCTCGCCTACTGGATCGCCACGTCGCAGGGCGTGAAGACGACCGTGCGCAAGGAAGCGTCACGCTCGCGCACGCTGCAGTCGATTCCGCTGATCGTCGGCGGCGCGCTGATCATCCTGCCCGATCCGTCATGGCAGGCGCTCGTGCCCGACTGGCAGCGCTTCGGCCTGCAGGCGCAGTGCGGGCTTGCGGTGCTGGTCGCCGGCCTGCTGTTCTCGGTGTGGGCGCGGCTGCACCTCGGCACGAACTGGAGCGTGTCGGTCACGCTGAAGGAAGACCATGAGCTCGTGCGCACGGGGCCGTACGCGCTCGTGCGCCATCCGATCTACACGGGCTGCCTGATCGCGCTCGTCGGCGCCGCGCTGATCGGCGGCGAATGGCGCGGCGCGATCGGCGTGCTGCTCGTGTTCGCGTCGCTCGCGTACAAGGTGCGCGTCGAGGAGAGCTGGCTGACCGGGTATTTCGGGCCGGCGTATGCGCAGTATCGCCGCGAGGTCGCGGCGCTGATTCCCGGCTTCTACTGAACCCCGCGAGGCGCGCGATGGCGAAGATGATCGTGACCGCGATCGGCTCGGCGGGCGACGTGCATCCGCTGCTCGGCGTCGCGCGCACGCTCGCGGCGCGCGGTCATGACGTCGTGTTCTGCACGCACGCGCCGTTCGAGGCGGCCGTGCGCCGTTGCGGTTTCGCATTCGTGCCGGTCGGCACCGCAGCCGAATACGAGGCCGCGATGGCGAACCCCGCGCTGTGGGATCCGCGCACGTCGTTCCGCACGCTGTGGCAGGTGATCGCGCCGATGCTGCGCCCGCACTACGACGCGCTGCGCGCGCTGACCGATGACGATACGGTCCTCGTCGGCACGCTGTGGGCGTTCTCCGCACGCTTCATGCAGGAGCTGCACGGCACGCCGTACGTGTCGGTGCAGGTGTCGCCGTCGACGCTGCTGTCCGCGCATGCGCCGCCGACGCACCCGCGCCTGACGATTCCCGCGCGCTGGCCACTGCCCGTGAAGTCGGCGCTGATGACGCTGATCGAGCGTCAGGTGCTCGACCGCGTGTGCGGCCCCGCGCTCAACGCGGTGCGCCGCGATCTCGGGCTCGCGCCCGCGCGGCGCGTGCTCGGCCGCTGGCTGCATTCGACCGACGGCGTGCTGTGCCTGTTTCCCGGCTGGTTCGCGCCGGCGCAGCCCGACTGGCCGTCGAATCATCTGCAAAGCGGTTTCCCACTGTTCAACGACATTACGACGCCCGACGAAGATGCGGAACTGGATGCGTTTCTGGCGGCCGGCGAGCGGCCGGTCGTGTTCACGGCCGGCTCGACGCTCGTCGATCATGCGGCGTACGCGCGCGCGGTGGCGGACGCGCTGCGTGCGACCGGCGCGCGCGGCATCCTGCTGACGCCGCACGATGTGGCGCCGGACGGCAACCGGCTGCTGGTGCGCCGCTTCGTGCCGATGCGCACGCTGTTGCCGCGTTGCCGCGCGCTCGTGCATCACGGCGGAATTGGCACCGCGGCGCTCGCGTGCGAGGCCGGGATCGTGCAGGTCGTGACGCCGTTCGCGCACGACCAGTTCGACAACGCGCAACGCGTCGCGGCGAGCGGCTGCGGTGTGCGCGTCGACGGCCCCGTCGACGGCGCACGTCTCGGCGCGGCGCTGGCGCGCGTGCTCGACGAACCCGCGTTTGCGGTGCATGCGGCGCGCACGCGCGCGCTGATCGCTGCCGCGCCGGACGGCTGTCACGCGGCCGCCGATTTCATCGAACGGTTCGCGCCGAAGCGCGGGCGGAAGGGCGCGCGAGCCGATGTCGCGGTGGCGGGCGCATGAGCACCGCGTCGCCGCTTCACGATGGGCCCGTCGCGCCGTCCGCGTTCGACGTGCCGGCCCCCGCGCCGGCCGCGCAGCCGGTGCGCGGCATCCGGCTCGCGCTGCTGACGTTCGCGCTGTCGCTCGCGACTTTCATCGAGGTGCTCGACTCGACCGTGACGAACGTCGCGGTGCCGGCAATCTCCGGCAGCCTCGGCGTGTCGAACAGCCAGGGCACGTGGGTGATCAGCTCGTATTCGGTCGCGGCTGCGATCGCGGTGCCGTTGACGGGCTGGCTCGCGCGCCGCGTCGGCGAGTTGCGGCTGTTCGTCGGCGCCGTGCTGCTGTTCACGCTGACGTCGCTGCTGTGCGGGCTCGCACGCGACCTGCACGTGCTGGTGATCTGCCGCGCGCTGCAGGGGCTGTGTTCGGGGCCGATGGTGCCGCTGTCGCAGACGATCCTGCTGCGCACGTTCCCGCCGGACAAGCGCACGATCGCGCTCGCGCTGTGGGCGATGACGGTGCTGCTCGCGCCGATCTTCGGGCCGGTGGTCGGCGGCTGGATCGTCGACAACTTCTCGTGGCCGTGGATCTTCCTGATCAACTTGCCGATCGGGCTGTTCTCGTTCGTGGTCTGCACCGCGATGTTGCGCCCCGACGCGCAGCGCGGCGCGGCCGGCCCGATCGACGTGCCGGGCATCGTGCTGCTCGTGATCGGCGTCGGCTCGCTGCAGGCAATGCTCGATCTCGGCCACGATCGCGGCTGGTTCGATTCGCCGCTGATCGTCACGCTCGCGGTGGTCGCGGGGCTCTCGATCGTGTCGCTGCTGATCTGGGAGGCGGGCGAGGCGCACCCCGTCGTCGATCTCAGCCTGTTTCGCGACCGCACGTTCTCGTTCTGCGTGCTGATCATCTCGCTCGGGATGATGAGTTTCTCGGTGGTCGGCGTCGTGTTCCCGCTGTGGATGCAGGCCGTGATGGGCTACAACGCGTTTCACGCGGGGCTCGCGACGGCATCGCTCGGCGTGCTCGCGCTCGTGTTCTCGATCCTCGTCGGCCTGTACGCGCATCATTTCGACGCGCGCGTGCTCGCGACGGCCGGTTTCCTCGTGTTCGCGGGCGTGCTCGCGTGGGATGCGCATTTCACGCTGAAGATGACGTTCGCGCAGATCGCCGCGCCCGGCCTGATCCAGGGGATCGGGCTGCCGCTGTTCTTCATCCCGCTGACCGCCGCGACACTGTCGCGCATTCCCGACGACCGGCTTGCCGCCGCGTCGAGCCTGTCGAACTTCCTGCGCACGCTGTCGGCCGCGTTCGGCACCGCGATGAGCGTGACGCTGTGGGACAACCGCGCGACCTATCACTACGACGTCGTGTCGCAATCCGTCACGCATGCGTCCGCGAACACGCAGCGCTTCGTGCATGCGCTGAACGGGATGGGCGTGGACGGCGTGCGCGAGCTGAGCACGCTGCACCAGGTCGTGATGCAGCAGGCGTACATGATGGCGACGAACGACATGTTCTGGATGGCGAGCATGACCTGCCTCGTGCTCGCGGCCATGATGTGGCTGACCCGACCCAAGCGCGGCGCGGCGGCGTCCTTCGGGCATTGAGGAGATGAACATGACGACACTCGGCGCACTCGTGATCCTGTATCACCCGAGCGATGCGCAGCTCGAAGCGCTCGGTGCATGGCGGCATGCGTGCGACGCATTGCTCGTCGTCGACAACACGCCGCAGCCCGATGCACGGGCACGCGACCTGTGTGCGCGCGACGGCATCGCGCTGCTGCATCACGGCAATCGCGGCGGGATCGCGGGCGCGTACAACGCGGGGCTCGCGGCGCTGTTTCGCGACCGCATCGATGCGGTCGCGCTGTTCGACCAGGATTCGTCGGTGCCGGCCGCGTATTTCCCGGTGATGCGTGACGTCTGTGCCGGGCTCGCGGGGCGTGCGTTCCTGGCCGGCCCGCGCATCTTCGACGAGAACGCGCGCAGCTTCCTGCCCGAGCTTTCGACCAACGGCATCGGGCTGCGCCGCCTGCACATCGAGCCGGGCGCGCCGTTGCAGCGCTGCGCGTTCCTGATCTCGTCGGGCTGCGTCGTGTCGCGCGACGCGTTCGACCTGCTCGGCCGGTTCGACGAGACGCTGTTCATCGATCACGTCGACACCGAATACAGCTTCCGCGCGCTGTCGCGCAACGTGCCGCTCTATGTCGTGCCGTCGCTGGTGCTGCCGCACCGGATCGGCGCAAAGCAGCGCCACGCGATCGGCCCTTTCGAAATGACGTCGATGAATCACTCGTGGCAACGCCGCTACTACAGCGCGCGCAATGCGGTGCAGCTCGGGATGCAATACGGGCTGCGCTTTCCGGTGGCGATCGTGCCGAACTTGCTGACCGTGTGGCAGATCGTGCAGATCGCGCTCGTCGAACGCGACAAGCGCGCGAAGCTCGCCGGCATCCTGTTCGGTGTCGCGGACGGCCTGTTCGGCCGGCTCGGCCCGCTCGAACGCACGCGGCCGCGGCTGGCCGCACGTGCGCAACGCATTCAGCAGGGATGAGGGGCGCGATGCGGCGTGTGAAGAAAGCGGCGAATCCGGCGCGGGGCGTGCAGGGCGGCGCGATGATCGCGGCGGCGGCTGTGTTGCTGGCGTTGGGCGGATGCGTGCCGTCGGGTTTCCTGCCCTCGCTGTCGCTGCGCGCGCCTGCCGACGATGCGCTCGCGCACACGGCTGGCCCCGGCGCGAACGGCGCGTGGCCGGCGCCCGACTGGGTAAAGCAGTTGCAGGATCCGCAACTCGATGCGCTGGTGGCGGAGGCGTCGCAGAACAGCCCCGATCTGCAGGTCGCGCGGGCGCGGCTGCGGATCGCGCAGGCGCAGCTTCAGCAGTTCGATTCGCTGACCGGGCTGACGGGCACGGCCGGCGCGACGGTCAGCCGCGCGCGGATGCCGAAGCCCGGTGACATCGCCGACGTGACGGCCGGCGGTTATCGTGTGCCGGTCGAGATCTTCGGCGATCCGAACGTATCGCCGTCGTCGGTGTTCGTCGGGTTGAACTACCAGCTCGACCTGTGGGGCAAGAACCGCGCGGCGACGAAGAGCCTGATGTCGCTGCGCGATGCGGCCGGTGTCGAGGCCGAACAGGTGCGGCTCACGCTCGCGGTCGCGATCGTCACCGTGTACTGCCAGCTCGACCAGGCATACGCGACACAGGATCTGCTGCAGCAGAAGTTGAAGGTTAGCCAGCGCGTGACGACCGTGCTGCGCGAGCGCACCGCGCGCGGTCTCGACAATGCGTACGACGCGAGCGATGCGTCGATCAAGCGCAGCAAGCTGCTCGCGCAGATCGCGCTGGGCGACGAGCAGATCAAGCTCGCGCAACTGCAGCTCGGCGTGCTGTCGGGCCGCGGCCCCGAGCGAGGGCTCGCGCTGCAGCGGCCGCGCGTCGGTGCGTTTGCCGGCGGCGCGCTGCCGGCGCGGCTGCCGGCCGACCTGCTCGGGCGCCGGCCCGACATCGTCGCCGCGCGGCTGCGCGTCGAAGCCGCGTTCGCGAATGCGGATTCGACGCGCGCGCAGTTCTATCCGGACGTGAACCTCGTCGCGCTCGGCGGCGTGTTCGCGCTGACGCCCGCGTCGCTGTTCTCGCGCGATTCGCTCGCCGGGTCCGTCGGCCCCGCGATCTCGCTGCCGATCTTTGACCGCGGCCGGCTGAAGGCGAAGCTCGGTGCGGACGTCGCGCAGGCCGACGTCGCGATCGGCCTGTACAACAAGACCGTCGACGACGCGCTCGGGCAGGTCGCGCAGATCGTCACGTCGCTGCAAACGTCGCAGACGCTCGTTACGCAGCAGCAGGATGCGGTGGCGGCCGCGCAGAAGATCGTGCAGATCGCGGCCGACCGCCACCGGCGCGGCGTGCTGATGCAGAAGGATGTCGATGTCGCGGATCTCACGCTGATCGACGAGCGCGCGCAGATGATCGCGCTGCTCGGCCGGCAGCGGACGCTGCGCGTCGGGCTGATCGGTGCGCTCGGCGGCGGGTTCGATGCGGGCGCAACGGTTGCGCAGGCGCCGGCCGTGCATCAGATGCGCAGCGGGGCGGCACGGCGAGGCGCAGCGGCTGCTGCGGCGGCGGCCGTGACCGCGAACCGCGCTGCGGCGGCCGGTACGTCGAACGATGCGCGCGCGGCAAGCGCTGTCGTGCCGCCGGTGACCGGCACGGCGAGCGTCGCACCAGCACGGCGCGACGATGCGGCGCGTCCGTCGACGGTCGGTGCGGCCAACCCTGCCGCGACGCCCCGGAGTACGCCTGTTCTCGCGCGCACGGCATCGGCAAGCCCCGCGCCGACCCCGTCGGTCATGCCGCCGGCGATCCCCGTCTTCCAGCACGATCGTCTGATCGTTACGCAAAGCGACTGATGCACCACGACAACCTTCATACCGCCGCGCCGCCGGCCGCGCTGAACGACCCGGCACTCGACGCGCGCCGTGCGACGCGCCGCAAGCGCTTCGCCGTGTTTTTCGCGATCGTGCTGCTGGCCGCACTTGCGTGGATCGCGTTCTGGCTGTTGAGCGACCGCTATTACGAAGACACCGACGACGCGTATGTCGCGGGCAGCATCGTGCAGGTTGCCGCGCAGATTCCGGGCGCCGTGACCGACGTGGTGGTCGCCGATACGCAGGCCGTGCGCGCCGGACAGACGCTCGTGCGGCTCGACGACACCGAGGCGTCCGTTGCGTTCGCGCAGGCGAAGGCGCAGCTCGCGCAGGCCGTGCGGCAGGTCGCGAACGCGAAGATCTCGAACACGATGTACGTCGAGGCCGTGAATGCGCGGCGGGCCGACCTGTCGCTCGCGCAGCGCGCACTGGTGGCGCGCTCGGGTGCGTCGGTCGAGATCGTCGCGCCCGAGGAACTGGCGCGTGCGCGCGCGGCGGTCGCCGGCGCGCAGGCGAATCTCGCGGCCGCGCAGGCGCAGCTCGACGCGGCGCGTGCGCTCGGCAGCAAGCTGCCCGTCGACGAGAGCCCGGCTGTCGTGCAGGCGGCCGCGCAGTTCAAGCTTGCGTACCGGAACCTGAAGCGCACGACGATCGTCGCGCCCGTCGACGGCACGATCGGGCAGCGCTCGGTGCAGGTCGGCCAGCAGGTCGGGCCGGGCGTGCCGCTGATGTCGATCGTGCAGTTGAACCGGTTGTGGATCGAGGCGAATTTCAAGGAAGGGCAGATCCGCCACATGCGCGTCGGGCAGCCGGTCGAGATCGTGTCGGACCTCTACGGCTCGCGCATCGCCTATCGCGGCCGCGTGCAGGGCTTCTCGGCGGGCACGGGCAGCGCGTTCTCGATGCTGCCGTCGCAGAACGCGGCCGGCAACTGGATCAAGGTCGTGCAGCGCGTGCCGGTCGTGATCGCGCTCGATCCGCGCGACCTCGCCGCGCACCCGCTGCGCGTCGGGCTGTCGATGCGCGCAACGGTCGACACGCACGACCGCAATGGCCATGCGCTCGACAGTGAACCGCCGACGCCGGCCGTCAGCACGCGCGTGCACGACGGTGTGGCAAGCGAGGCGGACGCGGCCGCCGCGGTGGTCATTCGCGAGAACGCCGGCGGTTGATCGTCCGCCGGTGCGTGATACGTCGAAGGCACTGGCCGGCCGAGCGATGTCCGAAAGATTCGAAAAAGGCATGATGCGCGTCAGAAAATATCGTGCCTTGTCGCGGCGCAACGTCATGTTGCGCGCGGCTATGCTGTCGCGCTATCTGGACAGCAATTCGAATCGGAGGCACGTGTGTTCGATCTTTCAGGCAAGGTCGCCGTCATCACCGGAGGAGCGAGCGGGATCGGGCTCGGCATTGCGCGCGGCATGGTTGCCGCCGGTGCGCGCGTCGTGCTCGTCGGCCGCGATCGCGCCAAGGGCGACGCGGCGCTGGCATCGCTGCCGGGCGGCAGCGAACGCGGCCTGTTCATCCAGGCGGACATCACGCAGCGCGACGCGTGCGTGAAGGCCGTCGAGCAGGCGGAGCAGCATTTCGGCAGGCTGGACATCCTCGTGAACAACGCGGGGATGAATATCCGCAAGCAAGGGCATGAACTGACCGCCGACGAGTGGTATCGCATCATCGATACGAATCTGAGCGGCGCCCATTTTTGCGCGCAGGCGATTCATCCCGCATTCCGGCGCGCCGGTGGCGGAAAGATCGTCAATATCGGTTCGATGCTGTCGCTATTCGGCACGACTTACGGCGCGGCCTACGCGGCCAGCAAGGGCGGGATCGTTCAGTTGGGCAAGGCGTGGGCCGTCGAATGGGCGCCGGACAACATCCAGGTCAACACGCTGCTGCCCGGCTGGATCGAAACCGAACTGATCGACGAGGCCAAGCGGCTGTTTCCGGATCTCGAACGAAGCGTCCTCGAGCGCACCCCGTTGCGGCGCTGGGGCAAGCCGCAGGACCTGGCCGGTATCGCGGTCGCGCTGTGCGCCGGCGAGTGCGACTTCGTGACGGGCGCGGTGATTCCCGTGGACGGCGGTTATTCGGTTCAGGGATGACGGCCGGCTGAAGCCCTCCCGTCGTTTCCCGTCCGACTTTCGCATTTCCGCCATCGATGTCGGCGCCGTTCAAACGCGCGTCGCGTTTGAGACATCGGCCCCCCCGTCTCCCGGACTACTCTCGAACAGCACGTTGCGCGTGCGCCGCATTCGCCGGCGCACCACAGCGCCAGCCAACGAGACATGGAGACAATACGATGAGCAGCAATCGAGGTGTCGTCTATCTTGGACCGGGCCAGGTCGAAGTCCAGAGCATCGATTATCCGAAGATGGTCGATCCGAGCGGCCGCGCGATCGGCCACGGCGTGATTCTTAAAGTGGTCAGCACGAACATCTGCGGCTCCGACCAACACATGGTGCGCGGCCGCACGACCGCGCCGGTCGGCCTCGTGCTCGGCCACGAGATCACGGGCGAAGTGGTCGAAGTGGGCCGCGACGTCGAGACGCTGAAGATCGGCGATCTCGTGTCGGTGCCGTTCAACGTTGCATGCGGCCGCTGCGCGATGTGCAAGGACACGCATACGGGCGTGTGCCTGAACGTGAACCCGTCGCGTGCCGGTGGCGCCTACGGCTACGTCGACATGGGCGGCTGGATCGGTGGCCAGGCCGAATACGTGCTCGTGCCGTACGCGGATTTCAACCTGCTGAAATTCCCCGACCGCGACCAGGCGATGGCGAAGATCCGCGATCTGACCTGCCTGTCCGACATTCTGCCGACCGGTTATCACGGCGCGGTGAGCGCGGGCGTGAAGCCGGGCTCGACGGTCTACATCGCGGGCGCGGGCCCGGTCGGCATGGCGGCGGCCGCTTCGGCGCGCCTGCTCGGCGCGGCCGTGACGATCGTCGGCGACATGAACGCGGAACGCCTCGCGCATGCGAGAGCGATGGGCTTCGAGACGGTCGACCTGTCGAAAGACGCGTCGCTCGGCGAGCAGATCGAGCAGATCCTCGGCGTGCCCGAGATCGACTGCGCGGTCGACTGCGTCGGCTTCGAGGCGCACGGTCACGGTTCGTCGGGCCACGCGGAGGAAGCGCCCGCGACGGTGCTGAACTCGCTGATGGAAATCACGCGGCCGGCCGGCGCGATCGGCATCCCGGGCCTGTACGTGACGGACGATCCGGGCGCGAAGGACAAGGCCGCGCAGCACGGCAGCCTGAGCATCCGCTTCGGTCTCGGCTGGGCGAAGTCGCATTCGTTCTTCACGGGTCAGACGCCGGTGCTGAAGTACAACCGCAACCTGATGCAGGCGATCCTGTTCGACCGACTGCCGATCGCGAAGATCGTCAACGTCGAAGTGATCTCGCTCGACCAGGCGCCGGAAGGCTACAAGAAGTTCGACGGCGGCGCGCCGCGCAAATTCGTCATCGACCCGCACGGGTTGCTGGCGGCCTGATGCGCTGACGTTCGACACGCGCAACGTGAAACGGGCGGCGCCGGAAACGGGCCGCCCGTTTTTGTTGCGGGAGCGAACGGCCGGACCACGCGCTCAGTGGCCGCGATAGAGCTTCGCGATCTCGGCGTCGGCGGGTGCGCCGTGCCGCACGTGGCCGGTATGCAGGCTCACACGGCGGATCGCATGCGTGCGATGCGCGGGATCGCGACTGCCTCGCCAGTCCGTCAGACGAACTGCGCCGCTATGCGTTTGGTCGGGCGAGCGTATCGACGGCGCGGCCTGCGCGACCGACATCGCGCCAGCGGGTTCGCTGGTGCTCGCGCCGCCGTGCGGTTGATCGGCCGCCACCTGCGTGCCATTGGTCGAATGAAACGGATAGACGGGCACCGGCAGGACCGGCGGCACCGGATCGTTCGACGCGAGCAGGCCGGCATCGAGCGCCGTCGCTGTCGGCGTATCGGAACCGCGACAAACCGGATCGGCCTTGCACGTCCGGTCGGCCGTCACATAGCCGCCGACCAGCAGCACGAGTGTCAGGATGCTCAGGATCGGTGCGCTCGATGCGCGAGGCCGCCGGAACGCCGCGTTGCGAAGCGTCCGCGCGACGCGTGACGACCACGTATGAAAGGACTGCGTTGCGTGCGTCGTGTGCGCATCGTCCTGCGCGTGGCGAATCGGCACGAACGGTCCGTTCCACTGGCCGCAGACGGGGCAGTGCTCGAGTGCGCGGAATGCCACGAAGCCGCATGCCCGGCAGCGGCAGCAAGCGGCGCGCCGCGATTCGACCCGTGCGCTCAGGACGGCGCGCCAGGCATCGCGCGGGTGGACGTTCCGGTTGGGCAGGATTCGCATCGTCGGAAGCGGGCAGGTGTCGTCAGCGGAGCGAACGATCGCCGGTCATCGTGATTCCGGCTCGTCCGTCACCTTTGCGCGGCGCGTGAGTCGTCGATGGTCGTTCGCTTGCGGTGTTCATGTGTTTCTCCATGACATCGAACGTGCGGAACGCGTTCGTCCGCAGGTGCTTTCCGCTTCATTCTTTGTCGCTGGTGCGCGAAATACAAGGCGCATGTCGGCGGTCGCGATCCGCGTGCACGCGCCCCGCAAGTTCCGTGCTAACCGTCGTGCCGCTGCCGGGCCGCGAGCGTCCCGATGGTCTGCATCGCGTGCTCGACGGCCGGCGTCCACGGCCGCCCGTAGTTGAGCCGCAGGTAACGGCGGAACCCGCCGGTCGCGGAAAACAGCGGCCCCGGCGCGATGCTGACGCCGCTTTCCATCGCATCGCCGAACAGGTGCATCGAATCCACGCGCGGCGGCAGTTCGATCCACAGGAAATACCCGCCGAGCGGCGCGAACACTTCGGTGCCGGCCGGAAAATACGCGCGAACCGCCGCGAGCATCTGCGCCTGGTGCGCGGCGAGATTGCGTCGCAGTTTCCGCAGGAAGCGGTCGTACCCGCCGTCGCGCAAGTAGCTCGAAATCGCCATCTGCGCGGGCACGTCGGCCGACGGCGCGCTCGCGCCCTTCGCCTGCCGGATCTGCCGCACGTAGCGTCCGGCCGCGACCCAGCCGATCCGGAACCCGGGCGCGAGGCATTTCGAGAACGAACCGCAATGCAGGACGAGCCCGCTGTTGTCATACAGTTTGGCGGGGCGCGTGGGCGCCGTGCCGAAATGCAGTTCGCCATACACGTCGTCCTCGATCAACGGAACGCCGCGCGACGCGAGCAGATCGATCAGCGCGTGCTTGCGCTCGTCGGTCAACGTCGCGCCGGTCGGGTTGTGGAACGACGTCATGAACCAGCAGGCGCGCACCGGATGCGTGTCGAGCGCCTCGGCGAGCGCGTCGAGGTCGAGGCCCGTGCGCGGGTCGACCGGAATCTCGACGGCCTTCAGGTGCAGGCGCTGCACGGCCTGCAACACCGCATGGAACGCCGGTCGCTCGATCGCGACGATGTCGCCCGGACGCGTCAGTGCCTGTAGGCTGAGCGTCAGTGCTTCGAGTGCGCCGGTCGTGATGACGATCTCGTCCATCGGCAACGCCGCGCCCGCGTTCAGGTAGCGCAACGCGATCTGGCGACGCAGTGCGTCGTGACCCGGCGGCAAGCCGGACAGCAGTTTCGTGCGATCCATGTTGCGGGCCGCCGATGCCATGTAGCGCCACAGGCTGCTCATCGGGAACAGCGAATAGCTGGCGAATGCGGAGCCGAGCGGGACGATGTCCTCGCACTTCAGCGAATCGAGCAGGCGCAGCAGCGTATCGTCGCCGCTGGTTTGCGCGGGGGCCGGTTTGCGCGGCGGCTCGTGACCGAACCGCACGTGTTTGTCTTCGAGGTTCGCAACGAAATAACCGGACCGCGCACGCGCGACGATCAGACCCTCGCTTTCGAGCGCGTAGTACGCGCGAAACACGGTGGACGGGCTCACGCCATACGCACGGCAGGCTGCGCGCACGGTGGGAATGCGCGCACCGGCCGCAAGGTCGCCGCGCCGGATCGCTTCGGCGATCGTCTGTGCCAGCGCCGCATATCGCTTCATGCCAGCCCTCCGGCCGCTCGGGCCTTGCTGAAAAAAGAGTAGCACGGCGCCGGTCGCATGCAATTGCGCCCCAATCGCTGATCCGCATGTTTTTGACGGGCTTTGATCCTTTTCTTTTGTCTGACGCGCGGGCATCCTCTCGCAAGTCTTGTTCCCGACGTCTGACTACGAAGGAGTCCACGCTGCCCGGCGGCTGATCCGTGACCCTTGCGCGTCCCGCGCGCGACCTTGTCTGCGGCGTCCTTACCTTACCGGAATCGTTCAGCGTGAAATCGAAGACCCTCATCGCGGGCCTCGTGGCCGGCCTCGCCCTCAACCTGCTCAGCGGCGCCGCCACGGCCGCCTGCGTCAGCAACCCCGCAGCCCAGCCCAACGCGACGTTTCCCGCATCGCTGACCGGCAAGCTCGTCTATCACAGCTACGTCAACTACGGCGACGGCACGAGCCAGTTGTTCCTCTACGACTTCTCGGCTCATACGCTGACGCAGTTGAGCAAGAGCACGTGGGGCATCACCGATCCGATGAACGGCGTGTTCAGCCCCGACGGCAAGTGGATCGCGTTCATGGGCGTCAGCAACGGCGCATGGAACGTGTTCATGCTGCAGCTCGGCGCCGGCACGCCGCCCGTCAACCTGACGAACAGCACGGGCGCCACGCGCAACGAGGATCCGAAGTTCAGTGCGGACGGCAAGACGCTCGTGTTCAAGCAGAACGGCGACGTCAAGCAGGCCACGCTGTCGTACACGAGCGCGGGCCCGGTGTTCACGTCGGTCGTGAGCCTGACGAACGCACCGGCCGGCGCCGAATACTCGATGCCGTATCTTTCGCCGGATTCGAGCGCGGTGTACTACGCGACCGGCACCGGTGCGAACATGGGGCTGATGAAGCGCACGATCGCGACCGGCGCGACCGCCGTGTTCGATCATCCGGCCGGGCTGCAGACGTACTACCCGATCGTGCGCGCGGACGGCATGGTGTTCTACGCGCGCTGGAAGGACAGCGGCGCGGCCGACCAGATCTATTCGAAGACCGCGGACCCGGCGTCGACGCCGAACGCGTTGTCACTCAACGACTGCATCAGCAACAACTCGGACCCGGCGCCGGTGAGCGGCACGAACTACCTGTTCTTCTCGTCGACGACGGCCGGTGGTTATCAGCTCTACGTGGGCGACGTGACGACCGGCCAGCGCTGGAGCCTGTCGCAGTTCGGCGTGAATGCCGACACGACGAAGGCGAAGCTCGGGTCGAGCTACTACGGCGGCCCGGCCGCCGCGCAGCCGACGCTGCTGTCGCAAGGGCATCCGGCTGCCGCGTCGGCGAGCTACAGCGCATCGTTCACACCCGACAAGGCGTTCGACGGCAACACGACGGGCACGCGCTGGGATTCGCCGGAAGGCGCCGGTGTCGGTTCGCAATGGATCTCCGTGGATCTCGGCGCGGTGAAGCACATCGATCACGTCGATCTGTACTGGGATGCGGGCGCGCTCGTTTATCAGATCCAGACGTCGAACGACAACGCCAACTGGACGACGATCTATTCGACGAGCAACGGTGGTTCATATACCCACGTCACGCTGCCGAATCTCAACGGCAGCGGTCGTTACGTACGGATGCTCGGCACGCAGCGCGCGACGCAGTGGGGTTACTCGTTGTACGAAATGCAGGTGTGGGGATCGTAAGCGCGAGCCGGACGCAGTCTTCAAGGTCTCGGCATAGTGTCGATCCCCATTGCTGCAGCGATCGCTGATACGTAGCAGATTCCGGTATCGCGATGTTTTGGGAAATGGATGAGTGTGTTCCATCAATAGCGGGAGCCAGGCTGGCCGGACGAGGAACGACGCGTGAGAAGGCGCCGGAACGGCAGGAAGACGACAGCCCGCTTTGCGCGGGCCGGTAACTGCGTCGTGTAACGTCAGTGCGTCTTAGGTATCGGGTTTAGTTTCGGGCAACAGTGATTAGGACACCCGGGGCCGAACGTGATCTCGACGCGCCGCCCGGTATCGTCAAACTCGCTGGCCGGAAACGGCAATCTGTAGATTCGCGCGATGGCGGAATTTCGTTCGCCTCGAACCGAAAATTGATCCAATGCGGCCTTGACATTCGCTGCACGTCGTTGAGCAAGGGCTTCTGGGTCTCTTTCCGTCGGTTCCGCCAAACCGACAACCGAAACCACATCGACAATGGAAAATCGATTGCGCATATCGGCTGACCACACTGACAGCTTCGCCAGTTCGGTGATAGATAGGTCGCTCGAATCATTGTCGAATCGAACATCAAAATCCCAGCCGGGCAAGTTCGACGGCTCATCGCACGCGAATGCCGTATGTGTGCAGCCCAACGCGAGCGCGACGGCAGTTGGCAATTTAGTCAATGTCAACGACATACCCCGCGATGCTGTCAGCGTTGGAATAAGAACGTTTGCATACACGGACGTTTCGTTCCATGGTCGTCAATTGATGGCTTTACTTCGTGGCGTAACGCGTGGATCGTTACACATCCATGCGCAGCTACCTTTACATATCGGTGTAAATTCCACGATTACCTGATGAATGTTGACTGTGCCGTCGGGTCGTTTCTCCACCATTTCATCGGTAAATGTCTTTTTGTCGACGAAAATATTCTCGGCGCTGATGCCAAGTTGTCGTAGGTAAGATATCGTATTATCGGCACGTGCATTCTTTAGATTCTCAATGTTTTTTTCGTGAATATAAGCGCCGGCAATTACGATTGCTTTAATTTTTACATCAGGCCATTTCTTGGCCTCAATAGCGCTACTCGCTATCGTCACTCTGTCTGCATTGGAAAATGTGGTTTCGTTGAATGGAAATTGCACCAGGGCTTCTTCGCCTATCGTACATGCGGTCGCGGTGCCGGACAGCATTGAAGACAGCGCGAGAAGGTAGGCTGGCAAGCCGGGTTTTAGTGAATGTCTGCTCATTATTTGACTATCTTGTCAAAGGTTGCAATGTAGCCGGTGATGCTGTCCGCGTTCGTGATGGCGAGATCTGGGTTCTGCATCGCAAATAATCGCATCCCGATTTCCGTGTCTCCATAGATGACGTCATCGGAATTGAATGTGTCGGTGTAGTGCGTACATTCGTGAATCAGAACCTTTATTTTTGATGCATGGTACAACTCGCCAAACGAATCGCTGCAAAATTTAGAATAGATGGCGATGACCCGTTTATGGGAGTCGGGTTTGCATACGGCTGCATGATTTCGGCCGTTGTCCGGTACAACCGAGCAAGTAAGATTCTTGCTAACTCGGCTGTCCCATCGAACAATTTTTTCAGGAACCAGATCATGCATCGCGGCAAGCAATCGTGGTAGTCCGGAAGATAGTGTGCTGCGAATCTGTGCGTCAGCACGTCCAAAATAGATTGTGGCGCGCGCTTGTTCGTTCGCGTCCCATCGCGCTACCGCTGCAATCCGGTCTTCAATCAGCCTGACGGCCGCGTCGCGTGCGCGCATAACGCTCTCTGCGAACTGCTCATTGCTCATGTTTGGGCATATCGGCGTCGTGTTGATGTCGACATATACCTTAGAGCCGGGCGTCGTGTTTGTCGTGGCCGTGTTGTGTACCAACACGTAGTCGTCGTCAGGATTCGGCATTTCCGTTCCTCGCAATCTCGAACTTGAGCGATTCCGCATGCGCGGATATAACGCGCTGCGTATGGCCCGTTGCGTCTGTCTTGCCGGTAAATACCTTTCCGGATGATAAGCGAATCCGATAGCGGACATTCGCGAGCGGTCGCCCGCTATCTGCATCGCGCAACACGTATTGTTCGTCATGGATGCTCGATGCCGGCGCGTGTCGCGTGGACGCAAACACGGAGCGCGCGGCGAACGGGTTCGCTGCATGGTGGCCGCCGTCGCCCCCATAGAAAATTGTGCTGTCGCTACCCGCGATCAGTCGGTTTTGCCCGCATGGACAGAGTACGGCGTCACCCTCGAGAGCAACACATCGCCCGTGGTGAGTCATGCGCTGCGCACCGCCTACTATCAAGAACGTCCCCTCGCAATTTCCGCATGTCGCCTTGTCGCCATCGAGAGCAACCTGTTTTCCGTGATTGAACATCGTAGACGTAACGGCGATGACGACACCGCCGGTTGTCGTCGCGTCGCCGTTCCTGACTGCTCGTCGGCTCATAGTCGTCTCCTCAATCGAAGTTGGTAAAGATCCAATCGGATGACTCGGGGTCATAGATCGCGTACTGATCGATCGCAGCATCTTCAACAGCGATGGTCGGCGGAATACTTGCCAGCGCTTCCCCCTCTGCATCGGCTATCTGATCAGCCGTCCACGCATCCATCATGTCGAGCGTCTTGCTGAATCCGGATAGTCCGGCCCGGAGATAGGCTGTTTCGATGCGCTCGACCACGCTATCGGGGAAACGGATCGTGAAGTGGGCGCGATGTTCGATCGGCACATCGAAGGATGCAAAGGTGTAGATCATCACTGGATGACCCGCATCGGAAACGATCAGACGGTCCCCGGTCGCCCCATAGGCATAGTTCACGGCGACCAACAGTCGGCCATGCTGTTCCATGAAACGACGCGTGTCGACTTGCCGAAAATCGATCGGCCAAAAGTGATCATCGTCGCCTACAAGCGTTCGGGAACCCATGACCGCGTCGAGGGGCGAAAGGTAGGTGCAAATGAACGGATCGCTCGTGCAGATCATCTGCATGTTGCCGCTATACATCGGATCGATTGCATCGCGCGAACAGGTTTGCGTGGTGTGTAGTTGCTGCACCATCGCGTAAAGCGAGATCGACGAGTGAAGAAAATACGGACAACCGGCACGCTCATTTTCTGCCATGGGCTCGGATATCTTGTGCATGGACGAGCTACGGAAGATCGCCGTTAACGATTGATTTGTATATGGGACGAGTACGGTTTTGCGTTAGGAATCCAATTGAAAATTGGAATGATTGACGAACGGCAATGCTGGGGAGAATGATGAGCGTTCAATCGAACACTAACGTCTACGAACCGCGCGTCAAAGTGCGCTGCAATCTCGGACCCGATTGTCTGCTGTCGGCACTACCTGCCAACAAGTGGTTGCAAGTTGATTTTTGAATCGCCGGAAAAACGCAATGGGGGCTCGACATTCAACATCGGCGGCGGAATGGATCGACGGTGACTCGACGACCTGGAAATGGGCGCGCGCCGTGCCGCGATGAACCATTCGCGGCACAACGGCGTATGCAGCGCGGTCGTGATGGCGTCGTGAACCCGTGCACTCAACCGCGGTTCGCGCTGCACTCTGGACATGAGATGCGGCGACTCCAGGCGGACTGTGAACGAAGGACGAGTTGATCGCGGGAAGGCGGGAAATCGGCCCGGCAGCCGAAATACCGTCAGGTAAGGTGGCTCGAAAGCATCGCGCGGAAAGTGAGCGCCTCTGCGTAGCGTTTGCGACCACGCATTTACGACCTCTCCTCTCAAACGAAAATGCCGTTCAGTTGATTAACTGAACGGCATCAAGATTCAAGGCCGCAGGATTCCTTACGGCGCAGCGCGCGCTTCACGCATGCAGCACATGCGCCGGAAACGCCGGTGCGGCGCTGGCTGACCCCTGCGCAAGCGGCGCGACCTGCTTGCGCCGCTCCCTCGTCGGCGCAACGCCGAACGAGTCGCGATAGCTCTTGCTGAAGTGGCATGCCGACTGGAACCCGCACGCCATCGTGATGTGCATGATCGACATGTCGGTCTGCAGCAGCAACTCGCGCGCACGGCGCAGCCGCAGCGTCAGGTAGTAGTGCGTCGGCGTCATCCCGAGATGTTCACGGAACAGACGCTGCAATTGCCGCTGCGACATGTTCGCGAGCCGCGCAAGCTCCTCGCGCGACAGCGGCTCCTCGATGTTGTTCTCCATCAGCGAAATCACTTCGAACAGCGACTTGTTCGCCGAGCCGAGCCGTGCGACGAGCGGCATGCGTTGCTGCGCGCTCGTATCGCGCACGTGTTCGACGATGAACTGCTCGGCGATCTGCGTGACACGTGCGGTGCCCACGCGCGCGGCGATCAGGTTCAGCATCATGTCGAGCGGCGCGACGCCGCCCGTGCACGTGATGCGGTCGCGGTCGATCACGAACAGTTCCTTCAGGAAGCGCGTATCCGGAAACTCTTCCTTCAGCGCCGACATGTTCTCCCAGTGGATCGCGCATGCGTAGCCCGCGAGCAGCCCCGACTTCGCGAGCGCATAGGTGCCCGTGCACAGGCTGCCGAGCGGGATGCCCGCGCGCGCGAAGCGGCGCAGTGCCGACAGATGGGAGGGCGTGGTCGCGCGCTGCACGTCGACGCCGCCGCACACGAACACGATGTCGGGCTGCCCGACGCATTCGGCCGGGCCCGTGTCGACCGTGAGGCCGTTGCTCGCCGTGACCGGGCCGCCGTCCGGGCTGATCACCGACCAGCGGTAGAGCGGCTGGCCGCTCAGGTAGTTCGCCATCCGAAGCACCTCGATCGCATTCGTGAACGCGATCATCGTGAAGTTCGGTAACGGCATGAACGCGAAGTGGGACAGCGACGCTGTGCGGTCGGGCGACATGGGGAGCTTCCTGGAATCTCTAATAGCTATAGGCCCGAGGCACGAAACGGGCTGCGGTATTGTGTGAGCCAGCGCAACAAGCGTGCCATACGGCTAAACCCTAGCTCCATACGTTGTATGGCTGAAAGCCGCATGCTGCACTGCACCGTATGCGGGCCGCGCTGCACTCCGTCCGGGCGGCACAGGCACTGCCGGAGTGCGTGTCCATAGGTGAACGGCCGACACCGTTTTTGCAGGTCAACCGGAAAAGCACGACCGGTCACTTGTATAAAACGGACGCGCATGGCGGAAAAGGCAAAGAACGCGTCTAAATTCATCAATCCGCCGAAAATCCGAACGACAAGAATAGAGCCGTCGGCAGCCTTGCACTGGGCAAGCGGGAAACCCAGGCACGGCGGGCCTTGAGCTTCGGTTTCAGCCCTTTATTCTTCGTCACGGACGCACTATGTCGAACAACCAGCCTTTCTTCTCGCAGCCCCTTGCCGAGCGCGACGCGCCGGTGCGCAGCGCCATCCTGAAGGAACTCGAGCGTCAGCAGTCGCAGGTCGAGCTGATCGCGTCGGAAAACATCGTGTCGCGCGCCGTGCTCGAGGCGCAGGGCTCGGTGCTGACCAACAAGTACGCGGAAGGCTATCCCGGCAAGCGTTACTACGGCGGCTGCGAATTCGCGGACGAAGTCGAGGCGCTGGCGATCGAGCGTGTGAAGCAGATCTTCAATGCCGGTTATGCAAACGTGCAGCCGCACTCGGGCGCGCAGGCGAACGGCTCGGTGATGCTCGCGCTGGCCAAGCCGGGCGACACGGTGCTCGGCATGTCGCTCGACGCGGGCGGCCACCTGACGCACGGCGCGAAGCCGGCGCTGTCGGGCAAGTGGTTCAACGCCGTTCAGTACGGCGTGAACCGCGACACGATGCTGATCGATTACGACCAGGTCGAGGCGCTCGCGCACGAGCACAAGCCGAACCTGATCATCGCCGGCTTCTCGGCATACCCGCGCGCGCTTGACTTCGCACGCTTCCGCGCGATCGCCGACAGCGTCGGCGCGAAGCTGATGGTGGACATGGCGCACATCGCCGGCGTGATCGCCGCGGGCCGCCACGCGAACCCGGTCGAGCACGCGCACGTCGTCACGTCGACCACCCACAAGACGCTGCGCGGCCCGCGCGGCGGCTTCGTGCTGACCAACGACGAGGACATCGCGAAGAAGATCAACTCGGCCGTGTTCCCCGGCCTGCAGGGCGGCCCGCTGATGCACGTGATCGCCGGCAAGGCCGTCGCGTTCGGCGAAGTGCTGCATGCGGACTTCAAGACCTACATCGACAGCGTGCTGGCGAACGCGCAGGCGCTCGGCGAAGTGCTGAAGGCCGGCGGCGTCGACCTCGTCACGGGCGGCACCGACAACCACCTGCTGCTGGTCGACCTGCGCCCGAAGGGCCTGAAGGGCGCGCCGGTCGAACAGGCGCTGGAGCGCGCGGGCATTACCTGCAACAAGAACGGCATTCCGTTCGACACCGAGAAGCCGACCGTTACGTCGGGCATCCGCCTCGGCACGCCGGCCGGCACGACGCGCGGCTTCGGCGTCGCGGAGTTCCGCGAAGTCGGCCGCCTGATCCTCGAGGTGTTCGACGCGCTGCGTGCGAATCCGGAAGGCGATCAAGCCACCGAACAGCGCGTGCGCCGCGAGATCTTCGCGCTCTGCGAGCGCTTCCCGATTTACTGATCGACCCCCACACAAGAGCAGAGACTGGAGCGAGAGGCAGATATGAGCACGCTGCATCAGGACAGCATCATCATCGACGGGCTGAACATCTCGAAGTTCGAGAAGCCGGTGTTCGAGGACATGCGCCGTGGCGGCATCACGGCCGCGAACTGCACGGTGTCGGTGTGGGAGAACTTCACCAAGACCGTCGACAACATCGGCGTGATGAAGAAGAAGATCCGCGACAACAGCGAGCTGCTGACGCTGGTGCGCACGACGGACGACATCTTCCGCGCGAAAAAGGAAGGCAAGACCGGGGTCATCCTCGGCTTCCAGAACGCGCACGCGTTCGAGGACAACCTCGGCTACATCGAGGCGTTCCACGACATGGGCGTGCGCGTCGTGCAGCTCTGCTACAACACGCAGAACCTGGTCGGCACCGGTTGCTACGAACGCGACGGCGGGCTGTCGGATTTCGGTCGCGAAGTGATCACCGAGATGAACCGCGTGGGCATCATGGTCGACCTGTCGCATGTGGGCGGCAACACGTCGTCCGAAGCGATCGCGTTCTCGAAGAAGCCGGTGTGTTATTCGCACTGCCTGCCGTCGGGGCTGAAGGAGCATCCGCGCAACAAGAGCGACGCCCAGTTGAAGGAGATCGCCGATGCGGGCGGCTTCGTCGGCGTGACGATGTTCGCGCCGTTCCTGAAGCGCGGGATCGAGGCGACGATCGACGACTACATCGAAGCGATCGATTACGTCGTGAACCTGATCGGCGAAGACGCGGTCGGCATCGGCACGGATTTCACGCAGGATTTCGCGAAGGAATTCTTCGACATGCTGACGCACGACAAGGGCCGTTATCGCCAGCTGACGAACTTCGGCAAGGTGATCAACCCGGACGGCATCCGCACGATCGGCGAATTCCCGAATCTGACCGCGGCGATGGAACGCGCCGGCTGGAAGGAGTCGCGCATTCGCAAGCTGATGGGCGAGAACTGGGTGCGCGTGTTCAAGGACGTGTGGGGCGCGTAAGCGCCACGCCGGGCCGGACAACCACCAACGTTCAACACTAGAAAAACCGGGACGTGCCCGCGCAAGCCGCGTGGGCACGCGGACGATGTCGTGCCTGCGCCCACGCCGCGCGGCCAATTTTCCTCACGGAGTCACCACGATGCAACCGCAACTGCCGATCAACGTCGATCCCGATACCGGCGTCTGGACCACCGATGCGCTGCCGATGCTGTACGTGCCGCGTCACTTCTTCACGAACAACCACGTCGCCGTCGAGGAAGCGCTCGGCGTCGACGCGTATGCCGAGATCCTCTACAAGGCCGGCTACAAGTCCGCGTATCACTGGTGCGACAAGGAAGCGAAGCTGCACGGCCTGACCGGCATGGCGGTGTTCGAGCACTACCTGAAGCGCCTGTCGCAGCGCGGCTGGGGCCTGTTCTCGATCATCGAGGCCGATCCGGCCAGCGCGCGCGCGAAGATCGAGCTGCGCCACTCGTCGTTCGTGCTCCAGCAGCCGGGCAAGGAAGGCAAGCTCTGCTACATGTTCGCGGGCTGGTTCGCCGGTGCGATGGACTGGGTGAACGACACGACGCCGGAAGGCAAGGGCGCGCCGCGCGCGCAATCGAAGGAAGTGCAGTGCGCGGCCGAGCATCACGACCACTGCGTCTTCGAAGTGTCGCCGATCGCGCACTGACGCACTGAAGCACTGACTCACCGATTCAAAACAACACCCGCAACACGAGACATTCGAACGCCAGAGGTCGCCAGCGATGCGTTATCCCCACCTGTTCAAACCCATGCAGCTGAACCAGCTGACGCTGCGCAACCGGATCGTCAGCACCGCGCACGCGGAGGTGTATGCCGAGCCGGGCGGCCTGCCGGGCGATCGTTATATCCGCTACTACGAAGAAAAGGCGAAGGGTGGCGTCGGCCTGGCCATTTGCGGCGGGTCGAGCCCGGTGTCGATCGACAGCCCGCAGGGCTGGTGGAAATCGGTGAACCTGTCGACCGACAAGATCATCGATCCGCTCACGCGGCTCGCGGACACGATGCACAAGCACGGCGCGAAGATCATGATCCAGGCGACGCACATGGGTCGCCGCTCGTCGTTCCACGGCGAGCACTGGCCGCACCTGATGTCGCCGTCGGGCGTGCGCGAACCGGTGCACCGCGGCAACGCGAAGATCATCGAGATCGAGGAAATCCGCCGCATCATCGGCGATTTCGCGGCGGCCGCGAAGCGCGTGAAGGCGGCCGGCATGGACGGTATCGAAATCTCGGCGGCCCACCAGCACCTGATCGACCAGTTCTGGAGCCAGCGTTCGAACCATCGCACCGACGAATGGGGCGGCAGCCTGGAGAACCGCCTGCGTTTCGGCATCGAGGTGCTGACGGCGGTGCGCGAAGCGGTGGGCAAGGATTTCTGCGTCGGCCTGCGCATGTGCGGCGACGAATTCCACGAGGACGGCCTCGACCACGAAGCGCTGAAGGAAATCGCGCAGGCGATGTCGGAGACGGGCCTGATCGACTACCTGAGCGTGGTCGGCTCGGGCGGCGATACGCACAACACGATCGCGAACTGCATGCCGCCGATGGCGTTGCCGCCTGAGCCGTTCGTGCATCTCGCGGCCGGCATCAAGTCGGTCGTGAAGATTCCGGTGATGCACGCGCAGAGCATCCGCGACGCGGGCCAGGCCGAGCGTCTGCTCGCCAACGGCATGATCGACCTGGTCGGCATGACGCGTGCGCAGATCGCCGATCCGCACATGGTGATCAAGATCCGCGACGGCCGCGAGGACGAAATCAAGCAGTGCGTCGGCGCGAACTACTGCATCGACCGCCAGTACAACGGCCTCGACGTGCTGTGCATCCAGAACGCGGCCACGTCGCGCGAAGCGACGATGCCGCACATCATCGAGAAGTCGCGTGGCCCGAAGCGCAAGGTCGTGGTGGTGGGCGCGGGTCCGGCGGGCCTCGAGGCGGCGCGTGTCGCGAAGCTGCGCGGCCACGACGTGGTGCTGTTCGAGAAGAACGCGGAAGTGGGCGGTCAGGTGATGATCGCCGCGAAGGCGCCGCAGCGCGAACAGATGTCGGGGATCATCCGCTGGTTCGACATGGAAACCAAGCGTCTGGGCGTCGACCGCCGTCTCGGCGTGGCCGCCGACGAGAAGATGATCATGGCCGAGAAGCCGGACATCGTCGTGCTCGCGACGGGCGGCTCGAGCTTCACGTGGCAGGTGCCGGGCTGGGGCGTGGCCGACGGCCTGGCCGTCAGCTCGTGGGACATCCTGACCGGCAAGGTCGAGCCGAAGCAGAACGTGCTGCTGTTCGACGGCGTGAGCACCCATGCGGGCGCGGGTGTGGCCGACTTCATGGCGAGCCGCGGCTCGAAGGTTGAGGTCGTCACGCCGGACGTGAAGGTGGCCGACGATTGCGGCGGCACGACGTTCCCGATCTTCTATCGTCGCCTGTACGCGTTCGGCGTGATCCCGACGCCGAACACGATGCTCGACCGCGTCTATGAAGAAGACGGCAAGACGATCGCCGTGCTGCGCAACGAATACACCGAGGAACTGGAAGAGCGTGCCGTCGATCAGGTGGTGATCGAGAACGGCTCGTCGCCGAACGACGAACTGTACTGGAAGCTCAAGCCGGAATCGCTCAATCGCGGCCAGATCGATCCGCACACGCTGTTCGCGGCCGAGCCGCAGCCGTGCCTGTCGGAAGAACTCGGCAACGGCCGCTTCCTGCTGTTCCGTGTCGGCGACTGCATCTCGATGCACAACGTCCACGGCGCGATCTACGACTCGCTGCGTCTCGTGAAGGATTTCTGAAGATGAATCCGTCCTTCCTCATTACCGCACTGTTGTGGCTGTCGGTGGCGGGGCTCGCGTTCGCGGTCGCGAAGCGCTCGTCCTACTGGCGCCTCGGCCGGGCCACGGCGCCCGGCTCGTTCGGCATCGCGAACCTGTTCGCGATTCCGAAGCGTTACTTCGTCGACCTGCACCATGTGGTCGCGCGCGATCCGTACATCGCGAAGACCCACGTCGCGACGGCCGGCGGCGCGATCGGCGCGCTCGCGCTGGTGTTCGTCAACTATGGCCTCGCGATCTACTCGCCGTGGCTCGACAAGCTGATTTTCCTCGCGGCGCTCGCGATGCTGGTCGGCGCGGTGTTCGTGTGGCGCCGGCGCGCGGCGAAGGACGTGCCGGCTCGCCTGTCGCGCGGCCCGTGGAATACGCTGCCCTGGCTGCTCGGCTCGTTCGCGCTCGGCCTCGTGCTGTTCATGCTGGTGCCCACCGGCGCGATGTCGGGTGCGTTCGCGGTGCTCTGCGCGCTGCTGATCGGCGTCGGCGCGTTCACGATGACGGTCGGCGCCGCGAAGGGCGGCCCGATGAAGCATGCGATCGCCGGCCTGCTGCACCTCGCATTCCACCCGCGCCAGGAGCGTTTCGCGGCAACGCGCGAATCGTTCACCGGCAACGGCACGGCCACGCCGCCGACCGCGCTGAAGCTGCCGGACCTCGAGCAGCAGGACTACGGCGTCGCGAAGCCGGTCGAATTCCGCTGGAACCAGCTGCTGAGCTTCGATGCATGCGTGCAGTGCGGCAAGTGCGAAGCCGCGTGCCCCGCGTTCGCGTCGGGCCAGCCGCTGAACCCGAAGAAGCTGATCCAGGATCTCGTCGTCGGGATGGCAGGCGGTACCGATGCGGCGTACGCAGGCAGCCCGTCGCCGGGCCTCGCGGTCGGCCAGCATCGCGGCGAGCCGAACGGCCCGATCGTGTCGGGCCTGATCGAGGAACAGACGCTGTGGTCGTGCACGACCTGCCGCGCCTGCGTGCAGGAATGCCCGATGCTGATCGAGCACGTCGACGCGATCGTCGACATGCGCCGCAACCGCACGCTCGTGCACGGCACGGTGCCCGGCAAGGGCCAGGAAGTGCTCGCGAACCTGCGTGAAACCGGCACGATGGGCGGCTACGACACGGCCGCGCGCTACGACTGGTCGGTCGACCTGAGCGCGCCCGTCGCGCAGCCCGGCAAGCCGGTCGACGTGCTGTTCGTCGCGGGCGAAGGCGCGTTCGACATGCGTTACCAGCGCACGCTGCGCGCGTTCGTCAGCGTGCTGAACAAGGCCGGCGTCGACTACGCGGTGCTCGGCTCGACCGAGACCGACACGGGCGACGTTGCGCGCCGGCTCGGCGACGAAGCGACGTTCCAGCAGATGGCGAAGCGCCTGATCGGCACGCTCGGCACGCTGTCGTATCAGCAGATCGTGACGGCCGACCCGCACGTGATGCACAGCCTGCGCAACGAATACCGTGCGCTCGGGCTGCGCGTGACGGTCAAGCACCATACGACCTACCTCGCGGAACTGGCCGAGAGCGGCAAGATCGCGCCGAAGGCCGTCGACGCGCTGCGCGAGAAGCGCACCACGTATCACGACCCGTGTTACCTCGGCCGCTACAACGGCGAGACGGAAGCGCCGCGCAAGCTGCTGAAGACGATCGGCATCCAGGTCGTCGAGATGGAACGCAACGGCATGCGTGGCCGCTGCTGCGGCGGCGGTGGCGGTGCGCCGCTCACCGACATCCCCGGCAAGCAGCGCATTCCCGACATCCGCATCGCCGACGCCCGCACGATCGGCGCGGACGTGGTCGCGGTTGCGTGCCCGAACTGCACGGCGATGCTCGAAGGCGTCGTGGGCCCGCGCCCCGACGTGCTCGATGTGGCCGAACTCGTTGCTGCGTCGCTGGAGTGAGTGAATCGATGAATACGATCAAACGAATCGATCCGCGCCGGCCGTTCGTCATCACGGCCGCGGGCCTGAAGCGCATCACGCTCGGCGAGGAGGGCAGCGCCGACGCGAACGCCGCGCATTGGTCCGCGCACGGTCATGGCGCCGTGGCCGCGAAGCCGCGCCGCGCGGTGCAGGACCCGAAGCACGTGATGCTGGTGGTCGCGCACGGCGAACGCGGTGCGCTCGACGATCACACGCGGCAGGCGATCGCCGCCGCCGCGCTGCTTGCCGACGCGCAAACCGAAGTCGCGCTGCTCGCGTTCGGCGAACTGAAGGACGACGTGGCCGAACTCGGCGTCGACAAGCTGGTTGAACTCGCCGGCTTCGATCGCCGCGCATTCGATCCCGAAAGCGAGTTGCAAGCATTGCAGGCGTGTGTGGCGGCACTCGCGCCGAAGCATGTGTTCGTGCCCGACAACGCGACGGGCGACGGCGATCTCGGCCGGCGCTACGCGGCGGCCGCCGGTGCGAGCGTCGCGACGAACGTCGTCGAGATCGACGCGAAGCATGTCGGCGCGTATGCACACGCCGGCCGTGCGTTCGCGACGCGCGGGCTGCCCGACGTGATCCTGCTCGCGCAGAACGCGGTCGACGCGAAGCTGCCGTTCGTCGGCGCGGGCGAACGCCTGGCCGCCGACTTCATCCGCCCGGCGGGCGATGCCGCGCAGCCGTATCGCGATCTCGGCCTCGACGAAATCGATGCGGCCCAGGTCGCGCTCGAGGAAGCGGATTTCATCGTGTCGGCCGGCAACGGCGTGTCCGACATCGGCGCGTTCGAGCGGCTGGCCGGCGCATTCGGCGCGGCGATCGGCGCGAGCCGCGTCGCGGTCGACAACGGCCACTTCACGCGCGACAAGCAGGTCGGTGCCACCGGCAAGACGGTCGAGGCGAGCGTGTATATCGCGTTCGGCATCTCGGGCGCGGTGCAGCACCTGCAGGGGATCAAGGACTGCCGTCATGTGATCGCGGTGAACCTCGACGGCAGCGCGCCGATCGCGAAGCGCGCGAACCTGACCGTGGTCGGCGACGCGCAGGCGACCATCACCGCGCTGATCGAACAGGTGCAGGCCGCGCGTGCCGCGCGCGGCGAATCGCCGGCCGCGGTCGGCACCCGTGAACCGGAAGGAGTTGCCGCATGAACGCCCCCCGCCAGTTGCAACGCATCGCGGTGCTCGTGTCCGTCGGCCGGCATCCGGTCAGCGGCGTCGCGCGCTACAGCCGCAACGATGCGGCCGCGCTTGAAACCGGCCGCCAGCTCGCCGAACGGCATCGCGCGCGGCTCGACGTGATCCATGCGGGCGACCCCGCGAATGCGGCACTTGCCGAATATCTCGCGCTCGGTGCGCAGGACGTCGAAGTGCTCGCCTGCCGCGACGACGACGATGCGGTGCACGCGCTTGCCGCACGCGTCGAAGGCTACGACCTCGTGCTGACCGGCACGCGCGCCGAGGGCGCGTACGACACCGGGATGCTGCCGTATCGCATCGCCGCCGCGCTCGGTTATCCGCTCGTCGGCTCGGCGGTCGACGTGACGGTCGAAGGCGGCCGCGCGGCGGTCCGGCAATTTTTGCCGAAAGGCTTGCGGCGGCGCGTCGATGCGGCGCTGCCGGCCGTCGTCGCCGTCCATCCGCTGGCCAATGCCGAGCCGCGCTACGCGTATGCAAGGCTGCGCGCCGGCGCGATCCGGCCGGCGCTCGCGGCGCCCGGCGCGGACGCCGACGCGGCCGCGTGGCAGGTCGGTCCGGTCGAGCGTAAACCCGTAAAGCTGGTCGCCGCCGAGAAGCGCTCCGGGCATGCCCGGATGCTGTCCGCGACGACGACCGAAAGCCGTGGCGGCAACGTCGTAAATGAAGGGAGTTCGGTCGAAAAAGCACAAGTGATACTCGCGTATTTGCGCGAGCATCAGCTCATCGACTACTGATTTTGATGCCTGTCGGCAAGAACCCAGGGATGCAAGGAATCCGGAGCAAACGATGAAAGTATCGGCAGACATTCGTGCATTGATCGAGCGGCGCAAGGAAGGGCACAGCCTCGATGCGCCGTTCTACACGAGCGAGGACATCTTCGCGCTCGACATGGAGGCGATTTTCCGCCAGCACTGGATCCAGGTGGCGGTCGAGCCGGACATTCCCGAGCCGGGCGACTACGTGACCGTGGAACTGGGGAGCGATTCGATCCTGATCGTGCGTGACGACGACATGGCGATCCGCGCGTTCCACAACGTGTGCCGTCACCGCGGCGCGCGCCTGTGCAACGAGGATAAAGGTTCGGTCGGCAACATCGTGTGCCCGTACCACAGCTGGACCTACAACCTGACGGGCCAGCTGATGTTCGCCGAGCACATGGGCGAGAAGTTCGACCGCTGCAAGCACAGCCTGAAGTCGGTGCACGTCGAGAACCTCGCGGGCCTGATCTTCATCTGCCTCGCCGACGAGCCGCCGGTCGACTTCGCGAAGATGCGCGCCGAGATGGAGCCGTACCTGTTGCCGCACGACCTGCCGAGCACGAAGATCGCCGCGCAGATCGACCTCATCGAGGAAGGCAACTGGAAGCTCACGATGGAGAACAACCGCGAGTGCTATCACTGCGTCGCGAACCATCCGGAGCTGACGATCTCGCTGTACGAATACGGCTTCGGCTACCAGCGTTCCGACGCCAACGCCGAAGGCATGGATGCGTTCGCCGAGACGTGCGTGCGGCGCGGCAAGGAGTGGGCCGAGATGGGCCTGCCGTCCGCGGAGATCGAAAAGCTGCTCGACGTGACGGGTTTCCGCACGCAGCGCCTGCCGCTCGATCGCCACGGCGAATCGCAGACGCTCGATGCGAAGGTCGCATCGAAGAAGCTGCTCGGCGGGTTCGACAAGGCCGACCTCGGCGGGCTGTCGTTCTGGACGCAGCCGAACTCGTGGCACCACTTCATGAGCGATCACATCGTGACGTTCTCGGTGATCCCGCTGTCGGCAGGCAAGACGCTCGTGCGCACGAAGTGGCTCGTGCACAAGGATGCGAAGGAAGGCATCGACTACGACGTGAAGAACCTCACGGCCGTGTGGAATGCGACCAACGACCAGGATCGTGCGCTCGTCGAATTCTCGCAGCGCGGCGCGAACAGCAGCGCGTACGAGCCGGGCCCGTATTCGCCGTTCACGGAAGGTCTCGTCGAAAAATTCTCGGCCTGGTACATCGGTCGGCTCGCCGAAAAAACCGGCGAATAGCACATAGCAGCAGACAAGCGGAGCAAGACATGATGCGAGATGCGGCCAATTTCGAGCCGACGGACAGCCGGGTGACGCGCCCGGCGTTCTGGAACGCCCTTCCCGAGCGCTGGACGAGCGACGTCGAGGAAACGCTGGTGTGCTGCCACGTGCGGCAGGAAACGCAGGACGTGAAGAGCTTCTTCTTCCGTTCGCCGCAAGGCCGCTCGTTCTCGTTCGAGCCCGGGCAGTTCCTCACGCTCGAGCTCGACATCGACGGCGAGACGATCAACCGCTGCTACACGATCTCGTCGTCGCCCGCGCGGCCGCACACGGTGTCGATCACGGTCAAGCGAGTGCCGGGCGGCAAGGTGTCGAACTGGCTGCACGACAACCTGCAGCCGGGCGCGCCGGTGCGCGTGCTCGGTCCGGCCGGCGAATTCACGTGTGCACGGCATCCGGCGCGCAAGTACCTGTTCCTGTCGGCCGGCTCGGGCGTCACGCCGCTGATGTCGATGAGCCGCGCACACCATGATCTCGCCGAGGATCGCGACATCCTGTTCGTGCACAGCGCGCGTACGCCGGACGACATCATCTTCGCGCGCGAGCTCGACCTGATCGCGTCGAATCACACGAATTTCCGCACGTCGTTCGTCGTCGAACGCCTGGGCGCGCGCACCAACTGGCCGGGCGTCACGGGCTTCCTGACGCTGCCGCTGCTGAAGCTGATCGCGCCGGATTTCATGGAACGCGAGATCTTCACGTGCGGCCCCGCGCCGTACATGAAGGCGGTGCGCGACCTGCTCGACGAAGCCGGTTTCGATCGCAAGCAGTATCACGAGGAGAGCTTCTCGTTCGAGACGCTCGCGCAGACCGCGAGCGACGAATTGCTCGCCGATCTCGCACCGCCGGCCGAAGACGGCGACGCCACGACCAAGCAGTTCACAGTCAGCTTCGCGAAGAGCAACCGCGAGATCGTGTGCGGCTCGGCGCAGCACGTGCTCGACGCGGCACGCCAGTCGGGCGTGCGGCTGCCGGCATCGTGCACGCAGGGCATGTGCGGCACCTGCAAGGTGAAGCTCGTGTCGGGGCAGGTCGAGATGAAGCACAACGGCGGCATCCGCCAGCGCGAGATCGATCAGGGCATGGTGCTGCTGTGCTGCAGCAAGCCGCTGTCCGACCTCGTGATCGACAAGTAGTCGCAACACGCCATCGGCTGTCCGGACGCGTCGTGTCCGGACAAGCATCCGTCGGAAAACAACGATACCGCGGATTTGTGGTTGAAGAACCTAGAGAGACAACGCGCGCAGGCGCACATCAAGGAGATCGACCATGAAGCTGTTCGGAAAATTGTTGTGGACCGGCGCGCTGTCGGCAATGGTGGCACTGAGCGCGTCGGCGCTCGCCGATACGAAACCGACGCTGAAGATCGGCTACGTCGAAGGCTGGGACGACAGCGTCGCGACGACGAACGTCGCGGCCCGTGTGATCGAGAAGAAGCTCGGTTACCAGGTGCAGCTCGTGCCGGTCGCGGCCGGGATCATGTGGCAGGGTGTCGCGCGCGGCGATCTCGATGCGACGTTGTCCGCGTGGCTGCCGGTGACGCACGGCTCGTACTGGGACGAGTACAAGGCCAAGGTCGTCGACCTCGGCGCGAATTTCCCGGATGCGAAGATCGGCCTGATCGTGCCCACGTATGTGAAGGCGAAGAGCATCGACGACCTGAACGCGGAGAAGGCCAATTTCGGCGGCCGGATCGTCGGCATCGACGCGGGTGCAGGTGTGATGCGCAAGACCGACGAAGCGATCAAGAGCTACGGACTGAACTACACGCTGATGCCGAGTTCGGGCAGCGCGATGACGGCCGAGCTGTCGCGTTCGGTCAATGCGAACAAACCCGTCATCGTGACCGGCTGGGCACCGCACTGGATGTTCGCGAAGTGGAAGCTGCGCTTCCTCGAGGATCCGAAGAAGGTGTTCGGCGGCGCCGAGCACGTCGACAGCGTCGCGAATCCGTCGCTTGAAACGAAGGCCAAGCCGGTCGCCGCGTTCCTGAAAAAATTCCAGTGGAAGCCGGGTGAAATCGACAGCGTGATGCTGGCGATCCAGAACGGTTCGAAGCCGGAAGCGGCCGCCGATGCGTGGATTGCGGCCCATGCAGACCGCGTGAATGCGTGGACGGAAGGCACGCAGTAAGTCGTCACAAGAATCCCTAAAACAAGCAGTCCGGGGATGGCTGGCAGGATTCCTAATGAAATTGGAAACTATCCATCCATATCCCGGAATTTTTTTGATGATTGTGCAAGAAAGCGCAAAGGTTGTTACACTGCGCCTCTTGTGCGGAGTCATCACAGGAGGAATTGGATGAGTCAGGCAGGACTGCGTGCGAACCGCACCAGTGATGTTGAGGCAACCATCTCACATGATTCGACGGGCCACACGCTGCATCGTGGCCTGACTTGGAAAGACGCATTCTGGGTAACGAGCGGCGTGCCGGCAGGCGTGCTGTTCACGATCGGCGGCGTATGCGCGACGATCGGCCAGCCCGCGTGGGCGATCTGGATCGCCGCGATCACGATGGGGCTGATTCAAAGCGCGACTTATGCGGAAATATCGGGGCTATTTCCCCATAAATCGGGCGGCGCGTCGGTGTATGGCGCGATCGGCTGGGTCCGTTACAGCAAGCTGATTGCCCCGGTGTCCGTGTGGTGCAACTGGCTCGCGTGGTCGCCGATGCTCGCGCTCGGCTGCGGCCTCGCGGCGAGTTATGCGCTCACGAGTCTCTTTCCCGCCAACGCGGCGGTGCTGCACTGGCAGCTCAAGGTTGCGGATCTCGGATTCATCAAGCCGGGTCTGTCCCTGCGGATCAACGCGACGTTCATCATCGCGACGATCCTGCTTCTCATCACGTTCAAGCTTCAACACAGCGGTGCATCGAAGGCTGCGCGCACGCAGCGCATTCTCGGCATCGCGTCGCTCACGCCGCTGTTGATCGTCGGCATCGTGCCGTTCGTCACCGGCGACGTGCCGATGTCGAACCTGCTCCCGCTGCTGCCGCTCGGTCACGACGCGCACGGCAACCTCACGGCCGCGACGTTCGGCTCGTGGAACGGGCAAGGCGTCACGATGGCGCTCGGTGCGATGTTCATGGCCGGCTGGGCGTCGTACGGCTTCGAAACGGCCGTGTGCTACACGCGCGAATTCCGCGATCCGCGCCGCGACACCGCGAAGGCGATCTTCTGGTCGGGTGCATTGTGTCTCGTCGTGATGACGCTCGTGCCGCTGGCGTTCCAGGGCGCGCTCGGCACGCAGGCGATGCTCGATCCGTCGATCGGCGACGGCACCGGCGTGGCGGCCGCGATGGCGAAGATCGTCGGTGGCGGCGCATGGGTCGCGAATGCGGTCGTCGTGATGCTGATGCTGTCGATCCTGCTGATCGTGATGACGTCGATGATGGGCTCGTCGCGCACGCTGTATCAGGCTTCCGTCGACGGCTGGCTGCCGAAGTACCTGTCGCACGTGAACGAGCACGGCTCGCCCACGCGCGCGATGTGGACCGATCTCGGCTTCAACCTCGTGTTGCTGATGATGTCGGACTACATGACGGTGCTGTCGATCTCGAACGTCTGCTACATGTTGTTCGTATTCCTGAATCTTCAGTCGGGCTGGATCCACCGGATGGATCGCGGCAACTGGGATCGGCCGTTCCGCTGCCCGACCTGGCTGCTCGTCGGCGGCGCGATCTGCGGTTATGCGAACCTCGTTTATGTTGGCGCGGGCGCGAACCTGCAGGGCGACGGCACGCTGCGCAACGGACTGATCGCGATGCTGCTGATCGTGCCGGTGTTTCTCTATCGTCACTACTGGCAGGATCGCGGCCGGTTCCCCGCGCAGATGCAGCGCGACATGGAGCTCGAAGTGCCGAAGCGCGCGATGTGGCTGAACCTGATGCCTTATGCAGCGCTGATCGGCGCGGGGCTGACGATCTGGTTGTCGTATTACTTCGCGTGGGTGAAGTGATGCGTCTGTCCGTGTAACGGCGCGCAGCGTCCGGAAACCGCACCCGGGCGCTGCGATCGATCTCGCGGCAGGCAACGAAGCCCGACCGGCTTGCAAGCGGTCGGGCTTTTGTCGTTCAGGGCCGGCAGCGTTGCCGGCATGGGCGGTGTATTCACGCAATCGAAGTCGCTTGATTTTGAGAATGATCGGTTCTAATATCCGTTCTCATGAGCCCGATCCCGACTCCTTCCGGCTCCCGCGACAGGGGGCGACCACGCGAATTCGACACCGACGAGGTGATCGACGCCGCTGCGCGCGTGTTCTGGGAGCAGGGGTATCACGCGACGTCGATCGACGCATTGTGCGACGCGACCGGCGTGTTTCGCGGCAGCCTGTATCGGACGTTCGGCGACAAGCACGGGTTGCTGGTCGCCGCGTTCGACCGTTATGCGGAAGGCGCGGTGGCACGGCTCAAGGAGCGTCTCGCGGCGGACCTTCAGCCGCGGCAGACGCTCAGGGAGGCGCTGATGCACTATACGAAGGTCGGTGCGCGCCTGTCGGAGCGTCGCGGCTGTTTCATCACAAATGCGGCCATCGAACTGCTGCCCGGCGACGACGAACTGCGCCCGCACATCGAATCGACGCTGCTGCGCATCGCCACGCAACTGAGCCTCGCCGTGGCGCGCGGCCAGCAGTCGGGCGACTTCGATCGGAACCTCGATCCGGAAGACGTCGGCCGGTTCCTGCTTTGCCTGATCCAGGGCATGCGCGTGCTGGGCAAGTCGAGTGCGTCGGAGGCGGAGCTGACATCGATCGTCGATATCGCGGTGCGGGCTCTGACCTGATTTTTTTGATTATTTTGAGAATGATCGGTTTCAAATATCAGGCATTCCCCAGGCCTCTGTCGAGACCGTGAAGGACAGACAAAAACAGCAAGGAAATTGACAAGCCGCCGCTGCACACAGCCGCACCGGCATCATTTTTCGATTAATTTGGGAACGATAGGTCATGAATAATGCACATATCGCAATGCCCGCCGCGAGCGCGTACGGGAAGGGCATCGTCGCATGCGTGACCGCGACGATCCTGATGGGCGTGATGTTCCCGGTGATGACCGATGCGTTGCGGTACATCGATCCCTTCACGTTCACGTCGCTGCGTTACCTGGTCGCCGGTACCGGCTTCATCGTGTTGCTGCGGATCGTCGAAGGGCCGGGTGCGTTCTGGCCTGCCGGCGAGTCGGTGCCACTCGCGTGGCTGCTCGGTTCGATCGGCTTCTGCGGATTCGGATCGTTCGTGTTCCTGGGCCAGCAACTGGCCGGCGACGAAGGTGCGCTGACCGCGTCGATCATGATGGCGACGCAGCCGATGATGGGGCTCCTGCTCAACGCGCTGGTGCGGCGCGTCGCGCCGGCCCCGGTGTCGGTGCTGTTCGTCGTGCTGTCCTTTACCGGCGTTGCGCTCGTCATCACACGCGGCGACGTGATGGCCGCGCTGCACGCACCGCAGCACTACGCGGCGAATGCGCTGATCATCGTCGGTGCGTTGTGCTGGGTCGTCTATACGTTCGGCGCGGCGCGGTTCACGCGCTGGTCGGCATTGAAATACACGACCGTCACGACGTGGCTCGGACTGACCACGATCGTCGCGGTCAATCTGGTGCTGATCGCCACGCACCGGATCGCCGCGCCGTCACTGGCCGCGGTGCACGCGATCCTGCCGCATCTCGCGTACATGGGGCCGGTGGCCGGCTTCGGCGCAATCCTGCTGTGGATGACCGGCAACCGGAACCTGGGGCCGATGAATGGCGTGCTGTTCATGGACATCGTGCCCATCACGGCATTCATCGTTTCAGCCTTCACGGGCGTGGTGCCCAACCGCGCGCAGATCGCGGGCGCCGCGCTGACGGGCGTGGCGCTGATCCTCAACAACCTGTACCTGCGGCGCCGCGCGCGGCGACTTGCCCCGGCGCCTGCGCGTGTGCCGTCGGCTTCCGCGTGACGGACGGTCCATCCCGCGCGCCGCGTACCGGCTTTACGAAAACACCACCGTCCGATCGCCGTTCAGGAACACGCGCCGCTCGATGAACGCCTTCACCGCGCGCGCAAGCGTGATGGATTCCACATCGCGCCCCACCGCGAGCAGCTGCTCCGGCCGCAGCGCGTGATCCACACGCTCGACGACCTGCTCGATGATCGGGCCTTCGTCGAGATCGTCGGTGACGAAGTGCGCGGTCGCGCCGATCAGCTTCACGCCGCGCGCATGCGCCTGGTGATACGGTTTCGCACCCTTGAAGCCGGGCAGGAACGAGTGATGGATGTTGATCGCGCGGTTCGCGAGTTTCGCGCTCGTTTCCTGCGACAGCACCTGCATGTAGCGCGCGAGGATCACGAGCTCGGCGCCGCTCGACTCGAAGAAGTCGAGCCACTGCGCTTCCTGCTGCGCCTTGGTGTCGGCCGTGATCGGGAAATGCCGGAACGGCAGCCCGTGCTGCGCGGCGAGCGGCTCGAAGTCGGGATGGTTCGACACGATGCCGACGATATCCATCTTCAGTTCGCCCATCCGCCAGCGGAACAGCAGGTCCGCGAGGCAGTGCTCGAGTTTCGAGACCATGATCAGCACCTTCGGCCGTGCGTTCACGTCGTGGATCGCCCATTGCATGTCGCCGTCGTGGCCGCCGAGCGCGGCTGCGATCGGCGCGAATTCCTGGCGCAGCGCGTCGATCTGCAGCGTTTCATCCGTCGGATGAAACACGCAGCGCACGAAGAAACGGTTGCTGAGATCGTCGTCGAACACGTTCAGCGCATCGACGTAACAGCGATGGCGATCGAGAAAGCCGACGACGGCGGCGACCTGGCCGGCCGCGCTCGGGCACGACAGTGTCAGGACGAATTGATCGGGGCGGTGCTCGGCGGTCATGAGACTCCTCGGTTTGCATGGGGCGCACGGCCGTGCGGCGGCGCACGAAGGCGCCGCGCCGCGCGGTTGGCGGGAGGCTCAAGTAAATCAGGACGATTTTGGCGAGGATAGAACCAACGCGCCGTGTGGCTGGTATCGGCGCGCCAGCGCGCGGAGGGGGGCGGGCTCGGCGCGTCAGGCGCTCGCGCACGCGTCGAGCAGCCAGCGCCGGAACACGTGGGTCGCGTCCGGCTCGGGCCGTTGCGGCGGCCGCACGAGGAAGTAGCCGCGCGACGTGACGACAGGCGCGTCGACAAGCTTCACGAGCTGCCCGGACGCGACGAGTTCGTCGACGAGCGGCGACCAGCCGAGCGCGACGCCTTCGCCGAGCAGCGCCGCGTGGATCACGAGCGCGTAGCTGTTGAAAGTCACGCCGCGCGCGGCGGCCGCCGTGTCGAGGCCGTGCGCGTCGAACCAGCCGGACCACGACAGCCAGCGCTCGGGGCGCGTCGGCTGCACGTGCAGCAGCGGCAGCGCGAGCAATTGGTCGGCCCGCGCGACTTGAGGGTGCGCATTGCGGAACGCGGGCGAGCACACGGGCGTGACGGATTCGGGGAAGAGCCGCGCGGCCGTGCACGACGGCCAGTGGCCGTCGCCGAACAGGATCGCGATGTCGCCGTGGTCGCGCTGCGCGTCGTAATCCTGTGACGTGACGACGCGCACGTCGACATCCGGCATCACGCGCTTCAGGCCGGCCAGGCGCGGCATCAGCCAGTAGGTCGCGAAGCCGAAGTCGGTGACGATCGTGAGCGCGCCGTGCTCGCGGCGCGCGCGCAGCGTCGCGGTGGCGCCGCGCAGCGTGTCGAGGCTCAGCCGCACGGCTTCGTACAGGCACTCGCCGTCGGCCGTCAGCGTGACCCCGCGCGGGCTGCGCTCGAACAGCGGCACGCCGAGCTCGGCCTCGAGCTGGAACACCTGCTGGCTCACCGCCGGCTGCGTCGAGCCGAGCTCGCGCGCGGCGGCCGTGAAGCTCGCGAGCCGGGCAGCCGACTCGAACGCGCGCAGCGCCTGCATCGACGGTAACGGTTCGGATTTCGACATAAGCCCCTCTAATGGCCCCATAAGGGCAGGACGCCTACCCGCCCGAATTCGGGCGGGTGATAGTGCATCGGACGGCACGGCACGCGCGCTTCACGGCCGCTACGCCAAGCCTTCCGCGATTCTAGCCAGTCGCGACGGGCACGCGCGGCACTTTCTGCGGGCCGCTTCCGTCATGCCGGACGTCTCGCTGCCCGAGCGGCGCGCCGTTCCATTCGAACACCGCTTTCCCCACGACCGCCGATGACGAACCCGACACCCAACATCCTGATCCTGATGGCCGACCAGCTCACGCCGTTCGCGCTGCCGGCGTACGGCAACCGCGTCGCGCGCACGCCGACGCTCGACCGGCTCGCCGCGCAAGGCGTGGTGTTCGACGCCGCGTACTGCGCGAGCCCGCTGTGCGCGCCGTCGCGTTTCTCGCTGCTGACCGGCAAGCTGCCGTCGGGGATCGGCGCCTACGATAACGCCGCCGAATTGCCGGCGCAAACGCTGACGTTCGCGCACTACCTGCGCGCGGGCGGCTACCGGACGATGCTGTCCGGCAAGATGCATTTTTGCGGGCCCGACCAGTTGCACGGCTTCGAGGAGCGGCTCACGACCGACATCTATCCGGCCGATTTCGGCTGGGTACCCGACTGGGACAGCCCGGCCGAGCGGCCGAGCTGGTATCACAACATGAGTTCGGTGCTGGAGGCCGGCCCGTGCGTGCGCACCAACCAGCTCGATTTCGACGACGAGGTCACGTTCGCCGCGAAGCAGAAGCTGTACGACGTCGCGCGCGAACGCGCGGCCGGCCACGATGCACGGCCGTTCTGCATGGTCGTGTCGCTGACCCATCCGCACGACCCGTATGCGATCACGCGCGAATACTGGGACCAGTACCGCGACGACGAAATCGACATGCCGGCCGTGCGGCTCGGCGCGGCGGACAGCGACCCGCATTCGCAGCGGCTGCGCTTCGTCTGCGAGAACGACCGCACGCCGCCGACCGACGCGCAGATCCGCGCCGCGCGCCGTGCGTACTACGGCGCGACGTCCTACGTCGACACGCAGTTCGGCAGCGTGCTGGCTGCGCTCGAGCAGTGCGGGTTCGCCGACGACACGATCGTGATCGTCACGTCGGACCACGGCGACATGCTCGGCGAGCGCGGGCTCTGGTACAAGATGACGTTCTTCGAAGGCGGCTGCCGCGTGCCGCTGATCGTCCATGCGCCGGGCCGTTTCGGCGCCGCGCGCGTGCGTGGACCGGTGTCGCACGTCGACCTGCTGCCGACCCTCGTCGACCTGGCCGGCGCAGCGCCCGCTGGCGGCTGGCCCGACCCCGTCGACGGTGCGAGTCTCGTGCCGCACCTGCACGGCACGCCCGCGCACGATGTCGCGCTCGGCGAATACCTCGCGGAAGGCGCGGTCGCGCCGGTCGTGATGATTCGCCGCGGCGACTGGAAGTACGTGCATTGCCCGGCCGATCCCGACCAGCTCTACCACCTCGCGGACGACCCGCGCGAGCTGACGAACCTGGCCGGCGCGCCGGAAGCCGCCGACGTGCTCGCGGCGTTCCGCACACAAGCCGCGCAACGCTGGAACCTGCCCGAACTCGACCGGCAGGTGCGCGCGAGCCAGCGGCGCCGGCGCTTCCATTACGCGGCGACGACGCAGGGCCGCATCCACGCGTGGGACTGGCAGCCGTTCACCGACGCGAGCCAGCGTTACATGCGCAATCACATCGAACTCGACACGCTCGAGGCGATGGCGCGTTTTCCGCGTGTCGGGCGCTGAGTGTCCCGCATCGCGAACCTGAACGAACGACGGAGGAAGCGGACGATGGAACGGCAATGCAACACAGCAATCCGGATCGGCGCGGCGCTTGCCGCGGCCGCTTGCCTGATGACGACGCAGGGCGCGCGCGCGGCCGACCCGCAGACCTGCGGCGACGTGAAGATGGCGGCGCCCGGCTGGACCGACATCGACGCGACGAACGCGATGGCGGGCGTCGTGCTGAAGGCGCTCGGCTACCGGCAGGACGTGGCGAACCTGTCGGTGCCGATTACGTACCAGGGGCTCAAGAAAGGGCAGGTCGACGTGTTCCTCGGCAACTGGATGCCCGCGCAGGCGCCGCTCGTGAAGCCGTTCGTCGACGAGAAGTCGATCGACGTGCTGCACGCGAACCTGAGCGGCGCGAAGTTCACGCTCGCCGTGCCCGACTACGTGGCGGCCGCGGGCGTGCATACGTTCGCCGATCTCGCGCGCTATGCCGACCGCTTCGGCGGCAAAATCTACGGGATCGAGCCCGGCGCGCCCGCGAACCAGAACATCAAGCGGATGCTGTCCGACCATGCGCTCGGCCCGGCGAACTGGTCGCTCGTCGAATCGAGCGAGACGGGCATGCTCACGCAGGTCGAGCGCGCGGTGCGCGACAAGCGCTGGATCGTCTTCCTTGCGTGGGAGCCGCACCTGATGAACACGAAGTTCCACCTGACCTACCTGTCCGGCGGCGATACGTATTTCGGCCCGAACTACGGCGGCGCGACGGTCAACACGGTCACGCGCGCCGGGTTTGCCGGCCAGTGCGCGAACCTGGCGCGGCTGTTCCGGCAGATGACGTTCTCCGTCGACGTCGAGAACCGGATGATCGCCGACATGCTCGACCACAAAACCTCGCCCGCAGTCGCGGCGCAGCATGCGCTGAAGGCCGACCCGGCGCTGGTCGCCGGCTGGCTGGACGGCGTGACGACCGCCGCCGGCGCACCGGGCCTGCCGGCCGTGCGCGCGGCCCTCGACAGCCATTGACCTCCCCTCTGGCGGCCGGCTTTTTGTCGCGCCGCCTGTCTACGTGTTTTCCCGACCGGTCGCATCGTGACCATTTGGTGTCGCCTTCAGACGGGTGACCCGAAATATGGGTTTGTATTTTTCGCCAATGGCTGCGTTATTGCGAAAAACGAAATGCCGGAGCCAGCGGGCGTACTGAATTCGAATCCACCGGCGCATCGCGGTACGCGCCGGGACGAGGTTCTTTCCATCGAATGGTTCAGGGAGGGTGGTCGATAATGAAGCACACGAAAGTCGCCGTAGCCGCCGCGCTTGCATGCGCGGCCAGCATTCCCGCCATCGGGCATGCCCAGAGCAGCGTGACGCTGTACGGGATTCTCGACGCGGGCATCACGTATGTGAACAACACCGGCGGCTCGCACGTGGTCAAGTTCGACGACGGCGTCGCGTACGGGAACCGCTTCGGCCTGAAGGGCACGGAAGACCTGGGCGGCGGCCTGAAGGCGGTGTTCACCCTCGAAAGCGGCTTCCGCCTCGGCACCGGGCAACTCGGCTTCGGCGGCTCGGAGTTCGGTCGGCAGGCGTATGTCGGCCTGCAGAACGACTGGGGCACGCTGTCGTTCGGCAACCAGCTCGACATCACGAACGAACTCGTGTCGATCTACAACATCTCGGCGTGGGGCAGCGGTTATGCGATCCACCAGGGCGACTTCGACCGCTTCAACGGCGACCGCTTGCCGAATTCGGTGAAGTTCCTGTCGAACGATCTCAGCGGCTTTAAGTTCGGCGCGATGTACTCGTTCGGCAACGTCGCGGGCAACTTCCACCGCAACAGCGCATGGAGCGCGGGCGCGAGCTTCACGAAGGGCGACTTCTCGATCGGCGCTGCGTACACGCGCCTGAACAACCCGAACGGCATCTACGCGTTCGACCCGTACGCGATGATCGGCACGCACACGTTCCTCGGCCAGCAGACCGTCACCGTCGATCCGGCGACCGGCGCACGGACCGACCTGTTTGCGAACACGCCGATGGACGTCGACAGTCAGGGCACGTTCGGCATCGGCACGAGCTACACGATCGACAAGCTGACGCTCGACGCCAACTTCTCGTACACGACGATCAAGGGCTTTGGCCAGTCGTCGCACATGCAGGTGTATGAAGGCGGCGGCTCGTACCAGTTCACGCCGGCGCTGAGCCTGATCGCGGGTTACCAGCACACGCGCTTCGAAGGCCATCACTGGAACCAGGGCACGGCGGGCCTGCACTACATGCTGTCGAAGCGCACGGACGTGTACATCTCCGGCGATTACCTGCGTGCGTCGCAGGGCGTCGATGCGGTGATCGGCTACAGCTTCACGCCGTCGACGACGCAGACGCAGGCCGACGTGCGGATCGGGATGCGGCATTCGTTCTGAGCAGGGTGGTTTGGAGCAGCGACGTCTTCAGCGAGGTCTCTCTTTGGCGCGAACCGCGGTTCGCGCTTTTTTTTGTTTACCTGACGGATCAGCTTGCTACGGACTACGACGACGCGATGGTTCGGCGTTTCGCGCGCGTATCGGACGGACGCTCGCCGAACATCTGCCGGTAATCCGCGGCGAATTCGCCGAGATGGCCGAAACCCCAGCGTGTCGCGATCTCGGTGATCGAAGCGGTTTCGTCCGGCGCCTGCAGCGCCGCCCGGGCGCGCTGCAGGCGGATTTCCTTCAGGTAGCGCATCGTGCCGGTGTCGCGCCATTGCCGGAACGCGCGCTGCAGCGTGCGCACGCTGCAATGCGCGGCGGCCGCGATGTCGCACAGCGTCAGCGGTTCGCCAGCATGCTCGTCGATGTACGCGACGGCGCGCTTCACACACGCCGGCGCCACGTCGTCGCGGGCCGGCGCCGCGCGCGCCAGCTGCTCGCCGACGAGGCTCATGATCAGCAACTCTTCCACCAGTGGCAGTTGCATCGCTTTCAGCGCGGACGGCGTGCCGGGATCCAGCAATTGCCGCAACGTCTGCACCGACGCTAGCCAGCGGTTGCGGTGCGCGTCGAGCAGCGTGCACGACGGCAGTGAGGACGGCGGCGCGCGTCCCGAGACGCGGCGCCAGAGATCGGCGATGCGCTGCGCGTCGATGCGCACGCCCATCTGGACGTTGTCCTCGCTGTAACGAAATTGCGCGCGCTCGTCCGAGGTGACGAGCACGGTCGACCCGTGCCCACCGACGTGCGCGAGCCGGCCGCTGCGAATGTCCGCATGTCCGGCCAGCGTCGTGAGCACCAGGACGAAATCGCCGAAGACTTCCGGCCGGATTGCGATTTCCGTCCCGTACGCGAACCACGACAGTGCGACATTGTCGCCGTCGAGCTTGAACATGGTGGCGGGCATCGCGCGGTGCCGGGCCGCGCTGAACGCGTACGGACGATAGACCTTGCCGATCTCGCGGCGGGCAATTTCCAGATCGTCGGATTCGAACAGCATCGCGCCGCGCGGGATGTCGCCGTCGGATAGCGGTGGCGGGAACGCCGGCAGCGACAGGCCGGACCGGGGAAGTCGATCGTTCATGGGGTCCCTTCTGGCGGAAGCGGAGACACCGCATCGAATAGTGGCGCGTTTCCGATGCCGGTGGCGCCGAAGCGATAGTCGCCCGCGCCCGCGCCGGGAATCATGGGGCCGTGTGGATGTTAAGCGGATCGCAACGGAACCATGGAGCATTCAATGAGCGGAAATTATACGGCGTACATCGACGGCGGGTTCGTCCGCCCGCGCGGTGGCGCGACCTTCGCCGCCGTCAACCCGGCCACCGGCGAGCATCTTGCGGAGATCGCGCGATGCGGCGCGGCCGACGTCGCCGCGGCGGTCGAGGCCGCACGGCGCGCGCTGCCGGCCTGGAAGGCAACGTCGTACGAGACCCGGGCCGCGCTGCTGAGCCGGCTTGCCGATGCGCTGGAGCAGGCGCTGCCGCGCCTCGCCGAGCTCGACGCGCGGGACATCGGGCGGCGTATCGCCGAGACGCGCATCGATCACGAGAAGGCGATCGCGCAATACCGCTATTTCGCGGGCGCGATCCTGACCCACGAGGGGTACGGGAAGCCGATTCCCGGCGGCTATCTGGTCGTGAAGCGCGAGCCGATCGGCGTGATTGGCCAGATCATCCCGTGGAACGTGCCGGCGCTGATGGTCGCGTTGAAAGTGGCGCCGGCCGTCGCGGCGGGCAACACCGTCGTGCTGAAGCCGGACGAGAACGCGTCGTTGTCCACGCTTGCGTTCGCGGAGATCGCGGGCGGCATCTTCCCGCCGGGCGTCATCAACGTCGTACCGGGTTTCGGCGACGAGGTCGGCGCCGCGCTGACCTCGCATCCGCACGTGGCGAAGCTGGCTTTCACCGGGAGCCCGGAGGTCGGCCGCCTCATCGGCCGCGCGGGCGCGGATCGCCTGGTGCCCGTGTCGCTCGAACTGGGCGGCAAGAGTCCCAACATCGTGTTCCCGGACGTGGAGCGCATCGATGCGGTCGTCGACGACGCGCTGTTCGCCGCGATGTACTGCAACGGCCAGTCGTGTCTGGCCGGCACGCGCCTGTTCGTGCACGACGACATCTACGCGCCGTTCGTCGACAAGCTGATCGCGGCCGCCGCGCGCATGAGGATCGGCGATCCGCTCGACAAGGACGTGGACCTGAGCTGTCTCGTCTCCGCGAAGCAGGGCGAGCGCGTGCTGGATTACATCGGCATCGGCAAGGAGGAGGGGGCGAAGGTGCTGTTCGGCGGCGCGCGCGCGAAGGTACCGGGCTGCGAGGCCGGCTACTTCATCCAGCCGACGCTGCTGGAGGCGCGCAACAGCATGCGTGTCGCGCAGGAGGAAATCTTCGGGCCGGTGCTGTGCGTGCTGCGCTGGAGCGACGTCTACCGGATGCTGGCGGAAGCGAACGACGTCCCGTACGGGCTCGCCGCCGGCATCTACACGTCCGATCTCGACAACGCGATGCGCACGGCCGATGCGCTCGAGGCCGGGTCGGTGTGGATCAACCAGTATTTCAATCTCGCCGGCGGCGTGCCGTTCGGCGGCATCAAGGAAAGCGGCATCGGAGTCGAGCATTGCCGCGAAACGCTCAATCTCTATTCGCACGTGAAGTCCGTGACGATCCGGAACCGCGTGGCTGCACCGTCATCCGCCGCGTGACGTGGGTGCGATTCGTTCAGGCGCCGCCGCGTGCGGCGGCAACCGGCAGGAGGATCTCCCGATGAGCAAGCCCGCGTTTCGCGACATCGTCGCAGCGGTCACCCGCAGCAAGGGCGCACCGTTTACGCTGGAGCCGGCGCGCCTGCGCGCGCCGGTGAACGACGAAGTACGGGTGCGCATCGTGGCCACCGGCATGTGCCATACCGACCTGATCATTCGCGATCAGTATTACCCGATGCCATTGCCGGCCGTGCTCGGGCACGAAGGCGCCGGCGTCGTGGAAGCGGTCGGTCCCGAGGTCAGGTCGCTGTCGCCGGGCGATCACGTGGTGCTGACGTACGGGCATTGCGGGCATTGCCTGTCCTGCTGCGCCGGCCACACGTCCTACTGCACGGATTTCTTCAGGCGCAACTTCGGCGGCAGTGGAGAAGACGGGCAGGTGGCGATCACGACGCCGGGCGGTGCGCTGCTCCACGATCACTTCTTCGCGCAGTCGTCGTTCGCGACCTACGCGCTGAGCCGCGAAAGCAGTGCGATCAAGGTGCCGAAGGCAGCCCCGCTGAGCCTGCTGGGGCCGCTCGGCTGCGGAATCCAGACCGGCGCGGGCGCGGTCATTCATTCGTTGAAGGTGACACCGGGCAGCCGCTTTCTGGTGCTGGGCGCCGGCGCGGTTGGCATATCCGCCGTGCTCGCGGCCCGGCTGGCGGGCGCGGCCACCATCGTCGCGGTGGACGTCGTGCCCACCCGGCTGGCGCTCGCGTGTGAGCTCGGTGCGACGCACGCGATCGACAGCCGGGAGCCCGGTTGGGTCGAGGCCGTCAGGGACATCACCGGCGGCGGCGCCGATTTCGCGCTCGAATCGACCGGGTGCCCGGCGATTCTCGCGCAAGGCGTGGCGGCGCTGGGGCCGCGGGGCGTACTCGGTGTCGTGGGCGCATCGCCGCAGGGCACGCAAGCCGCCTTCGACCTCAACGACCTGATGATCGCGGGCAAGCGCATCCAGGGCATCTGCGAAGGCGACAGCGTGCCCCGCAAATTCATTCCGGAGCTGGTCGAGCTGCACATGCAGGGCCGCTTCGCGTTCGACCGGCTCGTGACGTTCTATCCGTTCGCCGACATCAACCGGGCGGCGGCGGACAGCGAAGCCGGCTTGACGCTGAAGCCGGTCCTGCTCGTCGACGGCCATGCGTGAATCCGCGGGCGCGCGGCCTGCGTCGATGCAACGGCCGTCCACCCGCGCGCCACACGGCGACCCCCTGTCTCGACGGACACCCTTCATCGGAGCATGAGCATGACCTACCTTTATCGCGGCATGGATCGCATCGCGCTCGACGCCGCGTACGACAACACCAAGGCCATACCGGATTTTCCGGCCGTGCTGGCGGATTGCCAGGCGCGCAGCGCGAAGCTTTACGACACGGCGTCGTGCTGGCGCGACCTTCGCTACGGCGATCGACCGCGCGAGCGTTACGACTGGTTCGCCTGCGAGCGGCCGAATGCGCCGACGTTCGTGTTCATTCACGGCGGCTACTGGCAGCACTGTACGAAAGAGGATTTCGCGTACGTCGCGAACGGGCCGCTTGCTGCGGGGTTCAACGTCGTGCTGGCCGAATATACGCTGGCGCCCGATGCGTCGATGACGCAGATCGTCGGCGAAATCGGCCGCCTGCTCGACCATCTCGCCGGCGATCGCGACCGGCTTCGGATCGCCGGCAAGCCGCTGGTGCTGAGCGGCCACTCGGCAGGCGGTCACCTGACCTTGCAGCATCGCTCGCACCGGGCCGTCACGGCCGCGCTGCCGATCAGCGCGCTCGTCGACCTGGAGCCGATCAGCCTGTCCTGGCTCGACGACAAGCTGAAGCTGTCGAAGCATGAGATCGACGCGTTCAGCCCGTTGCGGCATGTCGGCAGCGGGGTGCCGATCGTCGTCGCGGTCGGTGGCGCGGAGCTGCCGGAGCTCGTGCGCCATTCGGACGACTATGCCGCCGCCAGCCGGGCGGTCGGCGAGACCGTCGATCTGATCCACGTTGCGGGGTGCACGCATTTTTCGGTGCTCGACGAACTGGCGCGTCCGGACGGGTGTCTGGTGCAGGCATTGTCCGCGCTCGTCGCCGGATGACATGCGGGCGCGGTACCGATGCGATCTGCGTCCCGCCCGCAGGTGAGTGCCCGATGCGGGCGCGTGCAGTCGCGGCGCCGTTCTCGGTAACGGTCCTGCTGACCCAAGCGGCGGCAGCGAGTCGATTCGACCTGAGGGACGGGGTCGCGCGTGCATGACGCGCTCGCGGCCGCGTTTGGCTTATCATCGACGCCTGGCCTGGCAGCGACAGCCTTGGGCCAACCGCCGAGACCTCGATGACCGACTCCGTGCCCGACCCCAGTCCTTTATCCCCGTTACCCGCGAACCTGTTCCGTCACGCACCGTTCCAGCGCTTCTGGGGCACGCGCGTGATGTCGTCCCTGGCATTTCAGATCCTGTCGGTCGCGATCGGCTGGTACGTCTATGCGCTCACGCACAGCGCATTCGCGCTCGGTCTCGTCGGCCTTGCGCAGTTCGTGCCGATGTTCGCGCTGACGCTCGTCGTCGGGCAGGTGGCCGACCGCTACGACCGCCGGCGCATCGCGACGATCTGCCAGAGCGTCGAGGCGCTGGCCGCGGGCGTGTTCCTGCTCGGTGCCGTGCAGGGATGGCTGGCCGCGCCGGCCGTGTATGCGCTCGCGGCGATCGTCGGCACGGCCCGCGCGTTCGAGTCGCCGTCGGTTTCGTCGCTGCTGCCGGCCGTGGTGCCGCGCACCGACCTGCCGCGCGCAACCGCGCTGTCGACGTCGGCCAACCAGGCCGCGCAGATCCTCGGACCCGCGTTCGGCGGCTTGCTATACGGAGTCGGTGCACCCGCCGCGTTCGGCACGAGCGTCGTGGCGTTCGCGATCGCGGCGATGCTGAGCGGCACGATTCCGCTGCGCAGCGCGCCGCCCGCACGCGAGCCGGTCACGTTGCGCTCGGTGTTTTCCGGGATCGCGTTCATCCGGCGCGAACCGGCGATCCTCGGCGCACTGTCGCTCGACCTGTTCGCGGTGCTGTTCGGCGGCGCGACCGCGCTGCTGCCGATCTACGCGCGCGATATCCTGCAGGTCGGCCCGTGGGGGCTCGGCGCGCTGCGTGCGGCACCCGCGGTCGGCGCGCTCGCGGGCACGCTGTGGCTCACGCGTTTTCCGCTGAAGGGGCGGCCGGGCCGCGCGATGTTCGGTGGCGTGATCGCGTTCGGTATCGCGACGATCGTGTTCGGGGTGTCGCGGCACTTCGCGCTGTCGCTCGTGGCGCTGGCCGCGCTTGGCGCATCGGACGTGGTCAGCGTCGTCGTGCGGCTGTCGCTCGTGCAGCTTCGCACGCCCGACGACATGCTCGGCCGCGTGAGCGCGGTCAATTCGCTGTTCATCGGCACGTCGAATCAGCTTGGCGAATTTGAATCGGGCGTGACGGCCGCATGGTGGGGTGCGCCGACGGCGATCGTCGTCGGCGGCGCCGCGACGATCGCGGTCGCGCTCGCATGGATGCGGTTGTTTCCGCAGCTCACGAACATGAAATCGCTCGAGCGCGACGTCTGACGCGCGTCACGCATTACGCGTCCTGCGTCACGCGCACGGCCGTGCCGTAGCAGATGACTTCCGTCACGCCCGCGCCGATCTCGGTCGAGTCGTAGCGCATCGCGACGATCGCGTTCGCGCCGAGCTTGCGCGCATCGTCGAGCATCTTGTCGAATGCGTGCTGGCGAGCCTTCTCGCACAGCGACGTATAGAGCGTGATGTTGCCGCCGAAGATCGTCTGCAGCGATGCGCCGAACGAGCCGACGATCGAGCGCGAGCGCACGACGATGCCCTGTGCGACGCCGAGCGAGCGGACGGTCGTATGGCCGGGCAGGTCGAACGCGGTCGTGACGCGAGCGGGCGACAAGTCGTCGATGGAGCGGGAGATATCGATCATGGCGGGAGGCATGTAGCGGAGTGGTCGAGTGACGATTCTATCCGGATGCGCGTGTGCGTCCGGTTCGATCGAGTCGATCGCCCTGTACGTGGCGTGCCATGAAGGCTTCCGAGGTGGTTGTTAGCGCATGCGTCTCTTCGGGACGCTGACCGGAATCGTCGGGAAGGAAGCGTGTGCGAACGACGCGCACACGCTTCCTTCATTTCCGGACGCACGGATGGACCGACAAACGATCCGTCAGCGCGCCGTCAGGGCTTCACAGCCGTGCCGCCATCCCCGCCGAGATCGACCGCATAGGCCAGCGCCAGCTTGCCGAACTTCAGCGCATGGTTCGCCTGGCGATCCGAGTTCTCCAGCGTGTCGTTCACAGTATGGATATACGGGCTGTCGTTCTGGTCGGCCTCGAACGGGAACGACGCCGGATAACCCTGCGCATTCCACGACGCGTGATCCGAGCACGCATACCCGCACTGCGACGTGCCGATCGCGAGTTCCGGCAGGTAGGTCTTCGCCAGATTCGTCAGGTAGGTGTTCTGCGCCGCGTTCGTGTAGTCGGTGATCAGGTAAATGTCCTTCGGATCGCCCTTGTAGTTCGTCATGTCGAGCTGCAGCACGCCGACCACGTTCGCATTCTGCGCGCGGAACTGTTTCGCGATCGCCTTCGAGCCGAGCAGCCCGGCTTCCTCGGCCGCATACCCGATGACCTTGATCGTCCGCTTCGGCCGGTAGTTGTTCGCGAGCAGCACGCGCAGCGCTTCGGTGAGGCTCGCGATACCCGACGCATCGTCGTCCGCGCCGGGCGAGCGCGTGTTTTCCGTCGTGCGGCCGACGGTCGAATCGAGGTGGCCGCCCAGCACGACGGTGCCCGCGGCGGGATCGCTGCCGCGGATCGTCAGGATAACGGACTTCTGCGGAAAGCCCGTGTGCGCGAATTGCTCGACGGTGATGTCGGCACGCGAACCCGCGAGTTGCTTCCACTGCAGCGCGAGCCAGTCCGATGCGGCGACGCCGTGCGATGTCGTGTAGTAGCGGTTCGTGAAGCTCGACAGCGACGTGATCGTGCCGACGATGTTGCTGGCCTGCAGTTGCTGGATCCAGGTGCCGATCTGCGGCGCGTTCGATACCTTGAACACGGAGGCGGCCGCCTGCTTCGCGAGCGTGGCGGGCAACGGCTGCAGCGCCTGGCGTGCTTCGTCGAACGAATCGTGCACGACGTAGCCGGGCCCGTGGCCGCGCGTATGGTGGACCGCATGGGCCAGTTCGCCGAGCCGCGCATCGTCGATCTCGACGACGTGAACGGTTTCGCGGCGCACGGTGCCGTCGGCCGTCTTGCCGGCGTCGACGGTCGTGCTGTATTGCGCGGTTGCGCTCGCATCGATGCGTTGAAGCTGGCGGAACGACGCGTCGCCGAGCGTGATCCACACGGGCGTCGCGTGCGCGGCGGCGGTCAGCAGCATGCCGCCCAGCGCGGCGCTCAGGCGGGTCAATTTCAGAGTAGGCATGTTCGATCTCGTGAGGGTAGCGATGTCGAGGAAGAGGGCGTGCCGCAGGTCGTGCGATGCGCCCCCGCCTGCTGCGGGATTACGATTTCTGCGGCACGGTCACGCCGTACGTGCAGCTCTTGTTGTACGCATTGCCGATCGCGGTGAGTTGCGCGTTGCTGTAGCCGAGCGCGGAAGCCGCCGTCAGCACGGCCTGCGCGGCGGCCTTCTGGTTGGTCGAGCTGTTCGTCATCGACAGCCCCTTCAGGAACGCCTTGTCCATCGCCTGCGCGCCGATCGCGTCGCGCGCGACGAGGTTGCACGAGGCCCAGTACTGGCCGGCCGTGTGGATCTCCGCGCCGCGCGCCTGCGCATAGGTGCGCCCGACGTTCCAGTTGGTCACGCGGCCGCCCCAGAACTCGTTGTGGCCGTCCCAGTTGTAGACCCAGTGGTACTGCGCATCCGACGGGCTCCACTGGTTGAAGTCGCGGCTGTACGCGGCGGCGAGATAGTCGCCCGTGCCTTCGGACAACCCTTCCTGTTGCGACAGGCCGCCGTTCGTCACCCAGTCGTGGATGCCGTGGCCGAGTTCGTGGATCACGACGTCCGCATCTTCCGCATCGTCGACGCCGCCTTGCCCGAACGTCAGCCGGCCGCTGCTCGACGAGTACGACGAGTTGTCGTCACCCGATTCGCCGTGCGGGTCGTACTGCACGCCGCCCGTGTACTGGTACGGCAGCGCCTTGATGCCGAGCGTCTGGTTCACGTAGCGCAGGAACGTGTCGATGTGGTAGTACGCGTTCACGGCTTCGAAATACAGGTTGCCGCGCGTGAACTCGAACGCGGGCGTCGATTGCACGGGGCACGCTTTGTCGAGCGGCGCATCGAAATCGACGCACACCGCGTACGGGCCCGACAGCGAATAGCGCGAGCCCGACTGCGCGAGATCCTTCAGCGTCACGCGCACGCGCGCGGCGGTGAGCTGCGGCGAATCGGCGTCGTTGTTGTCCTTGTAGCCCGCGCTGCCGTAGCTGCTCTTCGTCGACGACAGCGGGTCGGGCCGGAACACGAAGCCGGTGCCGTCGGTGGCGTAGAACGCCTTGTCCTCGGCGCGCAGCACTTCGCCGCTGCCCGAGTCGATCAGCAGTTCCCAGTCGCCCTTCGGGCCGTCCTGCGGGCGGCCGCGCACCTTCCACGCGGTGTGCGTGCCGGTCTTGTCGACGAACGCGACGAGCTGCGCATTCAGATTCGTGAAGCCGCTCACGCCGAGATACGCGCGTGCGCGGTCGAGCGCTTGCTGCTGGTCGACGGCCTGCGACTTGCGCGACGTCGCGACCACGCCGTTGATCGTGTTGCTCGCCACATACAGGATGCGGCCGTCCTTCGCGACCGTCACCGCGATGTCGCTGCCGTACACGGGCAGCCCGGCTGCCTGCTGCTGCAGGCGCACGACGGTGAAATCGGCGTCGTTGCGCTCCGACGTGACGACGAGGCTTGCGAGCGCGGCCGGGTCGAGCCCGAGCTGCGCGGCCTGCGACGCGACGAAGTCACGCGCGGTGGCGGCGGGCGTCGTGGCGGCCTTCTTCACGCGATACGCGGGGTTGTACAGCGTGACGGCGACGCCGTCCGCACGGAACTGCCCGCCGGCCGTATCGGCTTTCGTGGCCGGCGGCGCGACGCCGCGCGTCAGGCTTTCGCGCAGGCTCGTTGCTTGCGGGTTCGAGACTTTTGTATCGGCCGAGGTACCGCCGACGATGCCGAAACCGAGCGCGAGACCCAGGGCGAGCGGCAATGCTTTGCGTGATGTCTGCATACGTGATCCTCATCTCAACGGTTGGACACGCCCGCGCGCTCGTGGCGCGCAGGCACGACACGGCCCGCGCGCCGGTTCGATGGAACCGGCGCGACGAAGCGGTGTTGGGGTGTCGACTGACTTAGGAAACCTAAATGTCAGGTCGAAAAGAAATAGGCGGGAAACGTGACGGAGAAGCGAACGGCAGGCAGGTGCGGCGACGGCGAATCGAGCATCGTCATGTCATACCCCTCGGATCGGAATCGATATCGGTGGGCAGCCCGCGCGGCTCGATGTGCATCGAACCCGAGCGCGTCTCGTTAGGCTGCCTATCTAATTTCAGGATATGTTACAGAATATTTTCAGCGACATTGCAAATTATTTTCGATGATCGCTTCGGTCCGTCGATCAATCGCCGGCATTGTTCAGCGAGCGGCGGGAAACGCTGCTGGAACGCGTAATACCGCGCCGGATTGTGATTAAAACTCGCGACGATCAGCGTGTGGCGCGTCGATCGCTGCGCGGGCTTACGCCGAATCGCGCGCGATACGTGCGCGAAAAATGCGACGGCGATTCGAACCCGCACGCGACGCACACCGACGTGATGCTCATGTCGGTCTGCTGCAGCAGCTCGCGGGCACGATCGAGGCGCAGGTTCAGGTAGAAACGCGTCGGCGTGTCGTTCAGCGTCGCGCTGAACAGCCGTTCGAGCTGGCGCCGCGTGATCGATACCTCCTGCGCGAGCGCATCGGAGCCGAGCGGATTTTCCATGTGTCGCTGCATCGTGCCGATCACCTGGATCAGCTTGCGGTTGTGCACGCCGTAGCGCGCGGCGATCTCGAGCCGCTGGCTGTCCGAGCGCTGCCGGATGCGGCTGACGACGAACTGCTCGGAGATCGCCGCCGCGAGATCGGCGCCATGCCGGCGCCCGATCAGGTCGAGCATCATGTCGATCGACGCGGTGCCGCCCGCGCACGTGATGCGCCGTTCGTCGATCTCGAACAGCTCCTGCGTCGCGTTCAGGCCGGGATAGCGTTCGCGGAACGCGGCAAGCGCTTCCCAGTGCAGCGTGAGCGGCTGCGATGCGTCGAACAGCCCGGCTTCCGCGAGCACGAAGCTGCCCGTGTCGATCCCGCCGAGCGTCGCGCCGTGCCGGTGCTGGCGGCGCAGCCAGTCACCGAGCGCGCGCGTGTAGCACACGAGCGGATCGAAACCCGCGACGACGAACACGGTATCGACCTGCGCGACGTCCGCGCACGCGGCTTCGGCGGCGACCGGAATGCCGTTGCTCGCGGCGACGGGTGCGCCGTCGGCGCTGATCACGTGCCAGCGATAAAGCTCGGTGCGGAAGCGGTTCGCGACGCGCAGCGGTTCGACCGCGGACATGAAGCCGAGCGCGGAGAAGCCGGGCAGCAACAGGAAGTGGAAATCCTCGGGCATCGGGGCAGGGGATGGAATCCGGTGGTCGTCACGCAGTGCGGGGGCGGCGATCGGCCCGGCACACGCCGCGGCCGGTTCGCAGTCGCCGAACGGTCAGCGGGAGATTATCGCGGGTTTTGCGGGGTTCAGCGTGTTTTTGCAGCGCGCACGGACCGGCGCGCGGTGGTCGACGGCAGCTCGCCAAACTGGGCCTTGTACGCGTTCGCGAAATGCCCGAGATGGATGAAGCCCCAGCGCGCGGCCGCGTCGCTGATCGGCAGGTCGGCCAGCCGCGTGTCAAGCAGCATGCGCCGCACCTGCGACAGGCGCAGCGAGCGCACGTAGCTCAGCGGGCTGGTCTGCACGACCGACTGGAAAGAGTTCTGCATCGTGCGTCGGCTCACGCGCAGCTGCGCGCACAGGCTCAGGATGTCGACCGGCGCCTCGGGGTGTTCGATCACATGGTCGTGCACGCGGCGCACGATGTCGGCGCGGCACGCGTGCGTGAGCCGGTTCGGCGGTTCGGGCATCCGGTACGTGAGGAGATCGACGAGCACGTTGCCGATGTCGCCGCGCAGTTCGCATTGCGCGCGTGCGTCGACGAACGCGTCGGGCGCCGCGAGCACGCGTTCGAGCTGCGTCGCGACCTGCAGGCTCGCGCGCATCAGCACGGCGGTCGGCATGTCGACGACGCCGCGGCGCAGCGTGGCTTCGTCGAGCCGCACATCGGCCGCATCCTCGATCTGCTGCGTCAGTTCGGCATCGACGACGACGCCGATCAGCGACATGTCGTCGGGCGAATGCAGTTCGAACGGCGCGCCGCCGCGCGCCATCACCATCGTGCCGCGTTCGATGCGCGCGCCACCGAATGCGAATGCACCCGAGCCGGTGAGCGGCATGCCGAATACCGTATGGCCGGGCGGGAGCCGGCCGCGCTGGATGATGCGAACGTTCGCGGCTTCCTGAAACAGTTGCGTGCCGTCGAGCACGACGTGCTTGACCGCGCTGCGGTACGCGCCCGAACCGATCTGGTCGTAGCGCTGGTTCCAGCCGCGCAGCGCCTCGGCATGCCGGTCCGCGTCGTCGAACTTCTCGTGGAACACGAACACAGCGCCTCCGGGGATGTCGAGCATGACCGCGCAAGATTAAACCGACCGCGCGGTCGGCGCAATAAGGAGGAGTGCGATTCGGCGCGCATGGGTCAGAGGGTCGGAAGCCGCGAGCGCAAGCGCCTTTCACGTGCATTTCCAATATCCCGAATCGGCACGCACGCGTTGCCGGTCCGGGTGCTGACGGCATTTATTGTCGAACTACAGTCGCCCCACATCACGTGAATCCCCAACTGGAGGCGACATGAGGACAAGGCGACGAACCGCGGCGCTCGCGGCGACGCTGGCGTTCGCGGCGGCATGGATCGGCAATGCGCAAGCGACGGAAAAGCCGGAAGAGCTGGTCGTGCAGAAGATGCCGCCGTGGCATCCGCACGAGGTCTATATCGTCGACATCTCGATGCCGTCGATGACCGACGGGCGCATCTACGTGTACGACGCCGATGCGAAGAAGCTGCTCGGCCAGATCGACGGCGGCTTCGGCCCGGGCTTCGCGATTTCACCCGACCACAAGACGAGCTTCGTCGCGACGACCTACTTCTCGCGCGGCTCGCACGGCACGCGCACCGACGTCGTCGAGATGACGGACAACACGACGCTCGATCACGCGGGCGAGATCGTGATCCCGCCGAAGCACGGGCAGCATGTGCCGTCGCCGTACAACACCGCGTTCAGCACCGACGGCAAGCGGCTGTACGTCGCGAACATCACGCCGGCCGCATCGGTGACGGTGATCGACGCGGTCTCGAAGAAGGTGCTCTCCGAGATCGACACGGCCGCGTGCGTGCTCGCGTATCCGTCCGGGAATGACCGCTTCACCGCGCTGTGCGAAAGCGGCAAGGCGCTGACCGTCACGCTCGACGCGAACGGCAAGGAAACGAAGCGCACGATGTCGGATGCGTTCATCGACGTCGACAAGGATCCGGCGTTCGTGAATGCGTCGCGGTACCACGGCGACTATTTGTTCACGACGTATGGCGGCAACGTGCGCAGCGCGGATTTCAGCGGCGACAAACCGGCGTTCGGCAAGCCGTGGCCGCTGCTGACGGACGCCGAGCGCGCCGAAGGCTGGCGTCCGGGCGGCATGCAGCAGACGGCCGTGCAGGCGAAGCAGAACCGCTACTACGTGCTGATGCACAAGGGCGTCGACGGCTCGCACAAGGATCCCGGCACGCAGGTGTGGGTGTATGACCTGAAGTCGAAGCAGCGCGTCGCGCGCTGGGATCTCGCGCAACAGAAGGTCGATCCGCTCGTGTCGATCCAGGTCAGCGAGGACGACAAGCCGCTGTTGTACGGGCTGACGGCGACGTCCGACCTCGTCGTGATGGATGCGCGCACCGGCCGGCTGCAGAACATCGAGAAGCAGATCGGCAATACGTCGTCGCTGCTCGTCAACCCGTGAGGCCGCGATGACCCTCGATCCCGTACTCGCCACCAGTGCGCAGGCCGGCGCGGCCGTCGTCGTGCTGCTCGGCGCCTTCGCAAAGATGCGCCGGCCCGCGGCGTTTCGCCAGGCGCTCGCCGGCTACCGGCTGCTGCCCGATGCGCTGACCGCGCCCGTCGCGTTCGCGATTCCGCTCGCGGAAACCGTCGGCGCCGCGGCGCTGCTGTTTCCCGATACGCGCATGGCCGGCGCGCTCGGCCTGATCGCGTTGCTCCTGGCGTTCGCCGCCGGCATCGCGATCAACCTGCTGCGCGGCCACACCGACATCGACTGCGGCTGTTCCGGCTTCACGGCTGCGCGCACGGATGCGCCGCGCGGCATCGGCTGGCTGCATGTCGGCCGCGTGCTGCTGCTCGTCGCGCTGGCCGCGACCGCACTCGTCGAACCGGGCACCCGCGCGGTCGTGTGGTTCGACTACCTGACGCTGTTCTTCTCCGTGCTGCTGATCGTCTGCGCGCTGCTCACCGTCGACGTGCTGCTCGCCAACGTACCGCGCCTTTCCCACCTGAGGAATTCATGATGCAAACCGCTCTCACCGTTTCCACCGCCCTGCTGTGGGTGGCCGTCCTCGCGCTCGGCGCGATCTGTCTCGCGCTCGTGCGCCAGATCGGCATCCTGTACGAACGCATCATGCCGGCCGGCGCGTTGATGATCGACAAGGGGCCGGCGGTCGGCGCGATCGCGCCGATGTTCGAGCTGACCGACATTCGCGGCGCGCAGGTGAAGGTCGGCGGCATCGATGCGTCGGGCAAGGCGACGCTGCTGTTCTTCCTGTCGCCGACGTGCCCGGTCTGCAAGAAGCTGCTGCCGCTGTTGCCGTCGCTGCAGGCGAGCGAATCGACGCCGGTGAACATCGTGCTCGCGAGCGACGGCGATCTCGACGAGCACGCGCGCTTCGCGCGGAAGCACGACCTCGGGCGCTTCCCGTACGTGCTGTCGCAGGAGCTTGGCCTCGCCTACCAGATCGGCAAGCTGCCGTATGCCGTGCTGCTCGACGAAACCGGCACGGTGCGCGCGAAGGGGCTCGTCAACACGCGCGAGCATCTCGAGAGCCTGTTCGAGGCGAAGGAGCGCGGCGTCGCGTCGCTGCAGCAGTTCGTGCACGGCGATCACAGCCACGACGCCCACGCGCAGCACGCCTGACCGGCCGAACCCCTTTCAACGTCATGGGAGAACAACGACATGGGCCTGTTTGATTCATGGTTCGAGCGGTCGGCGCGCGGCGTCGCGCAGCACAGTTCGCGGCGCAGCGCGATGGCGAAGCTCGGCAAGGTGCTGGTGGGATCGGCGATGCTGCCGCTGCTGCCCGTCGATCGCACCGCGTATGCAGCCGACGCGGCGTCGGGCGCGGCTGCAGCGGGGGCGAGTGATGACCCGATGAGCTGCGACTACTGGAAATACTGCGCGATCGACGGCTGGCTCTGCAGCTGCTGCGGCGGCACGTCGAGCAGTTGCCCGCCGGGCACGACGCCTTCGCCGATCACGTGGATCGGCACCTGCCGCAATCCGCACGACGGGTCGGATTACATCGTGTCGTACAACGATTGCTGCGGCAAGACGTCGTGCGGCAAGTGCTTCTGCAATCGCAACGAGCGCGAGAAGCCGCTGTACAAGCTGTCGTTGAACAACGACATCAACTGGTGCATGGCGAACGGTAATTCGAATTACCACTGTTCGGTTTCGGTTCTGCTGGGAGCGGCAAAACAATGAAAGTGAAGCAAGCAGGAAGGGGCGTGGTCGCATGCGTGGCGACTGTCGCTGCCGTCGCGTTGCCGGGCATCGCCGGCGCGCAGCAGGCCGTGCATTACCCGGCCGGCAAGAGCCTGTTCGACGCGCAGTGCGCGGTGTGTCATCAGGCGGGCGGCAAGGGGCAGGACGGCCTCGCGCCGCCGCTCACTGAATATCCGGGCAAGTACGCTGCGGCCGACGCCGGACGCGCGCAACTGGTCGCGACGCTGCTGCACGGGATGTTCGGCGAGATCAAGGTGCGCGACAAGAGCTACAACTTCAAGATGCCGTCGTTTGCGAGCGCGAGCGACGACGACATCGCGCACGTGCTCAACTACGTCGTGTTCGACCTCAACGCGCAGCACGGTGACGCGAAGCCGTTCACGGCCGCCGAGATCCGCGCGGCGCGTGCGAAGGAGATGGACGGCACAGCGGTTCATGCGCAACGCGACGTGGTGATCAAGGGGCTGGGACTGTGAACGGCGCCCGTGCATCGCGCGTTGGCGAGCCGATGCGGGGCGCACGGCGCACGTCGAAGGCGGCCGCGCGGATCGGTTACCTGTCGCATCGCCTGTCGTCGTCGCTGCTGCTTGCCGTCGCAGCGGCATGCGTGGCCGCCACGCCGGCGCATGCCGACGGCGCGGCCGACGCAGCACTTGCGCGACAGAACTGGGTGCTCAACTGCATGGGCTGCCACACGGCGACGGGCGGCGGCATTCCCGGCAAGGTGCCACCGCTTGCAAACTCGCTCGGCTACTTCACGCATCTGCCGGCAGGGCGCGAGTACGTGATGCGCGTGCCCGGCGCGTCGAACTCGGCGCTGTCGGATCAGGATCTGGCGGACGTACTCAACTGGGTGCTCACGACGATGAACCGCGATGCGCTGCCGCGCGACTTCAAGCCCTATACCGCCGCCGAAGTCGCCGCACACCGCCGTCCCGCTTTTTCCGACGTCGCGACCGTGCGCGCCGGCCTCGTCCGCGCCTTGCAGGCGCGCGGGATCGACGGCGTCACGGAGCGCTACTGACCGACCCATTCGAGGAATCAAGAGCGGACATGGAGACGAACGGCACCTTGCCGTTCGCGATTCATCAACTCGTTCCGCGTATCGTAGCCGGCCCTCTGTGAGTCAATTGCCATTCGCTGCTCGACAACGCGATGCCGTTCGGCGGGATGAAGCAGTCGAGCTTCGGGCGTGAGCTCGGGCGCGCGGTGATCGACGAGTACACCGAAAGCGAAACACATCTGATTTCACTTCGATTTAAAGCGCTGACGTATTAATTAGAAAAACAATAATTGCGCCGCTGCCGCGCACGCCGAAATCGCTTGACCTGCAACGCATTTCTTATATCAGAGAACGATAATCGACCGTCCGTTCGGGCTCACTTCATACAAAAACCGGCTTTCATCGGACAATTATCATCCCGTGACAGGACGTTACGGCGTGTCGTTACGGATGTGTTCTTATTGGAACGTTACGTTTCGCGGCCCGATATTATCGGGTTCAGGAAAATGCGGACATTCGTATGACATTACGATCCGGAAGGGGCGGGTAAACAAGAATGCTTTTTAATGAATTCAGGATCGCAAACGTTTTACGTGAAGAAAATATGTAATACGGAATAATCGCCTTTCTAGAAAATAACGCGCCGTCAATAAATTCTCGTCAGGCATGCCTCTTGCTCCTTCAACGACCCATGTGCCGCATCACGCTAGACGCAGTCCGGTGAAAACGAAAGACAGACCGGCGTCATAGTTAGTACAAGTCAACCGGGGGTTGGGGAAAATGATTTCGAGTTCACGCCTGCGAACTGCGGGAGGGGCGCTGTTGTGCCTGTCGCTCTGCGCGACGGCCGGCGCCCAGGACACGATCGACCTGTCGCCGTCGGCAGCGCCCGTCGGACACCCCATCGCTCCGCCTTCGACGCTGCTGAACGCCGAACGCGTCATGGAACCGCCGCCGCCGGCCGCGAATCCGGGCGTGGTCGCGGCGAAGCCGGCCACCGGCGCTGTATCGCGCGCCATTACACCCGCACCCCGCAAGCCGCTTCCTGAAGATCGACTCGGAGGCACGGTCACCACCGACGCCGTGACACTCGCCGGCCGCGACTTCTTTACTTACTTCTCGCGCGCATGGACGGAGATTCCGTTGAGCGAGCGTTATGTGGTTGCCATTCACGAACGCCCGTCGGGGCGGTACGGCAGCCTGATCTGGGTCGAGTATCAGCAAAAGCGCGTGTTTCAGACCTTCCTGCCGATCGCGCGCTCCAATGTCCGCGGGGTGGCGGAGAGCGCCGCCAATCTGGCCTTTCAAACCGTCATTCAGGACGACCTGTCGAATCTGCTGTTCCCCGACGTCGACCTCGCGAAGGACGAGATTTAACCAAAAAATGTTGTGAAGGAACGAGGAGAGGACTGATATGAAAACCATGAAATTAGTTGTACTGATGGCGATGATGTCGGCGTCGACGTTCGCGTCGGCTTCAGCGCTCGTCTATACGCCGAACAATCCGAACTTCGGCGGCAATCCCGCCAATGGCCCGAACCTGCTGAACGAGGCCAATGCGCAGAACAAGCACACCGATCCGTCGCTGTCGTCGTCGCCGTCGACGTCCCAGTCGTCGCTGGATCAGTTCAACGCGCAATTGCAGCAGGCGATCCTGTCGCGCGTCGCCGGCTCGGTGACGAACTCGATCGTCGGGACCAACGGCGAACTCAAGCCGGGGACCATCAGCACCGGCAACTTCACGATCGTCGTGAGCCAGGCCGGCAACGGCAACCTTCAGGTGACGACGACGGACAAGACGACCGGGGCGACCTCGACGTTCATCGTAAGCAACGGCCAATAAATCGAAAAGCAACCGAGCAGACCATGAAAAAAATGATCGACATCGCGCGCGGCGCGACGGGGATGACGCGCGCCGCGTTGGGGGCGACGCTGGTGCTGTCGATGGTCGGATGCGTCACGCGTCCGATGCCGGCCGCGAGCAACGCGACGCTGACGCCGCCGACACGCACCACGCGCGACCTGACCCACCTGCCGCCGCCGAAAGGCAGGATCGTCGCCGCCGTGTACGGCTTTCGCGACCTGACGGGCCAGTACAAGGCATCGCCCGACAGCTCGTTCTCGTCGCAGGTCACGCAGGGCGGCGCGTCGTTCCTGGTCAAGGCGATGCGCGACTCCGGCTGGTTCACGCCGGTCGAGCGCGAGAACCTTCAGGATCTCCTGACCGAACGCAAGATCATGCGCGCGATCGACGGCGCGGACGCGAAGAAGGCGCAGAACGACGGGATGGCGCCGCTCATGCCCGCGAACATCGTGCTCGAAGGCGGGATCGTCGGCTACGACACGAACGTACGCACCGGCGGGGCCGGCGTCGCCTATCTCGGGATCAGCGGATCCGCCCAGTATCGGATCGATCAGGTCACGGTCAACCTGCGCGCGATCGATATCCGCACCGGCCAGGTGCTCAACAGCGTATCGACGACCAAGACGGTCTATTCGTATCAGGTCGATACGGGCGTCTATCGCTTCGTCGGTTTCAAGGACCTGCTGCAGGCGGAAGTCGGGATGACCCGCAACGAACCCGCGCAGATCTGCGTGAACGAAGCGATCGAGTCGGCGCTGACCCACCTGATCGTTCAGGGCGTCGAGAACCAGACGTGGGCGCTGAAGAACGACCAGGACTGGTACGACCCGACGATGCAGCGGTACCTGCAGGAGGACCGGCAGTACGCGCAGGACATGGAGGACGTCAATACGGCGTATGACCCGCAGAAGGTCGATCGTCAGGGCGCATCCAGTCATTAACCGGCATCAGGTCTCGGAGAAAACATGATGAATCGACAGCTCGATCGACGCGCACGCGCGGGTTTCGCGTGGCGGGTGCTGGCGGCCGTCTCGCTCGTCGCGGCGGCCCACGCCGCGGCCGGTGCGCCGGTGCCGCTCAATGACCTGGGGCCGCCGGAGCCTGCGTTCGACTACAGCGGCAACATCCTGACGCTCCAGCAAGTCGGCAGCGGCAATGCCGCATCGCTCGACCAGGCCGGCCGGAACGGGGCAGCAGTCTGGCAGACCGGCGACGGCAACACGATCACGTCCCGGCAGGTCGGCGCGCAGAACTGGGTGGGCGCGTCGCAGTCCGGCAGCGGCAACACGCTGAATGCCGCGCAACGCGGTAGCGGCAACACGTTGCGGGTGCAACAGAACGGCGCGGGCAATTCGGTCGACGCGACGCAGAACGGCACGTCGCTGTCGGCGCGCGTCACGCAGAACGGCAGCAACAACGCGGTGAACCTGGTGCAGGGCGGATCGAACACCGGGATCCAGGTGATTCAGTCGGGTAACGGGGCGCGCGCCACGGTGCTCACGCATTGATGCAGGTGTGAAGCGTTTTACAAGGTGGGGGCAACCTCAACTGGCGGGGGCGCCGGGGAAGGCCAGTCTTTTCCGGCAAATTTTCTTTCGAATCAGGAGCAAAAAATGACGGTGACCAAGTCTGCAATCGCAATGGCAGTGCTCGCGCTCGCATCGGCCGCGGCCCATGCCGATTCGTCGGGCAATACGGTGAACGTGAACCAGTTCGGCAGCTTCAATTCGGCGAGCGTCGATCAGACGGCGACGACCGGCGACAACGTGTCGATCACGCAATCGGCGGCCTCGACGTCGCTGTATCCGTTCAGCGCCAAGGTGACGACTCAGGGCGGGTCGGGCGATACGACGGTGATTTCGCAGTGGTCCAACTGGGCGCAACCGGCGTCGAGCGCAACGGTGGATCAGACGGGCACGTCGAACGAAAGGAACACCATCACGCAGGTCGGTGGCGGCAACTTCTCGGCGAAGGTGCTGGAGACGGTCTCGGCCTTCACGGGCGGCGCGCGATACGATACCAACATCATCAACCAGTACGACTGGGCGAACAGCGCGTCGATCTCGCAGCAGGGCGGTGGCTGGAACACGGTGACGATCAACCAGGGTTCGCCGAGCCGGTACGCGGCGCTCAACAACGCGACCGTGACGCAGGCCGATACTTACTCGAACAACGTCGGCATCACGCAGACGGGCGTGGGCGGCACGGCATCCGTCCAGACGAACTGGGGCGGCGGCAACACGACGTCGATCACGCAAACGGGCGGCTCGACCCATGCAGGCGTGACGCAGTTCGCGGAATACGGCGACAGTGTGACGACGCACCAGAACGGCGTCGAGACGGCCAATGTGACGTCGTCGTTCGGCGGCGGCAACGTGACGACGATCTCGCAGTCGGGTGGCGTGGCCGGCAACAACGCGACGGTGAATCAGTTCCTGTCGAACAACGATACGACGTCGATCACGCAAACCGCCGACAACAACAAGGCAACGGTGAACCAGGCGCTGGATTACGTCGATACCGCGACGATCAACCAGTCGGCCGCGTCGAACACGGCGACGATCACGCAACAGTTCGGCCACGGCAATACCGCGACCATCACGCAAACCGCCGCGAACAACCTCGCCACGATCTGGCAGAGCGGTTCGTCGAACTCGAAGGCTTCGATCGAGCAGGATTCGGCGAACAACCAGGCGAACGTGACCCAGACGGCGTCGAACTCGACGGTGTCGGCGCACCAGTCGGGGGATGTCGGCAACCTGGCCAACGCGACGCAGTTCGGCGCGGACGATACGCTGACGCTCTCGCAGTCGGGCGGTTCCAACGTCATCACCGCGGCGCAACTGTCCGGCACGGGCAACCAGGGCTACGTGACGCAGATCGGCTACAACAACAACGTCGCGCTGCAGCAGCAAGGCAACGCCAACTACGCGAACATCAGCCAGGTCGGCTTCGGCAACTCCGCAACGGTCAAGCAGCACTGAGCGTTGCCGTTGTGATCGGAAAGCCGGACGGTCGCCCGTTAGGCTTTTTTGTTTCATCCGCGAGCGGCGCATCGCGTTTCGTGCCGGCTCCGTCTCGTCCGACAGGAAACGATCATGGTTGGAATTCACGCTCTGAATGCCTATTTCGACATTGCCGCCAGCGCCGGCGGTGTGAACATCGTGCCGCATGTGCGCGCGGCCGCGTCGCTCGATCTGTCCTATAGCCTGCATGTGACGAAAGCCGGCGGCGCGGGTTCGGTCACGCTGACGCGTTCCGGCCAGTCGCGGCTCGCCGACGGTGAGGACAAGCCGCTGGGAACGCTGCAGCTGAGCGTCGGTCCGGATGACACCTGCCACGCGACGCTGGTCGTGCGCGTGAACGGTGAACAGGCGGAATACGCGGCGAACTGCAATCCGCATCGCGCATCGGACTGACCGATCGCGCGTTACGCGCGCACGAGCACGACGCCGACGATGAGGCAGGCCGCGCCGGCAATCCGGATCGGGCTGGCCGAATGCTGCTGGACGCCGAACAGGCCGAAATGATCGAACGCGAGTGCGCCGACCATCTGCCCGACGACGATCAGCGCGAGCGTCGTGGCCGCGCCGAGCCGCGGCACCATCAGGACGGCGACGCCGACGAATACGGCGCCGAAAAATCCGCCTGTCCAGCTGAACCACGAGCCCGGTGCCGGGAACGCCACGCTCACACGCGACGGCGGGGCGAGCATCGCGACGGTGAGCATCACGATCAGGCCGACGAGATAGCTCACCGATCCGGCCCACCAGGGCGAACCCAGTTGTGCGCGGAGGTTCGCGTTGAGCACCTGCTGCAACGCGACGCTGATGCCGGCGGCAACGACGAGCAGGTAGGACAGCAGGGGAGTCGCGGACATCGAATGCTCCAGAATGTCCGGGCCTTTGCGGCGCTTTCGTCCCGGAAGGCTTCCATTCTCGCGAGCGCCCCGGTATAAGACAAATATCGAATCAGACGCCTATCCATCTCGTTTCGGCATGCCATCCCTGCGGCAAATCCAGTACTTCCTGACCGTGGCCGATCTCGGCGGCTTCACGCCGGCCGCGGCCGCGCTTTATGTCGCGCAGTCGGCCCTCAGCCGGCAGATCGGTCAACTGGAAGACGAACTGGGGTTCCGGCTGTTCGAACGGGAACCGAGGGGCGTCCGGCTCACGCCGGCCGGGGCGGTCTACCGCGATCGCGTCGCGTCGGTGCCGACGATGCTGGTCGCGGCCGCCGACGAAGGCGCGCAACTGTCGCGCGGCGAAGCCGGCGTGCTGAGGCTGCTGCATTCCAGCACCATTCCCGTCAACAGCCTGATGGCGGATCTCGACCGCTTCATGCGCGATTGCCCGAACGCACGCATCGATCTCGACCGCGCGTCGTCGGAGGACCAGGTGTCGGAAGTCGCGAACGGCCACGCCGATATCGGTATCGTGCGCTTGCCGGTGTTGCGGCGCGATGCGCGTGTGCGCTTCGTCGAACTCGCGGCCGAGCGGCTGTGCGTCGCGTTGCCGATCGACCATCGGCTCGCCGCGCGAAGGCGCACGACTGTCGCGCAGCTGAAACGGGAGCCGTTCGTATCGGCCGTGCATCGCGAGCGCGGCGGCCTGGCGCGCGTCGTGATCGATCTCTGCCTGAAGCGCGGGTTCGTGCCGACCGCGGCAAGGATCGTTTCGCCGAAGACGTCGATGCTCAATCTCGTCGCGGCCGGGCGCGGCATTGCGATCGTGCCGGAGCGGATGGCAAGCCTCGGTGTCGACGGTGTCGTGTTCGTGCCGCTTTCGGACGACGATGCGCGGTCGATGTGCGCGCTGGTGTTGCCGGTCGAGCCGACGGTGCTGGCGGAGGCGTTTGTGCGGGTCGTGATGGCGGGGTGTGGTGAGGGTTGACGGCTCGAGCGCCGGGTGCCAGCGGCGCGTCGCGACTGCGGATTCAATCCGCCGTGACCTCTACGGCGGAACGTGCAGCCGCGACAATCGAACGCTTACCCTTCCGAACCAGGCGTCGCGGAGGGTGCGATGTGACCCTGGCGCAGAAGCTCGCTGGCTCGATCGGCGCCCACCGCTTCGCTGAAACGGAAACCTTGCGCGCTCGTAGCCCGGTTCGTCGCCGCCAGCAGCGCACGCTGTTGCTCGGTCTCCACGCCTTGGGCAATGACTCCGATCCCGAGACTGTGCGCCAGGGTGACGATGGCACGTATCGTCGCCGCGCTCTCCGGGTCGCGGGTAGATCGGTGGATGAGGGATCGCGCGATCTTGAGATGATTCACGCGATAAGCCTTCACATACTCGAATGACGCGTAACTGCTGCCAAAATCATCAATGGCAATCTTTGCGCCGAGCTCATGCAGCTGCGGGAGGATGTCGCTTCGTGCCCACGACAGCCGGGCAAGCGTCGCCTCGGTCACGTCGAATTCCAGGTCCGACGGGGCGAGACGCCACTTCGCGACCGCTTCCGCGACATCGCGCACGAACGTTTGCGCACCCGTGAGCTCGAACTGAGTCAGGTTGATCGCGATCATCAACGGGGCCACCCCCTCGTCGCGCCATGCTCTCATTTGTCGGCACGCCTGATCCAGCACCCAGCGCCCGAGCGCTGCCATGGTGCCGTCCCGCTCGGCGATCGGGATGAACACCCCGGGGGCAATGAGGCCCCGCGTCGGATGATGCCAGCGCGCCAGCGCCTCCATCCCCAGAATGTTTCCGGAGGACAACTCGACCTCGGGTTGGTAACGGAGTTCGAACTCGCCGCGATCGATCGCGCCGCTCAGTTCGTCGGCGAGTGCAACACGATCGCGCGCCGCCTGGTCGAGTTCGTCGGAATGAAAGTGATACCGGTTGCCGCCCTTGTGCTTCGCACGGCGCAGCGCCAAGTCGGTCTGCATCAGCATGACGTCTGCACCACGGTCGCCCGGGACATACGCACGAATGCCGATACTCGCCGAGATACGCACGTCGTTGCCATCGAGCAGACAGGGCGCCGCCAGCGCCGCCTGAAGCTTCGCCGCCAGCGCTGCGGCGTTGGCCGGCTCGATCATCTCGCCCTGCAGCACGGCAAACGTATCGCCGCTCAACCGTGCGACCAGGTCGCTTTCTTGAGCGGCATGCCTGAGACGTTCAGCCACTTCCCGAAGCAACAGGTCGCCGACCGGGTGACCCAGTCTGTCGTTGATCAGCGTGAAGTCGTCGAGCGCGACAAAGAGGATCGCAAATGGCATCGCGCCATGTTGGGCTGCAGCGAAAGCCTGGCGCACCTGCGCGATGAAGCTGGCGCGATTCGCCAATCCCGTGAGCGCATCCGTGCCGGCAAGCCGTGCGACTTTTTCCTCCGCCGCCTTGCGCCCGGTGATGTCGATGATGATCCCTTCGACTTCGATCAGCCGTCCGTCGTTGTCGCGGACCGGCACATAGCGATTCTCGACCCAACGGCAAGCGCCGTCGCCCGTGCGCAAGCGGAACTCGATCGACACGCCTTCGGCGTCCGTTTCCAGTATTCGCGCCAGTGCTGCATCGACTTTCGCCTGGTCTTCCGGCGCGACAAGTTCGTTGGCCCAGAATGGCGACGCGAGCAACGCAGCGCGGTCGTGGCCGAACGTGGCGATGTCATGCGAGATGTAGATGAGCGGAAACGACGGCACGCCACGCAAGCGGTAAAGGACGACCGGACTGTTCCGGACGATGATGTTGGCCTCAGCCAGCGCATGGATTCTTTCCTCGACGAGCGCTTCCAGGTCGCTCGGCTTGACGACCGCTTCTTTCGTCATCTGCCATTTCGCGGTCAGCACGCTGGCCGCCTGACGGACCTCGATGTTGTTCAATGGCTTCTTGAGAACGAGCAGCCGGTCGTCTGCGCCCAGATGCCGGACCAGGGTGCCCCAAGGGGGATCGGAAGGCAGGCTGCACAGGGCAACCTGCAACGTCGGGTCCACTTGCCAGAGTCGCTCGATGGTCTGAACGCAGTTCCAGCCGTGCAGCATGTGCGTGTCGACAAAGGCCATCGCATAGGGCTTGTTCTCCGCCAGCGCTTGCACGACCCGCTCCAGCGCTTCCCGGCCCTGATAGGCGGAATCGATTTGAAACGCCGCGCGATCGGATGGAGCCTCGTCGAAAAAAGGCGCGTCGGTTGTGGCCGGCGCAGTTTCGCTGTCCAGCGGGCGAGCGAGAATCTTGCGGAAATTCTGGTGAGTCGCAGCCTTGTCGTCGATCACGAGGACGCGACGATTGACCGGATCGCCCTGCGCGTTTCCGTGAGGCGCTTCACTGTGCCAGTGGTGGGGCCAGGGCAACGATCTCGCCCTGGCAGGTGTCGTCGCGCTGTGTTTGCCGGCGCGTACACCCCAGGGCAGCCAGTGCGATTTCATGTCGAACCCGGCGTGAGGCGAGGACCGCGCGCCCCCTTGCCCGTGGTGAAGCCTGGATTGAAATCGCATGCCAGATTCTCCCCCGCAATCCCGCTAACGGCTGTCGCTGCAACGAACCGATCTCGGGTGCCTTGCCAACAAAAAGTGCACCGAACACGTATAGGGGCGCATCGATCCTGCCCATCGCACGCGTATCGAACCAGCCGTCGGTGCGAGGTTGGTCGAATACGCGATGGTGACGGGGTAGGCCGCGAATAATCGATTGCTTAGGACAGTTTGACGATTCCGTTCGCTCCACGCGTGAAGCGATGTGGGTTCAATGCGTCAATGTCGACTTGCCGACGTACCCCGTGTAGCGGGCTGCTCATGTTTTGCGATCAAGCTCCGCCCTGAAGACTGGCCCAATTTCATCAGACGATCGAAGTATAGGCGCGCGCATCGAACTAACAAACCCGGTTGACCGGGAATCGCATTCGCGCTTGACGGCGAATCGAGGGTCGGACGCGGCATGGTCGGTTGCGGGGCAGGTTGCGCCCACTCGGATCAGCCGCGCGCCGACATTCGAGACCGTCAATTGCGTCGGCCAACGGGTTAGCCGAATTTGACGAGATCAAGCACCGGCAACGGACCGCCCGGGATTTGCACCAGTTGCCCGCCGCCTACGAGCAAACCCAGGTCGATGCCGAAGAAGCCGAGCCGCGCGATCAGTCGGCTCACAGCCGATTTCGCCTGCGCGTCGTCTCCCGCGAAGAACAACACGCGGTGTCCGCCCTCGGCCTGCGGATCGTCGGAAAGGAAGTGCGCCGGGAGGTGATTGAACGCCTTCACGACGCGTGCGCCCGGCACGAGATCCGCGAATACTTCGCTCGATGTTCGGCCATGCAACTCGGCGGGTTCGAACGTCGGCGCCTCGATCGGGTTGTTCGCGTCGATCACGATGCGTCCGCCGAAGTCCGGCAACCCGGCGAGGGCGGACGGCAGCTTCGCCCAGTTCACGGCGACGAGGACGATGTCCTGCGCGGCCGCTTGTTCGCGCGTGCCCGGCGTAATTGAGGGACCGAGTTCGCGTGCGAGATTCGCGAGCGATTCCGGGCCTCGGCTGTTCGAGATGATGGCTTCGACGCCTTTGCGCGCCAGCGCTTTCGCGAACGCGGACCCGATGGCGCCTGCTCCGATGATACCGATGGTGCTCATGACGATGCTCCTGGTGAAGAGGGATGAATCAAGTGGCAGCCGATGCCGGTGTCGGCGAGGAGAGAAACCGGTGAAGTTCGCTCCCCAAGGCTGGTTGAGCGAATGTTGCCGCCTTTATTGCTTGATAATTAGCGGGTAATTGTTTGAATTATTTTCAATCAATGCTTTAAGATCGATGCATGGAAACACTCGCCAACCTCGAATCGTTCGTGCGCAGCGCTGAAACGGGCAGCTTCTCCGCGGCCGCGCGGCGTCTTGCGCTGACGCCCGCCGCGGTCAGCCGCAACGTTGCGCTGCTGGAACGCAATCTCGGCGTGCGGTTGTTCCAGCGCTCGACGCGCAAGCTCACGCTGACCGAGGCGGGCGCGCGCTTTCTCGTGGAAATTGGCGGCAATCTGGACGCGCTCCAGGCAGCGATCGCGTCCGTGTCGACCGATCGCAGCGAGCCGGCCGGCGTGCTGAAAGTCAGCATGGCGCCGACGTTCGGCATGACGTACGTCATGCCGCTGCTGCCGGCGTTCCTCGCTCGCTATCCGATGGTTCGCCCAGACTGGTACTTCGAGAACCGACCGGTCGACCTGATTGCCGAGGGATACGATGCGGCGCTGGGTGGGGGATTCGATCTCGCACCGGGCGTCGTGTCTCGTCCATTGGCGCCTGCGCATCTCGTGGCGGTTGCGTCGCCGGCCTACATGGCCGGCCGCACGCCGCCGACCGATCCTGGTGACCTTGCGGAACTCGGCGGCATCGTGATGCGCTCGAGCCGCACCGGCCGCGTGCGGCAACGGACGATGCGCGACGCAGCAGGCGGCGAAATGCCTGCGCTGCTCGGCGAGACCATCGTCGTCAACGACCCGGCGGCCATGCGTGAAGCAGCCATTCTCGGGCTGGGCATTGCGCTTCTGTCCGTGTCGGACGTGCTGTCGTCAATCGAACGGGGGGAACTCGTGCGATTGCTTCCGCACTGGTACGTGGACGCCGGGGCGATCTCGATCTATTACGCGACGCGAGCGCTTCTGCCGACGAAAACACGCGTGTTTGTCGACTTCGTTGTCGAAGCGTTCGAGCGTGAGCGGCTGGCCGAAAGGTTTGCAGGCGGCGCCGCATGAGTCGAATGTCGGCACATCGATTGAAGCGCACCCCCGACACCCGCGTCCCGACCGTCTGAAAGATCCACGACGCACCCGGACAATCGCGTTTTCGCCAAAACCCGTCCCAAACCCCCACCCGCCAAGCCTCTCCCAAACCCTAGTGGTTTCCACGCATAGTCGCAAATAGTCAAGAACAGGTCGCCACGGGTCTTCTCGCGGCGAATATGGCTCGTTACTTTTACTCCCACGATGCAGGCCGGCGCACACCCCGTGCAACGGCCGCGCACCAGTCCAACCGGGAGGAACCATGAAGTCGACGAAGATCGCCGCGCTTGTCGCGGCCGTGCTGGCGACAGGCGCGTTCACGAATGCGGCGCTTGCCGAAACGGAAGCCGCGACCTGCCGCACCGTGCGTTTCGCGGATATCGGCTGGACCGACATCACGTCGACCACGGCGCTCGCGTCGACCGTGTTCGAGGCGCTCGGCTACAAGCCGACGACGACGATCGCGTCGGTGCCGATCTCGTTCGCCGGCCTGAAGAGCAAGCAGCTCGACGTGTCGCTCGGTTACTGGTGGCCCGTGCAGCAGAAACAACTCCAGCCGTTCCTCGACAGCAAGTCGATCAACGTCGTCGACACGCCGAACCTGTCGGGCGCGAAGGCGACGCTCGCCGTGCCGAGCTACGAATACCAGGCCGGCCTGAAGACCTTCGACGACATCGCGAAACACCGCGCGGAACTCGACGGCAAGATCTACGGGATCGAGCCGGGCAGCAGCGCGAACGCGACGATCCAGAAGATGATCGACACGAACCAGTACGGGCTCGGCGGCTTCAAGCTCGTCGAATCGAGCGAGGCCGGGATGCTGGTGACGGTCGAGCGCGCGGTCCGCGAGAAGAAGTGGGTCGTGTTTCTGGGCTGGGAGCCGCACCCGATGAACATCCAGCTCAGCATGAACTACCTGTCCGGCGGCGACGCGTCGTTCGGGCCGAACTACGGCGAAGCGCGCGTGTACACGCTCACCGCGCCCGACTTCATCGCACGCTGCCCGAATGCCGGCAAGCTCGTCACGAACCTGCGCTTCTCGACGCAGCTCGAGAACCAGCTGATGCAGTCGGTGATGAGCAAGACGAAGCCGGCCGACGCGGCGAAGGCCTACCTGAAGAAGAACCCGCAGGTGCTCGATCCGTGGCTCGCGGGCGTGAAGACGTTCGACGGCAAGGATGGCCTGCCGGCCGTGAAGGCATATCTCGGCCTGTAATGGCTTGCGCGCCGCACGACGCGCGCACGGGCGAAACATAAGCAATGCGAAACAACAAGGATCAAGCGAGGCAAACAGCATGAATCACGAAGTCATCATTACCTGCGCCGTCACCGGCGCGGGCGATACGGTCGGCAAGCATCCGGCGATTCCGGTCACGCCGAAGGAGATCGCGGCCGCCGCGATCGAGGCCGCGAAGGCCGGTGCGACCGTCGCGCATTGCCATGTGCGCGATCCGCAGACGGGGCGCGGCAGCCGCGACCCGAACCTGTACCGCGAAGTGGTCGACCGCATCCGCTCGGCCGACGTCGACGTGATCATCAACCTGACGGCCGGCATGGGCGGCGATCTCGAGATCGGCCCGGGTGAAGACCCGATGCGCTTCGGCAAGGGCACCGATCTCGTCGGCGGCCTCACGCGCCTCGCGCACGTCGAGGAACTGCTGCCGGAGATCTGCACGCTCGACTGCGGCACGCTGAATTTCGGCGACGGCGACTACATCTACGTGTCGACGCCCGCGCAATTGCGCGCCGGCGCGAAGCGCATCCAGGAACTCGGCGTGAAGCCGGAACTGGAGATCTTCGACACCGGCCATCTGTGGTTCGCGAAGCAGTTGCTGAAGGAAGGGCTGCTCGACGATCCGCCGCTGTTCCAGCTCTGCCTCGGCATTCCGTGGGGCGCGCCGGCCGATACGGGCACGATGAAGGCGATGGTCGACAACCTGCCGCCGGGCGCGCACTGGGCCGGTTTCGGGATCGGCCGCATGCAGATGCCGATGGTCGCGCAGGCGATGCTGCTCGGCGGCCACGTGCGCGTCGGCCTCGAAGACAACATCTGGCTCGATCGCGGCGTGCATGCGACCAACGGCACGCTCGTCGAGCGCGCTCGCGAGATCATCGAACGGCTCGGCGCCCGCGTGCTGACGCCGGCCGAAGGCCGCCGCAAGCTCGGCTTGCCGGCACGCGGCGAGCGGGCGCTCGAACGCCGCGCGATCGCCGAGTTCGCGTGAGTTTTTTCGCTGACCGATACGACCGGGCGACGCGCACGAGCGCGGCCGCCCACCGATTTCCCCTGATTTGAAGGATGCGTTGACATGGCTGTGAAGACCGACATCAAGACGTTCGCCGCCATCGGCACTGGCGTGATCGGCAGCGGGTGGATCTCCCGCGCGCTCGCGCACGGTCTCGACGTGGTCGTGTGGGACCCCGCGCCGGGCGCGGAAGAGCGGCTGCGTGCAAACGTCGCGAACGCGTGGCCCGCGCTGGAGCGCGTCGGCCTCGCGCCGGGCGCCGATCCCGCGCGGCTGCGTTTCGTGGCGACGATCGAAGCGTGCGTCGCCGATGCCGATTTCATCCAGGAAAGCGCGCCCGAGCGCGAGGCATTGAAGCTCGAACTGCACGAGCAGATCAGCCGCGCGGCGAAGCCCGACGCGATCATCGCGTCGTCGACGTCGGGGCTGCTGCCGACGGATTTCTATGCACGTGCGACGCATCCGGAGCGTTGCGTCGTCGGCCATCCGTTCAATCCGGTCTACCTGCTGCCGCTCGTCGAGGTGCTCGGCGGCGAGCATACGTCGCCGGAAGCGGTCGAAGCCGCGATGGAGATCTATCGCAAGCTCGGCATGCGGCCGCTGCACGTGCGCAAGGAGGTGCCGGGCTTCATCGCGGACCGGCTGCTCGAAGCGCTGTGGCGCGAGGCGCTGCATCTGGTCAACGAAGGCGTCGCGACGACCGGCGAGATCGACGATGCGATCCGCTTCGGCGCGGGCATCCGCTGGTCGTTCATGGGCACGTTCCTGACCTACACGCTGGCCGGCGGCGACGCGGGCATGCGACACTTCATGCAGCAGTTCGGCCCCGCGCTCGAACTGCCGTGGACGAAGCTGGTCGCGCCGACGCTAACCGACGCACTGATCGACAGCGTCGTCGACGGCACGACCGAACAGCAGGGCACGCGCAGCATCAAGGAACTCGAACGCTATCGCGACGAGTGCATCACCGAGGTGCTGAAGTCGATCGCCGCGGTGAAGGCGCGGCACGGGATGCGATTCGAGGATTAGGGTCTGTTTACATATGGAACGCACATGCGAATGCCCGAAATCGCTCGTAGGGCAAGGAGTGAGGAGCGCCGTTTGGCCGAGCCAAACAAGCGACGAGCGACGCCGCCATACGGGCGATTTCGGGCATTCCCGCGGACTGGTTTTTTTTAATTTGGGGTTGCCACGAGAACGGCCGCTCGCCGTGTTGCGCTCCTTGCGAATACGTCAGTATTCGCGGCGTCGCGCGCCTCGCGAGCGGCCGTTCTCGTGGCAACGCATGCGCGTTCCATATGTAAACAGACCCTGAGGGACAGGCGATGACGGGCGATACCCCGCTGACGATTTACCGCGACGTGGTGCGGCCCGAGTGGGTCGACTACAACGGCCACCTGCGCGATGCGTTCTACCTGCTGATCTTCAGCTTCGCGACCGATGCGTTGCTGGATCGCATCGGGCTCGACGATGCCGCGCGTCGCGAGCGGGGCCGCTCGGTCTACACGCTCGAGGCGCACGTGAACTATCTGCACGAGATCAAGGAGGGCACGCCGGTGCGCGTCGATGCGCGTGTGCTCGCGCACGACGCGAAGCGGCTGCACCTGTATCTCGAACTGTTCGCGGATGGGCATGACGACGCGGTATCGGCGAGCGAGCAGATGCTGCTGCATGTCGATACACGCGACGGCGCGAAATCGGCGCCGTTCGACGACGACATTGCCGCGCGTGTGGCCGAGCTTCATGTGTTGCAGCGCGATTGTGCGGCGCCTGCGTATGCGGGCCGCGTGATCGGCCTGCCGCCGCGCCGTTAGCGTCAACCTTCAACCGCGGAGCGCACCCGATGCTCGAACCGGAAATCGCGGCGTTCGTTGCCGCCGTCGACGCGTGGTATCCGGCCGACGCGGCGGCGCGCTCGCCCGACGAGCAGCGCCGTCTCTACGATCGCTTCGCGGCCGCATGGACGCCGGCCGCGTTGCCGGCGGGCATCGTGCAGCAGGATGCCGTATGGCAAGCGCCTGACGGACGCGCGATCGCGCTGCGGCGCTACACGGCCGCGCACGGCACGTCGCGCGGCACGGTGCTGTTTTTTCATGGCGGCGGTTTCGTCGTCGGCTCGCTCGACAGTCATGCGCTGATCACCGCGCAACTGGCGGCCGACACGGGGCTCGACGTGATCGCCGTCGACTACCGGCTTGCGCCCGAACACCGCGCGCCGGCCGCGCTCGACGATTGCCTGGCCGTCACGCGTGCCGCGCGCGATGCACGCTGGCCGTTCGGGGCCTGCGTGCATCCGCTGACGCTCGCGGGCGACAGCGCGGGTGGCATGCTCGCGGCGGCCGTCGCCACCGCGCTGCGCGATGCGGGCGAAGGCGGCCTCGACGGCATCGCGCTCGTTTATCCGATGCTCGGGTTTGAACCGCAATCGCCCGCGCGTGAAACGGAAGCGCATGCGCCGATGCTGACGCTCGACGACGTTCATCGTTATCGCGCGTTGTATTGGGACGGCCCGTTGGACGGCCAGTTCGACGGCGACCCGCTGTTACACGCGTCGGTACCGCTCGCAGCGTCGCGTTTCGACGGCCTGCCGCCCGTGCTCGCGATCGGCGCGGAACACGATCCGCTGCGCGACGATGCGCGCGTGTACGTCGAACGGATTCGCGCGGCCGGCGGCACCGCGCAGTACTGGATGGGAGAGGGGCTGGTGCACGGCTGCTGGCGCGCGCTCGGGACGAGTCCGCAGGCGGCGCGACTGCACCGGATGGTCGGCGGGTTTCTGCTCGCACCACACGCGTAGCGGGCGTATCCAGGAGGCAACGATGCAGGCAGCGCAACACCGTATCGAGGACTGGCGGACGTTTTCCGCCGACGTAGCCATTGTGGAGGCAACGATCGGCGCAGAAGCGGTGGACGTCGAGTGGAGCGATACGCGACGATCGCCGTTCCATTTCGACTGGCTGCGCGACAACTGCGCATGTTCCGCGTGCGTGCATGCGATCACGCGCGAACAGGTGTTCGAGATCGCCGACGCGCGCGAGGATCTGTCGGCACTCACGGTACACGTCGAAACCGATGGCGCGCTGCATGTCGAATGGAACGACGGGCATCGCAGCGCGTGGTCGCCGGGCTGGTTGCGCGCGCATGCATACGACGACGCGTCACGCGCGGAGCGCCTGGCCGCACACGGACGGCACGTGTGGGCCGGCGACGACGCGACGGCGATCGGCGTGTTCACGTGGCGCGACGTGATGGAGGACGACGGCGCATTGCTCGCATGGCTCGACGCGTTGCAGCGCACCGGCTTGACGCTCGTCGAAGGCGTGCCGGCCGAGCGCGGCCGCGTCGACGAGATTGCACGCCGCGTCGGCCTGATTCGCGAGAGCAATTTCGGCGTGCTGTTCGACGTCGAATCGAAGCCGCGCCCGGACAGCAATGCGTATACGTCGCTCAACTTGCCGCCGCACACCGATTTGCCGACGCGCGAGTTGCAGCCGGGCGTGCAGTTCCTGCATTGCCTCGCGAACGACGCGACGGGCGGCGACAGTGTGTTCCTCGACGGCTTCGCGCTCGCGGATGCGCTGCGGCGCGAGCATCCGGCCGATTTCGCGCAACTTGCGTCGACGCCGTTCGAGTTCTGGAACAAGAGTGCGAACAGCGACTACCGCTGCTCGGCGCCGGTGATCGGGCTCGATGCGCGCGGCAACGTGACCGAGGTGCGTGTCGCGAACTTCCTGCGCGGGCCGCTCGATGCGCCGGCCGGATCGGTCGCGGCTGTCTATCGCGCGTACCGGCGGTTCCTCGCGCTCGCGCGCGAGCCACGCTTTCGCGTGCAGCGACGGCTGCGGGCGGGCGACATGTGGGCGTTCGACAACCGGCGCGTGCTGCATGCGCGCACTGAGTTCGATCCGTCGACCGGCCGCCGGCATCTGCAGGGTTGCTATGTCGATCGCGATGAACTGCTGTCGCGGTGGCGGGTGTTGTCGCGTTCGGCGCCTGCTGCAGCCACGGCGCGCTGACCGGCGCGCCTGACCACATCCCCCTACGCCTGCCTCGCAAACGAAAAAGCGCCCGGACGCAACGCGCCCGGGCGAAGCCACCCGCTGCCGGGCGGCGGAGGTATGCGTTTCATAAAAAAGGACGAGCCCCGCAAGGGGGCTCGTCCTGTTACGTCTTCATCGCGCGATGCGCGGCGCCCGCCGAGGGCGCATCGGCTTACTGGCCGAAGAAGACCGAGTCGCGTGCGTTCGACGACGTTGCAGCCGGGGCGCCCGAGTGGACGGCCGGAGCCGGTTGCGCGCCGTAGCCGCTGGTGTCGGCGCCATGAACGCGTGCTTCGGCGCTCTGGATGTCGTTCGGGTAGTACGGGCTCGACACGCCCGGCTTGTAGCCGGCTTGTTCGAGCTGAACCAGTTCGTTCTTCACTTGCGCGCGGGTCACGGTGCTTTGCGCGAATGCGCCAAACGAAGCAGACAGGGCGGCAGCGGCAACAACTGCGGAAATGAGCGATTTCATGATGACCTCCGGTGTTTTATTGAGTTCGCTCTCGACACCATGTCTTAAGCGATTGATCAAATCTTAGTCATCGGACGGTTGAGGGTAAACGCTGATTTTGACGATAAATTGTTTCCTGTTCGGTAACAGTGGCGCGCCGATCCAGTCTTTCAACCGGCTTTCTTTTCGGTTGATGTAATAAGTATGAGGAATGTTGCGGATGGCGGCGCGTGGCTCAGCGCGCCTGGGCTGCCGTATCGAACGGCCGGCCCGGCGAGCGCCCGGCCGGCGCGCCCGAGCTGAGAAAGCGCACGCCCGTCGCGGCTTCTGACGCCTCCCACAGCAGCGCCCCCGAGGCCACGTCGCGCGCCGAACGCGGCACGCTCGCGGGCGCTGGCAGCCCGCGCGATTCGAACCAGCCGGACGGCCCGATGTACGCGCCGCCCGCGAGATCGGGCGAGGTCGCCGCATGGATCGCGGGCAGCGCGCCCTGATCGGCCGGCTGCGCGAGATAACGGTTCGCGGCGCGCATCAGCGCCGCGCGGGCGGGCGAGCTGTCCATCGCGGGGCCCGCGAACTGCAGGTTGGTCGCCGCGTAACCGGGATGCGCGGCCACGCTGATCCCGGCGAACGCGGCGCGCTCGAAGCGGCGCTGCAGCTCGATCGCGAACACCAGGTTCGCGAGCTTGCTGTCGCAATAGGCGAGATAACGGTTGTAACGGTGCTCGGCGCGCAGGTCGTCGACGCGAATCCGGCCGCCTCGGTTGAAGCCGCTCGACATCGTCACGACGCGCGCCCGCCGCGCGGCGCGCAGCGCCGGCAGCAGATGGCCGGTCAGCGCGAAATGGCCGAGGTGGTTGGTGCCGAACTGCATCTCGAAGCCGTCGTGCGTATGCCGCAGCGGCAGGAACATCACGCCGGCGTTGTTGCAGAGGATGTCGACGCGGCCGTGGCGCTCGGCCACGTCGGCCGCGAAGCGTTCGATCGACGCGAGATCGGCGAGGTCGAGCGGGTCGACTTCGACGCGTGCATCGGGATGGAGCCGGCGGATCGCATCGGCCGCCTGCGCGGCGCGCGCGGCGTCGCGGCAGCCCATCACGACCGTCGCGCCTTTCGCGGCCAGCGTTTCCGCGAGCTGCCAACCGAGACCGCTGTTGGCGCCGGTCACGACCGCGACCTTGCCGCCCTGCGCCGGGACGTGGCGCGCGCTCCATGCATGCATGTCTGCCTCCAGCGGCGCGGCCGGTCGGCCGCGACACGTAATCGTTACATTGAGTGGTGTAACGATAGTGCGCGCGGGCGTGGCAGACAAGCGGGGGAATTAGACCGGCGATTCTAGGGCTGGCGCGCCGTGCGGCGCAGCGGGCCTCGGCGCGCGGCCGGCAGGATTTACCTGCCTCCGGCCAGCGCGAGCACTTCGGCGGCGGAGATCATCGCGGCCGCGTTCGCGGGCGCCGGGCGTTCGGCCGGGCGGAAGACTTCGTCGCCGCGGTGGATGACCTGGCGCGACAGCGCGCAGGTGCCGGTGCGTTGCGCGAAGCGGCGGCGCCAGCGCTGTTCACCGTAGTGACAGCGGCCGGGCTCGACCCAGCGGACGACGAGCAGCGTATCGGAACGTTCGAGAATTTCGACGTGGACGTCGGCGGGATCGAGCGCAGGCAGGGATTGGGAGGCCTTCATTTGCCGTTTCCTAAAGCTCGTGCGGATCGTCCTTGGCAGTGGATGTCACTACCCGATGGCGAATCCGTAGCGGTTTCCATGAGTGGTGCGCTAAATGTAAGCGTCTGTGACCGGAAAAAACATCCTGTCTGGCTCAAATTACCTTTTGCCGATTTAGAAACAATCCATGCTTACTTTCTTGGAATCCACGGACAAAAACGCCCCGGACCGAAAGCCCGGGGCGCGAAATCGGCCCGCGCGCCGTGTCTGCTCGCCCAGTCACGGAAGTACATCGCCGGGGGACGGAGGTGCCCGCAGGGATCGAACGCGGGCGGGGTGGCGATGCACCGGAAGCGCGGTCCGGCAATGCCATGATGGCGCGCGCTACCCGTTGAGACCCTGACGCGCACATGACGTTTTTGTCAGTTTGGCGCGGCAGCCGTGCCGGGCGCGTGCGGAAAACCCGCTGAGAGGCCCGCCGTCATTGGGTTTGCGCGAATCCTTAGGCACGCGGGCGGGGCCTGCCAAGCGCCGGACGATTGCCTGCCAGACGGATTGAGCGGCCCGGGTAAATACTGAATCGCGAATTCGTGACAAACGCGCAATCACTTCCTATCATTGGTTGGACCTTTAGTCCTTTGTGCCAATCGGCCGGCTGACGGCCTGTTTTTTCGGGAGATGTGCTCATGAGATTGCAGGGCAAGCGCGCGCTGGTCACGGCGGCCGGGCAGGGCATTGGCCGCGCGACCGCGCTGCGGTTCGCGAACGAGGGCGCCGACGTGCTGGCGACCGACATCAACGAAGCCGCGCTCGTGCGGCTCGAGGCCGACGCCGAACGCGTGGGCGGCCGGCTGACCACGCGGCGGCTCGACGTCACCGACGCGCACGACGTCGCGGCGCTCGCCGCGCAGGAACGCGCGTTCGACGTGCTGTTCAACTGCGCGGGTTATGTGCACCACGGCTCGATCCTCGATTGCGACGACGACGCGTGGGCGTTCTCGCTGAACCTGAACGTCACGTCGATGTACCGGCTGATCCGCGCACTGCTGCCGGCGATGCTCGAAGCCGGCGGCGCGTCGATCATCAACATGGCGTCGGCCGCGTCGAGCGTGAAGGGCGTGCCGAACCGCTTCGTGTACGGCACGACCAAGGCGGCCGTGATCGGGCTGACCAAGGCGGTGGCCGCCGATTTCGTCGCGCAGCACATCCGCTGCAACGCGATCTGCCCGGGCACGATCGAGTCGCCGTCGCTGGAGGAGCGCATTGCCGACCAGGCGCGCACGCGCCACGTGTCGACCGACGAGGTGCGCCAGGCGTTCGTCGCGCGCCAGCCGATCGGGCGTATCGGCAGCGCGGACGAAGTGGCCGCGCTGGCGCTGTACCTGGCCTCCGACGAAGCGTCGTTCACGACCGGCGCGATTCACCTGATCGACGGCGGCTGGTCGAACTGACCACGACGAACTGACCGCGCGTTCCCCTTCACTTTCCGATTCCGTTCAGACGCTATGAAACTGCTGAGATTTGGCGACAAACACCATGAAAAACCGGGCCTGCTCGATGCGCAGGGCCACCTCCGCGACCTGTCCGGCGTGGTCGACGACATCGCGGGCGACGCGCTGTCACCGGCGTCGCTCGCGCGGCTGCGCGATATTCCGCCGTCGTCGCTGCCGCTCGTCGAAGGCACGCCGCGGCTCGGCCCGTGCGTCGGCCGCGTCGGCAAGTTCATCTGCATCGGGCTCAACTATTCGGACCACGCGGCCGAATCGGGGATGGAGGTGCCGAAGGAGCCCGTCGTGTTCGGCAAGTGGACGAGCGCGATCTCGGGGCCGAACGACGACGTCGAGATTCCGCGCGGCTCGGAGAAGACCGACTGGGAAGTCGAGCTCGGCGTGGTGATCGGCCAGGGCGGCCGCTACATCGCGGAAGCCGACGCGCTGTCGCACGTCGCGGGCTACTGCGTCGTGAACGACGTGTCGGAGCGCGAATACCAGCTCGAACGCGGCGGCACGTGGGACAAGGGCAAGGGCAACGACACGTTCGGGCCGCTCGGCCCGTGGCTCGTGACGGCCGACGAGGTGCCCGATCCGCATGCGCTGCGGCTGTGGCTCGACGTCGACGGCCATCGCTACCAGAACGGCACGACCGCGACGATGGTGTTCCGCGTGCCGCACCTGATCAGCTACCTGAGCCGCTTCATGAGCCTGCAGCCGGGCGACGTGATCTCGACCGGCACGCCGCCGGGCGTCGGCCTCGGGCAGAAGCCGCCCGTGTATCTGCGCGCCGGGCAGGTGATCACGCTCGGCATCGACGGGCTCGGCGAGCAACGCCAGCGCACCGTGCAGGCCTGATTCCCTTTTCCCGGACGGTTCGCCATGCCTATCATTCGATCGATGCGCGTCCTCGACGTGCGCTTCCCGACCTCGCGCCAGCTCGACGGCTCCGATGCGATGAATCCGGACCCCGATTATTCGGCCGCCTACGTCGTGCTCGAAACCGACCGCGACGGGCTCGAAGGTCACGGGCTCACGTTCACCATCGGGCGCGGCAACGAAATCTGCTGCGCGGCGATCGACGCGATGCGTCACCTCGTCGTCGGCCTCGACCTCGACTGGATCCGCGAGGACATGGGCCGCTTCTGGCGGCACGTGACGTCGGACAGCCAGTTGCGCTGGATCGGCCCCGACAAGGGCGCGATCCACCTGGCGACCGGCGCGGTGGTCAATGCGGTGTGGGATCTGTGGGCGAAGGCCGTGGGCAAGCCGCTGTGGCGGCTGGTCGCCGACATGAGCCCGGAGGAACTGGTGCGTGCGATCGATTTCCGCTACCTGACCGACTGCCTGACGCCGGACGAAGCGCTCGACCTGTTGCGCCGGCAGGCGCCCGGCAAGGCCGAACGGATCGCGATTCTCGAACGCGACGGCTACCCGTGCTACACGACGTCGGCGGGCTGGCTCGGTTACAGCGACGACAAGCTGCGCCGGCTGTGCCGCGAGGCGGTGGACGCCGGTTTCGATTACGTGAAACTGAAGGTCGGTGCGAACCTCGAGGACGACATCCGCCGCGTGACGATCGCGCGCGAGGTGATCGGCCCGGACCGCAAGCTGATGATCGATGCGAACCAGGTGTGGGAAGTCGACGAGGCGATCGACTGGGTGCGCGAGCTGGCGTTCGCGCGGCCGTGGTTCATCGAGGAGCCGACGAGCCCCGACGACGTCGAAGGGCATCGCAAGATCCGCAAGGCGATCGCGCCCGTGCAGGTCGCGACCGGCGAGATGTGCCAGAACCGCGTGCTGTTCAAGCAGTTCATCGCGCGCGGCGCGATTGACGTCGTGCAGATCGACGCGTGCCGGCTCGGCGGCGTGAACGAGATTCTCGCGGTGATGCTGATGGCCGCGAAATACGGGCTGCCCGTGTGCCCGCATGCGGGCGGTGTTGGGCTGTGCGAGTACGTGCAGCACCTGTCGATGATCGACTACGTGTGCATTTCCGGCACGAAGGAAGGGCGCGTGACCGAATACGTCGATCACCTGCACGAGCATTTCGTCGAACCGTGCGTCGTGCGCGACGCGGCCTACATGCCGCCGACGGCGCCCGGTTTCTCGATCGAGATGAAGCCCGAATCGCTGGAGCAATACCGGTTCCGCGGCTGAAGCACGGCGATGCACGCGGCACACCGCACGACGTGCGCGGCGACAACATGAACGACGGAGACGCGAAGTGGATTTGAATCTGCAAGACAAGGTCGTGATCGTGACCGGCGGCGCGTCGGGCATCGGCGCCGCCATCTCGATGCGGCTCGCCGGTGAAGGCGCGATTCCGGTGGTGTTCGCGCGCCACGCGCCCGACGACGCGTTCTGGCGCGAGCTTGCGCAGAAGCAGCCGCGTGCCGCGTGCGTGTCCGTCGAGCTGCAGGACGACGCGCAGTGCCGCGACGCGGTCGCGCAAACTGTCGCGCAGTTCGGCCGCATCGACGGCCTCGTCAACAACGCGGGCATCAACGACGGCATCGGGCTCGACGCCGGGCGCGATGCATTCGTCGCGTCGCTCGAACGGAACCTGATCCACTACTACGTGATGGCGCACTACTGCGTGCCGCACCTGAAGGCGACGCGCGGCGCGATCGTCAACATCTCGTCGAAGACGGCCGTCACCGGGCAGGGCAACACGAGCGGCTATTGCGCAGCGAAGGGCGCGCAACTCGCGCTGACGCGCGAATGGGCCGTCGCGTTGCGCGACGACGGCGTGCGCGTGAACGCGGTGATCCCGGCCGAGGTGATGACGCCGCTTTACCGGAACTGGCTCGCCGGTTTCGACGATCCCGATGCGAAGCTCGCCGCGATCGCCGACAAGGTGCCGCTCGGCAAGCGCTTCACGACGGCCGAGGAAATTGCCGACACCGCGGTGTTCCTGCTGTCGGAACGCGCATCGCACACGACGGGCCAGTGGCTGTTCGTCGATGGCGGTTATACGCATCTCGATCGCGCGATCGGCTGAATGCAGCGGAGCCCCGACCCCATGCAACCCGACCCGAACCTGAACGCCGCGCCGCCGCTGATTGCATTGAGCGGCATCGGCAAGCGCTTTCCGGGCGTGCAGGCGCTCGACGATTGTCGTTTCGACCTGCGTGCCGGTGAAGTGCATGCGCTGATGGGCGAGAACGGCGCCGGCAAGTCGACGCTGATGAAGATCCTCGCGGGCGTGTACCAGCGCGACGACGGCGAGATCCGGATGGACGGCCGCGCGGTGGAGATCGCCGATCCGCGCGCCGCGCAGGCGCTCGGGATCGGCATCATCCATCAGGAACTGAACCTGATGAATCACCTGAGCGTCGCGCAGAACATCTTCATCGGTCGCGAGCCGCGCGGCCGTTTCGGCGTGTTCGTCGACGAGGACAAGCTGAACCGCGACGCGGCCGCGATCTTCGCACGGATGCGGCTCGATCTCGACCCGCGCACGCCGGTCGGCCGGCTGACGGTCGCGAAGCAGCAGATGGTCGAGATCGCGAAGGCGCTGTCGTTCGACTCGCGCGTGCTGATCATGGACGAGCCGACCGCCGCGCTCAACAACGCGGAAATCGCCGAGCTGTTCCGCATCATCGGCGACCTGCGCGCGCACGGCGTCGGCATCGTCTACATCTCGCACAAGATGGACGAATTGCGCCAGATCGCCGATCGCGTGACCGTGATGCGCGACGGCAAGTACGTCGCGACCGTGCCGATGGCCGGCACGTCGATGGACGCGATCATCGCGATGATGGTCGGCCGCCAGCTCGATACCGAATACCGCACGCCGCCCGACACATCCGCGAACGACGTCGCGCTCGAAGTGCGTGGGCTGTCGCGCGGCCGTGCGATCCGCGATGTCGGCTTCACGCTGCGGCGCGGCGAGATCCTCGGTTTCGCGGGGCTGATGGGCGCGGGCCGCACCGAGGTCGCGCGCGCGGTGTTCGGCGCGGACCCGGTCGACGCGGGCGAGATCCGCGTGCACGGCAAGACCGTGACGATCCGCACGCCGGCCGATGCGGTCGCGCACGGAATTGGCTACCTGTCCGAGGATCGCAAGCACTTCGGGCTCGCGGTCGGGATGGACGTGCAGAACAACATCGCGCTGTCGAGCATGCACCGCTTCGTGCGCCGCGGCGTGTTCCTCGACGCGCGCGAGATGCGCGACACCGCGCAGGCCTACGTACGGCAGCTGGCGATCCGCACGCCGTCGGTCGCGCAGCCCACGCGGCTGCTGTCGGGCGGCAACCAGCAGAAGATCGTGATCGCGAAGTGGCTGCTGCGCGACTGCGACATCCTGTTCTTCGACGAGCCGACGCGCGGCATCGACGTCGGCGCGAAAAGCGAGATCTACAAGCTGCTCGACGCACTCGCCGCCGACGGCAAGGCGATCGTGATGATTTCGTCGGAACTGCCCGAGGTGCTGCGCATGAGCCACCGGATTCTCGTGATGTGCGAAGGCCGCGTCACCGGCGAATTGCGCGCGGCCGACGCCACGCAGGAAAAGATCATGCAGCTCGCGACGCAGCGCGAGTCGACCGTATTGTCTTGATTCAGACGCTTACCCGATCATGCCCAACGATACGCATCCCGTCCCGCCCATGACTTCCGGCGATTCGCAGGCCGGCGCACCCGGCTTTCGCGCCCGTTTCTTCAACCCGGCCGCACGCCAGAAGCTGCTCGCGTTCGCGAGCCTCGTGCTGCTGATCGTGTTCTTCAGCATCGCATCGCCGAACTTCCTCGAAGTCGACAACCTCGTCACGATCCTGCAGGCCACCGCCGTGAACGGCGTGCTGGCCGTCGCCTGTACCTACGTGATCATCACGTCGGGCATCGACCTGTCGGTCGGCACGCTGATGACGTTCTGCGCGGTGATGGCCGGCGTCGTTCTCACGAAATGGGGAATGCCGCTGCCGCTGGGAATCCTGGCCGCGCTGTTGTTCGGCGCGCTGTCGGGCAGCGTGTCGGGTTTCGTGATCGCGAAGATGAAGGTGCCGCCGTTCATCGCGACGCTCGGCATGATGATGCTGCTCAAGGGGCTGTCGCTCGTGATCTCGGGCACGCGGCCGATCTACTTCAACGACACGCCGGGCTTCACGTCGATCGCGCAGGATTCGCTGATCGGCAACCTGATTCCCGCGCTGCCGATTCCGAACGCGGTGCTGATCCTGTTCCTCGTCGCGATCGGCGCGTCGATCGTGCTGAACCGGACGATCTTCGGCCGCTACACGTTCGCGCTCGGCAGCAACGAGGAAGCGCTGCGGCTGTCGGGTGTGAACGTCGACGCGTGGAAGATCGCCGTCTACACGTTCAGCGGCGCGGTGTGCGGGATCGCGGGGCTGTTGATCGCGTCGCGGCTGAATTCCGCGCAGCCCGCGCTCGGGCAGGGCTACGAGCTCGATGCGATCGCGGCCGTCGTGATCGGCGGCACGTCGCTGTCGGGCGGCGCGGGCAGCATCGTCGGCACCATCATCGGCGCGTTCATCATGAGCGTGCTGACCAACGGCCTGCGCATCATGTCGGTCGCGCAGGAATGGCAGACGGTCGTGACGGGCGTGATCATCATCCTGGCCGTCTACGTCGACATCCTGCGCCGGCGCCGCCGCTGAACGACGCGACCGATGCAGGAATGCGCTTCACCGCCGGTTTCGGCCGGCGTTCCATTCGATACGAAAAAAGGAGACGCGAAGTGATCAGGAGCAAGGTGTTGAACGCGATCGTCGGGCTGACGTTCGCCGTGGGCGTCACGGCCGGCGCGCACGCGCAGGAAACCTATATCCCGCTGATCTCGAAGGGCTTCCAGCATCAGTTCTGGCAGGCCGTGAAATCGGGCGCGCTGCAGGCCGCGAAGGACTACAAGGTGAAGGTGACGTTCGAAGGGCCCGAAACCGAGGCGATGGTCGACAAGCAGATCGACATGCTGTCGGCCGCGATCGCGAAGAAGCCGGCCGCGCTCGGTTTCGCGGCGCTCGACAGCAAGGCCGCGCTGCCGCTGCTGAAGAAGGCGCAGGCCGAGAAGATCCCGGTGATCGCGTTCGACTCGGGTGTCGACAGCGACATCCCGGTGACGACCGCCGCGACCAACAACAAGGCCGCCGCATCGCTCGCCGCCGACAAGCTCGCCGCGCTGATCGGCGACGAAGGCGAGGTGGCCGTGGTCGCGCACGACCAGACGAGCCGCACCGGCATCGACCGCCGCGACGGTTTTCTCGAACGGATGAAGTCGGCGCACCCGAAGGTGCAGGTCGTGACTGTGCAGTACGGCGAAGGCGACCAGCTGAAGTCGACCGAGGTGACGAAGTCGATCCTGCAGGCGTATCCGAAGCTCAAGGGGCTGTTCGGCACCAACGAAGGCTCGGCGATCGGCGTGGTCAACGGCGTGCGCGAAATGAAACGCAAGGTCGTGATCGTCGGCTACGATTCGGGCAAGCAGCAGAAGGATGCGATCCGCAGCGGGCTGATGGCCGGCGCGATCACGCAGAACCCGATCGGGATCGGCTACAAGACGGTCGAGGCGGCCGTGAAGGCGATCAAGGGCGAGAAGCTGCCGAAGGTCATCGATACCGGTTTCTACTGGTATGACAAGACCAATATCGACGATCCGAAGATCGCGGCGGTGCTGTACGACTGAACGTCGCGTCGCGGCGGCGCACGTCGCCGCCGCGACGACCGAACACGAGGACACCATGGGCGCAGTGCGCATCGATTCCCATCAGCACTTCTGGCGTTATCGCGCGGCCGACTATCCGTGGATCGGCCCAGGAATGGACGTGCTCGCGCACGACTACCTGCCCGACGCGCTGTGGCCGCTGATGCATACGCAGGCGCTCGGCGTGTCGATCGCGGTGCAGGCGCGCGCGGGGCGCGACGAGACGGCGTTCCTGCTCGATCTCGCCCGCGACGACGCGCGCATCGTGGCTGTGGTTGGCTGGGAGGATCTCGGTGCGCCGCAACTCGCGGACCGTATTGCCGAATGGGCCAGCCCGAAGCTGCGCGGCTTTCGTCACCAGATACAGGACGAAGCCGATGTCGGTGCGTTCGTCGCGGATCGCGGTTTCAATCGCGGCATTGCGTGGCTGCAGGCGCACGGCTATGTGTACGACGTGCTCGTGTTCGAGCGCCAGTTGCCGGACGTGCATGCGTTCTGCGCACGGCACGACGCGCACTGGCTCGTGCTCGATCATGTCGGCAAGCCCGCGCTCGCCGAGTTCGAGCGCGACGAAACGGCGCTCGCGCGCTGGCGCGCCGCGTTGCGCGAGCTGGGTGCGCTGCCGCATGTCGCGTGCAAGCTGTCGGGGCTCGTGACCGAGACCGACTGGCGGCGCGGGTTGCGCGGGCAGGATATCCGGCACATCGAGCAATGCCTCGATGCGGCGCTCGACGCGTTCGGGCCGCAGCGGCTGATGTTCGGGTCGGACTGGCCGGTGTGCCTGCTCGCCGCGTCGTATGACGAAGTGGCGTCGCTGGTCGAACGCTGGGCCGAATCGCGGCTGTCGGCCGCTGAACGCAACGCGCTGTGGGGCGGCACGGCCGCGCGATGCTATGCGGTGCCGGGCGATGTGAAGCGCGGCATATAAAATAGGCGCGAACGGTCAGTGCGATTCGTCAGACCGTACGCAACGAAACCGATCACCAGCATCAACGTATGTCCATCCAGCCGATTCAGAACCGCCGCCTCTACCAGCAGATCGCCGACAAGCTCAGTGCGATGATCGAGTCCGGCGATTTTCCGCCGGGCAGTTATCTGCCGCCCGAGCGCGAACTGGCCGAACAGTTCGGCGTATCGCGCACGTCGGTGCGCGAAGCGCTGATCGCGCTCGAAGTGAGCGGGCTCGTCAGCGTGCGCGTCGGCGACGGCGTGAAGGTGCGCCATCCCGAAACGGCCGCCGCACCCGAGCCCGAACCCGACGCGAAAGCCGCGCCGTTCACGATCGTCGAGATCGATCCCGAACTCGGTATCGCGCTCGACCTCGATACCGAAATCCCGCCGTTCGCGCTGTTGCAGGCGCGCCGGCTGATCGAGCCGGAAGCCGCGTCGCTCGCCGCGAAGCACGGCTCGGACGAGCAGATCGAAGGCATCCACGAAGCGTTCCTGCGCAACCAGGAAGACAACCGCAGCGGGTCGCTCACGCACCCGGGCGACCGGCTGTTCCATATCCGCATCGCGGAAGCGAGCGACAACCCCGCGTATGCGCTGATGATCAAGCAGCTGCTCGCGCACAAATACGACCTGATGTTCCAGCGGCTGCAGTCGCTCTACATGCCGAACGACATGCCGCACCGGTCGGAACTGGAGCACCGCGCGATCCTCGACGCGATTCGCGCGCGCGACCCGGAAGCCGCGCGCCGCGCGATGGCCGAGCATCTCGACGAAGTGATCCGCATCTTCGGCCGCGCGCTCGACTGAGCGCGCGTTGTCGCGTTACAGGTTCAGAAGCGGTCGGCGCGATACGGCGCCGGATCGGTGAACGGGGTTTCGCCCGTCATCATCTCGGCCAGCAGGCGGCCGCTGACGGGGCCGAGCGTCAGCCCGTGGTGGTTGTGCCCGAACGAGAACCACAGCCCGCGATGCGCGGGCGCGGGGCCGATCACCGGGCGCATGTCGGGTGTGCATGGGCGGAAGCCGAGCCACGGTTGCGGGTCGAGCCGCTCGCCGAAACCGAACACGGGGCGCGCGATGCGTTCCGCGCGTTCGAGCTGCACGCCGGTCGGCGGCAGGCCGCGCCGCGCGATCTCGACACCGGTCGTGAGCCGCAGCCCGCGCCGCATCGGCGCGATCACGTAACCGTATTCGCGATCGACGATCGGCGCCGACGGCACGCCCTGCGCGGATGGCGCGTAGTGCATGTGATAGCCGCGTTTCTCGCGCAGCGGAATCTTGTAGCCGAACTTGCCGAACACCGTGTCGGACCACGGGCCGAGCGCGACGACGACGGCCGGTGCCGCGGCCGTGCCGTCCTGCGTGTTGACCTGCCAGCCGGGCGACAGCGCGTCGAGGCTCGCGGCGTCGCCGGTCAGCAGCGTGCCGCCGTTCTGCACGAAGAGCTGCGCGTACGCTTTGACGAGCGCGGACGGATCGACGACGCTTTTCGGATCAAGCCAGTGCAGCGCGCCGCAGAAGCCGGGCGCGAGGCTCGGTTCGTGCGCGAGCAGCGCGGCGGCGTCGAGCGGCGTGATACCGAGCCCGTGGCGGCGCGCGGTGAGGCCGGCTTCGGCCACACCGCGTTCGAACGCGGCCGGCGTGCGGAACGCTTCCAGCCAGCCGTTCGCACGGATCAGCTCCCCGGCGCCGGCCCGCGCGATCAGCGCGTCGTGCTCGACGAGGCAGCGCTCGATCAGCGGCAGCATGTCGCGCGACGCCGCCGCATGACGCATCGGCGCCGATTCCCACCAGAAACGCGCGAGCCACGGCGCGAACGCGGGCAGCGACGCGCTGTGCCAGTAGAGATCGGTCGAGCGGTTCAGCGCGTAGCGCATCAGCGTGAACGGGCTGCGCGGGAACGGATACGGCTCGACCGACGAGCGCTCGATCAGCCCCGCGTTGCCGAAGCTCGTGCCCTCGCCGGGTGCGCCGCGATCGACGAGGGCGACCTTGCGGCCGCGATCCTGCAGGTGCAGCGCGGCGGAGACGCCGACGATGCCGGCGCCCAGAACGATTACGTCGAAGTCCATGAATGGTAGATGGCGGTTGGCTACGCAAGCGCGAGGTCGCATTCGCTGCGCTGCCGGTGTGGGAAGTCGTTCGAGCTACAAGCATACTCGCGCGCGCATGGCGTACCAAGAATTCGGCGGAATGAGAACGCCAACCGAGCTAGGGGCGGCGGAATGCCGGGCGGTGAGGAACGCGTGGTTCGATGTAGTCGGTCATCTGTTGTGAATGTGCGACATGACGAAATTCGTACCGATCGTATTCGACCTATTGCGATGGCTGATAAATCAATAAGACGGGTGTCAATGAAATTGAGGTTGGTTTATCGGGATAAATGATTCGTGTAATCGTGATTTATGATGGCTTGAGTTTCGGTAAGGGAAATTTGAATTTGATGGAGATGTGTTTGCGAGGATATCTGTTGCAGGTTCCATGGAAATAAAGATTTGAATTGTCGTGGCTAGATAGCCGAAGGAGGCGGGTGAGGCGGCGCTCCGGGTGGTCAAGGTGTCGAAAAATATAAACATACCAGCACCAAAAAAGCTTTCCAACCGTCAAATTCATTGTGTGGATGGCGACGGCTGCACAGGATGGTTCCGTAAAAATATAGGACGAGTTTGAAAGGCAAGGTGGAATAACAATCGGACAACGATTATTCGTATTTCAGGCAATCTGCCTGAATATGTTTCATTGAATTACGATGCGTGCGAGACCAATCATTACGCCGCCAACCCATGAAGTATCGAGAAACTTCGGCCGTGTTGATTTCGGTGTTGGCGAGTGTTTCCACGTTAGCGCAAGCCGTTCCGCCGTCTGAAATTACGCTTGGCCCGCAAATTCAGCGTTTGCAGCAGCAACAACTGGAAGCCGCCAAGGAACTGAATCCGCGCGCCAATGTGCTGACGCCGGCCGGTGAATCGTCGTCGAAGGCCGGTGTCGCGAGCCTGCCGCTCGACACGCCGTGTTTTCCGGTCACGACCATCGCGCTGGAAGGCAACACGTTCGGATGGCTCGCGCGCTTCTTGCAGCCGGTCGTCGGGCAATGCGTTGGCAAGACCGCACTCAAGCAGATTCAGGACGCCGCCAATAACGCACTGATCGGGCGCGGTTATGTCACGACCCGCGTTCTCGTGCCGACGCAATCGATGCAATCGGGGATGTTGACGCTGCGCGTCGTCCCGGGGCGCATCAGCGACGTCCGGGCAGACCCATCCGCCATCGGCTGGTTGCGCACGGCTCTGCCTGCTTCGACTGGCGCGTTGCTGAACCAGCGCGACATCGATCAGGGGCTGGAGAACCTGCGCCGCCTTCAATCGCAGTCCGACGCCACCATCGACATTGCGCCGGGCGTGAATCCCGGCGACTCGGAGGTTGTCCTGCATCCCGGAACCGGGAAGCGCTGGCACGCCGTCATCGGGTCGGACAACGCGGGCCTCGACTCGACGGGCAAGTACGAACTGTCGGGCTCGATCACGTTCGACTCGCCGTTTCACCTCTACGACCAGCTGCAGATGGCCGGTACGACCAACGCGAACTTCGGCGCATCCGACCACGGCAACCAGTCGGTGTCGGCCAACTACAGCGTGCCGATCGGTTACGCGATGCTGACGTTGAACGCGAGCCGCTCGCGCTACAAGCAGACCGTCGCGGGGTTTGACGAGCCGATCGAATACAGCGGTGTTCAGTCCCAGCTTCAGGCCGGACTATCCGGCGTGATCCATCGGAACGCCTACGCGCGGACGGAGCTGCGCGGCAACCTGTTCCGCAAGATCAGCCGCAACGCGATCGATGGCGTGGACGTTCCGGTGCAGCATCGCGACGTCATCGGCTATGAACTGGGTCTGGCGCATCGGCAAACCATCGGCAACGTCGTGCTCGACGGTTCGCTTGCGTGGCGCGCGTCGCTGCCGGGCTTGTCCGGCAACGCCGGCACGGTGGTGGGTGCGCCGGACTTCGACGGCAAGACGCAGGTCGAGCTGGCGAGCTTCAGCGCCCAAGTGCCTTTCAAGCTCGGCGGTCAGGCGTTCTCGTACCAGTTCGCGTGGAACATGCAGAACGCACGCACGCCGCTGACCCCTTCCGACTATTTCACGATCGGCACGCGTTATGCCATACGCGGTTTCGATCAACAACTGACGCTCGCCGCGGAGAGCGGCTGGGCGGTTTCCAACGAACTCGACTGGTATGTGCCGACGCCGGTCGGCACGCAGGCGCTGTATGTCGGTGTCGATGCCGGGCGTGTGCGCGGGCCGGCCGCGCAGTACCTGATCGGCGAGACGCTCGTGGGTGCCGTCGTGGGCATGCGCGGCCAGCTCGCACCGAAAAACGTGCTCGGTGCAGCGCTGAACTACGACGTCTCGCTCGGCTGGCCGTTGTCGAAACCGCCAGGCTTCAACACCGATTCGCCGACGTTGTTGTTTCAGGTCAGCACGTTGTTCTGAGCGTAGTTGGGGTGGGCCGATCGAGGTCATGGATCTTGAGTCGGCATTTCGTCAATCGTCAAGTAGAACTAAGGAGTAACCATGCAATTCGTGTATCGGAAGCGTCATATCTTGCAAGCCGCGACGGCAACGTTTGCGGTGGTGGCCGCGCTCGGTCTGAGCGCGTGTGGTGGCGGCGACGACGGTGGCAGCGGAAGCGCCGCGGCATCGACCGACGCATCCGCAGGCGGTCATGTGCCGGGCGGTGCTGCGTCGTCGATTCGCGTGGAGGGTCAGTCTCAGGCCCTGTCGAGCAGCCTCGCGACCGTGAGTGTGATGACCCCGCCCGTATCGTGGAAAGCGGACGGGTCGTTCCCGGTTGGGTCGTTCACGCTGTCGAGCAATGGCGTCGACGCATCGCAACTCAAGTCGCAAGCACCGGGTGCGTACACCACGCTGCCGCGAACCGGCGACGTGCTCAGTCTGTCGACCGGCACCGTGACCGACATCGCCGGCAATGGCGATTACGCGATCGGCCGCTGGACGGCGGGTAGCGACTCCGCTGGCCACTCGTACACCGGGAACCAAGGCCAGACCTGGGCAGTTGGCGCCCCGGTGACGGTCAGCGTGACCGATCAGACGCAGTTGAACTGCGAGCTTGCTGCCGCAACGCGTCCTACCTCGATCGACGGCAATACCGCACCGGGATCGCTTGCCGGTGCGACCGCGGTCGTGACCAGCAAGAAAGACGCATTCGGCTACCTCCAGGCGAACGCGGCCTTGACGCTGCAGTACTCGATCGGCGCGGACACGAATCAGACGTTCAGCGGCAGCACGCAGGTCGGTTCGATGTCGACGTCGGTTACGACAAAGTCGTCGCTGTTTTCCCGCTTCATGGGACCGAATGAAGCGACGCCGTATCTCGTCGTGTCGTATGGCGTTCATGCGCCGACGGTGGGTGGTGTGAACGGTCTGGCGGTGCTGAGCTGCAAGTAACGTGTGAACGCGGCCAGCGGCATCGACGCATGAGCGATGTCGCTGGCCCGACGTATTTTCAGGAAGAAATCGATCATGAATTCCGGAATCTTTCGCCTGGTGTTCAATGCCGTGCGCGGCATGCTAGTGGCCGTCGACGAACATGCATCGGCGCACGGGGGCGGCGAACGCGGTCGTGTGCGCCGAACGGTACACGATGAATCTGTGGAATCCGGAATCTCGATCTGGTTTGCCGCGCGTGCGATTGCGTTTGCGTCGCTGTGCACGTTCGGCATGCAACCGCTGGTCGCCGAAGCGCAGGCAACGCTGCCGATCACGCCCGATCGCAGCGGGCCGACGCATCCGGTCGTCGGCGTGTCGGCATCGGGCGTGCCGCTCGTCAACATTACCGCACCGAAGAACGGCGTCTCGCTGAACAGCTTCACGCAATACAACGTCGGAACGAAGGGCGCGGTGCTGGTCAACAGCAGCCGGAATTCCCAGACGCAGCTCGCAGGTTGGGTTCAGGGGAATCCGTTTCTCGGCAACAACACGGCGCGCGTGATCGTCAACCAGGTCACGTCGGGCAATCCGAGTCGATTGCTCGGGCCGACCGAGATCGCGGGCAATCGCGCGAATCTCGTGATCGCGAATCCGGCCGGCATCACCTGTGCGGGGTGCGGCTTTCTGAATGTCCCGCGCGTGACGCTGACGACCGGCGTGCCGACCTTCAATCCCGATGGCACATTGGCCGGGTTCAACGTCAAGCAGGGGCACATCGGCGTCGACGGTGCAGGGCTCGACGCCCACGGCAGTGCGATCGACCTGATCGCACGCGCGATGACGATCAACGGTCAGGTCTGGGCGGATTCGATCGACGCGGTGGCCGGCGCGAATCGCGTCGATTATGCGAGCAACACCGCGCACGCACAGTCCGGTACCGGTGCAGCGCCGGGCGTCGCGATCGACGTGCAGGCGCTGGGCAGCATGTTTGCCAACAGCGTCCGGATGATCGGGACCGAGGCCGGCGTGGGCGTGCGAGATGCCGGTTCCGTCACGTCGCTGACCGGCGATATCCACGTCTCGAACAACGGCGACGTGACGATTGCGCCGACCGCACGTCTTCAGTCGGCCGCGAACACCCGGATCGAGGGTGCGAACGTTGCGCAGCAAGGCTCGATCGTCAGCGCGCAGGCGACGGATCTGAATGCGTCCGAGGCGCTGTCGAACGCCGGAACGATTGCGTCGGGCGGCAATACGAACCTGATGGCGGCAACCTCGTTCACTAATAGCGGGCAGGCGTACGCGGGTGCGGATTCCGCAGGCGATCTCGTCGGCGGCGGCTCGATCACGGCGCGCGCGGCGAATGTGACGAGCAGCGGTACGCTGGCCGCGGGCGACAACGTCAATCTGTTCGCGAACGATGTGACGCTCGACCATGGAACCGTCAACGCGGCCAGTGCGATCAACGTGACCACGAACGGCACGCTGTCGAACGTTGGCGGAACAATGACCGGCCAGAATCTGACGCTCGATGCGGGGCAATTGGTCAACGACTCGGGCGCCATCAGTTCGCAGCACCTTGCGAACGTGACGGCGCAAGCGGTTTCGAATCGGGCCGGTACGTTGGTGGCGGATGCGCTGTCGCTGAAATCGGCGGGCGTGGTTGACAATACCCGGGGGAAATTGATTGCGCGCACGGCGCAGGTCGCTGCAACCGACTTCACGAATGCCGCGGGCGAGATCGGCACGTCGACGGGTGCGTTGGCACTGACGGCGACCGGGAGCGTATCCAACGACAACGGGAAAATCGCAGCTGGCAATGGTCTCGCGCTGACGGCGAATACGGTTTCCAACGCACAAGGCCAGATCGGCTCGGTGGCGGGCGATACCTCGCTCGACGTCACGTTATCGCTGAACAACGCAAGCGGCAAGATTGCGTCCGGTAACGACCTGTCGATTCACACGGTCCATCTCGACAACGCGGCCGGCTCGATCGCCGCAGATGCTGCACGGATCACCGCGAACGATGTCGTGAACACGGGCGGCCGGATCGGCGCCACGGGCGCGCTGACCGTGACGGCGACCAACACCGTCTCGAATCGGTCCGGTGCGATGGTCGGCGGCAATGGTCTGTCGGTGACGGCAAGCAGCATTGGCAACGCGTCGGGCACGATCGGATCGGCCGCCGGCGATACGACGCTGCGTGCGACGCAGTCCCTGACGAACACCGGCGGCACGGTGAGTTCGGCCCAGGCGCTCGTCGTTGCAAGCGACACGATCGACAACTCGAACGGGAGTATGGCCGCCGAGCGCGGTGCGCAAATCCGGACGGGGGATCTCGTCAATGCGGGCGGCCAGATCGGGTCCGCGTCGGATGCGTTGTCGCTGAACGCGACGCGTACGGTGTTGAACGACAGCGGCAAGTTGATCGGGGCAACCGGGCTATCGGCAACGGCCGCCACGCTGGGTAACCGTGCCGGCCAGATCGGCACGTCCGCCGGCGACATGACGCTGACCGTCTCACAGGCACTCGACAATACCCAGGGCAAGATTACCGCTGCTGGCGCGCTGAATACGCATGCCGGTACGTTCGACAATTCGCAAGGCACGGTTTCGGCGGATGCGGCGAAGCTCGATGTAGCGGGCGCATTGGCAAACGCAGGCGGCGCGATTGCGGCGACACGTGACATGACCGTGGCGGCGCAGACCGTTACGAACCACGGCGGCACCATCGGTTCCGTCTCGGGCGCATTGTCGGTGACGACATCGGGCACGACGGATAACGCAGGCGGCAAGCTGCTGGCGTCGGGCGATACGAACCTGACCAACGCGGGACTGCTGAACGCGGGCGGCACGATCACGGGCGCGAACGTCACGCTCGCGTCGGGGCAACATGCCATCGACAACACGCTCGGCAACGTGGCGGCAAGCCAGTCGCTGACGAGCCGTTCGGGTGCGTTCGACAACCGGTCCGGGTTGGTGCAGGCGACGGGAGCGCTCGATCTCGATACGCGCGGCCAGACGTTCGACAACGGCGTATTCGCAGGACAATCCACGGGTGGTCAGGTTCTCGGCAATGGCGTGACGCTGACAACGGGAGCGCTGAGCAACGCGGGTGGTGCAATCTCGTCGAGCGGTGCGGCGACCGTCAACGCGGCATCCGTGATCAATGATGTGGGTTCGCTCGTCGCGGACGGCGCATTGACCGTACGGAGCGCCGGCACGGTGTCGAACGTGGCGGGCCAGATCGGCGGCAACAGCGATGTGACGGTGTCCGGTACGACAGTCGACAACACGCGTGGCGCGATGCACGCCAGCAGCACGTTATCGGTGACGGGCGATACGATTCGCAACGCGCAGACTGCCAATGCGACGCTTCCGGCTACGGCAGGTGTGCCGGGTTTGGCCGCAGGGATGGAAGGCGCCAGCGTTGCTCTCAGCGCGAACCACGCAATCGACAATACAGCCGGTGCGATTCGTGCCGACAAGGATGCGAAGCTGACCGCACCCACCATCGACAATACGTCGGGCAGCATCCAGGCGAAAGGCACAGCGACGCTGGCCGCGGCGAATGCACTGATCAACAGGCAGGGCGACATCAATGGCGGTCAGAGGCTGACGATCTCGACAGGCACGCTCGGCAACGACGGCAAGCTCCAGTCGATGGGCGACGTCACCGTGACGACACAAGGCGATCTGACCAACACCGGCCAGATCGTAGCGGGCCACGATCTGACGACCACGGCCGGCGGCACGCTCGACAACAGCGGCACCCTGTCGGCGGGCAATACCGCCAACGTGACCGCCCATTCCATCCGGAACCGTGCGACCGGCGAGATCATCGGTGGCAACGCTACCAACGTTCACGCGAACCAGTCGATCACGAACGAAGGCCTGATCGATGGTGGTGCAACGACGGTGACCGCGGGCGACACCGTGACGAACGCGGGTGGTCGAATCTACGGCGATACGGTCGCGGTGCGTGCGAACACGGTCGTCAACGACCGGAATGACCACGGCGTGGGTGGCGTGATCGCATCGCGCGGCGACATCGACATCGGTGCGCAGACGCTCAAGAACCAGAACGACGCACTGATTTACGCGAGCAACGACATTCGCGTCGGCGGTACGCTGGATGCGAACCATCAGGCAACCGGCAGCGCGCAGATCGTGACGAACGACGGCGCGCAGATCGATGCCGGACGAGACGTCACGATCGGCGCAAACCGGTTCGAGAACCTGAATTCGAACTTCCGGACCTCGACGGTCACGACCGACAGCGGCAACGTGTTGTGGTTCCAGGTGCCGGGTTCGACTGAAAGGATCGATCCTTCGACGGTTTACCTGTACCAGAAGAACAGCCAGGAAATTCGTCCGGGCATGGACTACCGATGGGCACTGGACGACGACCAGAAGTTCATTCTGCTGCCGTCGACCCAGTATCCGTTCGCCGAGTATGCGAAGTACACGATGAACGGTGTCGCGGGCAGGATCGACGACACGGCGTATCCCGCGGCGAACTTCGTCAATGGCGACAAGGCGGCTCAGACCGGCGCGTATCGGACGGTGCCGGCTGACATCTGGGCGCAGTTTGGTGTCGCACCGCCGCCGGACGAGAATCCGGCGTGGACCACGCAGGGGCCGTTCCTCATGTCGATGATCGGCGGAATATTGTCCGGCAGGCGCGGCGTCGGCAACGACTGGTTCACCGTCAAGCCGCCGACGGAAGCCGACGTGACCGGTGTGAAACCGCCTCCGTTTGGTCAGCCGAGCCCGTCGTGCCTGACCTCGACACATACTGCCTGTGCTCCGTTCCAGCAGTGGTACAACGCCACCGTCGCCGCGTACCGGAACCTGAACCGGGCGCTTGCCGGGTACAACGCGGACGTGGCGGGCCGCCTCGTGCAGACCTATACCGTCTATACGGTCGACGTGAAATCGACCAAGGACGTCGTCACGGCTTCACAACCCGGCACGATCACGTCCGGCCGGCATATCACGATCAATACCGCGTCCGGTGTCAACGACAAGAGCCGGATCGTGGCCGGCGACGGCAACCACCCGAAGAACGTGCAGAACATCGGCGCGACGGGCACCGAGACGTTTTCGGGTTCGGGCAAGGCGATTTATACATGGGTCCAGTCGGCCGGCGCGTTCCGTGGTGACGAACGCGCGACCTCGCCGACCCAATACTCGCCGGCCATCCCGTCGCAAACGATCGATCTGCCGGTGGTGCTGACCGATCCGGGCAGGCCGTCCAGTCCGGTCAAGAGCGTGGCGGTGGCGACGTCCGCCGCGCAGGGCGCGAGCGGGTCCGGCGTGACGCCGGTAGCGGGCAAGGACGTGGGCGGCCAGGTACGGGTCGATACCGGCGTGTCGAGCGTGGATGTCGGCGCCGTATCGGCCGTGAAGGCCCACGTCGGCGACGTGGTCGTGCGCACGGTGACGCCGAACACGCGCTTGCCGAACAATGCGCTGTATCGAGTGACGAGCGATCCGGGCAGCCGCTTCCTGATCGAATCGGATCCGCGCTTTACCGATTACCGGAAGTGGTTGTCGAGCGACACGATGCTGGAGGCGCTCAAGGTCGATCCGAATGTGGTGCTCAAGCGCATCGGGGATGGTTTCTACGAGCAGCAACTGATTCAGCAACAGATCATCCATGCGACCGGCCAGCGTTTCATCGGCGACTACACGGACAACCAGCGCGAATACGAAGCGCTGATGGCGAATGGCGTGAAGGTGTCGCAGCAGTTCGGGCTGAACGTCGGCACGGCACTGACCGATGCACAAATGGCTGCGCTGACGAGCGACATCGTCTGGCTCGTGAATCAGACGGTGACCATGCCGGATGGCAGCCAGCAGACGGTGCTGGTGCCGCAGGTCTATCTGCGCGCGAACGCGGCCGACGTGACCGGCGAAGGCGCGATCGTCGCCGGCAAGAACGTCACCATTGAATCGGATGGCGCATACAAGAACACCGGCACGATCGCCAGCCGCAATGTCACGATCATTCACGCCGATTCGATCGACAACAGCGGTACGGTGTCGGGCGGAACCGTGCTCGCGAGTGCGAACCAGGATCTCAACAATCTTGGCGGGTTGATTCAAGGCAACACCGTGGCGCTGTCGGCCGGCCGCGACCTCAACCTGACGAGCACGACCAGTTCGGCGAAGGCGGCGAATGGCAGCGCGACAGGTATCGATCGCGTATCGACGGTCAATGCGGGCACGTTGCACGCCGTCGCCGGTCGGAACCTGAACGCCAATGCGGCCGTCATCGCGACGACCGGCGATGCGGTGCTGGCAGCAGAAAACGACGTCAATCTGAATGCGGTTCGCCAGAGCAGCCAGGACGCGGTGAAGTGGGACGCCCGCAATCACGCGGAACACTCGGCGTCGAGCGACACGGGTACGCAGATCGCGATGGGCGGCAACCTGGCGATCGTCGCCGGCCATGACGTGAACACGACGGCTGCGTATGCGAACGCGCAGGGTGCGATCGGTATCAGCGCCGGGCACGACGTCAACCTGAATGCCGGTGAACGGAGCGCGAGCGCGAAAGACGAGCACTATCGCAAGGAAAACGGCTTCCTGTCGTCGAAGTCGACGCACACGATCGATTCGAGCAGCTATACCCAGGCGGTCGGCACGACCTTGTCGGGCAATGCCGTCGTCGTGCAGGCCGGAAACGACCTCACGGCGAAGGCCGCGACGATTGCTGCCACTCACGACGTGAACCTCGTCGCAGGACACGACCTTACCGTCACGACCGCGGACACGGCCTCGAGCGAATATCACTACAAGGACGTGAAGAAGTCCGGTCTCGGTAGTGCGGGTGCCGGGATCTCGTATGGCACGAACCAGACGATCGATAGCAGCCGCGATACGGTGAAGGGTTCGCAGGGCAGCCTGATCGGCAGCACCGATGGCAGTGTCTTCATGCAGGCCGGCAACACGCTGCATGTCACGGGCTCGGATATCGTCGCGCGCAACGACGTGATCGGCATCGCGAAGGAGGTGGTGATCGATGCGTCGCGGACGGATCGTCATCACGAAGAAACCCACGAAATGAAGAGCTCGGGTTTCACGCTGGCGGTGAAGTCGCCGGTGATCGACGCGGTCCAGAACGCGAACCAGCAGGCGCAGGGCGCGGGCGGCAGCCAGGACGGACGGGCGGCAGCGCTTCACGCGATTGCGGCGGCGGGCGGCATGGCCGATCTGGTCGGCGCGACCGGCAACCTGACGAACGCGCTGAACGATCCGAAGGGCAAGGTCGAGGCGAAGGTGGAGCTGAGCTTCGGTTCATCGCATAGCAAGTCGACGTTCACCGCGGACAGTACGCGGAGCAACGGCAGCACCGTGAAGGCGGGCGGGACGGCCGCGTTCGTGGCGACCGGTGACAAGAACGCCGGACAGGGCAACGTGACGATCCAGGGTTCGGACGTCACGGCGAAGAACGTGCTGCTGGAGGCGACCAACAAGGTCAATCTGATCAACAGCACGGACACGGACAGCACGCGCAGCACGAACGAGTCGAAGAGCGCGGGCGTGGGTGTTTCGTATGGAACGGGCGGGTTCGGGGTGTCGGCGTCGATGTCGCGTGCGCATGGCGATGCGAACTCGGATGCCGCGACGCAGAACAACACGCATATCAATGCGGCCAATACCGTGACCATCGTCAGCGGCGGCGATACCAATATCGTCGGGGCGAACGTCAATGCGCACAAGGTCATCGCGGATGTCGGCGGGAACCTGAATCTTGCGTCGGTGCAGGATATGAGCCAGAGCGCCGCGCATCAGAGCAGTTCGGGCGGTGGGTTCAACGCGAGCATGGGCGGCGCGAGCGCCAGCGTCAGCATGCAGAACGGTCGCGCGAGCGGTAGCTATGCGGGCGTGCACGAGCAGACGGGCATTCAGGCGGGAGACGGTGGCTTTGACATCACGGTCAAGGGCAATACGGACCTGAAGGGCGCGTATATCGCGAGTACCGCGACGAAGGACAAGAACCAGCTGACGACCGGGACGCTGACGTTCTCGGATATCCAGAATCACTCGGCATACGACGCAAGCAGCTTCGGGGTTAGTGCGGGTGGTGGTGTCGGTAATGGCGGCAACAACTACGCGACGCACGGGCCGACGAGCGGGAAGAACACGGGTGGTGCGTTGCCGCTGTATGTGAGCGAGAGCGACAGCAGTAGCGCATCGACGAAGAGCGCGGTCAGTGCGGGCAGCATCACGATTACGGATCCCGCGAATCAGAAGCAGGATGTGGCGATGCTGGAGCGTGATACGTCGAACCTGAATGGCACGGTCGGCAAGACGCCGGATTTGCAGCAGGTGCTGGGCAATCAGGCTGATCTGATCAATGCGGCGCAGGCGGCGGCGGAGACGGTTGCGAAGCAGGTCGGATCGTATGCGGACAAGAAGCGCGATGAAGCGCTGAAGAATGCGGATGGTACGAGTGATCCGGTGCTTAAGGCTCAGTATCAGCAGGACGCGAAGGATTGGGCTGAGGGTGGTAATAGTCGGGCTGCGCTACATGTTGCTGGTGGTGCGTTGACGGGGGGCTTGACGGGTGGTGGTTTGGGCGCGGTGGGCGGGGCGGCGGGGGCGGGTATGTCGGCGAAGCTCGCGCCGGAATTGAATGAAATTGCCAAGTCGATCAAGGACGCGGGGCCGACGGGTAACGCGAACGTGGATGAGTTGCTGGGGAACCTTGCGACGAATGTGTTGGCGGGTGGTGCAGGTGCGTTGGTGGGTGGTGGGACGGGGGCGATGGCCGGGGCGGGGGTGGATCGGTTTAATCGGCAGTTGCATCCCGAGGAGAAGAAGGCGATCGCGGAGAAAGCGGGCAAGGATAAGGCAGAAGAGGAGAAGTTGACGCGCGCGGCGTGCTATGCGGTGAAGTGCTGGGCGGAGTATCCGGCGGGAAGCGAGGCCCGGACCAAGAACTTTGTGAGCGAGGTCGAGGCAGCGCAGTTGCAGCCGCAACTGGAATGGGTGAATCGGCAGAAGGAATCGGGTTTGTTTGAATACGCGCCGTTGCAGAAGGTTGGCGATGCGGTGAAGAACGATCCGGTGGGGGTAGCTAAGGATGCGGCCAAGATGGTGGTTGGGGGTGTGACGGCGAAGGCCGGGGCAGGGTTCTGTACGACTGGCTTGGGGTGTGCTGCAGGTCTACCGATCTTGGCGTTTGGTCTAAGCGGTATGGCCGAAGGCGCTGATGGTCTGTATAACCGCTACAACGGCAACATTGATCCCGGTGTGAATCCACTGCGCTACGGATTCAATCAGGTATTACCTGCGGGGTGGGGGAACGTTGCATATGATGGGTTGAACCTTGCTGCCGCGATTGGCGCTCTTTACGCGCCGGTTCCTCTGAAGATGGGTGTTGCCGACGGCTTGAATCGTCCGGGGTCAATGTTCGGCGTAACTGTGCCGCGTATTAATAACAATACGCTGATACCGTTAATTAACCAAGTGGCACCTTACGGAACAACACAAGGTATTTTGTTATTCGGTGTGGGCTCGAAGGGGGTGGCTGTTATAAATGATGTGCGTGATGCCGGAGGGCAAAAATGAACTGGAGGCGTTTGTATGCAGTTAGCCAGATTGTTGGGGTTGTTGGCGGAGCATCCATTGCGGCTTCTGGGTTTTATGCTGTTATTGTGATTGGTATATGCAGGAAGCTGATCGGATTGGGTGAAAATATTTCAGTATTTGCAATTGGGATTCCGTTCTTTATTGTTGTGTTGGCTGTATTTGTTAAATATTTGCCGCGGCACTTACGAAAGGCAGGGATGTTGAGCGACGACCCCGAGAAATTCGGTCCATGGTTCAAGTCGCGTGACTGATTGAATGGTGTAGGTGTGAAATGAGGTGGCTCCCGGTATATTTTGTGTTCAGTCTGGCGGTTTGTTGGGTGATGATTGCCGTTGCGTGGGTTTTTGGTCTGATGGTTAGCTGTGCCCTTATCGATGGGTGTTATGGAAAATTAAGGTTCATTGATTTAATTGTGTTAATAGAAATAAAAAGCATTCTGGTGCGAGGAACACTGTTATCGCTAATTTTCACGCTATTTGCTTGGGGAAAACTTCGGCGTGGCTAGTCATTGAGTGGCTAAGTGGCTAAGTGGCTAAGTGGCTAAGTGGCTAAGGTGCTGAGCAATTTTGCCTTGATGGGTTGGGTTAAGAGACGGTCTGGCTAACGGCAAGCCTGGTATGTGATGGGTCTGCTATCAATGATATGCGTCACGCAAGAGTGTAGAAATGAATTGGTGGCGTCTCTATGCGACGGCTCAAATATGGTTCAAGGTTTGTGTGGCATCAGTTTTTAGTGCAGGGTGCTATACGGTCGTTGTAATTGGTGTTTGTCGGAAGCTGATGGGGTTGAGTGATGGAGTCTCTGTATTTGATATAGGCCTTCCATTCTTTATTGTTCTTCTGGTTTTGCATATTCGATTTTTGCCGAAGCCGTTGCGAAAAGCTGGGATGTTAAGCGACGATCCTGAGAAATTCGGTCCATGGTTCAAGTCTGACCGGACGAGCTGAATGACCAAGCCCGGCGGATGCCGGACTCGGTGCTCACGCCTGCTTTGAACGAGGGCGATGTCGAGGCTGTCGTTCAGCGGCGAATTGTTCGTCGTGGTGGATGCGGTCCTGTCGCATTCTGATGAAAGGTAGTGGGCGAAGGACTTCGCGAAGTTCTATGAGGACAACCGGCAACGCAACCACTGCGGAGCCGGCGCTGGATATGTTGCCGGCGAATGGCAATCGGTTGATGGCCGCTGCGGCGAACGAGGGTGGCGTCTTGCCGCTGTATGTGAGCGAGAGCGACAGCAGTAGCGCAACGACGAAGAGCGCAGTCAGTTCCGGCAGCATCACGATCACGGATTAGGCGAATCAGAAGCAGGATGTGGCGATGCTGGAGCGTGATACGTCGAACCTGAATGGCACGGTCGGCAAGACGCCGGATTTGCAACAGGTGCTGGGCAATCAGGCGGATCTGATCAATGCGGCGCAGGCGGCGGCGGAGACGATTGTGAAGCAGGTTGGATCGTATGCGGACAAGAAGCGCGATGAAGCGTTGAGGAATGCGGATGGCACGAGTGTTCCGGTGCTTAAGGCTCAGTATCAGCAGGATGCGAAGGATTGGGGCGAGGTACGCCGGTAATGGAACGGCTGCATTCTCTGCCGTTGGTGGCGGTGTTGTGTATTCACCGGGCAATGGAATCGCGACGGTCATTGGCGTTGGTGCCGGTGCAAATCTTGGAAAGACTTCCAATCCGGCGTCGGTTGGAATGGGTTATACCGTCGATCAGGGTAAAACAGGAGTCAGGTGGTAATTATGATGAGCTTCCCGGGCCAAACACCGAAGACGCGAGCACAGAAAATTGTCTGGTGGTGTTGTTTTGCGGCGATGATGAGTTTCATTGTGTACGTGGTGTTGAAGAACGTCTTCTTTAGTTGAAACAGCAAGCCCGGCGGAAGCCGGGCTTGCTGCAAAATTAGGGGGAAGGGAAGTGATTCAACGATTGGTCTTGCTTGCGGTCCGCATGCTTTGCATATGGTCTATAGCATGCGCGGTTGCTTGGGTTGGTGGTGCATATATGTATTCGTATTTTAATGAGATTGGCTACTCGCCCGGATGGTATGACGTGAAAGCAATCGCGCGAACTTCTGCAGTGATTTCTTTAGGGTTCGTTCTCTTGGCTTGGCTAAATATGCGCAAGCAGTAGAGCCGAACCAGCGGCTGCCGTGTTCAGTTTAATAGGTAGTTGCATCCGGATGAGCGGCAGTGAGCGAAGGACAACGCAGGTAAGTTTGCGCAGTTTTACGAGGATCAAACCGGGAAGCCGATTTCGGCGGGACAGGCGCAACAAATGTTGTTGGCGAATGGCTATCGGTTGGTGGACGCTGCGGCGAGCAAGGGGCAGGGCGGCGATGCGCTGGCGATGGCCTACGTTAGTTGGAAGGTGCGCGGATTGTTCCAGAAGGATCAGTACTACATCGATTCGTTCAGGTTTGGGAGCAAGGATGGATCGCCGACGTCGGAACGATGCGACGGCGAAACCGAGCTTCGGTTCGTCGTATATCGTCAACGCGAACTGGGTGGCTGCAGATGGCCGCCCCATGCGCTGGAAATCGGCCCGGCTCTCCCAAAGAACATATGAAGGTTGGCACAGCCGGTCATCCAATCCACTGATCAATCCACCCGCGCCGACACCGGATCGACGGCTGTACTGCATTTGCAAGCACCACCTCCCACCGCACCATTCCCCATACCTTCCACCCTTTCTCGCGGGTGTATCCCACTGGTTGATGATGCGATTTTCTACCTAAGATGAAGCAATCATGTGCGTGATACGGTGCCTGCGCGCGCATGGTTGAAGGGAGAGGGTAACGCCGGGGGGCAACGCCAGCGGATGTTTCCATCATGGATGCGAGAGTGTGCGCGGCGGCTGCCAGTCTTGCGACTGCAACGACGCCAACGGACGCGGCGGCAATCGCCGCGCGGACGACGTCCAGCCGGCTCGGCCGAGCCGCGTCGCTGCGCCACGCACTGATCGCAATCGTTTGCGCGCTGGGTGCGGCACCCGGCGTGCTCGCCGGGACGCCAGCCGATGTGAACGACTCGCCTGACACCGTGCGCATCGTCGCTGCCGCGAACCCCGCAAACCCCACCGATCCCGCCGTTTCGTCACACGACTCCGCCGTGCGTCAGGTCGTGCTGGGCATCATCAGTTTCACGCGCTGGCCGACGACACCCGTCCGCCTGCATCTGTGCGTAACCGGCCGAGCCGACTACGCGCGCGGCCTGACCGACACGCTGCAGGCCGGCTCGACGCTGCTCGACGTGCAGCGCGTCCGCTTCGACGATCCGTCGCTCGGCATGGCCTGCGACGTCGTCTATCTCGGCACCCTGGGCGACGACGAGAGAGCGCGGGTGAGAACCGCGGTGGCCGGCCATCCGGTCCTGACGATCTCGGAACACGATCCGTCCTGCACCACCGGCAGCATGTTCTGTCTCAACGTCGACGGCGAACGCGTGTCGTTCGACATCAATCTCGACGCCGTCGCGCGCAGCGGCGTGCGCGTGCACCCGAACGTGCTCAATCTCGCGCGACGGCCGGGGGCACCATGACACGGCACGCGCCTCCCGTTTCCCTTTCGCGCGTGCCGCGCCCGACGCTGCAAAGCGTGTTGCGCCGTGCGCACCTGCGCCTCGCGTTCGTTGCCGTCACGATGGCGGCTGTGTCGTTGATCGTGGTCGCCGTGATCGCATTGCGTGCGTATGCCGGCAACAACCTGAACCTGTTGGCCCGCTCGCTCGGTTATACGGTCGAGGCGGCGCTCGTGTTCGGCGACCGCGTCGCGGCGAACGAGGCGATCGGCTTGATCGCCAGTGACGAGGACGTGGCGCAGGTGGAGGTCACGGACAGCAAGGGCCAGCCGTTCGCGACGTGGCAGTTGCCTGCCAGCGGCGGGCTCGCCCGGCTCGAGCGAGGCGTTGCCGACCTTGCACTGCCCGGGCCCGTGACCGTCCCGGTGATGCACGACGGCATCATCGTCGGGCAGGTCGTCGTGCGCGGCCGCGGGCACCAGTTCTTCGGCTTCCTGCTCGGCGGCGTCAGCGGCATTCTCGGCTGCCTGGCCGTCAGCGTGCTCGGCGCGTATGTCAGCTCGAAGCGTCTGCTGCACAACATCGTTTCACCGCTGCGCGCGCTGGCTGGCGTTGCCCACGCAGTGCGGCGCGAGCGCGCATTCGCACAACGGGTCGAGCCTGCCGCGATTGCCGAACTGAACGAGCTCGGCGACGACTTCAATGCATTGCTCGACGAGTTCGAAGACTGGCAGAACACGCTGCGCGACGAAAACGCGTCGCTCGAACACAAGGCGACGCACGATGCGCTCACGGGCCTGCCCAACCGCGTGCAGTTCGAGTCACGCCTCGCGCTTGCCCTTCGCGAAGCCGGGGTGACGGGGCAGCGGGTCGGCATCCTGTATCTGGATTGCGACCGCTTCAAGGAGATCAACGATTGTCTCGGCCACGACGCCGGTGACGCGGTGCTGATCGGCATCGCGGCGCGGCTGCGCACGCAGGTGCGCGAGGCCGATCTCGTCGCCCGGCTGGGCGGCGACGAATTCGCGGTGATGTTGGCGGCGGTGCGCGAAGCGGGCAGCGTCTGCCGTGTCGCCGACGAGATTTTGTCAGGCATGGTGCCGTCGATCGAGCTGTCCGACGGCCGCATGGTGGCCACCATGATGAGTGCCGGTATTGCGCTGTATCCCGATCACGCGTCGGACGCGAACGGCTTGCTGCGCGCGGCGGATGCCGCGATGTACCGCGCCAAGCGTGCGCGGCCGGGGTCGTGGCAGTTGGCTGAAGGCGTTGTCGGGTCAGCTTGAGGTTGAGCGATTTTCCCTGCGGACGAGGCCGCAGCAGAGGTTTAATGAATAAATGCGCGCGCGATGCGGGCGCATTCGAAGGGGTCGAAGATGAAAAACTCGTATCCAGTGTGCATTGGGCGGATGTGCATCGGCGGCGCGCTGCTGCTGTGTATGCTGCTGGGCGGCTGCAAGACGCCGCCGCTTCACCGTGGGCTGACGCAGACGCAGGTCACGGCGCTCAAGTCGGCCGGTTTCCAGGAGACCGGAGCGGGGTTCGAGTTCGGGTCGACCGGGCCGATTCTGTTCGACTTCGATCGGTACAACCTCAAGCCGGATGTGCGGCGGATTGTCGAAAGGATCGGGCGGACGCTCAAGTCGGCGGGGATTAATGGGGTGCGGGTTTATGGGTACTCGGATCAAGAAGGGGCGGATGACTATGACTTCGAGTTGTCCAGGAGGCGGGCTGAGGTGGTGGAGATTGAGCTTGTAGATGTGGGGCTGGATGCGAAGCGGATTGTGATTGTCGGGAAGGGGAAGAGCGATCCGGTGGGAGATAACAGGACGCCGGTGGGGAGGGCGCAGAATCGGAGGGCGGCGATTGTGGTTTCGCCGAGGTGAGGGGGAATTGTTTCCGGGGGATGGCTAAGGGGCGGTGCGCATTGTGCATTTGTACGCAGCAATTGCGCGTGGCCGCCCGTCGACAAGCAAACCGGCCACCTTATTCCAGTCAGCATGGATATAGATGCGCCGCAACAGAAATTGGTTTACTTTGTTGGACGATCAGAAAAATCCTTGATCCACTCAATCAGTTTGTCAACGTCTCGCTCGAGAACTTCGATGTCCGGACATTCGGCAGGCAACTCGCTCGACTGAGAGTGCTCGAAAACAGAGTACCGCGTCATGAAATCGTCAATCATTGCGCAGTCGTCTGGTTGTATTTTTGCAAGCTTTCCGATGACATTCTGAGTTGTGATGCTTCGTCGGAAACGAATCAGCACGCCGCTAAGCAATATTGTTTCGACACATCGTTCGACCAAAATTCGAATGTCGCTGCACAGGGTCTTTGCCCCTTGCTCGTATTCTTCAACTTTGGCTGCGGTGTGAAGCTTCTTTAGCTGCGGAATTGCCTCGTTGCGGATCTTATTGAGTGCTTTGTCGGGTTTCGCATCCCTGACGCTCATGTCAGCGATTAAACCAACGCTCTGTCCAAGACGTCGCAAGGATACGGTAGCCAGCTCGACCGGCGCTGATTGCTTCTCGAGTTCAGCCTGATCGCGTAGTTTTTTTACGGTTGATTCTACTTGTGCCAGTAATGAAAGACGATGAGTAAAAATAATGACCTGACGTTCCCGAGCCAACGCAACGAGACGTTCTACCACATGCTCTTCGAAATCTTGATCGAGCGACGAAATTGGGTCGTCGAATACGAACGGCGTGGGTTGGCCTGAGCCCGAGATGTCGGCAAGGAACGCGGCCAATGCAATGATTCGACGTTCCCCCTCGCTCAAGATTGATTCCGCTTTTACGTCGTCCCCAGCCTCTTTAACTGAGAGTGAGAAAGTAACTTTTCCTTTACCCTGCTGCTTGCTCTTTGGTTCGACAGGAAGACGAGCACCATTGAGAGATTTAAGTTCTTTGGCAAACCGATCCTGATAGCCTCCTCTCAGCTCCTGTTCGGCAAGCTCAGTGTTCTTTCTTGTCAGGGCCGTAGTCGAGGTAAGTGAGATTGCTTTGGTGAGAGACGCGACAGTGTCCAACCGTTGCGCCTCATCGCGAATCGCATCCTGCTCTCGATGCATCCATTGACGCGCAATGAGTTCCTGCACTCGGAAAGTGAGATGCTGTCGCTTTCCATCCTGCAATAGCTCTGTCAACGCTTTCTTCTCTGCAAGCAGCGCGTTCGAAACGACCGCGATAGGCGATTCCAGTGTGTCCCACTCAACAATCGGAATTTGATCGAGTTGAACGGCAGTGTTGGCAGCGCTGCGGCACGCGACCAGAACACTAAGCCAGTCAGATGCGAATTGCTCCTCGAGCTTGATTGGATTGGTGCTTGCAATCCATGTCTTAACGTCAGGGAGCACAGGCAGCGCCTTCTCTAGCTTGCTAAGTGCTCGTTCAGCGTCTGCTGCGTCCTTCTCCAACTCACCCCGGACAAATTTCTCGAACTGCATTAAACGGACCTTGGCGTCATCGCCCAGTGGCTGCTGGCAAAGGACGCATTTGGCATCACCGGTAATATTCGGGAATTCTATGTCCTTGTATGCGTGCGATACGGAAAATTCGCGGGCCTTTTCCCAAAGGTCGCGCCACGATTCTAGACCGATTCCCTCCAGTGGCGAGCCGGCGAACACCTTCTCGGCATCTTCGCTGGCTGCCTTTCGCTTCTTGATCGCGGCCCCGCGAGCGGTTATGAGGTTCGCGAGACTTTCATTGCCTAGGGCTTCTTTCCAGCCCTGGACCATCGTCCTGACGATGCTGAGCGCCGAAATCTCGCGATCGACTACCTTAAGTCTTCCAGGGATGTCTTTCTCGGCGAGCGTGACTTCTCCCGAAATGCGCTCTAGATTCATCTCATCTGTGTAACTACAGGCCGTCACGATAGCTTCGGCGGTAGTTCCGGCTTTCATCGCCGTGATGAATTTTGCGGATGGCGTATTTGCCAAATCATCCGGAAACTTCGGCAGCTTCGACTGCAACTTGCTTTTCCGATCGGTAAGTTCGTTCGAGACGAGATCGCAGATCTTAATCAGGGACGAAACGAAGCGCATACGTGAGGGTTCGTAAGTAGCTTCGTTTTTTGCACCGAAGTAGAGAGTTGCCACGCTTGAATCAAACACATGGATGTGGCGAAGTTTGGGTACTGGACCACCTGACAATTTCCAAATATCCTCTGCTTCGCTGTCACCAACGGTGACATGGATGCGGGCAGACGGTTCAGGGTGCTCCTTGCTAAAGACGTTGCCTATCAGTTCTTCTTTCGCGCGAGAACCACAGATCTGCTTGATTAGTCGGGAATATCCACTTTTTCCGGAGCCATTTGATCCATAGATGACGAAAAGACCGGCGGTGCCGAAGTCGAGTGCAGCACCATCTTTGATCGCATTGATCCCCGCGACTTCGCTAATTTTGCGAATTCGAATCATGGGGTGACCCATAGACTGAGCAAGAGAGCCGGCGGCAATGTACTCGAATTGATCGCTCTCGTGCTTTGACGCTTCCAGGATGCATAAATCAGCGAGATTGCTAACCGCTGCCGCGTCAGGCAACGCCCGTGCTTTGATCATCCGTGCCGCTGCAGTTTGGACCCATTTGTGTCGTTCGGCGAGCCACTGTTCGAAAGGATGCAGCACCACCTCTTTTTTTGCCTCGTCTTCTATCTTCATGGGAATCTCTCATTCTTAGTTTTTCTTTGGCCGACGGTGTCAACCGCCAAACCCGGAACCGTTCTGTCGACGGGGTTGCTGTTTAAAGCTCTGCCTTATTGCACTTTTCAAAACACGACTCTTCTCTAAAGTGAAGTTGGCCTCAGCTTTTGCTGAAAACATTTCGTCTTCCGGCATGCCTAGTGAGTACATTTCTCGCTCGCGAAGTTCTTCCTGCTTCATATATTCTATGAACTTCTCTACCCGTTCTAGCCGAACTTTTACGCGCTCCACACGCTCGCTTCGTGTGAAGAATTGATATTCCTTTCTTGCTGCCTCTGTTAGATAATTGCTGGTTTCCTCGTTAAAAATTCCGCAATCGGTGCATATTAAATCAAGATATGTAAAATAATATGCGAGATCGCCAAACATATATAACCCATAGTTGGTGATTTTGATGCGATCTACGGATTCTGAATATGTGTCCAGTCTGTTGTCGGCCTCAACGAAGCCATGGCGTAACAGGATGTTCAGATTTTGTTCGAAATCCTCCTGCATGCTAAAAGTCTCGGCAAAATATGCTCGCAATTCTGCGGTTGCGAAGTATGAAGGGGCCGTTGGATCTGCCCCCTTTGCAAGCTTTCGCAAAATTCGAAGCGCGGTAAAATGAGAGCCATGACGTGTCGACCGGAGTTGATAAATGTTCGGGATATCGCTCAGCGATTCCTCGTAAAAATATCGATTTGGAATCATTACTGGCTTTATGACCTGATGAACCTGAAATTTCCACGCTCGATTGGCGATCATTTCATCTACGTTTGTGTAGCCGGACAACAGAAAGCTTCGAAAGAGATCCAAGGAAAGGCGTATATCGCCGTGCGCACAAGCGGTTAAGAAATTATTGAGTGGCGAACTGTCGCTTGAAAATTCTCGGCTTAGTATTTTAAGATAAGTGCCGCTGTCTTTTATAAAATCAAGTGCAGTTTTGTCAAGCTCGTCATCCTCGTCGAGTCCGCGTTTTTCTAGAACTGATACAGTATAATCGAGACGCTTCTTGAACACTTCCGCGGGGCGGGGGGAGCTAATATGGAAACCTGAATTCTGAAAGGCGTCGAGAACTCCATGAATTTTTGAGTCAAAAAATCGCTCCTCACGCATCGATATCAAAGTCACACATTTAAGGCGTTCCGATATTTCCTGTGCGGATGAAAAACAAAAATCTTGAACTTCTGATGAGTATTGGTCCGTGTTGTCAATGACGACGATTGCGCCACGATCTTTTGTGGAGAGGTGATTAACTAATCGCTCTGCGCAGTAGGCCATATCGTGCTTCCAGATCGCAATTAGTGAATTTAGCTTTAAATTATATGCTTCAGATGCTATCGCAAGTCCTGCGAGATCCTGCTTTTGCGCAGTCGAAAAACGATCTGAAAACAGGTCGCGTGTTAATGTGTCTCGATCTGAATTAAGTAAGCTATTTTTGTCAAGTTGTTTAACTAACCCTTCCCAGATCGCGGACCTGATGACTGCGACATCCTCTGGTACTTTAAGTAAATCGATGATTGCGATAGCAGCATGGTCCCGCAGCCAGCGCGGAGCGTTGTGATGTAGAAGGCGCTTTATGAATGTGGACTTTCCAGCCCCCTTTCCACCAAACAGAACCAATACTTCGCCTTTGCGGCTTTGCTTCAGATTTTTTGTTAATCGCCCTCCGAGGCGGCCGCCTTTTCCGGTATCTTCGAGCTGCTGAACACCGAAAGATTCGAAAAACGGCGAGAGTGAGTCGTGGATTAATGATCGCATTCCGTCTGAGGTGCCCACGTATTCTCGCTGCGACACATAACATCGCTCCATGAATTCAGTGTCGTCGTCCTTAATTACACCAAAATATCTATTTACGATTGGGCGAAGCTTTACAGCAAGACGGTTTGCTGTAATTGTGTGTGAATAAGATGATATTTTCTCTTTCGGGTAATGGACGTTTCGATCTTTCGGAGGTGCGCTGCTAAGCAGTGTCGGTAGAGACGAGCGCTCAGTGATAGCAACGAAAGACAGATTGTTTATCGCCTTGGTGTACTCCTGTGCGAAGAAATCGAGGCTCCGCACAACGAACGCCTGTAGCGATTCCCATCGTTTTCCCTTTTCGAATGTTTTGAAGAAAATCCATTCCAATCCATTGGTGACGCATGCATATTCGCAACCGCTATCGAAGCAGTATGTTCTAACCTGCTGCATCGCTGATTTTATGTTTGAATTGCTTAGTAACTTGGCGATTGAGATGTAGCAGGATGTTTCGTCGGATGTGTGAGGTATCGGTAATTCAAAGAATACGCCAGCTCTTTTTGCTTCGATGAAAAGCAGGTCATCACCGTTTGTCTTTTTAAGAACGTAGTCTGCGAAGCCCGGCGCGATAAATTCCTCGACGACAACCCGGTTTTTCGGCCATGAAAGGAAGTCGTGAATAATAAAGTTGATAACTTTGTGGCGTGTTTCGGCTTCGTTTATGTCTCTCTGCAAGGCATACGCTACTACACCCGTCAGTTGCTCCAGTTTGTCGCCTGCTTTCGAAGTTTTGTTGTCTTTCATGGTGCCCCGGGAATGTTTGCTTATATTTCATGCGTGCTCCATGATCATAGCTCAGCAGATTGTTCCGGTGAAACCCTTCTTTCTCGCTGACAGACAGAACCTAAGAGGCCGAGTGCGAACTATCTGGCAGGTGTAGTGCGGATCGTACGTAAGTACTTGATTTTTCGGATAGAGGTGGTCAGGTTGGTGTGATATGCAGTCGGCGAAAATGTCTACTTCCACTGTTGGCCGGCCGAGCGAACTGGAAATAGATCGGTTGGTGCTACCTCGTAGCGACCACTTTAGGCTCTAGGTGACGGCAGATCATTGCGATCTACAAGAGATGAGAAAGCACCGTTTCCGGCGAGGAACTTCAAGTGTGCCCGAACGACGACAAAGGTTAAGTGATAGTTACATCGTATCGGCGCAGGTCCATGTGATTGAGTCCAAACAGTTTCGAATCGTCATGTTCTGATGTGTCGCGCCCTAAGGCAGTCCAACGTTCGCCCTAATTGACTTTCTTGTTCTTTCGTCATCGGCGCTTGCAATAACCCAGAGTTATGACCCAATTGCGCACCTATACCGAATGGCTAACGCGCACCCAATCCACAAACATTGAGTATCAAAGATGGTCTAATAGGTGATGTCCAACTGATGATGATCGCGTGGACATCGCGCGCGGATGGATGCACCACATACTCTGATCTGCTGTCGAAGTACCGTTGCCACCGAACCACCAACAAAGGAGGAATCCCAACCACCAACACACCGCGGTAAACGAGCGCGGGCCGCAAGTGCTACCAACACTCACGACCCGCTAACCACAGCCAACTTTCAAGGAGTTGCCCATGGCTAAGGCGAATGATAAAGCACGACCCCCGATCACGGAACGCTTCGTAACGATCCAGGAATCCTGGGGTGTACCGAAACGCATGCACATCAGGCCGGATACGTTTTATCCGTATATGAAGATCGGCGGAATGTGGCTCGTCAACGATGCGCGTTTTATCCCGGGCCGAAAGGTGCAGATCACGATTGAGCCGGGAAGGCTGGTCATCAAGCAGTTGTAACAGGCAACGCCGCAGGATGCGGCCGCGCTGCGCGAAGTCGCGCAGCGCGCCGGGCAGCGGCTACCGCCCGACGCCACGCATCACCAGGCGATATTGCAAGACGACCGCGACGTCCCCGCGCCACCCGTCGCTGTGCAATGCGTGCCCGCGCCGTTGTCGAAAAACGTACGCGTCTCCGGCTGCGGCACCGAAGGATCGAACGGATTCGGTGCACCATGCGGACCCCGCGCGGCATCGTACGGCCGCGTCGGCGCATACGAGCTACCGCTACCAGCCGACTTTGAACCATTAGCCCGCAGATATTCATTCCAGTTCTGCTCGCGCTGTTCGGTTCCGGGCAATGCGCGCCCGAGGCTATCGCTGCCGCCCGCGCCGAGCGCGACACGGTTTGGCGGCAAGTCCCAATCGGATTCATGCGCACGAGAGGGCTGCGGCTCAAGCGCATCGCCCGAAACACGCAGCGGCCGCGTATCGGGCGTATCGAACGGGCCGCGCTTGGCGGGCGCGGCGTACTGCACGCGACGATTCGCGCGTGCCGCGTGCCCATCGTCACGGGCGGCAGCACGACGCTCTGCGCGAAACACATTGGCCCCGGCCGACCGATCGGTCAGCGTATCGCGCCCCGAAGCATCGGCGGCGGAAACAGAAAGTGCACACGCAATCGCGGCGGCGGAAGACAAGCAGAAGGAATGATTCATCGCAGATCCAAATCAGGTGATGTGCATGGAAAAAAACGGCAGATCACTGGCTGGCGGCTGGGCAACGAACGGCCGTCGAAACGGCCCTGAAGCGACGACGAAGCGCGGCGGACGCGATTCGCGGGGAGGCTGGCTGGATTGCAGAGGCGAACCCATATTATTTCATATTAATAACTGTGAGCTTTCGGAACCAAGGAAACCGTCGGCAAACGGTATGTTTGAGCGCCCCCATCCAACGCACCTCAATGGTGCTCACCAAATCAATCCTCAGTCGATTAAACCGCGACGATACGGCCCTTTACCGGCCCGAAGCACGCCGAACATGACCACCTGTCAGCTGACGTCATACCCACCAAGGCACAGCGCCCGAACACCCCCACCGATAGCAACCAGATTGCACTCCCGTCAACCGCTGCCGGAGTCGAAAGGTTGCGCCGTCATTGCTACCGACTCCCACCTCATCCCTACGTGTTTTCCCTCAGTCGACCGGCATTTTTGACAGACGATTTAAAAACGCCCATATAATTTCGACTGCCTTGCCAACGGCTGTCGGACCATCCCTCCGATCAAGCGGTTTGGCAAGCGGGGCAGGCGAAACGCTTGCGCAATGCAAGACGCATCACGATGATGTCTTTCCGAACCAGACGTCCCCTTCGGGGACTGCAAGAGCCGGGCCCCGCTACGCAACATTCCGCTGGAGTTCCGTCTTCTATGTGTCTCGGGCGTGTCTCATGTCCTCGCCCCGGGTGCTGTTCGATTGCGCAAGTCATGCCGCCTTTGCCCGTATGACTAAACAACATCGAGGAGCTCCCAGATGACGCTGTCCCGTCTTACGTCCATTTCCGTCGCCGCCGTGCTGTTCGCCGCCGGCGCCGCCACCGCGCAAGCGGAAACCGTGAAGATCGCCATCGCTGGTCCGATGAGCGGCTCGGTCGCCCAATATGGCGACATGGTGAAGGCCGGCGCGCTGACCGCGATCGAACAGATCAACGCAGCAGGCGGTGCGGGCGGCAACAAGTTCGAAGTCGTGATGATGGACGACGCATGCGAACCGAAGCAGGCCGTCGCCGTCGCGAACAAGATCGTCAGCCAGAAGATCAAGTACGTGATCGGTCACGTGTGCTCGGGCTCGACGATCCCCGCATCCGACATCTACGAGAACGAAGGCATCGTGATGGTCACGCCGTCGGCCACCGCGCCGCAGCTGACCGAAGGCAAGAAGCGTCACTTCATCTTCCGCACGATCGGCCGTGACGACCAACAAGGCCCGGCCGCCGCGAAGTACATCATCAACAACGTGAAGCCGAAGAAGGTCGCGGTGCTGCACGACAAGCAGTCGTACGGCCAGGGCATCGCGTCGTCGGTGAAGAAGGACCTCGAAGCCGCGAAGATCCCGGTCGTGCTGTTCGAAGGCATCAACGCCGGCGATTCGGATTACTCGGCGATCATCACGAAGCTGAAGTCGCAAGGCGTCGATTTCGTCTACTTCGGCGGCTACCACCCGGAAATGGGCCTGCTGATGCGCCAGGCGCGCGAGCAGGGCGTGAAGGCAACGTTCATGGGGCCTGAAGGCGTGGGCAACAAGGACGTGACGGCAATCGCCGGCCCGGCTTCGGAAGGCATGCTCGTCACGCTGCCGGCCGACTTCACGGCCGATCCGGCCAACGCAGCACTGGTGAAGGCGTTCGCGGACAAGAAGCGCGATGCGAACGGCCCGTTCCAGATGCCGTCGTACGCCGCGGTGAAGATCATCGCCGACGCGATCGCTGGCGCAAAGACGACCGATCCGACCAAGGTCGCCGCGTACATGCACAAGACGACGTTCGACACGCCGATCGGCAAGGTGGCGTATGACGCGCAGGGCGACCTGAAGGCGTTCAAGTTCGTCGTCTACACGTGGCACAAGGACGCGACGAAGACCGCCGCCAACTAAAAACGGAGTACCCGCCCCGCGCACCCGCTCTGCCCGTGACCCGGGCAGGGCGCGTGCGCATTTGGCCGTTCCGCGGCTGACGGGCGGTCCGAGACGACACCGTGCGTTGCGCGCGGTCGCGCCGTGATCCGGTCGCGGCCTGCGGCACAGCGCCAACGGGAGCTTCCCGCACATGACTGACTTCTTTCCTCAATTCGCCCAGCAGCTGGTCAACGGCCTGACGCTGGGTGCGATCTATGCGCTGATCGCCATCGGCTATTCGATGGTCTACGGCATCATCGGCATGATCAACTTCGCCCACGGCGAGATCTACATGATCGGCGCGTACGTGGGCCTCGTGACCCTGACCGCGATCGGCGTCTCCGCCGGTTATCCGCTGCCGCTCGTGCTCGGCGCCGCGCTGATCGTGTCGGTGATCGTCACGGGCCTGTACGGCTTCGCGGTCGAGCGCGTCGCGTATCGGCCGCTGCGCGGCGGCCCGCGCCTCGTGCCGCTGATCTCCGCGATCGGCATGTCGATCTTCCTGCAGAACTACGTGCAGATCGGCCAGGGCGCGCGCGACGTGTCCGTGCCGGTGCTGATCTCCGGCGCGTTCGACATCCATCTCGGCGGCGACTTCGACGTGACCATCCCGTATTCGCGCCTGATGATCGTCTGCGTGACGGTGGTGCTGATGATCGCGCTCACGCTGTTCATCGGGCATTCGCGGATGGGCCGTGCGTGCCGCGCATGCGCCGAGGACATGAAGATGGCGAACCTGCTCGGCATCGACACGAACCGCGTGATCTCGTTCACGTTCGTGCTCGGCGCGATGCTGGCCGCCGTCGGCGGCGTGCTGATCGGGCTGACGATCGGCAAGCTGAATCCGTATATCGGCTTCGTCGCGGGCATCAAGGCGTTTACCGCCGCAGTGCTCGGCGGGATCGGCAGCATCCCGGGCGCGATGCTCGGCGGCGTGCTGCTCGGCCTCGCTGAAACCTTTGCCGCAGGCTACATGCCGGCCGAGTACAAGGACGTCGTCGCGTTCGGCCTGCTCGTGCTGATCCTGCTCTTCCGCCCGACCGGCCTGCTCGGCAAGTCGGACATCGAAAAGGTTTGAGGGAGACGCAGATGAGTACTGTCATTTCCGTTCGCCGCCCGGCCGCCGACGCATCGTTCGGCCAGGCGCTGAAAAATGCCGTGGCCGCCGCGTTCCTGACGGCGATCCTCACGATCCCCGTGCTCGGCCTGCAACTGCAGCTCGACGGTTATCAGGTCGTGCTGACGCCGCACTGGCGGCCGGTGTGGATCGCGGTCGCGGCCGTGTTCCTGTTCCAGTTGTTCAAGCCGTGGCTCATGCGCGCGAAATCGGCGGTGAAGCTGCCGGCAGTGCCCGCGATGGGCGCGCAGCAGCAGCGCGTGGTCGTGTGGGTGCTGCTCGCGGTCGGGCTCGTGTGGCCGTTCTTCGGTTCGCGCGGCGCGGTGGACGTCGCGACGCTCGCGCTGATCTACGTGATCCTCGGCCTCGGGCTGAACATCGTCGTCGGTTTCGCGGGGCTGCTCGATCTCGGTTATGTCGGGTTCTACGCGGTCGGCGGCTATACGTACGCGATGCTCAACCAGTATTTCGGGCTGTCGTTCTGGGAGTGCCTGCCGCTGGCCGCGATCGCGGCGGCGACGTTCGGCTTCCTGCTCGGCTTCCCGGTGCTGCGGCTGCGCGGCGACTATCTCGCGATCGTCACGCTCGGCTTCGGCGAAATCATCCGGTTGATGGCGAACAACCTGACGAGCCTCACGGGCGGCCCGGACGGCATCTCGGGCATCGCGAAGCCGACGGTGTTCGGCTTCGAGATGGCGCGCTCGGCGAGCGTCGAAGGCGCGAAGACCTTCCATGAACTGATCGGGCTGGAATACAGCGGCGAGCACATGGTGATCTTCCTGTACCTGATCGCGCTGGTGCTGGTCGGCTTCACGCTGTTCGTGACGAGCCGCCTGATCCGCATGCCGATGGGCCGTGCGTGGGAAGCGCTGCGCGACGACGAGATCGCGTGCCGTTCGCTGGGCCTGAACCCGACGCGCATCAAGCTGTCGGCGTTCACGCTCGGCGCGTCGTTCGCCGGTATCGGCGGCGCGTTCTTCGCGGCGCGTCAGGGCCTCGTGAATCCTGAATCGTTCACCTTCATCGAGTCGGCGCTGATCCTCGCGATCGTCGTGCTCGGCGGGATGGGCTCGCAGCTCGGCGTGATTCTCGCGGCGATCCTGCTGACCGTGCTGCCGGAAGTCGCGCGCGGCTTTGCCGAGTACCGGATGCTGATTTTCGGTCTCGTGATGGTGTTGATGATGATGTGGCGTCCGCAGGGCCTGCTGCCCGCGAGCCGTCCCCACGTGGAGCTCCCCCAATGAGTGCGAATGCAGAACTGTTGAAGGTCGCCGGGCTGCAGATGCGCTTCGGCGGGTTGCTCGCGGTGGACGGCATCGATTTCGACGTGCGCCGCGACGAGGTGTTCGCGATCATCGGGCCGAACGGTGCGGGCAAGACCACGGTGTTCAACTGCGTCGGCGGCTTCTACAAGCCGACTTCCGGCGCGGTTGAGCTCGACGGCCACCAGATCGCCGGGCTGCCGAGCCACAAGATCGCGCTGAAGGGCCTGGTGCGCACGTTCCAGAACATCCGCCTGTTCAAGTCGCTGACCGTCGTCGAGAACCTGCTCGTCGCGCAGCATCGCAAGGTGAAGGCAGGGCTGCTGCCCGGCCTGTTCTCGACGCCCGCGTATCGCCGCGCCGAGAAGGAAGCGCTCGAACGCGCGGCCGTGTGGCTCGAACGGATGGGGCTGAAGTCGGTCGCCAACCGGCCGGCCGGCACGCTGTCGTACGGGCATCAGCGGCGTCTGGAGATCGCGCGCTGCATGATCACCGAGCCGCGTCTCTTGATGCTCGACGAGCCGGCGGCCGGTCTCAACCCGCAGGAGAAGATCGAGCTGCAGCACCTGATCGACAAGCTGCGCCGCGAGTTCGGCGTGTCGGTGCTGCTGATCGAACACGACATGAGCCTCGTGATGGGCGTGTCGGACCGCATCCTCGTGATGGAGCACGGCCGGCCGATCGTGATCGGCACGCCGGAAGCGGTCCGCAACGACCCGCGCGTGATCAAGGCGTATCTGGGGGAAGAGTGATGCTGAAGCTGGAACAGGTCCATACGCACTACGGCGCGGTCGAAGCGCTCGCGGGCGTGTCGATCGAGGTGAACAAGGGCGAGATCGTCACGCTGATCGGCAGCAACGGCGCCGGCAAGACGACGCTGATGATGACCGTGTGCGGCACGCCGCGCGCATCGTCGGGCCGCGTGCTGTTCGAGGGCAAGGACATCACCGCGATGTCGACGCACCAGATCATGCGGCAGGGGATGGCGATCTCGCCGGAAGGGCGGCGCGTGTTTCCGAGCCTGACGGTGCTCGAGAACCTGAAGATGGGCGGGTTCTTCGCGAGCCGTCATGAGATCGACGAAGGCACCGAGCATGTGTTCAAGCTGTTTCCGCGCTTGAAGGAACGCGCGACGCAGCGGGCCGGCACGATGTCGGGCGGCGAGCAGCAGATGCTGGCGATCGGCCGCGCGCTGATGAGCAAGCCGCGTTTGTTGCTGCTCGATGAACCGACGCTCGGCCTCGCGCCGCTCGTGATCGCGCAGATCTTCGACATCATCCGGACGATCCGCGAGGAAGGCGTGACGGTGTTCCTCGTCGAGCAGAACGCGAACAAGGCGCTGGGTGTGGCCGATCGCGGGTATGTGCTCGAAACGGGGCGCGTGGTGCTCGCCGATACGGGCGCGAACCTGCTCGCGAACGACCGGATCAAGCAGGCTTATCTCGGCGGTTGATGGTTGACGCCGCCGGCCTGCAACGGGTCGGCGGCGGTGCTGATCTGATTGGCGTGGTCTTCGTCTTGTGACGCTTTGGAACACAGGTTTGCAGAGATTGTGTAGCTGATTCAGCTTCGATCGTAGCCGAATCGGCTACATTCAACTTGCCGATCCGGACCGACAAGCGCATTCGGCGTAACAACATATCGTAGCCAATTCGGCTACAATCGTAGCCAATCATGCTACGATCCATCGCCCCGACCCTATTTAGCGACTACCGGCGCCGTGTGCTGGGCCTGCTCCTGTTGCGGCCTGATCAGGCGTTGCACGTTCGCGAAATTGCCCGTTTGACGGGCACAACCCCCGGTACGCTGCACAAGGAACTGAGCAAACTGGCCGAAGCCGGCATCTTGAGCCGGGATCGACAGGGCAATCAGGTGGTTTATCGCGCCAATCGAAGCTGTCCGATCTATGAGGAGCTGGCTTCGATCATGCGAAAGACCTCGGGCATGGGTGACGTGCTGGCTGAAGCACTGCTGCCTTGCGCCGAGCAAATCGCCGTGGCGTTCGTGTTCGGCTCGGTCGCGCGCGGCCAGGAGACGGCGGACAGCGATGTCGACGTGATGGTGATCGGTTCGGTCGGGTTCGCTGCGGTGGTAGGGATGCTTTACGATGCTCAAGCGACATTGGGGCGGGATATCAATCCCCAGGTACTGTCACCCGACGAGTTTCGTGCCGGTGTCGACGGGCACGACGCATTCTTGCGGGACGTGCTTGGAAAACCCAAGATCTTCTTGATCGGTAGCGACGATGACCTTGCAGAACTTACTCGGCGTTAGCCTCGACGCGGTCCAGCCGGACCGGGAACAGGCGATGCGGCTGTTCGCCGCCGCGCAGCGAAATCTGGCGGATGCGCAACTTGCGGGATTGAGCAACGAAAACCGCTTTGACGCGGCCTATAAGGCGATCATGCAACTCGCGATGCTGGCGTTGCATGCAAACGGCTTTCGCACGATGACGAGCCGGCCGGGACATCACCAGACAGCGATCCAGACACTCCCGCAGACGATCGGTCTGCCGGTCGCTCGCATGATTGTGCTCGACGCGCTGCGCAAGCAGCGCAATCTGTCCGACTACTCCGGAGACGTGGTTCAAGCGTCCGCGGTCAATGAATGTCTTGCCAGTGCGACGGCGCTCATGACCGACGTGAAGGTGTGGGTGACGACGAACAAACCCGCGTTGCTGGACGCGCAATAAATAGCCGCTGCCGTTTTGAAGAGCCAACGCAAGACCGACTCACACAGGGCCTTTCGAGGCCCTGTTTTCATTGTCCGATCCTGAACGTGCTCTTCAGCACGTCGCGCAGATGCAGTGCGGCGCGATTGCCGTCGTCGGTCAGGATATAGATCAGGTGCGGCGGCAGATCGGGCAGCACGATCCCCGCGACGTGGCTCGTCAGGTTGCCGGACACGCGATCGTGCTCGATCAGGCCGACCGCGAGGCCGTTGGCGATACAGGCTTCGACCGCCGGCGAACTCGCGCTCTCGAGCAGCATCCGGTGCGCGATCCGCTCCTTCTTCAGCGCGTTCAGCGCAGTGTCCCGGTACGGGCATCCCTGCAATTGCACCGCGATCGGCAGTGGCGCGTCGGGGTTGAACTTGAACGTCCGCGCGGCCACCCAGACCGGATGGGTCTTGCTGAGCAGCTCGCCGTGCGGCAGTGCCTTCGGTACCACGGCGATCGTGATGTCCAACTGGCCGCGCGCGAACAGCAACTGCAGTTCCTCGCTGGAGCGCGCTTCGACGGTCAGTTCGAGCAACGGCCGGTCGGCGGCAAAGCGCGGCAGGAACTCGGCCATGAAGTGCGCCGCGTACGAATCGGGGATGCCGAGCCGCAGCTTGCCGGTCAGCATCTGCGGCGACAGCGATTCGACGAGCCGGTCGTGGCTCAACAGGAATTCCGTGGTGTCGCCGAGCAGCTTGTGGCCGTACTGCGTGAGTTCGACCGACTGGTTGTTACGCGTAAACAAGCGCTGCGCAACCATCTCTTCCAGCTTCTGGATCTGCGCGGTGACCGACGACGGACTGCGGTTCACATAGACGGCCGCGTCCTTGAAGCGGCCGAGCTTCGCGACGGCGTGGAAGGTACGTAGCAGATCGACGTCCAGGGTGCGCGGCATGATTCTGATTTTCCGAATTAGTGATTCACGTAATGTCGATTGACGGAATTATTAAGCGTCCCTATCCTCGGGTCAACAGGCAGACGAATGCAGGCAGGTCGATCAAGCGTGACACGTATCCGGGGAACGATTTCATGTCTATCAATGATTTTGTCGTAGATGCGCTGGTGCGGGACAGGAAGCTGAAGGCGGAGTCGGTGTGGACGGTCGAGAATCACGAAAAGTATTCGACGCTGGCGCGGCATGACGATGGCGCGCAGCGCAGGGAGGCAGGGCGCGAAGTCTTTTCGCTGATGCGGAACCTGAACGAACTGGGCGTGCGGAGTCCGGCGCTGTGCGCGGACCGCGACGGCAAGGGATCGTTGCGGGAAGCGATCGGCGCGTTGAGCGAACGTCTTGCGACGTTGTCGCGCGGCCGTGATGTGCACTACATCGAACTCGGGCCGGAGCCGGTCAAGACGACCGAACTGATGAAGGCCGTCAGCGGCGGCGGGCCGGACCATTTGCGCTACACGGCCGTCGACATCAACGAATCGTCGGAAGACGCGATGCGGCACGCGATCATGCCGTTCCTGAAGACACCCGGCTGCTTCAACTACATCGCCGACGATTATCGGAACGTGCAGTGGGATCACATCGACCTGGGCCAGGACGTGACCTTGATCACGATGCTCGGTTTCCAGGAGGGCAATGAATTGCCCGTGACGATCGGCCGGCTGATTCGCAATCTCGGCGGCAAGTCGACCTACGTCGTGTCGGAGATGCAACTGCTCGTCGATGGCCGCGAAGAGCCGATCTACAACTTCTACCGGAACGAGAACATGGTGCGGTTCTCCGAGATCGTCAGCCGGCAGCAGGGCTTCGAGCCGCTCGGCGAGCATCATGTTTCGATCGTCCGGCTCAACCTGCTCGGCGACCAGTTCCATGTCGCGGTCACGTTGCAGCCGGTGTCGAAAGCCGGCGCCGACGGGCATCTGATCACCAACATCTGCCTGAAATACACGCCGGAGCAATTTCGCCACGTGCGTGCCAGTCACGGCAATTGCCGCGTGATCGACGAGCTGCGCAGCGGGGATGGCAGCGTCGTGTACCAGATCGCCCAGTTCAAGGGCTGAACGCCGCAACGGCGAAAGCGAGGCACGCGATGAACAAGGGGAATGCATTGCCGGTGTTTGCGCGCGGGTTCGACCGGGTGAGGCTTGCGTTGCAGACGTCGCTCGCCGGCGGCGCGAATGTCGACGGCACGCTGGACGCGTCGACGGAACCGATGCGCTGGACGAGCGATTGCCTGCGCGACGGCTACGAGTTGCGATATCGCCGCAACCTCGACGATCTCGGCTACGGCGACGAGCCGATGCGCGGCACGCGCACGAGCGCGCTCAATGCGGTGTGCAGCCTGCGCGGGCTGTTCACCGACGACGCGATCGCCGCGTTGCGCGAGATCGGCCGGGCGCTGGAAGGCAGCGCGTCGAGCAGCAATTGGATCATCTCGAAGCGGGTACGCGCGGTGACGAACCGCTCGCGGTTCATCGACGACATGATGCACGACCGCGCGTTCCTGTTGAGGCTGTCGCGTCTCGCCGGCGCGCCGCTGATCCCGTATCCGATGGTCAATGCGCGGTCGCAGTTCAACTATTACTATCCGACGGCGCAGCACGACGGCAAGGAACAGTTGGGCATGTGGCACACGGACGGCACCAGCTTCGTGCTGAATATCGTGCTGTCGGATCGATCCGACTATGCCGGCGGCAATTTTCTGTTCTACGAATCGACCGCCGAGACATTCGACCGGCATGACCCGGCGCGCACGCATGTGAAGACGGCGAACCTGGACAAGGCGGGCGATGCGCTGCTCATCTACGGCAGCAAGCTGTTCCATGGCGTCGAGCCGGTAACGGCGGGGCGTCGCATGTCGCTGGTGCTGTCGTTCCATTGCCCGTACACGCGCGAGGACGATAACGGCTTCTGGCATCTCGCGTCGGACGACGGCATTCCGCGCACCATCGTCAACTGGCTGGCCCTGCGGCGCAGCCTCAGGGACGACGCCGAGATGCAGTACCACCGCCTCGGGCTCGCACCGATCCGGGTCGAGGACCTGAAAGACACCCGCTTGTCCATGGCAACATCCTGAGCGCCTTCGCCCATGCAGCTATTCCTGATCCAGCTTGTTTTCGTGTTGTCGTGGAGTTCGGGCTTCATCGGCGCGAAGCTCGGCGCGGAGACGGCCGGCGCGTTCAACCTGCTGTTCTGGCGTTTCCTGCTCGTGACGCTGTGCCTGGCGATCGTCCTCAACCGGCAGCTCGGGCGTCTGACGCTGGAAAAAATCCGCTATCACGCGGTGATCGGCTTCCTGTCGCAGTTCCTGTATCTGAGCTGCGTTTACGTGGCCATTCAGCATGGTCTGCCGCCGGGCATCGCGGCGGTCATCGCCGCATTGCAACCGCTCATCACGGCAGCGATAACGACGCTGGAGGGCAGCGAGCGCAGCGGGGTGCGGCAGTGGGTCGGGCTCGTCGCCGGATTCGTCGGCGTGGGCATCGTGATCAGCGGGCAATACGCGTTGCCGACCGGGTCGGTCAGCATCGTCATGTACATCCTGCCGCTGGTTTCCGCGCTGGGGCTGTCGGTCGCGACGATCTATCAGCGGCGGCGCGCGCTGACGGCCGCGCGCAGCAACGAGGACGGGCTGTTTCTGCCGCTGTTCGTGCAGGGGGGCGTCAGCCTCGTCCTGTTCGCGGTGTGCGGGATCGTCACGGGCGACCTGCACGTGCCGACCCAGCCGAATGTCTGGGTGTCCGTCGTGTGGTTGACGGTGTTCTCGACCTTCATGGCGTACCTGACGTTGTGGGCACTGCTCAAGCGCATGCCCGCGACGCGCGTGGCGACCCTCGTTTATCTCGAACCGCCCGTGACGCTGACCTGGGCCGCGTGGATGTTCGGTGACAGCATCCAGCTGTCGACTTACCTCGGCATCGTTGTCGTCGCGATCGGCGTGTGGCTGGCCAGCAAGCCGGGCGAGCGGGCCACGCGAGCCCGGCGCGCGGAGATGGAGGCGGCCGGGCGCTGAGCCGCTGGTTGCGCGGGCGGTTCCGGTGTAGCTTCGCGATACGGCCCGGCTCGCGGAGGAACCCGATGAAAGTCAAACGGATCGTCGCCAATATCGACACACGCTCGGTCGACGACGCGAAGCGCTTCTATCAGCAGATCTTCGGCCTCGACCTGCTGATGGACCACGGCTGGATCGCGACCTACGGCAATGCCGAGCAGATGGACGTGCAGATCAGCTTTGCGTCGCAAGGCGGGTCGGGCACGCCGACGCCCGACCTGTCGATCGAGGTCGACGATCTCGACGAAGCGCTCGTGCGTGTGCATGAGGCGGGCATTTCCGTCGAATATGGCCCGGTCGACGAGCCGTGGGGCGTGCGGCGCTTTTATGTGCGCGATCCGTTCGGCAAGCTCGTCAACGTGCTGGTGCATCGCTGACCTCGTTCACCACCACCTGTTCATCACGCGCGTACCGCGCCGGCGGCCGCCCGACATGCCGCGTGAACGCGACACTGAACGTGCTCGCGGAACTGTAGCCGACGCGCCCCGCGATCTCGGCGATGCGGCCTTCGTTGCGGCGGAGCAGATCCTTCGCGAGCGCCATGCGCCACGTGAGCAGGTATTCCATCGGCGCGACGCCGACCGCGCGGCTGAAGCGTTCGAAGAACGTCGAGCGCGACAGCGCCGCTTCCTTCGCCAGCTCGACGATCGTCCACGGATGCGCGGGGCGTTCGTGCATCCGGCGGATCGCGGCCGCGAGGCGGCTGTCGGCGAGTCCGCGCACGAGGCCGGGCGACGCATTCGTGCCGGCCGTGAACCGCAACGCCTCGATCAGCAGCACTTCCAGCAGGCGCGACAGCACGATCTCGCGTGCGGGCCGCTGCGCACGCGATTCGTCGCGCACCAGTTGCACGAGCGTGGTCAGCCTCGGTTCGCCGCGCACGTGCACGAATTGCGGCAGCAGCGACACCAGCAGCGCCGCGTCGGGCGAGCCGAAGCTGCAGTGGCCTACCATCATGCGCGTGTCGACCGGGTTGCCCGGATCGCCGACCCGGTGTTCGCCGCTGTCGAGCATGAGCGGCGGGCCCGTTTTGACGCCCGGCGGCAGCGACGCGAGGCTCGACATCGCGATGCCGTAGGCCGCCGGGATCAGGATGAAATCGCCGGGCACCAGTTCGATCGGCGCGTGCCCGTCGATCGCGATCCGGCACCCGCCGTCGAGGATCGCGCAATAGAACGGCTCGCCGGCGACCGCGCGGTTGACGGACCAGGGGCTCGCGCATTGAACGGACTTGGAGTGCCGCGCGCCCGGTTGCAGCAGCGTCACGACTTCGGTCAGCGGATCGATCATCGCCGGACTCTCGCAAAAGAAAAGCGGATTTTCAATTGTAGCGAATACGGATCTGGCCATCTATCGTACGGACACATGCCCCACACATCCCAGGAGTTCGCATGAAGACCGTACTGATCACCGGCTGTTCCTCCGGCTTCGGCCTCGAAATCGCCCGTCATTTCCTGGCCCGCGACTGGCAGGTCGTCGCGACGATGCGCACGCCGCGCGAGGACGTGCTGCCGCCGTCCGAACGCCTGCGCGTGCTGGCGCTCGACGTGACGAACTCGGACAGCATCCGCGCGGCGATCGACGCAGCCGGCCCGATCGACGTGCTCGTCAACAACGCGGGTTTCGGCGCGGCCGCGCCGGCCGAACTCACGCCGCTCGATACGGTGCGCGCGCTGTTCGAGACCAACACGATCGGCACGATCGCGGTCACGCAGGCGGTGCTGCCGCAGTTTCGCCGGCGCGGAGCCGGGGTGGTCGTGAACGTCACGTCGAGCGTCACGCTGAAGGCACTGCCGCTGGTCAGCGCGTATCGGGCCAGCAAGGCGGCGGTCAACGCGTTCACCGAATCGATGGCGGTCGAACTCGAACCGTTCGGCGTGCGCACGCATCTCGTGCTGCCGGGCCGCGCGCCCGACACGCGTTTCGGCGACAACGCGCGGGCGCACATGCACGGCTTCGAACACGAGGCGTATGCGGAGTTTGTCGGGCAGGCGGTCGCGCGCATGCTCGATCCGTCGGGACCGGTCACTCATGCGCAGGATGTCGCGGAAGCGGTGTGGCGCGCGGCGACCGATCCGTCGAGCCCGATGCGCATTCCGGCCGGCGCGGATGCGGAGGCGTGGGCGGCTGGCGTGCGCTGATCGGGCGGGAATCCGGACGACACGTTTGCGTTTCCGTCGCGCCGGTCGGTCGAACCGGCGCGACGGATCGCTTCATGCGGGGAAGGGTGTTACCGCGCGCCGTTACAGTGCGCGTGCGATCGCCTGTTCCAGCAGCGACAGGCCGAGGTCGATCTCTTCGTCGCTGACGGTCAGCGGCGGCGCGATGCGGAACACGCCACCCATGCCGGGCAACTGCACGATGTTCATGCTGAGGCCGAGGTTCATGCACTCGCGCGTGATCTTCGCGCCGAGGCCGTCGGCCGGTTCCTTCGTCCGGCGATCCTTGACGATCTCGACGCCGAGCAGCAGCCCGCGTCCGCGCACGTCGCCGATGCAGTCGAATCGTTCCATCAGGTCGAGCAGGCCGCGCCGGAGCCGGTCGCCCATCACGTTGGCCCGCGCGACGAGCCCGTCGCGCTGCACCACGTCCAGCACACGCAGGCCGACGGCTGCGGGCAGCGGATCCGATACGTGCGTCGTGTAGAACAGGTAGCCGAGTTCGTGCGCGCGTTCCTCGATCGCCGCGGATGTCACGATGGCCGCGAGCGGCAGCCCGGCGCCCAGCGTCTTCGACAGCGTCAGGATGTCGGGTGTCACGCCGTCGCGCTGGCACGCGAACATCGTGCCGGTGCGTCCGACGCCGGTCTGCGCTTCGTCGAGGATCAGCAGCATGCCGCGCTCCTCGCACTTGCGCTTGAGCGCCGCCATATAGCCTTCCGGCAACTCGATGATCCCGCCCGAGCTGAGGATCGGCTCCGCGATGAACGCGGCGAGGTTGCCGCTCGACTGGCGATCGATCAGGTCGAACGCGTAGTCGAGTTCGGCGAGAAAGTCGTAGGTGCCGTTGTGTTCGAAGCGCGGCCGGTACGTGAACGGTGCGGGAATCGCGAACGAGCCGACGGCGGCCGGGCCGACGCCCTTGCGGCCGGCGCTGTAGGTGGCCGATGCGGCCGCGCCCGTCATCCCGTGCCACGACTGCGCGAAGCCGACGATCTCGTACTTGCCGGTGACGAGCTTCGCCATCCGGATCGCTGCTTCGTTCGATTCCGCGCCGGTGCTGAGCAGCAGCGCGCGATCGAGCCCGTCGGGCGTGATGTCGGCGAGGCGTGTCGCGAGGTCGACGACCGGCCGCGACAGCATCCCGCTGAACAGGTGGTCGAGCTTGCCCGCGTATTCGCTGATGACGGAGACGATGTCCGGATGGCTGTGGCCGAGCACCGCGCTCATCTGCCCCGACGTGAAATCGAGGATCGCACGGCCGTCCGCGTCGTAGACGAAGCTGCCTTTCGCGCGCTCGATGATCATCGGCTCGAACGTGCCGCCGTAGCGGACCAGGTGCTGCCTGGCGTTGTGCCAGAAGGTTGCGTCGTCGTTCAGGGACATCGGGCTTCTCCGGGCAAGGGCAGGGATCGCTTGCAGTCTAGGCGCGCGTCTGGTTTGATGGAAACGAATAGTTCTTATGCGAGCTAGAAAAGGGGCTAATACCTTGGGGCTTTCGCTTGAAATCGACCTGCTGCGTTCGTTCGTCGTGATCGCCGAGGTGCGCACGCTCAGCCGCGCGGCCGCGCGCGTCGGGCGCACGCAGTCCGCGCTCAGCCAGCAGATGAAGCGGCTCGAGGATATCGTCGACCAGCCGTTGGTCCAGCGCACCGGCCGCGGCGTGGTGCTGACCCACCCGGGCGAGCGGCTGCTCGTGCATGCACAGCGGATCCTGCGGCTGCACGACGAGGCGATGGCTGACCTGTGCGGCACGGGGTTGTCGGGCACCATCCGGTTCGGCTGCCCGGACGATTACGCCGAGGTGTTTCTGCCATCGCTGCTCCGGCAGTTTTCGAGCCAGCATCCGCAGGCGATCGTGGAAATCGTGTGCGGGCCGACGCCGCGGCTGCTCGAACACCTGGAGAAGCGCGCGGTCGATCTCGCGATGATTTCATTGCCGGACGATGGGGTGAACGACGACATCATTCGCCGCGAGCAACTGGTCTGGATCGGCTATCCGGGGCTGGAGCCCGCGCATTTCGATCCGCTGCCGCTCGCGCTGTCCGATCGCGATACGCTCGATCACATCGCGGCGTGCGAAGCGTTGAATCGCGCCGGTCGCGATTACCGGGTCGCGTATGCGAGCAGCAGTCTCGCGGGGCTGATCGCGCTGGTGCGCTCGGGGCAGGCGTTCGCGGTGATGACGCAGACGGCGGTGCCGGCCGACCTGGCGATCGTCAACGGCGATCCGCGGTTGCCGCCGTTACCGGCTGTAGGAATCACGCTGAAATTTGACCGGAAACGGCCGTCGCATCTGACGGCTGCATTCGCCGAGCATATCCGGCTCACGCTGCCGCTGCTGTGAGGGGCTCGGCCGCCGCGGGGAGCGTCGGCGGGCCGAACGTCGGACTATTGTGTATTGGATGGCGTGGCGCGGCCGGACTGCGACGAGCCGCTCATTGTGCCGGGCCGTTGCCCGTGTTCGGGTTGTCCCAGGCCGCCACTCGCGCCTGGGCTTAAATCACTTGATTATGCGGTGCGCGCGGCGGCTCATGCATTCTCCACCAGCCCGCGAGAGTTTGCAGTACCCCCCCAGGCCGGTGCGTTGTATGAGCACAGGGCAGAGGAAGGCTGGCCGGCGGCGCGAAAGGGGCAGCACACGCGCAACAGCCGGTGGACAGCCGATCGATGCGTGCAGCCGTGCGCTGCACCGGTGGTACGCGACGCAACGCGTCAGCACGTATTCGGCGTTATTCCCACGCGTGTTTGCTGAACTGATAGCCCTTGCAGCGGATCGTCTTGATTCGCGTCGGTTCGAGCGCGTCATCACGCAGTTTGCGGCGCAGCTTCGAGATGTAACAGTCGATCGAGCGATCGAGGCCATCGAACTCGATGCGGCGCAACAGCCGCGTCAGGTCCTCCCGGCTGACCACCTCGCCGGCGCGGCTGGCGAGGGCCCACAACAGGTCGAATTCGGTTGAGGTCAGGCGAGGCGCGCTGCCGTCAGGAAGGTGAACCTTGCGATCCGTCCGGTCGATCGAGAATTTGCCGAACACCAATCGCTGGGACGCTTCGGGCGCGCAGCTGTCCGGATGCATTCGTAGCCGTCGAAATTGCGCCTTGATCCGCGCGAGCAGAATGCGTGGTTCGATCGGCTTATAGAGAAAGTCGTCTGCGCCGAGTTCCAGGCCGAGCAACTCGTCGAACTTTTCGTCGCGTGCCGTCACCATGATGATGGTGCCGTCATAGTGCGTGCGTACCTCGCGGCAAATATCGAAGCCGTCCTTGCCCGGCAGGTTGATGTCGAGAAGCACCAGGTCGGGGCAACTCGCGACGATCGTGGCGACGGCGTCGGCGCCGCCGAACAGCGTGTCCACCTCGTACTGATGCTTGCGCAGATAGTCCACGATCAGCGCGGATAAACGGACGTCATCTTCGACAAGCAGGATTCGGATGGGCATCGGTCAACGAGGGGCAATACATGAAAATGGCGCGCGGTTAGGCCCAGTCCGAGCGCGTGGTAGCCGAAGCGAAGTGGATAATACTGCGCAACATTCCGGCGGAATGTGACGAAATTTGCACCATCCATTGCACATATCTGCACGAAAATCATCGCCGACTAGCGGAAAAGCGAACGGATGACAGTGTGGAATCGTGTCGTCGACGATCGGCTCGATGTTCGGGTGAAATGGTTCAGAGCGATATCCGGCGCGTCGCCGGCGGGGATCTCTGACGAGGCGTCGTTCGCGCGAGAACGTTGGCGGAAAGCCGCTGGTGCGAACGTCACTTGCGCTGACCCATCCGAAATCCGGTAAAGATTACTCGACATATTATTACAAAATATTACCGACGTTGCGGAATTGGGCTCCCTACAATCTTCTCAACCCACGGACGGGCATGCCGCACCGCGGTTTCCGCTCTGTCGTCGATGGGCCTGCAGCGACGAAGGCGGTGACCGATATACGCAGCTGCCCACATTCAGCGCGCCACTGCCGGCATGCAGGAGACCGATATCCGGATCTCCACCGTCGCACGGGAAACGTTGGTGGCACGCATGCCGACGCTGGTTGCGTCGTACGAATGTGATGCCGTTTCATTCCGCTTGAAATGCTTCAGATTCTCACATTGCCTCTAGCGATGTTGTTTAACAGTCCTTATAAACACATTAAACAAAAATATGGAAAAAACACAGCGGGCGGGAATTCATCCATCTTTCATGCGCGGCATCCGGCTTCTGATTTTGCTCGTACCGGTAGCAGTCCAGCTGGCGGGATGTGGTGATGACGAGACCTCGTCGCCGCGCACGTTGAGCGGCGTCAATCAGCCAAGCATGCCGAGCCAGACGACACAGCCCGGTACGGTGACGACGGCACCCGCGCCGGCACCCTTTGCGCCACCTACGCCGGTGGCAGACGTCGGCGCGCAATATGAACGCTCGCCGACCGGGCTACCCTATCCGAAGCTGGCCACGCTGTATCCGGGACACGACGGGCCCACCGTCGACGACGGCATGATTTTGCCCTGGCTGTCGATGCGCCCGCCGCTCAAGCTGAACGTGATGGTGCAAACGCCGTTTGACACGGATCAGGATGGCAAGCCGGACCGGATCGCGTTACGCATCGTGCAGCCCGCCGAGGTGGCAGAGGGGCTCAAGACCCCTGTCATTGTGCGGCCGTCGGTGTATTACGCCGATCCGGATTACGCGACGAAACAGCGTGCACCATTCCTCGGCGAAGCGGAATACTTGCGGATGGGTTTCACGATCGTCTACGCGGATTCGATCGGCACCAACCAATCGGATGGCTGCTGGTCAGTGATGGATCGCACCGAGCGCGAGGCGATGGCGAGCGTCGTGCGCTGGTTGACCGGCGATCCCGTTGCACCGGGCTATGACGCGCAAGGCCAACCCGTCGCGGCGTCCTGGTCGACCGGGCACGTCGCGATGGAGGGGATCTCCTATGGCGGCACGTTGCCGACGATGGTGGCTGCTACCGGTGTGCCGGGGCTCGAGGCAATCGTACCGGTGGACGGCATCAGCAGCGGCTACGACTATTTCCGTTATAACGGCGTCAAGGGGGACATGATTCAGCTGGGTCCCTACATGCAGCTGCAACAGTCGACCGCGCGCGCGTCGATCTGCGAACCCGCGCGACTCAAGGCGGTGACCGATTCCGACGACCGCACTTACGCGTACAACGACTTCTGGAAATCGCGCAACACGTTGTCGCTCGTCGACCAGATCCAGGCGGCGACGCTGATCGCGCAGGGGCAAGCCGACAATAACGTGAAGACGAAGAACGCGATGCAGTTGTACGACGCGCTCTATCGTGCCAGGAAGCCGGTTCAGCTTTGGCTGCATAGCCGCGATCATAACGATCCCGCGTGGCAGAAGGAGTGGCAAAAGCAGATCTTGATGTGGTATTCGCGCTATCTGTTCGGCGTGAACAACGGCGTCGAGAAGCAACCCACCTACGTGCGTGAAACACCGGCTGGCGACATCCCGTCCGGCACGACACTGAATCCCCAACCAGGCGACACAAGCAATTCACTGATTGGGCACTGTTACAACCCGGATCACAGCACGAGGGATTGCATTCCGACGGGCGAACTCTTCATCAAGGAAGACGCATGGCCCAAGACGGTCGATACGTCCTACTACCTGCACGACAACGGCCGCGTAGGCGGATTGCTGACGCCGAGCACGACGGACGGCACGCAGGCTGTATCGGTCGATTTCAGCAAGGCAGCGGCCGTGACTTATGAGACGAAACCCCTCGCGAACGCGACCCGCTACGCGGGTGCGATCCGGGTGGTGATGCGCGGTCGCTTCACACCCGCGGTGACCAACATCAAGGCAACGCTGTCGGTGGACGGGCATGACGTCACCTATGGCTGGGCGAACCCGCGTTTCTACAAGGGCCTGGACGTCGCGCAAACAATCGCGCCGAACACCGACTACAGCTTCTCATTGGAGATGATGCCGCGAGATTTCACGGTGATGCCGGGCAGCAAGGTCAAGTTGAAGCTGGAGGGCTATCAGGGCACAGCACTCGTTACGCTCGATCTGTCGAACACGACGCTCGAGATGCCGGTTGTGCCGAAGGCGCACGTTGCGGCAGTCATGGTGGCGAAGTAGCGGAAGATTCGGTGGCGTTACCGGCAGCAGGCTCAGGGGAAACCGAATCGGGCACGCTCGAATCGGTGGGGTTCGTGGTGAAGGTCTTTGAGGAGGATTCTTATAGTTTGGAGTGCTGATCATATTTCAACTAAATCGAATCATTGTGGAGATCAACGAATGACTAAAAGAATGCCGGCATGGAGCGTGATCGCAACGCTTGCAGCCGCAACACTGGTCGCATGCGGTGGCGATGACACATCGTCTACGACCCTGGGCAGCATGACCACGCTGCCTGTCGCTCCGTCATCACCGACGACTGCGCTGCCGAGCCCGACCACCGCGTCAGTGGAATCCGAGCTGGCTGTATTTGCGAAGGTCGCACCTGCCGACAAGGTGCTGGACGATGCCAACATCTACGATACGAAAAAAGACGGTTCGATCGCGCTATCCGCGATCAACGAGGACGCGTCGGTCAAGCGGCACACCATTACGATCAACGGCAAGGTCCTGCCGTATGTCGCCCGCGCTGGACACTTGATCGCCTATCACGGAAACGGAACTGCCAGGAAAGCTGAAGCCGCGATCTTTTATACGGCGTACACGCGGGACGCGTTGCCCAAGGAGAATCGCCCGGTCACGTTTCTATGGAACGGCGGGCCCGGATCGGCCTCGATCTGGCTGCACATGGGCTCGTGGGGACCGAAACGGCTGAAGTCTGACGCGCCAAACATGGCCGACCCGACAAAGCAACCCGACAGTTTCCCGTTTGAGGACAATGCGATTTCCCTGCTCGATCAGTCGGATATCGTTTTCGTCGATCCGCCGGGTACCGGTCTTTCCACGGCGATCGGCCCACTCAAGAACGGTGACCTGTGGGGTACCGACATCGATGCACAGGTGGTCGCAGATTTCATCACCAGTTATACGAACAAATACAATCGGCAGAGTTCGCCAAAGTATTTGTACGGCGAATCCTATGGTGGCATCCGCACGCCAATCGTCGCCAACCTGCTGGAGCAGGCGGGTACCAGCGGTTATGCTCCCGACCCATCCGGTAAGCCAGCCAAAGTCCTGGCGGGATTCATCCTCAACTCGCCGCTCGTTGACTACAATTCCAATTGCGACATGACGGGCGGAAGGGTGACCTGTGAGGGATACATCCCGTCCTACGCGATGGCGGCCGATTACTTCAAAAAATCCGTGAAGCGTGCGGGACAGACCCAGGAGCAGTATCTCAACGAGTTGCGCGCGCTGGCGAAAACAACGTTCCAGGCTACCTTCAAAACGTACTTCAATTCGAACGGCAAGCCGAACAGCAATTGGAATGCGTACGCGGCAAGTCCTGCGGGCCAGGCGGTCCTGAATCGAATTGCGGACTATACCGGCATTCCCGCATCGACCTGGAGCAGCAGCTTCAACTACACGCCGGGGCCGTTTAGGGGAACGCTGGTTTCGGGCTATACCCTCGGCCGCTATGATGCCCGCATGAAGGTGCCGAAAGGGAACAGCTTCGAGGCGGACGACTACATTAACGTAGCCTTCCTCAACGAACTCAAGACGTACTTCCCTGACTTCGTCAACTATAAGACCAAGTCAAGCTACCAACCGCTAAACAACGCAACGATCCGCAACTGGACATGGCAGCGGACGGGAAGCAAATCTTTTTATCCGCAGAGCATTACCGACATTCAGGCGGTGCTGACCGCCAACCCGGACGCCAAGCTGCTGATTCTCCACGGCTACGAGGATATTGCGACGCCGGGCTTCCAAACCGAGCTTGACCTCGAAGGGGTCAATCTGGCTGACCGAATCCCCGTCAAGTGGTTCGAAGGCGGGCATATGATTTACAACACGGAGATGTCGCGCGTGCCACTGAAACAAGCGATTGACAACTATTACCAGTCGCCGGCGCGTATCGCAGACGGCTCCCTACTGTAAGCGAAGCGAGGATAGCTATGAAAATCGTGACTTTCCTTGTTTCCGGCACGGCGGCTACTGTCGTCGCAATGTCGAGCATCGGCGTGGCATTTGCCTATGACGATTTGCCGAAACCGCCGCCCCCGCCAGAAGACTGGGTCCAGCCGCCCAAACAATCGGAAAACTCCGTTACGCAGGACGTGGAGAGCCAAATCGCGCAACGATTCACCGCCGCGACCAACGGCAATCCCAACGGGCTCTTGTCGCGGCAGCAAGCCAAGGCTGCTGGCTGGGGCTTGGTCAGCGACCATTTTTCGGAGATCGATCGTGCTGGAACCGGATACGTCCGACTCGACGACGTATTGCGATTCATGTCGGAACGGACCCCTCAACGGATCATGCGCATGAAAAACGTGACGAAACAGGACCAGCGACAGTAACGTGGATTTTTGATCATAAGCGGTTGCCCTGGTTCCGGCACTTATCCTCCCCGGATTGTCCGGAACTCCTTCGCCGGCCCCGAAACGGGCCGGTTTTTTTTTGAAGCCCGAGGTCAACAACTTGCCGCGAAAGCCGGCAGCCGTACCGGGCCGCTCGTTACCCGATTAAACCTATAGATAATGGCCGGCACGCCTGCCGCGCCATACGATGGGTACAAGCGTCCGGACCCGCATCGATGCGGGTCCGGCTGGCGGAACAGGGGGCGTCGCTTCTGAGACGGCGCAAGGTGCGGAGCAGCATAAGCGAGTGCGAATCATGTACACGTTCGGGCGAGTGACGGTTTCCCTTGAGTGCCGCGAAGTCTGCGTCGACGGGGAGCCCCGGTGTATCGGCGCGCGGGCATTCGAGATTCTCGAACTGTTGGTGAAGGTGGCCGGTGCCACCGTGCTCGTACCGCCGTTCGCGTCCGACGGTCGTAACGCGGCAATCGTCCAGTTCCCGGGCGGCTTTGTTGCCGAGTTCCACGCAAGCGTCGCGAAGTGAAGCCTGGCGACACGATGCTTTCCGCGTGGTGGTGATCGGCGCCGGCATGCTGGCGCCTGAAACGTATCGTCGCCGCACGTGATGCGGCGCGCGTTTTCGTCAAAAATATCTCGTTATCCGAAATTATTTGACGTGAGCTGGACCGTCGCGATGCGCGGTCAGGCACCGCCCCGCGCAGCCTGCAAAACCTTTTCCCACTGACATCAAACCGCGACGCGATCCGAACGCGCACGTGACGCAGTTCGTCGAACCGGCGCGCGAGGCCATGCGCAATCTTGGTACAGTGGCGTAGTCGGCGAGTCTGGAGCGGATCGCTGGTATCGTCACTTTTCTACAAGCGCGTCCACGAGCAAAGGATCACGCAGTGCGCTCAATATTGCATTGAGCCGCAAGGCAGGGATGCGACTGCGCTTCACCGAACCGGCTTGGAGGTCGATCGATATGAAGGCTGCCCACTATTCGTCAAAAGGCCCGGCTCACGACGTTCTTGTCGTCGGCGACGAACCGGATCCCACCCCTGAAGCGGGCGAAGTCCTCGTCCGCATTGCGCACTCGGGCGTGAATCCTTCCGACGTCAAATCGCGATCGGGTGTGACAAGCCCTGCGATGGAGTTTCCGCGCGTCATTCCTCACAGTGACGGCGCGGGCATTGTCGAGGCGGTGGGGGCCGGCGTCCCGGAACAGTGGATCGGACGGCGCGTCTGGACGATCAATGGCCAGTGGCGCCGGCCGTTCGGCACGGCAGCGGAGCTGATCGCGTTGCCCGAAGACCAGGTTGCGCCGTTGCCCGACAACGTTTCGACCGAGACGGGCGCGTCGCTGGGCATTCCGCTGCTGACGGCCTGGTATGCGGTGTACGCGTGCGGCGGGCTGCTCGGCAAGACGGTGCTGGTCTACGGTGCGACCGGCGCGGTAGGTGGCTATGCGACCCAGTTGGCCGCGTTTTCGGGTGCGCGGGTCATTGGCGTAGTCGGCAGCGACGAGAAGTGCAGGCTCGCGTCCCGGCTCGGTGCCGAGTGGGTCATCAATCGCAACGTGCAGGATGTGACTGCCACGGTGCGCGAGATGACGTCCGGCAAAGGCGTGGACGTCATCATCGAGGTCGACGCCGCGGCAAATGCCGGGAAATATGGCGAGCTGTTGAAGTTTGGCGGCGAGGTGATCATTTACGGCTCGGGCGCCGGCGTGATCGAGGTTCCGTTCAGGCCGATGATCGTCGGTTTCGCGAATCTGCGATTCTTTATCGTCTACAACCTGCCGGTCGCCGTCAGGCAGGCGGCCATCGACGCGCTCACCCCGTTGCTGGAGCGAGGGGTGCTGCAACACCCGCAGGTCGAGATTTTTCCGCTGTCGGAGATCGCGAAGGCCCACGAGCGCGTCGAGTCCGGCGCGAACGCAAAGATCCTCGTCGATATGCAGCGGTAAGCGCGAATTGCAGCGCTACGCCGGATTGCAACGACATCGTATCGAACGCGACGACAACAAAAAACCCGCGAAGCCATGCGCTGTCGCGGGTCTTTGAATAGGTGCGAAACACGGTAAAACCGCGTCTGGTGCCGACGGCGAGACTCGAACTCGCACAGCTTTCGCCACTACCCCCTCAAGATAGCGTGTCTACCAATTTCACCACGTCGGCACTGCAAGGGGCGCAATTCTAGCGCCACACTGCGTGTTTGTGAAGGGGGTGTGACACGATTGCGGTGTACGCGAGAGCGATCCCGGTAAAATTCGTGCGATCGGTCCGACGACCATCGCAATCGCCACCCGCTTTCCATCGTGACATCTACCCTCGAACAACTGCAGGCCGGACAACTGTCGGGCGCACGGCAACTCAAGCTCGCATGCGGGCTGACCGAATTTCCGCGCGAGATCTTCGACCTCGCCGACACGCTCGAAGTGCTCGACCTGACCGGCAATGCGCTGTCCGCGCTGCCGGACGACCTGCCGCGGCTGCATCGCCTGCGCGTGCTGTTCGCGTCCGGCAACCGCTTCACCGCATTCCCCGACGTGCTCGGCGCGTGCCCGCAACTCGACATGATCGGCTTCAAGGCGAACCGGATCCTCACGGTACCGCGTGGCGCGCTGCCGCATGCGCTGCGCTGGCTGATTCTGACCGACAACGAAATTGATGCGCTGCCCGTCGACATCGGCGACTGTTCGCGCTTGCAGAAGCTCATGCTCGCCGGCAACCGGCTGCGCGCGCTGCCAGCTGAAATGGCCGCGTGCCGTGCGCTCGAACTGGTGCGCCTGTCGGCGAACCGGCTGGACGACTTGCCGGACTGGTTGCTGCGCCTGCCGCGACTCGCATGGCTTGCCGCTGCTGGCAATCCGTTCGGCGCGGCACCGGAGGCCGCGGCGTCCGCCGGGCCGGACGTGGCGGACGTCGACTGGGCGTCGCTCGCGTGCGGGCAGAAACTCGGCGAAGGCGCGTCGGGCGTGATTTACCGCGCGCAATGGACGGCGCAAGGTGGCGCGCCGCGGGCGGTCGCGGTCAAGCTGTTCAAGGGCGCGGTGACGAGCGACGGGCTGCCCGATTGCGAAATGGCAGCGTGCCTGCACGCGGGCCGCCACCCAAACATGATCCCGGTGATCGGCAAGGTGCGCGGGCACCCGGACGGCACGCACGGCCTCGTGATGGAACTGGTCGATCCCGCGCTCACGAACCTCGCCGGGCCGCCGAGCTTCGCGACCTGCACGCGCGACGTGTATGCGGCCGACGCGAGATTCGACCCGGCGGCAGCGGTGCGGATCGCGCACGGCATCGCGTCGGTAGCGGGCCATCTGCACGCACGCGGCATCATGCATGGCGACCTGTATGCACACAACATCCTGCACGACGGCGAAGGCGGCGCGCTGCTCGGGGATTTCGGCGCGGCGTCGCTCTACGACGTGAATGACCGCATGCGCGGCGCCCGGTTCGAGCGGCTCGAGGTAAGGGCGTTCGGTTATCTGCTCGGCGAGGTGCTCGAGCGCTGCGAACCGCGTGCGTGGGCCGGCAGGTACGTGCTCGATGCGCTGGCGGCGGCCTGCCTGAACGAGGACGTCGACGCCCGGCCGTCGTTCGACGACATCACGGCCGCACTGGCCGCGCACCGGCCCTGACGGAATCGCGACCGCTTACGCCTGCCGTGCAGTCAGCAGCTTGATCCCGAGCCCGACGAACAGCAGCCCGCTGGCCCGCTTGAGCACACGCACCGCGCGGCTCATGCCGAAGCCGCGATGGAGCCGGCGCACGCCGGCCGAATAGATGCTGTGAACCACGACGACGGTGCACGCGATCGTCGCGTACATCACAACGAACTGCAGCGCGAGCGGGCGATCGTGCACGACGAACTGCGGCATGAACGCCGACAGGAAGATCATCGTCTTCGGATTGCTGCCCGACACGAACAGCGCTTCGCGGAACAGCTTCCGGCGGTCGGGCACGGCGCGTTCCGTTTCGCGGTTCGACGTGGCGGTCTTCCGGTCGCCGCGCAGCTGCCGGACACCGAGAAACATCAGATACGCGGCGCCCACGACCTTCATCGCGACGAACAGCGGCGGCATCGCGGCCAGCACCGCGCCGACGCCGAGCGCGACGAGCAGCACGACCACGCCTTGCGCAACGAGATTGCCCGCGATCGTCGCGGCGGTGCCGTGCGTGCCGTAGCGCACCGTGTTGCGGATGACGAGCAGCACGTTGGGCCCCGGCGACAGCGTCGTGGCGAGATACGCTGCGGCAAACAGCATCCAGGTCTGAATCGACATGCATCGCTCCGAGAGGCGGTTCCGGCGGGCAGGATGAACCGATGATGCCACGCCAATAATGGCGCGGGCCGCCGCCGGAACCGTGCCGTCTCGGCGCGTCAGCTTGCGTCGCGCATGCAGTACGCGGGGATCGACGGCGGCGTATCGATCGCGGCCGGCCGCGTCATCCACGCGATCCACGCGGCCCATAACCCGCACGCGATCAGCACGGCGATATTGAGCGGCGTCCGGTAACGGACGATCAGGTCGGCCAGCGGCAGGCGGTTCTTCATGTTCGTCTCCATCGGTCGTGGCGGATGCGGCCTATTGGCCGCTATACGAAGGCGCCTTGGCGTCGCAGGTCACGGACACCATCGAACCGTCGGCGAAATGCAGCCGGAGCGGCACCTTCGCGCCGGGCGCGACGGCCTGGCGCGGCTGCTCCAGCATCACGTGATAGCTCTTCGGCTTGAACGTCACCGTGCCGTGCGCGGGGACCGCGACCGCGTCGACGTGAACCATCTTCGCGGTGCTGCCGTTCGTTTGCGTTTCATGCACCATCGCCATCCCGTACGCGGGCGAGTCGATGCCCGTCAGCGTGGCGGGCGCGTCGCCGTCGTTCTTCAGCGTGAAGTAGCCGGATGACGGCACCGTCGCCGGCATCGCGCGGATCCAGCACGCGTCGGCCTGCACGGCCGGCGCGGCGAACGTGACGGGCGCTTGCAGCGCCAGCAGCGTGACGAGCAGGCTGGTCGGAATCGAACGTTTCATGGTTGGTTCTCCTTATGGGTGGATACAGGGGGGATCGCGTGCATCACTTCAGCGTGAACGTGTAGTGGCCTTGCGTGCGATGGCCGTCGCTGGCCACCGCGATCCACGCGACCGTGTACGCGCCGGCCGTCAGGTTGGCCAGCGCGACGCGCATCCGCTTGCGGTTGACGGCGTCGACGGCCGATTTCCCGTCGGCGACCGACTGCCCGTGGCTGTCGGTGACGGCGATCGAACTGAAGGCCGGTTCGAGCGCTTCGCTGAAATCGATCGTGACCGCGTGCGGTGCGCTCGAGAGCGTGGCGTTGGCGGCCGGTTCCTGCGTCTTCGGATGCGCGTGGGCATGGGCGGCCTGGATGACGACGAAGCCGAGTGCGGCGAGTGCGCCGCGAACGAACGGGGTGGTTTTCATGGCTGGATCTGCGAGTGGCGAATCGGATGGAGAAAGACGGATTCGACGGACGCATGCTCGAGCGGCATCGCAACGGCAGCGATGCCGGCTGCCGTCGGCACGGACGTGCGCTGCCGGACGTTCGCCCGCGAGCGAATGTCGGCGCGGTGGTACGAACCGGAAGCGGCCAACCGCACGCACGGCACGACGCCGCGCGCAACACGGTGAGACATGATCGTCCTTCGAAACGTGACACGTCACGCACGCCGGCGGCGTGCGCGGACCGCGCGATGCACTAGGGCATCACGCGTGATGACGACGGTTCAGGACGAGAAAGGAGGGGCGCGCGGTAACGCGGCCGTGAGCGGCAGCGCACGGCGCAGGCTTTCGAAGCGGGTGGCTTCGCGGTGCTGGATGACGTGCACGTTGGCCGCGAACGTCAGTTCGGGCGCGGGCAGTGCGGGGGTATGGGCAAGCAGGCTGCAATAGCCGCATGCCTGGAGATGGGCCTGCAGGCTTTTCGACGACGCATCGATTGCGTGACCGGCGGCGGCCGGTGCGGCCGTGCAGTAGCCGGCCAGCAGCGCGTCGACGCGCCCTTGCGTCGTCAGCGCCTGCGAGATCGTTGGCGCGAGCGCCGTCATCAGGATGGCGAGCATCCCGATCAGACTGCCGATCTTCCGGAGACGACGACTCAGCATGCGATACGCGGCGGCGTGTGGGCGACGATGGAGCGGATTATGCCATGCAGGTCGCAGCAAGGGCATGCGCGCATGCGCATGACGGGGAGAACCCGTGGTGTGGCGGCACGCTATGCGTGCTTCGCCAGATATTTCGTGATCAGCGTCATCTGCGCGGCCCAGCCCTGATCGTTCATGTCGCGCGCCTTCGCGCGGCGCGCCGCGATCAACTGGTCGAAACCCGTTTCGGTGACCGTCAGCAGTGTGCCGCCGGCCTGGGCGGCGAGCGTGAACGTGACGAGCGTCATCGGCTCGGACGTGTAGTCGACATTCGGGTCGATCGCGAACGGATGCCAGCGAAACGAGAACAGTTGCTTGGGCTCAATACGATCGACGACGATTTCGAACACGGTGCCCGCATAGGGCTCCTGTGCCTTGGCGACATCGTCGTCGACGCGTGTCGGCGTGATGCGGCCGAACAGCGGCTGATCGGCCGCAAACGGCCCGTCGAACGTAACGCCGAACCAGATGCCGAATTCGCCGGAATTGCTGACGGCTTCCCAGACGCGCTCCGGGCTTGCCGCGAGCAGCGCCTGTTTTTCGATGCGATCGGTTTGCTGGGTCATGACGTTCTCCACGCAGGATCAACCGTTGCAGGACGGCGCGCACGACCGCGCCGCGTCTAGTCGAGCATGACCGCGTCGGGTACGTCGAGCACGATGTCCGACGTCGCGACGGCCACGCATGGCAGCGTATAACCGTCGGCTTTTTCCTCGCGGCTCAGCCCCGGCCATTCGATCGTGTAGCGTACGCTGCCGCTGACGATCCGGCAAAGGCAACTGCGGCACGTGCCGTTGCGGCACGAGCGCGGCAGCGACACGCGCGCGAATGCGGCGGCTTCGAGCAGCGTCAGCGAATCGGGCGCGTCGAAGGTCGCGCCGAGCGGCTCGATGCGCACGAGGGGCGGGTGGTCTGGATCGGTCATGAGTGAAGCGGGCGGCGGTTCGGCGGATACGCGCCAAGCATACCCGAACCCGCATGCGGCCGGCGCCCGCCGGCCGCGGGCGTCAATGGCGGCGCAGGTACCGGTACACGGTATTGCGTGCGAGACCGAGCTCGCGCGCGGCCGCCGACACGTTGCCGCCGTGCCGCGCGAGCACCGCATCGATGACCGCGGCCTGATGGCTTTGCAGCGTTGTCCCTTCGCGCGTGTCGGCCGATGCGGCGGGGGTTGCCGACGTCGGCGCGGTCGATGCGGCCGGTGCGTCGGCGCAGTCGAGCCAGAAATCGTCGGGCAAATGCGCGAGCGTGATTTCGGCTTCGTCTTCGGCGAGCATGCCGGCCGTGCGCAGCACGTTGGTCATCTGCCGCAGGTTGCCGGGCCAGCGGTGGCGCGCGAACGCGTCGAGCACGTCGGGTGCGAGGCGGCGCGGCATCGGTTCGCTGCGGGCGAGCCGCGCGAGAATCCGGTCGACGAGCGCGGGCAGGTCGGTGCGCGCGGCGAGCACCGGCAGCGTGACCGCGAGCCCGTTGATCCGGTAGAACAGGTCTTCGCGGAACGTGCCTTCCGCGATCATCGCGCGCAGGTCGCGATGGGTCGCGCAGACCACGCGCACGTCGACCGGTACCGCGCGCGCGCCGCCGAGCGGCATCACCGCGCGTTCCTGCAGCACGCGCATCAGCCTGACCTGCTGCGCGAGCGGCATGTCGCCGATCTCGTCGAGAAACAGCGTGCCGCCATCGGCCTGCACGATCTTGCCGGGGCTGCCGCGCTTGCGCGCGCCCGTGAACGCGCCGTCCTCGTAACCGAACAGTTCGGCCTCGATCAGCGAATCGGGCAGCGCCGCGCAGTTGACAGCGACGAACGGGCCGTCCGCGCGCGGCGATGCCTGGTGCAGCGCGCGTGCGAGCCATTCCTTGCCGGTACCGGTCTGCCCGAGGATCAGCAGCGGCAGGTCGCGCCCGCGGATCTTCGCGACGCGTTCGAGCACGGCGGCCATCCGCGCATCGCCGGTGTCGAGCGTCGCGAACGTGATCGCGTCGGGGTCCGGCGCGCGAACGCGTGCGGCCGGTGCGGGCGGTGTGACCGCGATGGCCGTCCGGTGCGCTTCCGCGAACTCGCAGCGCGCGAGCACGCGTACGCCGGTCGGCAGCGTGAGGCGGAACGTCGCGCCGGGTGCGCGCGCCGCCTGCTGTGCGAGCTGGCCGAAGCGCATGCCGAACAGCGCGTCGCTGCCTTGATGCTGCAGTGCATCGAACGGTGCGCCGAGCTGGAATTGTGCGCTGCGGTTCGCGGCGATCAGCCCGCCGTCGGGGCCGAACGCGACGAGCCCGGCGAACAGCGAGTCGACGCATTCCTCGTGTGCATGAAAACGCAGCCGCAATGCATCCGCGCACTGGTTCGCGAACAGATGGTTCTCGATCAGTTGCGCGGACATCCGCACGAGCGCGAGCGTATGCGGGCTGGAGCCGCGCGGGTCGCCGCTGACGTCGAGCGTGCCGAGCGTGCGGCCGAACGGATCGAAGATCGGCGCGCACGAGCAGGTGAGGATGTGGTTGGCGCGCAGGAAGTGTTCGGAACCATGCACGGCGACGGCCTGGCCTGATGCGAGCGCGGTGCCGATCGCGTTGGTGCCGCGCGCGCCTTCGGCCCACGACACACCGGTGCACAGTGCGACGCGGTTGGCTTTCTCGATGAAGTCCGCGTCGCCGATGCTGTGCAGGATCACGCCGTCGGCGTCGGTCAGCAGCACGAGGCTTTGCGTATCGGCGATTTGCGCGTGGAGATTCTCCATGACCGGGCGCGCGTGCGAGAACAGCGCGTGATTCGTGTCGAGCAGTTCACGCAGCGCGATGCGCGACAGCGGCGAGAAATCGGGGCGTTCGTGCGCGCGCAGGCCGACCGCGGTCGAACGCGCATGCGCCTGCGCGAGCAGGTCGGTGCGACCCGCGGTGGCGGGCAGCACGAAGGGTTGCGGCATGACTTGTCTCCTGTCGACCCCAGTTAGCGCTTTAGCGCTTACTGGGGTCCCATGCTTCGCGGTCGATCCGAGTTGGCGCTTCAGCGCTTACTGGGACCCCATGCTTCGCGGTCGGCCTCGGTCAGCGCTTCAGCGCTTACTCGGACCCCAAGCTTCTCGATCGGCCCATCCAGCGCGTCGCCACGTGCCGAAGCGCTTGCACCGAAACCGTCTGCGGAATCCACGTTCCGCTTGCGGCGCACCATCGGTGCACGCAGGCCGACCATCCGGGTACGCATCATCATACAAGCGCCACGTGCGATATGCGACCGCGAACAAAATCCCCTTGCTTTTAAGCGCCCGCCTGCAATGATGGAAATGGAGCACGCACGCGCCGTGTTCCGCATTGCAACATGCATGCGACGCGACATGCATCCGTTCGGGAGACGCATCATGGTTCGGACGGAACTGAGAGTCGTGCTGGCGGCCATCGCCACATTCATCATGCTGGGCGGCATTGCCGTGGCGATCCACGGGTTGCTGTTCGATTTGACCGATGCGGTGCGATACGGGGCAGCCGCGATTGCGGTGGGCGTCACGACGGCCGCGGTCGCGCTCAACGTCTGGCCGACCGATCCGCACTGACGCCCGTTTCCGAAAGGGTGCCGGATGCCGCGCTGATCAGACGAAATGCGCGTCGGAACGACGCACACCGGAATATTTGTCTCCTGCGCGAAACCGTCTAAAGTGGAAGTCAACCGGCATGCATTGTCCGCGCCAACACCCCGTGGACGGTGCCTCCGCTGGCGAGCCCGCGTCCATTTCGTCCGGCCGGTAGGGGACGACGGATGCGGTCATTCGTTTTCTACCGGTTGAGGCGGCTTCCATGCAGATCCATTTCACGAACGAGAAGCCCGAGTATTCGGGGCGCGACCTGATGCTTGCGTTCACGGCGATGGTCAATGGCGAGCGCGTCCAATGTCAGATCACCGCCGAGGCGCTGGAAGATCACTTCGGCGCGGCATCGCCGCGTTTCGAGGACATGGTCGGTGCATTCGACCAGCACCGCGATCGCATCGAGGCAGCCGCACGGCGCCTGCTGTCGGAAACGCGCGCGCAATGCGTGACGCTGCGCAGCGGTTACGTGCGCTTCTACGAGGCCAACTGGCGCTGACGAAACGACACTCGACTTGCGGCGCGCGTCGCGGACAATGCACGCGCGGAGACGTTGCCGTCCATGCAATGCCGTTCGGCGGAACCGGGCGGCATTTTCGTATGCGGGCCGCGCCGGTTGCTCGTGCGTCGGCATGATCGGACTCGCCGGTTCGTGAGGATCGCGTAAGAAATCACGCGGCAACAAAAAAACGCCACCCGAGGGTGGCGTTTTCCGTCGTGCGCCGCCGCGCTTCGATCACTCGCTGCCGAGATAGAAGAAGCGGAACAGGAACACGGCCGCGATGACCCACACGATCGGCTTGACCGTGCGGGCCTGGCCCGTCAGCAGCTTGAGGCCGCCGTACGAGATGAAGCCGAACGCGACACCGTTCGCGATCGAGTACGTGAACGGCATCAGCAGTGCGGTCAGCGCGGCCGGCACGGCTTCCGTTGCGTCGTCCCACGGTACCTCGACCATCTCGCGCAGCATCAGGCACGACACGTACAGCAGCGCGGGCGCGGTTGCGTACGCCGGCACGACGCCGGCGAGCGGCGCGATGAACAGGCACGCGAGGAACAGCACCGCGACGGTCAGCGCGGTCATGCCCGTGCGGCCGCCTGCCTGCACGCCCGATGCGCTTTCGATATACGCGGTGGTCGACGACGTGCCGAGCACCGAGCCCGCGACGATCGCCGTGCTGTCGGCGAGCAGCGCCTTGTTCAGGCGGTTCATCTTGCCTTCGACGAGCAGGCCCGCGCGGTTCGCGACGCCCATCAGCGTGCCCGTCGCGTCGAACAGCTCGACGAGGAAGAACACGAGGATCACGTTGATGATGCCGGTCGACAGCGCGGCGCGGATGTCGAGCTTGAACAGCGTCGCGTCGATTGACGGCGGTGCGGAGAACACGCCGTGGAACTGGTTGTCGCCGAAGAAGAACGACAGGATCGTGACGCCGATGATGCCGATCAGGATCGCGCCGCGCACGCGCAGGTGGTCGAGCGTGACGATCGTGAAGAAGCCGACGATCGCGAGGATCGTGTCGTGCTTGTGCAGGTCGCCGAGCGTGACGAGCGTGGCCGGGTTGCCGACGATCACGCCGGACGTCTTCAGCGAGATGATGCCGAGGAACAGGCCGATACCCGCGGTGATGGAAATCCGCAGCGATTTCGGAATGCCGTTGACGATCGCCTCGCGCACGCGGAACAGCGTGACAAGCAGGAACAGGCAGCCCGAGATGAACACGGCGCCGAGCGCGGCCTGCCACGTGAAGCCCATCCCCTTGACCACCGTGTACGCGAAATACGCGTTCAGGCCCATGCCGGGCGCGCAGGCGATCGGGTAGTTCGCGTACAGCCCCATGATGATCGACGCCAGCGCCGCGACGAGGCAGGTCGCGACGAACACGGATTCCTTCGGCATGCCGGCGTCGCCGAGGATCGCGGGGTTGACGAAGATGATGTAGGCCATCGTCAGGAACGTGGTGACGCCCGCGAGTATTTCAGTGCGGAAGTCGGTGCCGGCTTCAGCGAAGCCGAAATACCGCTTGATGGATTCCATGAAGGCGTTTCTCCGGTCGGGTTGTCGTGTTGCTTGTTGTGCCGAATTGTTGTAAAGGCAGCGCGCGGCCGGCTAACTGTAACCAGCCACTATTGCCCGGCTATCGGCGGATTGTAATAGCGCGGATAGCTCGGACGATATAGTTGGGGGCATGATCGGCTGCCTGCGCGCGGACGGTCTGGCAGCCCGGCCGCGCGGCGAAGGCGCGCATTTTACCGGTTCGGACGGAACGGGCCGTCGGAAACGGTAGAAACGGCGGGAAGGGGAGCGGGAAGAAAGGGTGAAGCAGGCCGATGCGTGCGCAACGGCGCGCCGGCCGCATCGTGCGTGGCGGGCGATGACATCGGACTGAAACGGAGCGCCCGCATGCTGGACGAACGCGGTGCAGGAATCGCGTGCGGGCGAATGCGCATGCGTGGCCGGTGCGGATGCACGGCGCCGTGCAGCGGCCATTCGTCAGTCCAGGCGGTTTCAGATATCGGGCTATCGTGCGCCGAAGCCGTCCCGTCCGCAACTGTCATATCGCGATGCGGGGGCGACTGTGGTTTCTGTGTAAAAGATTGCAAGACCCCATCGCGTAAACCGGCAAGTCTTTCTAGGATAGATACACCGCGCATGCACACGCCGGCCGGTAATTGCCGACGCGGGGGAGTCGCAGTCCGTGCAGGCCTGGCGGTGAATGGCGGTCAAGGCCGTTGCGCGTTCGGGCAGGCACGGCCGATTGCGATTGCCCGATGCGGGTTCGTCCGTAATCACGGAGGTCAGCATGTTGAACTGGATCAGCCGTTGGGCGATGCGACACGCCCCCACGCCGGAAAAAACCGCTGCGTCGATGCTCGTGACGGCGCGCATGGAACTGTTCTCAGCCGAACAGCGCGTCATCGATGCGAAATTACAGGCGGATTACTGGCGCACACGTGTGTCATTCCTCGAAGAGGTGCAGAAGCAGGGCATCGATCCGTGGGTGACCTCGCAGGCTTCGCAACGACCCGAGCTCGATTCAACTCCCCGAAGCACGGGCCCGCGTCTCGCCGCCAGCACCTGATGCACCTGCTGTATCCGGTGGCTGCGCACGGCGCGCGATCGCTCGCGGCACGCACCGGCGTGCCGCGTCATTCGATGCGCACCTGCGGCGCGTTGCGCCGCGGGTGCGTCCATTTCCGGTCACGGCCGTTCCGCGTCTCGCGTGCGTGACGGCGCGTCGCTTTTCCACGTGCTTATCCACTTCTTCGCCATACCCCGACGAGCAAACGTTGCACTTGCGCGAGCGTGCGTCTGAACCGCTCGCCACGCCGTACGTAGGCGGTCGTGATCGACGCTTCGGCCGGTCCGTCGCCATCGGTGCCGAGCCAGATGCGGTCGCCGCGTGCGATGCGCAGCACGTCGCCGGGCCGCACCCAGTAATCGTCGACGCTCGGCGGACGCGTGATCCACAGCGCCGCGTCGTGCGCGCGAATCTCCGCGTCTTGCGGCGCGCGCCAGGTCATCGTCGTGCGCGGTGCGACCGCGAAACGGATCACGACAGTCGGTAACGCGATCGTGCCGGCGCGGCGCCGATCGGGACGGTCAAACAACGAGCTTGCCTGGTCCATCGTCTTCTCCATTGATTGAGCCGGAGGACGGATGGCGCGCACCAGAACAAAAAGGCCTCATCCGTTTCCGGTGAGGCCTTGTGTGACATGCGGTACTGCCCGGATGCTAACGCACAAGCGCCTCCCGTGACCCATTCTTTCGAATGTTCACCGGGCAATGATTCGCGATGGCGATGAGCTTGTACGTAGGCATGCGAACGAGTTTGTCGCCGCGGTGCGGCGTTGTCAATGACAATTTTCGAGATATGCGCGGAGAGTCGTTCGTCATGCGCGACTTCGACATCGTCCGCGCAGCATGCCCCGCGTCCATTCAAGCGCACGCTGACGCCACGCGTCGCGGTTCATCGCGTACGCGGTCGTGATCGACGCCTCGGCCGGCCGGTCGTCGTCGGTGCTCATCCAGATGCGATCGCCGCGCCGCACGCGCAGGACGTCGCCGGTGCGTATCCAGTAATCGTCGACGCTGCCGACACGCGTGATCCACAGCGTCGCATCATGCACACGGATCTCGGCGTCGCGCTGCGCGCGCCACGTCAGTACCTTGCGCGGCGCGACCGTGAAATGCATCGTGACGCGCGGCAACGCGATCGCATCGGTGCGGTATCGATCGGGGCAAACGATCAGGCGGCTTGCTTGGTCCATCGTCATCTCCATCCGTTGAGCCGGGCAGGATGACGCGCACCAAAACAAAAAGGCCTCATCCGTTTCCGGCGAGGCCTTGTGACATGCGTGTCTGAATCTCGATGCTAACGCACAAGCGCCCCCGGTGATCGCCCCGCATGGGCGTTCACTGGTGTTTTATGCGCGATGGCGACGGGCTTGAGCATAGGCATGCGAACGAGTGTGTCGTGGCAGCGCTACGATGTCAACGGCAATTTCGAGATACGTGGCGGTTACGCGTCGCGCTGCGCGAGCCCGTTCACGAGCAGTTCGGACAGCAGGCCCGTCATCCCGTCCGGATGCGTTGCGGCACGCGCCTTCAGCTGTTCGACGAGCTCGGCGTTGAGCTTGCATGCGAACGGCACGAGCCCCTGTTCCTGGTCGAGCTTGCGCTGCGCACGGCGGTCGAGCTTTGCCGCGTCCTCGGCGCCCTTGCCGAAACGGGCGGCGCCCGACTGCTTCATCGCTTGCGTCAGCTTGAGCGCCTTGTTCTTTTCGAGATCGGTTTTCTTCATGGCCATCGCGGCACCTCCGGGAAATGAAGCCGCGATTGTACGCATTTCGGCGGGCGTCGCCCGCCGCGCCCCCAAGAAACCCGGTTACGCCCCCTTCGTCGTGCCCCAGTTGCCGCCGTGCGCGGCCGCCTGCGCGGCCGGCGAGCGCGCGAGGTAGGCGAGCGCCTGTTCGGTCGAGCCCTCGTGGTGCGGCGTATAACTCGGCTTGTAATAACGCAGCGCCGCGCCGATCACCTTCCAGAACGACGGCAGGTGCCCGCGCCGCGAACCCTGCCACCACGCGCGCACGAAGCCCGGATAACGGCCGGCCGCCGGGTCGCGCTGGTACATGAACTTCGCGCCGGTCGTGATGTAGTAGAGCAGCAGCAGGATCACGAACGTCATGTGCACGCAGCGCTCCACATAGTTGCCGCCCAGGTGCCGGTAGATGTCGAACGCGACGGTGCGGTGCTCGACTTCCTCGGCGCCGTGCCAGCGCAGCAGGTCGACCATCGTCGGGTCGGCTTTCCCTTCGTCGAGCCCGTGCGCGTTGAGCACCCAGTTGCCGAGATAACCGAAGAAATGCTCGAGCGACGCGATCACCGCGAGTTGCTGCCGCAGCCAGAAACGCGTATGGCCGATCTTCAGCCCGAGCGGCTGTTCGCCGAGCACGCGCGTGAACAGCCGGTTGAGCTTCTGCGTGAACGGCTTCGTGTCGATCCCGTGCCGGTCGTAGTAGTGCTTGAGCACGCCGCCGTGCGAACGCGAATGCACGGCTTCCTGCCGCAGGAAGCCTTCGGCCTCGTCGCGCAGGCGTGCATCGGTGATCAGCGGCAGCGCCTTGTTGTACACGCGGCAGAACCACAGCTCGCCTTCCGGGAACAGCAGGTTCAGCGTGTTGATGATGTGCGTGCTGCCCGGGTCGTTCGGCACCCAGGTGATCGGCGTGTCGCTGAAGTCGAACTTCACGTGCCGGGCCTTGATCTTGTGGTAGTCGGCGGTTGCGGTCATCTGTGTCTCCCTGTGCGGCGTCGTGCGCCGTCAATGCGATGCCATGCTGACGCGGGCAATCATCCGGCCGAGCCACGGCATGAATCGACCGACGAAGCGCATCGCGTGCGCTTCGCCGCCGACCGCGACGACGGGGCGGTTGCGCAGCACGCCGTCGACCATCGCCTGCGCGACGGTTTCGGGCTTCAGGCCACGCATCTGGTACAGCTTCGTCGCGCGCTTGCGCAGCCGCGCTTCGTCCTGCGCATTGGCGCCCGCGTATTGCGTCGACGCCATGATTCCGGTCTCCGCGAAGCCGGGGCACACGGCCGTCACGCCGATCCCTTGCTCCGCGAGTTCCGCGCGCATGCATTCGCTGAGCATCAGCACGGCGGCCTTCGTCGTCGCATAGGCGGGCAGGTCGCGCGACGGCCCGAATGCGGCGGCCGACGCGGTGTTGACGATGTGGCCGCCGCTGCCGCGCGCGGCCATCTGCTGCGCGAACAGCCGCGAGCCGTGGATCACGCCCCACAGGTTCACGTGCAGGATGCGCTCCCAGTGCCGCGTGCTCGTGTCGAGGATGCCGCCGGCCATGCCGATGCCCGCGTTGTTGATCACGACGTCCGCGCCGCCGAGTTCGCTGCCGACCCACGTCGCGAGCGCTTCCATCTCGTCGGCGGCGCCGACGTCGACGCGTTTCGCGTGGGCTTGCGCGCCGGTCAGCCCGATCAGCAGCGCGGTGCGCTCGGCGCTCGCGAGATCGATGTCGCACGCGACGATCGTCGCGCCTTCGCGTGCGAACGCGAGGGCCGCGCAACGGCCGATGCCGCTGCCCGCGCCGGTGACGACCGCGACCTTGCCGCTGAAGCGCCCGCTCGTCGCGCGGCGGCGCGCGTTCGCGAGCGCGGGCGGTTCGGTGCCCGATTCGACCGCGTCGATCAGTTGTTCGGCGAGGCCCGCGAAGCGCGCGGGATCGGCGAGCGGCAGCCAGTGGCCGGCCGCGACCTCGCGCCGGTAGTACTGCGGCACCCAGCGCGACAGGTTCTCGGACAGCGCGGGGCTCACGTACTTGTCGCCGAGCGGCACGATCGTCTGCACGGGTGCATGCGCGTAGCGTTCGCGCGGCGCGAACAGGCAGCGGATGAAGTTCGCGCGATAGAGGCGCACGCCGCGCGCGCCGTCGTCGGCCTGCGTCGGGCGCGACGCGACGCGCGTTTTCTCGATCCGGCGCAGCAGGCCCGGCCATGCGCGGCCGAGCCACAGCCGCCAGCCGAGCTCGGGGATGAACGGCAGGTGGAACAGGTACACGTACCACGACCGCACGAGCTGGCCGCCGAGCTTGGCCAGCGACGCGGGCGTCGGGCGCAGCACGCGTTCGCGCAGCCAGAAGCCGACGTGGTCGAGGCAGGGCCCCGAGCACGACGTGTACGACGCGATGCGGCCGGCCAGGCGCGGATCGGTGACGAATTCCCAGCCCTGGATCGAGCCCCAGTCGTGCGCGATCAGGTGCACCGCGCGGCCGGGGCAGAGCGCGTCGATCACCGCGATGAAATCGTCGGTCAGCTTCGCGAGATGGTAGTCGGCCGTGCGTTTCGGCACGCCGGACAGGCCCGCGCCGCGCACGTCGTATGCGATCACGTAGTGCTTGCGCGCGAGCAGCGGCGCGACCTGCTGCCAGACGCTGCTGTCGTCGGGATAGCCGTGCACGAGCACGACCGGCGAGCGGACCGGGTCGCCCCAGGTCCTGACCGCGAGCGTCAGGTCGCCGGAGGCGACCGCCGTCTCGCTATGAACCGATTCGAACAGGGCCAGCGGCGCTTCGTCGGAAAGAGGCTGCATCGTGAGTCCGTCGTTCAGGGATTCGGGAGGAAACGCGCGGGCGTGTCAGGCGGCGGCCGACACGGTCGCGGCGGCCTGCGTGCGCTCGGCCTGGCGGCGCTGCCAGCGGCGCACGTGCGGCAGGTCGTCGTCGAGCCAGTACGCGTCGTCGTCGGTGATCACGAGCAGCTCTTCGAATTTCGCGCCGACGCCGGCGAAACCGAGATGCGGCTCGACGGCCCACAGGCCCGGCACGGGCGCATGCTCGGAGCGGCGGTCGATCGACCACAGCGGCGACCAGCCCTGCTGTTTCGCCGCGCGGCCCTGGTCGAGCAGCAGGTTGCGCGTCGCGTTCAGCCCGAAGCGCGCGACGAAGCGCGGCGTCGACAGCTTGTGGATCTTCGCGACGCGATGCGCGAGCACCTTGAACGGATAGGCCTTGTGGCGCGGCTCGACGCCCTGGCGGCGGCACAGCGCATCGACTGCCTGCGCGACCTCGGCCATCGACCGGCGCTCCTTCACGAGCCGCACGATCATGTCGCGATGGTCCATCAGGTCGTCCTGCAGCTGTTCGAGGATCGGGTTGTCGCCGAGGCAGTGCGCGTAGCCGACGTCCGCGACGATGCCGTCGAGCACGGGCGCGACGTCGAGGATCACCGGCATGTCGGTCTCGAGCTGCCGGTTGCTCGGGAAGAACGCGAGATTGAAGCCGCCCATGTGCTTGAGGCCCGAGAAGCCCTCGAACGCGGTGCGGTCGCCGAACCACGCGAATGGCTTGTGCAGCCAGTCGTGCACGCCGTTGTCCTGCAGCCATTCGGTCAGCAGGCGCGCGGCTTCCTTCTCGGTGATGCCGGGGTAGAGCATCGCGCCGACGGTTTCGACACAGCGGTAGGCAAGCTGCTGGACCGCGCGGAATTGCGGCAGCTCGTCGAGGTGGACTTCCGGCAGCGGGTGGTCGGCCATGATGCGTCTCCAATCGGGCGCTGTCCGGAACGCACCCTCGGCGTCGCCGTCGCGGGTTATTCAGTCAGCATTTAATGTGTCATTGAGTGATGTAACGATCATAGCCGGTTCGGCGTGGCGCGCCATCCCCCACGGGTGAGGATTTGTCCTAATGCAGGGCCGAAATGGAGGGGAGCCTCTAGGTTTCCAGGGATTGGGGCCGGATGGCCGCGCGCGCGGCCGCGTTGTGGCGACCCGGCATGTCGCGCCGGATCAAGTCCCCGTCGCGTCGCAATGTGACGTTGTCAAATTGACGAAATAATTTCGTCACATCATTCGCCCCCAATTCGAAGCCGCCCCGGCTTCGCGGCGGCGCCGAGCCGCCGGTGCGTCGCACGGGGTGGCGACCGAAGCCGATTCGACATTATTTCCACGGAGAGAGACCATGCAACGCCGCAAGTTCATGAATACCCTTGCCGCGGCGACCGCTGCGACGTCGCTGATGTTCAAGGCCGGCACGGCCGACGCGAAGAGCGCAACCGCGCCGGATGCGCTGGACCCGGGCCGCTGGTCGCCGTTCAACGCCGCGCGCCTGCAGGCGGTGCTCGACCAGCATGGCGTCGCGAGTGCGCGCTACGACGAAAAGCGCCGCCCGTACGCGGTGTTCGACTGGGACAACACGTGCATCATGAACGACTGCGAAGAGGCGTTGCTGATGTACCAGATCAACCATCTGCAATACAAGCTGACGCCGGACGAATTCGTCGACGTGATGTGGAAGGACGTGCCGAAGGGCGCGTTCATGAAGGACTACACGACGACCGACGGCAAGCCGGTGACGATGGAAAACCTCGCCGCCGACGTCGAATCCGACTATCGCTGGCTGTACGCGAACTACACGGGCTTCGGCGGCAGCAAGAGCCTCGACGAGATTCGCGAGACCGACCAGTTCAAGGATTTCCGCGCGAAGCTGTACTTCATGTACGACGCGATCTGCGACACGCATCCGCTCGAGGTCGGCTACAAGTGGATCATCTATTTCTACAAGAACATGACGACCGCCGAGCTGCAGGCGATGGCGGAAGCGTCGGACAACTACGGCATCGGCGACGCGCTGCGCAAGGTCCGCTACGAAAGCCCGAAGGCGCTGCCGGGCAAGGCCGGTGTGGTGGCCGACACGCATTTCCACGGCATTCGCATTCATGAGGAAATCCGCGCGGTGATGCACACGCTGCGCGCGAACGGCATCGACGTGTACGTGAGCACCGCGTCGCTCGACGATGTCGTGCGCGTGTTTGCCGGCAATCCGAACTATGGCTACGGCGTGCCGCCCGAAAACGTGATCGGCTTGCGTCTCGACATGCGCGACGGCAAGTACACGAGCACGTACCCGGCCGGCTGGCATTTCAACTGGGGGCCCGGCAAGACGGTGGGGATCCGCAACGTGCTCGAATCGAAGAAGGGCTATGGCCCGCTGCTGGTGTTCGGCGACAGCGACGGCGATGCGTGGATGCTGCGCGACTTCAAGGACACCGCGGCCGGCGTGATCGTCAACCGGATGAAGAAGGGCGAGATCGGCGCGGACAGCAAGCTCGCGGCCGAGCAGATCGGCAAGTCGGACGCGCGTTTCCTGCTGCAGGGCCGCGACGAGCACACGGGCCTGATGATCCCGGACGAGAAGTCGATCAAGTACGGCAAGACCGAGCGCAAGCTGCTGGCCTGACGTGTGTGGGGCGCCGGGCCGTCGTGGCCTGGCGTCCAGCGGGATAGATGGCGGCGCCGCGCGTCTCAGTGTTCGCGCGGCTTACCCAACCGATCCAGCAACGCCCCCAGCAGATCGATCGGCAGCGGAAACACGATCGTCGAATTCTTGTCCGCCGCGATCGTCGTCAGCGTCTGCAGGTAGCGCAGCTGCATCGCCTGCGGCTCCTGCGCGAGCTTTTGCGCGGCCTGCAGCAGCTTCTCGGACGCCTGCAGTTCGCCTTCCGCATGAATCACCTTCGCGCGCCGTTCGCGCTCGGCCTCGGCTTGCCGCGCGATCGCGCGCACCATCGTCTCGTTCAGGTCGACGTGCTTGATCTCGACCGTCGACACCTTGATCCCCCACGCGTCGGTCTGCGCGTCGAGCGTCTTCTGGATGTCGGCGTTGAGCTGTTCGCGCTCGGCCAGCAGCGCATCGAGCTCGTGCTTGCCGAGCACCGATCGCAGCGTCGTCTGCGACAGCTGGCTCGTCGCGTCGAAGAAGCGCGCGACCTGGATCACGGCCTTCTCCGGATCGACGACGCGGAAATACACGACCGCATTGACCTTCACCGACACGTTGTCGCGCGTGATCACGTCCTGCGGCGGCACGTCGAACACGACGGTGCGCAGGTCGATCCGCACGACCTGCTGGACGATCGGGATGATCAGCACGAGCCCCGGCCCCTTCACTTTCCAGAACCGGCCGAGCATGAACACGACGCCGCGCTCGTACTCGCGGAAGATGCGGATCGACGACGCGATGAGCACCACGACGAAGACGATCAGGACGCTGCTGAAGCCGAAGGTGTAGCCCATCATGTTGATGCTCCCTGGTGTTGTTGTTCTGGCGCGGGCACGTCGTAGAGCGGCGCGACGGTGAGCAGCAGGCCGTGGCGGCCGGTGACGCGTACGCGGCAGCCCGCGGCGAGCGGCACGCTGCTCGCGACGCGCCAGCGCTCGCCATGCACGCGCGCCCAGCCCGCGGCCGATGGCGCGGGGCCGGCCGCGCCGTATGGCTGGTCGGCGAGCAAACCGTCGTCGAGCACTTCGCCGATGCTGCCGACCATCGCTTCGGCGCCGGTCACGACCGGGCGCCGCCGCGCGCGCAGCGCGACGCTCGACACGCCGGCGACGAGCAGCCCGCCGCCGAGCGCAAGGCTCGCGATCACGGGCCACGGAATGCCGTAGCCGGGCACGTCGGTGTCGATCAGCATCAGCGCGCCGATCGTGAACGACACGATCCCGCCGAAACCGAGCACGCCGAAGGTCGGCAGGAACGCCTCGGCGACAAGGCAGCCGAGACCGAGCAGCACGAGGCCGAGGCCCGCATAGCTGATCGGCAGCAACTGCATCGCGAACAGCCCGACCAGCAGGCAGATCGTGCCGACGACGCCCGGCAGCACGAAGCCGGGGTTCGCGAATTCGAAGAACAGCCCGTAGATGCCGATCGTCAGCAGGATCAGCGCGACATTCGGATCGGTGATGATCGACAGGAAGCGGCTGCGCCAGTCGGGTTCGACCACGACGAGCGGCGCATGCGCGGTCGCGAGCCGCAGCGTGCCGGCGGTGGTCGTCGCGCTATGGCCGTCGAGCTGGCGCGCGAGGTCGGCCGGGTCCAGCGCGATCAGGTCGACGACGTGCTGCGCGCGCGCCTCGTTCGCCGACAGGCTGACGGCTTCGCGCACCGCGCGCTCAGCCCATTCGGCATTGCGCCCGCGCAACTGCGCGAGGCCGCGGATGTACGCGGCGGCGTCCTGGGTCGCCTTGCGGATTTCGGTCGACTGCGTGTCGTTCGGCAGTGCGACCGGCGTGGCGGGCGTAGCGGAAGGGTTCGATGCGCCCGAAGCGCCCGGCGGCCGCGGCGTAGCCGGGTTCGCGCCCGGCGCGCCGCCGCCGCCGATGCCGAACTGCACGGGTGACGCCGCGCCGAGATTGGTGCCGGGCGCCATTGCCGCGAAGTGGCTGGCATAGACGATGTAGGTGCCGGCGCTGGCGGCCCGCGCGCCGCCGGGCGCGACGAACGCGGCGACCGGCACCGGCGAGCCGAGGATGGCCTTGATGATCTGCCGCATCGACGTGTCGAGGCCGCCGGGCGTGTCGAGCTGCAGGATCGCGAGCGGCGCATGCTCGCGTGCCGCGCGTTCCAGCGAGCGAACGATGAAATCGGCGCTGGCCGGCCCGATCGCGCCGTTGATCGGAATCACGACGACGGGGGACGCGCCTGCCGGGGCAGCGGCGGGCGGCGGCGCGGCGACGGCCGCGCATACGACGAGCAGCGCCGCGAACAGCGCGGCGCGTGCGACCCGCGCGGACAGCGGGTGACGGGGGCGGCCGCCGGGCGCGGCAAGCGCCGGCGGCGGCTCATGACGGTGAAAGCGCATCGGGGCGTCCGGGCGGCGCGCGGCCGCGCGCCGCCTGGCTCGCGGAAAGGGCGTTGGCCCGATGCTTAAAGATTAGGCGGTTTCGGCGCAAAGCGCGAAACCCGGGCCGCCGCGGCCGATTTCAGACCGCGCCGCCGCCCCGTGCGAGCACCTCGTCGCGATAGTCGGCCGGACTGCGCCCGCTCCATTTGCGAAACGCGCGGTAGAACGCGCTCGGCTCCGCGAAACCGGTTGCAGCCGCGACGTCGGCGATCGTGCGCGCGGGGTCGGCCAGCGCCTCGAACGCGAGATCGCGCCGCAGCGTGTCCTTGATCGACTGGTACGCGTGGCCTTCCTGGTGCAGCTTGCGGCGCAGCGTGGCCTCGGCCACGTGCAGCCGCGCGGCCATCCCGCCCGCGCCCGGCCACGCGGCGGGCGGCATCCCGCGCAGCACCGCGCGCACGCGCTGCGCGAGCGCGTTCGGGTTGCGGTACTTGACGATGAAGCTCGCCGGCGCGTTGCGCAGGAACGTCTTCAGCGTCTTCGTGTTCTGCACGACCGGCAGCGTCGCGAATTCGGGTTCGAAATCGACATACGAATCGGGTTCGTTGAAGCGCATGTCGTCGCAGAACATCGACGGGTATTCGTGGTCGGCCGGCGGCGTGTCGCAGCGGAAGCTCGCATGCAGCAGCGGGATGCGCCGCCCGATCAGCCAGCAGGTGAGCCCGTAGACGATGATGAAATAGGTCGCGTACGTGAACATCGCGGGCGTCGTGCCGGTGTTGCGGTGCACGAAGCGCAGCCGCACGCGCTGCGGGTTCGCGTCGAGCTCCGCGTGCAGGTCGTCGAGCACGCAGTGCATGAAATTCACCGCGCGCGCCATCGCATGCAGCCCGTCGCGCGCGGACAGCGCGGCCTGGCTCATCGCGATGAAGCTGCCGCTGCGCATCGGGTGGCGATCCTGCCCGAAAAACTCGTCGTCGAGCGCGCGCGCGATCGCGTTCCACAGCGCGCCGTATTGCTGCGCGGACACGCGTGCGCGCGGCTGCCCGAGCAGCGCGGGCGCGATGCCGGCCTGCGCGAGCAGCGGCTCGGCCGCGACGCCGCGCCGGGTGGCGAGCGCGACGCTGTAAGCGACGAGGCTGATCGCGACGGTTCCCTTGTCTTCCTGCTTCATCGTGCCGCCGGTGTGGCAAAAACGCTCAGTGTAAATGAGCGACGCGAGCATCGAACAGTCGCGCGCGCTTGCCTACACTTGTTGCATCGAAACGCAAGGACGGTCGCGCCCGGCGGCCGCGGGAGACAGCAGCACCATGGACGAGCTTTACACCGAAGACCAGCGAATGATCCGCGACGCCGCGCGCGCTTTTGCCACCGAGGTGCTGGCGCCGAACGCCGCGCAGTGGGACCACGACGCGCAGCTGCCCGACGCCGTCGTCGCGCAGCTCGGCGAGCTCGGCCTGCTCGGGATGATCGTGCCGCAGGAGCTGGGCGGCTCGTATACCGACTACGTCGCGTATGCGCTGGCGATGGAGGAGATCGCCGCCGGCGACGCCGCGTGCGCGACGCTGATGAGCGTGCACAACTCGGTCGGCTGCGGGCCGATCCTCGGTTTCGGCACGCCGGCGCAGAAGGATCGCTGGCTGGCCGACATGGCGTGCGGCCGCGTGATCGGCGCGTTCTGCCTGACCGAGCCGCAGGCCGGCTCCGAGGCGAACAACCTGCGCACGCGCGCGGAGCTGCGCGACGGGAAATGGGTGCTGAACGGCGCGAAACAGTTCGTGACCAACGGCCAGCGTGCGGGTATCGCGATCGTTTTTGCCATGACCGACCCGGAGGCCGGCAAGCGCGGCATTTCCGCGTTCCTGGTGCCGACCGACACGCCAGGCTTCATCGTTGGCAAACCCGAGAAGAAGATGGGCATCCGCGCGTCGGATACGTGCCCGATCACGTTCGAGAATTGTGCGATTCCGGAAGAGAACCTGCTCGGCAATCGCGGCGAAGGGCTGAAGATTGCTTTGTCGAATCTCGAGGGCGGGCGCATCGGCATCGCCGCGCAGGCGCTCGGCATCGCGCGCGCGGCGTTCGACAAGGCGCGTCGTTATGCGGGCGAGCGCGTGCAGTTCGGCAAGCCGATCGCCGAGCATCAGGCAATCCAGCAGAAGCTCGCCGACATGGCCACGCAGATCAACGCCGCGCGCCTGCTCGTGCATCACGCGGCGAAGCTGCGCACGGCCGGGCTGCCGTGCCTGTCGGAGGCGTCGCAGGCGAAGCTGTTCGCGTCCGAGATGGCCGAGCGCGTGTGCACCGACGCGATCCAGATCCACGGCGGCTACGGCTACCTGGTCGATTACGAAGTCGAGCGCCACTATCGCGACGCGCGCATCACGCAGATTTACGAGGGCACCAGCGAAGTGCAGCGGATGGTGATCGCGCGGCAGCTGTGAGCCGTGCCGGCCGTTCCGGCGTCAGTATCACGAAGGGCACGAGGGCAGGGCGGTGAACGGCGGCACGCAACGACGTGACCGTGCGCCGCGCAAGAGGGAAGAATCGGGCATGTGCTGCAGCGCGTGCGCCGGTTGACCGCGAGGCATGGAGAATTGCCAGGGCATGGGACGAGAGTAAGCGCTAAAGCGCCAACTCTCGTCGACAGGAGACGACACGATGACGGTACAGGCATTCCTGGACGCACGCGACTTTCTGCTGCGCCATCGCACCGACTACGAAACCGCCTACCGCGATTTCGAGTGGCCGGTGCTCGATGCGTTCAACTGGGCGCTCGACTACTTCGACCCGATGGCGCGCGGCAATGATCAGCCCGCGCTGTGGATCGTCGACGCGGCGACCGGCACGGGTGATCCGTACTCGTTCGCGCAGATGTCCGAGCGCTCGTCGCGGATCGCGAACTGGTTGCGCTCGATCGGCGTCGTGCGCGGCGACCGGATCCTGCTGATGCTGCCGAACCGTGTCGAGCTGTGGGACGCGATGCTCGCCGCGATGAAGCTCGGCGCGATCGTGCTGCCCGCGACCACGCAACTGTCGCCCGACGACGTGCGCGACCGCGTGCAGATCGGCGGCGCGAAATACGCGATCGTCGACGAGAACGAAACCGCGAAATTCGAACAACCCGACCTCGGCCTCGCGCAGAAGATCGTCGCCGGCGCGCCGCGCGCGGGCTGGCTCGCGATGAACGACGGCTACGCGGCGAGCGCCGCGTTCGAGCCGGACGCCGTCACGCACGCGGGCGATCCGATGCTGCTGTACTTCACGTCGGGCACGACGTCGAAACCGAAGCTCGTCGAGCATACGCACCGCACCTATCCGGTCGGCCATCTGTCGACGATGTACTGGGTCGGCCTGCAGCCGGGCGACATCCACTGGAACATCAGCTCGCCGGGCTGGGCGAAGCACGCGTGGAGCTGCTTCTTCGCGCCGTGGAATGCGCAGGCATGCGTGTTCGCCTTCAACTACGCGCGCTTCGAGCCGAAGGTCGTGCTCGACGCGCTCGTCAAATACCAGGTGACGACGCTGTGCGCGCCGCCGACGGTGTGGCGCATGCTCGTCCAGCAGCCGCTCGCGTCGTTCGACGTGAAGCTGCGCGAGATCGTCGGCGCGGGCGAGCCGCTGAATCCCGAGATCATCGAACGCGTGAAGAAGGCGTGGGGCATCGCGATCCGCGACGGCTACGGCCAGACCGAGACGACCTGCCTGATCGGCAACTCGCCGGGCCAGCCGGTCGTCGCGGGCTCGATGGGCCGGCCGCTGCCCGGTTACCGCATCACACTGCTCGACCCGGATGGCGCGCCCGTCGAAGAGGGCGAGGTCGCGCTGCCGATCGGCGCCGACGTCACGCGCCCGGTCGGGCTGATGACCGGCTACGCGAACAATCCCGACGCGACGGCCTACGCGATGCGCGACGGCCACTACCGCACGTCGGACATCGCGATGCGCCGCGACGACGGTTATTACGTGTACATCGGCCGCGCGGACGACGTGTTCAAGTCGTCCGACTACCGGCTGAGCCCGTTCGAACTCGAGAGCGTGCTGATCGAGCATCCGGCGATCGCCGAGGCGGCCGTCGTGCCGAGCCCCGACCCCGTGCGGCTGTCGGTGCCGAAGACCTTCATCACGTTGCGGCAGGGCTACGAGGAAAGCCCGGCGCTCGCGCTGGAGATCTTCCGTTTCTCGCGGGAGAAACTCGCGCCGTACAAGCGCATCCGCCGCCTGCAGTTCGCGGAACTGCCGAAGACGATCTCGGGGAAGATCCGCCGCGTCGAGCTGCGCCGCCGCGAGATCGAGCGCGGCGACGACGTAACCGCGCGGATGCCCGGCGAATACTGGGAAGAGGATTTCGCCGCCGAATTGAAATGACCGACCGCGGGCCGCGCGCCGCATGCCGCGGCCGTCGCCGGCAGTCGAATTGAACCGAACCGGCCGCCGCGCGGGATTCCGCATCGCGGCCTTCTGCAAGGAGATGGGATCGATGAACGCGAATCCGACGCCCCGTACGGGGCAAGACGTGCCGACGGTCAAGCTGCTGATCGACGGTGCCTTCGTCGAGTCCGCCACGAGCGAGTGGCGCGACATCGTCAACCCGGCGACGCAGCAGGTGCTCGCGCGCGTGCCGTTCGCGACCGTCGCCGAAGTCGACGCGGCCGTGCAGGCCGCGCACGCCGCCTATGCGACGTGGAAGAACACGCCGATCGCCGCGCGCATGCGCATCATGCTGAAGTTCCAGGATCTCGTGCGCACGAACCAGCAGCGCATCGCGAAGACGCTGACGGCCGAGCAGGGCAAGACGATTCCCGATGCCGAAGGCGACATCTTCCGCGGCCTCGAAGTGGTCGAGCACGCGTGCTCGATCGGCTCGCTGCAGCTCGGCGAATTCGCGGAGAACGTCGCGGGCGGCGTCGACACCTACACGCTGCGCCAGCCGCTCGGCGTGTGCGCCGGCATCACGCCGTTCAACTTCCCCGCAATGATTCCGCTGTGGATGTTCCCGATGGCGATCGTGTGCGGCAACACGTTCGTGCTGAAGCCGTCGGAGCAGGACCCGATGTCGACGATGGAGCTCGTCGAGCTCGCGATCGAGGCCGGCGTACCCAAAGGTGTGCTGAACGTCGTGCACGGCGGCAAGGAAGTCGTCGACGCGATCTGCACGCATCCGCTCGTGAAGGCGATCTCGTTCGTCGGCTCGACCGCCGTCGGCACGCACGTGTACAACCTCGGCAGCGCGCACGGCAAGCGCGTGCAGTCGATGATGGGCGCAAAGAATCACGCGGTGGTGCTGCCCGATGCGAACCGCGAGCAGACGATCAATGCGCTCGTCGGTGCCGGCTTCGGTGCGGCAGGGCAGCGCTGCATGGCGACGTCGGTGGCGGTGCTGGTCGGCGAAGCGCGCGACTGGCTGCCCGATCTCGTCGCGAAGGCGAAGCTTCTGAAGGTGAATGCGGGCGCGGAAGCCGGTACCGACGTCGGCCCGGTCGTATCGAAGACCGCGAAGGAACGCATCCTGTCGCTGATCGAAGCGGGTGTGAAGGAAGGCGCGAAGCTCGATCTCGATGGCCGCGGCGTGGCGGTGCCCGGCTACGAGCATGGCAATTTCATCGGCCCGACGATCTTCTCCGGCGTGAATACCGACATGTCGGTCTACACGCATGAAATCTTCGGCCCGGTGCTGGTCGTGCTCGAAGCCGACACGCTCGACGACGCGATCGCGCTCGTCAACGCGAACCCGTTCGGCAACGGCGTGGGGCTGTTCACGCAGAGCGGCGCGGCCGCGCGCAAGTTCCAGAGCGAGATCGACATCGGCCAGGTCGGCATCAACATCCCGATTCCGGTGCCCGTGCCGTTCTTCAGCTTCACCGGTTCGCGCGGCTCGAAGCTCGGCGATCTCGGCCCGTACGGCAAGCAGGTCGTGCAGTTCTACACGCAGACGAAGACGGTCACCGCGCGCTGGTTCGACGACGACACGACGGCCGGCCCGGTGAACACGACGATCCGGCTGCATTGAGCCGGGAGGACACGAAAATGAAAATCGGTTTTATCGGCCTCGGCCACATGGGCGCGCCGATGGCGCTGAACCTGCTGAAAGCGGGCCATGAAGTGCACGCGTTCGACCTCAGCGCGGACGCATTGCGCGCGTTGCAGGACGCCGGCGCGCAGGTGGCGGCGTCGCCGCGCGACGCGGCAGCGGGCGCGACGTTCGTGATCACGATGCTGCCGGCCGCGCCGCATGTGCGTTCGGTGCTGTCCGGCGAGAACGGCGTGCTGGCCGGCCTTGGCGCGGGCGCGACCGTGATCGATTCGAGCACGATCGACCCGGCGAGCGCGCAGGCGTTCGGTGCGCTGGTGCGCGAGCACGGCGGCGCGTTCGTCGATGCGCCGGTATCGGGCGGCACCGGTGGTGCGGCGGCCGGCACGCTGACCTTCATGGTCGGCGGCAGCGATGCCGATTTCGAGCGCGTGAAGCCCGTGCTCGCGGGCATGGGCAAGAACATCGTCCATTGCGGCGCGACCGGCATGGGGCAGGTCGCGAAGGTCTGCAACAACCTCGTGCTCGGCATCTCGATGGCGGCCGTGTCGGAAGCGATGTCGCTCGGCGTTGCGCTCGGCATCGATCCGAAGGTGCTGGCCGGCATCGTCAACACGTCGACGGGCCGCTGCTGGAGCTCGGACACCTACAACCCGTATCCGGGCGTGATCGACACCGCGCCGTCGTCGCGCGGCTACTCGGGCGGTTTCGGCACCGACCTGATGCTGAAGGATCTCGGCCTCGCGAACGACGCCGCGAAGCAGGCGCGCCAGCCCGTCTATCTCGGCGCGCTCGCGCAGCAGCTGTACCAGACGATGAGCAGCCGCGGCGACGGGCAGCTCGATTTCTCGGCGGTGATCCGCCTGTACCAACCGGCAACGAAGAAGGACGCGTGATGATCGAACTGGACTACGTCGACGACGGCGCGATCGCGTGCGCGACGCTCAAGCGTCCGCCCGCGAATGCCTTTACCGCCGACGGCCTGCAGCAACTGCAGGAAACCGTCGCCGAACTGAATGCGAACCCGCGCGTGCGCGCGCTGGTGATCACTGGCGACGGCCCGAAGTTCTTCAGCGCGGGCGCCGATCTCAACACGTTCGCCGACGGCGATCGCGCGGTCGCGCGTGCGATGGCGTCGCGCTTCGGCGCGGCGTTCGAGGCGCTGCCCGATGCGCGCGTCGTGACGATCGCGGCGATCAACGGTTATGCGATGGGTGGCGGCCTCGAATGCGCGCTCGCGTGCGACCTGCGGATCGCCGAGACGCATGCGCAGATGGCGCTGCCCGAGCCGTCGGTCGGCCTGCTGCCGTGCGGGCTCGGCACGCAGACGCTGCCCTGGCTTGTCGGCGAAGGCTGGGCGAAGAAGATCATCCTGACCGGCGCGCGCGTCGACGCGGCGACGGCGCTCCGGATCGGCCTCGTCGAGGACGTGGTCGACAGCGGCACGGCGCGCGACGCGGCGCTGGCTCTGGCGCGCAACGTCGCGCGACAGAGCCCGCACGCGGTCGCATACAGCAAGGAGCTGATCGGCCTCGCACGCCGCGGTGTGCCGCGCGGCGCGGCGCTCGCGGTCGAGCGCGAACGCTTCGTCGACCTGTTCGACACGAACGATCCGCGCGAAGGCGTGGCCGCGTTTCTCGGCAAGCGCGCGCCGCAGTGGCACACCGACGGAGAACCGCAACGATGAGTACGCCGGTCACGACTCACGTCACCGTCACGGAACCCGCATCCGACGTGCTGTTCCGCGTGGTGAACCGCGTGGCGCTGATCACGCTGAACCGGCCGGCCGCGCTCAACGCGCTGTCGTACGCGATGATCGGCGAGCTGGCCGCGCTCCTCGAGCGCTGCCGTCACGACGACCAGATCGTCGCGGTCGTGCTGCGCGGCGCGGGCGAGAAGGGCTTCTGCGCGGGCGGCGACGTGCGCGCGCTATACCGGATGGTCGCGCAGCGCGAGACCTGGCTGCCGTTCTTCGTCGACGAATACCGGCTCGACTACGCGATCCACACGTTCCCGAAGCCGGTGGTCGCGCTGATGGACGGCGTGACGATGGGCGGCGGCATGGGGCTCGCGCAGGGCGCGGCGCTGCGGGTCGCGACCGAGCGCAGCAAGATCGCGATGCCCGAGACGCGCATCGGTCTCGTGCCGGATGTCGGCGCGACGCATTTCCTGTCGCGCATGCCGGTCGAGCTCGAGCTGTACGTGGGGCTGACCGGCGCGATGCTGTCGGGTGCCGACGCGCTGAGCGCGAAGCTCGCGGACTTGTGCGTGCCGTCTGCGTGGCTCGACACGTTCGAGACGCGCATCGAGTCCGTCAAGTGGGACGGCGATGCGTTGCCGGCGCTGCGCAAGGTGTTCGAGCCGCCGTGCAACGTCGTGCCGCATGCGGCGCTCGATAGCCAGATGCCGTGGATCGTCCGTCACTTCGACAAGCGCTCGACCGTCGAGCGGATCGTCGCGACGCTGACGCAGGATCTCGCACGCGACGAGCTGACGCGCGAGCACCGTCAATGGCTGCAGGCGACGCTCGATGCGCTGTCCGGCCATTCGCCGACGATGTTGTCCGTCACGCGCGAGGCGCTGCTGCGCGGCCGCCAGATGACGCTGGCCGAATCGTTCCGGATGGAGCTCGGCATCGTCGCGCGCGCGATCGAGGAAGGCGACTTCTGCGAGGGCGTGCGCGCGCATCTCGTCGACAAGGATCGCAAGCCGCGCTGGGCGCCCGCGTCGCTCGTCGAGGTGCGCGCCGAACGCGTGCGGCATTTCCTGACGTCGCCGTGGAAGTTGTTCGCGCATCCGCTCGTCGATCTCGGCGGGGCGTGATGGCCCGACGCGCCGTGCGGCGCGTCGGTTTCATCTCCTCTCATTTCACTTCTTCGCGGCGCTCGATCATCGGCGGCACCGCCTGCGCGAGCGCGTCGATCACGCAGCGCGTCTTGCGCGGCAGGTAGCGCGTCTTCGGCCAGATCGCGTGGATGTCGCCTTCGCAGACGAAGCAGCGGTCGAGCACGACCGCCATCTCGCCGCGCTGCACGTAGTGGTCGAGCAGCCAGCTCGGCAGCCATGCGATCCCGAACCCCGACGCGCCGGCCGCCGCGATCGCCTGTACGTCGTCGAAACTCAGCTGATGCTGCATGTCGACGCGCACCGTCGAGCCGTCCGGCGCGCGCAGGTCCCACGGCTGCGGCACGCCCGAGCGTGAATACGCGATCGTCCGGTGGTTCTTCAGATCGTCGAGCGACTTCGGCATCCCGTAGCGGGCGAGATACGACGGTGCCGCGCCGAGGCTGCCGTATTGGGTGCCGAGCCGCCGCACCGCGAGGCTCGTGCTGTCCGCGAGCGTACCGATCCGCACCGCGAGATCGATGCCTTCCTCGACGAGATCGACGAAGCGGTCGGTGATCGACACGTCGATCCGCAGGTGTGGATAGGTGCGTGCGAGGTCGAGCACGATGGGCGTCACGCAGTGGTGCCCGAACGCGAGCGGCACACTCAGCCGCAGCTTGCCGCGCGCCTCGTTGCGGCCGCAGTCGAGATCGGCTTCGGCCGCTTCCAGTTCCGACAGCGCGCGCACGCAGCGGTCGTAATACGCCTGGCCGTCGTCGGTCAGGCTCTGGCTGCGCGTCGTGCGCTGCAGCAGCCGCGCGCCGAGGCGTTTCTCGAGCCGCGCGATCGCCTTGCCGACCGCCGAACGCGTCATGTCGAGCCGCTCCGCGGCGAGCGCGAAGCTGCCCGATTCCACCACCTGGACGAAGGTCGTCACGCCGTCGAGTCTGTCGGTCATCGCAAGTCTGTGCTGATTGGGTCCTGTGATTCCTCAGTTCCGAGAAATGCGTGCGTCAATGGGGAGGGAAATTCTCACTATAGTACCGATTCCCGTTCAGCGTGCGTTGCCGGCCGCACGCAGCGAACCCCTCTCACTGGAGGCGCGCGGCCTGTCGCCGGGCCGCGGCGCAATACGCATGACGCTATCCGACTCCCGCAGGAATGCGGTCGCACTCGCGGCCGTCTGTCTCACGTCGCTGATGTTCGGCCTCGAAATCTCGAGCGTGCCGGTGATCCTGCCGACGCTCGAACACGTGCTGCACGGCGATTTCAACGGCATGCAGTGGATCATGAATGCGTACACGATCGCGTGCACGACGGTGCTGATGGCGGCCGGCACGCTCGCGGACCGGTTCGGCCGCAAGCGCGTGTACGTGATCGGCACCGTGCTGTTCGGCGCGACGTCGCTGCTGTGCGGGCTCGCGCCGAACGTGCCGGTGCTCGTCGCAGGCCGGCTGCTGCAGGGCGCCAGCGGCGGCGCGATGCTGATCTGCCAGATTGCCGTGCTGTCGCACCAGTTCCGCGAGGGCCGCGAGCGCGGCCGTGCGTTCGGGATCTGGGGGATCGTGTTCGGGATCGGGCTCGGCTTCGGGCCGATCGTCGGCGGCGCGATCGTCGCGCTGGCAAGCTGGCCGTGGGTGTTCCTCGTCCATGCGCCGCTCGCGGCGATCGCGCTCGCGCTGATCGGCGGCGCGGTGCAGGAATCGCGCGATCCGCATGCGGGCACGCTCGACGTCGCGGGCATCGTCACGCTGTCGCTCGCGGTGCTCGGCCTCGCGTTCTACATCACGCAGAGCGCGGCGCTCGGGCTGACGAGCGCGGCCGGCCTCGGCGTGCTTGGCGCGACCGTGCTGGCGCTCGTGGGCTTCTTCGTCGCGGAACGCGCGAGCGCGCGGCCGATGTTCGACTTCTCCGTGTTCCGGATCCGCGCGTTCACCGGCGCGATCTTCGGTTCGATGGGGATGAACTTCAGCTTCTGGCCGTTCATGATCTACCTGCCGATCTGGTTCCAGGTCGCGCTCGGCTACGACAGCGTGACGGCTGGCCTCGCGCTGCTCGCGTACACGCTGCCGACGCTGGTCGCGCCGCCGTTCGGCGAGCGGCTCGCGCTGCGCTACGGGCCGGGCGTCGTGATCCCGGGCGGGCTGTTCACGATCGCGGCCGGCTTCGCGCTGATGCGGCTCGGCAGCGCGGCCGATCACGCCAGCTGGCTCACGATGCTGCCCGGCTGCGTGATCGCCGGCATCGGGCTCGGGCTTACGAATACGCCCGTCACCAACACGACGACGGGTGCGGTACCGAGTTCGCGGGCTGGAATGGCATCGGGTATCGACATGAGCGCGCGGATGATCTCGCTCGCGCTGAATATCGCGGCGATGGGCTTCGTGCTGGTCGCGGGGATCGTCGCGAGCCTGAAGGCCGGTGTCGCGGGCACGATCGGCGACGCGGCGTTGCGCCGGCTCGCGCAGGAGATCGCGTCGGGCCGCACCGACGGGCTGCAGCAGATCGCACCGGCGCTCGCGCAGGCCGACCCGACCGGCGCGGCGCTGCACGCGGCGCTCGTGCACGGGTTCGGCTGGGTGATGGTGTACGGCGCGGTGGGCGTGGCCGTGCTCGCGACCGCGAGCGCGGTGGCGTTTGCGCCGGCGCGGCGTGGGGCGACCGTGTGCGAATGAGGTGCCCTGACCGGCGCGCTTGCCCGCCGGTCAGGACGTTCCGCCGCCGAGCGCGCGATAGAGCGTCATCTGGTTGTTGAGCCGGTTCAGACGCGTCAGTTCGTCGGCACTCTGCGCGTTCCTCAGTACCTGCTGCTGGTCGAGCCACGGCTGCACGGCGGTCGCGCCGGCCGCGAACCGCGCGGCGGCCAGCTGCTCCGCGCGCTGCGCCTGCGCCAGCGACAGCGCGCGCTGCTCGGCCTCGCGTTCGAGCTGTACGCGCGCCGACAACGCATTCTCGACTTCCGCAAGCGCGGTGTAGAGCCGCTGGCGGAACCCGACCACCGCTTCCTCGTATTGCGACTTCGACACCTTGATCTGCAGCTGCATCGTGTTCCACTGGATGAACGGCAAAACGAGGCCGAGCCCGAGCGTGCCGACCGGATTTGCGAGCACGCGCTCGAGGCTCGTGCTCGACGTGCCGGCGCTGCCGGTGAGCGTGAAGGTCGGGTAGAAGCTCGTGCGCGTCGCGTCGACCTGCGCGAGCGATTCGCGCAGCCGGAATTCCGCCGCACGCAGGTCGGGGCGCCGGCCGAGCAGGCTGGCCGGCAGCCCGGCCGCCACTTCCGGCGGCGGCGCGTCGGGCAGCGCCGACGGTTCGGCGGCGAGCTGCTGCGGCGGCCGGTCGAACAGGATCGCGAGCGCGTGGCGGTTCTCGGTGCGCTGCTGGATCAGTTGCGTCTGCGCGGCGCGTTGCGCGGACAGGCTCTGTTCGGCCTGCGCGAGATCGAGCCCCGACACGGCGCCGGCCGTGTGCCGCGACCGGACGATCGCGAGCGTGCGTGCCGCATACGCGATGTTCGCGTCGCCGAGCGCGATCTGCCGGTTCAGATAGCCGATCTGCCAGTACAGCGATGCCGTCGTGCCGATCAGCGACAGCCGCGCGGCCTCGAGATCGGCGGCCGTCGCGTCGGCTTCCCAGCGCGCGGCGTCGCGCAGCGCGGCCAGCCGGCCCCACAGGTCGATTTCATAGCTCAGCGAACCGGTGACGCCGCTCGACCGGCTCATCTGGCGCGTATCGAGCGTGCGCGACACGGCGCCGTTCGCACCGAGCGACACGGTGGGCGTCAGGTTCGTATCGACGAGCCCGGCCTGCAGTTGCGCGCGATACACGCGGATCGCCGCGATCGAGAGGTCGTTGTTGGCGCGCAGCGCGTCGTCGATCAGCCGGTCGAGTTGCGGATCGCCGAAGCTGCGCCACCAGTCGCGCGTCGTGGCCGGCGCGTCGGCCGCGACCGGCGCCGCCCAGTTCGCGGGCATCGCGACGGCGGGCAGCGGTGCGTGGCGGGTGCCCGTGCAGCCGGCCAGCAGCGCGGCGGCACATACGAATGCGCTCAGGCGACGAAGCGGTGAGGAAAACGTCATGGCAGGGCTCCGTCAGTCGCGCGCGAGCGCATCGATCGGATCGAGCCGCGACGCGTTGCGTGCGGGCATGAAGCCGAATATCACACCGGTGAGCGTCGAGCAGACGAACGCCGTCACGATCGCGCCGGCGGAGAACACCATCTTCCATTGCGCGACGAACATCGAGAACACGGCGCCGAGCCCGAACGACAACGCGATGCCGATCGTGCCGCCGAGCAGGCAGACGAGCACGGCCTCGACGAGGAACTGCTGCAGGATGTCGGACTGGCGCGCGCCGACCGCCATCCGGATGCCGATTTCGCGCGTGCGCTCGGTGACCGACACGAGCATGATGTTCATCACGCCGATCCCGCCGACGACGAGCGAGATCACGGCGATCAGCGACAGCAGCAGCGTCAGCGACTGGCCGGTTTTCTCGACGGTCTTGACCACGCTGTCCATGTTGTACGTGAAGAAGTCCTTGCGGCCGTGGCGCTGCGTCATCAGTTTCTCGAGGCTTTTCTCGGCGGCGGCGCTCGGTTGCCCGTCGCGTACGCGCACGGTGATGCTGTCGAGATAGCGCTGGCCGAACAGGCGCCCGCTCGCGGTCGTGTACGGCACCCACACGTTCAGGCTCTTCACGCTGCCGAACGCGCTTTTCTTGTCGGCCGTGACGCCGATCACGACGCAAGGCACGTTGTCGACCAGGATCACTTCGCCGACCGGATTGCGCGTCGCGCCGAACAGCTTGCGGCGCGTGTTCTGGTCGATCACGGCGACCTGCGCCTGGCGGCGCACGGAATCTGCGTCGAACGCGACGCCCAGCGCGAAACGCATTCCGCGCGCCTGGAAGAAACGGTCGCCGACGCCGCTCACGAGCGCGTTGACGTCGATGTTGCGGTAGCGCAGCAGCAGCGTGCGCGACGTTTCGGGCGTCGCGCTGTCGACGTACGGCTGCTCGGTGAGCGCGGCGACGTCGGCGGGCACGAGCGTCTGGATCGTGTCGGCGCGGCTGTCGCCCCAGTCGGTGCCCGGATAGATGTTGATCGTGTTCGTGCCGATGCTGCCGATCTCGTCGAGCATGTAGCGCTTCGCGCCTTCGCCGATCGCGACGATCGACACGACCGACGTGATGCCGATGATGATGCCGAGCATCGTCAGCAGCGTGCGCAGCCGGTGCGACACGAGCGCGATCCACGCCATCCGGCAGGCTTCGGCGAAACGGCCGGTGCCGGCCGCGAAGCGGCGCGTGCGCGTGCCGGTTTCGGCGTCGGCGGGCGGTGGCGTGTCGTGGCTTTCGCCTGCGGACGGCGTGCCGTCCGTCGCATCGTCCGCGCCGCTGCCGGCTTCAGCGAGGGCTTCCGCATAGTGGCGATTCGGCCGGTCGGCGACGATCTCGCCGTCGCTGATCTCGATGATGCGCCGCGCGTGGCGTGCAACGTCCTTGTCGTGCGTGACGATGACGATCGTATGGCCGAGCGCGTTCAGCTCGTGCAGGATGCGGATCACGTCCTGGCCGCTTTTCGTGTCGAGCGCGCCGGTCGGTTCGTCGGCGAGGATCACCTGGCCGCCGTTCATCAGCGCGCGCGCAATGCTCACGCGCTGCTGCTGGCCGCCGGACAGTTGCCCGGGCCGGTGGTGCGCGCGATCCGCGAGCCCGAGGCGCGCGAGCAGCTCGCGTGCGCGTTCGTGCCGCGCCGAGCGCGTGGTGCCCGCATAGATCGCGGGCATTTCGAGGTTCGCGACCGCGTCGACGTGCGGCAGCAGGTGATAGCGCTGGAACACGAAGCCGAAGTGCTCGCGGCGCAGTTGCGCGAGCTCGTCGCTGTCGAGCATGTGCGTGTCGCGTCCGCCGACGGTGTAGGTGCCTTCGCTCGGATGATCGAGGCAGCCGAGGATGTTCATCAGCGTCGACTTGCCGGAACCGGACGCGCCGACGATCGCGACGATCTCGCCCGCGTGGATCGACAGGTTGACGTTGTTCAGGACGACGACGTCCTTGTCGCCGGCCGGAAAGCGCCGCGTGACGCTCGAGAGTTTCAGCAGGGGCTGGCTCATCGTCACACCACGTCCGCCAGCGGTGCGTGTTCGTCCGTGGCGGTTTCGCCGATCACGACACGCTCGCTGTCCTTCAGGCCGGCCAGCACTTCGACGCGCACGTTGTTGTTGATGCCGATGCGAACGTTGCGCGTTTCCGTGCTGCCGTCGGCGCGCAGCACGCGTACCGCATAGGTGCCGTCCTTGTGCTTCTCGCCGAGCGCGGCGGCCGGGATGCTGAGCGCATTGCGTGCGTTGCCGAGCACGATGCTGATCTGCGCGGTCATCGAGATGCGCAGCCGATGCTCGGGATTCGGCACTTCGAACAGCGCGTTGTAGAACACGGCGGCGTTCGGCTTCGAGCCGCCGCCCGCGCCGCCGCCGAGCGCGCTCTGCGCGTCGGCGAAGTTCTGCGGCGCCGGCTCGATCGCGCGCAGCTTGCCGTAGTGGCGCTTGTCCGGTTCGCCGAGGATCGTGAAATACGCGGTCTGGCCGGCACTCACGCGGATCACGTCGGCTTCCGACACTTGCGCCTTCACGGTCATCGTGTCGAGATCCGCGAGCTTCAGGATCACCGGCGCCTGCTGCTGCGCGATCACGGTCTGGCCTTCCTGCGTGACGATCGCGACGACTTCGCCGTCGATCGGCGCGACGATGCGCGTGTAGCCGAGGTTGGCCTGCGCGGTTTCGATCTGGATGCGGGCCGAGCGGATCTGCGCGGCGAGCGACGAGAGGGTCGCGCGCTGAACGTCGAGCGTCGCGCGCGCGGCCTCGAACGATTCGCGCGACGTCGCATCGTCGGGCAGCATCGCCTGCTGGCGCCGGAATGCGAGTTCCGCCTGCGTCAGTTGCGCGGCGGTCGATTGCTGCTGCGCGCGCAGGCTTTCTTCGCTGGCGCGCGCCTGGCGCAGCGCGTTTTCCGAGATCACCGGATCGATTTCGGCGAGCCACTGGCCCTTCGCGACCTTGTCACCAAGCTTCACCTTCAGCGTCTTCAACTGCCCCGATACCTGCGCGCCGACGTCGACCTGTTTGAACGCCTGCAGCGCGCCGGTCGCGAGCACCGCGTTCTCGAGATCGCCGCGCGTGACGGGCGCGGACAGGTACTGCGGATGCTTGTCGGGTGCGCAGGCTTTCAGCGTGACACCGACGGCGATCGCGACGACGGCGAGGGAAGCCAGCACGATGCGCCGGCGGCGATGGGTCTTCTGGATCATGAGAGCGCAGCGAGGATGAAGCGGGCGCCGGCGATGCGTGCGGCCGACCGGGACGATCCGGTCGGCGTCGCATGTCGAGCGCGTTGCCCGCGACGGAATCCGCGTACGCATCGCGCGGGCGTGCCGATTCGAATCAGGCGCTCATGGTAAGCGAGGAATTCACGACAAATCGTGTAGAAATTGTGCTGAATTGTGCGAATGCCGTGCCGGCGCGGGGAGGCGACGGCGTCATTGTTGCGATCGGTGAAGTCTGCGGACGAGGGCCCGCGCGTGTGCCGCGCTCCGCGTTACCGCTGCGCGGCAACGATCGCCATCATTGGCCGGTCGCGTTCCTCGTCGAGCGTGGGCATCGCTGCGACCTGTTCCGGCGTCGGCCCCCATTCGTCCAGGTGCGTGAGCGTGAAGCCGTTGCCGATCAGCAGGTTCACGAGCGTGCCGAGCGTGCGGTGCTGCTTGACGACGCCCGGCGCGAGCCAGTCGGTCACACGTTCGCCTTCGCGCTGGTAGCCGTCGAGCGGCCAGCACCGGTTGCCCTGCGCATCGACGACGAAGCCGGGCCGGCGCGGCGCCGTGTAGACCGGATGCTCGATCGAGAACACGAGCCGTCCGCCCGGCACGAGCGCGCGATGGATCGTGCGCAGCAGCGTGTCGAGGTGTGCGATGTAGTGGAACGCGAGCGAGCTGTACGCGAGATCGAACGCGGCATCCGGCAGCGCGAGCGTTTCGAGGTCGGCGCGGCGGTACGTGATCGCCGGGTGCGATGCGATCGACGCCGCGCGTTCGAGCATGCGTTCGGACACGTCGACGCCGAGCACGCTCGCCGCGCCCTGGTCGGCTGCCCAGCGGCTGAACCACCCGTAGCCGCAACCGAGATCGAGGACGTTGCGGCCACGCAGGTCCGGCAGCAGCGCACGCAGCGCGGGCCATTCGGGCGCGCCGTCGAGGCCGTGGACCGAGCGGTTCAGGCGGCTGTAGCCTTCGAAGAAGGCCGGGTCATCGTAGATATTTTGCGTCATGCGGAAGGCCTCGGGCGAGCAGGGCGCGCGGTGCCGCGCGCCCGACATCGCGAGCTTACGCGGGGTGCCTGTCTGCGTCGATCCTGCGTTGCGTATCGGCGTCGACGATATCGCGGATCGCACTGAACAGCGGCGCGGCGTCGGTATAGCGCCGGCCGTAGCCGAGATTGAACGCGTAGTCGAAATCGGGCGGATTGCTGCCCTGGTTGTGCTGCAGAATCGTTTCCAGCTTGTCGAGCGCCTTCGCCGCGCGCGCTTCCGGCGACGCGGCCGCCTCGTATTCGTCCCACAGCGCGACGATCTCGTCGCGCAGCACGCGATCGAGCGGCGCCGTCAGCGTCAGCAGATCATCGCGTTCTTGCGCGCTTTTGTCGGGGTGCGCGGCCTGCTCGATCGCGGGGATGTCGCCGTGCAGCGCTTCGCCGAGATCGTGGACGACGCACAGCTTCAGCAGCTTCAGCGTGTCGATGCCGGGCAGTGCGTCGGCGAACACGAGTGCCATCAGGCATAGCCGCCAGCTGTGCTCGGCCGTGCTTTCCGCGCGTCCGGCCGACGTGTGGCCGCTGCGCAGCACATCCTTCAGGCGTTCGGCTTCGCGCAGGAAAGCGAGCCGCGCGTGGATCGTATCGGGGTTCATGATCGGCGTCCTTGCGATGAGCAGGCAAGCGTAAGCCGGCCGCGCGCAATGCGTCCACGCATGAAATATGCGCGGCGCGCTACAGCGTTTCGACGAGCCGCGCGGCCGAACCATCCGACAGCGTCATCCGCGTCCAGCGGCACAGGCTGCCGCGGATCGGCACGACGCGCGACGCATTCGCGCCGGTGTCGAACTCGACGCTCGGCGGCCCCGCGCGGTCGTGCCAGCCGAGCGTGTCGAGCGCGGCTTCCATGCGAACGATCTCCGGCGTCGCGTAGCGCCACAGCGACGTGCCTAGCAGCATCGGCAACGGCTGCGAGAACTCGGCCGCGCGCGCGGGGGAAGACGCGAGCAGGCGGTGCGTGAGGTCGCACACGAGGTGCATGCGGCCCGCGCTGCCCGCGATGAGCCGCGCAAGCGCGTGGTCGCCCGCGGAGTCGAGGCGTGCGGCGAGCAGCCGCTCGGCCGTCGCGCGCTCGTCGGGCGACATCTGCTGGATGCCGGCCTCCCAGCGCGAGATCGTCGATTGCGCGACGCCGAACAACTCGGCGGCGTGGCTCTGCTTCACGCGGTGCAGCAGGCGCCAGCGCTTCAGTTGCGGGCCGAGCGGGGGCGTGTGAAGCGGTGATGCGGTCATGGCGATGCTCCGTTCGATACGGCCGTCGCGCTGACGTGCGCGTTCCGCCGGCTACGGATGGAAGTGGAACCCGCCTTGCGCTTCGAGCACGACGAGCGCGACGGGAACCAGGACGACGCCGCCCAGCACGAGCACGCCGTCGGCGGCCACCGTGACCGGCGTGGCGAGAATCCGCAGCCCCATGCCGAGGGCGGACGGCGATTGCTTGACGTAAATCGAGTATGGCCGGTTGAACGGCTGCGTGGCCGCCTTGTCCTGCGCGGCGAAGCCTTCCGTCGAATAGCGCTTGCCGCCGATGTCGCCTTCGAGCACGAGCCCGGCCGGCGCACTGGTGAATCCGTCGGCGGCAGCGGCCTGTCGATCGTCGTCCGATGCATCCTTCGGCAAGACGATCCGGTAGTGGCCGGTGACGCTGCCGCCGCTCGCATGAAAGCCGATAAACGTCGTGCGCAGCGATGTCCGATAGCCGGACTGCAGCACCGGCCGCAATTGGGCCGGCAGGTCGAAGATGTAGTGGTAGCGCGTGCCCAGGACGACCAGCTTTTTGCCGTCCTTGGTAATCATGAATCCGGACACGTCCTCGCTGTACGCGTCGTCCTCGTACAGCTTCGGCGTGAAACAGCCCGACAGCGCGACGCAACTCGCGGCCAAACCGGCGGCCAGCAGGCGCCGGCGTGTGATCGATACGTTCATGTTTGTTGTAGTCCCGTCTGGTGCGGTTCAGAGGCTTTCGCCCTCGGAAGCCGGATTCTCGCGTATCCGCCGTGCATTGTCGAACGGGAAATCTGCCACGGCAGCATTACCGATTGCACCGTATCAGGCGCCGCAGGCCCGCCGAAAACGTTTTCTTCAGGCTTTCAACCGGCTCCGCCATATCTTATTATTCGGCGAGAGCGGCACACGCCGGCCGCCATCGGTCATGTGGATGGCATGACGCGCCGGCCCGTATTGCCGCCTGCCGGCCGATGCGTGGCACGACGCGCGGTCGACACGACAGGAAACGCGAGGCCGCACGTTTCCCGAAAAATGACACGAGGGCGCGATGGTACGACTGATCCTGCTGCTGCTGGGCATCGAATATCTGCGCACCCGCTGGCGCGGGCTGACCGTGCTCGGCTGGCTGTGGGTCGTCGCCGGCGTCGTCATCTTCGTCGACGCGCTTGACGGCGCGCTGCATTTCCCGATCGACCTGTTTGCATGGCTGTTCCTGATCGAGGGGCTCGCGACGCTCGCGGTGGCCGGCAGCGGCGTCGGCGGGCAGCGCATCCTGCGCTACGTGAAGGGGATCGTGGTCGTGGTGGCCGCGGGGCTCGTGTTCGCGGGGCATCACCACGGCCACTTCCTGCTGTCGATGATCTTCGGCACGCTGTTCCTCGTCGACGGGCTGCTGCAGTGCACATCCGCATGGATGGTGCGCTATCGCCGCTGGAACGTCGCGTTCGCGTGGGGTGTGGTCGAGATCCTGCTGGCCGTGTTCTTCTTCCAGCCGTACCCGACGCACTACGTGGGTACCGTGCCGTACTGCCTCGGACTGCTGCTGATATTCGGCGGGATGCACATGCTGAGTCTCGCCGCGCGCGTGCGGCGGCTCACGCGCAATCCCGCATTCGCGACGTCGCCCGCGCCGGCGCTCGCGCCCGACCTCGACGATGCGCGCGACCGGCCGCGTTTCGCGCAATCGGAATGGGACGGCCCGCCGGCCGACGGCGAGCACGCGCTCACCGTGCACGTGTGGACGCCGGCGGGCACGTCGAAGGCCGAAGCGCAGCGCTATCCGGTGATCGACCGCTACATCGCGGCGGTGGACGTCAACGGCGTGATCTCGACCGGACATGCGGCGCTCGAGTCGCCGGAGGGCATCTACATCAGCCTGTATCCGGGTGTCGAGATCGATCGTTCTCCGGACGAATTCACACGTATCCTGCGCGCAACCCGTGAAAACGACGTGCCGGGCCTGTTCCAGCCCGACTACGCGACCGAGTCGAACGCGTGGTGCCCGTCCACCGTGCGCGTGCGCATCCGCAACTACGATCCGGCGAAGCTGGACGCATTCTGGTCGTCGTACCGGCAGAACGTGACGTACAACCTCACGTACCGCAACTGCTCGAGCACCGTGTCGAACGCGCTCGAAGCGGCGCTCGACGGCGCGGTGTGGCGGCTCAAGGGCAAGGGTGCCGGATGGGGCGCGTTCGTGCGGCTGCTGCTCACGCCCGAGCTGTGGGTTGCCGCGCAGATCCGCAAGCGCGCGGTGACGATGGCATGGACGCCCGGGCTCACGCTCGACTATGCGCGCGCGCTCAGCATGCTCGCCGACCCGCGGCCGTTCGCGTGGTGGAAGGTTGCACGCTCGGCGGTGAAGGCGATCATGGCGTCACGCCGCGCGTGGCGCGAGCAGGACAGCGCGGCGCTGTCGTCCGGCGGATCGGAGGCGGCGTCGATGAAGTGATCGCGTGGCGCCGGACGAGGGCCCGGCGCCGCAGGGCTAGCCACTTTACAGCCCGGCGATGTTGCCCGTTATAAAAACCCACAGACGAATAAAAATGAACAAGACGAGCGCTTTCCGCATCCTGATTCCCGTTTCGCTGGCGCTGGCGAGCGCCGGCCTCGCGCATGCGGCCGAGGACGAAGTGCCGCGCATGAGCAACGACGTGTACCGGACTTCGGTGTCGTTTTGCTCGAACGTCACGGCCGACGAGAAGATCGAGTGCCAGGGCGACATGATCGCCGCGGGCAGCCGGATCGTCGCGGCGATCGGCGGCCTGCCGCCGGCGGCCGCCACGTCGATCGACGAAGGCGCGCGCGACAAGCTGCCTGCGGCGGAGCGCAAGGGGCTCGTGCCCGTCGAGCCGGCTGCGATCGACAAGGACGACGACCTCGCGGGCCTGGCCGGCATGGTGCGCCTGTGCGACGTCTACGAATCCGAGCCGGCGTCGCGCGCTCGGCATCACGCGGCGCTGAAGCAGAAGGCACCCGACGCGGCGCCGCGCGTCGAGGCGTTGCTGGCCGATGCGTCGCCGGCGGCGCGCCAGCGCGTCAGCGTCGGCGTATGGCAGATCCTCGCGCTCGAAGGCCCCGAATCGTCCGCGCGTGCGTGCACGCAACTGGGCGCCGGATCGTGAGCGGCGGCGTGCTGCCCGAACGGCGGCACGCGTCAACGGTGTGCCGTATCGGGCAGGACGCGGAATCGGTTCCCGCGCCCGCGTTCCGCTCGGGTATCGAGCGGCGCACCAGCATGTGGCCGCGCCACCGCACATAATTCGGCCACCTTCACATTCGTGCCACGTTGCGGTTGCAACAATCGCGGGCAGACATTCGACAATCTTGCGGCGCATCCCGCGACCGCAAGCCTTTTCCGAGGAAACGCCATGCTCAAGACGCTCGCCCGCGCCGCTGCCGCACTCGCCGTCGCATCCGCCTCGCTGCACGCCACCGCGCAGTCCAGCTACGACTACCTGCTGCTCGCCGCGTCGTGGGAGCCCGGCTTCTGCGCGTCGCACGACACGCCCGAATGCACGAACCTCGCCGGCACGTATGCGGCGACGAGCCTGTCGCTGCACGGGCTGTGGCCGAACCGCTATGACGGCAACCAGCCGTTCTACTGCGGCGTGCCGCAGAGCGACATCGACCTCGACAACGCGCACCAGTGGTGCAGCATGGATGCGTACCCGATCAGCAGCGCGACCCGCAACACGCTGTCGACGTACATGCCGGGCGTCGCGTCGTGCCTCGACAAGCACGAATGGTTCAAGCACGGCACCTGTTCGGACTCGGCGTCGCCCGATGCGTACTGGAACCAGGCGGCCGGCATGATCAGCCGGCTCGGCAACACGTCGTTCAACGCGTACCTGCAGGCGAACGCGGGCAAGACGGTGACGCGCAACCAGTTGCTGTCCGCGTTCGAAGGCGCGTTCGGCAGCAATACGCGCAGCGCGGTGTCGCTGAAGTGCACGAAGACGAATGGCGTCAGCTACTTCACCGAAGCGTGGATCGCGGTGAAGACGAGCGCGACCACGCAGTTCCCGAGCGCCGCGTCGCTCGTGACGGACGGCAATACGCAGGGCACGTGCCCGACGTCGGGCGTGTATATCGCGAAGTAACGGGGAGGGTGGTCGGCGCCCTTGAACGGGCTTCGGCGTGCGCGACATCGCGCACGTCGTCGCTAGTCACCGCTTCGGCGGAATGCCCGACCACAGCAGCCCGGCCAGTTCCGGCGCGTCGAGCTGATGCTCGTCGCCCGCGACCGTGTCGGGCAACGCATGCCAAGGCACCGCCGGGTTGCGGTGATGCTGCAGATGCAGGTTGATGTGATACGGCCACACGAACACGCGGCCGATCCATCCCGTTCGCCATGAATACGTCCAGTCGGCCCAGCCCGGCGTCGCATGCGGGCCGCCGCTGTGCTCGGCCATGCTGCGGATCTTCTGCAATAGCACCGACAGCGTGAGCAGCGGCGCGAACCACAGCGCCGCGACCAGCAGGATCGTCCGCGCGGAACAGGCCCACACGAGCAGCGCGACGATCGCCACCCAACCGGCCGCGGCCACCTGAAACGGCCGGCCGAGCCGCGTGTTCTGGCCGCCCGAGCGCCGGAACTCAGCCATGTTGCGCACCATGTTCAGCACGAACAGATCGCCGAGGAACTGCCGCGCGAGCGGCCATGCATCGAGCGGCCGGAACCGCCACGGTTGGTCGTGATAGAGGAACTGGCGCTCGGGATCCTGCGCGGTGCCGAGATGACGGTGATGCGCGAGATGCAGCGGCCGATAGAACTCGACGGGCACGAGCCCCGGCACGCCGATCGCCAGGTTGATCAGGAAGTCGTTGACACCGCGGCGGCGCGTGACGTGATAGTGGGCCGCGTCGTGATACAGGATGAACAGCGCGTGCTGCCGCGTCGCGACGACGAGCACGGCAAGCGCATACAGGGACCACGCGCCGAGCACGACGGCCACGCGGATCGCAACGACGATGCACGCCCATTCGAGCAGCACGGCCGCCATCGTGCGCAGGTCGGCGTTCGCGCGCAGCAACGCGAGCGTCGCCGCGCCGGCCGCGATGCCGACCGCGCCGCCCCATGCGACATCCACGGCGCGATGCTGGCCGGTGGTCAGCACCGTCACCATCAGCAGCGCGCTCCATGCGACGTACAGCACGGCGGTTCGCCGTCGCCGCGCCAGCAGCACGATTGCGATCGCGACCGGCAGCGCGACGTGCCCGCTCGGCGACGCGGCAAGCGGCGTGTCGAGCCGTTGCAGCCACGCGATCCAGCTGCTATCCGCGGCCGGCCATGCGACGGCGGTCGGATGCAACAGGTGGGATACGAGGCAAAGGCCCGCAGCGAGCGCGCCCGCGAAGAACGCCGGCAGCAGCCATGCGCGGCCGCGCCCGAACCATACCAGCACGGGCATCACGAAGAGGTAGCTCAGGTAGAGCGGTACGGTGCCGGGCAGCAGCGGAATCGCGCGATCGAATGCGCTCGCCGAAATTGCCGTAACCGGGCCGAGCGGCATGTGCGTGACGAAGCGGTAGAGCGCACCCGTCACGACGAGATAGACGACGAGCAGCAGCCATGGCCGGGCGATCGGCGTGTCGTTCGCATCCTGGCGGGAAAGGACCTGGGACATGGCGGGAGCGGGCGGGTAACGGGCTATCATAGCAAGGTGTTCAGTCTTGCAGGAGTGCCCCGATGGAGTTGCGTGCCACTGCCGTCGAACGTGCGGCCTTGGGCCCGGACGACATCGACCGGATGTTCTCGTTGTATGCGGCGTCCTATTGCGACACGGCGCGTGCGCAGTTCGACCGCGACCTCGGCGACAAGACGCACTGCATCGTGCTGCGCGACAGCGGCGGCGCGATCCAGGGCTTCTCGACGCTCAAGCAGTACGAGACGCACTGGCGCGACGCATCGATCCGCGTGATCTTTTCCGGCGATACGATCATCGATCCCGCTCACTGGGGCACGCAGCATCTCGCATTTGCGTGGATCCGCCACGCGGGCGACGTGTGGCGGCAAGCACCCGCCGTGCCGCTGTACTGGTTCCTGATCTGCAAGGGGCATCGCACCTATCGCTACCTGCGCGCGTTCGCGCGCGACTACGCGCCGCGTGCCGACAACCTGACCGCATCGGCGACGCAGGACCTGATGGATCACCTGGCCGCCAGCCGCTACGGGCACGCATACGATCCGGCCACCGGCCTCCTGTCGTTCGACACGCCGCAGGGCCGGCTGACACCCACGCTCGCGGAGGTGCCGGTTGCGCACCGGCGGCTCACCGACGTCGACTACTTCCTTGCCCGCAACCCCGGCTATGCGCAGGGCGACGAGCTCGTGTGCCTGTGCGAACTGTCCGCGTCGAACCTGCGGCCGCTCGCGCGCCGGCTGTTCGACGGCGCGTGAACCGCACGCATGCGGATCCGTCTCGCGCAACCGGTCGACAACGCGCGCATCCTCGATTTCCAGGCCCGCCATGCGATGCAGGGCAGCCTGCCGCTGCGCTTCGACCGCGCACCCGACTACTTCGCGCTGCATCGCTGCCACGCGCCGCATCATGAGGTATGGCTTGCGGAGGGTGAGCAGGCGGCGCTGAAGGGGCTCGCGAGCCTCGTCGTGCGTGACGGTTATCTCGGCGAACGCGCGCAGCCGGTCGCCTATCTCGGCGATCTGCGCCTGATGCCCGACCGGCGCCTGTCGCGCGAGTGGACCGACTCGGTGCGCGACCGTTTCGCGACGCTGCGCGCCGAAGCCGGGGTGCAGCACGCGTACTGTTGCATGATTCGCGACAACCGGCTCGCGGTGCAGTCGCTTGCGCGGTCGCGGCGCGAGAACCGGCTGCGCTTTTCTCATTGGCACGGCTACGAGAATGTGTCGGTCTATGCGCAGCGCGGGTTGTCGTCCGCGCCGCGCAACGCGCCCGGCGTCCGGATCGTCGACGCGCAGCCGCATCACGCGGACGCGCTGCGCGCGTTTCTCGATACCGAATCGCGCCGCCAGCCGTTCGGCAGCGTGTTTTCCGCGGACGAGTTCGCGCGCCGGCTCGACACGTGGCCGGCGTTCGGCATCGGTTCGTTCCTGCTGGCGCTCGACGCGCGCGGCAATGTGCTCGGCTGCGTCGCGCCGTGGGACGCCGGCGACATCAAGCGGATCGTGCTCGAACGGCTGCCGTTGCCGCTGCAGGCGATCCGCGTCGCATTCAACGCGCTTGCGCCCGCGTTGCGCCGCCCGCGCATCGCGGCAGCCGGCGAGCCGCTGCGCGATGTCTACCTGACGCACCTGCAGGTGCGCGATCGCGATCCGTCCGTGTTCGCGGCGCTGCTCGATGCCGCGTGGCTGCGCGTGCGCAACGGTCATGCGCTGATGCAGCTGTGCCTGTACGACGGCGATCCGCTATGGCCGGCGCTCGCGCGCTATCGCGCCGCGCGTACGCCGATGGATCTCTATACGCTGTCGACCGGCGAGCCGGCCGAGCCGATCGATGGTCTGCTGGCCGGCCGCGTGCCGGGCTTCGAGATCTACCTCGTCTGAGCGCGCGTGACGTGCAGCAGGTCGGCGAGCGCGAGCCAGAAGCGGCCGGCGTCGAAGCCGAGCCCGCCAAGCACGGGCTGGCCGTGATCGAGCCGCGGCAGGCAGATTTGCGGGATGCCGGCCATCACCTGATGTTCGAGATAGAACTGCCCGTCGTGCGCGCAGCCGGGACGATGGCCGTTCAGCCGTCCATGGTGCGAATCGAAGCGCGTGGACGCTTCGACGGACCAGCTCACGCCATGCACGAGATGCAGGTCGCGCGGCAGCGTCGCCAGCATCGCGCCGACACGCGGATCGCGCCGGCTGCTGATGTCGCGCGTGCCGGCGTTCGCCCAGCGCGTGCGCAGCAGGCGCTGGGCGATGCGGTCGGGCCACGGCGCGGCCGCGTGCGGCGGCACGCCGTGACGGAAGATCGTGTCGACGATCGCGGACGGGCCGCACGGCGGCTGCACGAGCGCGATGCCCGCGCAACGCGCCGACAGCGCCGGGTCGCCGACCTGCGCGGCGAGCGTATCGATGCCGCCCTTGCTGTGCGCGAGCGCGACGAATTCGCCGCCGGCCGGCAGGTGCGTGCGCAGGTACGTTCCGATATGCGCACCTTGATCGAACACGCCGCGCGCGGAACGCACGGGCACCGTCAGCACGTGATAGCCGGCCGCGCCGAGCGTCTGCCGCGCGCCGCGATTGCAGCCCGGCAGCCATTCCGAATACAGGCCGGCGACGAGCACGATCGTCGTCGTCAGCGGCAGGCGGGCGGTGCGCCGCGTCCAGCCGTCGATGAACGCGTCGGTCCGGTCGAGGGGCGCTTCAGCTCGTGCGAACGGCGTCGCCGGATAGTGGTGGCGCCAGTCGTCGAATCCGTCGGGCGTCCACGGCGCGCGTGTCATGCGTGCGACTCCGGTTCGCGTTCGGATGCGGCCAGATACGGTTCGAGCGCGATGCGCGCTGCGCGCAGCGCAGCGTCGCTGTCGATGCGATCGGGATGGAAACGCGGCGAGAACCACGCCAGCCACAGCGGCATCACGCGCGTGAAGATGCCCGGCGCGACGAACAGCCAGCGCAGCAATTGCAGCCAGCCGCGCACATTCCACGTCTGACCGTCGACCGCGACGAGGCGGTGCACGAAAAAGATCAGGTCGACCACGAAGTAGACGGAGATCCCGAGCATCGCCGCGCAGCGCACGACATAGCGCCGCGCCGCGTTCGGCATCGCCGCCGTGAACACGTCGAACGCGACGGTCTTGTGTTCGGTTTCCTCGATCGCATGCCAGCGCCACGCGGCCGCCATCGTCGGATCGGCGCCGTCGAGGATCGCCGGGTCGCTCAGCAGGCGGTGCGCGAGGATCGTCGTGTAGTGTTCGAGGCACGCCGTCAGCGCGAGCCGCGTGACGGGCGATACCTGGCGCGCGGCGTTGCGCTGGCGCTTTTCGAGCAGCGCTTCGAGCGTGTCGACCGGCACGCGCTGCGACGCGAGGCGCGCGTTGTAGAGCCGGTGCACGCGGATATGCGACGCCTCCTGCCGCACGAACGCATCGACGTCGGCCGCGAGCGACGCATCGCCGCCGACGCGGTCGCGAAACGGCCGCACGCTTTCGATGAAGAAGCGCTCGCCGAGCGGGAACATCACGGAAAACGCGTCGAAGAAGCGCGTGACGTGGCAGGTGCCGCGATACCAGAAGCGCGGAATGCGTGCGTCGATCGCGAAGTGCACGTCGCGCGGCGGCATGCGCGACGCGGCGTTGGCGGCGGGGGCGCGGCGAAACGGACGCATGCTAGTTCGGCCCCGTCGGGGACGGGGCGCGGGCCGTTATCGGCGGCTGACGCATCTGTTGTATCCTCCCGTGCAAACAATCGCCATTCCGAGCCATGAACCGACCGAGCGCGCAGGCCGCTGCGGCGCAGACCCGACGTTACGATCACGCGAACCTGCTGGTGCTCGCGCTGCAGAGCATGGTGTGGGCCGGCACGCTCACCTGGCTCTCGCATACGAGCGCCGGCGCGATCAAGTGGCTCGTGCTCATCCCGTTCTGCCTCGTGATGCAGGGCGTGTTCTCGATGATGCACGAAACCTTTCACGGGTTCGGGCATCGCCGGCCGATCGCGAATTATATGATGATGTGGTGGGCTTCCACGATGTTCGGTGCAGCCGCGACGCTCATTCACGTGAACCATCTCGGCCATCACGTACGCAACCGCACGCGCGCCGAGCGCGCCGATTTCGCGACGGCGGACGAATCGCTGCTGCGCAAGCGCATCGAATACTACGCGGCGATCCTCGGCGGTATCTGGCTCGGCAGTTTCGTCGGCAGCTTCGTGCTTGCGCTGGTCCCCGGCCGCACGATGCAGCGGCTTGCCGCGCGCGGCGACGACAACACCTACGCGGCCGCCTTCAAGGAATTCACGACCGCCGACTTCCGCCGCATCCGCTACGAAACGCTGGCCGCCGTCGGCGCGTGGCTGCTGGCCGGCTGGCTGCTCGACTGGTCGGCGTCGGCGGTGCTGATCGCGTATGTCGCGTTCGCGTTCTCGTGGTCGTCGCTGCAGTGGGTGTACCACATGCGCACGCCGCTCGACGTCGTCGAAGGCACGTACAACATGCGCGCACCGACACCCGTGCGCTGGCTGCTGCTGAACTTCAACTACAACCTGACGCACCATCGCCGGCCCGCGCTGCGCTGGCAGGACATGCACGCGGCGTCGGACCAGCGCGAGACGCGGCCGCTGTGGTACGGCTGGCTGACGATCTTCGCGCCGCCGCGCCGTCTGCCCGACGATCTCGCGCAACTCGACAAGACCTATTTCTGATGGACGCCTCCGCCCGCAGCCCGGCCGACGCATGGCGCACGTTCGCGCGCGCCGCGCAGCCGGACGTCGACCGCTGGCTGGCCAGCCTCGAAGCGCCGGGCGACGCGCAGGCGCAACGGCTGATGGCGCTGCTCGCGGCAAACCGCGATACGGCGTTCGGACGCTGCTTTGGCTTCGACCGGATCGGCAGCCCCGCGCAGTTCCGCGAGCGCGTGCCCGTACATGCGGCCGCCGATTTCCTGCCGTGGCTCGAACGTGTGTCGCATGAGACGGAACCGGTGCTGACCGCCGAGCGCCCGGTGTTCCTCGAACGGACGAGCGGCAGCACCGCGCGCCAGAAGCTGATTCCGTACACGCCCGCGTTCCTGCGCGAGCTGCAGGCCGCGATGATCGTATGGCTGGCCGACATGCATCGTGCGTGCCCGGCGCTCGGGGAAGGGCGTGCGTACTGGTCGATGTCGCCGCCGCTGCAGGCGCCCGGCGTTGCGCCGAACGGTATTCTGGTCGGCTCGGCGAGCGATCTCGACTACCTCGGTGATAGCAGCGCGGCCGCGCTCGCGTCGACGCTGCTGGTGCCGCCGCTGACCGGCGACGTGTCGACGTGGCGGCGCGAGACGCTGCGCGCGCTGGTCGCCGACGAAACGCTCGCGTTCATCAGCGTGTGGAGCCCGACGTTCCTGACGAGCGTGCTGCGTCCGCTGTTCGATCGCGACGATGCCGACGGCGCGCGTGACCTTGCGTGGGTCGAGGCGTCGTTGCCGGCCGAGCGCCGCGCGGCGCTGCGCCGCGCGATCGCGGATGGCGATTGTCGCGCGCTGTGGCCGCGTCTGGCCGCCGTGAGCTGTTGGCTGGACGGCCCGAGCAAGCACTACGCCGATGCGTTGCGCGCGCGGTTTCCGCGCGTGCAATGGCTGCCGAAGGGGCTGTTCGCGACCGAAGGCGTCGCCAGCATTTCGTTCGGCGCGGGCGACGGCTGCCCGCTCGCGATCGGCAGCCACTACCTTGAGTTCGTGCGCGACGACGGCAGCGTGTGCGACGCGGAAGGGCTGCAGCTCGGCGACGAAGCACAGGTTTTGCTGACCACGGGCGGCGGGCTCATGCGCTATGCGCTCGACGATCGTGTCCGCGTGGTCGGCATGACCGCGCGCACGCCGCGCATTGCGTTCGTCGGACGCGCGGCGGCGAGCGTCGATCTCGTCGGCGAGAAGCTCGACGAGCAGATTGCGGCCGATGCGCTGAATGAGGCACGCGCGCAGCACGGCGAAGTCGGTGCATGCATCGTGCCGTGCGCCGCGCGGGAAGCGCTGCCGCACTATGTGCTGTGCGTCGCAGGCGAGATTGGCGATGACGCAGCCGACGCGTTACGCGCGGCCGTCGAAGCGGCACTGGCGCAGGCGTTCCATTACGCACATGCACGCCGCATCGGCCAGCTCGGCCCGCTGCGCGTGCGACGGCTGGGCGGATCGCCGGCGCGGCTCGGCGACTTGCTCCAGCATGCGGCCGAACGCGCCGGCATCCGTGCGGGCGACGTGAAGCCGTGCGTGCTCGTGACGCGGCTGCCGGTGGCCGACGCGCTGCTCGCGATGACGGATGAATGATCCAATGAACGACATGACCGAACCCCGTGGATGCGGGCAGGATTGCCCGTCGCGCGACGCGACGCATGCGCACGAACCCGTGCCGCCGGCCGACGGCCTGCACGAGCAATGGTTCGTCGCGTGCACCGAACGCGAACTTCCGCGCGACAAGCCGCTCGGCGTCCGGATTCTTGACACCGGCATCGTGCTGTTCCGGCAGCGCGACGGCCGGATTGCCGCGCTGATCGACCAGTGCGTGCATCGCGGCACGCGCCTGTCGGCCGGCAAGGTCGACGGCGATGCGCTGGTCTGTCCGTATCACGGCTGGCGCTACGACGGCGAAGGGCAGGTCGTGCATGTGCCGAGCATCGACGGCACGCGGCCGACCGGCACGCCCGGCCGCTATCCGTTCCGGCAGCGCACGCTGCCCGTGCAACTGCTCGACGGGCTCGTCTGGGTGTATCTCGGCGCCGGCGACCCGTCGGCGCGCGAGATCTTCCGGATGCCGTTCCGCGACGCCGCGCCGTGGCAGTCGTACTTCATGGTCAACACGTTCGACGGCGACATCGCGATGCTCGCGCAGAACTTCATGGACGTACCGCATACGGTATTCGTGCACGACGGGATTTTCCGCAGCAGCCGCGGCCAGGCGATGGAAGCGACGGTCGCGGCAACGCCGGACAGCGTCGCCGTCACCTACCACGACGGCGACGACAAGATCGGCTTCTGCCTCGACTGGCTCACGAACCCCGATCGCGTGCCGCTCGCGCACGTCGACCGTTTCATCGCGCCGAACGTGACGCGCTGCGATTACCTGTGGGGCGAGCGTTCCGGGTTCCTGATCGTCAGCCAGATCACGCCGATCGATGCACGCCGCTCGCGCGTCTACACCTACATCGCGTATCGCTTCCGGCTGCCGCGCTGGATGCTGCGCGCGCTGCGGCCGCTGCTGAACCTGTATACGCACCTCGTGATCCAGCAGGACGTGCGGATCATGCGCGCGCATCGGCAGGGCCTCGACAACGCGCCGGGGTTCCGCCCGCACAACGTGCGCGCCGACATCGTGCATGTCGCGATCGACAGGCTGCTCGACGCGGTGAAGCGCGGCGAGCCGCTGCCGGCCGAGCAGTGCGGCGAGAAGGTGATGCGGTTCGAACTGTAGGTGCGGCATGCGTCGCCGCGGGATGAGGGACGTCTAGTGCGCGGGGTTGGCCGGGTCCGGCCGCGGTGGTGCGAACGCGATGCCTTCCGTCAGATGGCGGTGCACGGCCGGCAGGTGCTCGAGCGCGAGCGCCGGATACGCGTGATGCACCTGGTGATAGCCGATGTTGCGCGGATACAGCACGAGCTTGCCGATCCAGCCGAACGTCATCGTGCGCGTCATCCGCCAGATCGATTCCGGCGAGCGTTCGTCGATCTCGACGTGGTCGTGTTCGAGCAGCACGCGGTTCGCATTCATGATGCCGCCGACGATCCACGGCAGTCCGTAGTACGTGAAGAACGGCAGATCCCAGTGCACGACGGCGGCGATCGCGAGCAGATAACCCGCGCAATGCGGCAGGTCGGCGCGGGCGCACGCGATGACTTCGGGGTGACGGCGCAGATCCTGGCGTGAGCGGTCCTGCATGAAGCCGCGTGCGTACCACGGCCGGAACGCGGGCCATGCGAGCGCGAGCGGCGCCATCAGCGCACGCAGCGGCCACCAGACCGGCAGCAGCGCGCCGCGCAGCATCATCGCGCGTTGCACCCAGCCGCCGCGTGCGGCCAGCCGGTGCAGGTACGGATCTTCGGCGGTGCCGACCGCGCGGTGATGGCGCAGGTGGTGATAGCGCATCGCGGCGATCGACGAGCCGATCGTCCAGCCGGCAAGCGCCTCGACGAGCGCGAGCGGCAGCGTCATGCGCCGCGCGGGAATATGGCACGCGTCGTGCAGGATCACGCCGAATGCCTGCAGCCGGCCCGCGATCAGCAGCACGGCGGCGACATAGACGAACGGATTCGGCACGAAGCGGATCGCAGCCCAGCACAGCAGGATGCCGAGCCAGTCGACGCACGCATAACGCACGAGCCGCCACGGCCGCGCGCCGGCCGCGAACGGTAGCGTGCGGTTCAATTCGGCAGGCGTCGGCAGGGCGGATGGGCTGGGCATTCGGTGAGGTCGGGCGCGCCGTCGACGGCGCGCATGCAGGCATATCGGTCGGCAATATACACCGGTTTCGGGCGACGAGCGTGTGCAGTTCCTGGCCGGCTCGGTCTCATTCCGGCGGGCATCGGAACCGCCCGGTAAGCCGTTTTTGCATGGGCGATTCCGGGCGATGCTGCGGGTTCGTTACCCGAGCAGCCGCAACGCGTCCGCGAGCGACAGCACCGTCGTGCGCGATTCGAACGCGGTGGAGAACAGGTGCTCGTGGACCACCGGGTCCGGGTCGTAGCAGCAGTCCTTGACCGTATACAGGCGGAAGTCCGCGTCGCTCGCGTAGCCGATCGACGACAGCATCACGCCGGTCGACGCGATGCCGACCATGATCAGCGAATCGACGCCTTGCGCGACCAGCCGTGCCTGCAGATCGGTACCGAAGAACACGCTGGCGCGGTGCGCGACGATCAGCGGCTCGTCGGCCTGTCGGCCCAGCTCGGGCGACGGGCCGTCGTCGATGAAGAGGCCGAGCTGCTTGATGCCTTGCCCGTTCTTGTTGCGCGGGCTGACTTCCGGATAGCCGGGGCTGAACCGGAGATTGGCGAACCAGACGCCGACGCCGCCGGCCCGCGCCGCGTCGCATAGCCGGCGCGTATTGGCGAGCAACTCGGGCGCGACCGACGGAAAGAGTCCGAGGATGTCGGTCTGGTAATGCATGACGAGCAACGCGGTGCTTGACGGCACGATGGCGCGAATCGGCGCGGATGGGTTGTCGCCGGGGTTCGTGAGGGTTGCCGTTGCGATATCCGGTGCGTTTTGCCGAGTCATGAGCGAGGTTCTCCGATAGCCCGCGGGGAATTTCAGCGTCCCCGATTTGTACCTGAAAATCGGGTTGGCCGCCGATGCGATTTTCGTAGGGGCATTTTGCCGCGTCGCGCGGCGGCCTCCGTCATACCGGTGCCCGGTTTCCGCACGGCCGCAATATACTGGCATGCGCTTTATCGACCAACGGTCGGTTGCGGTAGTGCGACGCCGATGTCGATGGTCGGATGCGACTGCTCGCCGCTGCCGGCTTGCCGTTTTCGCGCGGATCGTGCCCGAAGCGACAATGCCCGGCGCGATGCCATTTCATGTCACGTTGCGCCAACACGAGCCACACGTCATGCCAGTTACCGGGTTCAATCACTACAATCTTCGGGCGGATCGGTCGACACTCGATGTGCTCCGCGATTTCTATGTCGACATCGTCGGCTTGCAGGAAGGGTTTCGCCCGCCGTTCAAGAGCTTCGGGTATTGGTTGTATGCGGGCACGCAGGCCGTGCTGCATCTGACGGAAGCGTGGCCGGGCGAGTCGCGCCCGTCAAACGTTGCCAATACGTTTGATCACGTAGCGTTTTCCTGCGACGGTCCCAGCGAAATGGCGCTTCATCTGACCGAGGCCAACGTGGAATTCACGCGTGAGTACGTTCCGCTCACGGGCCAGATTCAGATTTTTTGCCGCGATCCGGCAGGCAATGGCGTCGAGTTGAATTTCGCGCAAGCCGAATGAGCGCGCCGGGCGTTTGCCTTCGCGTGACGCATGCCGCGTTGGGTTTGCGCCGGGGCTGACGTGGGTGGCTCGACCGCGGCATCGAAATCAATGACATCCGGCGATCGGGTCGCGCTGCCGCGACAACGCCGGGCCAATTGACCAGCGCTGCTTCGGCGCTCGACCTGGAGGCAGGGAATTTCATGGCAGTGGTACATATCGTTTTTGGGCCGCAAGGTGCCGGCAAGTCTACTTACGCGCGTACGCTCGCAGTCTCGTCCGGCGCGACGCGTTTCTCGATCGATGAGTGGATGGCACAGCTGTACGGCCCGGATCTTCCGGAGCCGGTTGAATTGAACTGGCTCATGGAGCGAGTGCAGCGCTGCGAGAGTCAAATCTGGCGCACTGCCGAGCAGATCGCGAAAAATGGCGGGAACGTCATTCTGGATCTAGGTTTCATGAAGGCGCGAAATCGTTCGGCGTTTGCTGATCGAGCCAGGGACGCGGGTATTTCGAGTGAGCTGCACTATGTCACCGCGCCGCATGACATCCGCCGCGGTCGTGTTTTGACAAGGAATTCAGAAAAGGGCGAAACGTTTTCGTTTGAGGTTTCGCCTGCCATGTTCGACTTCATGGAAAAGGAATTCGAAGATCCGACGACGCTCGAACTCGCATCGGCAACCGTGTTCAATTCTCATATCCCGGCTGCATGATCGAGCGATCGGGCCGGCGCTTGCTTGTTGGCACGGGTAGCGTGCGGCAGGATCTGGGCCGCTCGGCTCCTGCACGCGAAGGCGGTGCGAGAATGTTTCGAGCGCCCGATTCACGGAAGGTCGACAGTTCGATCGTTTTACGGAGCGTTTGCGGTGGTACCTGTGATCATCTGCGCTAGTGCACCAGATCACAATGAATCTGCAGGCTTTCCGTTGCGTTGCGGTGAATCTGAAACCCTTGCCGTATCAGCGCGGCATGGAGCTCTGCAAGGGCCGAAGCGCATCGCCGTACGCGGCGCCGCTGCCAGAAAGGCGGCGTGAATACGCCCAGCGGCAACATCCGTACGCGACGACCGTTCAAACCAAATGAAACGTCGATATGCGTTCCATCGACATCGTGTCCATTGCTGCCGAAAATATCGGCCAACTCGTCGCATCGGGCGGGATAGAGCACGCGGAACACGCCGATTCCCAGTGCGCGAAACCGGCGACGGGCAAAACCAAGGCTGGACACTTGCGGCTCGTAGCCTCGCGTCAGGATCAGGTTGATCTGCGCGGGCAACTCGGCCTGGATCGCCTGCAGCTTACCGAGGACGCGCGCATCCACGCGGACGTGCCGCGCGGGCCAGCGCGGCCGGATCTGCACACCCGCTTGAACACCGCGAGTCAGCGTCAGCAAATTCAAATGCATCGTCAGGATGTCCGTGAGCGCGATGGGTAATTGGCGCGAGTAATGGAAGGGCGAATGCTCCATTGAGCGTACCGGCGCGTGCCGATTTCGACCTGCAGTCGTGCCCGAGCCCGCTGCTTCAGGAAATCGACCGGCCCGAATAAGTCGTCAACCATTCCTAGGCCAAGGTCCCTGCGCTCCGTGTATTTAAACCAATGCTGGTCGGGTCAGAATATCGAGCGACTAGTGTACGTTGTCAGTTGCTCAGGCGCCTGAACGCTTGCGCTCTGGAAATATAAACTCTCATGCGATTCCTTCGGTACAGCCCGGACGGGCGAGCGCCACGCCACCTTTGACGTCCGAGATCGGCCACAACCGGCCGTTCGGAGATACCCGCAGATCACGTCTGCCGGGTTGAAGGCGATTCGGCCAGCGTGGCATGACCTGTACCGGGATAAATGGTCATCTTTTTCCACGGGGGCACGTCGATTACTCTGGGATTCTTCAATCGACAGAAACTCAACTCAAATGAATCCCAGAATTGCGATTTTACCCGGTGACGGCATCGGTCCTGAAATCACGGCGCAGGCTGTCAAGGTACTCAACGCGCTCGGTTGTCCCTTCGAGCTGGAAGAAGCGCCGGTAGGGGGTTCTGGCTATGCCATCTACGGCCATCCCTTGCCCGAGCGTACGCTCAGGTTGGCAAAATCAGCCGATGCGATTCTCCTCGGCGCCGTCGGCGACGGGCAATACGACAGGCTCGAACGACCGCTGCGGCCGGAGCAGGCCATCCTCGGTCTGCGCAAGCATCTGGCGTTGTTCGCCAACCTGCGCCCGGCGATGCTGTATCCGGAACTGTCAGCCGCGTCGGCGCTCAAGCCGGAAGTCGTTGCCGGCCTCGACATCCTGATCATCCGCGATCTGACCGGCGACGTGTATTTCGGCGAACCGCGCGGCACGCGTTTCGCGCCCGACGGACCGTTCCAGGGTCACGACGAAGGGTTTGACACCATGCGCTACAGCGCGCCGGAAATCGTCCGCGTGGCCCATGTCGCCTTTCGCGCCGCGCAAAAGCGCAGCAAGCGCCTGTGCAGCGTCGACAAGGCCAATGTGCTGGAGACCTCGCAATTCTGGCGCGACACGATGATCAAGGTGGGCAGCGAATATCCCGACGTCGAGCTCTCGCACATGTACATCGACAACGCTGCCATGCAACTGGTGCGCGCGCCGAAGACGTTCGACGTGATCGTCACTGGCAACCTGTTCGGCGATATCCTGTCGGACGAAGCGGCGATGCTGACGGGGTCGATTGGCATGTTGCCCTCAGCATCCCTCGACGTGAACGGAAAGGGCTTGTATGAGCCGTCGCACGGTTCGGCGCCAGACATCGCTGGCAAGGACATCGCGAATCCTCTCGCGACCATCCTGTCTGCGGCAATGATGCTTCGCCATTCGCTGAACCTGCCTGATGAGGCTGAGCGCATCGAGACGGCGGTCAGGCGGGTGCTCGCGCAAGGGCTGCGCACGGCCGACATATGGGAAGCCGGCACGCGCAAGGTCGGAACCAACGACATGGGCAACGCGGTCGCGGCGGCCCTCACGATGCAAGAGGCAGTTTCGTAAAGGCTGTTGTGTGGGCCATGAGGTGTTCGCTCGATCATGCTGCAGCCGGTTTGACGTGTGCTGAATGAATGTCCGTAATTGAGAAACCCGGACGTCCCTTGTGGGGCGGCTACAGCCGGTCGCGACCGGCGGCGGTCGGCCGGGAAGAGACGTTCGCCGCAGTCGTTCGAATCGTTGGCAATACCGGATGAGACGTCGCTCAAAAGTCCAATCTGCAGGGAGGCCACGCGTGCGCCAAGAAAGTGACGTACCTTTGAGTGAGTGTGTGCTCGCGGTTGAGGGGCGCGCCTCACCGACAGTCCTGTTTCAGGTGCAGAGCGCATTTCCAACGGAACGGCCCGCAAACTGCGAGGTTCTGTTTATTTCGTTTGCTTACGCCGACATTCCAATAGGTAGGGTGTTCAACGTTGCCTTTCCGACGGGCATCCCGAAATCTGCGACAAAGACACGCTGCGCCATCGTTGCAGTAACGCAGCAATATGCCAAGCCGTTTGGGGAGGTTCCGCACGGCTGGAAAACGATTTGCCTCGTGGAATTTCCAGAGGGAGTTCCAGAGGTCATTGCATCCCTGCCGATGGTGACCGGGTGGTATGAAAATCGAAAGACCGTGAGCCTTTGCGATGAAAACACCTGGCGGGTGATAGTGGATTGAACGGTTGCTTTACCGCTGCTCAAATGCATCCATCGGGTCGGGTGCCCTTGCCTGCGTCTGGCGGCGGTCGGCGGCATTTCCTGACAATGGACGGGACGTCAGGGAATGGCGACAATTGGGCAGTGTTGGGATCTTGATGCCAAGCGCTCGCAATTGAAAAATGGAAGAACTTCTCGGTGTGTTAGCGCGGTCAGAACTATTTAAGGCTGCCGCGGCGAAGATTGTGGCGGATTACGGCCAAGACGTACCGCCAGCAGTGTTGTATAGCGGACTCGGTCGCACTCTCGCGCGAGAGTTCAATTCATTGTCGCCAACGGAAAGAGCTCAACTCTGCGATGCTGTCGAGGATGCTATGGACTGCGACGAAAGGAGACGTGTGGAACTGGTCGCCACGGGTCTCCTTGAGGCACTGTTCACGGCCTCGGTAGCGCTATCCCGCTGGGACCAGGTCGAGCCGCTTCTAGGGATACGATCAAGAGACTACCTTTCAGCTTGGGTCCGGTGGGGAGAACGCATAGCCCCGGACGGCCGCTTTGCAGGAAGCTGACAGACCGTTTCGGGTCGATGTCGGACGTCGACTTCGCGGAAGCGCATCGTTCGATACCCGTCATGGGCGGGACCGCACCGATAGGCGCAAGAGTTGATTCCGGTCTTGGTCGAAACAGCGGCTGTCTGATCGTGGAGTAGTATTCCCCCATGTCCAAGTTATTGCTCGGCCTCTATGGCGCACAGCCAACTCGTCCGTGACGAGGTCGGCCAGCTCGTCAAAGGGTTTGGAAACGGCTTCAACGATACGTGTGGCGGCGTCGGCCGTGACGACGGCATTGACGGGAAGGCATCATGTCAACCGAGTGGAAGCACCGCGTCAGACTGTTTATCCAGCGTTTCTGGCAGCCGACCAGTGCGTGCATGACCTGCATGCCGGGGAGCTGGGGCAATATCATGAGCCTCGCCCACTGGACCATTGCATTTCATACAGGTCTGCTTACTGGACTCCTGGCTGTACTTTTGACTTTCACGCCTGCGGCGAAACTCTACGCGCATCGATACGGCAATGCGCTGATCGTTGGCGCCCTGACAACGTTGGGTGACGCCTACTCGCACACGAGTCACTACCGTATCCCCTATGTCGAGCACATCGTGACGGGTGCAATTTCAGGTCTCTTGACGCTGGCGGCCTCATATCTCTTCGAAGACCGCGCGCGACGCCTACGGGCGGCATGGGCTCGGGTTTTCGGATAGCTTCTCCTCTGACTTTTTGAACCCACCGGGCTAAACGGAAAGAGGTTCCCCGGTGTGGCTATGTTTCATGAAGCGCATGGACAACGGGAGCTCGCGACCGTTACATGACCCTGCGTCAGGGCGCGGCCAGTTTCGGCCGTTCACCACGGACTCTCGAATCGTTGACAATCTGATTCTCGGATTCATGTGGAAGATGTCATCGCACTGCACTTCATTGCTCGATAGTTACGGAATTGATACGGGTGGTCCATTTCCCAAAGCTGCTCGATTCGCTTTCCGTGACGAGGAAGAAACGAAGCGCCTCCACGTAGTAACCCGAGCGCCGGGATCGATCGTCAGCCATACATTCGACCGGCCACGCGCGACCCGCGAGCGCCGCGTTCAACGTTGCAGCTTCCATGGGCTTTCCAATTCGACAGGTCTCGCCATCTTTGACCAACGTGCCCTGGCGGGAATCTCTCGAGCTGCGTCGATAGTTGAGTGTCGCTCCGTCCGCGAACGCAGATACTGCTGCGCTGAGCTGCTCGGTAACGCTCCCGCTGCTCTCGGGTGTGTTCTCGATCATTCTTGAGCCGAGTTGTACAAACCCGCCGACCGAAGCGCGATCGACATAGAACATTGAGTACGATTCCCGCAGCAACGTTGTACCGTCCGCCTGCGGCCGCAGTTCGATTGCGTCTTCGGACGGAGGGAACTGCGGTGAGGAACTCGTCTTTACCACGGTAGCTTTTGAAAAGCGTGCGACACCGGGTAGTGCCCGGCTGAATGCGGCCGCCGAAGCGCGTACGTCATCGGATATCGGATCGATTTCAATGGCTGGCATCTCCGGCGTTTTCGTCTTCGTGCGAACAACGTCGCCACCGGTTGGCCCGGTGAAATGCTCAGGATCGATGGGTGCACCGCACACGGCATGCGCGACCTGTGCGACCAGTGGATCGGACTCGATCGGAAATGTTGGCGGCGGTGGATCAAGCAGCTTCGTCGCGTCAGTAATTTCGCCAGAGGGTGAAAAGTAGTAGCGAATCGGCACTTGCGCATTTCCGGTCGAGCAATCGAGCGTGATCAATTCACGAATCGAATCGTACGGCGCGCCATAGGGGGGATTGAGTGTGGTCTTCGGATAGTCGACGCGTGCCCAAACTGTTTTCTTCGTTCCGGAATCGCGCACACTTCGCGTATCGATCTGCAACAGCGTATTTCCATCTCCGTTGCCGAGGTTGACGAGACGCTCCCGATGCAATGGAAATGCGCATATTGCGTTCAGCCTCGCACGGTTGAATGAGGGCTCGCTCGCCGACCTGAACACCGCTTGCTTGTAGGACCTGGAGCCGCTCTCAAACAGGCGGAGGAATTTGCCATTTCGATAGGTATCGGTCAACAACTCGCGTTCGCGCCGTGCCGCGCAATCGAATTCCATGAGCGATGTTGCTTGAACCGTATAGTCGCGGACTGAAACGCCACCGCGCTCCATGCGATAGACCGGACCTTGCTCGGCGAGGTAGACGTGGTCACCGAGGCGAATGGCGGACTCCGGCAGATACGTCAGGGTGGCATCCGTCGGTAACGGCGTCCAGTTCGCCGCTGTCGCACTACCGGATAAGCCGGCAATGACCATCGATAACGGAATCACGGCAATGTGCAAGCGGCGGGAAACATCGAGCTTTAAAAGCATATATTGGAGTAAAGGTGGCGCGTCTGGTCTTGTTTACGGCGACACGTATATTACCCCCACGTCATCGTCTAGGAACGATGTCTAATCGATTTTCGGATCATGTACGAATTTTTGCGAAATTCGAGTGCCCGCTTCGGAGGAATTTGAGAGACGGTTCTGGCGCGTCGACGGAAGTTGTACACCGGATGACGGTCGGCCAAAACCTATCATTCGACATCGATGGCTAGATCGTTGACAATTGACGCGAAAGCAAAACTATCGAGGAAACGATGCGTTTGTGGGCGAAGGCCGACCTTCAGGCGTTGGCAAGCATAGAATCGGTCTTGATCCTTGGGTTGACGGACGGTGTTTTGCTCATCCGCTACTTCTCGTTTTCGAATCGTCAAGTCGAAGGTGATCACTGGTATCCAACCGTGGACGAGGCCAAGAGGGATGCTGAGCAAGTCTATGGCGTTCGGTCGACTGCTTGGCTGGCTATGCCTGACGAGAGAGATGAACTTTACCAACTGAGCGTAATGCCGATCGCTGGTTACGCCTTCGATGCGGAAAATGCGGAATGGGTTCCATCGGAATCCATCGATTGCTCCCCGAAATCAAGGGATTAAATTAAGCAGGGGGCGGCCAATTTCGGTCGCCTGTGCCTGCTGTAGAATTCACCTGGACGCCCACACACGAATAAATGACTAGTGGTCGGTGTCTGCCCATACATGGACCTGCTTGCCGCCGTTATGGAGCAGCGCCGATCTGAGCAAGCCGAGTCCTTTCAGCCGAAAGAACAGCGCAAAGTAAGCTTGTTCAAGCGCTTCCCAAGTGTCGTATTGTTCAACGACGCCATCCCCGCCTTTGCAGTAAAGGCTTCCTTTCGATTCACCCGCCAGTGGTGCAGGAGTCCACCTGCCAATCAACGGTGCCTTCCATCGCGCCCCTTTGATCGATCTCAGCGCCGGTTGGGGCACTGTTGTTTCGGGCAGAAATGTCAGCAACCGCCGATCGTGATCGTCAACGTACAGTCGGCCGCACGACGTGCATTGATAGCAGTGCCGCACGAATGACTGATCGATCTCGCCACGTGATCGAATCGATTCGGCAAAGTCTTCCCAGTCCTCGTCAGCCACTATATGACCCTTGTTGGCGAGGTAATCGGTTTGGTCGACGATGATCGCGCCGCAAACACAGCTGATTTTCATCGGTATGCACCTGAGTTAGTCAAATTGCACCTCACCGGACAAACTGGACTCTACTTTGACAACGGCTTAGACGTAGCGCAAACAGCACGGCGACGAGGATGGTGAACCAGATTCAGGAGTGAAGATATTTCGGAATGACCCCTTGAGGCACGAGTAGCTGACTACTATGGGGGCGATCGCTGCTAAAAGACGAATTCTCCGTTCAGTGAGCCAATGCGGGCCGAATTGATCGGTCACCATTGCAACGAACGAGTCGCGCCTGACTTCACCCCCTCAAAAAATCGACCGCCCCGTATAAGTCGTCAACCACTCCAACGCCAGCGTCCCCGCCAACGAGTTCCCGTTCGCATCGAGCCCCGGCGCCCACACGCATACAGCCATCTCACCAGGCAGCACCGCAACGATCCCGCCACCCACGCCACTTTTCGCCGGCAACCCGACCCGGTACACGAAATCCCCCGCCGCATCGTACGTACCGCAAGTCAACATCAGCGCCGACAAGCGTTTCGCGGAACTCGAATCGACCACCCGCTCGCCGGTCGCCGGCGCGACGCCACCATTCGCAAGAAACAGCGCGGCGCGCGCGAGCTCGACGCAGTTCATCGTGATCGCGCACTGGCGGCAATACGCATCGATCACCGTATCGGGTGGCATCTGCATGTTGCCGAAGCTCGCCATGAAGTGCGCCATCGCGCGGTTGCGCTCCGCGTGCTGCAGCTCCGACAGCGCGACGCGCGAGTCGTAGTCGATATCGGTGGTGCCGATCAGCCGCCGCACGAATTCGACGAGCGCCGTCTCGGCCTTCACGAAGCGGCGGCACAGCACGTCGGTGACGACCAGCGCGCCGGCGTTGATGAACGGATTGCGTGGCTTGCCGCGCTCGCTTTCGAGCTGGACCAGCGAATTGAATGCGTTGCCGGACGGTTCGCGGCCGACCCGTTCCCACAGTGCGTCGCCCAGCATCTGGAACGCGAGCGTGCACGCGAACAGCTTCGAGATGCTCTGGATCGAAAAGCGCTCGTGCGCGTCGCCGACCGTGTAAACATGTCCGTCGAGTGTCACGACGGCCATCCCGAACTTGTCGGCGGGCACTTTCGCGAGTTCGGGAATGTAGTCGGCGACCCGCCCCTGGCCAATCCAGGGGGCGAGTTCGGTGTGGATGCGTTCGAGGATCGATTGGTAATTCATGACATCAGGCGGGTAGGTGCGCGGCCCGGATTCCGGCGAGCCCGTATGGAACCGTTTCGGCGCCGATTCGTCAAGCGCGCCCAGCATCGCGCCCTTATTTTTGAGACCGGCAAACGGACGAGCGGCAGGCGCAGTATCATGCGGTACGTTTCGGCCGATGGCCGGTGCCCGGCACCGGCCGGCGCCGCCGTGGCTTCCCCGATGAACCGACCGCTGCCCATGCCTTTTCGCATCCTGCTCGTCGAAGACGACACCCGCCTGTCCACGCTGATCGCCGGCTACCTGCGCAAGAACGACTATGAAGTCGACACTGTGCTGCACGGTGACGCCGCGGTGCCGGCGATCCTGTCCATTCGCCCCGATCTCGTCATTCTCGACGTGAACCTGCCGGGCAAGGACGGCTTCGAGATCTGCCGCGAGGCGCGCAAGCAGTACGACGGCGTGATCATCATGGTGACGGCGCGCGACGAGCCGTTCGACGAACTGCTCGGCCTCGAGTTCGGCGCGGACGACTACGTGCACAAGCCGGTCGAGCCGCGCATCCTGCTCGCGCGAATCAAGGCGCAACTGCGCCGCGCACCCGTTCGCACGACCGAGAGCACCGCGTCGCAGCCCGAGCGCTACGCGTTCGGCAAGTTCTCGATCGACCGCACCGACCGCACCGTCGTGCTGCCGGACGGCAGCACGCCCGATCTGACGTCGGCCGAATTCGACCTGCTGTGGGCGCTCGTGTGCCATGCGGGCGAGGTCGTCAGCCGCGACGACCTGATGCTGCAGTTGCGCGGCGTCGAATTCGACGGCCTCGACCGCACGATCGACGGGCGCATTTCGAAGCTGCGCCGCAAGCTGCGCGACGACGCGAGCAACCCGCAGCGGATCAAGACGATCCGCAGCAAGGGTTATCAATTCAGCAAACACGCGTGGGAATGACGCCGCCTTCGTGCGACGCCGTCACGTCCCGCGCGGGCATTCCGCCCGCTAGACGGGAACCACGATGATCCGACGAACCCGTTCGCACCCCGATGCACCGCCGCTGCCGACGCTGCGCTACGTCAAATGGCGCTGGCTGCATTTCCGCCGTGCGTGGACCGATACGCGCGCCGACCGCATCCCGAGCTGGTCGCGCCTTTATGTGCGCACCTACCTGCATCTGCTCGGCCTCGTGCTGCTGACCGCGCTGGTGCCGGCGCTCGCGCTGTGCGTCGAATTGTCGCCGCAGGTCGTGTGGCATTCGTTCGACTCGCTGCCGGGCGACATCTGGATCGTGATCGCGTTCGTGTTCGCCGCGCCCGCGCTCGCGGCCTACCGGTGGATGCGGCCCGTCTGGTCGGATCTCGTGATGGTGCGCGAACGCGCGATCGACTTCACCGGCGGCCGCTTCAACACGCGCGCGCGTGAATCGCACAGCGTGATCATCGGCCCGCTGGCGCGCACGCTGAACGCGCTCGCGATGCGCATGGAGCGGCTGATCGCCGCGCAGCGCGATCTCACCAACGGCATCTCGCACGAGCTGCGCACGCCGCTCGCTCGCGTGCGCTTCGCGCTGGAGATGCTGCGCGAGCCGGCTTCCGCGGCCGAATACCAGGGTGCGCTCGAGAGCATCGCGCAGGACGTGACCGAGCTCGAGGAATTGATCGACATGAGCCTCACGTTCGCGCGGCTCGAATACAGCTCGCTGCAGTCGAACCTCGAGATGACCGCGCCCGTCGCATGGTTCGAACACCAGATCAAGGACGCGCAGCTGCTGTATCCGGAGCGCACGATCGAGTCGCGCATCGCGCTCGAGTCGGACCTGCGCGTGAAGATGGACCGGCGGCTGATGTCGTATGCGATGCGCAACCTGCTGCGCAACGCGAGCAAGTATGCGCAATCGCGAATCGTCGTCGGGATCTCGCTCGTGCACGGCAACATCGGGATCTTCGTCGAGGACGACGGCCCCGGCGTGCCGGAGCAGGAGCGCGAACGGATCTTCGACGCGTTCGTGCGCCTCGACCGCCGCACCGGCGGCTACGGGCTCGGCCTGTCGATCACGCGGCAGGTGCTCCATGCGCACAACGGCCGGATCGCGGTCGTCGATCCGGTCGAGCTCGGCGGCGCGCGCTTCGAGATCAGCTGGCCGGTCTAGCGAGTCGCTGCACGAGGCCGAAGCCTCGGCAGCAACGACGGCTGCGCGCGCTCAATACGTGCGGCCGAGCTGCAGGTAGAAGTTGCGGCGGCCGGCGGGTGCGAGCGCCACGCCGATGTAGACAGGCCCGAACGCGGTCGACAGGCTCGTGAAGAACGTATAGCTCTGCTTGAGCGCGCCGCCGCCGACTCTCACCCCGCTCGACCAGACATTGCCGACTTCCGCGCTGGCGCCCACCGACAGCGCCTTGATCGGCGACGCGTTGAACGTCATCAACTGATTCATGTAGGTCACCTGCGCGTACGCGAGTTCGTTGCCGTTCAACTGGTCGGCCGCATAGGCGGACAAATGCTGGAAGCCGCCGAGCGTGAAGTTGAACGCGTTGATCAGGTTGGTGCCGCCGATACTCTTGCCGCCTTCGACCGTCGCGCTGAAGCTGTGCCGGCCGAACTGCTGCGCGATCATCGCCTTGCCGTAGATCTCGGTGTACGGCGCGTCGGTGACCCCGTCGGCGAAGTCCTGCGCCGATTCGCCGTTGCGCGATACCAGCGAGCGCTCGACGCGCAGTTCGGTGTAGTAGCCCTTGCGCGGGAACATCGGATCGTCGAGCTGGTCGATGACGAGCCGCGCGCGCGCAACCAGTGCCTGCGACGTGAAGCTTGGCCAGAGCAACTGCGGGCCGTCGCCGAAGTCGAGCGGCAGGTTGTAGGTCGGCGTGCCGTGGCCGGTCACGTAACCGAGACCGATCCGGAAATCGCCGAGCCGCGCGATCGGCAGGCCGAAATCGATCCCGGCGCGCGCCGTCTGCATCAGGTACTGCGTCATCTTCACGTCGCCGGTGGAGTCGTACAGGTTCGCGTAGCGGCGCTGGTATTCGGCGTAGGGCGACACATAGACGCCGTACGCCATCGACAGCGGCTGGCGCAATTCGACGCGCGCCGACTGCAGGTCGCTGCCGATCGTCGTATCCGCGCGGAACTCGAGTCCCGATTCGGTGAGCCACGGCCGCCGGTAGCCGACATGCAGGCGGAAACCGCCTTCGTCGGTCGAACTGCTCGACATGCCCAGGCCGAACAGCAGGAAGTTCGGCCCCCAATATTTTTCCCGCGCGTTGATCTCGAGCACGTTGTCGTCGCCGTGGCTTACGACCTGTTGGGTGACGCTCTCGAAGTTGCCGCCCGTCGTCAGCCCGAGCAGATCCTGGCTGACGGTCTGCGGATCGTAGAGGTCGCCGGGCTTCACGTGCAGCGCGTCGCTGACGACGCGCTTCGGCACGCCGCCGCTCGTCTTGATCTCGATGCGCGTGATCCGGACCGGCGGCGGCAGCGGCTGCGCGTGCGCGGAGCGGTAGGCGGCGTATTCCTCGGGGCTGAGCGCGTAGCGCTTCAGGCGCGGCAGCGCGGCGGTTGCCGCCGCTTCGCCGGCGGAGATGGCCTGGCGTGCGTTCTGGAAATCGGTGAAGCCGAGCGAGCCGAGCGCGGGCGTGAGCAGCACATCGTTCGCGGTGATCTGCTGGCGCTGGGCCGACACGTTCTGACGAATCAGGATCCCGACCATCTGCTGCATCACGTCGGCGGGCGACGCGAGCGCGTCGAGCGGGCGCAGCTGCGAGCCGATGTCGACGGCGATCACGACGTTTGCGCCCATCTGCCGCGCGGTGTCGACCGGCAGGTTGCTGACGAGGCCGCCGTCCACCAGCGCGCGGCCATTGATCTCGGCCGGCGCGAACAGGCCGGGCATCGCCATGCTCGCGCGGATCGCGAGCGGCAGCGAGCCGTGGTCGAGCACGACCATCTGGCCGGTCTGGAGGTCGGTCGCGACCGCGCGGTACGGAATCGGCAGCCGGTCGAACGGCTGGTTGGTCGGCACCGAGGCGGTCCAGTTGGCGAGCAGCGCCTGCAGCCGGTTGCCCTGCACGAGGCCGACCGGCGCCTTCACGCCGTCCTTGCCGAAGCCGAGCGTCAGCCCGTTGATGTACAGCCGTTCGTCTTCCCGGCTCGTTTGCGGCAGGTCCGCACGGTCCGTCACGTCGAACGCGATATCCGCGAGGTTGACCTCCGACAGCCGCTTCTGCATGTCGGCGGCGGCCATCCCGCTCGCGTACAGGCCGCCGACCACGGCGCCCATGCTGGTGGCCGCGATGCAGTCGACCGGGATGCGGTTTTCCTCGAGCACCTTCAGCACGCCGAGGTGCGCATAGCCGCGTGCGCCGCCGCCGGACAGCACGAGGCCGATCGACGGGCGGCCGGCCGGGCCGCCGTCGGCCGTGCAATCGTGCGTGGCGGCCGGCGTCGGGGCGGTGGCAGCGGGGGCTGCAGCCACCTGCGTGCCGGGTGCAGCGGAGGCGGGCGCGGTGGCGGTGGCCGGCAGCGGTTGCGCGGCGACCGTGCAGCACCAGAAGGCGACGAGCGTCGTGCAGAGCGGGCGCACCCGCGCCCAGCGGAAGGAAACGGTCGCTGTCATGGTGGAAATAACTGGCGTGATCGGGCGTCTGAGGCCTGCCGGGAGCAGGCAAGACCGAGAGATTACCGTGTTTTACAGGCGAAACGCGAGAGGCCGTTGCGTAGCCGGAAACGTCAAGAATGGTATTTTTGACAATTGCGTCGCGAAAAAATCATCGGAATTGCCTAAAGTATCGGAACGATTTGCCGCTAAGCTCGTGATAGGGCGGCGTGGACACGCCGCGGGAATGCGGTGCGGCCGTCCCGGCCCGTTCGCTCACAAAGGTTTGATATGTCGACACCGCTGTTCGGAAAGTTGTTTGCGCAACCCGTTGCGATCGACCCTGGAACGGCGAGTACGCAGATCTACACGCATGAGCGCGGTGTGGTGCTGAACCAGCCGTCGGTCGTCTGCTTCCGCAAGGCCGGTGCGACCGACGCGCGGCCGACGCTGGAGGCGGTCGGCGAGCTCGCGAAGGCGCTGCTCGGCCGCGAACCGGGGCATCTCGAAGCCGTGCGGCCCATGCGGCACGGCGTGATCGCCGACGCGCACGCGGCCGAGCAGATGATCCGCAGCTTCATCGACATGTCGCGCACGCGCTCGCGCTTCAGCCGCCGCGTCGAGGTCACGCTGTGCGTGCCGTCCGATGCGACGGCCGTCGAGCGCCGCGCGATCCGCGAGGCCGCGTTCGCGGCCGGTGTATCGGATGTCGAACTGATCGAGGAATCGCTGGCCGCCGGGCTCGGCGCGGGCCTGCCGGTGACCGAGCCGGTCGGCTCGATGGTCATCGACATCGGCGGCGGCACGACCGAAGTCGCGGTCATCTCGCTCGGCGGCATCGTCTACCGCGAGGCGATCCGCGTCGGCGGCAGCCAGTTCGACGCGGCGATCGTGAACCACGTCCGCAACCTGTACGGCGTGCTGCTCGGCGAGCAAACGGCCGAGCATGTGAAGAAGACGATCGGCTCGGCCACCAGCGCGGTGCCGCGCACGTCGACGCGCGCGGTCGGGCGCGGCATCGGCGACGGCCTGCCGCGCTCGGTCGAGCTGTCCAACCACGACGTCGCGGACGCGCTGGCCGCGCCGCTCAAGCAGGTGATCGGCGCGGTGAAGTCGGTGCTGGAAAACGCGCCGGCCGAGCTCGTGACCGACATCGCGAATCGCGGCGTGGTGCTGACGGGCGGCGGCGCGCTGCTCGCCGACCTCGAACGCCTGCTGTACGACGAGACGGGGCTGGTGGCCCGGATCGCCGACGAGCCGGCCACCTGCGCGGTGCGCGGCGCCGGCGAGGCGATGGGGCGGCTCACGATGTGCCCGGTCGACTGATTCGGCGCGGGCCAGGGCGCGCATCGCGGCGCGGCCATTCACATTCTTCCGATCTCAGGATGACCGGCTCCTTGTCGAGCGCGCTGCGGCGGCCGTGTTGCCGATAGCGCGACCACGGGCCGTCGTCGATCCGCCGCGTGGACACGCGCGAGCGCGCCGTGCTAGCGTTACGCGCCCATCCGGGGCCGGGCTGGCCGATCCGCCCGACGACCTGAGAGACCGAAAACCTTGAAATACCACGCCAAACGGGGCTTCGCGGCCCGAACGGGCCGCCTGCTGGCCGTCATCGCATGCATCTGGGTTGCCGCGGCCGTCGCGCTCGTCGCGTACGGGATGCGGATGCCGAGCCAACCGGCGGACGTCGCCGTGATCTTCGGCAACGCGCTCGACGATACCGGCGCGCCGAAACCCGTGCTCGCGGCCCGGCTCGACGTCGGCGTGCGCTGCTACCGCACCGGGCAGTGCCCGGCGTTTCTGGTCAGCGGCGCGATCGACGGCCCCGGGCTGAACGAGGCGACGGCCATGCGCGACTATCTCGTGGCGCGCGGCGTGCCGGCCGACCGGATCGCCGTCGACGACCAGGGCGACAACACGCTCGCAACCGCACAGCACACGCTCGCGTACCTGCAGGCGCACCGGCTGTCGCGCGTACTGATCGTCAGCCAGTACTACCACCTCGCACGGGCGCGCCTTGCGTTCGAGCGCGTCGGCATCGCGCGGGCCGACATCTTCGCCGCGTATCCACGCCGCTTCCAGTTGCGCGATGTCTATTCGAGCTGGCGCGAAGTGCCGGCCTACGCGGTGTATGCGCTGCGTCTGTGGGTGAATCCCGATGCGCGGCCGATTTCGTTCCGGCCGATGCTGTACCTGATGAGCCTGTTTTCCTGATGTGGCGCACGGGGGTGAACGCCTCCGGTGCCTGATTTTCTCCGCCTTCCGATTTCCTGCCGCTTCACGCCGGCGGCAGTGTTCCTTTTGTCTCGCCGACCATACCAGTAATAGTTGCGCAACCAAGCGATAACGATTCGCGTTTAAGGTTCGATGTAACGCGAAAATCGAAGCGATTTCGCCGCGCACGCAGAAACCCGGCTCGTATTTGATTATTAAACGGACGCTGGTTGTCGGTGTCGGCAATTTTTCGATGTGAAGATATTGCAGTGCAATAATCGGTTGCATTGTGTCGAGGTCGTAAATCCGCATTTTCTTGGGTGTGTTGATTTCGACGTCTTTGCGAAAGATCAAAACAAGCAGGCGAAAAACCTGCGAATACCACGATCCGACCTGCATTGGCGGGTAAAAAATACATGCTCGGTGACCCCTGATCCAGTGGGTAAACATCGACTGGAAAATGGCAGGACTTTGATATAGCCTTGTCTGACAAAAGCAGGGCAGTAATCAAATCAACCAGAAAGTCGCTGCAGAAAAACAGGGGCCACCGTCATGTCATTCGACTAGTTTCGCGTCCGCAATCCAGGGCCGATCAACCCGCCATCGATGAATAAACCGACGTCGCATCGCGACCGCCGGCGGGCACGCTTTTGTCCGTGATTCTCTGCTGTATGCCGTCCGGCACAACGGCAATACCAATATCAAATGCAAAACCAAAATCGAGGGAAAGCATGAATCTTGCGCGTTCGAAAAAAAACGGTGAGCCGTTTCCGAGACTGCTGTTGCCTACGGGTGTTTTCCTGGCGCTGTCCGGCGCAGGCATCGTTCCCGCTTATGCGACCTGCAGCACGGCGGGCACGACGGTGACCTGTTCCGGTATCGCGAACCCGCTGCAGCCGAGCTACTCGAACAGCGCCAACAACGTGCACGCGACGGTCAACCCCGGCGCGAGCGTCGGCGTATTGCTCGGCGTCGGCGGCACCGCGATGTCGCTGACCGGCAACGGCGTCACGCTGACCAACAACGGCACGATCGATCCGTCCGCACTCGGCTCGGGCCTCGGCGTGCTGTCGAGCGGGGCCGTGGTCGGCAATGCGTCCGCGAGCGCGAACACCACCGTCGTCAACAACGGCACGATGAACGGCTCGACCGGCGTGGCGATCAGCGGCGTGACAGGCATGGCGCTGTCGGTCCAGAACGGCACGGGCGGCACGTCGAACATTACGAACACCGGTACGATCGGGTCCAACCCGCTGGTCGGTGCGACCCTCGTCGGCGCGGACGCGCCCGTGGTCACCGCATACGGCGGCGGCCAGGTCAACATGAACAACAGCGGCACGATCAACGGCCGCGTATCGTTCGGCTCGAACGGTACGCCCGGGCAGGGCAATACGTTTACCAACTCGGGCACGATCAACGGCAGCGTGTCGATGGGCGCGAACAGCAACAACACGTTCAATGCCGTGACGGGCTCGTCGGTCAACACGGCGGGCGGCACCGGCGGCGCGTTCAACATCACGGTCGGCCCGAACACGCTCAACGTCGCGGCGACGGGCATCGTCGACGGCGGCGCGGGCGGCAACAACACGCTCAACCTGCAGCAGCAGGGCGGCGGGCCGGCAACCGGCTCGATCAACAGCACTAACTACATCAATTTCCAGCACCTGGACGTCGGCAGCGGTACGTGGACGCTGACCGGTGCGTCCACCGCGCAGGACGCGACGCTGAGCGGCGGCGTCGCGATCGTCGACAACAACGCAGGGCTCGGCACCGGCACGATCACGGGCAACGGTGGGGCGCTCCAGAGCGCCAACTCGGCCGTCAACCTCAGCAACAACGTGACGCTCGGCGCGGGCGGGCTCACAGTGCAGGGCGGCAACAATCTCGGGCTGTCCGGCTCGATCAACGGTGGCGGCAGCCTGACGCAGAACGGCACGGGCACGCTGACGCTCAGCGGCGCGAATACCTACTCGGGCGGCACCAACCTCAACAGCGGCGGCATCGTGCTCGGCAACGGTACCGCGCTCGGCACGGGCACGCTGACCGTCGGCGGGTCAGGCACGCTGGATACCAACGCCGGGATGACGGTCGCCAACAACATCGCGATCAACACCGGCGCGACCCTCACGCTGGGCGGCAGCAACAACCTCGGGCTGTCGGGCGTGGTGTCCGGGGCCGGTGGTCTGACCAAGAACGGGGCGGCCACCACGACGCTGACGGGCGCGAACACTTATACGGGCGGTACGACGGTCAATGCGGGCACGCTGGCGTTGGGCGCGGGCGGCTCGCTTGCGGCGACGGGCGCCGTGAACCTCGCCGGCGCGGGCGCCGGCTTCGATATCAGTGCATCGGGTGCGAACCAGACGATCGGCGCGCTGAGCGGCGTGGCCGGTTCGAACGTCGCGCTCGGCGGCAACACGCTGACGATGGGCGATGCGACGAACCAGACGTTCGGCGGTTCGATCGGCGGCACGGGCGGGATCGTGAAGCAGGGCACCGGCACCGAAACGCTGACCGGCGCGAATACGTACACGGGCGGCACGACGATCGCGGGCGGCACGCTGGCGCTCGGTGCGGGTGGCAGTCTTGCGACGGGCGGTGCTGTGAACCTGAGCGGCACGGGCGCGACGTTCGACATCAGTGGCTCGGGCGCGGCTCAGACAGTCGGCGCGCTGAGCGGCGTAGCCGGCACGACGGTTGCATTGGGCGGCAACGGATTGACGTTCGGCGATGGCACGAACCAGACGTTCGGCGGTTCGATCACAGGCACGGCCGGCGTGACGAAGCAAGGCAGCGGCACCGAAACGCTGACCGGCGCGAATACGTATACGGGTGGCACGACGGTCAACGCGGGCACGCTCGCGATCGGAGCAGGCGGTTCGCTGTCGGCGACGGGCACGGTGAATCTCGCGAACGCGGGCACGACGCTCGACGTCAGCGCGTCGACCACGCCGCAGGCGATCGGCGGCCTCGCGGGCGCGGCCGGCTCGACGGTCAGTCTCGGCTCGCAAAACCTGACGCTGGGCGACGCCGGTAATCACACCTTCGGCGGCACGATCGGCGGCACGGGTGCGATCACGAAGTCGGGCACCGGCACGGAAACGCTGACGGGCACGAACACGTACACGGGCGGTACGACGATCGCGGGCGGCACGCTGGCGTTGGGCGCAGGCGGCAGCCTTGCGACGGGCGGCGCCGTCAACCTGAGCGGTGCGGGCGCAACGTTCGACGTCAGCGGTTCGGGCGCGGCTCAGACGATCGGCGCGCTGAGCGGTGTGGCCGGCACGACGGTTGCATTGGGCGGCAACGGATTGACGTTCGGAGACGGCACGAACCAGACGTTCGGTGGTGCGATCACGGGTACGGCCGGCGTGACGAAGCAAGGTAGCGGCACCGAAACGCTGACGGGCACGAACACGTACACGGGCGGCACGACGATCGCGAACGGCACGCTGGCGCTTGGTGCGGGTGGCAGTCTTGCGGCCGGCGGCGCCGTGAGCCTCACCGGGGCGGGTGCTGGCTTCGATATCAGCGCGGCAGGTGCGAACCAGACGGTCGGCGCGCTGAGCGGTGTGGCCGGTTCGAACATCGCACTCGGCGGCAACACGCTGACCTTTGGCACCGCGACGAACCAGACGTTCGGCGGTTCGATCGGCGGCACGGGTGGGATCGTTAAGCAGGGCACCGGCACTGAAACGTTGACCGGCGCGAATACGTACACGGGCGGTACGACGGTCAACGCGGGCACACTGGCGATCGGCGCAGGCGGTTCGCTGTCGGCGACCGGTACGGTGAATCTGGCGAATGCGGGCACGGCGCTCGACGTCAGCGCGTCGACCACGCCGCAGGCGATCGGCGGCCTCTCGGGTGCGGCCGGCTCGGCGGTCAATCTCGGCTCGAAAAACCTGACGCTGGGCGACGCCGGTAATCACACGTTCGGCGGCACGATTGGTGGCACGGGCGCGATCACGAAGTCGGGCACGGGCACCGAGACGTTGACGGGCACGAACACGTACACGGGCGGCACGACGATCTCGGGCGGTACGCTGGCGCTCGGCGCGGGCGGCAGTCTTGCGACGGGCGGTGCCGTGAGCCTCACCGGGGCGGGTGCCGGCTTCGACATCAGCGCGGCGGGCGCGGCTCAGACGATCGGCGCGCTGAGCGGCGTAGCCGGCACGACGGTTGCGCTGGGCGGCAATGGGCTGACCTTCGGCGACGCGACGAACCAGACGTTTGGCGGTTCGATCACGGGCACGGCGGGTGTTACGAAGCAAGGTAGCGGCACCGAAACGCTGACCGGCGCGAATACGTATACGGGGGGCACGACGGTCAACGCGGGCACGCTCGCGATCGGCGCTGGCGGTTCGCTGTCGGCGACCGGTACGGTGAATCTCGCGAATACGGGCACGACGCTCGACGTCAGCGGGTCGACCACGCCGCAGGCGATCGGCGGCCTCGCGGGTGCGGCCGGCTCGACGGTCAGTCTCGGCTCGCAAAACCTGACGCTGGGCGACGCCGGTAATCACACGTTCGGCGGCACGATCGGCGGCACGGGCGCGATCACGAAGTCGGGCACGGGCACCGAAACGTTGACGGGCACGAACACGTACACGGGCGGCACGACGATCGCGGGCGGCACGCTGGCGCTGGGCGCAGGCGGCAGCCTTGCGACGGGCGGCGCCGTCAACCTGAGCGGTGCGGGCGCAACGTTCGACGTCAGCGGTTCGGGCGCGGCTCAGACGATCGGCGCGCTGAGCGGTGTGGCCGGCACGACGGTTGCATTGGGCGGCAACGGATTGACGTTCGGCGACGGCACGAACCAGACGTTCGGTGGCGCGATCACGGGCACGGCCGGCGTTACAAAGCAGGGCACGGGCACCGAAACGCTGACGGGAGCGAACACCTACACGGGCGGCACGACGATCGCGAACGGCACGCTGGCGCTGGGCGCGGGTGGCTCGCTCGCGACGGGCGGCGCAGTGAGCCTGACCGGTGCGGGTGCCGGCTTCGACATCAGCGCGGCGGGCGCGAACCAGACGGTTGGCGCGCTGAGCGGTGTGGCCGGTTCGAATATCGCACTCGGCGGCAACACGCTGACCTTCGGTACCGCGACGAACCAGACGTTCGGTGGTTCGATTGCCGGCACGGGCGGGATCGTGAAGCAGGGCACCGGCACCGAAACGCTGACCGGCGCGAATACGTATACGGGCGGCACGACGGTCAATGCAGGCACGATCGCGATCGGCGCGGGCGGCAGCCTCGCGTCGACGGGCACCGTGAATCTCGCGAATGCGGGCACGGCGCTCGACATCAGTGCGGGCGGCAACCAGTCGATCGGCACGCTGAACGGCACAGGCGGCTCGAGCATCGTGCTCGGCGGCAACACGCTGACGCTGGGCGGCACGACGAACGGCGCGTTCAGCGGCACGATCGGCGGCACGGGCGGCATCGTGAAGTCCGGCACGGGCTCCGAAACGCTGCTGGGCGCGAACACGTACACGGGCGGCACGACGATCGCGAGCGGTGCGCTCGTGCTGGGCGGGGGCGGGAGTCTTGCGACGGGCGGTGCCGTGACCCTGAGCGGTGCAGGCGCGACGTTCGACATCAGCGGTTCGGGCGCGATTCAGACGATCGGCGCGCTGAGCGGCGTGGCCGGCTCGACGGTTGCGTTGGGCAGTAACGGGCTCACGTTCGGCGACGCGACGAACCAGACCTTCGGCGGCGCAATCACGGGTACGGCTGGCGTCACGAAGCAAGGCAGCGGCACCGAAACGCTGACCGGCGCGAATACATATACAGGCGGCACGACGATCAATGCGGGCACGATCGCGATCGGCGCGGGCGGCAGCCTCGCGTCGACGGGCACGGTGAATCTCGCGAACACGGGCACGGCGCTCGATATCAGCGCGGGCGGCAATCAGGCGATCGGCGCGCTGAATGGCGTGGCGGGGTCGAACGTGACGCTCGGTGCGAACAACCTGACGCTCGGTAGCAGTACGAACGGTACGTTCGGCGGCACGATCGGCGGCTCAGGCGGCATCACGAAGCAGGGCACCAGCACCGAAACGCTGACGGGCACGAACACGTATACGGGCGGCACGACGATCGCGGGCGGCACGCTGGCGATCGGTGCGGGCGGCAGTCTCGCGGCCACCGGTGCGATCGGCCTGACCGGTGCGGGCGCAACGTTCGACATTTCCGGTTCGGGCGCGAACCAGACGGTCGGTGCGTTGAGCGGCGTGGCCGGTTCGAACATCGCACTCGGCGGCAACGGGCTGACGTTCGGCGACGGCACGAACCAGACCTTCGGCGGCTCGATCACGGGCACGGGCGGGATCACGAAGCAAGGCAGCGGCACCGAAACGCTGACGGGCGCGAACGCCTTTACGGGCGACACGACGATCGCGGGCGGCACGCTGGCGATCGGTGCGGGCGGCAGCCTGTCGTCGAGCAACGCGGTGAACCTGACCGGCAACGGCACGACGCTCGACATCAGCGCGGCCGGCAACGAATCGATCGGTGCGCTGAACGGCGTGGCCGGCTCGAACGTGACGCTCGGCGCCAACACGCTGGCGTTGGGCAACGCCACGAACGGCACGTTCGGCGGCTCGATCGCCGGCACGGGCGGGGTCGTCAAGCAAGGGAGCGGCACGGAAACGTTGACCGGCGTGAACACGTACACGGGCACGACGACGATCGGCGGCGGCACGCTGGCGATCGGCGCGGGCGGCAGCATCGCGTCGTCGGGCACCGTGAACCTCGGCAGCGCGGGCACGACGCTCGACCTGAGCGGCGCGGGGGGGAACCAGACGATCGGCGCGCTGATGGGCGCGGCCGGCTCGACGGTCGCGCTGGGCGGCAACGGCCTGACCTTCGGCAGCACGGCGAGCCAGACGTTTGCCGGCGTGATCACGGGTACCGCGGGCGTGACGAAGCAGGGTAACGGCACCGAGTTGCTGACGGGGGCGAACACGTACACGGGCGGCACGACGATCGCCGGCGGCACGCTCGCGCTCGGCGCGGGCGGCAGTCTCGCCGCGGGCAGCGCCGTGAACCTGAGCGGCACGGGCACGACGTTCGACATCAGCACGTCCGGTGCGAACCAGACGATCGGCACCTTGGGTGGCGTGGCGGGTTCGAGGGTCACGCTCGGCGCGAACGGGCTGACGCTCGGCAGCGGCGGCGGCAGCGCGACGTTTGGCGGGTCGGTCGTGGGCACCGGTGCGCTGACGAAGACCGGCGCGGGCACCGAAACGCTGACGGGTGCGAACACGTACACGGGCGGCACGACGATCGATGCAGGCACGCTGGCGCTCGGCGCAGGCGGCAGCCTTGCGGTGACGGGCGCGGTCAACGTGAACGGCGCGGGCGCATCGCTCGACGTCAGTGCCGCGGGCGCGAACCAGACGATCGGCGCGCTGAGCGGCGTGGCAGGTTCGACCGTCGCGCTCGGCGGCACCACGCTGACGTTCGGCGACGGCACGAACCAGACGTTCGGCGGCGCGATCGGCGGCACGGGCGGCATCGTGAAGCAGGGCGGCGGCACGACGACGCTGACGGGGGCAAACACGTACGGCGGCACGACGACGATCAACGCGGGCAACCTCGTGATGGGCACGGGCGGCAGCCTCGCGGGCTCGACGACGGTTAACCTCGCGGCGTCCGGCGCGGGCTTCACGCTCGGTGCCGGCGCGCAGACCATCGGCGGCCTCGCCGGTGTCGCAGGCACCACGGTTGCGCTCGGCGGCAATACGCTGACGCTCGGCGGCGCGGCGAACACGTCGTTCGGCGGCACGATCGGCGGCACGGGGGCGCTCGTGAAGGGCGGCACCGGTACGCAGACGCTGTCGGGCAACAACACGTACAGCGGCGGCACGACGGTCGCGGGCGGCACGCTCGTACTCGGCAGCAACGGCGCGCTCGGCACGGGCGCCGTGACGGTCGGTGCCGCGAGCACGCTCGACACGACGAGCGCGGTCAATCTCGCGAATGCGGTCACGCTGAATGCGAATGCAACGATCGGCGGGACGCAGGACCTGACGCTGTCGGGCGTCGTGTCGGGCGCGGGCGGTCTCGTCAAGGATGGCCAGGCCACGCTGACGTTGAACAACAGCAATACGTTCCAGGGCGGCACGGTGGTCAACGGCGGCTCGCTCGTGCTCGGCAACAGTCAGGCGCTCGGCACCGGCGGCCTCACGCTGAACAGCGGCAGCCTCGCGCTCGGCAGCACGAACGTGACGCTCGACGGGCTGAGCGGTGCGGCGAACGGCACGCTCGACACCGGCACGGGCACGCTCACGGTCGCGGGCGGCGGCACCTTCGGCGGCACGCTGACGGGCGCCGGCGCGCTGGCCAAGAGCGGCAGCGACACGCTCGTGCTGACCGGCACGAGCAACTACGCGGGCGGTACGACGATCGCCGGCGGCACGCTGCAGATCGGCAACGGCGGCACGTCGGGCAGCATCGCCGGCAACGTCGCCGATGCGGGCGCACTGGTCTTCAACCGCTCGGACAACCTGTCGTTCGGCGGCGCGATTTCCGGCACGGGTTCGCTGACGCAGGCCGGCAGCGGGCAGCTGACACTGACGGGCACCAACACGCTGAGCGGGCCGACCACGGTCAGCGCGGGCACGCTCGCCGTCAACGGTTCGCTCGGCCCGTCGATCGTGACCGTGCAGAACGGCGCGACGCTGACGGGCACCGGCACGATCGGCGGTCTCGTGGTGCAGGGCGGCGCGACGGCGGCCGCATCGCAGCCGGGCGCGGCGCTGAACGTGTCCGGCAACGTCACGTTCCAGCCGGGTTCGACGTTCCGGGTCGCGGCCACGCCGCAGCAAAGCGGTAGCCTCGCGGCCAGCGGTACGGCGACGCTGAACGGCGGCACCGTGCAGGTGCTCGCGAACCAGAACGGCTACCAGCCGAGCACGACCTACACGATCCTCACCGCAACGTCGGGCGTGCAGGGTGCATTCAGCCAGGTGAGTGCGAACTACGCGTTCCTGATGCCGACGCTCAGCTACGATCCGGACCACGTGTACCTGCGACTCGTCGCGAACGGCACCTCGTTGCCCGATGTTGCAACGACGCCGAACCAGCGCTCGGTCGCGACCGCGCTCGGCGGGCTCGGCGCCGGCAACCCGCTCTACGACGCGGTGCTGACGACCGACGCGGGCACCGCGCGCCGTGCGTACGGGCTGCTCGACGGCGAACTGCAGGCGAGCATGAAGAGCATGCTGTTGCTCGACAGTCGTTATGTGCGCGATGCGGTGACCGATCGCGTTCGCCAGGGTCTCGCGCCCGGATCGGGTCCGCTCGCCGCGCTGTCGTCGGGCGGCGCCGCGCTGTGCGGCGACAACACGGCCGGCGCGGTCGACCCGACGCTGCCGCCGGAACGCCGGATCGGTTCGCGCGACGGTTGCTACGGTGGCACGCCGTATCAGCCGGTCGTATGGGGGCAGGCGTTCGGCGGCCGCAGCCGGCTCACCGGCGACGGCAACGCATCGACGATCAACCGCAGCATGACGGGCTTCATCGCCGGTGCCGACATGGCGCTCAACGACAAGTGGCGTGCGGGTCTGGCGGCGGGCGTCACGCACAGCTCGCTCGACAACGACCAGAGCTCGTCGGCGTCGGTGAACAGCTACTACCTGTCGCTGTACGGCGGCGCGCAGTACGGTGCGCTCGGCGTGCGCGGCGGCGCGTCGTACACGTGGTACCGGATCAACAGCGACCGTAATCCGGGCTTCGCGGGCTTCTCGGATCACGACTCGGCCGGCTACGACGCGAATTCGGCACAGGTGTTCGGCGAAGTCGGCTACGCGCTGCCGGTCGGGCCCGTCGCGATCGAACCGTTCGCGGGCATCGCGTATGTGAACCTGCATACCGACGGTTATACGGAAAGCGGTGGCGCGGCCGCGCTGCGCGCCGGCGGCGAGACGACCCACGTCGGCTTCTCGACGCTCGGCCTGCGCGCGGCGTCGCAGATCGGCTCGATCGCGAGCGGCACGTTCACCGCGCGCGGGACGGTCGGCTGGCGGCACGCGTTCGGCAACGTGCAGCCGTCGTCGGCGTTCACGTTCGCGAACGGCGGCACGTCGTTCCAGGTGTCGGGCGTGCCGATTGCCCGCGACAGCGCAGTGCTCGAAGCCGGCATCGACGCGAACATCACGAAGCGCCTGACGCTCGGCCTCACGTACAGCGGCCAGTACGGCAGCGGCGTGCGCGACAATGCGGTGCTCGGCAACATCCTGTGGAAGTTCTGACCGGCGCGGGGCGGCGGGGCAGGCCCGCCGCCCCGGCCATCAGAACGCGATCGACCAGTTGGCGTATAACGCAGCGCGCTGCTCGAGCTGATAGCCGTTGAGGTTCTGCGCGACGGGCGTCAGGTACTCGACGCCGATCCGGTGCCCCTTGAGCGGCCCGGAGCGGAATACGGCGTTCAGGCCCGCACCGACCTTCAGCACGCGACCGCCATAGTTGCCGGGCAGATCGTCCGGGCTGGCGACGTGTACGGGGCCGTCGTAGGCGCCGCGGATCGCACCCTGCGCGGTGTAGTTCAGGCGCGCGGACGCGCTCAGCCACGGCGTCAGCCGGAAGGCGCCCCAGGCGTTCGCCTCGAACCGGTTGCCGACACGGTAGCCCGAACGGTTTGCGTGCTGCATCGGTAACTGCGCGAGCGCCTGCGCGCCCCAGCTCCAGCGCTGCATCTGGCCGGTATACGTGATGCTCGGGATCGCATCCCAGGTACCGGTCCCCATCTGCATCCCGTAGTGGGCGAACGTGCCGTCCCCGTTGCGGCGCGAGACGGAGCCGGTCGGCATGCTGATGCCGAGGCCGGCATGCAGGTGATGACGGCCGTCGTCGTACAGCCGGAACAGGCCCGCGGCGACCGTGTCGCCGAGCCCGGACGCCCCGTGCGACATCTCGCCACCGCCCGTCCCGTGTCCGCCGCCGTGCCTGCCGTGTCCACCGTGTCCGCCGGACAGTCCCTGCATCGTCATCGGCATGTCCATGTACATCGGCATCACCATCAGGTTGAACGCGTCGCTGGGCGCGTACATCAGGTGCAGCATGTGCATGTTCATCTGCATGCCGGTCGGCTTCATCGTGTAGCCGGCCATCGCGAGCGCATGATCGTCGACGCTTCGACCGTTGTGTTTCACGGCGCCGCCGGTGTTCTGATGCGAGTACGTGTAGCCGATCATCCAGCCGCCTTTCTTGTGCATGTGGTCGTACATGACGCCGGCGGGCGCGTGGCTGTCCGGTGTGAGGCCGGCGACGGGCGACTCGTGCGCGATGGCGGGCGTCGCGGAGAAGCCGACGGAGAGGGCGACGGCCGTTGCCGCCGAAAGAGCATGGCGCGTGAACGCCGGAAAGCGATGGGTAAACAATTTGGATTCCTATGAATGATTCGTGCATGCAAAAACTGCGCGCGGCGTGCCCCGTGCGCGGCGGCGAGAAGCCGCCGTGCAGCTGGATAGCGCGAGACTGGAACGAACGCCCGCGCGGCCGTGAATTCAACCGGCCCGCGGCGGGCCGCGCGAGAACGCGTGCGGCCACGGCGGCACATGACGAAGCATCCGCGCGCGTGCGGCCGGGGGCCGTTCGGCGAACGCGAGGAGGGGCGCCGCTTGCGGTGGCAAGGGCGGAAGGCCGAAGCTTCCGGCGTGAACATGGCAAAACGGGCATGTATCGTCGCCGTGCTCGTGATGCGCGCCGGTATCGTGCGCGGGCGTGCCGGCATGATCCGCGTGCGCGCCATGACCCTCGTCGGCGAGACGCGCGAGTTGCAGCACGGCCCGTGTCGTTTCCGCGTCGTCGCGCCAGGCTGCCTGCACCGACGTGATCGCCGGCGCGAGCGCATTCAGCAGTACGGCGAAGATGGCGACCCACGCGGCACGACGCATCGGGCGGGCGACGGACGACAGCGACGAGGGCACGGTCACGGCAGGGCGACGGTCAGTCGCCGGCGCGGGGATCGCGGCCGAGGCCGTGGTCGATATCGGCACGCGCATTGCGCTCGGCGTCGTGCATCGCGCTCAGCTTCGAATCGAAGCCGAACATCGACGCGACGATGAAGCGGCGCACACGTGGCGGAGCGGGATGGCGCGTACGGAGTTCGTAGACGCCGTCCCAGCGCTGATTGGCGCGTTGAACGGCGAATACGCCGTACTCGCGGTCTTTGTAGTGAACGAATTGCATGGGGTGGGTAGAAGTCTTGTGATGACGAACGGCCGCGTCGGCTCGGCGTCGCTGAACAGGGCGCCATTCTTCGCGACGCACGGCGGGCCGGCCATCAATGTCAACAGAATCTCAATGACGCGCTGGAGCGGCGCTGCACGCGTCATCGGTTCTGGCCTATCCTGTGCGAAACACGCGACGCGCGCCGCGCGTTGCGCCTCGACACAGGAGCATCGATGCCGAATCACGCCGAAGCCACGACGACGCAGGCGCCGCAGGTCGCGCCCGCTGCCCCGACCTCAGCGTCGGGCCCCGCATTCATCGCGCCCGAAACCGATCCGCAGGCACTCGCGCGCAACAACCAGTACGTACTGAAATCCGGCGATGCGTTCGTGGTCAGCGACGCGCTCGGCGACATCGGCGGTCACGACGACGGCCTGTTCGTCGACGACATGCGCGTGCTGTCGAAATGGCGCCTGACGTTCGGCGGCCGCGCGCCGTCGCTGCTGTCGGGCGCGACGAGCGCCGACAACGCGTCGTTTACCGCCCACCTGACGAACCGCCCGCTGCCGCCGCTCGGCGGCCACGAAACGCCCGAGGGCGTGATCCATATCGAACGGATGCGCGTGCTCGCGGGCGACGTGCTTTACGAAGCGCTGACGTTGACGAACTACGGCGCGAGCGAAGCCGAGGTGCCGCTGTCGCTGTCGTTCGCGGCCGATTTCAAGGACATGTTCGAGGTGCGCGGCACGCAGCGCCCGAAGCGCGGCACCGTGGTGGCGCCGCGCGTCGACGCAGGCGCGGTGCGGCTGCGTTACGACGGCCTCGACAGCGTCGAGCGCAACGTGACCGTGTATTTCTCGCCGGCGCCCGATGCGCTGTCGGTCGATCGTGCCGATTACACGCTGACGATCGCCGCGCAGGCGTGCGTGTCGATCTACCTGACCGTCGATGCGACGCTCGGCCCGGCGCATGCCGAAAGTCCGGGGTGCGGCCGCGTCGCGCTGCGCACCGCGCTCGTCGGCGTGCACCGCGAGATGCGCGCGCGGCGCGAGTCGATGGCGCGCGTGAACACCGGCAATCCGCTGTTCGACGCGTGGCTCGACCGTTCGCTCGCGGATCTCGGGCTGCTCACCACGCAACTCGACACGGGGCCGTACCCGTATGCGGGCATTCCGTGGTTCTCGACGCCGTTCGGCCGCGACGCGGTGATCACGTCGCTGCAGATGCTGTGGCTGCAACCGTCGCTGGCGCGCGGCGTGCTGCGGTTCCTGGCCGAGCACCAGGCGCGCGAGACCTCCGCGTTCCGCGATGCGGAGCCCGGCAAGATCATGCACGAGTTCCGCCGCAGCGAGATGGCCGCGACGGGCGAGGTGCCGTTCGCGCTGTACTACGGCGGCGTCGACACGACACCGCTCTTCATCGTGCTCGCGGGCGCGTATGTCGAACGCACTGGCGACGACGCGCTGATCGACGAGCTGTGGCCCGCGCTCGAGCGTGCCGCGCAATGGGTGATCGACAAGTGCGACCGCAATCCTTACGGACTGCTCGATTACCAGCGTACGTCGGAGCGCGGCCTCGCGAACCAGGGCTGGAAGGACAGCCACGATTCGGTGTTCCATGCGGACGGCCGCTTCCCGGACGGGCCGATCGCGCTCGTCGAAGTGCAGGCCTATGCGTGCGCGGCGCTCGATGCGATGTCGATGTGCTCGCACCGGCGCGGTCACGCGGCCGACGCGACGCGCTACGCGTTGCGCGCCAAGACGTTGCGTGACCAGGTCGACGCGCTGTTCTGGATGCCGGAAGGCGATTTCTACGGGATCGCGCTCGACGGCCATGGCGACCTGTGCCGCGTGTTCGCGTCGAACGCGGGCCACCTGCTCGCGTTCGGGCTGCCCGACGCCGAGCGCGGCGCGGCGGTCGCCGGCGTGCTCGGCTCGGCGCTGTTCCAGACCGGCTGGGGCATCCGCACACTCGCGGCCGGCCAGCCGCGCTTCAACCCGATGGCGTATCACAACGGCTCGGTGTGGCCGCACGACAATGCGCTCATCGCGCGCGGGCTCGCGCGCTACGGCGACAAGACGGCCGCGGTGAACCTGCTGCGTGCACTGTTCGAGGCGGCGGTGAGCTTCGAGATGCGGCTGCCGGAACTGTTCTGCGGGTTCCCGCGCCGGCGCGGCGAACCGCCGACCGCGTATCCGGTCGCCTGCCTGCCGCAGGCGTGGGCGGCCGGCGCGCCGTTCATGATGCTGCAGGCGTGCCTCGGCGTGAGCATCGACGCGACGCGCCACGAGGTGCGTGTCGAACGCCCGGCGCTGCCGGAAGGCGTCGACTGGCTGCGGATCGACGCACTGCGCGTCGGCGACGAAACCGTGTCGCTGACGTTCCGCCGCGTCGATGGCCAGGTCGTCGCGTCGGCGGAGCAGCCGGGCCGCGTGAAGGTGGTCGCGGTGCTTTAGGGCCTGTTCCCGCTAATAACGGGCTTGCGCTGGCCCCCAGAAGGGCCGAGCGCAAGGACTGCGACGAAGCGAATACTCGACGTATTCGCGAGGAGCATGACGCGGCGATCGGCCCTTCTGGGGGCCAGCCCCACGAATGATTTTTTCCAAACGGGGGAACGTGCCTTGCCGGCCGCATTGCGGCGTCGCGCGTCGCGTCGCTTGTTTGGCGCGGCCAAACGGCGCTCCTTGCTTCTTGCACTGCGACCGGCAAGGCACGTTCGCAAGCCCGTTATTAGCGGGAACAGGCCCTGGTGCGGCACTGCGCGGACATTGCGCGATGTCGCGCCATGTTCGCGCGCAGCGGCATAGAATCGTGACATGACCCTTGAACGATGCGGAGGTAGACGATGACGACCGACAACCGGCCCGACGACGGCGAGCAGAAGCTCGAGAATCTGGAAGCGGCGGTCGACCACCTGCACAAGTCGATCGAATCGCAGAGCATCGCGGTCGGCGCGGCGAAGGGCATCCTGTTCAGCCTGATCGAAACGCTCGGCGCACTGATCGGCGATCCCGACCTGCCCGAGCATGCGCGCTCGGGTTACGAGGCGCTGCGCGACAAGGCGAGCGAATTGCGCGGCGGGCTTGAACGGCATTGATGCACGGATGGCACCGGCGCTTGCCGCATGGGCCGCGCCGGCGCTGCCCGATTCCGCAGACAAAGCACAAAACCCCGTGCGCTCAATGAGTTAGGTGGCCGATGCGCAGGATATCCACAAGCTTGCCAACACAATCTGTGGAGAACCTGCGCGCGCCGGGCCGGGCGTGCCGCACGCACCGTGCAAAAGCCCTTGCGCTGCCACGTCGGTGACCGGTCAAGGTCCCCGTATCGAATCCCCTTTTGTATCAATGTGTTACGCGCCGGATCTGAGGGATATCCACAGGCTTGCCAACAAAATCTGTGGACAACTTGCAATCGATTGCGTCGCGACAGTTGAGGATCCGGCATGCGGCGACCGCCGCGCGAAGCCCGTGCAGACGGGCTGCCCGATACGTGCGTCGGCACGTTAATTCGTGCGCGATCAACGAGTTAGGCCCCGGGTACCCAGGATATCCACATCCTTGCCAACACTTTCTGTGGACAACAACGCGGCGCGCGTCACTCGACCGGCGCCGTGTCGGCCGCCTCGGTCACGATCCAGTCACGAAAGAGTGTCATCGCAGGCGTGAGCGGTTTCGACTTCAGCGACGTGAGCCAGTAGCCGCCGGCGCGCACGTCGATGTCGAGCGGCCGCGCGAGCAGGCCGAGTTGCAGTTCGCGCGAGAACATGCAGGCCGGCGCGAGCGCGACGCCCGCGCCCTGCATCGCGGCCTCGACCATCAGCCGCGACGAATCGAACACGGGCCCGTTGACCGTCCACGGTTCGAGCTGCGCGGCGTCGAACCAGCCGAGCCATTCGTCGGTGCGGTACGAGCGCAGCAGCGTTTCATTCGCGAGATCGGCCGGTTGCGCGAGGCGCCGCGCGATCTCGGGCGCGCACAGCGCGGTGAGCGGCGCGTCGAGCAGGCGCTCGTTGCGCGTCGCCGGCCAGTTGCCTTCGCCGAACCGGATCGCGAAGTCGAGACCCTCGGCGGCAAGATCGACGACGTTGTTGTTGGTCCGCAGCCGCAGCTCGACGAACGGATGCGTATCGCCGAACTGCTTCAACCGCGGCATTAGCCAGCCTAGGGCGAAGGTGCCGACAACACCGAGCGTCAGCACCTCGCGGAAACGCCCGCCGTCGAACTGCTTGAGCACCGTCTCGATGCGGCTGAACGCGTCGCTCAGCACCGGCAGCAGCGCGCGCCCCTCGTCGGTGAGCCCGAGGCCGCGCGGCAGCCGCGTGAACAGCGTGCAGCCGAGCCGTTCCTCGAGCGAGCGCACCTGCTGGCTGACCGCGGCCTGGGTCACGCTCAGCTCGAGGCCCGCGCGCGTGAAGTTCAGGTGGCGCGCCGACGATTCGAACGCGCGCAACGCATTGAGTGGAAGATGAGGGCGGAGCTTCATCATAAGATTTTCTTTGGTCAGCGCTCAATTATCGTTGCTTGTCAGGCAACCGTAAAGTCCCGATAGTGCTGTCTCGGCGGCCGCCGTCCTGCTTCAGCGTTTTGCCTTCGTTCCGCATCCATTCCACCACGAGACACATGACATGACCTACTCATCGCAACGCCGAACCCTGTTGCTGGCCGCCGCGACGGCGCCGCTCGTCCTTACCGTCACCGCGTGTGCGTCGCCGCGGGCCGGCGCGTCGGACGTTTCGTCCGCGACGTCGTTCGATGCGCTCGAGCGCGCCGCCGGCGGCCGCCTCGGCGTATGCGCGATCGACACCGCGAGCGGCCGGCGCGCGGTGTATCGCGCGGACGAGCGCTTCCCGTTCTGCAGTACGTTCAAGGCGATGCTGAGTGCGGCGGTGCTCGCGCAGAGCGTCGAGCGTCCGGGATTGCTGCAACAACGCGTGACGTACGGGAAGGCCGACCTCGTCAAGTATTCGCCGGTGTCGGAGAAGCATGTGGACACCGGCATGACGGTGGCCGATCTGTGCGCGGCCGCGATCCAGTACAGCGACAACTCGGCCGCGAACCTGCTGATGAAGCTGCTCGGCGGCCCGTCGGCCGTGACCGCGTACGCGCGCTCGATCGGCGACGACACGTTCCGGCTCGATCGATGGGAGACCGAACTGAATACCGCACTGCCGGGCGACCTGCGCGACACGACGACGCCCGCCGCGATGGCCGCGAGCCTGCGCGTGCTGACGCTCGGCGACGCGCTGCCGGCCGCGCAGCGTGCGCAGCTCGTAACCTGGCTGCGCGGCAACAAGGTCGGCGACAAGCGGATCCGCGCGGGCGTGCCGGCCGGGTGGACGGTCGGCGACAAGACGGGCACCGGCGACTACGGGACGACGAACGACGCGGGCGTCGTGTGGCCGCCGTCGCGTGCGCCGATCGTGCTGACCGTGTACTACACGCAGACGCGTGCCGATGCGCGGGCGAAGGAGGATGTGATCGCGGCGGCCGCACGCATCGCGGTCGCGACGTTCGGTTGAGCCGAGCGGTGCGGCGTGCGCGACGGGATCCGCCAGCACGCCGTGCCGCAGTCGTGACCTGCGCGGCCAAACGTTGTGCGATCAACGACTTAGGTCGCGCATGCTCAGGATATCCACATGCTTGCCAACAAAAATTGTGGACAAGCCGGCGAGCGGCCGCGTTCGGCGCGCCGCGGGCCGCCGTGCCGCGTTTGAAGCGGCGCGGACAAAGTCTTTCGGATCAAGCGCTTGGCTGCGGTATGCGCAAGCTATCCACATGCTTGCCAACACAATCTGTGGACAAGCCGGTCGGCCGGCCCGTCACGCGCCGAGACGGGCCGCGACCGGCGATTTGCCGGCCGCGTGCCGCATTCGAAGCGGCGCGGACAAAGTCTTTCGGATCAAGCGCTTGGTTGCGGTATGCGCAGGCTATCCACATGCTTGCCAACAAAATCTGTGGACAAGCTTGCCGGTTCGCCGGCGCGGCATTCAGCCTTGCCGATCGTCGACGGTGGGCCAGCGCGCGAACGCGAACACCCACAACATCACGAAGTTCAGGATGGGGACGAACATCGTCAGGATCCACCAGCCCGAATGCCCGGTGCGACGGACGATGCGGACATACGGATAGACGACGACGGCGACGAGCACGAGCGAGACGAGCAACTGCCACGCGGTGAAGTGTTCCATGGCTTTCCTCGGGGTGATGTGTCGTGGTGCGGCGCCGGCGGAACGGCCGGCATGGTGTGCCGACGCGCGAAGCCGGCGATGCGCGGCCGCGTGCGGCTCGCGTGATCTTGACGCTTGGCATGTTCGGGCGTCAAGGCGCGGGCGGTGCGTTGCTGTGGCGCCGGATCGTCCGGTTTCGCGCATGTTCGAGTCGCACGTTGCCGCATGGGTGACGCGAAGTCTGAACCATTGGCCGATCAACGAGTTAGCGCACGCTTGCGCAGGATATCCACAAGCTTGCCAACAAAATCTGTGGGTAAGTGGCGCGGCGCATGACCGACACGCTTTTGCTGACCACGACGCGCATCGCCGTGGCGTCGTGATGCGAACTGAGGCGAAGCGGCGCAAACGATGGCCATCGCACGTGCCGCGTCTGCATCACGCGTGCCAAAGTCCATCGGATCAAGGGTTTAGCGCTGCGGTGCGCAGGATATCCACAAGCTTGCCAACATTTTCTGTGGAGAAGTCCGGGTTTGCATTTGAGCTTACGCGGTGCAAATTCCGGCCACGCCGACTTTCTGGAACAGGTGAGGGCTGACGACGGCCGACGACGGATAGGCCGACAGTTTTGCGACGAACTCGGGATGCGTGAACGCCGCGCGAAACGCGTCGGTCGATTCCCAGATCGCATAGTTCAGGTAAGTCGGGCTGTCGCCGAGCGCACGATGCAGCTGCGTCGAGATGAATCCCGGCTGCCGCTTCATGAAATCGGCGTCGTTCTTCCACGTAGCCAGAAAGTCCGCTTCGTCCGCGGGCGCCAGCGTGAACACGTTGACGAGGACGACCGGCTCCGCGGCGATGCCGAGCTGCTGCTGGATCGGAAAGCTCGGATCCATCGGTTTGAACTGGGACATGAGAACTCCTGAGGGGCGTGGGTCAATCGAGCGATCACGCGTGGCCTTCGTGGCCATGCGCGCTGGACATCGCCGACAGGACGCGAAGCGCCGCATCCAGGTCGGCGGAACTGAACTCGCCGGCGATGTCGCGAACGTGCTGTTGCCATTGCTCGACCACCGCCTGATAGGCCGCATCGCCGCGCGGCGTCAGCGCATACAGCGGCGACCGCTTGTGCGCCGGGTTGGGCAGCGACCGGACCAGCCCTTCATCGACCAGCACGTTGATCTGTTTCAGCACGGCTTGCCGTGTGATCCCCATTGCGTCGGCAATCTGCGGGATGTTCGGGGCTTCCGGCGCCATCGAGATGGCGCCCAGCACCTGCCAGCGCGCACTGGTCAAGCCGTGCGGCCCGGCAAAGGTGTTGCCCCATTCGATTAGCAGGCCGTTCAACCGGAATACGGACAACGCGACGGCGGTCAACTTCGCGGATTTCGTCATACTCGATATCGGTGAGGAATTGACAACTACTTTACGTAATGGACAACTGGTTGTCAAATTAAAGATGCGCGCCGTGGATCGAGGCCGGATAGGTAAACTTGTGCCGCGATCCGGCATCGACAGCACCGATGGCATCGGTTGCAGCGGATTGCCGACCGACAACAAGGAACCTGGAGAGCATCAGTGAGAACGATCCGGAAGACGATCGCCGTTCTGTCGCTTGTGTCCGCATGCAGTCCGTTCGCGCGCGCCTGTCAGCCGCCCGACTATCGGACCACGTATTTCGGCGACGCGGAACAACACATGAGCGACGCACTCCGCGACAAGGTAGTCGACGACATCCGTGGCAATCACTACACGATCATCGAACTTCGCATCGGCTTGCTGTTCTATCCGATCGTCAGGAAAGGCGACACGATCTACCTTGGCCATCAGCCGATCGCCACCCGGAACGATTCGTTCTGGTACCTCGGGCACGGCTATTACCAGTTGAACGGCCAGCTCTATTACCTGGGCGAACACGTCGGTGTCTATCCGCTCGGTGGCACCGTCGTCGTTCACGTGGAGGATCGGAGCCGCCCCCGGCCGGATGATTATCCGCAGGGCCTCATGTACTGCAGGGTGGAGCAGCACGCGAGCATTCTCGAAACCTCGACCGGCCTGCGGGTCGAGCGGATCGTCGAAGACAATTGAGTCGAGGTCATCGCGGCGGCGCGCATGCGTGCATTTGCAGCGGCATGGCGCATTTGCCGCGCACGGACGACAAACCCTTTCCGATCAATGGCTTGATGTCGTTAATGGAAGGTTGTCCACAAGCTTGCCAACATAATCTGTGGAAAAGCGGCGTGGCACGCGTGCATCAGACTGGTGCAGGAAAGCGCACCGTGACAGTCAGCCCGCGTCCGCCGCGCGTGGTGCCGAGCGCGACCGTCGCGCGATGCTGTTCGGCGATCCGCTTGACGATCGACAGCCCGAGCCCGCTGCCCGACGACGTGACGGCCTGCGCACCCTCGCCGCGATAGAAGCGCTCCCACACGTCCGTGCGTTCGGCCTCCGGGATCCCGGGGCCGTCGTCGGCGACCTCGAGCACGGGCGTCGTGCCGTCGATGCGGGCGGACACGTCGACGCGCGCGCCATCGCCCGCATAACGGATCGCGTTGTCGACGAGATTGTTCAGGAGCACGCGCAGCGTGTCGGGATTGCCCGCGGTCATCACGGGCGACGCGACGATCGCGCCGAGATCGATCCGGTGCGCATCGGCGACGCGCGCGCGATCCGCGACCACCGACCGGCACAGCGCGGCGAGATCGATGGGTGCAGACGCCGACGCGGCCGCTTGCGCATCGGGTTCGAGGCGCGCGAGCGTCAGCAACTGCTCGGCGAGGTGGCCGAGGCGCGTCGTGCCCGCGTGGATCTGCGCGAGGATGCGCTCGCGCTCGTCGGCGCTTGTCGCGCGCCGCAGCAATTGCGACTGGATCGACAGCCCCATGATCGGCGTGCGCAACTCGTGCGCGGCATCGGCGATGAAGTGCCGCTGCAGCGTGAATGAACGATCGAGCCGCGCGAGCAGGTCGTTGATCGCTTCGGCAAGCGGCCGGACCTCGTTCGGCATCGACGCGACATCGACCGGTTCGAGATTGTTCGCATTCCTGCGCTTGAGGCCGGACGCGATCGTACGCAGCGGCCGCAGCCCCGCGCCAATGCCGAACCACAGGCCGATCGCCAGCACCGGCAGCATCGAGAACACCGGCCACAGCAGATGCACGGCGATGCCCGCGATCGCTTCCCAGCGCGCATGGCGTGCCTGCGCGAGGCGGATCGTCGTGCCGCCGCGCTCGGTCACATAGGTGCGCCACGGCTGGCCGCCGACGTCGATGCTCGCGATGCCTTTTTGCTCGGGCGGCGGCAGCTTCGATTCGCGATCGGTCGAATAGACGAGCGTGCCGTTGCGCCAGACCTGCAGCAGCACCGCATCGGGATCGCTTGCCTCGAAGCCGTGCTTGCCTTTGGCCTCGTTGCTGAACGACAGCTCGCCGTTCGGGCCGACGAAGATCTGCTTCGACATGCTGCGCATCTGGTCGTCGAGCAGGTCGTCGAGTTCGCGCAGCGCGCCCCAGTAGGTGCCCGCGCTCGCGACCAGGCCAATCACGCACGCGGCCGGCAACAGCCACATCAGCAGGCGCCGCCGCAGCGACGCGCTGCGCCAGCGCGCGATCGCGCGTTGCACGCCGGTCATGCGCCGTCACCGATCCGGTAGCCGACGCCGCGCACCGTGCGGATCATGTCGTGGCCGAGTTTCTTGCGCAGGTTGTGGATGTGGACCTGCACCGCGTTGCTCTCGATTTCCTCGCCCCAGCTGTACAGCCGCTCCTCGAACTGCTCGCGCGAAATCACCGCGCCCGGTTCGCGCATCAGTTCGTGCAGCAGCACGAACTCCTTCGGCGACAGCGGCACTTCGTCGTCGCCGAGCCACACGAGGTGCTTGACGGGATCGAGCCGCAGCGGGCCGATCGAAAGTGTGGTCTGCGCGCGCCCCGCATGGCGGCGGTTGACCGCGCGGATCCGCGCGAGCAGTTCGTCGAGTTCGAACGGCTTGACGAGATAGTCGTCCGCGCCGCTGTCGAGGCCCGCGATGCGATCCGGCACGCCGTCGCGCGCGGTGATGATGATCGCGGGCAGGGTTTCGTCGCGGCGGCGCAGCGCGGCGAGCACCGACAGGCCGTCGCGGTTCGGCAGCCCGAGATCGAGCAGCAGCAGGCCGTAGCCGGTCGAGCGCAGCGCGAGCGACGCGGCGTCGCCATCCTTCACCCAATCGACCGCGAAGCCTTCCTGTTTGAGGCCCTGTTCGAGCCCGCTGCCGATCAGCGGATCGTCCTCGACGAGCAGTACGCGCATGGATTCCTGTCTCTTCAGCAGGGCGCCGTGGCACCCGGGGTTTTAGGGTCTGTTTACATAGGGAACGTGCATGCGAATGCCCGAAATCGCTCGTAGGGCAAGGAGCGAGAAGCGCCGTTTGGCCGAGCCAAACAAGCGACGAGCGACGCCGCCATACGGGCGATTTCGGGCATTCCCGTGGCATGAATTTTTAATTTGGGGTTGCCACGAGAACGGCCGCTCGCCGCGTTGCGCTCCTTGCGAATAGTCCAGTATTCGCAGCGTCGCGCGCCTCGCGAGCGGCCGTTCTCGTGGCAACGCATGCACGTTCCCTATGTAAACAGACCCTAATGATAAGCGGGCGTGCCTTAGCGGGAGCTTAAACAAGGACGCCTCGGTGCGTTGGCGCACCGTATCGACACGGCCGCATGCCGCGTCGGACGTTCTTCAGGTTTGCTTAATCTTACGCTCCGTAATCTCGGGCCGTCGCGTTCAACGGGAGCGCGGCACACGATCAAAACCGGAGGAACAACACCATGAAACACCTGACGAGAATCCTGGCCGTGGCGCTCGCCGTGCTGCCTGCCGCCGTCTACGCGGAATATACCGGGCCGTCCACGCTGACCACGACGACCGTGAAGGAACTGCTCGCGAACGGCAAGGACGACCAGCACGTGCAATTGCAGGGGCGCATCGTCAAGCATGCCGGCGGCGAGGACTACGAGTTCGCCGACGCGACCGGCACGATCCGCGTCGAGATCGACGACAAGCTGTGGGCGGCCGGGCAGCCCGTCAACGACAAGAACGAGGTGAAGCTGACCGGCGAATTCGAGCGCAAGTGGTCGGGCAAGGTGAAGGTGGACGCCGATCACGTCGAAGTGCTGCACTGACCGATGCGCGCGGGGCCGGTGATAACATGGACGACCGGTTCCCGCTCCCACCAAGATGGCCGACAATTTCGACGAACTCGCGTCCCGGATCCGGGCGCAATTTTCCGAGCTGAGCCCGCAATTCCAGGCGGGCGCCGCTTTCCTGCTCGATCATCCCGACGAAGTCGCCACGTCGTCGATGCGCAAGGTCGCGCAGCGCGCGCAGGTGCAGCCCGCGTCGCTCGTGCGGCTCGCGCAGCAATTCGGCTTCCCCGGCTGGAACGAGCTGCGCGACCTGTGCGTCGCGCGCGTGCGCACGCGCCCCGAGCCGCTCACGCAGCGCGCTCGCTCGCTCGTGCGGCCCGATGCGAAGGCATCGCTCGCGCACGACCTGCTCGCCGCGCAGCAGCACAACCTGTCGGCCACCGCCGCGCAGAACGAGCACGCACTCGCGGACGCGGCCAAGCTGATCCGCAAGGCGTCGCACGTGCATGTCGCGGGGTTTCGCTCGTGTTATCCGGTCGCGTTCGGTTTCGTGTACGGCTACCGGCTGTTTCGTCCGACCGTGTCGCTGCTCAACGGCGTCGCCGGCTCGCTCGAAATGGAGCTGCGGACGATCGCGAAACAGAGCGTGACCGTGGTCATCAGCTTCGCGCCGTATTCGGCGGAAGCGACGCGCGTCGCGCAGGCCGCTAAGGCGCAAGGCAGCCGGATCGTCGCGATCACCGACAGCGCGGTGTCGCCGATCGCGCTGCATGCGGACGCGCAACTGATCTTCACGCACGACAGCCCGTCGTTCTTTCCTTCGCTGGTGGCCGCGCATGCGATGACCGAGGCGCTGGTCGCGCAGTTGCTGGCGCTCGAAGGCAGCGATGCGGTCGCGGCGCTCGAGCGCACGGAAGCGGAGCTGCACGCGAAGGGCGCTTACGTCGTTTGACGCGGTACCCACGGCTTCGGCCGTTTCCCGTTCACGATTCAATCCGAACCATCCGATGACGTTCACATACGAGGTGACCGACGCGGGCGACGCGAACATGCGCAAGCAGATCGTCGCGCCGCTCGTGCGTTTCAACGAAAGCCAGGCCGGCCCGAACGACTTCCGTCCGCTGGCCGTGCTGGTGACCGACGCGGACGGCTCGGTGGTCGGCGGCCTGTGGGGCGGCACGGCGTTCGGCTGGCTGCATGTCGACCTGCTCGTGGTGCCGGAGGCAGCGCGCGGCCAGGGCGCCGGCACGCGCATCATGGATCTGGCCGAAACGGAGGCCGTCGCGCGCGGATGCCACAGCGCGTGGCTCGACACGTTCGACTTCCAGGCGCGGCCTTTCTACGAGAAACGCGGCTACGCCCGCTTCGGCGAACTGCCGGATTATCCGGTCGGGCACACGCGCATTTTCCTGACGAAGAAGCTCGCGGGTTGAGCGGCGGCGCCGCTGCGCGGCACGGTTGACGATGTCACCGGCCGTCGCCTAGGATACCGGTCAGCGATGCAGGTCGCTTCCGGGTCCGCGGAAAGGGTTGAACCCACCTGTCGCAGCAAATCCAGTCTTTCCCCATCCTTTGTGCTGGCGGTATTGCGGACCTTCGGCCATTTCCGCACGAGGATCCGCATGAACACGCTGCCCCCCAGGGCCAATCCCGAACATCTGAAAAAGCAGGCCAAGGCATTGTTGCGCCTGTACCGGCAGGGCGACGCGCAAGCCGTCGAACGCTTTGTCCGGTTTCTCCCCGCCGCCGCGAACCGCACGCACGCCGAAGTGCGCGCGCTCGGGCTTCGCCTGCACGATGCGCAGTCGTGTATTGCGCGCGAATATGGCTTCGCGTCGTGGGCCGATCTCGGTGCGTTCGTCGAAACGCATGTGCTGGCGCGGCAGCAGCGTTCGCTGCTGATCCGGCGCTGGCTCGACCTCGCATACGGCGGCGATGTGACCGGCGGTTTCGGCGCGGCCCGGCCGCGGGTCGCCGCGCAATTGCTGCGCGACCAGCCCGACCTCGTGTCGGGCGATCCGACCATCGCGTGCGCGGCGGGCGATCTCGACGCGGTGCAGGCGGCCTTGGCCGCCGATCCCGGCTGGGTCGCGCGCGCCGGCGGCGCGCTGAATCTGCCGCCGCTGGTCGCCGTCACGCACTCGCGGCTCGGGCAGATCCCCGAGTTTGCCGTCAGGCTGCGCGCCTGCGCGCGTCTTCTGCTCGATGCCGGCGCCGACCCGAACCAGCGGATCGGCAACCGGTTCCCGCCGGCTTCGCTCGCCGCGCCCGACGAGTCGGGCCCGCTGTCGGCGCTGTATGGCGCCGCCGGCGTCAATCGCGATCCGGCGCTCACGACCCTGCTGCTGGAAGCCGGCGCCGACCCGAACGACGGCGAATCGCTGTATCACTCGCTGGAGAACCCGGCGTGCACGCGGCTGCTGCTCGAGCACGGCGCGCGGGTGGGCGGGACGAATGCGTTGCGAAGGGCGCTCGACATGCGCGACGCGGCCGCGCTCGAACTGGTGCTCGCGCATGGCGGTGACCCGAACGAACCGGCCGGCGAGGGGCCGACGAAGATGTGGGGCGCGCCGTTGTTGCGGGCGATCGCCGTGCGCTGCTCGGCGCGCCATATCGCCGCGCTGCTGGCGGCCGGCGCCGATCCCGGCGCGCGGACGGTGGCAGGCGTCAGCGCGTACCGGCTGGCCATGCAGACCGGGCTACCCGACGTCGCGGCGTTGCTGCGCGCGGCCGGCGCGGAGGAGACGCTCAGCGCGGCAGACGCGTTCGTGGCGGCCTGCGCGCGTGCCGACGCCGACGACGCGCGGCGCATCCAGGCGCGGCATCCCGAATTGCCCGGCGCGCTGCCCGACGACCGGCTGCGGTTGCTGCCGGACGCCGCCGCGTGGGGCTCGGGCGACGCGGTGAAGGTCATGGTCGAACTGGGCTGGCCGATCGCCGCGCGGGGCGGCGACTGGGACGCGAGCGCGCTGAATCAGGCGGTGTTCCGCGGCGATGCGGCGCTGCTGGGGTTCCTGCTCGAACACGGCGCAAGCTGGCGCGAAACGCACGGGTTCGGGAGCGATGCGCTCGGCACGTTGTCGTGGGCGTCCGTCAACGAACCGGAGGGCGTCGGCCATCCCGACTGGGAAGCCTGCGCGCGCGTGCTGATCGCGCACGGCGTGCCGCAAGCCGCGCGCGATCCGTCGAATCCGGACGGCGTGCTGATCGACGGTCGCGCGATGCAGTTCTCCGAAGCCGTCACCGACGTGTTGCTCGGCATCGACGACGGGCAGCCCGTATCGAAGTGAACGACAGTGGCTGGACAGCGGGCAGGCGGTGAACCCTGCCCGCGCGTGGCCGGCCGCGAGATTTTTCCTGTCGTGCGACGACATTTCGGCCATCGCTGAAACGTCGCGTGCACGACCGGCGTAAGCTCACCCGTCAACACCTTCCGGGAGTCCACGATGACCCGTTCCGACCTTCAAGCCCGCCAAGCCGAAGCTTTCCGCGCACTGCACACGCGCCCCGGCGCGTTCATCATCCCGAACCCGTGGGATGCCGGCACCGCCCGCCTGCTCGCGATGGCCGGCTTCGAGGCGCTCGCCACCACGAGTGCCGGCTACGCCTTTTCGAAAGGGCAGCCCGACAACGCGATCGACCGCGACGCGATGCTCGATCACATCGCCGATCTCGTCGCCGCGGGCGGCCTGCCCGTGAGCGCCGATCTCGAGAACGGCTTCGGCGACGCGCCCGCAACGGTGGCCGAAACGATCCGGCTGGCGGCCGAGGCCGGCGCGGTCGGCGGCTCGATCGAGGATGCGACGGGCCGTGCCGATGCACCGATCTACGCGCGCGAAGCGGCGATCGAGCGCATCGCGGCGGCCGTCGACGCGGCGCGCGCGCTGCCGTTTCCGTTCACGTTGACCGCGCGCTGCGAAAACTACCTGCATGGCCGCCGCGACCTCGCCGATACGATCGCGCGGCTGGTCGCCTATCGCGACGCGGGCGCCGACGTGCTGTACGCGCCGGGCATCACCGATGCCGACGAGATCGCGGCGGTGACGCAGGCGGTCGGCGCGCCCGTGAACGTCGTCATGGGATTGCAGGGTGGCTTGCTGAGCCTCGATGCGCTGGCGGCGCTCGGCGTGAAGCGCGTCAGCGTCGGCGGCGCGCTGGCGCGGGCCGCGCTCGGCGCATTCCTGCGCGCCGCGATGGAGATGGCGCGCGACGGCACGTTTACATTTTCGCAAGCGGCCGTGCCGGGTCGCGAACTCAATCGCTGGTTCGCGGCGCCCGATAATTCACCGGTTTTGTTCGATGAATGACGACAAATAAAAGGTGGGATCGTTTCCAGTCGAAACGTTGATTGACAATAATCAACCGATTTCGCGTCCGAATTAAATGGCAATGACGGCGCGAAAACCATCGTTTATTCTCCGCATTTCTCCGGTTCACCCGGAACCGGCGCGCAAGCCGCGCCGGACCTGGCGATTGCCTTTCGCCGCGCGTGCCGATGCGGCGCATTGTTACATTTTCCCGGGCGACGCGTTTTTTGTGCGCGGGAGTTGCCGGTTATTTTTTTGATTGATAATCTGCCGCACGTCGAACGACCGGTCGGTGAGTTGCCGGGAATATCAATATATAAAAACCTGAGAGAACGATGACGATCCGAGAAAATCAGCGTGTCGGGTTTCGCGTCGGTGATGTCGTGACGCTGAAAACCGGCGGGCCGCGCATGACCGTCACCTATGCCGGGCCGGTCGTGTTCGACGACAGCGACTGGCTGATCTGCCAGTGGTTCGACGAAAGCGGCGAGTTCCGGCAGGAAATGTTCCATCACGACACGGTCGTGCCCGAGCCGCGTGCGATTTCGGCCGGGCGCGTGCGGATGCGCATGCAGTCGCATCGCTACCGGTCGGCAGCCTGACGCCGGCCGGTCACTGCGTGCGGCAGTGCGCGGCGCCCGCGCCACGACATTTCACGCCAGCCCGAAACATGAGGCGGCGCGCTGCGCCGATACTGCACGCATGAACCCGACCGATCCCATTGCCGCGGTGACGCACCGCGATCCCTATCCCTACTACGCAGCGCTCGTCGACGGGCCGCCGCTCGTGTTCGACGCGACGCTCGGCCTGTGGGTCGCGAGCCGCGCGGCGGCCGTGACGGCCGTGCTAAGCCATCCCGCGTGCCGCGTGCGTCCGCTGGACGCGCCCGTGCCGCCCGCGTTGCGCGGCACGACGGCCGGTGCGCTGTTCGGCGAGCTGGTGCGCATGAACGACGGCGCGTCGCGGCACGACGTGCCGAAACAGGCGCTGCGCACCGCGTTCGCGCCGATCGACACGGATGCGCTGCACACCCGCGCCGCGCAGCTGGCCGCACGGCGGTTGCCGGCGCCGGGCGACGTCGACGCGCTGAACGCGTGGTGCATGACGGTGCCCGTTTGCTCGGTCGCCGATCTGCTCGGCTTCGACGAGACGCAACTCGACGACATCGCGGCGCAGGTCGTCGACTTCGTCGCCGCGCTGTCGCCGCTGTCGGACGCCGCGGCGCTGGCCCGCGCGAGCGACGCTGCGCGGCAACTGCTCGACCGGATGACGGAGCGCGTCGCGCAGACGCACGCGCACGACGGCACGCTGGTCGCCGCGGTGCAGCAGGCGGCCCGCGCGGCGGGCTGGCAGGCGAGCGGCGGGCTGGTCGCGAATCTCGTCGGGTTGCTGTCGCAGACCTGCGAGGCGACGGCCGCGTGGCTCGGCAATGCGCTGGTGGCATGGGACGGGGACGCGCAAGCCGCGCGCGTCGCGCCGGACGACGCGACGCTCGACGCGTTCGTGGCCGAAGTGGGACGCTTCGATTCGCCGGTGCAGAACACGCGCCGCTTCGTTGCGGCGCGCACGACGATCGAAGGCGTGACCGTCGGAGCCGGCGACGCGATTCTCGTCGTGCTCGCCGCGGCGAACCGCGACCCGGCCGTGTATCGCGATCCGCATCGGCTGATGCCGGGCCGCGCGGCCGGGCCGAATTTCGGTTTCGGCACGGGGCCGCACGGCTGTCCGGGCGAGCGGATCGCACGGGCGGTGACGACGGGGGCGTTCGGGGCGTGGCTGCGCGCGGGCGGTTGGGCGCCGCGCGACCGGCTGGCGTGGGATTACCGCGCGTCGACCAACGTCAGGATGCCGATGTTCGACGCGGCGCGGTGAAGGGGAAAGAGGGACTTAACGGCAGCCTTGTTTCTCCGCCCATTGCTCCTGGGCGGCGACGCGGCGTTGCACGCGTTCGACGAGGCCGGTCGAGAAGGTGCGCATGCTGATGCCGCGACGCTTCGCGATGATCGTCTGCGCGACGTCGGCTTGCGGGTTCGGCTGGCATGCCCAGTACAGCGTCATCAACCAGCCGATGCCCGTCCACGCGAACAGCGCGTTGAACAGCGCGATCGTCAGCTTGTCGCGCCGGCCGCGCCGGTCGGCAATGATGGCAGGCAGAAAATAGAGCGCGATCGCGACAACCGAACCCACTGCTTGAATCAGGACTGCGTTCTGCATGGTGCTGCTCCGTCCGAACTGCAATGGAGCCGATTGTCGCGCTTTTTCCGTTCGTGTGCCGGCAATTGATTGTTGCGTTTTTAATCACGATCAGCCGGCTTCGGCGTTCTCCAGCTGCTCATCGTTGCTCAGGATGAACCCTTCGTCGAGCCAGCCCGTCACGCCGCCGATCATCAGCTTGACCGGCCGGCCGAGGCGGGCGAGCTGGATCGCCGCGCGCGCGGCGCCGTTGCAGTGCGGGCCCGCGCAGTAGACGACGAACAGCGTGCCGGCCGGATAGCCGGCGAGCTTGCTCTCGATGATCTTGCGGCGCGGCAGGTTGCGCGCGCCGGGCACATGGCCGGCCGCGAACTGGTCGGGGCCGCGCACGTCGAGCAGCACGAAATCGGGCGCGCCGGACGCGAGCGCGTCGTGCACGTCCCAGCAATCGGTCTCGAATCGCAGCGACGCCTCGAAATGCGCGAGGGCGGCGGGGCTGTCGGCGGCGGGCACGTCGGTGACGTAAGACATGGGCAGGTTCTCCGGGTCGAAAGGGCGCGGAAGGCGCCGTCATGAAGGGCAGTATCGCGGTTCGGCGCGTTTCGCGGCAGTGGCGCGATCGACAAGTTCCGGTAACATCGCGCCATGCACAATCATCTTGTCGTCGCGCTCGCCTACGATCGCCTCTGCACCTTCGAATTCGGCTGCGTGGTCGAACTGTTCGCACTCGAGCGCCCCGAGCTCGGCGTCGACTGGTATCGCTTCGCGGTATGCGCGAGCGAGCCGGGGCCCGTGCGCGCGGCGGGCGGCATCACGGTCGCCGCGCCGTACCGGCTCGCGACGCTCGATCGCGCGGATACCATCGTGATTCCCGGCTGGCGCGATCCGGACGAACTGCCGCCGGAGCCGTTGCTGAAGAAACTGCGGGCCGCGCATCGGCGCGGCGCGCGGCTCTGCTCGATCTGTTCGGGCGTGTTCGTGCTGGCGGCGGCCGGCGTGCTCGACGGTCTCACCGTGACGACGCACTGGCGTTACGCGGAGCGCCTGCAGGCACGTTATCCGGCGCTGCGCGTGAATCCCGATGCGCTTTACGTCGACGAAGGGCAGATCGTCACGTCGGCCGGCTCGGCGGCCGGGCTCGACATGCTGCTGCATCTGGTGCGCCGCGATTACGGCGGCGCCATCGCGAACCGTGTCGCGCAGCGCCTCGTGCTGCCGCCGCATCGCGACGGCGGCCAGGCGCAGTTCGTGCCGCGGCCGGTCGCGCCGGGCGGCAGCGACCGGCTCGCGAAGCTGATCGACTGGATGCGCGTGCACGCGGCCGAGCCGCACACGCTCGCGTCGCTCGCCGCGCAGGCCGCGATGAGCACGCGCACGCTGCAGCGCCAGTTCGCGGACGCGACGGGGATGTCGCCGCTCGCGTGGCTGATCCGCGAGCGCGTGAATGTCGCGAAGGACATGCTGGAAGCTCAACCCGCGCTGTCGCTCGCACAGATCGCGGCGCGCGCGGGGTTCGGTTCGGAGGAATCGCTGCGCCGGCATTTCCGGCGCGTCGCGGCGACCAGTCCGGCCGCCTACCGGCGCGGGATGGGTCGCGGCGAAAGATAATGACGGGCGCCGAACGGGGCCGTTCGGACACGACAACAAAAGGAAAAAAACATCATGGGCTTGTTCGGAAAGCTGTTCGGAAAGAAATCGCGCGACGAAGCGTCGTCGGCACCTCAGGCGCCTTCGACTGGCGATCAGGATTCGCAGAACGAGCAAAACGAGCAGAACGAGCAGAACGAGCAGAACGAGCAGAACGAGCAGAACGAGCAGAACGAGCAGAACGAGCAGAACGGCCCCGACATCGCACCCGAACTCGCGCCCGCGCTGGCGGCCTACCAGGCCGGCCGGCACGAGGCCGCGATTGCGATCGCCGCGCCGTACGCAGAGCGTCTCGCCGATGCGGCGCGGCTCTGCGCGCTCGCGTATTCGGCGATGGACCGGTATGCCGACGCCTTCCCGCACTGGCTCGCGTTGTTCGAACAGGAACCGAGCGCGCACAACGCGGTGCAGCTCGCGACGACATCGGTGATGTGCGGTGAAGTAAAGCGCGGCGAAGCGTGGCTGCAGAAGGCCGCCGAGATCAATCATGAAACGCACGAGCAGTCGGATGTCGCCGCGCGCGTGAACTTCATCTCCGCACTGATGCAAAGCGGCCATCTTTACGACGCACTGCCGCATATCGCGTGGATGCGCGACGTGTACGGCCAGGTGCGCATCACCGATTCGACGTTCCTCTACATGCGCGGCATTCCGTTTTTCCCGTCGTTCCTCGAGAAGAGCCTGGAGATCCTGAAGGCCACGCAGCCGGCCGACGCGATTGCGCCGTGGTACGGCGCGCTCCACGGCAAGCTCGACGAGGAAGGCGAAGCGCAGCTTGCCGCGTGGGTCGGCCAACTGCCGGAACAACCGGCCGCCTGAACGGCCGCCGACGCTCGCGATAACCATTCATTCCGAACAAGGATTCCGATGACGATGCTGCCTTCCCGTTTGCCGCTGATCCAGGCCCCGATGGTCGGTTCGCTGAGCCCGCTCGCGATCTCGGTGTGTGAAGCCGGCGGGCTCGGCTCGCTCGCGTGCGCGGCGCTCGGCCCGCAGCAACTGCGCGACGAGATCGCGGCGATCCGGGCACGCACGTCCGCGCCGTTCAACGTGAACTTCTTCTGCCACACGCCGCCGGCCCCCGATGCCGAGGTCGACGCGCGCTGGCGCGCGGCGCTCGCCGGCTACTACGCGGAAGCCGGGCTCGATCCGGCCGACGTGAAGGGCGGTCCCGGCCGCGCGCCGTTCGACGATGCGATGTGCGCGGTCGTCGAGGAATTGCGGCCAGCCGTCGTGAGCTTCCATTTCGGGCTCCCGGACGACACGCTGCTCGACCGCGTGCGACGCACCGGCGCGCTAGTCGTTTCATCCGCGACGACCGTCGAGGAGGCGCGCTGGCTCGATGCGCGCGGCGTCGATGCGATCGTCGCGCAGGGCGCGGAAGCCGGCGGCCATCGCGGGATGTTCCTGACCGACGACATTCATGCGCAACCGGGCCTGTTCGCGTTGCTGCCGCAGATCGTCGACGCGGTGCGCGTGCCGGTGATCGCGGCCGGCGCGATCGCCGACGGGCGCGGCATCGCGGCCGCGTTCGCGCTCGGCGCGCGTGCGGTGCAGATCGGCACGGGCTACCTGCTGACGCCGCAGGCCGGCCGCTCGGCGCAGCATCGCGCGGCGGTGCGCGCCGCGCGCGACGACGGCACGCGCGTGACCAACCTGTACACGGGCCGGCCCGCGCGCGGGCTGCTGACGCGCTTCATGCGCGAGCAAGGGCCGATGAGCGCGCTCGCGCCCGCGTTCCCGCTCGCGACGGCCGCGGTCGATCCGCTGCGCGGCGCGTTCGAGCGGCAGGGCCGCGACGATTTCTCGCTGCTGTGGTCGGGCGAGGCCGCGGCGCTCGCGCGCGAAGAGGATGCCGGCGCGCTGACGCGGCGCTTGTGGGACGACGCGCTGGCGTGCGCGGCGGGGTTGCGCGACGCGTTCCCGCAGGCGGTCTGAAGGGCCAGGGCAGGGGGCGCCGGAGCGGAAGCATCGGCGTATGATCTGGGTTTTCGTCAGCCCGATCCAGGCACCCCCATCATGACCTCCGTTGACACTACCCCCGTCCTCGACCATGACAAGCTCGTTACCTTCATCGAGCGCAAGTGGAACGATGAAATCCTCCACGCACTGACCGACTACATCGCGATTCCCGCGAAGAGTCCCGCGTTCGACCCCGATTGGGCGAAGCGCGGTTATCTCGAGCGCGTCGTCACCGACGCCGCGCAGTGGGCCGAACGACAGCCCGTGAAGGGCCTGAAGCTCGAGATCGTGCGCCTGCCGGGCCGCACGCCGGTGATCTTCTTCGAATCGCCGGCCACGCGCTCGGGCAGCACCGACACGATCCTGCTGTACGGCCACCTCGACAAGCAGCCCGAATTCGACGGCTGGCGCGCGGACCTCGGCCCGTGGACGCCGAAGTTCGAGAACGGCAAGCTGTACGGCCGCGGCGGCGCGGACGACGGTTATGCGATCTACGCGAGCCTCGCGGCGCTCGGCGCACTCGACGAGCAGGGCATCGAGCGGCCGCGCTGCGTCGGCCTGATCGAAACCTGCGAGGAATCGGGCAGCTACGACCTGCTGCCGTACGTCGACGCGCTGCGCGACCGGCTCGGCCAGGTGTCGCTCGTCGTGTGCCTCGATTCGGGCGCCGGCAACTACGACCAGATGTGGCTCACCACGTCGCTGCGCGGCCTCGTGTCCGGCGACCTGCAGGTCGAGGTGCTCGAGGAAGGCATCCACTCGGGTGTCTATGGCGGCATCGCGCCGTCGAGCTTCCGCGTGATGCGCCAGCTGTTCGAGCGTCTGGAAGACGCGAAGAACGGCAACCTGCTGCCGGGCGTGTTCCATTGCGAGATTCCGTCGAGCCGCGTGCGTGAGGCCGACGCGGCCGCCGCGATCCTCGGTGACGCGGTGTGGAAGGGGCTGCCGTGGGCGTGCGGCGCAGACGGCAAGCCTGTGCTGCCGACCACGACCGATCCGCGCGAGGCGCTGCTGAATTCGACGTGGCGTCCGTCGCTGTCGGTGACGGGCGCGGCCGGCATGCCGGCGCTCGCTGATGCGGGCAACGTGCTGCGTCCGCGCACCGCGTTCAAGCTGTCGCTGCGCCTGCCGCCGCTCGTCGACGCCGCGCAGGCCGTGCAGCAGCTGAAGGCACTGCTCGAACTCGATCCGCCGTACAACGCGAAGGTCACGTTCAAGCCGGACGCGGGCGCCGCGACCGGCTGGGCGGCACCCGATCTCGCGCCGTGGCTCGCGTCGTCGCTCGACGCCGCGTCGCGCCGCCACTTCGGCGCGGACTGCGCGTACATGGGCCTCGGCGGCACGATCCCGCTGATGAACGTGCTGCAGGCGGGCTTCCCGTCCGCGCAATTCATGGTGTGCGGCGTGCTCGGGCCGAAGTCGAACGCGCACGGCCCGAACGAGTTCCTGCACGTGCCGTATGCGAAGAAGCTGACGGCCGCGGTTGCGGACGTGATCGCGTCCGCGCGCTGATCGTCGCGATTGCCCGACTCACTCCGACCTGAAGGAACCCTGCCGATGACCGCACTGCCGACGCCCGACACCGAACCGCTGCGCCTGCGCGCCGAACCGCTGCATGCATTCGTCGCGGCACTCTGGGAACGGGCCGGCAGCAGCGAGCGCGAGGCGCGGCTCGTCGCCGATCACCTGGTCGGCGCGAATCTCGCGGGCCACGATTCGCACGGGATCGGGATGATCCCGAACTACGTCGCATCGTGGCGGGAAGGGCAGTTGCAACTGAACGGGCACGCGTCGATCGTCCGCGACGGCGGCGCGGTGCTGACGATCGACGGCGGGCGCGGCTTCGGCCAGGTGATCGCGTTCGAGGCGATGGTCGAAGGGATCGAGCGTGCGCGGCGCATGGGCATCTGCGCGATCGGGCTGCGCGACGTGCATCATCTCGGCCGCATCGGGCACTGGGCCGAGCAGTGTGCGCGCTCGGGGCTCGTGTCGTTCCATTTCGTCAACGTGCCGGGCGACCTGCTGGTCGCGCCGCTGCACGGCACCGATCCGCGCTTCGGCACGAATCCGTTCTGCGCCGCGTATCCGCGTGCGGGCAAGCCGCCGCTGCTGCTCGATTTCGCGACGAGCGCGATCGCGTACGGCAAGACGCGCGTCGCGTACAACCAGGGCAAGCGCGTGCCGGCCGGGTCGCTGATCGACCATCTCGGCCAGCCGACCGACGATCCGGCGGTGATGCACGAGCAACCGTTCGGCGCGCTGCTGCCGTTCGGGCTGCACAAGGGGTATGCGCTGGCGGCGATGTGCGAGATCTTCGGCGGCGCACTCGTCGGCGGGCATACGACCTATGGCGACACGTTGCAGAAGACGAGCGCGATCGTCAACGGGATGCTGTCGGTGCTGATCGATCCGAACGCGTTCGACGCGGTAGATGCCGAGCGCGAGGCCGATGCGTTCGTTGCATGGGCGAAGGCGTCGCCGCAGGCCGGCGATGCGCCGGTGCAGGTGCCCGGCGAACCGGAGGAAGCAAGCCGGGCCGCGCGCGGCGCAGGCGGCATTCCGGTCGACCGTGCGACGTGGCGGCAGATTCGCGAGAGCGCGGCGGCCGTCGGCTTCGACGACGCCGAACTCGATGCGTGGACGCAGCGCTGCGAGGCTTCCGCGTGAGCTGGCAGTCGGAGAAGGCGCACGGCGAGGAGATCGCGTACCAGCTTGCTCCGCTCGGCATGGTCGAGGTCGCACGGTTCTTCAGCGGGGCGGCGATGCGGCTCGATGGCGTGATGTTCGGCTTCATGTCGCGCGGGTCGCTGTTCCTGCGTGTAGACGACGTGAATCGTCCGGCGTTCGTCGCGGCGGGCATGGGGCCGTTCTCGTACGCAAGGCCGACGCGTACCGTAGCGCTCGAGGGCTACTACGAAACGCCGGCCGACGTGCTCGAGGATGCGGGCGCGCTGTTCGACTGGTGCCGCAGCGCGTATCGCGCGGCGCTGCTGGCGGGGCCGCCGAAGCGCAAGGCGAGGGCCGCCCGTAAGCCGGTGCCTGCGACGGGATCCGCGGCGGCGCCGAAATCCACATCGAAGCGTTCGGTGAAACCGGAGCCGAAGACGGCATCCACGGCGGCAGCGAAATCCGCGCCGAAGCCTGCGCCAAAACCGGCGCCGAAGCCGAAAGCGGTAGCGGTAGCGGCATCGAAACCTGCGCGGAAACCGGCATCGAAACCCCCGGCCAAGCGCAAACCGGCATAGCGCCGGTCTTGCGAGGCGATCGCCTCGCGACGTTCCCTTTCCTTTCTTTCAGGCGTGCCCATTGCCGCGCGACGGGTGCGCGAAAGCGCCAGGCTTGACGCACCGCACATCCTGCATGCTTCACAACGGCAGCCTTGGCGTTTATGATCGGCGCGGGTTGCGCCGGTGCCTGGCACGACCCGCGCCGGCCTCGCCGCCGGCCCCGCGAACGGCGCATCGTACGCCGCGCGGAACGCTTCCCCACTCATCATTCCAGCGGAGACAGCCGATGCCCGTCCTGATTCTCGGTTTAGCGATCTTCCTCGGTGTGCACTCGATCCGGATCGTCGCCGATGGCTGGCGCTCCGCGATGATCGCGCGAATCGGCGAGAAAGGCTGGAAGGCCGGTTATTCGATCGCGTCGATCGTCGGCTTCGTGCTGATCGTCCGCGGCTACGGGATCGCGCGCGAGAGCGCGACGCAGCTGTGGGTGTCGCCGGTCGGCGTGCGCCACCTGACGGGCATGCTGACCGCGGTCGCGTTCGTGCTGATCGCCGCGTCGTACGTGCCGCGCAACCGGATCAAGACGCTCGTCGGACACCCGATGCTGGCCGGCGTGATGGTCTGGGCGGTCGCGCACCTGCTCATGAATGGCACGCTGCACGCGGTCGTGCTGTTCGGCGCGTTCTTCGTGTGGTCGATCGTCGATTTCGTCGTGTCGCGTGCGCGCGACCGCCGCGACGGTGTCCGCTATCCGGCTGGCGGGCTGTCGGGCGACGTCGTCGCCGTGCTGGGCGGACTCGTCGTCTGGGCCGTGTTCGCGCTGTTCCTGCACGGCTGGCTGATCGGCGTGCGGCCGTTCGGCTGAACGCGCACGCCGGGCCGCCGGCCGCCGGTCAGCGCAGCTTCGCGCCGGACGCCTGCCCGAACGACGGCTGCCTGCGCCGCAGGAAGTACGACGCGACGATCGCGAGCGCCGTCGATACCGTGAACCAGAACTGGAATCGCGAATCCGGGTTGAACGCCTGCGACCCGAGCACGGCGACCAGCGCCAGCAGCGCGACCCAGTTCGACACCGGATAGAACCACGCGCGGAACGCCGACGGGTCGCGTTGCTCGTGCTTCGTCTGCCGGCGCATCGCGAAGTGCGCGGCGATGATGAAGATCCACACGATCATCACGAACGCGCCGCTGCTCTTCGCGAGCATCAGGAACAGGTCGCCGCCGCTCACGAAATGCACGCCGAGGATCGACACGCAGATCGCGAGGCACAGCACGAGCGCGTTCATCGGCACGCCCTTCGCGTTGGTGCGCCCGAACATCGCGGGCGCATGGCCACGCTGGCTCAGCGAGAACAGCATGCGCGAGTTCGAAAACAGGAACGAGTTCATCACCGACATGAACGACACGAACAGCACGATCTTCATCGCGACGGCCGCGCCGGTGAACGAGATATGTGAAAGACGTCTTGCGGTTTGCTCATCAATTGCCGCTGCATTGCCGTGATGGCGGCAGCGGCGAGCGTGCGTCAGATCGGTTTGACGAACAACCCGATGGTCAGTATCGCGCCGATGCAGACGATCCCGATGCGCAGGATGCGTTCGTTCACGCGCTGCAGCGCCCACGTGCCGAGCAGCCCGCCGACGATCGCACCACCGCCGAGCGCGAGTGCGGAGCGCCAGTGCAGCTGCGGCGACGTCAGGAACAGCACGACGGCCGATGCGTTCATCACGCCCGCGAGCGCGTTCTTGGTCGACATCGCGTGACGCGGCGACAGGCCGGCCATCGTCAGCGTGGCCATCATCAGGAAGCCGAGCCCGCCGCCGAAGTAGCCGCCGTAGATCGCGATCATGAACTGCGAGATCGCGGCGGGGACGGCACCGAGGTGAGCCGTGCCTTCGCGCGGCTTGCGGAAGAAACTGCCCCACGCGAATACGATCGTCGCGAACAGCACGAGCCACGGCACGAGGTGCGAGAAGATCGACGAAGGCGTCTTCAGCAGCAGCAACCCGCCGAGCGCGCCGCCGACGACGCTGATCGCGAACATCGCGCGAAACGACAGCTTGCCCACGCCGCGCACCATGTTTCGGCTCGCCCAGCCTGTCGTGACTTGTGCGGGAAACAGCGCGACCGTCGACGTGATGTTCGCCGCGAGCGGCGACATGCCCGACACGATCAGCGCGGGCAGCGTGACGAACGAGCCGCCGCCGGCGAGGGTGTTCTGCAGGCCGGCCCAGAGGCCGGCGAGGATGACGAGAGCGAGCATGGGTGCGGGGGCGGGGAGGTGGCTGGGCTCGCTTGCCGGAGGCGGGCAGGCGCGGTGGACGCACGATGGTAATGCAGGATCGCGGGCACGGGAAGCCGATGCGGCACGCGCGTGCGGTGCGCGTCCATGCCGGCGTCGACATGGACTACATGGCGGTCCGGCGATGGGAGCCGGGCAGCGCGCTCTATATCGTGGGTTCCGCGCGGTTATGCCCGGACCTTCGACGGTCGCCGCGTTGACAGCCACTCATGCCAGGAGACACGAATGACGCATACCCAGGTCGTGCCGTTGACTCGGTCACGCTCGCCCGTCCCGCCCCGCAACTGCACATTCGACGTGCGCGATTGGGAAATACTGAGCCGCTACTGGCATCCGGTCGCGTTCGCGAGCGACGTGCGCGAACGCCCGCTCGGCGTGACGCTGCTCGACGAGCGGCTCGTGCTGTTCCGCTCAGGTGACACCATCGTCGCCGCGCGCGACGTGTGCCCGCACCGGGGCGCGCCGCTGAGCCGCGGCTGGGTGGTCGGTGATCGGCTCGTGTGCCCGTATCACGGCCTCGAATACGCGGCCGACGGCAAGTGCGAGCATATTCCGTCGCAGCCCGACGGCCCGATTCCGGAGCGCCTGTGCCTGACGACCTTCGCGGCGCAGCAGGCGTACGGGCTCGTATGGGTATCGCTGGGCGGCGGGGAACTGCCTTTGCCCGATTTCCCCGCGTGGAACGAGGAGGGTTTCCAGCAGATCCTGCCGCCGTCGATCGATATTCGCGCGTCAGCCGGCCGGCAGACGGAAGGGTTCATCGACGTCGCGCACTTCGCGTGGATTCATCACGACAGCTTTGCCGACCGGCGCAATCCGGTCGTGCCGCAATACTCGGTGGAGCGGCGCGAGAACGGGTTGCGGGCCGAATACGTCAGCACGGTCAGCAACTTTCCGAAGTCGATGCAGCATCGCGCGCCCGACGGGTTTCTGTGGCGGCGCGTGTTCGAGGTCGACGTGCCGTTCTTCGCACGCCTTACCGTGCATTTTCCGGAAGGCGGCCGGCTCGCGATCCTGAACGCGGCCAGCCCCGTTTCCGCGCGACTGACGCGCCTGTTCGTACCGATCGTGCGCAACTTCGATCACGACCTGCCGCTCGACGACGTGTACGAATTCAATCGCCAGGTGTTCGAAGAGGATCGCGAAATCGTCGAGCAGCAGTGTCCCGAGGATCTGCCGATCGATCGTTCGCAGGAAGCGCCGATCCTGGCCGATCGCTCGTCGGGTGCCTACCGGCGTGCGCTCGGCGAGTTGGGGCTCGGCCAGTCTTACGCACGCTGATCGCTGCACGGGAGAACACGATGAAGATCTGGGAATGCGTGATCTGCGGGTTTCGATATGACGAGGCCGAGGGCTTGCCGCAGTACGGGATCGCGGCCGGCACGCGCTGGGAAGACGTGCCCGACGACTGGATGTGTCCGGACTGCGCGACCGGCAAGCACGATTTCGACATGCAGGTGGTGGCCGCATGAGCACACTTGAAACGTCGGAGAACCGGCGCGATCCCGTCGTCATCGTCGGCACGGGCCTCGCGGGTTATACCGTGGCGCGCGAGTGGCGCAAGCTCGACGGCGAGACGCCGCTCGTGATGATCAGCCGGGACGACGGCAGCTTCTATTCGAAGCCGGCGCTGTCGAACGCGCTCGCGCAGCGCAAGACACCCGAGCAGCTTGCGATGTCCGACGCGGCGACGATGGCGGATCAACTGCGCGCGTCCATCTGGACGCAGTGCGCGGTGCGGCGGATTCGCGTGGACGCGCATGAGATCGTGCTCGACGACGCGCGGGTGCTGCGCTATCGCGCGCTGGTCCTCGCCACCGGCGCGGATGCGCGGCGCGTGCCCTGCGAAGGCGATGGCGCGGCCGACGTGCTGTCGGTCAACGACCTGGCCGACTACGCGCGGCTTCGCAGCGCACTGCGCGACTGTCGATCGGTCGCGATCCTCGGCGCGGGCCTCATCGGTTGCGAGTTCGCGAACGATCTGGTCGCGGCGGGGCTGACGGTCACCGTGATCGATCCAGCCGACGCACCGCTGTCGCGGCTGCTGCCGCCGGAGGCCGGACAAGTGTTCGCGCATGGGCTGCGCGACGCGGGCGTACAGCTTCGGCTCGGCGCGGGCGTGCGCTCGATCGCCCGTCTCGTGCGCGGATACCGGCTTGCGCTGACGGATGGCGCGAGCCTCGACGCGGACCTCGTGATCTCGGCGATCGGGCTCGTGCCGCGAACCGCGCTCGCGCGAGAGGCGGCGCTCGATGTCGCGGACGGGATCGTGACCGACGCGTGGTGCCGCACCAGCGCGCCGGACATTTTCGCGCTGGGCGACTGCGCGGCGATCGACGGGCGTGTGCGCCCCTACGTGCTGCCCATCATGCACGCGGCGCGCGCACTGGCTCAGTGCTTGCGGGGCACGCCGGCACGGGTGGATTTTCCGGTGATGCCGGTCGTGGTGAAGACGCCGGCCATTCCAGCCGTCGTCGTGACGGCGGACGACGGTGGTCGCTGGACCACCGAGATCGGAGTCGGCGATGCGCCGCGCGCGACGCGCGCGCTGTGCTCGGATCCCGAGTCGGGGCGCATCACGGGTTTTGCGCTGCTCGATGCGGCGACGGCGGAAAAGGCCGCGCTGCTGAAGGCGATGACTGCTGGCGCATCGACCTAGCCTTATAGCCGCGCGCATGCGCGCGGTCCCTGAAATGGCGCTTTTCCAGGTGCGCCTTCGACAGGCAGCCCCTTCGCTGACCGACCCCTGTCGCGGACGCGGCCCGCACGATATGCGTGGGCCCGTCCGTTCGTCGCCGCGAGCATTTGCTCGCGGCTTTTTTGCTTTTTACCGCCTGCGTTTCACCGCCTGTCGCCTGCGTTTTCCGGCACCAGCTTCTTCGCGACGCCCGACACGAGCCGCCGCAGCCAGATGGCGGCGGCGCTGCGATGCGTGCGGTCGTGCCAGAGCTGGTAATAGCTCAGTGCCTGCGGTTCGCACGGAAGCGGTTCGATGCGCAGCGGCAGCAGGCTGCAGAAATGCATCGCGAGCGTGCGTGTCGTCGTGAACAGCAGGTTCGAGCGCATCAGCACATAAGGCGCCATGCCGAAGTAGGGCATCGTCGTCGTGACGTTTCTCGACAGGCCGCCGCGCGCGAGTTCCCGGTCGATCGTGCCGAGCCCCGTCGCGTGATGCGTGGTCACGCCGAGATGTTCCGCTTCCCGGTAGACGTCGGCGGTGAGCCGGCCGCGCTTGATCCGGTGATCGTCGCGCATCAGGCACACGAGATCGTCCCGGCACAGCGGCTGCAGATGCAATTGCTGGGCAGGTGTGCTCCAGTTGCCGACCGCCAGATCGAGCGCGCCGCTTTCGAGCGCGTGTTCGTATCCGCCGTCCACCGTCATCAGGTGCTGGAACTCGATGCGCGCGCCCGGCGCCTCGTGCTTGAACGCGTCGACGATCGCGGGAAGGAAGAACACGTCGAGATAGTCGGGCGAGCCGATGCGGAACGTGCGACGCGTCGTGGCGGGGTCGAACTTGCTTGCTGGATTCAGCACGGCCGCGATGCCGGCGAGCGCCTGGTCGAGCGGCTCGACGAGCGTCATCGCGTGACTGGTCGGCACCATCCGGCTGCCGCTCCGCACCAGCAGCGGATCGCCGGTGATTGCGCGCAGCCGGCGTAGCGCGACGCTGATGGTCGGCTGCGATTGTCCGAGCAGCAGGGCGGTGCGCGAGACGCTCGATTCGGTGATGAGCGTGTGAAGGGTCTTCAGGAGATGGGCGTCGATGACGTGTCGGGACATGCAGGCTGCCGGTGAGGATGATCGTGTTTCGATGTATACGCAGCGATATTTCGGTCGTCAATCGAGTGGATAACCGAGGCCGTGCGAGCGGGCCTTGCGCGGCGGACTTCATAACGGATCGGATATCGCGTCCATGTTCGCGTCGCGATGATGGCGGATTGGGGGCTGATGCGTCGGAGCCGGCCGCGATCGAACTGGATACGTGGTCGGGGACGGTGTCGTATGTCGTCGTTCCGGATCGGCCTGCGAGCCATGCAGATTTTGCAATCGAATTCGCACCAGTTGATGGTGCAGAATACGCAATTCCCGGACGCATTATCCGCACGCGTGGTGTATCGGGAAATTTCCCGGCGATTTCCGGAAATTTCCGAGCCGCGATGCCATGGCGCGCAACGTAATATTTCTCATCGATTCGACCAGAAAGGGGATATGGCGTGACGCAAAGCGGAATTGGCAGTTTGCCGGCAGACCTGACGGAAAGGCTCGGCCGATTCGACCGCAGGGTCCTCGTGCTTCAGGGCGGCGGCGCGCTGGGTGCCTATCAGGCGGGCGTATTCGACGGCATCGCTTCATTGGGTTTCAAGCCGGACTGGGTGGCGGGTATTTCGATCGGGGCCATCAATGCCGCGTTGATTGCCGGCAACCCGCCGGAGCGGCGCGTCGAGCGCTTGCGGGAGTTCTGGACGCGCGCGTCGGAACGCACGGCCTTCATGCATCCCGCTTCGTTCGATGCGATGCGGCCCTATCTGAACGCGATGAGTGCCGCACAGTCGATCGCGCTGGGCGTACCGGGCTTTTTCGTGCCGCGCGTCGCACCTCCCGTCATCGGGCGATTCAACGATCCCGGCGCGTTGAGCCTGTACGACACGCGGCCATTGAAGGCCACGCTCGAGGAGCTGGTCGATTTCGATCTCATCAACAGCCGGCAGGTCCGGTTGTCGCTGGGCGCGGTCAACGTGCGCACGGGCGCGACGGTTTTTTTCGACAACGAGCGGACCCCCATCGGCCCCGCGCACGTGATGGCCAGCGGTGCGCTGCCGCCGGGTTTCCCGCCGGTGCAGATCGACGGCGAGTGGTATTGGGACGGTGGTATCTCGTCGAATACCCCGCTGTGGCATGTCGTCGACGAGGGTTACCGGAACAGCGCGCTGATCGTGCAGGTCGACCTGTTCAGCGGTGCGGGGGCGTTGCCGCAAAGCCTCAGTGAAGTTCAGGAGCGGATGAAGGACATCCAGTACGCGAGCAAGGCCCGGTTCGGTTCGGCTCGAATCAGGGAACTCGAGGAACTGCGCGGGTCGCTGCGCCGGGTGCTCGACAAACTGCCGGAGGAACTCCGCTCCGATCCCGACGTGCAGCGGCTCGCCGGGATCAGCAAGCGCGGCGCCGTCGCGCTCGTGCACTTTACGAATCGCCACAACACGCGTTCATCCGACTTCAAGGATTACGAGTTCTCGCGCGCGACCATGAGCGAATTGTGGGAAGGCGGGCTGTCGGACGTTCGCGGTGCGATCGAACGGCAGGCATGGCGAAACGTCATCGAGCTTGCCGAAGGCATCCGGATTTTCGACCTCACGCCGTCCGAGTAGCGCGCGAACGCGGAATCCGCGTTTCCGTCGCTTCTCGCCGATATTTAAGGAGTACAAAATGAAAAGCAGGATTTCATGCGTGGTCATGCTGGCCGCGGCACTTGCCGCGCCGCCTGTGTTTGCGCAGGCATCGGCGCCGGCTGCCGCGAACAACGTCGACAACGCGGTCGACCCCGCCGCGGTCGACGCACTCAAGGCCATGGGCGCGTATCTGCATTCGCTGGGTCGCTTCAGCGTATCGACCGAACTCACCGGCGAGAGCGTGCTGCAGGACGGCCAGAAGCTTCAGCACAGCGCCTCCGCGGTGCTCGACGTGGATCGTCCGCACCGGTTGCGTGCCGTCATGACCGGCGCCGGCAACAAGCGCGAGATCATCGTCGACGGCAAGACCGTGACGCTTTATTCGCCGGCACAAAAGTACTATTCGACTGTCCCGTTCGACGGCACGCTCGCCGATCTGATCGGCATACTGCGCGACAAGTACGGCGTGGAATTGCCGTTGTCCGACCTGTTCGTCTGGGCGGCCGGCGAAGCGCGCACCGACCAGTTCGAATCGGCGCTGTATGCGGGCCGGGAATACATCGGTACCGATCCGTGCGATCACTACGCGTTCCGCCAGAAGGGTCTCGACTGGCAGATCTGGATCAGCGCCGGCGCGAACCCCGTGCCTCGCAAGATCGTGATCACGCGGCGCGACGACGACGCGCGCCCGCAGTCCGTGTCGATCCTGAACTGGACGTCGCCTCCGACGTTCGGCGACTCGGCGTTCAGGTTCCAGCCTCCTGCCGGTGCGAAGCGGATCGATCTCGCCCCGGTCGCCGCGAACAAGGGGTAAGCAGATGAAGACTACGCACATGCCAAAGGCCACCCGTATCCTTTCCGCGTTGCTGGCCGTCTGCCTGATCGGCACGGCGCCGGGTATCGCGTTCGCCGCGCGGCACGACGACACGCGCGTATCGCGCGACCGCACGCACGTGAGCAACACGCACGTCGATTCACGTACGCGCAACGTTCGCAGCACGAGCGTCAACAACGTCAACGTGAACGTGAACCACAGCGTCAATGTCCATGCGGACGTCGACACGCACAACGGCTGGGACAACGATCACCCCGTTGCCACCGCGGCTGCCGTGACCGCGACCGTGGCGGTCACGTCGGCGGTGGTGGGCTCCATCGTCCGGTCGGTGCCGCCGAACTGCGTGCCCGTGAACTATGGCGGCATGGTGTACCAGCAATGCGGCGGCACCTGGTATCGGGCACAGGGGACGCAGTACGTCGTCGTCAATCCGCCGTATTGACGCTCCGGCACGGGCCGATCCGGGCTTGCGCGCGGTAACGGCGACGGATTGGCCGGCGTTTCAGCGACGGGGGCGCGAGCGTATTTCGATATCGTGTTATCCGGATTCGTATCCCCGGCCCGCTTCGTGCGGGCTTTTTTTATGCGCGCCGGCGTCGTTTCGTGCCGGCGGTTCATGAGATGCCATTGGCGCGTAGCGGCTGATTCCGGCCAGGAAATCGCCCGATTTAACCGTTCATTACGATGGGCTTTCCGGAAAAATGCTAAATTCGCCGCTCGATATCTCGGAATTTGAAGAGGGCAGGCAGATGCTGAAGAAATGGGTCGGGATGGCAGTGGTGGTTGGCGCGACGGCAGTGGCGTCGCTGCCTGCGATGGCCAGTGACACGAACAACGCACTGGGCGGCGCGCTCGGCGGTGTCGCCGGCGCGGCGGTCGGCCATGCGGTCGGCGGCAGCACGGGCGCCATCATCGGCGGCGCGGTGGGCGGCGGCGCAGGCGGCGCGGTGACGTCGAACAAGCGCGAACGCACGGGCGCGGTCGTCGGCGGCGCGTTGGGCGGCGGCGCGGGCGCCGCTGCGGGCAACGCGATGGGCGGCACGACCGGCAGCCTCGTCGGCGCCGCGGTGGGCGGCGGTGCGGGTGCGGCGCTGGGCGGCCACGTGTCGCGCAACAACTCGCGTTCCAACGACCATTACCACGGCAACAAGCACAAGAAGCGCCACAAGCACAACGACTGACCGGCGATTCCCCGGCGAGCCTCGATGAAGCGAGCGGCGAGCGAACGGCGACGAAGCGCGCATCATCGCGACTTCATCCCGCACGGCTCGACGAACGCCGAGGGCGCCGGGCCGCTGTTGCATGACCGACCTCGCGATGGAGGCGGTCAATTCGTCATTTCGTCATGCCGTCGTTGGTGATCAGGGCCTTGAGCACCAGGTCCGAGATGGTGCGGTAAGCCGCGTCGAAATCGTCGCTACCCAGCGTGCGCTTGCCGAGCACCAGCAGCATCTGGGGCGCGAAATCCGCATACGCCTGCGTGGCTGCCCAGATCAGGAAGAACAGATGCTCCGCATCGACCGGCCTGACCTTGCCGGCATCGATCCAGCGTTCGAGCACCCGGATGTCGTCGCGCAACACCGGAATCAGTTGCTTGCGAATTTCCTTTCCGTAAGTCTTCGCGCCGCCGATGATCTCCAGCGCAAACACCCGCGATCCGTGCGGGCGATTTCTGGAGAATTCGAGCTTGGCCCGGATGTAGGCCGACATGGCTTCCGCGGGCTCTCGATCGGGCGCCGCAAACTCCCGCATCCTGCCGAGCCAGTCCCGCAATACGTCATCCAGCACGCGCTTGTAGAGCGCCAGCTTCGTCGGGAAGTAGTACATCAGGTTCTGCTTCGACAAGCCGGCGGCCGCGGCGATCGTCGTAACGGAGCTCCCTTCGAATCCGTAAGTGGAAAACGATTCCTCGGCCGCGGCGAGAATGGCCGCCTCGAGCGTGTCGCGCAGCGCTTCGCGCCGGCCATGGGGCCGGGCGGGCGTTCCGGCAGTCGGCTCGGATGGGTTCGTCGCCATGTCTTCCACCTGCAGGTCGGACCGGGATCGTCGCCCGCTCAATGCTTGTTCGCGTCCGGATAGGTGATGCGTTCAGGCGCGCGCTGCATGATGACCTTCCCGGCGCGAAGCGACATGTGCACCTTGGCTTGCTTGCGAACCACTTCGTAGTCGCAATCCGCGTCGAGGATCAGCAGATTGGCCGGCCGCCCGACGGCGATGCCATAACGATCGCCCAGCGACATCGCGTTGGCGCTGTGCTCCGTGACGAAGTCGAGGCATCGCTGCAGGTCTTCGTAACCGAGCATGTGGCATACGTGCAGGCCGACGTCGAGGATGCGCAGGATGTTGCCGTTGCCGATCGGATACCACGGATCCTTGATCGAATCCTGTCCGAAGCACACGTTGATGCCGGCGCGATCGAGTTCTGCCACCCGCGTAATGCCGCGTCGTTTCGGAAAGGTGTCGAAACGCCCCTGCAGGTGGATGCTTTCGGTCGGACACGAAACAAAATGGATTTCCGAGCGCTTCAGCAAGCGGAACAGCTTCGAGCAGTACGCGTTGTCGTAGGAACCCATGGCGGTCGTGTGGCTGGCGGTGACGCGCGTGCCCATCCCGCGAACCCGCGCTTCTTCCGCGAGCACCTCCAGGAAGCGTGAGTGCGGATCGTCGGTTTCGTCGCAATGGACATCGACCAGGCAGCCCTTGCGTTCCGCGAGATCCATCAGGAACTTGATGGAGCTCACGCCCTGGTCGCGGGTGTTCTCGAAATGCGGAATGCCGCCGACGACGTCGGCGCCCATCTCGATCGCGCGCTCCATCAGCGCGCGTCCGTTCTCGAACGATTCGATGCCCTCCTGAGGGAACGCGACGATCTGCAGATCGATCAGGTCGCGCGCCTCGTCCCTGACCTCGAGCATCGCCTTCAATGCGGCAAGCGTGTGATCGGTGACGTCCACATGCGTGCGCACGTGCTGGATGCCGTTGTCGCGCAACATCCCGATCGTGGTGTGGGCGCGGGCTTTCGTATCGTCGTGCGTGATGGTGGCCTTGCGTTGCCCCCACCGCTCGATGCCTTCGAACAGCGTGCCGCTCATGTTCCACTCGGGTTCGCCGGCGGTCAGCGTCGCATCCAGATGAATGTGCGGCTCGACCAGCGGCGGGATGACGAGATTGCTGCCTGCATCGATGACGTCGTCACCTTGTGGCGTCAGCGGCGACGGCTGGAGGTCGATGCCGCGAATCGTGTCCGCATCGATGTCGATCGTGAAGAGGCCGCTACGGCCGCGCAATTTCGCATTGACGATTTTCATGAAAGCTCCTGTTGTTCGGGGGACCGGGACGGCGCTCGGCGGAATCATTCGCCCTGGACGGACGGTTCGCGCGACAGCGCACGGGCAATCTGCAGCAGCACGACGTACGCGCCGGCGGACGCCGCGATGCCGACGATCGGCGCGATCCACGGCGACGTGTAGGCGAGGATCGCGCCGATCGCGTAGGCGGCCAGACCCACCAGATTGAAGCGCGGAAGGCGCGCGGTGGCAAGCGGCGGGTATTTCCCGCGATGGCGGTACCAGTAGTCCGCCATGATCACGCCGCCGACCGGAGGAATGATCGAGCCGAGCAGCACCAGGAACGGAATCAGCAACTCGTACATTCCGCCGACCGCGAGCACGATGCCGATCGCCGCGCCCACGAGGACGAGCGTGCGACGCCGTTCGGTGCGCAGCAGGTGGCATCCGGCGGCCGCGACGTTGTACATCGTCGGCCCCTGGATGGTCCACAGGTTGAGGCACAGCATCACGACCGCCGCGATCGACAGGCCCTGCAGCATCATCACTTCGACGATATCCGCTTGCTGATAGACGATCGCACAGTACGCGCCCGCGATGATCATCAGGCCGTTGCCCGCGAAGAATCCGATCAGGCTGGCCGACACGGCGCTGCGCGCGCTGCGTGCGAGGCGCGTCCAGTTGGTTGCCTGGGTGGCGCCGCTGGCAAAGGTGCCGATGACCATGGTCACGGCGGCCGAGAACTGCATCGGATGAGACGGCGCGATGTGCTTGAGGCCGGCCCATCCGCCGATATCGCGGGTGGCGATCCACATCGACGTCATCAGAAGCACGAACATCAGCGGCACCGAGACGCGCGACAGCACGTCCATGCCCCGATAGCCGATGATCGCCGTGATCGAAAACCCGAAGCCGAACAGGATCATCAACGGCGTGGTAACGGAGGCCGGCCACCCGAGCAGCTTGACCAAGACGATGGCCACCGTCGCGGTGCCCCATGCGTACCAGCCGAGTTCGGCGAAGCCCAGCAGAAAATCGGACAGCTTGCTGCCGACTTCGCCAAAGCAGAATCGTCCCATCAACACCGCATTCAGGCCGCTGCGGGCCGCAATCAACGCCAGCGAAGCCGCATAGGCGGCGAGCAACAGGTTTCCGATCACGGCGATCTGGATCATGCTGACGACGTCGAACGCGACGCCGATCTTGCCGCCGGCAAACATCGTTCCCGTGAAGAACGTGAAACTCAACAACACCATCGTGATGGACAGGAATCCGGTGCGTTTCTCGAGCGGGACTTCGCTTAGCGAGAATTCTCCGTGATCCGATGCGGCCTTCGGTCGTGAATCCTGGTTCGTGGGCATCTTTTCTCCCGTCAGCGATCTGGGTGGGTCCGAAAGGGTTGGCAGGGGCCGTGCATGGACAGATGACGCGCTGTTTCCAGGTGTCATTCTCTCTGTCCAAAATTTTTACAAGCGTAAAAATTCAGGCCGGGCGGATGGCGGGGGGAAGGGCGGGATTGGTGCGGTGCACCCTTGATTGGGTCAATGTCGATCAACGTTTGCAGGACGAGATGGCCGATCTTTCGGGGAAGAGTGCGTGCACCTTGCTGGTGGATGCGATCGGAGTTCGTGCGTGGCAGATACGCTCCGGGATTCGCTTGCAGGCAGAGTCCGACCACTATTCCTGATTGACCGTAGTGGGAATCGTGGTGATCGAGCGGGGTCATTGGGCAGCAGATGCGGTGCAGAAGTTGGACACCACGACATATTCTGTGTACCTGAAGAGCGAAGTCAGGTAGACCGGCAGTCGTGAAAAATACTGGGCCGGGCTGGAACTTCGTGATGCGGTAGCTGAAGGTTGAACTCAAAGGCGTGAGCGAGAAAAGCGACATCCTGAAATGCCGCGTACTTTGCAAAGTCATAACAGCAACGCACGAATTCATTCATGCCTTCCCATTTCGGCTGATTTCGCTTGTGCACGATGCGTTGATACCTTGGCGTACATCGCAGCAGCTATTTAGTATGTAGTGCAAATAGATCAGTGCGCCAAAGTGCGAGGCCGAGAGGTTGTTGTGGCTGATCAAGCATCACTGGCTGTCCGGAGGTGGGTTGTATGGTTTCCGTAAGATAAAGGTAGACCTGCACGAATCCGGCGATATCCGCAGATGTTGACGTGGCTCACTGCTCAAAAGAAACCTTTGGAATGACAGAAATCTTGCAGTCACATCAATAAGGAATCCATAGACTCAAGTGGCGTAAACAATAGACATGCGGTGCTGTGGATGCCTGCGTTTCAGGTCAATCCTTCCGTTCCGGTCAGGTTCGAAACGAGTGCGCGCGATATGAAGATAAGGTTATATCAGCATCTCATAAACTCACTGGTCGGCAGGGGGCGGGGGCGTGATACTCGCGTGCATTGCTATTCGCAACATTTCAACCATGACAGCCACAGAAGTCCCGTGTGTCCGTCACCAGATTCCAGATCTGGTGGCGACCGAGCGGTTCTGGGTCGATTTTCGATCGAGTGCTGTCTAGGGCTGGAACGAGGTCCGCGTATGCAGGGAGCAGCGGCGTGGAGTTGCCTCTGCCCTTGTAACCGATGACGTCACGGCATCAATCAATAAGTTAACGATGCTGCAGCCGGTCGGAATTCTCGATCGGGATTTCAATGCTTTATGCGGGTGGGGAACGTAGTAGTGCCTGGATCTGAGAGTCATTGGCGCATCGGTTTTTCCATAGGGGCGATGTAATCGTGGTTCATGGTGTGCACGAACGATTCGGTCAATCCATGACTCTGCGGAGCGCGTGTGGATGTAGTCGACGATTCGCGTCAGTTCCCGAGCGAAGCTGTAAGTGCGATGCTCGATATAGGTCGGCAGAGTGGTCGCCATCCTGTGGATTTCACGAGCCGCTCTACGTCATCGTACGGCTAGCCCGGCGACAGTTTGCCAATCGTGCGAACGGGCCGGTGAGCTTGTCGCCCGGAGTATGTAGCGCCCAGAGAGCATCGCAGACCACTTCTATCAATCATCTTCGGGTAGTGAGGGCGGGGCGTTATCCAGTTTTTTGCGACTGTACGTCCAGGTACGAGTCAACTTGAGGCGAATTGAGAATCCGCTACGGATTGTGTAGTGATAGTTGCTTGCTGAGAGTGTTTTATCAAGTTGCGTGCCGTCAAATACTGCCATATAGGCGAATTTGATTATTCGTTTGGTGAAAATTAATATTGTCTATTGATGGTGATGCGGGGGTATTTGGGGCTGGACTTCACGCCTATTGGAAATAACTTCCGGTTCGTGTTGTTGGTAAATTTAATCGCCTAATTATTTGTTTGAAAGGCGATATTTTTGTGTTCGCGCGAGAATTTTTGATATTTCATTATAAAAAATTAGGTATGTTAATTAAATGAACAAAACATATAAAACAATCTGGTGTGAAGCGACGTGGAGTTGGGTTGCGGTCTCCGAGCACGTGAATGGGGGGCGCGTTGGTGCAACGGCCACGGGTACGAATGATGAGCGTCCGATTCGTGCGAAATTGAGAGAGGTATCACTCGCGGCGCTTGCGGCATTTGGCCTGAGTTTTTTCGCATCGCCAGCGATGTCTGCTCCGACGGTCGCAAGTGCGGATTTGTGTTCAAACTATCAGGGCGGGCACGATTCCTTCAGTCAGGGAAATCCTGTTCTTTTTCCTAGCAATGGATGCACTAATGGCATAACTTCCTGGACAGGAGGGGCCGGAGTTGGTTCGCCGATTAACTGGATTGGTCTGTCAGCCGATGACACCCAGATCGTTTTGAACGGCAGTACGGGTCAGATTTCCTTCCGAGTCGACGGTGCCCTTGGCAATGTACTGACGATGAGCAACGTTGCAGGTGTGGGGCCGGTGGGTGGGGTGCTGTTGTCTGGTGTTGCCCCAGGCGCCGTGACAGCGACAAGCTCGGAAGCGGTCAACGGAAGCCAGCTCTATTCGTTGTCGACATCGGTGTCGAGCGGAATCACGAACATCTCTACGGCTTCAAGTGCCGTGACCGCTGCCGCCAGCTCACTTACGTCACTGTCGACGGGTCTGAGCACGACGAATAGCTCCGTGACGTCGCTGTCGACGTCGGCTTCGACGGGCTTGAGCACGACAGATAGCTCCGTGACGTCACTGTCGACGTCGGCGTCAACGGGTCTGAGCACGACGAATAGCACGGTGACGTCGCTGTCGACGTCGGCGTCGACGGGTCTGAGCACGACAAATAGCTCCGTAACGTCGCTGTCGACGTCGGCTTCAACGGGCCTGAGCACGGCGAATAGCTCCGTGACGTCACTGTCGACGTCGGCTTCGACGGGCCTGAGCACGGCGAATAGCTCCGTGACGTCACTGTCGACGTCGGCCTCGACGGGGCTGAGCACGACGAACAGCGCGGTAACGTCGCTGTCGACGTCAGCCTCGACAGGCCTGAGCACGACGAATAGCTCCGTGACGTCACTGTCGACGTCGGCTTCGACGGGTCTGAGCACGACGAATAGCTCCGTGACGTCACTGTCGACGTCGGCCTCGACGGGCCTGAGCACGACAAATAGCGCGGTAACGTCGCTGTCGACGTCGGCTTCGACGGGGCTGAGCACGACGAACAGCGCGGTAACGTCGCTGTCGACGTCAGCCTCGACAGGCCTGAGCACGACGAATAGCTCCGTGACGTCACTGTCGACGTCGGCCTCGACAGGTCTGAGCACGACGAATAGCTCCGTGACGTCGTTGTCGACGTCAGCCTCGACGGGTCTGAGCACGACAAATAGCTCCGTGACGTCACTGTCGACGTCGGCTTCGACGGGTCTGAGCACGACGAACAGCGCGGTAACGTCACTGTCGACGTCGGCGTCGACGGGTCTGAGCACGACGAATAGCTCCGTGACGTCACTGTCGACGTCGGCCTCGACGGGGCTGAGCACGACGAACAGCGCGGTAACTTCACTGTCGACGTCAGCCTCGACAGGCCTGAGCACGACGAATAGCTCCGTGACGTCGCTGTCGACGTCGGCTTCGACGGGTCTGAGCACGACGAACAGCGCGGTAACGTCACTGTCGACGTCGGCTTCGACGGGCCTGAGCACAACGAACAGCACGGTAACGTCGCTGTCGACGTCGGCTTCGACGGGTCTGAGCACGACGAACAGCACGGTGACGTCGCTGTCGACGTCGGCTTCGACGGGTCTGAGCACGACGAATAGCTCCGTGACGTCACTGTCGACGTCGGCCTCGACAGGTCTGAGCACGACGAATAGCTCCGTGACGTCGCTGTCGACGTCAGCCTCGACAGGTCTGAGCACGACGAACAGCTCCGTGACGTCGCTGTCGACGTCGGCTTCGACGGGGCTGAGCACGACGAATAGCTCTGTGACGTCGCTGTCGACGTCGGCTTCGACGGGCCTGAGCACGACGAACAGCACGGTGACGTCGCTGTCGACGTCGGCCTCGACGGGTCTGAGCACGACGAATAGCTCCGTGACGTCACTGTCGACGTCGGCCTCGACGGGTCTGAGCACGACGAATAGCTCCGTGACGTCGCTGTCGACGTCGGCCTCGACGGGCCTGAGCACAACGAACAGCGCGGTAACGTCGCTGTCGACGTCGGCTTCGACGGGTCTGAGCACGACGAACAGCTCCGTGACGTCGCTGTCGACGTCGGCTTCGACGGGCTTGAGCACGACGAATAGCTCCGTGACGTCACTGTCGACGTCGGCCTCGACGGGTCTGAGCACGACGAATAGCTCCGTGACGTCGCTGTCGACGTCGGCCTCGACGGGGCTGAGCACGACGAATAGCTCCGTGACGTCACTGTCGACGTCGGCCTCGACGGGCCTGAGCACGACGAATAGCTCTGTGACGTCACTGTCGACATCGGCGTCGACGGGCCTGAGCACAACGAACAGCACGGTAACGTCACTGTCGACGTCAGCCTCGACGGGCCTGAGCACGACGAACAGCAAGGTGACGTCGCTGTCGACATCGGCTTCGACGGGCCTGAGCACGACGAACAGCAAGGTGACGTCGCTGTCGACGTCGGCCTCGACGGGTTTGAGCACAACGAACAGCGCGGTGACGTCGCTGTCGACGTCGACCACATCGAGTCTGACCTCATTGTCCACTGGCCTGGGTGCAACGAACAGCAATGTGGCTTCGTTGTCGACGTCGACCGCAGCGAGCCTGACGTCGCTGTCAACCGGCCTGGGTGCAACGAACAGTAACGTCGCATCGCTGTCGACGTCGACGACATCGGGTCTGACGTCGCTGTCGACCGGACTGTCCGCCACGAGCAGCAATGTCAATTCGTTGTCGACCGGATTGAGTACGTTATCGACAGCAGTCAATGGTGGCGGAACGAAGTATTTCCACTCCAATTCGACTGAAGCAGACAGTCAGGCGCTCGGTGTGAATTCGATCGCCGTGGGCCCGAGTGCGATCGCGTCAGGTTCAAGCAGCGTGGCGATCGGCAATAGCGCGAGCGCGGGCGCAGATGATGCAGTCGCAATTGGCAAGACTGCTTTTGCGACCGGCGGTCAAGCCGTTTCGATTGGTGCCGCGAATACGGCTAGCGGTAACGGGGCGGTCGCGATCGGCGATCCGAACATTGCGACGGGCACCGGTGCAGTTGCCATGGGGGCCAACAACTCGGCGAACGGCCAGGGTGCTGTCGCGTTGGGTGATGCCAATTCGGCGACAGGCAACGGTGCGGTTGCGTTGGGAAGCGCGTCGACAGCAGCCGGTATCGGTGCGGTTGCGTTGGGATTGAACGCGATTGCGCACAATCCGAGCGATGTCGCGTTGGGCTCCGGCAGTGTAACGGCAGCAGCGAACCCCGTCGCCAGTGCGGTGATTGCCGGTCAGACGTACACGTTCGCAGGCGGAACGCCGGTCAGTGTAGTAAGTGTTGGTGCACCAGGATCGGAACGGCAGATTACCAATGTCGCGGCAGGCCGGATTTCCGCCACGTCGACTGACGCCGTCAATGGATCGCAGTTGAGTGCGATCACTCAGGCGTTGACATCTCTGTCGACTACGACGGCAAGCTCCTTGTCAACGACGCAAAACGGTCTGAGCTCTCTGTCGACGGGGTTGAGTGCGACACAAAGCGGTGTGGGCTCATTGTCGACAGGCCTGACTGCGACGACCAGCAATGTGACGTCGCTGTCTACCGGATTAACGACAGTAAGCAGTAGCCTCGCGTCCTTGTCGACAGGGGTTTCCAGCGGCGGAATTCGCGCAACGACGGTGGGTGGTACGTCACTGGGCAGTGGATCGAATGCGTCAGGAGATAACAGCACGGCAGTCGGCGGAGCAGCGTCGGCGACAGGCAGCAGTTCAACTGCGCTTGGCCAGGGATCGAATGCATCCGGAACCAACTCGGCGGCATTGGGTCAGGGATCGATTGCGTCGGGAAGTGGTTCAACCGCAACGGGCCAGGGAGCCAATGCATCCGGAACCGACTCAACCGCGCTTGGCCACAGTTCGACCGCGTCGGCGCCGAATTCCGTAGCGATCGGCGCGAACTCCGTTGCGTCAGAGCCCAATACAGTGTCGTTTGGCACGCCAGGCAATGAACGTCGTCTGACCAACGTCGCGCCCGGGATCAACGGTACGGATGCGGCGAATATGAATCAGCTCTGGGGCGTGCAGTCGAGCGTGAACCAGGCAGCCCGTCGTGCATATTCCGGTGTAGCGGCTGCGACGGCTCTGACGATGATTCCGGAGGTCGATCCCGGCAAGACAATTGCTGTCGGGATTGGTGCGGGCAGCTATCAGGGGTATTCGGCGACCGCGATCGGTGTATCGGTACGGTTCTCAGACAATGTGAAAGCCAAGCTCGGTGTAGGGATCGGCGCCGACGGCAGTACATACGGCGGAGGCGTCTCCTACCAGTGGTGACGAGCTGACGGGAGTATCCGGATCATCCTGTCCGAATACTCCCGACACAGCCGGGTTGAGTTAGTAAAACTGACTATTCTTGATATTCTTGAGATTACATCGATGTTACGATCAATTAACACCAGTTGGCTGGCGTCCGGCGTCATGACGCTGTCAGGCTCGGGTTTGCTGGCGTGCGCTGTAGTTGCGCTGGCAGGGTGTACGTCGGCATCGGGTCCGACGTACACGGCCCGGACGTTGAATTCGCCGAATGGAGAGAAGGCCTATCGCGTGGAGTGCTACGGTTTGCTTGAAGGCGCGGAAGTTTGCCAGCGAAAGGCGCAGGAAATTTGCAATCAGCAACCGGTGCGCGTTCTGCAGGGGATGGAGCCCTACGCGACGGGCGATGCCAAAGGCCAGGACACGCGCGAACTGACGTTCCGATGCGGTGACCCATCGGTAGCGGCCTCCGTTGCGCCGCCGATTACGCAGACGGCGACCCCGGCGACCCCGGCGATTGTGGCACGGAAACTTGCATTGAGCGGCGATGCCACTTTCGATTTCAACCAGTCCGCCCTGACATCGGCCGGCCGTGATCGGCTAGATAAATTGGTAAACGAGGAAGCAGGATCGAACTTCGGTACCGTCACGGTTAATGGTTATACCGATGGTGTGGGATCTGCCGCGTACAACCTCGGTTTGTCGGAACGTCGCGCCAGGACGGTGGTTGCCTATTTGAAAGACCGCGGACTCCATGCCACGCGGTTCGTTGCGCGCGGGTATGGCAGGTCGAATCCAGTCGCATCGAATGCGACGACGGAAGGCCGGTCACGGAATCGCAGGGTGGAAATCACGTTCGATTCGTGATCCTGACGTCAGACGTCCGGGGGCTGTCACCGGAGCAACGTGCGTGACACCCACGGAGATTCCGATGGGTGGCATGCCGTGGGCGGTGACCTCTGGTATTGCCGTCCGTGACAAATGCGGACCCAAATCAATCGAATCCAATCCGGTAGGTAGGCGCGCATTCGGTGCGCGTCAATTTTTGACAGTGCTTTTTAATTGTACGACGCCGTCGTCCGGGATGCGTGACGTATTTATCGGGATCCGTATTCTGTGTCTGAAAGCAGGAGGATGACGTCTTGGAAAGATATCTAGATCTCATCAAGCAGCAACGCGAGCTGCAACAGAAGGTCTTGGCAGCACGCGAGCGCGAGGTTGGCGAGGCAATTTCGATGATCATTAAAACCATGGTCACTTACGAAATTGGGATGTCTGAAATCCGCAAAGCGCTTGCGAAAGCGAATAACTTTCAGTCACGGCTCAAGCACTCACCGAAGTATATTGATCCGGCAACGGGCAGGACATGGTCTGGAAGTGGGCGAACACCAAAGTGGCTTATAGGCAAGAATTTTGACGACTATCTACTCTCGCAAGATCCGTGAGTATCTCCGTTATGGAGTTGACCCCAAGATAGTCAGGTGGCCCATTTCGGATGTGAGTCACTATGGTGCTACTTGTCATTCAAATACCGATGTTCTGGTCGTTGGTTGAGCTGTTCAATTTAATAAAACCGCTGTCACTTCTATGTATCCATTGATGTTGCCTCCGCCATCGCATGAGCTGACGTCGATTTCGGCTAGTTGAGATTGCTGGAGGTCGTATGCTGACAGACAAAGAGTGCGCTGAAATCATGCAGCGGATGTCCGAGGATTCTTGGTTCGGATCAATCGATTATCCGCTTCGAAGGGCAATGCTGGCGTGCTGCAATTTGAATCGAATTGGCAGGAGGCAGGTCGTTTTTCGTCAGGGCGACGCTTCTAACGGATTTTTCGGCTTGGTGCGAGGTGCCTTGAAAGCATCGACCGTGAGCGAGAGCGGCAAGGAAGCAGTACTTACAGTGCTGGGACCTGGTATCTGGTTTGGAGAAGCATCGTCCATTGACGGCATGCCACGCAGTCATGATGTCGCTACTATAACTCCAGCTGAATTCCTGGTTATTAAACAGAGTGATTTCGAAAAGTTGATGCTGGAGCCAGGCTTCGCAGCAGCCATCTCACGTCTGCAGGCTCGTCGAATGCGCGCGCTTTATGCGTTATTGGAAGACGCTACTTTACGCTCTACAAGAGCGCGGATTGTTCGACGTCTTCAACTATTGGCATATGGCGATGCAAATATGTCAACCATCGATCGGAGTGTCATTAATATCACGCATGACACATTGGCCATGATGCTGGGGATCTCGCGGCAGACTCTTGAGTTGGAGCTGAAAGAGCTGGAGAGTGGTGGTGCCATTTCATTAAGTTATGGGCGGATCGATATTATCTCCATGGTCATTCTGAAATCCATGGAGCAGGAAAAGGGTGGGGGCTGCTAGGTTAGTTAATCGGATTGGTGCATCGAGTACACCAAGGCCTCAATCTGGCCAACCGGGCGATGACGGAGCAAGGACACGAGAGGGTATTCTCGCTGTTCATTCCGTCTGCGAACGAGGTGGCCGGGATGTTGTTGTCCGATTCGCGTATCGCACTCGTGTCGTTTACGGGCTCAAGCGGGGTCGGTCGCAAAGTTGCGGATCTGGTTGGCCGGCAACTCGGCCGCCGCTACATGCTCGAATGCTCGGGTAACAATGGTTGCATCGTTGACGAGACCGCCGACCTGAAGCTGGCTGCGCGCTCGATCACCTTTGGCATAGTCGGCACGACGGGTCGGCGTTGCACGAGCACGCGCCGCATCATCGTCCAGCGCGGAGTAGCCGCCCGATTCACCGAGTTGCTGGCTGATGCATTCGGGCAGATCAAGGTGGGCGACCCTCGCGATCCGGATACCGTGGTCGGTCCGCTGATCGACCACGCTGCCGTCGATCGATTCGAGGCCGCAGTCGGACAGGCGGTGTCGCTCGGTGGTCGGGTCGTTTTCGGCGGCAATCGCATTAAATTAAAACGAGTTAATTAAAATGTGCCTCCCTGAAGAAGCGCGGGTCGCCCTGATAGCCGTCTCGATCGATGGCGTGAAGAATATTGATTTGCTTGTTAAGTCTCTGAAGGAATCGCATCCAAACGCGTTTCATTCCGAGGATTCGCTTGGCTCGCGGACTTTCTTTCATGAGCCGAAACATGGGGAGCCGCATCGTCGGTATCTATTTTCAATAATTGAGCGGAAGGTAGAGCGGGGGTGATAGTGGGGTTGCATTTCCGATGTTGTGCGTTTTGCGCACCGAACTGCTCGGTACCCACTGTTGACAACGTACGACGGTGGTGCGCTCGATCAATTCTTCATCGGAAATTGGGAACTCTAGACTTCACGAGTCGGATTTTTGGCGTTTATTTGAATATTTTTGTGATGATGCGTGATTCAAAGGATGAAACCTATTATCGAATCGATGATTGTAGGGCGATCGCAATTATTTACGTTGATGCTCGTCAGGTGGAAGGGGAATTTGTCGAGTTGACATTTACTCGGGGCGATATATCGCGTCTTATGAGTTTGAGTTTCCATCGTAAGAGACGTGTAAAACTCAAGGGCTTTAATGGGTTTGCTGTGCTAACGAATGGAGTGAGCCCTTATCGTTACATCTGTTTCTCACGCATGAGAGGAGTCAGGGATGCTGTCTCTGTGGCATACCCTTACGAAAAATTCGTCATATTATTGGATGCCGTTTCGAGAGAAATCAGATCAGCATAGAGCGCAACCCTAGTGGCTGATGGTCGAACAGGGGCGGTTCTGAGGTACCTTGCTTCGATTGCGAGCCGATAGCCGTATGCGGGATCCCCGTCGCTGCGCCGTTTTTCCGCGCGCTTGCCTCAGTGAAATTGACGTGCTAATTTTTCATGAAATTTAGCGAGGTGAATTTCACCGGAGTCCGCATGTTCGTGCAGTCCGACCGTCACGTCGCAAGCTACTACGCCGGCACCTATCCGGCGCCGATCCCGCGTCGTCCGGAGCTGGACGAACGCATCGACGCCGACGTGCTCGTCGTCGGCGCCGGCTTCAGCGGGCTGCATACGGCGTTGCGTCTCGCGCTCGCCGGCAAGCGCGTGGTCGTGCTCGAGGCGAGCCGCGTCGCGTGGGCGGCGTCGGGCCGCAATGGCGGGCAGGCGCTGCTCGGCTGGTCGTGCGACATGCAGCCGCTCGAGGATGCGCTCGGCCGCGACGGCGCACGCCTGCTGTGGGACAGCATGCGCTGGGCCGCGGCCGAGGTGCGCGAATTGCCCGGGCGGCACGGTTTCGACATCGATTACCGGCCCGGCAGCCTGTGGGCGGCGGTGCGGCCGCGGCGCGTCGCGATGCTCGCGCAGGCCCGCGACGAGGCCGCCGAGCGCTGGGGCTACGACCGGCTGCGCGTGATCGAGCGGGCCGAAATGCCGGCGTGGATCGGCGGCGGGCGTTATCTCGCGGCGCTCCACGATCCCGAGGCCGGCCACCTGAATCCGCTGAAGCTCGCGCTCGGCCTCGCACAGACGATCGAGCGCGCGGGCGGCCGTATCTTCGAGCAGAGCCGCGTGCTCGACTGCCGCGAGACGCCTGGCGGTCACGTCGCCCGCACGGCGCGCGGCGAAGTGCGCGCGGACGTGCTCGTGCTGGCCTGCAACGCGTACGTCGACCGGCTCGATCGCGATCTGGCGCGCCGGCTGCTGCCGGTCGGCACGTATCAGGTGGCGACCGCGCCGCTCGCGCCGGACGTCGCGCGTTCGCTGCTGCCGCAGAACAGCTGCGTGATCGACAACCAGTTCGTGCCCGACTACTTCCGCCTGAGCCCCGACAACCGGCTGCTGTTCGGCGGCGGCTGCACGTATCTCGGCGGCATCCCGGCCGATATCGCGGCGGCGACGCGTCCGCACCTCGAACGTGCATTCCCGCAACTGGCCGGCGTGCCGCTCGATTACGCGTGGGGCGGCCATATCGACATCAGCATGCGCCGCACGCCGGACATCGGCTGCCATGGGCAGCGTTTCTGGCTGCAAGGCTTCTCGGGGCACGGCGTGCTGCCGACGCTCGCCGGTGCGCGCGCGGTCGCCGACGCCGTGCTCGGCGACGAGCGCCTGCTCGCGCAATACCAGCGCATCCGCAATCCGCGCTTTCCCGGCGGCGACCGGCTCGCCGCGCCGCTGGAAGCGCTGGGCAAGGTTTGGTACCGTTTGCGCGATACCGTCTGACCGCACCGGAACCCATCATGAACGAACAGGAAGAGATAGAAAGTCTGGCGATCCTGATCCGCGACCTGCGCAAGCATCGCAAGGTCACGCTGAACGACCTTGCCGAGCGGATCGGCCGCTCGGTTGGCTTTCTGTCGCAGGTCGAGCGCGGGCTGTCGCGCCCGACGGTCGCGGATCTCACTGCGATCGGCGAGGCGCTCGGCGTGCCGACCACGTATTTCTACAGCCTGAGCAAGCCGCGCAGCGTGCCGTGGGTCACGCGGCCCGACGAGCGGCGCACCGTGTATTACGCGGCCGGCATTACCGACATCCTCGTGTCGCCGAACATGCGCTCGCGCTTCTCGATTCTCGAAAGCCATCTCGCGCCCGGCGCGAGCAGCGGCGAGCGGCCCGTCGACGACAGCGACGAGCAGGGCGGTTTCGTGCTCGAAGGAGAACTGACGATCTGGATCGACGGCGACGACACGCCCGTCACGCTGGGCCCGAACGATGCGTTCCAGCTTCCCGCGCACCGGCGCTTCCGTTACGCCAACCTGACCGACGCGCCGACGCGCGTGATCTGGGTATTCACCTGAGTTGTAGCGGGGCGGGCGGCGTTGCAGGCCGCCGCACCTCGCAGCCTGTTTGCAGTACTGATTTAAATGCGGCTGCGTTGTTCCGCGTACCGCATGAATCCGGTTCGCCGCGTTGCGGCACCGCCATACAAGACATGGAAAGGATGAGACATGGCTGACGTCGTTCCCGCGCTGGTCGGTGAAGTCCGCGCATTCCGGCAGGCGCACCCCGAGATCCGTTATGTCGACCTGATCTGCCTCGACCTGCCCGGGCATTTCTACGGAAAGCGCTACCCGATCGACGCGCTCGAGAAGGTCGCGTCGGGCTCGTTGCTGAAGCTGCCGCAGAATTGCGTGCTGCTCGGCACGCAGGGCGGCCTGTACAAGATCGGCGACTACTGCTTCAACGACGGCGACCCCGATGCGCCGCGCCGGCTGATCCCCGGCACGCTGAAGCCCGTGCGCTGGGAGCGGCAGCCGCTCGCACAGATGCTGATCAGCTCCGACGGCACCGATGCGCCGATCGAGTTCGAACCACGCGAGGTGCTGGCGCGCGTGCTGCGGCGCTTCGCGGCGCGCGGCATCCGGCCGGTCGTCGCGTTCGAGCTCGAGTTCTACCTGTTCGCCGCGCAACTCGCGGAAGGGATGCCGCAGTATCCGCGCGACCGCCTGAGCGACGACCGCGACGATCAGCCGAACATGCATATCGAGCGCCTGTCGCGCTTCTCCGACGTGCTGCACGAGATGGTCGAGGCCGCGTGCGAGCAGGGCGTCGACGCGACGGTGATCACGGCCGAGCTCGGGCCTGGCCAGTTCGAAATCAATTTCGGCCACACCGACGACGCGCTGCGCGCGGCCGACTGGTCGGCACTGTTCTGTCGCAGCACGCGCGGCGTCGCTCTGCAGCACGGCTATCGCGCGAGTTTCATGGGCAAGCCGTACCTGCATGCGCCGGGCAGCGGGATGCACGTGCACGTGAGCCTGTACGACGACGCGGGGCGCAACCTGCTCGCGGCGGACGGGCAGCGCCCGCTGCGGCACGCGGTGGCCGGATGTCTCGCGCTGCTGCCGCATTGCATGCCGGTGTTCGCGCCGAATCACAATGCGTTCCGGCGCTACGGATCGATGGTGAATGCGGCGAGCCGCGCGAGCTGGGGCTTCGAGGATCGCGATGCGTGCATCCGGATTCCCGAGTCGGATGCGCGCAACCTGCGGATCGAGCACCGGCTCGCCAGCGCGGATGCGAATCCGTATCTGGTGCTCGCGGCGATCCTTTCCGGGATGGAGCACGGACTCGATGCACGGATCGAACCGATCGCGCCGCTCAACGAGGATCGCGGCAGCGGGATCGATTTTCCGAAGGAGATGCTGTCATCGGTCGCGGCGATGCAGGATCATCCGGCCGTGCGCGAAGGGCTCGGCAGCGAGTTCGTGATGGTCTATTGCGAGAACAAGCGGCAGGAGGAGCTGGATTTTCGCAACGAGATCGGCGCGCGGGAGTATCGGTGGTTTCTGTGATTGCATGCCGCCGCCTGCGAGTCCTATCGATCGCGCATCTGCTCCAACGGCAGGTTCGCGCCCCACGCGTGCGCCAGGGAGTCGATTTCGGCAAGCGGATCGACCTGCCGTGCGCTTTCGTGCGTGTCGTTGCCGAATAGCCGGTGGGCGAAATCGCGGGCACGCAGGGTGATCGCCGTGGTTTTCAGGCTGCGTCGCATCGTGAACGACGCGAGTGCTGCGTCGAGGTCGCTGCCGTTGCCTTCCCCGTGCTCGTCGAGACAACGGGCGAGGTGCCACGCATCTTCGAGTGCCTGGCATGCACCTTGTCCTGAGGTGGGCAAGGGCGCATGCGCGGCATCGCCGATCAGCAGCACATTGCCACGGTGCCACACGTCGACCGGATCGAGATCGTGCACGCGAATCTTTGCGATCGTGTTCGGCGGCGTCGCGCGCATCACGTCCGCGATGGGTGCAGGCCACGCATCGAATAGCCGTTTCAGCATCGGCCCCGGATCGCCTTGCACCGTGTCGTTGCCGTCGCCGTCGCCGTCGCCGTCGGCTTCGGACCGTGCCGCGGCCCAGTACACGCGCTGCCGATCGATCGCGACGATACCGAACCGTTCGCGTGTGCCCCAGTAGTCGAATATCGACACTTCATCGACGAGCGGCGCGTCGCTCTGCGCGACGCCGATCCAGTTGACGAATCCTTGATAGACCGGCGTGTTGCTGCCGACGACATGGCGTCGCGCGACGGAGTTCATGCGGCCGTCCGCGCCGATCACGAGATCGGGCGCGATCGCCGTGCCGTTGTCGAAACGAACGACGGCGCGGCCGTCCGGCCCGGTGTCGATGGCCGTTGCGCAGTGGCCGAAGCAGACTTCGATGCCGCGCGCGGCCACGTGTCGCGCGAGCACGGCCTGCAGGTCGCGCCGCAGGATCGAGCGCGTCGGAAAACCCATGCGGCGGTCGAGTTGGCGGATATCGGTGAGCTTGAACGGGTTGCCGTGCCGGTCGATGCACCGCATCGCGCGCAGGTGGCCGCTGACCTCGACGATGTCCGGCAGGATGCCGAGCTGCGCCAGCACGAAACCGGCATTCGGCCACAGCACCACGCCCGCACCCATCGTCGAGTCGGATAGCCGGCGTTCGTACAGACGGATCCGGTGCCCGCGCCCGGCAAGCGCGAGTGCGGTGCTCATGCCGGCGACGCCGGCACCCAGAATTGCAATATCCATGACACTCCTTCCGTATTGTCGTGCGAGCGCTCGCTGGGTCGCGGGTTCGCGCTTCGGCGTCGCATTGACGGGACGAGCATCGTAAATTACGGTGTCTGGCGGGATAAGCCATGAAAAATGGCGGGCTTTGATACCTCAAACGGGATAATGATGCGTAGCAAGCTGGATCTGAATGCGGTGCGCGTGTTCGTGTCGGTCGTCGACGAGGGCAGCTTTGCGGGTGCCGCGCGTGCGCTTGCGTTGCCGGGTTCCAACGTGAGCCGCCATGTGGCACAACTGGAGTCGAGGCTCGGTGTGAGGTTGCTGGAGCGCAGCACGCGGCACCTTCGGATGACCGAGGCCGGGCGCCTGCTGCACGAGCGCGCGAGGCCGATGCTCGATGCGCTGACGCTGGCCGAATCCGAGCTGACCTCGCAGCAAACGGAGTTGCGTGGCGTGCTGAAGCTCTGCGTGCCCGGCGAAATCGGGCCGCGCATGCTCGGGCCGATCATCGCGGAATTCGCAAGCCGCCATCCGCGCGTCGAAATCGACTGCGATACCAGCCTCGCGGGCATATCGACGTTGCGCGACGACATCGACCTGTCGATCATCGTCAATCGCGGGAAGCTGGACGACAGCGCGTTCGTCGTCAGGCCGCTCGCGTGTTTGCCGAGCGTCGTCGTGGCTGCGCCGTCGCTCGTCGCCCGGACCGGGACGCCGACCCGGACGGAACAGCTCAGGCAATTGCCGTGCATCACGACGTTGAGCACGCTGAAAGGGCAGCCATGGCAGTTCGCCGATCGCGACGGGCGGATTCACAAGATTCCGGTCGCGAGCCGGTATCGCGTCAATAGCGGCGAGATGGCGGGATTGGCGGCGCTGAACGGAATCGGCTTCGCGATTCTCGTCGAGCGTGCGTGCGCGGCCGAGCTTGCTGACGGGCGGTTGCTGCGCGTGCCGCTGGAGATGGCACCGGCGCCGCTGGAACTGCTTGCCGCTTATGCGAGCCGCAATTCCGTCAACGCGAAGATCCGCGAGTTGGTGCGGATGATGCAGTTGCGTTTGGAGGCGGGGCTAACTATTCAGTCGTGAGGATTGCTTCGGCAGTGCGCGCCAATAGCGCACCTCCTCGATTGGCGTACCGTCGATCTCGAACGTCTTGATGTCGTCTTCCGCGACGAAACCCTCGCGTTCATAGAACGCCCGTGCACGACGGTTTTCGATCAGCACCCAGAGCGACACCCATGCGTGGCCCGCGTCGTGCAGCGATCGGCACGCATGGTCGACCAGCGCCGCGCCGATGCGTTGCCCGCAATGCGACGGATGCAGATAGATCGCTTCGATTTCACCCCAGGTGCGATCCTTGTCGGGGTCGCGTGTCGGACCGTATGCGATCCAGCCCGTCGGCTCGTTGTCCGTGAACGCGAGCGCGACGCGCGGCCGACCGGCATCGAGCGCATGGCGCCAGGCGGCCGTGCGCTTTTCGACCGACAGACCGGCGAGGAACGGGGCCGGCATGATGCCCGTGTAGGTTGCCTGCCATGACGCGACGTGGATGCTGGCGATGGTCGCGGCGTCGGCGGGCGCGGCAGCGCGGATGTCGATCGTCATCGTGTTCGGTGCCATGCGTGATCCGCCTGATCGGTTGCTGTTGCGTTGCCGTGTCCGGATCAATTCACCCGATCCGAACTGCTGTCGATCGCGAAGCTGTAGCCGATATCCACGTGCGACGCATCTTGCGGTTCGTCGGTTCTTTTCAGCACGAATTCGAACGCAGGCTCGAACCAGCCATTGCGCGGAATTTCTCCGCCGAGAATTTCGACGTCGTACCAGCCGTTCTCGATTTCGATGACGGGCCTGCCCGGTTCGCGGTAACGCGCGAGCAACGCGTTCACCGTCTCGTCGTTGAAGCGTTCGAGAATGCGCCACGTATAAAGCATGATCGAACGATGCTCGACGCGCAGCACGTAGCCACCACGCCGATGCTGCAGGCGGCTTCCCGTCTTCAGCAATTCGGGCGTGTCGTCGTCCAGCGTGAAGATGACCGTGTACGGATGATTCTCGATGCCGGCCAGCGGAATCACGACACCTTCCAGCACGGCGTTGTCGCCGCTGTCGTTCGACGTGAACTCGGATGCGACGTTGTCCGACAGCCCGTGCTGTTCCTTGTAGCGTTTCAGCAGCAGAACATCGCCGACGAGGAAGTAGTCGACCAGGTCGTTGAGGACTTCGGAGAATTCATGTCGCATCGCCGTTCCCTTCGTGGGGCTGACGCGCCGCGCCGCGAAACGTTTCACGGCACGGCACGTGCGAAGACCTTACTCCCCGAGCTTCGACGCCACGCACCCCGTGCTCGTGCATTCACGCTCACGCTCGCGCAGGAACGACAGCCGCGACTGCGTCATGTCGTTCGCGCACTGGATATCCACGAGGTAGCTGTTGTTGCGCGTCTCGCTGCACTGCGCATCGCGCTGCTTCAGCCACGCGAGCTGGCCGGCCTTCAGCGTTGCCTGCTGGTCGCCGCTCAGTTGCTTGCGCAGGCGGCCGTACTCGTCGTTGAGTTCGCGGTCGCTCTGCGAGAACTGCGTGCTGGTGCAGTACACCTGGTCGAACGCGCTGTGCGGCTTCGCGCAGCCGGCCGCGTGCGCGGTGAACGGAACGGCAAGCGCGAGCAGCGCGCAGGATGCGAACAGATTCTTCTTTTTCATTGCGATGCTCCTGACTGGGTGAAAACCGTTGAGCCCGAGGGGCGATGCCGTCACTTCGGCACCGTACACGCGTCGATCCCGCCGGCGATCGCGGTAGACAGGCGCTGGATCGTCTCGCGCCGCGCGAGCCGCGCTTCTTCGTCGGGATTGACGATCACGCCGGCCTCGACGAGCACGGCCGGAATCGGCGCGGTGCGCAGCACGACGAGATCGTCGAAGCGGTGGATGCCGAGTTGCGGGTCGATCAGCGGGCGATTCTCGCCGCGGATCGGCTGCGCGTGATACAGCGACGGACGCTCGCCGGCCGCGACCAGCCGCTCGGCAATCGCCTTTGCGCAACGCAGGCTTTCCGCATAGTGCGGATTGCGCTCCGACACGAACACGGAGAAGCCGCGGAATTCGCGTTGGCGGCCCGCGTCGATGAACTGCTGTTGCATCGAGTCGTGATGGATCGACACGAACAGGTTTGCGTCGGGCGCCTGTGTCGAACGCTGGTCGAGCGCGATCTCGCGGCCGTCGGCCGACGTGCGCAGCACGCGGTCGCCGTGCGCGGCGAGCTTTTCAGCAACTGCTGCGGACAGATCGAGGTTGTACAGGTATTCGACGCGGCCGCTCGCGCCGGTGGAACCCGGGTGAGCGGGCGTATGGCCGGTGTCGACGACGATATAGCGCCCGGATGCGGGTTCGGCGCCGGGGGCTGCGGCGTCGGCTGCGTGCAGCGCCAGCGGCGCGCCGAGCAGCGGGGCGCAGGCAAGCACACGCGCGGCGGTGCGCACGAACGGGCGAATGCGTCGGAGGGTTCGGTTCGTCATTGTTGTTGTCGAGGAGGGCATGCGGCGCGTCGAACGGGACGGCACCGTCGGCCTGCTCAATGCAGTCGGAATGTCGCGCGATTATAGCGGGTGGCGGCGTCGTCGCAATGACGAATCGGCGGCCGCTGCGCCGGCCGGAAGGCGGTGCTCAGGCGAGCACGCGCCGGGCCGCGAGCATGCCCCAGTATGACGCTTCCTCGAACAGCGACAGCCCGGACAGGTCGGCATGCGCGAACACGACGGGGCCGTCGGCGTCGCGCAGCGCAAGCAGCCCCGGCCGGCTCAGGAAACCGACGTCGGGCGTCGCCATCGCGTGGCCGCGCACGGTGATCTCGAGCGCCGTCGCGTGCTTCCACAGCTCGCGCCCGTAGACGGCCTGCAGGTCGATCGCCGCCTGTTCGCGCAACGCGCCGGGCTCGGCCTGCGCGAGCCAGCGGCGCGTGTCGTCCGGCGCGCGTGTGCTCAACGCCTGATACGCGGAGAACACCGAGCGCGTCGGCGGCGACATCCGGATCAGCTGGTGCGTCGACACGACATAACCGAGCCCCGCGCCGTCGTAGACGACGTTGTCCCACGCAAGCGGCACGCCCGCCGCTTCGGCCGGCATGCCGTCGAGCAGGAAGTTGGACACGAGCCACGGTGCGCGCGGCGGCAGGTCGCGCGCGGGTTCGAAGCCGTAGGCGGAAAGCTGCGGAAACACGTGCGCCGCGACGAACAGCGGCATCGCGCACACGACGCGCCGCGCCTTCAGCGTGAACGTCGACAGCGCGCCGTCGTCGCCGAGACGCGCGCACAGCACGTCGACGCCACCCGCGCGTTCGGTCGCGCGCACCGCGAAGCCGTCCCGCGACCACGCATTCGAGCCGGTGCGCGCGGTGATCGAATCGCTCAGCTTCGTCACCATCGTGTGCAGCCCGTCGGGCCAGGTCAGCACCGCGCCGTCGCTCGCGTCGCCCGCATGGCCGCCGCGCGACGAGAAATAGTGCAGGCCGGCCCACGCGGACACATGCTCGTATCCCGCGCCGTAGTCGTCGCGGCAGCAGTAGTTCAGGTACCAGTGCAGCGCCTTCGCGGTGTAGCCCTCGTCGAGCAGCCACTGGCGGAACGAGCGCCGGTCGAGCGCGCGCCAGCGCGGGTCGCGCGACGATTCCGCGATCGGGATGCAGAACACCTTGCGGCCGTCGGCGCCGCGGGCGGTGCGCAGCCCGTCCGTGTACGCGAAGAAGCGCGCCTGCTGCGCGAGCGCGTGGGCGTCGAGGCCGGCCGTCGGCACGATGCCGTCCTGCCATTGCCCGGCGATGAAGAGCCGTTCATCCGGCGCATGGACGAGCACACGCTCGTCGTACACGGGGCGCGCGGAGAACGGCGCGGATTCGATCACGCCGAGATCGGCGAGCATGTCGCGCAGATGCGCGGATTCGAGCGACGGCAGCGGCAGGTAGTGCGCGCCTTTCGGATAGCCGAGATCGCCGAAGCGGCCGCCGGCCGCATTGCCGCCGAACTCGGGGCCGGCGAGCACCGCGAAGCGCGTGTGGCCCGCGCGCGCGAGCTGCCATGCGCACGACAGCCCGGCCGCGCCGGCGCCGAGGATCGCGACGTCCGTCTCGATCGTGCCGGAGGGCGGCGGCAGCGTGGCATGGTCGCGCAGCGCATGGCCTTCGCGCATGCCGGGGTAGCCGACGCGCGGCGTCGTCTCGATCCAGCCGGTGCGGCCGCATGCGGCGAGCGACGCGGCCGCCGACGCGACGAGGAACGTGCGGCGGTCCATCAGCGCAGCACGTGTTTCCAGTCGTCGTCGAAGCGGCGCACGAGCGGCTGGTCGTTGAGTTCGTTCGGCGTCATCGGCAGCGCCGGCATGTCGGCCGGGAAGTGGAACATCTCGGCGGCCGTCTGCGCGTCGAGCCAGCGCGTGGGCACCGAGTAGTGCGTCGGCACCGTGAAGTCGCGGCGCTTGCCGGCGATCACGAAGCCCCAGTCGCCGAACGACGGCACGTAGCAGTGGTACGGCCACGTGTTGAGCCCGGCTTCGTGCAGCGTTGCGATGATGGTCCAGTACGCGTGCGGCGCGAAATACGGCGACGTCGACTGGATCACCGCATAGCCGTTCTCCGACAGGTGGCGCGCGAGCAGCCGGAACACCGGCACCGAATACAGGCGGCCGAGCCCGAAGTTGGTCGGATCGGGGAAGTCGACGACGATCGCGTCGTACACGTCGGCGTTCGATTCGAGCCAGCACACTGCGTCGTCGTTGATCACGTGCACGCGCGGATCCTTCAGCGAGCCCTGGTTCAGCTTGACGAGCGGCGCGGACGTCGAGAACAGCTTCGTCATCGCGGGATCGAGATCGACGAGCGTGATCTGTTCGAGGTTGCGGTGCTTGAGCAGCTCGCGCACCGCGAGGCCGTCGCCGCCGCCGAGCACGAGCACGTGCTTCGCCCACGGCAGCGCGTCGATCGTCGGGTGGATCAGCGCTTCGTGATAACGATGCTCGTCGCGCGACGAGAACTGCAGGTTGCCATTCAGGTACAGCCGCATGTCGTCGTGCCACTGCGTGAGCACGATGCGCTGGTACGGCGTCGTTTCCGAATAGATCGTCTCGTCGCCGTACACGCCATGCTCGGCCCAGTGCGTGATGCGGTCCGACAGCGCGAACCCGGCGACCAGCAGCCCGATCACGAGCGACGCGCGCATCAGCTTGCCGCGCACGTTGCGGATCTCGTCACGGAACAGGTGCGTGGTCCACAGCGCGACGAAGGCGTTCAGGATGCCGAACAGGAAGCTCGTGCGCAGCAGGCCGAGACGCGGCGCGAGCACGAGCGGGAAGATCAGCGACACGGCGAGCGAGCCGAGATAGTCGAAGGTCAGCACCTCGCTGACGGTATGGCGGAACGCCTGGCGCCGCTGCTGGAACGCGCGCATCACGAGCGGAATCTCCATCCCGATCAGCATGCCGAGCGCGAGCACGAGCGCATAGAGCGCCGCGCGGAACGGCGCGGCCAGCCACGCGAACACCGCGAACAGCAGTGCGGCCGACACGCCGCCGAGCAGGCCGACGAGCAGCTCGATGTCGACGAAGCGGTCGAGCACGTCGTCGTCCTCGACGAACTTCGCGAGCCACGAGCCGATCCCCATCGCGAACAGGTAGCAGCCGATCACCGACGAGAACTGCAGGATCGAATCGCCGAGCAGGTAGCTCGACAGCGCGCTGCTGATCAGTTCGTAGCCGAGCCCGCACGACGCGAGCACGAGGATCGACAGGACGAGCGCACGCCTATGCAGCATGGTGCGTCCGTTGTGCAGTGTTCGGCAATGTGGATATACTGGCGCGGATTTTTGTCTGCTGGCCCCGTGCGGGCCGGCCGGCGACGGGGCGGCGAACCGAGCACAAAATCCGAGGGAAAGAATGAATAGTGCCTATCTTTATGCGGTTCATTTACTGTCGGCGTTCGTGCTGCTTCTTGTGTTCGCGGCAGTGTACCTGAAGGTCACTCCGTTCGACGAACTGGCGCTGATCCGCGACGGCAACTCGGCGGCTACGCTGTCGTTCGCCGGCGCGCTGATCGGTTTCTGCCTGACGCTCGCGTCCAGCATCGCGCACAACTCGACGCTCGGCGAAGTCGTGATCTGGGCCGTCGGCGCGATGGCCGTGCAGCTGATCACCTATGCGGCGCTGACGCGCCTGATGCCCGGCATGAATCATGCAATCGAGGATCGCAACGTCGCGATGGGCGGCCTGATGGGCACCGCGTCGCTCGTCGTCGGCATCATCAATGCCGCCTGCCTGACCTGACCGCCACGCGTCCGAGGAGACCGACATGAGTCTGGGTTCGTTTATCCGCAAGCAGTTCGTCGACGTCCTGCAATGGACGGAAGACACCGACGGCGTGCTGGCCTGGCGCTATCCGATGGAAGACCAGGAAATCCGCTACGGCGGCAAGCTGACCGTGCGCGAGACGCAGGTCGCGATCTTCGTCAACGAAGGCAAGGTCGCCGACGTGTTCCAGCCGGGGCTGTATACGCTGGAAACGAACACGCTGCCGGTGCTCACGTACCTGAAGAACTGGGACAAACTCTTTCAGTCGCCTTTCAAGTCGGACGTCTATTTCTTCAGCACGCGGCTGCAGCTCGGCCGGCGCTGGGGCACCGCGCAGCCGGTGACGATCCGCGACCGCGAATTCGGCATCGTCCAGGTGCGCGCGTTCGGCATCTACTCGTACCGGATCGTCGACGTGGGCGCGTTCCACCGCGAGGTCAGCGGCACGCGTGCGCAGTACACGGTCGACGATCTCGAACAGCAACTGCGCAACCTGGTGGTCACCGCGATGAGCACGACGTTCGGCGCGTCCGACGTGCCGTTCGTCGACATGGCCGCGAACCAGTCGCTGCTGTCGCAGCGCATCGCCGAGGCGCTGGTGCCGGTGTTCACGCGTTATGGCCTCGCGCTCGATGCGTTCGCGGTCGAGAGCGTGTCGCTGCCGGCGGAGCTGCAGAAGGCGCTCGACCTGCGGATCGGCGCGGGGATGGCCGGCGATCTCGCGCGCGCCACGCAATACCAGACCGCGCAGGCGATTCCGCTTGCCGCGCAGAACCCGGGCGGCATCGCCGGTGTCGGCGCGGGGCTCGCCGCGGGTGCCGTGATCGGGCAGGCGATGGCCGGCCAGATGGCGGGCGCCGCACAACCGGCGCCGGCCGCCGCACCGGCCGCGCCCGTCGCGGCACCGGCAGCCGCTGCGCAGCCGGCTGCGCCGGCCGACGGTACCGACTACGTGCAGCGGCTCGAGCAGTTGAAGGCGTTGTTCGACAAGGGCCTCGTGACCGAAGACGAATATTCGCGCGCGAAGGTCGAGATCCTCGCGAAGCTCACCCGGTAAGCGTCGCGCATGTTCAGCACTTCGTGCCCCCAGTGCGGCGCGCCGGTCGAGTTTCGCTCGGCGGCGGCGGTGATGGCCGTCTGCGCGTCCTGCCGCAGTACGCTGCTCAAGCGCGGCGCCGACGTCGAGCGCATTGGCGAGCTGGCCACGGTGCTCGACGACGCGTCGCCGATCCAGATCGGCACGGCCGGGCGCTATGGCAAGCGCATGTTCACGGTGCTCGGGCGCATCCAGATGACCTACGACGCCGGCGCGTGGAGCGAGTGGTACGTCGTGTTCGACGACGGCGCGTTCGGCTGGCTGTCGGATGCGTCGGGCCAGTACGCGGTCACGGTGCGCGAGCCCGACGATGCGTCGGGCGGCGCGTGGCCCGCGTTTGGCACGCTCGAACCGGGCATGCGGATCGACCATGGCGGCCGCGCCTATCTTGTGTCGGATGTGCGCACCGCGCGATGCACGGGCGGCGACGGCGAACTGCCGTTCCGCGTCGATGCCGGCTGGGAGGCGCGCGTCGTCGACCTGCGGACCGGCAACGCGTTCGCAACCTACGACTATTCCGACGCCGATTCGAACGGCGGAAGCCCGGCCGTTTATTCGGGCGAAGCGCTGGAATTCGACGCGCTCGCGTTCACGGGGCTACGTGACACCGAGACCGATACGCGTGAGAAGCGCGGCGCGGAGATGGTGCCGTTCGCGTGCCCGAGCTGCGGCGCACCGCTGTCGTATGCGCCGAACGTCGCCGACTACGTCGTGTGCGGCAGTTGCCACGCGGGCGTGCAGTGCACGGCCGAGCAGCAGACCGTATTCGCGGCGCAGCGCAAGCTCGAGTCGGTGAAGGGCGCGCTGGCGCTCGGTGCGATCGGCACGTTCGACGGCGTGAAATACACGGTGATCGGCATGATGCGTTGTCGCGTGCCGGGCGATGCCGAGACGTGGGACGAATACCTGCTGCTGAACCCGAAGCGTGGTTTCCTGTGGCTCGTGCAGAGCGAAGGGCGCTGGGAGCGCGTGCAGGTGCTCGACCAATGGCCGACGATCGGCAGCGAATCCGACGTGACCGACGGCGGCAAGACCTACCGCCTGCGCGAGGAGTACGACTCGGAGGTCGTCTACGTGGTCGGTGCGTTCAACTGGCGCGTGCAGGTGGGCGATCGCACGTCGATCATCGATTACGGCTGGCAGAAGGACAAGCTGACGCGCGAGCGCAGCGATGCGGAGATCGTCTGGTCGCGCGCGCGGCCGTTGTCGGCCAGCGCGCTCGGCGAACGCTTCGGCACGCCGGCGCTCGCGACCGCTGCAGCCGCGGCCGGCGAGAAGGAAGCGACGGGCCTGTTCGGCGGGAAAAACCCGCACAGTTTCTCGCCGCTGCCGCTCGTGTTCAGCGTGTTGCTCGTGATCTTCAACATGGGGTCGCTGTTCGCGTTCAGCGGCCGCTCCGTCTTCGTGCTGATCGGCCTGCTGGTGCTGTGGCTGCCTGAATGGCTGTGGAAGGGTTTCGCGTCGGACGGGGGCAACTCGTGATCCGGTACATCCTCTACGGCATCTACGGCCTGATCGTGGTCACGTTGTTCAGCTGCGCATCGATCGGCGGCAGCGGTTCGGGTGGCGGCGGCTGGGGCAGTTCGTCGGCCCGCAGCGGTTACTCGTCGTACGGGTCGCACAAATGACCGCGCGCGACGGGATCGCGCCGCCGCGCGCGACGCTCGGCTCGCACGTGCTGGCCGACCTGGCCGGCATCGACGCGGCGCTGCTGCGCGACGCCGCACGGCTCGAGACGATCCTGACCGAAGCGGCGCGACAGTCGGGCGCGCGCGTGATCGGCGCGCATTTCCATCATTTCGGCGGCGAACATGGCGTGACGGGTGTCGTGCTGCTCGCCGAATCGCACATCACGATCCATACGTGGCCCGAGCATCGCTTCGCGGCCGTCGACGCGTTCATGTGCGGCGCGGCGCGCGCCGCCGATGCGGTCGATGCGATCGCCGCCGCGCTCGGCACGCAGGCGCAGGCCCGGCAGCAGGTCGCGCGCGGCGACGCATTGACCTGAGCGAGCGTTACGCACCGGTTATTCCCATGCATAAAAGAATACGATTTGCCGCGTTGCTCGGCTCCACGCTGTTCGCCGGCCACGTTGCCGCGGAATTGCCGACGAAGCCGCCCGGGCCGGTCGTGATGGTCCACTTCGACTACGACGAGAAGGATCTGACGCGGCTTCATGCGCTGGAGCGCCGGCTCGATCGCGCAGCGAAGCAGGCAGGGGCGGGCGAACTCGGCGAGACCGAGCTGCATCGCGACGGCAACGACGGTTATCTGTATCTGTATGGCCCCAGCGCCGATCGGCTATACGCGGTGGCGCGCCCGATCCTGAAATCGTCAGGATGGCTGACCGGTACGGAAGTCACGTTGCACCGCGCTTCCGGTACGGAAACGTTTCTGATGGGCCGGGACGGAGCGCGTTAGCGCGCCGGCCGGCCGTCCGGACAGCGAGACTTCATTGCGGCGGGGCATGCTCGTCGATTCGTACCCGGACGGACACGCGTTTCGCGATGCCCGTCAGCGTTCGAACCGGAACGTCGACACGCTGTGCAGCGTCGCGTCGTCGGTGCCGACGATGCCCTGCGTATTCGCGACGGCCGAACGCGTGCCGTTGCTCAGCACGGCCCAGTAGCATTCGCCGCCGGCCGCGTGGAAGCCGGTTTCCGGATCGCTGATGCCGCATGTGATCGTCGCGCGCATGCCGCGCCAGCCGGCGCCGGAGAAACGTTCGACTTCCTGCGCAGCGCTGCGGCCGTAAGTCGTCATCCACTTGCCGTCGTCCTGCTTCTCGAAACCGGCTTCCTTTTCCGCGACCGGCTCCAATGCGCCGTCGACGATCTCGAACGCGATGAAATAGTTGCTGTAGGTCATGTTGCGGCCGACGATCGCGACGCAGCGATCGCCGCCGATTGCCGGGCATGGCTTCTTCACCTGCCGGTTCGCGAGGTATTCGAACGAGATGCCGAGCGCCGGGTCGCGATAGGTTTTCCAGCCCGCATGCTTGACCTGCTTCAGGGCAGCCGTGCGGTCGCGGTAGGAGGTAGCGAGGCAGGCGGTATCGGCGCACGCATCGCGCTGTGCAAGCCACGCGCGTTGCGACCGGATCACGGCCGGCTGGTCGGCGGCGATGCCAATCGCGTCGTAGTACGCGCTCGACAGTGTGCTGTCGGCCGATACCAGCGCCTTGTCGCCGCAAATCAGGTGATCGGTGCGCGTCTTCGCGCGCGTGCAGTCGATGCTGTCGGCGTGGGCGGACAATGAGAGGCTGAGAGCGGCCAGCGCGAAACCAACGCGTATGCGGAACACGGATGTCTCCTCGTCGGGCAGGGCGGCGGCTGTCACGCCGCTGTCATGTGACGCCGCGGCGCACGCGGTTCGCGAAGCGTCGAACCCGCGCGCCGTGCATCACGGTGCGATCAGCGATTGATTTCGTCCGCCGAGATCAGCTCGGCCACCAGCACCTGCGCGGGCCCCTGCAGGTAGTACTCATGTTCGAGCGGTTCCCGCAGCCTCATGAACGTTTCCGAACCGACCTGCATCGTTTCGCCCGCATGCATCCGCGCGCCGCTTTCGAGCAGGTAGTGCATCACGTTGTTGAAGATGCCGGAATAGCGTTCGCCCTCGTGATGGCCTTGCGCGAGCGCGGCGAAATCGGGCAGGCCGAACACGTCGGCGCCATAGGTGCGCATCCACACGCCTTCGACGCCTTCGACCTCGTATTTCACGAAGCCGCAGAAGAACAGGTTCAGCGGGATCGCGCGCAGCACTTCGAGGCTTTCTTCGCCGAGTTCCTTCGCATTGAAGACGCCGGCCGGCAACGACGTGTGCGCGTGCTCGTTCAGCACCGCGAGGCCGTTCTGTTCGGCCAGCGCGCCGGCGACGGCCGCCAGCGCGACGTACTGGTCGAGCGGATCGGGTTCGTGTCCGGCGTAGTACAGGATCACGTGGCTGCGGCTTGCGCGCACCTGCTGCTTCAGGTCCTGCCCGTAGTGGGCGGGCGCGACGCACGCTTCCAGCGCGTCGGACGGATAGCGCGCATCGAAGCCGACCAGCCGGACGACGTGCTTGCCCCAGCCGGCGAGCCCGAATACCTGCTCCAGCGTCGGCTCGGTTTCGACGCGCGCCTGCTGCATGCTCGGATGGTACGCACGCAGCGCGGCCGTCAGCGACGCGATATCGACCTGCAGCGGACCGTCGAAGACGACCGTCACGCTCAGTGGATTTTCGGTGTCGGATGCGGCGACCAGCGCGGCCGGGTTCTCGGGTTCTTCCTTGCGGCCAAAGAATCGGGATATCAGGCTCATGGATGTTGTTGGTGTCGAAGCCGTTTCAGGGAGGAAAGCCCTGTTCTCTCGGTCAGGGCCCGCCGTCGGAATGACGGCCGCTCGTAGTTTCTCCGGGTTCGGCGAATCTGGCAAATGCCCGGTCGCGCGGCCGTGGCGCGTTCGAACGCATTCGGGGGGAGGTGGCGCGGGCACGCCGGATCACGCGGGCGCACGGCCCGCGGCAGCGCCGGTCAGTGCGGCAGCGCTTCGGCTTCGGCCCAGCGCTTGAACGAATCGAGACGCCGGCGCGTCTGCACGAGATAGAACGCGCCGATCAACGGTTCGAGCAGCCAGCGCAGCCAGGTTGGCTGAGCGCGGAAGTTGTACGTGAATTTCACCTCGGTCGTGCCCGGCGTGTGTTCGGTGAAGTTCCAGCTGCCGCTGAAGCGTTCGAGCACCTTCGGCCCGTCGACCATTTCGACGGCGGCGACCTGCGGCGGACGGTACGAGATGTAGCGCGACACCATCGTCGCGCCCGACTGGCTGCGGCAGAACGCGTCGACGCCGACGTCGGCCGTCGTGCTGTCGAGCAGATAGGCGTCGATGAGGAAGCTGTCCCACACGAGCCGCCGCGCGTAATCCTGCGACCACGTGAAGAGGCGTCTGCGATCGACACCGACGGTTCGGCTGACTGAGATCCTCATGATGGCGGGCGCCGTAGCGCGGATTGGGATGAAATCGAGTGTAACCCGCCGGCGCCGTGCATTTCTTCAGACTTGGTCAAGTCGAGCATGTGCTCGATTGACGCACCTCGGGATTTCCCCTAGGATTCATCCAACCCTTCGGGAAAGACCCGAAGCGTTTCAATCTCTTGAGGGAGCCTCATGAGCACGCAACAGAACCGGCGCTTCGACGCGCTCGTTTTCATTGGTCGTTTCCAGCCTCCGCATCGTGGTCACCTGAATGTGCTGAAGTCGGCACTGAGCCGGGCCGAGCGCGTGTGCGTGCTGATCGGGTCGACCGACAAGCCCCGCACCATCAAGGATCCGTTCTCGTTCGACGAGCGCCGCCAGATGCTGGCTTCGCTGCTCGACGCGTCCGAGCGCGACCGAGTGACGATCGCGCCGCTGCAGGATTCGACCTACAACGACGGCGACTGGGTGCGCTGGGTTCAGGACGCGGTCGCGTCCGCGCTCGGCGACGTCGCGCAGCGCAAGGTCGGGCTGATCGGCCACGAGAAGGACGCCACATCGTATTACCTGCGGATGTTCCCGCAATGGGAGCTCGTCGACGTCGACGCGACGGAAGACATTTCCGCCACCGAGATCCGCGACCAGTATTTCGCCGAACGCACCAACAGCTTTGTGCAGTGGGCCGTACCGGAACCCGTGTTCGGCTGGCTCGAGCGTTTCCGCACGCAACCGGAATTCGCGCAGCTGAAGTCGGAAGCCGAATTCATCGCCGCGTATCGCAAGGCATGGGCGGCCGCGCCGTATCCCGTCACGTTCGTGACGGTCGACGCGGTGGTCGTGCACTCGGGCCATATCCTGCTCGTGCGCCGCCGCAGCGAACCGGGCCGCGGCCTGTGGGCGCTGCCGGGCGGATTCGTGAACCAGGACGAGCGGCTCGACGCCGCTTGCATCCGCGAGCTGCGCGAGGAAACCGGGCTGAAGCTGCCGGAGCCCGTGCTGCGCGGCTCGATCAAGGATCGGCAGGTGTTCGATCACCCGACCCGCTCGCTGCGCGGCCGCACGATCACGCACGCATGCCTGTTCAACTTCCCGACCGGCGAACTGCCGCGCGTGAAGGGCAGCGACGACGCCGACAAGGCGCGCTGGGTGCCGCTCAACGAGTTCGCGCAGATGCGCAACGTGATGTTCGAGGATCACTTCGACATCGCGTATCACTTCCTGGGGAAGCTGTGATCCGCTGATTCCCCGCATTCCGGTCCGCCGCGACAGACGCGGCGGCACGTCAACGGCCTAGAGGAGCTCTAGCCATGCAAAACGATCTCGGCGGCTTTGCCGCGGTTCTCGCCAATCCGATCCTCAATACGGATTCGTACAAGGCTTCCCACTTCCTGCAATATCCGCCCGACGCGTCGGCGATGTTCTCGTACGTCGAATCGCGCGGCGGTCGTTACGACCGCACGCTGTTCTTCGGCCTGCAGATGCTGCTGAAGGAGTATCTGTGCACGCCGATCACGCACGCGATGATCGACGAAGCGCGCGATTTCTTCACGGTGCACGGCGAGCCGTTCAACGAAGCCGGGTGGCGCACCATCGTCGAACGCTACGACGGTTACCTGCCGGTGAAGATCCGCGCGGTGCCCGAGGGTTCGGTCGTGCCGGTGCACAACGTGCTGATGACCGTCGAATGCGACGATCCGCAGGTGTTCTGGCTCGCGTCGTATCTCGAGACGATGCTGTTGCGCATCTGGTATCCGGTGACGGTCGCGACACGTAGCTGGCACCTGCGGCGGACGATCCGCCATTTCCTCGAAAAGACCGACGACGATCTCGCGCAACTGCCGTTCAAGCTGCACGACTTCGGCGCGCGCGGCGTATCGAGCGCGGAATCGGCCGCGATCGGCGGTGCGGCGCACCTCGTGAACTTCATGGGTTCGGACACGGTGCTCGGCGTGCTGGCCGCGAACCGCTTCTATCGCGAGCCGATGGCGGCTTATTCGGTGCCGGCGGCCGAACACAGCACGATCACGTCGTGGGGGCGCGAAGGCGAGGCCGATGCGTACCGGAACATGATCCGCCGCTTCGGCCTGCCCGGCGCGATCGTGTCGGTCGTGTCGGACTCCTACGATCTGTTCGCCGCGCTCGATCTGTGGGGCGGCGAGCTTCGGCAGGCCGTGCTCGATTCGGGCGCGACGCTCGTCGTGCGTCCCGATTCGGGCGACCCGATGGCGATCGTGCTGCAGACCGTGCGCGCGCTCGACGCGTCGTTCGGTTCGACCGTGAACGGCAAGGGGCGGCGCGTGCTGAACCGTGTGCGCGTGATCCAGGGCGATGGCGTCGACGAGCAGTCGATCGACGCGATTCTTTCCGCGCTCGACGACGCGGGTTACGCGGCCGGCAACGTCGTGTTCGGCATGGGCGGCGCGCTGTTGCAGCAACTGAACCGCGACACGCAGCGCTTCGCGATGAAGTGCTCGGCGATCCGGCGCGGCGGCGTGTGGCACGACGTCCGCAAGGATCCGGTCACCGATCAGGGCAAGCGCTCGAAGAAGGGGCGGCTCACGCTGCTGCGCAATCGCCGCACCGGCGAGTATCGGACCACGACGCTGCCCGTGGCGTGGGACGATCGTACGCTGGAAGGCGAATGGGACGAGGCGCTCGAAACGGTGTTCGATACGGGGCGCTTGCTCGTCGAAACGTCGTTTGCCGAGGTGCGGGCGAGGGCGCACGCGGGGGAAGCGTGACGCGGTGACAGGCGGGAACGGGGCGACAGCGTGCAGTGCTGCCGCCCCGTTCCCGCTCACGCGGTGCGGGCGACGAGCGTGCGCAGTACGGCATCCGCGTCGATGTCCCCTTTCAGAATATCCGCGCGTGCCGACGCGAAATCGATCCAGCCTTCGTTGAAGCCGTCGAGCATGCGCATGCGCGGTTCAGGGTGACGCATCCGCTGCGCATCGAACAGCGCTGCCCACGTGTCGCGCGGGATGGCTTCGGCGTGTACCGTGCGCCCGAGCACGCGGGCGAACGCGGCCGCCAGGTCGTTCGGGCTGACTCGTTGCGGCCCTTCTAGCTCGACGATACGTGCGCCGGTCCATTCATCCTGAAGCAGCGCGGCCGCCGCGCGGCCGACGTCTTTGGTGGCGACCATCGGCACCGGTTTGTCGAGCGGCTGCAGAAAGCTGCGGATCACGCCGTCGTCGCGTGCCGTCGCGACGTCCCATGCGGCGTTTTCCAGGAACCACGCGGGGCGCAGGAACGCGACGGGCATCGGCAGATCGGCGAACGACTGCTCGATCATCGTCAATTGCGACAGCAGGTTCACCTGCGTGGCCTGGGCGCCGATCGTCGACAGACAGACGACCTTGCGCGGCCGCGCGGCGCGCAACGCGGCGCCGACCGCGTCGATCACGGCGCGCGTTTCGGGGAATCCCGGGGACGGATCGAAGCACGGCGGCAGCAGCACGAATACGCCGGCCGCGTTCGAGAAAGCGGGCGTCAGCGCGGCGGCGTCGGTCATGTCCGCGAGTGCGACGTCGCAGTTGCGTGCGGCCCAGGGCGCGGCGCGATCCGCGTCGCGTGCGACGGCCCGCACGCGCTGGCCGGATGCGAGCAGCGCTCGGGCGAGCGCGCCGCCGACCTGTCCGGTGATGCCGGTAATGGCGTACATGGTTCGAAATCCTCATCGAAAAAGGGAAGGGTCCCGCGCCGGAACGGCCGGGCGGCGGATCTGCCTGTCGCGTTCGGGTAGGCCGCCGGAGGGGCTTGCCGTCGCGATGCATCGGGTTGCATGATAGGGAACGGCGATTCCTGATGGAATCGAATCCATGTCATTTGATTGGTGATTTTTTGTCATGAGCGAAATCATGGGCATCGACGGGCGGATTCTGGCGAACGTGGGCGTGCTGGCCGCGATCGTCGAAAGCGGCAGCTTCGCGTGCGCGGCCGATGCGCTCGGCCTGTCGCCGTCCGGCGTCAGCCGGGCCGTGGGCCGGCTCGAGGCGCGCGTCGGCGTGCGGCTGCTCGATCGCACGACGCGGTCGGTGACGCTGACGGACGAAGGGCGGCGCCTGTACGAAGATATCGGTCCGCTGCTCGCCGGGATCGGCGACGCGGTTACGCTGGCCGCCGGTTCGGTCGCCGCCGTCCGTGGCAGGTTGCGCGTGAATGTCGACGCCTATTTCTCGCGGCGGGTGCTGGCGCCGCATCTCCCGGCGTTTCTTGCGCGCCATCCCGATCTGTCGCTGGAACTGGCGGCACGCGAGCAACTCGGCGATCTGGTCGCCGAAGGTTTCGACATCGCGGTGCGGTTTGGTGAGCCGCCGTCATCGTCGCTGGTGGCGCGCAAGCTGCTGGAGACGCGTGCGGTGACGGTCGCCGCGCCCGCGTACGTGAAGCGGCACGGGCGTCCCGAGGCGCCTGCCGATCTGGTCGGCCACGCGTGCATCCAGATGCGCAACACGCTGACCGGCCAGCCGCTCGAATGGGTCTATCAGCTTGGCCGCAAGCGCGTGCCGGTGAAGACGACGGGCCGGCTGCTCGTCAACGACGCCGGCACGATGCTCGGCGCGTGCCTGGCCGGCGCGGGCATCGCCCGCTTCAAGGCGAGCGGCGTAGCGGAGCTGATCGAGCAGGGGCGGCTCGTCGAGCTGCTCGCGGATTGGCGCGGCGAGGCGTTCCCGCTGTTTGCGTACTATCCGTCGCGCCATTTGCCGCCCGCGAAGGTGCGCGCGTTCGTCGATTTCGTGGCCGAGATCGTGGCGATCGGCAGTTAGCGCGATCGCCTGCGATTACGGTTCGCCCGCGAGCGCGCGCTGTTCCGCATCCGCCTGCACGCCACTGCGTTCCGCCGCGCGCACCGCCTCCATCGCCCGCGCAAGCGCATCGAACACCGCGGGCCCCTTGCAGCGCGATACGTTGAAGCGCAGGTACGACGTCGCGCTGTGCGATGGGCTGAACACGTTGCCGGGCGCCAGCACGACGTCGTGATCCAGCGCATGGCGTGCGACGCGTGCCGCATCTAGCCCGTCGGGCAGTTGCGCCCATACGAACAGGCCGCCGCGCGGCTCCGTCCAGATCCCGAGCCCGGCGCGCGCGAGGCGCCGGATCGTCTCGCCCATCGCATCGGCGAGACGCGCGCGCAGGCCGTCGAGGTGACGCCGGTACGTGCCGTCGATCAGCAGCCGGTGCACGACGTTCGCGCCGATCTGCGCGTTGCCGAACGACGTTGCAAGCTTCAGGTCGACGAGCGCCTCGATCCATTCCGGGCGTGCGGCGATGTAACCGCAGCGGATCGCGGCCGACAGCGTCTTCGAGAAGCTGCCGATCGATACGACGCGCGACAACCCGTCGAACGCCGCGAGGCGCGGCGCGGGCGTGCTCTCGAAATCCGCGAAGATGTCGTCCTCGACGATCAGCAGCCCGTGCTCGGCCGCGAGCGTCAGCAGCCGGTGTGCGACGGGCGGCGCGAGCGTCGCGCCGGTCGGGTTGTGCAGCGCCGCGTTGGTGATGTACAGGCGCGGCCGGTGCTCGGCGAGCACCTGCTCGAAGCGCGCCAGATCGGGGCCGTTCGGCGTGAACGGGACGCTGACGATCCGCGCGCGGTGTGCGCGCAGCAGCGCCTGGAAGTTGAAGTAGCACGGATCGTCGAGCACGACCGTGTCGCCCGGCTCCAGCAGCAGCCGGCACACGAGGTCGAGCGCGTGCGTGCCGCCGTCGGTCAGCAAGATCTGCGTGGGTTCCGCGTGAACGCCGTGCTGCGAGAGCCGCCAGGCAAGCTGCTGGCGCAGCGCGGGCAGGCCGAGCGGCGTCGCATAGTCGGTCAGCGCGTCGGATTCGTCGCGCGACACGGCGCGCAGCGCGCGGCGCAGGCTTTCATCGGGCAGCCACGACGACGGCAGCCATCCGCAGCCGGGCTTCACGGACGTCGGCGCCGCTTCGAGCGATTGGCGCGACAGCCACAGCGGATCGAGCTCGCGATCGAGGCGCGGGCCGAGATCGGCGAGCGCGAGCGGCGGCGCGTGCCCCGACACATAGAAGCCCGAGCCGCGCCGCGCGACGAGCACGCCTTCGCTCGCGAGCCGCTCGTACGCATCGACGACCGTCGATTTCGACACGCCCAGCCCGTCGGCCATCATCCGGATCGACGGCACGCGCGCACCGGGCATCAGCGCGCGGCTCGCGATCCGCGCGCGCAAGGTATCCATCACGGTTTCCACGCGCGTGCGCGTCGGGGCGGGCGGAACGGGAATCGGGGCGGCATGGCTCATGGCGAAGAATGAACTGTACGGCCAGTTGTCCAGTACAGTTTGTCCGAATTGTATTGGGCTGTAGCTTACGCGTTTTTCGCGGGCGGCGGATCATCGGTCATCCACTTTCCCCGTTCAGGATTTCCCGTGCAAAAGACGACCGACGGATGGCTCAGCGGCTTGCTGGGCGTAATCATCTTCAGTGGCTCGCTGCCTGCGACGCGTGTCGCGGTGCAGGGGCTCGACCCGCTGTTCCTCACGTTCGCGCGTGCGACGATCGCCGGCGCGCTCGGCCTGCTGCTGCTCGTCGTGCTGAAGCAGCGGCGGCCGACGCGTGCCGAGGCCGTGTCGCTGGCCATCGTCGCGCTCGGGGTGGTGGTCGGCTTCCCGTTGCTGACGGCGCTCGCGCTGAAGCATGTGACGTCCGCGCACGCGATCGTGTTCGTCGGGCTGCTGCCGCTCGCGACCGCGTTGTTCGGCGTGTGGCGCGGCGGCGAACGGCCGCGGCTGCCGTTCTGGATCTTCTCGATCGTCGGCAGCGGCGCGGTGGCCGCGTTTGCGCTGCGCAACGGCGGCCAGGCGTCGGTGGTCGGCGATGCGCTGATGCTGGCCGCGATCGTCGCGTGCGGGCTCGGCTACGCGGAAGGCGCGCGCCTGTCGCGGCAGCTCGGCGGCTGGCAGGTGATCTCGTGGGCGCTCGTGCTGTCGTTGCCGCTGATGCTGCCGCTTACATGGCTCACGTGGCCGGCGTCGTTCGACGGCGTCGACGCCGCCGCGCTGTGGGGGCTCGCGTACGTGTCGCTGTTCAGCATGCTGATCGGTTTCGTGTTCTGGTATCGCGGGCTTGCGCTCGGCGGGATCGCGGGCGTCGGCCAGTTGCAGCTGCTGCAGCCGTTCTTCGGCTTCCTGCTGGCGGCCGGGCTGCTGCACGAGACGGTGCCGCCGTCGATGGTCGTCGTGACGGCCGTCGTGGTCGGCTGCGTGGCGGGTGCGAAGTACTTCTCGAAAATGGCGCCCGTGCAGCGCGCGGGGTGACGCGCGCCTGAATGAAGGTGCGGGCGCGACCGGTTGACGGTCCGCACGCTTGCGCTCATTTGTCGGGCATGCACACGCGCAACCGGTGGCCGTCCGGGTCAAGCGCGAGGAACGTCAGACCGAACACGGCCGTCATCGGCGGTTGTTCGAACGGTACGCCGAGCGCCTTCCATGCGTCGTACAGGCGCTCGACTTCGCGCTCGTCGTCGACCATGAATGCCAGCTCCGATCGATGGCCGGTGCCGCCCGACACGAAGTCATTCGCATGGGTCGACCACAGGCCCAGATGCAGCCCGTTGTCGAGCGCGAAGGCTGTGTAGGTCGGAAACGCGGCGACAGGCCGGCGCTCGAACAGGCGCTCGTAGAACTGCGCGCTGCGCGTCGGGTCCTCGACATACAGAAGAACGAGATTCGGGGAAGTCATGCGGAGCCGTCCTGATATCGATTAAGATGCGTCCCATTCTATGAATGAATGCTGTCAGAAAATGGCAGCATTGAACGATGACGCGTGCTGAACGACTGCTCTCGCTATTGCAGCTGTTGCGACGCCACCGCCACCCGGTGAGCGGTCGCGTGCTGGCTGAAGAACTAGGCATCAGCCTACGCACGGTCTATCGCGACATTGCGTCGTTGCAGGCGCAGGGTGCGGACATCGAAGGCGAGCCGGGTGTCGGCTACGTGCTGCGTGCCGGTTTCATGCTGCCGCCATTGATGTTTTCGCAATCGGAACTCGAAGCGCTGATGCTCGGCTTTCGCTGGGTCGGGAAGTTCGCCGATGCACAGCTCACGACGGCCGCATCCGATGCGCTCGCGAAAATATCCGCCGTGCTACCGGTCGACCTGCGCCGCGAGATGGAATGCACGACACTGCTCGTCGGCCCGCGTACGGTCGAGGATCGGGAGATCGTCGACATGGGTGCCGTGCGCACGGCGATTCGTACCGAAAGCAAGATCAGGATTCGATATTCGGGCGAAGGCCGGCGAGCGATCGACGAACGGATCGTGTGGCCATTCGCGCTCGGCTATTTCAATGACGCGCGGATTCTGGCGGCGTGGTGCGAAGGGCGGAACGACTTCCGGCATTTTCGGACCGATCGCATCGTCGAGCTGGAGCGGCTGGATGTGCGTTATCCGAGGCGGCGAGCGGTGCTGCTGAAGGCGTGGCGTGCGGCGGGCGCCGACGTGCGTGTGGCGGTGAGGTAGCGTGCGGCCGCTCGGCCGCACGCGCCGGTGCGCTTATGCGACGTGCGCTACGCCGTATTGCGACGACAGATACCGTCGGATATCGGCCGGCGAATCGATGAAGCGCCGGCCGTCGTGCTCGCGAATCGCGAGTGCATCGTCTTTCGGCGCGTGTCCGTCGCCGAGCACGAGCACAGGCGCGGACTGGTTGTCCGCGCCGATCAGCGCGACGATCGGCTCGCGCGGCCGCGGCGCGTCGATGTATTCGACGTCGACGGCGTCGCGCAGCTGCGGGTAGAAGCTCAGCAGCCCTTCGACGGAAACGGAGTCGCCGCAGTAGAACGGACCTTCGGAGTCCTTGAAAAAGCCGGGGCGAAGAATGAACAGCGTGTCTTTCATGATGGTCTCGCTATGAGGGTGGGGCGAACGTTGAAGAAAACGTGATGCGGGGTGGCCTGTACTACGTCGCCGGACTTCAGGCTTCCGCGAGTGCGGCGGCGCGCATTCTGGCGAAACCGGCGGCGAGGTCGGCGATCATGTCGTCGGGATGCTCGAGCCCCGCATGAATCCGCAGCAGCGGGCCTGCCGCTGCCCACTGTGTGGCGGTACGGTTGCGCGACGGATTGGACGGGATGATCAGGCTTTCGAAGCCGCCCCAGCTATACCCCATGCCGAAGCACGTCATCCCGTCGAGCAGCGCGCGCACCGCCTCGTCGGGCTGCGGATGCAGCACTACGCCGAACAGCCCGCACGCACCGGTGAAATCGCGCTGCCACAGCGCATGGCCGGGGTCGCCGGGCCGCGCCGGATACAGGATCCGCGCGACTTCCGGTTGTGCAGCGAGCCATTCGGTCAGCACGTGTGCGTTGCGCTGGTGCCGCTCGAGCCGGACCGATAGCGTGCGCAGGCCGCGCAGCGCGAGATAAGCGTCGTCGCCGCTGACCGTCATCCCGAGTTGCCGGTAGAAGCGCGTGACTTTCGGGGCGAGCGCCTCGGTCGTCAGGATCGCGCCCATCAGCACGTCGGAGTGTCCGGCGATGTACTTGGTCGCGGCGTGAATCGACACGTCGACGCCATGGTCGAACGAGCGGAAGTTCAGCGGCGTTCCCCACGTGTTGTCGAGCAGCACGACGGCGCCGTGCCGGTGCGCGACGTGGCTGATGGCCGGAATATCCTGCACCTCGAAGGTCAGCGAGCCCGGCGATTCGGCGAATACCGCACGCGTGTTCGGCCGCATCAGCGACGCGATGCCCGCGCCGATCGACGGATCGTAGTAGGTCGTCTCGATGCCGAGGCGCGCGAGCGTTTCATCGCAGAACGAGCGGGTCGGGTCGTACACGGAATCAGCCATCAGCAGATGGTCGCCGGGATTCAGCACCGCGAGCAGCGCGGTCGTGATCGCGCTGAGGCCGCTCGGCGTCAGCAGCGCGGCGTGCGCGCCCTCGAGGCGCGCGAGCGCTTTCTCGAGCGCGCGCGTGGTCGGGCTGCCGTGGCGCCCATACGCGAGCGGCGTGCCGCGCACCGCGTCGAGCGCGTCGGTGCCGTGAAAGAGCAGGGTCGACTGGCGATACACGGGCGGGTTCACGGGCGAACCGGGCTGGCCGTGCGAACGGCCTTCGTGGGCGAGTACGGTGTCGGTCGAATGCAGGTGGTTCAAGGTGTCGTCCTTTGAGGGTCAATCAATCGAAGCAAGGCCGCCGCTGCGCGGTCAGTGCAGGATCTTGTCGAGGAAGTCGCGGGCGCGCTCGGAACGCGGCGCGGCGAAGAACCTGTCGCTGGCCGCGTCCTCCACCACCGCACCCTGGTCCATGAAAATCACGCGATGCGCGACTTTCCGCGCGAAGCCCATTTCATGCGTGACGCAGACCATCGTCATGCCGTCGCGCGCGAGCTCGACCATCACGTCGAGCACTTCGTTGATCATCTCGGGATCGAGCGCGGAGGTCGGCTCGTCGAACAGCATCGCGACCGGGTTCATCGACAGCGCGCGCGCGATCGCGACGCGCTGCTGCTGGCCGCCGGACAACTGCCCCGGATACTTGTGCGCGTGCGCCTTCAGGCCGACGCGATCGAGCAGCTTCATGGCGTTCTCGACGGCCTCGTCCTTGCGGCGGCCGAGCACCTTGACCTGCGCGAGCGTCAGGTTCTCGGTGATCGACAGATGCGGAAACAGCTCGAAGTGCTGGAACACCATGCCGACGCGGGCGCGCAATTGCGCAAGCTTCGCGGCCGGGTCGCCGAGCCGCATGCCGTCGACGGTGATGCTGCCTTTCTGGAACGGTTCGAGGCCGTTGATCGTCTTGATCAGCGTCGACTTGCCGGAGCCCGACGGCCCGCACACGACAACCACTTCGCCTTTCGAGACCGCCGCGCTGCATGCCGAGAGGACCTGATGCTTGCCATACCATTTCGAAACATTGTCGAGCGTAATCATGTTCTGTCCGTCGTTGAGGTCGGGTTGAATGGGCGGCACGCGTTCAATGCGTGGACGGCAGCGCGAGGCGCGTTTCGACGCGGCCCTGAAGCCGCGTAAGCAGCGTGCTCAGCACCCAGTAGATCGCGGCGGCGGCGAGATAGAGCGGCAGCGGCTGGAACGTCGCGGCGATCACTTCCTGCGTCGAGCGCAGCAATTCGGTGACGGTGATCACCGAGACCAGCGACGTGTCCTTGATCAGGCTGATCAGTGTGTTGCCGAGGCTCGGCACCGCGAGGCGCAGCGCTTGCGGGCAGACGATATAGCGCAGCGTCTGCACATGCGTGAGACCGAGGCTGTGCGCGGCCGCCCATTGCCCGCGGCCGATGCCGAGGATCGCACCGCGCATGCTTTCCGACAGATAGGCGCCCGCGTTGAGCGTCAGCGTGAAGATGCCGGCGGTCGTCGGATCGAGCGTGATGCCGAGATCGGGCAGCCCGTAATAGACGACGAACATCTGCACGAGCAGCGGCGTGCCGCGCATCAGGCTGATGTAGCCCTGTGCCAGCCCTGCGGCGAGCCGGTTGCTGCCGATCCGCAGGATCGCGATCACGAGCCCGACGACGAGGCCGAGCGCCATCGACGCCACCGCGAATTTCAGCGTGAGCACCGCGCCTTTGACCATCACGGGCAGGGTATGAACGACCAGTTCGAGTGCTTCCATCACGTGTCTCCTGATTGTGTGCCGGACGGCCCGCGCGTTCGTGCGCGCGGGCGCGGGGCGGGCTGCGTTATTGCGTCACCGGCTTGGTCGTGTCGGCGCCGAACCACTGCATCGAAATCTTCTTCAGCGTGCCGTCCTGCTGCAGCGACGCGACCGCATCGTCGATCGCCTTCGCGAATTTCGGATTGCCCTTGCGGAACGGGATGCCCATCCGGTCCTCGCCGCCCGCCAGCAAGGAACCCGGGCGCAGCGGCAGGTGCGAGTTCTTGATCAGGTAACTGAGCATCAGGCGATCGTTGACCGCCGCATCGATACGGCCCGCCGCGAGGTCGCGCAGGTTTTCCGGTGTGCCCGGGTAGACCTGCAGATCGATGGCGGGCACGGTCTTGACGAGATCGACGTAGTTGCTGCCCATCGTCACGCCGACCTTCTTGCCCTTCAGTTCGTCGAGCGACTTGAATGCGCGCGTGTCGTTCTGACGTTGCAGCAGTTGCGCCGACGAATACACGTACGGTGCGCTGAAGTCGAGCGCCTGCTGGCGCGACGGTGTAATCGCGACCTGGTTGACGATCACGTCGAATTTGCCGGCCTGCAGGCCGGCGAGGATCCCGCTCCATTCGGTCGTGACGAACTGCGGCTTCACGCCGAGGCGCGCGGCCACCGCTTTCGCGACGTCGACATCGAAGCCTTCGAGCTGGCCGTCGGCGTTGCGGTAGTCGAACGGCGGATAGGTGCCTTCCAGCGCGATCTTCAGCACGCCGGCCTGTTTGACGCTGTCGAGCAGGTCCGCCGCGTGCGACGTGGCGGCCGCCATGCAGAGGAGTGCGGCGGCAAGGCCTTGCTTGAGCGTCGGGGTGAAGTGCTTCATGGTCGTCTCCGTGGTTGTTGTCGAAAATTCAGGGTGTGCGAAGCCGCGGCGACGGGCGGCGTCGCCGTGGGCGGGAAGTCGGTGCGGCGGGTGGCGGCGCGTGTCGTGCGCCGCCGTGCGTGATGCCGTGCGTTACGGCATGCGTTCGCGTGCGACGGTGGCGCGGCGCGCGTGCGGATGAAGGCGTGTGAAGTGCGAGTGGTCGCCGCGTGACGCATGAGCCGGCCGTGCGGCATGCGTGTCGAACGTGTTCCGGTGCGCGGCGAAGAGTTCAAGCATGGTGTTCATGATTGCCCGTACGGCTTTGCGAAAGGGTGGACCGGGTGCTTCGTCGATGCGCATCCGGTGACACGAATGCTGAGCGACTGAGGGCAATCTTAGGTTCATCAAAAAGGAATGTGTTTCCAAAGATGCATGCACTTTCTGCGCGCCGTGGAATGTTTTTCTCTGCGTGCGGAAGGTGGCGCAAGCGATCTGCTGCGGTTGCGCGCGATGCGAAGCATCAGGTGCTACGGTGCGACCGCGCGGTTGCTCCGCATCGCGAGCGGGTGAACCGGCGGCACACCGGAAAGCAAAACGGCCAGGCTTGCCGGTAGTGGCAAGCCTGGCCGTTGGCCTTCGTGTCGACGAACGCGCGTTACGCGAACGTCTCGAGCGCGAGCAATTCGTCGATCGTCTGCCGGCGGCGGATCAGCCGCGGCGTGCCGCGATCGACGAGCACTTCCGGCGCGAGTGGCCGGCTGTTGTAGTTCGAGGACATCGATGCGCCATACGCGCCCGCGTCGTGCAGGAACAGCAGGTCGCCGATCTGCGGCTGCGGCAGCGTGCGGTGCGTGACCACGCCGCCCGCGTCCTGCGTGAACACGTCGCCCGATTCGCACAGCGGCCCCGCGATCGCGAGGTCGACGAGCGGCCGGCCCGCGGGCAGCGCGCCGTCGTGCGCGTGCACGGACACGGCGTGGTAGCTGCCGTACATCGACGGGCGCATCAGGTCGTTGAAGCCCGCGTCGATCAGCACGAAATCGTGCTTCGGCCGGCGGTTGACGGCCTGCACCTCGGTGACGAGCGTGCCGGCTTCGGCGACGAGGAAGCGGCCCGGTTCGATCTCGATGCGCACCGGGTGGCCGAGATGCCGTTCGATCCGCTTGCGCGCGGCGTCCCACTGGCTGAAGTAGTGACCGACGTCGACGCGCGGCTCGCCGTCGCGATACGGAATCGACAGGCCGCCGCCGGCCGAGATCGCGTCGATGTCGTGACCGAGCGACGTGACGAGATCGACCATCGCATCGCACACCTGCGACAGGTGGCCGTAGTCGACGCCCGAACCGATGTGCATGTGGATGCCGACGAGCTTCAGCCCGTACTGGCGCACGATCTCGATCGCGCGCGGCACGTCGTCGATCCAGATGCCGTGCTTGCTCTGCGGGCCGCCGGTGTTGGTCTTGTTGCTGTGGCCGTGGCCGAAGCCGGGATTGACGCGCAGCCACACGCGGTGGCCCGGCGCGTGTTCGCCGATCCGCGCGAGCATGTCGAGCGAACCCGCGTTCACGGTCACGCCGTGCTTCAGCACGGCCGCGAGCGTCGGGCGGTCGATCAGGTCGGCCGTGAACACGACGCCTTCCGGCTCGCCGGCGGGACTGAACCCGGCCGCGAGGCTGCGTTCGATCTCGCCGAGCGACACGGCGTCGACGCATGCGCCTTCTTCGCGTATCAGCTTCAGGATATGGACGTTCGAGTTCGCCTTCTGCGCATAACGGATCACGTCGAACTGGCGCAGTTGGGCGATGCGGTCGCGGATGACGTCGGCGTCGTACACCCACAGCGGGGTGCCGTATTGCTGCGCGAGCGTCGCGAGCTGGCGGGAATCGAGGGACATGGCGGATGAATCGGATCGAATGAACGGATAGCGTCGATGATGCACCTGTTCGGCTATACAGTAAAATGCCTGTTTATCGACATTCGATTCATATTTGATATAGACGATCATGCTCACGCACCGCCATATCGAGGTCTTCCGCGCGCTGATGGTCACCGGCAGCACGACGCGCGCGGCCGAAATGCTCTACACGTCGCAGCCGACGATCAGCCGCGAGCTCGCGCGGATGGAGCAGGTCGTCGGTTTCGCGCTGTTCGAGCGCGCGCACGGCCGGCTGCGGCCGACGATGGCCGCGCTCACGCTGTTCGACGACGTGCGGCTCGCGTATGTGGGGCTCGAGCGCGTCGCGGCGACGGCCGCGCGCCTGCGCGAGTTTCGCGACGGGCAGTTGTCGGTGATCGCGCTGCCGGCGTTCTCGCATGCGATCCTGCCCGGCGCGTGCCGGCGGTTTCACGGCGCGCATGCGGGCGTCAGCGTGTCGGTCGCGACGCAGGAGTCGCCGGTGCTCGAAGAGTGGCTGACCGCGCAGCGTTACGACCTCGGGCTGACCGAGCACGACGTCGCGCCGGCCGGCACCGTGCTCACGCCGTTGCTCGAAGTCGACGAAGTATGCGTGCTGCCCGACGGCCATCCGCTGCTCGCGCAGGACGCGATCGATCTGCTGGATCTCGCCGATCGACCATTCGTGAGCCTGTCGCTGAACGATCCGTATCGCATCCTGATCGACGAGGCGTTCGCGCAACTCGGCGTCGCGCCGCGCTCGGTCGTCGAAACGCCGTCGGCCGTGTCGGTGTGCGCGTTCGTGCGGCAAGGGCTCGGCGCGGCGATCGTCAATCCGCTGACCGCGCTCGATTTCGTCGGGCGCGACCTGCACGTGCGGCCGCTCACGCGCTCGTTTCCGTACCGGGTCAGCATGATCGTGCCCGAGCACCGGCCGAAGAACCTGCTCGTCGATGCGTTCGGCGCTGCGCTACGCGCGGAGGCGAAGGCGATCCGTCGGCGGCTGGCCGCGCACCTCGGTTAACGCGGCCGTATGATGGGCGTTTCGCCGCCATCGTCCTTACTTTCCGGAACCTCGTCATGACCGACGCTTCATCTTCCCTAGAACAACCGACGCTCACCGGCGAGCGTATCGAACTGCGGCCGCTCGACGCATCCGACCGGCAGGCGCTGCTGGATGCCGCGGCCGACGGCCAGTTGTGGAACCTGAAGGTCACGGCCGTGCCGAGCGCGGAGACGGTCGATGCTTATATCGATACTGCATTGAAGGGGCGGGCGGCCGGCACCGTGATGCCGTTCGCGATCGTCGACCGCACATCGGGCCGCGTGATCGGCAGTACGCGCTTCTGGAAGATCGATCGCACGCATCGCAAGCTCGAGATCGGCCATACGTGGCTGAGCGAATCGGCGCAGCGCACGCGCGCGAATACCGAAGCGAAGTGGCTGCTGCTGACCTATGCGTTCGACACGCTGCATTGCGTGCGCGTGCAGTTCACAACCGACGAGCTGAACGAGAAATCGCGCGCGGCGATTCTGCGGCTCGGCGCGAAGCAGGAAGGGATCGTGCGCCACGAACGGATCATGCCGGACGGCCGCAAGCGCAATTCGGTGCGCTTCAGCATCATCGACGACGAATGGCCGGAGGTGAGTGCGCGGCTCGCGGCGAAGCTCGCGAAGTGACGCGTAGCGCATGACGTATGGCGCGTTTGCGCGCCGGGTCATGCAGTCAGATGTGCATCGCGCCGCCGGAACCGGGCGGCGCGATGACGGGGGAAGCGGTGCGCCGCGCACGAGGCGCGGCGCTGCATCGTGTTACTGCGCCGATGCGAGGTGATGACGCTCGGCGAGTTTCTGCGCGTCCGCGTAGTGCTTCTGCAGGATCGGCAGCGACTGGCGTGCGACTTCCTTCAGTTTCGTGTCGCGGCCCGATGCGATTTCGGCCTGGAATGCCGAGATCGCCTTCTGCTGGCCGGCGAGCGCCACCTGCTCGATGTACGCCTTGTCGAACTCGGCGCCGCGCAGGCTCTTGATGCTGTCCAGTGCGGCCGTGTCGGGGTCGTTGGCCGGCACGTCGACGCCGCGCGGGCTCGCCGCGCGCATCGCCTGGATGATCTTTTCATCGTCGGTCGACACGCGTTGCGCGAAGGCTTTCACCTGGCTGTCCGACGTGCGCGAATCGGCGATGCGCGCCGCGTCGTGCTGCGTCGACACGGTTTTCGTGCCGTCGGTGATGAAGGCCTGGTCGGCTTCGTGGATGCGCGTCGCGGCAGCGGCCGGCGCGGACGGTGCCGGTTGCGCGGTTTGCGCGGTCGCCGTCACGGCGACGAGAAGCAGGCCAGCGGCAGACAAAGCAAGGCGCGAGATGTGGGGAAAGCGGTTCATGGGACCTCCTTTCGATCGGGGCTCTGGTTAAAAGACGGATGACATGATCCGTAGCTGTGCGAGAGACCGGGCGCGCCCGGGCCGGATTCGACCGCCGCTCTGCCGCGGCGCCGGTCGAAGTGTTTCCCGGCCCGACTGATTCTAGGAGGGTGGTCGGGTAGCAGGTGCAACCGTGCTGTGGCTTGTGTAACGGTTGGTAAGACGAATCGATGCGCGAGTGCGCGGACCGGTATTGCGTACCTGCTGCCGGTGTCGCGGCGGCAATTTTTGCGCGCCTGCGGCGTGCGGGATGCACGAACATGTCATCCGCATTTCATCGTGTTGCCGCTGTGTCGTGCCCGTCGAGCGACGTATCGAGTCGCGCATGCGATGCACTCGAACGCGTCACACGCGATCGAGCAACGCGTCGAGGCGCGGTAGCAACGGCGTCGCGCAATGCGCCTGCAACGCGTCGGGTGCAGTGTAGCCCCACGCGACGCCCTGGAACGCGATGTGCGCGCGCCGTGCCGCGTCGGCATCGCGGATTTCGTCGCCGACATACAGCACTTCGTCGGTGCGCACACCGGCCTCGCGAACGAGCGCGCGCAGGCGGCGCGCCTTGCCGAACAGCGGAATGCCGCACGCGAAATGATCGACGCGGCCGCAGGCGCGCGGGCCGAGGCGGTCGCGCACGATCGCCTCGGTATTCGACGTGGCGATCGCGATGCGGATGCCGCGCGCGGCGAGCGCATCGAAGGTTGCGTCGACGCCGGGGAACAGCATCACGTTCGCGACGCGCGGCTGCATCAGGCGGCGCATGTCGATCGTCACGCGCGGCACCTTCCACATCGGCACGTCGAGCGCACGGATGATGTCGCGCGCCGACATGCCGCGCAGCGCCGGGCGCAGCTCGGGCGAGGCGTCGCGAAAGCCGTGCAGGCGTGATGCTTCCGACAGCGCCGCTAGAAAACTGTCGAGCGAATCGGCGAGCGTGCCGTCGAAGTCGAATGCAATGAGGCGGTAGGGCATGAAGCGGCGTGGCAGGTTTATTGAGCGGGTGACATTGTCACCGAATCGAGGCCCGTTGCCCGCACGACCGGCTGAGCCTGCGGCGACGCGAGATAGTCGAGCAGCTTCTTCGCGTCGTCCGGATGATCGGCGCCGACCGGAATGCCGCCCGCGAAGCGCGTGACCGACTGCACGGATTCGGGCACCTTGCCCGCATACGTGACGCCCGGCACGGGCAGCAGTTCGCTGACCTGCTGGAAGCCGATTTCGTAGTCGCCGTTCGCGACGACGGATGCCACCGGGATGCGCGGCACCATCGTCGCCTTCGGCTTCACCTGATCCTCGATGCCGAGTTTCCGGAACATTTCCTTCTCGACGTAGACGCCGCTCGCGCTGTCCGAATACGCAACCGATTTCGCGCGCAGCAGCACGTCCTTCAATTGTTCGACGGTGCCGATGTCGGGCTTCGGCGCGCCGGCGCGCACGACCATGCCGATCCGCGAATCGGCGAGTTCGACGCGCGATGCGGGGATCACCTTGCCTTCCTTGATCAACTGGTCGAGTGCGTAGCCGACCATGATCAGCACGTCGGCTTTCTCGCCGTGCGCGAGGCGGTTCGGAATCGCTTCCTTGGACTGGCCCATCGACGGGCCGGAGATCGTGTCGAGCGTGTCGCCGGATGCGGCCGTGAAGCCGGGGCCCAGTTGCCGGTACGCAGCGGTGAAGCCGCCGGAGATCATCACGCGCAGTTCGGCCGCTTCGGCCGGCAGCGCCGCGGACGCAAGGGCGAGGATGGCGAGCCAGCATGCCGAGCGGCGCGCGAGGGCAAGGCGGGGGGCAGAGGCGGTGAGTGCGGCGCGGTCGTGCATCGGGTGTCTCCTTCCGGTCGGTCGTTGTCGGCGTGCGCGGTCGGTTGCGACAGGCCGGCACGGGCTACATGATCCACCGAAATGCGTGCGCGGGTAAGCGGGCAAGCGCGACGCGTGTGACAGGGTGGCGCGTGGCTACTCGTAGTGGTAGCGGCAGGACACGATGCTGATCTGAAGATCGTCAGCCTCGTAGACCAGGCGGTTCGTGTCGTCGATACGGCGAGACCAGAAGCCGGACAGATTGGCCTTCAACGGTTCGGGTTTGCCGATGCCTTCGAACGGTGTTCGCTGGGCTTCGCGAATGAGCTGGTTGATGCGCTTGAGCGTCTTGCGATCCTGCCCCTGCCAATAGACATAGTCGTCCCACGCGTCGGAAGTAAAGAGCACGCGGCGTACGCTCATTCATCATCCTCGGCGAGCTTGTGTTCTTTCGCCTTGCCCTTGCGCAGTTGCGCGATCGAACGTTCGAGATGGGCGACGTTGGCAGGCGAGCGCAGCAAGTGAACCGTCTCCATCAGGCTGTCGTAGTAGTCCTGCGACATGATGACGGCGTTCGGCGCATCGCGGCGCGTGATGAGCGTCACGTCCGCATCGTCGACGACCTGGTCGATGACCGTCTTCAGATTGCCGCGGGCATCCGAAAAATGAATCGTGCGCATGATCTGCCTCACTTGTACATATGGTTGTACAAGTATAGCACGGCGATGAAATATGTACGGGTTACCGTACAGGTTGCCGGGTGACAGTATTGGGCTGCTTGCCACCGTCCGGCGTGAGGATGCGCATCCGTCGGGCCGCGGCGGGTTGGTCGTCCCGCTTGTAGCCCACCGCACAGCGCGGTATCGTCGATGCTTCCCCTTCCCCCCGACCGGAGAACAGACGTGCCCGCTGCCACCCCCGCCACGCTGAGATTTTCCACCGACAAGCGCGAACTCGACATCGACGCGATCTTCGACTTCCTGCATCGCGACGCGTACTGGTCGCAGGGCATTCCGCGCGATGTGGTCGAGCGAGCGATCGAAGGTTCACTGTGCTTCGGCGCGTACGTCGGCGACCGGCTCGTCGGGTTCGCGCGGCTCGTCACCGATCACGCGACGTTCGCGTACCTGTGCGACGTGTTCGTGCTGCCGGCCGAACGCGGCAACGGCTACGGCCGCGCATTGATCGACCACGTGTTCGCGCAGGAGATGGTGCAGCGCCTGCGCCGCATCATGCTCGTGACGACCGACGCGCACGAACTGTACCGGCCGGTCGGCTTCGGGCCGTCCGCGAATCCCGAGCGGCTGATGGAGATCCGCCGCCCCGATATCTACGCGAAACGCTGACGCGCGGCGCAGCGCATACAATACGCGCTTTCCGTTTTTGCCGAAGAGACGCATACCATGACCGAACAGGAAGCCGAACAGCTCGCGACGCATCGCCACTACAAGGGCGGGCTGTATCGCTATATCGGCGTTGCCCGCCATTCCGAAACCGAGGAATCGGTGGTCGTGTACGAGCATCTGTGGCCGCATGCGCGCGGGCTGTGGGTGCGGCCGGAAGCGATGTTCAACGGAAACCTCGAAGACGGTACGCCGCGTTTTCGCAAGCTGCGCGACTGAGCGACGCACCGGAGCCGGTGTCTAGCCGGCGCTGCCCGGTTTGTCGTACGACGCCTGTTGTCGCAGCGCCATCGTGAAGAAGCGCCGGATTTCTTCCGTCAATTCCGCGCGGGCCGATGCGAAATCGAATGCGCGCCGGTTTTCTTGCGCGTAGCGCCGGCGCCAGTCGTCGGCCGCGTGCCGCGCTTCGCGTGCGCGCAGATCGTCGAGTTCGGGCGTGCGCAGCGCGTGATCGGCGATCAGCGTCACGCCGTCGCGGCTGACCTCCAGCACGCCGCCCGCGACGAGGAGGCGACGACGCTCGCCGGTCGGCGCATCGACGAGCATCACGACGCCCGGCCGGAGTCGCGTGAGCAGTGGCGCGTGGTGCGGGTAGATCCCCAGTTCCCCGCTTTCCCCCGGGGCGACGACGAAATGCGCGTCGCCCGCGTACAGCACCGCTTCCACGCTCACGATGTCGAGCCTCATCGACGTCTTCATATGCACTCCTTCAGACTGCCGCCGCGCCGGCGACGATTTCGCACAGCTCGGTGGTGATCTGCGCCTGTCGCGTCTTCTGGTACAGGTGCCGCAGTTCGCGCAACACGCGGTCGGCATTGTCCGTCGCGGTCTGCATGCTGAACATCCGCGCGCATTGCTCGCATGCGTAGTTTTCGACGACGGCCTGATAGAGCGTCGCCTCGACGTAGCGCAGCAGCAACGTGTCCACGACCGGTTTGGGCGCGGGCTCGTAGAGATAATCGGCCGCCGGCGCGCCGTTGACCGGTGCGCCGGTGTCGAGCCCCGCGATCGGCAGCATCGCATCGATGCGCGGCTCGTACGCGAGCGGGCTCGTCAGCCGGTTGTAGGCAACATGCACTTCGTCGAGCTCGCCGTTGACGAACGCGGTCAGCGGCACGAGCAGCGCGCCGAGCAACTGCTCGAAGTGCGGCTCGGCGGCCAGGCCGCTCGCACGCGCCGCGATGGTCGCGCCGTGGCGAAGTAGCGGCGCGATACCGCGCGCGCCGATCACGCTCAGTTCGCATGTGATGCCGGCCCGGTCCCAGCGTTCGAGCGCATCCACGCATTCGACGAGCAGCCGCGCGTTGAGCGGGCCGCACAGCCCGCGATCGGTGCTGACGACGATCAGCCCGACGCGGCGCACGGTATCGCGTCGCGCCATCAGCGCCGATACGTGGTCGGGCCGATCGCGCAGCACGCGTTCGGCCATCGCACCGATGCGCGCCGCGTACGGGCGGAACTCGCGCGCGCGTCGCTGCGCGCTCGCCATCTTGGTGCGCGCCATCATTTCCATCGCCTTGGTGATCTTGCGCGTGGACGAGGTACTGGCGATCTTCGAGCGGATTTCGCGTATGTGCATGTCAGGGGCGGCGTCGTGGCCATCCGGATGTCATCGTGCGGCTTCATGCTATCGGGACTTCACCTGAAACGATTGACGAGAATCAAACGATTTCGCCCGGTCCCGCACCAGAATCCGTTCACGTGATCATTGCGAAGGGGGTGTCGATGAGCGATTTCCGCACGCATCAGAAATACGAAGCGCTGGTCGAGCGTTGCCGTGCATTGGGTCCGGTGACGGTCGCGGTCGCCCATCCTTGCGACGAGGTATCGCTGCGCGCGGCCGTCTCCGCCGCCCGTGCCGGTATCGTGGTGCCCGTCCTGGTCGGCCCGGTGGCGCGGATCACGGCGCTCGCCGCGACGCTCGGCGTCGACCTGTCCGGCTATCGGCTCGTCGATGCGCCGCACAGTCACGCGTCGGCCGCGCGCGCCGTCGAGCTGGTGCGCGCGGGCGACGCGCAGGCGCTGATGAAAGGCAGCCTGCATACCGACGAGTTGCTGGAGGAAGTGGTGCGTGCCGATACGGGGCTGCGCACCGGGCGGCGCCTGAGCCACGTGTTCATCATGGATGTGCCGACTTACCACAAGCCGCTGTTCATCACCGACGCGGCCGTCAATATCCGTCCGACGCTCGAGCAGAAGGCCGACATCGCGCAGAACGCGATCGATCTCGCGCACGCGCTCGGCATCGCCCGGCCGAAGGTGGCGATCCTGTCGGCGGTCGAGACGGTCAGCTCGAAGCTGCCGTCGACACTCGACGCGGCCGCGCTGTGCAAGATGGCCGAACGCGGCCAGATCACCGGTGCGCTGCTCGACGGGCCGCTCGCGCTCGACAACGCGATCAGCCCCGAAGCCGCGCGGCTCAAGCATCTCGGTTCCGCGGTCGCGGGCGATGCGGACATCCTGCTCGCCCCCGACCTCGAGGCCGGCAACATGCTCGCGAAGGAGCTGACGTTCCTGGCGAATGCCGATGCGGCCGGCATCGTGCTCGGCGCGCGCGTGCCGGTGATCCTGACGAGTCGCGCCGACAGCGAACGCACGCGCCTGGCGAGCTGCGCGGTCGCGGCGCTCGTCGCGGCGGCGGCGCGCGCCAAGGCGGTACCCGTGGCCGCGCCGGCGGTTGCGGCCGACGCGCACTGACGGGGGCGGCGATGCGATATCCCGTACTGGTGCTCAACGCCGGCTCGTCGAGCCTCAAGTTCTCGGTCTACGACACGCGCGAGGATCGCTCGCTCGATGCGGGCCTGCACGGGCAGGTCGAGAACCTGCATGACGCGCCGCATCTGTTCGTGGCCGATGCGCACGGTGCAACGCTCGCTGACGGCCCCGTCGCGCGAACGGGGCATCAAGGCGCGATCGAAGCGCTGCACGCGTGGTTCGCGGCTCATGTCGGGCGGGAGGCGGCGTTCGACGGCGTCGGGCACCGGGTCGTGCACGGCGGCCCGTATTTCACCGCACCCGTGCGGATCGACGCGCGCGTGCTCGATGCGATAGCGTCGCTTTCGCCGCTCGCGCCGCTGCACCAGCCGCACCACGTCGACGCGATCCGCGCGGTTGCCGCGGTTGCGCCGAACCTGCCGCAGGTCGCATGTTTCGACACCGCGTTCCATGCGACGGTGCCGGCGCTCGAACGGGAGTTCGCGCTGCCGCGCGCGCTGACCGAACAGGGAATCGTGCGCTACGGTTTCCACGGGCTGTCGTATGAGTACATCGCGGCGGCGCTTGCGGCGCTCGATCCGTCGTGGGTACAACGCCGGACGGTGGTTGCGCACCTCGGCAACGGCGCGAGCCTGTGTGCGCTCGCGAACGGCCGTAGCGTCGCGACGACGATGGGGTTCACGGCCGTTGACGGGCTGCCGATGGGCACGCGCACGGGCGCGCTGGACCCGGGCGTGATCCTGTACCTGCAGCGTCACGCGGGCCGGTCGCTCGACGAGGTCGAGCATCTGATCTATGCGGAGTCGGGGCTGCTCGGCGTGTCTGGCGTGTCGAGCGACATGCGCACGTTGCTCGCGAGCGACGCGCCGTCGGCCGCGCACGCGGTCGAACTGTTCGCATACCGCGCGGCCCGCGAACTCGCCGCACTGGCCGGCGTGCTCGGCGGTCTCGACACGCTCGTGTTCACGGCCGGCATCGGCGAGCACGCGCCGCGCGTGCGTGAACGGATCTGCAGCCGCGCGGCGTGGCTCGGCGTCGTGCTTGACGACGCGGCGAACGCCGCCGGCCTGCCGGTGATTTCGAGCGACGCGTCACGCGTGACGGTGCGCGTGATCCCGACCGACGAAAATCTGATGATCGCGCGGCACACGCGCCGCGTGCTGGACGACGCGATCCCTTCCACGCGGTATCCGACCCGGTGAGACCTTCGATGACAGCACGCGACACTTCTTCCCCTGCCGTCAGCGCCCCCGCGCTGCCGATTTTCTGGCCGATGGCCGCTGCCACCGCGATGTTTGCGGCCGGCTCCGAGATCGCCGCGCGCAATCTCCGTTTCCTCGCGGAAGAGGAGAAGCTCCACTTCGAGGTGCATCCGGCGCTGGCGTCGACGAACCGGCCGTTGCTGGCGCTGCGGACGATGACGTTTCGCGATTATTCGGTCGCGCCGGCACACGGGTTGCCGACGATCGTCGATGCGCCGTATGCGGGGCACAGCGCGATGATCGCCGACTACCAGCCGGGGCAGAGCCTGATGCAGACGCTGCGCGAGCACGGCGTGACGCGCCTGTACCTGACCGACTGGCGCTCGGCCACCGAGGATATGAAGGACCTCGAGATCGACCAGTATCTGGCCGAGCTGAACGTGTGCGTCGACGAACTCGGCGGCCGCGTGAATCTCGTCGGGCTGTGTCAGGGCGGCTGGATGTCCGCGATGTATGCGGCGCGCTTCCCGCACAAGGTCGCGAGCCTCGTGCTGGCAGGCTCGCCGATCGACACCGACGCGGGCGACGGCCCGATCAAGCGGATGGTGCACACGTATCCGACGTCGTTCTACGAGGAACTCGTTGCAATGGGCGGCGGACTGATGCGCGGGCGCTTCATGTTGCGCGGCTGGAAGAACATGCATCCCGATCAGCACTATCTGACCGAGCACGTCGACCTGTACGAACATCTCGACGATCCCGAATACCTGCGCAAGCGCGAGGTGTTCGCGAGTTGGTACGAAAGCCCGATCGACCTGCCGGGGCGCTGGTACCTGCAGGCGATCGTGCAGATCTTCAAGGAAAACCGGCTCGCGAACGGTACGTTCGTCGCGCTCGGGCGCACGCTCGACCTGAAGGACGTCGTGTGCCCGACCTATCTGCTCGCCGGCGAGGCCGACGACATCACGACGCCGGAGCAGGTGTTCGGGGCGCGCGACCGTCTCGGGACGCCCGCGTCGCGGATCGAGAGCCGGCTCGTGCCGGGCGGCCATATCGGCCTGTTCATGGGCTCGCGCACGCTGACGACGGTGTGGCCGGACATCGCGCGATGGATCGCGGCACAGCGCTAGGCCGGCGCGGATCGACACGGAGGGCGGCATGACGTTGCGACACAAGCGGGGGCTCGTCGTCGGCATCGCGAACGAGCAGAGCATCGCGTGGGGATGCGCGCGTGCGTTTTGCCGGGCGGGCGCCACGCTCGCGGTGACCTGGCAGTCGGAGAAGACCTTGCCGCACGTCGCGCCGCTGTTCGCTCAACTCGACGCGCCGATCCGGATGCCGCTCGACGTCGGGCGGCCCGACCAGATGGCGGCGGTGTTCGACGCGATTGCAGTGCAATGGGGCGCGATCGACTTCGTGCTGCATTCGGTGGCGTATGCACCGAAGGCCGATCTGCACGGCCGCGTGGTCGATAGTTCGCCGGAAGGCTTCTCGCTGGCGATGGATACCTCGTGCCATTCGTTCATCCGGATGGCGAGGCTTGCCGAGCCGCTGATGACGCGAGGCGGGAGCCTCATGGCGATGAGCTATCTCGGCGCGGAGCAGGTCGTCGCGAACTACGGGGTGATGGGGCCGGTCAAGGCCGCGCTCGAAGCGAGCGTGCGGTACCTGGCGGCCGAACTCGGCGGCACGGGCATTCGCGTCAACGCGATTTCGCCGGGCGCACTGCCGACGCGCGCGGCGTTGGGCCTGCCGGACTTCGGCCGGTTGCTCGACGACACCGCGCGCCGGGCGCCGCTGCATCACGCGCTGGATATCGACGACGTCGGTGCGTTCTGCGCGTTCCTTGCGAGCGACGGTGCACGGGCGATTACCGGCGGCACGCACTATATCGACGCCGGCATCCACATGCTCGGTTAGCGTGCCGGCGGCACGCGGCGTCAGGTGCGCGCTAGTGCCTGTACGAGGGCCGGCGGCGCATGCGCGACCGTCACCTCCGGCGTGCCGTGCCACGCCGCGAGTTTCTTCACGGCCTTCGCGACGTCGGCCGCGAGCCCCGTGCCGAACCGCACGCCCGGCTCGACGTGCACGGCCTTCAGTTCGAACGTGCCGAGCGTGCGATGCGCTTTCGCGTCGACGCGGCCGACCAGCCGGCCGCGATGCAGCACGGGCAGGCAGAAATAGCCGTAGCGCCGCTTGTGCCCGGGCGTATAACACTCGATCGTGTAGTCGAAATCGAACAGCGTCGATGCGCGCCGCCGATCCCATACGACCGGATCGAACGGTGACAGCAGCGTCGTGACCGTCGAGCGCAGCGTGTCGGCCGCGGCGGCCGGCAGCAACGCGTCGAGCGAACGATGCACGTAGGCCGGTTCCTTCCAGTCGCCGATCTCCACCGGAATCAGGTCGCCCGCGTCCGCGAGCCGCTCGAGCTCCGCGCGGTACGAACGGCGCGGCAGCCGGTAGTAGTCGGCCACCCAGTCGGCGCGCACGACGCCGAGCGCACGGCACGTGTAGTCGAGCAGCGCGGGCAGCACGGCGTCGCGCGGCGGCAGGTCGCGCGTGTCGTCCCAGTCGGGCAGCACGCGCTCGCGCACGTCGTACACGCGCTGGAAATTGCGGCGCTCCGACACCATCAGGTCGCCCGTCGTGAACAGCACCTCCAGGTGACGCTTCTCGGGCTTGCGATCCCACCATCCGTTGCCCTTCACGCCATCCTCGCGAACGAAATCGGCCGACCGCACCGGACCCTCGTCGCGAATCCGCGCGAGCAGCCGCTCGATGTCGGGACGATGCTGCTCATGCCAGTCGGCCGCGTATTTCCAGCCCATCCCCGACGGATCGAGCATCTTGTAGCGCATCAGGCCGAATTGCTCGACGGGCAGGAAACACGCTTCGTGCGACCAGTATTCGAACAGGCGCGCCTCGGCGAGATGTTCGTCGAGCCACTGCGGCGCGAAATCGCCGAGCCGGCTGAACAGCACGAGATACGGGCTGCGCGCGACGACGTGGATGGTGTCGATCTGCAACTGCGCCATCCGGCGGATCGTGTCGAGCACGTCGGACTTGGTCGCCTTGCGGCGGGGCGGCGTCAGCAGGCCCTGTGCGGCGAGATGCAGCGCGCGGGCGGCGGCGGGCGAGAGCGTAAGCATCGGAATGGCGGCTGAGGGTGGAGGTCGGGCACCACTTTAGCGCGAATGCGGCGCACACGTGCGGCGTGCCGCTGCGGCGCGTCTGACAATGCTTGACAGACGCGTTGCGCGAGTTTCCCTATAGTGCAGTTCATGGCGCAACGCTAAGCGTGCGCAACGATTCCGCTTCCGACGCACATACGTCAATGGCACGCAGGAAGCGAAGCCGGGATTCTCAACCCCCATCGGGAGACCCGGAGCCCTGAGCGGACATCCATGCGGCTGTGCACCGGCCCCGTGTGGATGTCCGCTGATTTTTTTTGTCTTTCCGGTTTTTCTCGGACTGCCGTGCCGACGTGTCATGCCGCGGCACGCGTTTCTCCGGGCCGTCATGCAACGCCCCGACATCCCCGCCACTTATTGCCGCTTGCCGCGCGCGACTTCGTCGCCGGCGCCGGGCGGCAGCCGCCGCGTGATCGGAATCGACGCGAACGAGCACAGCCCGACCACGACGAACGCGGGCCAGAAATCCGACCACATCATCGTCTGATGACCCTGCAGCCAGTGCGACACATGCAGCACGAGGCCGGCCACCGTTACGCCGAGGCCGAGCGACATCTGCTGCACGACGCTGCCGAGGCTCGTGGCACGCCCCGCGTCGCGCGGCGAGATGTCCGCGTAGATCATCGAATTCAGGCTCGTGAACTGCAGCGCGGGGAAGATGCCGCCGACGAGCACGATCAGCCAGATCGCCCAGGTCGCCATGCCGGGATGGAACACGCCATAGGCGGCGATCGCGAGGCCCGCGAATGCCGCGTTGTAGATCAGCACAGTGCGAAAGCCGAAGCGGCGCAGCGTATGCGTGGCCGTCGAGCGGCTCACCGCGCCGCCGAGCGCGGACGCGCACGTGATGAGCCCCGAATGGAATGCGGTTATGCCGAGCCCTTCCTGCAGCGCGAGCGGCAGCAGGAACGGCACCGCGCCGAGCCCGATGCGGAACAGCGACCCGCCGACGACGCTTGCGTGGTAGGTGGGAATCTTCAGGAAACTGAGGTCGAGCACCGGGCGCTCCTTGCGGCGCGCGTACGGCACGTAGAGCGCGAGCATCACGGTGCCGGCCACGCACATGGTGACGGCGTTCGAGCGTGACGTGAGCGAGCCGTCGATCAGCGTGAGGCCCATCAGCAGCAGCGCGGCGCCGCTTGCCGACAGCAGGAAGCCGAACCAGTCGAGCGGGCCCGGATCGGGCTCGTGCGTGTTCGCGATGTGCTTGCTCGCGAGATAGATCCCGTAGATGCCGATCGGCACGTTGATGAAGAAGATCATCCGCCAGTGCAGGTAGGTCGTGATGAAGCCGCCGACGAGCGGCCCGACCGTGGGCCCGAACAGCGCGGGAATCGCGAGGTAGTTCATCGCGCGCACGAGATCGGAGCGTGGCACTGCGCGGAAGATGATGATGCGGCCGACGGGCACCATCATCGCGCCGCCGACGCCCTGTATGAAGCGCGCGAACGTGAGTACGCCGAGGGAATTGGAGGCTGCGCACATCAGCGAGCCGACGACGAAGATGCCGATCGCGGTGCGGAACACGGAGCGTGCGCTGAAGCGGTCGGCGAGCCAGCCGCAGATCGGGATGAACACGCCGAGGCCGACCACGTAGGCCGTGATCGCGATGTTCAGTGTGACGGGGCTGTGCCCGAAGTCCCTCGCCATCGCAGGCAGTGCGGTGACGATGATGTTCGCGTCGACGCTTTCCATGAACAACGCACAGGCAACGATGAGCGGTGCTAGAAAGACGGGCGACATGGGCTGGGCGCGCGGTAAAGACGCCATTATGCCCACAATGTGGTCGTTGCGTCACGTGCGACACCAGTTGTTCCGCATGTTGCAACAGTCGTTCCTGTTACCGCTTGTGAAAGAAGAGACGACTGCGGCGCGTGACATGACACATGACATCGGCCCGCAGTCGCGACCGCGAAACTTGCGTGCGGTGCGCGTTTCATGCGACAGTCGACCTCACTCGCATTCCGGATACAACGACGCGCATCGATCGAGGGCCATCGAGACGAGCGCGCGCGCGAACGAGACCTCGTGCCGATCCACTCACCATCGAAAGGAGGGGACACGTCATGACGTCACGTCGTGCCGCATCGATTGCATCCCGCTTGTCACCCAGTCTCTCGTCTCGTTCAGCTCCACCCGCGCCGCGTCTGCGCTGGGCGGCCGCACTGGCCGTCGCGTATCTCGCCGTCGCCGGCTGTGCCGCGCAGGCCGACAATGCGAACCAGGCCGCCACGCAAGCGGCCGGCCAGTCCGCCGTGCCGACCGCGGCGGTCGCGGGCCCCGCGTCCGGCACGGTGCTGCCGCCGCCGAGCCAGCTCTACGGCGACCTGTTCGTCGCGGTGCAGACCGCGCAGATCTATCCCGACCAGAAGACCTTCGTCGACGCGACGCCCGATACCGATCCCGCGACGATCATGCAGTTGTATCAGCAACAGAAATCGCAACCGGGCTTCTCGCTGAAGGCGTTCGTCGGCCAGCACTTCACGCCGCCCCCGGAAGGCGGCGTGACGCCGCCGCCCGGCCAGACGCTGCGCCAGCACATCGACTGGTTGTGGCCGCAACTCACGCGCACGAGCACGACGGTGCCACCCTACAGTTCGCTGATTCCGATGCCGAAGCCGTACGTCGTGCCGGGCGGCCGGTTCCGCGAAGGCTACTACTGGGATACCTATTTCACGATGCTCGGGCTGCAGGTGTCGGGGCGCGAGGATCTCGTCGACGACATGCTCGACAACTTCGCCCACCTGATCGACACGATCGGGCACATCCCGAACGGCAACCGCACGTACTACGTGAGCCGCTCGCAGCCGCCGTTCTTCGCGTACATGGTCACGCTCGCCGCTCAGGCCGAAGGCGACAAGGTCTACCAGAAATACCTGCCGCAACTGCGCAAGGAACATGCGTACTGGATGCAGGGCGAAACCACGACGCCGCGCGGGCAGGCCGCCCGCAACGTGGTCGCGATGCCCGACGGCGCGGTGCTGAACCGCTACTGGGATGCGAGCGACACGCCGCGCGACGAGTCGTATCTCGAGGACGTGACGACCGCGAAGTCGGCGCCCGGCCGTCCGGCGAACGATGTGTACCGCGACCTGCGCGCGGGTGCCGAAAGTGGCTGGGACTACAGCTCGCGCTGGTTCGGCGACGGCAAGACGCTCGCGACGATCCGCACGACGTCGATCGTGCCGGTCGACCTGAACAGCCTGATGTTCCATCTCGAGACGACGATCGTGAAGGGCTGTACGGTGACGCACGACGTCGCATGCGTGAGCGATTTTTCAGCGCGGGCAGCGCGGCGCGCGGCCGCGATCAACCACTATCTGTGGAACCGCCACGGCTACTACGGCGACTACGACTGGCAACTGCGCAAGCCACGCGACGGCGTGACGGCTGCTGCGCTGTATCCGCTGTTCGCGGGTGTCGCTTGGCCCGAGCGCGCGAAGGCGACCGCGCGCGAGGTACGCAACACGCTGCTGCAGCCGGGCGGCCTTGCGACCACGACCGCGAACACCGGCCAGCAATGGGACGCGCCGAACGGTTGGGCGCCGCTGCAGTGGATCGCGATCGAAGGGCTGCGCCGTTACGGCGAACCGGCGCTCGCGAAGGATATCGGCACGCGTTTCCTGTCCGACGTGAAGCATGTGTATGCAACCGAAGGCAAGCTCGTCGAGAAGTACGTGGTCGAAGGCGCCGGCACGGGCGGCGGCGGGGGCGGAGAATATCCGCTGCAGGACGGCTTCGGCTGGACCAACGGCGTCACGCTGAAACTGCTCGGGCTGTACGGCGAGTGACGCGCGGCGCGTGCCGCGCGTTGCAGGCAAACGCACAGGCCGGACTGTCGCGCGAGCGGCCGTCCGGCCCGTGTTTGCATACAGGATGCGTCAGAACGTGATCGTCGTGCGCACGCCGACCACCGTTTCGTCGCCGATGCGCGCACCGGCCGCGTTCGGGTTCGGGATGCCGCCGCCCGGACGGAAGAAGTGCTGCAGGTCGGCCTGCAGTTGCCACCACGGCGTGACCTGGTACTGATAGGTCGCCTCGACGACCGTCTCCGCGCGGCGCACCGGATAGCCGGGCGTCGTGTAGACGCCGGTGTCGCCGTCGAGGCCGCGCGCATGCGAGCCGATCTTCGTGTAGCCGACCGCGAGGCCCGCGACGTCGTTGTCGCGTCCCTTGAAAGGCGCCTTCAGCGTCACGCCTGCATTGGCGGCGAAATCGACGGTATTGCGATCGCCCGGCGCGCCCATCACGCGTGCGAACACGCCGACCGAGCGCGGGCTGTCCGCTGACGGCCGCCACACCATCTGGTCCGCGACCGCATAGAAACTGTAGTTACCGCGATGCGTCGCCGGAATGCCGTTGCTCGCCGGATTCGCGAGCGACAGGCCGTCGGTGCCGTAGCGCGGGTCGTTCGTGTGCTGCGACTGATACCAGAAACCGAGCTTGTAGGTACCGGGCAGGCCGGCCGGCTGCGGCGCCTTCGGATCGGCCGGCGGCGCGTTCAGCGCGTACTGCACTTCGCCGATCACGAACGCGCCGCTGCGCAGGTTGAAGTTGGTGCCGTGCGCGTTCAGTACCTGCGCGTCGCCGTCGGTGCGGCCGGCCGGGTTGCCGTCGAACACGCCGATCATCGCGGTCCATGCGTCGGCCGGCTTCACGCGCAGCCGCACGCCGAGCGACGACAGCGGATACGCGGGGCCGCCGGCCGGCAGGTCGGTTGACGGCAGCACGGGCCAGCCGAACGTGGCGTTCATGAACGTCGCCGCGTTCTGGCTCACCATGAATTCCTGGTCGACGCTCTGCTGGCCGATCTTCACGTCGGCCTTGCCGTCGAGGAACGCCTGCTGGTACCAGAGCTCCCACAGGCGCGTGGTCGAATTCGCTTCGATGCCGGTCGCGGTCTGCAGCGTCTGCAGGTAGCGCTGCGTGAGGTTGGTGCCGTGGATCTGCAGCCCGGACACGTTGAACGTGCCGCCCGGCAGGCCGATCGCCTTGCCCGTGTCGACGTTGAAACCGAATTGCGTGAGCCCCTGGTACGCGCCGCCGCGATTCGTGCCGCCGGACGTGTTGTACAGGTACTCGCTGGTTTCCTGCAGGCTCAGCGTGACGCCGTGATCGCCGAGCAGGTCACGCAGGCCGCCCATGTTGCCGAGCAGGTTCGAGCGCTCCCAGAAACCGGTGGGGGCGGGCGCGGCAGCATCGGCGGCCTGTTGTACGGGAGCGGCGGCATCGCTGGCGCCGGCCGCCGGTTCGGCCGCGGCCGGCTGCGACGATTGCGCGAACGCGGGCGCGGCGGCGAGCGACAGCAGCAGCGCGGCGAGCGCCTTGAGGCGCGGCTTGCGCGGGACAGGTTCGAGGTAGTTCTTCATGTGGGTTCCGTCGGTGGTTTGATTAGTTGGGCTGAAGAAACGAAAACGTCGTGCGGAAAGCGTGGCGCGGCGGTACGTGGCACAACGCACCGCCGCGCGGTGCGGGGCTTACGGCAACCAGCCGCCGACGCGCCACACCTGCGCGAAGCCGAGGCGCGACGCGGCCGAGCACAGCAGCGCGACGAGCGCGATCGCGGCCGCCATCGCGGCGACCAGTGCGCAGTCGAGCGGGCGGGGCACGGCCGGCACATGGGCGAGCGCCGTGCCGCGCCAGTTGCTGAATGCGTGGGCGAGCGGCGAGAGGCCGGAAACGAACGAGCGGTCGCACGCGACATGCACGATGCGCTTGAGTCTGACCGCGAACGATTGAAAAAACATGACGCTGCCTCCGTCCGGTCCGGCGGATGCCGGACGACGTGTTCGAGCGCGGGCGCATGACGCGGCCTGCGGTCGGAGGGTGGAACGTAATGGAGCGTGCAACGGACGAACCGGCGATGGCCGGCTCGGGGGGGAAGCGCGCTAACCCGACGAATGCGAGTTAGCGGCGAAAGACATGCGTCTGGCTGCTATCTCGCGATGGCTTGGCCGGCCTGGACCGGCATCCAACTGCAACTAGAACATGTGTCCACGGAGGGACTCCCTTGATGAATTGGGGCGGATTGTAGTCGTGACTTTTGCTGCGGTGCAAGTAAAAAACGCATAAAAAGCGACGCGCGTTGTGCGAGCGCCGCGGCGGTCCGTTCCGGCGCGGGACCGGCGAGGTTGGGACGACGACGGGGGCCGCGTCGTTGTTCGCGCGCATCGATGGATGACCGTTTCGTGACGCGCTGAAAGGTTTCGGCGCGTGGTTTCAAGGGCAAATCTTTCAACGCCGCAAAGCGGGAATTTTATTTCGAGAAATGGGGTTTCGAGGGGTTGACTTCACTTTCGGGCGGTCCATAGAATCCGGCATCTTCACTCTTGGGGCCGCCGCCTTGGACGCCTGCAGTAGTCGATCTTCGACCGAAATTTCCGCCTGAGCGACCGACGTCCGCGCCTCATCGAAGCCGCCGTTTGTCCCCCAGGCAAACGGTGCGCGCAGCAGTATTCCGCAGTAACCCCCTACGTGCACCCTGATTCGCGCCGGTTAGCGTGATGCGTTTTCGCATGCGCCGTCCGGTTTCTCCGCCGCCTGGCAGGCGGCCGCGTTCGCGCACGCCTTTTCCGGGTTCGCGAATGCCGGCTGCCAAACCGGTCGGCGGTCAACCGTGTTCTCCGGAACATCGCACAGGAGCCACCATGAACGACAGTGACAGTTGTCCCTTATGCCCGTTACACGCACAGACCCTTTTGAACCCGGGTCGCAGGGACAATCCGGCCGACTAGCCTGACACATCGTTCAGGCCCCGGACTGGCCCCGCACCCACCACGCGGCCGGCACGCCTGCCGTCGCCGCACGGAGCCAGACCATGAACTTCGGCCTTCTGCTGTCGAACCTTCCGCACGTCACGGAATCGCGTCCCCACTACGACGGGATGCTGACGCTCGACGCCCGTCCGCGGGTGTTCTCCCGCCTGCTGAACCAGCTGAAATCGTTGTTCCACTGAAAGAAGCGCCGAGCGCGCCTCGGCATGCGCACGCGCGGCCGCCATCGAGCGGCCGCCCCGCGCGCATTCCAAGGTCACACGCTCATCAGATAACCATTAGCCGTACGGAATAAATCATGTCCACGCCATCCAACGTTTCTCCACCGATCGCCGCCGAACGCAGCGCCGTTCTCGACGAAGCCCACCTGGGCGACATCCGCGGTGCGCTCGGTACGATCGCACGTCACGACACCGGTGCACGCGGCACGTGGTGGGCGCGCCTGCGCACGCTGCTCGCGATCATCGGCCCCGGCCTGATCGTGATGGTCGGCGATAACGACGCCGGCGCATTCGGCACCTACACGCAGGCCGGCCAGAACTACGGCACGACGCTGCTGTGGACGCTGCTGCTGCTCGTACCGGTGCTGTATGTGAACCAGGAAATGGTGCTGCGCCTCGGCGCGGTCACGGGCGTCGGCCATGCACGCCTGATCTTCGAGCGCTTCGGCAAGTTCTGGGGTGCGTTCAGCGTGATCGACCTGTTCCTGCTCAATGCGCTGACCATCGTCACCGAGTTCATCGGCATCACGTTCGTGCTGGATTTCTTCGGGCTGCCGAAGGTGGCCGGCGTGTGCGTGGCCGCCGCGCTGACGATGGCCGCGGTGAGTACCGGGGATTTCAGGCGCTTCGAGCGGTTCGCGATCGGGCTGTGCCTGCTGAGCCTGCTGCTCGTGCCGGTGCTCGTGTCGATCCATCCGCCGGTCGCGCAGATGACGCGCGATTTCTTCGTGCCGAACTGGCCCGCGCACGCCAAGCTGTCGGACGTGATGCTGCTCGTGATCGGCATCGTCGGCACGACGGTTGCGCCATGGCAGCTGTTCTTCCAGCAGAGCTACGTGATCGACAAGCGCATCACGCCGCGCTTCATGAAGTATGAAAAGGCCGACCTGTGGATCGGTATCGCCTTCGTGCTGGTGGGCGCCGTTGCGATGATCGCGTTCTCGGCCCAGCTGTTCGCGGGTCATCCGGAATTCGGCAACTTCACCGACGCCGGCGGCGTGATCGCAGGGCTCGAGAAATACGCGGGCCGCACGAGCGCGACGCTGTTCGCGGTGGCGCTGCTCGACGCGTGCATCATCGGTGCCGCGGCCGTGTCGCTGTCGACCGCCTATGCGATCGGCGACGTGTTCAAGATCCGTCACTCGCTGCACCGTAACGTGTCCGACGCGAAAGGCTTCTATCTCGTCTACTTCGGCATCGTCGCGGCCGCCGCGGCGCTGGTGCTGATCCCGGGCAGCCCGCTCGGCCTGCTGACGGAAGCCGTGCAGACGCTCGCGGGCGTGCTGCTGCCGAGCGCGACCGTGTTCCTGCTGCTGCTCTGCAACGACCGGCAGGTGCTCGGCCCGTGGATCAACTCGACGAAGCTCAACGTGTTTACGGGCGCGGTGATCTGGGTGCTCGTGATGCTGTCGATCATCCTGACCGCGTCGGTGATGTATCCGGACATCAGCGGCGAGGCCATCCTCGACGTGCTGGTGGGCGGCAGCGTGTTCGCGATCGTCGGTTATCTCGTGTCGGTACTGATCCGCCGCTACAAGCGCGTTGTCGAACCGGGCGTGGATCGCTCGCAGCGCGACACGTGGCGCATGCCGCCGCTCGAGACGCTCGAGCCGCAGAAGATGACGCTGACGACGCGCGTGTGGATGACCGTACTGCGCGGTTATCTCGTGATCGCGGTCGGTCTCGTGATCGTGAAGGTCGTGCAGATGACGCTGATGAAGTAACGCAGGACGTTGTCCAGGGAGCGGCGCCGGACCCGGCACCGCGCCGCAACCCGCACATGCCGGCCGTGAGGCCGGCATGTGCGTTTACGCGTACGTTTTTCGCATGCGCCGCGCGGCGGTCAGATCAGTTCGAGCTTCGACGTCAGGTACGTGAGCTGGATCCGGTTCGCGACGCCGAAGCGTTTGCGCAGCTTGCGCAGGTGATAGTCGACGTTGTGCGCGCTGGTGTCGAGGCGCCGGCCGATTTCCTTGTCGGATGCGCCTTCGGCGATGCCGAGCAGCAGCTCCTGCTCGAATGGCGTGAGCCCGTTGACCGCGCGCTCGCGCGACGTCGAGATCAGTTGCGGCGACGCGAACTTGTGCACCGACAACCCGATCGACAGCGCCTGTTCGATCGTCGCCGGCGTGATCCATTCGCGCGTGCGGCGCGGCGCGGTGAAGCTCATGAACGCGTGCAGCCGCGTACCGGGCACGGCCATCGAATACATGATGCCGCTGCACATCCCGTCGTCCTGCATGGTCTGCAGGAAACCCTCGAGCGCGGCCGGCGTCACGCGCGGGGCGTCGTCGCGCTCGCGATGCTCGCGGCGCAGTTGCTGCAGGTCCCACACGATCGGCATGTTGCATACGCGTGCGCCGAGCGTGCGCGGATCGACGTCGTGATGGTTGTGGCGCACGTAGTCGCCGCGATAGGTGGCCGGCGTGAACGCTTCGTGCAGGTAGAGACTCTCGACCCGCTCGCGCGCGAATTCGAGCGCGAAATACGCGAACGTCGAAAAGCCTGTCAGATGCAGCAGGCTCGTGACGATCCGGTTGCGCTCGGCCGTGCTCTGCGCGAGCGCGAGCGTATCGGCGACGCCGAGCTTCGGCGCGTGCGGTTGCGCGATATCGCCGCGCTTCACGTCGTCGCACCAGACGACCTGCACGCTACGCTCCCGCAGCGCGTCCGCGCAGGTGTTCAACCCGCGCGGCGGGCGGGGAAAAACTGGGGCGACCGCTTCTTCATGCAATGCAATATCGGACATGAGCCATCCCTCGGAATCGACGCGCATCGCCTGGCGGCGGCCGTATCGTATACGGCATTCGCGGCGGTGCGATCGAGCATCGTTTTGATTTGCGCCGATCGTCATCCCTGACGAAACGCGGGGGCATTGTACAAAAATGCCCGTGTACGCGTAATATGCCGTAATACTAATTGCGGCGAAAGTTTCATATTCGCACGCATATAACGACGGCCAGAAAATCATAAAGAAAAGACCAGATCGTGACGGGGCGCAGTTTCACATATTGGGAAAGGGCGGGCTCCTCATGACACATGCTGACGGCGCACCACGCGTCGAATGGTTTTCGCAAGCCGATATAACGTCCGCTGCCGCTTATTCGAATGAATATCAGGCAATCGAGCGTGACGTTTTTACCGGCATTCAAATTGCACCCGGTAAAACCGACTTCACGCCGGTCGATTTCGTGCAATGCCATGCGCGATTGCGGCAAATCGGTTTCAGTACGCTCAGTTACGGTGCGTACGAAATGATCGGGCGGCGCATCCTGTGCGCGCATCTGCTGCGCGATCTCGCACCGGCGACGTTCATGCAGCCGTTTATCGAAGGCATGCTCTACGAAAGCGACCCGCGCTTCGCGCAGGTGCGGCAGAGCGGCTTTCCGGTCGCGTGGCGGCTCGACGAAATCGAGTCGGCCGCGCAGGGCAGCGGCGACCGCAAGGTGCTGGCGCTTGCCGGCCATCTGCGCGCGCACGCGATGAACAGCGGCGTGCTTTTCAGCCTGTCGGCGCCGCGTCTCGACCTGCGCGTCGCGGTGAACGTGACGTCGGAGACGCACGGCACCGACTGGATCGACGATCGCGTGATCGGCGGCGCGCTGTCGGTGAGCCTCGCCGTGCACCGCGTCGCGCTGCCGTTCCTCGAGGCGCGCATCGCGCGCATGCGCGGCTTCGCGCTCGGCGACGAGCAGCAACAGGTGCTCGACCGGCTCGTGCACGGGCTGTCCGACCAGGAGATCGCGAGTGCGCTGCGCACGTCGCTGCACAAGGTCGGCCACCACATCCGCTCGCTCGAAAAACTCTTCAACGTGCAGAACCGCGCGCAGCTCGCGTACCTCGCCGCGCGGCGCCTGCAGCCCTGACCTGACGCGCGCCGGCGGGGACCGCAGCAGGATGGAAGCGGTTCCGGCGGTGCGTGCCCGCAAGCGCCGCCGGGTTTCGTAGTCCGATCCGAGCGCCGCCGGGAAACGCGCTTTCACGCTACGAGGCGCATCCCTTTTTCCATCGATCCGCGTCGCTACACTCGTCCCATTCAACGGTCCGCGCAGCATGGGGGAGGATTGCCCGTGCCAGCCGGTAATAACGACAGGACAACGGCACGATGGCAGAACCGAAGGCGCTCCCCCGCGACTGGCAGCGGTTGTTTTCCGCTGGCCGCGGCGTGTCCGGACGGCGTCTCGGGGGCGCGTCGCCGCGCGCCGACCTGTTCCTCGCGACGTTCATCGTCGCGGTCGTCGCACTGTTCATCCTGCCGTTGCCGCAGGCCGCGCTCGACGGGATGATTTCGCTGAATCTTGCCGTGAGCGTGGTGCTGCTGACGGTGTCGACCTACGTGCCGTCGGCGGTCAGCTTCTCGTCGTTTCCCGCGCTGCTGCTGTTCACGACGCTGTTCCGGCTCGCGCTGAACATCGCGTCGTGCAAGCTGATCCTGCTGCACGCGAACGCGGGCCACGTGATCGACGCGTTCGGGCGGCTCGTCGTCGGCAACAACGTCGTGGTGGGCGGCGTGGTGTTCCTCGTGATCGCCGTCGTGCAGTTCATCGTGATCGCGAAGGGTTCGGAGCGGGTGGCCGAAGTCGGCGCGCGCTTCTCGCTCGACGCGATGCCGGGCAAGCAGATGAGCATCGACGCGGACCTGCGCGCGGGCATCATCAACGCCGACGAAGCGCGTGAGCGCCGCGAGAAGCTCGAACAGGAATCGCAGATGCACGGCGCGATGGACGGCGCGATGAAGTTCGTGAAGGGCGACGCGATCGCGGGGCTCGTGATCGCGTTCATCAACATCGTCGCCGGGATCGCGGTCGGCACGCTGATGCACGGGATGGATATCGGCGAGGCACTGCAGCGTTACGCGATCCTGACGGTCGGCGACGGGATGGCGTCGCAGATTCCGTCGTTGCTCGTGTCGATCGCGGCCGGCATCGTGACGACGCGCGTCGCGACGCGCGATGCGCGGCAGCGCCAGCTTGGCGAGCAGCTCGGCGAGCAACTGGGCGCGCATCCGCGCGCGCTGCTGATCGCGGCGTTCGTGCTGACCGGTTTTCTCGTCGTGCCCGGTTTTCCGAAATGGTCGTTCGCGCTGATCGCGTTCGGCCTCGGCGCGTTCGCGTTCTCGCAGCTCAAGCGCAAGACGACCGCGCCGAGCTTCAACCTGATTCATGTCGCGGGGCGCGTCGGCTCGGCCGACGACGGCCAGCCCGCGAAGGTGTCGCACGCGGCGGGCGTCACGTCGCTGATCGCGGTGTCGCTGTCCGACGACCTGCGTACGAGCCTGAACCTTGCGCAACTGCAAGCCGCGCTGTCGAGCGCGAAAGCGCGCGTCGACGCGGACATCGGCACGGTGTTCCCGCGCATCACATTGAACGACGACGAAGGCGCAACGGCCGGCACGTACCGGATCTACCTGCAGGACGTGCTCGCCGCGCACGGCGCGCTGAAACCGGGCTGGCTGCTGTGGGACGGCGTCGCGCCGCTGCCCGAACGCGCGGAGCGCCAGCCGGCCGAAGCGTTCGGCCCGTTCGCGACCGCGCTGTGGATCAAGCCCGACGGCACCGCGCCGGACGGCAAGTGGCTGTCGAGCGAAAGCGCGCTCGCCGCGCACGTCGAGCAGATCGTGCGCCAGCATGCGGACGAACTGCTGGGCATCCAGGAGACGCAGGCGCTCGTGCATCTGGTGCGCCGCGAGCACCCCGAACTCGTGGGCGAGCTGACGCGCCTCGTGCCGCTGCAGCGCGTGACCGAGGTGCTGCGCCGGCTGCTGGCCGAACAGGTGCCGATCCGCAACCTGCGCGTGATCTTCGAGAGCCTGATCACGTGGGCGCCGAATGAACCCGACGACGTGATCGCGCTGGTCGAACTCGTGCGCGTCGACCTGCGCCGGATGATCACCGATCGCCATGCGGGCACGACGCGCCAGCTGCGGGTCGTGCTGTTCGAGCAGAACCTGCAGGAGCGGATCGAGAGTGCGGTGATGCGCACCAAGCAGGGCAATTTTCTCGCGCTGTCGAGCGCGGTCAAGCAGGACATCGGCGACCAGGTGCGCGCGATCGTGCAGGCCGCGCAGGCGGCCGGCCCCGGCGGCCACGGCAATACGCACGGCGCCGCGCGGCTCGCGGTGATGGTCGCGCTCGGCGCGCGCCGCTACGTGAAGACGATCCTGCAGCCGGTGCTGCCCGAACTCGCGGTGCTGTCGTACCAGGAAGTCGAGGAGGACGTGCAGCTGCACACGGTCGGCTGGGTGAAGAACCCGCCGGACGACGGCTCGGTCGGCGCGGGCGCCGGCGTGCGCGCGCCGGGAGCCATTCAATGATGAGCTCGACGATCCTCGACCTGACGCGCCAGGCGCTGATGCTCGTGCTGCTGCTGTCGCTGCCGATCGTGCTGATCGCCACCGTCACGGGCCTCATCGTCGCGATCCTGCAGGCCGTCACGCAGGTGCAGGACGCCAACATCGGCATCGCGGTGCGGTTGATCGCCGTGATGGTCGCACTCGTGCTGCTGTCGGGCTGGCTCGGCGGCGAAGTACTGCGCTTCGCGCAGCAGGCGCTGGAACGCATGTTCGTTTCTTCCACTGGAGTTCTTTGATGCATCGAAGCGTCGCCCCGATCCGGTTTCAACCGCGCAGCCTGCAACGGGCCGCGCTCGCCATGTGCGCGACCGCGCTGCTCACGGCGTCGCTGTGCATGGTGCCCGCGCACACGGCCCGCGCCGCGGACCTGCGCTGGCGCAACAAGCCGTTCACGATCGTCGCGAACGGCAAGAAGATCGGCGACTTCATCCGCGAGCTTGCGTCGTCGCAGGGTGTGACGGCGGTGGTCGACCCGAAGGTCGACGGCGTGATCAGCGGCCGCTTCTCGGGCACGCCGCAGGAGACGCTCGAAACGATCTGCTCGACCTATGGGCTCACGTGGTACTACGACGGCTCGTTCCTCTACGTCGATCCGGCCGACCAGTCGCAGACGCAGATGATCCCGATCCCGCCGAATGCGGCCGGCGAAATCGGCCGCGCGCTGCAGGCGATGCAGATTCCGGACAAGCGCTACACGCTCGTCATCAACGATCGTTCGAACAGCGTGTACGTGGCCGGCCCGCGCCGCTACGTCGAACTCGTGCGGCAGGCGGTCGGCTCGGTCGGCGATCCGTCGGCGAACGGCGCGCACGCGGACATCCGCGCGTTCCGGCTGAGGTACGGCTGGGCGTCGGATTTCACGATCAACCGCTCGGGCAAGGAAGTGACGGTGCCGGGCGTCGCGACGATCCTGAGCCGGCTGTTCGGCAAGGGCGGCGGCACGAGCGCGCTGCCGTCGAGCACGCCGCTCGGGCAGGCCGCGCGCCAGGTGAAGCTGGGCTCGGGGCTGACGATCGCGGTGCCGCGCCTCGACTTTCCCGACATCTCCAGCGGCCCGCGTGCGGGCGGTTATAGCGGCGACAGCAGCGCGGTCGGCGGGTTCTCGCCGTTCGCGAACGCCGGCGGTGGCGACGCGCTGCCGCAGATCGTCGCCGATCCGGCGATCAACGCGGTGATCGTGCGCGACCTGCCGGAGAACATGTACCGCTACCAGTCGCTGATCAACCAGCTCGACGAGCGGCCGCGCATCGTCGAGATCAACGTGACGATCATCGACATCAACGAGGATTCGCTCGACAGCCTCGGGATCGACTGGCGCCTGCACACGACACACGGCGACGTGCAGATCGGCAACGGCGCGAATCCGCTGAACGGCAACACGCAGTACAACGGTTCAGGCAATCCGCCGCTGACGTTCGGCGTCGGCACGTCGGAAACCGGGCAGACGGGCACCTTCCTGCCGACCGGCATCGCGCTGACCGCCTCGATCGGCGGCTCGCTGCGCAATTACCTGCTCACGCGCGTGAACGCACTCGCGCAGAAGGGGCAGGCGCAGTTGCGTTCGAAACCGAAGGTGCTCGCGCTCGACAACACCGAGGCGATCCTCGAGAACCTCACGCAGTTCTACGTGCAGGTGCAGGGTTACCAGGATTCGTCGCTGTACAGCGTGACGACCGGCACGAGCATCAAGGTGACGCCGATGATCGTCGACGAGGCGATCCGCAACGCGGCCGCCGTATCCGGCAATCCGCAGAGCGTGATGATGTCGATCGACATCCAGGACGGCAACGTCGTGCAGGGCCAGGCCGTGTCGAACATCCCGGTGATCCAGCAGCGCAACATCGTCACGAAGTCGATGATCGACGAAGGCAAGAGCCTGCTGATCGCGGGGTTCAACGACGACGAGGTGAAGCTGAACAAGAGCGGCGTGCCCTGGCTGTCCGACATTCCGCTGATCGGCAACCTGTTCAAGTACACCGACAAGTCGGGCAACCACATGGAGCGGTTCTACCTGCTGACGCCGCGCGTGGTGACGAGCGCGTCGATGTATGCGCCGGACGGCTCGCCCGTGAACCTGGGCGTGAACGGGCCGGCCAATCCGGAAGGCGTGTCGATGTATCGCCCGCCGGACAACGATGTCGTGGTGCCGCTGACGCCGAAGCCGCTGCCCGGCACGAAGTTCGGTCCGCCCGCATTGCCGCCGCCGAAGGACGTGGCGGCGCAGCCGGCGACGACGACCGCAGGAGCCACCACCCATGTCGACGACCATCATTGACCCGCACGGCGACGGCGCATTGCCCGGCGGCGCGGGAGGCGCGGCGGCAGGGCCGGCCGCGCTCGCGTCGCCGTGGAACCTGTGCTTCCTGAGCGGGCCGATGTACGGCCGCACGATGTCGCTCGCGCGCGGCGCGAACTGGGTCGGCACCGCGGCCGATTGCGAAGTGATCCTGCCCGATCGCGAGATCGGCGCGAAACAGGTGTGCCTGCAGGTCGGCGCGCTCGCGGTGACCGTGCAGAACCACGGCGGCGAGGCCGGCGCGCCGGTGCTGTTCAACGACGAACCGCTCGGCGCGGGCCGCCGCTCGCTGACGCCGCACGACGTCGTGACGGTCGGCTCGATCCGGCTCGGCATCGCGCGGCATGCGCAGGCGAGCGTCGCGGTGCCCGACGAAGCCGATGCGCCGGACGCCGCGCGCGAGGCCGCGTGGCTCGGCTGGCTCACGGGCGGATTGCGCCGCCTCGGCAGCCGGCGGCTCGTGATCGCGCTGGTCGCGCTGTGGATCGGCGTGCTGCTCGGCGCGCTCGGCTACGGCTTCGTCACGTGGTCGGGGCGCCTGCCGTGGCAGCACGAATCGGTGCTCGCGCGCACGCACCGGCTGCAGCAACTGCTGCATGCGTATCCGGAGCTGGCCGTCGCGCCGCGCGACGACGGCGTGATCGTGTCGGGCTACGTGAGCGACCCGGCCGCGCGGGAACGCGTCGCGCAGATCGTCGCGGGCGTGGACAACGCGGCGCTCGGCAACATCTACGTGGTCAGCGATCTCGTCGCGACCGCGCAGACCTATTTCAGCGATACCGCGCTGACGGTCGCCTATCTCGGCCGCGGCCGGATCGAGCTGACGGGTGCGGCGGCGCGGGCGCAGATCGAGCCGCGTATCCGCAACTACATGAAGGACGCGCGCCCGGCGCTCGAAGTGGTCGATCACGTGCGCGACGCCGATGCCGATCCGGCCGCGCCGCACACGGCGACGACGCTCGGCGGGATGGCCGGCATCCCGGAGATCACGACCGTGTTCGCGGGCGACGGCGACCAGCGCTATATCGAGACGGCGGACGGCAGCCGCTATTTCGAAGGCGCGCGGCTGAAGGAGGGCGCGGTCGTTGCGTCGATCGGTCCGGACGCAGTCGTGTTCGAGCGCAACGGCCAGCGCATCACGATGCCGCTCGGCGGCCCGTCGGCGAACGCGCCCGAGCAGGCGCCGGCGCCGCCCGTGCCGCCGCTCGCGAGCGGCGCGGCGGCCGGGGTCGCGCAACCGGTGCCGGGGCCGACGCTGCCGCAGGATGCGGCGGCGACCGGGGCCTCGAAGGAGGCGGCGCACTAGCGCCGCGACAGGTCATGCGCATCGCGTAACCGGCGGTGCGCGCATTACGCGGGACGCCGCACGCGTGCGACGGCTCACGTCGCCGGCGGGGCATGGGGCCGCCGCCGGAAGATGGATGGACATCACGTAAAGGAGCGAATCATGCCAGGCCCGACCAGCAGCACCAGCGCAACCAACACGAACCAGGTCCAGCAGCAGGCGGACGACCTGACCAAGACGCAGCTCGAACTGACGAAGATCAACTTCCAGGTCCAGCAATCGACCGCGACGTTCGAAACCAGCAACGCAGTGACCGCGCAGGAAGGGACGGCGAACGCCCAGGTTGCGCAACACCTGAGTTCCGCCGGCCGCGCATGACGCCGGTCGCCGGCCGCGCCGCGCGACGCCGTGCGCCGGGTCTGCCCGCGAAGGGCACCCGGTGGCGGATGCGCGCGTGCCGGCTGGCCTGTTCCGGGCGGGCCCGACCGATCCGGTCCGGCGCCTGCCAGCCAAGGAGGGCATAGATCATGTCAGTGACAGGCGTAGGCGCGGCGCCCCCGGGCGCGGCCGCGCTCGCGAGCGCGGCGCAGCAGACGGGCTCGGCGTCCGATCCGGCGCAGGTGCGCCAGTTCGATGCGCTGATGCAGCCGGGCGCATCGCCGGCCGCGCCGCCGTCTTCGTCGGGCGTCGCGATGTCGCGCGCGCCGGCGGATGCGGCGCCGGCCGTGCAGATGACGCCCGCGCAGGCGAACCAGTCGTCGCTGGTCGAGCGGTTGCGCACTTACGGCAACGATCTCGACACGCGGTACGCGAACATCGACAAGCATCGCGGCGAGATGCTGACGTCGATGGCGGACAGCCGCAGCGATCCGCTGATGACGATGGTGAAGGCGATGGACTTCCAGTGGACGGCGACCACCACCATTTCGGAATACCAATTGAGCCTGTCGGTCGCGCAGGCAGCGAACGGCTTCACGCACACGGTGCTGAAGACGCAGGAGTGACAGGGCGCGTGCGGGCCGATTCAGGCCTCACGCGCCATGAAGCGGACAAACGATGACGACGATCGATTCGACGCCACGCACGCATGCGTGGCGCAGCCGGGCGGCGCGTGCGCTGCTCGCGGGGCTGCTCGTGCTGTTGGCCGGGTGCCAGAAGGAGTTGTACTCGGGCCTGTCGGAGCGCGACGCGAACCAGATGGTCGCGGTGCTCGGCGACGCGGGCATCAGCGCGTCGAAGGACAACGACGCGCGCGACACGTCGGACCGCAACGCGTGGCTGGTGAGCGTCGCGGACGGCGACATGCAGTCCGCGCTCACCGTGCTGCAGGCGAACGGGCTGCCGAAGCCGAGTTATGCGAGCCTCGGCGAGCTGTTCCAGAAGCAGGGCCTCGTGTCGACGCCGGCCGAGGAGCGCGTGCGCTACCTGTACGGCGTGTCGCAGGACCTGTCGCGCACGCTGCAGGACATCGAGGGCGTGGTGGTCGCGCGTGTGCAGGTCGTGATTCCGGAGAACGATCCGCTCGCGGACAAGATCAAGCCGTCGTCGGCGGCCGTGTATATCCGCTACCGGCCCGGCGTCGACCTGCGCGCGATGGCGCCGATGGTCAAGGATCTCGTCGCGCACAGCATCGAAGGGCTGCAGTACGACAACGTGTCGCTGTTCCTGCAGCCGGCCGCCGCGCGCGCGACGCGCGTGGACGGAATCGGCAGCGCGGTGTCGGACATCGTGCGGCTGCGCTCGCCGCTCGGCTGGCTCGTGTTCGCGCTGATCCTGCTGACCGGCGCGGTGATCGTGCTGTCGGCCGCCCGGCGCGGGATGTTCGGCGCGCGGCTCGCCGGATTGCTCGGTGCGCCGCGCGGGTCGAACGGCGTCGGCGGCGCGTCGGCGCAGCAGGCCGGCGGCGGGCTGCGCACGCCGGACGGCGCGCGCGACGGCGCATGAGCGATCCGCACGCGCTGCCGCCGGGCGATGTTTCGGCTCAACCCGACGCGGCGCCGCTGCCGTGGCTGCAGCCGCTTGCGCCGCCGCCCGCCGCGCGGCGCGCGGCGTTTCATGTGCTCGTCTGCGATTTCAACCTGCGGCCCGATCGTTATCTGCACGTGACGCGCGTGCCGGCCGACTGGCCCGCGCGCTACCGTTCGCCGGACGCGTTCGGCGCGGCCGGCCGCAAGCTGCTTGCGCGGCACCTGCTCGACCTGAACGGCGTGGCGGGCCGGCACGACTTCGACGTCGCGAACCCGTGCGCGCGGCTCGCGCTGCTGCCGGGCGCGGCGCTCGAGCAACTGGCCGCGTATGCGGGGCTGCTGCTGCATCGCCACTGGCTGCGCGACGCGCTGGCCGCGCGGCGCATCCGCGCGGAAGTCGCGGCGAGGCTCGGCGGCGATGCGCTGGAACTCGCGCTCGACCGCGCGCCGGAATTCGGCGCGCTTGCCGAGACGCTCGAGCCGTGGCGCGCCGATCCCGCGGCGCTGCCCGGGGTGATCCGCGCGCGCGGCGGGCGGCTGCTCGCGGATTTCATCGGCGTGGCGGGCGATGCGGTCGCGCGGCGCGTGCGCCTGAAATTCAACCGCGCGATCGACGATGAGGCGCCTTACTGGCTGAACCGCGCGCAGCGCGACCAGTTCGGCGAACTGCTGTTCCTGTTTCTGATTCCCGAGAGGCTTGCGTCATGGGATTGGCTTTTCTGATCACGAGCGACAACCTGCAGCTGCTGTCGGAGCGCAAGGTGCTCAAGGAGCGCGAATACGCGGCGCTGCTCGACGCGTCCGCGGTGATCGCGACCGCGCACGACGAAGCCGCGCGCATCGTCGCCGACGCGCAGCGCGAATTCGACAAGCGCCAGGCGGCCGGCTACGACGAAGGGATGCGCCGCGCGCAGCGCGAGCAGGCCGCGCAGGCGTACACGCAGGCGCTCGCCGCCACGCGCACGATGGAGACGATGAAGGATGCGATGGCCGACATCGTCGTGAAGGCCGTGCGCGCGATCGTCGGCGAGATGAGCACGCAGACGCTGTACGAGGCCGCGCTGGCGCGGATCGCGCCGCTCGTGCGCGACGAGGCGTTCCTGATCGTGCGGATCGCGCCCGGCCGGAAGGACGAGATGCGCGATGCGCTCGACGGCGCGTTCGCGGGGCAGTCGAACCGGCAGAAGATCCGCATCGTCGAGGATGCGCAGCTCGAACGCCATGCGTGCACGGTCGAGACGCCGTCCGGGCGCATCGATGCGAGCCTCGACCTGCAGATCGACGCGCTGCGTCAGGCGATCCGCCGCGATGCGCTGAAGGGCGCCGCGCGATGAACGCGCCGCTCGACGATCCGCAGCCGTTCGGCAGCGACGACGACGGCGCGCCGTTCGATCGCGGACGCCTCGTCGGCGAACTCGACGCGGGGCTCGCGTTCTTCTCGCCGGTGTCGGTGCAGGGCCGCGTCAATCACGCGGTCGGGCAGATCCTGAACGCGACGGGCATCCGCGCGCGGCTCGGCGAGATCTGCGAGCTGCGCACGCCGAACCAGCCGACGCTGCTCGCCGAGGTAGTCGGGTTTTCGCGGCAGACGACGCTGCTCACGCCGCTGGGCGACGTGGCCGGGCTTTCGCCCGAGACGACCGTCGTGCCGTCCGGGCGCGAGCATGTATTCCCGGTGGGCGAAGGGCTGTTCGGCCGCGTGCTCGACGGGCTCGGCCGGCCGCTCGACGATCGCGGGCCGGTGACGGGCGCCGCGTGGGTGTCGACGCAGCAGGACCCGCCGAACCCGCTCGCGCGCAAGATGATCGACACGCCGTTTCCCACCGGCGTGCGCGTGATCGACGGGCTGATGACGCTCGGCATCGGGCAGCGCGTCGGCATCTTCGCGCCGTCCGGCGTGGGCAAGAGCACGCTGCTCGGGATGATCGCGCGCGGCGCGCAGGCCGACGTGAACGTGATCGCGCTCGTTGGCGAACGCGGCCGCGAGGTGCGCGAATTCATCGAGCACAGCCTGTCGCCCGAGGTGCGCGCGCGGTCGATCGTCGTCGTGTCGACGTCCGATCGCCCCGCGATGGAGCGCGTGAAATCCGCGCTCGTCGCGACCGCGATTGCCGAGCACTTCCGCGATGCGGGCAAGCGCGTGCTGCTGCTCGTCGATTCGCTGACGCGTTTCGCGCGCGCGCAGCGCGAGGTCGGCCTCGCGAGCGGCGAGCCGCCGACGCGCCGCAGTTTCCCGCCGTCGACGTTCGCGGTGCTGCCGCGCCTGCTCGAACGCGCGGGGCAGGGCGCGAACGGGTCGATCACCGCGCTCTACACGGTGCTCGTCGAAGGCGACGAGGAATCGGATCCGATCGCCGAGGAAGTGCGCTCGATCCTCGACGGCCATATCGTGCTGTCGCGCAAGATCGCGCTCGCGAACCGCTATCCGGCGATCGACGTGCTCGCGAGCCTGTCGCGCGTGATGCCGCTCGTCGCGAGCCGCGCGCACCAGCATGCGGCCGCACGCGTGCGCGAGCTGATCGCGAAGTACCAGGAGATCGAGCTGCTCGTGCAGATCGGCGAGTATCGCGAAGGCAGCGACCGGCTCGGCGATCTCGCGCTGCGCGCGCGCGACGCGATCGGCGCGTTCTGCACGCAGGCGTCGGACGAGGACGTGCGCTTCGACGCGCTGCTCGCGAAACTGACGAAGCTGGCGAACGATCATGTCTGAAGCCGACGACCGCCTCGTGCTCGCGACGCTCGCGCGCCTGAAGCGCGTGCGCGAGATGCGCAGCCAGATCGCGCGCGTCGCGGCCGCGCGCCAGCAGGGCATCGCCGCGCAAAGCCGCCGCGCGCTCGAGGCCGCGCACGCGCAGCTCGCCTCGCAGGTCGCCGCGAAGGCCGCGATCCAGACGCGGCTCGTCGACGACCTGCGCGAGGCGCGCGGGCTGCAGAACGCAGCTGCCGACACGCGTACGTTCGACCGGCATATCGGCACCGCGAACGCGTCGGTGAGCGAGGCCGCGCACGTGCATCGCGGCCACGAGGCGACGCTCGCCGACCTGCAGCGCGCCGCGCGCAAGGCGAAGGCCGCCGAGGACAAGCTCGACAAGGCGGGCGAGAAGGCGCAGCATGCGCGCGCCGCGCGGGTCGAGCGCGATGCCGACGAAGTGGCGGACGGGTACGCGGTGCGGCGCTTCGCGACGCCCGGCGCATGGGCGGCCGGGGCGAGCGACGCGTCCGGCCACGCCGCGCCACCGGAAGCGGCCGCGGCGTTCGACGCGGCGATGGCCTTGCCGCCGGCCGATACGGAAACCGCCGCGGCCGGCATGACCGATGCAGCCGACGCAGCCGATGCAGTCGACCCAACCGATGCGGCCGACGATGCCGCACCACCCGCCGCAGCGGAGCGTCGATGCTAGACCAGGCTGCGGGTTTCAACGATGTCGCGGGCATGCTGCGGCCGCTGCTCTACGTGATGCCGCGCCTGTTGCCGATCATGTTCGTCGTGCCGGTGTTCAACGAGCAGATCATCACGGGCCTCGTGCGCAACGGGATCGCCGTCGTGATCGCCGCATTCGTCGCGCCGGCGATCGACGCCGCGCAGGTGGCCGCGCTGCCGTTCCTGATGTGGTGCCTGCTCGTCGCGAAGGAAGCGGTGGTCGGCATGCTGCTCGCGGGCGCGTTCAGCGCGGTGCTGTTCGCGATCCAGGGCGTCGGTTACCTGATCGACTTCCAGACCGGCAGCGGCAGCGCCGCGTTCTTCGATCCGATGGGCGGACACGAGGGCGGCCCGACATCGGGCTTCCTCAATTTCGTCGCGATCGCGCTGTTCGTCACGGCGGGCGGGCTGCAGGTGCTCGTGCAGCTGTTCGCGCAGTCGTACGCGTGGTGGCCGATCGGCTCGCTCGGCCCCGATTTCTCGTCGATGCTGCAGACCTTCATCGTGCGGCAGACCGACACGATCTTCGAATGGATGGTGAAGCTCGCCGCGCCGGTGACGATCGTGCTGGTGCTCGTCGAGCTCGGCATCGGCCTCGTCGGGCGCGCGGTGCCGCAGCTCAACATCTTCGTGTTCTCGCAGCCGCTGAAGAGCGCGCTCGCGCTGCTGATGATGATGCTGTTCCTGCCGGTGGTGTACGCGTCGCTGCATTCGCTGCTGAGCCCCGACAGCGGGCTGATGGCGCTCTTGCACGCGCTGTTCGCCGCGCACGGCGGCGGCTGAGCGCACCGCGGAGCCGACATGGCCGAAAAGGATCAGAAGCCGACCGAGAAGCGCCTGCGCGAGGCGCGCGAGAAAGGCGATGTGCCGAAGAGCGCGGAAACGATTTCGTCGGCGTTTTTCGTCGGCGTGTGCGTCGCGCTCGCGGTTGGAATCGGTTCACTGTTCGCGCGGCTGCAGGCGCTGTTCCGGCTCGTGTTCGATGCGACCGGCGCGGCCGACCCGTCCGCGCGCATCGCGGTGCTGATCGACGGCGCCGCGCGCGACTGGGCGACGCTGTCCGCGCAGATCGTCGCGGCCGGGCTGCTGGCGGGCTTGCTCGCGGGTTTCGTGCAGGTTGGCGGCGTGATGGCGTGGAGCCGCCTCGTGCCGCAGCTGTCGCGGCTCAATCCGGCCGAGGGGATGAAGAACCTGTGGTCGATGCGCAACCTCGTCAATCTCGTGAAGATGCTGCTGAAGACGGTGCTGCTCGTCGCGACGCTCGGCTGGCTGATCGTCGAGTCGCTCGACCCTTCCGTGCAGTCCGGTTTCACGCGGCCGATCTCGATCCTCGCGCTGATCGTGAAGCTGCTGATGATGCTGTTCGGCTGGGCCGCGCTGATCTATATCGTGATGGCGCTGATCGACATCGTGCACCAGCGGCACGAGTTCAACCAGAAGATGAAGATGTCGATCGACGAAGTGCGGCGCGAGCACAAGGAAGACGAAGGCGATCCGCATATCGAGTCGAAGCGCCGGCAGCTCGCGCGCGAAGCGCAGTTCGCGTCGCTGCCGGACCGGATCGGCTTCGCGTCGGTGGTCGTCTATTCGCCGCGCGTCGCGGTCGCGCTCTATTACGGCGGGATCGGCACGCTGCCGTGGGTGCTCGCACGCGGCGAAGGCGAGGCGGCCGAGCGGATCGTGCGCGCCGCGCGCGACGCGCTGCGTCCGACGCTCGCGAACGTCGGGCTCGCGCAGGCGCTGTACGAATCGACGCCCGAAAACGGCACGATCCAGCAGCAGCATTTCCGCGAGGTCGCGCAGTTGCTGAAATGGGCGACCGGCGCGGGTTGACGCGCGCCGCGCCGCGCCCGTGGGCCTGCCTTCCCTGTTCCCATTCGATATGGCCCTTTTGCGTGACCCTGCGCGCGGTGCTTGACGTGATTTATTTTTCGGCGTTCACCCGAATTCACCGGTGAATTATTGCTGAATTATTTCTTCGTAATATGGCTCGATCGTCACGCCGGACGGCGGGCCGCGAGGTTGCGCCATGCGTGACGGAACAGGTCAACAGGGGCGAACAAATCAAATGTGCGGAATCGACGGCTTCTTGAATAGCGTCGCCTTCGATGAGGAGACAGCGCGCGGTACGCTCGCGCGCATGACGGCGAGCCTGGCGCATCGCGGGCCGGACGGGCAGGGGATCTGGGTCGATCCGGAGGCCGGCATCGCGCTCGGCCACCGGCGGCTTGCGATCGTCGACCTGTCGGCTCACGGCCGGCAGCCGATGGCGTCCGCGTGCGGTCGTTATGTCATGGTCTTCAATGGCGAAATCTACAACCATCGCGAACTGCGCGCGGAGCTGGAGCGCGCGGGTCGCGCACCGGCGTGGCGCGGCCACTCCGACAGCGAGGTGCTGATCGCGGCGATCGTCGCGTGGGGTGTCGAGGCGGCGCTGCGGCGCGCGACCGGCATGTTCGCGTTCGCGCTGTGGAATCGCGCATCGCGGGTGCTGACGCTTGCGCGCGACCGGATCGGCGAGAAGCCGCTCTATTACGGCCGGATCGGCGACGCGCTCGTGTTCGCGTCCGAGCTGAAGGCGCTGCGCGGTTATCCGGGCTTCGACGGCACGATCGATCGCGACGCGCTGTGCCTGTACCTGCGCCAGTCGAGCGTGCCTGCGCCGTACACGATCTATCGCGGCATTCGCAAGCTGCCGCCCGGCACGTTCATCCAGTTCGAGCATGCGCGCGACACGCCGCGCCTGCGCGCGTACTGGACGCTCGAACAGGCGATCGAGAGCGGCCGCGCGCAGCCGTTCGAGGGCAACGCCGAGGACGCCGTCGGCCAGCTCGACGCGGTCCTGCGCCAGGCCGTCGCGCGGCAGATGGAAGCCGACGTGCCGCTCGGTGCGTTCCTGTCGGGCGGCGTCGATTCGTCCGCGATCGTCGCGCTGATGCAGGCGCAATCGGCGACGCCGGTCGACACGTTCACGATCGGCTTCCATGAAGCCGGCTACGACGAGGCCGGTTATGCGAAGGCCGTCGCGCGCCATCTCGGCACGCGCCATACCGAGCTTTACGTGACCGCCGACCATGCGCTCGACGTCGTGCCGAAGCTGCCGTCGATCTACGACGAGCCGTTCTCCGATGCGTCGCAGATCCCGACCTTTCTCGTGTCGGAGATGACGCGCCGGCACGTGAAGGTGAGCTTGTCCGGCGACGGCGGCGACGAGCTGTTCGGCGGTTATACGCGCTACTTTCTGACGCCGCGCCTGTGGCGCAAGCTGCATCGCGTGCCGGCGGCCGTGCGCGCGCGGATCGCCGCCGCGCTGCATGCGCTGCGGCCCGATCATGCGGACCAGCTCGCGGCCGTCGCGCAGGGTGCATGGGGCGGCGTGGAGGCGCGCGAATCGGCGACCCGCATCGGCGATCGCCTGCACAAGCTCGGCCATGTGATGACGGCCGAGAGCCGTATCGGCCTGTACCGGCTGCTGATGTCGTCGGTGCATCATCCCGAGCGTCTCGCGGTGTCGGGGCAGGAGCCGCCGACGCCGCTCGACACGGTATCCGCGTGGCCCGCACACCTGAGCTTCGCCGAGCAGGCGATGGCGATCGACACGCTCACGTACCTGCCGACCGACATTCTCGCGAAGGTCGATCGCGCGGCGATGGCCGTGAGCCTCGAGACGCGCATGCCGTTCCTCGACCATCACGTCGTCGAATTCGCGTGGCGCGTGCCGGCGTCGGTGCGCTTGCCGGAAGGGCAGTCGAAGGCGCTGCTGCGGCGGCTGCTCGACCGCTACGTGCCGTCCGCGCTGATCGACCGGCCAAAGCAGGGTTTCTGCGCGCCCGTCGACCACTGGCTGCGCGGCGCGCTGCGCGACTGGGCCGAGGCGCTGCTGCGGCCGTCGCGGTTGCGCGAGGAAGGCTTCTTCGACGCGGCCGCGGTCGAGCGTCTGTGGCGGCAGCACCAGACCGGCCGGATGAACTGGCAGCACCAGTTGTGGACGGTGCTGATGTTCCAGTCGTGGCTGGAGGCGCAGCGCGCGGGGTGACGCGGCGCGCCGCGCGGCCGGGGTTGGCTTCCGGCCGCGGGGCTGAACGTCGTCAGCCGACGTTCAGCGGCGTGCCGATCGCGAGGCCGCCCGGATTTCCGGCGGCCGCCGGATTGAGCTGCAGGATCTCGTTCAGCGCGCGCGCATCCTGCTCGCCGCGCGTCATCGCCTGCTGGTCGGCGCGTGACACGTGCGCGGCGTCGAGCAGCGACTGGCGATGCTGGTCGGCGATGACCCACAGCGAATCGCCGGCGACGACGATGTAGGGCTGCGCGCTCGGTGCACTTGGCGTGCTCGACGGGTTCGGCGTCTGCGACGGGGCCGGCTGGGTCGTCGGCGCCAGATGCGCATGCGTGCCTGACGGCGGCCCCGCCGGCGGGCCGCCCGGATGCGTCGAGCCGCCCGGATGCGTCGAACCGGTCGACGACGACTTACCGCCGCTGCCGCTGCCACCGAATGCCGTATAGAGCCAGTTGCCGACGTAGATCCCGATCGGCGCGAGCAGCAGGATGGTCGGCATCTTGCCGGTGACACGCTTCGTCAGGTTCGGGAAATGGGTGTCGGCGCGTGCGAGCGTGAGCAACGTCGCGGAGCTCAGCGACGAGATCGCCATCGGCAGGTTCGCGTGGATCGTCGGCGCCGAGCCGACGAACGGCCCGATGTAGCCGCCCGCGATGCTGGCGAGGTCGGACGCCGTGTCGATGAAGCGCACGACGCGGCTGCGCCGCTCGATGCTCAGGTGCGTGAACGCGCTCGCCTGCACGAGCCCCGTATAGGTGAGGCCGAGCAGCGCACCCGTGGTGCCGAGGAACGGCACCAGTGACGGATCCTGAAGCAGCGTGTGCAGCGACAGCTCGCCGAGGCTCGCGTAGCCGGCGATCGCCGCCGTGCGGCCGACCTTGCCGAGGAAGCGGCGCGGATTGCCGTGATGGAGCTGCTGGATCGACGTGCCGGCCAGCACCCCTTGCATCTGCTGGACCATGTCGTTCGCAATCAGCTTCGTGTACTCGACCGTCTTGTCGGCGGGCAGCTGCTGCCTGCGATGCAGCTCGAGCTGCAGATTGATCTTCGCACGGCCCTCGTCCGCCAGTCGCGTCAGCGCCTCGCGACGTTGCGCCTCGTGCATCCGGTGCGCCGACAACTGATTGTTCAGCCCGCTCATGAAGCGGTCGATCACGTGGTTGAAAAGCCGTGGATCGCCGCTTTGCAGCGCGCGCAGCGTGTCCTGGTGCAACGCCTGCACGAGGCGGCCAGTCCGCACGCCGACGAACGTCGTGTTGGCCGCCTGTTTGTAGTCGGTCGGCGTCAGGCCGATGTGGTGTACCGCGATGCCTGCGCCGACGCCGACCAGCCCGGACAGCACGTTCCTCCAGTTGAGCAGCGACCACGAGCGTTCCACCTGCTGCAGGCGCAGCGCATTCAGTTCCGCATAGGCGGCTTGCGGGTCGTCCGCCTTGACGTGCTCGGCGGCCTGCGCGCTGACGAGCCGGCTGTCGCTGACCGGCAGCGAGTCGTCGACGATCAGCGCCGGCTGCCGGACGACTTCGCGCCACGATGGGAGCCCCGCCGCGATGGCCTGGCCGTCCACGAGCGTCGTGTCCTGTTGCGGCGTGTGCAGCTTCGCGCCGACGGTGCTCAGCCAGTTGTCGGTAAACATGCGCGCTGGATCGTCCAGCGCGGGCTCGACTTCCTTGTGTTGCTGCCAGGTTTTGGTCGCAAACGTCGACGTCGCGTAACGCGCGCGATTCAGAAGTCGCGTCGTGTTGCCTTCGTAAAGCTGCCCGCGCAATGCCGCGATCGCGTCGGGTGCCAGCCCCTTGGCGCGGCCGATGCGCTCGATTTCGGCCAGCAGCATCTGGTGCTGATCAGCCAGCGTCTTGCGATCGACACGCTCGAACACGCGCGTCAGCGCATCCGAGCCGTGCAGCCGCGCGAGCTTGCTGTCGTTCGGTTTCGTGCCGCCCGGCTTGGCGGCTTCCGCCTGCGCGCGATCGACGAGCATCGTGGCCAGCGCGGTCGTCAGCTCCTGATTCGCGATGAAGTCGGCGCCGTGCGTCGCGTACGACAGGCCGACATGCACCCATTGCAGCGTCGGCCGGTCGAGCAGCGAGTCGACGAGCTCCAGGTGGCCCGCGCCCGGTACCGGCTCCGGCACCGTGTCCCAACCGTGGAACGTCACCATCACGTGCGGGGCGGGGTGGCCTTCGTGCTCGGAGGCCCACGATTCGAGCAGCGTGCCAAGGCGCGCGTGGTCCTGGTAACCGTCGTTGGTGCCGGCCTGATGCCGGTTGTCCTCGGACGAAATCAGCGCGCGCGCGGGCGCCATTTCCAGGCGCAGCAGGAAACCCGCTTGCGACGCCGCGTCGAGCCAGCGATGCAGATTCGCTTGGGTCAGGTCGTCGAGGTGCACGGTGTTGCCGTTCTCGCCGGTGATCGTCTCGTCCCAGTAGTCGATCTTCGCTTTCTTCTGATCGCCGATCGATTTCACGTCGTGCACGAAATCCGGGTCGTGCTTCGAGCCGCGCGTGGCGTTGAGCGTGTGCGGATCGACAGGGATCGTCACGACCGGCATGACACCGCCGTTGCGAACGATCTGCTTGACGAACGGCGCCGGATCGTCGGACAGCCGGTACGCGCGGCTCATCGGCACGACGCGGTTGCGGAATGCATCGCCGGACCTGAGGAACGCACGCCGCAGCGCGCGATCGGTGGCCGCGGCCGTGCTGAGGCCGCGCTGCGCGCGCTTCCAGAACGGCACCGGCGCATAGCGCGCACCGCCGCCCGACCAGTCGCGCGCCACGTACAGCGGCATGCCCGTGCCCCGCCACGCGGCGGCATCGGCCATCATCGCAGGCGGCGCCGCATCGTGCGGCGCGTCGGTCAGTTCGAGCGGTGCGAGGCGCGGGTCGCGTTCACGCTTCGCGAGCGCGTCGATCCGCTCCAGATGCGCAAACAGGCCGGACACGTCACCGTCGCCATACAGGCGTTTCCATTCGACTTGCGTGGTGCTGACGAGCGACGGCTGGTAAGGCTTGACCTTGAGCTCCGGGTAGACGGGCGCGGGCTGGCCCTGGCCCTTGGCTTGCTTGTTGGCAGCCTTGATCTCCTTCTTGAGCGCCCGTCTTGCGTCGCGTGCTTCGCGCGCTTGCTCGGTCGCCCACTTGCGCAGCGACGCGAGCACGCCGGGCGACTTGCTCTGTTCTATCGATTCCAGGTACGCGACGCGCCGTTCCAGCGCCGCGAGGCGCGTGCCGCGCGCATGCGCGGCCAGTTCGTCGGGTGTCAGCCCGGTGAGCAGCAGGTGCATGTTGGCACCGTACGGGCCTTTCCCGATCGGCGACGACTCGAGCGGCACACCCGTGCCGGTCGGGTTGCGCCAGTCGCCGTGCCACGTCAGCTTGCCGTTCGCGTCCGGCACGAGTATGCCGTCCGGTGCGTCGAGCCGGTAGGTCAGCGGGTCGGTCGTGTCGTAGACGTAGATGTGATGCCGACCCGCTTCGAGTGCGCCGAATTCGGCGGCGCTGAGCAGGTGCACGGCGTTGTGGCCGCTGTAATCGAGCGCCGCGTGTTTGTCCGGGGGCAGCACGTTTTTCTCGAACAGCCCGGTAGTCGCGGCCGGCGCGTGCGTGCCGCCAGCGGGCAGGGCGGCGCCCGTTTGACCGCGGCCAAGCATCGCCGCGGCGCGGTTGCGCGTCAGCAGCGCGGCGCGGCGCGGCGCGTTCAGCGTTTTCGTGATTCCCAGGTGGCCGAGATAGCGCAGGCCGGGCCGCGGCAGCTTGTCGGGCTTGTCGGGCTTGTCGGCTTTCGGCGGCTTGACCGGGTCGAAGCGATTGCCGATCCGCTTGAGCGTCGCCGGGTCGATGTCGCTGACGACGAACGACATGCCGCGCCGGCGCGCACGCGTGAGCGGCACACCGTGCGATTTGCCGTGCGGCCGCATGCGCACGTGCGCGCGCCGCGGGTACGCGTCGGAGAGCGGCCGTTCGGCAACACGGGTCTTCGCAAGCGGTGCGTTTTCCTGGTATTGCCAGACGCCCTTCGCGTCGTCGTAGCTGGCATGGCCGCGAATTTCGCCGCTTGCCCGGTCGACCGCGTAGATCGTGCCCGATGCGCCGGCCGCGCCGATCGCCTGGTGCGCATTCCGGTATTGCTTCGTGTTATCGAGCGCGTCGATCGCTTCGATGTACTCGGCCTTGACGCGGCCGGGTTGCGTGAATTCGACCGTCTTGCCGTCGGGAACGGGCTCGATCTTCGACACCCCGCCCAGCGCCCGCAGTTCCGTGAGCGACACCGGCGACGCATGGAACGCGAAGGCTCGGCGAGCGGCCGCGGCCTGCTCGGGATCCGCCGCATCCTTCGCGGGGTCGAGCGCGGCGACGAGCGATTGCCGTTCGTCCGGTGTCAGCGCGTTGCGGACGAACTTCGGCGACGTGATCGCGCCGTTCGCGTTGATCCGCGCGGTAGCGACGAATTCGGGCGCCGCATTGGGCGTCACCTTGCCGGCGCGCGTGATCAGCAGGTCGGTATCGACGCCGGTTTGCCGCACGAGTGCGCGCAGCGATGGCGCATGTGTGCCTTCGACGCGTTTGAGCGTGCGCATGTCGCGATCGTCGAGCCAGGCGCGCGCACGTGTCATCTTCGCGCTGTCGAGCGCATGCTGGCCGCGCCGTGCGCGGCCGCCCGCCGGCGCCGCGAGCCTGGCCGGCACGGCTTCGCCGGCGAGATCGGCATGGGCCTGCTCGCCGTACAGCGCGCGATAGGTCGGCTTGCCCGGCAGCGACGTGTGCATTTCGCCGAACGTGTCGGCGAGTGCGTCGAGCGCGGCCGGATCGCCGCTCGCCAACGCGTGCTCCGCCGCGCGTGCAAGCGCTTCCGGCAGTTGTACGTGCGCGGCGATGTCGGGGCCGCCCGCGGCGAGGATTTCGCCGCGCACGCGAGACGCGTTGACTTGCGCGCGCGCTTCGGCGCGCAGCAGGCTTTTCAAGTACGCGGCGGGGCTGCTGCGATCGACGCCGAGGGTGTCGGTCGCGATCTCGACGCTGTGCTGCGCCTCGTGCGCGAGTGCGAACACCAGCGTGCCGGCGCGGCGCGTGTTGCCGTCGAGAACGATCACGCGCTGCGCCGCGTCCACGTATTGGCCGCTGCCGGGCGCACCGAGCTTCACCTTCCAGCCGGTGTCGCGCCCGAGCCGCATCTGTTCGCGCAGCGTCGGCGAAAGCGACGCGAGCGCGTGCGCCTGCATCTTCAGCACGACGCCGCGGAAGGCCGTGACGACGCGCTCGATCACGCCGCGCCGCGGCGCATACGCGCCGGCCTCGTCGAACGCGGGGTGCGCGAGCCGGATACGGTTGGTCGCGATCCCGTAGTGGATTTTCGCGGCGACGTCGTCGATTCGCGTGAGCACGCTGCCGTCCGGGTCGGCGCCGGGCATCACTTCGCCGGGATCGTGCAGCATCACGTCGCCGTTGCGGCCGAACAGCACCTGGAAGTCGTACAGCAGATGATGAGTCTGCGTGACGCGGCGAATCCGTCCGAGATCGGCAAGACCGGTGCTCGATACCACGCGCGGCAGGCCGATGTCGAACTCGACGTCGACGCTGCTGATCTGCGCGGACGGCTTCAGCACGACGCCGACGCGGTTCGCGACCGTGAACGGCCCGTCGGTGGTGCTGGTCGGCAGCTCGTAGACGTCGCGCAGCATCGCGAGCCCGTCCTGCTCGAGGCCGACCGCTTCGTACGCGTCGACGAGGCCCGCGATCGAGTCGTCGCGGAACACGCCGATCGCCTGTCCGGCTCCGCCGTCGAACACGGTCTTGTAGGCGCCCGAGCCGAGCACCGGCCCGAGGAAGTCCGCCGGATCGGCGCGTCGTGCGGGATCGCCGTCGATGTAGAGATCGCCGTGTACGGGGTTGACCGACAGCTCGCCGAGCGACGGCTGGTGATAGGCGGCCGGCACATAGCGGTTCATCGCGGACAGGTCGGTCAGCGCGCGGGCGTCGCCGACCGCATCCGGATGCGCGGTGTAGATCGCGCGTTGCCACAGGTTCGCGAGCTGGGCGGCAGCGCCTTCGTTCGCATGCCGCGCCGACAGGATCGTCGTATAGCCCGTGTCGGATGGAGGCGGATTGAGCAGCGTGAACGTGTGTGGATCGACCGGTCGCCCGTCGGGGCCGAGCAGCGTGCCGTCGTGCAGCGTCTCGGCGGGCACGATGGCGAGACGCTGGTGCGGATCGATCAGGACGCGGCCGTCACGCAGGAACGACAGCGTGTCGAACGGCGGCGGACCGCCGGCGCCGAACGGCGACGCGTTGCGCTCGGCGTTCGCCTGCGACCACGCCGCGCGCTGCGCCTGGATCTCGCGCATCGTGTGCGGCCCATCGCCCGTGTCGCCGCGCGCGTCGTGCATCTCCGGCGCCGGCATGGCACGCGCGCCCCGTGCCGGGCGGCGGTCGTATGCGTCGCCGTAGTACGCGGCATAGGTCTTGCCGCCGGCGCCCGACACCGGCGCATCGGCGAACGCATCGGCGAGCCGCGCAACAGCGCCGTCATCGCCGCGCGCCGGCTGCCAGGCATCCGCTTCACGCTGCAGCGCGTCCGGCAGCCGCACGTTCGCGGCGATGTCGATGCCGCTTGCCATTGCGATCTCGTAGCGTGTTTCGAACGCATTGATCTGCGCGCGTGCCTCGGCTTCGAGCGCCGTGCGCGTGAAGCGGCCCCGGCCGCTGTAGTCGAGCCCGAGCGAACCGTTGATCGCCTCGATCGCATGCTTGGTCTCGTGCGCGAGCACGTACGTCATCGATCCGGGGCCGGCCATCGCGCCGTCGATCGTCACGCGCCTGCGCTTCGTATCGATCCGGCTGCCGCCGCCGCGCTTGCCGACGCGCACGCGCCAGCCGTTGGTCTCGAGCATGCGCAATTGCGCGGCGAGCGTGCCTGACTGCTGGGCGAGCGCGCTGACCTCGTCGGGCAGCGGCGCGCCGCCGATGCGCATCCGCACGCGCGTGATCGGCGAAGGCTTTTGCGCGAACGCATCGGGCGGCAGCGTTTCGGCGGGTTCCGGTTGCGTGGGCTCGAGCGAATTCGCCTGGAGCCAGCGCATGATCCCGTTCTCGATGTCCGCGAGACGGGAGAGCGACACGACGTGCGCCGCGTAATTGTGGACGATCCGACCGGGATCGCTGACCAGGAAGTCGCCCGTGGATGTGAAGATCCCCTGCACGTCGAAGCCGATGTCGGATTGCTCGAGCACTTCGCGCAGCTTCACCACGTTCTGGATCGCGGTGACCGCTATGGCGGGCGGCAGCGCGCCTGTCGCAAACTCGTCGCTGTGGAATACGCCGAGCGGACGATACAGCACGGTTGGCCGATCGCCGAGCGCGCGGAACGGCCCGTCCATCTTGACCGTGCGCACGCCGAGTCGGTCGAGTTCCTCGAGCGCGAGCCGCTCGTCGACCGCGAGCTGCTCTTCGAAGGTGAGCGGCTTGTCGGCCGTGCCTTGCGCGTCGCTGGTCGAGCGCGCCTGCAAGGGTTCCGTGGGTGTCGGGCCGTGATCGATGGTGGCGAGCGCGGCGTCGTCGCCGAGCGCGAACACGGTCTTGCGGGCGCCTGTGCCGAGCAGTTCGCCGACGTGGCGTTCGACGTCGATTCGCGTGCCCGGGTCGCCTTCGAGATGGACGCCTTCGGCGTCGGCGGCGAGCGCGCCGAGGTTGTGCGGCGCCACGGGCGCCGGGTCGAAGCGGTGGAAGACGCGCGTGTCGAGCAGCGCCGCATGGTCGCCGATCGCATGCGCGGGCGGCGCGTAGACGGAGCGTTGCCACAGATTCGCGAGCCGCGCGGCGGTTTCGTAGCCGCCGTGCTGCGCGGACAGCACGATCGCGTCGGCGTCCTTGACCAGGCTCCACGGCGCCATCGAGATCGTGTATTCGTGCGCGCCGACCGGCTTGCCGTCGGCGAGCAGGGTGCCGTCCGGCTGCGTGTCCGCGTGCAGCACGAGCAGGTTGTGGGCGGGCGACGTCGAGAAGTGCCCGCCGCGGTTCGCCTGCAGTTCGGCCGCGTCGGGAACCGGGTGGCCGTCGCCGAACGGCGACGCGAGTACCGCGTGCGCATGGCTCCACGCGGTGCGATCGTCGGGGTGTTGCAGTCCGCGCGGCGCGGTGCCGTCCTTGCCTGCGTCGGCTGCTTGCATACGCGGCGCGGGCATGTGGCGCGGGATGCCGCCCTTGCGCTTCTGGCGTGCCCACACATCGTCGTAGAACTCGCGATAGGTCTGCTCGTCGCGGCCGGATACCGGTGCATCGGCGAATATGTCGGCGAGCCGCTCGACCGTCCCGGCGTAATCGTTCGACGGGCCGTGCCAGTCGACGCCCTCCCGCGCGATCGCATCCGGCAAATGCGCGTGTTCGGCGATGTCGACGCCGCTCGAGAACGCGATTTCATAGCGTGCCTCGAACGCGTTGATCTGCGCGCGCGCCTCCGCTTCGAGCGCCTTGCGCGTGAAGCGGCTGCGATCGCCGTAGTCGAGATTCAGCGCGCCGGCCATCGCCTCCACCGCTTGCCGCGCCTCGTTCGCGAGCGTGTACGTGATGCTGCCCGGATGCTCGAGCGCGCCGTCGATCGTTACGCGCCTGCGCTTCGTATCGATGCCGCTGCCGCTGCCGCCGCCGCGCTTGCCGAGCTTTACGCGCCAGCCGGCGTCGTTCAGCATGCGTAGTTGCGTGGCGAGCGTCGCCGACTGCATCGCGAGCGCTTGCGCGGCCTCGGGCAATGGCGCGCCGCCGACGCGAATCTGCATCCGCGTGAACCAGCCGGGGATCGGCGCAGCCGCGTCGGGCGATGCGGCTTCGGTGATCTCGGGGTGCGGCGCCGCGAGACCGGGATCGGACGGCTCCGCGGCGTCGTTCGCCGCGGCGGGCCGCGCCTTCGCGCCGTCCGCGCGGGCGGGGGTTTCGGCGACGGGTTGATCCGATGTCGTCTCGTCGCGGGCGGGTACCCGCTCGGGTGCATCGGTGCGTTCTGGTTTGACCAGCACGAGAATCCGGTTCGGCGCGCTGAAGCGGCCGTCAAGCGCCTTCACCGGCTGCGGCGTCGCGGCGGGGCGGGGCACCGCGGGATCGTTCGGGCCGCGCTTGCCGGCGAGCACGATCAGCGTGTCGTCGCCCGCATTGCGTGGCGGCGTTGCATGCGGCGCTTCGTCGGGCGCGGCGTCGCCGGGCAGGCCGCCGAGGCCGCCGGTGGCCTCGGCGGCTTCCGGCGCCGGATCGAAGCGGAGCACGCGCGCGTTGGCGTGCAACTGGCCATCGGCGCCGAATGCATCGGGCGCGGCCGCATAGACGGGTTTCTGCCACCGGTTCGCCAGCTCGGGCGCGAGTTGCGCGTCGTGCTCGCCGGCGACGACGATGATGGGTTCCTCGAGGTCCTGCGGACGGAGGCCGGCGGGTGAGGGTGCGTCCGGCCGCGCGCCGTCGCGGACGATATAAACCGTGCGGTCGCCGATCTCCATCGGTTCCACGCTCGGCCCGCGCGGCACCGCGATGCCGGCCGGGTCGGACGTCGCCGGGCGCGCGGCGCTCGGCTCGTCGGTGAGGTCGACGACGCTGACGTTGACGCGCGCCGGCGCGCCGTCAGGCGCCGCACGATTGCCGGCGCCGGCCGGCATGTCGGGTTCGACCGGGCGGTACCGCATCGCGCTTGCATCGGCGCTGCGCCGGTTGGTGCTCGCGTTCGTCGTGTGCTCGGCCGCGCTTTCGTTGCGCTGCTCGTCGACGCGCGCGCGGTCCTCGCTCGCTCGCCGCGTGCTGCGCGCGTCGGTGGCGGCGCTTGCCGTTTCGTCCTGCGCCGCCGTCTGCGCGAGGCTGCGTGGCGCCTGCTCGCCGCCGCTCGCGTCGGCGTATGCGTCGCGAGCCTGCTGCAGTACGTTGTCGAGCAGGTCGAGCGGGGTTTTCGCCAGGATTTTCGGCGTCGTGTTCATCCGCCCGCCGGGGCCGAACGACAGGCTTTCGCCGGTGTCGGTCAGCGAGTCGACGCGCGTGCCGTTGGTCCAGTTCTTGTCGGAAGCGGACACGAGCGACAGCTTGCCGTCCTCGCCGAGCACCACCGAGTCGCCCGGCGGCAACGCCTTGCGCGACGTGTTGTCGAGCACGCGAATCGGTTTGTCGTCGTAAGTCAGTATCTTGTCGCCGACCATCAGCGTGCCGTCGCGCGAGACCGTGACGCGCTCGCCATCGAATGTCGCACGATTGCGGCCGACGGCAAGCGACGCGTTGTCGCCCTTGTTCAGCAGTTGCCCGATCGTCTGGCCGTCGACGGTGACGACCTCGCCGTCAGGCGTGCGCGCGGCGAACGGCTTGCCCGTGCGATTGACGACGCTCGTGACCGCGCGCTCCTTGAGTCCGCCTGCGGCCATCAGCGCGAGGTTCGTGAAGCCGCCCACGAGCGCCCGGTTGCCTGCCTTGGCATTGCCGCTCAAGTAATCGGCACCGGCCTCGACGAAGGACTCGCTCGCGCCGGCCAGACCTGTCGTGAACGCGGTGACCTTCATGGTGCCGTTCAGGATCGACGCGACTTTCGGTGTGCGCGTGAGCGCCGTGACGGTACGCGTGAAAAGCTTGCTGCCGACGAGCTTCGCGGCGCCGGCCGCCCCCATCGGCACCAGGTTGATGAAGTCCGAGCGCGCGCCCGCGTCGCTGAGCGGATTGATGCTGTGGCCGTGCTCGGCGCGATTCGCGAGGTCGAGCGCCGAGCTCGTCATCGTCGCGGCGATCGACGTGTAGGTCATGGCGGCGCCGGCGACGTTCAGCGCCGCGCCGAGCGGCAGGCCGAGCACCGTCGCGTCGAGCACGCCGCCGATGCCTTCGAGCACCATCCCGCCGATCAGCATGCCGAGATTGACCTTGGTGCCCGTCAGGTTGCTGAGGAAGCTGTCGAAACCGCTTTCGTGGTGCGCGGCGTGCGACATGATCTGCAGCGAGCCGTCCGCGTTGTGGCCGGTCACGATGTCGACCGTGCCGTCCGACGACAACTGGTTGTTGTTGATGTAATCGTTGATGTCGCTGTACGTACCGGCCGTCTCGTCCACGAACTGCGTACCGCCGTTCTTGTCCGTGACCTTGAAGAGCGCGGTCGTCTGCATGCCGGTGTCCTTCGCGGCATAAACGATCGGCAGCACGCTGATTTGCGTGTCCTGCCCGCCGCCGATCTTCAGCAGCGCGTCGCGCACGCCGTTGATCGCCGACAGCTTGTCCTTGTCGGTGAAGTGCACCTGCGTATCGGTGGCGACGGTGGTGCTCGACGACGAAGCGCCGGCGACGTCCGGCTGCATGCCGAGTGCGACGCCGATCAGGTTGCGCTGTTGCGTGTCGCTCAGCTTGCCGAAGTCGATCGTCGCGCCGTTGCCGGTGCTCGCGCCCGCTGCGTCGAGCAGCGTGTTCGACAGGTCGCCGCGGTGCGCCTCGTAGAAATCGTGCAGGGCCTTCTTGTAGTCGTCATAGGCGTCCGAGCCATCCGTCGCGTAGCGCAACCGCTCGTCGAGGCCGGCGTCGAACTGGTCCATCAGCACTTGCTGGTGCGCCGACTCGCTCATCAGATGCAGCCGTTGCACCGTGTTGTCGGCATTCTGCACATCCAGCTTCGCCTGATCGAGCTGGCTCTGGTACGGGTTCGGCAGCAGCGGCGTATAGGCCGGCAGGATGTCGCCGTCCGCAAGGTGCCGGAAACGCGCCGGCGCCGGATGCGATGCCTGCCAGCCGTCGTATTGCTGCTGAACCGTCGTCAGCGTGTCGTGCTTCTGCGCTTGCTGGGTGCGCGCCTGGGCGAGCGCTGCGTTGGTCGCGCGTTCGTTGACCGAATCCGACAGGCGATTGTCGGCCGCGCTGATCGCGCCCGCGGCGACGCGCAGGCGTTTTGCATCGAGCAGCGTCGGGCCGGTGGGGGCCGCGGCACTCGCCGTCGCATCCTTCGGCTGGGGCGGGAGAGCGCCTGTCAGGAACGGCGCCGTGTTCAGCCACGGCGTGTCGACATTCGGGACGCCGCTTGCGGTCGGGTTCGCCGTCGAGAGCGGTGACGAGAACGGTGCTGCCGCGCCGGGCAGATTCGCCGCGCCGTTCGCGGGTGTGCCGCTCAGGCTCGGGTTCCACGGCGACGGCGAAAACGCCGGATTCAGCACGTTCGGCTGCACGCGGCACAACGGCGGCGGTTTCACGGTCGCTTCGATCTGGGCAGCCTGGTCATCGTACTGCTGCGCGAGCGATGCGCCATATGCGACGACGAACGAGTCGTGCGCGATGCTCGCCTGCTGCTTCGCGAGTTGAAGCTGCGTGTACGGGTCGCTGGGATCGTTGTCGATCGGCGTATGTTTGCCGTGGAAGTTGGCCTGCAACGTATCGACCTGCTGTTGCGTGTACAGCATCTGCAGATAGCTGCTGCTGGTGCCTGCCTTGGTCTGCGCGTGTTCGAGCGTGGTCTTGTCCTTCGCGATCGCGCCGGGCACGATGACCGTCGGCCCCTCCTTGCCGTTGTCCGCATCGGATTGCTGCTGTGCTTGCGCGAGCGTCACGTTGTCGTTCGCCGCCGCGAGCGCGGCATTTGCGTAGTTCGCGTCCTTCGCGGCTGCCGTAACGGCCTGCTGCGCGGCGTCCGCGGAGGCCGGCGCATCCGGCGTCGACACCTGAAGGCCCTGCTGCGCGAGCGCGTCGTTCAGCCGGCTGACGCCGGCGTCGACCGCCGCCTTGTAGTCGGGATCGGCGAGGTACGACTGGAATTGCGTGTACGCGAGATTCGAGTTCGCGACGTCCGCGTAATATTTCGACGCGCCTGCCGCGGCTTGCGCGTCGGCGTTCTGCCAGTCGTCGTACGCACGGATCTGGACGGGGTTCTTGCAATCGCTCGCCTGCGGCGCCCAGTTCGTGTCGTTCGGATCGTGCGGGTAGTCGGGGAACAGCGCCTGCAGTGCGGCGAGCTTCTGCGTGGCGAGATTCTGCGCATCGCCCGGATTCGTCACTTCGCCGGTATCCGACTGCACCATGCCCGCGGGCATGTCGTTTGTCGCCTGTTCGCCGTACAGGATCATGTAGCCGGCGTCGGTGGTCACGTTCAGCTCGCGCTGCGCGGCGTCCGAGGCCGAGCGCGCCTTTGCGTAGTTATCCTGCGCGGCCTTGCGGTCGTCGGGCGTCGACTCGGGATCGTGGTTCACGAGGCGCAGCACGTTCTGCGCGCCCTGCAGCGATTGCGATGCGTTGTCGTATTGCGTCTGCGCGTCCTGGATCGCTTTCTGTACCGCGCTCGTCTTTTCGTTCTCGACCGTAATGTCGGGCGGCGGCGGCGCGTACTGCGCGGCCATGCTCTGAATCAACGACGTCGCGGACGCGATCTCGGCATTGGTCGGCTTCGACGGGTCGGTCCCGAGGTCCGCCTGTACCGGGATCGGGGGCGTGATGGCGGAATTGGCGGGGTTCGCGGGGCCGGATTGCGAGTCGTCCTGTTTCGGCGGGGGCGGCGGCGCGACGACCGGGTTCAGCGTTTCCGACAGGAAGCGCTGCCAGTTGACGCCCATTCCCATTCCGTCGATCGACAGCATGCTCGTCTCCCCTGAACCGTGTAATGCGCGCCGCGACGCGATCCGACGAGTGTAGGGACACGGGTTGCGGCCGGATCGCCGCTGTTTCGTAGCGCCGCGACGCGGCCGGCGCGCGGGCGCGCAGCACGCTACGAGACGAGCGCGGCCACGCGGCAGCGGGGGGCCGCGCGGTGTGCCGGCGACGTTCGCGCCCCTGAAAACGGGCCGTGCGCCGTCACTGGTCGAGACACCGCACGCACAGCCGCTTCGCCTGGTTTGCCGGCAGCCCGTGGCACATCATCATCACCGGGCGTGCATGGCAGGACGGCGCATCGGCGGACGCGGCGGGCGATGCCAGCCGGCGCGCGCGTTCGGGCGGCGTGGTGGCGGCGGCTTCCATGCGCCGCCGGCGCTCGGGCGGCGGCGTGTCGCTCACGACGGGAATCGGTTCGATGCCGCCTTCGCGCGCGTTGCGCTGCGCGCTTGCGACGACGCGGCTTACATAGCCGCTCGAGAAGCCCGTCGTGAAGTTGCCGCTGTAGTAGCACGACAGCGCCGCGCGCAACGCGGCCTGCGTGGCGCGGCCGGTGCCCGACGAGCGCGCGAAGCATTCGGTCAGGATCGCGCCGCCGGCCTGCAGGTTGCGGCAAGGTTCGAACATCGTCGCTTCGTCGAGCCCGTATTTCGAGAAATTGCGTTCGTTCACCTGCGCGAGGCCGACGCTGTAGCTGAAGCCGCGCGACGTGAGTTCGCGCGCGGTCGCGCGGGCCTCGTCGAGCGATGCGGGCTGGCGTGTCAGGTGCCCGCCGACCACGCCGATCGCATAGGGATTGAAGCCCGACTCGGTGCGCACGAGCGCGGCGAGCGTGTCGGGATCGACGTTCGGCGCGCAGGCGCGTGCGAGTTGCGCGAAGCCCGCGCCGCTCGCCGCCTGCGCGATGCGCGGCTGCATGCCGGCGAATGCGAGCGCGAGCCCGGCCAGCGCGCACAGGCACGCGGCGGCGGTGCGCAGGCCGCGCGCGTTCATCCCGCGCCCGCCACGCGGTAGGACATCACGAGCCCGTGTACGAGCAACGACCAGCCGTCGAGCGCGACGAACAGCAGCAGCTTGAACGGCACGGAGATCGTTGTCGGCGAGATCATCTGCATCCCGAGCGCGAGCAGGATGTTCGCGACCAGCAGGTCGACGACGATGAACACGATATAGATCACGAAGCCGATCTGGAACGCCTTCGTCAGCTCGGCGAGCGTGAAGCTCGGCACCAGCACGAGCAGGTCGTCGTCCTTGATGCCATCCGCGCGGTTTTTCGGCCAGACCGACGTCGCGGTGCGCACGAAGAATTCGCGGTCGCGCTGCCGCGTGTGCGACACGAGGAAATCCTTGATCGGCGGTAACGCGGCATCGGCGAGCGCGCCGATGTCGGCGGTCGACAGTTGCCCCGATGCGTCGAAATGGCGGGCCTGCAGCGCGTCGCGGATCGACATCCCGACGGGCGCCATGATGAACAGCGACAGGATCAGCGCGATGCCGTTCAGCACGAGGTTCGGCGGCACCTGCTGGATCCCGAGCGCGGAGCGCAGGAGACCGAGCACGACCACGAGCTTCGTGTAGCTCGTCACCATCAGCGCCGCGAACGGCGCGACGCCGAGCGCGGCGATCACCGCGATCAGCGCGACCGGATTCGGCAGGTTGCCCATCGCTCAGCGCTCGCGCGGCGTGGGTTGCGTCAGCGTGACGACACGCACGCCGAGCTTCTGGCCGACCGCGATCAGGTGGCCGGTGCCGATCAGCATCCCGTTTGCGACGAGATGGATCACGCTCTGGTTGATCCCTTGCTGCAGCTCGATCACGGCGCCCGGCTGCAGCGCGCTCAGCTCGCCGAGCGGCATCGACGTGGGCGGCAGCTCGAAGCGCAGGTCGACCGCGAGGCCGTCGAGCGTGCGGGGCGCATCGGCGGGCGGCGCGTCGTGCGTCGTCGCGGGCGCGGTGTCGGTGCGGGTCGGTTCCAAAGGCATCTCCCTGATTCGTTCGACGGTCAGCCGGCTACCCGACGGCCGCCCGGTGATCTCCCATGCCGGCGCGGCCGGCAGCCGCGCGACGCACAGCAGGTTCTGCTCGTGCGCCTGCCAGCGCTCGATCGCGATGATGTCGCCGCCGACGACGTCGGCCAGCTCGGCCGTCGTCAGCTCGGTGCGGCCGATCTCGAACACGAGCGGCACGGGCAGGTTCGCGTAGGCCGCGCGCGTGTCGGCAAGCGCAGCCGGCGCCGCCGCGAAGAACACGGCCAGCGCATCCGGCGCATCGAACAGCAGCGCGCCGTGGCAGCGCCATGCGCCGTCGGCGCGCCGCAATTCGAAACGCAGCGCGGCCGGCAAAACGCGCCACGCGGGCGCGTGCTCGGGCGGTGGCAGCAATTCCACGCGCTGCCGCGTCGCGGCCTGCAGCACGCCCGCGAGCGGTGCGCACAGGTCGGCGAGCAGCGCCGCGCGGATCACTGCGGGCACGGCCGGATCGGCCGCGTCGCCCAGCCATTCGATTTCCGCGAGCGGGTCGATCCACAGCGTGCCGGCGGCCGGGCCGACGACGAAGCGGTACGCGCGCGCATCGGCGGCCGGCTCGGCGTCGACGCGCCAGCGCACTTCATACGCGTGCTCGCCGAGCGTGACCGGCACGGCGCCGGTCGCGCCGTACGCGTGCGACAGCCCGCGCGCGGTGGCGGCGGACAGGCGCGGCAAGTGGGGCGACGCGTCGAGCGCGACCGCGGCCGGCGCAGCGGCGGGCGGCGCGGAAGCAGCGGGCATGGCCCGGTTCGCGGCATCGCCGGCGTCGGCATTCGTCAGGAACAGCGCAGGCACGGCGGGATCGGGGCGAATTCGGCGTTGGTTCGACGGGTTGTTCTGGGGCCGGTGGCGCGGAGGGGCACGCGGCTGCTGCGTCGATTGTAGGGACGGCAATGGCTGCGTGCCGCGCCGGAATCCGTAGTCGTGCGCATCGCGCGGCAGCACGGGGAGCGGGGCGCTACGAAGCGCGATGCAGCGGGATATGCGGCCGCACAGGCGGTAGCGAGCGACCAAAAAGCGACCGCCGCCCGGAGGCGGCGGTCGGGTCGCGACTGGCTGGCGGGCCGGGCGGCATGCAGGCCGCGCCCGGCTGGCGGGCCGCGAGGCGCTGCGCAACGACGCAGCGCGGTGGGGGGAGCGTTGCAGGCGCGCCGCGGGCAGGCGTCGCGCGGGGTAAAGCGTCAGGCGTAGTCGGCGGCCATCACGGCTTGCGGCGCCGCGCGCAGGATCGGCGCCGCGTCGTGGCGCTCGACGTGCGTCATCGCCGCACCGAACAGCACGAGGCGATAGCCGACCGCGTAGATCGGGATGATCCGCAGGTTCTTGTCGTGATCGAGTTGCAGCTTCGAACGGATACGCGAGATATGGGTGTCGAGCGTGCGCGACGATACGCCCAGCTCGCGGCCCCACACGGCTTCCTGGATTGCCTGCCGCGGCACGATCTTGTTCATGTTGTCGAGCAGGAATTCGACGACGTCGAATTCGCGCGGCGTGACGTCGATGATTGTGTTGTCGATTTCGATCGTGCGGCGCACGAAGTTGATTTTTATGTTGTCGATGTACAGATATTTGCAATCCATGGTGGCCCTCGCATGTCCATAAAGGAGTGTTTGCCCGCCTTATGCTGCAACTTTCGGGCCAGGTGGAGGATTGTCACGAATCGACAGGGGATCGCACTGCGGCAGGCGGCTCGGCGGCCTTGAATTTAAAAGAATTTTTAACGAGCGGCGTGACGCGAGTACAGAAAGGGTCGGAGCAATATTGAAGGATTGTTACGTAGCATCGGCGGGCGACGTTACGGGCGTTACGTTTGACGTAACGTGCGGGGGAGGCGGGATTCGGGGGCCGGCCGCGGGACGTCTCCATCCCGCGGCCGGCGCATCACCCAGCCTCAAGCCTTCGCGCTATCCGCCGAATCGAACGGCAGCACGTAATGCCGCTTGCCGGTCGCCGCGAAGATCGCGTTCGCGACCGCCGGCCCGACCGGCGCGACGCCCGGCTCGCCGACCCCGGTCGGCGCTTCGGCCGACGGCACGATATACACCTCGACCTTCGGCATCTCGGCCATGCGCAGCACGTGGTAGCCGTCGAAGTTGCGCTGCTCGACGTGACCGTCCTTCAGCGTGATCGCGCTGTGCATCGCCGCGCCGAGCCCGAAGCCGATGCCGCCTTCCATCTGCGCGGCGACGATGTCGGGATTGATCGCGATCCCGCAGTCGACCGCGCACACCACACGCTCGACCTTCACCTTGCCGTCCGCGTCGACCGACACCTCGGCCACCTGCGCGACGTAGCTCTTGAACGCCTCGGCCACCGCGATCCCGCGCCCGCGGCCCTTCGGCAGCGGCTTGGCCGGATCCCAGCCGGCCTTCTGCGCGGCCAGGTCCAGCACCGCGCGCATGCGCGGCTCCTTCGCGAGCAGGTCGCGGCGGAACGCGTACGGGTCCTTGCCGGCCGTGTGTGCGGCTTCGTCGATGAACGCCTCGACCGCATAGGCCGTGTGCGAGCTGCCGACCACGCGCCACCACAGCACGGGCACGCCCGTCTTCACGGTGGCGAGTTCGACCGACACGTTCGGCACCGCGTACGGCAGGTTCGCCGCGCCCTCGACCGACGTCGCGTCGACGCCGTTCTTGACCATGAACGCCTCGAACGGCGTGCCGGCGAGGATCGACTGGCCGACGATCCGGTGACGCCAGCCGACCAGCCGGCCGTCCGCGGTCAGGCCCGCGTCGAGCTTGTGGAAGTACATCGGCCGGTAGAAGCCGCCCTGGATGTCGTCCTCGCGCGTCCACTGCAGCTTGACGGGCTTGCCGTCCGCGCCGAGCGCCTTCGCGATCGATACGGCCTCGACCACGTAGTCCGACCACGCGTTCGCGCGCCGGCCGAAGCTGCCGCCCGCGTACAGCGTGTGGATCTGTACCTGCTCGGGCTTCAGGCCGGCGACCCGGGCCGCGTTGGCCTGGTCGACCGTCTGGAACTGGTCGCCGGCCCAGATCTCGCAACTGTCGGCCGTCAGCTTGATGACCGCGTCGAGCGGCTCCATCGGCGCGTGCGCGAGATACGGGAATTCGTACGTCGCGCTGAGCTTGCGCGCCGCGCCGGCGATCGCCGCGTCGGCATCGCCGTCCTTGCGCGCCGACGTGCCCGGCTTGTCGGCGAGCTGCCGGTATTCGCGCATGATCTCGTCCGAGCCGCGCTTTTCGGCGTTCGCCTCGTCCCATTCGACCTTCAGCGCGTCGCGGCCCTGTTTCGCGGCCCAGAAGCCCGTCGCGACGACCGCGACGCCGCCCGGCACCTGCACGACCGACACGACGCCCGGCACGGCCTTCGCGGCGGTCGCGTCGAACGACTTCACCGTCGCGCCGAAGCGTGGCGGGCGCTGCAGCAGCGCGACGCGCATGCCGGGGAAGGTCGTGTCGAGCGTGAAATGCGCGGTGCCGTTCGATTTTGCCGAGGCGTCGACACGCGGAATCCGCTGACCGATCAGCTTGAAATCGGCCGGCTGCTTCAGCACGACCTTGTCCGGCACGGGCAGCTTCGACGCATCGGCGACGAGCGTGCCGTACGCGGCCGTCTTGCCGCTCTTCGCGTGCGTGACGACGCCATCCGCCGTCGTCAGCTCGCTGGCCGGCACCTTCCAGCGGGCCGCCGCGGCCGACACGAGCATCGCGCGGGCCTTGCCGCCCGCTTCGCGCAACTGCTGCCACGAGTTCGCCATGGCCGAGCTGCCGCCCGTGCCCTGCATCGTGCCGAACGCGAGGTTCGCATAGCGTTTCGCATCGGCCGGCGCGCTTTCGACGCGCACGTTCGACCAGTTGGCGTCGAGCTCCTCGGCGACGATCGTCGCGATGCCCGTATACGCGCCCTGGCCCAGTTCGACGTGCTTCGCGATGACCGTGACCGCGCCGTCGGGCGTGATGCGCAGGAACGCGTTCGGCGCGAAGTCGGCGGCGGGCGCGGTGGCGGCCAGCGCGCGGCGGCCGAGGCCGGCCCATTCGAAGCCGATGGTCAGGCTGACGGCGGCCGCGGCGCCCGCGGCCTTCAGGAACGTGCGGCGCGACGGCCGTACCGAGCCGGTGTTGTCGAGTTCGATCGTCATGGTCAGGCTCCCAGCGTCGTGGCCGCGTCGTGGATCGCGGCCCGGATGCGGGCGTAGGTCGCACAGCGGCACAGGTTGCCGTTCATCGCGGCGTCGATATCCGCGTCGGTCGGCTTCGGGTTCTGTTCGAGCAGCGCGGTGGCCGACATGATCTGGCCGGACTGGCAATAGCCGCATTGCGGAACCTGCAGCTTGACCCACGCGGCCTGCACGGCCTGCGCGGGTTTGCTCTGCAGGCCTTCGATCGTCGTGATGTGCTTGCCCGCGATGCCGGCGAGCGGCAGCACGCACGAGCGGACGGCCTGGCCTTCGAGATGCACCGTGCACGCGCCGCACTGCGCCATGCCGCAGCCGAACTTCGTGCCGGTCAGGCCCGCGTGTTCGCGAATCGCCCAGAGGACGGGCATCGACGGATCGGCGTCGAGCGTGACGTTCTTGCCGTTCAGGACAAAGGAGGTTGGCATTGTGTATGTCTCCATGGGGAAAACCCGGCATGCGCCCGGTTAGCGGGCAGTGTGCGCGAGAGAGCGTTTTTTGCGTCTACCCAATCCTGCAAATTTATTGAACAATCCTGCAAATCCCGGGCACGCCGCGGGCCGTTTCGCTATGCTCCCGCGACACGGGGAAATCAATCGAGGAAGCGTCATGGACATGACCGATATCGTGGCGTCGCGCGAATCCGGGCGGCGCGAACTGGCGACGCTGATCGGCCGCTTCGCGCCGGCGGACGGCTCGCATTCGACGGCCGTGCCGGGCCTGATGCTGCATCGGCACACGCGTCCGGTCGATCTCGGCTGCGGCGTGTCGCGCGCCGCGCTCGTGATCGCCGCGCAGGGCGCGAAGCGCGTGATCGTGGCCGGCCAGGCCTACGAATACGACACGCACAATTGCCTGATTACGTCGATCGACTTGCCGATCCTGTCGCGCGTGACGCGTGCATCGCCGGAAGCGCCCTACCTGTGCCTGTCGCTGACGCTCGATCCGCAGCGCATCGTCGAGCTTGCGGCCGAGATGCGGCTACCCGAGCCCGACGCGGGCCCCGAAGGCGAGGGGATCGCGCTCGCCGAGCTGACGCCGCCGCTGCTCGATGCCGCGCTGCGGCTGTTGCGGCTGCTCGATACGCCGGCCGACATTCCGGTCGTCGCGCCGCTGATCGAAAAGGAACTGCTGTACCGGCTGATGACGAGCGGGCAGGGCACGCGGCTGCGGCACATGGCCATCGCGGGCAGCCAGACGCACCGGATCGCGCGCGCGATCGAATGGATCCGCGATCACTTCGCGGAGCCGATGCGCGTCGAGTCGCTCGCGCAGGCGGTCAACATGAGCGTGTCGTCGCTGCACCATCATTTCAAGCACGTGACGACGCTGAGCCCGCTGCAGTACCAGAAGCAGCTGCGGCTGCACGAGGCACGCCGGCTGTTGCTGAGGCAGGGCGGCGACGTCGGGTCGGTGGCCGCCGTCGTCGGCTACGAAAGTGCGTCGCAGTTCAGCCGCGAATACAGCCGGCTGTTCGGCGCGCCGCCGATGCGCGACGTCGTGCACCTGAGGCGGAAGGAGCTTTTGGGATGATGAGCGGTCCGTTGGATTCGGGCATCACCCGCGTCAGAAACAAAAATAGGACGAGCCCAAAAAACGGTTGAATATCGGATTTGTACTACCTGTTTTTGCCAATAGATTGATCATTGTCATATATTTTTCGGGCGTGACAAATTCTACAATCGCCTCTTTGAGGTAAATGTCGCTGGGTGTTGTCCGTCAAATTCGGGGAGCCGGACAGCCCCCGATGTACAGGCACCCGACGTGCAGAGGGCGTTCAACTGGATGGAGGGATTTTTTGTGCTCGGGAATGGTTTCATCGGGACGGCAAAAATTGGGAAAATAATCAGTATTGCTAAAAGAACGTGGGGCGGCAGGAGCGTGATGGCCGTCGTCAAGCTCGCAGTTGCCGGGATCGCCATGGCGGCATCGCCGGTAGCATGGGCGGCCTTCATCACGGTTCATGCGTTCGGGCAAGACATCTCCGTTCCCCAGCATTTGCCGAGCGGCAGCGTGATATCCCGTTATTACATTACGCCGATGCAGGCGTGTGGCAAGGCGACGTGCACGTTCAGGGGGATCAATAATTATCCGGCTGGCAGCGGCAGCACCGGGACAGGGCCGATCATTTCAACGACTGTCACGGGTGTGTCGGCCCAATTGCTGATCAATGGAAAGGGATACAAGACGGGGAATTACCTGTCGGAACAGTTCAGCAGTTCGATTGAAGTGCAACTGCTGAGCAGTGGCCAGTCTATCCAGTCCGGTTCGTTCGGAGGAACGTGGTACTTCACGGTTTTCACGGCGGAGGTTCCCGACGGAGCGCGCATCTATTTGTCGCCGAACGGAAAAGTGACTGCGATCGTGGGTACCTGCTCGGCGCCGAACCAGACCGTGACGTTGCCGAGTGCGAGGCCCTCTCAATTCAGCGGTATCGGTTCGACCGCCGGCGCGAAGAGCTTTCAGCTCCGGGTCGACAACTGTCCGCGGGGATACAACCGGATCGGGTATCTGCTCAATCCGGTCGGTGGCGCCATCGTGGGCTCACCGGGCGTGCTGCCGCTCGGCGCCGGTTCGAGCGCGAAGGGCGTGCGGATTCGCGTCGCGGACGACAAGGGTGTAGCGGCAACCTTCGACACGTCGATCAGGGTTGACGCCTACGACAAGGCCACGGGCGGGTCGTATGCGATACCGATGCAGGCGTCATATATCCAGACGACCGCGGCGATTACGCCGGGAACGGTATCCGGGGCGATGACGGTTTTACTCGATTACCAGTAACCCGCGTCGATTGCGCATCGTCGGGCTGCCACGATGCGGCCCGCGCCCGACTGCCGATCACGGCCGCTTCCCGGGCGGCCGATCATTTCGCGACGACAGCCGTCTGCAGCGACGCCGGCGCGATCCGCCAGTCCGGCACATAGTGCGCGGGCCACGCGCCGGGCGTATCGACCGCGTTGAAATAGATCACCGCCTTCAGCAGCGGATAGCGCCACAGCGACCGCTGGAATTCGTCGAGTTCCTCGCGCTTGCGCGCAGTCGACCCGTCGACGCCAAGCTCCGTGACCATCACCGGCAGCCCGTAGTCGTTCACCCGCTCGTATTTGGTCCGCAGGATGCTCGCCGCGGAGGAGTGGCCGCCGGCCGGCCAGCTCGCGCAGCGCGGGCAGTCGAATACCGACAGGCCGACCTCGTCCACATAGCCGCGGCCCGGGAAATAGTCGTCGAGGTTGCGGTTGCCGGCCGGCGACCACACGAAGCGGATCTGGTCGGTCATCGCGCGGCAGGCGGTCACGACCCGCCGGTATGCGTCGATGTAGCCCGACGCGTCGCCGATGGCCCACGGATAACGTCCGGTGTCCGTTTCCATCTCGTGGCCCCAGCGCACGAACACCGGCGCTTTCAGTGCCGCGAGCGCCGAGCAGGTGGCCGCGATTCGCGTGTCGTAGCGCCCGTGCGCGATGTCCGCAAGCAGCGCGCCTTGACGCGTGCCGTCGGCCGCCCACGGCTCGACGGTCAGCATCAGCGAGCGGTTCCGGGCCTGCGCGCTCTGGTAGGCCTCGCCGATTTCCGTGCCGATGTCGGGCGCATTCCACGACACGAACACATGATCGAACGCGAGGCCCGGATCGGTCGCGAGCGTCTTGTCGGGATCGTATGCGCCGAGTTTGGGCTGCTTCACCGGTTCGCCCGGCGCGGGCGCGACCACGACCGGCAACCCGGAACGCCACATCATCGCCTGCCAGCCTTTCGGCGCGCGCAGCCCGATGCCCATCAACAGCATCGCGAGCGCGTAGATGAACAGCGCGTTGCGCATCGGCAGGCGGCTGAAGAACATCTGCCTGAACGTCGACGCGTCGAGCCCTTGCTCCCGGCCGTGATTCACCGTGACGACGGCTGCGATCACGAGATACAGGATGCTCGTCAACGTCGAGAACAGATAGAAGCCGGCGGCGTTGCGCGGGTTCTCGACCATCACGACGGGCAGGCTGCAGAACAGCGAGATCAGCAGGTACGGCGCGACCACGCGCAGCGGCGCGTCCTGTTCGATCGTGCCGCCCTTCGGCGTGACCTTGAACGCGAATTCCTTGCCGCGCATGAAATCGAACACCGCCGACGCGCAGCCGAGCACGACCCACGGCCAGCGCGCGAACACGAACGACAGCCCCTCCCACGACAGCAGCTTCGTATTCAGCGGGCGGCACGACTGGGTCGAATGGGTGGCCCAGGTCACGACGCAGAGGAGCAGCGCCGCGAGCGGCAGCGCGTAGGTGAGGTACGTGAGGTAGTCGACGTGCGCCCAGACGCGGCCGGTGAGCAGCGCGACGACCGGAATCACGACGCTGCCGGCCATCGCGAGCGCGCACAGCGGGTACCACAGCTGGCAGAACAGGAACTGCGCCTTCAGCTTCAGCGGCAGGCCCGCGAAATAGTGGCGCGTATAACGCAGCATGATGATCATCACGCTCTTGGACCATTGGAACTCCTGCATCGCCAGGTCGGCGAACGTGCGCGGCCCTTCGCCGTTCGCGATCGCGTTCAGCGCGTGCATGCCGCGCCAGCCCTTCGAATTGAAGATCATCGTGGTCGAGTGATCCTCGGCAAGCTCGGGCCCGAGCCCGCCGATCTCGCGCAGCGCGCGGCAGCGCACCGCGTAGTGCGAGCCGATGCACAGCGGCGCGAGGCCGCCCGCATAACCGGCCTGCATCGTGCCGTGCAGTGGCCCTTCGACGTTCACGCGGCCGCGCGCGCTCCAGCTCTCGGCCGCGTTGCTGTCGCAGATGCTCGGCGCCGACACGTAGCCCACTTTCGGATCGACGAACGGTCGCAGCATTTCCTCGAGATAGGTGCGGGTCGGCACGTGATCGGCGTCGAGCTGCGACACGAAGTCGTAGTTGTCGTAGCCGACCATGTCGTAGAAGTACGCGAGGTTGCCTTCCTTGCATTGGGTGCGGCGCGGCCAGCTCGTCCGGTGGTACGCGGCAACACCGCGCCGCGTCGACACGAAGACGCCGTGCTCGCGGCACCAGTCGAGCGTTTCGGGCGTCGGGTCTTCATCGGCGAGCCAGGTGTCGTGCGGGTAGGTCTGGTCGAGCATCGCGAGCAGCGTCGTGCGGACGATGTCGAACGGCTCGGACGGCGCCTTGGTGACGACCATCGCGACACGCCAGTCGCGCGGCACGGGCAGCGCGGGGTTCGGAACGACCGCCGAGCGGATGATGAAGATGAAATAGCCGGGAATGAAGGTGGTCCAGAACAGCACGAAGCAGTTGACGCCGAAACGGAATGCGTCGACGTAGTGCTCGTCGCGCAGCCACCAGCGCCAGAAGATGCCCAATGCGACGAACCAGCACAGCGCGAGGATCTGGAAGATGAATTTGGTCCCGCTGTCCATCAGCGGGACGAGGAGCGGGACGTCTGCTTGCAGCGAGTCGGTGCGATCGGCTTCGGCTTTGTTGTCGGTATCGGTTTCGGTGGTGTCGGTGGTGTCCGGGGCGAGGCCACCGGCAAGCGACGCGACCAGCTTCTTCATGGTGTTCTCCCGTCAAGGTCAGACCATCAGTTGTGAAGCAGGCCACGTTGCAGCCGGGTGTCCTCGCTGTCTTGCGGTTGTTCCGATGCCGGGTCCGCCGGCGTGCGTTCGCCGCACGAGCGGCCCACGCGTTCGTAGCGGCGAAAGCCGCCGTCGACCGCCAGCCGTTCGCTGAACAGGTTGCGCATGTCGAGCATCACGGGATCGGCCATGTGGTCCGCAAGGTCGGCAAGATCGAGCGCCTCGAACGCCTTCCATTCGGTCATCACGACGACGGCGTCCGCGCTGCGCACCGCGTCGACCGCGGAGCCTTCCATGAACACCTGCGGCAGCAGCCGCGACGCCTCGTGCGGGCGCGCGGGGTCGTACGCGCGGATATGCGCGCCCGCACCGACCAGCAACTGGATCACGTCGATGCTCGGGCTTTCACGCACGTCGTCGGTCTGGCCTTTGAACGTGAGGCCGAGCACGGCGATGCGCTTGCCCTTGATCGAGCCGCCGCAGGCTTTCTCGATGCGGTGCAGGATCTGTTCCTTGCGTTGTGCGTTCGATTCGATCGCCGCGCTGACGATGCGCAGCGGCACCGCATGTTCGGAGGCCGTCGCCTTCAGCGCGCGCGTGTCCTTCGGGAAGCACGAGCCGCCCCAGCCGGGGCCGGCTTTCAGGAACGACGCACCGATGCGGCGGTCGAGGCCCATCCCGTTCGCGACCAGTTCGACATCGGCGCCGACCGCTTCGCACAGGTCCGAGATCTCGTTGATGTAGCTGATCTTCACCGCGAGGAACGCGTTCGCCGCGTATTTCACGAGTTCGGCCGTCTCGATCTCGGTGGCGAGCACGAGATGTCCCGTCGCTTCCAGCGGCGCGTAGATCGCTTTCATGATCTCGATCGCGCGCGGATGCTCGGCGCCGAACACGACGCGATCCGGATGCATGAAATCGTCGATCGCCGACCCTTCGCGCAGGAACTCCGGATTCGATGCGATCGCCGCGTCGACGCCGTCCGGCGCACAGCGCTCGACGATCTGCTTGACGATCCGGTTCGTGCCGACCGGCACCGTCGACTTGGTGACGACGACCGCGAAACCGGTCAGGTTCGATGCGATCTCCCGCGCGGCCGCTTCGACATACCGCAGGTCCGCGTGATCGGTGTCCGGCAGCGTCGGCGTGCCGACCGCGATGAACACCGCGTCGCGATCGCGCACGCTCGCCGCCAGGTCGCTGCTGAAGCGCAGCGTGCCGCGTTCGACGTTGCGTGCGACGACGGTGTCGAGGCCCGGCTCGTAGATCGGCATGAGGCCTTCGTTCAGTGCGTCGATCTTGCCGCGATTGTTGTCGATGCAAACGACGTCGTGCCCGAGATCCGCAAAGCACGCGCCGCTCACCAGCCCGACGTAGCCCGTGCCGACGATGGCGATCCGCACATTCATGGTTGTTCCCCTGGGTGCCTTTCCGTGAAACTTGCGCGACTACCTGTTCGATTCGAATTGCAGTTCCTTCTGAAACCACGCCGCGGCGTGTTCGACCATCGGCTCGATCGCGGTGAAGCGCGGCCGCCAGCCGAGCACCAGCGCGGCCTTCGTCGCGTCGGCGTACAGCGCGGGCGGATCGCCCGGCCGGCGCGCGGCCATCACCGTCGGCACGGTGCGCCCCGTCACGGCTTCGACGGCGCGCAGCGCGTCGAGTACCGAGGTTCCCTGGCCGGTGCCGAGATTCAGCGCGACGCTGTGGCCGCCACCGCACAGATAGACGGTCGCCTTCAGGTGCGCGTCGGCGAGGTCGCTCACGTGCACGTAGTCGCGAATCGCCGAGCCGTCGGGCGTCGGGTAATCGGTGCCCATCACCTTGAACGCGCCGCCCGTGCCGAGCGCCGCGCGAATCGCGAGCGGCAGCGCGTGCGTTTCCGGTTCGTGGCATTCGCCGATCGCGCCGTCGGGGTCCGCGCCCGCCGCGTTGAAGTAGCGCAGCGCGACCCACTTCAACCCGTACGCGCGCTCGAAATCGGCGGCCATCCGCTCCATCGCGTATTTGGTGAAGCCGTACGGGTTGATCGGCTGCTGCGGCGTGCGCTCCGAGATCGGCAGCACGTCCGGAACGCCGTACGTCGCGCACGACGACGACATCACGATCCGGCCGACGCCGGCCGCCCGCATCGCGCTCAGCAGCGTGCAGGTGCCCGTCACGTTGACCGTGTAGTAACGCTCGGGGACGAGCACCGATTCGCCGACATAGGCGAGCGCGGCGAAATGGATCACGACGTCGGGCCGGTGCACGGCAAGTGCGTTCGACAGCGCGTCGCGGTCGAGAATGTCGGCCGCGACGAGCGGCCCCCATTGAACCGCGTCGCGATGGCCGGTCGACAGATTGTCGTAGGCGACCGGCTCGTGTCCCGCTTGAGCGAGCGCCTTGCACGTATGGCTGCCGATATAACCCGCTCCGCCGGTCACGAACACTTTCATGCGGTCGCTCCGGTCATGCGCAGCACCGGCTCGAGCCACAGTTCACGGGCGAAATAGTCGACCGTCCGGCGCAGCCCTTCGTCGAGATCGATCGCCGGCCGCCAGCCGAGCTCGGTCGCGGCGACCGAGATGTCGGGCTTGCGCTGGTGCGGGTCGTCGATCGGCAGCGGCCGGAACACGATCTCCGATTTCGAGCCCGTCATCGCAAGCACTTTCTCCGCGAGTTCGATCATCGTGAATTCGCCGGGGTTGCCGATGTTGACCGGCGTGCCGACGTTGCGCTCGGCGCCCATCAGGCAGAAGAAGCCGTCGATCAGGTCGCTGGCGAAGCAGAACGAGCGCGTCTGCTTGCCGTCGCCGTAGATCTCGAGCGGCACGCCGTTGAGCGCGCCGACGATGAAGTTCGACACGACGCGGCCGTCGCGCGGCGACATCCGCGGGCCGTACGTGTTGAAGATGCGGGCGACGCGCACGTCGATGCCGTGCGCGCGGTAGTAGTCGTAACACAGCGCCTCGGCGGCGCGCTTGCCTTCGTCGTAGCACGCGCGCGGGCCGATCGTGTTCACGTTGCCGCGATAGGTTTCCATCTGCGGATGCACGCTCGGATCGCCGTAGATCTCGCTGGTCGACGCCTGGAACACGCGTGCGCCGGTCTTGCGCGCGAGCGCCAGGCAATGGTTCATGCCGAGCACGTTCGTCATCATCGTGTGGACGGGATCGATCTGATACGTGGGCGGCGAGGCCGCGCACGCGAGATTCCAGATCTCGTCCACCTGCAGCTCGGGCAGGCCGAGCGACACGTCGCCCTTCACGAACTCGAAGCGGCCGGACGCCTTCAGGTCGGCGACGTTGAGCTTGCGCCCCGTCAGCAGGCTGTCGATGCACGTGACGGATGCACCTTCCATGACCAGGCGCTCGCACACGTAGCTGCCGAGAAAACCGGCGCCACCCGTCACGAGGACGCGCCGACCGGCACGCGTCTCGAGCGCAACCCGGTCATTCATGGCTCTCTCCTTCGTCGTACATCTCGTCGAACCACATGTCGATCTGCTCGACGGCGGCGCGCACACGTTCCATTCCGCTGCACGGGCAGCGTTTCGGCAAGCGATGGTTCGCATGGACTGATGTCGACGAAGCGCCGCGACAGGCACTCCGGTTTCGCTGACTTCCCCGCTGATGCTTGAACGACGCAAGCGTCGATCGATCGCTGGTGATCTTCATCGCCGTTTCCCCGACAAGCTGATTGACGAGCGGGCCGCCATCCGTGTACTTCGTGCCGTGGCATGCCTCTCGGTGAGAGCCGGATATCAGGCAATCGGCATGCCAGGAGCACAGCAGTCCCGGTGTACGCACGTGCGGTCGCGCAATTGCCGCGCGGCACGCGAGTTTGTGTTTCATGTGTGTATCGTGGGGACAGGAAAGCGACTCGAACGAGTGCCGGATCGATGCAATTCGATACGACGAAACTCGCGATAGATCAGGCTTTTGCCGGGTAAGAGGCTTTAAAAGTGTTTTTATTCGGCATGTTTCAATGATGAGAATTGAGCCGATAAAGGATTAAAAACGTTTCTTTAATGGCGTGACCATCAGGCGACCCGTGTTGTGAAAGGCGGATCGCATGAATGTAAAAAATCGATGTGCCGGCTCCGGGTCAGTTGAAAGTTTTCATTTGTTTTAATTGTTACGCCGGTAAACGGGCGAGATGACACCATCATCGGCCGACACATATATTTTCATTCTTACCGTTTTTCGACCTTTCGATTGCCGTGTGATCGTGTCGGTATTTTCACGGATGAATCAAAATCGTTCCGGTTGTCGACGAGAATGCCTGTCGACGAGGTATCGGAAGCGGTCGCGCCGGGCTGGCGGAACCGGGCGCCGAACGATTCGATCCCCGTTTGTTCGGGCATCGGAGGCCGGCCGAACGCCCCGCAACGCGTGGTTTGCAGGCGGAAAGACCGACACCGCCCGACCAGCGCGGCGGCGCGCTTCTCAAGTTTGAAACAACCGTTCATATGACCGTTCGGCGAGGGCCGGCGTGCCGGATTCGTCCGTCAAATCATGGCATTGCTTCTCAATGTTCAACGATCGCCGCGTGTGCCGGATCGTTGCCGCGATACATTCCTGAAACAAAAAATGACGTTCCCGGCGATTCGTGCCCGCGTGGCGGCCGTTTGCCGCGCGCAATGAACGGTGGAATAACGCGTGGCACGCTGCTTGCGGTATTGGTCGCATCGGCGAGCGGTCGAGATGACGCAACAAAGATGTGGGGCGACCACCTCGTCAATAAGCCAGTCGGGGAAACGGCGATGAAGACTATAAGCAGTAGCTTGATCGGCGCGTACTTTGCGCATCGGTGGGGTAGTCGGAAAGCTCGGGGTGTAGCTCGCGACGCAGTGCCAGCTTCGCGGGTTTCTACATGCCACTTTCTCGGCCTTCGCACGCTTCGCGTGCTGGAGCGGTTGTCGCGCCGCGCGGCAATCGGGCGACAGCGCCGCTCGCCTTCATTCAGTTCACCCGGATGGGTCAGGCTGTTCGTGCCGGACAGCGTGACGCCGATTCGTCTTCGACCGTGCAGGGTGGTTTCGATCGCGCCAGGCCAATACTGGCGCCGGCCGGATTAAATCGAATACCTGTCGACCGGATTATCCGGAAGACCTTTCTTTGATCGCTCAGGGAGAAGACATGTTACCTGGCTGCGATGCAGGCCCGTTATCGCTCGGTTAAAAGGGTGTTTTGAGCGGCGCTGCATTTTGCGGTGGTAAATGTATTCGCGCATTTTCGATCCCGGAAAGGGGTGCCGCGTTCCGGTATCCCGTCCGGCGGGGTATCGAATATCGCGAGCCGGAAAGGCGTGCGCGTCGTTTCGGTTAATTCAATAGCGGTGTTTTCGAACAATATTAAAAGTTCATAGGATTCATCGAAAACACCTACTAACAAATTTTGGACAACTTAAAAACACGAAACTAAACTTCGGCTGGCCAAAATCGAAAAACAAATGAATCGCAAAGGCAGCACGATTCTCGTAATCAAATAGTGATCCTTATTTTTAGGATTGCTCAAGGCAGGAAGGTTGATGGCGTGCGATCTTCCTGGCTCATTCAGTTCACGCCGTTATGGAGTCGACCATGAAGAAGCTTCTGATTGCAGCAGCAGTTCTGGCGGTTTCGGGTGCAGCGTTCGCAGGTAGCGGCACGGTGTCGAGCAGCAGCTCGACGAGTGGCGGTTCGACGATGGCCGGTGTGGCCGGGTTCGGTCATTTCTCCGCGACCGATTCCGGCTCGGCACTCGGCGCAGCCGGTGCAGTTGCCGGCGGCCCGGGCAGCGGCTCGATCTCGTACACCAACCACACGCAAACCTCGACGGTCGGTGGCTTCGGCTTCGGCGGTTCGCAAGCTGGTGGCACGAGCGGCGCGAATGCCGGTTCGATCGGCTGGACGTATCACCACTAAGCCGGGGCGCGTAGCGTTCGTCATTGGCTGGCGGTACGGGGGCCGGGTTTTGTTCCGCAAGGGCGGGCCCGGTTCCTGGACTGCCGAACCACCTCACAGCAAGGAATTGCTATGAAAGCCAAAGTGATTTTAGCGACAGCGCTCACCGTCCTATCGTCGGCCGCATTGGCCGCCGGTTCGTCCACGACCAACCAGACGCAATCCGTTGCAGCAGGCGTTTCCGGTTCGGTATTGGTCGGCTCCGGCAGCTATACGAGCAATTCGAATTCGGTAGCGGGCGCAAGCGCCGGAAGTACCGTGACACCGTCCGGTTCCGTTGGTACGGCATCGGCCTTTCACAACTCGACGTCGACGGCCAGCGGTTCGGGCACGAACGGGGGAGCGTTCGCGGCAGGCGGCGGTATCGGTGCCGCAGGCTCGTTCGGTGGAAACGGCAGCACGAACGAGAACGCGAATGCGCTTTCGGGAGGGGTTTCCGCCACGATCGTGCTGGGCGCGAACCACTACACCGCATCGAGTGCGAACGACCAGGGAAATGCCAATGCAGGTGCCGCCGGGCTTACGGGAAGTGGCGGTTCTGGCGCGATCACGGGTTCGAATCACTACAACTCGTCGACCGTCTGGAGTACCGGGCCCGCCGGTTCTCCGTCCGCATCAGGCGGAAGCCAGGCAAGTTCGAGCGCGACCGGGAGCAGTCATTAGTCAGGTGTGGGGGGACCAGTTTCTCAGCGACGCTGGTCTCTTTTCCACATTGTTGTCACGTAAGGAGTTGGCATGAAGCAGAAAGTGATTGCCGCCGCTCTGATGCTTGCGTCACTGACGGCATATGGCGCTGACCGTGCTGCCGAGGACGTGCAATCGAATATGCAGACGTCAAACAACCCTGACCAGACAACCAAACCGTCAGAACAACAAACGCTTTCGTCGGGCAACGCCATCGGCGGACCGGACTCCCAGCAGTGGCAGGGAATGTCGGCCGGCTCGTGGTCCCAGCTGGGCAGCGGCTGGAAGCAGTTCGGGGAAGCAGGAAAAGCTGAAGGGATTCAGGGGAATTAGTACGGTTGCCTGGGTGGGAGGTCAAACCTCGTCCGGAGAGTGAAATGAACAGCAACAGGATCAAGGTGGCATGTGCGGCAATGTTCGCGATGACCACGATCGGGGCCCAGGCGCAAACCGCCGATTCGACTTCGAGCGCACAGTCCTCGACGTCGTCGACGGCAGTCAGCCAGGGCGGCGGTTCGAGCATGAACACGAACACCACGAGCTCGCGCGGCGGCAACGCCACCAGCAGCAGCGGGGTTCGCGGCAGCGGCAATTCGAGCGTGAATGTGAACGTGACGATGCCGTCCAGCACGAGCGGCGGCTCGAACGTGACGCCGCAAAGCACGAGCGCGCTCCAGACAGCCGGTTCGCCCGGCACCAACCCGTACAACACCCAGTCGTCGGAAAACGTCAACTACTCGGGTACGCAGACGATCAAGACGAACCCGGCCATCCAGGCGCCCGGCCTCACGACCACGCTGTCCGACACCTGCATGGGGTCGGTGAGCGTCGGCGTGTCGTTCCCGGGGTTCGGCGCGACGGGTGGCACGACGCTGGTCGACCAGGCCTGCGTCCGCCGTCTCGATGCGCGTGAATTCCGCGCGATGGGCCTGACCGACGTGGCGCTCGCGCTGCTCTGCCAGAGCGACGCGAACCGGCGCGCGGTGGAAGCGACCGGGCACCTGTGCCCGGGTACGACCGCGCCGCTCGCGCGTTCGAACGTCGCGCCCAGCGCCGAAGCGACCGTCGCCGACGACGTGAAGTATCACGATCCGATCGTGCGCAACCGCATGGGCCTGCCGCCGCTCGACGCAGCCACGCCGGCGCCGGCGCAGACTCGCCCGGTGGCGACGACCGCGGTGCAGGCGGCGCCCATCCCGGTGCCGGTCCCGGTGCCCGTGCCGACGATGGCGCCGGTTGCCGCAGCACCGGCAGTCGCGGCGCCGGCGGTTGCCGCGGCCGCACCGGCAGTCGCAGCACCGGCAGTCGCAGCACCGGCGGTGGCAGCAGCCGCACCGGCAGTCGCAGCACCGACGGTTGCCGCAGCAGCACCGGCAGTTGCAACGCCGGCGGTGGCAGCCGCTGCACCGGTCGCCGCTGCCGTGCCCGCGGTTGCTGCCGCACCGGCAGTCGCAGCCGCACCCGCAGCGTCGCTCGTACCGGCAGCCGCCGTGGCAGCCGTGCCGGCGGCAGCCGTCATCGCCGCACCGGCCGTCGCCGACAAGGCACCGGAGCCCGCACCGGTGGTGGCCGACAAGGCACCGGAGCCCGCGCCGGTCGTCGCCGACAAGGCACCGGAACCCGTGCAGCCCGTCGCCGACAAGGCGCCGGAGCCGATGCCGGCCGCGACCGACAACGCAGCGCAAGCCGCTGCCGCGCCGGCTGCCGACCCGACGCCGGCCGCTGCCGTCGTCGCGATGCCGGCGGCCGATGCGAAGGCGGTGGACAGCGCGCCAGCCGCGCCGGCCGCCACCGACGCCGCGCCACAGGCAGCGGACGCTGCGATGCCCGCGCCGGCAGCCGATGCGAAGGCCGTCGAACCGGCTCCGCAGGCCGTCGTCGAAGCCCCCGCACCTGCACCTGCACCCGCACCGGAAGCCGCGCAGCCTGCGGTAGCCGACATGCCGGCTGCCGACGCGAAGGTGCCGGACGCGGCCGAATCTGCCGCCGCACCTGCGCCGTCCGCCGACATGCCTGCGTTGTCCGATCCGGCGCAAGGACTGCCGCCGGCCCCGGCCGACCAGCAGGCCGCACCGGCTGCACCGGCCACGCCGGCTCCGGCAGTCGTCTCGACGAGCACGTCGTCGTAAGCATGCGGGTCCATCTCCCGTGCAACCGGAACACCGGTCGCACGGGAGTCGTTCGGACCCGATGCACGAAGGACGTCCCTGTTTGACGGGTGTTGGTCCCATCCCCGAGGTCAACACCTCTTTTTGCCCGACGAGGATACAAGGAGGCCTCAATCATGAGGATCTTTTTGGTCGCTCTGCTGCTGATCAGCGCGCAAGCCGCCGCGCAATCGGTGTTCCAGAATCCCGCGGTGTTCGTGATCCTGAGCGAGCAGACTGCCGCGAACGCGGTGAGCGTCCAGCAGGCGCTGACGACGCTCGGCCGCGCCGACAACACGGCATGTGCACCGATGATGATGGTCGGCGACCCTCAGATGATTTACATGATGCCGGAGGAGGGTCACGCGCCGTCGTGGCAATCGCCCGCGTACGGCCGCGGCACGCCGTTCGAAGCGCAGAACGGGCCGGCGCCGACCGGCAAGACGATCGGGGCGATGCAGCATGCCGAGGACATGCAGTCGCAGCCGTGGAGCGACGGCAGCGCGATCACGCAGAAGATCGCCGGCGAATCGAGCCTGTCGGCGGCCGACCGGGTGAGCGATTGGCAGCGTAAGGGGCTCAATACGATCGAGACGGCCCGCGCGGAGGATGTGACGGTGAACGGCAAGACCTACCGGGCTTATCGCGAGGATATCAACCGGTCGACGAAGCCGGTCATCGAGCCGCAGATCTACACGCAGCGCGTCGTTTTCTGCCGATAACGAAACGTCAATCCGGCACGGGCTGTTCCGACCTATCACCCCACACGACGAGGCCATCGTGAACTATTGCTGCCAGATCAGGCTGTCAGGCCCGCAGGACGTCGAACGGGACACGGGCACCGCACCGTTCCTGGCCATCCGGCGCAATCATGTCGCGCCGTCGCGGCCGCTCGTGTACCTGTCGCAGCATCACGATGCGGCGCTTGTCGACTGTCTCGCGGCGCGCGGCTGGGACGTGTGGCGCGCGAAAACCGTTGCGGACGCACTGAATCTCGTCAAGGCGAACCGCCCGCATGCAGGGATCGTCGATTTCGGCAGCTTCGCGTCGCCCGACGTCGCGTCGTTCGAGGCGCTGCTGCGCGACCCGCGCGTCGGCTGGGTCGCGCTCGCCGATGGCGAGCGGCTGCGCGACATCACCATCGCGCGCCTGATCCGCCATTGCTGTTTCGACTACGTGCGCAATGCGACCGCGTACACGACGATCGGCTATCTCGTCGGCCATGCGTACGGGATGCTGAAGCTCGCGGACGGCGACCCGGGCGCGGACGCGGCGCCGGCCGGCGGCACGATGATCGGCTCGTGCGACGCGATGCGCCGGCTGTTCGCGACGATCCGCAAGGTCGCGAACACGGACGCCACCGTGTTCATCGCCGGTGAATCCGGCACCGGCAAGGAACTGACGGCGGCGGCGATCCACCGGCAGTCGTCACGCGCCGACGCGCCGTTCGTCGCGGTGAACTGCGCGGCCATCCCTGCGACGCTGCTGCAGGCCGAACTGTTTGGCCATGAGCGCGGCGCGTTCACGGGCGCGCACCAGCGCAAGATCGGCCGCATCGAGGCCGCGCACGGCGGCACGCTGTTTCTCGACGAAATCGGCGACATGCCGTTCGAGAGCCAGGCGAGCCTGCTGCGGTTCCTGCAGGAAGGCAAGATCGAGCGGCTCGGCGGACACGCGTCGATTCCGGTGGACGTGCGGATCGTGTCCGCGACTCACGTCGATCTCGAGGCCGCGATGCAGACGGGGCGGTTCCGCGCCGACCTGTTCTACCGCCTGTGCGTGCTGCGCATCGACGAGCCGCCGCTGCGCGTGCGCGGCCGCGACATCATGCTGCTCGCCGATTACGTGCTGCGGCGCTATCGCGACGACTGTTCGCACCGGATTCGCGGCTTCATGCCTTGCGCGGTCGAGGCGATCCACAACTATCCGTGGCCCGGCAACGTGCGCGAGCTGATCAACCGGATCCGGTTCGCGGTCGTGATGACGAACGGCCCGATGATCTCGGCCGCCGATCTCGAGCTGCACCAGTACACGTCGCGGCAGCCGCCGACGCTGGCGGAAGTGCGCCGGCAGGCCGAGCGGCATGCGATCGAGGAAACGCTGCTGCGCCACCGCCACCAGCATGCGGACGTCGCGGCCGAGCTGGGCATTTCGCGCGCGACGCTGTACCGCCTGATGACCGCGCACGGGCTGCACGGCTGACGCGCGTCGGTGCGCATCCGCTCAAGACCGTGCGGCGGCGGCCGTTAAGACAGGAAACGGCCCGTCCGGACCGCCCGCGCATCGACGCGCGCGCGGCTGCACGCGGCGCATCACGCTTATCCGAGGTTATCGTGTCAGAGTGCAGTCACTGCGGCAGGACGTTCCTGGTCGGCGGGCGGTCGATCGACGGCCACCGCTATTGCAGTCCGGCGTGCGCGCAAGCGCATCCGATCGTCGTCGAGGCCGAACGGGTGCCCGACGAGAAGGTTCGGCTGTATGTCGACGACTGGCGATACGGGCCATGCCCGATCTGCCTGCGCGAGGGAAATCCGGTCGATGTCCACGCGTCGCATCGTGTCGTGTCGCTCGTGTTCGTCACGCGCTGGGCGACGCGTCGTCACGTGTGCTGCCGCCGCTGCGGCCGCAAGAAGCAGGCGGCCGCGCTGCTCGCGTCGGTCACGCTCGGCTGGTGGGGGCTGCCGTGGGGCATCGTGCTGACGCCGATCCAGCTCGTGCGCAACGCGCTCGGGCTGGCCGCGCGCGATCCGGAGGTCGCGACGCAGCAGTTCGAGCAACTCGTGCGACGCAAGTTGGCGGCGCGCCGGCTGCAGCGCGAGCGGCAGGGCGCCGGCGCCTGATCGCGCGCACCGACGCGTCGCGCCCGCTCAGGCCGGCCGCTCGAAGCCCGAGGCGACCCAGCGCTCGGCGCTGGCCTTGTTGAGCTTGAAGCCGGCCGACACCTTCGCTTCGGCCAGCAGCTCGCCGTACGGATCGAATGCCTTGAGCTGCGCGTACGGCTCGAACTCGTCCGGCACGATGTCGAGCGTCACCGACACATCCTGCCCATCCTCGCCCTGGACCGCCACTTCCTTGTGCAGCATCGCGCGCCGCTGCTGCTCGTGCCGCATCAGCACTTCGGTCGCGGTCTTCACGAGCGTGCGGAACGCGTTCGCGTCCATCGGCTTCGGGTTCTTCTTGTCGCGGCCCATGGTCCACGGGCCGACGAGCGCGGGCTCGGACTCGCCGTCCTTGATCATCTCGACGGCCCAGCCGTCGTCGTCTTCGTTCTTGATGACGCGGGCCGTCCAGCCGTTGTCGCGCCAGAGGCCGTTTTCGTGGATGGAGGTGTCGTCGGATTGCAGGTCGGATTCGGTCATGAGGAGCGCGGAAAGTCGGGCCGCCGGCAACAGGGCGGTGGCGCGCGGCCGGCATCGGCGCAGCGCTCGCCGCCGGTGGCCCGGAATGGCAGCAAAGGCCGCAATTTTACCTGTTGACCGGCCGCATGGCCCGCGCGGCGCGCAACACCGGCCGTTTGGCCGATGCCCGCGGCCGTTGGGCACCGGCCGCCGGCCGTTCGAACCCGCGCAAATATCAAACTCGTATTACGTCCCCGGCGGCCGATCCATATGCCGTCCGATATCCCGCCCGCGCCCGGCTCCATAGAATCGACGTTCGGGATAAAAATAGCCCGAACGTCCTTTCAACGTCGAACCGGTCGCGTGCGTTCCGCATTGCACGGCCGGTGAACAACCAGGAACCGCGTATGAGGAAATTCAATGTTCGCATCGTCTTCGCGTACGACTGGCCGCTGACGCTGGCCGGCATCGAGCAGGTCGCCGGCAGCGGCTGCGCGATCGAGCTCGTCGCGGTCTACCGGAGTGCTGCCGAACTGGTGGCGTCGCTCGGCGGCGTCGACTGCGACATCGTGCTGGTCGACTATGCGATCCGCGGCGACGAGCGGATGGACGGCCTCGCGCTGCTGGACTGGCTGCGGCGCACGCGCCCGAACGCCGGGATCGTCGCGCTGGTCGCGAACGAGAACCCGCTGATCTTCCGGTCGATCCTCGCGATCGGCGGCGTGAGCGTCGTCAGCAAGCTCGACGACGTCGGCCATATCGTCACGGCGATCCATGCGAGCTACAGCGGCGGATGCTACCTGTCGCCGTTCGTCAGGCGCGCGGTCGATGCACTCGACGAGCGCGGCGAGGCCCCCGTGAAGCTGTCGGTGCGCGAGATCGAGGTGATTCGCCTGTATCTGTCGGGCGTGCCGATCAAGACGATCGCGGAGCGCCTGAGCAAGGGCAAGCAGACGGTCAGTGCGCAGAAGATCAGCGCGATGAAGAAGCTCGGCGCGAACAACGACGTCGAGCTGATCCAGCGGGCGGCCGGGCTGGGGCTCGGTACCGGTGCGGCCGCGCCGCGGGCCGGCGGCGCGGCGTAAGCACGCGCGCACCGGGCTCGCGCCGTCAGGCCGGCAACGCGAACCGCGTGACGGCGTCGCGCAGCGCTTCGGCCTGATCGCGCAGCGAGTGCGCGGCGGCGGCGGCCTCTTCGACGAGCGCCGCGTTCTGCTGCGTGACCTGGTCCATCTCGCCCACCGCGCGATTGACCTGCTCGATCCCCGCGCTCTGCTCGCGCGACGCGTGGCTGATTTCGTCGAGGATCTCGTTCACGCGCCGCACCGACTGCACGAGTTCGGCCATCGTCTCGCCCGCGTGCGTGACGAGCGTTGCGCCGTGCTCGACGGTCTCGTTCGACGATACGATCAGCGACTTGATCTCCTTCGCGGCCGTCGCCGAGCGTTGCGCGAGCGAGCGCACTTCGGCCGCGACCACCGCGAAGCCGCGGCCCTGTTCGCCCGCGCGTGCGGCTTCGACCGCCGCGTTCAGCGCGAGGATGTTGGTCTGGAACGCGATCCCGTCGATCACGCCGATGATGTCGCCGATCTTGTGCGAACGGTCGGTGATCTCGTTCATCGTGCGCACGACATCGTTGACCACCGTGCTGCCGCGCGTCGCGACCTGCGCGGCCTCGCCGGCGAGCGACGCGGCCTGCGCGGCGCTGTCCGCGTTCTGCTTCACGTTCGCGGTCATCTGGTCCATGCTCGACGCGGTCTGCACGAGCGCGGCCGCCTGTTCCTCGGTGCGCTGCGACAGGTCCGTGTTGCCGGACGCGATCTCGCTCGCGCCGACGTTGATGTTCTCGGTGCCCATCCGCACGCGCGACACCATGTCGATCAGCCCGCCCTGCATCGTGTGCAGCGCATGCAGCAGGCTGCCGCGATCGTCGTGCTTCACGGTGACGCGCGCGGTCAGGTCGCCCTGCGCGATGCGCTGCGCGGCGTCGAGCGCGTCCTCGAGTTCGCCGCCGAGGCTCGCGCGCACGCTTTTCAGCACCAGCACCATGACGGCGGTCGCGAGCGCGCCGAGCACGGCCGTCATCGCGAGCCAGCGGCCGATGCTCTCGAGCACGGCCGTGCGCACGTCGTTCATGTACATGCCCGTCACGAGATACCAGTCCCACGGCGCGAAGCGCTGTACGGCACTGGTTTTCTCCTGCGGCTTGTCGGCGCCCGGCTTCGGCCACAGATACTCGACGAAGCCCTTGCCGCCTTCCATGTTGCCGGCCTTCACGATCTCGACGAACAGGTGCTTGCCGTTCGGATCGGTGAAATTCGACACGTCCTTGCCGTTGAGGTCCGTCTTGATCGGATGCATCACGATCACGGGCTTCGAGTCGTTGACGGAGATGTAGCCGTCGGCACCGTAGCGCATCGCGGCGATCGCTTCGAGCGCCTTCTGCTTTGCATCGGCTTCCGGCATCGCGTTCTGCTGCGACAGCTTGTAGTAATGGTCGGTCACGCTGGCGGCTTGCGCGACCAGCGACGCGAGCTGGTCGCGGCGGTCCGTGATCATCGATGCGCGCGTCTGCCACGCGCCGAGCCCGGCGATCACGAGCAGGCCGAGCCACAGGATGACGATCATCGAGGCGAGTTTCTGATTCAGGGAAAGGTTGCGCATGGTGTGTGGTCGGTCAGTCGAGGATGCTCGCCGAAGCGCGGCGTGACGGGATAAGTGTCTTGACGGCGCACGCGGCGCATCGCCGTAGACGGGTAATCCCTTAGACGCGGCGCGGCCGCCCATGCCTGCGACGTCGGCACGGGTATCTATGCATATGCATAACGGGCGTCGCTATACTGTCGGAGCGATTGCGTGCGCGTGGCGCCCCGGGGCGGGCGGCGGCGCGGCGCTGAACGAAACCGAAAGGAGGCAACGATGCGAATTCTGGTGGTAGGGGCCGGCGCGGTCGGTGGATATTTCGGCGGACGGCTGGCCGCGGCGGGGCGCGACGTGACGTTCCTGGTGCGTGATGGCCGTGCGGCCGCGCTGGCACGCGACGGGCTGCTGATCCGCAGCCCGCACGGCGACCTGACGCTCGCGAACGTGCAGACCGTGCGCTCGGGCGATGCGGGCGCCGGGGTCGCGCCGTTCGACCTCGTGCTGCTGAGCTGCAAGGCCTACAGCCTCGACGACGCGGTCGCATCGTTCGCGCCGTTCGTCGGGCCGCAGACGCTGATCCTGCCGATGCTCAACGGGATGCGCCACCTCGACGTGCTGCGCGACCGGTTCGGCGCCGCGCAGGTGCTCGGCGGGCTGTGCGTGATCGCGGCGACGCTCGATCGCGAGCAGCGCATCGTGCACCTGAACGACACGGCCGGGCTGTCGTTCGGCGAACTCGCCGGCGGCGAATCGCCGCGCGTGCGCGCGGTGGCCGACGTGTTCGATGGCGCGGGTTTCGACGCGACGCTCAGCGACGACATCGCCGCGCGGATGTGGGAGAAGTGGGTATTCCTCGCGACGCTCGCCGCGAGCACGTCGCTGTTCCGCGGCTCGGTTGGCGACATTCTGGCCGCGCCGGACGGCCGCCACCTGCTCGAGACGATGCTCGCCGAATGCAGCGCGATCGCCGAATACAACGGCAAGCGGCCCGACCCCGTGGCGATCGAGCGGATGCAGCAGATGGTGCTGACGCCGTCGCCGCTGACCGCATCGATGCTGCGCGACGTCGAGAACCATGCGCGCGTCGAAGCCGATCACGTGATCGGCGATCTGCTCGCGCGCCGCGACCCGCAGGCGGCCGATGCGCTGTCGTTGCTGCGGATCGCGTACAACCACCTGAAGACGTACGAGGTGCGCACGGCGCGCGAGCACGCCGACGCATAAACACCGGCGCGGGCGGCCGCCCGGCACGTTCCGCGCTGCACAAATTTGCCATCTGGCGCCGTTTACGGCCGGAATGCGCAAAAAAGTATCGAAAATCAGGCGTAAAGTTGGTGGAGCCACGCGCTCGATCGACCTACATTGCTTCCCATGCGACCGGTCGCGTCGCCGCGCGAAACACGCGGCGACGCGCGAACAGCCGAACAGGCCGGCCAGCGATACATGGGAATGGAGACGCCAAGATGATGCACCCCGATCTCGAAGTGGTCGAAGTGCGACGCGACGAGTCGTTCAAGGTCTGGTCGCACGGCTATCCGTATCGCACGATCCGCTGGCACTTCCATCCCGAATTCGAACTGCACCTGATCGTCGCGACGCGCGGCAAGTATTTCGTCGGCGATCACATCGGCTCGTTCGGCCCCGGCCATCTCGTGCTGCTCGGTCCGAACCTGCCGCACAACTGGGTCAGCGACATGGCCGAAGGCGAAACCGTCGAGCGCCGCAATCTCGTGATCCAGTTCGACCCGGCGTTCGTGCGCCGCTGCATGGACGCGTTTCCCGAATGCCGCGATGCGCAGGCGCTGCTCGACGACGCACGGCGCGGTGTCGGCTTCGACACCGCGACCAGCGCGGCGATCGCGCCGCTGTTCGACGAACTGCTGGCGGCGCGCGGCATGCGCCGCATCGCGCTGTTCATGACGATCCTCGAGCGGCTGTGCGGCGCCGACGAGCGCACGCTGCTCGCGAGCCCCGCGTACGACCAGGCCGACGTCACGCCCACGCGGCTCAGCCATGCGCTGTCGTATATCGGCAAGAACCTCGCGTCCGAGCTGCGCGAATCCGATCTCGCGCAACTGACGGGGCAAAGCGTCAGCGCGTTCTCGCGTGCGTTCCATCGCCAGACGGGCATGCCGTTCGTGCAGTACGTGAACCGTCTGCGGATCGAATCCGCGTGCCAGATGCTGCTCGCCGACGATACGAGCATCACCGATATCTGCTTCCAGGCCGGCTTCAACAACGTATCGAACTTCAACCGCCAGTTTCGCGCGGTGAAGGGGATGGCGCCGTCCGAATTCCGCGCGCTGCAACGCCTGAACGCGCGCAGCCGCGAACTCGCGCTGCATGCGGCGCCCACCGGCAACCCGATGCCGCCGCGCGTACTGACACCCGGCGCGCCCGAACTCGCGCCGCAGCCGGGATGATCGCCGGGCCGCCGCCCGCCTGAGTTTTCCACGCCGTTGTACCCAGCCGATCGCGCCGCCCGCGTCGCGAGGGGCTTGCTCACCCACGAAAAAGCCTTATACAACCGGAGACACCGTCATGACGCATGCATCGCCCGCTTCATCCCCCCGCCGAGCCGCCCGCATGGCGGCCCTTGCCGCGCTCGCCGTCGCGGCCTTGCTGCCCGCCGCCGCGCATGCCGCGCCGCTGCGGATCGGCATGACGTTCCAGGAACTGAACAACCCGTATTTCGTGACGATGCAGAAGGCGCTTACCGATGCGGCCGCAACGATCGGTGCGCAGGTCGTCGTCACCGACGCGCATCACGACGTCAGCAAGCAGGTGAGCGACGTCGAGGACATGCTGCAGAAGAAGATCGACATCCTGCTCGTGAACCCGACCGATTCGACCGGCATCCAGTCGGCGATCGCGCAGGCGAAGAAGGCCGGCGCGGTGGTCGTGGCTGTCGATGCGAACGCGAACGGGCCGGTCGATTCGTTCGTCGGCTCGAAGAACTACGACGCGGGCGTGATGTCGTGCGAATACCTCGCGAAGGCGATCGGCGGCAGCGGCGAGGTCGCGATCCTCGACGGCATTCCGGTCGTGCCGATTCTCGAACGCGTGCGCGGCTGCAAGGCCGGGCTCGCGAAATTTCCGAACGTGAAGCTCGTCGACACGCAGAACGGCAAGCAGGAGCGCGCGACCGCGCTGTCGGTGACCGAAAACATGATCTCCGCGCATCCGAACCTGAAGGGCCTCTTCAGCGTGAACGACGGCGGCTCGATGGGCGCGCTCGCCGCGATCGAGGGTTCCGGCAAGGACATCAAGCTGACGAGCGTCGACGGCGCGCCCGAGGCGATCGCCGCGATCCAGAAGCCGAACTCGAAGTTCATCGAGACGACCGCGCAGTTCCCGGCCGACCAGGTGCGCATCGCGCTCGGCATCGCGATCGCGCGCAAGTGGGGCGCGACGGTGCCGAAGGCGATCCCGGTCGACGTGAAGGTCGTCGATCGCGGCAACGCGAAGGGCTTCAGCTGGTGAACGACGTGCGACGCGACGCGAAGGGCGGCGGCACGGTCGACGCCCTTCGCACGGAGAGGCCGATGGATACGATACTCAGGCTCAGCCACATCACGAAAAGCTTTCCGGGCGTGAAGGCGCTGTCCAACATTCATCTGGAAATTGCGCGCGGCGAGATCCACGCGCTGCTCGGCGAGAACGGCGCGGGCAAGTCGACGCTGATGAAGATCCTGTGCGGCATTCATCAACCGGACGCCGGCACGATCGAGATCGACGGCGCCGCGCGCCGTTTCGCGAACTATCACGAGGCGGTCGCGGCGGGCGTCGGCATCGTGTTCCAGGAGTTCAGCCTGATCCCGCACCTGGACGCCGTCGACAACCTGTTCCTCGGCCGCGAGCTGCGCAATCGCTGGGGCGCGCGCGACCGCACGCGGATGCGCCGCGCGGCGGCCGGCATCTTCGCGCGGCTCGGCGTGTCGATCGATCTCGATGCGCCGATCCGTGCGCTGTCGGTCGCGCAACAGCAGTTCGTCGAGATCGGCAAGGCGCTGTCGCTCGACGCGCGCATCCTGATCCTCGACGAACCGACCGCCACGCTCACGCCGGCCGAGGCCGAACACCTGTTCGCGATCATGCGCGAGCTGAAGCGGCAGGGCGTCGCGATGATCTTCATCTCGCATCACCTCGACGAGATCTTCGCGGTGTGCGACCGCATCACCGTGCTGCGTGATGGCCAGTACGTCGCGACGACCGACGTCGCGCGCACGGACGTCGAGCAGCTCGTGCGGATGATGGTCGGCCGGCGGATCGAAAGCAGCTTTCCGCCGAAGCCCGCGCTGCCGGCCGACGCGCCGGCCGTGCTCGAAGTCGACGCGCTGCAGCTCGAGCGCGGCGGCCCGGTGAACCGCTTCGCGCTGCGGGCGGGCGAGATCCTCGGCTTCGCCGGGCTGGTCGGCTCGGGCCGCACGGAAACGGCGCTCGCGGTGATCGGCGCGACGCGCGCGCACCGCAAGGAAGTGCGCGTGCGCGGCGCGGCGGCGAAGCTCGCCGATCCGGCCGACGCGCTGCGCGCGGGCATCGGCATCCTGCCGGAAAGCCGCAAGACGGAAGGGCTCGTCACGTCGTTTTCGATCCGCGACAACATCTCGTTGAACAACCTCGGCAAGTACCGGTCGATGCGCTGGCTGATTGACCGGCGCGGCGAGGCGCGCGCGACGCACGACGTGATGCGGCGCGTCGGCGTGAAGGCGCCGTCGATCCACACCGAAGTTGCGACGCTGTCCGGCGGCAACCAGCAGAAGGTCGTGATTGCGCGCTGGCTGAACCATCACACGTCGGTGCTGATCTTCGACGAGCCGACGCGCGGCATCGACGTCGGCGCGAAAGCCGAAATCTACGGGCTGATGCGCGAACTCACCGCGCGCGGCTACGCCATCATCATGATCTCGTCCGAACTGCCGGAGATCGTCGGCATGTGCGATCGCGTCGCCGTGTTCCGGCAAGGGCGCATCGAGGCGACGCTCGAAGGCGACGAGATCGATCCCGACATGGTCATGACCCATGCCACGGCCGGCACGCGAGGAGCGACCCATGAACCTGCCTGATTCTTCTTCCACGCCTTCCACGACGCTCGCGGCTGCCGCCGCCGGCGATGCGTCGCCGCCACGCGCGATGGGGGCGCGGTTGCGGCGCTCGACGCTGTTCTATCCGCTCGTCGGCCTCATCGTCGTGTGCATCGCGATGATGATCGCGAGCCCGAGCTTCCTGTCCGCCGCGAACCTGGAAAACGTGCTGCGCCAGGTGTCGATCAACGCGATCATCGCGGTCGGCATGACCTGCGTGATCCTGACCGGCGGGATCGACCTGTCGGTCGGCTCGGTGATGGCGCTGTCGGGCACGCTCGCGGCCGGGCTGATGGTCGCGGGTGTCAACGCGGTCGCCGCGCTTGCGATCGGCATCGCGGTCGGCCTCGGTTTCGGCTTCCTGAACGGCGTGTTCGTCGCGTTCGCGGGGATGCCGCCGATCATCGTCACGCTCGCGACGATGGGCATCGCGCGCGGCCTCGCGCTGATCTACACGGGCGGCTATCCGATCGACGGCCTGCCCGACTGGGTCGCGTTCTTCGGCAGCGGCAAGGTGCTCGGCATCCAGGCGCCCGTGCTGATCATGCTGGTGGTCTATGCGATCGCGTGGCTGCTGCTCGACCGCATGCCGTTCGGCCGCTACGTGTATGCGATCGGCGGCAACGAGCAGGCGACGCGGCTCACCGGCGTGCGTGTCGCGCGCGTGAAGCTGATCGTCTACACGCTGGCCGGGCTCACGTCGGCGCTCGCCGCGATCGTGCTGACCGGGCGGCTGATGAGCGGGCAGCCGAACGCGGGCGTGGGCTTCGAACTCGACGCGATCGCGGCCGTCGTGATGGGCGGCACGTCGATCTCCGGCGGGCGCGGCGCGATCCTCGGCACGCTGGTCGGCGCGCTGCTGCTCGGCGTGCTCAACAATGGCCTGAACATGATCGGCGTGAACCCGTATGTGCAGAACGTGATCAAGGGCGGAATCATCCTGCTCGCGATCTACATCAGCCGAGAACGATCGCGGTAACACGTGATCGATCAGATATCCGAATCATCAACGAAAGAGACACCTCATGACGACACCCGAAGCCCAGCCGCGGATGACCGCGGTCGTCTGCCACGGCCCCGAGGACTATCGCGTCGAACAGGTCGCGAAGCCGCGCCCCGGCGTGAACGAGCTCGTGATCCGCATCGCCGCGTGCGGGATCTGCGCGAGCGACTGCAAGTGCTATACGGGCGCGAAGATGTTCTGGGGCGGCCCGAGTCCGTGGGTGAAGGCGCCCGTGATTCCCGGCCATGAATTCTTCGGCTACGTCGAAGCGCTCGGCGACGGCGCGGCCGAACATTTCGGCGTGGCATTGGGCGACCGCGTGATCGCCGAGCAGATCGTGCCGTGCGGCAAGTGTCGTTATTGCAGGTCGGGCCAGTACTGGATGTGCGAAGTGCACAACATCTTCGGCTTCCAGCGCGACGTCGCCGACGGCGGGATGGCCGAATACATGCGCATTCCGCCGACCGCGCTCGTCCACAAGATTCCGCTCGGCGTGTCGCTCGAGGATGCCGCGATCATCGAGCCGCTGTCGTGCGCGATCCATACCGTGAACCGCGGCGATCTCCAACTCGACGATGTCGTCGTGATCGCGGGCGCGGGCCCGCTCGGGCTGATGATGACGCAGGTCGCGCACCTGAAGACGCCGAAGAAACTCGTCGTGATCGACCTGATCGACGAGCGCCTCGACCTCGCGCGGCAGTACGGCGCCGACGTGACGATCAACCCGAAGCGTGACGATGCGCGTGAGATCATCCGCGCGCTGACCGACGGCTACGGCTGCGACGTCTATATCGAAACGACCGGCGCGCCGGTCGGCGTGAACCAGGGGCTCGACCTGATCCGCAAGCTCGGCCGTTTCGTCGAATTCAGCGTGTTCGGTGAGGATGCGACCGTCGACTGGTCGATCATCGGCGACCGCAAGGAACTCGACGTGCGCGGCGCGCACCTTGGGCCATACTGCTATCCGATCGCGATCGACCTGCTGGCGCGCGGGCTCGTCACGTCGAAAGGCATCGTCACGCACGGTTTCGCGCTCGAAGATTGGGACGACGCGATTCGCGTCGCGAAATCGCCCGAATCGATCAAGGTGCTGCTGAAGCCGGCCCGCTGACGGCCGGCGTGCGCCTCACCGGAGAGATCATGGAATACGTCATAGGCGTCGATATCGGCACGCAGAGCACCAAGGCGCTGCTCGTCGACCGGCACGGCACGATCGTCGCGCGACGTTCGTCCGGCTACCAGCCCGACACGCCGCGCCCGCTGTGGGCCGAGCAATGGCCGCAGGTGTGGTTCGATGCCGTGCTCGAATGCATCGCGGGCTGCGTGAGCGATGCGCGTGCGCAGGGCGTGCCGGCCGACGCGATCCGCGCGGTGTGCGTGAGCAGCCTGTACGGCGGCTCGGGCATCCCGGTCGACAGCGACATGCGGCCGCTCCATCCGTGCCTGATCTGGATGGACCGGCGCGCGACCGCGCAGGTCGATTGGGTCGACGAGCACGTCAACGTCGAGCGGTTGCGCGTGATCACGGGCAACGGCGTCGACAGCTACTACGGCTTCACGAAGATGCTGTGGCTGCGCGACCAGCGGCCGGACGTATGGGCGAACGTGCGCTATTTCCTGCCGCCGAACGCGTATGTGATCTACCTGCTGACCGGCGAAGTCGCGGTCGATCACAGCTCGGCCGGCAATATCGGCGGCGTGTACGACGTCGCGCGCCGCGAGTGGTCCGACGATGCGCTCGACATGCTCGGCATTCCGGCGACGATGATGCCCGAGCGGCTCGTCGATTCGACCGAGATCGTCGGCGGGCTGCTGTCGCAATGGACCGAACAGCTCGGGTTGCCGGCCGGCACACCCGTCGTCGCGGGCGGCGTCGATGCGGCCGTCGCGACCTTCGCGGCCGGCGCGACGCGCACTGGCCAGCACGTCGCGATGATCGGCACCAGCATGTGCTGGGGCTATGTGAACCAGCATGTCGATGCGCGGCACGGGCTCGTCAGCATGCCGCACGTGTTCAACGGGCAGCGTGACCTGTACGTGTTCGGCGGCGCGATCACGGCCGGTGCGTCGGTCGCGTGGTTTCGCGACCAGTTCTGTCATGCGGAACTCGATGCGGCGCGCCTGCTGCCGCACGGCGATCCACACGTGTTGCTCGAGGAAGCGGCCGAAAACGTGCCGGCCGGTGCCGACGGCGTGCTGTTCCTGCCGTACCTGATGGGCGAGCGCAGCCCCGTGTGGGATGCGAAGGCGAGCGGTGCGTTCGTCGGACTGAGTCTCGCGCATACGCGAGCGCACCTGTATCGCGCGGTGCTTGAAGGTGTCGCATTCGCGTTGCGGCACAACATCGAGGCCGGCCGCCGCGGCGCGGCGGCGCTGGACGATCGGCTGATCGTCGTCGGCGGTGCCGCGCATTCGGCGCTCTGGATGCAGATCATTGCCGACGTGACGGGCTTTCCGGTATGGACGATCGAGCAGGATGTCGAAGCCGCGATGGGGGCGGCACTGCTCGCGGGTGTCGGGGCAGGGCTCGTGTCGCACGACGATGCGCAGGGCGGCTGGGTCACGCTCGTCGAGCGTGCACGGCCCGATGCCGGACGTGCGCAAGCGTATGCGGCGCGTTTCGCGCTCTACACGGCGCTGTACCCGGCACTCAAACCGATCATGCACCGCTTGAGCACGCCATCATGAAGACACGATTCGATTTCAGCGGCTCGCGGGTGCTTGTCACGGGCGCATCGAGCGGAATCGGGCGAGCGTGCGCGGTCGCGCTGGCGCAGGCGGGCGCGCGGGTCGTCGCGGCGGGGCGTGACATGGCCGCGCTCGATGCGCTGGCCGGCGAGACGGCATGCGATACGTTGCGTATCGATGTCGGCGGCGACGAACATGCGATCGACGCGGCGCTCGCCGCGCACGATGCGTTCGATGGCCTCGTCAATTGCGCGGGAATCGCGTCGCTCGAAGCGGCGCTCGATGTCGGCGCCGCGCATTTCGATCGCGTGATGGCGGTCAATGCGCGCGGTGCGGCGCTCGTCGCGCGGGCCGTCGCGCGCAAGATGATCGAATGCGACGGACGGGGCGCCGAACGTGCGCGGGGCAGTATCGTCAACGTATCGAGCCAGGCCGCGCTCGTCGGGCTGCCCGCGCATCTGAGCTATTGCGCGTCGAAGGCGGCGATGGACGCGATCACGCGCGTGTTGTGCATCGAACTCGGGCCGCACGGCATTCGCGTGAACAGCGTGAACCCGACCGTCACGCTCACGCCGATGGCGCAGTTCGCGTGGAGCGAACCGGAGAAGCGCGCGCCGATGCTGGCGGCGATTCCGCTCGGGCGCTTTGCCGAGCCGGATGAGGTGGTCGAACCGATCCTGTTTTTGCTGAGCGATGCGGCGTCGATGATCAGCGGCGTGTCGCTGCCGATCGATGGCGGGTATACGGCGCGATAGGCCACGCGATGCGGTGACGGGCGGCCGGCTGCCGCCAACCGCCAGCCGCGCATGACGGGAAATAGGGGCGAATGTGCGGCGCGGCCGACGCGCGGCTAGACCGGGTCTTTGCTCGGCGGTCCGTCCGGTTGTTGCGGGTTGTCGTGATGATGACCCGGCGGCGACGACAGCGGGTCGTCTTCCGGATCGCGGTTCGGGTCGGCCGGTGGCTCGGGCGTCGGGGTCGTGTGATCGGTCATGGAGAACTCGCGCAGTGCGTGACGGCGGCGGCGCGGCAGGTGCGCCTCGTCTCCGTTATAGGCAATCGAACGTGCGTTTGCAGCGGGATTCTTGCGGCGGGGTGTCGATCGTCGCTGGAAGCCGTGAATCGGCGATCGTCGAACGGGTTCGTCTACTGCAATGTGTCGTGCGGTCCGCGCGATCGCGGTCAGCGCAGATCCGCCGGCGTATCGACGTCGCGCAGGATGCCGGGATCGTCGACGTCCAGCAGTTGCACGGGCGCGCTCGCGAACAGTGTGCGGGCGCCGGTATCGCCGTCGAGCGCGGCCAGTGCCTCGTAGTGGTGCGCGGCGAAACCGACCGGATGGCCACGCACGCCGCGATGGGCGGGGGCGATGATCGATGCGCCGTCCGTATCGAGCGCGCGCGTCACCGCTTCGTAGGTCGAAGCCGCGATCCACGGCATGTCGCCGAGCGCGACGAGCCAGCCGGTCGCGTCGGGGGTCGCGCGCACGCCGGCCGCGAGGGTCGCGCCCATGCCGCGCTCGGTGTCGGATGCGTAGACGACCTGGCAGCCGGCTTCGTTCAGCAGAATCGCGAGTTTTTCGGCGCCGGGACGCACGATGGCGATCACGTCGGCCGTGGCCGCCGCAAGATGGCGGGCGGCCGCGACCGCAACCGGTGTGCCGTCTGGCAGCAGCGCGAGCAACTTGCTGTGCAGGCCGCTCGGGTCGAAGCGTTGACCAAGGCCGCCGGCGAGCAGGACGCCGGTGGCGAGTGACGCATAGGGCATCGGCGCGGGGGGAGTGAGACAGGTGCTGCGATTGTGCGGGACCGGGCGGGGATCGGCAAGTGAGGATGTTACCGAGTCGCGCCCGTCAGATCGGAAATACCGTCATCGCGACGCTTCGTCGAGCATGCTTTCCTCGACGGGGCCGTAAATCGCGTGGGATTCACGCTGCATGACGGCCCAATAGCGGTCACCGAACGACCAATGCCACCATTCCGACGGGTAATTCGTGAAGCCGGCGCCCGTCAGCGCGTCGATCAGCACCTGGCGGTTACGTGCGGCCGCGCGGCTGATGAATGCGTTGTGCGTGTAGCACGCGCCGGACGATTCGTGGTCGGTGGCGTTCATGATGCTGCCCATGTCGGCTTCGATGCCGTCCGCCGATATCAGCGTAAGGTCGACGGCAGCGCCGGTCGGATGCGCGGCGACTTCGGGGGGCGCGACATAGTGGCTCGCGAGTTCGTACAGCGTTTCGTCGGACGGCAGCGGATTCAGCGTGCCGCGCAGTTCGGCGAGATGGCCGGTGAAGTATTCACGCTGGAGCGCGAGCGGGCGATAGCCTTCCTTGACGTAAAGGCGCAGCCCGGCGGGCAGCGCGTGCGCGGCGACGACCAGCCGTTCGGCGATACCGCGGCGTACCTTCAGGAAATGCGGACTCGTATTCGAAACGACGCTGCGCGAGAGGTCGACGGCGACGCGTTCGTCGAAGGTGGCGAGATCGACAAACCCTTCATGCGACTCCATCAGGGCGATAGACCGGACAACGGGATCGGAGAGCGATATCACGATAGCGGGTGAGGTGGCGCGATGACGGTTGCGGGTCACGAGCCGGCGGGCGGGGTGCTGTGCTGCGCTTGGCCGGCCGTGGTCGTTTGGGTCAGACGAATCGCCAATATGCCAGAGTCCGGCGGCGGCGGTGTCACGGTTGGTCCTGCAAGCGGGCGAGACCTACCAGAGCGTCTTCACGTGCGCGTAAGCGCGGATTTTTTCGTCGCGGGTGACGAGCGGTGCGCCGAGCCGCCGCGCGGTGGCGACGATCATGCGGTCGGCCGGATCCTTGTGGAACGCGCCGGGCAGGGCGGTGGATTTCGCGGCGATGTCGGCGTCGACGGGCACGAAGCGCATGCCGTCGATCTGCGCGACCGTGGCGAGCCATGCGTCGACATCCATCGACAGCGCGAGGCGATCGTTGCGCACCAGCATCGCAATCTCCCACGCCGAGATCGCGGATGCGGCGAGCGCGCCTTCGCCGCGCGCGCGATCGATCGCGGTTCGCGCTTTCTTGCTGAGCGAAGGATCGCCCGCCACCCACCACACCAATGCATGCGTATCCAGCACGATCACCGCGACGCCTCCCAATCATCTTCCGCAATCGGATCGAGAGGATTGTCGTAGCGCATGACCGAGCCGCGCAATATGTCCAACGGCTGAGCTTCGCGTGCGTGATACGGCCGGATCTCGAGCGTCGGCTTGCCGTGATCGGTGACGATCAGGCTTTCGCCTGACGACTCGACGAGCCGGAAGTATTCGAGTGCGCGAGCCTTGAACTCGGATTTCGAAACGGGAGCGTGCGGCATCATGATTTGGACCTGGTCATGTGACGATGGTCATTTTATGGCAGTGCGGCGGAGCGAGGCAAGTCGCGAAGGTCACGCGTCACCGGATGCATGCAAAACGTGACAGGGTGCGTCGATGCCCAGGGGCCGGAAGACGCTGTCCGCCTTGCTCGCGTGCCTGCCGTGATCTAGATTTTTTCTATCGGGGTTCTCAGGCGGGAGGAACTGCCATGGAACTGAGCGTAGAACGTGTCGATGTGTGGGCGGCGACCATCGAGGACAAGCCGGGCGGCCTCGCGGCTGTATTAGGCGCTCTGCGGACTGCCGGCGCAGACTTGCAGTTCATCGTCGCACGCCGCACATCGGAGGCGCCGGGCAAGGGCGTCGTGTTTGTCGCACCACTGCAGGGAGACGCGGTGATTCGCACGGCCACGCAGGTGGGGTTCAGCGTCACCCCGAGCGTTCACTCCGTCCGCGTAATGGGTCTGGATCAAATGGGCATCATCGGGCAACTGACCCAGATGCTCGCGGACGGCGCGATCAATCTTCGTGGCGTTTCGGCCGCCGTGCTGGGTTCCCAGTTCATTGCCTATTTCGCGGTCGATTCGGTGGACGATGCGGACAAGGCGGTCGATATCCTGCAGCGGGCATAAGGCGGCTGCGTTGGACGGTGGATTGGCAGTAACCGGAAGGGGGCTCGCGTTTCAGGACGTTGCGGGGCCCCCCACATGGCTCAGGTATCCGCCCACCGTCTCAGCAGGTTGTGATAGATCCCGGTGAGCGCGATCACGCCCGGGTCGTGTCCACCTTTGTCCGCGGAGAGCTGCTGAATCTGCGTATCGAGCTGGAACAACAGCGTGCGATCGGCATCGTCGCGCACCATGCTCTGGATCCAGAAGAATGAAGCGACGCGCTCGCCGCGCGTCACGGGCGTCACGTGATGCAGGCTCGACGCCGGATACAGCACGAGATCGCCCGCCGGCAGCTTGGCGCGATGCACGCCGTACGTATCCTCGACACACAGCTCGCCGCCGTCGTACGCATCGGGTTCCTCGAGAAACAGCGTCGCCGACAGATCGCTGCGCACGCGGAAATCCGTGCCGCGCAGCAGCCGGATCGCGTTGTCGACATGCGTGCCGAACGTCTCGCCGCCTTCATAGCGATTGAACAGCGGCGGAAACACCTTGAGCGGCAGCGCCGCCGAGAAGAACAGCGGATGGCGCGCGAGCGCATCCTGGATCGCGTCGCCAACCGCGCGCGCCGCCGGCGAGCCTTCCGGCAATTGCCGGTTGCGTTTCGCGAGCGCCGACTGCGCGCCGGACGTTGCATTGCCGTCGACCCATTCGGCCGCATCGAGCACGTCGCGGCATTGCGCGACCTGCGCCTTGGTCAGTACGCCGGGGATATGAAGCATCATGTTGCGGATTCCATAACGTGCGGCGCTAGTTGCATCGCCGCCGTACGAAATGCGTCGAGCGGCGACGATGCGAGATACGCGCGCATCTTCGCGATGAACGCGGGCGTCGCGGTGGCCGGCACGCGTGCGAGCCACGTAAGCGCTTCGTCGATCTGCCCGCGCTCGGCGAGCAGCCGCGCAAGGTTGAACTGGCCGCGGAAATCGCCGGCAACGGCGGCGCGGCGATAGTGGTCGAACGCGGCGTCGGTGTCGACCGACACGACCCAGCCGTCCTCGTAGAAGCCGCCGATCAGGTTGATCGATTTCGCATGGCCGAGCGCGGCTGCGCGGCGGAACCAGTCGAGCGCGTCGGTGCGGTTCTCGTCGACACCGTTGCCGAGCGCGAGTGCCGTCGCGTAGTTGTACATGCCCCAGTCGAGCCCGGCCTGCGCGGCGAGCCGGTACCAGTACACGGCGACCGGCGCGCACGCGGCCGTGCCCCAGCCGAACTCGTAGCAGCGGCCGAGCATGTTCATCGCCATCGGATGACCGGCCCGCGCGGCGTGCCGGAACCAGTTGAACGCGGCAGCCGGATCGCGTGCCACGCCATGCCCGTCGAGCAGGTACTGTCCGTAGACGGCCTGCGCATCGACGATGCCGTTATCGGCCGCCGCCGCAACCCACGCGGCGGCGCGCTCGGGCGGCCCGGCCAGGATGTCGGCGAAATCGCGCGGCGACACCGACGCGAGCGCCTTCAGCGACACGGCCTCCATCGATCAGTAGCGCGCGTTCAGCGTGATGAACGCCGAGCGGCCCGGTGCGATCGACGCGTAGTGCGCCGGATACGCCTGATCGAAGTACGTGCGGTTGAACAGGTTGTTCACGTTCAGCTGCAGGTCGAGCTTCTTGTTGATCCGGTACTGCGCCATCGCATCGAAGCGCCAGTACGACGGCACGGCGCGCAGGTTCGCGGGATCGCCGAATACTTCCGACATGTAGAACGCGCCGCCGCCGACCGTGAACTTCGGCGTCACGTCGTAGTTCGACCACATCGTGAGGCTGTGCTTCGGCGTGTTCGGGAAGCGGTTGCCGTCGTTCGCGCTGTCCTTGCCGTTGTCGCGCAGCGCGCTCTTCATGTACGTATAGCCGCCGAACACTTGCCACTGCTTCGTGATCTGGCCGGCGACGCCGAGCTCGAGGCCCTGCACGCGCTTGTTGCCGACCATCGCGTACTGGTTGTTCGGCAGCGTCACGCGCGCGTTCGTCGTATCGATCTGGAACAGCGCGGCGGTCAGCGACAGCTTGTCGTTCAGCACGTTCCACTTCGTGCCGAGCTCGATGCTGCGGTTCTTCTCCGGCGACAGCTGATCGGCGTTCGGCCCGACGCCGCCGCGGCCCGGCGTGAGCGACTGCGTTTCGCTGCCTTCGCCGAGCATCATGCCGGCCGGCGTCGACGACGTTGCATACGACGCGTAGATGCTGCCGTTCTGCGCGGGCTTGAACACGAGGCCGGCCTGCCAGTTCACGAGCGTGTCGTCGCGCGTATAGGTCTTGCCGCCGTTCGCCTTGGTGTCGGTGAAGCGGGTCGAGTAGTCGTCGACGCGCACACCGGCATTGACCTGCCAGCGCGGCGTGATCTCGATCGTGTCGAAGCCGTAGATCGATTTCGTCGTGGTGCGTGCATGCGCGTAGTCGTTGGCGCGCGTGATCGAGCCGGCCCACGGGTCGTTCGGGTTCGGCGACCACAGGCTCGTGCAGTTGTAGCCCGACGCCGCGCCGATGCCTTTCTGGCAGACCTTGCCGTTATCCGTGGCGACGTTGTACGTATCGCGCTTGCCCCATTCGCGCGTCAGCTCGATGCCGGTCGTGAAGCTGTGCTTGAACGGGCCGGTGCGGAATTCGCCGAACAGCTCGGTCAGGTTCGCGATGCTGTTGATCGAGCTGTCGCGGTTGTTGTTGCGGCGCCAGACCTTGCCGTTGACCACGTTGCCCTGGCTGTCGTCCGGCTGCGTCCAGATGTAGTCCTGCGTCGATTCCGTGTAGCGCGTGGTGTTGCGGACCGTCAGCGACGACGTGATGTCGTGTTCGATCTTGATCGTGCTGATGTCCGACGTGGTCTTGCGGAAATCGCGGTCGATCAGCCCGTAGAAGTTGTGGCGATCGACGGGTGCCGGATAGATCGTGCCGACGTTCGCGGGCTTGTTCGACGTCGTGTAGAAGTACGGGATGCCGCCGTCGGGCATGTCGTCCGTCGACAGATGGTAGTAGCTCGCGGTCACGCGCGTCGACGTGCCGAGGCCGAATGCGATCGACGGCGCGACGCCCCAGCGTTCGTTGTTGACGGCATCGCGGCCGGCGACGTCGTTGTTGTGGCTCATCAGGTTCAGGCGGAACGCGGCGTGATCGGCGAACTGCCAGTTGCCGTCGGCCGTGAAGCGGCGATAGCGGTCGGTGCCGACGCCCGCGCTCGCGCTGGCCGTCGTGCCGAGGTGCGGGGCCTTCGTGATCAGGTTGATGCTGCCGCCCGCGCCGCCGCGACCGCCGTATGCGCCGTCGGAACCCTTGGTGATCTCGATGCGCTCGGTGTTGAAGATCTCGCGCGTCGTGGCGCCCGTGTCGCGCATGCCGTCGACGAACATGCTGCCCTGCGTGTCGTAGCCGCGGATGAACGGACGGTCGCCGAGCGGGTTGCCGCCTTCGCCGGCGCCGAACGTGATGCCGGGCACGGTGCGCAGCGCTTCGGTCAGCGTCGACGCGCCGCTGTTCCGGATCAGTTCCTGCGGGATCACGGTGACGGACTTCGGCGTGTCGACGAGCGGCGCGGTGAATTTCGCGGAAGCGGAAAAGTCGGCCTTGTAGCTGTGCTCGGTCTTGCCCTGGATCTCGATCGGCGCGAGATGGCCTTCGGTGCTGGACGGGGCAGGCGGCGGCGTACCGTCGGCGAAAGCGGGGCTCGCGGCGAGCACGCTGCACAGGGTGGTGAATTTACCGAGCTTCAACTCGTCGGGACGGGACTTCATGGTGCGCTTCGACCTCGCGATGTGGCCCCGGGAGCGGTGCGCTACGGAAATGTGCATGCCGCCGGGAATTATTACGATTTGTTTTCAGGCGGCATTCTATGTAATTTTCCGTTAAATGAGAAGCGTTCTTGTTTGTATTTGTAAGGGGATTGTTGACGAATGTTGCGGGGTGGTTGGAGGGCGGTTTGAGGATGGGAAATGGCCGATTGGCCGAGTATGGCGGGCTCTTTGAGCGGGTTAGAGTGGTTATGTCGCGAGGCAATCCATGGGACTGCAAAATGCCAGGATGACTGCATTGAAAGCATTTTGAAGGGATGCATCATGCCTGTGATTACCGTTCGAGCCTTCTCGCGCGCGCTCGTGCCGCCGGTACCGCGATCGCACCTTCCGACGTTTATTGCTGCCACGGCCGAGTCAAGCGGCCTGATCCTAGCCACGCGCGACGCCACACCGTTCGAGGCGATGGGCGTTCGCGTGATCGACCCGTGGGCGTGTTAGTTTCCGGTTGCGGGCCCCACCGGCTGCGCCGCAAATGAAAAACGCGCCGTGCGATGCGGCGCGTTTTGTTTCAGGCAAGCTCGCCCGCCAATCTGAAGCGATGGCAGGCGAGCGCGATACCTTCGGTGCGGCTCAATCAACCCCGTGAAACACCGCGTCCTCCGGCCCGAGGTACGCCGGCGGGCGCCACGTCGCGTCGCGCATCGAATGCTGGACGAGGTTCTCGACGCCGAGCAGCACCGCGAAGATCGCCATTCGCACCGGAATCCCGTTGTCGGTCTGCCGGAAGATCGCGAGGCGCGGGTCGCGGTTCAGGTCGACCGACAGGTCGTTCGCGCCCGGCCGGCTGTCGCGCGGCAGCGGGTGCATGATCAGCGTGTCGGGCTTGCAGACCGAGTCGACGAGCGCCTGGTTGATCTGGAAATCCGGCGTGTAGCCTTCGAACGACTCGTCGGTGAAGCGCTCCTTCTGGATTCGCGTCGCGTAGACGACGTCCGCGCCGCGCAGCCCGGCCGCGAGGTCGGTCGTCTGTTCGATCACATGGCCGTTCGTCGAGATCTGGTCGATGATGTAGGCCGGCATCTCGAGCATCGGCGGCGACACGAGCGTGAACTTGAGCCCGCGATACAGCGCGAGCAGCTTGACGAGCGAGTGCACGGTGCGGCCGTACTTGAGATCGCCGACCAGTGCGATGTGCGCGCCGTCGACGATCTTGCCGAGCCGCGAGAACTCGCGCTGGATCGTATAGAGATCGAGCAGCGCCTGGCTCGGGTGCTCGCCGGGGCCGTCGCCGCCGTTGATCACGGGCAGGTTGGTCGCGCGCGCGAACTCGGCCACCGAGCCTTTCTCCGGGTGGCGGATCACGAGCGCGTCGACGTAGCCGGCCATCACGCGGCTCGTGTCGTAGATCGATTCGCCCTTGGCCATCGACGAGAACGTGAAGCCCGTCGTGTCGCACACCGAGCCGCCGAGCCGGCAGAAGGCCGCGCCGAACGACACGCGCGTGCGCGTGCTGGCCTCGAAGAACAGGTTGCCGAGCACGGCGCCTTCCAGCACGCGCGAAATCTTGTGGCGCCGCGCGATCGGCTGCATCACGTCGGCCACGCGGAACAGCGCCTCGACCGATTCCCGCGAGAACTGGTCGACCGACAGCAGCTGCGGCTTGCCCTCGAAAAAGAACTGCCTTGCGAGCCCTTGACTATCTACGCTTTGCGTATATCCGCCGCCTTCCGGTGCCGAACGCTCGACGATTTCCGACACGAAGCGCTCGACGATCTCGGGCATCCCGCGCGATTCCTGCGAATCGTCGGGCAGCAACCACGTATCCAGCGCGCGCCGGCTGACGCCGATGCGATTGGCGAACGCTTCGCGGGTCATGTTGAGGCGGCGCATCGCGTCGCGTAGGAAGGCTTGCTGGGGAACGGTCATCGGCGGCTCCTGACGAAAAATATACGCGGTGCGTATATTAGATCCTGGCGCAATGAAGTCAAGGAAAATCTGCGCGAACGGGTTGTGCGGCTCGCATGACACTCGGCGGGTTCGTACTGGCGCGCGGCGTCCGTCTCCGTATAATCAGGTCAGGCCCCGTGCCTCGCATCTTGCCGGGCACCACGCCGCAGACGATTCGCCCGGTCGGGCTTGTTGATTCGAAGGAGGATGAGAATGACGCGTACGATTGCTGCAATGCTGCTGGTGGTGACCGCCGCGCTCGCCGGTTGCAATACGGTCGCCGGCATGGGCCAGGATATTTCGAAGGGTGGCCAGGCGATCAGCGATACGGCCGAAAAGGCCAAGTAAGCCGACTGGTTCCCGAATACAGAAGGCGCCGGGCCGTCCCGCGATTGCGGGGCGGCCCGGCGCCTTTTTTTCGGGTTGCGTTAACGCCGGCGGCGTCAGGCGCGTTCCACGAATGCGTAGCGGCCTTCGACCTTGCGCGGCGTGAACCAGCCGTAGTCGGGGAACATCCGATTGCGGACGAACCAGACGTAGCCCACCAGTACGAGCGTGACCACGAGGCCCGGCAGCGCGGTCGACGGATCGCGTCCGAGACCGGCGATGGTCTTCGGCAACTGCAGCAGCGACAGCAGGATGAACGCGTGATACGCGCCGACGCGATGGGTGGCGAAGCCCCAGATGAACAGCAACGACAGCGGCACGGTCAGCAGGAGGAACAGCGCGACGAAGCCGCCCGATACGCCGGCGTCGCCGGCGGCTGCGGAGAAGTAATACGCGAGCATGAGGCTGATCGCCAGCTGGGCGATGCCGAGCGCGACCAGGATCCAGGTGTGCACCTTGTTCTTGCGGCAGCGTTCGGGATCGGGGCGCGACGCGATCAGGCCGGCGAGCACGCGATCCTTGAGCCCCTGTCCGGACAGTTCGGCCAGCGTGTCGGCCTTCCTCGTTCCCGCGGACAGCAGCACCGCGATTCTTGTTTTGGCTTCCTTCCTGTTCATTGCTTGGCAGATTGTTGTTCGATGGTTGTCAAAGGTCCCGGCCACGCGAATATTGCATCTTGCGGGGTGACACGCAACGGTTTTGCGGTGTGCGGACACATTCCTACAACTGCTGCCGGCATCGCGGGAACGTGGGGAGCCGACAGGCCGTGTGAGACGGGACGGCGCGACCGTCGTTTCCGCCATAGCGCGATGAACGCGGATCAGTCGGCTGCCGTTTGCGCGGAGGGTGCGGGGCCGGCCGGTTGTACCGGCTGCATTTCACGTGCCTGACCGGGTGGTTCGCGGCGCCGCGTCGCGCCGACGAGCATGCCCGCGACGACGAGCCCGATGCCGGCGATACGCGTGCCGCTCAGCGTCTCGCCGAACAGCGCGACCGCGAACAGCACGGCCGAGACCGGCGCGACGGCGGTGAACAGCGCGGCCTCGGTGCCGCTCGTGCGCGCCGAGCCCGCATACCAGCACAGGTAGCCGAGCACGGTCGGCACCAGCGCGTAGTAGGCGATCGCCGATACGGCGCCGACGGTCCAGCCGCTCGCCACCGCGCGCCATTCAAACGCGGCCGGCACGAGTGCGAGCACGAAGCCGAGGCCCGACATCGCGGTGGACAGCGCAAGCGGCGGCAACGGCGCGGCAAGCCGCCGGTTGAGCAGGATGAAGACGGCTTCGCAGGCGACGGCGGCCAGCACCAGTGCATCGCCGGCAAGCGTCTGGAGCGACGGCATCGCCTGGCCGGGTGCGAACGTGACGAACACGACGCCGGCCGTGGCGAGCGCGGCGGCCAGCCAGTCGCGTGGCGTCTGCCGCTCGCGCAGCACGACGGCCGTGATCAGCGTCGACATTGCCGGCAGCGTGCCGAGCATCACGCCCGCGTCGAGCGGCGACGACAGCTTCGTGCCGCTGATCAGCAGCACCGTATAACCGACGCCGCCCGCCGCGGCCTGGATGACGAGCAGCACGGCGTCGCGCGCGGAAATGCGCGGCCAGCGCATGCGCTGCGCGCGCATCAGCGCGAACAGCAGCGGGGTCGCGATCAGGAAGCGCAGCGCCGTGGCCGCGAACGGCGGCAGACCGCCGGCCGCGAGACGGCTCGCGATGACGGTGCTGCCGACGCCCGCCATCGCGGCGGCGAGATAGAGATAGCCAATCAGTCGTGTCTTCATGCGCCGCATCGTCGCGTACGGCGGCAGTGCGCGTCTTGAACGAAATTGCAGCGGGCGTGCGGGCGTGTCGAAAACGGTGCGCTGCGTGCCCGCACCGGTGGCATGGGCGGCTGCAGCGGTCGATGCGGCAACCGCCTTTGCACACGGTGTACCCGGCGGCCTCGCGCCGGGATGGCAGCGTCAAACGGCCTGTGTGAAGCGCCCCGGCGTGATCCCGAACTGGCGTGCGAATGCACGCGTCAGGTGGCTCTGATCGGCAAAACCGGCTTCGGCCGCGGCATCCGCGATCGGCAGGCCGCTGGCGAGCAGCGCGCGCGCCAGCCGCGTGCGCGACTGGATCAGGTAGGCGTGCGGCGTGATGCCGAGTTCGCGCGCAAACCCGCGCAGCAACTGGAAGCGGCTCACGCCGCTCAGGCCGGCCAGCTCGGCGAGCGAAACGGAGGCGGCCGGTGCCGCGTCGAGCCGCTCCCGGGCGACGCGGATCGCCGGCGCGACGCGGGCTACCGGCAGCGTGCGGTTCGCGTGACGGGCGAGCAACCCGGCGACCAGCATCACGAGCGCCTCGTCGCGGGCGAGCGGCTGGATTTCCCCTGCGACGATGCGCGCATGCAGCTGGCCGACGGCGGCGGCAAGCCGCGTGTCGCGCACCGCCGGATGCGCAAGCTCGATGCCGCCGAGGCCTTCTTCCGCCGCGACGCCCGCGACCAGCGCGGGCGCGAGGTACAGCATCCGCCAGCGCCGGCCCGTGCCGGCATCGATCGGCGAGCCGTCGTGCATCTCGCCCGGGTTGACCATGATCGCGTCGCCGGCCAGCGCGTCGACCTGCCCGCGGCCGCTCCACGACCGGTGCGCGCCGCTCACGATCACGCCGACCCCGAATTCGTCGTGCGCGTGGCGCGGAAACGCGCGGTCGGATTCGAGGCTGATCGCCTCGATGCCTTCGCCGGTCCGTCGGTAGTGGGTGACACGGTGCATGTGCGCTCCTCGCGCCGGTTGCGGCGCGGATGACGTGCACTTTAGCGCGTTCCGGCGCGGCGCGCCCTTCATCCTTTTGGCCGATACCGCGCGGCGCGCGCAGCCCGCACCATGTGCACATGAGCAGCGTACACGGCCCGCCGGGCCTGAAGCTGCGCGGGAGACGGCAGGTGGAACGACAGGATCCGGTATTCATTCAGGTTGGCGCGCTTGCGGACGGCTTCGCGCCGGAAGCGAACATCCTCGCCCCCGTCGACGCGCTCGCCGGGCGCACGGTGGCGCTCGGCGACGCGTCGGGCGCGTGGCGCGTCTATACGTTCGAGCCGGGCGCGCTGCAGTGGCGCGATGCGGCGACCGACACGGGCGGCCGCGAGCCGTGCCGCGTGACGCGGCTGCGCGACGGGTTGTACTTCGTCGACTACATCGATTCGTCCGCCCGAGCGACGTCGGTGAGTCTCGTGATCGATTTCGACAACGGCGTGTGGACGTCGGTCGTCGGCGTGCTGCCGACCGAAGCCGACACGCGCATCGACGCGTTCACGCGTGTCGCGCGCGGGCTGCCGCTCACGGGTGTCGACGCGGAGTTCCGGCACGGCACGCTCGGTGGCCACGCGCAGCCGGGGTCGTTGCACGGGCCGACGCGCGAGTTGATCGGCAAGCGCACGATGTATCGCTACAGCCCGACCGAATGCTACGAGCACATCTACCTGAACGAGAACTTCTACGCGTGGCAGTGCCTGCAGGGCGTCGAAGGCGGGCTGGCCGATGTCGACCGCTGCCATTACTTCAGGATCGCCGACGAGCTGTATCTGTTCGTGTGGCGCGAAAAGGTGGTGCCGACGCTCGGCGTCGTACTGATCGATCTCGCGCAGCGCAAGACCGACGGCAAGATCTTCGGTTATCAGGGCGGCGATTTCGGCACGCTGTCGAATTTCCAGATCGGCGCTCATGCACAGGTGCTGAACGAAACCGTGCATCCGCTCGGCGGCGAGGCGCAGCGATGAATGCCGTGCTGGGCAGCGGCCGCCTGCGTGCGGATTTCAGCGGGCGCGTTGTGCTCGTCACGGGCGCCGCGCAGGGGATCGGCGCGGCGATCGCGCGTCGTTTCGCGGAATCCGACGCATTCGTCGCGCTCGCCGACCTGAACGGCGAGGCGGCCGCCGCGCAGGCCGACGCGCTCGTCAGCGCGGGCGGCGACGCGCGTGCCTATCGGGTGGACGCCGCCAGCCGGGACGAACTGGGCGCGCTGGTCGCGGCGGTCGAGCGCGACGCCGGCCGGCTCGATGTGGTTGTCCACAATGCCGCGTATTTTCCGCTGACGCCATTCGCGCAGATCGACGAGCCGACGCTCGAACGGACGCTGTCGGTCAACCTGTCGGCGCTGTTCTGGCTCGCGCAGGCCGCGTTGCCGGCATTCGAGCGCGCGGGGGCCGGGCGGTTGCTCGTCACGTCGTCGGTCACGGGGCCGCGCGTCGTCTATCCGGGGCTCGCGCACTACGCGGCGTCGAAGGCTGGCGTGAACGGCTTCATTCGCGCGGCGGCGCTGGAGCTCGCGCGCCGCAACGTGACGGTCAACGGCGTCGAGCCGGGGATGATCCGCACGCCGGCGGCCGGCAATCTCGGCGACGCGTCGGTCGCGGCGCAGATCGCGCGCGACATTCCGCTTGCGCGGGTGGGCGAGCCGGAGGACATCGCGAACGCGATGCTGTTTCTCGCATCGGCGGACGCCGCGTACATCACCGGGCAGACGATCGTCGTCGACGGCGGCGCGACCTTGCCGGAGAGCGGGGCGGTGCTGGGAGACGGGTAACGGCGAACCGGCGAGAGCGACGAGAACTGCGAGAACTGCGAGAACTGCGAGAACTGCGAGAACTGCGAGAACTGCGAGAACTGCGAGAGCGCCGGCCGCGACGAGGTCACGGCTGGCAAGCTGCTTGCTGCGGCGCTATCGTCGGCCGCGCAGCGCATCGTCGCGACTACAGCCAGCCGTTCTGGATGAACTCGACGATCGAATAGCGGCGGTGCTCGAGATCGTGCTGCCCGACGGCTTCGACGATCCTCGATACGCCGTCCGCATAGGGCGTCGCGCCGTACACGCGCGATTCGAACTGCAGGCTGCACGCGCCGTCGTCGATGCGGATCCGGTGAACCGCATGGCGGCCGAGCTGATCGTCGGGGATCGCGAATTCGTTGCGCTGCACGTCCGGGTCGCGCACGGAGCGGATGTCGTCCGGCCGCACGCCGAGCGACTGGCCGATCCCGACGGCCGTGCCGGGGACGGACGTCTTGCCTGCCTGATGCGACTCCGACAGGCTGATCTCGCAGTCGCGAAACAGGTGGCCGCTGGTTTCCAGCATGCTCATGAACTTGAGCATCAGGATGTTCGTGTTCGGACAGAGCACGATCGGGAAATCGTGCGATCCGGTTTCGAGGTCGGAGCCGGTGGACAGTTCGACGAGCGGCGACGCGGTGGACTGGCAGAACGCGATCGCGTCGGCGAGTTCGCGGCCAGAACCGGCATGCACGACGATCGATCGGGCGTCACTACGTCGGGCGTCGTTGTGCCGCGCATCGTTTCGCGCGCGGTCCGACCACGGCATCACGCGACAGGTTGCCGGATCGAGCCGGTGCGAGCCGAGCAGCTCGTTGGCCAGCTTGCCGGTTCCTACGACGAGTACTTGCATGAGATTGACGGGTTGAAGTTCAGGATTCGAGACGGGAACGGCGCGGGCCGTCGGGTAGCCCGGCATGGCCGTGGCGCGCGCCGGGCCGGGCCAGCCTCGCGCATTATGCCCGGCCGCCCGCATGCGCGCCTGCCGGGCCGCGCGTGCGGCGCCGCGGCGCGTCAGCTCGCCGACGCCGTCGGCAGCCACGCGTTCGCCGTGTTCTGCGTGGCGAGTTGCTTCGCGATCGAGCGCGCAAGGCGGTCCGTATCGGACGCCACCGTGTCGTGTTTGGTTTCCGACGCGCCGTGCAGGCCGGCGCCGACCGCCGCCGACGTCGCGAGGCGGCCGGCCGCCGCGCCGACCCCGGCGGTTTCGACCATGCCGGGCAGGTGGCCGCTGTTCGCGCTGACGGAGAACGTGTCGAGCGGCTGCGGTGCGCCGTGGGCCGGCTGGAACAGCACGGTGACCGACGCACCCACTTCGCTTTTGCCCGCGCCGAGCCCGATCAGGATGCGGCGGCGGCGGTTGCCGGCGTCGATCGTTTCGAACCGGCCTTCGACCACCAGCGCGTCGCGGCCGTCGGGCGCCGGACCGCGCAGCGCGGGAATGCCTTGCGACCGGAGTTCGCGCACGAGCGCGTCGGCGAGTTGCTCGCGGGTCTTCAGCGCGCTCTGCTGGCGCTGCACGTCGGCGGATGAGCCCTTCGCGAGGGTCGCGAGCTTGCTGATCATCCCGCCGTCGACCTTGACGTCGGTCGTGTCCACATCGAACGGGGACACATAGACGACATCCGCATGAACCTGCGGCAGCGTATGGGCCGCGGGCGCGGCGTTCGTCGCCGTAGTCGCGGTCGATGCGCAGCCGGTCATCGCGAGCGCGCCGGCGATCAGCGCGGCACTGGTCAGACGTTTGGCGTGGGCGGTCAGTGCGTGAAGGGTAGTGAACATGTCGATCTCCGTGGCCTGGATGAGGATGCCGATACTGTCGCGGCATTCAGGAACGCGAACGATCGGAAGCGGGGCGTGGACGCTGGCGGGGAGAGGGTTCATGCCGTTGCGCAACACGCAGGCGCAAGTATGCGGAGGTCGGACGTGACACGCCACGCAGGAATTATGTCGTCGCATGTCACGGGCCGGCGCGCACGGCCATCGAGCAGTCAGGCGGTCAAGCAGCGGAGCGGCGAAGCAGTCGGGCCCTCAAGCCCTCAGGCTCCCGGGCTCCCCAGACCTTCAAGCCGACAGCGAAGGCCGCGCCGGCCCGGACGAATCGAGCGGCAGCGCGACGACGGCCTCCAGGCCGCCGCCCTCGCGGTCGCGAAACGTCAGCGATCCGCCGTGCAGGCGCGCGATCCGCTCGACGATCGCGAGGCCGAGGCCGGTGCCGCCCGCATGGCTGCGCGCGTTCGCGCCGCGGCTGAACGGCGCCTTGAGCCGCTCGAGTTCCGCGGCGCCGATGCCGTTGCCGCGATCGCTGACCACCGCGTACGCGATGCCCCGTTCGGTCCAGGTACGCACGCCGAGGCCGGTGTGGCCGTACACGACGGCGTTCTGCATCAGGTTCATCAGCAGCCGCATCAGGCTGATCGGGCGGAACGCGAACGCGGGCACGTCGCCTTCGTCGAATTTGAATTCGTGACCGAGCCCGGCGAAATCCGCGACGAGCTGGCCGATCAGCGCATTCAGGTCGCCGGGTTGCGGTGTCTCGCGCTCTCCGCTGCCCGCGTAGTCCATGAATTGCTGCAGGATCGTATCGATCTGGTCCAGGTAATGTTCGGCCGAGGCGGTGAGCGCGTCGTGCGTGCCGCGCGGCAGCGCCATCGCGAGCGCAAGGCGCAGCTTGGTGAGCGGCGTGCGGATGTCGTGCGACACGCCGGCCAGCATCAGCGAGCGGGTCGTTTCCGCCTGCTGCAGCGCATCGGCCATCCGGTTGAACGCGCGGCTCACGTCGGCGATTTCGGTCGGGCCGTCGGTGGGCAGCGGCGGCGGGCGCTCGCCCGCGCTGACGCGCTGCGCCGCGCGTGCCAGCGCATCGAGCGGCCGGTTCAGGTGAAGCTGGATCAGGTAGCCGGTCAACGCCGCCAGCAACGCCAGCCCGACCGACAGCACGAGGGCCGTCGTGATGCCGCTTGCCTGCGCGTCGGCAGCCATCGGCAGCGGCACCCAGACCGGCGAGCCGGCCGCATGCAGCCGGATCCACAGGCGTTCGTCGTCGCCCGACTGCCAGCGCGCCGGGAGGTCGGGCGGCAGGTGGCGTTCGAGCGCCTGCATGAACACGTCGCGCTGCCAGGTACGGAAGAAGGCCGCGAGGCTCGGCGCATGCGGCGGCGCGGCGGGCGGCGGCGATGCCTGACCGCCGAGCTGCGCGACCATCGTGCGGCCCGTGTCGGCCGGCATGCCGGCGAGCGTGCGGTCGAGCAATTGCACGTAGTCGGAGAAGATGATCGATGCGCGCTCGATGCGCGGGCGTTGCACGTAGTGCAGCAACACGGCGAGCGAACAGACGAGCGACAACGCGACGAGCGCGACCAGCAGCGCGATGTTGCGCGCGAGCAGCGAGCGCGGCAGCGGGAATCGCATCACGGTTCGACGCCGGCCACCAGCATGTAGCCGATGCCCCAGACCGTCTTGATGAAGCGCGGCTTGCCGGGATCCTCCTCGACGATCTGGCGCAGCCGCAGGATCTGCACGTCGACGCTGCGGTCGAGTGCGGCGTGGTCGCGGCCACGCGCACGAGCGAGCAGGTTCTCGCGGCTCACCGCGCGGTTCGGCGACGAGCCGAGCGCGTGCAGCAGCAGCATCTGCGCGGAATGGATTTCGACGGGCACGCCGTTGCGCATCAGCGTCTGCTGGCCGACGTCGAACGTGAACGCGCCGAAGCGCAACTGCTGCGACGTGACCGTCGGCTCGCCGGCCGCCATCTTCTGCCGCCGCAGCAGCGCGCGGACGCGGGCCACGAGTTCGTCGGGGAGGAACGGCTTCGCCAGGTAGTCGTCGGCGCCCGTTTCGAGGCCGACGACCTTGTCGGCCGCGTCGCCTTTCGCGGTGAGCATCAGGATCGGCAGCGTGTGGCCTTCCGCGCGCAGGCGCCGGCACACGCTCAGCCCGTCCTCGGGCTCCATCATCAGGTCGAGCACCAGCAGGTCGTACGGTTCGCGCTGCAGCAGGCGGTCGAGCCGCTTGCCGTCAGCGACCGCGCGGACCTGGAAGCCGTGGCCGGTCAGGAAGCGCTGCAGCATGTTGCGCAGCTCGGCTTCGTCGTCGAGCACGACGATCCTGCAGGACTGTTCCATCGGCTGCCTCCCGGTGCGTGTCGCGCGGTCGGACTGGTCGTCCGGGTTCAGCGGGCCGCCATGCGCTGGCGCATGAAGCTGGCGATCTGCGCGAGCGTGACGTAACCGTTGCGCTGCGCATCGATCTCGTCGAAATGCTGCGCAACCATCGGCATGCCCGCGGCGGCCTGCTCGCGGGTGAGCTTGCCGTCGTGCGTCGTGTTCGCGCTGGCGAAGCGGGTCTGCAACTGCATCAGCGCATGTTCGACACGTGCACCGCCGTTCGCCGCGCCCGGCGGCACCTGCTGGGCCGACGCTGCTGCTGAGACGATACACAAAACGACGACGGCAATCATCTTCTTGATGGACTTCATGGGGTTTCTCCTTGCGTGGCCGACGGTCTGCGCCGGCCGGGTGGTTGATGAAACTGAAACGGATGGAAAACGAAACGGGTCGATGAATCGATGCAGCCGGTGCCGGGTTACGCCCAGTGAGCGGGCACCCAGATGCGGCCGGCCCAATGAGCGGGCACCCAGACGACGGCGCGCGGCGGGTGAGCGACATACACGGCGCGCGGCGCGACGTACACGGAACGCGGCAGCGGCGGCGCGAGGTACAGGACCTTCGGCGGCGGCGGTGCGACGTACACGATGCGCGGTGCGGGGGCGGGCGCGATCACGACGGCTTTCGGCGGTGCAACATGCACGACCTTCGGTGGCGGCGTGACGACGACGGCGGCCGGCGCGGGCGGCGGTGCCGCGACCACGACAGCAGCCGGTACCGGCGCCGGAGCAGGCGCCGCGACAGCGACCGCGGCGGTAGCCGGCGGTGCCGTCACGACGACTGCGGCCGACGGGGGCGGTGCGACGGGTACAGGAACTGGCACTGGCACCGTTCCCCCCGCAACGACAACCGCGCCGCCTGCCGCCGTGCTGCCGTGGATCACTGTCGTGCCGCCGGTCGAGACCGTGCCACCGTGCACGACCGTCGAGCCGCCCGACGTCGTCACGACGCCCGGCGCCACGCGCGTCGCGCTGCCGGAATGTGTGACGCTCCCGCCGTCCGTGCCCGTCACGGTGCCCGAGCGCGAGCAGGTCGAGCCTGCGCAATTCGTCGACGCGGAGTGGCTGGCCGTGTTGCCGCCGGAACCCGTGATCGTGCCGCTCGACGAGTACTGGCCCGGGCCGTTGCGCGTCACGCTGCCCGACGTCGTCGCGCTGCGGCCGTCCGAGCCCGTCAGCGAACCGGTGTGCGAGCAGGTGCCGCCCGCGCAGCTCGTGTCGCCGCTGTGCTCAACCGAACGCCCGTTCGGGCCGACGGCCGTGCCGCTGTTCGAGAACTGGCCGGGTGCGGTGCGCGTGACGGTGCCGGTATTGGTCGCGAGGCCGCCGCCGGGGCCGATCACGCCGCCCGCATGCGAGCAGCTGCCACCGCCGCATGAGCCGGCGTGCGCGCCGTTGTAGGTGCCGCGCGGCGTGTAGGCGGTGCCGTGGCCGGACCAGCCGGCGAAGGCCGGCGCGCTGGCGAGCGTGACGAGTGCGGCGGCGGTGAGAAGGAAGCGGGTTTTCATCGGGTGTCCTTGCGGTTCGTTTCGGTGCACGCGGTGGCGTGGCGACGGGACGAACTTTAGGACGGCGACGCGCGCCAGTCGCGTCATAAAAGATGTCGCGGTGTTACACGTGGGGCGCTTTTTTTCGGTACGAAGAATGCGTGCGTCGGCCGCGCCGATCGTCGGCGTGCCGCACCACACAAGGCCGACGGCGGTGCAGTCGCGTGGGGGAGGCAGGCAACGGTATCGATCGACACGTGTCCTGCGCAGTTCGAACCGGTGTCGTTGTGACATGCGGCGACATATTTGCCGACCGAAACATGCATGCGCTGCGTTGAGCCATGTATATCGAACGCGGATAGTGCTGCGCGTAGAACCGGAGCACGCGCCACCTCGACATGCAGTCGCAGCCACCTACCGTCCGACGATTGGCCCGGCGCTCGGAAACCGCAGTGTTCGTGTGTCGCGCATCCGCATCCGTCGGCACCCGGCGAGCACACGGTCGGCTGGCTACGGCACGACATACGGCGACATATTTCGCGCCCGACATGTTCACGCCGGGCCATCAACCGGCGAACTGCCAGTCCGCAAGCGCCCGCGACCGCCGTCCGTCGCACGAACGCGCTTCACCGCGACATACGGTGACACATTTCCCGCGTGGTTTTTCCGTTCCGCGCCCACTACAGTGCGCTTCATTCGACGCGACGGCGGCACGTGCCGCACATGACGCGTCCGACTTCAACCGCAGGAACGACCCATCATGCTCACGACCACCGGCAAGCTCGCCTACTTCGTCACACTTTTCATCATCGCCGTCTCGCTCGTCGAGGCGGCCGTGCTCACCTGGCGCCGCAGCCGCCAGCCCGAACCGTTCGACTGGAACGAGGTCTGGCTGTCGCTGGCCGATCTCGCGGGCCGCAAGCTGCTCGCGCTGGTGCCGCTGTCGCTCGCGACGCCGGTCTTCGATTTCGCGTGGGCGCACCGGCTCTTCACGATCCCGCTCCACAGCGTCGCGCTCGCGCTGCTCGTGTTCGTCGGCCAGGAGTTCTGCTACTACTGGTATCACCGCGCGTCGCACCGCGTGCGCTTCTTCTGGTCGACCCATGCGGTGCACCATTCGCCGAACCAGTTGACGCTGTCGTCCGCGTTCCGTCTCGGCTGGACCGGCAAGATTGCCGGCGCCGCGATGTTCTTCACGCCGCTCGTGTGGCTCGGCGTGCGTCCGGAAGCCGTGCTCGCGATCCTGTCGTTCAACCTGATGTACCAGTTCTGGCTGCATAACACGTGGATGCCGAAGCTCGGCTGGCTCGAATACGTGTTCAACACGCCGTCCGCGCATCGCGTGCACCATGCGTCGAACCTCGACTATCTCGATGCGAACTACGGCGGCGTGCTGATCGTGTTCGACCGGCTGTTCGGCACCTATGTCGCCGAGCGCGCCGACGAGCCGTGCCGCTACGGCCTCGTTACGCCGACTCGCTCGCGCAATCCGTTCGTCGTCGAACTCGAGCACTGGGCGAGCCTGGCCCGCGACGTCGCGACGGCCCGCGACGTGTGGACCGCGATCCGTTTCGTGATGCTGCCGCCGGGCTGGCGTCCGGGCAATCAGGGCGAAACGACGGAGGAACTGCGCCGCCGCAGCCTCGTCGCCGTGCGCACGGATGCTTGAACGGCGCTACGCTGTCGGCACGTCGGCCGCACGCGCCCGTGCCGAGGCCGACATCACATATCCTCACGCATCATCAAGCCACCCTCGATCCAGGAGAGAACATCGATGGAACATGACCTGAAAGGCAAGGCAGTCGCGATTACAGGCGGATTCGGCCATCTGGGCGTCGCGACGGCTGCATGGCTGGCCGAGCGCGGCGCACGCGTCGCGCTGATCGGCCGCGGCGCGGTGTCGGCCGAGCAGGTGCTGCCTGGCGTGCCAGTCGACGCGCTGCGCATCGGCAGCATCGATCTCGTCGATCCGCAGGCCGCCGCGCGGGCGCTCGACACCGTGCAGCGCGAATTCGGCCGGGTCGACGCGCTGCTGAACATCGCGGGCGCCTTCGTGTGGCAGACGATCGCCGACGGCGACGCCGCCACGTGGGACCGCATGTACGAACTGAACGTGAAGACCGCGCTGAACGCATCGAAGGCCGCGCTGCCGCATCTGTTCGCGAGCCCGGCCGGCCGCATCGTCAACATCGGCGCGGGCGCGGCGTTCAAGGCCGGCGCGGGCATGGGCGCATACGCGGCCGCGAAGGCCGGCGTCGCGCGGCTCACCGAGGCGCTGGCGGCCGAACTGCTCGACCGCGGCGTGACGGTGAACGCGATCCTGCCGAGCATCATCGATACGCCGCCGAACCGCGCGGACATGCCCGACGCGGATTTCACGCGCTGGGTGCGGCCGGAACAGATCGCGGCGACGATCGGGTTCCTGCTGTCGGCCGACGCGCAGGCGATCACCGGTGCATCGATTCCGGTGAACGGCCGCGTCGCGTAGCGCGCCCGGGAACGGCTCGCGCGCGGTCCGGCCGTGCGTACAATGTCGCACCGGAAACGCGCGAGCCCAGCCTGACACCATGAATCAGCCCAATATCCTGATCGTCGAAGATGAAATGGCGATCGCGGACACGATCGTCTACGCCCTCGGCACGGACGGCATGCAGACCGTCCACTGCACGCTCGGGCAGGCGGCGCTCGATCATCTGCGCGACACGCGCTTCGACCTGGTCGTGCTGGACGTCGGCCTGCCGGATCTCAGCGGCTTCGAAGTGTGCCGGCGGCTGCGCACCTTCACCGACGTGCCGGTGATCTTCCTCACCGCTCGGCACGACGAAATCGACCGGATCGTCGGGCTCGAAATCGGCGCCGACGATTACGTGGTCAAGCCGTTTTCGCCGCGCGAGCTGGCCGCGCGGGTGCGCGTGATCCTGCGCCGCTTCTACCGGACGGCCGCGCCGGAACCGATGCCTGCGCCGGTCGCGGCAAGCGCGCCCGTCGCGCCGGGTTTCGTGCTCGACATCGACGGCGCGCGCGTGTCGTGGCTCGGCCATGCGCTGGACCTCACGCGCTACGAATTCGGCCTGCTGGCGCTGCTGGTCCGGCACCCGGGGCGCATCTATTCGCGCGAACAGCTGATGGACCTCGTGTGGCAAGAGGCGCTCGATTCGGCCGACCGCACGGTCGACACGCATATCAAGACGCTGCGCGCGAAACTGCGCGCGATCGATCCCGAGCGCGACCCGATCCGCACGCATCGCGGAATGGGTTATTCGCTGCAACCGTAACGACCGGTACCGCCATGCATATCGGCCTGCGCATCTTCTTCGGCTTTTTCCTGATCGTCGGTCTCGCCGCGCTGATCACGCTGCGCGTGTTCGTGCAGGAAGTGAAGCCCGGCGTGCGCGAGGCGATGGAGGACACGCTCGTCGACACCGCGCAGGTGCTGGCGACGCTGGCCGCCGACGACATGGCGAACGGGCATATCGCCGACGGCGCCTTCGCGCGGCAGCTCGAAAAACTGCACGCGAGCCCGGTCAGCGCGAACGTGTGGGGCATGCACAAGAACACGATCAGCTACCGCATCTACATCACCGACGCGCACGGCATCGTGCGCTACGACTCGGACGGTGGCGCGCTGGGGCAGGACTATTCGCGCTGGAACGATGTGTACCGGACGCTGCGCGGCGAATACGGCGCGCGCAGCACGCGCGCCGATCCGAACGACGAAAGCAGCACCGTGATGCACGTCGCTGCGCCGATCCGGCGCGGCAACGAGATCATCGGCGTGCTGACGATCGCGAAGCCGAACCAGACCGTCGCGCCGTTCATCGCGCGCAGCCAGCGCAAGATCATGCTGTACGGCGCATTGCTGATGGGCGGCGCGATCCTGATCGGCGCCGCGTGCACGTGGTGGCTGGTGCTCGGGCTGCGGCGCCTGCAGCGCTATGCGCGCGCGATCGCGGCCGGCGAGCGCGCGGCGATGCCGCTGCAGGGCGCGAGCGAGCTGGCCGAGCTCGGGCGCGCGGTCGAAAGCATGCACCGGCGGCTGGAGGACCGGCAGTACGTCGAAACCTACATCCACACGCTCACGCACGAGATGAAGAGCCCGCTGGCCGCGATCAGCGGTGCGGCCGAACTGCTGCAGGAAGACATGCCGGTCGCGAACCGCCGGCGCTTCACCGAGAATATCCGCCGCCAGGCCGGCCGCCTCGAGCAGATGATCCGCAAGCTGCTCGCGCTGGCCGAAGTCGAGCAGAAGCAGCGCCTGTCGGTGCACGAACCGGTGGCGCTGCTGCCGGTGCTAGAACAGCTCGTCGACGATATCGAGCCGCGCGCACGCCAGCGTGGCGTGAGCCTGCGGATCGACGCGAACGGCACGGCCGATCCGTCGGTCGTCGAAGGCGATCCGTTCCTGCTGCGCCAGGCGCTCGGCAACCTGCTCGACAACGCGCTGGATTTCGCGCCGCGGGGCAGCACGATCCGGATCGCGCTCGAACGACAGCCGGCGGGCAGGGCACACGTCGCGGTGGTGCGCGTGACCGATGATGGTCCCGGCGTGCCCGACTACGCGCTGTCGCGCGTGTTCGAACGCTTCTACTCGCTGCCGCGCCCCGACGGGCAGGATCGCAGCACGGGCCTCGGGCTGTGTTTCGTCCGGGAAGTCGCGACGCTGCACCGCGGCCAGGTCGCGCTCGCGAACCGCGACGAAGGCGGCGCGTGCGCGACGCTGACGCTGCCGTCGGCGGGCTGAGCGCGCTTCACGCTCGCCACACATTCGCTTCACGCCGGCTTCAATCGCTGTTCACCGGGCCTGATCATGCTGACCGCATCTTCCACTCCGGTACCCGTCAGCAATGAATCGAGTCCTGTTGTTCAAGTCCGTGATCACCGCGTTTCTCGCGCTGCTGATCCTGATCCCGCTGCACATGGTCCAAAGCATCGTGCAGGAACGCGCCGCGTATCGAGAGAGTGCGCTGCAGAGCATCTGGGCCAGCTACGCCGGGCCGCAGACGGTGACGGGGCCGGTGCTCGTCGTGCACTACACCGAAGTCACGCGCGTGCGCGACGAGACGCCGGCCGGCGGCGCGACGAAGACGAGCCTGAGAAGCGAGACGAAACGCCTGCTCGTGTTTCCGAAGACGCTGAAGGTCGACGGCACGCTCAAGGTCGAGACGCGCTATCGCGGCATCCACAAGGCACTCGTGTACGGGCTTGACAGCCGGCTGACGGGCACGCTGGCGCTGCCTGACCTGAAGAAGCTGCCACAGGCCGACGGCCACGTGAGCTTCGCGGTCGACAGCACGTATGTCGCGATCGGCATCGGCGATATCCGCGGGCTGAAATCCCAGCCCGACCTGCGCATCGGTGGCAAGCGCTTCGACGTGGAGCAGGGCACGCGGCTGGACAGCCTGCGCCAGGGCGTGCACGCGAATCTCGATCTCGCGGCGCTGGCGGACGCAAACGCAGGGGCAGTGGTGCCGTTCAGCATCGACCTGCCGCTGGCGGGCGCGGAATCCGTCGCGTTCGCGCCGGTAGCCGACCAGAACGATTTCTCGCTGACGTCGACGTGGCCGCATCCGAGCTTCGGCGGCGCGTTCCTGCCGGGCGAGCGCACGATCGACGCGCGCGGTTTCACCAGCAACTGGCACGTGACGTCGTTCAACACGAAGGCGCGAGAGCAGGTCGCGACCGGCGACGGGCAAGGCGCGATCGAGATGGCATCGGTGTCGGTGATCGAACCCGTGAACGTCTATCTGCAAGCTGAACGCGCGACGAAGTACGGCGCGCTGTTCGTGATGCTCACGTTCGCGAGCTTCTTCATGTACGAGCTCGTGAAGCGGCTGCGCATTCACCCGATCCAGTACACGCTGGTCGGCCTGTCGCTCGCGCTGTTCTTCCTGCTGCTGCTGAGCCTGTCCGAGCACATCGCGTTCGGTTATGCGTATCTCGCGGCGAGCAGCGCGTGCATCGGGCTGCTCGGCTTCTACCTGTCGTTCGTGCTGCAAAGCGTGAAGCGCGGCGCGACGTTCGCGGCGCTGCTTGCATTGCTGTATGCGGCGCTCTACGGGCTGCTGCTGTCGGAGGACAACGCGCTGATGCTCGGTTCGCTGCTGTTGTTCGCGATCCTCGCCGGGATCATGACGCTCACGCGCCGCGTCGACTGGTATTCGCTCGGCGCCGCCTGGCAGCCGCTCGCCGACAAGTCAGGTGCGGGTGTCGTGAAGCCGGCCGAGCCGGCGAAGTAAGCACGCGGGTCTCGTATAGGCGGCCGGCCGGGAAAGCTCCGGTCGGCCCGCGTGCCGTTGTGGCCGACCGCCGATTCACGCGTGCGGTGCAGGCCGCCGAAACCGCGCCAGCGGAATTTCGGCGACGGCCGTGATCTCGATCAGCAGCTCCGGATGATAGAGACGCTCGACCTGAACGGTCGTCGTCACCGGATAGGGCTCGGCGAAGTACGTCTTGCGGATGTCGCCGGCCTGCATGAACGCGTCGATGTCGGTCGCGTAGTGGACGAGCGAGATCACATCCCGCATCTGACCGCCCATCGCGGCCAGCACGTCGCGGATGTTGTCGAGCGTCTGCCGAACCTGAATGCGCATGTCGCCGGCGCCGACCACCTGACCGTCTCGATCGAGCGCCACTTGTCCCTTCAGGTGCACGATCCGGCCGTCGCCCTGGATCACGGCCATCGAGAACGCGCCGAACGGCGCCCACACTTCCGGCGGATTCACTGCTTCAGCCATGACGCAACTCCTGTCGGTCGATGGGAAAGACGCGGTTGCATGGATTGCGGCGACCAGGCGTGCAACGCGAGCGCGTCGCCGACAGCGCCGCCCGCTTAGTCGACAATCGCGCCATTATCGATGAACGCGTGGCGACGCATCGATGCACGACGTGCGGATTCGCCATGACCAGGTGACGATACCGGGGATGTAACGCAGCGCCGGTCGGGCGATGCCGCGGGCAGGCCCGGCGGCATCCCCTTATACTGGACGCTCTTCGTCATTCGATTTTCGCCGTGCCCACGCCTGCCCCCACCGATCCGTTCGAGGACGATCCGCGTCCGACCCCGCCTCAACAGCCTGAACTGGAAGACTGCTGCAACAGCGGCTGCTCGCCGTGCGTCTTCGATCTTTACGACGACGCGCTCGCGCGTTATCGGATCGAACTGGCCGAGTGGGAAGCGCGCCACGCGAAACATCCGCATCACCGCTGAGCCGGATGCCGGCAAGCGGCGCGTATGCACCGCTTTTGCGCCGGGGGCTTGGCCAGCGGTGCAATTTCCGCCTCGTTTCACGCACCCGCATGCAGTCGCCGATGCAGCGGCCCGAGCGCTGTCGACAGCGCGATGCACGCAACCAATACGACCGTCAGCGTGAACATCGACGTCCTGAACCCCTGCACGTAATCGACCGCGGCCGGATGCACGCCGAGCCGCGCGAAGAACACACCGCCGATCGTCGCGGCGCCGACGGCCGCGCCGATCTGCAGCATTGCGCTGACCATCCCTGATGCGACGCCCGCGCGCGCCGCGTCGACTTCCGCGAGCACGATCCGCACGACCGACGGCAGCACGAGCCCTTGCCCGATGCCGATCGCCGCGATGCCTGCGTAGAAGCCGGGCCCCGGCGCGCTTTCGCGGGCGAGCACGGCGGCGGTCGCGACGCCGGCCGCCAGCATCACGTAGCCGAGCGTCAGCACGCGATACCCGCCGAACCGGCCGACGAGGCGCGGCATCAGCAGCGGGCTCGCGAGGAAGCCGAGCCCGAGCGGCAGGATCGCGAACCCCGCCGCGAGCGGCGACCAGTTCAGGCAGCCCTGCAGATAGATCCCGTAGCTCAGGAAGAACGCGCTCAGCATGTAGAACAGGAACGCGAGCATCAGCCCGAGCGCGACGACCGGGTTGCGGAACAGGCGCACGTCGAGCAACGGATCGCGGCCGCTCGCGAGCCGTCTCGCTTCGACCGCCAGCAGCGCGCCGAGCATCGGCAACGCGCCGACGAGGCACGCGACCATCCACAGCGGCCAGCCGGCTTCGCGGCCGTGCGTGAGCGGGTACACGAGCATCAGCAGGAACAGCGACATCAGCACCATGCCCGGCACGTCGATACGCTGGCCGGCCGGCGGCCGGTTTTCCGGGATGAAGCGCCAGCTGCCGATCAGCGCCAGGATGCCGATCGGCAGATTGACGAGGAAGATCGCGCGCCAGCCGAGCCCGAACGGATGCAGGCTGATCAGCGCGCCGCCGCCGAGCTGGCCGATCACGGCCGCGAGGCCGAACGCGAACCCGTAGAAGCCCATCACGCGCACCTGTTCCTGCGGGCTGAACACGCTGCGGATCGTCGCGAGCACCTGCGGCGCGAGGATCGCGGCGAACAGGCCTTGCAGCACGCGGCCGCCGACAAGGACGGTGCCGCTGTCGGCGAGCCCGCACAGCGTCGACGCGAGCACGAAGCCGGCCATGCCGAGCATGAACATGCGCTTGCGGCCGTACAGGTCGCCGAGACGGCCGCCTGTGATCTGCACGACCGCGTTCGCGCACGCATAGGCCGACACGACGAGCTGCAGCTCGGCCGGGCGCGCGCCGATGCCGTCGCGGATGGCCGGCAGCGCGAGATTCACGATGAAGTAGTCGAGCGGCGGCAGAATGGCGCCGACCAGCAGGACCACGAGCGCCCAGCCGTGATGGCTGCGCGGTGTCGCCGCGGCGGCCGCGCCGGCCGGCGCGCAGGGGGCAAGGGTAGGGTTGGTCATGGAAGCAGGGTCCGAAAAATGAGGGCCGTATGCGTGAGTGGCGCAGGCAGGCCATTGACCCCGTATTCTGGTGGCGGCTCATGATTCGGAAAAGCGGGAAAGAGTGGTAGCATCCATCGGGTTAATCGATGGATGGAGAACGGCGATGCGCGGTTTCGACCTGGACCAGTTGCGCACTTTCGCGGCGGTCGCGGACGCCGGCAGCCTGACGGCTGCGGCGCCGCTGCTGCACCTGTCGCAGTCGACGGTCAGCGAGCAGGTGCGCAAGCTCGAATCGCGCGCCGGCGTGCCGCTGTTCGTGCGCAGCAAGCGCGGCGTCGAGCCGACGCCGGCCGGCACGCGGCTGCTGCAGCACGCACGGCGGATCGTCGCGCTGAACGAGGCCGCGTTCGACGAGTTGCGCGGGCAGGCGATCAAGGGCGAGCTGCGCGTCGCGATCACCGATTACTACCGCACGAATGAAGTCGCGGGCATGCTGGCGCGGCTGCGGGAGTGTTATCCGCAGTTGAGCCTGCATGTGAGCGCGATGAAGAGCGTGGATATCGAAACGGCGCACGCACGGGGGCAGATCGATCTCGGCGTCGTGATGAACATGTCGAGCGGGCCGTTCCGGCCGGCATCGGCCGATACGCGCTGGGTGTTGCGGCGCGAGCCGCTGTCGTGGGTCACGTCGCCGGCGCTCGCCGAGCAGTTGCCCGAGCCGCTGCCGCTGGTGCTGTTGCCGGACGACTGCATGATGCATCAGGTCGCGGTGCGCTCGCTCGACGAGCAGCACACGCCGTACGTGCTCGTGCACAGCGCGTCGGGTGTCGCGGGGCTGCAGTCGATGCTCGCGGCGGGGCTCGGCGTCGGCTGTCTGTGCGCGTCGGCGATCGGCGACGGCCTGATGCGGCTCGGCGCGAAATACCGGCTGCCGCCGCTGCCCGACGCGGTGTTTTCGCTGACGCCGCCGATGCCGGGCGAGCGCGAGTCGGTCACGCAGGCGCGCGAGGTGCTGTCGCGGCAACTGCTCATGTAAAACCGTGCCGCGCAACACGCGGCGGTGCGTATTCGAGAGGCGCGCCAAGGGACGACAAGCATGAACGACGAACTGAAAAGCCAGATGGCCGAACGGCTGCAGGACGCGCTGGAGCGCGTGGTCGACGAGCGCTCGCTGATCCATTTCCTGCGCGTGCTCGGCCATGACTGGAACACGGAGCGGCAGCTCGAAGCCGACCTGCTGCCGTCGCCGTACGCGCGCGCGGCGCTCGGCTGGGAAAACCGCTCGATCGGCGAGTACCTGGAGGCGATGATCGACTGGGCCGAGGCGTCGGAGGAAGGGCTGCGCTTCTACGACGTGCCCGACAATCCGTGGCGGCGTATCGCCGACATCCTGTTCGCCGGGAAGATCTACGAGTAACGCGTTCCGGGCAATTCGCGCGGCCGCTTCACGCCGTCTATTCGGCGGCTTCGCCGTCGGCATACGCGCGCAACCCGTCCGCCAGCGCATCGAACACGGCCCGACAGCGCGGGCTGGTCCGCAGGTCCTCGTGCATCACGACCCAGGTTTCCAGCTTCATCGCAGGCCCGTCCGGCAGCACGCGCACCAGCCGCGCGTCGCGCTTCGCGAGCCCCGTCTGACAGAAGCCGATCCCGTAGCCGGCGCGGATCATCGCGAGTTGCGCGAGGTTGCTGTCGGTGCGCAGCGCGAACGCGTCGCGCTTCCACAGCGGCATCCCGCGCCCCGCCGAGCGGATGAACGGCGTGACCGTATCGAAGCCGATCAGCGCGTGATGCGCGAGTTCGTCGATCGTCGCGGGTGTACCGTTGCGCGCCACGTAGTCGTCGCGCGCAAACAGCCCGACTTCGATGTCGCCGACGCGCCGCGCGACGAGCGCGTCCTGCGCGGGTGGCGCCATCCGGACCGCGATGTCGGCCTCGCGGTTCAGCACGTCCTGGATGCGGTCGGTCGGCACCAGTTCGATGACGAGCCCCGGATGGTCGCGCCGCAACTGCGCGAGCAGCGGCGGCAGCACCTCGACCGCGATCACGTCGCTGGCCGAGATCCGCACGATGCCGCGCACGCCGGCGCCGTGGCTCGCGGCCGCGCGCTCGAACGCGGCTGCCGCGCTGCGCAGCGCTTCCGCATGGCCGCGCAGCGCGAGCGCCGCCTCGGTCGGCAGCAGGCCCGACGGCGAGCGCGTGAACAGCGTCTGGCCGAACGCGGCTTCGAGCGCCGCGACGTGGCGGCCGGCCGTCGGCTGGGTAATGCCGAGCGCGCGCGCCGCGCCGGACAACGAGCCTTCCGTCAGCACCGCGAGAAAGGTCCGATAGCGTTCCCAGTTCAGATCGGTGATCATACATAAATGTATAGCTGATCTGCCAGGTTAAGCAATTCCTTATTAGTCGGCCGCACGCCAGAATGCATCTCACGACGATTCATTCAAGGAGCGCGGTTATGACGACGAACGCAGGCGGAACGCAACGACAGGCACTCGTGCTCGGCGCGAGCGGCGGGATTGGCGGGGAAGTCGCGCGGCAGCTGCGCGATGCCGGCTGGCAGGTGCGCGCGCTCAAGCGCGGGCTCGACGCCGAGGTGGTGGAGCGCGATGGCATCACGTGGATGCGCGGCGACGCGCTGGACCGCGAGGCGGTCGTGCGGGCTGCGCGCGGCTGCAGCGTGATCGTGCACGCGGTGAACCCGCCCGGCTACCGGAACTGGCCGACCCAGGTGCTGCCGATGATCGACAACACGATCGCGGCGGCGACGGTGGCGCAGGCGACCGTCGTACTGCCCGGCACGGTCTACAACTACGGCGCCGACGCGTTTCCGGTGCTGCGCGAAGACGCGCCGCAGCATCCGACGACCCGCAAGGGCGCGATCCGTGTCGAACTGGAGCGGCGGCTGCAGGAAGCGACCGCGCAGGGCGTCCGGACGATCATCGTGCGCGCGGGCGACTTCTTCGGGGTGCGGGCCGGTAACAACTGGTTCGCGCAGGGGTTGATCAAGGCGGGGCGGCCCGTGTCGACCATCAGCGTGCCGGGGCGGCCGGGTGTCGGCCATCAGTGGGCATACCTGCCGGACGTGGCGCGCACGATGGTCGAGCTGATCGAGCGGCGCGACACGCTGGAACCGTTTGCGCGCTTCCATCTCGGCGGGCATTGGGATGCGGACGGCACGCAGATGGCCGCGGCCATCAGTCGCGTCGCGCAGCGGCACGGGATGCGGCCGGCCGTGCGCAAATTCCCGTGGTGGGTCGTGTGGGCCGCGGCGCCGTTCGTCACGACGCTGCGCGAGATGCTGGAGATGCGCTACCTGTGGCGCGAGCCGCTCCGGATGGACAACGCGCGCGTGACCGCGGTGCTCGGCCGTGAACCGTTGACGCCGCTCGATACGGCGGTGGAGGCGACGCTGGCGGGGCTGGGGTGTCTGAAGTGAGCCAGGGCCCGTGCCACGCCTACGCCCGGGCACGGGAAAGCGTCATCGCGAATTGAAGAACTCCGGGACGACAATTCTCCACATACCCACGCGTGTCCGATGCGCATCATGTCGGTCGGCGCCGATAATGCGAAAACGGGGGAGCGATGTGGTATTCCGGATGGAAAATGTCGGTTGCGGGCGCAATCATGTTCACATTGAGTGGATGTACCAACCTGGCAGGTGTGCTGTACTGCGACAACTCGCAGTTCAACTTCCCGGACTACCACTGCTTTGAGTCGTACAGGTAGGAACAGGCGCGACGACTGCAAGCCGCCGCGCCCGCGTCCCGTGCGGTTTCCCGCTGTCCGTCACGCCACAACCGGCAACACCTCGACCGCATACCGGTGCCGCAGGCTGCGCCCGAGCACCGGATCGTGCAGTTCCATCTCGAACGCAGCGCCGTCGCCCATCGCCGCGATCGCGCCATGCACGGCGACGGTGCCGCCGTACATCGCGCAGCGCGCGGGTATCGTGCGGCGGTCGTCGAAGCGCTGCCACAGCGCTTCCGGCGCCAGCAGGCCGCTGACCGCGCCGTGCTGGTATGCCTTCCGTTCGCCGTCGCGCGAAATCAGCCACGAGCGCATCTCGATTCGATCCCAGTGAGTCGCGACGTCTGCGTAAAGCCACGCATCGCGCCCGAGCGGCTTCGCGCACACCTGCTTCGACACGGCCACGCCGTACGCCTCGACTTCGCGATCCGTATGATCGGAGCCGACCGTGATCAGCGTGCCCACCGGGCTGTCGACCAGCACGCATTCGATCTCGCCGCCCGAGCGTGCGCCGAGCACGCCGATCGAAGGCGCCTGCGTGAGCAGCGCGGCCGACACGCGATAGAAGCACGGCGTGGTCGAAGGCGGCGCGACGCCGAGCGCCGCGAGTTCGTCGATATGCGCGCGGATCGCTTCCGGATCGCGGCCGGCCCAGCCGGCGATCACGACACGCTCGATTTCGACATCGACGGCGGCCGGCGCGTCTTGCCGGGAAATCACATTGAACGACAGGGCTTGCATGCGGGTATCCGTTTGAAGTGCAAAGGCATGAGCTGGAATGCGGCGCTCGCTCAATCCGCGAGCGGCTGGTGCGCGGTCTCGCGTGCGACGAGGAGCGCGATCGACGTGACGACGAGCGCGGCGGTGACGTACAGCGACACGGCCGTCGTCGAGCCCGTCTGCCGGAACAGCGTGGCGATCACGAGCGGTGCGAAGCCGCCGCCGACGATGCCGGCGAGCGTATAGGCCAGCGACGACCCCGCATAACGCACCCGCGTCGGAAACTGCTCGGTGACGAACGCACCCTGCGGGCCGTACATCACCGCGTGGATCACGAGGCCGATCGCGACGGCCGCGACGATCGCGACGGGTCGCGCCGAATCGAGCAGCGCGAAGAACGCGAACGCCCAGACGATGCCGGCGATCGCGCCGGCGAGATACACGGGGCGGCGGCCGAAACGGTCCGACAGCGCACCGAAGAACGGCACCGCGAGCGCGTTGCAGGCCGTGCCGATCATCACGGCCGTCAGCGCGACGGGGCGCGACAGGTGCAGCACGGTCGTCACGTAGGTCAGCGTGAACACGACGATCAGCGCGTACAGCACGTCCGAGCCGATCCGCGAGCCGCCCGCGATCAGCAGGCGTCGCCAGTGGAACTTCAGCACGTCGGCGACGGGCACTTCGGCGGTTGCGTGCGATTCGGCGAGCTGCTCGAACTGCGGCGTTTCGTCGACGCCGCGACGCAGCCAGAAGCCGAACACGACGAGCAGCGCGCTGGCCGCGAACGGCACGCGCCAGCCCCACGACAGGAAGTTCTCGGACGTGGTCGACAGCGTTACGAGCGCGATGCAGCCGGTGCCGAGCAGCGTGCCGAACGACGGGCCGATCTGCGTCCACGACGCGGACAGCCCGCGCCGCTTCTGGTCGCCGTGCTCGACCGACAGCAGCACCGCGCCGGCCCATTCGCCGCCGAGCGCGACGCCCTGCACGAAGCGCAGCGCGACGAGCAGGATCGGGCTCAGGATGCCGGCCTGTGCATAGGTCGGCAGCGCGCCCATCAGCGCGGTCGTCACGCCCATCAGTACGAGCGTGAGCATCAGCACCGCGCGGCGGCCGATGCGGTCGCCGAGATTGCCGAACACGAAGCCGCCGAGCGGGCGCGACACGTAGCCGACCGCATAGGTCGAGAACGCGAGGATCGTGCCGGCCAGCGGATCGACCGACGGGAAGAACAGGTGGTTGAAGACGAGCGCGGCGAGCGTGTTGTAGATCGTGAAGTCGTACCACTCGAGCGACGTGCCGATCATGCTCGCGGTCGCGAGTCGGCTGTTGCGGACGCGGCGGGGCGCGTGGGCGGCGGGCTGGGCGAGAGTGCTCATGGGTTCGGGCATGTCGTGACGGATGGCGGGATGAAGCGCGGGGCCGACGTGTCGGCCGCATGGCGAATGCGGCGCGGTCGATGTTGGCGATCGCGTTCGTGCGTTCGCGGGTTCAGGCAGGCAGTGCGGCGGTGGTCAGCTCGGCTTCGGTGCCGCGGTGCGCCACCGGCTGTGGCGCGGCGGCGCGCCACAGCAGGTCGAAGGTGCGCACGTCGTCGTGTCCGGCGAGCGCGGCAGCTACGCGGCGCGTCGTGGCCGCGTCGCTGCCTTCGATCAGCACGAGCGCATCGGCGGCCGGGCGGGCGGCCGCATCGGCGCCGATCGGCGCGGACAGCTCCGGCGCGGTGCAGAAGAGCCGCGCGGCGTGGATGCCCGGCTCGTTCAGCGCGGCGTCGAAGCGTTCGCGCAGTTGCGGCACGTCGATACGCTCCGGCGGCAGCACGAACAGCGCGAGATGCGCGCCTTCGCCGTCACCGGCTTCGATCGTCAGTTCGCCGACGCGTCGTTGCGTGCCCGTCATGCGTTCGAAGTTCGCGAGCGACCACGCGGTCTGCTGCGTGAACGCGCGCCGGTATGCATCGCTACGGAACACGTCGAGCGCGTCCGTCACGTACAGCGCAAGGTACTTGCGCGGGCCGCGATCGGTCGCGCGAAAGCGCCGGGCGTGCGTGAAGCCGGGAATCGCGACACGTTCCTGCATGTGCTCGCGGTCGTACCACGCGTTGAAGTCGGCTTCGTGCGCGGGGTCGATATCCGTCCAGACGCAAAGCTGGCCGTGCGGAAGGGAAAGGCGGGTCATCGCGGGGTTCCTCGTGACGGGGGTGTGTCAGGAACCGCAGTTTCCCGAAGACGGGCCGCGCCCGTCCAACAAGAAAACAAATTCGCGGTGAACAGGTTTTCTTATGAGCGGCGCGGGCGGTGTTTCGCGGAGGCGGGGGCAGCGGCGGGTGTCGTGGTTTTCGTCGTGCGCTTCGCTTTCGCTTTCGTCGTTGTCTTTGCCGCCGGACGGGCGGGCGATGCGGCGACGGCATCCGGCCTGGTAGGTGCGGCCGGTTTCGCCTGGTTCGCGGCAGCCGACGTCGCGCGCGCGACCTCGCTCGCGAGTTCCGCGATGCGTGCGGCGACGGGCAGGCCCTGCGAACGGTAGGTCGCGACGAGCGGCAGCGCAGGGAATTCGGGTTCGACGTCGAGCAGTTCGAGCGTGCCTTCGTGCAGCTCGCGCCCGATGATCGCGGGCGGCAGCGCGGCCACGCCGAAGCCGTCGGCGACGAGGCGGATCATCGCGGCGACCGACGTGATGCAGTTGATGCTGGCCGGCCGCTCGACGGCCGCGAACAGCCGCTCGATCGTCGCGTGCGGCCCCGAGTGGCGCGAGAAGCTGATGATTGGATATTCAGCCAGGCGTGCGACGTCGAGCGGCTGGCCGCCGAGCCCGAGGCGCGGGCTCGCCGCCCAGTGCACGGGGAACTCGCACAGCGGCAGGTTCGTGAAGTCGGGGCCCGGCACCGGGTCGGTCTGCAGGATCAGGTCGACGCCGTCGGTGCTGAGCAGGCGGATCAGGTGCAGCGTCGTGTCGCTCGTGATCTCGACGTCGAGACGCGGATAGCGTTCGCGCAGTTGCGCCATCAGCGCCGGAAACCAGCTGTGCACGATCGACTCGATCACGCCGATCCGGATCAGGCCCGCGTCGCTCGCCGCATCGATATCGCGGCGCATTTCGCCGTCGAGCCGCACGATCCGCTCCGCGTAGGCCAGCATGCGCCGGCCCGCCGGCGTGAGCGTGGCCGAGCGCGTGTTGCGATCGAACAGGCGCACGTCGAACGCTTCCTCGAGCGATGCGATGCGGCTCGATACGGCCGCCTGCGTCGTATGCAGTTTTTCGGCCGTGAGCCGGAAGTTTTCCAGCTTCGCGAGCCAGACGAAGGTTTCAAGAAACCGGATGTTCATCGCGTCCCGAATGTGAGGCGGTGCCGCGCAAGCGGCGGATCGGGTCGATGTTAATGGATTTCGGCGGCAGCGAAGGCGTGGGCCGCGCGTTCAGTGGCATCAAAGCGTGTCGAACGCGAGCGTCGGCACGTCGACGACCATCGCGCCGCCGTCGGCGACGAGTGTCGCGCCGGTCACGAACGACGCGTCGGGCGACGCGAGGAACGCGCAGACGGCCGCGATTTCGTCCGGATCGGCCGCGCGCCGCAGCGGCACGTCGGCGCTGACGCGTGCATACGCGCCGTCGAGCGTGTCGCCGTGCGCGGCCATCAGCGGTTCCATTTCCGCGTCGGCCATCGGCGTGCGGACCCAGCCCGGGCAGACGGCGTTCGCCCGCACGCCGTGTGGCCCGTAGTCGCGTGCGAGCGACCGCGCGAGCCCGAGCAGCGCGTGCTTGCCGACCGTGTAGCCGCAGACGCCGGGCCCGGCCGCGAGCGCGGCGATCGATGCGACCAGCACGATGCTGCCGCGCTGCGCGATCAGGTCGGGCAGGCAAGCCCGCGCGCTAACGAACGCGGTGTCGAGGTTCGCATGCATCGCGTTGCGCCACTGCGCGTCGTCGGTTTCGTCCGCGCGGCCGACGCCGTGACCGCCCGCGCACGCGACGAGCGCGTCGACGCGGCCGAAACGCTCGGCGATCCGCGGCAGGAAGCCGGCCCAGTCGGCCGTGCTCGCGGCGTCGCCGGCGAGCGCGAGGCCGCCCGTTTCGGCGGCCAGCGCGTCGAGCGGCGCCTGGCGGCGCCCGATCAGCACGACGCGGTCGCCGCGGCTGGCGAAGCGGCGCGCGCACGCGGCGCCGATGCCGGTGCCCGCGCCGGTGATCGCGATCGTGCGGGGTTGCGGGTGCGTCATGTCGTTCTCCAGAAAGGTGGCGTTTCCGGTCACTTTAGGCGCCGCCGCCGAGTGCCGGTATCAGCCGAAAGGATGAACGCGGACGGCGTCCGGGCGGCCGGAGCGGTCGCGGCCCATTTTGCAAAGGCTGACGATGTCCGGCACCGAATCGCTCTATCCTCCACATTTTTGCGATAAGTCACGAAAGCCCGGCAAAATAGCGCGGGCGTGCCCGCGCATCGACGCGCGGCGCGTCGGCTGGCCGATTCCGTCGTGCGAGCGGAGCGGCAGGCCGGCGAGATCGGCGCGAGCGTGCGCCCGATGCGCAGACATCGCGTCTGCCGGTGGATCGTGTGGCCACGGCGGATCGCCCGGTTGCGCGCTGGCGCGATCGGACCATCGACAAGAACAGGGAGGGCCGGTCATGAGGCTGGACGACGAAAGAGAAAGCATGAATGTCGAGGATCGCCGCGGTGCCGGCGGTTTCGGCGGCGGGCGCGGTGCGACGATCGGCATCGGCACGATCGTGGTCGCGCTGGCCGCATCGTATTTCTTCGGGATCGACCCGCGCGTGGTGCTCGAAGGCGCATCGGCGCTGCAGGGCCACCAGCAGCAGGCGCAGCCCGCGCCGACGCAGCGCCAGGGCGCGCCGTCGAACGAGCCGGGCGTGGTGTTCACGCGCAAGGTGCTCGGCAACATCGAACGCACGTGGACGGGCGTGTTCAACACCCAGCTGCATGCGCAGTACGAGCCGCCGAAGCTCGTGATGTTCACGAACTCGACGCCGACCGCCTGCGGCACGGGCCAGACGGCGATGGGGCCGTTCTATTGTCCGGCCGACCGCAAGGTGTATATCGATCTCGGTTTCTACGACGAACTGCGCAAGCGTTTCGGCGCGGGCGGCGATTTCGCGCAGGCTTACGTGATCGCGCACGAAGTCGGCCATCACGTGCAGAACCTGCTCGGAATTTCCGACAAGGTCGACGCCGCGCGCCGGCGTTCGAGCCAGGCGCACTCGAACGCGCTGTCGGTGCGGATGGAGCTGCAGGCCGACTGCTTCGCCGGCGTGTGGGCGAACAACGCGCAGCGCGCAAACCAGCGGCTGATGGAACCCGGCGATTTCGAGCAGGGGCTGAAGGCGGCGGCCGCGATCGGCGACGATCGCCTGCAGCAGCAAGGGCAGGGCTACGTCGTGCCGGAAAGCTTCACGCACGGCACCAGCGACCAGCGCGTGTACTGGCTGCGGCGCGGGATGGAGTCGGGCGAGATCAGCGCCTGCGACACGTTCGCGGCGAACGCACGCTGACAGAGCGGGCGCGCATCGTCGCGCCTGCGTCGTCCCGGCCACACCGACCCCACCGGGACGATTTGCCGATTTGTGCTCACCAGCGCTTTTCGGCGCCGGTAGGCTGGCCCGAACTTCGATGCGTTCGCCCGCCAGCCGATTCCACCATGCCGACCCCCTCCGTTCCCGCCGACCAGGACGCCGCCGACTGGCAGCGCGCGCTGCGCGCATGCGTGGACGCGTTCGACGCGTTCGCGAGCCCGTCCGCGATCGTGTTCTACCGGCTCGACCAGAGCGGCGAACCGGCCGATTTCGAGCTGTTCGGGATGCCGGAATCGATGCATCGCACCTATGTCGCGCGCTACCGGATGCTCGATCCGCTGCATCCGTCACGCTGCGCGGCAGGGGAATGTGCGGTCGTCACGCTCGCTTCCCAATTGCCTGACGAAAGACGCGAGGCGTCCGCGTACTGGACCCGCTTCCTGCGGCGGCACGATGTGGCCGACGTCGTCGAGATCTGGCTGCGCGACGCGGGCCGGACGGTCGGCGCATTCTCGCTGCTGCGCTTCGGCACGGGCGAAGCGGGCGATGGCGCGGCCGGGAACAGCACGGCAGGGCGGTTCGCGCCCGGCGAGATCGACGCGCTCGCGCGGCTGCAACCGGTCGCCGAAGCCGCGCTGAGCCCGCTGCTGCGCGCGCGCCGCGGAATCCACCGGATCGGTTGCGAAGAGCGGCTGACCTACCGCGAGGAGCAGATCGCGCGCCTCGTGCGCGACGGCCGCTCGAACAAGGAGATCGCGCGCGATCTCGCGCTTGGCCAACCGACGATCAAGACACATCTGATGCGCATGTACCGCAAGCTCGGCGTGTCGAACCGCACCGAGCTGGTCGGGGCGCTGTTCCTGTAACACCGTCCGTTTCCGATGACGCGGTCCGTTGTTTGCGACTGCCGCCATCCCCCCACGCGCTGCCAATTTGCGCTCACCGAGCGCGATCCCCCGTCGATACAGTGGAACGACGCCCGCGTGCCCACGCACACGCGGCCTAGCCACGACAAACATCGAGACGCCCATGAGCAACACGAACTTCGTCGCCGTCAGCGACACCGTGCGCACCTTCGTTGCGCGCGACTTCGGCCTCTTCATCGACGGTGACATGCAGCCCGCGCACGCGGCCGCGCGACTCGACGTGTACGACCCCGCGACGGGCGAGCGACTTGCGACGGTCGCGGACGCCGACGAGCACGACGTCGACCGCGCGGTCGCCAGCGCGAAGCGCGCGTTCGACACCCGCGTGTGGAGCGGGCTGCGCCCGGCCGACCGCGAACGCATCCTGCTGAAACTCGCCGACCTGATCGAAGCCGACACCGAAACGCTCGCGCAGCTCGAAACGCTGAACCAGGGCAAGTCGATCCACGTGTCGCGCGCGATCGAGGTCGGCGCGAGCGTCGAATACGTGCGCTACATGGCCGGCTGGGCGACCAAGATCACCGGCCAGACGCTCGACGTGTCGATCCCGTTCCCGCCCGGCGCACGTTATACGGCCTATACGCGCAAGGAGCCCGTTGGCGTGGTCGCCGCGATCGTGCCGTGGAATTTTCCGCTGATGATCGCGGTGTGGAAGCTGATTCCCGCGCTCGCGGCCGGCTGCACGATCGTGCTGAAGCCGTCGCCGGAAACGCCGCTCACCGCGCTGCGCCTCGCCGAACTCGCACGCGAAGCGGGCGTGCCGCCCGGCGTGTTCAACGTCGTCACCGGCGGCCGCACGTGCGGCGCCGCGCTCGCGAGCCACCCGTCGATCGCGAAGATCTCGTTCACAGGCTCGACCGCGACCGGCAAGCTGGTCGGCGCGGCGGCCGTGCAGAACATGACGCGCTTCTCGCTGGAGCTCGGCGGCAAGAACCCGATCGTGATGCTCGACGACATCGACGTCGCGCAGGCGCTCGACGGCGTCGCCGCCGGCGCGTTCTTCAACCAGGGGCAGGTGTGCGCGGCCGCGTCGCGCATCTATGTGCACCGCAGCAAGTACGCACAGCTCGCGGACGGCCTCGCGGGCGTCGCGCAGTCGATGAAGCTCGGCGCGGGCCTCGACATGACCGCGCAGATCAACCCGCTCGTCTCCGCGCACCATCGCGACAAGGTCATCCAGCACATCGAAGGCGCGCGCCGCGCGGGCCTCACGTTCCTCGCGGGCGGCACGCCGGCCGACGACCTGCCCGGCTATTTCGTGAAGCCGGCCGTGATCGCCGATCCGCATCCGGACAGCGCGATCGTGCGCGACGAGGTGTTCGGCCCGGTGATCGTCGTCGTGCCGTTCGACGATGCGGCCGACGCGGTGCGCCTCGCGAACGCGTCGCCGTACGGTCTCGCCGCGAGCATCTGGAGCAACGACCTGAAGCGCGTGATGAACCTGGTGCCGCAGATCGAGGCCGGCACCGTGTGGGTGAACTGCCATATCCCGCTCGACCCGTCGATGCCGTTCGGCGGCTACAAGCAATCGGGCATCGGCCGCGAATTCGGCCAGTACGCGATCGAAGGCTTCACCGAAACCAAATCCGTCTGCATCGCGCACTGACGCGCGGCGCGAACCTCGAACCCGAACGACCCACGTTCAAACGATCCGACAGTGGAGACTGCAATGAGCTACAACGAAGCGAAATTCTGGCATCCGATGGTGCACCCGAACGAGATGAAGCAGCGCAAGCCGATCCGCATCGTGCGCGGCGACGGCTGCTACGTGTTCGACGAAGAGGGCCGCAAGCTCGTCGACGGCGTCGCGGGCCTGTGGAACGTGAACGTCGGCCACAACCGCCAGGAAGTGAAGGACGCGATCGTGCGCCAGCTCGACGAGCTCGAATACTTCCAGCTGTTCGACGGCATTTCGCATCCGCGTGCGGAAGAGCTGTCGAAGAAGGTGATCGACCTGCTCGAACCGGAAGGGATGCGCCGCGTGCTGTACAGCTCGGGTGGTTCCGATTCGATCGAGACCGCACTGAAGATCGCGCGCCAGTACTGGAAGGTGCGCGGCCAGGCCGATCGCACGAAGTTCATCTCGCTGAAGCAGGGTTATCACGGCACGCACTTCGGCGGCGCGTCGGTGAACGGCAACACGGTGTTCCGCCGCAACTACGAGCCGAACCTGCCCGGCTGCTTCCACGTCGAGACGCCGTGGCTGTACCGCAACCCGTTCACGCAGGATCCGGAGGAACTCGGCCGGATCTGCGCGGAAATGCTCGAGCGCGAGATCCTGTTCCAGAGCCCCGACACGGTCGCCGCGTTCATCGCGGAGCCGATCCAGGGCGCGGGCGGCGTGATCGTGCCGCCGGCCAACTACTGGCCGCTGGTGCGCGAGGTGTGCGACCGCTACGGCGTGCTGCTGATCGCCGACGAAGTCGTGACGGGCTTCGGCCGCAGCGGCAGTATGTTCGGCAGCCGCGGCTGGGGCGTGCGCCCCGACATCATGTGTCTCGCGAAGGGGATCTCGTCGGGCTATGTGCCGCTCGGCGCGACGGTCGTGAACGCGCGGATCGAGGACGCGTTCGCCGAGAATGCGGACTTCGGCGGTGCGATCATGCACGGCTACACGTATGCGGGCCACCCGGTCGCGTGCGCGGCCGCGATCGCAAGCCTCGACATCGTCGTGAAGGAAGACCTGCCGGCGAATGCGGCGAAGCAGGGCGCGTATCTGCTCGAAGCGCTGCAACCGTTCGTGGAACGCTTCGCGGCGGTCGGCGAGGTGCGCGGCAAGGGGCTGATGCTCGCGCTCGACCTCGTCGCGAACAAGGCGACGCGCGAGCCGATCGACCCGCTGTCCGGTTATGCGAACGCGGTCGCGGAAGTCGCGCGCGAGAACGGCGTGATGGTGCGCCCGGTCGGCACGAAGATCATCCTGTCGCCGCCGCTCGTGATCCAGCGCGAGCAGCTCGACCGGATCGTCGATGCGCTCGCGGCGGGCTTCGAGGCCGTGCCGTTCGCCTGACGACGCGATCGCGTGACGGCAGGCCTGTGGCGGGCGGCGTGGCCGCCGTCGCGGGTTTGCCGATTTGCGCTATGACCGGATTATTTTGCCTGCGTATTTTTTCGACATCGGATCGCGTTTTGATCGACAGGAAGCCCGGGCGCGCAGCGCGGGTTCGGGTCAACAAAGGAAGGAGACAAAGATGTCGGGATGGTCAGGAGTTACCGGCGCCGCGGGCGGCACGCCCGCCGGCTCGCCGGCCGAAGCAGGCGGCGGCACGGCGCTGAAGGCGGGCGCGGTCGGTTTTCCGACCGCGCTGGCGAGCGCCGTCGGCCTCATCATGGCAAGCCCGGTGATCCTCACCGCGACGTCGGGCTTCGGGATGGGCGGCTGGGCGTTCGCGGTCGCGATGATCATCGCGTTCGTGATGATGCAGGCGCAGGCGACCACGTTCTCCGAAGCCGCCGCGATGCTGCCGACGGCCGGCTCGGTTTACGATTACCTGTCGTGCGGGCTGGGCCGCTTCTGGGCGATCACCGGCACGATCTCCGCGTATTTCCTCGTGCACGTGTTCGCCGGCACGGCGGAAACGATCCTGAGCGGCATCATGGCGCTCGTCAATTTCGAATCGCTGAACGCGGCATTCGAGAAGCACAACAGTTCCTGGCTCGTCGGCGTCGGCCTCGTGATCACGTTCGCGATCACCAACATCATCGGCATCAAGGTGTTCAGCAAGCTCGAGATCGTGCTGACGGCCGGCATGTGGCTGTCGCTGATGATCTTCGGGATCCTCGGGCTCGTGGCCGCGCCGGCCGTGCACCTCGACGGCTGGTTCGGCGGCTCGGAAGTCGGCACGTCGGTGCCGGCCGTGCTGTCGCTGGTCGGGATGGCGATGTTCATGTTCGTCGGCTGCGAGTTCGTCACGCCGCTCGCGCCGGAAATGAAGGCGCCGGGCCGCACGATTCCGCGCGCGATGACGATCGGCCTCGTCGGCGTCGCGATCTGCATGTTCCTGTACGGCGCGGCGATCCGCCGCCAGGTCGCGAACGTGCCCGTGAGCCCCGATGGCCTCACGCACTTGCTCGACACGCCGGGCGCGATTCCCGCGTTCGCGCTGCAGGTGCTCGGCCCGTTCGGCCGCATCTGGTTCGGCGTCGCGTTCCTGTTCGCGGGCGCCGCCACGATCAACACGCTGATGGCCGGGCTGCCGCGCATCCTGTACGGGATGGCGATCGACGGCGCGCTGCCGCGCTGCTTCGCGTACCTGCATCCGCGCTTCAAGACGCCCGTGGTCGGCATCGTCGCGGCGGCCGTCGTGCCGATCGTTCACGCGTGGCTGATCAACGGCAATCTCGACAGCATCCTGCACCTCGTGCTCGCCGCGACCTGCGCGTGGGGCACCGCGTACCTGCTCGTCACCGCGTCGGTCGTGATGCTGCGCATCCGCCGCCCGGACCTGCCGCGCCCGTACCGTTCGCCGCTGTTCCCGCTGCCGCAGATCGTGTCGAGCGTCGGTATCGTGCTCGCGATCTGGTACATCACGCCGCCCGGCATGAACGCGCGCGACATCTACGTGCCGTTCGGCGCGATGCTCGGGCTCACCGCGCTGTACGCGCTGTTCTGGACGCTCGTCGTGCAGCGCCGGCATCCGTTCAAGCCGGTGCCGGTCGAGGAAGTGCTGCGCAACGAGCACGTCGCGTCGTGAAGGCCGCGCTCGCCCGGTGGCGCGCGGCGCCCGATGAGCTGCCACTCGGCCATCGGCCCGGCGCGATCGCCGCGCGCGTGCTCGCCGACCTGCATGCCGCGCGCGACGCCGACGGTGCCGGCAGTCCGGCGGCGCGGCTGCCGAACGGCGTGCGCGTGAGCGTCGAGGAGCGCGTCGAGCGCCAGTTCCTGATGCATACGGTCAGCGTGAAGGTGGCGGCGACCGTCTGCGGCCCGGCAGTGCAGGGCCGCGCCCGCATACGGCAGACCGGCTGGCTGCGCCGCACCGGCATCGACGCGGTGCCCGTGCCCGGATGTGACCCCGGATTCGTCGACACGGTGGCGGCACTGGTCGCCGAGCCGTCGCTGGCCGACGCGCTGCGGCCGCTGCACCTGACCGACTGCGCGATCGACGCGTGCGACGGCCGCTGGACGCTCGCGATCGTGCCGTTCGGCGGCAGCGAGATCGTGAACCGAATGCCGTCGTTTCGCCGTTATGTCCGCCTGACCGGCGAGCAGGCCGCCGCGCTGTCGGCGGCCTGTCTTGCGTTCGAAACCGCACTGCACAGGTTTTTGCGCGGGTAAGCTGTGGCGTTGCGGCCGGGCGAATGCCTCGGTCGCATCCAGGAATCAGGGTTTCACCGGAGGCGCCGATGTTGTTCCAGTCTCGCTCACACGAAGACGTGCACGATCACGGGCTCGCGATCGCGGGCTGGCATCAGGTCTACCGCCAGATGACGCCGGGCCGCTTCAAGGGCACGGTCACCCAGGTGCTGTACGACGATTTCCACTTCTTCCGCGAAACGACCAACCGGCGCGTCGCGCAAACCGGGCTCGCACCGGCCGGGCGCACGTCGCTCGCGGTGCCGCTGTCCGTGCCGCTCGCCGGCACGTTCCAGGGCCAGCCGGTCGACGGTTATGCGCTGCTCGCGCTGCGCGCCGGTGAGGACTTCGAATTCCACACACCGGAAGGGATGGGGCTCGTCGGGATCAGCGCGGCGTCCGACATGGTCGACGAGCTGTGCGAGGCCGAATTCGGCGCGGCCGGCGCGCGCAAGCTGCGGCACGTGACGCGGTTGTCCGATGCGCAGGGCGTCGCGCTCGGCGTGCGGTTGTCGTCGCTGATCGACGATGCGCAGCGCAACCCCGGTCACCTCGAGTACGCGGCCACCCGCAAGATGTTCCGCGACGCGATGCTCGGCATGTTTCTCGATGCGCTCGAACAGGGCATCGGCGTCGAGCGCCGCGACATCACGCACGCCACCTACAGCGACATCGTGAGCCGCTGCGAGAAGCATCTGCGCGACCGGCCCGAGGAACCCGTCACCGTGCTCGAACTGTGCCGCGCGCTGCGCTGCAGCCGCCGCACGCTGCAAACGAGCTTCCAGCGTGTTGCCGACGTCACGCCCGTCGGTTATCTGCGCACGATCCGGCTGAACGCGGTGCGGCGCATGCTGCGCACGACCTCCGTGCAGCAGCTCGGCGTCGGCGAGGCCGCCGCGAGCTGGGGGTTCACGCATCTCGGTTATTTCGCGCGCGAGTATCGCGACCTGTTCGGCGAACTGCCTTCCCAGACGACGCGTCCCGCATGACGCACGTGCACCGCGACGCAGCCGCCGGGCCGCGTCGCGCGTCGCACATTCCACCGTTTGCCGATTTGCGATAGAGGTCCTGAATTTTCGCTGGATAGAGTCCTGTCACCCATATCGACAACACCATCGATTTGCACTGCGAATCGATCATCACAAAGGGCGGGACATGAAGATCGGACGACGACTGGCCGCAGCCGCGGCCACGCTGGGTTGCATGCACGCACACGCGCAGACTTCGGGCAGCGTGACGCTGTACGGCACGGTGGACACCGGCATCATCTACTCGACGAACCAGCAGTTCACGCGCGCCGACGGCAGCACGGGCGGCGGCCATGCGTGGCAGATGGGCGGCGGCAACCTCGTGCCGTCCCGTTTCGGGTTCCAGGGTGCCGAGCCGCTCGGCGGCGGGCTCGACGCGGTGTTCAACCTCGAGCAGCAGTTCCTGTCCGCGAACGGGCAGGCGCTGCAGGGCGGCACCGCGTTCAGCCGGCAGGCGTGGGTCGGGCTGCGCAAGGACACGATCGGCACGCTCGGCCTCGGCCGCCAATACGATTCGTACACGGACATGCTCGGCGCGTATGTGTCGAGCAACAACTGGGCGACGCCGTATGGCTCGCATCTCGGCGACGTCGATAACCTGAATGCCGCGTTCAACTTCAACAACGCGGTGAAGTTCACGAGCGCGGATTTCAACGGCCTCACGTTCGGCGGCACGTTCAGCTTCGGCGGGCAGGCCGGCGACTTTTCCGCGAAGCGCGGTTATTCGGTGGCCGCGACGTACACGCGCGCGCCGGTGGCGTTCTCGGTCGGTTACCTCGACCTGCACCAGCCGCTCGACGCGGCGCTCGGCGGCGCGAGCGGCTATATCGGCGATTTCGCGTGCAGCAACCCGGGCGCGATGTACTGCCTGCTGCAGGACGCCGGCTCGATGCGCGCGTTCGGCGCGGGCGGCTCGCTGACGCTCGGCGCGGCGACGGTCGCGCTCACCTACACGCATACGCGCCTCGGCGACAGCCGCTACTTTTCGACCACCGCGCAGCCGCGCACGCAGGCGTTCACGTTCGACATCGGCGAGCTGAACGTCACCTACATGTTCACGCCCGCGCTGCAGGGCGGCGTCGCGTACATCTTCAACGCCGCGCATACCGACGGGCGCGGCACGACGCGTTTCCACCAGGTGAACGTCGGCACGAACTACAGCCTGTCGAAGCGCACGGCGCTGTATGCGGTCGCGATCGGCCAGGTCGCGAGCGGGACGGGGCTCGGCACCGACGCGAACGGCAACGCGGTGAACTACGCGCAGATCCCGGTGCTCGCGAACAGCAACTCGAGCCGGCAGCTGGCGGTGATGGCCGGGATCCGCGTGAACTTCTGACCTGGCCGGGAAGGTCCGGCCGGGGAGGTCTGGCCGGGAAGGTCTGGCCGGGAAGGCGGGACCGGGGCGGCCGGGCACGGCGGCCGCCTGTTCCGCCGGGTGCCATAAATTCTTAACGATCGGCGTGAACAATGGCGTTCGCTTCAGGCGGCCAGAAGCGCCACTCGTGTTGCACACGTGTGCAACACCTGGCCGTCCCGCCACCACGCCGAACGAGAGAGACCCCATGACCTTGCTGAGCCGCCTGCGCGCGCTGTCCGCCGCCCTTGCGCTGTCCTTCGCCGCCACGCACGCCGGTGCCGCGGATCTCGTCATCGCGGGCCGCGACGACATTTACGGCAAGGGGCTGGCCGACGCCGTCGCCGGCTTCAACAAACTGCACCCGGGCACCGAGATCGAGCTGCTCAAGCTGCCGAACGCGAACCTGTACCAGAAGCTCAAGCTGTCGATGCGCGAAGGCACCGGCGCGTACGACCTCGTGATGATGGACGACACCTGGGCGCCCGAATTCATCGGCAACGGCTGGCTGAAGCCGCTGCCCGCGTCGCTCGCGGACGCCGACCTCGTGCCGTCCGCCGTCGCGCTCGGCCGCAACGCGGCTGGCGCGTTGTACGCGCTGCCGATCGTCGGCAACGTCGAGATGTTCGCGTACCGTAAGGACCTGCTCGCGAAGTACAAGCTGCAGCCGCCGCGCAACTGGGACGATGTGCTGAAGATCGCGCAGACCGTCGGCGGCGCGGACAAGAGCGTGTCGGGCGTGGTGTTTCGCGGCACCAAGGGCAACCCGGTCGTGACGGGCTTCCTGCCGATCCTGTGGGCCTACGGCGGCGACGTGTTCGACCATGCCGGCAACGTGACGATCGATTCGCGCGAGGCGCAGGCCGCGCTGAAGACCTTCCTCGCACTGAAGGCGTCCGCGCCGAAGGACGTCGACGTGTACGGCGCGGCGGAAGTGCGCGATGCGCTGCAACGCGGCACGGCCGCGCAGTCGATCGAAGTATGGCCCGCGTGGGTGCCGGCGCTCGACGATCCGAAGCAGTCGCGCGTGGTCGGGCAGATCGCGCTGCAACCGCCGCCCGGGCAGACCGCGGGCCCGGCGCCGATGCTCGGCATCTGGCAGATGGGCATTCCGAAGGACGCGCCGCACGCGAAGCTCGCGCAGGATTTCCTGGCGTACCTGACCAACCGCGACACGCAGACGCGCCTCGCCGGCATCGGCATTCCGCCGACCCGCCGCAGCGTGTTCACCGATCCGGCGCTGGTGCGCCAGTACCGCTGGTATCCGGATCAACTGAAGGCGCTCGAGGCCGGCCGGGCGCGGCCGCGCGTGAAGGACTGGCAGCAGGTCGAGAGCATTCTCGGCGACCAGCTTCAGCTCGCGCTGACCGGGCAGGCTGCGCCCGACGCCGCGCTGCGCCAGGCGCAGCAGAAGATCGCGCAGGCGATGGCCACGGTCGGCAAGTGACAGCCCGCCTCGACTCGCCGCCCGGAACCCGCGCATGAAAGCCCTCGGCCGCAGTCTGCCGTTCGTCGCGCTGCTCGGGCCCGCGCTGCTGGTGCTCGCCGCGCTCGCGCTGTATCCGGTCGCGCAGGTGCTGATCGATTCGTTCTGCCAGGTCGACTATGCGGCCGGCCGCCGTGCGTTCGCGGGGCTCGCGAACTATCGCGCGGTGCTCGGCGACGACGCGTTCACGGCCGGCTTCGGCAACACGCTGCGCTTCACGATCGTGGCCTCGCTCGCCGAGGTTGCGCTCGGCTTCGGCCTCGCGCTGCTGTTCGTGCGCGCGTTTCCGGGGCGGCGCATCGCGCTGCCGCTCGCGATCCTGCCGATGATGCTGTCGACGCTCGTGTGCTCGGCGATCTGGCGCAACTGGCTCAATTTCGACGGCTTCCTGAACGCGCTGCTCGCGACGTTCGGCATCGAAGGTGTGCGCTGGCTGTCCGATCCGCATCTCGCGCTGTGGTCGCTCGCGCTCGTCGACGTGTGGCAGTGGACGCCGATGGCGTTCCTGATCGTGCTGGCCGGGCTGCAGTCGATTCCCGGCGAACTGTACGAAGCCGCGCGCACCGACGGCGCGAGCGAGTGGCAGTGCCTGCGCGACATCACGCTGCCGCTCGCGGCGCCGCAGATCGGCCTCGCGCTGCTGCTGCGCTCGATCGACACGTTCAAGCTGTTCGACAAGGTCTATGCGCTGACGGGCGGTGGCCCCGGCAACGCCACGCAGACGCTGTCGACCTATATCTACGACACGGGCTTCCGCTTCTTCAACGTCGGGCCGGCGAGTGCCGCGTCGGTGCTGATGCTTGCGGCGTCCGCGCTGCTGGTCTCGGGGTATGTATGGCAGACGGTTCGCAAGCGGCGCGCATGACCGCGCAACCCGCAGGCATCACTCGCGCGCGAACGGGCGCCGCATTCGGTCGCGCGATGCCGTGGGCGCTGCGCATCGCCGCGCTCGCGCTGTTGCTGCTGCCGTGCCTGTGGATGGCCGGCGCGGCCTTCATGCCGACGCTCGAGCGCCTCGATCATCCGTTGCGGATCTGGCCGGCCGCGCCGACCTTCGAGCATTTCGCGTCGGTGTGGTCCAACGGCATCGGCGCGCCGCTCTTCAATTCGCTGCTGGTCGGGTTCGGCACGACGCTGCTGGCGCTGGCGCTCGCGTTTCCGGCCGCATATGCGCTCGTGCGGCTGCGGTTTCCGGCGCGGCTCGACCTGCTGTTCCTGGTGCTCGTGCTCGCGTTGAAGCTGATGCCGCCGATCACGATCGCGGTGCCGCTGTTCGCGCTCGCGAAGCGCTTGCACCTGCTCGATTCGACGCTCGGTCTGATGCTTGCGTATCAGATCTACGCGTTGCCGATGGCGATCTGGATGCTGCTCGCGTTCGTGCGCGACGTGCCCGTCGAGTATGAAGAGGCGGCGTGCATCGACGGTGCGGGGCTCGCGCGGCGGCTCGTGCAGATCGTGCTGCCGCTGTGCGCGCCGGGGCTGATCGCGACCGCGATCTTCGTGTTCATCGCCGCGTGGAACGAGTTCCTGATCGCGCTGCTGTTCGTGTCGACGCCGAGCCGCTTCACGCTGCCGCTCGCGATCGCCGGCTACGTGACGGAGAACGGCATCGACTGGGGCGACCTGATGAGCGCGGGCCTGATGGCATCGCTGCCCACGCTGGCCGTGGCCGGTTATGTGCAGCGCTACCTGTTGCGCGGATTCGCGGGCGGGTTGAAGTGACGCGCGGCGATGCCGCGCGTCACTTCACCTCGTCACTTACAGCTATGGCGTACCACCTGCGTCACCGGCACGACGCGTGTGCGCGACGGGCCGTCGAACGTCTGCATCCGGTCGGCGAGCAGGTCGATCGCCGCATGCGCAAGGCCGCGCGTGTCCTGCCGGAGCGTCGTCAGCCGATACGCATCGTATTCGGCGGCCGGGATGTCGTCGAAGCCGATCACGCGCAGGTCGTCCGGCACGCGCAACCCGAATTCGCTGCGCGCGACGTCGATCACGCCGAGCGCGAGCAGGTCGGACGAACAGAACACGCCGTCGGGTCGATCGCCGGCCGCGAACAGTTGCCGCGCGGCGTCGATCCCGCTTGCATGCGTGTCGGACGGTGTGTCGAGCACCCGCGCGAGCGTCGCGTCGAACGCGTCACCGCGACCGATCGCCTGCTCGAACGCCGCGGCGCGCGACTGCGCGCTGTAGCTCGCGCCGCGCGGCCCGACGAACGCGAGCCGGCGCGCGCCGGCCCGCACGAGCCGCTGCGCCGCATGGACGGCGCCCGCCGCGTTGTCGCTGACGACGACATCGGCGCCGGGCAGGTTCGCCTCGCGGTTGATCATCACGACGGGAATCCGGTGTTCGAGATACTGTTGCGCCACCGACAGCGGCGGCGACGCGGACGTCATCACGAGGCCCGCGATCCGGTAGCTGAGCAGCTGTTCGAGCGATTGCCGGACCTGGCGCGGATCTTCCGCATTGGTCACGAGCGGCGTGAGCCCGCGCTGTCCGAGCGCGGCCATCAGGTCCGACAGCAGCCGCGCGCGGAACGGGTTCTCGAAACCGGCCGTCACGACACCGATCATGCTGCTGCGCTGCGTGATCATGTCGCGCGCGATCAGGTTGACCTGGTAGCCCAGCGCACGCGCGGCGACCATCACGCGTTCGCGCGTTTGCGGCGCGATGCTCGCGGTCGGCGAGAATGCGCGCGACACCGCGGAGCGCGATACACCGGCCCGCGCCGCGACATCCAACGCCGTCACCCACGGTTTTCTTTCCTTGTCATTCATTGATTGATGATTCCTTCGAACCACGATACGTGCATGCCGCCTGCCGACTGGATGTCGGCGCTCGACGATGCGCGGCTGCTGCATACGCTGACCCTACCGGGCAGCCATGACACCTGTGCGTATACGGTCGACGATCGGCTCGTGCGCACGCAGCGCGCGCCGCTTGACGCGCAGCTCGCGCACGGCGTGCGGCTGCTCGACATTCGCTGCCGGCACGTGCGCGATGCGTTCGACATCCATCACGGCGGCGTCGCGCTCGGCATGACCTTCGACGACGTGCTGGCAACCTGCACAAGCTTTCTCGATGCGCATCCGCGCGAATGTATCGTGATGTCGGTGAAGGACGAGTGGCCGGCGCACGCGTGCACGCGCGGTTTCGATGCGACGTTCGACGCACATCGCGCGCGGCACCCGCGACTGCGCTGGCATGCCGGCGGTACGCTGCCAGCGCTCGCCGACGTGCGCGGCGCGGTCGTGCTGCTGCGGCGCTTTCGCAGCGGCCGGCCGCTCGGCATCGACCTGACCGCGTGGCCCGACAACGCGACGTTCACGATCGATCATCCCGATGGTGCGTTCGTGATCCAGGACGAGTATCGCGTGCCCGTTGCCGCGTCGATCGGCTGGAAGTGGCGCGCGATCGACACACTGCTGACGCACCTGCCATTGCCGGATAGCGGCCGCTGGGCGCTCAATTTCTGCAGCGGGACCGGGATGGGCGCGAATCCGTCGGTGGTTGCACATGGCGACGGTCGCGTTCAAGGCATCCATGCGCGGCTGGCCGAGCGATTGCGCGAGCAGCCCGGCCCGTACGGCGCAATGCTGCTCGATTTCTGCGACGACGACGATTGGGCGCTGGTGCGTGCGCTGATTGCGTGCAACGACCATGCGCCGGCGTCAGGTGTGTGGCGCAAGGCGTTTCGCTGCTAGCGGAGATTGGCGCTGAAGAATGCGAGCGCCTTTGCGTCGAATGCCTGGTGAAAGGCGACGCGATCGAATTCACCGGCGTCGACGCACACGCGCGGTGCCTTTTGTTTCAATGCGTCGGAGCAGGGTGCGACGAACGCGAAATGTGCGGCATGCCGCACGACGTGGAATTCCGGCCGCTGCGGCAACAGGCCGGCCAGCGCGGGGAGGGTGGCCGGCTCGACGCCGTCGCCGCCTTCCTCCGACGCCCAGAGCTGGATCGGGGCATGAACGTCCTTCACCGTGTCGGCGGTCGGGAATTCGTCGAGCGGATCGGCCAGCACGTAGGCCTTGATGCGCGGGTCGTGCGTCAGTGGCGGGAGGACAAGGTCGCGGTCGCGAATCTGCCGGCAGATCAGCAAGGTCGGGTCCGTGCACGCGACCTGCGCATGCACGTAATCCGGATTGCCGCCGGCCAGCACCAGACCGGTATAGCCGCCGCGCGAGAAGCCGAAGAAGCCGATCCGTGCGGGATCGATTCGAGCGGCGTCGGAGGCATTGCCCAGCATGTAGTCGACCAGGCGCTTGATGTCGACGGGGCGTTCGACGAACTCCTGAATGTCGGCCGCGTGGCTCATGTCGGAGAACGTGTCGCCCGGATGATTGATCGCCGCGACCACGAAGCCCGCGTCAGCGAGCGTTTCCGGGAGATCGTGGTGGTCGAGGAACGTGCCGCCGTGACCGTGCGAGATCACGACGAGCGGCAGCTTGTCGCCGACGGTCGGACAATCTCGCTTCCCTTTCAGCTCGTAAGGGCCGATCGTGAGGGCCTGCGCGGCGTCCGCGCAGGGTGTCCACACGATCGCGCGCAACTCGGGGCCGGCGGCATCGGCGGGAATCCGGACAAACTTGACGCCGGCCGCGTGCGCGACCGTGACGGACAGGCAGAGCAGGACAGCCGATAGCCAGGTTTTCATGGGGGTCCCCGGGGCAATGGCGCGGCGAGTGTAACGGTTCTGCTCCAGTCCAGGCGGGAGCGGACGGTATTGCGAACGTACTGCTCAGCGCGTCGCGATCGCCACCGCCGCACCGGCCATCGCGGTCGCGCTCGTGCGGTTCGCGATCCGCTTCGCGCGCGCCGACGTCAGGAAAGCCCGTGCCCGCGACGCAAGCAGCGACCAGACGCAGTCGGTGGCGATCAGGATCGCGAGCATCGTGCCGACCAGCTCGGCCCAGGCCGTCACGCCGACGTGCGTGAGGTCGACGATGGTCGGCAGCAGCGCAAGATAGAACACCATGATCTTCGGATTGCCGAGCGTCACCAGCATGCCGGCGACGAACATGCGCCACGGCGACTGGCCGCGCGGCAGGTCGTCCGCACGCGTGTCGGTCGGCGCGGTCCACATCTTCCAAGCGAGGAACAGCAGGTACGCGACGCCGAGCAGCTTCAGCACGATCAGGCCCGCCGCGAACGTGCGCGTGAACGCGGACAGCCCGGCGACCGCGAGCGTGAGCCACAGCGCTTCGCCGAGCCACATGGCCGCGAGGAACGGCAGCACGTCTCGCATGCCGTTCGTCAGCACGCGCGAGACGAGCGCGGCGACGCTCGGGCCGGGCGTGCCGGAGGTGACGAGCAGGGCGAAGGCGAAGACGGCGAGTGCGGACAACGTCATGACGGACCTCGAGGGTGGGGCGTTCGAAACGTATGAGGTTTCGATTATAGTGACGGCCGTTCCAGACTGCCTGCCTGAATTGCCTTCATGTCCGCATCGATCCTGATTCGCCCCGCCACGCGGGAAGACGCGACCGCGATGGCCGCCGTGGAAGTCGCCGCCGCGCAGCGGTTTCGCGAGATCGGCATGACCGATATTGCAGATGCCGAGCCGACCGAGGCGGCCGACGTGCTCGCGCGCATCGACGGCGGTCGCGCGTATGTCGCGGTCGACTCGCACGGCGCGTGCGTCGGGTTTGCGTTCTACCGGCAGCTCGATGCGCAGCGGCTTTATCTGGAGGAACTGGATGTCGCGCCGTCGCATGCCGGACAGCGGATCGGCGCGCGCCTGATCGAACAGGTGATAGTGCGCGCGGCGCAGGAACATATCACGCAGGTCGTGCTGTCGACGTTCCGCGATGCGCCGTGGAATGCGCCGTACTACGCGCGCCTCGGTTTCCGGATCGTCGACGAAGCCGCGCTCGACGACACGCTGCGCGCGATTCGCGCGCACCACGTCGAGCGCGGGCTCGACGAAACGCAGCGCGTGTTCATGCGCGCGGACGTGCGCGCCTGAACACGTGCTGCCCGGCCGTCAGGCCGCGTCGCTCAGCGCCGGGTAGTCGGTGTAGCCCGTTTCGCCTTCCGCATAGAACGTTTCCGGCACCGGCTTGTTGAGCGGCGCGCCGAGTTCGAGGCGGCGCGGCAGGTCGGGGTTCGCGATGAACAGCTTGCCCCAGGCGATCGCGTCGGCGTTGCCGTCCGCGAGTGCGGCCTGCGCGGTGTCGAACGTGAACTGCTCGTTCGCGATCAGCGGGCCGCCGAACGCTTCCTTCAGGCGCGGGCTCAAATGGTCGCCCGAATACGATTCGCGCGTGAAGATAAACGCGATCTTGCGGCGGCCGAGCTCGCGCGCGACATAACCGAACGTCGCCGCCGGATCGGAATCGCCCATCGTGTGCGCGTCGCCGCGCGGCGCGAGGTGCACGCCGACGCGGCCGGCGCCCCACACGTCGATCGCCGCGTCGACCACTTCGAGCAGCAGGCGCGCGCGGTTCTCGATCGGGCCGCCGTACGCGTCGGTGCGGCGATTGGTGCTGTCCTGCAGGAACTGGTCGAGCAGGTAGCCGTTCGCGCCGTGGATCTCGACGCCGTCGAAGCCGGCCGCCTTCGCGTTTTCGGCACCCTTGCGATACGCGGCGACGATGCCCGGAATCTCGTCGAGCTCGAGCGCGCGCGGCGTCACGAACGGACGCTGCGGACGCACGAGGCTCACGTTGCCGCCCGCGGCGATCGCGCTCGGCGCGACCGGCAGGTCGCCGTTCAGGAACATCGGATCGGAGATCCGGCCGACGTGCCACAGTTGCAGCACGATGCGCCCGCCGGCCGCGTGCACGGCCTGCGTCACGCGCTTCCAGCCCTCGACCTGCTCATCGGACCAGATGCCGGGCGTGTCCGCGTAGCCGACACCCTGCGGCGTGACCGACGTCGCTTCGGTAATGATCAGGCCGGCCGATGCGCGCTCGGCGTAATAACGCGCCATCAGTGCGTTCGGCACGCGCGTCGAGCCCGCGCGGGAGCGGGTGAGCGGCGCCATCACGATGCGGTTCGGCAGGGTCAGGTCGCCGAGGGTAACGGGGTCGAACAGCGTGGGCATGGCAGATAACCTCTTCACGAAAGGCGGGCGCGCCGTCGCGTCATGTGCAACGCGGGCCCGCATGGCCGATACGGCCGGTTGATTAGAGATCGCGGCGCAAAGCGTCGTGAAATGCGTCGATGACGGCCTCGTTGCGCCGGAAGAATGCCCACTGGCCGATCCGTGTCGACGTGACGAGCCCCGCGCGCTCCAGCGTGGCGAGGTGCGCGGAGACGGTCGACTGCGACAGCCCGCAGCGCGCGTCGATCTGGCCCGCGCAGACGCCCTGTTCGTGCGGCAGCGTCTGTGCCGGGAAGTACTCGCCCGGCGTTTTCAGCCAGACGAGAATCTCCCGGCGCACGGGGTTCGAGAGCGCTTTCAGGATCGCGTCGATGTCGAGTTCGGTCGGCATGGATGGAGCAGGTGTTTCGGTCGGGCAGACGGGTATCGTCGATGGGCGAATCTTATATCGGGATTTGACGATATGTTGGAAAGCACTGCTGGCTATGGGGTTGATAGGGTGGTGGTCCTGCCCTCGTTTCGGTTGGCACCGAAGTCGAGCGGATTGGCGGCTATCTTCCGCGAGAGCGGCTCAGCTTTGCGACGCGCCGGGAGGTCGATGACACCGCGGATACCTGCCGTCGACCTCATTCGCCGCAGCGCAGGCCTCGCAGTTCGAGATGCAACTGGACGAGCCATGCGCGAGGGCAATCACGGGCGATCAGCGCCGCGAACGGGCCTGTCGGCGTGAGCCGGATTTTTCGCGCCTGCAAGGCCGAACGGAACGCCCGCCGTGCGCACCAGTGCAGCCACAGCATCACGAGCGCCGCAAGCACGACAACGCCGGCCCGATACGATGGTTCGAACGTACCGCCGCCGAACTGTTCCGGCAGCAGGGCTATGCCGAAACACGGAACCATGGCAATTGCCGACGAGATGGAAAGCAACACGACATGTGCACGCAATGCTTCCGAGATGCTGCCTTTCATGAAATGAGATCCAGCTGCCCGATGACACCCGGCTCATGTTGGGCGCCCATGACTTACCCGGCACTTACCGGTTCTTTACGAAACTGTCATGGGGCGGCGACGCGACAGTCATCGCGACGTCGAGGCCCCGGGTTGTCGTGATCCGTGGTGTTCCGAGTAAGTAACGAGTAAGTCGCCGTGACCTACAGTCGACCCCGCCTCATCCATTTCAGGAGCGACTGTGAAGACGATTATTCGCCGCGGAAACCCGCTCGTGCTGGCCGTCGCCTCGGCCTGCCTGTATTCGGGCGCTGCCTGGGCGGACGGCGCGAGCGCGGATCCGCCCAGTGTGGACGACTCGGGTTTTACCGTGCTGAGCAATGCCACGAACGTGACCCGCTGGGGCCTCGGAGCCGGGGCCGGCATCGAGGAGGCGCCCTATAAAGGCTACGGCACCCGGTTCACGCCGATTCCGCTGATCTTCTTCGAGAACAAATGGGTGCATGCGTTCGGTACGTCGCTCGACCTCAAGATCGGCAAATGGAATGACGTGAGCGTCTCGCTGCGCGGCAAGTACGCGCTCGGCGACGGATACAAGCAGTCCGATGCACCGATCCTCAACGGCATGCAGGACCGCCACGGCGCGTTCTGGTACGGCCCGGCGCTCTCCTGGCGTACCGCATTCGGCACGCTCTCCGGCGACTTTCTTGCCGGCGGCAACAAGGGCGAAAGGGCCAGCATCGACTTCGGCAAGTCGTTCGAGTACGGTCGATTTTCGATCGAGCCGCACGTCGGCGCCGAGTGGCTCAGCAGCAAGTACGTCGACTACTATTACGGCGTGCGACCGTCGGAAGTGCGCGCGGGGCGTCCGGCCTATTCGGGTAAGTCGACGTTCGACGTGTCGGTGGGCGCGCGCGTCGACTACAAGTTCACGCGTCATCAGGCCGTGATTCTCGACGTCGGCGCGTCGCGTTCGGGAAGCGGCATCACCGACAGTCCGCTGGTGGGGAAGCGGTTCACCCCGCAAGCGAGGATCGGCTACCTTTATCAATTCAATTGAGCACTGCATCATGTCGCGAATTGCACTGATCGAAGACCACGAGCGTCTCGCAGGCATGGTGCGCAAGGCGCTGACGGAAGCGGGTATCGAGGCCGATCACTTTCAGAACGTCTCCGAGGCGCGCTACGGCGTGAGCCGTGCCGATTACGCGGTGCTGATCATCGACCGCGGGTTGCCGGACGGGGGCGGGCTCGCATTGCTGCGCGAATTGCGCGCCGCGGGCCAGATGACGCCCTGCCTGATGCTGACGGCTCGCGATGCGCTGCACGATCGGGTCGACGGTCTCGAAAGCGGCGCCGACGACTACGTGACCAAGCCGTTTGCGATGAGCGAACTGGTCGCACGGGTGCGCACGCTGATGCGTCGGCCGCCGGCGCTCGAGGAACTGGTGCCGTCGTTCGCCGACGTCACGGTGGATCCTCGGCAGCGTGTGATGCGCAGCAGCACAAGGTCGGTACGGCTGGCCCCGGCCGAATTGCAGATCATGCTCTGTCTCGCGAAGGCGGCCGGCGCGACGGTTCGGCATGCCACGCTCGAACATGCCGCGTGGGGTTTGGGTGACGCCGTGACGCCCAATGCGCTTGAAGTGACGGTACATCGGTTACGCAAGAAGCTGGCGGCGATCGGTACGGCCGCGCAGCTCGTGAATATTCGCGGGGCGGGTTTCGCGCTGCACCTGCCGCCGGCGTCGACGGATTTGCCGGAGCCTGTCGATTCGTCCCGGCGGCAGCCGAGCCGCTGACCGGCCGACCGTCTCGTTCGCGGCCAACCCATACGATCTCATCATGTTCGATCACTGGATCCGAAGTCTGTCCGCACGGCTGTGGCTGACCAGCGTGGCAGTGCTCGCGCTCAGTCTGACCCTGCTGGCCAGCGTCGTCATCTATGCGTTCAACCACTTTCCCGAACAGACGCTCGGGCGGCATGAACAGATCGAAGGCGTCACGGACATCGCAAACGGGATCGTCTTCGACGCAGCCGGACGTCCCGTGTCGGTCCGGCTGTCGGACAACCGGGAATGGCTCTTCTCTATGGCGCACACGGAGCTCATGTACCGCGTGCTCGACGGGCAGGGCAATGTGCTGCTCGCCTCCGACGGCGCGCGGGATGGCGCCCCTTGGGTGCCTGACGAGTGGCCACGGACTGCCGGCGAGAAGGTGGGAGCGACGATCGGCGCGACGATCGGCGGCAAGGCGTTCGACGTCGTGGCGCTGCCGGTCCGGCATGGGGATGCGATGTATTACGTGCAGACCGCGACGAGCAAACGCCTTGTCGACGTGATGATCGGCGTGAGGGTCAAGCAGATTCCGGCAACCGTCAAGGTGACGATTCTGGTTGCGACGATCATCTTCGGACTGACGCTCACGATCACCGTGTATCGGATACTCAAGCCTCTAAGGGCCGTGTCGAACGCCGCGGCATCGATCACGCCGCGCAACCTGACGACACGGTTGTCGGTGCGCGGTATCCCGAGCGAAATCAAGCCACTGATCAATGCCTTCAACGATGCGCTTTCCCGGCTGGAAAACGGTTTTGCCGTGCAGCAGCAGTTTCTCGCGTCGGCCGCGCACGAGTTGCAGACGCCCCTCACGTTGATCCGCGGTCAGATCGAGTTGCAGCCCGGGATCGACGACAAGGAATTGCTGTTTCGCGAGATCGACCTGATGGCCCGGCAGGTCCGGCAGTTGCTGCATCTGGCGGAGGTCAGCGAATCGCAGAACTACACCTTCGAGGCGGTGAACTGTGCCGAGGTGGTGCAGGACGTCGTGTCGTATCTGGAACGGAAGGCTGACAAGAAGGACGTCGAGATTCGACTCGACGTTGCCGTAGCACCGGCATCGATCTGGGCAGACAGGGGGGCGCTGTTTATCCTGCTCAAGAATATCGTCGAGAACGCGATCAACGTTTCGCCGCCCAATAGCGTTGTATCGCTGATAGTGGACAGCGTTTCAATTCAGGTTCGCGACGAAGGGCCGGGCATCAGGCAGGAATACCTTCCGTTCCTCTTCAAGCGGTTCTGGCGCGCACCCGATACCAGGCACGACGGCGCAGGCCTCGGGCTGGCCATCTGCAAGGAGATTGCGCTCGCTCATGAATGGCGGCTGACGGTAAGCAGCTTGTTGCCGGGCACGAGCTTTGTCGTCTGGTTTTAATACCCTGAAGGCAATTCAGTCCGTCTTGCCGACGATCTCGTACCGCCCCTGTGTCGCATCGACATGCGCGAGCGTATCGAGCACGCGTATCACGGGCGGGTGGCCGTATACGCGCTCGACCATCGCCTTGTACTCGGCGCCGTGCCAGCGCGCCGCGGCTTCGCGCGTGCGCCACACGTACACGCCGCCGCCTTCGTGCGTTTCCGCGTCGTGGAAGTACCACTTGTGCAGCAGGTCCGGGTTCTGCGCCCATTTCGCCGCGGTACTTTCATAGCGCGCCTGCAGCGTGGCGACATCGACGTCGGGTTGCAGCTTGAAGAAGACAATTTCGGTAATCACGGCACATCCTCCATCGGTAAATCGCAGGAATGAAACGCTCGCATCGTCGCTTACGCCGGAAAGCGTGCGGCATGTTCTTCGAGCGGCAGGCGCAGCGCGTTCGTGAGATAGCTGACCGTCCGGTAGAAGCCCGCGAGCATCAGCAGTTCGAGCAACGCCTCTTCGCTGAAGTGCTCGCACAGTTCGTCCCACAGGCCATCGTCGATATCGCAGTGTCGATGCAGCGTGTCGCACATCCGGATCAGCAGCCGGTCTTCGTCGCTCCAGCACGCGTCACGCGCCGAGCCGCGAGCCAGCGACACGATCTGCTCGCCGGTCAGCCCCGCTGCCTGCGAGAACACCGCGACATGCACGCCCCATTCGTATTCGGATCGACAAAGCGCGGTGGTGCGGTCGATGACGATTTCGCGCTGCCGGATGTCGAGATGGCCCTTGTCCAGCAGGCCCGCCGCAAAGAATTTCGTGAACAGGCGCGCGTCGCGCGCCAGCGTGGTGAAGAGGCGCAACGGTGGCCTCCCCCGCATGATCCGGTCGATCGAAGCCGCGATGTCGGGCGCGAATGGCGGCGATGCGCTGGCAATACGCTGAGTCATGCGAACTCCGGTGCGTGAGCGATGCATGCGTGATAGCGTAGGCATCGTGCTTTAAAAAGTAAAGCAACAAACCGAACGGGAAAGCCTCGCTTCGCCATCACGGCGACGCATTGACACTGCCGGATTCTTGCTTTAAAAAGTAAAGCATGACCACACCAAGAATCGGACAACGCGTTCGCGGATCGAAGACGGGACGACCCATCATGGTCGTGCTGGATCTGCTCGGGCGGCGCACCGCGCTGCGCATCCTGTGGGAACTGCGCGGCGAGCCGCTCACGTTCCGCGCGCTACAGGAGGCCTGCGAATCGAATGCGCGCCTGCTCAACACGCGGCTGGCCGAGCTCAAGGCGTCGGGCCTGGTCGAGCATGGCGACGGCGGCTACTGCATGACCGCCGAAGGCCGCCGGCTGGAAGCGGCGCTTCAGCCGTTGCTGGGGTGGGCGAGGCAGTGGGCAAAGCGCGATCCGGACGGCTTCGATGCGGCGGATCGCGAGCAATCGGGTCAGGAGCGCTGACCGATCGGCAGGCGGGCGCGCATTGCAGCATCATTCCGGTTCATGCGTCACGCGTGAGCCACTTTTGTTTGCGGAGTCCTTTCATGTCTGTTCGAGCCGTCATATTCGATTTCGATCTGACGCTGGCGGATTCGTCCGCCGCGATCATCGAATGCACGGAGTACGCGCTGCATCAGCTTGACGCCGCCGGCGCGACGCCTGCGCAGATCGGCGTCGTGATCGGCTTGCCGCTGCACGAAATGTTCCGTTCGTTGACCGGTGAAACCGACCCGGCGCGGGCCGACGCGTTCGCGCGGCACTTCGTGGCGCGCGCTGACGAGATCATGGTGCACGGCACCCGCATCTATCCCGAAGTCCCGCCGCTGCTCGCGCGTCTGCGCGAACAGGGTCTCGCGGTCGCGATCGTGTCGTCGAAGTTTCGTTACCGGATCGACGCGATCCTCGCGTTGAACGGATTGCAAGCGCTGGTCGACGTGCTGATCGGCGGGGAAGACGTGCAGCGTCACAAGCCGGATCCGGAAGGGCTCGTGCTGGCACTCGCGCGGCTTGGCGTGCCGGCCGGCGCGGCAATCTACGTGGGCGATCATGCGGTGGACGCGCAGGCGGCCGAGCGCGCCGGCATGCCGTTCGTCGGCGCGGTGAGCGGCATGACGTCGTTCGACGCATGGACGCGCGCGGGCAAGCAGGCCGTGAACACGCATATCGGCGAGCTGGCCGAAATCGTGCAGCGGATCCAGCACGACACGGCCGACGCGCCGGGTCGGCGTGACGTCTGACCGCGCGCACCGCGCCTCCTCCTGAATCGGGAATCGCACGATGCCGCGCCACGTGAACCATCTCCGCTGGAAGATCGTCGCCTTTCTGGTCGCACCGCTGACCTTCGTGATGACGCTCGATCGCGCGGCGATGGCCGTGGCCGCGCCGACGATCCAGGGCGAACTCGGCCTGTCGATCGTCGAGATGTCGATGATCCTGACGGTCTACTTCTGGGCCTATGCGATCGGCCAGATTCCTGCCGGGCGCGCGGCCGAACGCTTCGGATCGCGCAAGGTGCTGTTCGGCACGAGCACGCTGTGGTCGCTGATGATGATCGTCACGCCGTTCGGCGGGTCGTTCGCCTGGCTGTTCGGCTGCCGGCTGGTGCTCGGCGCCGCGCAGTCGGCCGACTGGTCGAGCAGCGTCGTCGCGCTCAAGCGCTGGTTTCCGACCGGCGAACGCGCGAAGGGCAACGCGGTGCTGCTCGCGGGGCTGTATCTGGGCCCGATCGTGTCGGCGCCGCTCACCGCATGGACCATCGTGCGGTTCGGCTGGCATGCCGTCTTCTACGGGTTCGGCGCGCTCGGCCTGCTGCTCGGTGCGATCTGGTGGCTCGGCTATCGCGATGCGCCGGCGTCGCACCCGCTCATCACGCAGGCCGAGGCCGACTACATCGCGGCCGACCAGCCGCCCGGCCAAGCGGCCGAGTCGGGCTCGCTCGTGCGCTGCCTGCGGTTGTGGCGTTTCTGGATCTTCGGCATTCAGTACTTCCTGCTCGTGCTGATCCAGAGCTTCTACACGACCTGGCTGCCGACCTACCTGATGCGCGCGCGCGGGTTGTCGCTGAAGGCGATGGGGCTGTACGCGTCGCTGCCGTGGGTGGCCGTGTTCGCAGCGGTGTTCGTCGCGGGAACCGTCAGCGACCGGCTGCTCCGGAAAACCGGCTCGATCTACTGGGCGCGCACGCCGGTCGCGATCGCCGGATTCGTCGTGAGCGCGCTCGCGCTGGTCGCGGCGTCGCGCGCGGACGCGATGGCGGCGGTCATCGGGCTGCTGTGCCTGTCGTTTGCCGCGGTCGGGTTCGCGCAGGTGGTCGTGTGGTCGGCCGCGCAGGATCTCGGGCGGCCGTTCGCCGGCGTGATGTCGGGCTGGACGAACGTGTGGGGTGCGCTGTCGAACGTCGCGGGCCCGATGACGCTCGCGCTGGTCGTCAAGGTCACCGGTAACTGGGGCAGCGGGATGATCGTGATCGGCGCCGCGGCCGCCTGCGGCGCGGTGTTGTGGCTGTTCGTGCACCCCGAGCGGCCGTTGCTCGCCGTGGCGACGGACGGCTCGCCGCCGCCGGCGGGCGGTGCGAACGCGCCGCGCGGCGACGGGCGAGCATCCCGCGCCGATGCCGGGCGGGTGTCCGAACCGGCCGGCTGAACCGTGTTCCGCAACCGGTCGGCAGCGCGCGACGGATTCTGCGACCATCGCCGTTAAAGTCATACCAGCCACCAGGTCCGCCACCATGCCGCTCATTTCCGTCGCTCTTGCCCGAATTCGCTCCTCCCGCATGCTGTCATGCACCATTCCGCTCTTGGTAGCCTGTGCCACGGCCGGCGTGCTGGGCGGCACGCGTCCGGCCGAAGCCGCCACACAGCGCGAACGTCTCGAAGCGCCGGTCAAGGCCGTTGCCGACCAGCGCGTGGCCGTCGATACGCCGCAGGGCAGCGCGGTGCTGCCCGTCTACGCCGATCATCCGCTCGACCAGCCCGCGCCCGACGTCACGCGCGTCTTCATCGTGATTCACGGCACGCTGCGCAATGCGGACGCGTATTACGCATCCGGGCTCAAGGTCGTCGAGAAGGCCGGCGCGGCGGGCAAGGGCACGATGGTCGTCGCGCCCCAGTTCCTGACGCGCGCCGATACGCGCGCATTCTCGTTGCCGGCCCAAACGCTCGCGTGGACGCAGGAAGGGTGGAAGGGCGGCGAACCCGCCCGCCAGCCGGGGCCGATCAGTTCGTTCGCCGCGCTCGACGCGTTGCTCGCGCATTTCGCCGACCGCAGCCTGTACCCCGCGCTGTCGACGGTGGTCGTGATCGGCCATTCGGCCGGCGCGCAGTTGCTGCAGCGCTACGCGGTGGCCGGGCACGGCGGCGACGCGCTGGCCCGCGCCGGTCTTGCGGTGCGCTACGTGGTCGCGAATCCGTCGAGCTACCTGTATTTCGACGACGAACGGCCGGACGGCCAGGTGCTCGCGGGCGGCGCGTGCCCGAGCGCGACGGAATGGAAATACGGCTTGAAGTCGGCGCCGCCCTACGTCGTGTCGCAGGACGTGGGCGATCTCGAAACGCGTTACGTCGCGCGCAACGTCGTGTACCTGCTCGGCCAGGCCGACACGAACCCGTACACGCATTTCATCGACCGCTCGTGCGCGGCGATGGCGCAAGGCCCGTACCGGCTCGCGCGCGGGCTCGCGTACTTCGATTACCTGAAGAAGCGGCACCCGGCCGGTCTTGCGCAGCAGGTCGTCGAAGTGCCGGGCATCGGGCACGACAATCTGGGCATGTTCACCTCCGCTTGCGGGCTGGCCGTGCTGTTCGACCAGACGTTGCCGCAATCGTGTCCGGTTGTCGCCGGCACGGCGCCGGTCGTGCGCGCGGCCGGGCAGTGAGCGTGTGCCATCCGCGGCGGCGCCACTGGATCGATCAGAAAAATGCAGGAATCGGCAAGATAAATTCATCGGCGCACGGCTGCGGCGCCGCGCATCATGCCGGTTTTTCAGCGACCGCCGGCGCATCCGGGTCGAATACCGTCAGGCCTTCCGTCGGGTCCGTCGGCAGGTCCCACGGACGGGCCGCGATGGCCCGTTTAGCGGCCTCGTAGCCGGCTTGCCGGCGGGCTGCAATGCCGCCCGGCGTGAAATCGATGTCCTTCAACTGATTGTCGCCGGCGAGTCGCGGCGCCGCGAGCTTGATCAGGTGCATCGTGGTCTCGCATCCCCACGCGGCGAGCCGGCGCACGGCCGGCGACGCGCGTTCGGCTTCCGGCACGTGCCGGGCCAGTTCGCGGATCACGTGGCGCAACCGGTGAATCTGCTGCTGGCGCGCGATGTGACTGTCGGTGCGGCTCGCGTACTGGATGTCCTTCTGCCGTTCCGACACCTGCCAGATGCTCTCGGGCTCGGGGCCGGCCGGATTCCACATCTGCACCGAGAAGATGATCGAGCTGCGGCGCGGATTGTCGTCGAGCACGACCTCGACCGGCGTATTCGAATACACGCCGCCATCCCAGTACGGCTCGCCGTCGATCCGGATCGCCGGGAACGCGGGCGGCAGCGCGCCCGAACTCATGATGTGGTCGATCCCCAGCTGTGTATCGCGCGAATCGAAATAGCGCATCGCACCCGTGCACGCATTGACCGCGCTGACGGTCAGGCGCGGGTGGCCCGCGTTCAGCAGGCCGGGATCGATCAGCGATGCGAGCGTGTCGCGCAGCGGCGCGATCCGGTAATACGACGCGCGATCGACGCCGAGGCGGACCATCGGCCCGAACCACGACGCCGGATTGGGCTGGAAGAACCCCGCGATGCCGCCGCCGATGATCATCATCTCGGCCAGCGTCCGGTCCCAGCCGGGCAGCAGCGCGGGGACGTCGAAACGGGTCCGTTCGGTCACGCGCTGCCAGAACGCCAGCAGCTTCTCGTAGCGCTGTTCCGGCGGGTTGCCGGCGATCAGCGCCGCGTTGATCGCGCCGATCGACGTGCCGACCACCCAGTCGGGCCGGATGCCGGCTTCGTCCATCGCCTGAAAGACGCCGAGCTGGAACGCACCCAGTGCGCCGCCGCCCTGGAGCACGAGCACGACTTGCCCGGGGAGGTCCATTCGTGCCGGCTGGCTCGCGGTCATGGCTTGCCTCGCTGCGTGTGACGGTGGGTCGGATCGGAACGGCTCGATTCAGTGTAGGCGATCGGTGGCGCGGCAATGCCCGCCGCGCCACACGCGCGAGGATTCGCGTCAGGCGTCAGGTATCTGCGTACGGCGTGCCGTCCTTGTGCAGGAACCGGCCGTCGCGGCTCGGGCTCATCATGTCGATGTCCGGGCAGGTGATCACGTCGTCCGGCGAGCGCGAACCGACCTCGAGATAGACGGCGACCGCATCAGATCGGTTGACGAGGTGATGGCCGTTGCCCGAGCCTTTCGGAAACGCCGCGCAGTCGCCCGCGCGCAGCACGGTCTCGCCGCCGTCCTCGATCATCACGAGTTCGCCTTCGAGCACGTAGACGAATTCGTCTTCGTCGGAATGCCAGTGGCGCTGGCTCGACCAGCCGCCCGGCGGCACGCGCATCAGGTTGACGCCGAAATCGCGCAGCCCGCCGGCATCGCCGAGGCGCTGGCGGATGCGCTGTGCGCACGGCGCGTCGAATGGCTTCGGATAACCGCTGCCCGGGCGTTCGGGCACGGCGCTGAGGTCGATCCTGGGCATGGGCGGCTCCGGCTGCCACGCGGGCGAATGGGACGGGGCTCATTGTAGGCGGCTGCCGCCCGCCGTTCGTCCGCGCGTTTCGTGGGAGGCCGCGTCATTCGACGGTGATCGTCTCCTTCATGTACGGATGAATTCCGCAGAACACCTTGTAGACGCCCGGCTTGTCGAAGCGGAACGAGTACGTGTCGCCCTGGTCGAGCGCCGACGAGTGAAAGATGCCGGCGTCGTTGACGACAGTGTGCGGCTCCCCGTCGAGGTTCTTCCACGTGATGGTCGTGCCGGCCTTGATCGTGGTCGACATCGGCGAAAACATGAAATTGTGGATCGTCACGAGCGGGCCGTCCGGGCCCTGCGCGAACGCGGTGAGCGGGGTGCCGGCGGCGGCCGCGCACAGGATCAGCGCCGCGATGATTGTCGGTTGCTTGAAACGGGTCATGTCGGTCTCCTTGTGTATGGGTCAGGCGAGCGTCGCGTCATGCAGCGTCGATGCGGCGGGATGGCCCGCGAATTCGACGGTCGTCAAGCCGAGCATCGACGGCAGCCGGTCGCGCGGCACCGTGAGCGGCACGGGGCCCGGGCCGTTGCCGGCCGTCGGCTGCGGGAACGCGGTCGAGCGTGCGGTATGGAACGTGATGTTGCCCTCGACCTTCGACACGATCTGGTGGATATGCCCGTTCAGCACGGTGACCGAGCCGAAGCGGCGCAGCAGCGCCATCGTCTGCGGCGCGTCGCCGGTGCCCCATCCCCACGGTTCGTAGATGGTCCACATCGGCATGTGCGAGAACACGACGATCGGCGTGCTCGACGAGCGGCCCTTCAGATCCTGCTCGAGCCACGCGAGCTGATCGTCGCCGAAGCTGCCGAGTCCGTTCGGCTTGAAATGCATCACGTTGACGAGGCCGATGAAGTGCACGCCCGCATGATCGAAGCTGTAATAACCGCGGTTGTCCGACGCCTTGCCGAACCGGCCGAAATATTCGGCGCCCGAACCGTCGGTGACGTCGTGCTCGCCGGGCACCGTGTGCAGTTCCGGTATGCGCAGCGCCGACAGCAGTTGCGACGCGTGGTCGAATTCCTCGGGCTTGGACAGGTGCGTGATGTCGCCGGTATGGATGGCCAGCGCGGGCATCGCGGGCATCTGGTTCACGAGGTCGATCGTCTGCCGCAGCGTGGCCGACACGTCGGGATTGGCTTCCTTGTTGAAGCCGATGTGCGAGTCGCTGATCTGCACGAACAGCGGCCGGCCCGCATTGGCCGGGAGTGCGTCGCCGGCCTGCGCGAGCGCGAGGTCGAACGGCGTCAGGATGCCGCCCGACAGCGTAAACAGCGTGCCGAGGCCGCCGAAGGCCATGCATTGCAGGGCCTTGCGGCGCGACGGGCGGGTGGGATTCGATGAAGACATGGGAGCCTCGCAATCGTATGACGAAACGGGACGGCCGGATCGTCCTGGAATAAACCGGCGCCTTCGCGTGCCATACCGGCGCGACGACGGTTTTATTCCCGCGATCCGCAAATTCGCGCAGGGGAGTTGAGAGCCCGCGAGGCGGCCGTCCGGATGCCGCGCGACGACTTGTTAATGTCCTGTAAGTGACACGTCACATTTGCGTCACGACCGCCCGATAGCCTGCGACACCGAGTCACCTATCCGGAGCCACCTTCATGCCGAATCTCGCGGCAACGGAAACCAGCGGCGCGGCCAGTCACCGCACGCGCACCCTCAGCTTCGCGCTGTTTTTTCTGATCATTGCCTGCGGCATCGTCTATATCGCGATCCACCTGAGCGCGGATCTCAGCCCGGTCAAGGAAAGTTCGGTCCTGCCGTTTGTGCTGCTCGTCGTGGCGCTGCTGATCGCGCTCGGCTTCGAGTTCGTGAACGGCTTCCACGACACCGCGAACGCGGTCGCGACCGTCATCTACACGCATTCGCTCGACCCGCACCTGGCAGTCGTCTGGTCGGGCCTCTGGAACCTGTTCGGCGTGCTCGTATCTAGCGGCGCCGTCGCGTTCGGCATCCTGCAGTTGCTGCCCGTCGAGCTGATCCTGCAGGTCGGCAGCGGCTCGGGTTTCGCGATGGTGTTCTCGCTGCTGATCGCGGCCGTCACGTGGAACCTCGCGACCTGGTATTTCGGGTTGCCGTCGTCGAGCTCGCATACGCTCGTCGGGTCGATCATCGGCGTCGGCCTGATGAACCAGATCGTCAGCGGCCCGTCGGGCACGAGCGGCGTCGACTGGAACCAGGCGCTCGGCGTCGGCAAGGCGCTGCTGTTCTCGCCGCTGATCGGCTTCGTGCTGTCCGCACTGGTGCTCCTGCTGCTGAAGGCGCTCGTGCGCGTGCCGGCGCTGTACCAGGAGCCGAAGGGCAACAAGCCGCCGCCGTTCTGGATCCGCCTGCTGCTGATCCTCACCTGCACGGGCGTGTCGTTCGCGCACGGTTCGAACGACGGGCAGAAGGGCATGGGCCTGATCATGCTGATCCTGATCGGCGTGATTCCGACCGCGTACGCGCTGAACAAGGCCGTGACGCCGGACCAGACGAGCACGTTCGTCGCGGTCGCGCGCCACGCGTCGACGACGCTCGGCAAGTACGCGGACCCCGCGGTGCAGTCCGCCGACCCGCGCGCCGACGTCGAGGCGTACGTGCGCACGCACAAGCTGACGCCCGCGACGCTCCCCGCGCTGGGCAAGCTCACCGACACGATCGCCGACCAGGTCGCGCAGGCCGGCGGCATCTCGAGCGTGCCGCAGAACCTCGTCGACAACGTGCGCAACAACATGTACGTCGCATCCGAGGCGATCCGCCTGATGGAGAAGGCGAAGGCGCCGGCGTTCTCGGTCGAGGACGCGAGCGTGCTCGATGCGTTCAAGAAGCAGATGGACCGCGCGACCAAATTCATCCCAACCTGGGTGAAGGTCGCGGTCGCGATCGCGCTTGGTCTCGGCACGATGGTCGGCTGGAAGCGGATCGTCGTGACGGTCGGCGAGAAGATCGGCAAGTCGCATCTCACGTACGGGCAGGGCGCGTCGGCCGAGGCCGTCGCGATGCTGACGATCGGGATGGCCGACGCATACGGGCTGCCGGTATCGACGACGCACGTGCTCGCGTCGGGCGTGGCCGGCACGATGACGGCGAGCGGCGCGGGCCTGCGCTGGGACACGGTGCGCAATCTCGTGCTCGCATGGGTGCTGACGCTGCCCGCATCGATCGCACTGTCGGCCGGCCTGTACTGGGCACTGCACGGGCTCTTTTGATCCGGGCCCGCTGATGTAACGCCGGCCGCGCGGCACGCGGCCGGCCCCATCGAATTTCAATCCGATACAAGACGCTACCGATGGATATCAGTTTCTTCAATCCGAACCGGACCGCGAACGCGTCCGCGTGGCGCGTGCTCCCCAATCGCTGGGATGCCATCGCGTTTCCGCTGATCATCTGCCTGCTGGCAATGGCGATCGTCGGCTTCCATCAGACGATGGCGCCGATCGGCGTGCTGCAGACGCAGAAGATCACGCTCGATCCGTCGAACCTGCCCGAATACGCGTTGCGCACCACGTTGCGGATGCTCGCCGCGATGGTCGCGTCGCTCGTGTTCACGCTCGTCTACGGCACGCTCGCGGCCAAGAGCCGCCGCGCGGGCATGGTGCTGATCCCGATCCTCGACATCCTGCAGTCGGTGCCGGTGCTCGGCTACATCTCGTTCACCGTCACGTTCTTCCTCGCGCTGTTTCCGGGCCGCGTGCTCGGCGCCGAACTGGCCGCGATCTTCGCGATCTTCACGAGCCAGGCGTGGAACATGACGTTCAGCTTCTACCAGTCGCTGCGCACGGTGCCGCGCGATCTGCACGAAGTGTCGCGCGGCTTCCACCTGACGTCCTGGCAGCGCTTCTGGAAGCTCGAGGTGCCGTTCTCGATGCCGGGCCTGATCTGGAACATGATGATGTCGATGTCGGGCGGCTGGTTCTTCGTCGTCGCGTCGGAGGCGATCACCGTCGGCAACCAGACGATCACGCTGCCGGGGATCGGTGCGTATCTCGCGCAGGCCATCTCCGACAAGAACCTCGGCGCGGTCGGCTGGGTGATCGTCGCGATGACGGTCGTGATCCTCGCGTACGACCAGTTCCTGTTCCGTCCGCTCGTCGCGTGGGCCGACAAGTTCCGGATGGAAAACACCGCGTCCGGCGATGCGCCGCAGTCCTGGCTGCTCGACATGATGCGCCGCACGCACCTGATCCACCAGTTGCTGGTGCCGGCCGGCTGGTTGCTGTCGCAGGCGGCCCGCGTGCCGCTGCGCGTGCCGTCGTTCAAGGGCGTTGGCGCGCGCGTCGTACTGAGCCGCCGTTCGTCGCGGATCGGCGACATCATCTGGGGCGCGCTCGTGATCCTGCTGACGGTGTACGTCGTGTGGCGCGTCGTCACCTTCGTGTCGACCGGCGTGACGATGGCCGAGGTCGGCCACGTGCTCGTGCTCGGGCTCATCACGCTGCTGCGCGTGATGTTCCTGATCCTGATCGCGTCGGTCATCTGGGTGCCGATCGGCGTGTGGATCGGGCTGCGCCCGGCACTCGCCGAAAAGGTCCAGCCGATCGCGCAGTTCCTCGCCGCGTTCCCGGCCAACCTGCTGTTCCCGGTGTTCGTGATCGTGATCGTGCGCTTCCACCTGAACGCCGATATCTGGCTGTCGCCGCTGATCGTGCTCGGCACGCAGTGGTACATCCTGTTCAACGTGATCGCGGGCGCGATGTCCTATCCGAACGACTACAAGGAAGTCACGAAGAACTTCCGGATTCGCGGCCGGCAATGGTGGCGGCAGGCGATCCTGCCCGGCATCTTCCCGTACTACGTGACCGGCGCGATCACCGCATCGGGCGGCGCATGGAACGCGAGCATCGTGTCCGAGTTCGTGCAGTGGGGCGACACGAAGGTCGTCGCGCACGGCCTCGGCGCGTACATCGCGCAGACGACCGCCGCCGGCGATTTCCCGAAGATCATCCTGGGCATCGCCGTGATGTCCCTGTTCGTCACCCTGTTCAACCGTCTGCTGTGGCGTCCGATGTACGCCTATGCGGAAGCCCGGCTCCGTCTCGATTGAGAGTACTCGCGATGCAAAATTCGACCGTTATCAACGCCCCTGTCCAGACGCCCCAGCCGCCGCGCCTCGGCGACGAAATCCTGCGCGTGGAGCACGTCAACCGCGGCTTCAACAAGTCGCAGGGCGAACTGCTCGTGCTCGACGACGCGAACCTGTCGCTGCGCGAAGGCGAGATCGTCGGGCTGCTCGGCCGCTCCGGCTCGGGCAAGTCCACGCTGCTGCGGATCATCGCCGGCCTGATCGAGCCGACCGGCGGTGAAGTGACTTACCTCGGCAAGCCGCTGAGCGGCCCGGCCGAAGGCGTCGCGATGGTGTTCCAGACCTTCGCGCTGTTCCCGTGGCTCACCGTGCTGCAGAACGTGGAAGCCGGCCTCGAGGCGCTCGGCGTCGGCGCGCGCGAGCGGCGCGAACGTGCGCTCGCGGCCATCGACCTGATCGGTCTCGACGGTTTCGAAAACGCGTATCCGCGCGAGCTGTCGGGCGGCATGCGCCAGCGCGTGGGCTTTGCGCGCGCGCTGGTCGTCGATCCGACGATCCTGCTGATGGACGAACCGTTCTCGGCGCTCGACGTGCTGACGGCCGAGACGCTGCGTACCGACCTGCTCGACCTGTGGACGCAGGGCCGGATGCCGATCAAGTCGGTGCTGATCGTCACGCACAACATCGAGGAAGCCGTGTTCATGTGCGACCGGATCCTCGTGCTGTCGTCGAACCCGGGCCGCGTGATCGCCGAGATCAAGGTGCCGTTCAAGCATCCGCGCAACCGGCTCGACACCGATTTCCGCAAGCTGGTCGACGACATCTACGCGAAGATGACCGCGCGCCAGACCAATGAAGCGACGAAGAAGGGGCTCGAACCCGGCAGTTGGCTGCCGCGCGTGTCGACCAACCTGATGGCCGGCCTGATCGAAACGCTTGCGATGGCGCCGTACCACGGCCGTGCCGACATGCCGGAAATCGCGCGCACGCTGCATCTCGAAGTCGACGAACTGTTCCCGATCGCCGAAGTGCTGCAGCACCTCGGTTTCGCGGACGTGCGGGAAGGCGACGTGTTCCTCACGCCGCCCGCGCGCGTGTTCGCGGAGTTCGGCACGCAGGAGCGCAAGCTGATGTTCGCGGATCACCTGCTGAAGCACGTGCCGCTCGCCGCACGGATCAGGAAGGTGCTGAACGAGCGTCCCGGCCATCGCGCGCCACGCGTGCGCTTCGAGCAGGAGCTGGAGGATTTCCTGTCCGACGAAGCGGCCGAGGAAACGCTCGACGCGGTGATCGACTGGGGCCGTTACGGCGAAGTCTTCTCGTACAACGACAAGACCGAAGTGTTCAGCCTCGAGGACGTCGAGAGCTGATGCCCGCGCCCGAATGGCGAGCGATCGTCATTCGGGCAAATCGCGCCGGTTGGTGTCCTGCCCGATGCCGCCGGTGCTGAGATGCTCGATCTTTTCCATCCGCTGCCGTGCGAGTTCCGGCAGCCGGTTCGTCACGCCGATCACCAGCGCTTCGGCGAGCGCCAGCGCCGGCACGTTGGTCTGCAGCATCGCGAAAGGGCGCCCCTGGATCCGCAGCACGATCTCCGCGAACTCGCCGATCGGCGACATCCATTCGTCGGTGATCAGCAGGATCCGCGTGCCGAGCCGGTGTGCGGCCTGCGCGAAGCGGATGCTGTCCTTCTGGTAACGGCGAAAGTCGAAGATGACGAGCACGTCGCCGCGCCCCATGTCGGCCAGGGCAACCGACGCGAGATTCACGTTGGGTTCGACGTACTGCACATGCGGGCGTGCGTAGGCGAGCGTGAACGAAAACAGCGACGCGAGCGGCGCCGTATAACGTCCGCCGCCGCAGAAGATGCGGACGTCCGGATCGGCCAGCTGCGCCACGGCGGCGTCGAACGCGGCCGCGTCGAGCCCGTCGATCGTGGTCGCGAGCGACTCGGACAGCCGCTGGAAAATCGCCGCATGGTTGTCGCGCATGCCCGATTCGGAGTGGAACGCATCCATCCGCGCGAGCGGCGAATTCATCGCGGTGTCGATCTCGTCATGCAGCGCCTGCTGGAACGACGAGTAATTCGGAAAGCCGATCCGGACGACAAAGCGGAACACGGTCGGATCGCTGACTTCAGCCTGCTTGGCGACGCTCGCGATCGGCCCGAGGCCGAGACTCGGATAGCGATCCAGCAACGCATGCGCGACCTTCTGTTCCGACGGCGTGAAGCTATCCATCTGGGATAACAGCAACGCCCTGATGCTCGTCCCCATCGGGCACTCCAGCTCTCTTATCTGAATGACAAACGGCAGACGGGTGTCTGCCGGGACTCCATGCATGTTAGCCGATTGACGTGCGGCGGGCCGCGCACGGTCCGGAATTAGAGGGACGTATCACTCTGCAGAGGGTCCGGCCAGTAATGTAATGAAACGAACATTTCTCGAAAACTCTTTCCGCGGGTATTCGCTTCAAATTCAGTGATAACCCTAGGTTTTGGCATAAAAAAGCGAGTGCTATGATCGCGGCCTCGCCGGAATGTATTGTTTATTACATGACGGATTGGCAGCGTCGGCACGCGATGGCGTGGCGGCGCATCCCGGCCTGGCCCGGCCATTTGTCTGGAGGATTCCGTCATGAGGCGGCTCGTCGTACTCACCCTGTTGTCGGCCATGAGCGTGTGCGCGTTCGCCGCTTCGGACCCCGCGGTCGAAGCGAAGAACGGCATGGTCGTGTCGTCGCAGCACTTCGCGTCGCAGATCGGCGTCGACATCCTGAAGGAAGGCGGCAACGCGGTGGATGCGGCAGTGGCGGTCGGTTATGCACAGGCCGTGACCAACCCGTGCTGCGGCAATATCGGCGGCGGCGGCTTCATGACGGTGCACCTGGCCGACGGCCGCGACCGCTTCATCAATTTCCGCGAAACCGCGCCGGCCGCGGCGACGGCGAACATGTATCTCGACGCGTCGGGCAACGTCCGCGCGGGCGAAAGCCTGTACGGTTATCGCGCCGTCGGCGTGCCGGGCACGGTCGCCGGGCTCGATCTCGCGCAGCGCAAGTACGGCAAGCTGACGCGCCAGCAGGTGATGGCGCCGGCGATCCGGCTCGCACGCGACGGCTTCGTGCTGACGCGCGGCGATACGGACATCCTCGACACGACGATCGAACGTTTCAGGAAGGACCCGGACGCGGCGCGCATCTTCCTGCGGCCGGACGGCACGCCGCTGCAGCCGGGCGACCGTCTGGTGCAGAAGGACCTGGCCCGCACGCTCGAGCGCATCGCGCAGCAGGGGCCCGACGCGTTCTATCACGGCGAGATCCCGAAGCGCGTCGAGGCGGCGTCGAAGCAGGCGGGCGGCCTGATCACGGCGGCCGATTTCGCGTCCTATCGTGCCGAAGACATGGCCCCGCTGAAGTGCACGTATCGCGGCTACGAGTTCGTGTCGGCGCCGCCGCCGAGCTCGGGTGGCGTGACGATGTGCGAGACGCTGAACATCCTCGAAGGGTATGACCTGCGCAAGCTCGGTTATCACTCCGCGGCGTCGATCCACTATATGACCGAAGCGATGCGCCACGCGTACGAGGACCGCAATACGCTGCTGGGCGATCCGAACTTCATCGACAACCCGATCGCGAAGCTGACGAGCAAGGACTACGCGGCGCAGATCCGCAAGAGCATCCACGCCGATACGGCGACGCCGTCGGTCGACGTGCAGCCCGGCGTCGGTATTCACGAGAAGCCGGAGACGACGCATTACTCGATCCTCGACCACGACGGCAATGCCGTGTCGACGACCTATACGGTCAACGGCCGCTTCGGCGCCGTGGTCATCGCGCCGGGCACGGGTTTCTTCCTGAACGACGAGATGGACGACTTCACGACGAAGGTCGGCGCGCAGAACCTGTTCGGCCTCGTGCAGGGCACGCGCAATTCGATCGCGCCGGGCAAGCGTCCGCTGTCGTCGATGGCGCCGACCATCGTGACGAAGGACGGCAAGGTGTTCATGGTGGTCGGTTCGCCGGGCGGCTCGCGGATCATCACGATCACGCTGCAGACCGTGCTGAACGTGATCGACTACGGGATGACGCCGCAGGATGCGGTCGCCGCGCCGCGCATTCATCACCAGTGGCTGCCTGACGAGGTCTATTACGAAACCTACGGCCTGTCGCCCGACACGCTCGCGATCCTGCGCAACATGGGCTACAAGATGGTCGAGCAAACGCCGTGGGGCGCCGCCGAGCTGATCATGGTCGGCCTGCCGGGCACCGAAGCGGCGAGCCGCCAGAGTTCCGGGAACGATTCGTCCGTATCCGGCAACGTGCGCGCCGGCTTCATCTACGGCTACAACGATCCGCGCCGCCCGGCCGGGTCGGCGATCGGCTACTGATCCGATCGCTTCACGCTGAACCGCTGCCGCCCGCGTTCGCCCTTGCGCGAACGACGGTGCGGCGGCAGCGCGTCCGTTCGCGGACATTCGCAGGCCCGACAGGACCCCGGGCCGCGCGCCTTTCGTCCTTCAACACCTTCACCGTGCGTCGAATCCCGTTATGAACAAACGAATGTCCGCTGCAGGCTGGATCCTGCTCGCGATGGCGGCCGGCATCTTCATCGGCTACCTGATCTACACGCAACTTCCGGACAAGCAGTCCGCCGCGGAAATCGCCGGCTACATCTCGCTCGTGTCCGATGTGTTCCTGCGGCTGATCAAGATGGTGATCGGCCCGCTGGTGTTCTCGACGCTCGTCGTCGGCATTGCGCACATGGGCGATGCGTCGTCCGTGGGGCGCGTGTTCGTGAAGGCGCTCGGCTGGTTCGTCACCGCGTCGCTGATCTCGCTGCTGCTCGGGCTGCTGATGGCGAACCTGCTGCGCCCCGGCGAGAACCTCGGCCTGCCGTTGCCGGACATCGGCGCGTCCGCGCATCTCGCGACGTCCAAGTTCACGCTGAAGGACTTCGTCGGCCACATGGTGCCGAAGTCGTTCGCCGAGGCGATGACGAACAACGAGATCCTGCAGATCGTCGTGTTCTCGATGTTCTTCGGTGTCGCGCTGTCGGCGCTCGGCGAGCGCGGCAAGATTCTCGTCGCGGCGATCGACCAGCTGGCGCACGTGATGCTCAAGATCACCGGCTACGTGATGAAGCTCGCGCCGCTCGCGGTGATGGCCGCGATGGCGTCGACGGTGGCGATCAACGGGCTGTCGATCCTGCTGAAGTTCGCGGTGTTCATGGGCGACTTCTACGTGAGCCTCGTGCTGCTGTGGGGCACGCTCGTCGCTGCCGGGCTGCTGTTCCTCGGCCGCCGCGTGTTCAAGCTGCTCGTGCTGATCAAGGAAGCGTTCATGCTGTCGTTCGCGACCGCAAGCTCGGAAGCCGCGTATCCGAAGATCCTCGATGCGCTCGATCGTTTCGGCGTGCGTCGCAAGATCTCGAGTTTCGTGATGCCGATGGGCTATTCGTTCAACCTCGACGGCTCGATGATGTACTGCACGTTCGCGTCGCTGTTCATCGCGCAGGCCTACAACATCCACCTGTCGCTCGGTACGCAGATCACGATGCTGCTGATCCTGATGCTCACGTCGAAGGGGATGGCCGGCGTGCCGCGCGCATCGCTCGTCGTCATCGCGGCGACGCTGCACCAGTTCAACATCCCGGAAGCCGGGCTGCTGCTGATCCTCGGTGTCGATACGTTCCTCGACATGGGCCGTTCGGCCACGAACGCGGTGGGCAACTCGATCGCAAGCGCGGTGGTCGCGAAGTGGGAAGGCGAGTTGATGTCGGAAGCCGAAGCGCAGGCGCATGCCGCGCATCTCGACGCCGAACTCGAGCGGCAGGGTAGCGATCCGGCCCAAGGCGCGGGCCGCGCGAACCCGGTCTGACGCTAGACCGTCAATGCTTCGTCGATGCACGCCGCCAGCACCATCGCGGCGGCGTTGCCCGGCGTCGAACCGAGCAATTGCGGCGCATAGACGCTGTCGCCGATCGCGATCGGCTGCCCCGACAGCGCGCAGACACCGCGCTTGCGCGTCGTGAACAGCCGCCACTTCTGGTAGCCGTAGTGCCCGGTGCAGGCGTCGCGCCACGAAATCATCACGGTGTCGGCCGTGGGCCGTTCGAGCACGCTGATGGTCGGCCGGCTCGTCGCATCCCATGACGGCAGCCGGTCGCGCGTCACGCTGCGCCGCCGGGGCTCGCCCCACGAGACGGACGGCATGTCGAAGCTGCCGATCGCGGCAACGGTCATGAGCCAGGGCGCTATACGGTTATTCATGTCGGTGTTCCTCGAAACGTTACGCGGTGCCGCGACGCGCGGCATCACGACAGGCGGATGCGCGGCTGCACGCAGCCGTTGATCCGTTCGGCGAGCCACAGCAGGGTCGCTTTGGAGAAGCCGTGCAGCGCCTGCTGGTGCCGCCGGTAGAGCATCAGGTGGCTGAACTGCGCGAAGCGCCCCTGGATGAAGCCGCCGCGAAAGAACCCGAACTGCCCGAGCGTGCCGAACGCGTCGTAGTCGCTGATCGACACGAGCGCGCCGAAATCGTGAAAGGCGAACGGCGGAATCGGTGTGCCGTCGAGCCACGCGGGCAGGTGCTTCGCGAGATGCTCGGCCTGCTGCGTCGCGACCTGTGCGGTCGGCGGCAGCGGCCGTTCGTGGCCGTCGGGCAACAGGCTCGCGCAATCGCCGATCGCGAACACGTGCTCGTCGGCCGTCGCCTGCAGCGTGGGCCCGACGACGATCTGGTTCGCGCGGTTGGTGTCGAGCCCGTCCAGCGCCTGCATGAAATCGGGCGCCTTCACGCCGGCCGCCCAGACCATCAGGTCCGCTTCCGCGAACGAACCGTCGCCATAGTGGAAGCCGTTCGCATCCGCCGCCGTGACACGCGTCGACGTCAGCACGCGAAAGCCGATCTGTTCGAGCCGCCGCTGCGCCGACGCGGAAATTCGCGGCGGAAACGCGGCGAGGATGCGCGGGCCGCTTTCGAGCAGCGTGAGCTGAAGTCGCTCGCGCACCGTCGCGTCGCCGTACGCCTGCGCCACTTCCAGCAAGCGGCTCAGTTCCGCCGCGAGTTCCACGCCCGTCGCGCCCGCGCCGACGATCGCGACGCGAAACGGCTCGTCGCGCGCGATGCTGCGGAACACGCGCATCCGCAGCGCTTCGTTGAAGGTTTCGGCCTGCTGCTGGCTGTCGATGAAGTAGCAGTGCTCGCGCACACCCGGCACGCCGAAATCGTTGGCCTGGCTGCCGAGCGCGACGATCAGCACGTCGTAGTCGAGTTCGCGCGCCTCGATCACCACGTCGCCGCTCTGCGAGCGGATCTCGCCGAGCTGCACGCGGCGTCGCGCGCGATCGAGCCCCGTCAGTTCGCCGGGCTGGTATGTGTAGCCGTGGTCGCGCGCATGGGCGAGGAAGATCACCTGTTGCTGCTGCACGTCGCGCGTGCCGGCCGCGATCGTGTGCAGCATCGGCTTCCAGATATGGGTCGGGCTGCGGTCGACGACGGTGACCTGAGCCTGCCCGGACCGGCCGAGACGCTCGCCCAGGCGGGTCGCGAGCTGCAGTCCGGCGATCCCGCCGCCGACGATGACGATGCGTTTAGGGGTTGTCATGGATAAATCATCACGTGATGAATAATGTATGATCCTAGCGCTTCCCGGCTCCGCGTGTCAACGGAGTGGGGCAGGCAGCCCGGTTCCGGCGACGTGAAACCGGGGCCCGAACACGGGCATTCGAACCATTCAAGGGGAGCGGGAAAACGTGGCTGAAGTCACTGAGCGCGCGCCGTCGAAGCGGCGTACGCGCGGGCGGCCGCTGGCGGATGCGTCCGTCGGTCCGGACGTGATATTGCGGGCCGCGCGCCGCACGTTCGCGAAGCGTGGCTACGACGCGACGAGCGTGCGCGAAGTCGCGCGCGAGCTGGGGATCGACGCGGCGCTGATCGCCCATCATTTCGGTACGAAGGAAACGTTGTGGCTGGCGGTCGTCGAGCAGATCGTCGACCTGGCCACGCCGATGTTCGACGCGCTGCGTGCGTTGCACACGTCGTCATTGCCGCATCGCGACCGCGTGCGGCGTGCGCTCGAGCTATGCGTCGATCACGAGTTCGACGAGCCCGACATGGGGATGTTCTTCTCGACGGCGGCGACCGAAGTGGGCGGGCGGCTCGACCGGCTGCAGGAGCGGATCGTGCGGCCGTATCACGAGGTGATGTTCCCGCTGCTGTCGGACGCCGTGCAGGCCGGCGCGATCCGCGCGGTCGATCCGAACGTGCTGTTCTTCATGCTCGCGAGCGCGATCGGCACGACGGTGTCGTACAGCCACATGATGCTGGAGTACACGTCGCTGCCGACGCAGCGGGACGCGTTCCGGCAGGCCGTGCTCGACGCCGCGCTCAACCTCGTCGGCGACTGAGCGCGGCGCGCGGCCCGCGCATCATTCGACGTCCGTGGGCGGCTTGTCGCCGAGCCAGCGCCGCGCGCCGGGCCCGTTGCGGCCCGCGCGATCCTCCGGGTTGGTCAGCTTGCAGCGCTTCAGCGACAGGCAGCCGCAGCCGATGCACTCGTCGAGGTTGATGTAGAGCCGCTGCAGTTCCTCGATCCGGCTCGCGACGCGCTGCTTCCAGCCGCGCGACAGCCGCTGCCAGTCCTTGTTGCTCGGGGCGGTGTCTTCAGGAAGGCTGACCAGTTGCTCGGCGATCTCGTCGAGCGAATAGCCGATCTTCTGCGCGAACACGATGAATGCGATCAGCCGCAGCACCGCGCGCGAATAGTGGCGGTGACTCGAGCCGTTCCGGTGCGACTTGATGAGCCCGCGCGTCTCGTAGAACCGCAGCGTCGACGCCGGCACGCCGCTGCGTGCGGCCACTTCGCGGATCGACATCAGCGGCCATTTCGGTTCTTCCGGGGTACCCATGACGTTCTCCGGGAAAAGCTTGACTTGAAGTTAACTTCAACTTTTATGCTACGCGGCAGTTTAACCCGTCGCGAGGCATCATGGTTTCCTTATCCCTACGCAGGACGTCGCCTTTGGGCGCCGCTTGCGCACTGCTGCTGGCGTTGTCGGGCTGTCACGACGGCAAAGGCGCAGCGTCAGCCTATTCTGTTCCCGAAGTCGGCGTCGCAACCGTCGCGCCGCGCACGGTCCGCCTCGCCGACGAATTCAACGGACGCGTCGAAGCGGTCGACGCGGTCGATTTGCGGCCGCGCGTAAGCGGCTATCTGCAGCGTGTCGCCTACAAGGAGGGCGACCTCGTCGCGCAGGGCACGTTGCTGTTCGAGATCGACCCGCGCCCGTACCGCATCGCGCTCGACCGTGCGAACGCGCAGCAGCAGCGGGCCCGCGCGGCCGCGAGCCTCGCGAACGTGCAGCTCAAGCGCGTGCAGACGCTGATCGATGCGCATGCAACGTCGCAGGAAGAACTCGACAACGCGCGCGCCACGGCCGAGCAGGCACGCGCGGACCTTCAAGCGGCCGACGCGGCCGTTGCCGACGCGAAGCTCAATCTCGGTTTCACCGAAGTGCGCGCGCCGATCGCGGGCCGCGTCGGCCGCGCGGTCGCGACCGTCGGCAACCTCGCCCGCGCGGACGACACGCTGCTGACGACGGTCGTGTCGCAGGATCCCGTCTACGTGTATTTCGACTGCGACGAGCAGAGCTACCTGCGCTACAACGCGCGCCGCGCCGATCCGAAGCATCGCGCGATCGGCGCCGATCCGGTGCGCGTGGGCCTCGCGAACGAGACGGGCTTTCCGCATGCGGGCACCGTCGATTTCCTCGACAACCGGCTCGACCCGCAAACCGGCACGATCCGCGCGCGGGTGCGGTTGACGAACGCGGATCACACGTTCACGCCGGGCCTGTATGCGCGCGTGCAGCTCGTCAGCGGCCGCGACCAGGATGCGCTGCTCGTCGACGACAAGGCCGTGCTCACCGACCAGGACCGCAAGTACGTGTACGTGATCGGCCCCGGCGACAAGGCGCTGCGCCGCGACGTGACGACCGGCCGCGAGTTCGAGGGCGAGCGGATCGTCGAGAAGGGGCTGCAGGCGGGCGACCGCGTGGTCGTCGACGGCGTGCAGCGGATCTACTATCCGGGCGCGCAGGTGAAGCCGAAGGCATTGCCCGCACGCGCCGACGCCGACGCCGGTACCGGCAATGGCAACGGCAATGGTGGCACCGGCGGCACGCAGGCCGTGGCCGATGCCGGCGCGCCTGCCGCGCAATAACGGGAGACATGTGATGGATTTCTCCCGATTCTTCATCGACCGGCCGATCTTCGCGATCGTGCTGTCGATCGTCATCTTCGCGATCGGCCTGATCTCGATACCGATGCTGCCGGCCGGCGAATATCCGGAAGTCGTGCCGCCGAGCGTCGTCGTGCGTGCGACGTATCCGGGCGCGAACCCGAAGGAAATCGCCGAATCGGTCGCCGAACCGCTGGAAGAGGCGATCAACGGCGTCGAAGGCATCATGTACATGAAGTCGGTTGCCGGGTCGGACGGCAGCCTGCAGGTCGTCGTCACGTTCCTGCAGGGCGTCGATCCCGACACGGCCGCCGTGCGCGTGCAGAACCGCGTGAGCCAGGCGTTGTCGCGCCTGCCCGACGAGGTGCGCCAGTACGGCGTGACCACGCAGAAGCAGTCACCGACGCCGCTGATGTACGTGAGCCTCTATTCGCCGGACAACAGCCGCGATTCGCTGTACCTGCGCAACTACCTGACGCTGCACGTGAAGGACGAGCTGTCGCGGCTCACCGGCATCGGCGACGTCGGCGTGTACGGCTCCGGCGATTATGCGATGCGGCTGTGGCTCGATCCGAACCGGCTCGCGTCGCGCGGGCTGACCGCGAGCGATGTGATTGCCGCGGTGCGCGAGCAGAACGTGCAGGTGTCGGCCGGCCAGCTCGGCGCGGAGCCGTCGCCGAAGGCCAACGACTTCCTCGTGTCGATCAACGTGCGCGGCCGGCTGCGCACGGTGCAGGAGTTCAGCGACATCGTGCTGCGCAACGGCGACGATGGCCAGGTCGTGAAGTTGTCCGACGTCGCGCGCATCGAGCTCGGCGCGGGCGACTACACGCTGCGCTCGTATTTCAACGACAAGCATTCGGCCGTGGTCGGCATCTTCCTGTCGCCGGGCGCGAACGCGCTCGACGTCGCGAAGGCCGTGTATGCGAAGCTCGACGAGCTGTCGAAGCGCTTCCCGCCCGGCGTCGCGTACCGCCCCGTGTGGGACCCGACGGTGTTCGTGCGCGAATCGATCCGCGCGGTGCAGCACACGCTGATCGAGGCCGTCGTGCTGGTTGTGCTCGTCGTGATCCTGTTCCTGCAGACCTGGCGCGCATCGATCATTCCGCTCGTCGCGGTGCCCGTATCGGTGGTCGGCACGTTCGCGTTTCTCCATCTGCTCGGTTATTCGATCAACACGCTGACGCTGTTCGGGCTCGTGCTCGCGATCGGGATCGTCGTCGACGATGCGATCGTCGTCGTCGAGAACGTCGAGCGCAACATCGCACAGGGGCTGAGCCCGCGCGATGCCGCGCATCAGGCGATGCGCGAGGTGTCGGGGCCGATCGTCGCGATCGCGCTCGTGCTGTGCGCGGTGTTCGTGCCGATGGCATTCATGTCGGGCGTCACCGGCCAGTTCTACCGGCAGTTCGCGGTGACGATCGCGATCTCGACGGTGATCTCCGCGATCAACTCGCTGACGCTGTCGCCCGCGCTCGCCGCGAAGCTGCTGCGTCCGCACGGCGCGCCGAAGGATGCGCTCACGCGTGCGCTCGACCGTGCGTTCGGCTGGCTGTTTCATCCATTCAACCGCTTCTTCGAGCGCAGCTCCGGTCGTTATCACGGCGTCGTCGCGCGCACGCTGAAGCGGCGCGGCGCGGTGTTCGCGGTCTATGCGGCGCTGCTCGCGGCCACCGCGCTGCTGTTCAACGCGGTGCCGGGCGGCTTCATCCCCGTGCAGGACAAGCTGTACCTGTTCGCGGGCGCGAAGCTGCCGGAAGGCGCGTCGCTCGCGCGCACCAGCGCGGTGACCGAGCAGATGACGAAGATCGCACTCGGCACCGACGGGGTCGAGATGGTGCCGGCGTTTGCGGGGCTGAATGCGCTGCAGGGCGTGAACACGCCGAACATCACGAACTCGTACGTGATCCTGAAGCCGTTCGACCAGCGCCACCGCAGCGCCGCACAGATCAACGCGGACCTGAACGCGCGTTTCGCGGCCATTGGCGGCGGCATCACCTATGCGCTGATGCCGCCGCCGATCCAGGGCCTCGGCAACGGTTCGGGTTACTCGCTGTACCTGGAGGATCGCGGCGGGCTCGGCTACGGCGAATTGCAGAACGCGCTCACCGCGTTCCAGGCGGCGGTCGCGAAGACGCCGGGGATGAGTTACCCCGTCAGTTCGTACCAGGCGAACATCCCGCAGCTCGAGGTGAAGGTCGACCGGCTGAAGGCGAAGGCGCAGGGCGTCGCGCTGACCGACCTGTTCAACACGCTGCAGGTCTACCTCGGCTCGATGTACGTGAACGACTTCAACGTGTTCGGCCGCGTGTACCGCGTGATGGCGCAGGCCGATGCCGGTCACCGGCAGACGGCCGCCGACATCGCGAACCTGCGCACGCGCAACGCGAAGGGCGAGATGGTGCCGATCGGCTCGATGGTGACGGTGGGGCCCGCGTATGGACCCGACCCGGTCGTCCGCTACAACGGTTATCCGGCCGCCGACCTGATCGGCGACGCCGATCCGAAGGTGATGTCGTCGTCGCAGGCGATCGCAAAGCTCCAGCAGATCGCGAAGGAGGTGCTGCCGCCCGGCATCACGCTCGAATGGACCGATCTCAGCTACCAGCAGGTCACGCAGAGCAACGCGGCGATCGTCGTGTTCCCGCTCGCGGTGATGCTCGTGTTCCTCGTGCTCGCATCGTTGTACGAGAGCTGGACGCTGCCGCTCGCGGTGATCCTGATCGTGCCCGTGTGCATGTGTGCGGCGCTGTTCGGCGTGTGGTTGTCGGGCGGCGACAACAACGTGTTCGTGCAGGTCGGTCTCGTCGTGCTGATGGGGCTCGCGTGCAAGAACGCGATCCTGATCGTCGAGTTCGCGCGCGAACTAGAAATCCAGGGCAAGGGCGTGATCGAGGCCGCGCTCGACGCGTGCAAGCTGCGGCTGCGTCCGATCGTGATGACGTCGGTCGCGTTCATCGCGGGCTCGGTGCCGCTGCTGATCGGCAGCGGCGCGGGCAGCGAAGTGCGCGCGGCCACCGGTATCACCGTGTTCGCGGGGATGCTGGGTGTCACGCTGTTCGGGCTGTTCCTGACACCCGTGTTCTATGTGGCGATCCGCAAGCTCGCGGGCGGTACGCCGGCCGTCTGGAGCGAACAGCACGGCACCCTTGAAGGAGAAAACCGATGAGCGCCGCTTTCCGTCTTTCCGCGCTCGCGATGTCGGTGACGCTCGCCGCGTGCGCGGTCGGCCCCGATTTCAAGCGGCCCGACACGGCCACGGCCGCGCGGTTCGCACGTGACGCGCATCCGGCCACGCAGCGTGATGCGTCGCCGTCCGATCTGCCGCCCGACGCGTCGGCCGATGCCGATGCCGCGTTCTGGCGCGGCTTCGGCGATCCGGCGCTGACGCAGCTGATCGATGCGGCGCTCGCGGCGAACCAGGACCTGCAGGTTGCCGTGTCGCGCTACGACGCGTCGAATGCGCTGCTGTCGCAGGCGACCTTCGATCGTTATCCGACGATTACCGCGAGCGGCCAGATCGGTCATCAGCTGATGAGCAAGGACCAGGCGTTCGGTGCGCCGCGCAGCCAGCGCGATACGCCGACGTCCAGCATCGGGATCAATGCCGCGTGGGAGCTCGACCTGTTCGGCCGCGTGCGCCGCTCGATCGAGTCGCAGCGCGCGGAAACGGCTGCCAGCGCGGCCGACGTGCGCGCGGTGCGGGTCGCGATCGCCGGCGAGGTCGCGAGCACGTACGTCGACCTGCGCGGCTCGCAGGAGCGGTTGCGGATCGCGCGCGAGAACGCCGACAACCAGAAGCAGACGCTCGCGCTGATCAATGCGCGGGTCGGCGCGGGGCGCGGCTCCGAGCTCGATGCGGCGCGCGCGCGGGCGCAGTACGAATCGACGACGTCGCGGATTGCGGTGAACGAAGCCGCGATCGGTGTCGACGAGCACCGCCTCGCGGTGCTGACCGGGCAGACGCCGGATGCGCTGATCGGCCGGTTCGACATGCCGAAAGCCGCCGCTTCGGCCGGCACGCCCGTGCCGCTGCCGGCGCTGGCCGCCGACATCGATCCCGGCACACCGGGCGACCTGCTGCGCCGGCGCCCGGATGTCGCGGCCGCCGAAGCACGGCTGCACGCGGCGACCGCGCGCATCGGCGTCGCGACGGCCGACCTGTTTCCGCGCTTCACGCTGTCGGGGCTGCTCGGCAGCGCGACGAGCAGCTACGGGTTCTTTCGCGCGGGCAGCGACACGAACCTGATCGCGCTCGGCATCGACTGGTCGTTCCTCGACGTCGGCCGGGTGCGCGCACGGATCGCCGCGAGCGACGCGGAAGCGGCCGGCCAGCTCGCGCAGTACCGGCAGACCGTGCTCGGCGCGCTGGAGGAGACCGAGAACGCGCTGCTGCGCGTCGCGCGCACGCGTGACGAGACAACGCACCTCGTGCGTGCGGCGGACGACAGCGCGCGGGCCGCGCAGCTCGCGCAGACGCGCTTCTCGGCCGGCGCGATCGACTACTACGAAGTGCTCGATGCGCAACGGACGCTGCTGCAGGCGCAGGATGCGGCAGCCGACGCCCGGATGCGCAGCGCGGCGTCGACGGTCGCGCTGTACAAGGCGCTCGCGGGCGGCTGGCCGTCGGGAACGGGGCAACGCGCGCTCGCGCAGTCGGGGCAGTAGTGCGGGCGGGGCGGCGCGACATCGCGCGGTCGTCGACGACCGCGCGGATCGGCCCGCCGATGGGTGTGCATGCCACGGCAATGGCAATGACGTGAAGGGAAATCGTATCGAGGTAAAATTTGATTGCAACTGCAATTAAATGAAAGGAACGACCTGACATGAGCGCACCCGAACCCGATCTGTGGTTCTCGTTCGTCCGCGCGCACCGGACGATGATTCGCGAGATCGAGCGGCGCCTCGCGGATGCCGGCCTGCCCGCGTATGCGTGGTACGACGCGTTGTGGGGGCTCGAAAGCGGGCCCGACGGCACGCGCCGGATGCACGAACTGGCCGACGTGCTTGCGATCGAGCGCTACAACCTCACGCGGCTCGTCGACCGGCTCGAGCAGGAGGGGCTCGTCACGCGCGCCCGTTCGGCCGACGACGGCCGCGCCGCTTATGCGAGCATCACCGACAAGGGGCGGGCACTGCGCAAGAAGATGTGGAAGGTGTACCAGTCGACGGTCGCGGAACGCTTTCTCGGCCAGTTCTCCGGCAAGGATCAGGCGGCGTTGACCGCTGCGCTCGATCGGGTGACCGCCGCGGCGCGCGAAGCGGCGGCCGGCGCCAGGTAAAAGCGTCCGGCACGCGCGTCGGACGCGCGCCATCGCCTGCGCGGTCCGGCCCGCCCGGATCGCGCAATCTGCATATCCCTCCTTCGAGTATTGGCATGTTGCCGAAGCCGCCGGTCCCGGCATAGGATTGCAATTGCAACGATTGCAGTTGCAACGCTAACCGAATGACAAGGACCCGACATGACCTCGACGCACTCCCTTACGTTCTATACGGCCGACACACCGAACGGACACAAGATCGCGATCTACCTGGAAGAGGCCGGGCTCGCGCACGACCGCGTGCACGTGAACCTGTCCGCCGGCGAGCAGCGCAGCCCGGCGTTCCTCGCGATCAACCCGAACGGCAAGATTCCGGCCATCGTCGACCACGACACCGGGCTGGCCGTGTTCGAATCCGGCGCGATTCTCGGCTATCTCGCCGCGAAGACGGGTTGTCTGCAACCCGAGACGCTGGCCGAGCACACGGCGGTCCAGCAATGGCTGCATTTCCAGATCGGTGGCATCGGGCCGATGCTCGGCCAGCTCTGGTGGTTCCTGCGTGCATCGAAGACGGTCAATGCGGAGGCGATCGACCGCTACCGGAACGAGGCGCGGCGCCTCTATGGGGTCGTGAACGGCCGCTTGTCGGCATCGGCGTATCTCGCGTCGTCGCGGTATTCGATTGCCGACATCGCCGCGTTTCCGTGGCTGCGCACGGCGTCCGAACTCGATCTCGATCTCGCCGCATACCCGCACGTCGAGCGTTGGCTCGCCGATATCGAGGCCCGGCCGGCGGTTCAGCGGGGCCTGGCCGCATGCCGCGCGCCGGTGGCCGAGCAGGTGCACTGACATTGCATCGCCCGCGCCGCACGGGCGGCGCGGCAACCGGCCGGCTACCCGCCCGGAAACATTGTTCTCCTTCGTCGTAAACGTCTCGAATGCGTGATATTTGCGCCCCTCGATCCGGTTTAGAGTGGCCGCGAATCGATGACGATGTGTCGCATGGCCGCAGCCTCGGGCCGTGCAGACGCACCAGAGGAGTGGGAGACAAATGGGTGAAGGCAGGATTACGCAGGTCGAGTCGTTCGGTTTCGAGCGCATTCCCGATGCATCGCGCTATGCGCGGCCGATCGATCTGTTCAGGTTGCTGTTCGGCGGTTGCAATACGTTTTCCACGTCGGTGCTCGGCAGTTTTCCCGTGCTGGTCGGGCTGTCGTTCAAGGCGGGCGTCGCCGCGATCGTGCTCGGCGTGCTCGCCGGCACCTGCATCCTCGCGCCGATGAGCCTGTTCGGCCCGCGCAACGGCACGAGCGACCCCGTGTCGTCCGGCGCGCATTTCGGCATCCACGGCCGAATCGTCGGCTCGTTCCTCGCGCTGCTCACGTCGATCGCATTCTTCTCGCTCGCGGTGTGGAGCTCGGGCGACGCGCTCGTCGGCGGCGCGCACAACATGATCGGCGTGCCCGTCAACGGCTTCACGCTCGGCACGGCCTACCTGGTGTTCGCGGTGCTCGTGCTGATCGTCTGCATCTACGGTTTTCGCCTCATGCTGTGGGTCAACAAGATCGCCGTGTGGGCCGCGAGCATCCTGTTCGTCGCCGGGCTGTTCGCGTTCGCCGGCCTGTTCGACCTGAATTACGCCGGCACGCTGCAACTCGGCAGCGCGGGCTTCTGGGCCGCGTTCGTCGGCGCCGTGCTGGTCGCGCTGAGCAACCCGGTGTCGTTTGCGTCGACGCTCGGCGACTGGGCGCGCTACATCCCGCAGCACACGCGGAAGCATCGTGTGATGGGCGCGGTGTTCGCCGCGCAGATCGCGACCTTCGTGCCGTTCTTCTTCGGCCTCGCGACTGCCACGATCATCGCGTCGAAGGCGCCCGCGTTCATCGCGTCGAACGACTACGTCGGCGGGCTGCTCGCGGTCTCGCCGCGCTGGTTCCTGCTGCCGATGTGCCTGATCGCGATCATCGGCGGGATGTCGACCGGCACGACCGCGCTGTACGGCACCGGTCTCGACGTATCGAGCATGTTCCCGCGTTTCCTGAACCGCGTGCGTGCGACGCTGCTGATCGGCACGATCGCGATTGCGTTCATCTTCGTGGGCCGCTTCTGGTTCAACCTCGTCGAAAGCGTCGCGACGTTCTCGACGCTGATCGATACGTTCAGTTGCCCGTGGATGGCGATCATGGTGATCGGCTACGTGACGCGCCGCGGCTACTATCTCGGCGACGATCTGCAGGTGTTCAACCGCGGGCTGCGCGGCGGCCACTACTGGTTCACGCACGGCTGGAACGTGCGTGCGATGGGTGCATGGCTGCCGGCCGCGTTCGTCGGGCTGTCGTTCGTGAACCTGCCGGGCCAGTTCGTCGGACCGCTCGGTTATCTCGCGGGCGGGCTCGACCTGAGCGTGCCGGTGTCGCTGGCAGTGGGCGGGATACTGTATTTCGTGCTGCTGACGCTGTATCCGGAACCGGACGGCGTGTACGGTCCGCACGGGCGCCGTTTCGTACGCGGCGGCAAGCAGGCGGCGCGCGGCGTCGGCGCACCGTCGATCCAGCCGAAGGGATACTGAACGACGCGTGGCAACTGGCCCCGGAACGACAACGCCGCCGAGCGGGCCTGGCCACCGGCGGCGTTGTCGTTTCCGTTTCCGGCAGCGCGACGGCCTGCCGGCGTGTCGAGCCGGATCAGTGAAACGTGCTGCCCGCGAGCATCCCGCCGTCGACGATGAATTCCGATCCCGTGCAATACGTGGATTCGTCGGACGCGAGGAACAGCACGAGACTGGCCACTTCGTCGGGCTTGCCGATGCGCGCGATCGGCAGGCCGCTATAGATGGAAGCAGGATCGAAATCCGAGAATTCGGGCGGGCGCGCCATCACCGTATCGATGCCGCCCGGATGCACCGAGTTCACGCGAATGCCGTGACGGCCGAATTCGAGTGCGGCGGCCTTCGTCATTCCGCGCACGGCGAACTTGCTCGATACGTACGCGCTGCCGCCCGCGACGCCTTCCATCCCGGCCGTCGACGACACGTTGACGATCGAGCCGCCGCCCGCGTCCTTCAGCGCGGCAAGCACCGATTTCATGCCGAGCCAGCAGCCGACCTGATTCACGTCGATCACCTTGCGATAGTCGTCGAGCGAACACGCTTCGATCGGCACGAGCTTCAGGATCGCCGCGTTGTTCACGAGGATGTCCAGCCGGCCGAAATGCGCGAGCGTTGCATCGACGGCGGCCTGCCAGTCGCCTTCGCTCGTCACGTCGAGATGCTGGAATCGTGCTGCGTCGCCGAGTTCGGCCGCGACGCGCTGGCCGGCTTCGTCCAGCACGTCGGCGATCACCACGCGCGCGCCTTCGGCGACGAACCGGCGTGCCTCCGCTTCGCCCTGGCCGCGGGCGCCGCCCGTGATCAGCGCCACCTTGCCTTCGAGTCGTTTCATGCTGCTTGCTCCTGTGAGTGAGAAGGGACGCGCGCGGACCCGCTCACGCGGAGGTGGCCGCCGCGTCGATGATGCGGACCGGATCGGTGCCGTCCCATGCGCGGGCTTCGGCGATGCCGAACGCGATCATGTCGCGCATGCCGGCGCCTTCGATCACTTCGACGCGCACGCAGGGATCGTCGGCGTCGTCGAGATACGCAACACGCGTGGCCGGGTTGCGCGCTTCGAACACGACGCGCAGGCCGCGCGCCGTGAGCCGCGCCACCGCGGTAGCGAGATCGTCGACGACCCACGCGACGTGATGCAGGCCGACGAGCGGTTGCCCGTTCGCATCGCGGTACGGCGACGGCGTGTCGTTCGTCACGTGGATCAGTTCGATCTGCAGACCGCCGCGATACGCGAGCCCGACGTCCATCGTGACCGTCACCGGTTCGCCGAGATGGCGGCCGTCGAGGCGTACGTTGCGGAACACGGTCCACGGGCCGATCTCGTGGCGTGCGCGCCAGCGCGCGATGCTGCGGTCGAGGTCGGCGACCACGTAGCCGATCTGGTCGATGGGGCCGAGGACTGGGTCGTTCATGTCGTCTCCGTGGCGCGGCGCGTGTGTGCGTGCCGTGCGCTGAATGACGGTCATGATCGCAACAAAGCGCGCGCTTCGTGCCGTCCGAACGGACTAGCGCGCGTTGTTTGCATCGCGACGATGCGGATGCGCGAAATGGAAGGAAGGTCGGGAAAGGCGAGGGTTGCGGATCGACCCGCGCGTCACCGCGCGTTCGGCCCCTTGACCGTCAGCCGGCACACGGTCGCGAGCGCGAGCAGGTTCGGGTCGCGCTCGCGCCGGTGCAGGAAGCTCAGGCCGATCGTCTGGCGGATCGTGGGGCCGGCGAGCGGCACGAGCGCGATCTTGTGCGCGAACAGGTCGCGCACGCGGCCGGGCAGCAGCGAGCAGCCGACGCCGCCCGACACCAGGTTGATCAGCGAGAAGATGTCGCCCACCCGCATCACGATATTCGGTGTGACGCCGGCCGCGCGGAATGCCTCCGTGAAGCCGTGGTGCGTCGCGAAGCCTTCGCCGAGCGACACGAACGGCTCGTCGCGGCACGCGCCGAGATCGATTGCATCGCGATGCGCATACGGCGAATCGATCGGCGCGGCGAAGAACATCTCGTCCTCGAACAGCGCGATCGATTCGATCTCGGCGTCCGGTTCGGGCAGCGCCATCAGCGTCGCGTCGATCGCGCCCTGCCTGAGCTTGTCGAGCAGGTCGGCGTTCGAGCCGAGCACGAGCTCGGCCTGCAGTTCGGGGCGGCGCTCCTTCAGCGCGATCACGACCTCGGGCACCGTGCGGATTGTCAGCGAATAGAGCGAGCCGATCTTCAACTGGCCGGCACCGTATCCGGCCGCCTCGCGCGTCGAGCGGATCCCGTCGGTCATCGTCTTGAGCACTTCGCCCGCAACTTCGGCGAGCACCAGCGCGGCGTCGGTCGGGATCAGGTTGCGCCCCTCGTGGCGGAACAGCGCGCAGTGCATCCCTTCCTCGAGCGTATGCAGCGCACGATGCACGCTGACCGTGCTGACGCCCAGCGCCTCGGCCGCCTTCGCGAGGCTGCCGGCTTCCATGAAGGCGAGCAGCACCTCGAGCTTGCGGAACGTGATCTCTTCGTTGATGCGGTTGCGCATGATGCGGGCGACGGGAAGGGCGGCCGTCGATTCTGCCGCAGAACCCCGGCCGCAACAATGCGCGAATTTCCGGGGTTTGCGCGCGGCAGGGCCAGCCGGGGAAACATTTAATCTCCGGCTAATCATCTACCGCAGGCGTTAATTGATGCGGGATTTCGGCATCCCTATCATCGGTTCACGCCGATCGTGCGCGCGGGCCGAGAGGGTCCGTCGGGCCTGTCTCGCATCGGCCGGCGATACGAACAGCCGATTCGCCCATGCCTGCCGCGGAACGCGGCAACCATGCGGCGCGGCACCATGAGACTGCAGGAGACAAGCATGCGCGACTCACGTCGGAACTCGCGGCATCGGCAGGTGGTTGCCGCTGTCGTCGGCAATACCCTCGAGTGGTACGACTTCATCGTTTACGGGTTCTTCTCCGGCATCATCGCGCGGCTGTTCTTTCCCGCCGACAGCCAGTACGCGTCGCTGCTGATGTCGCTCGCGACGTTCGGCGTCGGCTTCTTCATGCGCCCGGTGGGCGGCATCCTGCTCGGGCTCTATGCGGACCGCAAGGGCCGCAAGGCCGCGATGCAGCTCATCATCTTCCTGATGACGCTGTCGATCGCGCTGATCACGTTCGCGCCGTCGTACGCGACGATCGGCCCGGCGGCGCCGATCCTGATCGTCGCCGCGCGGCTGCTGCAGGGTTTCGCGACGGGCGGCGAATACGCGAGCGCCACCGCGTTCCTCGTCGAAAGCGCGCCCGCGAACCGGCGTGGCCTGTATGGATCCTGGCAACTGATCGGCCAGTGTCTCGCGGTGTTCTCGGGCGCGGCGATGGGCGCGTGGGCCACGCAGTCGCTGTCGGAGGCCGCGCTGCACAGCTGGGGCTGGCGCGTGCCGTTCGCACTTGGGCTGCTGATCGGGCCGGTCGGCCTGTGGATCCGCCGGCACATGGAGGAAACCGAGGCGTTCCTCGACGCGAGCAAGTCGACGGTCGAGCCGCCGGCGAGCGTGTCGCGGGTGCTGCGCGACAACCTGCGCGGCGTGCTGGTGTCGATGGGGCAGACGATCACCGGCACGGCCGTGTTCTACGTGATGCTCGTCAACCTGCCGACGTTCGCGCACAAGACTTTCGGGCTGCCGCTCGACCAGGTCTTCAAGGTGCAGATGGTGGCGGTCGCGCTGCTGACGGTGACGATTCCGGTCGCCGCGATCGTGTCCGATCGCATCGGCCGGCGGCCCGTGCTGATCGCCGGCATGCTGGCGATGCTGACGGTCACGTATCCGCTGTTCTCGTGGCTGGCCGCGGCGCCGAGCATCGGCCGCCTGCTCGTGATGCAGCTCGTGATCTGCACGATCATCGGCATCTGCTACGGCCCCGCGCCTACCGCGCTCGCCGAACAGTTCGCGACGCGCTCGCGATCGACCGGCATCGCGCTCGCGTACAACGTCGCGGTGATGATCTTCGGCGGCTTCGCGCCGTTCATCGTCACGTGGCTGACGCACGCGAGCGGATCGCCCGTCGCGCCCGCGTGGTACGTGCTGTTCGCGGCGTCGTTCGGGCTGCTCGCGAGCGTGTTCATGCACGACGGCGCGCCATGCGTGCTCGCACGCCGACAATTTCAGGGCGAACCGCTGAGCGTCAAGTAGCGACGGGCGGCGGCTGCCGTTCGATTTCGGCGGGCAGGCAATCGCTGCCCGATCCGGATGCTGTCGTCGAGCGCATCGACGCGTTTGTCCCCGCGCCATCGCAGGCCGCTATGATGGTGGCACGCAAGCTCAGCGTGGGGGATGGCAAATGTTTTCAAGGTTGAAGAAACTGCTCGATGGCGGCACGGCACGCGCGGCCGTTTTGCTGCAATCCGACCGACGGGCCGCGTGGTCGGGCGAAGCGGCGGTGCAGCCGCGTCACGTGCTGTGCTTTCTCGGCAGGGATCGAGAACTGCGGCACCTGCGCGATGCGGCGAACGCGGTGATCGCGGAATTCGCGACGGGGTTCGGCATCGATGACGCATATTCCGCCGCCGAGCCGGACGAGCGGATGAGCCGTTCGTTCGAGGTCTGCCGCGACCGCGTCGCAGCGGATGCGTGGAGGCCGGCCGACGACGAAGCCGTCGGCACGCACCAGTCGGTGCTCTATGTGCTCGGCCCGCGCATGACGCGGGAGAATGCCGTGCGTGCGTCGATCGGCGCGCTGTTCCTGGTCGATCGGCTGATCGACGCCGGCGCGGTGGCGGTCAAGGGCGAGAGCGCGGGTGTGGCGCACGGGCTGCACCGGTGGCGGGAGCTGATCCGGATGGGCGCGGTCGCGACCGACGCCGACGATGCGCTTGCGCAGAACCGCGTGTGCCGGCTGGCGTTCGCGTTGCGCCCGCTGGCGTCGGACGGTTACTTCGAAAGCGTGGGTTTTCATCTGGCCGGCCTGCCGGACGTGCAGGTGCCGCGTTCGCGCGGAAGCGATCGCGACGCGGTTGCCGTCATCGACGGCGTTGCCGACGAGATCGTGCGGCACGGGATCGACGCGACGTTGCGCGCGCACGGTGCATTGCTGATCGACGACGCGTCTCACGACGAAGACGACTTCAAGTTCAATCCTTACGGGATCGTCCGGCTGTCGTCGTGAAGGTCGACGCGTGCCGCCGGGTCTGACCGGACCCGGGCCGGGCGCCAGGAGCTGGCGTCGGGCATCGCGGCGATCGATCGGTTGCAGCGTCGGGCCGGGTATCGGCACGGCCGATGATTAGCATCGCGGGCGGCGGCCTACCGCGGCGGCTGCCCGATCATTACGCTTGGGCGATCATCCACTCTGTCCGGAAGGTCGCCATGTCCCGGCTCGACTACAAGCTGCTCGGCCCCTGCCTGCTCGCCATCGCGATCGACGCGATGGGGTTCGGGCTCGTTTATCCAATGATGTCCGCGATCTTCAGCGATCCGCACGCGGGCATCCTGCCGGCCGACGCCGGCGCGCACGCGCGCAATTTCTACCTCGGTCTCGGCTACGGGATCTACCCGCTGTGCATGTTCTTCGGCTCGTCGCTGATGGGCGAACTGTCCGATCGCTACGGCCGCCGCAGGATCATGCTGCTGTGCGTGCTCGGCCTCGCGGCCGGCTACGCGATGATGGCGGCCGGCGCATGGCATGCGAGCGTCGCGCTGCTGCTGGCGGGGCGTGGGCTCACCGGCCTGCTGGCCGGCTGCCAGGGCATCGCGCAGGCGGCGATCACCGACCTCAGCACACCCGAGACCAAGGCGTACAACATGAGCATCATGTCGCTCGCGTTCAGCGCGGGCGTGATCGTCGGCCCCGTGCTCGGCGGCGTCACGTCGGACCGGACGATCTCGCCGCTGTTCGATTACGGCACGCCGTTCGTGCTGGTTGCGGCGCTGTCGCTGGCGTGCGCGTTCTGGACCTGGGCGTCGTATCGCGATTCGGTCGCGCCGCGCGGCGACACGCGCATCGATCCGCTGCTGCCGCTGCGGATCATCCGGGAGGCCGCGCGCCAGCGCAATGTCGCGTTCCTGTCGGCGGTGTTCTTCCTGATGCAGGTCGGTTACGGGCTCTACCTGCAGACCATCATGTTGCTGCTGCAGGCGAAATTCGGCTACACGAGCGCACGGCTCGGGCTGTTCAGCGGCGTGATCGGCCTCTGTTTCGTGTTCGGCCTGCTGTTCGTCGTGCGGCTGATGCTGCGCGTGTGGCGTGTGGTCGATATCGCGAAGACGGGCCTGCTGGTTGCCGGTGTTGGCCAGATCCTGTCCGCGCTGTTTCCGCACGAGCCCGTGCTGTGGGCGCTCGCGATGGTCGTCGGCTGTTTCGACATGGTCGCGTACACGACCATGTATACGGCGTTCTCCGATGCCGTCAGCGCGGACCGGCAGGGCTGGGCGCTCGGCGTCGCGGGTTCGGTGATGGCCGTCGCGTGGGTCGTGACGGGCGCGCTCACGAACCTGCTGCCGGTGTTCGGCGAGATCGGCCTGCTGTTGATCGGCGGCGCGGGTTTCCTGCTCAGCTTCGTGATGATGGCCGCGTACGGACGCACGCGGCCGGGCGCGCGAACGGCCGCGCTGTCGTAGGCGCTCGCGCACGTTGGCCCGATCCTGTCGGACGTTGTCCTGCGGGCCGCTGTCGCGTGAAGCCGCGCGGCCCGACACTGGCGCCTCGCGGTCGGGGAGGCCCCAGGCCGCGTCCGGCGGCGCCGGCAGGCCCGGCGCGCCATCCCGTTCAATGTGCCAACCGAGAGAGCGACCCATGCAACATCCGACCATCCGTACCGTGGCAGGCGCGACGGCGCCGACGTCGATCGACGCCGCCCGCACCGCGCTGCTGGTGATCGATTTCCAGAACGAATATTTCAGCGGCCGGCTGCCGATTCCGGAAGGACCGCGCGCGCTGGACAATGCGCGGCGCGTGATCGCGTTCGCCGATCGCGCGGGCATTCCGGTGTTTCACGTCCAGCACGTCGATACGGCCGACAGCCCGATCTTCGCCGACGGCAGCGACGGTTTCCGCTTTCATGCGGACCTGCAGCCGGCGCCGCATCACGCGGTCGTGAAGAAGACGTCGGTGAGCGTGTTCCCGACGACCGACATCGACGCGCGCCTGAAGGCGGCCGGCATCGACACGCTGATCGTCACGGGCCTGATGACGCATGCGTGCGTTGCCGGCGCGGCACGCGATGCGGTGCCGCTCGGTTATGCGGTGATCGTCGTCGACGACGCATGTGCCACGCGCGACCTCGATGTCGCGGACGGCGGCACGGTGCCGCACCGCGACCTCCATCGCGCGACGCTGGCCGCGCTGTCGGACACGTTCGGCGACGTGCTGACGACCGAGCAGGTGCTCGCGCTCGGCGTCGCCTGACGGTCGCCCGATCCGCGCTTCAGTCGGCCCAGCCCGGCGCGGCGTACACGACTTCGCCGCGGAAGCATGTCTCGATCACGCGGGTTTGCGCGAACGTCTCGACCGGGTGCGCGAACGGATTGCGGTCGAGGATCGCGAAGCTCGCGTCCTTGCCCGCTTCGAGCGAGCCCGTGCAGTCGTCGAAGCGCAGCGCATACGCGGTGTTCACCGTATAGGCTTCGAGCATCGTGAGCAGGTCGAGGCGCTCGTGCGGATTCCACGGCGGGCTGTCGGGCTGGTCGATCAGCAGGTGCGTGACGCCCGTCTGGATGATCTGCATCGGGTCCATCGTGCTGACTGACCAGTCGGAACCGGCCGCGAGCATCACGCCCGCGTTGCGCATGCTCCGGAACGGGTAATTGCGCGCGGTGCGCTCGGTGCCGAGCAGGTCGCGATAGAGCTGTTGCTGCTCCTCGCGCGCGGCCGTCCACAGCGTCTGCACGCTCGCGATCGCACCGAGCCGGTTGAAGCGGCTCATGTCAGCCGGATCGACGAGCTGCAGGTGCGCGAGCTGCGCGCGCCGGTCGCGCATCCCGTTGCGGTACTGCACGTACTCGAGCGCGTCGAGCGTCATGCGCACCGCGCGGTCGGCGAGTGTATGGAAGTGCAGGTCGAAGCCGGCCGTATCGGCGAGCAGGCAGATCTCGTTCAGCGCGTCCTGGCTCCATAACGCGAGGCCGCAGTCGTCGGTGCCGGCATACGGCTCGAGCAGCGCGGCGGTCTTCGATTCCGGCACGCCGTCGACGAAGATCTTCACCGTATGCAGGCGCAGGTTGTCGCACTCGTATTCGCGACGCCACGCGACGAAGCGTTCGACCTGCTCGCGCGGGTCGCGGCGCGGGTTCGCATAGAGGCCCGCGCTCATGTAGGCCTTGAGCGTGCCGGTGCGTTGCGCGGCGGCGTAGGCCTTGAGTTCAGCCTCCTCGACGCGCGCGTCGAACCAGCCCGTGATGCCGAAACCGTGCGCCATCGCGTGCGCTTTCGCGAGCGATTTCGGGTAGCCGGCCGGGCTCAGTTGCGGAATGATCGGGCAGATGCGGTAGAACGCCGCTTCATGCACGACGCCGTTCGGCGCACCTGCCGCGTCGCGCTCGTAAACGCCGCCGGTCGGATCGGGCGTATCGGCGTTGATGCCGGCCGCTTCGAGCCCCTTCGTGTTGAGACAGCCGCTGTGCACGTCGAAGCCGACCACGAGCAGCGGCCGGTCGGGCACGATCCGGTCGAGCAGCTCGCGGGTCGGATACGCGCCGAACGCGGCGAGGTTGGCGCCGCCGAGATAGACCCACGGTTCGTTCGGCGTCGCATCGGCGCACGCGCGAATGCGCTGCAGGATCGCGTCGGGATCGTTGATACCGGACAGGTCGAAGTCGCCGAGGATCTGATGGCCTTCGAGCGGGTGCACGTGACCGTCGATGAGGCCCGGCAGCATCAGCCGGCCGGCCAGGTCGACCATCCGTGTCGCGGGGCCGGCCAGCGGGCGGATGTCGTCGTCGCGGCCGACCGCGACGATCTTGCCATCCTTCGTGGCGAGCGCCTGCGCGAAGCGGCGCTGCGCATCGCCCGTGTAAAGCAGGCCGTTCAGATAGATGGTATCGGCGTGTTGCATGTGTCTCCTCCGGATCGGGGGCTGATCGACGGGCGCACGTGTCCCGCGGGCGGGCCGTCTGGCTCGTCCGGTCGCGTGTACCCGGTCGGGTTGGAATAGGGTGTGGCGTTATGTGCCGGTGCTGCGCGGCAGGGGCGGCGGTGGGCCGCGGCGAAGGCCGGCCGCCGCCGGCGCGTCATGCCGGTTTCGCCGACGCGTCCGTATCGGCAAATCGATGGGCGGCGCGCTCGCGGCCGTGCGGGCCGGCGTCCATCCGGTATGCGGCATTCCGTGTCTCCGTGGCATCCGACGCGTTCCTGTCGTCGGGTGAGTCAGATACTAGGAGCGGGGCGGCCGGCTGTCTGTCATCGTTTTGAGGACAAACCGCGACAAAGGCGGCGGGGGCGGCGGGTGCTGCGATGACGCGGTGGCGTCGTCTAGTGACTACGGTCTTCCGGCTGCTCTTCTTCGGTCACGCACCACGCGAACAGCCCGGCCCGGTTCGGGACACCGAGTTTCGCGAGCGCGCGTCCGAGATAGGTGCGCACGCTGCTCGGCTTCAGCGCGAGCGTGTCGGCGATCTGCGGGACGGGTTGGCCCTGCAGCACGGCGCGGCACACGAGCCGTTCGCGCTGCGACAGCGCCGCGCCGCTGGCCGACAGCCGCTGTTCGAACCGCTGCAGCAGCGCGCCGTCGTCCGAGCGCGGCGTCAGGCGTGCGAGCCGCGCATGCTGGACCAGGAGCGGCAGCACGAAATCGCCGAGCTGCCGCAGCAGCGCCAGTTCGGCCAGCGTGTACGACGGCTGGCCGCGTCGGCGGAACAGCGAGAACGCATAGACGTAGTCGCGCTCGCTGCCAAGCAGTGTGCAGTCTTCGCCGAGCTCGCCGAGCGCGAATTGGCGGCCGTATTCGGTCGCCGTGTCGATTTCCTCGTTGCACGAGAACACGAGCTGTGAATCGGTGGTGCGCTCGATATGCGGGAGCAGCGTGTCGGTGCGCCACTCGCCCTGTGTATACAGATTGAGCGCGTGGCGCGTGCCGTCGGGGTCGTCGCCGCCGGCGAAGAACAGCACGTCGACGCTGTCGACCGATTTCGACGGCGCGTCGCGCCGGTAACGCGTCGCGACGCTGTAATGGGACTGCGGGTCGACGGTTTCGCGCAGCCATGCCCAAAGCCGGGCGGGAAACTGCGGACTGCCGAGGCTGGCGACCAGGTCGCCGGCGTTGCTCAGGGAAATATGGGCGGGGCTCATCGTTGACACCGTCTTCGCGAACGGCCGCGTGTGCCGGCCGTGCTTCGTGTGCGGCCGCGCGCTGGCGGGGCGGCCGGCGGTGCGGTCAGGCGAGACGGAGGCCGGCGCGGCGGCGATGCTCGATTGTAGGGGAGTTCGCCGGCGCGGGGCAGCCGCGCCTCGCCGGTGCGGCGGCCGGATCGGCCTTCAACGGGAAGTGCGCTTCGTCGCGCACCGGCCCCGCGCGTCAGAACATCGTGTTCTTGTTCGCGGCTGTTTCGGGCACCGGCTGGATCACGTCCCAGTGCTCGACGATCTTGCCGTCCTTCACGCGAAAGATGTCGACGACCGCTTCGCCGCGATCGCCCGGACGCTCGGTTGCATGCACGTGCAGGTACACGAGGTCGCCGTCGGTCGCGCTGCGGACGATGCGTGCGCGCGATGCCGGGTTCTTCTGGAAGGCGCCGACGAAGTACGACACGAACGGCTTCTTGCCGTCCGGCACGTGCGGGTTGTGCTGCTTGTAGTCGTCCGCGACGACGGCGGCGGCCTCGACCGCTTCGTGTTTGTTGAAGAAGCGGTCGTAGAACGTCAGCACGAGCTGGCGGTTCGCTTCCTCGGCGGCCAGGTCGCGCTGGGCCGGGCCGGCGGCCAGCGCGGCGGCCGATGCGGCGAGCAGGACGAATGCGGCTACGGCGCGAACGGGGGAGCGGAGCGATGACATGTAGCGTTTTCCTTGTCTGATGGTTCGTGGGTCGGCGCGCGATGCGCGACCGCGGGTTGCGCCGATCGTGTTGATCGGTGAGGCATGCGGGCGTGGCTGCAGGCACGCATGCGCCGCAGCGATGCAAAGGGTTCGCCGTGAAGCCCCGGCGTCGCGGCTACTCGAATTGCGAGGCCGCGCGGCATCGTCATGCTTCGTTGAACTGGCGAATTCGGGCGGCTGCCGGGCCGATCGAATGGTACAGTTGCCGCGAACCCGTCACAAGAAGTCACCGCGGTGTGAACAGGTCACACCGCGATGACCGTGCGTTGCCCGTGAAAGAGAATCCCGCCATGCCGTTGCCGTCCGCCGACGAAACCGTCGAACTCGATCAGCCGTGCCCGATCCGCGATGTGCTCGACCGCATCGGCGACCAGTGGAGCCTGCTCGTGCTCGAAGCGCTGTCCGGCGGAACGATGCGCTTCAACGAACTCGGCCGCGCGATCGGCGATGTGTCGAACCAGATGCTGTCGCGTACGCTCAAGCGGCTCGAGCAGGACGGCTTCGTCAGCCGCACGCTGTTCGCCGAAGTGCCGCCGCGCGTCGAATATGCGCTGACCGACCTCGGGCGTTCGTTCCTGACGCCGATGCAGGCGATGATCCGGTGGGCCGACGAACATCATCGCGCGATCTGCGCGGCGCGCCGCCGTGCGCGGGAGTCGGAGGGCGGCGGGCGCTGAGCGGAACCGTGCATCGTTTCGTCGACTGGCGGTGTGTCGCAGATGGCGCGCGATGCGACGAGAGACGGCCGGATGCATTCGCATCGACAGCACATGATTTCGTTATCCGAAGGGTTTCGTCGGGATCGAAGGCCGGGCGAAGCTTTGCCGTGTTGGTCGGACATGCGGCAATGCGCTTGCGACGCGACGCCCGGATCGATGGCTTGGCATCGGGGCGAACGAAACATGCCGCCCTTTGCTGGCCGGTGTGCGATCAGGGAGCGGCAGGAATCCGGTCGATGCAGGATTGCGCGCCGGGGATCGGCGGGTATGTAGATTGTCGGCGTGTTGCCCGATTGAGGCTTTGGCGTCGGTTTGGGCGGCCGGGATCGTCCCTGAGAAGGGCAGGCGGCGCAGGATTCGCGCGCACCCGGCCTGGCGCCATGATTCCATGCCCGAGCGGCGCGGGTTCGTGCGTGCCGTCAGGCTCCGGACCCGCCATCGGCCGGAGCCGGTCGGCGGCCTAGCGCCACGAACCGTCGACGTAGATCCACACCTGCCCCTGGCGACGCCAGTAGCCGGGAACCCACCGACGCCCCGGGCGCCGCGCGACCCAGCGGCCGGACACCCATATATAGCGGCCGCGCTGCCAGCTCCAGTAACCGTCGGTCCATATATAGCCATGCGGCCGCGGCGGCGGCGGGCGGCGGTCGTGCCGGGCTGCCGGCGGCCCGAAGCCCGGGCGGTCGGCGTAGGGCGGCCCGCCGGGCACGCGGTTCGGGCCGGACGGCCGGTACACGGGCGGCGCGGGCTGGGCCGAGGCGGCGCGGAGCCAGCCGGTGCCGACAAAGGCGGCGGTCAATCCGATGGCGCGCAACAACGAGCGTCGATTCATGGCGTGTCCTATTCTGAAATCGGGTTCGCCTTACATTAGTCTGCCGGTCGACGGGCCGGGTTACGCAGGCGGTTAAGCCTGTTACCGCATGTCACGGCCGATGGCCGGGCCGGCTGCTGCCGCCGCACGGGGCCGTCCGGGCAAGCCGCGCGGTTGCGTGACGTCGGCTTCGTCCGTCCGACCGGATGTTTATCCGCTGTCCGACCCGTTTCAGGAATCCGGAACCCGGCATTCGAGGTCGGATTGGGTAAAAATTGCCGATTTATGGGGTTTGCCCGGAGTGGTTTGTTGTTTCTATGCAACCGTCAAGACGATGACATGAAAGAATGATGCGATGAAAGCCTCCAAAAAGCTGCCGTCAAGAGGCCAAAAACAAGCGTTAAAACAAATACTTATAACGCGGCCCCACTTTCATTATTTCTAGTTCTGGAAAAGCTTATTTCTTTATTCGCGGATCGCGCCCCTAGGGTACACCCCTAAACTCACGGTTCCCAAACGGGCAACTATCCGGGCGCGGCCAGCAGGACCGATGGCGTTCCCGGGCGGTTGAGACCGTTTATGAAACAAGGTCGCGAGACCTGCCTCTTTTTAGAAGGGAGCTCCACGAATGAACAAGACTCTGATCGTTGCAGCAGCTGCAGCATCGTTCGCTACCGTCGCTCACGCGCAAAGCAGCGTCACGCTGTACGGCGTGCTGGACGCAGGCATCACCTACCAAAGCAACGTCGCAACGGGCGTCAACGCAGCTGGCCTGCCGGTCAACGGCAAGTCGCGTTGGGCGATGGGTTCGGGCATTGACCAGAGCCGTTTCGGCCTGCGTGGCTCGGAAGACCTGGGTGGCGGCCTGAAGGCAATCTTCACGTTGGAAAGCGGCTTCAACATCGGTAACGGCAAGTTCGCGAATGGCAACGGCGGCATGTTCAACCGTCAAGCTTTCGTCGGCCTGTCGAGCCAGTACGGCACGGTCACGCTGGGTAAGCAATACGACGCAACGCAAGACTACCTGGCGCCGCTGACGGCAACGGGCTCGTGGGGCGGCACGTACTTCGCGCACCCGCTGAACCTTGATCGTCTGAGCACGAACGGCGATGTCGCACAGAACAACACGGTCAAGTTCACGAGCGCGAACTACGCTGGCCTGCAATTCGGCGGCACGTACTCGTTCTCGAACAACACGAACTTCGCCAACAACCGTGCGTACAGCGCGGGTGCTGCATACCAGTTCCAAGGTCTGAAGCTGGCTGCTGCATACTCGCAAGCGAACCTGGGTGACGGTACGAACGCAAACGGCGCAACGTCGTCGGCGATCGGTGGCATCGCTAGCCAAGGCCGCGTCCGCACGTACGGTGCTGCTGCTGGTTATGCATTCGGCCCGGCGCAAGTCGGTGCTGCATGGACGCAAGCGCGTCTCGACAACAATGCAGTCGGTAGCCTGGGCTCGGTGCGCACCGACAACTACGAAGTCAACGCAAAGTACAACCTGACGCCGGCTCTCGGCCTGGGTGCTGCTTACACGTACACGAACGCGAAGATCAACAACGGCAGCACGCACTGGAACCAGTTCGGTCTGCAAGCTGACTACGCACTGTCGAAGCGCACGGACGTCTACGCACAAGCTGTGTACCAGCGTGCAGCGAAGAACGGCATCGGCGCATCGATCTACAACGGCGACAACTCGGTTCTGCCGAGCTCGTCGATCAACCAAACCGCAGCAACGGTTGGTCTGCGTCACCGCTTCTAAGCGTGACGGCGGGGTAACCCGCTTCGCAGCATCGAAAAAGGCGCCTTCGGGCGCCTTTTTTTTCGTCAGCAGCATGCGATGACGACAAGCCGGATCGTCCGGACGCAAAAAAGCGAGGCCTGTGCCTCGCTTTTTTCGTTCTGCACCCGGTGCGGCGCGGCGCTGGCCGGCCGGCGGCGTCAGCGCGTGTATTCGCCGTTGGCTTCCGGCTGGAACACGATCGCGGCGACCTTCATCAGCTTTTCGGCGCCGCTCGGCTGCATCACCTTGACCATCTGGCCGCGTTGCGTACCCAGCAGTGCCATGCCGACGGGCGAGAACACGTTCAGGCGGCCGAGTTCAAGATTGGCGGCGTCCGGATAAACAATCGTCCAGGTGGCCTGTTCCTGGGTCGCTTCGTCGAGCAGCGTGATCTGCGAGTTCATCGTGACGACGTTTGCCTTGATGGTGTCAGGCTCAACGATGTCGGCGCGCTCGAGCAGCGTGTCGAGCATCGTCTGGAAGCGCGGGTTGTGTTCGGCGTGCTTCTCGAGGCGAGCGACGTCGAGTTCGGTCAACTGATAAAGGCGTTGTTTCATGGAAGTTCTCCAAATGATCGGCAGGGGCAGGCGTGGCGTGCCTATGAGGATCGCCCGGAGCCTGTCTGACCTGGCTCCGGGAGGAGACAGAACCGTCAGATCAGGCGCCGGGCAGGGGCGAGCGGCGCCTGGGCCGTGCGTCGAGCGAGAGGATGCGCCGGATGGCCGGCGTGCGCGCGCACGCCGGCCGGGCCGGACGGCGAAACCGAAAGGGGCGTGTGCGCGTGCATGGTGGATGGGATATCGACAGGCGAATATAAGCTTACGATTCTACAACACAACCTTCCGGACATGTGACCTGCCTGTTGGCGTTTCGTCAGCGATTGTTGTGTAGATGAAGTAAGTGATGGCAGTCGCGTCCAGAAACAGTGGGCGATTTTTTCCAAAATCGCAACGCTGTATGTTCAAACTAAGGGTTTCCCCTTGGGATGACGAGCACTACACTGGATTCATTCGCTTCAGACAGTCCTGCCGAGGCGACGTCAAACGAGAACATATTCCGGAGGTAAATCATGAAGTCGATCATCTACGCAGCCATCGCCGCATCCGTCCTTGCCGCTCCGATCGCATCGTTTGCGCAGTCCGAACAGGGGCTGACGCGCGATCAGGTCAAGGCCGAACTCGTGCAACTCGAACAGAATGGCTACAAGCCGCTGGCGAGCGATTCGCAATACCCGAACAACATCCAGGCCGCCGAACAACGGATCCAGCCGAATCAGCCGATGCTCGCGCAGGCCGATACGAGCGGCTACGGTGCGGTGGCCACGGGTGCCGGCCAAGCAGGCCGTCGCATGACGCGGGAAGCACCGAACCCCGTGAACTCGGTCTATTTCGGTAACTGAACGTCCCCGGGTCTGCCCGAGCGCACTATTTGAGCGAAGAGACGCGCGCCAGCCGTGCGCGTCGTTCGCCCGCAGGAGCAGAACCTCCGTCGCCGCATTCCGGCGGCTTTCCGCCCAGACGCTGACGCGTTTGGGCCTTTTTTGCTGGAGCGGGTCAGACGGACGTAACCGCGGGCGTGCCGTGAATATAGTGTTCGAGCTGGCTGATCGTGAACTGCTGATCGGCAATCACGCTCTTCACGAGGTCGCCGATCGAGATGAGGCCGATCAGCTTGCCGCCGTCGAGGACGGGCAGGTGGCGCATCCGGTGCTCGGTCATCAGTGCCATGCACTCGTCGGTGGATTGCGACGGTTCGACGTAGCGCACCTTCGCCGTCATGATTTCCTCGACGCGGGTGGCCTTCGACGAACGATCCTGCAGGACGACCTTGCGCGCGTAGTCGCGCTCGGTGACGATGCCCGCGATGTCGTCACCGTCGACGACCAGCAGCGCGCCGATTCCCTTCTCCGCCATCAGCTTGATGGCGTCGTAGACGTAATCGGTTTTCTTGACGGTGTAGATGGTGCGGCCCGAATCCGGCTTGGCCTTGAGAATCTGCGCGACAGTCGTGCTCATTCGCTTTCTCCGTGTGCAGGTCGATGCGAGGCGTGCTGCGTGTCACCCGATGAGCCCCAGTATAGCCGGGCGGGCGGCGGCAGTCGCGTGACGTTTCCAGATTAGCGGTAAACTCCGGTCACGTACTATCCACACAAGTCCTACATTCCTGAACGTTTCGATTGAATTCATGATGTCTTCGCGTCCCCAATCGCCCACGCCGGGCAATGGCCATGCCGACGAGTGCGTGACGCTCGTCGCCACGGCGTCGCTGCCCACGCGCTACGGCACGTTCACGTCATACGCGTTCCGCGTATCGGGCAGCGATGCCGAACATCTCGCGCTCGTGATGGGCGACGTGGCCGGCGAGCAGTCCGTGCTGACGCGGCTGCATTCCGAATGCCTGACCGGCGACGTGTTCGGCTCGTACCGCTGCGATTGCGGCGAACAGCTCGATCTCGCGTTGCGCTACATCGCGGCGGAAGACCGCGGCGTGCTGCTGTATCTGCGCGGCCATGAGGGCCGCGGGATCGGCCTGAGCAACAAGATCCGCGCGTACGCGCTGCAGGAGCAGGGGCGCGACACCGTCGAGGCGAACCTCGACCTCGGCCTGCCTGACGACGCCCGCGAATACGACTCGGCCGCCGCGATCCTCAGGATCCTCGGCGTGACGTCGGTGCGGCTGATGAGCAACAACCCGGAGAAGTTCGACACGCTCGCGAAGCACGGTATTCCTGTCTGTGAGCGCGTGGCGCTTGCAGTGCCGGTGCGTGAGGAAAACGAGCGTTATATCCGCACGAAGCAGATGAAATTCGGGCATTACTTCGAAGAAAACGAGTAACCACAGCGGGCGCCCTGGCGCCCGTTTTTCGCTACTCGTTCCACCGATCGCCGCCTCCCGAGGCGGCGATCGCGTATTTTCCCATTCATCCGTTCGGCAGCCGGGTTCGTGGCGTTGCCCGCGTTGCGTCGTCGAGATCACCCATGACCACGCCACCGAAGATCGAAACCGAACGTCTGACACTGCGTCGCTGGCGACCGTCGGACGCGGGTGCGCTTTCGGCGGTGCATGCGGATCCGGACGTCACGGTATGGCTCGCGCGCGGCCCGATGTCCATCGATGAGGCGAGCGACGTCATCGCTCGCTTCGAAGCGCATTTCGATGCGCACGATTTCGGTCCGTGGGCGGTCGAGCGCCGCGCCGACGCGATGCTGATCGGGCTTTGCGGCCTGTCGCACGAAGCGCGCGCAACGCATCCGATGGCGCCATGCGTCGAGATCATGTGGCGGCAGGTGCACCACGCGTGGGGGCACGGCTACATCGCCGAAGCGGCCGCCGCGGCATTGGCCGACGGATTCGACCGCGTCGCGCTCAGCGAGATCTTCGCGTGGACAGCCGACACCAACCTGCGATCACAGCACGTGATGCAGCGGCTCGGCATGCAGCGTCAGCCCGCGCGCGATTTCGATCATCCCGCGTTGCCGGAAGGGCATGCGCTGCGGCGGCACGTCGTGTATGTCGCGCGCCCCGGCGGCTGCGCCCGCGCTTGACGACTCACGCGCGCCTGCCTGTCAGCGCCATGTGCCGTTCTGCAGCACGATCCGGTAGCCGTCGGCATCCTCGAAGGTCTGGCCTGATATTTCCCAATACGGATTGAACGACGTCACCGGCATGAAGCCGTGTGCGGCCGCGCGCTCGCATGCGGCTTCCCATTCCGGGCGATCGGGCAGGTAGAAGACGATCAGGTCCTCGGGTGTCGGGGACGGTGCGATCGGGTGGTCCGGACAGTGCGTGAATTCGAAGTGGTAGTCGAGACCTTCGCGCCCGAGCATCACGCCGGAAAAACCATCGTGATCTTCGAAGCGCGCGAGTACCGACAAGTCGAGGGCGTCGCGATACATGCGCTCGGTTCTGGCGAGATTGCCGACCGGGCGGGCAATGCGCAGATGTGCGTGCAAGATGACCTCGGGGGATCGTGGCAGACCCGCCGATGATAATCCGGTCGATCGAGATCGTGGCGCGCCGGAATGCTCAAGCAGGCGGGCGGCGAAGGAGGAGGGTGGTATGGCCCCGCAATCCGCGCAGGCAATAAAAAAGCCCGCTGCTTGAGCGGGCTGAATCCATGTTTGGAGACATGGAGGAGACAGACGTAAATTTAAGGGAAAACCCGAAGGTTGGCAAGCCCCCGTTGTAACCATGCAACTCGCTGCGATACCGGCCGCGTCGCATCGACGCGCCGGTGCCGCACTCACATGCCGGTGGCCCGCGCGTGCGCCGCAAACGCGCTGAACCGTTCCTGCGCGACCGGCAGCGCGTACTTGTCGCGCATCTCCGTCTCGATCCAGGCACATGCTTCACGCGCGCAGTCGGTCAGCGCGTGCCGCGTCGTGTGTCCGTCGATGTCGTAGACGAAACGCACGCCGACCTCGTCGTCGGCAACCTGTCGCTCGAGCTGATTGAGGTGCAGTTGCGGCCCGTGCTGATGCGACAGCGCACGCAGCTCGTCGAAGTGATATTCGAGCCAGTCCGCGAAGAACAGTGCATCGCTATGGCACGGCAGGCGGAAGGCCGCGCTGCGCGACGGGCGCGGCCCGGTTTCGCCGGCCGCCGCGTGCGGTTCGCCGTCGGTGGCGATGGGCGTGTCGACGGGCGCGAGCGGGTGCTGAATCCGCCGGTAAGGCTCGTGATCGCGCAGCGCATGCCACAGCAATTCGTCGCCGGCGGCGCCGGATGGCTGCATCGTCAGGTCGTGCCGGCCGTCGCCGGTCGGGGCGATGTCGCGGATCACGAGGCGCAGCGAGCAGAGCGGCTCGTCCGCGACCAGCAGCGTTGCCGGACGCGGCAGTCCGCAGACGAGCGGCGCGGCGCCGGCGGCACGAAACACAAGCCCGCGGCGGTCGAGCCGCACGAGCGGCAGCGGCCTGGGGAACGACGGATAGGCGACCGCGATGCGGGCGCCGTTGGCGCTCGTCAACCCGGGCATCATCGCGCGAAAGACCTGAGACTGGTCCACGTTGGTTCTCCTTCGTTACGATGCCGCCCGGCCGGAAACGCGCGTTCCGGCTCAGGCGGCGATGGCTTGCCGGGCAGCCTGCCCCGGCTCGATTCCTAGTGCCGCAAACGTTTGCGAATCGATATCGATCCAGCACGCGACCACCAGACGCCCGTCCACCTGCTTCGGCGGGCCCGCCCGGTGCGCGTGTATGCCGATCCGGCGGAACAGCCGCTCCATGCTCGCGAACGTCACGCCGATCAGCTGCCGCGCGCCGAGCTGCGCCGCGCATTCGACGACGGCCGCGAGCATCGGGCGCACGGCCCACTCGGCATTGCCCGACCCGCCTTCGTCGTCGGTCGCCGCGAACCTGGACAGCTCCCAGACCGCGGCCGATTTCGGCAGCGGCATGTCCTCGGCGATCAGCTCGGAGAACAGCGACTCCAGCAGATACGGGCGCGTCGTGGGCAGCAGGCGCGCACATCCGCACATGTCGCCGTCGGCGTTTCGCGCGAACACATAGACGGTATCGTCGCGATCGAACTGGTCGCGCTCGAAACATTCGTTCGCTGACGGAAGCGTCCAACCGAGCTGTTCGATGAACACGCGGCGCCGATAGCGCCCGAGATCCGCTGCAAGTTCGTGTGGCAACCGCCCTTCCTCATGAACGAAGGTCTGCATGGGTGTCCTCGGATCTGTGCTTTTGTATGCATGCATTACATCGCGCAGCACGAGGAGGCTGTAACTGGTAACTCTTACAGGTTGGCGGCGTAAAAACGCCATTTAGGACGTGGTAACGGTTTCTTGATCGACGGGATTGAAAACCGGGCCGCTTTTGCTTATAAAGAGCGCCAGCGTTGCTGAATTAATCCGAGGAATGCTCGACCGGTTGTCACTGGAGCGTGGGACCGGCATGATAGGCGTCGTTGCGATCGAGCAGGGCCGACGCGACGGCGGCGGGCCAGTCGATGCGGGCGAGCCGCGCGGCGAGCGCGGCGGCCGTGCGGAACATGCCGATGTCGGTGGCCGTCGCGTCGACGACCATCACGTTGCTGCGGACGTCGCCGCCCGCAATGACGAACATGCCCGTTGCGCGTTCGAGGTACCAGTCCCAGCCGACCGTCACGTAAGGGACGCCGGCACGGGCCGCGCGATGCCATTCGGTATAACCGGCGAGGCGCGCGTCGATCGCGCTGTCGCGCAGTTCGGCAAGCAGCGATGCATCGAGGCCGCTTGCGACATGGTCGAGCGCAAGCACGGCGAGTGAGCCTTCTGTCAGGCGCACATAGCCGTCCGCGGACGGGCCGGAGACCGGATGCAGCAAAGGTGAAGTCATGCGCGGAATGTAGCAGCCCCAAACGGGTGCTGAAACCTGACAAGTATGACAGCGTGACGTTGTCGGAGAACGAATGGAACTGCGCTGGCAGGATGCCTATCAACAATTCAGCGCCGCGGAAGACGAGCAGCAACTCTTCCAGCGGATGGCTGCCTATTCAAAACGCCTGGGGTTCGAATACTGCTGTTACGGCATTCGCGTGCCGCTGCCGGTATCGAAGCCGGCGGTCGCCATCTTCAATACCTATCCGGACGGCTGGATGGCGCACTACCAGTCGCGGAACTACATCGATATCGATTCGACGGTTCGCGACGGCGTGCACAGCACCAACATGATCGTCTGGCCGGACGTCGACCGGATCGACCCGTGCCCGCTGTGGCAGGATGCGCGCGACTTCGGGCTGTCGGTGGGTGTCGCGCAGTCGAGCTGGGCGGCCCGCGGTGCGTTCGGTCTACTGAGCATCGCGCGCCATGCCGACCCGCTGACGCCGGCCGAGATCAACATGCTGACGCTGCAGACGAACTGGCTCGCGAACCTGTCGCATTCGCTGATGAGCCGCTTCATGGTGCCGAAGCTGTCGCCCGCGGCGGGTGTCACGCTGACCGCGCGCGAGCGCGAGGTGCTGTGCTGGACGGCCGAGGGCAAGACCGCGTGCGAAATCGGCCAGATCCTCAGCATCTCGGAGCGGACGGTCAACTTCCACGTCAACAACATCCTCGAGAAGCTGGGCGCGACGAACAAGGTCCAGGCGGTCGTCAAGGCGATCTCGGCGGGGCTCATCGAAGCACCCTGACGCGGCCGAGAGCGGCGGCGCCGAATACGGTCGCCGCCACGCCGCTCACTCCATCAACGGCTCCGCTTCCTTCGCGGTCCAGCTCACGCTGGAAATGCTCTTCTCCATGCTCATCCGGCTCGCGATCTGCTCGAGCTTCTGCTGATCCTTCGGATGCAGCTTCAGCGTCGCGGTCACCTTCAGCCGGTCGGGCTGGTCGGGCACGTCCTCGCTCGTGAGGCTCTGGAACGACAGCGGCTTCGCGTACATCGAGTTCGACAGCAGCGTGCGGATGTGTACCTCGTCCGAGGTCAGGCAGATCACGGTGATCTGGTATTCGCGCACGAGATCGGCGTTCGACACCGGTGTCGCGTTGATTGCCTGGCTGACGCCGCGCAGCACCGTATTGGTGAGCAGCACGACGCCCGTGCCGGCGATCGCGGGCGCGAAATGACCGGAGCCGGACAGCACGCCGACGGCGGCGGAGCACCACAGCGTCGCGGCCGTGTTGATGCCCTGGATCGAGCCCTTGTCGCGCATGATCACGCCGCCGCCGAGAAAGCCGACGCCCGACACGACGTACGCGGCGATCTGCGTGACGCCCGCGACGCCGTTGCCGGTCAGCACGCCGAGCGTGACGAACAGGCACGCGCCGCTCGCGACGAGCGTGATCGTGCGCAGGCCGGCCGTGCGCTGGCGCATCTGGCGCTCGAGGCCGATGGCGACGCCGCAGGCGAACGCGGTGAAAAGACGGAGTGCGAAATCGAAAGTCATGGTGGTCCTGCCGTGCAAGGAGCGCATGTCGGCCCGCGTCGCCGTGGCGTTATGCCGGAGGCGACGCGACGATAGCCGTCATCGCGCGGTACTGTACCGCGCGAATGCGTCATTCAGTGTGAAACGGTAGGCGTGCGGGCTCGCGGAACGCGAGCCGGGGCAGGAGAACTGCGGCGGACAGGCGTTCAGGCGGCAAGCGGCGCACGCAACGGAGTGCTGCAACTGTCCACGATGGTTCCTGAAGGAAGAATGGGCGGCATTCTAGTAGGCGGCGCGCGCATGCGTCAACCGCCTTGCGGCGGTTGCGCTATTGCGCCGAGCCGATCGTCCCGGTCGCGAGTGCGAGCGCGGCGGCCGCCGACAGTGCGCCGGCGTAGCTGTCGACCTCCGCGTTGCGGGCCGCGAGCAGCTGGCTTTGCGCGATCGTCGCATCGGTCACCGACCCGACACCGTTGCGGTACGCGGTCAGCGCCGCGTCGTAGCTCGTCTGCGCGGCGTCGACGAGCGCCTTGGCGGCGTCGTGCGACGCGAGGCTCGTCTGCACCGCGTTCTGCGCGGCGACGACCTGGCGGACGGCTTCTTCCTTAGTCCGCGTGAGGCGCGCGGAGGCGCTTTCCGCATCGTTGCGCGCCTGCATCAGCACGGCCGAGCGCAGGCCGCCGTCGTACAGCGGGATCGTCACGCCGAGGAACACGCCGCCGCCGTAGCGGCTGCCGTTCAGGTTGACGGTCGGCGCCTGGTCGCCGATCGCGGGCAGCGCGGAGATGGCCGTGCCGCCGCTCGCATACGACGTCGACGCGGACAGGAACACCTTCGGCATGAAGGCGGCCTCGGCGGCCTTGATCTTCGCGCGATTGGCCTTTTCGAGCGCAAACGCGCCCTGCAGGTCGGGGCGGCGCGCGATCGCGTCCGACACGATCGAATCGACCGACGAACCGAGCGCGGGCGGCAGCGGCCGCTTCGGCAGCGCGGCGATCGTCGGCTTCGATAGCGGCGAGATGCCGAGCGCCGACACGAGCGCGAGGTAGCTGTCGCTCTGCGCGCCGTTCGCCTGCACGAGCGCGAGGTTCGCCTGCGCGCGGTTCTGGGTCGCCTGCGCGAGTTCGACGACCGTGCCGACGCCGTGCTTGAGCCGCGCGCGGGAGGCCGCGAGGATCGCATCCGAGTTCGCGAGGCCCTGCTGCGCGCTGAGTGCGCGCGAGCGTGCGGCTTCATAACGGTAGTACCCGACCGTCACGTCGTGGATCACCTGCTGGTGTACGGCCGTGAACGCGACGTTCGACGCGATCGATGCCTGTTCGGCCGCTTCGACGCGCGCCGCGCGGCCACCGAAATCGAACAGCAGCCATTGCAGCGACAGCGCCGAGATCGTGCCGTGCACGGTGGTGTCGCTCGACGAATCGCCGAGGATCGTCGACGTCGAGCCGTGGCTCGCCTGGTACGCGCCCATGGCCGTTGCCGACAGCCGCGGCAGGTAGGCGGCCTTGGCAAGGCCGACCGCGAGCGCCGCGTTGCGCGCGTCGTTCCATGCGATGCGGGTCAGCGGGTTTGCCGATTCGGCGAGATCGATCAGCTCGGGCAGTGTGTATGCATGCGCGGAATCGAGCGCGGCCGGCGGCGATACCGACGCGAGCGCCGGCGACGCGGGCAGCGTGTAGTCGTGCGCGCCTGGCGCGGACGCGCGCGGCGGGCCCGGCACGATGTCGCCCGCGGCCGACGTTTGCGGCTGCCATGGGCGGTCGGACGCCTCCGGCGCCAGATCGATCGACGACGTCGCGCAGCCGGCCAGCGCGACGGCGGTCGCGAGGGCGGCGGCGGCGATCGAGGCGGCCGGCGGTTCAGGTAGGCGCATGAGGGACAGGCTCCTTCGGTGTGGCTTGACGGGCGGCGTCGGCGATGTGCGCGAGCCGCGTGTCGATCAGGTTCAGCAGCGCGTCGCGTGCGGGGTCGGTGGGGGCAGTGCTCGGCGGCGGGGCCGGCGGCGCGGGTGCATTCGTATGCGGTGCGGCTTCGTCGTCGCGCGGTTCGACCACGCGTGCGAGCTGCGTGCCGATCGCCGCGTCGCCCGGTGCGCGTTCGGCGAGCAGGAACAGCGGGCCTTCGAGTGCACCGAGTTCCGCGAGCGCGCGCCGTCGCGCGGCGAGCCACGTCGCGGCCGGCCGCACCCACGACGGTTCGTAGTGGATCAGGCCGAGTTCCTGCGAGATCGCGCCGTGGCGCGCGAACGCGTCGGCGGCCAGCGCGCGCCGCTCGGCCGGCTGAGCGATCTGCGCGAGGCGCCGCCATTGGTCGAGCAGTGCCGCGAGCGCCGTGTCGATCTGCTTGCCGATGCTGACGGGCCAGATGCGCGTGAACACGAGATACACGACCACGTTGCCGAGCAGGATGCCGATCGTGCGATCGCGCGCGAGCGTCAGGTCGAAGCCGGGGCCCGCGCCCTGGATCACGCACAGGAAGAACGCGAATGCGACCTGGAAGCCCGCGTACGCGATGCGCGGCGACCCGAAGGCGACCCACGCGGCCAGCCACGCGCCGGCGAACACGAGCGCCATCAGCTCGCCGATCGACGACAGCGACGGCACGACGAACACGAGCGCGGCGGTGCCGAGCAGCGCGCCGACGATGCAGCCGGCGATGCGCAGCGTGAGCTTCTCGACCGTTTCGGCCGTCGAGCCGAGCGACACCATGTAGCAGGTGATGAAGCAGGTATGGATGCCCGACCAGTCGAGCTGCGAGTACAGCAGGTAGCAGAACATCGCCGCTGCCGTGGTTTTCAGCGCGTAGCGGATGTGGTCGGGGTTGGTGCGCGCGTCGGGCAGGAAGAACCCGCCGCGTGGTGCGGGCGGCGCGAGGGGCGCGGCGGGTTCGGCTGCGGCATCGGCCGACGCGTCGGTCGCGGCCGGTTCCGCGAAGTGCGTGATCGCCGTGTGCAGGTCCGTCGCGACGACGCGCGCGAGCGGCGCCAGCGCATCGGCGGCCGGCAGCGCGAGCGTCACGTCGACCGGATAACCGCCGTGTTCGAGGATGGCGGCCATGTCGTCGAGCGTCGTCGCGATCGGCTCGACGAATGCATCGGGCAGCCGCGCGTCCGGTTCGCGGTCCGCCAGCGCGACGGACACGAGCAGCGCGGTGCTCGACGCGATGGCCTGCCGCAGCGCGACGACGTCGGCGGCCGACGACGAGCCTTCGAGCTTCGACAGCTTGAGCCACGTGAGCAACTGCTTGTCGCCTTCGCGCAGGCTCGCGTCGAATGCGGCGCGCGTGTCGCTGCGGTCATCGCCGTCATCGTCGCGCAGCCGCCGTGCGGCGAGCCGCAGCCGCTTCGCGAGCTGCGCTTGCGCGAGCTTGCGCGGCGACGGCGCGATCAGCAGGTTGACGACGATCGCGACGCCGACCGGGATCGCGACCATCAGCCACGCATAGAGCAGCGCGCGCGTCGCGGCTTCGCCGAACGGCGCGAGGCCGAGCTGGTCGAGCCCGAAGCCGACGATCATCGCGAGGATCGCGCCGACCGGGCGCAGCTTGCTCGCCGACGTCAGGTAGAGCAGGCCGACCGACAGCACGGCCATGCACGCGACGCGGAGGATCGAATAGTCGATGCTGAAGATCGCGACACCCATCACGAGCGCGATGACGATCGTGACGAGCAGCAGCATCGCGACCGCGAGCACGACGCTCGTCACGCGGTCGGCGCGGTTCAGGAAGAACACGACGTACACGGAAATCGCGGCTTCCGGCGTGCCGTACCCGCTGGTCACGAGCACGACCAGCGCGCAGATCAGCGCGACCCGCACGGCCATCACCGCGCGCCCCGGAAACGGCACGAGCAGTCGCAGGACTTCGCGCGGGCCCGGCGAGCGGACGTCAGCGGCAGGCTGAGCCATGCCGGACCTCGACGATCGCGCTCGCGCCGACGCGCACGAGCTTGCCGTCGGGTTCGTCGAGCTTCACGCGCACGGGGAAGCGCTGCGCGACGTGCACCCAGTTCACGGAGTTCTGCACGATCGGCAACGAGCGCGGCAGGTTGATGCGCGCGCTGTCCGCGATGCCCGCACCGATGCCGACGACCTTGCCCGTCATCGGGCGGTCGCGGTCGATCATCGAATAGACGGTCGCGCAGTCGCCGAGCGCGATGCGATTCAGCGACGTCTCGCGGAAATTGCCGACGGCGAACCATTCGCTCGCGTCGATCAGCGTGAAGATCGATTGGTTCGGTGCCAGGGTTTCGCCGGCGAGGACGCTGAGGCCCGTCACGAGGCCATCGTGCGGCGCGCGCACGACCGTATCGTCGAGCGCGTGCTGCGCACGGGCCAGCGCGGCCTCGCGCGCATGCAGCGTCGCGATCGCGTCGGCCTCGTCGCCGATCGTCTGCGCGGACGCGCGCTGCTGTTCCTGCGCCTGCGCGAGCGACACGGCCGCGTCGCGCTGGCGGACCTTCGCCTGGTCGAACTGCTGCGCGCTGACATAACCCTGCGCGGCGAGCGGCGCGAGCCGGTTCACGTCGCGCGTCGCGAGGTCGGCGTTCTGCGTCGCGCGCTTGACCTGCTCGGCGGCGACCGCCGCGTTCGAGCGCTCGCCGATCAGCGAACGGCGGCGCGTATCGAGCGATGCGCGTGCGAGCTCGAGGTCGGCCTGCGCCTGCGCAACCGTCAGTCGGTACGGCACGGGATCGATTTCATACAGCAGGTCGCCTTTCGCGACGCGCTGGTTCTCATGCACCGCGAGCCGTACGATGCGACCACCGACGGGCGAGGCGACGTGCACGACGTCCGCGTCGATTGACGCGTCGTCGGTGGACGGATAGGCGGTCGTGCGGTGGTACGCATACGCGAGCGCCGCGATGCCGAGCGCGACGATCGCGAGCGCGATCACGCGGCCTTTCATGGAGGGGCGGGCGATTCCGGCGGCTTTCATGCGAATGGCCCCGTGCCGGCGAGCCAGACGAGCACGGCGACCACGAGCCCGATCGCGGTGCAGACGGCCAGCTGGTAGGGTACCGTGGCGGCCCAGCCGGTCGCGACGAACACACGGTGCGCGATGATCGCGCCGACGATGCCGACGATCGCGCTGACGAGCCAGAGCGGGAAATACGCGCCGAACAGGACGTACGACGGTGCGCCGCGCGATGCGCAACCCGCGAGCGGCAGGGCTGGCGCCAGGACGGCGGCGACGCGCAGGGGCGCACGCGGCATTGTTTTTCTCATGGTGTGACGAGCTCGACGATGGGGGTGGATGCCGGGCGCGGCGCAATGCGGTGCGTCGCCGCGACGACGATTCCGCGATACGGAGCCGATAATAAATCAGCAGGATGCGGACCGCCAGCAGTCCGTCCGGCAGCGCGTTTCGGCAGCGACGACCAGGTCGTCACGATTCTGCCAGCGCAAGCTCGTATAGGGTTGCTAACAGACTGTAAAGCATCGTCAGACAAAAGCAGGGTAGCGGACTTTGTTATGCCGATGTGGCGGAATCGATACGGAAGCGGCTGATTGCCGCTCGAACGCACGGGAATCCGGTCAGTCTTGCCGGTTGCGGGCATCCTCGACCAGCAGGTCGACGAGATCGCGCGCGAAGCGCGGCAGCGCGTCGAGATCGGCGACGCAGATCTGCAACTGGCGTTCGGCCCAGTCGTCCTCGAGCGCGACGACGCGCAGCGCCATCGTCTTCGCGTGGCGGCGTGCGGTCCCTTCGGGCAAGACGCCGACACCGACGTTCGCCTCGATCATCCGGCAGGCCGTCTCGAAGTTGCTGACCTGGATGCGCCAGCGCAGCGTGCGCTGCACGTCGGCGGCCGCGCGCTTCAGGAAGTTGTGGAGCGCGCTCGCTTCGGGCAGGCCGATGAAGTCGTGGTCGAGCGTCGCGACGAACGGCGTCGATGCCAGGCTGGCGAGCGGGTGCCCGAGCGCCGTGGCCAGCACGAGGCGGTCGCTCCGGTACGGCATCGCCTGCAACCCTTCGGTGCGCACGTCGCCGGCGACGATGCCGATGTCGACCACGCCTTCCTGCACCGCGCGCACGATGTCGGGGCTCAGCCGCTCCTGCATGTCGATCGTCACGTCGGGATGCTTGACGAGATAGTGGCGCAGCACGGCCGGCAGGAACTCGCTCATCGCCGTGGTGTTCGCGAACACGCGCACGTGGCCTTTCACGCCCGACGCGAATTCCTGCAGATCGCCTGTCAGTTGCTCGAGCTGGCGCAGCACGCGGTGCGCATGCGTGAGCAGCGTCTCGCCCGGCGCGGTCAGCGTGACGCCCTGGCTCGTGCGGCTCAGCAGTTTCACGCCGACCTGCTCCTCGAGATTCTTGATGCGCATGCTGGCCGCGGGCACGGACAGGTGCGCGCGCTCGGCGCCTCGCGTCAGGCTGTTCGCCTCCGCGATGTGCGTGAAGAGTTTGAGGTCGACGAGATCGAAGCGCATGGCGGTGATGGCGGGAGAATGGCCGATTATCGCGCGAAGCCGCGCGAGGCTCCACCGGCGGCCGCGACCGGTCGTCGCGGCCGGGATCTGTGTACCATCGTGCGTATGACGCAAAGCGCGGCACGGGGCATCACGGCCCGGTGCGATGCGCGTCGCGGAAGCGGTATCGCAACGAAGGTGAGTGTTCCATGCGAAGTTTCTTTGTCCGGTTCATTGCAATCGGCGTGTTGTTCCATCTGTACGTCGGGATGCGGATCATTCCCGATGCGTTCGCGTCGCCGGTCGCGCGCACGATCGCGACGCTCGTGCTGGCGAGCTTCGTCGTGCTGATCCCGGTCGGCATGTTCTCGCGTCGTTTCGACGAAGGCTGGGCCGCGACGCTCGCCGGCTGGGTCGGCTCGCTCGTGATGGGCTTCTTCTCGTCGCTGCTCGCGCTGACGTTGTTGCGCGAATTCGTGCTGCTCGCCGTGCTCGCATGGCGGCAACTCGGGCACGACGGCGCGTGGAGCGGCGCCGCGGCCGACACGGCGCTCGGCGTGCTGGCGGGCGCGGTGCTCGTCACCGCGATCGGGTTTGTCGGCGCGCGCCGCACGGCGGCGGTCAAGCGCGTGTCGATTCCGGTCGCGGGGCTGCCGGCCGCGCTCGACGGGCTGTCGATCGTGCAGCTGTCCGACATCCACGTCGGGCCCACGATCAAGCGGCCCTATGTCGAACGGATCGTGCGTGCGGTCAATGCGCTCGAAGCCGACCTCGTCGTCGTGACGGGCGACGTGGTCGACGGCTCGGTCAAGCGCCTGCGCGAACATACGGCGCCGCTCGGCCGCATGCAGTCGCGGCACGGCAGCTTTCTCGTGACCGGCAACCACGAGTATTACGCGGGCGCGCATGCGTGGATCGACGAATTCCGCCGCATCGGGCTGACGGTGCTGCTGAACGAGCATGTGCTGATCGAGCACGGCGGCGCGCGCGCGGTGCTCGCGGGCGTGACCGACTTCACGGCGGGCGGGTTCGATCCCGCGCATCGCAGCGACCCCGCGCAGGCGCTGGCGGGCGCGCCGCACGACGTCGGCACGAAGATCCTGCTCGCGCACCAGCCGCGCAGCGCGGAAGCGGCGAACCGCGCAGGTTTTACCGTGCAGTTGTCGGGGCATACGCACGGCGGCCAGTTCCTGCCGTGGCCGCCGTTCGTGCGGATGCAGCAGCCGGTAATCGGCGGGCTCAGCCGCTTCGGCGATCTGTGGCTCTATACGAGCCGCGGCACCGGCTACTGGGGGCCGCCGAACCGCTTCGGCGTGCCGTCCGAGATCACGCTGATCCGGCTGACGCGCGGCGGTTAGGCGGCGGCTGTTACTCGATGCGGGCGATATCGTCGAAGTCGAAGCGCGGGCTGCGCGGGAACAGGCCGGCCGGATCGCCGTAGCCGAGATTCACGAGGAAGTTGCTCTTGATCGCGGTGCCCGCGAAGAACGCGGCATCGACCTTCGCGCCGTCGAAGCCGGACATCGGGCCCGCGTCGAGGCCGAGCGCGCGCGCGGCCAGGATCAGGTATGCGCCCTGCAGCGACGAGTTGCGGAACGCGGTAGCCTCGATCAATGCATCGTTGCCGGCGAACCAGCTGCGTGCGTCGGCGTGCGGGAACAGGCGCGGCAGGTGCTCGTGGAACGCGAAATCCATCGCGACGATCACGGTGACGGGCGCGGCCATCGTCTTCGCGAGATTGCCTTCGGACAGCGCGGGTTTCAGGCGTGCCTTCGCTTCGGGCGACTTGACGAACACGAAGCGCGCGGGGCTCGAGTTCGCCGACGTCGGGCCGAATTTCGTCAGGTCGATCAGGCGGTGCAGCAGCGCGTCGTCGACGGGTTTGTCCTGCCACGCGTTGTGCGTGCGCGCGGTGAGGAACAGTTGATCGAGGGCGGAATCGGAGAGGGTCGTCATGATGGGATCCGGGAAGAAGGCGGCCGGGTCGCGCCGGCCGGCATGGCGAAAGAAAGCGGCGCTTCCGGCAGGGCGCGCCGCGACACGCCGCGATGATAGCGTGATGCGCGAAAGCGCATCGCGGCGCGCGGCGGTTTCCTTTCGTCGTCGAATGAGAGCGCATGGCGGCGCGCGGCGCCGTTGGCTAGTATGCAGGCATGCACTGTTCGCCCCGTTCATCACCCGTTCCTTCCGACATGTCGACGCCCGATCTCTTTGCTGACACACCCGCGCCCGACGTGGACTGGTACCCGGACTGGCTTGCGCAAGCCGATGCCGATCGCGTGCTGGCCGCGCTGATCGGCGAGGTCGCGTGGCGGCAGGACACGATCCGCACGCCGCGCGGTCGCATTCCGTTGCCGAGGCTCACCGCATGGCAGGGCGAGCCCGATGCCGTGTACGTGTATTCGGGGATCCGCAACGTGCCGGCACCGTGGACGCCGGCCGTGCTCGACCTGAAGCACGCGGTCGAGGCGACCTGCGGCGCGCGATTCAACAGCGTGCTGCTCAACCGCTACCGCAACGGGCAGGACAGCCTCGGCTGGCATGCGGACAACGAGCCCGAACTCGGCGACGCGCCGGTGATCGCGTCGGTGAGCCTCGGCGCGATGCGCGTGTTCGATCTGCGCCATCGCGCGACCGGCGTCACGCATACGTATCGTCTCGTGCACGGCAGCCTGCTCGTGATGCGCGGGCGCACGCAGGCCGAATGGCAGCATCGCGTGCCGAAGGCGCCGAGCGTGCAGGGCGAGCGCATCAACCTGACGTTCCGGCGCGTGATGCCGGCCGGATAGATCGCGCCCTGTTTCCACAATCCATGAATGACCGATGCGGGCAATCGGTCTTGTGTGCGGCACGTTGCCGCACGAGGGCCGTGCGGTGTGGCCCGATATGGCCCGGAGGCCCGTTCCATATGGGTTTCAGGCGGATTCGATCGACCGCCCGGTTCCGATAGATGAGTGAAACCTCTGATGGTGCGTCGCAACAATCATTGACTAGACTGTCGAATGGCAGAAACGCGTCGCATCCCGGCGCGATCCTTTCGACATGCCCCGTGTGTTGCCGATGCAACGCGTAAGGGGGCAGGAGCATAACGCGTGACCCTATTCGACCCTTCCTTCGAACCCTCGCTGCACGTCTTTGAACAAGACGGCGGATGGCAATGGGCGCTGACGGTGAAGCGGGCGACCGGCGTCGGTGTGAAAGTCGTCGCATTCAGCCAGGAAGGCTTGCGCGGCGAAGCCGAGGCTTACGCCGCCGGCCAGCTTGCCCGCGCCGAGTATGACGCCGCCGTGACGGCCTGACACCGTCGCGGCGATCCCGCCCGAGGATTGCCTCTACCGCCCACCGCCCGTTGCCGGGCGGTTCTCTCCCGATCGTTTTCCGTTTTCCGTCGGCCGCGATGCATGCACCGCGCGACAACGCACGTCGCACGCGGTGCGCCGGCGCGCGTGTCCGTCCGCGCTTGTCGCGCCAAATGGTCCGTACCATTCGACACGTGTGTGCCATACGCGGCGCTTAACGTCTTCGCACGGCGTCCGTCGCGCCGGCGATGCGGCCTGCGCCGCAGTCTGGACGCCGGACGCCGGGCGGCGACCCATCGACAAGAACGCAGGTCATGTGCGACGACAGAACCGACTACAACCGCCATGCGCGCGGCCGATCGCGCATCGCGCGGGCGCCGGAACGGGGATTCACGCTGATCGAGGTGCTGATCGCGCTGGTGATCGTGGCGGTCGCGCTCGGCGCCGTGATGCGCGCGATCGGCGCGCTCGCGTCCGATACCGATACGGCCCGCATGCGCCTGCTCGCGTTATGGAGCGCCGACAACGCGCTCGGCGAGATCCGCATCGCATCGACCTGGCCATCCGTCGGCACGAACACGTTCGCGTGCCCGCAGGGCCGCTACCGGTTCGTGTGCCGCCAGTCGGTGGCCGCGCTGCCGAGCCCGTTCGTGCGTCGCGTGACGGTGAGCGTCTTTCCGTCCGCGTCGAGCCGCAACGTGCTCGCCGAAGTCGTCACGGTGATCCAGAATGAAGCGCGCCGCTGAACCGCGCGCGGCGGCGCGTGCCCGCGGCTTCACGCTCATCGAGATGCTGGTCGCGATCACGCTGCTCGCCGTGATCGCGCTGCTGTCATGGCGCGGCCTCGACGCGACGATCCGCGGCCGCGACGATATCGCGTCGAATCTGGCGCAAACGCGTCTGCTCGGCCGCTATTTCTCCCAATTGCAGTTCGACCTGACGAACCTCGTGACGGCCGACGAAGTGTTCGGGCCGCCGCTGCGCATCCGCCCGAACGAACTCGTGATGGTGCGCCATCTCGGGGTCGGTGGCGGACCCACGCAGATGCAGGTCGTGCGTTACCAGCTCAAGGGGCGCGAACTCGTGCGCAGCGCGTCGCAGCCGCTCGCGTCGCTGGCCGAGGTCGACGACGCACTGCATCACATGGATGCGTTCGCGCGTGTCGTCGTCAGCAATGATGCGCGCTCGATGCAGCTTTCCGTGTGGATTCCGCCGGGTGGATGGACGACGAGCCAGACCGTCATCGAACAGGCCTACGCGCAGTTTCTCGCACAGCACCGCATCAGCAACTCGACGTCGATCGGCGCGCCGGTGCCTCGCGGCGTCCGCTTCACGGTCACGATGGGCGCACCGGCGGTCGAATTCGTGCGGACCATCCCGATCGGTCAATGAAAGCGCGATGCCGTCCGGCGCACGCGGCCACGCCCGGAAAGCCGTTCCGTCCCCCGGACAAAATGGTCCGTAACTTTCGTCATACGTCTGTTATTGGCTGTCCATTAGTCTCGTGACGAGCATGACCGCCGCGACCGGTTCCATCGACCGGTTCAGCGGCGGCATCGGCAAACGGGAAGGGGGCGAACGTGACGGTCGAGCACCGGCATGATGCACACGCGGGCGCGTCGGGGCACGACGCGCGCGGGCAATGGCAATCGGCGGCGATCCTGAGCCGCGCGCAGCAATGGCACGGCGCAGGCCGGTTCGACGACGCGGCACGCGAATATCTCGCGGTGCTCGCGAACGAGCCCGATCATCCGCAGGCGCTCCATCTGTACGGGGTGCTGCAATTCCAGCGCGGCGCGGCCGACCATGCCGAAGTGCTGCTGCGCCAGTCGATCGCGATCGAGCCGGACGCGCATGCGCTGTCGGATCTCGGCGCGATCGCCGGCGAGCGCGGCCGCATTGACGAGGCGCTGGACCATTTCGCGGCCGCGCTGCGCGCGGCGCCGGACGACGTGCAGACGCTCGTGCGCCGCGGCAACACATTGATCGGCCTGCGCCGCTACGACGACGCGCTCGCGTCGTTCGACCGTGCGCTCGCGGTGTCGCCGCTCGTGCTCGACGCGCTCTGCAATCGTGGCGGCGCGTTACGCGCGCTCGGCCGCCTCGACGATGCGCTCGACACCTACGATCGCGCGCTGATGGTCGATCTGCATTCGTTCGAATCGTGGTTCAACCGCGGCCTCGTGCTGCGCGAGCTGCGGCGCGCGGCCGATGCGCTGCACTGCTTCGATCGCGCGAACGCGATCCGGCCGGGCGTCGCCGCGATCCTGGCCGAGCGCGGCCGCACGCTCGCCGGGCTCGACCGTCTCAACGAAGCGCTTGCCGCGTTCAACGATGCGATCGCCGCTGATCCCGCGCGGCTCGACGCGCTTTGCGACAGCGCGGCCGTGCTCGAACGGCTCGGCCGCGCGGACGAGGCGCTCGCGCGTTGCGAACGCGTGCTGGCGCTCGATCCGGATCACGCCCGCGCACTCGCGAGCCGCGGCAATGCGTTGCTGCAGCTCGAGCGTCACGATGAAGCGCTCGCCAGCTACGACCGTGCGCTCGCGATCGATCCGCGCTCGATCGACGCGCTGTGCAATCGCGGCACGACGCTGCGCGACCTGAAGCGCTTCGACGCGGCGCTCGCCAGCTACGATGCCGCGCTGGCGCTCGACGCGCGCTTCGCCGAAGCGTGGACGAACCGCGGCAGCGTGCTGCAGGACCTGCATCGCTACGACGAAGCGATCGCGTCGCTCGATCGTGCGCTCGCGCTGCGCCCCGATCAAGCGACGCAGTGGCTTGCACGCGGCAACCTGTTGGCCGACCTGGGACAGGTGGACGTTGCACTGGCCGCCTACGACCACGCGCTCGCGCTGCAGCCCGATTTCGCCGGCGTGCATTGCGCGCGTGCCGCGCTGCACCTGACGGAAGGCGACTTCGCGCGCGGCTGGCACGGGTACGAATGGCGGCTGCGCGACGCGCAGTTCGCGCGGCATGCGCGGCCGTTCACGCAGCCGGCGTGGCGCGGCGACGAACCGCTCGACGGCAAGACGATCCTGATCCATGCGGAGCCGGGCCTGGACGACATGCTGCAGTTCTGTCGTTTTGTGCCGCTCGTCGCGGCGCGCGGTGCACGCGTGGTGCTCGAGGTGCAGCCGGCGTTGCGTGCGCTGATGGCGTCGCTCGCCGGTGCGGCCCACGTGATCGCGCGCGGCGAGCCGCTGCCCGCCTTCGACTGCCATGTGCCGCTGCCGAGCCTGCCGCATGCGTTTCGCACCGACGCCGACACCATTCCGAGCCCCGCCGCGTACCTGCATGCGGATCCGTTGCGCATGCGCCAGTGGGACACGCTGCTCGGCGAACGGCGCAGGCTGCGCATCGGCCTCGCCTGGGCGGACCATCCGGCGCAACGGAACGACGCCGGCCGGTCGATCGATTTCACGCGGCTCGCGCCGCTGTTCGATCTCGACGTCGACTGGATCAGCCTGCAGAAACCCGTTCACGAACACGACGAAGCGCTGCTGGCGGACACGCCGGTACGCCGCGTCGACGACGAACTCGGCGACTTCGCCGATACGGCCGCGTTGATCGGCGCGCTGGATCTCGTGATCGCGGCCGATTCCGCGGTCGCGCATCTGGCGGGCGCGCTGGGCGCGCAAGTCTGGGTGCTGCTGCCCGACCCGCCGGCCTGGCGCTGGATGCGTACGCGCGGCGACAGCCCGTGGTATCCGTCCGCGCGGCTGTTCCGGCAGCCTGCGCCCGGCAACTGGGCGGATGCGATCGGCGCGGTGCGCGCCGCGCTCGAACCGATGACACGTTAGACACAATTCGCGATACGAACAGCGACCAGTGGGGGCCACACGATGACACCAAACGGGGAAGGGACGTCCTTTGCGAGCGCGCCGGTCGCGCCGGATTGCCGTCCGCCCGACACCGCGCAGCTCGAACGGCTGCTCGTGCGTGCGCGCAAGGCGCATCACGAGGGCGCGCTGCAGCATGCGGAGAACGCGTATGCGGAACTGCTGGCGCTCGATCCCGAGCATCCGGAGGCGTTGCACCTGCTCGGCGCGGTGCGTTTCCAGCAGGGACGTCTCGACGATGCCGAGCCGTTGATGCGGCGCTCGGTCGAGCGTCAGCCGGTGCCGCTCGCGCTGGCGAACTACTCGGCGGTGCTGGCCGGGCTCGGGCGCGAGCACGATGCGCTTGCGCGCCTCGACGAGGCGCTCGCGATCAATCCGGTGCATCAGCGCGTGCTGTTCCAGCGGGCCGGCCTGCTCGCGCAACTCGCGCGGTACGACGAGGCGCGCGCGGTCTACGATCGCCTGCTCGAACTGACGCCCGGTTTCGCCGACGGTTACGTGAAACGCAGCGACATGCTGCGCGCGCTCGGCCGCTTCGATGACGCACTCGCCGACTGCGACCGCGCGATCGCGCTCGCGGGCCGCACGTTCGACGCGATGCGCGGGCGCGGGCTCGCTTTGCGTGAACTCGGCCGCTACCGCGACGCGGCGGACAGTTATGGCCACGCGCTCGCGCTGCGGCCGGGCAGTGCCGATGCGCTGTTCCTGCGCGGCGTCGCGTATCTCGACCTGTACGACCCCGAACACGCGCTGGCGGATTTCAATGCGGCGATTGCGGCGAGCCCCGCGTTCATCGACGCGATCTTCAACAGTTCGGTCGCGCTCGAACAGCTCGGCCGACACGATGAAGCGCTGATCCGTTGCGACCGTGCGATCGCGATCGATCCGCGCCATGCGCGTGCACTCGCCAATCGCGGCAATGCGGCGAGCCACCTGGGCCGTTATGCGGATGCGGTCGACAGCTATGCGCGCGCGGTCGATGCCGAACCGGGCAGCACGGGCGTGCTGTGCAACTACGCGAGCGCGTTGATGCGGGTCGACCGTCACGACGACGCGCACGACATGTGCGATCGTGCGCTGGCGATCGATCCGCACTACGCGCCCGCGTCGTTCACGCGTGCGCGCGTCCGGCTCGAAACGCATCGTTACGACGACGCGCTCGACGATCTCGCGCGCGTGATCGTCGCGACGCCGCGCGACAAGTTCGCGCATTTTCATCGCGGCAGCGCATTGTCCGCGCTGCGGCGGCACGAGGATGCGTTGCACGCGTATGCGGAAGCGATCGACATCGATCCCGACTACGCGCACGCGCACTGCATGCGCGCGTTCCTGTGCCTGTCCATCGGCGACTTCGCGGCCGGCTGGGCCGAATACGAATGGCGCTGGCGCGACAGCCAGCTCGACGGCAGCCGGCGCGATTTCGCGCAGCCGCGCTGGACGCACGGGATGCCGCTCGACGGGCAGACGATCCTGCTGTATCCGGAGCAGGGGCTCGGCGACACGCTGCAGTTCTGCCGTTACGTGCCGCTCGTGAAGGCGCTCGGCGCACGCGTCGTGCTCGAGGCGCCCGTCGAGCTGAAGGCACTGTTCGCGACGCTCGACGGTGTCGACGTGCTCGTCGCGCGCGGCGACCCGCTGCCGCCGTTCGACCTGCATTGCCCGCTGTTGAGCCTGCCGCTCGAATTCCGCACCGATCTGTCGTCGATTCCGGCGGGTGCGCCGTACCTGCGCGCCGATCCCGTGCGCGTCGAGCGCTGGCGTGCGCGCCTGGGCGCGGCCGACCGGCCGCGTATCGGCCTCGTGTGGGCCGGCAACCCGCTGCACCTGAACGACCGCAACCGCTCGATCACGCTCGCCGACTTGCTGCCGCTGCTCGACGATCGCTACGAATGGATCAGCCTGCAGAAGGTGATCCGCGACGAGGACCGTGCGGCGCTCGACATGAGCGCGATCCGCTTCGTCGGCGACGAACTGACGGATTTCGCCGAAACGGCCGCGCTGATCGACGCGATGGATGCGGTGATCAGCGTCGATACGTCGGTCGCGCACCTGGCCGGTGCGCTCGGCCGGCCGCTTGCGGTGATGCTGCCGCACACACCCGACTTCCGCTGGTTGCTCGATCGCGACGACAGCCCGTGGTATCCGGGCGCGCGACTGTTCCGCCAGCCGGAGGGCGGCCAGTGGGCGCCGGTCGTCGAGCGGATTCGCGACGCGTTGCCGGCGCTGGTGACGGGAGCGCTGCGATGAGCACGGCGCAGGCACCGGCGTATGGCGCGGGTGCCGCGCCGCTGCGGGCCGCCGTCGACGATGCGCTGCGCAATGCGCGCGCAAGGCTCGAGCAGCGCGATTTCGCGGGGGCGGGCAGGCTTTACGAGGGCGTGCTGGCGATGATGCCCGACCATGTCGAGGCGCTGCATCTGCTCGGGTTCGTGCATCTCCAGCGCGGCGATCCCGCGCGCGCGGAGCCGCTGATCGCACGGTCGATGCAGTCCGGGCTGAACCAGCCGTGGAATTTCGCGAATCATGCGGCGGCGCTGACAGGTACGGGCCGTCATCGTGAAGCGCTCGAGACGGCCGCACAGGCGCTCGCGCGCGATCCCGGTCATGCGCCCGCGCAGGCGGCGCGCGGCGACGCGCTGCACGCGCTCGGCCGGCATGGCGAAGCGGTCGGCGCCTACGATCTCGCGCTGACGCGCGAGCCGGGCCGCACGTTGACGTGGGTCCGGCGCGGCGAGGCATTGCGCGCGCTCAATCGGCCGGCCGACGCGCTGATCAGCATCGAACGTGCGCTGCGGATCGATCCGGACGATCCGGCCGCGCTCGCCGAACGCGGCCATGCATTGCGCGCGCTGGGTCGCGGCGACGAGGCACTGCATTGCTTCCAGCTCGCGATGGTCGTGCGCGGCAAGACGCCGGATCTCGTTTATGCGTGCAGCTACACGCTGATCGAGCTGGGCCGCCCGGCCGAGGCGCTGGCGTGTCTCGACGAAGCGCTCGCGCGTCTGCCGGACGATACGCAACTGCTGTTCGTGAGCTGTGTCGCGCTCGATCTGCTGCATCTGCGCGACGAGTTGCTGAAGCGCAGCGACCGGCTGCTTGCGCGCGACCGCGACAACGTCGGCGCGTGGGTCGGCCGCGGCAACGCGCTGCTCGGGCTGCGGCGCCATGAGGAGGCCGCGCACGCGTACGGCGAAGCCCTCGCGCGCGCGCCGGCGGATTTCGACGCGCTGCGCAATCGGGCCGGCGCGCTGCGCGCGTTCGGCGCGTACGACGAAGCGCTCGTGCATTACGACCGTGCGCTCGAAGCGCGCGGCCCGCACGCGGAAGTGCTGTGCAATCGTGCGATCGCCCAGCAACTGCTCGGCCGCTACGACGATGCGCTCGCGAGTTACGCGGCGGCGGCCGGCGCGCAAGGCCGGACGGCGCAGGAGATCTACACCCGCGCGGTCGCGCGCCAGCAGCTCGGCGACTACGACGCCGCACTTGCCGATTTCGCGCTTGCCTGCGTGCGCGATCCGAATCACGGCGTCGCGCGCCGGTCCGAGGCGTTCTGCCGGTTGGTGATGGGCGACTTCAATGCCGGCTGGCGGCAGCACGAAGCACGCTGGGATGCCGCCGATGTGATGCTGCACCGGCGTCATGCGGACCGCCCGCAATGGACGGGCGACGAACCGCTTGCGGGCCGTACGTTGCTGCTGCATGCGGAGCAGGGGTTCGGCGACACATTGCAGTTCTGCCGCTACGCGAGCCTCGCGCACGAGCGCGGTGCGACCGTGCTGATCGATGCGCCGGCCGCGCTGGCCGACCTGCTCGGCACGCTGCGCGGCGTGAGCCGCGTCGTCGCCGACGGGCAGCCGGCGCCGGCGTTCGATCTCCATTGCCCGATGATGAGCCTGCCGTTCGCGTTCCGTACGACGCTCGACACGGTACCGGCCGACGTGCCGTATCTGCGTGCCGAACCGCGGCGGCGCGCTGCGTGGATCGAGCGGCTCGATGCGACCGCGCCGGCGCGACGCTTGCGGGTAGGGCTCGCGTGGTCGGGCAATCCGGATCACGCCAACGACGAAAACCGGTCGATGACGTTCGCCGCGCTCGCGCCGCTCGTCGCGCTCGATGCGACTTTCGTGAGCGTGCAGGTCGGGGTGCGCACGCGCGATGCCGAAGCGTTCGCGGCAAGCGGCGTGCTGTCGTTCGAGGCGGAGCTGAAGGATTTCGCGGAAACGGCCGCGCTTGTCGACACGCTGGATCTCGTGATCGCGGTCGATACGTCGGTCGTGCATCTGGCCGGTGCGCTCGGGCGCCCCGTGTGGGTGTTGCTGCCGCGCGTGCCGGACTGGCGCTGGCTGCTCGAACGCGCCGACAGCCCGTGGTATCCGGGCGCGACGCTGTTCCGGCAGCAGCGGCCCGGCGACTGGCCGGCGCTGGTCGAACGCGTGGCGCAAGCATTGGCGGACCGCATCCGTGCGCACCGCGAAACGGCGTGACCGGCCGACTGTGACAAAAGCTACGGACCTTTCACGTGCGGCCGGAATGGTCCGTAACACCCGCCACGCCACTGCCATCGGGCCTTCGTATGTTCTTGTGATTCCAGCGTCCGGGTTCGGGCCCGGGCGCAACGACGAAGCGCGACAACGGATCGGCGCCGCTTTCGGCGCGATCGTCGTCAAGCGCAATTTCATAGGATTCGGGGTGAAGAATGGCAGCACGCGCACGCACGGCACGACAACCTGACGCGACGGGTTCGCGCCCGGTCCTGAAATCGGAACTGCGGCCGCTGGTCCGGGCCGTGGCCCTGATGCTGCTGGCGGGCGTGTCCGCGCACGCGCAGGCGGCCGGCATCATGAACCTCGGCGCGGCGACCGCGCGCGCATCGGGCGGTGGTGCGGGCGGCGCCGGTGGCGCGCCGGGCATGCCGAATCTCGGCGTGTCGCCGCAGCAGGCGCAGCAGGCGAGCCAGCCGTCGATCCGCAACCTCGGTTATGCCGCGCATGCGATTGCCGCGCAGATCGCCGCGCAGCAGAACGCGGCCGCGGCGGCCGCGAAGCTGCCGTCGACCGTGCCGAATGGGCTCGCGCCGGGCGGGTTGCAGGTGGCGGCCGGCGCGACGAGCGATACCAGCAATCCCGTGTTGTGGTTCAACGCGAACGCGCCGACGCAGAACGTCGACGCGAACGGGCACGTGAACGTCGACGTCAAGCAGACCGGGCAGAACGCGGTGCTGACGTGGGAGACGATGAACGTCGGCCGGCAGACGACGCTGAACTTCGACCAGTCGGCCGGCACGCAGACGAACGGCGCGAACAACTGGGCCGTGCTGAACCGGATCAACGACCCGAGCGGGCGGCCGAGCCAGATTCTCGGCAACATCACCGCGCAAGGGGCCGTGTATGTGATCAACCGGAACGGCGTGCTGTTCGGTGCGGGGTCGCAGGTCAATGTGCATTCGCTGGTTGCGTCGTCGTTGAACCTGCTCGATATGAAGAATCAGCTCGTGCCGACGCCGGCGGGTATCGTCGCGAGCAATCAGCAGTTCTTGAGCATGCCGGCGGGGACGACGGGTGGGCTCGCTTATCCGGAGTCGGGGAGTTCGAACGGGGTGACGGGGTCGGGCAATCCGAACGAAGTGCTGGGCCTCGGCAACAAGGTGTCGCTGACTGGCGCGTATCAGGCGCCGGGCGACGTCACGATCGAGCAAGGTGCATCGATCACGACGCACACCAACGGCACGGCAAGCGATGGCGGCTTCGTGCTGGTTGCGGCGCCGAACGTGTCGAATGCGGGCAGTATCTCGGCGACGTCCGGGCAGGTCGTGCTCGCCGCGGGCGTGGGGGTCAGCCTGCGGCCCAACGCAACTGGAGCGACGGGCAATCCGCAAGTCCTGCTGCCGGAGTTGAGCGGGCAGATCGTGACGGTCGATCCGGCCACCGGCGCGTCGATCGACGTGACGCCCGCCGGCACGCTGACGAACACGGGTATCGTGCAAGCCGCGCGCGGCAACGTGAACCTGCTCGGCAGCCGCGTCGCGCAGAACGGTGTGGTCGGCGTGACGACGAGCGTGAACACGCCGGGCACGATCACGATTTCGACGGCGGACGAGTTCGCGTCGAACAATCCGCTGGGCAATCCGTATACAGGTACGACCCCGGTCACGGGCGGTACAGGTGGCGGCGACAACATCAATCGTGCCGGGTTGCTGAGCTTCGGGCCGGGATCGGTGACGACCGTGCTGCCGGACAACAACGGCCAGACCGCGACGTCGACACCCGGCACGACGTTCACGCCGGGCGGCATCACGATGACGGCCGGTTCCGTGTGGTTCCAGGGCGGCTCGCTGATCGAGGCGCCGGGCTCGAACGTGTCGGTGACGGCCTACGCACCGTCGATCGTGTCGAACAAGGTGCCGGGCCAAACCGCGGTGCCGGGCCGCATCTACGTAGATGACGGCGCGACGATCGACGTGTCGGGGCTCGCAAACGTGCAGGCGCCGATCTCGCAGACGCTCGTGACGGTCGACCGGATCGGCCAGAACGAACTGGCGGATTCGCCGCTGCTGCGCAACAGCTTCCTGTTCGGGTTGAAGGGCGTCGTCGTCGACAGCACGCTGACGGGCACGCGCAGCGACGGCGTGCAGTGGGTCGGCAGCCCGATCCTGAACCTGTCGGGTTACGTGAACCTGATTCCGCGCACCGTCGATCAACTGCTGACCAACGGCGGCACGATCACGCTGTCCGGCAACGAGGTGATGACCGCGACCGGTTCGTCGATGAACCTGAACGGCGGGTATGTGCATTACAACGGCGGGATGGTCAACACGACGCGGCTCGTCGACGCCAACGGTGCGATCGTGCCGATCGGACAGGCGAGCCCCTATGAGCGTTACGTCGGCATCGCCGGGCAGTTCGTTGAGAATCACCCGCGCTGGGGCGTGACGAAATCTTGGTTCAACCCGCTGCAGACGGGCGGCACTTACCAGTCCGACTACATCGTCGGCGGCAATGCGGGCACGCTCGACCTGTTCGCGTCGCAGGCGCTGGTGCTCGACGGCGACATCAGCGCGCAGGCGTTCGGCGGCGCGAAGCAGATGCAGGGCAACAGCCTGCCGTCGGGCGGCACGTTCAACCTCGGCGCCGATCCGAAGCTGGCCGGCGGGGTGCTGGCCGGGATGACATGGAACGTTGGCGCCAACCCGACAAGCACGTTCAACGGCATCTCGGGCTTCGCGATCCTGCAGGATGATGCGCCGCAACTCGGCGCGCTGATGCCGGGTTTCTCGATCGGTACGCCGATCGACAAGACCGCGTACCAGTCGCTGGCCGCCAACGATCCGAACAACCTGCCGACGACGCAGGTCGTGCCCGTCAAGAAGCTGAACAACGGCGGTTTCGCGAACCTGAACGTGTCGGAGGACAAGAACGCGGGCAAGGGCATCACGGTCGCACAGGGTACGCAACTGAACCTGCAGCCGGGCGGGTCGATCTCGCTCAACAGCACGGCGATCGGTGCCGACGTGAATGTCGCGGGGCGACTGTCCGCACCCTCCGGTTCGATTTCGATCACGAGCGGCGGCAATGTTGTCGTCGGGCCGCAGGGCGCGATCAGCGCGGCTGGCCAATGGGTGAACAACGACGTGCAGGCCGCGCCTGGCACGACGCCCGGCAACAGCCAGTTCATCAACGGCGGGAGCATTGCGCTGTCGGCGACGCAGGGATCGACCGTTGTGAACGGCGGCAACGTGGACACGACGGGTTCGATCCTGCTGCAACCGGGCAGTGTGCTCGATGTGTCGAGCGGCGGTGAAATGCTCGCGAACGGCCAGTTGCTGATGCAGAACGGCGTGCCGGCCGGGCGCGGGGGAAGCGTCGCGCTGCAGACGTATGCCGCTCCGCAGTCGACACAGCAGTTCGGTCATACGCGTGACAGCGGTTCGGCCTTGCCGACTTCACAACCCACGGCGGGAACGATCGCGATGGGCGGTACGATCCTGAGCGAAGGTTTCTCGGGGGGCGGCACGCTGACGCTGGAGGCGCTCGGCTTCCGGATCGGCGGAGACCGCGCGGCAGCGTCGCCATGGGACGTGTATCTGCCTGAAAACTTTTTCTCGCAACAGGGCTTCGGCAAGTACGTGCTGAACGCGTACTACGACTCGACCATCGCCCCGGGTGCAACGGTCGCATTGACGCAGTTGAATCGCATTCCGGATGCGTTGGCGCTCCAGCAGGCCGGCTCGGGGACGAATCTGTCGGCTTGCGGTCTGACGACGATCGGTCAGCTCGACTCATATCACCGGCAACCGACGAACCTCGTGTTGACGGGCGGGAACTACGGCGTGTGGCTCAGCACGCCAGACGGCCCGCCGCCGTCGTATTCGGGCGTGACGGGTGCGGTCACGCTGGCCGCGGGTGCGTCGATCAATGCGGACGCCGGTGCGAGCGTCACGCTCGCGTCGCCGAAGCAGGTGACCGTGCTCGGCGCGGTGGTCGCGCCTGGCGGGTCGATCATGCTGAGCGCCGATACCGGGACCATGACTGCCCAGCCTGGCCAACTCAATGTGTTCGCACCGAGCAACAGCCGTTCCGTCTGGCTCGGGTCCGGTGCGACGCTCGACGTGTCGGGTGTCGCGCTTGCCAATCCGCTTGCCGCGCCGGTCAAGGTCGGCGGAACGACGATCGTGCCGAATACCGGCAAGGTTCTGCCGGGCGGATCGGTGACGTTGTCGAGCGATTCGGGCTACGTGGTTGCGCAAGCCGGCTCGAAGATCGATGTGTCGGGCACATCGTCGAACTTCGACCGGTTGCAGGCGAACGGCACCTATGCGTCGCAGCCCGTGTGGAGCGATGCCGGATCGATCACGCTGTCGGCCGCATACGGTCTCTTCGCGGATGGGACTCTGGCTGGCCACGGCGGAGCGTCGCAGGCGCGCGGCGGCACCTTGTCGATCCTGCCGCATCTGAACGACGGGTCGGCCGGTGCAACGGCGCTCGTCGTACGGCAGAGCGGAACGCTCGTTCCTGCCGGGTTCGCACCCGGCCAGGATTTCTCGACCGCGATCGATCCGACCACCGGACAACCGATCGGCCAGCCGACCGGTGTGATCCAGTTTGCCGCCGATCGCCTGAACGATTCGGGAATCGCGAATCTCGTGCTGGGCGACAGTACGCCATCGACGTTCGCCGTGCCGCCGATCGCGTTCGCCGGCAACGTCAACCTGACACTCCCCGAATCCGTGACGCTGAATTCCGGCCGGATCGCGGCGATCGGGATGGATCAGCTTTCGACGCTGCTGTCGACGCCGGCCAAGCCGGCAGGCGGCAGTTCGGTGTTCGCGGACCTGCTCGCGCAACCGCCTGCCCATCCGCTCGGCACGACGGTGGTGATCAACGCGCCTTATGTCGCGCTGGTCGGTCCGACGGCGCCCGCATCGACACCTGCATTCACGCCCGTCGCGACGCGCTCCGATGCGACGTTGAACGTGAACGCGTCGTTCGTCGATCTGCGCAACCAGTTCCAGCTCAACAACTTCGGCCAGGCGAATTTCAACAGCAGCGGCGACATCCGTCTGAGCTCGACCAATCAGTCGGGCAATCTGCTTTCGCCGGGCATGCTGTATACACCCGGCAACGTGACGTTCAACGCGGCGAACCTGTATCCGGCCACCGGCAGCACGTTCATCGTCGATGCGGTCGGTCCCGTCGACCCGGTGACGGGCAAGCCCGCGCCGACTACCGTGACCTTCGGAACGACCGGCTCGTCCGGCACACCGCTGTCGGCGGGCGGCACGCTGCTCGTCGATGCAACCAACATCGTGCAGGGCGGCACCGTGCGGGCGCCGTCGGGCACGCTCGTGTTCGGTGTCGGTGACCCGACGAACGCAGCGACGCAGAAGCAGTTCGGCAATCTGCCGCTCGTTGCGACCGATTCGGTGACGTTCGCGAACGGCAGCGTAACGTCGGTTTCGAACGGCGGATCGATCATTCCTTATGGCACGACGATCGACGGCGTCGAATGGCAGTTCAATCCGCTCGCGGGCACGAGTGTGTCCGACCTGAATGCACCGCCCGCCAAGTACATCGGCGTGAACGGCACCAGTGTCGCGCTCAACAAGGGCGCGACGATCGACCTGTCCGGCGGCGGCGACCTGCAGGCAGCCGAATGGGTGCCGGGCACGGGCGGCACGCGCGACGTGCTGTCGCAATACAACGTGAGCTATGCGGGCGGCAAGGGCGCGACGGCGGTGCCGGTCAATGCGGGTGCCGGGAACGTCTACGCAATCGTGCCGGGCGCGCAATCGCCGGTTGCTGCGTACGATCCGCTGTTCGCGCAGACGGTGCAGCCGGACATCGCCAGCAACGGTACGCCGACAACGAAGACCGTGACGCTCGGCGTCGGCCAGGCCGGGATGAACGACGCGATCGGCAAGGCCGTGTACCTGTCCGGCGTGCCGGGCCTTGCGGCTGGCTATTACACGCTGCTGCCGGGCAAGTACGCGACGCTGCCGGGCGCATACCGCGTGACGGTGTCGGCGACGACCGGCAACGTCGTGCCGGGCGCATCGCAGGTGCTGCCGGACGGCACTGTCATGACGGCCGGGTACTTCGCCGATGCGGTGACGGGCGGGCGCAGCGCGACACCGACGCTGTTCAACGTGCAGTCGGGCGCGGTATGGCAGCAGTACTCGCAGTACACGCTGAAAGGCGCGAATACCTTCTTCACCGCTCAGGCCGCGAAGCAGGGCAACGTGACGCCGCCGCTGCCGGTGGACGGCGGCCAGCTCGTGCTGGCCGCGACGAAGGCGCTCACGCTCGGCGCGACGCTGAACGCGGCGGCGGGTGCGGGTGGCGCACCGGCCGAGGTCGACATCGCGTCGCAGGACATTCAGATCACCGGCAACGGCAGCGGGGTGCTGCCCGGTTATCTGCAGATCGGCGGTGATGCGCTCGATTCGCTGAACGCAGGCAGCCTGCTGATCGGCGGCACGCGTGCTGCGACGGCGAAGGGTGTGACGATCACGCCGATCGCGAACAGCGTGGTGGTGTCGAACGACGGGAACGCGTCACTGAAGGGCCCGGAAATCCTGCTCGTGACGAAGACCGATGCGAGCGGTACGGACCCGAACGCGGCGAACGGCTTGCGCGTCGACGCAGGCGCATCGATCGTGGCGGCAGGCGACTATCCGGCTGCGAAGGATCAACCGATCACGATCGCTGGCGACGGCGCGCTGCTGCGCGTGTCGAACGGCGCGATGGCGCCGCTCGCGCGCACGGGCGGCACCGGTACGGGGCTGCTGACGGTTGGCGCAGGCGCGACGCTGTCGGGTGGCCAAGCGCTGATGCTCGACTCGTCGGGCAATCTGAAGGTTGACCCGAGCGCGGTGCTGTCGGCGAAGGCGATCACGGCGGACGGTTCGGCGATCACGTTCACCAATGCGACTGGCGCGGCCGCGGCGAACCTGCCGGGCTTCGTGATCGATCAGGCGGGGCTCGCGCAGCTCGCCAACGCGGATCTCGTTTCGCTACGCAGCTACGGCGCGATGGGTTTCGTTGGCGACGTGAACGCGACGTTCGGCAAGAGCGTCGACCTGAGCGCGGGCACGTTCACGAGCGATGGCGGCCGCGTGACGCTGAACGGGCAGCAGATCGCGTTCACGAACGAGACGGGTGCGCCTAATGGCACGGTCGTGCCGGGTAACGGCACGCTGACGGTCAACGCGAAGGAGATCGACTTCGGCACGGGCACGAAGACGTTGAGCGGATTCTCGTCGGCGAACCTGACCGCGAGTGGCGGCATCGTCGGGCAAGGCACGGGGACGTTCGACTTCGGTGCGCTGCCGGTGACGCTCAATGCACCGGTGTATTTCGCCGATACGAGTTCCGCGTCGACCGTGAAGACGATCGGCGCACTGACGCTGAACGGCGCAGCGGGCACCGCGTTGACGAAAACGCCGGTGGGTGGCGCATGGCATTTCGTTGGCGGCACGCTCGCCGACAACGGCGCGACGATCGCCGCACCGGCCGGTAACGTGAGCCTCGAGGCGACCACCGGCAACCTGACGATCGGCAGTGGTTCTACGGTCAGTTCCGCGGGCGTGTCGAAGCAGTTCTTCGACGTGACGCGATACGCGCCGGCCGGTTCGATCGTCCTGACCGCCGATGCGGGGACGGTCGATGTGCAACCGGGCGCGACACTCGATTTCTCTGGCGCGAAGGGCGGCGGCGCGGCGGGCAGCCTGACGCTGTCCGCGCCGAAGCAGATCGTGAACCTCAACGGTACGATCAAGGGCGGCGCGACGAACGGCTATGCAGGCGGGTCGCTGTCGCTCGACACGGCGGGTGCAACGGATCTGGATTCGCTGGCGAAGACGCTCGCATCGAGCGGCGTGAACCAGTCGATTGCCGTTCATACGAAATCGGGCAACCTGACGCTGTCGGCCGGTAATGCGCTGACTGCGCGTTCGGTGTCGCTGACGGCCGATGGCGGCGCGGGCAATGCGTCGGATACGGCGAACGGCAACGTGAACGTGCTGGGGACGATCGATGCGTCGGGTAATGCTGGCGGGCAGATCAGCCTGTTCGGCAAGAGTGGTGTCGATATCGAGGGCTCGCTGCTCGCGAAGGCAACCAATGCAAGCCAGCGCGGCGGCAAGGTCGTGATCGGCACGAGCGCGACGTTCGATCCGACCGCGCCCGATCCGTACAACGCGACTTACGGTTACGAGAACGTGTCCGCGGCGCAGTCCGGATTGATCCGGCTCGGTTCGAACGCATCGATTGACGTGTCCGGCGGTACGCCGGGCGGCACGCTCGACGGTACGGTCAATTTCCGCGCACCGTTGTTGCGGGACGGCACGGTCAACGTCGTGCTCGATGGCGCCGGCGTGCATGGTTCGCGCAAGACGACCGTCGAAGCGTACGCGGTGTGGAGCTCGGCGGATGCGACAACCGGTTCGCAGCATTTCGACGGCCTCATCGATCCGGCCGGCTGGTACGACGGCAGCGGCCACCTGCTTGCCGGTACGTTCACGGTGCCGGGCAAAACGCCGGTCACGTACAGCTACGCGCCGGGTGGCGCGGGCGGCGGGAGGCTGACCAACAACGCGACCGGGCAGTCGACGGCGGTGACTGAGGATCAATTGCGTAACGGGATTTCCGGCAGCAGCTTTGCGGGCCTGACGGGCGCGTATTTCGCTCCGGTGACCGCGAACGCCGATCATGTCGCGTTCTATGGGTATCGGGCCAACGGCACCGGAACGTCGCCGGGCACGCTGATGGCGTTCGTCCAGCATGGTCCGGATGGTGTTGCCGGCCAGTTCGCCAATGCGTCGCTGCAGAACTTCAACGTCGTGCCGGGGATCGAGCTCGACAACCCGGGCACGGCGGTCAACGGCGGCAATATTTCGGTGGTGTCGAACTGGAACCTGGGTGCGGGGGCGCCGAACAACAGCGGCAGCATCACCCCCGATTTCCGCTATCGGTCGACGATCGCGCCGACGCTGACGTTCCGCGCGGCGAACGATTTCAATGCGTACGCAAGCATCTCGGACGGGTTCTATCAGAGCCAGGTGGCGTCGATTCTCGGCGGGTCGGGGCCTGCTACTGCGACCGGCACTTATACGGACTCAAAGCAGAAGTTCGATCAGCTTGTGTCGATTGATGACCCGACGCAGGTGACGGTGACTTTTACGAATGGAGATACGGCGAGCCTGACGTCGCTCGATCCGAATGCAACACTTGCCTCGCCGTTGTTGGGGCAGACTGCCGGCTACTACTCGGCATATCTGTCATATACCGGAGCGTGGCAAAAGGATATTGAAGCGTGGACATCACCGGACTCGGCGTCGGCTTATATCGGACACATTTTACCGGTCAAGCCGTCGGTTAAGCCCCCGCCGGCGCTTGCCAATTTTGCGACCTACACGGACTATCTGACCGCGTACTGGGGTGCAGACCTCACCGTTGCTTCTGCACCCGGCTCTTATATGAACGGGTACAACCGCGTGACGGTCACCCGTTTCGGTACCCCTGCTGCGCCGACTCCGCCGACCAGCCTCGCGGCAAACGCGCCATTGTCCGAACAGAATGCATACTTGGCCAAATACGCAAGCTACATGCTTGCTTATGCGGATTATTTTGGTAATCGGCAATCGAGCGTGATCGGGCCTCCGCGATTTGCGTACAACCTGTTCTATGCCCCAATCGCACCGGGATCGGTGCCGGATTCGGGTGTCGTCAATATCGGCGTGTTACCAGGCAATACGGCAGCAAACGTGCCGACCGCAAACAACCCGTTGCCGGTAGCATTTGCGACGTTGCTCGGTGGTGAAAGCTCCTCGTATCGGGTCGTGTCCGGCGCTGACGTGCAGAGTTCGAACCCGTTCGCGTTGCAACCCGTTTCAATGCTTACGAATGCAGGGGGTCGGCCGGCCGGTACCGGCAATGTGATGCTGAGCGGACATGCCAGCTATGTCGACAGCAACGGATTGACACTCGTCGAACCGGTGACGATCCGTACCGGTACGGGCTCGATCGACGTCGTGGCCGGCAACGACGTGTCCTTGTTCGACGCGACGAAGGTTGCCGATTCGTCCACCTTGATCATTCCTGGCGTGATCTATACGGCCGGCGCACCTGCAGCGGGAGCGCCGCCGGTCGGCGCCGCGACCGCGATTGCGCATGGAGCGGGCGGCACACAGGACGTTCTGGTCACGCCGGCAGTGAATCCCGATTCGGCGGGCGACATCACGATTCATGCCCAAGGCGACATCACCGGCATGCAGAACGTGATCGATACGACCGGAGCGGTAACGGGAGGGGCCGGAAACAGCATCAGCCAGTACTGGTGGCAGTGGATGCAGATCACTGGAGCGAAAACGTCAGACGGATTTTTTGTCCTTGCCCCGTTGACCCGGACCTCGATCGATTTCGGTGCATTCGATCAAGGCGTGATGAGCGTCGGTGGCAACGTATCGATCAGTGCCGGTGGCAATATTTCGGACCTCGCCGTGTCGTTGCCGACCACGTGGTACCTGAATGGAGGCGGCAAACCGGTCACGGTCGGCGGCGGAAATCTGACGGTGCGGGCGGGCGGGGACATTTTGAGCGGTGACTACTTCGTTGCGAAGGGAACGGGGGCGCTATCGGCTGGAGGGAGCATTGGGTCGGATATTTCTGCAACATCATGGACGGTCGGGCGAACGCCGATCGCGGTGTCTACCGTGCTTGCTACACAGGACGGGATATTCGATGTTGCCGCGCGCCAAGGTGTGGATGTCGGTGCGGTACTGAATCCGTCTTATGCGAGCAGCTATACGCCGAGCGCCGGGCAGCCGACTAGTGTCGTCAATCTTTCCAGTTACGGTCAGTATCCTGACAACCAGAGTTATTCGCCCACTTCTGCAGTCAATGTGCTATCCACGACCGGCGACGTCCGGCTCGGTACGCTCGGAGGCATGTTGACTGGTGCGAACGGCGTGCTGCCCGCTAGCGTGAATCTGACCGCGTTCAACGGAGCGATCGATATCCAATCCGGAGGGGCACTCTTTCCGTCGGCAGTGGGGCAACTGAATTTGGTCGCAGATCAGTCGGTGTACCTTTCCAACGTATCGATCACGCGAACCAACGTTGCTTTGCCCAATACGTTCGGTTTATCCGACGCCGATCCATCGCAGATGCCTTCGCCGACTAACCCGAAACTGACGGCGAATATCCCGGTGTTGACGGATACGACGCTCGCGGCACATGCGCTAAATGCACTTCACGGCGACGACATGCAGCCGGCGCGCCTTTACAGCCTGAACGGAAGCATCGTCAACGGCACTGTCGATACTCCCGGCGTGAGTGACGGTTTCTATCGGAATCTAGTCACACTTTCGATCGATAAGCCGGCGCTCGTGCAGGCCGGACAGGACATCGTGAACCTTGCGTTCTGGGGGCAAAATTTGCGCAGTTCGGACGTGACGCGAATCGTTGCCGGTCGGGACATTTTCGACACGCCGGTTCCGCTCAACGGAGGCGGCGCAGTTCCGGTTCTGTCGCTTGGTGGGCCGGGTTGGTTCGATATTCAGGCCGGACGCAATATCGGCCCGCTGACGAGCCAGGCCGAGTTGTATAACCAGAAAGCCAACACGGTTGGAATCACGCACCCGTTCACGGGCATCGACGCAGTCGGCAACGCAAACAATCCGAACCTGCCGCATGAAAGCGCGAACGTCAATGTGCTGTTTGGTGTAGGCCCAGGCGTCGATCTGCCGGGGTTCGTCTCGACCTATATCGCACCGGGCAGTTCGGTTGCCGGCGTGCCGAGCGCAACGCCTGCATTGATCGCGTTCATGGAGCAGTACGACGCGGGGCTTGGCGTCGATACGGGCTTGCAGGCGGACAAGGACGCCGCGCTGGCGAAGGTTGGACGGTTGACGGCCGACGACGCTTGGAAGCAATTCCAGGCGTTGCCGTCATACGTACAGCAGCTCTTCGCGGAAAAGGTGCTGTTCGGCGTGCTCGCGCAAGTCGGTGCCGACTTCAATGATCCGGCGAGCCGATACAGCGGCCAGTATGCGAGAGGTTATCAGGCGATTAATACGCTGTTCCCGGCTTCGTTCGGCTACACGGCGAACAATCTGGGTGGCGGTTCGAATGGCTCGAACAAGCAGGTCGCCACGGGCGATCTCGATATCCGCAGCACGACGATCCAGACGCAGCAAGGCGGCAATGTGACGATCCTCGGGCCGGGCGGGCAGGCACTCGTCGGCAGCACGACGGCGCCGCCGCAGATCGTGGACGCCAGCGGAAACGTGGTGGCAGGCCCGGGCACGATGGGGATCCTGACGCTCGAAAAAGGCAACGTCGATATCTTTACCGACCAGAGTGTGCTGCTTGCGCAGAGCCGGATCTTCACCGAGCAGGGCGGTGACATGACGATCTGGAGCTCGAACGGCGACATCAACGCGGGCAAGGGCGCAAAGACGTCGGCCGATACGCCGGCGCCGCAGTATGTATGCGATGCGAACCATTACTGTACGGTCGACTCACGCGGGCAGGTGACGGGAGCGGGTATCGCGACGCTGCAGAGCATTCCGGGGGCGCCGAAAGGCACGGTCAACCTGATCGCGCCGCGCGGGACCGTCGATGCGGGCGATGCCGGCATTCGTGCGGGCAACCTGAATGTCGCGGCATTGCGAGTGGTGAATGCGGACAACATTCAGGTGACGGGGAAGGCGACCGGCATTCCGCTCGTACAGGCGGTGAACACGGGCGCATTGACGGCTGCAAGCTCCGCGGCATCGGCGGCGAGTCAGGTCGCGCAGGACGTTGCGAGGAACAATGCGTCAGGCGTCGCACCGCGCCGCTGGACGATCAGCGTGCAGGTCGAGGGCTTCGGAGATAACGGTCCGGATGGCGGGCCGAAGCGGCGCAGGTCGGAACAGGTTGGCTACGATTCGTCGAATGCGGTTTCGCTGCTGGGGTTCGGCGCAGCGGGGCCGACGCAGAAGACGTTGCTCAGCAAGGAGGAGTTGGGGAGGCTCAACAGGTTCTGAGTGATGTTCCGAGGCGTGTCTGAGGTATGGCGAGGTTGTCCGGTACGGGTGCTGGCACGCTTCGGCATCCGCTAGCGCGCTGTATCTCATGAAATACCGTGGATCAAACGACCCGAGACTATTGATTGAAAATGTACGCTGGACCGCCTTGAGTGCTTAAGGCGGTCTATCCAACGATATATCGTCAGGAGGCGAGTTTAACGACCGGGAAAGAGGCCGCTTGATGGGCCGCAAAGGCTCGAATTACCGATATCGAGGAAGTTTCCGCTTGTGTTGCTCAGAAAGTTTGACACGATCGCTGTTTGGAAATTTGATGGAACCGTATCGAGGCCATTGCCACGTATGACCGAGGCGTAGCTGGCATTCGTATAGTGGTTGTTCAGAAAGTCATGAATGGCGGTGGCTACTGCGGGATCGGCATAGCACTGGCTCAAGATGATTTGACTCATGCCAGAAATCGGATAACCCGACAACGGGTTTGCCAGAGCGTTGTACGTTGACCCGGAAAACGGTGCCCACGCAATCGGATCAGTCGGATCTGCAGGCGCCGGGATCTGGCTGAGAGCCTTTGTCGCGTTCGAATAGGTCGGCGCGTAGTAGGTTGCATCGGTTGTGTTGTACAGGCTGGCAACCGGAAGTTGCAGTGCACCCGAAGACGTCACGACAGAGCTTTGCGACGCGAGGTACGTATTTGTGTGGTCCGGACTGAGATATGCGATGGCGGCAGTACCTGCCGATGCCAGCGACGTGAGCGAGTAACGGACCCCACCTCCACCCCAGGCCGCGATGAAGTTCGACGGCAAACCGCTCGGGAATGCCATCGTGTTTGCAAACGTCAACGAGTCAACGAATGCGACACCTCGCGCAGTATTCGCACGGGTGCAGACTGCAGCGAGATGGCGAGTCAACAGTTCGGTCGTACCGTTGCTGTCCGCACGGTAGACGACTGTGATCGGAGCATGGCGCATGGTGTAGGGCGCTCGGGTTTCGGGGTTGATCAATTGAGCCAGATCGGTGATCCATCCCGAGAAGATCCCGCACAGATCGTCGTCATTGAGTGCGATGCTGTGTGCTTGCCCCGGCGTCGTTTGCGGTGTAGTTGCGCTTGTCACGATTGGACCGTTGACGATCGGCACTGCGACCGCCGTGACGACGTAGGGGATCTGGATCAGCGGGCCGTCGGTGGTGCCAAGGCCCGTGTTGTAGTACGCCGTAACCTGAGCCCGCGTCAGCACTGCGTCGTTGTTCGTGAAGTGAACCGTACCAGTGACGCCTGAGCCTAGAAATATCGGCTGGTTGTTCAGGAATGCTTGTTGGCCGTAAGCCGAGCCGACCGGATAGTACGTAAATGCGCCTTCGGTCGAACCGAATAGGCCGAACTCGCCGTAGGCAGGTGACGTGGCGCCGAGCGCCGATAAGACAAGTGACGAACCGCCGCCCTGAATGGCAGGGCCCGCCGCGAATGCGCTTGTTGCGCTCATGCCCGAAACGACGAGAGCCATGATCGGACAGATCTTCAGTTTGATGGGATTCATGATGGTTTCGCTTTGTGCCACCGGAGTCACGCTCATCCATCGAGATTTGACGCGCGACAGTTCCGGCGTGCGGGGCACACATAGTCGACAGCTTGAATAAAAAAACCGCCTCGATCGCTCGAGGCGGTTCACCGGGACATTGACTCAGACGTGAGCCAACTTACCGGCCGGCAAAGCCGCCCGCGCCGCAGACGCCCGAATCGTTGATGTCGAGGAAGTTGTTGCTCGAGTTGCTCAGGAAGTTCGCCGAAATCGCGGTCTGGAAGCCCGACGGCACGGTATCGAACCCATTGCCATGAACGACCGAGGCGTAGCTTGCGTTCGTGTAGTGGTTGTTCAGGAAGTCGTGAACAGCCGTTGCTGCCGCGCCGTTGGCGTAGCACTGGCTCAGGATGATCTGGCTCGTGCCCGAGACCGGATAGCCGGATGCGGGGTTCGCCAGGGCCGTATAAGCAGCACCGGAAACCGGAACCCACTTGGTCGGATCGGCAGCGTCGTTACCAGACGGTGCGGAGATCGTACCCAGTGCCGTCGTCGCGTTCGCGTACGTCGGGGCGTAATACGCCTTGGCAACCGTGTTGTACAGGCTGGCGATCGGAAGCTGCAGCGCGCCCGACGACGTCACGACCGCGCTTTGCGACGCGAGGAACGTGTTCGTATAGTCCGGGCTCAGATACGCGACAGCGGCCGTGCCAGCCGACGACAGCGAAGCGAGCGAACCGCGAACGCCGCCGCTACCCGACGCAGCGATGAAGTTCGCCGGCACACCCGACGGGAACGCCGACGAGTTCGCGAACGTCAGCGAATCGACGAACTTGACACCCGACGCCGTGTTGGCGGTCGTACAGACTGCAGCGAGGTGGCGGGTCAGCAGTTCGGTCGTACCGCTGCCGTCCGCGCGATAGACAACCTTGATCGGCGTGTTCAGCGAGTAGTTGCCGCCTTCCGGATTGGTGACCTGATTCCAGTTCGTCAGTTTGCCCGAGAAGATGCCGCACAGATCGTCATCGTTCAGCGCAATGCTGTGCGCCTGACCCGGCGTCGTTTGCGGCGTGATCGAGCTCGTCACGGCCGGCGCGTTGACGACCGGTACCGTGATCGCCGTCACGATGTACGGGATCTGGATCAGCGGACCGTTCGTGGTGCCGAGGCCCGTGTTGTTGTAAGCCGTGACCTGAGCGGTCGTCAGCGCGGCATCGCTGTTGGCGAAGTGAACCGTGCCCGAGACACCCGAGCCGAAGAACGTCGGCTGGTTGTTCAGGAATGCGTTCTGGCCGGCACCCGAGCCGACCGAGTAGTACGTGAACGTGCCTTCGGACGTGCCGAACAGGCCGATTTCGCTGCTGGCGTTGCTGACCGAGCCGATCGTCGGCGCGACGAGCGACGAACCGCCACCTTGAATCACCGGGCCTGCGGCCATCGCGAGCGATGCGCCCATGCCCGAAACGACGAGAGCCAGGACCTGACAGATCTTGCGCTTGCTGGATTTCATGAGAAATTTCCTTGGACGAAGATAAACGGGAACCCCTGCAACAGCGGTTGGAATACTTGTGAACCGCCGGGTAAATGTAGGGGGAAATCCGTATGACGCGTGTGAATTTTTAATAACGAATGGTACGTAACATTTTTATTGATATCGGGAGCGCGTTATCCGGATTGACGGCGCATTAATTCGAGACCGATTCGCGGGATTAGGGATTCCCAGATGTTGGGAACTTGATCGCGCACGGTGGCGGAGCCTTGTGCCTCGGTGCTGTTGGCGCAGGAGGCAGCGCTATCGCAACATCAAGTCAGTTTCGTGGCGAATGCTACGGAACATTCCTTCCAGAAACGGATGGGGCGTCCTGGGGAAATATTCCTGAAGTTGATCAGATAATTTTTACAAGCGAGCATCACTTTATGATTGCGAGATGGTTAATGCTTGAATAATTGGTGCGGTCGCTCAAGATGAAATCGTTTCCCCGATATAAGAATAACGACCAAAAGTAATAAGACCCGAAAAGAACAAAAAAGGTAGCCCAACATCCGTCACAAATTTGCGCCGGTTCGCTCCTTAGTCTTCCCCGGCGACTCCGTCCGGCGCGTTGCGCGACGTCGTCGGAAAAGTCCTATGCGTGACACTGACACGAGGGCACAGACATGTCGGCATTCCGCTACGAAGCGATCGATCCTACCGGCCGCACGCTGAAAGGCGTGCTCGAAGCCGACAGCGCGCGCGCCGGGCGCAGCCATTTGCGCACGCAGGGGCTCACACCGCTCGTCGTCGAGCTGGCCGCGCAACGCCTGCATGGCGCGCGCCAACAACGTCTGTCGTTCGGCCGCAAGCTGTCGCAGCGCGAGCAGGCGATCCTCACGCGCCAGCTCGCGAGCCTGCTGGTCGCGGGGCTGCCGCTCGACGAAGCGCTGTCGGTGCTGAGCGAGCAGGCCGAGCGCGAATACCTGCGCGAGCTGATGGCGTCGATCCGCGCGGAAGTCGTCGGCGGCCATTCGTTCGCGAACGCGCTCGGCCAGCATCCGCGCGATTTTCCGGAAATCTACCGCGCGCTCGTCGCGGCCGGCGAGCATACGGGCAAGCTCGGCATCGTGCTGTCGCGTCTCGCGGACTACATCGAGCAGAGCAACGCGCTGAAGCAGAAGATCCTGCTCGCGTTTACCTATCCGGGCATCGTCACGCTGATCGCGTTCGGCATCGTCACGTTCCTGCTGAGCTACGTGGTGCCGCAGGTGGCGAACGTGTTCACCAGCACGAAGCAGCAGTTGCCGACGCTGACGGTGGTCATGATGGCGTTGTCCGATTTCGTGCGGCACTGGTGGTGGGCGTCGTTCCTGGCGACGGTCGCGATCGTGTTCGCGATCCGCAAGGTGCTGTCGCGGGAAGGGCCGCGGCTCAGGTTCGATCACTGGCTGCTGACCGCGCCGCTCGCGGGCAAGCTCGTGCGCGGCTACAACACGGTGCGCTTCGCGAGCACGCTCGGCATCCTGACCGCGGCCGGCGTGCCGATCCTGCGCGCGTTGCAGGCGGCCGGCGAGACGCTGTCGAACCGCGCAATGAGCGCGAACGTCGACGATGCGATCGTGCGCGTTCGCGAAGGCTCGGCGCTGTCGCGCGCGCTGGCCCACACGAAGACGTTCCCGCCGGTGCTCGTGCACCTGATCCGCTCGGGCGAGGCGACCGGCGACGTGACGACGATGCTCGACCGCGCGTCAGAAGGTGAATCGCGCGAGCTCGAACGCCGCACGATGTTCCTGACGAGCCTGCTCGAACCGCTGCTGATCCTGGTGATGGGCGGTGTGGTGCTCGTGATCGTCCTCGCGGTGATGATGCCGATCATCGAGCTGAACAACATGGTGCAGTGACGCGCGGTTCAGCGCACGAACGCGTTCGCCTTCTGCACGGCGGGCAGCGCGATCTCGCGTTGCAGGCCGTTGCGGTCGACGACGATCGAGCGCGCGCGCACTTCGGCGAGCTTCGCGGCTTCGCCGATCGCCGAGCCGATGCGCACGACGCGCGCCGCTTCGCCGCCGACGCTGACGATCGCGGCCGCCCGGCGTGCGTCGAACGCGAGCACGCCGAGCAACTGGATGGCGTCGCGGCCGTCGTCGGGTTTGGCGCCGAAAAGCTGCGCGCTGGCCGTGACGTCGAACGGCGCGGGCGGTGCGGTACGGGCGGGTGCCGGCGCATCGGGTGCATTCAGCAGGCGCGCGGCCCATATCGACACGGCGACGAGCGCCGTGCCGGCGACAAGGGTCGCGACGAGCGGCAGAAGGTCGACGCGGGACGGAACGGTGCGGAGCAGGGCGAGCGGTTTCATGGCGACGGATCGATTCGATGAACAGGGAACGGTTTCCATTCTTTGACGCAAGGGTGAATGCATGATGACGACGCACGACGCAGCGCGAACATCGCACGCAAGGCCGGCGCATGAACTTGCACGCCGTCGCACGCAACGCGGCTTCACGCTGATCGAGATCATGGTGGTCGTCGCGATCCTCGGGATTCTCGCGGCACTGATCGTGCCGAAGATCATGAGCCGCCCCGACGAGGCACGGCGCATCGCAGCGAAGCAGGACATCGGCACGATGATGCAGTCGCTGAACCTGTATCGCCTCGACAACGGTCGTTATCCGTCGCAGGAGCAGGGGCTCGCTGCGCTGATCCAGAAACCGACCACCGATCCGGTGCCGAACAACTGGAAGGACGGCGGTTATCTGGAACGGCTGCCGAAGGATCCGTGGGGCAACGCATATCAATACCTGAATCCGGGCGCGCATGGCGCGATCGACGTGTTCAGCTACGGCGCGGACGGCAAGCCGGGCGGCGATGGGAACGATGCGGACATCGGCTCGTGGCAGTAACGGCATGACGATCGCGCACGTCAGGAAACGTCGCCCGTTCGCGGCGCGTCGCGCGGCGGGCTTCACGCTGCTGGAGATGCTCGTCGTGCTCGTGATCGTCGGGTTGCTGGTCGCGGTCGTGACGCTCACGCCATCGCGCAATCGCCGCACGGATCTGGCCGAGGAAGCGCAGCGGCTTGCGAACCTGCTCGAATCGGCCGGCGACGAAGCGCAGGTGCGCTCGATGCCGATCGCGTGGCAGCCGATGGGCGGCGGCTACCGGTTCGTGCAGCGCACGGAAAGCGGCACCTGGGCGCCGATGACGGACGACCTGTATCGCGCGCGCCGCTGGGGCACCGAGGTGACGGGCGTGTCGGTGCGTTATACGGGCGGCGGTGAAACGCCGTCGCGTATCGTGCTCGGCAGCGAAAGCATCGATGTGCCGGTGACGATCACGCTGTGGTCGGGCGACGTGCGGATGGCCGTGGTCGGCACGGGCATCGGCAACTTTGTCGTCCGTCGGCCATGAGCGGCGCGTGCGGCGCCCGGGAGGCGCGATGTCGAGCCTGATCGTGCTGCTGCCGTCGATCGGCACGTTCGATGCGGAAAACTGGCAAGCAGTCGCGATGCCGTACGCGCTGTTCGACCGGCGCGGCCAGCTCGTCCGTGCGGGAAGTGCACATCGCGATGCGTGGCCGAAGGCCGCGTCGACGGTGCTCGTGCTTGCCGCGCGCGATACGTTGCTCGTCGACGTGACCCTGCCGCCCGTGACGGGCACGAAGCTGCGGCGCGTGCTGCCGCATGCGGTCGAGGAATACCTGATCGGCGATGCGCAGCAGAGTCACGTCGCCGTCGGCCCGACTGCGAGCGGCGACGCGGCGCGATCCGTGGCGGTTGTCGATCGCAAGCGGTTCGGCGAAGTGATCGACTGGTTCGACACGGCCGGCCACCGGCGCGTGCGTGCGGTGCCGTTGATTCATTGCATGGCGATGGGCGGTGGCGAGCAAGCGGATGGCGATGAACACAGCGAAGCCAACGTGTTGATCGTGAGTCCGCCTGTACCGAGCGAGATCGTTGGCGAAACGGTAGCCGACCCGCCACGGCTCGAACTGGCTGTCCGGCGCGGAACGTCGGGGTTCGGCCTTGAAACGCGCGCGTCGGCGCTGGACGTCACGATTGCCGAGTTGTCGAAACACGAATCCGTCCGAGTCCACGTGCTGGTTGTCGACGTTCATGACGATGTCGAAAGCGGCGCTACAACCGAATCGGACATGCTCGAACGAGGGGGCAGACATTCGGAGATGCTGCCCGTCGCACACACATTGCCGTGGGACGTGCTTGCACGCGGCGCGCTCGACTGCAGGTTCGACCTGTGCCAGTTCGAATTCGCACGCAACACGCGCGCCGACCGTGGCGGATGGCGTCGCTGGCGCGTGCCCGCCGGTCTGGCGATCGCGTCGGCCGTCGTCGCGATCGCGACGATCAACGTGCAGTGGTTCCAGCTGCGTCATCGCCAGGATGCGTTGAATGCGCAACTGACCGCCCGCGTGAAAGCGGCGTTCCCCGACACGACGGTGATGCTCGACCCGCCGATGCAAATGCGGACCGGGCTCGAACGCTTGCGCACAGCGGCCGGCGAGCTACGTGCAAACGATTACCTGGTGCTGTCGGCATCGTTGTCGCGTGCGCTTGGCCCGATTCCGTCCGATGCGATCGCGACGCTCGACTATCGCGACGGTGCGCTGGCGGTCGCATTCCGTCCCGGGACCGCCGTCGACGGCGACGGATTCCGCCAGCGCCTGCAGGCGCAGGGCGTGACGGCCAACGAGGAGGATGCGAAATGGATGCTCGGCTCCACGCGGCCCGCGTCGCGCTGACTCAGTGGCTCGACGGCCGTTCGCCGCGCGAGCGCGTGCTGCTGGCGGGCGGCGGCGCGCTGTTGTTCGCGGCACTGGTCTACAACGTGATGTGGGAGCCCGCATACACGGGCCGCACCCGGATCGCGGCAAACCTGCCCGCATTGCAGATGCAGGTGGCCGAAGCCGGCGGGCAACTCGCGGAGGCACGACGGCTGCGTGCGGCCGCCGCGATCCGGCCACCTGCCGGTGCTGCGCTGCGGGACGCGCTTGCCGCGTCGCTCGTGCAGGCCGGCATCGCGAAGGCGCAAGTCGCGGTGCTGGGCGAAGGCATCCAGGTGGACGCAAAGGGCGTGTCGTTTGCCGCTTGGATGGACTGGCTCGACCGCATGCGCCACACGCACCACGTTCGTGTCGTGAGCGCTCACGCGAGCGCGGACGGCAAGCCCGGCGTGACGTCCGTTTCGGCACTGCTGCAGCCGCAGACGGTCCGTTGAATGCGTGCTTCATGAAAGCAGGGAAAGTATTGAGTCGCTTCGCTGCACGGTTCACCTGACTGTCATAGTGCCCGCTCACAATCTGTCGTTCGTTTGCCACGGAACCGCTCACGGGGGTGCGCGTTTCGCCGGCAACGTGCAACTCCACTTCCGTCCAGGGATTCATGACTCGTTCACGGGCGCCGACCGGTGTCCTGGCGCTCGTTGCGTGGCTCGCGTTCGTCGTGCTGTGCATGCGCGGCGTGCAGGCACAGGAGACCGGTTCCATCGGCCGCCAGCCGGGCAGCGTGGTGCGTTTCGATCTGCCCGCGCAGCCCCTCGCGAAGACCTTGCAGGACTTCGCGCGGATCACCGAGCTGATCGTGCTGGCGCCGGCGCCGCTGCTCGACGGGCGCACGAGTGCGCCGGTCCAGGGCGAATTCGCGCCGCGCGACGCGCTCGAGCGGATGCTGGCCGGAACGGGGTTGCGTGCGGAATTCTCGCGTCCGGACGAAGCGATCATCGTCGCGCAGCCGGCCGCCGAGATGGCGCCCGCCACGGCTGACACGCCGGCGGATGCGGCCTTGCCGATCGACGGGATCGGCGATTCCGGAGATCGGCGCGCGTTCGCGGGCCTGCTGCAGGCGCATCTGATCGATGCGTTGTGCGCGCAGCCTGCGGCCGTGCCGGGCAGCTATCGACTCGTCGCGCAGGTGCGCATCGACAACAGGGGGGCGGTGGTGGCGGTCAACATGGTGGCATCGAGCGGCTCGGCCGCCCGCGACGCGGCGGTGATGCGCGCGCTGCGTGCGTTGAAGCTGGACGATGCGCCGCCGGCAGACCTGCCGCAGCCGGTCACGATCCTGCTGCGACCGGCCGGCAACGGCGTGCATTTCCGTTGTCCGGCGCCGCAGCCGGCCGTTCGGGGCTAGGCCGCCATGTCCGACAGCAACCGCACCGGGCTCAGGAAGCTGCTGGCGACGCGCTATGCGTACCTCGTCAGGCGCCTCGAGCGTGTGACGGGGTCGAAGGACGGCGCCGCCGACGCGCTGCACGAAACCTGGCTGCGCCTCGAGAACGCGAACGTCTCCACGCAGGTGACGAATGCGGACGCTTATATACTCGGGATGGCGAACAATGTCGCGATCGACCAGCATCGCCGCGAACGGCGGCATCTGCACGACGACGATGTCGAGACGCTGCTCGAGATGCCCGACGAGCTGGCCGACCCCGAGCGCATCGTCGCGGCGCGCCGCAAGGTCGAGACGCTGAAGGACGTGCTGCGCGGCCTGCCGCCGCGGCGCCGCGCGATCCTGCTGGCCGCCCGCGTGGACGGCCTGCTGAACCGCGAGATCGCCGAGCATTTCGGCATTTCGCTGCGGCTGGTCGAAAGCGAGCTGAGCGCTGCAATGAAGTACTGCCTGCAGCGCATGCAGGAAGAAGACGGTGATTCGTACACGGGTGCGCGAGGCGGCCCGCGTAAATTTTGAGCATCCGGACGATGACGAAAGCCCAGGCCGAACCTGCCCACGACGAACTCGACGAAGCGAGTGCGTGGCTGTTGCGTCTGCGCTCGGGGGACGCGAGCCAGGCCGAAGCCGACGCGTTCGAGCGCTGGTGCGCCGATCGTCCGCAAGCCGCCGATCTGCTGCGCGACACCTGGAGCTCGCTGCGCACGGCTGCGACCGAACTCGCGCACGAGGAACGCGCGGCCGCTGCCTGGGCAAACGTTGCAAAGCGCGAGCGCACGATGCGCACCGGGCGGCGCGCGTTCATCGGTTTCGCGGTCGCGGCCGGCGGGTCGTGGCTCGCGCTGCGCCCGCCGATGCAGTTGTGGCCGTCGCTGGGCGACCTCGCGGCCGATTACCACACGGGCACCGGCGAGCAGCGCAGCGTCGCGCTGTCGTCGCGCGTGACGGTGGAGCTGAATACGCAGACGCGTCTCGACGTGTTGGCCGCGAGCGATGCCGCGCACGGCGTCGAAGTAGTCGCGGGCGAAGCGGAGATCGACGCGGCCGCACCGCCGGCCGACCGCGCGACGCCGATCCAGCCCGTCACCGTGGTTGCGGGCGGCGGCCGCATGCTGGCGAGCGTCGCGCGCTTCAACGTGCGGCGCACGGGTTCGCAGGTGTGCGTGACCTGTCTGTCGGGCACGGTCGCGCTCGAGCATCCGCGCGGCGCGCGCACGCTGAAGGCCGAGGATCAAGTCGTCTACGACGATCGCGGCGTGCAGCCGGTGGCGCGGATCGATCCGGGCGCGGTCAGCGCATGGCGGCGCGGCATGCTGGTGTTCAACGGCGTGCCGCTCGCGGACGTCGTCGACGAGATCAACCGCTACCGGCGCGGCAAGGTGATCCTGCGCAGCGCGTCGCTCGGCACGAACCGGATGCAGGCGCAGTTCCCGATCACGCGGCTCGACGACGTGATCGACATGGTCGGCCGCCTGTATGGCGCGCACATCACGCGCCTGCCCGGCAATATCGTGCTGCTGAGCTGACCGGCTTCCCGCGCTTAACTTCCCCGTCTTCCTTCTGCCGGCGATTCATTCGCCTCCTTTTCGGCTGTCCGCGCACTGCGGGTTACGGCCGTCCGATACGACCTGATCAATGAGGGCCGGCAAACGCCGGGCCGTCTGTCATGACGGCCCGGTGGAGCGTCGTCGGACCCGAGGCGTGGGTGGCAAGCGCCCCGGCCGCGCAACGATGCGCGGTGCGGGGAATGTGTGTCGATGGAGCTTCGGGCGGTGGCGTGATCATGAACGAATCGCAACGGGATGCGGATTCCGGCGACGCGAACACGCGCGCCGACGCGATCCGCGAGGGCGCGGTGCGCTGGCTGCTGTGGCTGCGCGCCGGCGACACGACGGAACAGGAACTCGACGCTTTCGCACGCTGGCGCGCGCTGAGCGACGAGCATGCGCGCACGGTTCGCGAGCTGATCTGGATGTGGGCCGTGCTGGAGACGGTCGGCCGCCAGGAGCCGGGTGAGCCGGGCGGGTCGACGCGCACGCACTGATGCGGTGCGCGGGTGTCGCAAGAAAGTCTGCGGGTTAGGCGGGTTCGCTTCGACCTTGTATATGAGAGAGCGAGGGGGCCGTGAAGAGGGGTCGTAGAGCGGGACCGGGGGGCGGCTTGGCCCCCGGATCACCGCTGACGTGGCGGGGCTGCGTGCGGCGAGGTCTGGCCGGTCGAGCCCCGGAAGCCCGGATTCACGCGTCGGGATTCAGGATTCAGGATGGCGCCCCGTGCTGCAGGCCGGCGCGTGCGCCGCTCCACGCGGCGTCGAGCGGATCGCCGGCGTCGCGCAGCGGCTCGCGCAGAAACGGAAAGCGTTCGACGAACGGTGCGGATTCTTGCAAGGCCACGATATGGTTGACCATCCATTGCAGCAGCTCGCCGCCGTGCCGGACCTGTTCCGCGCGCCAGTCCGGCATCGTCGAGAAGAGTGCCGAGAAGCCGCTCCAGCGCGACGGACGGTCGTTGTCGCCGGGCCGGAAATAGGTGTTCATCGCGACGTCGTGCGCATCGGTCAGCGTGCCGACGAACAGCCCGTGCGGCGTCGGCACGCCGATCTGCTGCCAGCCTTCCGCGAGTGCCAGCGAGCGCATCACGCGCGCCGCGACGAACGCGATGCGCGTTTCATGCTCGATTTCCGCAAGCGACATCACGCCGTTGCGCTGCATGCAGCGCGCGACCGCATGCGGCCGGATCGCGTTCGACGCGAAGCTGCGCAGCACGAGGTCGGGCACTGTCAATTGAAGCTGGAATTCGCGCAGGCCGTGCTCGGCGCTCATCGTCGAGAAGTTGACGAACAGCCCTTCGGCATGACCGAGCGTGCCGACGTACGGCTCGAGCCCGAGGCGCGCGAGCTTCGGCGCGATCTGGCGTTCGAGCAGCCGCATCAGGTTGCGGCGGTTGCGCACGCCGGTGAAATCGTCGATGCCGCGCGTGACGATGTCGCTGATTTCCCAGCGGCGCTCGTCGGCGACGAGCCGCGGAGAGCCGCTCAGGTCGAACCGGGCGCGGCCGTGCGCCACGCGTGGATCTACGTACATGCCGGTGCCTCGTGCATCGATTGCGGGCGGACCGCCGCGACGGCGCGGCGTCGCGCGGATCGGGTCGCCCACGATGCTGCGGCGTCGAAAACGCTTCGTCAAGTGCGATTGCGCCGCGCCGCGGTCAGGCGAGTGCAGCCGGACGAACAGTGTGGAGTGAACGGATGATGCGAACGATCGTGGAACGCTTCGTCGAACAGAGCCCGATGACGATCATGACGCGGCTCGTGCTGCAATGCGCGCTGCATGACGACTGGATCGACAGCGCGGCCGAAGCCGACGAAGAACCCGACGACGAGTCGATCCGCGAGACGCTGTTCGCGCTGGCGGTCGACGCGATCGCGGCGCTTGCCGCGCGGGCGCAGACGCCGCAGGCGGTGGCCGCAGGCGCGCTGTCCGCGTCCGGCGCCGCCGTGGCCGCGCTCCACGACGGCATGAGCCGATGGCGGGCCGGCTGGGGACGCGCGCTCGTCAGGGACAGCGTCGACCTGCTGTTGCCCGTCGCGGCGGCGCGGGCCGACGAACGTGCGCGCGCGCTCGGCGGGATGCGGCTGCGCGTGCTGGACGGCGCGGGCGACGGTTGCGCGCCCGGTGCCACTGGCTGCGGTTGCGGCCGTGCCTGCGACGACCCGGCGCGCGATGCGGCGATGGGCCTGACCGGCGCACGCGTGCTGCCGGTCTACGATCCGGATCTCGCGATGATCGTCGATCTGCTGCCGGTCGAACGCGGCCGCTCGCATGAACGGGCGTTCGTCGGCGCGCTGCTGGAAACGGTGAGGCCCGGCGAGCTGTGGATCGTCGACGGCCGTTTCGATACCGATGCGATCGTGTCGGGCTGGCCGCGCCGCGGCGGCGCGTTCGTGCTTCGCGACTATGGCAACCCGGCGGCATGCCGGCCGCTCGGCGGCTGGCGCGATGCCGGTCGGCTCGATACCGGGTACCTCCGCGAGCAGGCCGTCGGCATCGCGGGCGACGGTGACGTGGCCGGTACGCTCAGGCGGATCGAATGGCGCGATCACACGCTCGACGGCAGTCCGGGCACGACGATCGCGGTGCTGACGAACCTGCCGGTCGAGCAGTTCGACGCGTGCCAGGTCATGCAGTTGGCGCGGCGTCGCTGGCGCGACGCGCTGCCGTTGCCGCTCGACTCCGTGGTCGGCGGCACACTGTTCGGCGGTGTGCCCGCGCGTGCGTCGTTGCTCGCGAGCGGCATCGCGGCATTCGCGTACAACGCGTTCAGCGTGATGACGCGCGTCGTCGTCGGCGCGCTCGGCCTTGACGAACGTGATGCGGAACGCGTGCCGCTGCATATCGCCGACAGTGTCGCGGCAACCTATGCGGGGATGATGATCGCGCTGCCGCCGGGCTGGTGGCGGCGCTACGATCAGCTACCGGCGACGACGCTCGGCCAGATCGTGCGGATGCTCGCGGTGCACGTCGATCCGCGCAGCGAGCGGCGCAGGCGCCGCGACAACCGTCTGTCCGCGAAGTCGCAGGCGCTGCTGCGCGCGGCGACGCTCGAACACCTGCTGCACGACGACGGCGGCGATCCCGCCGCGAACGTGTTCAGCCTGCGCACGATCGCGATGGCGACGCGCGACTTCAGCAGCAATCCGTCGAAGGCGTTGCGGCATGCGGGCGAGGCACTCGTGATGGTCACGAAGTACAACCGGCCGATCGCGCTGCTCGTGTCGATCGACGACTGGAACCGGCTGCTGGGCGAAGTGCGCGAGACGAATCTCACGCGACTGTCGTTCGATTGCGCGGCAGCGCAGGGTGTGCGTTCCGTCGCGTTGAGCGAATCGTCGCTGAACTAGCCTGCGGTTCGCGCTGCCTTCGCGCTCAGCTCGTGAGCCGATGCACCCAGATCACCGACGTCCACGTGAAATTGCCGCTGCCGTAGCGCGCGATCAGCGTGTCGACGCGCGCGTTGATGCGTGCCGAATGCACGCGGCAATGCACGAGGAAATAGATGCTGTTGACGCCGACGGCCGATCCGTCCGGCAGCGTCGGATTGCCGCCGCGCGCGGGCAGCAGGTATTCGGCGATGTCGCCGGTGCTGACGAAGTACGCGGTGGCGCGCCGGTCGACGAGCCGCTTGGCCTGGCTGGCCGACAGGGTCGGAATCGCGGCGACCAGCACGGGCTCGGCCGCGGTATTGGCGTTGACGGTGGTCAGGTCCGGCAGGATCGTCGCGAACGGCGCCAGCGTGTCGATCGCATGCGCGTCGTAGCCGGGGATGCGCGCGAGATCGTCGATGGAAACGAGTTGCAGCGGCCAGCCGTCGGGGCCGTTCGTGTCGCGCAGCGAGCGCAGCATGTAGTCGGCCGTCAGCTGCGCGAGCGCGGGATCGAGCGATAGCTGACCGAGCAGCCGCCGGTACGCCAGCACGCCTTCGCCATTGGCCTGCCACGGCTTGCCGGGCGCGACGCGCGACACGAGGTTCGTCAGGTTGAAGCGCGCCTGCGCATCCTCGACATGGCCGGATATCCATGCACGCGACAGCTCCGCGTTGACGGCCGCGGCGTCGGGCGGCAGCAGGTCCGCAAGCTGCACGTCGGCGGCCGGCGATGACCACGGCTGGCCGACGAACGTGACGTTCGACGTCGCGCTCTGCGCGCGCAGCGTCGCACGCGCCCATTCGACCGCCGCGCGCTCGACCCACATCGTCTGCGTCGCGAGCCGCTGGTTTTCCACGTCGCGCGTCGCGACCTGCTGGCGCCACAGCACGCTTGCCGCGAGCGTGGCAGCCAGCGCGACGACGAGCAGCACCGTCACGATCGCGATACCGCGTTCGCGCGGCGCTCGTGCGTTCCCGAACCTTCCGTCTCGATGCATTCGCTTGGCTCCCGCAATGGCGCGCGACGGCGCTCAGTCGACGAACGCCAGCCACGCGTGGGCGATGCTCGCATGCGCAGATGACGTGACGCCGAACATCGCGGTGAGCCCGGCCACCCAGAATGCGAGCGTCGCGGCATGCGTGCCGTCGGCGCTCACCGCGAGCGGGCCGACCAGCGACGCGATCGAATGCGAGCGCCACAGCAGCAACACGAACAGCGCGCAGCCGACCGCCATCGCGACGAAGAACAGGTAAAGCGCGACCGTCGAACGCCGCGTGAACGGCGTGCGGTGATGCCGCTGGTTCGCCGCGACGATCGCGGCGCCGTTCGCGACCGGCACGATCGCCATCGCGAGCATCCAGAACAGCGGCTGATCGCTCGACGCGTTGATCAGCAGCAGCGTGCCGATCGTCCAGATCGGCGGCGCGAGCAACGTGAGCACGACCCACGACACCAGATGCCAGACCAGCCAGGGCGCGCGCCAGCGCAACGGGCGCCGCGCCGCGGCGAAGGCGGCGGACGGCCGCCGGCCGGCGGTCGCGGCATCGCCGGCAAGGCGCCCGGCGAGCCACCGTACGAACATCGTGGCGAATGACATGGAGGAATCCTGGCGTTGACGTGTTTGGTTTTTACCCAATAGCTAGGACGAAGCGAGCGGCCACAAACCGCAGGATTTCGCACGACCGGGACGTTTCCCGCGGCGCCGCATCGCGAACCCGCGGTGCGGGGACGGTCTCGCGTGCATCTCGTGAATATCTTCAGTGGAATGTCACAAAAACTTCCCGGTTGAAACCTGAGGATTGTCGTGCCGCACGAAAGGGCAACGCGCCAGGCGCGTCGCCCTCGGAGCGGCAACACGTTTGCCGGCGATCGCGCACGAGCGCGACGTCCACGAGCCTTGACGGCCATGGCGGACGAAACGCACACGAAACGGGGGCCACGCACATTCCTGCGCAACGTCCCGCGCGATCCGCGCGGGCTGCTGTTGCGCGCGCATTGCAGGCCGCACGCTGGCGGCCGTGTCTCACTTTGGGCGTCGCGTCGGACGGCCCGCGAAAAAAAGTTTGCGGCAATGCGCGCCCGGTTCCGTCTAGGTAGGTGAGAGCGGCGACTCGAGCGCCGTACACGATCGTCGTTGCCGACCGACGCAGCAGTGCCGCTGCGTCGCCAGGTGGCCGATCGTGACGATGCGCGCCGGAGGTTGCGGGTTTTCCGGATTCGCTTCGTCCTTTCCGGTAGATGCGTCGAGCGCACCGGGTACGGGAATCGGGAAAAGCATTGCGCAGATCATGCTAAGGATGACGAATAAATCGTCATCAAAGTGAAACAGGCATTTGATAGCGGAGCAAGCGGCTGGCGCGGTGCGCTTCGTTGCGATCCGGAACAACAAAGGGGAATGGCGCATGCCGCCGAGAGTAGACCGCAAGTCACGCGAACGATGGCGGCTGAAGTGCCGATGCCTGGCCGGCGCCGTGCTGGTCGGAGGGCTGGGCCTCGCGCCGGGCATTCATGCGCAGGATGCCGCACCGGCCGCGAAGACGGCCCCGCAGACGTTCGACGTGAATGCCTTCGTGGTGCGCGGCAACACGACGTTGCCGACGCTCGAGATCGAGAAGGCCGTGTATCCGTTCGAAGGACCGGGCCGCACGCTCGCCGACGTGAACGCGGCACGCGACGCATTGCAGAAGGCGTACCAGGAGCGCGGCTACCAGTCGGTCGTCGTCGAGCTGCCGCAGCAGCAGGTGAAGAACGGCGTGATCCTGCTGCAGGTGGTCGAGGCGAAGGTCGGCCGGTTGCGCGTCGACGGCGCGCAATACAACTCGCCGCAGAACATCCGCGATGCGGTGCCGGCGCTGGCCGAAGGCCAGGTGCCCGATTTCAACCAGGCGCAGCAGCAGCTCACCGACCTGAACCGCTCGGCGGACCGGCAGGTGATCCCGGTGCTCAAGCCGGGCGCGATGCCGCAGACGGTCGACGTCGATCTGAAAGTCGACGATCACAGCCCGCTGCACGGCACGCTCGAACTGAACAACGACAACAGCCCCGGCACGTCGACGCTGCGCACCAGCGCAAGCCTCAGCTACTCGAATCTGTGGCAGCTCGGCCACGTGATTTCCGGCACCTATGTGCTCGCGCCGCAGCATCCGAACGACGCGCGTGTCTACGCGTTCTCGTATCTCGCGCCGATCAAGGATTCGCGCTGGAGCTTCCTCGCGACGGTCGTGCATTCGGACAGCAACGTCGCGTCGGTCGGCAATACCAACGTGCTCGGCAAGGGCACGACGTTCGGCTTCACCGCGATCTATTCGCTGCCGGCGTCGGAAACCTACGCGCATTCGGTCAGCGTCGAGATCGACCGCAAGCATTACGACGAGAACGTGTCGCAGCCGGGCCAGGGAGTCTCGACGGCGCCGCTCACCTACGTGCCGGTGACGCTGTCGTACAACGGCCAGCTGAGCCTGAAGAACTCGCAGACGTCGTTTTCCGCGTCGATGACGACGAACATCCGCGGCCTCGGCAGCGACTGGGGCGCATGGGACAACAAGCGCTACAACGCGACGCCCGATTTCGTGTACGGCAAGTTCGACGTCAACCACACGCAGCGCTTCGCGAACGACATGCAGGCCAATGCGCACGTGAACGCGCAGATCTCGAACTCGCCGCTCGTGTCGAGCGAGCAGTTCGCCGCGGGCGGGATGAACAGCGTGCGTGGCTACATGCAGGCCGAGAACACGGCCGACAGCGGCGTGATCGCGTCGCTCGAAGTGCGCAGCCCGTCGCTCGCGAAGTGGCTCGGCGGTGCGGTCGGCAGCCGCCTGAACGAGTGGCGCTTCCACGCGTTCTTCGATGCCGCGCACCTGTGGCTGCTGAGCCCGCTGCCGGAGCAGACATCGCGTTTCAACCTGATGAGCGTCGGCGTCGGCACACGGCTGCAGATCATGAAGTACGCGAGCGCGGATTTCGAGGCCGGGTGGCCGCTGAAGGCGGGCGTCTATACGCGGCAGTACAGCCCGCGATTCGATTTCTACGTAAGGCTGGGGTTCTGACGGATTTTTTTGATCGTGCCTGGGCGATGCGACGAGCGCGGCGCCCGCACATTCGGGGAGTGGATCGTGAAGCGAGTCTTGTTTTTCCTGTTGGCGGTGATGCTCGGCGTGCTGCCCGGCATCGCGAACGCATGGTGGCAGAACGACTGGTCGTACCGGAAGGCGATCACGATCGACGCGAGCGCGAAGGGCGCGAATCTCGCCGAGTCGGCCGGCCGCGTGCCGCTGCTGATTCGCCTGCACTCGGGCAACTTCCAGTTCGACGGGCTGGCCGACAACGGCGCCGACATCCGCTTCGTCGCCGCCGATGACAAGACGCCGCTGAATTACCACGTCGAGCAATACGATCCGGTGCTCGGCGTCGCATTGATCTGGGTCGACATTCCGAAGATGCCGGCCGGCGCCGCGGAGTCGATCTGGATGTACTACGGCAACAAGAAGGCGCCGGACGGCAGCAAGCCGGCCGAGACGTTCGACGCCGACTACACGCTCGTCTACCACTTCAACGGCGCGGCGGGTGCGCCGCCGAAGGATATGACCGCGTACGGCAACAATGCGCAGAACGCATCGTTCCGCACGGTCGAGGACGGCATCGTCGGCAAGGGCGCGCGGTTCGACGGCAGCGGGTCGCTGACGCTGCCGGCGAGCCCGTCGCTGAACCTGGCTGCCGGCGGCAGCTTCACGTTCAGCGCGTGGGTGAAGCCGTCGGCGCTGGCACCGAACACGCTGCTGTACAGCAGCCGCGACGGTGCGAACGCGCTGCTGATCGGCCTCGACAACGGCGTGCCGTTCGCGCAGGTCGACGGTGCCGCCAACAGCCCGGCACCGGTGCGGACGCCGGCCGCCGCGCCGGTCGCCGCGAACCAGTGGACGTATCTGGCCGTCACGGCCGACGGCAAGAACCTGACCGTCTACGTGAACGGCAAGCAGGCCGCGCAGGTCGCGGCGACGCTGCCCGCGCTGAACGGCACGGCGACGATCGGCGCGGATGCGGCCGGTGCGCCGGCCGGGCTGGCTGCCTACACGGGCGCGCTCGACGAACTGCGGTTGTCGAAGATCGCGCGTTCGCCGGCCGCGCTCGCCGTCGACGTGCTCGCGCAGGGCTCGGAATCGAAGCTGGTCGCGTATGGCGCCGACGAGAAGCAGTCGGGCTTCGGCTTCGGTTACTTCGGCGTGATCGTGCAGTCGGTGACGGTCGACGCGTGGGTCGTGATCGCGATCCTGCTCGGCATGGCGGTCGTGTCGTGGGTCGTGATGTGGACGAAGGCGCGTTACGTCGGCACCGTCGACAAGGCGAACCTGTATTTCGTGCAGCGCTTTCGCGAAGTGGCCGGGCGTCACCTGGTCGGTCTCGCGCATGTCGACGAAGCGAGCGACGACGGTCGCCGGCTGTACCAGTCGTCGTTGTACCGGCTGTACAAGGCCGGCGTGCATGAAATTCACAGTCGCGTGGACGGCAACGGCCGCACGGTGATCACGTCCGAATCGATCGAGGCGATCCGCGCGTCGATGGACGCGACGCTCGTGCGCGAGAACCAGCGGCTGTCGAAATCGATGGTGCTGCTGACGATCGCGATTTCGGGCGGCCCGTTCCTCGGCCTGCTCGGCACGGTGGTCGGCGTGATGATCACGTTCGCGGCGATCGCGGCGGCCGGCGACGTGAACGTGAACGCAATCGCACCGGGTATCGCGGCCGCGCTGCTCGCGACGGTGACGGGCCTGTTCGTCGCGATTCCCGCGCTGTTTGGCTACAACTACCTGCTGATCCGCAACAAGAACGTGACCGCGAACATGCAGGTGTTCGTCGACGAATTCGTCACGCGCCTCGCCGAAGCGCATCGCACGCCCGATCACGCGGTGCTGGCCGACTGACCGCACTGAACGCACGCAGGAGATCACCATGCAGGTTCAGGACGACGACAAGCCGTACGACGACATCAACATCACGCCGATGCTCGACCTCGCGTACGTGCTGCTGATCATCTTCATCATCATGACGACCGCGTCGGTGCAGGGCATCAAGGTCGATCTGCCGAAGGCGAGCTCGTCCGCGAGTCTCGCGAAACCGAAGACGAAGGCGATCACGGTCGCCGATTCGGGGCAGGTCTTCCTCGATGCGTACCCGGTGACGATGGACGAGCTCGAGAGCCGGCTGCGCACCGAGAAGGCGACCAATCCGGAATTCCCGATCGTGCTGAAGGGCGACGCGGCCGTGCAGTACCAGAAGGTCATGGACGTGCTCGACCTGCTGCGCCGCCTCGACCTGTCGCAAGTCGGTCTCGTGACCGGCAGGGCGAAGCAGGGTTAGGGCGCGCAATGGAAATGACCTACAACGGCGGCCCGCCGGACAAGGGCCCCGGCCGCTACGTGAAGCCCGTCGTGATTGCGCTCGTGCTCGCGGGGCTGGCCGCGCTGATCTGGCGTTTCGCGGGCGATACCGCGGGTGTGAAGCGCGTGAGCGCGCCGCAGGTGACGACGGTGATCCCGTTGCCGCCGCCACCGCCGCCGCCGAAACAGAAGCCGCCGCCCGAAAAGGTGAAGGAAGAGGTCAAGACGCCGATCGATCGGCCGACGATCGCGCCGAAGCCGTCCGAAGCACCGAAGCCGTCGGACAACCAGCCGAAGCAGATGACGATGAATGCCGATGCGCAGGCCGGCAGCGACAACTTCGGCATCGGCGCGGGCGACGGCTCCGGAATGATCGGCAGCGGCGGGGGCGGCAAGTTCGGCAATGCGAGCTACGCGCAATACATGGTGTACGTGCTGCAGCGCGCGATCGAGCAGGACAAGGGCGTGCAGGAGGCCGGCGGCGCACGCTTCGCGGGCAACCTGAACCTGTGGATGGACTCGTCCGGGCGAATCACGAAGGTGACGATCGCGCAGTCGACCGGCGACGCGAAGATCGATGCGGCTGTGGTCGCGGCGGTCGAAGCGCTCGGCAAGGTCGACGAGGCGCCGCCACCCGCGACCGCGTATCCGGTGCTCGTCAAGCTCCAGGGACGCAAGCCGGCATGACGACGCTGACGACGCGCGCGCGAAACGACGAAAGAATCATGGGGCAGCGCCGTCGCACGGTTGCTGCCGGAAAAGAAACGAAAATTGTTCGGAGTGCTTCGATGATTCGTAAGATGAACGGACGGGGTGGGGTGCCCCGCAACGGCGCGCTGCCCGCGCGCCTGTCGCGCGTCGGCGCGGCGGTGCTGACGCTCGGGCTGACGTGCGCGTCCGCCGCGCACGGGCAGTCGCTCGAAGCGCAGGCGGCATCGGGGAAGGCCGCGCCGACGGAGAGCGTGGTGATCAACCTGATCAACCTGCTCGTCAAGCGCGGCGTGCTCACGCAGCAGAACGCGAACGAGCTGATCAGCGAGGCGCGTACGGAAGCCGTGCAGGCGAGGGCCTCGCGAGGGGCCGGCGCACCCGTGGTGGCCGGCGCCGGTGTGGTCAACCCGCCGACGCAGCCGGGCGACGTCGCGGTGCCGTACGTGCCGCAGCTCGTGCGCGACCAGATCCGCGACCAGGTGAAGCAGGAAGTGATCGCGCAGGCGAAGGCCGAGAACTGGGCGCAGCCGAACACGTTCCCCGACTGGGTGTCGCGCATCAAGCTCGACGGCGACCTGCGCGTGCGCGACGAATACCATTTCTACGGCAGCCGCAACGCGAACAACGTGACGAACTTCGCGGCGATCAACCAGGGCGGCGGGTTCGACATCAACCCGAACACCAACACGACGCAGCTGCCGACGCAGAACACCACGCAGAACCGCAACAACCTGCTGCGCTACCGGGCGCGGCTCGGCGTGACGGCGACGCTGTCCGACGACATGATCGCCGGCATCCAGCTCGCGAGCGGCAACGACAACGGGCCGGTGTCGACCACGTCGACCGCCGGCGGCGGCTTCGCGAAGAAGAACATCTGGCTGAACAAGGCGTTTTTCGCGTACAAGCCGACTTCATGGCTGAACCTGACGGCCGGCCGCTTCGACAATCCGTTCTTCAAGTCGGACCTGGTGTTCTCCGACGACCTGATGATGGACGGGCTCGCCGCGAACCTGCGCCATGCGCTGCCGTGGAATCCCGACGTCACGCTGTTCGGCACGCTCGGCGTGTTCCCGATCCAGTACACGAGCGAGAACTTCCCGTCGAACAGCACCGACAAGGCCGGCAGCGACACGAAGTGGATGTTCGGCGCGCAGTTCGGCGCGGACTGGAAGATCGACGCGAAGAACCGGCTGCGCGGCGCGGTCGCGTACTACGACTTCCAGAACATGCGCGGCACGCTGTCGTCGCCGTGCGCGCTGTATCTCGGCGCGACGAGCTGCAACACCGACAACGAGGCGCCCGCGTTCATGCAGGGCGGCAACACGCTGATCGCGCTGCGCAACATCGTGCAGAATCCGAACCTCGCGCCGGGGATGACGCCGCAGCCGCAGCTCTTCGGGCTCGCGTACAACTACCGGCTGCTGGACCTGAAGGCGCAGTGGGACACGGTGGTGGCCGATCGCTTCAAGCTGCGCCTGGACGGCGAATACGTGCGCAACCTCGCGTACAACGACAACAAGGCGTTTGCCGCGGCGTCGCTGCCGGTCAACAACTACGAATCGACGTCGGTGAACGCGACGCGCGCCGACTACCGCAGCGGGCCGAACGGCTTCCTCGCGAAGGCGACGATCGGCGAGCCGGAGCCGCGCGAGAAGGGCCAGTGGAACTTCTCGATCGCGTACAAGTACCTGCAGCCGGACGCCGTGCTCGACGCGTTCAACGATCCCGACTTCCATCTCGGCGGCACCAACGCGCGCGGCTACGTGCTCGGCGCCGCATATGCGGTCGCACGCGACACGTGGGTGTCGGCCCGTTACCTGAGCTCGAAGGAAGTGTACGGGCCGCCGGTATCGATCGACGTGCTGCAGATCGAGCTCAATGCTCGCTTCTGACCGGAGCCGCGAATGAACACCACCTATCGCACGATGTTCTCGGCCGGCGTGGCCGGCGCGCTGCTGTTCGCGGCCGCCTGCGCGCACGCGCAGAGCATCGAGGACAAGCTGCGCAGCCAGTTGCGCTCGACCGTGCAGGAGCTGCGCCAGCTGCAGGACAACCAGGCGCAATTGCAGACCGACAAGGCGGCGGCCGAGAAGCAGCGCGACGACGCGCTCGCGCAACTGAAGGCGCTGCAGGGGCAACTCGCGACGGCGCGCGGCGATTCGGGCGCCGAGGCGGCCGCGAAGCGCGCGCTCGCGCAGGAGCGGGCGGGCCGCGAGCAGGACGCGAAGTCGCTGGCGAAATACAAGTCGTCCTACGAGGATCTGCTCGCCGTGTCGCGTGCCCGCGATGCGCAGCACACGCAACTGCAGAAGGATGTCGCCGCGCGTGACACGCAACTGAAAACCTGCCAGGCACACAATGCCGACCTGTATCGCGTGGGGCACGAGATTCTCGACGCGTACGAGCATGTCGGGTTCGGCACGCTGTTCTCGTCGCGGCAGCCGTTCGCGCAATCGGCGCGCGTGAAGTACGACGATCTCGCGCAACGCTACGGCGATGCGCTGTATGCGGGCAAGTACGACCCGGCCGCGCGTCCGGCCGTCGCGGCGCCGGCGTCGGCCGCGTCCGCGAATGCGCAGTGAACGCGGGTCTGGCGCAGGGCATCAACCGATCGATTCGATGAATACGGGGAAGACAGACATGCAAGACAAGCAACCGAACGCCGGCGACGAACGCGCGGCACACGATGCGCCGATCGAAGCGATCAGCGCCGACCGCCTGGCCGACGTGCTGCGCCGCGCGGGCTACCGCGTGACGGCGGCCGAGCAGAACGGCACGGTGCAACTGATGAGCGCGAGCCAGGGCATCGGTTTCGCGGTGCGCTTCGGCAACCCGGCCACCGCGCTCGCGCCGCAGGGCACCGATGCTGAAGCCGCCGCGCAGCCGTACATCGACTACACGCTGTCGTGCGTGCTGCAGGTGCAGGGCGAGTTGCCGACCGAACTCGTCGCGGACTGGAACCGGACCAAGCGCTTCGCGCGTCTCGCGAGCCACGGTCCGTTTCTCGCGCTGGAGATGGACGTGGTCGTCGCGGGCGGCGTGTCCGAGCGCTACCTGCGCTCGACGATCGAGCTGTGGGATCGGCTGATTCAGGAATTCCTGCTGCACTTGCGCAATCGTCCCGCGATGGCCGAGCAGGACGCGGCGCGGGCGGCGGCGAGCGAACCCGCCAGCGCATCGGCCGCTGGAGCGGCCACCGAAGCGGCCGGGATCGAGGCTGCCGCGCAGTCGTGATCGCCGTGAGCCGGATCGGCGCCGTGTGCGCCGGCACGGCGTCCGCATTTCAAGAACAATCGAGAGGGCCGTCGAACGATGATGACGAAAATGAAGGTGCTGGCAATGGTTGCAGCCGGTCTCGTGCTGGGTGCGCCGCTCGTTGCGTACGCACAGGACGACGTGATCGCGAATGCCGCGCAGGCGTCGGTCACGCAGGCCGACATCGCGGGTCTGCTGAAGGCGGTGAGCCCGGAAGGGCGCGAACGCCTCGCGGCCGATCCCGCGGCGCTGGACCAGGTCGTGCGTTCGACGCTTGCGCAGAAGGCCGTGCTGGCCGAAGCGAAATCGAAGGGCTGGGACAAGCAGGCCGAGGTGCAGGCGGCCGTCGAGCAGGCGCGGCGCGATATCGTCGCGCGCAGCTATCTGACGTCGGTGAACACGCCGCCGGCCGACTATCCGTCGGACGCGGAGATCCAGTCCGCGTATGACACGAACCGCGCCGCTTTCACCGCGCCGCGCGCGCTGCACGTCGCGCAAATCTACATCGCGGTGCCGCCGAACGCGGACGCCGCGACGCTCGACAAGGCGCGCAAGCAGGCGGCCGATCTTGCGAACCGCGCACGCAGCGGCGATTTCGCGGCGCTTGCGAAAGCGAATTCGCAGGACAAGGCGAGCGCCGCGAACGGCGGCGATCTCGGTTTCGTGCCGGACGCGTTGATGGTGCCGGCCGTCCGGCAGGCGGCCGACGCGCTGAAGCCGGGCCAGGTCTCCGCGCCGATCCAGACGCCGGCCGGTTTTCATGTCGTGAAGCTGATCGACGTGCGCGCGGCCGCGCCGCGTCCGCTGGCCGACGTGAAGGAGCAACTGCGCGCGATGCTGCGCGCGCAGCGCACGCAGCAGAATGCGCAAACGTATCTCGCGAAGCTGGCCGCGAATGCGCCCATCAACGAAGACGCGCTGAAGAAAGCGCTCGCGTCCGCCCGGTAGGCGCGCTCATGGCACCTGTCCGTTCGACGCCGCGCGTCGAGGCGCCCGACGCGCGCACGCCGGGGCGCCGCCGCCCGGCCGCCGCCGCCGACCGGCCGCGTATGCCGAAGGCGAACCCGTGGCCGGGCCGGCCCGGCGAATGGCCGACGCATTGCCCGCTGTGCTTCGGCGCGCTGGAGCCGTTGCCCGGTGCGGGCGGTTATGCGCGGCACCGGAGCACGCGGTGCTCCGCGCAGTGCGTGCTCACCACGCGCCAGTATCAGCCAGAGGAACTGGCGATACGCGGCTCGCGCGACGTGCAGGTCGCGGCGCTGCATCGCGAGCGCTTTATCGCACATTGGCAGCGTCACTACACGCTGATGCGCCGTGTGTGGCCCGCGCTCACGATCGGGCGTTTCATCGCGGTGATCGCATGCGTGGACGTCGCGGATCTCTGGTCGTACCGGATGTTGCGCGACGACGATCTCGCGGCCGTGCTGCTCGTGCTGGCCGGTTTCCTGCGCGTGCCGGATGCGCCGGACACCGATGCGCGCACGCCCACGGTGCGCTGGGTGAGGTTCTGGTTCGACGCGAGCGTGCGCGACGTTGGCGATCTGTGGACGGCCGGCAATGACGCGCCGCCGCTGTTTCGCGTCGACTATCGGGAACCGCTCGTCACGCCGTATCCGACCGGCGCGCAGGTGCAGGCGTGGCAGCCGGTCGACGGCATGCGCGATGCATGGGTGCGGCACGCCGATGCGCATGAGCCGGCCGTCGACGCGACCGATCGCGCGGCATTCGCGCGTTTCCTGGCGCGCGCGCCGGTGTCGGGTACGAACGTATGAGTGCGGCGGCGCACGTGCGATGGCGCCATTTCTGAAGGAGGCGCGGATGAAGATGCGGCGAAACGGAATCGCGACGATCGTCTGCTTGCTGTTGGCGGCCGGCGCACACGCGCAGGGCAGTCGCGCGGCGGCGCCAGCCAACGCAGGTTCGGCAGCGAAGCCGGTGTGCGTCGATGCGGAAGTCGACGGCAAGCGCGCGCTGTCGTACGACTGCCTGAGCCAGCAACTGAAGCCGAAGGCCGAGCCGCAGACCGGGGCATCGCAAACGGATTCGGAGCGACTGTCGAAACAGCCGTCGAACCGTCTCGGCACGTTCAACCTGTCGACCGAGCAGAACCGCTTCGGTTCGAACTGGGGCCGGTCGGTGACGCCGCAGCGGCCCGATGCGCCGGTCGCGGTGCCGCCGAAGTGACGCAGGCGATCGCTATTGCAGCGCGGGTATCGACGAGGAACTGCGACATGAAAGCGGGCAAGCATACGGGCCGAATGAGGGTGCTGCGGGCGCTCGCGGGCGGACTCGCGTTCGTCTGCGCGTGCGCGACGGCACCGGCCGCCGAGCGGCCCGCACAGGCAGGTGCCGCGCCGCCGACCGTCGCGCTGCCGAACTTCGCCGCGCTGGTCCGGCGCGTGGGCCCGGCCGTCGTCAACATCAGCGTCACGCACGAAGTCACGCAGATGGGCATCCAGTTGCCGCCCGGCATCGCACCCGATCATCCGCTCGCGCCGTTTCTCGCGCGGCGCGTGATCGGCAACCGCGAGGAAGTGAGTCTCGGCTCAGGCTTCATCGTCAGCGCGGACGGCGTGATCCTGACGAACCGGCACGTCGTCGGCGACGCGACCACCATCGACGTGAAGCTGACCGACAAGCGGCAGTTCAAGGGACGCGTGATCGGCAGCGATCCCGTGTCCGATGTCGCGGTGATCCGCATCGACGCGCACAACCTGCCGGTCGTCGCGACCGGCGACCCCGCGCGCACCGAAGTCGGCGACTGGGTGATGGCGATCGGTTCGCCGTACGGGTTCGCGAACACGGTCACGCAGGGCATCGTCAGCGCGAAATCGCGATCGTTGCCCGGCGAGCGCGCGATTCCGTTCATCCAGACCGACGTGCCGATCAACCCCGGCAATTCGGGTGGCCCGTTGTTCGACCTCGGCGGCCGCGTGATCGCGATCAACTCGATGATCTTCTCGAAGACGGGCGGTTATCAGGGGCTCGCGTTCGCGATTCCGATCGACATCGCGCTCGACGTGAAGGACCAGTTGCTGCGGACCGGCAAGGTCACGCGCGGCCGGCTCGGCGTGGCGGTGCAGGAAGTGAGCCAGGCGCTCGCGCGTTCGTTCGGCCTCGCGAGCCCGGACGGCGCGCTGATCACGATGGTCGAAGCGGACGGACCGGCCGCGCACGCGGGCTTGCAGGCGGGCGACGTCGTGCTCGCGGTCGACAGCAAGCCGGTCGCCGAATCGGCCGACCTGCTCGGCACGGTCGCGGGCATGCGCGCCGGGCGGCAGGCCGACCTGCTCGTGTGGCGCGCGGGGCGGGCGATGCACGTGATCGCGACGGTCGGCGCGTTCGACAGCGGCACGGCATCGGCCGGCGGCGAGCAAGGGCCCGCGCGGTTCGGGCTCGCGCTGCGCGCGGTGACGGAGCAGGAACGCCAGCGGCTCGGCGTCGGCCAGGCGCTCGTCGTCGAGCAGGCGAGCGGCCAGGCCGCCCGCGCGGGTTTGCAACCCGGCGACGTCGTACTGTCGGTCAACGGCACGCCGGTCGCGAGCATCGGCGCGTTGATGACCGAGATCGACGCCGCGCACGGCAACGTCGCGCTGCTCGTCCAGCGCGGCGGTACGCGGTTGTACGTGCCGATCGAAATCGGATGAGCGGGCGCGACAACGCGGCACGTGAACGAATCGTCGAAACGGGAGGCGGGATGAAGCGAATGCAGAAGTGGGGCACGTCCGGATGGCTGCGGGCGATCGCCGTCGGATATGCGCTGGTCGTGGGGGCCACGCCGGCCGTCGCGCAGACGGCCGACGTGCCGCAGACGTGGATCCGTTATGGCCAGCTCGCCGGCCAGCAGTTCCAGGCGTGGCTCGAAGCGGACGGCGATGCGGCCGACCGGCTGCACCGTTACCTCGAGACGCGCGTACTGAATGCGAGTGCCGATGCGCCGCCGCCCGCGATCGTCGTGCGCGCGTGGATCGGCGCGAACGGCGCCGTCACGCGCGTCGAATTCGCGTCGCTCGGCGACGCCGACGCGGACGCGACGCTGCGGCAACTGCTCACGGCCGGCCCGCTCGCGGAGCCGCCGCCGCCCGACATGCTGCAGCCGCTGCGCGTGCGCCTGCGGCTCGCACCGAATCCTGACGCGGCGGCCGCCGCACCGGCGTCGGCGGTACGCATGCCGTGACGCTCGGAGTCGGAAACTGACGCCTGGCCGATGCCGGTGGATATCGTAATAAGATATGAGGTTATTGCGTTGGCAGGACGCTGACGACCCTTTTCGTCAAAAGGAGCTACCCATGCAACTGACCCAGTTAGGCGGACATGTCGCCCAATCCGGTTTCCCCGAACGGCAGAAACATGCGCAAGCGCTGATGTTCGGCATGGCCAACATCAACGAGTACGTGTCCGCCGGCGTCTGCTACGACGTCGCGGCCTATGTCAGGTACCTGCTGCGCGGCGACGCGATGATCGCGCCCGGTGCGCTGCTCGACACGGTCGGCCAACTCTGGAAGACGCGTTTCAACTTCGAGGCCGGCGATCAGTGGGACGGGCGCGCCAGCATTCCGGCGGGAACCGCGGTCGGCTTCTCCCGGAACGGCAATGTCTTTCATGCGGCGATCGCGGTCGGCGGCAGCCGGATCCGGGCGGTGAACGGCGGCCGTCTGGGCAGCGGATGGATGTATGCGGTCGATCTTGCACGGGAACTCGCGCCGGATGCGGCCGGCGGCTTTACGTACGACCGCGCGAACATCCGGGTTCATCTGTCGCGCCTGTAGGCAACCCGGCATCGAATACCGCGCCGGCCGCCGTCCTGCGGCCGCTCGCGGCGCGCACGGACCGGGCGGTGGTTTCCCGCCGTTCGGCGATTTCCGCATGGCGTCGCGCTGTCCATCGCTGCTATCCTCTCGACCGTGAATGACTCTTCATGGGGTCGCGGATGCGCATGCTGCGTCGCGGCGATGCGCGCGGGTACGAGCCTGCGTGCGCGCTGAGGTAGCATGACTGAATATCCACGACGATCCATGGCCTGTTTCGTGATTGATTTCCTTCCGTCCATGTCCACATGGTCAAGACAACGATGAGCGGCGCTCCCGAATCTGCCTCGCCCGGCGACGACGAATCGTCCGGCGGCGCGTCGTCCTATCTGGTGCCGGGGCTCGAACGCGGGCTGCGGATTCTCGCCGAATTCTCTGCGCGCGAGCCCGTGCTCGGCGCGCCCGAATTGTCCAAGCGCATCGGCATCCCGCGCACGACCACGTTCCGTCTGCTGCAGACGCTCGAAGCGCTCGGTTTTCTCGAGCGCGTGAACGGCGACCGCTATTTCCGGCTCGGTGTCGGCGTGCTGCGGCTCGGCTTCGAATATCTGAACTCGCTCGAACTCACCGATCTCGGCGCACCCGTGCTCGAACGGCTGCGTGATTCCACGGGCTTCTCGACGCACCTGCTGATCCGCGACCAGCGCGACGTCGTGTTCGTCGCGAAGGCACAGAGCAACGCATCGATGTTCGGCTCGGTGAAGGTGCACGTCGGTACGCGCTTGCCCGCGCATGCGACCGTGCACGGTCACGTGCTGATGGGCGACCTGACGCGCGATGCGTTGCGTCAGCTCTATCCGGAAAAGCGACTCGAACAGTTCACCGAGCGCACGCCGGGCACCGTCGACGAACTGTACGAACGCGTGCGTCAGTACGCGCGGCTCGGCTACGCGGTCAGCGAGGCGGCATTCGAGAGCGGCATTTCGGCTGTCACGGCGCCGGTGCGCGATCATTCGGGCTCGATCGTCGCGGCGATCACCGCGACGGTGCCACGCTCGGAGATCGGCGAGGCCGGCGAGAAGGAGCGGCTCGTCGAAGCCGTGTGCGGCGCGGCGGTCGACCTGTCCCAGCGGTTGAACTATCGTCCGCTCGAAAGCGATCCGACCTTCGCGCACGCACGCCACAAGGTCGCGATGTTCTGATCGCGCCGACGCGCGGCCGGCCGGGCCGCCGTCGTGCTCACGCGCCCGGTGCGGGCAGGCCGTGCACGAGCAGCGCGAGCGTGTCCGCGCCCGCGTGGCGATCCACGGAAATCGCCTGGTACTCCGGCGACTCGATGAACCGGCGCGCTGCCGCTTCGTCGGGAAACGACATCAGCACCACCTTGTTCCGGTCCCATTCCCCTTCAAGTGCCACCGGCGCGTCGTCGGCCGCGAGCAGGCGGCCGTCGAACCTGCGAAATACGTCCATGAAGTGCGCCTGATACCGGTCGTATGCGTCGCGCTGCGTGAAGCGAAGTTGCGCCAGCAAGTAGACGGCCACGTTCGTCTCCGTTCGTCGGAATCCGCTGATGCTACCCGTTGCCGGCGCGACGCGGACGGCCTCGCCAAAGACAAGAGCGGCCCGCGGGCCGCTCTTTTTTCGTTTCGGGCGCCGAACGCCCGATACGTGAACCTGCTCAGAACGAGTGGTGGATCCCGGTCAGCACGATCACCTGGTTCGCGGTGCTCGACACACCGGCCGTGAAGAGCGCGGCCTGCGCGCCGCCCGAGCCGTGTTCGACCAGCACGTTCGCATAAAGCTGCGTGCGCTTCGACAGCGCATAGATGTCGCCGAGCTCGACCTGCGTCCAGCGGCGGCCGGCCAGCGTCGTGGTCGCCGCGCCGCCCGCGATCGTGTTGAACGCGCTGCTGCGGTAGTTCACGCCCGCGTCGTAGCTCTGGAACGTGTCCGAAAAGCCGTTCGACTGCATCTTCGTGCGCGTGTAGAGGCCGTGCACAAGGAAGTCGCCGAACTGGTAGGACGCGCCCGCGCCGATGTTCTCGACCTTGTTCGCGATGTAGCCGTTCGCGGTGTTCTGCCCCTGGAACGAAGCGATGCCGGTCTGGCTGATCAGGATCGAGCGGTCGTGCTCGTTCGAGTAGACGGCCGACGCCTTGAACGGCCCGTTCGCATAGTTCAGCGCAACACCGACCGCTTTACCGGTCGAGAAATTCGTCGTGTTGCCGAGTGCCATCGTCGCCGCGGCCGAGAAGCCCGCGTAGGTCGGCGAGCGGTATTTGACCGAGTTGTTGTACGGCACGTTGCCGGTCGCGGCGAGCCCGTCGATGTTGCCGGGGTGGAACGCGTACCAGCTCATCGCGAGGTAGGCCGTGCTGAGCGGATCCAGATAGTCGAACGACAGCGGCGTCTGGCGGCCGAGCGTCAGCGTGCCGTAGCGCTCCGAACTGAGGCCGACGAACGCCGCGCGGTTCCAGATCGTGTTCGCGGTCGCGAACTGGCCGTTGTTCGTATAGAAGCCGTTTTCGAGCTGGAAGATCGCCGACAGGCCGTCGCCGAGGTCTTCCTTGCCCTTCAGGCCCCAGCGATCGGGCTGCGTGTTGCCCTGGATCATCGCCCACTTCGCGTGGCCACCGACGTTGTTCACGTACGCGACGCCCGCATCCAGGCTGCCGTACAGCACCACGCTGCTCTGCGCCCACGCGCCGGACACGGCGCCCAATCCGATGACTGCTGCTGCTACCGCATGCTTGACCATTTGATCTCCTGACTCTCCAACCTGATGAAAACGTGCCGTGGCGGCATGCGCGGTGACGGCCGGCCGTCGCGCGTGTTCCACCGCCGGGTGGGCATTTCGTATGTTCCATATAAGGAACAATGTGCCTCTGATGGAATGGAGTATAGAGGTGTCATGCGCGTGATCAAAAATAAATTTTTCGGGACGGATGGATTCCCGGACGCCGCCCGACACCGGTGCGCGACGCCCGCAAAAAGGGCATAACTCCCCGCCACACAACAAAAATTTACATTTGATAGGGTAGGCGAAAGCAATGGTCGACCCGGCGGTCGGTGTTTTCCCTAGGGCATGCAGCTTTTTGTTTTACTCGTGGAAAGTCGCTCCTATAATCACCATCCATAAACTGTTGTTCCTAATATGGAACAAAAGAGAAGCAAACCGAGAGTCGATCAGAAGGAAGGGTGTGAGATGTCTGAACAATGGATTTGCGCCGGACACGCCGGCGCGCTGTCGGAAGACACGCCGATCGAGTTCAAGCGGACCGACGGCGTCGAAATCGGGATCTACCGCGTCGGCGACGACGTGTATGCGCTCGAGAACGTGTGCCCGCATGCGTACGCGCTGCTCACGCAGGGGTTCGTCGACGAAGGCACGGTCGAATGCCCGCTGCACGAGGCCGTGTTCGACATCAAGACGGGCGAATGCCTGAAGGGTCCGGGCGGACGCGCACTGAAGCAGTACGCGGTGCGCCTCGCCGGCGAGGAAATCCAGATCAAGGTGGAATGACATGAAAGAAGCGACCGTCAACTTCAATCCCTTCCTGAAGCCGTGGGTGGCGCCGCAGCCGAACAACGTCGCGGGCAAGGGGCAGATCGAGATCCCCGGTCAGGTCGAGAACCGGATCTGGCAGAACCGCAAGGCCGAGCCGACCCAGTACGAGAACGACCTGGGTGATGCGCTCGAACGCGTGTTCGAAGCCGGCGCGACCGAGCTGGACGATGTCGTCGCGGGCCTGAACCGCATCGGTTTCCGCGCGCCGGACGGCACGACGTGGACCCCCGAGCGCTTCCGCGCCGAACTGGCCTCGCTCGCGGAATGACCGCGCCGAGCGCGTGACCGCCGACCCGACGACAACCGCATCCGGAGCACACTGATGACGTCCCCCGTACAACACGCAGTCCAACACGACCCGGTCCGTGACTATCTCGACCGCGGCATCAAGAACTACTGGTATCCCGTCGCGCCGAGCTGGCAGGTGTCGAATGCGCCCGTCGGCCTCACGCGCCTGTCCGAGCAGATCGTGCTGTGGCGCGATCACGACGGCAAGGTCCACGCGCTGGAAGATCGCTGCCCGCACCGCGGCGCGCGCCTGTCGCTCGGCTGGAACCTCGGCGGCAACATCGCCTGCTGGTATCACGGCATCGAAGTCGACGGCGGCGGCACGGTCAATCGCGTTCCGGCCGTGTCGAACTGTCCGCTCGAAGGCACGACGTGCGTGAAGTCGTATCCGGTCGAAGAGAAGGCCGGCGCGATCTTCCTGTGGTTCGGCGATGAAGCGCACGGCGAGCCGGCGCCGCTGAACCTGCCCGAGGAACTGGTCGCCGACGAATACGCGCACTTCCTGTGCGTGTCGAACTGGAAGTGCAATTACCAGTACGCGATCGACAACGTGATGGACCCGATGCACGGCGCGTACCTGCATGCGACGTCGCACTCGATGGCCGAAGGCGACAAGCAGGCCGATATGCGCGTGCGCAAGACGGAAACGGGCCTGATGTTCGAGAAGATCGGCCAGCGCGACGTGAATTTCGACTGGGTCGAACTCGGCGAAACCGGCTGCCTGTGGATGCGCCTCGCGATTCCGTACAAGCAGAAGTTCGGCCCGGGCGGCAACTTCGGGATCATCGGCTTCGCGACGCCGGTCGACGGCGACAACTGCCAGGTCTACTTCTGGCGCACGCGCAAGGTCGACGGCTGGCAGCGCGACGTGTGGCGCTTCATGTACCGCAACCGCCTCGAAGGGCTGCACTGGGACGTGCTCGAGCAGGATCGCTACGTCCTCGAAAGCCTCGCGCCGCAGGCACGCGATCACGAATACCTGTACCAGCACGACATCGGCGTCACGCGCGTGCGCCGGATGCTGCGTCAACGCGCGCAGGAACACCTGTCCGCGCTCGACGCGCATCGCGCGGCGCAGGCCGCTTCGGAGCCCGCGAATGGCTGAGCTTGCTCCGGTCGTGTCGCTCGCGGGGCGCCGCGTGCTCGTCACGGGCGGCGCGCGCGGTCTCGGCGCGGCGTTCGTGAAGGCGCTCGTCGCGGCGGGCGCGCAGGTCGCGTTCGGCGACGTGCTGGCCGACGAAGGCCGCGCGCTTGCCGAGGAGCTTACGCAAGCCGGCCATGCCGCGTTTTTCTTCGCGCTCGACCTGGCCGATCCGGCGAGCGTCGACGCCTTCGTCGCGCAGGGCGCGGCGGCGCTCGGCGGCATCGATGCACTGATCAACAACGCGGCAATCACGAACTCGGGCGGCAAGCTGTCGACGGAGCTGGACGTGTCGACCTGGGACGCCGTGATGAACGTGAACGTGCGCGGCGTGTGGCTCGTCAGCAATGCAGCGCTGCCGCACCTCGCGCAGTCGGGTCGCGGCGCGATCGTGAACCTCGCATCGGACACCGCGTTGTGGGGCGCGCCGAGGCTGCTCGCGTACGTCGCGAGCAAGGGCGCGGTGATCGCGATGACGCATGCGCAGGCACGCGAGTTCGGCGTGCACGGCGTGACGGTCAACGCGATCGCGCCGGGGCTGACCGAAGTCGAGGCAACCGCCTACGTGCCGGCCGAGCGCCATGCGTTCTACATGCAGGGCCGTGCGCTGACACGCGCGCAGGTGCCCGACGACGTGACGGGCCCCGTGCTGTTCCTGCTGTCGGACGGCGCGCGCTTCGTGACGGGCCAACTGCTGCCGGTGAACGGCGGCTTCGTAATGAATTGATGTTTTCACTCTGAATGAAGGAGAGGACGATGGCGGACGCCGATCTCGATCGCAAGTCGTGGGACCAGCCGGAAGGCGCAAGCTTTGAAGACTGGATGGAAGGGCGCGTGGCGCGTTATGCGACGCGGCGCTACGACTGGGACGCGCTGAAGTTCCAGGCCGACTACGACCCGAAGTACCGCCGCGCGCAGATGCGCTATGTCGGCACGGGCGGCACGGGCGTCGCGAAGGACGTCAACACGGTGCCGGCCGGCAACTTCACGTTCTCGACGATGGTCATCCCGGCCGGCAACATCGGCCCGAGCCACATCCACATCGACGTCGAGGAAATCTTCTTCGTGCTGCGCGGCAAGATGAAGGTGATCTGCGAGCGCGACGGGCAGACGTGGGAAGCGATCCTCGGCGAGCGCGACCTGATCTCGGTGCCGCCAGGCGTGTATCGCACGGAAATCAACATCGGCGAGGAAGACGCGCTGATGTGCGTGATGCTCGGTTCGTCGAAGCCGATCACGCCGACGTATCCGCCCGATTCGCCGCTGGCGAAGATCAAGCGTTGAGCCGGGGCGGGTGAAGCAATGAGTGTCATCGACAAACGTGAACGCGACCGCACCGCGGCGTTCGCCGCGCTGCTCGGGCAGTTTCCCGAGCAGCGTTGCGCGGCCGGCGCGGCGGGCACGATCGGTTATCGCGAGGCCGGCGCGCAGCATGCGGGCCGCGCGCTGCCCGTCGTGCTGCTGCACGGGATCGGCTCGGGCGCCGCATCGTGGGTGCGCCAGCTCGACGCGCTCGGCGCATCGCGGCGCGTGCTCGCGTGGGATGCACCCGGCTACGGCGTGTCGACGCCCGTGCATGGCGCGTCGCCGGCCGCCGCCGATTACGCGGCGTCGCTGAACGCGTGGCTCGAGGCACTCGGCATCGAACACTGCGTGCTGGTCGGTCATTCGCTCGGCGCGATCATCGCGGGCGGTCTCGCCCGTGCGATGCCCGCGCGGATCGCCGGCCTGCTGCTGGTCTCGCCCGCGGGCGGCTACGGCAGCGCACCGGCCGAAACACGCGAATCGCGCCGCGACGCGCGGCTCGCGATGCTCGCGGAACTCGGCCCGGAAGGGCTCGCCGAGCAGCGCAGCGGCAACATGCTGTCGGGTTTCGCGAGCGAGGATGCGCGTGCCTGGGTGCGCTGGAACATGGCGCGCATCGTGCCGGCCGGCTACGCGCAGGCCACGCATCTGCTCGCGAACGCCGATCTCGCGAGCGATCTCGCCGGCTTTCGCGGCCGCACGGCCGTGGCCGTTGGCGCGAACGACGCGATCACGCCGCCCGCTGCCTGCGAGCGGATTGCCGCTGCCGCGCATGTCGGGCTGCAGGTGATTCCGCAAGCAGGACACGCCGGTTACGTGGAAGCGCCGGCTGCTTACTCCGCACTGATCGACACGTTCTGCCGTCAGTGCGACCGTCAACGGGGGCTGGCATGAGCGAACCGTTGCAGCGACACGAATCCGAAAACGCGAAGACGGAAGCCAGCTACGTCGTGCCAGGCCTTGAACGCGGGCTGCGGATTCTCGCCGAATTCTCGCCGCGCGAGCCCGTGCTCGGCGCACCCGAGTTGTCGAAGCGGCTCGGCATTCCGCGCACGACGGTATTCCGTCTGCTGCAGACGCTCGAATCGCTCGGCTTCCTCGAGCGCGCGGACAAGGATCGCAACTACAAGCTCGGCATCGCCGTGCTGCGGCTCGGCTTCGAATACCTGAGCTCGCTGGAGCTGACCGATCTCGGTCTGCCCGTGATCGAAAGCCTGCGCGATGCGACCGGCTTCACGACGCACATCGTGATCCGCGACGGCCGCGACGTGGTGTTCGTCGCGAAGGCACAGAGCCAGTCGCCGGTGTTCAGCTCGATCCGCGTAAACGTCGGCACGCGCTTGCCCGCGTATGCGACGACGCACGGTCACGTGCTGATGGGCGACCTGTCGCTGAAGGAGCTGCACGCGCTGTATCCGGAACGCGCGCTGAACCGGATGACGAGCGCGACGCCGGAGACGGTCGACGCGCTGTACGAAGTGATCCGCGAGGATGCGCTGCGCGGCTACGGCGTCAGCAATTCGTCGTTCGAGCGCGGCATCTCGGTGGTCACGGCGCCGGTACGCAACGAGACGCAGAAGATCATCGCGTGCATCACGGTGACGGTGCCACGGCCGGAGATCGATGCGGCGCTGATCGCCGACGGGTTGATCGACAAGGTGCAGCGCGCGGCGGCGGAACTGTCGCGGCGGCTCAACTACCGCTCGGATGACGAGCACACGTTTCTGAAGGCTTTAGGACTCCGATGATTGAGATCGATCTGACCGGGCAGGTTGCGGTGGTGACGGGCGGTTCGTCCGGCATCGGCCTCGCGACCGCCGAACGGTTCCTGCAGGCCGGCGCATCGGTCGCGATCTGCGGCCGCGACAGCGACCGCCTCGCGCGTGCCGAAGCAACGCTCCGCGAAAAATATCCGGGCGCGCAACTGCTCGCCGAGCGCTGCAACGTGCTCGACGAAGCCGACGTGGCCGCGTTCGCGCAGGCCGTGTCCGCCCGCTTTGGCCGTGCCGACATGCTGGTCAACAACGCGGGCCAGGGCCGCGTGTCGACTTTCGCCGACACGACCGACGATGCATGGCGCGAAGAACTCGAGCTGAAGTACTTCAGCATCATCCGCCCGACGCGCGCGTTCCTGCCGCTGCTGCGCGACGCGCAGGCACCGACGATCACCTGCGTGAATTCGCTGCTCGCGCTGCAGCCTGAGCCGCACATGGTCGCGACGTCGTCGGCGCGCGCGGGCGTGCTGAGCCTCGTGAAGTCGCTCGCGACCGAACTGGCGCCGCAGCGCATCCGCGTGAACTCGATCCTGATCGGCATCGTCGAGTCGGGCCAGTGGCGCCGCCGCTACGAAACGCAGGCGAAGCCCGGCGAAAGCTGGGAAGCGTGGACGGGCGCGCTTGCCCGCAAGAAGAACATTCCGTTGAATCGCTTCGGCAAGCCCGACGAGGCCGCCTGGGCACTTTTTTATCTCGCAACGCATCTGTCGTCCTACACGACGGGCAGCCATATCGACGTTTCTGGAGGCTTTGCACGCCATGTCTGAAAAAACCACGGTTGGCGAGCTGATTGCCGCCTTTCTCGAGCAGTGCGGCGTGAAAACCGCATTTGGTGTCATCTCGATCCACAACATGCCGATCCTCGACGCGATCAACTCGCGCGGCAACATTCGCTATGTCGGCGCGCGCGGCGAAGCCGGCGCGGTGAACATGGCCGACGGCCTGGCCCGCGTGTCGGGCGGCCTCGGCGTCGCGTTCACGAGCACGGGCACGGCGGCGGGCAACGCGGCCGGCGCGATGGTCGAGGCACTGACGGCCGGCACCGCGATGCTGCACATCACGGGGCAGATCGAGACGCCGTACCTCGACCAGGATCTCGCGTACATCCACGAAGCGCCCGACCAGCTGACGATGCTGGACGCGATCTCGAAGGCCGCGTTCCGCGTGCGTACGGTCGAAACCGTGCTGCCGACGATCCGCGAAGCCGTGCGCATCGCGCAGACCGCGCCGACCGGCCCCGTGTCGGTCGAGATTCCGATCGACATCCAGGCTGCTGAAATCGAATGGCCGGAAGACCTCGCGCCGGCGCACGTCACGGTGCGCGAGCACGACGAAGCGCGCGTTGCAAAGCTCGCCGATGCACTCGCGGCCAAGCGCCGCCCGCTGCTGTGGCTCGGCGGCGGCGCGCGCCACGCTCGCGAGGAAGTCGAACGCCTCGTGAAGCTCGGTTTCGGCGTCGTGACGAGCGTGCAGGGCCGCGGCGTGCTGCCCGAGGACCACCCGGCGACGCTCGGCGCGTTCAATGTGCACGCGTCCGTCGAAGCGTTCTACAAGACCTGCGACGCACTCGTCGTCGTCGGTTCGCGCCTGCGCGGCAACGAGACGCTGAAGTACAAGCTCGCGCTGCCGCAGCCGCTGTTCCGCGTCGATGCCGACGCGCTTGCCGACAACCGCGGTTATCGCAACGAGTTGTTCGTGCACGGCGATTCGAAGCGCGTGCTGGCCGAGCTGGCCGACCGCCTCGAAGGCCGCCTGTCGGTCGATCCGCAGTTCGCGGCCGATCTCGCGGCGGCGCGGGATCAGGCGGTGACCGACGTGTCGAAGGGCCTCGGGCCGTACAAGCAGCTCGTCGACACACTGCAGGGCGCGGTCGGCCGCGACTACAACTGGGTACGCGACGTGACGATCTCGAACAGCACGTGGGGCAACCGCCTGCTGCAGATCTTCGAGCCGCGCGCGGGCGTGCATGCGCTGGGCGGCGGCATCGGCCAGGGGATTCAGATGGGCATCGGCGCGGCGCTGGCGGGCGCGGCGGCGAAGACGGTCTGCCTCGTCGGCGACGGCGGCCTGATGGTCAACGTCGGCGAACTCGTGACGGCCGTGCAGGAAAACGCGAACGTGATGATCGTGCTGATGAACGATCAGTGCTACGGCGTGATCCGCAACATCCAGGACGCGCACTACGGCGGCCGCCGCTGCTTCGTGCAATTGCACCAGCCCGATTTCGCGCAGTTCTGCGCGAGCTTCGGCCTCACGCATTACCGGATCACGTCGCTCGACCAGGCCGAAGCGATCGTGCGCGAAGGGATGGCGAAGGAAGGCCCGGTGATGGTCGAAGTCGACATGCTGTCGGTCGGCTCGTTCGCATCGCAGTTCGCAGGCCCGCCGGTGAAGAAGGAAGCGCCCACGGAGCGCCAGTATGCGTAACGCGCACGCACCCGTCGACGTCGCGATGATCGGCTTCGGTGCGATCGGCGCGGCCGTGTACCACGCGGTCGAGCACGATGCGTCGCTGCGCATCGCGCACGTGATCGTGCCGGAACACCAGCGCGCGGCGGTGCAGGGCGTGCTCGGCAGTGCGGTCGAGGTCGTGTCGTCGGTCGACGCACTGGCCCGTCGCCCCGAGTTCGCGCTCGAATGCGCGGGCCACAGTGCGCTCGTCGATCACGTCGTGCCGCTGCTGAGGGCCGGCACCGACTGCGCGGTCGCGTCGATCGGCGCGTTGTCCGATCTCGCGCTGCTCGACGTGCTGTCGCGGGCGGCCGACGAAGGCAACGCGACGGTGACGCTGCTGTCCGGCGCGATCGGCGGCATCGATGCGCTGGCATCCGCGCAGCAGGGCGGCCTTGACGAAGTGCTGTACGTCGGCCGCAAGCCGCCGCTCGGCTGGCTCGGCACGCCGGCCGAGGAATTGTGCGACCTGCGCGCGATGACCGAGGAAAAGGTGATCTTCGAAGGCACCGCGCGCGACGCCGCGCGGTTGTATCCGAAGAACGCCAACGTCGCGGCGACCGTCGCGCTGGCGGGCCTCGGCCTCGACGCGACGCGCGTGCGCCTGATCGCCGATCCGGCCGTCGAGCGCAACGTGCACCGCATTACCGCGCGCGGCGCATTCGGCGAGATGTCGCTCGAAATGAGCGGCAAGCCGCTGCCGGACAACCCGAAGACGTCCGCGCTGACGGCGTACAGCGCGATCCGCGCGCTGCGCAACCGCGCGGCCCGCTGCGTGATCTGACCGGGCCATCAAGCGTCCGCCCGCGCCACGGCGAGGGCGGCTGTGCAGAGACAGATTTGTGGGACTTGTGACATGACTCCTTTCGATACGAGCCTCGTACCCGACGGCAACATCCTGATCGGCGGCGAATGGCGGCGCGGCCGTGGCGCGCCTTACGCGAGCATCTATCCGGCCGACCAGTCGCTGAACATGGAAGTGTCGACCGCGAATGCGGAAGACGCGGCCGAAGCCGTCGAGGCCGCCGATGCCGCATGGCGCCGCGCCGACTGGGCCGGGCTGAAGCCGCACCAGCGCGCGCAGGTGCTGTACCGCATCGCGGATCTCATCATGCAGCGCCACGAGGCGCTCGCGAACCTGCAGCGCCGCGACAACGGCAAGCCGATCGGCGAGACCCGCGTGCTGGTGGCCAGCGCCGCGAACACGTTCCGCTATTTCGCGGCCTGCCTCGAAACGCTCGACGAAGAACTGACGCCGTCGCGCGGCGACTACCTGACGATGAGCGTGTACGAGCCGATCGGCGTGATCGCGGCGATCACGCCGTGGAATTCGCCGATCGCGTCCGATGCGCAGAAACTCGCGCCGGCGCTCGCGGGCGGCAACGCGGTGGTGCTCAAGCCGGCCGAAGTCACGCCGCTCGTGTCGCTTGCGCTCGCGCGCATCTGCGAGGAAGCCGGCGTGCCCAAGGGCGTGCTGAGCGTGCTGCCCGGCAAGGGTTCGGTGATCGGCGACGTGCTCGTGCGTCATCCGCTCGTGAAGAAGGTGTCGTTTACCGGCGGCACCGAAGTGGGCCGAGGCATCGCGCGCATCGCGGCAGAAAAGCTGATGCCCGTGTCGCTCGAACTCGGCGGCAAGTCGCCGACGATCGTGTGCGACGACGCCGATCTCGATCACGCGGTCAACGGCGTGCTGTACGGCATCTTCAGCTCGTCGGGCGAAGCGTGTATCGCCGGTTCGCGGCTGTTCGTGCAGCGTGCGGTGTACGACGAATTCATGAAGCGCCTGGTTGCGGGCGCACGCAAGCTGCGCGTGGGCGACCCGACGCGGCCCGATACGCAGATGGGGCCGCTGATCACCGCGAAGCACCGCGAATCGGTCGAACGTTACGTCGCACTCGGTCTGGAAGAAGGCGGCCGGTTGTTGTGCGGCGGCGAGCGGCCGTCGGGCGACGGGCGCGAGAACGGCTTCTTCTATCAGCCGACGATTCTCGAAGGCTTGCCGAACAGCGCGCGCATCTGCCAGGAAGAAATCTTCGGGCCCGTGCTCGTCGCGATGCCGTTCGACGATGAAGCGTCGTTGATCCGGCAGGCGAACGACAGCGTGTTCGGCCTTGCCGCCGGCATCTGGACGCGCGACTACAAGCGTGCGTGGCGCATCGCGCGTGCGCTGGAGACGGGCACCGTCTGGATCAACACGTACAAGCTGTTCTCGATCGCCACGCCGTTCTCGGGCTGGAAGGAGAGCGGGATGGGCCGCGAGAAGGGGCGTCTCGGCATCCGCGAGTACATGCAGCAGAAGAGCCTCTACTGGGGCTTGAACGACGCGCCGCTGCCGTGGGCGAACTGAGCGAAGGGGAAAAACGCAATGAGCATTCTGGGAATCGAGCAGATCACGTACGGTGTCGACGATCTTGCCACCTGCCGGCGCTTTTTCGCCGACTGGGGGCTGAAGGAAGTCGAGCACGACGACACGCAGGCACGCTTCGAAACGATGAACGGCTGCACCGTGCTGGTCGTCAAGGCCGACGATCCGGCGCTGCCGCCCGCGTTCGAAGCGGGCCCGACGGTGCGTGAAGTCACGTGGGGCGTCGCGACGCAGCAGGAACTCGACGCGCTGCGCGGCAAGTTCGCCGGCCAGCCCGGCTTTTACGCACGGAAGGATGCGCTCGGCTGCACCGACCCGAACGGGATGGCGATCCGTGTCGAGGTCACGCGCAAGCGCACGCTCGACATCACCGGCTCGCCATCGAACGTGTGGGGCCAGACGCTGCGCGTCGACGAGCCGAGCCCGATCTATGCACGCGCGGAGCCGGTCGAGGTCGGGCATGTCGTGTTCTTCACGAACTGCCTCGACGCACAGGAAAAGTTCTATCACGAGCTGCTCGGCTTCGAGACGTCGGACCGCTACCCGGGCCGCGGTGCATTCATGCGCTGCGCGCCGCACGGCGGCCACCACGACCTGTTCCTGCTCGCGCTGCCGAACGGCAAACGCGGCCTCAACCACGTCGCGTTCACCGTGCGCGATATCCATGAAGTGTTTGGCGGCGGCATGCATATCGACCGCTGCGGCTGGGAAACGCAACTCGGCCCGGGCCGTCACCCCGTGTCGTCCGCGTACTTCTGGTATTTCCAGAATCCGGCCGGCGGCCTGATCGAGTACTACGCGGATGAGGACGTCCTGACGCCCGAGTGGCAGCCGCGCGAATTCGAGCCGGGCCCGACCGTGTTCGCCGAGTGGGCCGTCGACGGCGGCCTCGACGGCAACACGCGCCGGCAGAAGAACGCGAAGGCGCCGGAAGGCAAGTTCATGACGGAGCGCAAATCATGACCGAAGCGAACACGCCCGCGCAGGCCGCACCCGGCACGGTCGTCGTGATCGGCGGCGGGCAGGCCGCCGGCTGGGTGCTGAAGACGTTGCGCGCGGAAGGCTACGCGGGCCGCCTCGTGATGATCGCCGACGAGGCGCACCTGCCGTACGAGCGTCCGCCGCTGTCGAAGGCCGTGCTGGCCGGCGATGCCGATATCGAAACCGTGCGCGTCGTGCGTCCCGACGAATTCGACGCGCTGAACGTCGAGGCGTGGCAGCCGGAACGTGCCGCGTCGGTCGACCGCGCGCGCCGCGTGGTGACCACCGCCAGCGGCCGCGAGATCGCATACGACCGGCTCGTGATCGCGACCGGCGGCACGTCGCGCCGCCTGCCGGACGCGATCGTGAAGACGCCGAACCTGCACTACCTGCGCACGCTCGACGAAGCGGCCGCGCTTGGCGAGAAACTGCGGGCCAGCCGGCACGTGCTCGTGATCGGCGGCGGCTGGATCGGTCTCGAAGTCGCGGCGACCGCGCGCAAGCTCGGTGTCGACGCGGTCGTGGTGGAAGGTGCGTCGCGGCTGTGCGGCCGCTCGGTGCCGCAGATCGTGTCGGATTTCCTGCTCGACCTGCATCGCTCGAACGGTGTCGACGTGCGTCTCGGCGCGGCACTCGCGTCGCTCGACGCGCAGCCGGACGACGCATCGAAGGTGCGTGCGACGCTGGCTGACGGCACGACGATCGACGCCGATTTCGCGGTGGCCGGCATCGGCCTCGCGCTGAATGCGTCGCTCGCGAGCGACGCGGGGCTGGCCGTCGACGACGGCATCGTCGTCGATGAATTCGGCGCGACCAACGACCCGGCGATCTTCGCGTGCGGCGACGTCGCGAACCATCACAACGGCTGGCTGAAGCGGCGCGTGCGGCTCGAATCGTGGGCCAATGCGCAGAACCAGGCGATCGCGGCCGCGAAGGCCGTGCTCGGCGTGCGCGCACCGTACGCGGAGATTCCGTGGTTCTGGTCCGATCAGTACGACGTGAACCTGCAGATCCTGGGCGATCTGCCGGCCGATGCACAGCTCGTCGTGCGCGGCGAACTCGCCGCGCGCCGCGCGACGCTGTTTTTCCTTGGCGACGGGCATGTGAGAGGTGTCATCGCCGTGAACAACGCACGCGAGCTGAAACTCGCACGCAAGTGGATGAACCAGGGCCGGGCAGTGGATACGGAAGCCCTGGCAGACACGACCAAAGCGCTTGCCTGACCGGGCAGAGAGACTACGGAGACACCCCGCATGAGCACTTTCGACAACGTCGTGGCCGGTCGCGCCACGATGGAAGCTGCCGCCTCCACGCCCGGCGCGATCATCGCGCGGCTCGAGCGGCTTCCGGCCAACGCGATGCAGATCCGCGCACGCGTGCTGATCGGCACCGCGACGTTCTTCGACGGCTTCGACGTGATCACGATCGCGGCGACGCTACCGTTGCTGATTCACAAATGGGGGCTGTCGCCGACGCAGATCGGCATGCTGATCGCGTCCGGCGCGATCGGCCAGCTGATCGGCGCATTCCTGTTTCCCGCGCTGGCCGAGAAGCATGGCCGCGTGAAGGCGATCGCGTGGAGCTCGGCCGTGATCGGCATCACGAGCATCGCATGCGGCTTCGCGCCGACCTTCGAGATCTTCGTGTTGCTGCGGATCCTGCAGGGGCTCGGGCTGGGCGGCGAGCTGCCGGTCGCCGCGACGTACATCAACGAGATCACGCGTGCGCATGGCCGTGGCCGCTTCGTGCTGCTGTACGAGATCGTGTTCCCGATCGGCCTGCTCGTGTCGATGGCGCTCGGCGCGTGGCTGGTGCCGCGCTTCGGCTGGGAAATCATGTACTTCGTCGGCGGGCTGCCGCTGATCCTGTCGCTCGTGCTCACGCGTCTCGTGCCGGAATCGCCGCGCTGGCTCGCATCGCGCGGGCGGCTCGCGGAAGCCGGGCGCGCAACGAGCGTGTTCGAAGCGTCGGTGCGCGGCGAGCTGCCGCCGGTCACGCAGGTGGCCGCGTTCGACGAGATGGTGCGCCAGCATCCGAAGCGCAAGATGAGCGACCTGTTCAGCGCCGCGTATCGCAAGCGCACGCTTGCGGTGGCGACGTTGTGGGCGACCTGCGGGTTCATCCAGTACGGGCTGTCGACGTGGCTGCCGACGATCTACAAGAACTTCTATCACGCGCCGCTGCAACTCGCGCTGAACCTCGCGGTGATCGGCTCGGTGATGGGCGTGCTCGGTTCGCTGGCGTCGGCGCTGCTGGTCGACAAGCTCGGCCGCAAGCCGGTGATCGTGTGGTCGTTCGTGCTGTGCGCGGCGTCGCTGGCGTTCGCGGGCATTTATCACGCGTCGTCGGTGTATGTCGTCGCGATCTTCTGTTCGCTGTCGCTCGGGTTGATGGCGTCGGGGTTCATTACCGCGTACGTCTATACGCCGGAACAGTATCCGACGAGCATCCGCGCGTCGGGCTGCGGGCTCGGCAGCGCGTGGCTGAAGATCGCATCGTTCGTCGCGCCGATGGTCGTGCCGCACGCGATCATCGGCGGGAACCTCGCCCCGGCGTTTTACCTGATCGGCGTCGTGCCGCTGATCGCGGCAGTGACCGTGCACTTCGTCGGGATCGAGACGAAGGGGAAGGTGCTCGAGGCGCTTGAAGCATAAGCGCAGCCGGTAGCGGTGGATGAAGTGAAAAGGCTCGGGCGACGTCCGGGCCTTTTTGCTTTTGGCGTTAGGCATGTTCTAATCCAGCGTCCATTTTCCCGATCGCTGCTGCCGCCATGCCCATGTTCGAATCCGTCACGCTCGATACGCCGCGTCTTCTTCTGCGTCCGCCTCGCGAAGCCGATGCGCACGCGCTGTTCGATCTCTGGTCGGATGCCGAAGCGATGCGCTATTTCTCGTTCTCGCCGATGACGCACATCGAGCAGGCAGTGGAGCGTGTCGCGCGCAACCTGAAGACGTCTGCCAGCGGGCAGGATCTGATCTGCGTGCTCGAACTGCGGGAATCCGGCGAAACGCTCGGCGAATGCGTGCTGTTCCATGCGAACGAGCAATGCCGGCGTGCCGAGATCGGCTTCAGCCTGCGGCGCAAGTACTGGAGCGGCGGATATATGCGCGAGGCGGCGTCGGTCATGATCGATCATGCGTTCGACACGCTGCGGCTGAACCGGCTCGAAGCCGATATCGATCCGCGCAACGTGGCGTCGGCGCGGCTGCTCGAACGGCTGGGTTTCGCGCGGGAAGGGCTGCTGCGCGAACGCTGGATTGTCGGCGATGAGGTGTCGGACAGCGCGCTGTACGGACTGCTGGCGAGCGATCGCCGCGGGTGACGCGGCAGGGCTGGCGCCGGTCGCTCACAGTTTCGCGAGCCAACCCTCGACCCTTGCTTTCCCGCGCAGTATCGCGACCCACCGATCCGGCAACGCCTGCTCGCCATACCGCGCACCGGCGAGGCTGCCGGCGATCGCCGCCGTCGTATCCGTGTCGTTGCCGAGCGCGATCGCGCGCTTCACACAGTCTTCGTAGCTGCCCGTCGACAGCAGGCAATGGATGGCCGACCAGAAGCTGTCGACCACATAACCGGACCCTTGCGGCGCATCGAAGCGGCCGTCGAGCACGATCTTCAACTCGATCTCGTCGGCCGTGCCTTCGTAGCGCGCCAGCAGTTCGTCTTCGGCCACGCGCACCGCATCGGGCGCCGGCTGGCCCTCGACGATGCCCAGCGCCGTCAGGCCATAAAGTGCGCAGCAAAGCTGCGAGCGCACGTGGCCGTGCGTGACGACGCTCTGCTTGCGTGCGAGCCCGATCGCTTCGTCGCGTGACGCGGCAATCATGACCACGGGATAGCAGCGCATCAGCGAGCCGTTGCCGTTGTCGCGTTCGTCATCGGGCCCGGCAACCGCAGGAGCTGCGCCGGCTGCCAGCGCGTGGAACGCACGCTGCGTCTGCAGGCCGACGTCGAACACGCGGCCGTCGGGTGTGAATGCGCCGCGATGAAACCAGTCCTGCAGGTTGTCGGCCAACGTGTCGAGATTCAGGTCGCGGTCGTGCAACAGCGCGTCGAGCAGCGCGAGCGCCTGCGCGCCGTCGTCGCTCCAGGTGCCGGGCGGTACGCCGTCGTGCGCGCGTGCAAAGCCAGGCGGCGGCGTCATGTCGATCGCGGCCGGCGGCGGGATCGACGCGGCGTCGTGGAATTCGTACGGCACGCCCAGCGCGTCGCCGATCAGCAGGCCAAGCAGGCCGCCGCGCAGGCGGGAAAGTCGGTTCGGAATGGCGGTCATCGGAAGGTGGCAGCGGGGAGCGGCTCGCGTCGCGGAATACCGTGCAGACTAGACCAATCGCATCGGCGTGCCTAGCTGATGCGATGCGGCCGGTGCGAATGAATGCCGCATGGCCCGCGTGCGCCGGTGAACTAGAGTCGAGCGGTAGCGGATCAAACCACACCGGGAAGACGACGCGCGATGGCCAAGAAATTTCCCCTGCATCCCATGCATCCGGAGAGGATCTGCTGGGGATGCGACAACTATTGCCCGACACACGCGATGCGCTGCGGCAACGGCTCCAGCCGCACCCAGCACCCGAGCGAACTGCTCGGCGACGACTGGTATCGATACGGCGACTGGGGCATCGAAGGCGCGGAGGCCGACGACGCGTCCGAACCCGGCAGGCAGTGATGGCGACAAGTTGCCTCACCCGCGAGCGTTCTGTTTCTTGATCTGCATCACGGTGGCGAAAGGCGTGCCGAAACATCATGGAAAAGATGCATAAGAAACGCATCTTGAAGCGGGCGAGACGTCCGGCGGCAAGGAACCCGCGTTCCGCCGTCGTGTGCGCCGACCCGCGCCCCCATGATCGAGAAAGGAGAGCACCGTGTTTTGCTACCAATGCGAACAGACCGACCGGACTGGCGCGCGGCCCGGCTGCGCGTCGGCGAAGGGCAACTGCGGCAAGGATGCCACGACGGCCGATCTGCAGGACCTGCTGGTCCATGCGGTGAAGGGCATCGCGCAATACGGCGCGATCGCGCGCGCCGCGGGCGAGCCCGATCGCGATGCCGACCGGTTCGTGCTGTACGCGATGTTCACGACCCTGACCAACGTGAATTTCCATGCGGCACGCTTCGTCGCGCTGCTGCGCGACGCGGCGCAGACGCGCGACCGCGTGAAGGCCGCATGCGAAGCCAACGCACGGGCGGCTGGAGCGGCCGTTCCGGCGCCGCAGGGGCCGGCGACGTGGCAGCCGGCAGGCGATCTTGCCGGCCTGCTGGAACAGGCCGCGACCGTCGGCATCGACACGGGCCTCGACAAGGTGGGCGCGGATATCGTCGGCCTGCGCGCGCTGGTGCTGTACGGGCTGAAGGGCGTGTGCGCGTACGCGCATCATGCGCGGGTGCTCGGTTACGAGCGTGACGACATCTACGAGGGTATCGAGGCGGCGCTCGCGTTTCTCGCAAGCGAGCCCGACGACGTCAATGCGCTGCTCACACAGGCGCTCGATCTCGGCCGGTTGAACCTGACGGTGATGGAACTGCTCGATAGCGCGAACACCGGCCGTTTCGGCGCGCAGCAGCCGACCGCCGTGCGCGTGTCGCCGGTGGCGGGCAAGGCGATCCTCGTGTCGGGCCACGATCTCGGCGATCTGCACGCGCTGCTCGAACAGACGGCCGGCACGGGCATCCAGGTGTACACGCACGGCGAAATGCTGCCGGCCCACGCGTACCCGACGCTCAACGCATTTCCGCACCTGGCCGGCAACTACGGCGGGGCGTGGCAGGACCAGCAGAGCGACTTCGCGCATTTCCCCGGGCCGATCCTGATGACGTCCAACTGCATCATCGAGCCGATGCCGCAATACCGGCAGCGGATCTTCACGACGGGGCCGGTCGGCTGGCCCGGCGTGCGCCATCTCGAGCATCACGATTTCGCCACGCTGATGCGCGCCGCGCAGGCGCTGCCCGGTTTTCCGGCCACGGCGCCGGAAGAGACGATCACGGTCGGGTTCGGCCGGCATGCGGTGCTCGGCGTCGCGGACCAGGTCATCGACGCGGTCAAGGCCGGGCAGATCCGCCATTTCTTCCTGATCGGCGGCTGCGACGGCGCGGCGCCGGGCCGCAACTACTACACCGAGTTCGCGGAGCAGGCGCCCGACGACACGGTCGTGATGACGCTCGGCTGCAACAAGTACCGGTTCAACCGGCACGCGTTCGGCGATATCGGCGGCATTCCGCGGCTGCTCGACGTCGGGCAGTGCAACGACAGCTATTCGGCGATCCGGATCGCAACGGCGCTCGCCGACGCGTTCGATTGCGGTGTGAACGACCTGCCGCTGTCGCTCGTGATCTCGTGGTTCGAGCAGAAGGCGGCGGCCGTGCTGCTGACGCTGCTCGCGCTCGGTCTGCGCAACATCCGCCTCGGGCCGACGCTGCCGGCGTTCGTCACGCCGGGCGTGCTCGCGGTGCTGGTCGAGCAGTTCGGCATCCAGCCGATCGGCGACGCCGGTGCCGACCTTGCCGCGTCGCTGGCGCGCAAGGCCGCGTGAGCGGGATCGTTCGATGACTTATCGGATCGAGATCACGACGCGCGACGGCGAACGGTTCGGCTTCGGCTGCGACGCCGAACAGGATCTGCTCGCGGCGGCTGCCGACGCCGGCATCACGTTGCCGTCGCAGTGCCGGCGCGGAAGCTGCGGCGCGTGCCAGGCGACCGTCGTCGACGGTGCGTACGAGATGCAGGCCGACAGCGCCGGCGTGCTGCCGGTCGGCCAGCGCGGCGCAGTCCTGTTGTGCCGGACCACGCCGCGCGGCGATCTGCGGGTCGCCGCACCGTACGACCGGACCAAGGTGCTGCTGCATCCGGTGCCGGTGCGCACCGCGCGGATCGCGACGCTCGACACGATCGCCGCCGACACGATGCGCGTCGGGTTGCAAGTCGAGCCCGACGACGCGTTCGGCTCGGCCGTGGAGTTCGAGCCGGGTCAGTTCGCCGAACTCGAGGTGCCGGGCAGCGGATTGCGCCGCCCGTATTCGCTCGCGAACACGAGCAACTGGGACGGCCGCCTCGAATTCCTGATCCGGCTGCGGCCGGACGGCTGGTTCTCGACGTACCTGCGCGAGCGCGCGCGGCCGGGCGATCCGCTGACGGTCCGCGTGCCGATGGGCGGTTTCGGGCTGTTCGCGGATAGCCTGCGGCCGCGCTGGTTCGTTGCGGGCGGCACGGGGCTCGCGCCGATCCTGTCGATGCTGCGACGCATGGCCGAGTATCAGGAGATGATCGACGCGCGACTGTTCTTCGGCGTCAATCAGGAAAGCGAACTGTTCATGCTCGACGAGCTTGTGCGTTTGCAGGCCGACCTGCCGCAATTGCGGGTCGATCTGTGCGTCTGGCGGCCGGGCGCGGAGTGGGCCGGGTTTCGCGGCACGCCGGTCGACGCGTTGCGCGCGGCGCTCGCGCAGGCCGGTGCGCCGCCGGACCTTTACGTGTGCGGGCCGCCGCCGCTCGTGCAGGGTGTGAGGGACGTCGCTGTCGCGGCAGGCGTGCCGGATACGCGGATCGCGAGCGAGCGTTTCACGGGGTGATGCCCGCGGGTGTTGCCTGCGCGTTGCGGCGAGGCGAGGGCGGTTGTCCCGGGCGCGGGTGACTTGCCGGATTCACGGGGCGAACGTACTCTTTGTCGACACCACGATCCACCAGCGGGTTCTCGACCATGCAAGCCCATCCCCTGCGTCTTTCTCCCGGCGACGATCTGCGCGCATCCATCGAGGAAGCGTTGCGTTCGCACGCATCTCACGCGGCATTCGTGATCCAGGGCATCGGCAGCTTGAGCGTCGCGCAATTGCGCTTTGCCGGCGCCGATCGGCCGACCGAACTGCGCGGCGACCTCGAAATCCTGACGCTGGCCGGTTCGGTGTCGCCGGACGGCGCACACCTGCACATGTCCGTTTCCGATGCGAACGGCCGCGTGTCGGGTGGCCATGCGGCGAGCGGTTGCGTGGTGCGCACGACCGCCGAGATCCTGCTCGCGCTGCTGCCCGCGCATCGTTTCGCTCGCGAACCCGATGCGGGCACCGGCTTCAACGAACTGGTGATCCGTCACGAGCCGGGCGGCGACAGCACGTGAGCGCCGCCGACGCAGCGCCGAAACCCTCGAATATTCAGAACTTCCCACCATCCGTCATTCGCAAGGAGACCCTGCATGGATGATTCCGAAATCGAACAGAAAGTGTGGGACATCGTCCGGACCTGGCTCGAGGGCGCGACGCCCGAGCAATGGCACCGGTTCGCCGCGCGTTCCAATTACGACGGCAACGGACACGCGCTGCGCTGGTTGCTCGACAACCGCAACGTCGATCACGCGACCGCGCTGCTGATCTACTGGAATCTCGGCGCCGCATGGTTCGTCCAGTACGCGAACGAAAGCGATCTGGGCGACGCGTCGTATCAACTGGACACGTTCCGGCTGCTGCGTGAAATCGAACGGCGCTACGCCGAAGGCTATTACGCCGATCACGGGATCTGGTTCGATCCGCATGACTTCGAAGGCGCGGGCCCGAACGATTATCCGGACGTACCGGTTGCGCGGCCGGTGCCGGCGCTGATGCTGCAGCCGACGAAGGGCCGCGAGTATGTCGATCTCGACGACGCGGAAGGTTACGACGAGGGTCTGCCGTTCGACGTGGTTGAGCGGATCAACGCGCTTTACGACTGACCGGGCCGTTGCCTCGAGCCGAAGTCGCATGAAAAAAAGCGCCGCAGGCATGCAGCCTGCGGCGCCATCGTGCGGCGCTGCGGCGGGAACGACCCGCCGCGGCCCGGCAGCGTGCTTACATCTGCACGGTGTCGGCCACTTCCTTGAAGTCTTCGATCTGATCGAAGTTCATGTACTGGTAGATCTTGTCGCCGTTGGCCGTGAGCACGCCCATGTCGGCCATGTACTCGTCCTTGGTCGGGATCTTGCCCAGACGCGAGCAGATTGCCGCCAGTTCCGCCGAGCCGAGGTACACGTTCGTGTTCTTGCCCAGGCGGTTCGGGAAGTTGCGGGTCGACGTCGACATGACCGTCGCGCCTTCGCGCACTTGTGCCTGGTTGCCCATGCACAGCGAGCAGCCCGGCATTTCGGTACGCGCACCGGCCGTGCCGAACACGCCGTAGTGACCTTCTTCGGTCAGCTGCTTCTGGTCCATCTTGGTCGGCGGGGCAACCCACAGCTTGACCGGGATGTCGCGCTTGCCTTCCAGCAGCTTCGATGCGGCACGGAAGTGACCGATGTTGGTCATGCACGAGCCGATGAACACTTCGTCGATCTTCGCGCCAGCGACGTCGGACAGCGTCTTCACGTCGTCCGGGTCGTTCGGGCACGCGACGATCGGCTCGTGGATGTCGGCGAGGTCGATCTCGATGACGGCCGCGTAGTCGGCGTCGGCATCCGGCGACAGCAGTTGCGGGTCGGCCAGCCACTGCTCCATCGCCGCGATACGGCGCTGCAGGCTGCGCGGATCCTGATAGCCCTGCGCGATCATCCACTTCAGCAGCGTGACGTTGCTGTTCAGGTATTCGATGATCGGTTCCTTGTTCAGGTGCACCGAGCAACCGGCGGCCGAACGCTCGGCGGACGCATCCGACAGCTCGAACGCTTGCTCGACCTTCAGGTCGGGCAGGCCTTCGATCTCGAGAATGCGGCCCGAGAAGATGTTCTTCTTGCCTTGCTTGGCCACCGTCAGCATGCCTTGCTTGATCGCATACAGCGGAATCGCGTTGACGAGGTCACGCAGCGTGACGCCCGGCTGCATCTTGCCCTTGAAGCGGACCAGCACCGATTCCGGCATGTCCAGCGGCATCGTGCCGGTGGCGGCCGCGAACGCGACCAGGCCCGAGCCTGCCGGGAAGCTGATGCCGATCGGGAAGCGCGTGTGCGAATCGCCGCCGGTGCCGACGGTGTCGGGCAGCAGCATGCGGTTCAGCCACGAGTGGATCACGCCGTCGCCCGGGCGCAGCGCGATGCCGCCGCGCGTGCTGATGAAGTTCGGCAGCGTCTGGTGCGTCTTCACGTCCACCGGCTTCGGATACGCGGCGGTGTGGCAGAACGACTGCATCACGAGGTCGGCCGAGAAGCCGAGGCAGGCGAGGTCCTTCAGTTCGTCGCGGGTCATCGGGCCCGTGGTGTCCTGCGAGCCGACCGAGGTCATCTTCGGTTCGCAGTACGTACCCGGGCGCACGCCCTGGCCTTCCGGCAGACCGCACGCGCGGCCGACCATCTTCTGTGCGAGCGAGAAGCCCTTGCCGCTGTCGGCCGGCTGGTGCGGCAGGCGGAACAGCGTCGACGGCGCGAGGCCCAGCGCTTCGCGTGCCTTCGCGGTCAGGCCGCGACCGATGATCAGCGGAATGCGGCCGCCGGCGCGCACTTCGTCGAACAGCACGTCGGACTTGACCTGGAATTCGGCGATCACGGCGCCGTTCTTCAGTGCCTTGCCGTCATACGGGCGCAGTTCGACCACGTCGCCCATTTCCATCTGCGACACGTCGAGTTCGATCGGCAGTGCGCCGGCGTCTTCCATCGTGTTGTAGAAGATCGGGGCGATCTTGCCGCCGAGACACACGCCGCCGAAACGCTTGTTCGGGACGAACGGGATGTCTTCGCCGGTGAACCACAGCACCGAGTTGGTGGCCGACTTGCGCGAGGAGCCGGTGCCGACCACGTCGCCCACGTAGGCGACCAGGTGGCCCTTTTCCTTCAGCGATTCGATGAACTTGACCGGGCCGCGCTTGCCGTCTTCTTCCGGCGTGATGCCCGGGCGCGTGTTCTTCAGCATCGCCAGCGCGTGCATCGGGATGTCCGGGCGGGTGGTGGCGTCCGGCGCCGGCGACAGGTCGTCGGTGTTGGTTTCGCCCGTCACCTTGAAGACGGTGATGGTCAGGCTTTGCGGCACTTCCGGACGGCTGGTGAACCATTCGGCGTCGGCCCAGCTTTGCAGCACGGCCTTCGCGTGCGCGTTGCCCTTGTCGGCGAGTTCCTTCACGTCATGGAACTGGTCGAACATCAGCAGGGTTTTCTTCAGCGCGTCGGCGGCGACGGCCGCGACTGCGTCGTCGGACAGCAGTTCGATCAGCGGCTGGATGTTGTAGCCGCCCAGCATCGTGCCGAGCAGTTCGGTGGCGCGTTCGCGCGAGATCAGCGGGCAGGCGGTCTCGCCCTTGGCCACGGCGGCCAGGAAGCCGGCCTTCACGCGGGCGGCTTCGTCGACGCCGGCGGGCACGCGGTAGGTGATCAGTTCGAGCAGCGTCTGCTCTTCGCCGGCGGGCGGGTTCGTCAGCAGTTCCACCAGTTCGGCGGTCTGCTGAGCCGTCAGCGGCAGGGGAGGAATACCGAGCGCGGCGCGGGCGGCCACGTGAGCACGAAAGTTTTCAAGCATGGGGAGACCTGCTGATATTGCGTTTGAGGGGAAGGCCGTTCCGGCACTCCGGGGCTGTTCCAGGCACTGCTTTGAACGCGATTCTAATCGCATCACTCTATAACGTCAAATGTCTTATGTCTTATATAAGACTTGAGGCACAGACCGTTTGAGGCAGCGCCTGGCGATGACATGTGCCGGCTATCGAAGCCGTTGGGCTCGATTCCGATTGCCGATGCGGCACATATCTGCACAAGCACGCAAGAAACGGTACACACGCGGCGCTTCCCCACGCCTACGCTTCGTGTCGCGCGGCTTGCAATCCGGTTTCAAAAGCGTGGGGCGAAGAAGGGGCGTGCGCCCGTCGATTCGTCCTGAACGGCCGCGATGCCTTCAACTCCGTCGATCAAGAACATGCGATCCCGAGATTCGATTGTCCTGCTGGTGTCACTCGTCGCTTCGTCGGTCGTCCTAGCGGCCAGGACCGGCGACGAGATGAGTGGTGCGGCCAGCCGGCCCGTCGCGCTGGTCTATCGCGGGCCCGCGGCGTGCGACGGTTGCCCCGAGGCGATCGCCGCGCGCCTGCAGGAGTCGGACTACAAGTTCCGGGTGATCTACGTCGGGCCGGCGGAAAAGCTCAAGATCACGCCTGGCGCGCTGGCCGGTGCCGCGTTATACGTCCAGCCCGGCGGCGGGCAGGACATTCCCGGCGCGGCCGCCAGCATCGGGAGAAATTCGATCAGGGCCGTGCGGCACTACGTGTCGAACGGCGGGCGATACCTGGGCATCTGCATGGGCGCGTACCTGGCGGGCGACCAGGGTTTCGGTCTGGTCGACGGCGAGATCGACTCCGAGGTTGACCGGCCGGGTTCGACGATTCACGGTATCGCGGACACGGTGACGCCGGTCGTCTGGCGCGGGAAAAAGCGCTGGATCTACTTCCAGGATGGCGCGACGCTTCCGGCCGTCCGAACCGGCTCCGGCGGAGTCGTGCTGGCGACCTATCCGAACAACGATATCGCGGCCGCGACTTACCGCTACGGCAAAGGGCGCGTCGGGCTCGTCGGCCCGCATCCCGAGGCCGATGCAAGCTGGTATCGCCAATACCGTCTCACGAACCCGGACGGCGTGTTGCCGGACATGGCGCATGACCTCATCAACGCCACGATGAAGCCATAACGGCGCGAGTTCTATTTCCGCTTGGCGCGATACGCGTCGAGATTCTTCCGCGCCTGCGCGCGGATCGCGCGTTGCACGAAAGGCGTCCAGCCGAGCAGGGCGCCCTTGAACCCGAGCGCCTGACGCGCCCAGCGCCACAGGTCGAAACTGTCGCGATGCTCGACGATGCGCCCGTCGCGAAACCGGAACTGTGCGCGGATCCGGTTGACCACCATCCGGCCGGTCGCGGTGAACCGGTAGTGCGCGACCCATTCCGCGTGCCCGGTCTGCTCGTCCGCGTCGACCTCGCCGAACGTCAACGAAAATTCCTGCGCACGTGCGACCAGCATGCGCCACATGTCGCGGGCGAGTTCGCCGCGCAGTTCACCGAATGCGGGATCGCTGAAGACGACGTCGTCGGCATAACAAGCGAGCATCGCGTCGATGTCGCGCTGCTGGAAGGCCGTGTAAAAGCGCTGGATCAGCTCGGTGTTCGGATGACTCATCTTTTGATTGGCTGTCGTTGTAGATGAAGCGGCGTCTCGACGCGGCGGCCGGAAGCCGGGCAAGCCACTGTAGCGGAAATCGAATGCGCTGTCGCCGACGGGCGCGCTCGCGCGCGGTGATTTCTCCCGGCTGTTCCGCCGGCCGGTCAATTGATGGAAAATCTCGCGCTGGAGGCCGGCAAGGCCCCGACCTGAGAGCGCGTTGACCGTCGAGAACCCATCCATGAAATTCCGCGTTGAAGCGCCGTTCCGGCGCACCTTGTTGCTCGTACTGCTTGCGCACGCATCCGAATCCTTCGCGGCCGGGCTCGACTGCGCACAGGCAACCAGTCCGACGGAAAAGGCCGTGTGCGCGTCGAACGACCTGCATCTGGACGACGGCAGGCTGTCGGCCTTTTACCGGAAGCTGTCCGATGCGTTGCCGCCAGGGCAGCGCACGGCGTTGCGCACCGCGCAGCTCGGCTGGCTGAAGACTCGCGATCAATGCGGCGCCGATCACGGCTGCCTCGAGCAGCGCTATCTATCGCGCATCGCCGATCTGCAAGCGCGCCTCGCCACGGTGCTCGCGTATCGCCCCGACGCCGAAGACAAGGCCGCGCTCGACGATTTGCGTACGCTCGTCGAGCAGGCGCGCCGAACGGATTCACGCTCGCCGGTCGACAAAGTGATCGAGCGGCTGCGAATCAAGGACGCCGTCACGCGCTTTTCGAGCGAATCCGGCGGCGAGCAGGGGCCGGTTTTCCCGGCGGCTCGGCCCGATGGCGTGACGGTCGACGAATGGAAAGCGTTGAGGGCGTCGCAGATCGACACCGACGATACGGCAATGGGTGCGTCCTACACGCTCATCGATCTCGACGGCGACGGGCGGCGCGATCTGGTCATCGAATCGGCATCGAACGGAACCGGGTTGTGGTCGTCGGTCGACGTCTTGCGGCGCAGCGGCGGCAAGTTCGAGGTGCCCGGCGAGTCGAACGAGGCGATCGACCGCAGCCTGTACACGACGAATGGCCGCGGCGCGAATCAGGCGGCCGATTGGATTCGCGTGCGTGGGCGCGTCTATGCGCTTTATCGCGACAGTCATTACGGGGTGGACGAGTTTTACCTGCTGCGACCATTTACCGTCGTCGACCAGGTGCCGAAACTGACGGTGCACTACCGTTACCGTTTGTCGGTGCCGGCCGAGCAGCACGATGAAGGCGGGAAGAGCACGACGGTGCTCGATGGCACACTGCATGCAGCCCTCGAACAGGCACTGCACGAGGTGAGCGACAGCACCGCGTTCGATGCCGGCGCCGACAAGCCGCTATGCCCGATTCCGCCCGACGTGCAAGGCGACGATCGCAGCGAGTATTCGAACTACGGCCCCGGCCACTACACGTACGAGATCGTCGGCGACATGCCGGTTCATGTCGGCGGCAAGTGCTACATCGGCCGGTTGATCGACTGGTTCGGGCAATACGGAAAGGACGGGCTGACGGCGCAGCTGTCGATGCGGCTTCCGCGCGACGACACGGGCCACGAGCAGACGTTCAGCGTGAACGGCGTCCGGGCCGTGACGTCCGTCACGACCTCGATCGAGAAAATGACGGTAAACAGCGGGAATTGACGCCCGCGCTCACGATTGCGGCGCAGCCGGCTTGCTGCGGGATTCGCGTCAGCGGGCCGCCATCGCGACGTCCTGATGGTCGCGCCCCGTCACCAGGCAGCCCGACATGAACGCCTCGCTCTGGCTGCTGGCGGCTGCCGCGCCGAAGCCGCGGCCGAGCGCGTCGACCTTCACCTGCGCGGCGCCCTGTTCGCACGCAAGCGGGCTGGCGTCGCGGCCCTGCGCATGCAGGATCGCTCGATCGCCAATGAGATAGGCCAGCAACGCGAAAACAGCGATATGTACGGCTCGTCTCATGGTTTGTCTCCTCGTTGCTCAAGCGTAACGCGGACACGTTCGACGAAGCACTTGGGGCTTCCCCTTGTAAACGTCTGCTGAAACGGGGGCGGGGCAGAGGGCATCTGTCCCGTTTTTGATGGTTCGCGCGCAGGAGGCGTCGGCGGTTTCCGGGCCGGCGGCCAGCGATTTCAATGCGTCCGGCAGACGAAGCCGAGCGTGCAGCACGGCCATCGTGCGCCAGATTTCCGCGCGGCAGGCGGGTGATTCGCGCGAGTTTGACGAATGTCAGGGTGCGGGCGGGAGGGGACGGTCGCGCAGCAGTTCAAAGCGATAGCATGAATGCATGATTTGACGGAACGCGATGCCTGACGAACGCAACGCATCGGGTCCGGCAAGCAGGTCCGTGTTGAATATCGCTGTCGAAATAGTGAGGAATCCAAATGTTGAACGTCTCTTCCGTGCTGATCAGTCTCGCTCCGATGTGGGCAATCCTGCTGGTTGCGTCCTCGGCGGCCGCCTATTTCGTGTTCTGGCGCAAGGCCATCAAATAAACGCTGCGCGACAGGCGCGACAGGTGCGCGTGGCACGCCGTGCCTGTCATTGCACCGCAGTTACCGGCACATTCGAAATCCGCACCAGCCGGTCCATCACGCTGCGGCGGAACATCGACAACAGCGTATGAAACGGATCCTGCCGCGGCGCGACGACCACGATCTCGTCGCACCCGGTCTCGGCCGCCGCGGCCGCGATCGTATCGGCCACCGGCCCGACCTTCATCACGACGCTGAATTTCACGTCCGCATCGCGCAAGATCCGCTCGGCCATCGCGAGATCGTCGGTCGCGAATTTCTCCTCGATCGCGCGCAGCCGCGACAGCGGGTGAAACGCCTCGAGCCGCGTCGATTCGAGCGGCGCCTGGACGTTGATCAGCACGATTTCCGACGCGCACCGCTCTCGATACAGAAACGTTGCGTGCCGGACGGCCTGAAGCGAGCGCGGCGAATGGCCGACCGGAACCAGCAGCTTGAGCATGGACGATGTCCCAGGAACGAAGTACTTCCAGCGTAGCGTTCCGCCGCCGGAAGCGATCTAAAGAGATCGGATCCCCGCGTAAAAAAGTCGTTAACGCGGGCGGTGTCGTGGTGCGTCTATTAGAAATATAAGAAATTTAAGTTTATGCGCATAAACGAGGACACCGGCCGTCCGCGCCACCCCGATTCAGTCGAATCCGCAATGAATTGCGCCGCAAAATATCGGAGGTCGCCCGGAACGCGTCGCGTAGAGTAGAGCATCGGCTGCCGCCCAGCGGCCCGCCATTCGATACCGCTTCCCAGGAGACCCGCATGCCGCACGGCGCCCCGCAGCTTCTCGCTCCCGCTTCCATTCCCGTCGACCCGATCGTGCGCCTGTCGGCAGGCGAACTCGCGTCGGCGATCCGCAGCAAGGCGGTCTCGTGCGTCGAGACGATGCGCGCGTATCTCGACCACGTCGAGCGTGTGAACGGCGCGGTCAACGCGATCGTCGCGCTGCGCGACCGCGACGCGCTGCTCGCCGAAGCCGCGGAAAAGGATGCCGCGCTGGCGCGCGGCGAGTATCACGGCTGGATGCACGGGATGCCGCAGGCGCCGAAGGATCTGGCGATGACGAAGGGGTTGCGCACGACCTACGGCTCGCCGATCTTCCGCGAGAACGTGCCGCAGGCCGATTCCGTGGGCGTCGCGCGGATGCGCGCGGCCGGCGCGATCTTTATCGGCAAGACCAACACGCCCGAATTCGGGCTCGGCTCGCATACGTTCAACGAGGTGTATGGCGCGACGCGCAATCCGTACGACCTGACGAAGAGCGCGGGCGGCAGCAGCGGCGGCACGGCGGCGGCGCTCGCGTCGCGGATGCTGCCGGTGGCCGACGGCAGCGATTTCGGCGGTTCGCTGCGCAATCCGGCCGCGTTCTGCAACATCTACGGCATGCGCCCGTCGCAGGGCCGTGTGCCGCGCTGGCCGGGTGTCGACGTGTTCGTGCAGCAGCTCGGCATCGAAGGGCCGATGGGCCGCACGGTCGGCGACGTCGCGCAACTGCTCGCGATCCAGGCCGGCTACGACGCCAACGATCCGCTGTCGCTCGCGGAAGATCCGGCCGTGTTCGCGCAGCCGCTCGACACGGACCTGCGCGGCAAGCGCATCGCGTGGGTCGGCGACTGGAACGGTTATCTCGCGACCGAGGCTGGCGTGCTCGCGCAGTGCGAGCAGGGGCTGGCGACGCTGCGCGAGATCGGCTGCGACGTCGATGCCGCGCTGCCGGCGTTCGCGCCCGACCGGATCTGGCGCCTGTGGCTCGCGCACCGGCATCTGCTGTCCGGCGGCGGGCTGCTCGCGCACTATCGCGACCCGGCGCGCCGCGCGCTGCTGAAGCCCGAGGCGATCTACGAGATCGAAGGGCTGCTCGCGATGCAGGGCGCGGCGGTGTTCGACGCGAGCGTCGAGCGCACCGCGTGGCATCAGGCCGTGCTGAGCTTCTTCGACCGTTACGACTTCATCGCGGCGCCGACCGCGCAGGTGTTCCCGTTCGATGTCGACCAGCGCTGGCCGAAGGAGATCGCGGGCCGCGCGATGGACACCTACCACCGCTGGATGGAAACGGTCGTGCCGTGGACGCTGGCCGGCTGCCCGGTGATCAACGTGCCGGTCGGCTTCAACGACGCGGGGCTGCCGATGGGGATGCAGCTGATCGGGCGCCCGCGCGCCGATCTTGCCGTGCTGCAGCTCGCGCGCGGCTACGAACAGGCGGCCGACTGGGTCGGCCGACGGCTGCCGGCGTGGATGGCTGCGTAACGTCGCGGCCGGCGGGTAGCCGGTAGCCGGTGGAGGCGTGTCGAAACGGGCGGCGGCGAGCCGCCCGTTTTGCTTGGATCCCGGCGCGGGGTGCCCGACGGTGCCGGCGATGGCGATGCGTTTCGCCGTGCCGCATGCGCCGGCGCCGGAAACCACCGTCATTGATGCGGCCGGAGAGCGAATACCGGCGCCTGCCGGATATTGCACGGCAAACTCGGATGAATCCGCGCGATGGTGTCCGCCGGTCGCGGAATGGCAAGCGGCCGCGCGGCGCGATTTCGTTTCGATGTGTTTCAGTCGTTGCGGCGGCGTGCGACGCGCTTCGACAATATCGGCCTCAATCATTCGGGCACGAGGGAAACACATGAAGTACATTCGCGCGACGGGCAGGCATCTGGCCTCGGCAGGCATTGCGTTCGGCATTCTGGTGAGCGGCGCCGCGCACGCGCAGCTCGACCTGCAGTCGATCGGCGCGTCGCTGCTCGGCGGCGGGCAGCAGCAGGCGGCGCCCGCGCAGGGCGGCGTCGCGCAACTGCTGCAGGCGTATGTCGGCGCGAACCAGCAGGTGCTGTCCGGCCAGTCGTCGCTCGCGTCGGCGATGGGGTTGACCGGCGCGGCCGGGCAGGCGCAGCAGGCCGCGAGCCAGCTGGCCGGCGGCAATGCGCTGACGCCGGCCGCGCTGTCGCAGATGGGCGGCGCGCAGCAGTCGGTGTCGCAGGCGCTCGGCCAGGCTTTCGCGAGCGGCAGCGCGACGCACGGCCCGGTCGACAAGCAGGCGTTCAGCAATGGCCTCACGTCGCTCGGGCAGGGGCTCACGCAGTATTCGCAACTGCAGTCGGGGCTCGGCAATCTCGGTTCGACGAGCGCGGCGTCGCTGCTGCAGTCGGGCCTGAATCCGCAGAACATGCAGGCCGCGTCGTATATCGCGCAAAGCGCGCCGGGCCAGTTGCAGTCGCTCGCGGCGACGCTCAGCCAGGCCGTGCAGTTCGCGACGAGCCAGGGCATTTCGGTGCCGTCGGTCGCGTCGTCCGCGCTGAAGCTGCTGCCGTAACGTTGCGCGGGCATGCGCGCGGTGCGGTGCCGGCATCGCGCGCGACGGCGAACAATCGCCCTGCGCAACCTGGGGATTTCGCGCAATGCTATCGTGGCGTGTCCCTCTTATCGGTGCAGGTTCATGACTGACTCGTTCGACCTCTCGCGCTTTTTTTCCCGCATCGGCTACGACGGCCCGGCCGAGCCCACGCTCGACGTGCTGCGCCGGCTGCATCTGCTGCACCCGCAGGCGATTCCGTTCGAAAACCTCAATCCGCTGACGGGCGCGCGCGTTGCGCTCGACGTGCCCGCGATCGTCGACAAGGTGATCGGGCACCGCCGCGGTGGCTACTGCTTCGAACTCAACAAGCTGTTCCATACGGCGCTCACGACGATCGGCTTTCGCGTGACGCCGCTGATCGCGCGCGTGCGCTGGATGATGCCGCCCGAGATCGTCACCGCGCAGACCCACATGGTGCTGCGCATCGATCTCGACGATGCGGTCTGGCTCGCGGACATCGGCTTCGGCAGCGCGACGCTGACCGCGCCGCTGCGCTTCGTGCCGGGTGAACGGCAACTGACGCCGCACGGCGCGTTTCGCGTGATCGATGCGCCGGTCGACGGCGAATTCGACCTGCAGTTCGAGACGCCGGACGGCTGGCAGACCACCTACCGTTTCTCGCTGAAGCCGACCGAGTGGATCGATTACGACGCCGCGAACTGGTTCACGTCGACGTATCCCGAATCGATCTTCCTGAACGACCTGATCGCATGCCGCGTGCTGCCGGACGGCCGCGCTGCGCTGCGCAACACCACGCTGACGCTGCGCGACGCGGCGGGCGCCGGGCGTACCGTCACGTTCGACGACGCGGCCGCGTGGGGTGCATGCCTGCGCGACACGATCGGCATCGATACGACCGGATTCGATCTCGACGCACTGTTCGCGCGGCTGGCGGCGCGCGCTGCGCATTAACCCGGACGCACGGTATTCGAAGGCGGCCCGCACACGGGCCGCGCCCGATCACGCTATCCATCGCCATCACGCGTACTTGATTTTTGCTAGATTGCTAGCATACTAGCTTCCATGACCGACGAAGAAGTGAAGCAATTCAACGTGTACCTGCCGCTCAGCCTGATCCGGCAGGTCAAGCATCGCGCCATCGAAACGGAGCAATCGCTGTCCGCACTGGTGGCCGACGCGTTGCGCGCGTACCTGGCTGCGCCGCAGCCGGGCGCGGGGCCGTCCACCAAGGAGGAGTGACATGTCATCCGAGCGAATCGAAGCCGTGTTCCTGACCACGCACAACTGGGGCAAGTCGGCGAAGTTCTTCCAGGCGCTGGGCTTCAGGCTGGAATTCGAAACCGATCACCAGTCGGGCCAGTTGCGCAGCGGCGACGGCCCCTATCTGTTCATCGCCGAGGTGCCGGCGGGCGAGACGCCGGACCTGCAGGTCGTGCTCAAGGTGGCGGACGAGCAGGCGGTGCAGCCGCAGCCGATCGTCGATGTCGTCACGCCGTTCGAGGACACGCACTGGGGCACGCGCGACATGACCGTGCGCGACCCGGACGGCCGCGTGTGGCGGCTGCAGGCGCCGGGCAAGCAGGGTGCGTGAGGCCGCCATGATCGATACCCGCGAAGACGCCCCCGACAGCACCGCCGCGCGCGTTGCACTGTGGCGCGCGCTGCATGTCGAACTCGACGCGCCGCCGCACGTGCTCGCCGACGAAATCGGGCTCCGGTTGCTCGCGCCGGCGCCGGGCTGGCAGCAGCGCGGCGACATGGATCCGCAGTTCACGCGGCCGTTCCGCGCGTCGATCGTCGCGCGTGCACGCTTCATCGAGGATCTCGTGGTCGAGCAGGCCGCGCGCGGCGTGAGCCAGTACGTGATCCTCGGCGCGGGCCTCGACAGCTTCGTGCAGCGCCGGCCCGACATGGCGTCGCGCGTGACCGTGTTCGAAGTCGACCCGCCGGCGCCGCAGGCATGGAAGCAGCGCCGTCTGGTCGAACTCGGCTTCGGCGTGCCCGACTGGCTGCGCTTCGTGCCGGTCGATTTCGAGGCGAAGCAGTCGTGGCGCGATGCGCTCGTCGCCGCGGGCTTCGATGCCGGCCAGCCGGCGGTCGTGGTGTCCACCGGCGTCAGCATGTACCTGACGCGCGAGGCGAACGCGGCCGCGCTGCGCGAAGTCGCGTCGCTCGCGCCGGGCTCGACGCTCGCGATGACGTTCCTGCTGCCGCTGGAGAATGCGGATCCGGACGTGCGCCCCGGGCTGGAAATGGCCGCGAAGGGCGCGCGCGCGAGCGGCACGCCGTTCATCAGCTTCTTCATGCCGGCGCAAATCCAGGCGCTCGCGCGGGAGGCCGGCTTTGCGACCGCCGCGCACGTATCGGCCGCCGAACTGACGCGCCGTTATTTCGCCGATCGCACGGACGGCCTGCGGCCGCCGAACAACGCGGAAGAGCTGCTGGTCGCGACGGTCTGACCCGTCACGCGCGTTCGAGCACGGCCATCTCCCGCACGATCACGAGCAGCACCGCGAGGCTTGCGCCGCCAGACGCGCGCAGGTCCGCGAGCAGGTGCGCATAGCGTTCGAGCGCGGCTTCGCGGCGCTCGCGCCATGCACCGACGATCGTCTCCGGCGTGGTCGAATCCGGCGACTCCGCGAGCGCGCTCGTGGCGAGCGTGCGCTTGAGGCGCGCGACTTCCGCGAGCGCGGCCGCGCGCGCCAGCATGTCCCAGTGCGTCGGCGTCGGCAGGGTCGCCGCGCGTTCGCTGATCCAGCCGTAATTGAGCAGCGTGCCGAGCGAGAAATAGACGCCCGCGACGAGTTCGAGGCTGCGGTTGCTGGTCGCGGCCACCTCGGCGATGTCGAGCAGCGCGGCCGAGATGTCGCCGCTCGCGACCCGCACGGCGAGCGCGCTGTCGACGCCGGCTTCGACCAGCACGCGCTGCCGCTCGGACAGCGCTTCGAGATCGTCGGCCGGCAGCAGCGACGGCAGTTGCGGCGCGAGCCGCTGCGCCGCGTCGCCGCAGCGCGCGATCAGCTCGGCGACGCCGCCGTCGGCCACAGCGCCGGACTGCAGGTGCCGCAGGAACCACAGCGCCGCGCGCTCCAGCAGCCGCGCGACGTCGACGAACATGCGCGCCTGCACGTCGTCGGCGACGCGGTTGTCGAGCGCGTCGATGTCGCGCCATACCGCATCGAGGTCGAACACGTCGCGCGCCATGATGCACGCGCGCACGATGTCGCCCGGCTTCGCGTCGGTTTCCTCCATCAGCCGATGCACGAACGCGCAGCCGACCCGGTTCACGAGCGCATTGGTCAGGTGCGTCGCGAGAATCTCGCGGCGCAGCGGATGGCGGCGCATCGGTTCGCTGAAGCGTTGCTGCAGCGGCTTCGGGAAGTAGTCGACGAGCATCGCGGCAACCAGCGGATCCTCGGGCACGTCGGATTCGAGCAGCGCGTCGTAGAGCCACATCTTGCTGTACGCGAGCAGCACCGCGCGCTCGGGCGACGTCAGGCCGAGCTTCGCGGCTTGCCGTTCGGCGACTTCGTCGTCGGTCGGCAGGAATTCGATCACGCGGTTCAGGCGGCCCGCGCGTTCGAGCCAGCGCATCAGGCGCGCCTCGGCGTCGAGCAGCTCGACCGCATAACGACCCGCGATCGACAGCGCCTGCGTCTGGTAGTAGTTGTCGCGCAGCACGAGCAGCCCGACTTCGTCGGTCATCTCGGCGAGCAGCGCGTTGCGTTGCTTCTCGGTCATCTCGCCGTCGGAGACGACGAGCCCGAGCAGGATCTTGATGTTGACTTCGTGATCCGAACAATCGACGCCGGCGGAGTTGTCGATCGCATCGGTGTTCATGCGGCCGCCGCGCTGCGCGAATTCGATGCGGCCGAACTGCGTGCAGCCGAGGTTGCCGCCTTCGCCGATGACCTTGCAGCGCAGGTCCGCGCCGTTCACGCGCACCGCATCGTTCGCGCGGTCGCCGACCTGCAGGTGGGTTTCGCGCGCGGCCTTCACGTAGGTGCCGATGCCGCCGTTGTACAGCAGGTCGACCGGCGCCTGCAGGATCGCGCGGATCAGCTCGGTCGGCGGCAGCGCGTGCGCGTCGATGCCGAGCGCGGCCTGCACGGCCGGCGACAGCGGGATCGTCTTCGCGGTGCGCGGATAGACGCCGCCGCCCGCCGAGATCGCGGCCGGATCGTAGTCGGCCCAGCTCGAGCGTTCGAGCGCGAACATGCGCTCGCGCTCCGCGAAGCTCGTCGCGGGGTCGGGGTTCGGGTCGAGGAACACGTGCCGGTGATCGAACGCGGCGACGAGCCGGATATGCGGCGACAGCAGCATCCCGTTGCCGAATACGTCGCCCGACATGTCGCCGACGCCGACCACGGTGAAGTCGGTCGTCTGCGTATCGACGCCCATCTCGCGGAAGTGCCGCTTCACCGATTCCCAGGCGCCGCGCGCGGTGATCGCCATCTTCTTGTGGTCGTAGCCGACCGAGCCGCCGGACGCGAACGCGTCGTCGAGCCAGAAGCCGTATTCATGCGAGATCGCGTTCGCGTAGTCGGAGAAGGTGGCCGTGCCCTTGTCGGCGGCGACGACCAGATACGGATCGTCGGGGTCGTGACGGACGACGTCGGGCGGCGGCACGATCGCGTTGCTCACCAGGTTGTCGGTCAGGTCGAGCAGGCCGCGCAGGAACGTCTGGTAGCACGCGATGCCTTCGCGCATCCACGCTTCGCGATCGCTCGGCGGCGGCGGGTTCTTCACGACGAAGCCGCCTTTCGAGCCGACCGGCACGATCACGACGTTCTTCACCATCTGCGCCTTCATCAGCCCGAGCACCTCGGTGCGGAAATCCTCGCGGCGATCCGACCAGCGCAGGCCGCCGCGCGCGACGCGCCCGCCGCGCAGGTGGACGCCCTCGACACGCGGCGAATATACCCAGATCTCGAACATCGGCTTCGGTTCGGGCAGGCCCGGCACTTTCGCCGGATTGAACTTGAACGACAGGTAGGGTTTCGATGCGCCGTTCGCGTCGAGCAGGAAGTAGTTCGTGCGCTCGGTCGCGTTGATCACGCCGAGGAACTGGCGCAGGATGCGGTCCTCGTCGAGGTTCGGCACCTGGTCCAGCGCGGCTTCGATCGCCTTCAGCAGCCGTTCGGCCTGCGCGTCGCGCGTGTCGCCGGTGCGCGGATCGAAGCGCAGCAGGAACAGCTCGACGAACTGCCGCGCGATCGCCGGATTGCCGGTCAGCGCACGTTCGATATACGCGTCGCTGAACGTCGAGCCGACCTGCCGCAGGTATTTCGCATACGCACGCAGGATCGTCACTTCGCGCGCGCTCAACTGGGCGCGCAGCACGAGGCGGTTGAAGTCGTCGTTCTCGATCCGGCCGTTCCAGATCCGGTCGAACGCATCCTCGAACAGGTCTTTCACGCGCTCGATGTCGAACTCGGCATCGTCGGCGAGTTCGAGGCCGAAGTCGTGCACCCACGCATGTGCGGCGTCCTGCGACTGGATCCGGTACGGTCGCTCCTCGTCGACGCGCACGCCGAGATGCTCGAGCATCGGCAGGCTGCGCGACAGCGCGATCGGGTCGCCGGCACGATAGACCTTGAAGCGGAATGCGCGCGGCTCGGCCTCGATCGGCCGGTACAGGTTCATCGCGAGCTGGCCCGAATCCTTCACGCGCTCGATCAGCTCGATGTCGCGCACGGCCGTGCGCGCCGGATAGTCGTCGCGATAACCGGCCGGGAACGAGTCGGCATAACGTTGCAGCAGGCGGTTGCCTTGCTCTTCGCCGAAGGTGTCGAGCAGCGCGTCGGCGAGATCGTCCTGCCAGCGGCGCGTGACCTGCACGAGCCGCGTTTCGAGCTCGCGCGTGTCGACGTCGGGCATCGTGCCCGGTTCGGCGTGCACGACGAAATGAATCCGTGCGATCGCCGATTCCGACAGCAGCGGTGTGAATTCGACGTTCACGCCGTTGTACGCGTCGATCAGCAGCTTCGCGATGCGCCGACGCAGGTCGGTGTTGTACTTGTCGCGCGGTACGAACACGAGGCACGACACGAAGCGGTCGAACCGGTCGCGGCGCACGAACAGGCGTGTGCGCTGGTGTTCCTGCAGCCGCAGGATGCCGAGCGCGATGTCGTAGAGCTGGTCTTCGTCGGCCTGGAACAGCTCGTCGCGCGGATAGGTTTCGAGCACCGTCACGAGCGACTTGCCGAGATGCCCCTTCGGCAAAAAGCCCGCGCGCCGCACGATGTTCGCGCACTTGCGGCGCACGATCGGGATCTCGGCGCTCGACACCATGTACGCGGTCGACGTATAGAGCCCGATGAAACGGCGCTCGCCGGTGACCTTGCCGTCGGCGCCGACCAGTTTCACGCCCACGTAGTCGAGATAACCGGGCCGGTGCACGGTCGCGCGCGAATTTGCCTTGGTCAGGAAGATCGGCCACGCGCCCATGATGATGTCCGCGGCGGCCGGTGGCAGCGGCGTCACGTCGGGCGCACCCGACGTGCGCAGCGATTCGCGCAGGATGCCGAGGCCCGTGCCCTCGATGCCGCGCAGGCCGAAGCCGGTGCCGTCCGACACGAGCGCGTAGTCGCGGTGGCCGAGGAACGTGAAGTGATCGGCGGCCATCCATTCGAGGAACGCGCGCGCCTCGAGGTCTTCCGCGGTCGATTCGCGCGCCTTCATCTCCTTGATCGTTGCGCGCGCGATGTCGACGATCTTCGGCCAATCCTCGACCGATGCGCGGACGTCGCCGAGCACGTGTGCGATGTCCTCGCGCAGCGTGTCGAGCAGCGCGGCGTCGCCGCAGCGATCGACTTCGAAATGGATGAACGACGCGAGTTGCGACTGGCCGTCGCCGGGCGTCGCGCCGCCCGCGTCGACACGCTCGATGCCGCCGCTGGTGCCGCGCCAGATGCGGAACACCGGGTGCAGAGCCGAATGCAGTGCGAGCCCGAGGCGGTTGACCGCCATTGTCACCGAGTCGACGAGGAACGGCATGTCGTCGTTGACGATCTCGATGACCGTGTGGTCGGAGTGCCAGCCGTGTTGTTCGAGGATCGGGTTGTATACGCGCAGCCGCTCGCTGCCGGGGACGTATTTCTGGGCGGTCTGCCAGTGCGCCATCGCGGCGCCGTACAGATCGGCGATGCTGCGGTTCTGCAGATCGTCGGCGTCGACGAAATCGTAGTAATGACGCAGGAATGGTTCGACGATTCGGAACGTGGCTTCGGGCAGGCGCCCGCGCGCGAATTCGACGACATCGGAGAGCAGGTGTGCGACGACTTCCTCGTTCTTCGCTTCCATGGCGGTCTCCCGGGTGGCCATTGGCTGCTGCGTCTGTCCGGCATTATGCGCCGATTGCGTGACAAAGCGATGTGCGGGCGCACAACGCGGGCGGGAGGAGGAGGCCGCACTGCAGTGCCTGTCGCGGGCACTGCAGGGTGTGACTCAGCGTAGTGCCGGCGGCGCCGCAGCGACGCCGGCTGTCACGCTCAGCGCTCGTCGCTCCACAGCTTCCCGGCCGTCGCCCAGTTCTCTTTCTTCACATCGGTGAGGATGATGTCGACCGAGCCCGGCGCGCAGCCGAGCGTCTCGCACGTGACGCGCGTGATCGCTTCGACGAATTCGCGCTTCTGTTCGACGGTGCGGCCTTCGAACAGCTGGATATTGAAAGTCGGCATGACAATGCTCCGGTTGGGTTTGAACGATGCGGCCGCGGTCGCGGCCATGATTGCGGCGTCAGTCGCGATACGACGGATCGATCCGGTCGAGCCGGCGCAGCAGCGCCGGCCATTCCAGTTCGCCTTCGATTGCGCCGCCGTCGCGCAGTTGTTCGGCGGTGCGGTCCGCGACGGCCGGGTCGGGCAGCACGAGTGGCCCGCCGCCTGCCTGCGCGCGGACCTGGATGTCGCACGCCTTGATCAGCGTATCCATCAGCACATAAGCTTCGGCAACGGTGCGACCGACCGTCAGCGTGCCGTGATTGCGCAGCAGCATCGCGGATTTCGCGCCGAGGCTCGCGGTCAGCCGCGCGCCTTCGGCCGGCGAGAACGCGAGCGCTTCGTAGTCGTGATACCCGAGGTCGCCATGAAACCGTAGCGCGTGCTGCGACGCGGGCAGCAGCCCGTCGCGCTGGATCGACACCGCAATGCCGGCCGTATTGTGCAGGTGCATCACGCAGACGGCATCGGCGCGCGCGGCATGGACGGCCGCGTGCAGGGCGAAGCCCGTCACGTTGACCGCGTGCTCGCTGTCGCCGATCCGGTTGCCGGCCAGGTCGATCTTCACGAGATTCGACGCGCGGACCTCGTCGAACGTGAGGCCGAACGGGTTGATCAGGAAGTGGCCAGGCTCGCCGGGCACGGTCGCGGAAAGATGCGTGTAGATCAGGTCGTCCCAGCCGTTCAGCGCGACGAGCCGATACGCGGCGGCGAGGTCGACGCGCAGCCGGCGTTCGGCGTCCGAGATCGGGCCGCCGGGCTTCACGGCATCAGGACGGTGTGCGAATGACGACATCGGTTTCTCCGAGGGTGAAGCGGCGCGCGACCGCCACCGTGACCCACGACGCAAGCGCGAACGGGGCCGTGAATGCGGGCATGCCCGCGCGCGTCGCGAGCCACTGGATCAGTGCGGCGAGCGCGGCGGCCGCGAGTGCCGCGCGCGGGCCGCGCGGCATCAGCGCGAGCGCGGCGAGCGCGCCGTTGAAACCCAGCAGGCCATCGGCGTACGACGCGCCGCTCGCGCCGAGCGCGACCAGCAGCACGGTCGACACGATGGCACCGCCGAGCGCGAACGCGGCCGCGCGGCGCGACGCGGCGGCGATGCCGGCGACGATCAACGCGCCGGCCCATGCGCCTTGCGCGAAGGTGGTCTGGGCGACGCCCGAAAGCAGCGCGTCGGCGACGGAAGAAAGCGTCAGCACCGCGTCGGCCTCCGCGCCGTTCGCATGCTGCAGTGCGACAAACGGCAGCCACAGCGCGGTGACGGCGAGGCACGGGCTCGAATACGGACACTGGCGCCAGCGGGCGAGCGGCACGCGCATCGCGCGCTGCACGAGCGCCGTGCCGATCGCGGCCAGCGGCACCAGCGCGATGGCTGCGAGCGAATCGGGCGCGAACAGCACCGCGATCAGCGCGGCGAGCGCGCCATTGAAACCGTGCAGTCCCTGTTCGACGTCGCGGCGCTCGGCGCCCGTCAGCACGGCGGTCATGCTGGCGGCGGCCGAGCCGAGCAGCGCCGCTGACGCGAGCCGCAGGTCGGTCAGCGCCAGTGCGGCGAGCAGCAGCGCGCCGGTCAGCGCGTTCGCCTGCAGTACGATCTGCCCGATGCCGCGCAGCAAAATGCGCAGGTCGATCGACGGCGAGGCGGGGCGGGCGGTAGGCATGATGGCGGCGGAACAGGACGAGCCGCGAGCATAGGACACAATTCCATGCACCGGAATAGGGAATTCTGGATAGTCAGGATTTGTGGGTGATGCCCCGAGTTGGGGCGGAGGCCGTTTTCCAAGACGTGCTTGTCAGGCGCGTTAGCGTTTTTTTTGCATTTCTCTATTTCGGTAGCAAATTTTGATCGCCGTTAGATTTTCCGTGCGTATGCTAACGCATTAGCGTTTTCGGGTAGGATTCGGAAATTGGTAGTATTTTCGCGGCCTCGGTAGGAGATTTTTCAATGCAAGTCGGCTTCAAGGCTCTGGCTGCTCGCTACGGCATTACGCCCGCACAACCTCTGCGTGTTGAATCGGTCATCGGCACCGGACGTGCGAGCCGGGAAACCGATGAGCAGGTAGAAAACCGGTATCCGCCCAGCTATCGACCCACCGACGACTTCGCCGGCCATTTTGAATTCGGACTCAAGTACGAAGAGCTTCACTTCGAGTTTTTTGCGCGCCTGTTTGCAGCCGTGGGACCGGAACCGATCGAAATCTGGTGCCGAAACGCCCCCTTTGGCCAATACGCCCGACGCACGGGTTTCCTGTACGAGTGGCTGACAGGCAGGCGTCTGGATGTACCTGACGTGGCCAACGGCGGCTATGTCAACGCCGTTTCTCCGACTGAATACCTGACCCGCACGGAGTCGCGTCGCATTCGCCGTTGGCGCGTGCACGACAACTTGCCGGGCACGCCTGCGTTCTGCCCGCTGGTTCGGCGAACCGCGGCGGTGCAGGCAGCGCTGCAGTTCGACTTGGGCACTGCATTGAGAGAATTGGATCGCGTCTTCGGGCCGGACATCCTGATGCGGACAGCCAGCTGGTTGACGTTCAAGGAGTCGCGGGCGAGCTTTCTCATTGAGAAAGAGGCCGATCAGGCCGACCGCATCCAGCGGTTTGCACACGTCATCGCGCAATACTGCGGCCGTATCGACGCTCCACTAAGCGACCGTAGCCTGCATACTTTGCAAGCCGGCATTCTGGGCCACGATGCGTTCGGTTTGGGGTTGCGGCGTTCGCCGGTCTTTGTGGGGCAGGCGACGATGCGCGAGAATATCGTGCACTACATTGCCCCGGCGTTCGACGACGTTGCAGCGATGCTGGAGGGCCTCGGTGAATTCGAGGCCGCGACTCGAGGCGCCGAGCCGCTGGCACGTGCCGCTGCGTTGGCATTCGGCTTCGTTTATATCCACCCCATGCGAGACGGCAACGGCCGGATTCATCGCTTCCTGATCAATGACTCCCTGGTGCGGGACAAGGCGGTGCCGGATGGCGTGATATTGCCGATCTCGGCAACCATCACGAGTTCGACGGAGTTCCGCGCCGGTTACGATCGCACGCTCGAGGTGTTTTCTCGCTGCTTCATGCGCCGTTATGCAACGTCCTATCGGTTCGGCGAACTGGTCACCTATGAGGACGGGACGCTGAGCAACTTCGTATTCGACAGCTACGAAGATGCGCGCTTCGTCTGGCGTTATCCGGATCTGACGGCTCACGTGCTGTATACCGCGCGAGTTGTCGAGCACACGATTCGCACGGAGATGGCCGATGAAGCCAGGACGCTGCTGATCTTTCAGCTTGCCCAGGAGCGGCTCAAGGAGGTCGTGGAGATGCCGGGCCCGGATGCGGACCGCATCATCCGTTCCGTCAAGGAAAACGGTTGGCAAATCTCTGGCAAGCTGAAGCAGCAGTATCCGCAGTTGGAGAATGCGCGCAGGGCGTCGCGAGTCGTGGAAGCTATCCGGTCCTCGTTTGAAGGCAGGGACATGAACTTCGACGACGAATGACGCGCGTTGGATTTGCCGACCGTGGAATTCCGGATGGTCCGGATATATGCGACGATCCTTCGCATCAAGGAAACCGGGAGGCGAAACGATGCGTGAAGTGCGTTGGGCGTCGCTCGAAGGCGACGGGGTCGAACATCTGACGTTCGACCGGAGCGGCGGCGGGATCTTCGTCGAAAGCGCGGTGGTCGGCCAGCGCTACGGCCGCGCGTACGGGCTCGCGTATCGCGTCGAATGCGATCCGCACTGGCGCGTGACCTACGCGGTGCTCAAGGTGATGGGCGGCGGCACGCTCGAACTGCGCGGCGACGGCGCAGGCCACTGGCACGACGGCGCGGGCCGCGCGCTGCCGGAACTGGACGGCTGCATCGATATCGACATCGCGGCGACGCCGTTCACGAATTCGCTGCCGATCGGCCGCCTCGGGCTCGCACGCGGCGAACGGCGGCCGATCGACGTCGCGTACATCTCGACGCCGGACTTGAAGGTCACGCCGGTCAAGCAGGCCTACGCATGCATCGAGCCGGGCCGGCGCTACCGCTACGAAGGGATCTTCCGGAATTTCACGGCCGAGATGGACATCGACGACGACGGGCTCGTCGTCGACTACGAGACGCTGTTCAGACGCCTGCCGGCGCCGACCGGGCGCTGAACCGCGGCGTTCGCGACCGCCGGCCGTTCGTGCGCGGATGCGAAGCGGTCGATCCGCGACGCGATCATGTCGGGGTGGCGCAGCACGATCCAGTGCGTACCGTCGATTTCCTCGCGCACGTGGTCGCCGAGCCAGCGGTCGAGGTCGACCGACATCTCGGGCGTCACGTAACGATCGCGCACGGGTACCAGGATCTGCACGGGTGCCTGCGCGTACCGTTCGCGCGGCTTGCGCGCCCGCGCCAGGAAGTTCGCGCGGTAGAGCTGCAGGCCGTTCAGCGCGTTCTTCAGTTGCACGGGGTCGCGCTCGGCGCGCACGCGTTCGGTGAGCTGCAGCCAGCGCGGCCACAGTGCCGCGCCGCCGAGCCGCCACACCAGCGACGGCACGACCGGCAGATGGAAGAACGCGATGTACCACGACTTCAGGCTCTGCTTGAGCCGCATCTTCGCGCGGAACACGTGATCGAGGCACGGGCCCGAGATCGACGTATACGACGCGATCCGGCCGCGGAACGCGGGGTCGGTCACGGCCTCCCAGCACTGGATCGAGCCCCAGTCGTGGCCGACGAGGTGGAATGGCCGGCCGCCGCAGGTCGCGTCGGCCACCGCCTTCAGGTCGTCCGCGAGCCGCGCGAGCGTGTAGTCGGCGCGGCGGCGCGGCGCATCGGACGCGCCGGCGCCGCGCACGTCGTACGCGATCACGCGGTAGCGCTTCGACAGCCGCGCGCGGATCGGCGCCCACACGGCCGCCGAATCGGGGTAGCCGTGCACGAGAATCAGCGGCGGCGCGCGCCGCGACCCGCTTGCATAGACGGCGAGTTTCACGTCGCCGGACTGGACGGTCAGCATCTCGTGGGCGCGGGCCATGGCGTCACGCTTGCGGAACCGGGTGCAGCGGCACGCGACGCGGGGCAGCTTGCGCCGCATAACGCGCGTTGGTCGCGTCGATGTTCTCGAGCAGCGTGTCGAGCCCCTGCAGGTACTGGTGGTTGTCGTGATCCCACGGGTGGAAGCCCGGGCGGAAGTAGTCGAGCCATTCGCGCGCGATGCTCGGGAACACGCCATGCTTCGGGCTGTACAGATACTTCACGAGGCGCCACATCCCGCCGAACTTGCCGTGCTCGCGACGGTGCGCGCGCATCAGGCGCACGTGGAAGTCGAACACGATCGTCCAGAAGAACACCGTCGTCGTCAGCATCGTGCCCGTACGCAGCAGATAACTGCCGAGGCCCGGCTTCATCACGGTGGTCCATACGTCGTACGACACCGCCTTGTGCTCGGTTTCCTCCATCGCGTGCCACATCCACATCTGCTGGTAGCCCTCGACCGAGCCGTCGATCCGGTGCTCGTGGCCCGACAGCAGCTGGTTCGCGAGGATCGCCGTGTAGTGCTCGAGCGCGATCGTGATCGCGAGCTGCATCGAATGCGGCAACGCCTTCCTGAACCAGCCGAGGATCGTCCACAGCCGTTTGTCGAGCTTGTGCGCGGGCAGGCCCGCCGCTTGCAGCAGGTCGTTGTATTCGATGTGCTCGCGCGTGTGCATCGCTTCCTGTCCGATGAAACCGAGCACCTGCTTCTTCAGCTCGGGATCCTCGATCTGGTCGCGGTAGTTGCGCACCGAATCCATGAAGAAGCGTTCGCCTGCCGGGAACAGCAGCGACAGCGCATTCATGAAGTGCGTGACCGGCACGCCCTGCACGTGCCAGTCGCGCGCGCGCTCCGGGGGCAGCGCGAAACGGATGTCGCGCCGCACCGGCATCATGTTCGGGGTCGTCATGATTGTTCTCCTCCCTGATTGCCTGCATTGTTGTACGTGGCGTGCAGCGGCGCGGGCGCCGGCGTGCCGTGTGCGGTCTGGCGGCGGGCCTTCGCGGCTTCGCGGCGCGTCGCCAGCACGACGAGCGCCTGATACGCGGACGGCAGGATGCGCGCCATCCAGTCGCCGGCCTTCGCATCGCGGCCGATCAGCACGCGACGCTTGTTCCGGCGCACGCCGGCGAGGATCGTGCGCGCGGCGTCGTCGGCGGTCGTGATGAAGAACTTCTCGAACGTGTCGCGGCCTTGCTGCTCGCTCGCGACCATGAAGCCGACCATGTTCTTCGACACGCGGCTGGCCTGCGCGATGTTCGTGCGGATGCCGCCCGGATGCACGCAGGTCGCCGACACGCCGCACTTCATCATGTCGAGTTCCTGGCGCAGCGATTCGGTGAAGCCGCGCACCGCGAACTTGGTCGCGTTGTAGCCGCTCATGCCCGGCTGCGCGAAGATCCCGAACAGGCTCGACGTGTTGATCACGTGGCCGTCGCCCGATGCTTTCAGGTGCGGCAGGAACGCCTTCGTGCCGTGTACGACGCCCCAGAAGTTGATGTTCACGATCCACTCGAGATCGCTGTATTCCATGCCCTCGATCGTGCTCGACAGCGCGACGCCCGCGTTGTTGAAGATCAGGTTGACCTTGCCGTGTTCCTTCGCGGTGTCGTCGGCCCACGCGAACATCGCGTCGCGTTCGCCGACGTCGAGCATGCGCGTCGACACGCGCACGTTCGGCGCGATCGCGCGGACGATCCGTTCGGTTTCCGCGAGGCCGACGCCATTCTTGTCGGCGAGCGACACGTGGCAGCCGGCCTGTGCGAGCTGGATCGCGAGCGAGCGGCCCATGCCCGAGCCGGCACCCGTGATCGCGGCGACCTTGTTGGCGAAATCTCTCATGTCGGTGGCTCCTTGTCTGGCTCAGGCCGCTTCGGCGGAAGTGGAAGCGGAAGCGGCGGGCGCGGCGACGGGCCGCGCGATCGTGTCGTGTTGCGGCGCGCGATATGCGTGGTAATCGGCGATCGAGAAGCGCGCGGTCGCCTGACGGAAGCGCCACGTGAAGCCCGGCCACAGCGTCGTGTTCTTGCCCGTGCGCGGGTCGAGATACCAGCTCTTGCAGCCACCCGTCGACCAGATCGCCTTCTTCAGCTTGCCCTGCAGGTCGCTGTTGAACTGCGCCTCGACGAGCGGGCGTACCTCGATCGCATCCGCACGCTCGCGGTGCATCGCCTGCAGCGCGCCGAGGATGTATTCGATCTGCGACTCGATCATGAACACCATCGAGTTGTGGCCGAGGCCGGTGTTCGGGCCGACGATCATGAAGAAGTTCGGGTAGCCGGGCAGCGTCGAGCCGAGATACGCGTGCGCGCCGTCGCGCCACGCATCGACGATGTCGAGGCCGCCGCGGCCGACGATCGCGCCGCGCGGGAACGGATCGGCAACCTGGAAGCCGGTGCCGTAGATCAGGCAATCGACTTCATGGCGCTTGCCGTCGGTCGTTACGACCGCGTCGGCCTCGATGTGGTCGATGCCGGTCGTGATCACGTCGACGTTCTTGCGCGACAGCGCCGGGTAGTAGTCGTTCGAGATCAGCACGCGCTTGCAGCCGAGCGTGTAGTTTGGCGTGACGGTCTTGCGCAGCTCCGGATCGGGAATCTGCTTGCGGATGTGGCGCAACGCGAGCTTCTGCACGTTCTTCATCAGCGACGGATGGATCGCGAAGCCGAGCACGCGCGATTCGAGCATCCAGTAGATGCCGCTGCGCACGGCCTTCTGCGTGAACGGCAGCGTGCGGAACAGCCACTTCTCGAGGCCGCTCAGGTTGCGGTCCGGCTTCGGCATGATCCACGGCGGCGTGCGCTGGAACAGCGCGAGTTCCTTCACGCGCGGTGCGATCTGCGGCACGAACTGGATCGCGCTCGCGCCGGTGCCGATCACCGCGACGCGCTTGCCTTCGAGCGCGTAGTCGTGATCCCAATGCTGCGAATGGAACGCGCGGCCCTTGAAGTTCTCGACGCCGGGAATGGCCGGCAGCGCGGCGCGCGACAGGCCGCCCATCCCCGACACCAGCACGCGCGCGGACAGCCGCTTGCCGTTCGCGAACGTGAGGCGCCAGCGCTGCGCGGCTTCGTCGTATTCGGCGCGCTGCAGTTCGTGGTTCAGGCGCAGGTGCGGGCCGACCCCGAAGCGCTGCACGCAGTCTTCCAGATACGCGCGGATCTCCGGCTGCGGCGCGAACATGCGCGTCCAGCGCGGGTTCGGCGCGAACGAGAACGAATAGACGTGCGATTGCACGTCGCATGCACACCCGGGGTAATGATTGTCGCGCCACGTGCCGCCGACCGACGCGGCCTTCTCGAGGACGACGAAGTCGGTGACGCCTGTTTGCCGCAGGCGGATCGCCATCCCGAGACCGGCGAAGCCGGTGCCGATGATGGCGATATCGATGGTTTCGTCCTGGCCGTCGTGGCCGGGCGGACCGAAAGGCAACGTGCGAGCATTCATCCGGGTGTCTCCGATTTGGCTCATTTTCGAATGTTACATTGTTTGATGTAACGATAGTGGGTGAGCCCGGAAACCGCAAGAGGCTAGAAGCGCCGCTCTAAGGGCCGGAAACCAGACGGGAAAAGGCTGAGCGGGGTTTGGAACGGGCCGGTTTCCGCAATGCGGAATTCACGGAAAGGCCCGTCGATGGGGCGGGAGACGTGGTGGACGGGACCGCCGGCGCGCGGCGGTCTGTTTGAAACGGAATCAGGGGCGGATCGATCGGGCGGCGATCTCATGGAAAACCCCGGCCACGATCATGACCTGCGCGAGCGCATAGAGGCCCCAGATCAGGTAGTCGATGCCGGGAAAGCCGCCGAGGAAGCGGCCGACGCCGATCAGCGTATCGGAGCCGACGAAGACCAGGCTGCCGACGGCCACCAGTGGGCCGTGCGTGCGGGCGGCGAGCGCGAAGCTCGCCATCACGCACAGCACGAGCATGTAGACGGCGACCGGCGCCAGCAGTTCGCCGAGGTGCGGAAGGAAGGCCAGGTAGAACGCCGGCGCGGCGATCCACAGCCCGACGAGCGCGACGATGCGCCAGCCGTGCGGCCGCGCGCGCCAGCGGAAGAAAATCGCGCAATAGAAGAGATGCGTGAGCAGGAACGCGCCGAGGCCGAAGACGAACGACAGCGGCCAGTCGGGCAGCGCGAGCAGCACGTCGCCGAGCACGGCGGTCGCGAGCGCCGCGCACAGCCACGCGCGTTCGCGCCGCGCGCCGCAGGTGCTGCCGGCTGCGAGCAACAGGATGCCCATCGCGGCTTTCGCGGCGGCCTGGCCGGGATAGGGCGCGACGGCGAGCGACAGCCCGTACAGCAGCGCGGCGGCGACGGCGAGCGGCCAGAGCCGGCGGTAGGTGGCGGGAAGCGTGGCGATCAAGGCGGGTGTCTCCGGTTTGTTGTTGTCTGCGGTGGACGGCGCGCCGTCGGCGGCGCGGCTGCCGGCCATTATCCGGAAGAAAAGGCGTGCGAAAACCGGCGAATCCTTCTAGGAAACGGTGCCGATGCGGCCGCCGGATTGCTTCGACGCGTTGCCCCGGTTGAACCGGGGCAACGGCTTCAATTCGGCTTGTTATGATCGCCGCCGTATTGCCGTTGTCGTTGTCTCGCCCGGCCGCGCGACTGGAGGCGCAAGCCGGTGCGTGCCCGATGAATCCCTGCCGTGCCCGGCCCGCGCGCCAATGCGAAGCGGGGCGGAGCCGGCTCCCCACGAAAACAGGTTCGACCATGACCGAACTTTTCCACGGCGATGGCGCGATCCGTCGCACGACGCCGTACGGCTCCTCGATCGAAAACACCTATGCGGGTGTGCTGTCGTTCATGCGCCGCAACTATTCGCGTGTGCTCGACGGCGTCGACGTCGCGATTTCCGGCGTGCCGCTCGACCTCGCAACGACCTATCGTTCGGGCGCGCGGCTCGGGCCGGCTGCGATCCGCGCGGCGAGCGTGCAGCTCGCGGAGCTCAATCCGTATCCGTGGGGCTTCAATCCGTTCGACGATCTCGCGGCCGTCGACTACGGCGACTGCTGGTTCGACGCGCACAACCCGCTGTCGATCAAGCCCGCGATCATCGAGCATGCGCGCACGATCCTGCGTTCGGGCGCGAAGATGCTGACGCTCGGCGGCGACCACTACATCACGTATCCGCTGCTGGTCGCGCACGCGGAGCGCTACGGCAAGCCGCTGTCGCTGATCCATTTCGACGCGCACTGCGATACGTGGGCCGACGACGATCCGGACAGCCTCAATCACGGGACGATGTTCTACAAGGCGGTGAAGGAAGGGCTGATCGATCCGGCGACGTCGGTGCAGGTCGGCATCCGCACGTGGAACGACGATTTTCTCGGGATCGAGCGGCTCGACGCCGCGTGGGTGCACGACCATGGTTCGCGCGCGGCGGTCGAGCGGATCGTCGATATCGTCGGCGCGCGGCCCGCGTACCTGACGTTCGATATCGATTGCCTCGATCCGGCGTTCGCGCCCGGGACGGGGACGCCGGTCGCGGGCGGGTTGTCGTCCGCGCAGGCGTTGGCGATCGTGCGTGCGCTCGGGGCGGTGAATCTGGTTGGCGCGGATGTCGTCGAGGTGGCGCCGGCTTACGATCATGCGGACATTACGGCGATTGCGGCCGCGCATGTTGCTTGTGATTTGCTGTGTCTGTGGCGGCAGAAGAAGGTGGCGGGGGCGTTGAAGTAAGCGGGTGGGCCCGTGGCTGCCGAGCGACCGGTCATGGGCCGCACCACGGACGTTGATGTTCTTATGAAAACCGCTAGACTGCGAACGCCTTCCCCGCACATGGACTGAACCATTCAGGATAGCGACATGACCGAAAGCGCTCTAACCTTTACCAGTCAGATCGAATGGGAAAGCTGGTTGGGGCAACACGGCAGCAGTTCGACCGGTGCATGGCTGCGTCTGGCAAAAAAGGGCACCGGGCAGCGGACTGTCACCTACGAACAGGCGTTGGAAAGCGCGCTTTGCCATGGCTGGATCGATGGCAAAAAGCAGGCTGAGAGCGAGCATTACTGGTTACAACGCTTCACCCCGCACACCGCAAAAAGCATCTGGTCCAAACTCAACAAGGAAAGGGCTGAAGCGCTGATCGCCGCAGGCAGAATGCGCCCGCCCGGCATGAGCGAAATCGAGAAGGCCAGGAAGGACGGCCGCTGGGAGGCTGCCTATACGTCGGCCAGTCAATCGGTCGTGCCGGACGACCTGCAGGCGGCTCTGGATGCAAATCCGGGCGCCAGGAAGTTTTTTGCAACCCTGAACAGCCGTAACCGCTATGCCATCCTGTATCGGATACAGAACGCCAAAAAGCCGGAAACGAGGGCGCGCAAAATCGCGGAATTCGTCGACATGCTGAACCGTGGCGAAACCTTCCATCCGTAAGTCTTGCGCTTCTGGCGGAGGTTTTGCCAAACGGGGCAACTAACCCGTCACGTCATGGCCGCTTCGGCTCAGCGACCGTCATGTGTCGAACACACCCGAAGCGCTGCTACTGGCCGAATTCAGCCGTTGAGATGTTGCTTAAGCACGGTTGGCTCGACAGGCACTGCCGGCCACAGCTGAACAAGATAGTGGTCTTGTCCTTCAAGTCCGTCTTCCGACAGCGTCCCCAAGCCAGAACAGGAGAGCCTGATTCTGTATGTCCCGGGTTCAAGTTCGAATCGGGCGGCATCCGGGAAATAGTCCATGCAGCCAGCCACGACAAGCGGTCCCACGTTAATGATCAACGTGCCTTCAACCACGTGATCGAAGTTGGCGAGATCATTCGCAGGCGCCTCACTCAAGAATTCCAGCGTCACGGGTACGTGCATGTTTCGAACAGTACCAAGCCCGATCACGTCCTGGTCTTCCGTAACGGCCAACATGCGCTCCACTGCCGCGTCGTCCCACGCCACCGATAGATCTCCGTCCGCGATCTCGTCTTGAAGATAGAACTGGAAGTAGTCCGCGAATAGTTCAAGCTGGTGTGTTCGCATTGACGTGATTCCCCTGGCATTGACTGAGGTCAGTTTCAACGACGGCCGATTTTCCGGACAACCGCCCGTGATCGAGTCGTGCCGGATGACGGACTTTGCCCTGCCACGACCTTGGGCAAATCCTACATTGCAATTGACGGTTATACGCGTCAAGCCATGTCACAAGGGACGCGTGGCGGGCAAATCGTTGACGGTCCGGGGAGTGGCGCCGACTGTCCGTTCGTGGTCGAACGCGGAACTGCAAGTTCGGCCCGGCCGCGACGTATTCGCACGATAGCCGACCTTCCATAGCCGCCCGACTGGACCACACACAGAAGAAGATTTCGGCAAGATGAGCAGCGACGGTCAACGCAGATGCGTTGTTGGCAGATGGCCGTCGTGAGGTGGTCGCTGCTCTTCAATCGGTCGCGCCAGCATTACGCGTGACGCGGTGCTTCAACGGGCGGTGTGCCGTCATGAAACAGCGTTTTCAGCTGCGAACGCAGCTCCGGCGAATCGGCATGCTTGTGAACCGTGACCGCATGCTGGACGGCGGCCTCGAGCAACTCGTTTTCGGAATCCGCGGATAGCGCAACGGAACAATTCATTTCGCTCGGGAATTCCCGGCAATCGATGTATTTGCGCGTCATGATGTCCTCTTCATACGACAGTAGTCATGGGTCTTGCGTGAATGACCGCGCGGGATGCCGCGCGAAGCACATAGGGCACGTTTGCGCCTCCTTGTCGCAGACGAAATGATTTTGAAAGTATAGGTTGCGTGCAATGAATTCGCGGTAGCGCATCGAAATTTGCGGGGTCCCGCGTGCGTCGCCTGCGCGACGTGCGGCAGTTGCCGCCTGCGGCCACGGATGAAACAGGGATGTAATCAACGGCCGACTACATGAATAGTCACAAGATTTCGCGTCGGGTCACACGGGAACGCAGATAGAGATTGTTCAAGACGATCGCCGATGCCGTACAAGCGACGCCCATGATCTGTGCCTTCACAGGTACGACGCCTTGGCAGGCGGAAATGGCAAACGCCGTGGCCGGTATGACGTCCATGAACAGAACACCATTGACTGGCGTCACGATCCTCACGCCAAGATTCCAGCACAGCACGCCGATAAAGCCCGGTACACACGCGGTGTACAGAAGGTATGGCAACACGCGTTCCAGCTGCGACACATCGGGCAGCGCAAGGCCTCGGGTTGCGAAGAGGACACCGTTCACGACTACCAGGCTGATCATGCCGAGAAGTGTCGTCAGTGCCGTATGGCGGTACGGCGACCAGCCGTTGAAGAATGTGCTTCCGACGGTGTAGATCACCCAGCACAGCGCGCCTCCGACGATGATGGCCGCAGCGGTAAGGTGCTGTGCGGACTTCATCGCGTCGCTGATGGATCCTTTGGTCACGACCAGCAGTACGCCCGCAAATGACAGGACGATAAAGCAGAGTGAAAGTGGCCGGGGTGGAATGCGGTTGATCGCCCAGTTCACCAGCAGGCTCAACATCGGTTGCGTGGCCATCATCACGGAGGCGATCAACGCGCCTTCAATGCCGGCCATGCGTTGGCCGATGAATACCAGCAAACCGAAGCCGGCGAATCCGAGGGTTCCCATGAACCAGGTGAGCAGGCCACGCCCTTCCAGCGAAAAGGCCTGCTTACCCTCGCGGCGCCAGAGGAGGACGGCAAAAAGCACAGCTGCAATGCCGAACCGCAGGGTCGTGAAGGTGAAGGGGTCGAGAATGCGCAGGGCTTTCGTCATGACGGGGAAGAGGCTGCCCCATGACACCGTGGCGAGAATACATAAGATCACCCCTTTCCCGAAACCCGTGTCTGCCGCTGCCATCGTGGTGTTCGCTGCGCGCATCTTCACATCCGTTTTCTCGTGATCGAACCGGACGGATTGTGATGAAAGCGTTTGTTCATCGTCCATTCACTTGTTCGGAAGCCCGCTTTCGGATTTTTGATAAAACCGCCGCGGCGACCTCGTGCAGAATGACGGCATGGAACTGTATCAACTCAAGGCGTTCGTCACAGTCGCGCAAGAAGGCAGCCTGACCAGGGCGGCCGAGCGGCTTCATCTCAGCATTCCGGCCGCGAGCGCGCAGATCAAGGGCCTTGAAGAGGAACTGGGTGTCCAGTTGTTCGAGCGAACGTCCAGGGGAATGTTTCCCACGGCAGCCGGCCGCAAGCTGCTGGCCGAGGCCGAGCACACGCTCCGGGCCGCCGGTCGCGTGAAAAGCGTCGCTGCCGAAGAACGTGGGCAACTGTCGGCCGAACTCCGGATCGGAACATTGAGCGACTCCGTACCGTTGAGAGTCGGCGATGCATTGCTCGCGCTCGGATTGCGCCACCCGAATATCCGCGTCACCCTTCACCAGGCCGTATCGGGCGATGTGGTGGAGCGTGTGAGCAGCGGGGAACTGGACGGTGGTTTCACGTTGGCCGACGTTTCCGCAACAGCGCTATCGGTCGACCGACTGTCGGAGATAGATCTGGTCGTCGCGCTGCCGCCAAACTACGCCGCGCAAGCCGGCGACTTGAGCCTGGCGGATATTGCGCGCCTGCCATGGATCGTGAGCGTGCCGGAATGTGCGCTCCACGCTGCCGCGCTTGATCTGTTTCGGGATGCAGGACACATGCCTGATGCGCGATACGTGGCGGACAGCGACGGTGTCTTGCGCAGCATGATCAGCAGCGGGGTTGGAGCTGGCATTCTACGTCGCACCGAGGCGCAGGCCGGGGCTCAGGCCTGCGAACTGGCAATCTGGCCGCACTGGATCGGAAAGAGCGGGTTGTCCTGGATACAGGGATCGACCGATGCCAGCCCGGCCGTTGCGGCACTGCGAGAGACGATTCGAGAAAGCTGGCGAATTTCTTCCGGTGATCGGCCCGGTATCGAGCGTTAAGCCGTCATTCATGGACGGGTTGCAAGTGGCAGTGGCCGAACGCCGGCAGTTCGTCCCGCGGCTCACCGAAAATTCCAGAAGAACGCAAAAGGCCGACGGGCAGGGTGCCCGTCGGCCTTTTTTTCGAACGCGTCCGCGCTGCGCCGCGCGTTACTTCGCCGCGACCGCCGTCGCCACGCGTTTATCGGTCCACGCGTTGTCTGCGACGCTCAGCTTCTGCGGAATCAGCTTCGCCCCATAAAACGCATCGGCAACGCCTTGCTGAACCTTGACGATCTTCTCGTCGATCGGCACCGCACCGAACGGCACGCGCTTGATCCACGTCTCGACGAGCGGCAACGGCAGGCCGACCTTCGGCGCGATCAGCGCGGCGGTCTCGGCCGGATGCCCGTTGACCCACAGGCCCGTCTCGCGCGCCTGCTTCAGGATCGCACCGACCACGTCGGCATGCTGCTCCGCGAAATCGCGCGTGGCCTCGTAGAAGTTGTTCGCGGGCGTGAGGCCCGTGTAGTCGGACAGCGTGCGGATCTTCAGCGAATTCTGCGCGGCCGCGTAGTACGGATCCCACACGGCCCACGCGTCGACGTTGCCGCTCTCGAACGCGGCGCGCGCGTCGGCGGGCGGCAGGTACACGGGGCGGATCTCGTCGTAGCGCACGCCGGCCTTCTTCAGCGCTTCGAGCAGCAGGTAGTTCGCGCTCGAGCCCTTCTGCAGCGCGACCTTCTTGCCGCGCAGGTCGGCGAGCGAACGGACCGGCGAATCGGCCTTCACGAACACCGCTTCGTTGTGCGGCGACGGCGGCTCCGCGCCGACGTACACGAAGCGTACGCCGGCGGCCTGCGCGAACACCGGCGGCGGCGCGCCCGTATAGCCGAAGTCGATGCTGTTCGCGTTGAGCGCTTCCAGCAGTTGCGGGCCGGCCGGGAATTCGAACCACTGCACGCCATAGCCGAGCGGCTTGAGGCGCGCTTCGAGCGAGCCTTGCGCCTTGATGACCGACAGCAGGCCGGCCTTCTGGTAGCCGATGCGCACGACCTTGTCGGCGCTGCCCTGCGCGAAGGCCGACGTGGCTGCGACGGCGACGAGCGCCGTCGCAGCGGTGCGGGTGATCCAGCGGGTGAAACGAATCATCGAACGGACTCCATGCGAAACGTCTTCGGGGAGCGGCCGGTGCCGCTCGGTTGGAAGAATCGTCGCACGGGCGATCACGCCCGCAAACGAAGCATTGCCGATATCAATATGACGGCGGCGACCCTATGCTTTGTCGCCGTCGCCTTGCATATCTGAAGAATCGGGCGTGCCGGACTGCCGCGCGGCCTCGTCGCTGAGCTTCTTGTCGAGGATCGTCGCGACGCGGCCGCCGAGATACGCGCTTGCCGCGGTTTCGAGCGCGCGGTTCGTCTCGCCTTCGACGAACACGGCCGCGAGCGGGCGCAGGCGCCAGATCGCGTCGACCAGTTCGGGCACGTCGGTGGCCGGCGGCAGCGTGTCGGCGTCGTAGCGGTCGAGCCGCTTCACGACGAGGTCGACGAGCAGCCGGGCGATCGCGTCGAAGTGCGGCCGCGCGAGGCTGATCACGTCGAGCAGCTCGCGCGGCGGGATGCCTTCCTTCGTCATCGCGGCGGCCGCCTCGAGCAGCGCGGGGCTCTTCGCGACGAACGACAGGCCGTGCCGTTCGAGCAGGCCGAGCTCGGTCACGCGGGAAAGCTGCGTGGTGGCCTGCGGGCCGAACATCTGCGCGAGGGCGGCGAGCGAATAGGTTTTCGGCAGTTCGTGCGACCAGCGGCCGCCGATCGCGTTTTCGAGGCCGAGGATCGAACGCAGGTCGTGGCCTTCGTCGATCGCCTTGATCAGGTCCTGGATGTTCGACAGCGTATAGCCGCGCGCGAGCAGGTGGTTGATCAGCTTCAGGCGGGCGACGTGCGTGTCGTCGTAGATGCCGACGCGCCCGCGTTTCTCCGGCGGCGCGAGCAGCCCGCGGTCCTGGTACGCGCGAACGTTGCGCACGGTCGTGTCGGACACGCGCGCGAGTTCGTCGACCGTGTACTCGTTGCGGGAATCCGCCGCGGCCTCGTCGGGTGTGGAATGAGTCTGTTTTGCCATGCGGCCATTCTAGCGCGACGGGGCGGGCTCGGGCGAGGCGGGCAGCGTGTGCGCGCCGTCGCCGAGCGGGCGCTGCATCAGCGCCGTGTCGATCCAGCGGCCGTGCTTGAAACCGACCGCCTTCAGCGTGCCGGCCGGCTCGAAGCCGAACGCGCGATGCAGCGACGTCGAGCCGCCGGTGCCGCCGTCGGCGATCACCGCGATCATTTGCCGCCACGGGCCGGCCTCGCAGCGCGCGATCAGGGCCGCGAGCAGCGTACGGCCGACACCGCGCCCGCGCTGCGCGTCGTCGATGTAGATCGAATCCTCGATCGTGAAGCAATACGCGCGGCGCGTACGGTACGGCGTCGCGTACGCATAACCGGCCACGCGACCGTCGCATTCGGCGACGAGATAAGGCAGCCCGTCGCGCAGCACCGCGTCGCGGCGCGCGCGCAGCTCGGCGGCGTCGGGCGGCGTTTCCTCGAACGACGCGACGCTGTGGAGCACGTGGTGCGCATAGATCGCGTGGATCGCGGTGAGGTCGGCGTCGGTCGCGTCGCGGACGATGCAGGCGGCTGGCGTGGTGGACATGGTGACGGGGTGGCAGGGCCGGGATGAGGGCAAACCATGACTATGCGGGCGATTGCGTGACACGTAAAGCCGCCGGCCGTGCGTCCGGCGCCGCGGCGTTCAGTTCGGCTGCCGCTTCTTCTGCGTGTCGCGCGGCAACTCGTCGAAGCGGGCGAAGTAGTACGCGGAAAAGCGGCCGAGGTGCCCGAAGCCGAACGTCAGCGCTGTATCGGTGATGCTGGCCACCGGGTCGGTCAGCAACTGCACGCGCGCGGCGTCCAGCCGGATGTTGCGCAGCAGCGCCATCGGGGTCGCGCCGTGGTAGCGCCGGCACAGCACGTTCAGCGTCCGCAGGCTGACGCCGGCCGCCCTGGCGAGATCTTCGAGCGAGATCGGCGCGCAGAGCCGCGCGTGGATGAATTCGTGCAGCGCATCCATCTGCCGGATGCCGCCACGCGATCCGGCTTGCGCCGGCGCGCCGCGCGCTTGCAGTGCCGGGCCGGCCTGCGCGGCAGCGGGCGACGGTGGGCAATGCACGAGCAGGAATAGCGCGAGGCTTCGTTCGAAGTGGTCGCGCCATTCAGCGCGGATGCCGCCGTCGTCGGCAACGGCGAGCACGTTGAGCAGCGACTGCGCGATCAGATCCCATTGCGACGCAAGCGCCGTCGGTAACAGGAATCCCGGCGCGAGGCCGGGCGCCGCTTCGTCGGGCCGGCGGCCGCAGACCGCGCGCATCAGCGAATCGGGCACCTTGACGATCAGTTGCCGGGTGCCGGACCGCCAGCGGAGGCGGACGCGCGACGTCGGCGCCAGCACGGCGGTGCGCCCTTCGGACACGCCCATCACGTGCCCGTCGCACTCGATTTCGGCGCCGCCCGCGAGCGACGTGTGGACGAGCGAAAAGCCGTCGAACGGGCGCGGGGCGACCTCGACTTCGGCGCCGTACTGCAACGCATAGACGCTCAGGTGATTCAGTTGCCCCTTGAAAAGCGCTGCGTCGGGTACGCCTTGCTTCCAGCGCAGCGCATGCTCGGCCAGTTCCAGCGAGACCTGCTCGTGCGCATCCGTGCGCAATCCTGATCGAAACACGCAATTCCGATACAGCGCGGACAGCACGTCCGCATTCGCGGTGAGGGGCATGGGGCGTCTCCTGTGTGGCGCTTGTCGTGCGGCACATCCGGCTGGCCGCGGATGCGCGTCGTGCCACATCGGTTTCTCTTGTGAGCGAGATATCCTGAAAGGATGATATTGATCTTTGTCAGGCTTGTCGAAAGTTTCGCAAGAATCGGATAGTCCAGCTCCCGCCGGGGAAAAATCCGGATAGCGCGCGGCGTGCGGCACGAGAAAAACGGATCGAATTCGCGCGCCGCCTGCAAATTCCGGATAGTGGAAATCATTGTGGCTTCCTACACTGCGCCGGCATCCGGACGGACAGCTGCGCATTTCGCGATGATGATTCGTACAACTACTAAATCGATAGGCTGAGCGATCGTATTGGTTCGAGCGCGCGTGATGCGATGGCTACCGTCGGGCCTGAATCCCCTCTGTAAAAAAGAAGGAAGTTCCATGCGTCAAATCAACCTGAAGGCGCTTTCCGACGATGCGCGGCTGGGCAAGCTGCACGGCGTCGTGCTGTTCTGGTGCGCGCTGATCATCGTGTTCGACGGGTACGACCTGGCGGTGGCCGGCATCGCGCTGCCGGCGATCATGAAGGAGATGGGCGTCAGCCCGGCGCAGGCCGGATTCATGGTCAGCTCGGCGTTGTTCGGCATGATGTTCGGCAACATAGTGTTCGGGACCATCGCCGAGCGGATCGGGCGCCGCTGGGCCATCGCGGCCTGCCTGACGCTGTTCAGCGTGTTTACCGCGGCGGCCGGGCTGGCGCCGACGCCCGCGCTGTTCGGCGCCGCGCGCTTCCTGGCGGGCATCGGCATCGGCGGCGTGATGCCGAACGTCATAGCCCATATGACCGAGTATTCGCCGCGCCGCATGCGCAGTACGCTGGTGACGTTGATGTTCAGCGGTTATTCGGTCGGCGGCATGCTGGCGGCCGTGATGGGCAAGGGGATGATCGAGGCGTTCGGGTGGCAGTCCGTGTTCGTCGCCGCGGCCGCGCCGGTGCTGCTCGTCCCGCTGTTCGTGAAATGGATGCCGGAATCGCTGCCGTTCCTGATCCGGCGCGGCAGGACCGACGAGCTCGCACGTATCGCGCGCCGGCTCGATCCCGCATACCGGCGCGAACCGGGCGACTGTTATGTCGTTCCGCGCGAGGACACGGCGGGCGGCGCGCGGGTTCGCCAGTTGTTCGACGACGGTCGTGGATTCAGCACGGTCATGTTCTGGATCGCCTGCTTCATGTGCCTGTTCATGGTGTATGCGCTCAGCTCGTGGCTGACGAGGCTGATGGCGAGCGCCGGCTACAGCCTCGGCTCCGCGTTGACCTTCGTGCTGGTGCTGAACGCCGGCGCGATGGTCGGCGCGATCGGTGGCGGCTGGCTGGCCGATCGCTTTCCGATCAAGACGGTACTCGTGTCGATGTATCTGCTCGCCGCGGTGTCGATCACGCTGCTCGGCTACCCGATGCCGACCGCGCTGCTGTTCGTGCTGGTCGGCGTCGCCGGCGCTTCGACGATCGGCACGCAGATCGTCAACTGCGCGTATGCGGGGCAGTTCTATCCGATGGCGATCCGCTCGACCGGCATCGGCTGGACGCTGGGCGTGGGTCGCAGCGGCGCGATCCTGGCGCCGATCGTCATCGGTCTGCTGGTAGGCATCGATCTGCCGCTGGAACAGAACTTCATGGCGATCGGACTGCCCGCGCTGGCGGCGGCCGTTGCGGTCGGCCTGATCGATCATCGGCGCTCGGCGTCGCATCAGGGCCTTCCGGCCGGTGCCGGCGAGCGTCAGGCGTCGCCCGCACGGCAATCCTGAGCGGCGCATCTGCGGGGCGCAACCCGCCGGGGATCGAGGCCGGCCCGCCGCGGCGGTGCTGACGGGCTATGGCGTCAGAGCCGCCCGTCCGCCGCGTGCACAGCATCCGCGATCGCATCCGCGACACGCTGCACGCGCGGCGACCGGCGCACGTCCGGATGGACGACGAGCCAGATCTCGCGCTCGATGTCGCAGCGCGGCGCGGCCGTCAGCTCGACGAGCGGCGCACCGGCGTGCACGGCCGGATCGTCGACGAGAAACCTGGGCAGCAGCGCGACGCCGGCCCCCGCCGCGCACGCGCGATGTTGCGCGGCCAGGTCGTTGGTGACGAACGCGAAGCGGCGCCCGGCCGCAAAGCGTTCGAGCCACTGCTGTTGCGGCGTTTGCGCGAGCGCGTCGTCGTAGCCGACGAACGGCCAGGTGTCGGGCGGCGCGTCCGCCCATTCCGGCGACGCGCACAGCGCGAAGCGCATCGTGCCGAGCCGGCGCGCGGCGAGCCCCGGCTCGCTCGGCCGCGACAGCCGCACCGCGAGATCGGCTTCGCGCGCGTACAGGTTCGCCGCATGCATCTCGCCCATCAGGTCGATCCGCAGCGCCGGCCACGCGTGCTGCGCGCGGGCGAGCCGCGGCGCGAGGAAATGGCTGGCGAACACCGGCGACGCCGACACGCGCACCACGCCGTCGAGTGCCGCCGCGCCCTGCGCGGCGCGCGCGAACGCATGCGTGTCGGTTTCGATGCGCGCGGCGTGCTCGGCGAGGTGCAGCCCTTCGTCGGTCGGCGGCCAGCCGCGCGGCAGCCGGTCGAACAGCCGGATGCCGAGCGCGGACTCCAGCGCGTCGATGCGCCGCGCGACCGTCGAATGCTGAACCTGCAGCACCCGTGCGGCCGCCGACAGGCTGCCGCCGCGCATCACCGCGAGGAAGTAGCGGATGTCGTCCCAACTCATCGGCAGTGCAGACGCGGCAGCGGGATCTTGAGCGTGGTCGGTCGAATTTTGCACAGTAAATGGGCGAGAAACGTGAATTCCGTTCGATTATGCACGATGGGATGATCGTGTCACTTCATTCGATTGCGAGGAACGTCATGACCCAAACAACCACCGCCATCCGGATCGGGATCGATTGTTACGGCGACGCCGGCGTGCTGCGCCGTGTCGATGCGCCCGTCGCGCCGCCCGGTGCCGGCGAAGTGCGGATTCGCCAGACCGCCATCGGCGTGAATTTCGTCGACATCTATTTCAGGACGGGCGCGCACGCATTGCCCGCGCTGCCGGATGCGCTCGGCGTCGAGGCGGCGGGCGTGATCGACGCGGTCGGGGCCGGCGTGACGGAGCTCGTCCCGGGCCAGCGTGTCGCGTACGCCGGTATGCCGACCGGCAGCTACGCGAGCCTGCGGACGATGCCGGCCGAGCGCGTGCTGCCGATACCCGACGGCCTGAGCGACGACGCGGCCGCCGCCGGGCTGCTGAAAGGGATCACCGTCTACATGCTGCTGCATCGCGTCCGGCAGGTCGGCGCCGGCGACACGGTGCTCGTGCACGCGGCGGCCGGCGGCGTCGGGCTGCTGGCGACGCAGTGGGCGCGTGCGCTCGGCGCGCGGGTGATCGGCACGGTCGGGTCGGCCGCGAAAGCCGCGCTCGTGCGCACGCACGGCGCGGAGGCGGTCGTCGATTATCGCGAGGAGGATTTCGTCGCGGCCGCGCGTGCGTTCGGCGGCGGCGCGGGGGTCGATTACGCGATCGACGGGATAGGTGGCGACGTGCTGACGCGTACGCTCGGCGCGATCCGTCCATTCGGGATGGTCGCGAGCATCGGGCAGGTTGCCGCGATCGGCGCGCGGCAAACGCTGGACCTCGACGAACTCGGGCCGACCCGCTCGATCGCGCTGGCCCGGCCGAGCGTGCTTGGTTTCATCGCGCGCGACGTCGCCGGGTATCGCGAAGCCGCGCGCGCGACGCTCGAACGGCTGGCGGGCGGCATGCACGTCGAGATCGGCGCGCGGCTGCCGCTCGAACAGGCGGCCGATGCGCACCGGTTGCTGGAGTCGCGTGCGACGACGGGGGCGGTGGTGCTGGTGCCGTAACCGCAGGCGGGTGCGGATCGCGATGCGGCCTGACGGTCGCATCGCGGTGCTGCCGCGACCCCGCTCGCCAGCCGGTCAGTTGTGCTTGCGCAGCGGCGCATCCTCGACGAACCACGCGAGCACGAATGCGATCGCCACCACGACGGCCGCCGCGAGATACACGACATGCAGCGAGCCTGCGAACGCATGCAGGTACACGTCGCGCACCGCGTCCGGCAACTGGTGCACGGCACTCGGGCCGAGTGCGGGCGGCAACTCCGTGCCGGCCGGCAGCGCCTGCAGCATCCGCGATTGCAGCCCGTGCGAGAACAGCGCGCCGAACGCCGCGACGCCGATCGAGCTGCCGATCGAGCGGAACAATGTCGCGCCCGACGTCGCGACACCCATGTGCCGGAACTCGACCGTGTTCTGCACCGCGAGCGTGAGCACGGGCATCACCATCCCGAGGCCGATCCCGAGCAGCGCCATGTAGGCGTACATCGTATGCAGCGGCGTATCGAGCGTCAGCGTCGACAGCAGCGCCAGCGCGATCCCGCCGATCAGCGTGCCCGCGATCGGAAACATCCGGTACGAGCCGAGCCGCGAGATCAGCCGGCCGCTGATCACCGACATCGCGAGCATCCCGCCCATCATCGGCAGCAACTGCATCCCGGCCTGCGACGGCGTCGAGCCCTTCACGACCTGCAGGTAGAGCGGAATGAACGTGACCGAGCCGAACAGCGCGGTGCCGACCACGAAGCCGATCAGGCTGACCAGCACGAAGGTGCGATGGCGGAACAGCTCGAGCGGGATGATCGGTTCGGCCGCGAGCCGTTCTTCGTAGATGAAGCCGCCGATCGCGACGAGGCCGAGCACGAGCGTCATCCACAGTTGCGGCGACGTCCACGGCAGCAGCGAGCCGCCTTCGCTCGTGAACAGGATCACGCAGGTGAGGGCGGTCGCGAGGAACGCCGCACCCATGTAGTCGATCCGGTGCTTCACGTGCGCGGTATGCGGCCGGAACGCGATGCCGATCACCGCGAGCGCGAGAAAGCCGAGCGGCAGGTTGATCGTGAAGATCCAGCGCCACGACAGGTGCTCGACCAGGAAGCCGCCGAGCAGCGGGCCGATGATGGTCGCGAGGCCGTAGACGCCGCCGAACATCCCCTGATAGCGCGCCCGGCGATCGGGCGGAACCAGATCGCCGATCGCCGCCATCGTGACGACCATCAGGCCGCCGCCGCCGAGCCCCTGCAGCGCCCGCAGCACGATCAGCTGCGTCATGTCCTGCGCGACGCCGCACAGCGCGGAGCCGGCGAGGAACAGCACGATCGCGGCCTGCAGCACGATCTTGCGGCCGTACAGGTCGCCGAGCTTGCCGTACAGCGGCAGCACGACGGTGGACGACAGCAGGTACGCGGTGACAACCCACGACAGCTGGTCGAGGCCGCCGAGCTCGCCGACGATCGTCGGCAGCGCGGTCGACACGATCGTCTGGTCGAGCGCGGACAGCAGCATGACGAGCAGCAGCGCGGCGACGATCAGCGCGGTTGGTGCGTCGCGGCGGGCCGCTTCGGCGGCCGGCTGGTTAAGGAGGGTGTTGGTGGTCATCGGAATATCTGCCATGGCAGGGAATTGTTCGGAAATATAACCATGGATGATTGCCTAGTCAATTTCTGCCCAGACTCAATATGTTGCAACCGTAACAGGAGATTGCCGGCGCGAAAAATTGACCGTGATCAGACGAAAAGCAGGGACGGACTCAAGTTTTCTGCAGGCAAACCGTAATCCAGAGTGCTGCGGACCGATTGCCGCGGCACTTTTCATCGCTCACGCCCGTCATGAACCTGAACGCCCTGTTTTCCCGTTTCTCGATCCGTACGCGGATCTTCTCCACGCTCGGTCTCGTCGCCGTGCTGCTCGTCGTGTCGGGGCTGATCGGCCTCGCCGGCATGCAGAGCTCGAACCGCGCGCTCGACGAAGCCTATACGCAGCAACTGGCTGCGAAGACCGCGCTGTCCGCGGCGAGCCTGAACCTGACGATCGTGCGCACGACGCTCGACCGCGCGCTGCTGCATCCGGAAGCGCCGGAAGTGCCCGATCTCGTCAAGAAGGCCGAGAGCTATCTCGCGAAGGCCGATACCGCGTGGCGCGGTTACGCGGCGATGCCGCACGACGGCGACGAAGGCCCGCTCGCGAGCCGTCTCGACGCCGCGCGCCAGGCGCTGATCGGGCAGGCGCTGAAGCCGCTGATCGACGCGATCCGAGACGGCCGGCGCGACGAGGCCGACCGGCTGCTGATGACGGTCGCGCCGCCGTTGTCGGTCGCGCTCACGCAGGCGACCGATGCGCTCGATGCTTACCAGGTCGCGCGCGGCAAGGATGTCTACGACACCGCGCAGACCTATTACGGCTGGATGCGCGCGGGCGCGATCGCGGGCATCGCGTTCGGCCTGGCCGCGTGCCTCGGCTGCGCGATCGGCCTGCATTTCGCGATCACGCAGCCGGTGAATCGGCTGCTGTCGCATTTCCGCCGCCTGTCGGACGGCGACCTGACGTCGGAAGTACGCTGGTCGTCGCGCGACGAGATGGCCGAACTGGTCAAGGGCGTGACGGGCATGCAGCGCAGTCTCGCGGACACGGTGCGCCAGGTCAGCCAGGGTTCCGAAGCCATCTCGACGGCGACGCACCAGATCGCGGCCGGCAACACCGACCTGTCGCAGCGCACCGAGGAACAGGCGTCCGCGCTGCAGGAGACGGCCGCGAGCATGGAGCAGCTGACGGCCACCGTGAAGCAGAACGCCGACCATGCGCTCGAGGCGCAGGCCTGCGCGGACAGCGCGAGCGAGATCGCGACGCGCGGCGCGACGGTGGTCGGCGAGGTGATCGGCACGATGAACGAGATCGACCACAGCTCGCAGAAGGTCGCCGACATCATCGGCACGATCGAGGGGATCGCGTTCCAGACCAACATCCTTGCGCTGAATGCGGCGGTCGAAGCCGCGCGCGCGGGCGAGCAGGGCCGTGGTTTCGCGGTGGTCGCGGGTGAGGTGCGCACGCTCGCGCAACGCTCGGCGTCCGCGGCGAAGGAAATCCGCACGCTGATCGGCGAATCGGTCGAGCGCGTCGCGACCGGCTCGCGGCTCGTCAGTATGGCCGGCACGACGATGCAGGACATCCAGCAGGCGATCGGGCGCGTGACGGGCATCATGACGGAGATCGCGGCCGCGTCGAGCGAGCAGCGCGACGGGATCGAGCAGGTGAACCGCGCGGTGTCGCAGATGGACCAGGTGTCGCAGCAGAACGCGGCGCTCGTCGAACAGGCCGCAGCGGCCGCCGCGTCGCTCGAGGAGCAGGCCGACGGGCTGCGCCGCGCGGTGGGAGCGTTCCGCGTCGCTTGATTAATGGACGAAAGGCGGGCGGTGACGAGGCGTTCGCCCGCCCGCCGCATCAGACGTCCGTGAGCTGCGCGGCCGCGCGCGACGACGCGACGATCAGCAGCTTCATCGTCGCGCGCGTTGCGCCGACGAACAGCTTGCGCGCGGCACGCGCGTCGAGCGTGTCGAAGTCGACTTCGGTGAGGATCACGCACGGCGCCGACTGGCCCTTGAAGCGGTAGATCGAATCGAGCAGCACGTCGCCTTCGCGATATTCGGGGTTGCCGAACAGGTCGTACTTGCCGGTGAAGCTCTTGATCCGGTGCGGGCCGAGCTGGTCGAGCGGCGCGAGCACCGAGCCTTCGCGGCCGCGATACGACAGCACCGCGATGTCCTGCTTGCGGAAGCCGAGCGACAGCGCCTGCGTGATTGCGCGCTTGGTCGCGTCGATGCAGGCTTCCGCCAACGCGTCGCCCGACGCGCCTTCTTCCCCGTATGCCGACACCGACGGATCCGAACCGTCGAACGGACTGCCCGAGCGCAGTTCGGCCGCGAGCGGTTCGACGCGGCCGACGACGTCGCGCACGAATTCCAGCAAATCGCGCGGGCTGCGGTAGTTCGTGAGTGCCTTCAGCGTGACCCAGCCGGGCAGCGCGACGGGTTCGCGCATGTACAGGTTCTGCAGCGGATCTTCCAGCCACCACCATGCGCCGTCCGGCGCCAGCAGGCGCTCCAGTGCGGCCGCCCACGGCGCATGGAAATCCTGCCCCTCGTCGACGACCAGCACGTCGAAGCGCCAGCGCTCGGGGATCGGCGTTTGAGCGAAGCGCGTCTCGAGCCGCTCGAATTCGCCGGGCACCTGGAAGTCGGGCGTATAACCCCCGTCGCGCGCGACCCAGTCGCACAACTGGTGGTAGTTCGCGATCTTCGCGCCGGGCGGCGCGATGCGCGCGATGTAGTCGGCGAGCGGCCGGTTGAAGCACACGTAGAGCACGCGCTTGCCGGCCGCGACGGCATCGCGCATCGCCTGCACCGCGAGCTGCGTCTTGCCCGAGCCGGCCGTGCCGGTGACGCGCAGCCGGAACGGCGCGAATTCGAGCTGGCGCGCCCACGCGGCGAGCCCGCCCGACAGCCGGGTGACGAGCGTGCCGGCCTGCCCGACGAGCGCGCTCGTGTCGGGCGTGAGCGCCAGCTCGTCCGCGAGGAAATGGTGGAGCTTCGACGCGTTCGGAAAGTGTTCGTCGTCCTCGGGCAGGATCTGCAGGATCACCTGCGCGAGCTGCGCCTTGCGCGACGCGTCGACGATGCGGTCGGCCGCGACGCCGGCGATCGACGCCTGGCGGATCGTGTAGTCGGGGCAGTACAGCAGCGCCTCGACGCCGTAGACGCCCGCGCCGAGCGCAACCGTCAGGCGCCGGTGCAGCGTTTCCTGCGTGCGCGCGAGCTGGATCGGGACATTGCGTTCCTTCTGCAGATAGACCTTCACGAGCCCTTTCGGCGTTTCGCGCAGGAAGCCGGCCTTCTGCTCAATCAGCAGCACGCGGCCTGCCGGGCTCACGACGACGAACGCGGCCTCGCCGAACACCGAGAAGGCCTGGTCGGCGCGCGTCCAGTGCACGCCGTGATACACGGTGTAGCTGTCCGGCAGCGCGTGTTCGAGGGCAGCGAGCGTTTCGCGCTCGCGTTCGGCCGCGCCGGTCGCGGCGAGGCTTTTCCAGTCGTCGGGAATGAGGCGGGCCATGGAGTCGGGCGGGGTACGCGTGAACAGGTGCGGCTATTGTACTGAGGAACCTGTTCACGGCCGCACGGCCCGCACGGACGCCGTGCGTCCGGATGGTGGGCGATTGTTACCCGCGCGTGAGACGTTTCGCGAGATCGGCGCTGAGGATCGCCATGCGCGCGGGTTTTTCGTAGCAGACGACGTCGAACGCGCGAATCACTTCGCTGATGTCGGCCTCGCTCGCGCGGCCGGTGAGCAGGTCGCCCGTCAGCACGAAGATCGGCGCGCCCGGGTTGTCGGACGTGCGCACGGCCTTGATCGCGGTGGCGGCCGTGCCGTCGTCGAACAGCCATTCGGTCAGGACCGCGTCGAACGCCTGGCCCTGCAGTGCGTCGACGAACGCCGCGAGGCCGTCGAACGCGGCCGTCGCGAAGCCCTGCCGCTCGAGATAGCGGCACAGCTCGGTCGCGCTGACGCGATCGGGGTCGATCACGGCGACGACGAGCTTGTCGCTCTCCGCGCGGCGCGGATAGATTTCGATCTTGTGCACGTCGTACGCGTTCTGGTACAGCACGCCGGTGTGGCGCAGCACGCGCCAGCGGCCGTTCTGTTCGTACGCGACGAACTCGGGGCGCGCGCCGGCTTCGAGCGGCGCGCCGATCCATGCGGTGCATGGAATCTCGGCGACGCCCGCGTAAAGGACGGCCTCCTGCGAATACGCGCCGACCATGCCGGGGTCGAGCGTCTGCGCGCCGAACAACTGGGCGGCGGGTTCGCCGTACGCTTCGGCGACTTTCTTGATCTGCGCGAGTGTCCAGGGGCTGCTGCCGCGCAGTTTGCGGTGGCCTTGCGAGAAACTCAGATCGAGGATGCGGCACAACTCGGTGGTCTGCTGGCGCTTGCCGATGCCGTTGCGGGTCATCAGCTCGCGCACGCGCTCGGCGACCGCGAGGGAATCCGTGGTGATTGCTTCAGTGGTCATGCTACGGGAACGGATCGTGACGTTCAGAACGACGCCTTGCGGCAGTCTCGACGGACAGTCTTCATGACGTCCAATGGCGAGCCGACCGGCCACGCGCGGAAAAGATAACTTTACCGCAAAATGGTCGTCATTCCGTGTCGCGAACGGTGCGTTTCTGTGAAAGGTGTGTCACTACGTTACCGCGACGGCCCATATCCGGATGCATTAACGCCCGACAGGAAACAATGACGACAACCTATCCGCTGCACGATGCATTGACCCGCGCCGACACGGCGCTGCCGGCCGAGGCCGACGTCGTGATCGCCGGCGCCGGCATCATGGGCTGCGCGGCCGCGTACTACCTGGGCCTGCGCGGCCTGAAGGCCGTCGTGCTCGACAAGTCGCGCATCGCCGGACAGCAGTCGACGCGCGCATGGGGCTTCGTGCGGCAGCAGGGACGCGAAGCCGCCGAGGTGCCGTTGATGATGGCCGGCATGCGGATCTGGGAGGGGTTAGAGGAAACCCTCGGTTTCGATCTCGAGTGGCGGCAGGGCGGCTGTCTCTATATTGCGGACAACGAAACGGACTGGTCGTCGTTCAACGCATGGCTCGGCGTCGCGCGCGAGCACGGGCTCGACACGCGCACGCTGACGCGCGCGCAGATCGACGAGCGCGTCAGCGGCCTTTCGCCGCAGGCACGCACGCTCGGCGGGCTGTACACCGCGACCGACGGGCAGGCCGAGCCGCGCCGCGTGGCCGCGGCGTTCGCCGCGCGCGCCACCGAGGCCGGCGCGCGCTTTTTCGAAGGCTGCGGCGTGACGGCGATCGAGACGGCCGGCGGCGCGGTCGTCGGCGTTGCGACCGAGCGCGGCACGATCCGCACGCGGCGCGTGATCTGCGCGGCCGGCGCGACCAGTTTCCGGCTGCTCGACGGCGTCGGCATCCGGTTGCCGCAGCAGGCCGTGCGCGGCACCTGCATGCGCACCAATGTGGTGCCACCGGTATCGGCGTCGACGGTGTGGGGGCACGGCCTCGGCATCCGGCAGCGCAAGAACGGCGCGATCAATCTTGCCGACGACATGCAGGTCGACGTCGACCTGACGCTCGGCCACCTGCGCGGGTTGAGTCTCTTCTGGCCGCAGTTCTGGTCGCAGCGCGACAAATTCCGGCTGCACGTGAATTCGGCCGCGTGGCGTGATGTGTTCGCGCGCATCAACGGCGCGACCGGGCCGATCGAACCGCGCGATCCGCAGCCGCAGCCGAATCGCGCGCACGCGCCGCGCGCGCTCGCGAAGCTCAAGGCGATTTTCCCCGCGTTGAAGGACGTGCAGATCGTCGAGGCCTGGGCCGGCCTGATCGACGTGCTGCCCGACGGCATTCCGGTGATCGATGCGCCGGGGACGCCGTCGGGGCTCGCGATCGCGACGGGGTTCTGCGGTCACGGTTTCGCGATGGGGCCGATCGTCGGCCGGCTGCTTGCCGAATGGATCGACACGGGTGCGCCGTCGCTCGACCTGTCGGCGTTCCGCGCACGGCGTTTCGTCGACGGCACGATGGTGCGGCCGCGCAGCATGCTGTAACGGACGAAGCGATGCAATGATGTCGGGCCGGATCGCCGTGTTCCCGTCGTAGAATCGAGCCCGCATCCTTCAGGAGATTCCCCGTTGGCTTCGCCCTCCGACAAGCGCCGTTCGTTGCGCTCCCGCCTGCGTCGTGCCCGCAATCCGTGGCAGGCGCCGCGTGCGCGCATGCTGTTCACGCGTCCCGCGACGTCGCCACGGCGCACGCTGCTGTTCCGTGTCGGCGCGGTCGTGCTGCTGTGCATGCTCGCGTTCTTCGTGCTGTATCTCGATCGCGACGGCCTGCGCGATTCGACCAAGAGCACGCCGATGACTGTCGCCGATCTCGTGTACTTCACGATGGTCACCGTCGCGACGGTCGGCTACGGCGACATCGTGCCCGTCACCGCGCGGGCGCGCCTGCTCGATGCGTTCTTCATCGTGCCGATCCGCATCGTCATCTGGTTCATTTTCCTGGGCACGGCGTATCAGTTCGTGATCCAGCGCGTCATCGAGGAATTCCGCATGAAACGCCTGCAAAAGCAATTGTCCGATCACATCGTCGTGTGCGGTTACGGCCTGTCGGGGTCGATCGCCGTGCGCGAGCTGCTCGAGAGCGGCGTCGATGCCGCGACGATCATCGTGATCGATTCGCAGCAGCAGGCGCTCGAGGCCGCGACGTCGCTCGGCGTGACGGGGCTGCTCGGCGATCCCGCGCACGAGGATCTGCTGCAGCAGGCGCAGGTGCGCGCGGCGAAGGCCGTGATCATCTCGGTGACCGACGATCCGACCGCGATTCTGCTGACGCTGTCGGTGCGCAGCATCGCGCCCGATACGAAGATCGTCGTGCGGATCCAGGAGAACCTGTATCAGCGGCAACTGCGGCAGGCCGGCGCGGACGTGATCGTATCGTCGACGAAGATCGGTGCGCTGCTGCTCGCGGACGCGGTGCATAGCCGCTACATCGTGCCGTTCGTGAACGACATGCTGTCGACGCGCGGGCGTGCGACGCTGATCGAGCGCGAGGCGTTGCCGCACGAGATCGGCTGCATGACCAATGTCGTGCCGGGCGCGATCGTGGTCGGGCTCGATCGTTGCGGCAAGATCCAGTCGTTTTACGAAGACCCGCCGTGCAGGATCGAGGCGGGCGATACGCTGGTGGTGATCCAGTCGGCGAGGATTCCGGATGCGGATGTTTGACGGGCGTTCTTCAAGCGGGACGCGATAGATTCACGTCAACGGGCCGCACGCTGCTGCTCGCGATCCGGCTCCATCGCGGAGCCGGCTCTTCCGGCAATCGCCCGCCACCACGCCGGTCATCGCACCGGCGCCGCCGACGCCAGCAGGCTGCGCAGGAACACCATGATCATGTGTCCGATCGGCACCTCGGACAGGATCGACTGCTGCAGCGACAGGCCTTGCGAAAGCCCCATGAACGATACGGCCAGCACGGCCGGCGATTCGGGCGGTACCTTCTTCAGCCTCGCGAAAATCTGTTCGATGCAATAGGCGAGGCCATCGCGGTGGGCGTCCAGCAACGCCTGCGATGCCGCGGCAAAAGCCGGGTTGCGTCGCCCCTGAAGCTTGAACTCGACGCCCAGCACCGACCACTCGGGCTCGGCATCGACTGTCCGCGACCAGACTTCCAGCGCATTCAGGATGTCGTCCCCGGTTGCGGACGGGTCGCTCAGCGCCCGGGCGATGTCGGCCACCTGCGTCTTCGAGCGCTCCTGCATCAGTTCGACGAACAGCGCTTCCTTGCTGGTGAAGTTCGAATAGAACGCGCCCTGCGTATAACCGGCCTCGGCCGCGATATCCCGGAGCGACGTGGCGCCGAACCCGCGGTCGACAAACAGCCGCTTCGCCGAGGCGAGCAAATGTGCACGGGTCTGCAGTCGACTTTCTTCGCGGCTCAGCCGCGGGGGAAGGGGCGCCATGTTCATGGCGGGAAGGATATCAGTTGATATTTGAGATAGATACCATTACGATCGCGTTTCACATATCACTTGATATTTGAAACGCGGCGCGGGATTGTGCATCGGAATGTCGCCAGTGCGGCTAGTCGTTCTCCTCGCGTCGCAGTATCCGATGCACCGAGGCGAGCCGCGCGCCGATCAAGCGAATGCCGCCCATGCGGGGCGTGGTGAAACAGTCTGTTAGTCATGCGAATCATGTCGATTCTCATGCGGATGCGATGCAGGAAGCAGAAGATGAGCGTGAGCAAGACCTATGCGCAGCTCGTGGTCGAGCTGTCCGAGCTGGACGAGGAAATCGAGCGCGCACGCGCGCGCGAACGCATCGATGCGATCGAGAAGGTTCACTCGCTGATGGACACCTATGCGATCAAGCATCGCGACCTGGTCGGTCGCAACGGCCGCCGGGGTTCGTATGTCGTGAAAGTGCTGCCGGCGCGGTATCGCGACCCGGCGAGCGGGAAGGAATGGAGCGGGCGCGGCAATGCGCCGCTCTGGATCCGCGGCAAGGACCGTCGTCGGTTCGTCATATGCAAGCCTCGGTCCACCGGCAAGAAAACCAAGGCGGGTAACGGCGCATGACGGGCGCGCCGCCCGACGGCTGGCGCTGGACTACGGCGACACCGATTTCGCCGGCGTGTGACCCGGCGGCGTCAGCACCACGAGCAGCGTCGCGCCGGCCGGCGATGGCGCCACGTACGCATGCGGCCGATGCGACGAAAAGAGCGCGCTTTCACCGGGCCGCAACCGCGTTGGCTCGCCATGCTCGAAATGAAGTTCCAGTTCGCCCGACAGCACATAGCAGAACTCGTCGCCCTCATGACCGGCGAGCCCGCCGGCTTCGTCCACGGTGCGCGCGTCGACCTGCATGCGCAGCGTGATCATCCCGGCCGAACTGTCGCGATGCAGCAGCGCGTACTCGTACGGGATATTCGCGATTCGCGTCGTGACGATGTCTTCCGCGTGGCAAACGCTGAGCGAAGCGCGATGACGCGGTGGGTTGGTCAGCACGTCGCGCCAGTCGAAGCCCATGCCTTCGATGATCCGGTGCAGCACGCCGAAGGTCGGCGACATCTTGTTCGTCTCGATGCGCGAAAACGTCGCCGCGGGCACGCCGGTTAGCTGGCTTGCCTCGTTCAGCGTGAGATCGCGCGACTGCCGCAGCGCGCGCAGCCGCTGTCCGATCTGGTCGGCGGGAACCTGAAGGTGCTCGCGGCGCCGCGGCTTGATCGGCAGCGCCGAAAGGAGCGACGCGACGCGGGTTTTCTTGCTCATTACCGTCCACCGGGGAGAATGTTTTTACCGATACGTAATAAAAATATACCGCATCCGCGCGATCCCGGGTGATGCAGTGTGCAGCGCTTGTCGTTGGCCGGTATCGCGGCGTACACTTCCGAGGCGTTGTGGTGACGAAAGCGGGGCATCTTCGGTGCCTCGTTTTTTTGGCCTCTGAGTTTACGTATCGGTAAATTTCGTGGCCGTGCACAACGTATCCCGTCCCGGCCGTCAGGACGCAATGCCGTACACATGATGGATGGAGATCAAGGCGGCGACGCGGCGCGACGGCCAGAAATTTACGTATCGGTAATTTCGGAGAGCGTGACATGAATCAGCAAGACGATCGGATGGATGGCGCATATCGCGCGGAAGGCTGGGTGCAATGGCCCGGCGAGCCGGAGTTGAGTTTCCAGTTCGCGCGCACGCTCGGCGGTGCGCAGGAAGGCGCGAGCCTGATCAGCGAGTGTTTTCGCGCGGCATCGAGGATGACTCCTGGCGATACCGAGAGCTGGTATCGCGAATGGCAGGTGCTCGCGAAGACCAGCGAGCAGCGCGCGCTCGACGCGTTCGAGCGCGGCTTCTTGCGTACCGCGAGCAGCAACTGGCTGCGCGCGGCCAACTACTACCGGTCGTCGGAGTTCTACCTCGCGCATGACGACGTGCGGCGGCGCGATAGCTTCGACAGCGTCGAACGTTGCTCGCATCGCTATCTCGAAGGGCTGACGCCGGCCGGCGAGATCGTGCGGATACCGTACGAGGGCGGCGCGCATCTCGATGCGTATTTCATCCCGTGCGCAGGTAGCGACGTGCGTTCGCCGGCCGTGATCGCATTCGGTGGGCTCGACGAATACAAGGACGAACTGCTCCACGAGATGCCCAAGCACGCGCTGACGCGCGGCATGTCGCTGCTGCTGGTCGATCTGCCGGGGCAGGGCGGCACGCTGCGTCGGCAGGGGATCGTGAACCGCCCCGATACGGAGGTGCCGGTCGGCGCGTGCGTCGATTACCTGCTCACGCGCGGCGACGTCGATCCCGGCCGGATCGCGTTGTACGGCGCGAGCGTCGGCGGCGTCTATGCGGCCCGCGCGGCGTCGTTCGAGAAGCGCATCGTGGCGGTGGTGTCGGATTCGGTGATGTTCGACATGGCGTCGCTGTTCGCGAGCTGGCTCGATACGCCGGACCGGCTCATCTGGCGGCACCTGAAATGGGTGTTCGGCTGCGCGACGCCGCAGGGCGTGGTCGACAAGGCACGGGATTTCCGTCTCGCCGGCGTGATCGACCGGATTCCGGTGCCCTATCTGGTGCTGCAGGGCACCGAGGACTGGCTGGGACTGAAGACGGCGACCGATACCTACGACTACGCGAAAGCGCACGGCGTCGACGCGACACTCCGGCTGTTCGCGCCGGATGAAACGGGCGCCGCGCACTGTCAGGTCGACAATCCGACGCTCGGGCAGGAATTCATCTGCGACTGGCTGGCGGCACGGCTGGGTATCGACCAGCGTGAAGTCCGGCAGCGGACGCAGGCCCTGGCCTGAGCGACCGGGGGGCGGGGACGTCCGAGAGGCATCATCCGCCGTGGTGGGTGGCGCCTCCCGGTGCGAACCACTGCACGCGCTTACCCGCGCCCCACGAACGGCATCGCGGTCGCCATGATCGTCATGTTCAGGATGTTCGTGTCCAGCGGCAGATTCGCCATCTGGACGACCGCATTCGCGACATGCGTGACGTCCATGCGCGCTTCGGGCGCCAGGCTGCCATCGGCCTGCGGAACGCCTTGCGTCATCCGTTCCGTGAGCGACGTCGCCGCGTTGCCGATGTCGATCTGGCCGCACGCGATGTTGTACTTGCGGCCGTCCAGCGCCAGCGACTTGGTGATCCCGGTTACCGCATGCTTGGTGGCCGTGTACGCGATCGTATCGGGGCGCGGCGCGTGCGCCGAGATCGAACCGTTGTTGATGATCCGGCCGCCCTGCGGCGTTTGCGCTTTCATCAGCCGCCACGCGGCGCGCGCACACAGAAAAACGCCGGTCAGGTTCGTCGCGACGACGCCGTTCCACACGTCGAATTCGTAGTCGCCGAGCGACACGGGCGGCGCGTTGCGCCCGGCGTTGTTGAACAGCACGTCCAGCCGGCCGAACTGCTGCGCGATCTGCGCAAACGCGTGGTCGACCGATGCTTCGTCGGTCACGTCGGCAGGAAACACCTGTGCGTCGCCGCCGACGGCGCGGATCGCGTCTTGCGTTTCGCGCAACGATTCTTCCGTGCGTCCGAGCAGCGCGACGGTGAACCCCGCGTGGGCGAGCGCGATGGCCGCGGCGCGACCGATGCCGGATCCGGCGCCCGTGACGGCTGCGAATTTCTTCGTGACAGACATGGCTTGATTTCCTGCTGGTTGAATGAAGAAAGAGGCGGCGCGTGACCGAAGTCATCGCCGGCAATGGTTCCGACGTGCACCGTGCGCGTGCTCAGGCGACATCGTACAGCGCACCCGGTTTCGCGATCACCACGCCTATTTCTTCCGCCCGGGCACAGCCTTCTTCGCCCGCGCGCCCGTCTCCGCGAACAGATCGACCACCACGTCGCGCAGCCAGCGGTTCCCTTCGTCCTGATTGACCCGTGTATGCCACAGCATATGAATCGGCGCGCCCGGCAGCGTGACCGGCAACGCGCGCCAGCCGAGCGAGAACGGCGCGGCGAGCTGCAGCGCGAGATGCTCGGGCACGGTCGCGATCAGGTCGGTGCGCTGCAGGATGTAGCCCACGCTCATGAAATGCGGCACCGTCAGCCGCACCTGGCGTGTCACGCGGCGCCGCTTCAGCCATTCGTCCACCTGCCCGTGACCGGTGCCGGCCGACACCACGACCAGGTGCTCGGTGTTGCGCCACGCATCGACCGTCAGCGGTGCATCCTCGAGCGGATGCCCGCGGCGGAACAGGCACACATAACGCTGATCGAACAGCCGGCGCTGATAGAACCCGCCCTTGAGTTGCGGCAGCAGGCCGATTGCGAGGTCGACGCGGCCGTCGGCCATTTCGTCGCCGAGGTTGACGCTGGTGTTGCGGACGGTATTGAGCGCGATGCCCGGCGCCGCTTGCGACAGGTGTTCGAGCAGCGCGGGCAGGAACACGACTTCGCCGATATCGGTCATGCCGATCGTCAGCGTGCGCGTGGCGCGCAGCGGATCGAAACCGGTCTCGGGATTGAGCGCGGCGTGCAGTGTCGCGAGCGCGTGCGAAACGGGTTCCGCCAGCCGCAGCGCGAACGGCGTCGGCACCACGCCGCCCGGCCCGCGCACGAACAGCGGATCGCCGAGCCGGCGGCGCAGCTTCGCGAGCGCGTTGCTGACACCAGGCTGGCTCATGTTCATCTGCTCGGCGACGCTCGACACGCGCCGCTCCTGCATCAGCCGCTGGAAAAGCAGCAGCAGGTTGAGGTCGATATCGCTCAGTTCCATGGGTTTCGCGTTGCCGCGCTCATTGCATTCAGTGATGAAGTAGATTCATTTCATTTTATTGCGGGATGAATGTCTACTCCCGAAACTACCGATACGGCGCATGCATTCGACATGACCGCTGCGCAGCACGCAGACCCTACATCTGAATATCGGAGACATCTTCATCATGCAGACGAACCTGAAGATCGCGATCGTCGGCGCCGGCATCGGCGGCCTGACGCTCGCGCTCGCATTGCGCGAGCACGGCATCGACGCGCAGCTCTACGAGCAAACCGACGAACTGCGCGAAGTCGGCGCGGCCGTCGCGCTGTCGGCCAACGCGACGCGCTTTTACGAACGCATGGGCTTGCGCGCGGCCTTCGACGCGGTGTGCGCGGACATCCCGGGCCTCGTCTATCGCGACGGGCGCAGCGGCGCGGTAATCGGCCATCATCGTGGCGACCCCGACTATCGCCGGCAATTCGGCGGCGCGTACTGGGGCGTGCATCGCGCGGATCTGCAGGCCGTGCTGTCGAAGGCGGTCGGCGCCGATTGCATTCATCTCGGCCATCGGCTGGTCGATCTTGCGCAGCATCCCGATCGCGTCACGCTGTCGTTCGACAACGGCGAGCGCGTCGAAGCCGATCTCGTGATCGGCGCGGACGGCGCGCGCTCGATCACACGCCGCTGGATGCTCGGCTACGACGATGTGCTGTATTCGGGCTGCTCGGGCTTTCGCGGCGTGGTGCCGGCCGAACGCATGGACCTGCTGCCCGATCCCGACGCGATCCAGTTCTGGGTCGGGCCGCACGGACATCTGCTGCACTATCCGATCGGCGACAACGGCGACCAGAATTTCCTGCTGGTCGAGCGGCATCCGTCACCGTGGCCGTCGCGCGACTGGGTCATGCCGTCGGAGGAGGGCGAGCAATTGCGCGTGTTCAGGGACTGGCATCCGGCGGTGGTGCAGATGATCACCGCCGTGCCGATCAGCCAGCGCTGGGGGCTGTTCCATCGTCCGCCGCTCGGTCGCTGGAGCCGCGAGCGCGTGACGCTGATCGGCGACGCCGCGCATGCGCTGGTGCCGCACCACGGGCAGGGTGCGAATCAATCGATCGAGGATGCGGTGGTGCTGGCGGCGCAACTGGCGAAGGCCGGCCCGGGCAACTGGCGCGAGGCGCAGGAAGCGTACGAGCGCCTGCGTCGCGGCCGGACGCGCAAGGTGCAGTACGCGTCGATCTCCGCGGCCGACGTGCTGCACCTGCCCGACGGGCCGGCCGCGCAGGCGCGTAACGCGCGTCTCGCCGAGCGCGACAGCGTGCTGCATCACCTGGATTGGATTCACGATTTCGACGCGCTCGCCGAGGAGCCTAATGAGCGGCAGGGCGGTACGTGGCTTTGAGGCTGAAGTGTGCGCCCGGGTGGTGCGCGCAGCACGTTGTTCCTGTCGACGGACGATCGGCCGGGCATCGGCCGGTCTGACGAAAACGGGCGGGGCAGCGCCCGCCCGCCGTCACTTCACGCATTCGAGCGCGTACTTCAACCCCTGCCCGAGCAATCCGCGCCACACGTCCCACGTATGCCCGCCGTCGACGATGCGCAGCTCGGCCGGGTTCTGCGCGCGGCGCAGTTGCGTGTACAGCACGCTCGATTCCGCCTGGATCGTCAGGTCGTCGTCGCCGGCCGCGATGAACATCGGCACGCGCCAGCTGCGCGCGAAATAACCGCGCATCAACGCCGGATAGTTGAGTTCGTGCCACACGCGCGAGTCGAACTGCCGGTCGCCGAACACGCCGACGTAGCGCGCGGCGGAATTGAGCGGCGGCTCGTTCGCATAGATCGCGGGGCTCAGCAGCATCGCGCCGCAGAACAGCCCGGGTTCGAGCAGCGAGAAGCGCAGCGCACCGAAGCCGCCCATCGACACGCCGCCGATCGCGCGGCCCGCGCGCTGGTTCGACACCGCGAAATGCGCTTCGACTTCCGGCAGCAGGTCGTTGAGGAACGCGCTCTGCATCTTCTCCTTGCGGTCGACGTACCAGTCGGTGCCGCCCTGCGGCATCACGATCACGACGGGCGGAATCTCGCGGCGCTCGATCAGCGTATCGGTGGTGGCCTGCAGCCGGCCCTGCGTGATCCAGTCGTTCGCGTTGCCGGCGTTGCCGTGCAGCAGGTACATCACCGGGTAGCGCGCGCCCTCCGGGTTGTAGCCGGGCGGCAGGTAGACCGTGTACGACCAGTCGCGCTTCAGCGACGCCGACCGGAACGAGCGCAGCACGACGCTGCTGCCCGGGTTGACCGGCGGCTCCAGAGCGGTCGACGGCGTCGTCGCGGTCTGGACGGCAGGCGGCGGCGCGGGCGACATCGTCGGCGCCGCCGGCGTGGCGCGGGCGGTGGCGATGGAGCCGGCGATCAGGGCGACGGCGAACGGAAGGGCGAGTCGGCGCATGGCGAATCGTTTGTGAAGAGGCGCCGGCTATCGTAGCAGCGGCGCATGACGGCGCGGCGCATCATCGCCGCGAGCGGAACGGCAGCCGCGCGACGAGCGGCCCGTAGAGTTTGGCGACGAGATAAAGCAGGCCGATCGCGACGACGTCGGCGGTCAGGCCGAGCGGCACGTCGAGATAACCTTCGGTCGCCTGGTAAAGCAGCGAATCGACCGCGAGCGAGATGCCGGTGCCCGCGACGAAACACAGCAGCCCCTGCCGGCCGATCGTGCCGATCCACGGCATCGCGTGCGCGACCTTCTTCATCCAGCCGAGGTGCACGAGCTTGGCCGCGAGCCACGCGATCGCGAGGAAGTTCACGAGCCGCAGCGCGCCGAGGTTCTGCTTGATCGACGGATCGGTCGGGAACGGCTCGATGCGCAGCCGGTAGTACGCGCCGGCCGCGACGATCGCGAGCGCGCCGGCCGTCAGCAGCCAGCCCTGCGGCTTGGGCGCGAGGGTCTGGTAGACGGGCTGGCAGCGCGCGATCACGCCGAGCACGAACAGGAACTGCCACGCGAACGGGTTGAAATCCCACGGCGCGCCTTCGACGGTCGGCAAAAAGCGCGCGACGTGCGGCGCCGCGACCCACATCGACCCGCTGAACGCGAGCATCAGCCACGGCTGCGTGCGCGCGAGCGGCAGCGCGAGCGGGACGAGCAGCGCGAAAAACGCGTACATCGGCAGCACCGACGCGAGGTACGGCTGGCGGCGGAACAGCAGGATGTCGCGCAGCGCGGCGAGCGGCTTGTGGAGCAGGCCGTCGAGGTCGTTGGTCGGCATGTTGGGGCCGTCGATCGCGAACGCGTTCAGCGCGGCCGTGATCAGCAGCATCAGGCCGGCCGTCACGAGGAACGCGCGGTAGATCTCGAACGCGCGCCGGATGAAGCGCTGGCGTGCAGCGGCCTCGTCGTGCCGCTCGGCGAGCGAGTTGTATGCGATCGCGGTCGCGAAGCCGCCGAGGAACACGAACACCTCGGCCGCGTCGCACAGCGCGTACGCGTGCAGCGTCACGCGCGACAGGATACTGCCGCCGATGTGGTCGACGACGATGACGAGCAGCACGAGGCCGCGGAAGAAATCGAGTTCGGCGTAGCGGCCGGCCCGGGCAGGCGCGGTCATCGGACCGCCTCCCGGCGCGGGCCGCGTGCGCGGCGGGCACATGCCGCGCATGAATCGGGGTGAAGCATGACTTCGTGAAAAATTGGCGAACGGATGCGCATTGTGCCACCGATGCGGCGCCTGTCGGGTTTACGCGGATGGCGAGCCGGCCCGCCGCTGCCGATAAGCCCGGTCAGGCAGTCTGCGCAACGGGGCAGTTGGAAGAGCGCAACGCTTTGCGCGCGGTTTCAATACCCCGATGGACGGACGGTTTGCGACGTGACACCATTTTGTCTCCACGCGGCCGCACACCGCGTCGTCCGCCCTGCGGGCCACACATACAACAGATCGAACATTCGCCGGGCGCTCGACCACGCCCGGCCTCGGCTCCGGAGATCCGTCATGAAGAAGCACGTCATTTTTGCCGCCGCGCTGGCCGCTTTCGCCGCGCCGGCCTTCGCCCAGAACAGCGTGACGCTGTACGGCCTGATCGACGAAGGCTTCAATTACACGAACAACGTGAACGTCAATGGGGTCGGAAAGACGAATTACCAGCTCGCGAGCGGTTACGCGCAGGGCAGCCGCTGGGGCCTGAAGGGTAGCGAGGACCTGGGCGGCGGGCTCAAGGCGATCTTCACGCTGGAAAACGGTTTCGACGTGAACAACGGCCGGCTCGGCCAAGGCGGCCGCATGTTCGGCCGCCAGGCGTTCGTCGGGCTGAGCGAGTCGCGCTTCGGCACGCTGACCTTCGGCCGCCAGTACGATTCCGTCGTCGACTATCTCGCGCCGCTGACCGCGAACGGCAACTGGGGCGGCACGCTGTTCTCGCACCCGTTCGACAACGACAACACGGACAACTCGTTCCGCGTCAACAACACGGTCAAGTACGCGAGTGCCGACTGGAACGGCCTGACGTTCGGCGGCACGTACAGCTTCAGCAACAGCACGGGCTTCTCGAACAACCGCCAGTACAGCATCGGTGCGCAGTATTCGCTGGCCGGGCTGCAGGTCGCGGCCGCGTACCTGCAGGCGAACAACCCGGGCGTCGGCAGCGCGGGCGCGATCGCGGCCGACGACGCGAACTTCGTCGCCGACCGCCTGCGCATCTTCGGCGGCGGGATCAACTACACGTTCGGCCCGGCAACGGTCGGCTTCGTCTACACGAAGACGGACGTGAAGAACCCGGTATCGACCGTCTACCTGCCGGCCGCGACGTTCGCCGGCCTCGGGCTGACCGCGACGAAATTCCAGAACTTCGAGATCAACGGCAAGTACCAGCTCACGCCCGATTTCTATCTCGGCGCGCAGTACGTGTACACCGACGGCAAGTTCGATGCCGCGGCCGGATCGTTCAAGCCGAAGTACCACACGGTCGGCCTGATGGCTGACTACAGCCTGTCGAAGCGCACCGATGTCTATCTGCAGGGAGCATGGCAGAAGGTCGCCGGCGACAAGACCGGCACGGCGGCCGACGGCGGTTACGTCGTCGGGACGGACGGCCCGTCCTCGTCGGCGAACCAGTTCGCGGTGCGCGCCGCGATCCGCCACAAGTTCTGATCGGGCGGCAGCCGGGGCCGCGCGCCCCGGCACCGGCCGTCGTCAGTCCGTCCGGCGCGAGCCGCCGAGCGTTTCCGCGAGCCAGTCGACGAAGATCCGCACGCGCGGCGCGAGATGCCGGCCGTGCGGAAACACCACCGACACCGGCAGCGGCTCGGCATTCCATTCCGGCAGCACCTCGACCAGCGAGCCGTCGGCGAGCAGCGGCGCGAGCCCGTCGCGCGGCGCCTGGATCAGCCCGAGGCCCGCGAGGCAGCACGCGAGATACGCCTGCGAGCTGTTGACCGACACGATGCTGTGCATCTTCACTGCGTGCCGCTCGCCCGTATCCATATCCGCATATTCCCAGTCCAGCTCGCGGCCCGTGCGGCTCGAGAAATAGCCGACCGCGACGTGGTCGGGCAGCTCGTCTGGCGAGCGCGGCGTGCCGTGGCGCGCGAGATACGCGGGCGACGCGCAGTTGATCTGCGCCATCTCGCCGATGCGCCGCGCGACGAGCGACGTGTCGGACAGCACGCCGACCCGCACCGCGCAGTCGATGCCGTCCGCGACGAGATCGACGAAGCGGTCGGTCGTGCTGATCACGACGCGCAACTCGGGGTAGCGCACGTGGAAATCCGGTAGCGCCGGGATCACCTGGTTCAGCGCGAAGCGCTCGGGCAGGTCGACGCGGATCACGCCGCGCGGCGACGTGCCGGCGTCCTCGAACAGCGTTTCCACATCGTCGAGATCGGCCAGCAGCCGCACGCAGCGCTCGTAGTAGGTCGCGCCCTCGGCGGTCAGCGCAACGCGCCGGGTCGTGCGCTGCAGCAGGCGGATGTTGAGATGCTTTTCCAGATACTGGACGGCGTTGCTGACCGTCGGGCGCGGCAGTTGCAACTGCTCGGCCGCTTTCGTGAAGCTGCCGAGATGGGCGACGCGCGCGAAGATGCGCATTGCATGCAGATGGTCCATGCGGGGCGGGGGCTTGGCGGATTGGATCAGGCTCCATTGTTAATCAGCGTCGAATGGTTTGGTGGAGCGTTTCGCGTTTATCGCGCGCCGCGATGCGTCCAGAATCCGGTCCATTCACTGACTACTCGAAGGAAACGGACATGGACACGCGTCAACTGGGCCGCACGGGCCCGCAGGTGTCGGCGATCGCGCTCGGCTGCATGGGGATGTCGGATTTCTACGGGCCGGCCGACCGCGACGAAAGCATCGCGACGCTGCACGCGGCGCTCGACAACGGGATCACGATGCTCGATACCGGCGATTTCTACGGGATGGGCGACAACGAGATGCTGATTCGCGACGCGCTGCGCGGCACCGCACGCGACCAGGTGCTGATCAGCGTGAAGTTCGGTGCGCTGCGCGATCCGGCCGGCGGGTTCGCCGGCTACGACGCGCGGCCCAAGGCGATCCGGAACTTCGTCGCGTATTCGCTGAAGCGGCTCGGTACCGACTACATCGACATCTACCGGCCGGCGCGCGTCGATCCGGCGGTGCCGATCGAAGAGACGGTCGGCGCGATCGCCGATCTCGTGAAGGCCGGATATGTGCGCCATATCGGCCTGTCCGAAGCCAGCGCCGACACGATCCGCCGCGCGGCGGCCGTCGCGCCGATCGCCGACCTGCAGATCGAGTATTCGCTGCTGTCGCGCGGTATCGAGGCCGAGATCCTGCCCGCGTGCCGCGAACTCGGGATCGGCGTGACGGCCTACGGCGTGCTGTCGCGCGGGCTGCTGGGCGGGCGGTGGAGCACGGCGCGGCAGGGCGAGCGCGACTTCCGCGCGGCGAGCCCGCGTTTCCAGGGCGAGAACCTCACGCACAACCTCGCGCTCGTCGACGCGCTGCGCGCGATCGCCGACGAGAAGGGCAGCAATCCGGCGCAGGTCGCGATCGCGTGGGTGCTGTCGCGCGGCGGCGATATCGTGCCGCTGATCGGCGCGCGCAAGCGCACGCAGCTTCAGGACGCGTTGCAAGCGCCTGAATTGCAACTAACGGTCAAAGACATCACCCGCATCGAAACGGCGGTTCCCGCCGGGGCGGCTGCCGGTGAGCGTTATCCGGCTGCACAGATGGCACACCTCGACAGCGAGCAGGGACGGGGGGTAGTTCATGGGGCCTGAACGGCGGAGGCGAACCTGACAGGTCCGCCCGACAGGCCCTAGCCAGCCTCAGGCAAAGCCAGATGGCGGGCGGCGTGGCAGGGGTTCACCATCGGCGCCGTATTCAACCGGACGGAACGCCTTCCATGCAAATTCATACGCTGACGATCATCGTGCTGGTTTTCCTGCTGGCCGGCGCGGTCAAGGGAATGATCGGGCTCGGGTTGCCGACGATCGCGATGGGGCTGCTCACGCTCGCGATGCCGCCGTCGGCCGCGGCCAGCCTGCTGCTCGTGCCGTCGTTCATCACCAATGTGTGGCAGCTGTGGCTCGGCCCGTCGTTCGGGTCGCTGCTGCGTCGCCTGTGGCCGCTGCTCGCCGGCCTCACGATCGGTACGCTGACGGGCGGGCTGCCCGCGCTCGCGGCCGGCAGCACCTGGACGCATGCGGCGCTCGGCGTGGTGCTGATCGCCTACGGGCTGTGGGGGCTGGCCGCCGCGCGGCTGCCCGCGCCGGGCCGCCACGAAAAATGGCTGTCGGCCGTGGTTGGCTACCTGACGGGCGTCGTGACGGCCGCGACCGGCGTGTTCGTCGTGCCAGCCGTGCCGTACCTGCAGGCGCTACGGTTGTCGAAGGACGACCTGATCCAGGCGCTCGGGCTGTCGTTCACCGCATCGACGATCGCGCTCGGTGTGCAACTGCGCGTGACGGGCGCGCTGCAGACGGTCGATCTCGGCGTGTCGGCGCTCGCGCTCGTGCCGGCGCTGGCGGGCATGGCCGGCGGGCAATATGCGCGACGCGTGATGAGCGAGAAGGCGTTCAAGCGCTGCTTCTTCGTCGGGATGATTGCACTCGGCGCGTACATGGCCGCTTCGGGGTGGATGTGAGCGGGCTTAGCCGGGAAGCGTGATGCCCGCCGCCGCGAGACCTCCCGAAGCCGGTTCCTGCTGCCGGCTTCGGGAATCGTCACGGAACGGCGGTCACGTCGCTCAGGCCGGGTCGGCGTACTTCAGCGTCCACCCGAACGTGCGGGTCGTGCCCGTGCCGAGCGCAAACGGCTTCGTCGTACACGCGAAGTTCGAATGCAACTGGCCGATCGGCGTCGTCGACAGCGGATTCGTCGTGCCGTTCACGGTGTCGAAGGCGGACAGCGCGCAGGTGTCGAACCCGGACGCCGCATAGCCGGTCGCGGGGCTGTTCGCGTACGTCACCGACACGCCGTCGCCGTTGGCCTGCGTGGACGCGAAATCCGCGAACGACGTGAAGTCCGTCTCGACCGACAGATTGCCGGTGAGCGTGCCCGAGCTCAGCGTGTCGCTGCGCGTGACCGAGCCGTGCGCGAACGTCAGCACCGTATGCACCTGCAGGTCGAGATCGGTCGTATACAACGCGTTCTTCGAAGCAAGACGGAACTTCGTCGTATCGAACGACACGATCACCTGCCCGTTGGCCTGCTGCACGTTCAGGTTCTTGTAGTACGTGACGGGGATGTAGGTCTTCCCGTTGTACGACACCTGCGGCACGAGCAGCGCATAGCCGAGATCGGTCGTGCCGTAGATCAGCTTGTCGGAGAACGGCACCGGGTAGTACGGCGTGAACGAGTTGTAGTCGGGCGCCTGGCTGAGGTTCAGGTTGATCACGCGCCGCCCGTCGCGCACGGTGACGAGCGCCGCGCTGTACGGATGCGCGGTGTCGCCGGGCTGGTTGTACCAGGTGAGCGTGTAGTGCGGCAGCGCGTCGAGCCATGCGCCGTAGTCCGTATCGGCCATCGGCGCCTTGCCGCCGAAGCCGAGCTTGTTCCACCACGCGTTCACGTACAGGTACTGGTGCAGCAGGCTGAAGTTCTCGCCCATCACGCGCGGCTTGCCGCGATACGCGTCCGTGCCGCGGCCCTTGACCCACATGTTCACCGACGGCGTCGGCAGCGACGGGTCGTACCAGTAGGTGTCGAAGCGATGCGCGGCCTTGTAGATGAACGCGTATGCGATCTGCTTCTCCTGGTCGGACAGCACGCCGGCGTTGGCCGCGGCCGTCAGCACTTCCATGAACGCGGAATCGCCGTACGGGCCGATCGAGCGGCCGTAGTTGAAGCCCTGGCCGTCGGCGTTCAGCTGCGGCAGGATCAGGTCGACCGACTTGCGCAGATAACCCTTCAATTCCGGTGTGAGGTTCGCCTCGTTACCCATCTCGAACGTGCGCTCGGTCACTTCGCCGATCAGCAGCGTGCTGTAGCGGTCGAAGCGTGCCTGGTCGTAATAGGTCGTGTGCGTGTTCGACGCTTCGTCCGAGAACCCGCCCGACGAATCCTTGCGGATGTGGTTCGTGAGCGTGTACAGCAGCGCGTCGCGCGCGCCCATCGTCGCGACGGACGGATCGGTCGTCGATGCGAACGACGGGCTGCTCCAGCCGAGCTTCTGCCGCAGCCCGGCAATTCCGTAGGACACCGCATAGTAGTTCTGCGCGGTGTTCAGCGACGCGATGTCGATCGGCGTGCCGGCGGCCGGGCACGTATTGGTCTTGCCGCTCGCGTCGGGGCCGAACATGTCGCAGAACGTGAGACGCTGCTGCAGCGTCGCGAGCATCGCGTCGCTGAAGACTTCGTTGAGCATCCCGTGCGCCTTCAGGTTGTTCAGCGCGACGAGGTAGTAGTACTCGCCCCACGACGTGTTCGCATACGTGTAGTTGCTGCCCGACTGCGCCATCATCGCGGTCGTGATCGTCTGGTAGGTGGTGAGGTAGCTCGCGTATTGCGGGTCGCCCTTCGACTTCATGTCGATCAGGATGTACGACAGGCCGAGCGCGAGCTTGCCGGGCAGGAATTTGTCGCCGGTGTTCGTGTCGAGTACGTGGACGGGCGTGCCGTCGCCGAGATCCATCACGACCTGCGTGAAGTCAGGCGACTTGCGGATCAAGTCGAACAGCGCGCGCATCTGGCCCATCATCGTGATCGGCGTGTCCGTGCCGGGCGGCACGCTGGTGTCGGGCGCGCCGTAGACGAGCGCCTGCAGCGAGTTCGACGCGAGCGTGGGCGTGGGCGTCGAGGTCGACGGCGGCGCCGATGAAGACGGCGAGTCGGTCACGTCGTTGCCGCCGCAGGCGCTGACGAACAGGACGGAAAGGGCGCTGAGCGCGGCGCCGAGCGCGAATCTGCTGCGCGGATGCATTGTGTCTCCAGTTTTGAATAATGATGAAGGACGGGCGGGTGTGGCCATTGCCGCGCTCGATGCCCGTACCTGACCTCCGCCTTGCAACCCTGATCCCTGGCGACGGATGGCCTGAACCACAACTCGAGCGGGCAAGCGTTCTCCCTGCGCGGGCCGTGACCGGCGTCGCGCTCATGCATTGGAAAACGTTTTCCAAATTTAGGCATCGATCGGCGTGATGTCAATCAACTTTCACGTTCGATGCGCCGGTAGAAACCCGAATAGTGGGAAGGAGCGGGGGAGCGCGTGGGTCAGAATTGCGCGGAAATTGCGAGGGATTTTTTCGGAGATGGATGGAGGGTGGTGCGGGATGCCGGCGCGGAAGTGGTTGCCGGGAAGATTGCCGCGAGATGCGTTTTCGGTCTCATTTGAGAGAAAACGTTATCCATAAGTATCGAAACGAATCGAGCGCGGTGCTGGGCTGCTCCGACGAGCGTTACAGCTGGGCCTCGATCACCGCCTTGTCGATCACCGATCAGACCTGCCGGTTCAGGCAGTCGATATACGCGCGGTAGCGAGTGGCGAGATCGGTGTCGGTCATGGCCATGTCTCCGTGTGTCGATGGGGGGAGCGGAATGGCGTGCCGGTGTCGCGCGGTCGGCCGGGCGTGCGTTACAGCTGCAGCGCGTCGAGTATCCGCTGCTCGACTGTCGCCCAGTCGCGGTCGCCGTTTTCGATCGACAGCTTGTCGAGCGGCAATTGCTCGAACAGCGCGTCGGTCGTTTGCCGGTAGTCGCGATACAACGCGACCAGCCCGTCGAGGCCTGTCAGTCCGCGCCGCACGCAGTATGGTGCCGCCAGTTTCCAGCGGGTCTGATAGGTGACCCAGTCGTCGCCGCGTTCGGCGCAGACCGTACGGATGGCGGCATCGATGTCGCGCTGCCAGAAATAGACGACCAGCGGCGCAAGCGGGGCGATCGTCCGGGCCAGTTCTCGTACGTACGCTTCGATGAGCGCCGGTTCGCCTTCCATCAGCAGCAGATTGGTCAGGTCGCCGTGAAAGAGTTGTCCGTCCAGCACCGACACCGTGGTGCCGAGCCGCGCGTCGTCGACGAAAGCGGCCCAGCGCGCGAGCGCACGCTCGGCGAGTTGAGCGGCCGTCGCATCGCGCCAGGGCTCAAACCAGTGCTCGAACTCGTCCGTGGCGCGCACGGGATGAGGCTCCGTTCGTTCGTGGATGGCCACGGCGTCGTGCCCGGCCGCCTGCAGGCGACTGGCGATGAAGCGCATCGTGCTCGACTTGCCGGACCCCATCATCCCTTCGACGATCACGAGCCGGCGGGCAACGGCAGCGGGCGAATCGTTGGCGGGAGCGATCATGTCGGGACGGGGCCGGGGCAGGAGGGTATCAGGTTACCGCGTGGCGTTTTCACCGGACAGAAACCCCACGAACTCCCGCGTGTACTTCGGCAGCGCGTCGAACGACCGCGCGCAGAGCGTCAGCTTCCGGTGGCTCCACGGGTCGGACAGTTCGACGAGCCGCACGTCCATCGTCTGCATCGCGCGCTCGGCCGCATGGCGCGACACGATGCCGATGCCCACGCCGCTCGCGATCACGCGGCAGATCGCATTGAAGCTCTTCAATTGCACGCGATAGCGGATCCGCTTGCCGAGCGCGCGTGCCTGGTCGGCGAGATGTACCTGCAGCGCGCTGCCGTCGGTGAGGCCGATGAAATCGGCATCGGCGATCGCGTCGAACGCGACCTGGTCGTGCGATGCGAGCGGATGCGCGGCCGGCACGACGACGATCAGCCAGTCTTCACGAAACGGTTTCAGTTCGAGCCCGCCGAGCCCGACCGAATCGGCGACGATGCCGACCTCGGCCGTCTTGTTGCGGATCGCGTGCACGATCTCCTGGCTCGAGCGCTCCTCGACGCTGATCGACAGCTGCGGATGATGTGGCAGGTAGTCGGCCAGCGCGTCGGGAAGGTATTCGCTCAGCGACGCCGTGTTGCACAGCAGCCGGATATGCCCGCGCAGCCCCTGGCCGTATTGCTGCAGTTCGCCGCGCATAAGGTCGATCTGCTGCAGCACGGTGCGCGCGTGGTGTTCGAGCGCGCGACCTGCGTCGGTCGCCTGCGCGCCCGATTTGGTCCGGTGCAGCAGCGGCACGCCGAGTTCATCCTCCATGCCGCGGATGCGCTCGCTCGCGGCCTGCAGCGTGATGTGCGTCCGCTCGGCGCCACTCGTGATCGTGCCGGCCTCGCAGATGTTCAGGAAGAGCCGCAGGTCGGTCAGGTCGAAGCGCATGATGGCGGGGAGCGATGGCGTTGTAATGGCCGATAAGTTAGCAGGGAACGGCAGCCGCGGTCTCAGGCTACGCCTGAGACCCGATTCGCCGGTTCCGCATTTTCGGGGCGAGATCGATGGCCGATCATGACCGCACATCAACCGGGGGCCTGTCATGCAGATCGATTCGTCGTGGGGCATGTCGTTCAAGATCGCACTGCACCTGTTGTTCCTGTGCATCGGCATTGCGTGGGCCGGTTCCGAACTCGTCGCGTGGTTGCGTTGAGCGCGGCGGCAGGCACGCGCTAACTCGGCCGCCGGTCGCCTTTTTCCACCGATCCCACCTATTGGAACAAATTCGCCATAGTTTCAAAGGCGAAAATTCTTCCGCTTTCTCCTAAAAAGACCATCAAGTTTTTCCGAATCGGACCGTATTACCGGTAGCGAATGCCGGCCGACGCCCGGTTCGTGATCGTTTGTCATCATTGTTTGCATCCGGTTACACGTCGGCCGTTCCGTTTTTGAGATGCTTGAAAGATTGTCAAACCGGAGTCGGATCGTCCATGGAAACGCGCGAGATTCACCGCCACGCGGGGTGGCTGTCGGGCCTGGCCGCCGTGCTCGTCATGGCCGGTTGTGCAGGTACGCAGTCCGTTCCGCCGAGCGACACGCTGGCGGGATCGTCGCCGTCGAGCCAGCCTGCCGCTGCGCCGTCGGCCGCCACACCGCCGCCGGCGCCGATTCTCGTCGCGCAGAAGTACGTCGTGAAGCGCGGCGACACGCTGACGGGTATCGCGTCGGCGAACAACTGCAGCATTGCGGAGCTGCGCACCTGGAACAAGCTGGGCGCGGGCAGGCTGCGCATGGGGCAGGTGCTGCGCATCGTCAGGCAACAGCCGCTGCCGCCGTCGTCGGGCGCGGCCGGCGCACAGGTTGCCGCAAGCGATGGCGCGGCGGGTAACCCGGCGAACGCGCAGGCCACCGCGTCGACGGCGAGTGACCGTCAGGTCGTCAAGGACACGAAGCGCCATTCGAGTGCGGTCGCGCTCACGTGGCCCGCAAGCGGCAAGATCGTCGACGGGTTCCGGCCGGGGCAGAACCGCGGCATCCAGATCGCCGGCCGGCCGGGCGATCCGGTCCGCGCCGCGGCCGCCGGCCGCGTGATGTACGCGGGCACAGGCCTGAACGATTACGGTAGCCTGATCATCGTCCAGCACAACGCGGATTTCCTGACCGCCTATGCGCATAACCGCAAGCTGCTCGTGAAGACGGGCGACATCGTGCGTCAGGGCGACGAGATCGCCGAGATGGGCGACCTCGACAACTCGCGCGTCGCGTTGCTGTTCGAGGTGCGGCGCGACGGCAAGCCGGTGAATCCGATGCCTTACCTGCCTTCGTCGCAAGGCTGAAGCGGAGCGTTTCAACTGGAACGTGGCGGCGGTCGCTGCTACGCTAGGGTCTTCATGCGAGTCCCGCGCTTCTCGCGGGGCCGACGGGCGTCTTTCGGGGATGCGCGGCGAATGCCGTCGCGGGCCGGCCGTCGGCGTGAACGGGCGCGCTTCGCCAATGCGCGCCCGCGTTGCTTCGTGCCACCGATTCCGACAGAACCCTACTCATTCCATGGAACACTCACCGACACGTCGCTCGCTGTTGCTTGCCGCCGTTGCCGCGCCGTTCGTCGCCGCGTGCACGTCCGCGCCGGTTGCCGACCAGGGGCGCGCGCACACCGCGCAAGCCGAACTCGCCGCGCTCGAAAAAGCATCGAATGGCCGGCTCGGTGTCGCCGCGCTCGATACGTCGAACGGCGTGCGCATCGCTCACCATGCACGCGAGCGTTTCCCGCTGTGCGGCACGTATGCGGTCGTCGCGGCCGCCGCGATGCTCGCGCGCGGCTCGCTCGACGCGTCGCTGCTGCCGCGCCGCATCCTGTACCGCCGCTATGAAGTCGTGTCGGGCTCGCCGATCACGGAAAGCCACGTCGACACGGGCATGACGATCGAGCAGCTTTGCGTGGCGATGCTGCAGTCGGGCGACAAGGGCGCGGGCAACCTGCTGATGGGCGTGCTCGGCGGCCCGCAGGCCGTCACGTCGTTCGCGCGGGAGAGCGGCGACACGGCGTTCCGCCTCGATCGCTGGGAACCCGAACTGAACCAGGCCGCGCCCGGCGACGAACGCGATACGTCGACGCCGGTCGCGATGGTCGACATGCTGCAGCGGCTGCTGCTCGGCGACACGCTGCACGAACCGCAGCGCACGCAGTTGACGGAATGGATGACCGGCGGCGCGCGCGGCGCGACCGGCATCGCGGCGGGCGTGCCGCCCGGCTGGCGCGTCGCGGACAAGGCCGGCACGGGCGGTTACGGCACGACAACCGACGTCGCGGTGCTGTGGCCGCCGTCGCGCGCGCCGCTCGTGATGGCCGTGTCGTTCACGCAGCCGCAGGCCGACGCGGCTGCCCGCGCGGACGTCGTCGCATCGGCGGCGCGCATCGCGGCGGGCGCGCTCGTCGCGACGGCCTGAGCGATCCGCGTTTCGCGTCTCGCGCAAAGCCGGCGTTTGGCTTATCGTGTCGGTCAGCGCGCGCCGATGTCGGCGCGCCGTTCTTCCGTTTCTCGTGCCTCGTCATGCGCCGACTTCCGCCTCTGCACGCGCTGCAGATCTTCTCGACGGTGGCTCGCCACCGCAGCTTCACGCGCGCGGCCGAGCAGCTGTGCATCACGCAGGGCGCGGTGAGCCGGCAAATCCAGACGCTCGAGGCGCACTACGGCTTTCCGCTGTTCAAGCGGCATGCGAAGGGCCTCACGCTGACGGCGGAGGGTGAGCAACTGCTGCCGGTCGTCAACGACAGCTTCGCGCGGATCGAGGACATCTCGATGAAGCTCACGCGGCAGCGCACCGATCTCGCGCTGAAGGTGCCGACCTGCGTGATGCGCTGGATGCTGCCGCGCATCATGCGCTTCCAGGGCGAGCATCCCGATCTCCATGTGCAGATCACGACCGCGTGGCAGCACGTCGTCGATTTCTCGACCGAGCCATTCGACGCGGCGGTCGTCTACGGCACATCACCGGGCCCGGGCGTATTCGCGCTGCCGCTGTTCGACGAGCGGCTGACGCCCGTGTGTGCGCCCGAACTGCGGCAGGCGTCGCCGCTCGATGCGGTCGGCGATCTCGCGCGTCATACGCTGCTGCATCCGACGCGCGACCATCGCGACTGGCGTGCCTGGCTCGATCATGCGGGCGAGCGCGGCGTCGATCCCGCGCGCGGGCCGACGTTCGACACGCTCGATCTCGCGACCAACGCGGCGATGCAGGGCTTCGGCATCGCGATCGGCGACGTGACGCTCGTCGATGACGACGTCAGTGCGCACCGGCTCGAACGGCCGTTCGACCTCGTGCTCGAAACCGGCGCGCGCTACTTCTTCGTGTATCCCGAGACCATCGGCAGCCAGCAGAAGATCCGCGCGTTCAGCGAGTGGATCGCGCGCCATCGAGACTGACGCGCGGCCGCGTCGGAACCGCCGCGCACCGCGCGGCCGACCGGTGTTACTGGTATGTCACAACGGCGATCATCGGCGCAAGATCGTTGCCCGGACGCTTCGGTAAAACGATTGCGCGCGAAGCCTGAGTAAAGGTCGTGGTCTTGACGGCCTGCTGGCTCGCCGCGTCGACGAACGCGATCTGGCCGGTCGCCGGCCGCGGGCAGTCGGGGCGCACGCGCGCTTGCGCGGCGTCGGCCGTATCGAGCGCGAACGAGCAGGGCGGCTCGACGATCATGCCGGAAAAGTGAATGATGCCGGACGCGCCGGCGGCAAAGGACGAGGACGTGGCCAGAAGCGAGGCAGCCAACGCGAACGAGGCGGCGATCACACGATGCTTCATGACAGGCTCCAGAGAGGAAGCGCGTCGCAGCGGGGCCGCTCGGGTGGCAGTCCGTCAACGCTGCGGTGCTAAGTGCGTAAACGGCAATTCATCGAATCTCTTGAGTGGATGAGAGTGAATGATTCGAACCAACGGACAACGTAGACCGTGTTCGATCAAATATAGCGCCGACTTTTGATGCGGCAAGTCGGGGTATATCCGGGCATGACCCGGTGTGGCGAATGCGGCGCCATGCGGCGGACGGGAGGTCGCACGGCACCGCCGGACGTTACTGGTAATCGATCAGCACCTGCGCGGCGGCTCGGACGGACCCGCCGCGAACGGTATCGCCGGTCTGCACGTACGACGCACGCAGAGGAATCGACGGCGAGCCGCCGGTGCTGCTCCTGTAACTGGTGACCGTGTGCGATTTCTGGAACGTCATGGCTTCGCCGCTCACGCCGTCGGTGATCCGGATGCCGATACCCTTCGCGGTGGCATCCGGGCGCAATTGCAGCGTGCCGCTGCTGTCGGCGACCACGCCGTCCAACGGAGAGAGCTGATAGCCGACCCGGTTGTAGCCGGCCGGGCAGTTGTTCAGGCGGAGCTGAAATTCCGTCGTGCCCGCCGTCGAGCCGACGCCGGTGAAGACATGATGTTGAACGGACGGCAGTGTGACGGTCTGGTCGGGAACGGAACAGGTGCCCTGGATGAAGGTGACGCTCGCGGAGAGGTAGACGATCGTCGTGTCGCCCAGCAGTCCGGACTTGTAGTTGACGCTGAAGTACTGGGAGAACGAGCCCGAATTCAGCGATCCGTTCTTGGCGGCACGGCTGTCGCGGAACAACTGGACCTCGGCCATGTTGCGCAGCGTCATCGGGCTCGACTGCGTGAGCGGAACGCCGTCGATGAGCATCCGTGTCGATACGCCGGAAACGTTCGTTTCAAGGTCGGGCCCGTCTGTCCAGCCCCAGATGATATTGCCTTTGTTGGCCAGGCTCGCGCCTGTTATCTGGCAAGTGCTGGCACCGCAAAATTCCTGCGGCGTGAGGTAGTCGCGTGCCAGGACCGTTCCCTGCGGCGTGGTCGACGGTACCGTAATCGATCCGCTGCCGAACGCGGTAAAGAAATTCGTGGCTGCGGCAACAGACGGAGCCAACGCTGTCGCCGCCAGCAGGACGGTCGTGCACAGCCTGGCCTTCCGTGGCCGCTGCGGTACGTCGCGTGTGCGTGCGTCACCGGCGTGCACCGCGTGAACGGTTCGATTCCATACGGTCGATTGACGGAAGCGGAACATAGGATTTCCTTGTCGATTATTGATTACCGGCGATCGTTGCCGTTGGCGCGCAGACGCCGTTGATCGCCTGAACCGCCGTTGCCTTCCGCTGACGCTTGACGGTCGGCAGCGCGTACGCGATCCGGCACACCGAACCATCGTCCGTCCCCCATCGCACGGTCAGCGCTCCGCCATCGTTCAGTCCGCGCGCGAGGATCCGGCTCGCCTGGCCGACGATGCCGATTTCCTTGCCCGTTTCGTCGTGGACCGCCGCGCCGAACGGCAACGGCGCGCCGTCCTGCTGACGTGCGTGGACGATTGCCGTGCGGCCGGTCTCGGTCGAGAACCGGATCAGTGGTACGGCACCCGCGCGCGGTGCGATCTGCCGGCTCGTTTCCTTCATTTCGACATCCATCGAGATGCCTTTCGGATCGAGGGATATCGTGTTGACGTTGTACGGCGTCAGGTAGGGCACAACCGCATAGCCGTTGCCGTCGATCCGCACACCGGTCGCATTCGCGACGCGTGCGCCGGCCGCGCCAGGCGCTTCGACGATGGCGAACGTTTCGGATACCGGTTGCGAGAACGTGATGCCGCCGCCGTGCGCGACCACCGCGCCGCGTACGGCGACCGAGCCTTGCTGGTAGTCGGCGCCGCCGCCGCCGCTGGCGCTGAATTCCGCGCCGCGCGCACGATATGTCACGTTGGCGCTGCCGTCGGTCGTCGATGTGCCGGTGCCGGACACGTGGTTGGCGCTGATGCCGTACGAAAGCGCGTGATCGGTTCCGAGCGTGCCCGACAGCGTCGATTGAACGCGCGTGCGGCCGAAGGTGTCGCGCGACACGTTGCCGGTGAGCGTGACCGGTTGCTTGCCGCCGAGCGGGACGGTGACGCTCGCGTGATAGAGCGTGCCCATCGCGCCGCCGGCATTGCGCTGACGCGTTGCCGTGAGACTGTACGAAACGTTCCTGAACTGGTTGGTGTAGCCGAGCGAGTAATTGACGTCGGCGCCCGCACGGTTCCAGTAGTTCGACGCCGCCGCGACGACATTGAAGCGTCCGCCCTTTTCGCCGAGGCGCTGGGTCAACGTCAGCGACGCACGATGACGCGGCCGCCAGATCGCCGCGTCCTGTCGTCCGGCGCGCGCCTGCATCGCATCGTTGAGCCCGAAATAGCCGCTCGTGGAATGCCGATAGGCGGCGATAGCGATATCGGTGCCGGTCGCCGCGACCGACTTCGCGTAGCTGACGCGCACGCTCGAGCCGTTGAAGCGCCGGATGCCGGGAATCGACGTCGTCGCATGCGTGATATCCGCGCCGATCGCGCCGAACGACGTGTTGAAGGCGCCGCCGATCATGAACGACGCATAGCCGCCCGCGATCGTCGCGCCACCGTAGGCGGTCAGCAGGTTGGTCAATCCGCGCTGGTACGTCGCTTGCGCGAAGAGCGGATGACTCCCGCCCTGCGTGTCGTTCAGCGTGCCGGCGACGAAGCTGTAGCGGCCGATGCCGGGGCGCAGCGACAGCGGCACGGCCGCGTACGGCACGGTAAACGTATGGACGTCGCCGTTGGATTCGGTGACGGCGACGTGAAGGTCGCCGCCATAACCGGTCGGATAAAGATCGTCGATTTCGAAATTGCCGGGCGCGACGGTCGTTTCGTAGATCGTTACGCCGTTCTGGCGGATCGTCACTTTCGCGTTGGAGTTCGCGATACCGCGCACCACCGGCGCATAGCCCCGCAGCGAGTCGGGCAGCATGCGGTCGTCCGTGGACAGGCGCACGCCGCGGAATTGCGTCGAGTCGAACAGCTCGCCCGTGGTGTAGCTTTCGCCGACGACGAGCTGCGACGATATCGACGGCAGATCGCGCTGGAGGTAGGTTGCGATGTCCTGATACCGGTGCTCGCCTTGCGAGGACCACGTATACGAGCCTTCGTGCCGAAGGTGCCAGTTGCCGACGTTGACGCCGCCGCTCAGTCCGAGGTACCCCTGCGTCTGCGCCGGCTGGCCCGCGTTCTTGAACGTGTAGAGGTTCGCGTTGTAGCCGAGGATGCCGACGGGAACACCCGAACTCCATTGATCGGGGCTGACATACCCGCGCGCCTGGCGCGCCAGCGACGCCTGGGGAACGCTCAGCGTCAACGTCTGCCGCGCGAAGTCGAACGTGGCGCGGGCTTCCGGCACGACGCGTTCGATCGACAGGCAGGCGTGCTCTCCGCTCAGTTGCGAGACGACATCCGGCGCGAGCTTGCCGAAATCGACACCGACGCGTTTCAGCAGCGTGTCATCGAAGCAGGGCCGCGCATCCTCCGCACCAGGCACGACCTCGAAACGGACGTCGTGGCGGCCGACCCATTCCGGTCCGACGTAGATGTCGAGACTGTAGATGCCCGGCGCCGCGATGTTGCGTTGCGCGAAGCGCGAGATGTCGAAATCCTTGCCGACGCGATTCGCGAGAAAGGCGTCGTCGAATTCGACGTGCGCAAGCTGGGTCGGCGGATTCGGTGCCGGCGTCGGTTCGGCGCGGCCGTCGTTTGCCCATGCGGCGATGCAGCCGAGCACCAGCAGGTGAAGCAGTTTTTCGCGCGGCGTAGCGAGCGGCGTGCGATATGGATGTCGAATCGGGTTCATTCGCGGTTCCTGTCAGGCACCAGGACTGGGCTGGCGACGTCGGCCTGCGCGAGATATCGTCGACGGACGTGCGTCGGCATCGCGCCGCGCCGGTGGCGCGGCTCGCTTGAGTGAAAGCGAGCGGGAGGGATAAAACGCGGCGGGTCGGGTCGCCAGCCGTCCGGACGGGGTATTACGGGGCAGCGGACACGGGGCGTTCGATGTCGGTTACCGCGCCCCAGTCGTTGATGCTGCCGAATTCGACCGATGCATTCGCGGCGGGCGGGCCGGCGAGATCCTTGATCGGGAATTGCTGTGTGGTGCCCGGCAATACGTAGCCGGCGCCGGCGTCATGCCGGTGTCCGGCGGATTTCAGTATCACGTTGCCGAAATTGACGACGTACGGCGTGGGGTTCGTGGCGGCCAGCGCATATCGGCCGGCATCCGAGCGAACCACGCGCCAGGTGACCTGCTGCGGTGCGGTACCGGCGTCGCCCTTCAGTTCCTGCGGGCGATACATAAGCTTGATGCGCGAGCGAAAGGCGAGCTGGATCCGGTTCCGGTCGTCGGCGGCTTCCGCCTTCGGCGGCACCTCGAGCACGTTTAGCCAGAACAGCGATTCCCGATCGGCCGGAAGCGGCGTGCCCGTATGAATCAGGCGCAGCGTCTGTCCGTTGCCCGGGTCCATCCTGAACATGGCGGGTGCGAGGAGAAACGGCACATCGATGTGTTCCGGCGATGCATGACTGTCTCCGTTGTCGACCCACGTCTGGACCAGTGCGGGCCGCTTGCCGTCGTTCGTCAGCTGGATCGTGACTTCCCGCTCGCTGGACGGAAAGATCACGCGCGTGCCGGCGATCACGACGCTTGCATCGGCGTGGGATGCCCAGGCGGCGGTGGCGACGAGGAACGTGCAGAGAAGATTCGGTAATTTCATCGATGTGTCCGTGTGGTCGAGTGATGCGACCGGCGGGGTGCGGGTGCTCTGCCGGTCGCGCGGAACGACTGCGGGAGTGCGTCAGGCGCCTCCGGCGTGCGCCATCACTGGTAGATCAGCGAATATTCGACGCGCGACGTGACGGTCCCGGCCTTGACCGCGTCGGCTGCGTAGTACTCGGTGAAATAGTCGAGCTTTGCGGTGCCGTTCTCGCCGATGTCGACCATCTGCGTGTTGGTGGAGGATTGCGAGCCGACCGGGATATGTTTCTGCTGCGCGTCGAGCACGTTGAGTTGAACGCCTTCGGCCTTGCCGGCGCCGGTGTCCGCCGTCAGGCGGCCGGTCGACTGATCGACGTTCGCACCCGGCTCGAACAACACGCCGACCTTCACCGGATTGCCGTCGCCAACGGTACATCCGCTAAGCGACAGCGAAAACGGCGTGCGCCCGGCAACGGAGCCGACGGCGTCGAGCGCGGCCGTGCTGACCGGGGGAAGCGTGACGGAGAGATCGTTGGACTGGCCTTCGATCTTGCAGGTGGACGAAATGACTTCGCCCGAGAACGAAACGGTGCCGTCCACTGCATGTGCGTTGGACGAAACCGCGATACCCGCCACAATGAGGAGAGACGACAGTACGCCGGAGATTGGGTTGATTTTCATATCGGAACTCCTGTTTGGATAAGGTCTGGAAATCACTTCTCATGATTCGAAAAACATGAAACGTGTTTCGGTGTTTATTTTGATGTAATGGAAATGTCAGGTTAATGGGACAACAACGAGTTTTATTTCCATGGCATTAGTACGCGTACTAAATTTGCGGGCCTGGCGCATTGGGCGGGGGCCGGGAATATGATTCGCCGATGCGTGAACGTGTTCAGACGTCCGGCGCGCGATGAGGGCGTGGTGGTCATGGGTCGACGGAAAACCATGAAGCGATCCACGCTGAAGCGGGATATGCGGAAACTCGACGAGGTATTCGAAGGAGCCGGCCGAGTGGCAATTCGGGCAGCGGCCGAGCCGACGCACGCGTGCTGCGTGACTACTTCCGGCTGGCGCGACGGCGTCGCACGCGGGCGCGTTCATTGCGCCGGTGACGACAGGGCCGACGCTGAATCGTCGGGCGCATGCTCAAGTGAGTGGGGAGATTTGCTGGCGTCGGCGACGATACGTCAGCCGATGGTGATGGGCCGGCGGACCGGATTCGCCGCGCACTCGGCGTGCTGCGGCGTGCACCGGACGCATGACCGCGTGCGGAGGTTCGTGCGATCCAGATGCGTATCCGAATCACGTCCGAAGGGGGCGGCATGGACTCGACAGTCACGATATCGAATCCGGCGGATGGCTATGCATCGCGCGCCATTCGCATGCCGGTCGATTCCGGTTCGATAGGTGCATTGCGGATGGAATACGCATGGAAAGCCGCGCATGCGATGGACAGCGAACCGATTGCCGGGCGTGATGCGGTTCAAGCGGGGGGATGCGATGCAGGTGACGGGACGGCCGCTCGTCGTGAGCGACCGTTGCCGCGATTGACGTGTGATACGTGCGATCAGGCCATGCGCTTGCGCACCGCGCCGACGACGATCAGCAGCACGATCGCGCCGATGATCGACGCGATCCAGCCAGCGCCCTGGCCCGGCGCATACCAGCCGGCGGCGCGGCCGACGTAGCCGGCGACCAGCGAGCCGACGATGCCGAGCACGATGGTCATCAGGATGCCCATCTTGTCGTCGCCCGGCTTGAGCGCGCGGGCGAGGAGGCCGACGATGAGCCCGACGACCAGGGTTTCGATGAATTGCAGCATGAACGCCTCCCTATTGCTGTTGAGCTGTTGACGAAAGGAAGTTGACCCGTGCGGCGCACCAGGGTTCCATGCGGTGGCAAGCCGACGCATCGCGTGCCGAGTATCGCACGCCGGCACGTCGTGCAGATGTCAGGCGGTGGGTGCGTCCGTCACCGGGTCGAGACGGCGGTAGCCTTCGGTTGCCTGCAGCAGCGTGCGCGTGTAGTCGCGCGCGACCTGCCCGGCACGCACGTCCTCGATTCGCAGCTGCTCGACGATCTCGCCATGCTGCATCACCGCGACGCGCTGACACAGGAAGCCGATCACCGCGAGGTTGTGGCTGACGAGGATCATCGTCAGGTTACGCTCGCGATGCAGGCGGCGCAGCAGGTTCAGGATCTCGGCCTGCACCGATACGTCGAGCGCCGATGTCGGCTCGTCGAGCAGCAGCACGCGCGGCTCGACGATCAGCGCGCGCGCGATCGCGACGCGCTGCCGCTGGCCGCCCGACAACTGGTGCGGATAGCGGAAGCGGAACGTGGGGCTGAGCCCGACTTCGGACAGCGCGCGGGCGATCCGCGCATCGGCGTCGTCGATCCCGTGGATCGACAGCGGCTCGCGCAGCGTCTGGTCGACCGTGAAGCGCGGGTGCAGCGACGCGTACGGATCCTGGAACACCATCTGCACGTGGCGGCGGAAAGCGCGATCGAGCGTACCGTCGACCGGCCTTCCGTCGATCGACAGGCTGCCGGCCGCGAGCGGCACGAGGCCCGTCAGCGCGCGCAGCAACGTCGACTTGCCGGAACCCGATTCGCCGACGAGCCCGAATACCTCGCCGTCGCGCACCGCGAAGCTCGCGTCGCGCACCGCGTCGACGTGACCCGTGCGGGTGGGGAAACGGATCGATGCGTGATCGACGTCGATCATCGTGCGGCCTCCTGGCGATCGGCGGGCGGGATGGTTTGCGGCGCCGGATCGAGCCACGCCGGATCGCGCCGCAGCACGGGCAGTTCGTCGGGCGGATTCGAAAGCGGCGGGTTCGCCGCGAGCAGCCCGCGCGTATAGGGATGAGACGCGTCGCGGAGGTCGCGCGCGGCGCAGGTTTCGACCACGCGGCCCGCGTACATCACCGCGACGCGATCGCAGAACGACATCACGAGCGGCAGGTCGTGGCTGATGAACATCAGGCCCGTGCCGTGCCGCGCGATCATCGCGTCGAGCACCGCGAGCACCTGCATCGAGACTGCAACGTCGAGCGCGGACGTCGGCTCGTCGGCGATCAGCAGGCGCGGCCCGGTCGACACCATCATCGCGATCATCACGCGCTGGCCCATGCCGCCCGACAGCTCGTGCGGATATGCGTCGGCGACGCGCGCCGGGTCGCGGATCTGCACGGCCGCGAGCGCGTCGACGATCCGTTCGCGCAGCGCGCGGCCGCGCAGCCCGGGCTCGTGCAGCCGGAACGCTTCGCCCATCTGTTTCGCGACCGTCATCACCGGGTTCAGCGAATATTTCGGGTCCTGCAGGATCATGCCCATCTGGCTGCCGCACAGCCGCCGGCGTTCGCGCGGGTTCATCGCGAGCAGGTCGTGGCCCGCGAAGCGCATCGTGCGCGCCGACCAGCGCGCGGCGTCGGGCAATAGGCCCAGCAATGCGCGGCCTGTGAGCGACTTGCCGGAGCCCGATTCGCCGACGATGCCGAGCCGTTCGCCGGGCGCGAGCGTCAGCGACAGGTCGCGCACGGCGTCCGAGACGACGCCGTCGTGTCCGCGAAAGCCGATCTTCAGGCCGTGGATCTCGCAGAGCGGTGCGGGCGCGGTGGCGGAATTCATCGACATGTCAGGCTCCATGGCGGGGATCGAACACGTCGCGCAGCCCGTCGCCGAGCAGGTTGAACGCGAGGCTCACGAGCAGGATCGCGATGCCGGGCAGCGTCGCGACCCACCATGCATCGAGCAGCACGTTGCGGCCCGACGCGACCATGAAGCCCCACTCGGGGCTCGGCGGTTGCGCGCCGAGGCCGAGGAAACCGAGACCCGCGACGGTCAGGATGATGCCGGCCATGTCGAGCGTCGCGCGCACGATCACCGACGACATGCACAGCGGCACGATGTAGCGCAGCAGGATGCGCGGGCCCGACGCGCCCTGCAGCCGTGCGGCGTGGATGAAGTCGGCCTGCGCGATGCGGATCGTCTCCGCGCGCGCGAGCCGCGCATAGGCGGGCCACGCGGTGATCGAGATCGCGACCACCGCGTTGATCACGCCGGGCCCGAGTGCGGCCGCAAATGCGAGCGCCAGCACGATCTTCGGGAACGCGAGCGCGACGTCGGTGATGCGCATCAGCACGCTGTCGACGAAGCCGCCGCAATAACCGGCCGTGGTGCCGATCAGCAGGCCGATCGGCACCACGATCACGACGACGAGCAGCGCGATGCCGAGCGTGAGGCGCGAACCGGCGATCAGCCGCGAGAGGATGTCGCGGCCGAGCTGGTCGGTGCCGAGCCAGTGCGACGGCGAGCCGGGCGGCAGCAGGCGATCGGACAGCACCTGGCGCAGCGGATCGTGCGGCATGATCAGCGGGCCGATGATCGCGACGACGATCAGCGCGACGAGGATCGCGAGCCCGAACAGGTTGAGCGGATTCGTGGCGAAGCGGCGCCAGCGTCGGTACGCGAGGCCGAGCGCGGCCTGCGAACGCGATGCGGGTGCATCGGACAGCAGCCACGCGCGCAGCGTGAGGCGCTCGGCATTCATGATCGGACGACCTTCCGGATAAGCGATGAAAGAAGCAGGGTGGCAGCGGTCATGTCGGCATGGCCCTCAGCGCGCACGCGGATCGAACACGCGGTACAGCGCGTCGGTCAGCAGGTTGACGGTGATGAACATCGCGCCGATCACGAGCGTCGCGCCGAGCACCGCGCTCATGTCGGCGTTCAGCAGCGCGCCCGTCAGGTACGAGCCGAGCCCCGGCCACGCGAACACGATCTCGGTCAGCACCGAGCCTTCGAGCAGGTTGCTGTACGTGAGCGCGATCACGGTGAGCAGCGGCACCGCGATGTTGCCGAACGCGTGCCGCCAGATCACGCGGCGCTCCGACAAGCCCTTCGCGCGCGCGGTGACGATGTATTCCTGGCTCAACTGGTCGAGCATGAACGAGCGCGTCATGCGGCTCAGGTACGCAACCGAGTAGTAGCCGAGGATCGCGGCCGGCAGCGCGATGTGCGACACCGTGTTGCGGAACACGTCCCACTCGCCGGCGAGCGCTGAGTCGATCAGCAGGCTGCCGGTGCGCGTATCGACCATCCCGTCATACACGGGGTCGAGCCGGCCGGGGCCGCCGACCCAGTGCAGCCGCGCGTAGAACAGCAGCAGCCCCATCAGCCCGAGCCAGAACACGGGCACCGAATTGCCGATCAGCCCGACGAAACGTGCGATGTGGTCGATCGGCCGGTTGTGCTTCACGGCGGCCGCGACGCCGAGCGGCACGCCGATCGCGATGCCGATCAGCGTCGCGATCGTCGCCAGTTCGAGCGTGGCCGGGAACACGCGCTTGATGTCGTCGAGCACCGGGTTCGCCGTCAGCAGCGACACGCCGAGATTGCCGTGCAGCACGTCGCGCACATAGATCAGGAATTGCGTGACGAGCGGCTTGTCGAGCCCGAGCGCGATGCGTTCGGCCGCGTATGCCTCGGCCGATGCGCGATCGCCGAGGATCGCGAGTACCGGATCGATCGGCACCTTGCGGCCGATCACGAACGTCAGCGCGAGCAGCCCCGCGAACGTGACGGCGAGTGTAAGCGCCCAGCGCAGCACGCGCAACGCCCAGCGCACGGCCGGGCGCCGCGCGGGCAGCGTGCGCAGTGCTTCGAGAGAGGAGGCGGGAGTCGACATGCGGCGAATCTTATTGCTTCTTCAGGTTACGGTACGACACCAGATCGTTGATCGGCCCGACGTCGAGCCCGCTCACGCCGGGCCGCGTCGCGACCTGCGCGACTTTCTCGAACATGATCACGAACGGCGAGCGCGCGAGCATGTCCTTCTGCATCGCCTGATACCGTTGCGCGCGTTTCGCGGCGGTCGGTTCGGCGAGCGCGGCGTCGGTTTCCTTCGTCAGTTGCGGGATGTCCCAGCTATTGCGCCAGGCCAGCATTTTATAGCTCGACTTGTCGGAGTTGTCCGGATTCCACGCAAAACCCTGCGCGTTGCTGTGCGGGTCGATGTAGTCGGCCGACCATTCGCCGATGTAGATGTCGTGCTGGCGCGCGCGGTATTTCGCGAGCGTCTGCTTGTTGTCGCCGGGGATCAGCTGCACCTTGATGCCCGCCTGCGCGAAGTTCGCCTGCACGGCCTGCGCGATCTCCGTGTACGGGTAGTCGTTGCGCACGTCCATCGTCACCGAAAAGCCGTTGGGCACGCCGGCCTTCGCGAGCAGCGCCTTCGCCTTCGCGACGTCGAGCTTGTACGGATTCGCGTTCAGCGTACCGAGGAAGCCTTCGGGCAGGAAGGTCTGGTGCACCTTGTAGGTCGTCTTCACGACGTTGCCCTGGATGCCGGCATAGTCGACGAGCCACTTCAGCGCTTCCTGGACGTCGGGTTTCGCGAGCGTCGGGTTCTTCGTGTTCAGGCCGAGATACAGCAGCGTTGCCTGCGGCGACGCCGTCACCTTCGCCTTGCCGGATTTCACGACCGACGCGAGATCGTCGGGGCTCAGGTCGCGCGCCGCATCGACGTCGCCGTTTTCCAGCAGCAGGCGCTGGCTCGCCGCTTCGGGCACGTGGCGCAGCACGATGCGCTTCATCGCGAGCGGCAGCCGGTAGCCGTCGAAACGCTGCAGCACGATGCTGTCGCCGGCCGCCCACTTGACCAGCTTGTACGCGCCGGAGCCGGCCTCGTTGGTCTTCAGCCACGCGTTGCCGAAGTCGTTGCCCTGCTGGTGCGACAGCAGCAGCTTCTTGTCGAGCACCGATGCGGGCCACGAGCCGAGCACGTTCAGCACGAAGGTCGGCGCGTATTTCCGGTCGGTGGTGATCGACACCGTCTGGTCGTCGAGCTTCTTCACGTTGGCGACGACGTTCGCCTTCGTGAGCCCGATGCCGGTCAGCACGGCGGCCGGGCCCTTGTCGAGCAGCACCGCGCGCTGGATCGACCACGCGACGTCGTCGGCCGTCAGCGGGTTGCCCGAGTGAAACTTGAGTCCGGGGCGCAGCTTGAACGTATAGGTCAGCCCGTCGGTGCTCACCGTCCACGACTGCGCGACGTCGCCGTTGAATTTCGACGGATCGCGCAGGTCGACGCGCACGAGCCGGTCGTACGTGTTCGCGACGTATTCCTCCGGCACCAGCTCGTAGATCTCGCCCGGGTCCAGCGTCGTGAATTCGTCGAGCAGCGTGGCCATCACGAACATGTCCTTCGGCGTTTCCGCGTGCGCGGCGGAAAGCGGAACGGCGGCGAGAACGGATGCGGCGGCCAGCGCCGCGACGAGCCGGGATGTCAGGGGTTTCATCTGCGCTCCATGTGTCGTTGAAGTCGTCGAACGTGAACGGTGAGGGGAATGCGTATGGCCATCACATCAGGCGCCACGGGCCGCTTGCCGCGTTGTCGATCTGCGGCAACGCGCGCGAGCCGGGCAGTTCGTAGTGCCACCACTCGTCGTCGTCGTGCGCGAAGCCGGCCGCGTGCATCACGCCGAGCAGCAGCAGGCGGTTGCGCTGCACGGCTTCGGGCAGCCCCGCGTGGAAGTGGCCCGACGCGGCGACCATCTCGTCGAAGCCGGTACCCATGTCGAGCGGTTCGCCATTCGCGCGGACGAGCGTCAGGTCGAGCGCGGTGCCGCGGCTGTGATTCGAGCCGTGGCCGGGATCGGCGATGAAGTTCGGGTCGGGCAGGAAATCCCACAGCACCTGCTGCGCCTGCGGCGGCCGGTATGCGTCGTAGATGCGCAGCGTGAAGCCGGCCTGCGCGGCGACGCTCACCGCGCGGCGCAGTGCGGCTTCGGCCGGCTCCAGCAGCAGGCAGTGCGCGCGGCGGTAGATCGGTTTGCCGGTCAGGTTGCGGTCGGTCGCGTAGACGAGGTCGAGCTCGACGCGATGCGTGGCGGGCGTGATTTCGACGAGGCAGTGGTCGTTCATCGGCGGTTCGGGTTCATTCAGGCTCGCTCAGGATTCGAATTGGTCGAACGTGTGCTGCAGTTCGCGGTTGCGCGCGACGCGCCGGTCGATCGCGGGGCCGAGGCGGTCGACGACGGCCGTGATCAGCAGGTTGAACAGGCAGGTGAGCGGCGCGAGCGAATCCCAGAACTGGCCGACGTCGGTCTTCACCTGCAGCAGGTCGGCCGGCCATTCGCGTGCCCACGGGCACGACAGATCGGTGACCAGCGCGAACGGCTGCCCGCGCTCGGCGGCCGCCTGGCAATAGCGGCGCGCGCTGCGCGAATATGCGCGTGTGTCGGTGACGATGCAGTACGGCCGCTCGAATTCGGAGTTCAGCGAATCGACATACGAACCCGACTGGCCGTCGGAATAGAACACGCGCGGGCGCAGGTATTCGAGATAGCTGCTGAACGCGGTGCTGATCCCGCGCGTCGACTGGATGCCGAGGATGAACACGGCGTCGGCATGGGCGATGCGGTCGGCGACCTGCGCGAACACGGGGCCTTCGGCGAGCCGGTACACGTGGCGGATCGCGTCGAGTTCGCGCTCGAGCGACGACGCGAGCGCACCGTCGCCGCCGTCGCCGCTGTTGCCGTCGGCCGGTTGCGTGCCGGCGACGCGGCGGTACTCGTCGAGCCGGTCAGTGATCATCCACGGGCGATCGCCGCCGCCGCGCAGCTCGCGTTTCAGGTCGTCGAGATTGCGATAACCGACGCTGCGCAGGAAACGCCCGACCGAGATGCCGCTGGTGCCGGCCTGCTGCGCGATCTGGTCGGCCGTCTCGAGCCCGAGCCGGTCGAGGTTCGCGAGCATGTAGCTCGCGATGCGCTTCGCGGTCGGCGTCAGCTCGGCATAGCGGGATTCGACGGTACGGGCGAACGCGCAGGTCATCGACTGTTAGATCGTTGTCGTCTGATGATTGAATGTCATCCATCTAACAAAGCCAAAATCATTCGCGCCAGCGGATAAAAACTATGGTGTGAGGATGGGTGATAGGGTCGAAAACGCGTTAGAGAGTGGGGGGGGCGGCACGCCAGGGTGCATTTTCATCTCTGTCAGGCATATTTTGCGTTTATGCCTGACAGGAATAATTTGCGTTTATGTCTGTCGGGAATATACTGCGTTTATTGCCTCCAGGAATCCGCGCCGTGAATTTCATCGTCAATACGCCCGCGCAACTGGGCGAAATCCTGTCTTCCGCGCGTCAGGCCAAGGGCTTGACGCAAGCCGAAGCGGCGGCGCGAATCGGCGTCGGCCAGTCGCGTCTGTCGTCGCTCGAAACCACGCGCACCGAAAGCCTGTCGCTCAGCCAGTTGCTCGAACTGACCGCGCTGTACGGTCTCGAACTCAGCATCCGCACGAAGGACGGGCGCGACGCAGCCAACGTCGAGTGGTAAGCGATGGGACGCAAATCGCACACTCGCGCGTTGTCGATCTGGACGAATGGCCAGCGGGTCGGCACATGGCGGATTCCCGCGCGCGGCGACATGGAACTGCTGTACGCGCCCGAGTGGAAGCAGTCGGCCGTCGGCCGCCCGTTGTCGTTGTCGCTGCCGTTCGGCGTCGGCGACGCGCCGTTGCGCGGCGAACGCGTCAATCATTACTTCGATAACCTGCTGCCGGACAGCGGCGCCATTCGGCGCCGGCTGGCTACCCGGTTCGGCACGGCGACGATCGAGCCGTTCGATCTGCTCGCCGCGCTCGGCCGTGACTGCGTCGGGGCGGTGCAATTGCTCGCCGAAGACGACGCGCCAACCGGCCTGGATCGTATCGACGGTACGCCGCTGTCGGACGAGGACGTCGCACGCGTGCTCGATCAGGCGAGCGGTGTGGCAACGGGAGCCGAGGACGACGACGATTTCCGGTTGTCGCTGGCCGGTGCGCAGGAAAAGACCGCGCTGCTGTTTCACGACGGACGATGGATGCGCCCGCATGGCGCAACGCCGACGACGCATATTCTCAAGTTGCCGCTCGGACTGGTCGGCAACAAGCGGGCCGATCTCACAGCCTCTGTCGAGAACGAATGGTTGTGTCTCGCGATCCTGCGAGCCTTCGGGCTGCCGGTGGCGAATGCGGCGATCGTGCGTTTCGGCGCGCACAAGGTCCTGTCGGTCGAGCGATTCGATCGTGCGTTGCATCGTGACGGCGGGTGGCTGTTGCGCCTGCCGCAGGAGGACTTCTGCCAGGCGCTCGGCGTGCCGCCTCACCTGAAGTACGAGTCGCAGGGCGGCCCCGGCGTGCCTGACCTGGCCGGCCTCTTGCGCCGGTCGGAAACGGCGCGGGAGGATCTCGACACATTGTTCGCCGCGCTGATCGTGTTCTGGATGCTCGCCGCACCGGACGGGCATGCGAAGAACTTCAGCCTGCGTCTGCTGCCGGCGGGCCGCTTCCGCCTCACACCGCTCTACGATGTGATGTCGATCTGGCCGGTCGAAGGCGATGGCGCGAACCAGTGGTCGTGGCACAAGGCGAAGCTCGCGATGGCCGTGCATGGCAAGCGCAAGCACTATGCGATGCGCGACATCACGCGACGGCACTTCACCGCGATGGCCGAAACCTGTCTGCTCGGCGATATCGCGACGCCAATCGTCGAACGTCTGATCGACATGACGCCGCGCGTGATCGAGTCGGTCGGCGCCGCGCTGCCTCCCGGGTTTCCGGCGAGGGTCGCGGAGCGCATTCTGGGCGGATTGCGGTTCGCTGCACAGCGGCTCGCCGACACGCCGCGGGAGTGAATCGCATCTCCCCCCGGCCTGGTTAGATGACGTTCAACGTATCGGCATCCGCCTGTTTTCATCCAGGTAATCAGTAATCCAGATCGATTGCGTGACATCGCGATCGCGCGTTGCGCACACCCATCTCTTCTTGTCGCCGTCCGACATCCCGCCGCACCACAATAATTACAAAATTAAAGCAGATCAGTTTAAGTCATTAATTCAGGTTAATAATTCATTTAAATTTTGTGTCGATTTGGATTTAACTTGCGTCACGGGATGTTCGATTTTCGATAATCCGAAAAGCGGCAATTGTTCCGTAATGGAAATTCGCTCAATCGCAAGAATGAAGAGGAAATCATGACGAATCTTTCTCGACGCAAGATGCTGGCGGGTACGGCCGGCGCCATTGCCGCCGCGGGTATTGCCGTATCGGCCAAGGCCGCCTCGTTCGGCAATCCGGACAGCCCGCCGGAAGGCGCGGTGAATGCGCGCAACCGCCAGAGCCTGACCGACCCGGGACCGAAAAACCCGGCAATCGCGAATCAGTTTCCGTCGTTTCAGGATCCGCCGGCCACCGATATCAACGGGATGCCGTTATTCTGGGCGTCATTCAATAATGCCCATAAACGCATTCAAAATGGCGGATGGGCGCGCGAAGTCACGCAGGACGATTTTGCGATTTCAGAAACCATTTCCGGCGTGAATATGCGCTTGACGCGCGGCGGCATTCGCGAGATGCACTGGCACCAGCAGGCCGAGTGGGCCATCATGCTCGACGGCCGCTGCCGGATCACGGTGCTCGACGAACTGGGGCGGCCGTCGGTGCAGGACGTGAAAACCGGCGATCTCTGGTATTTCCCGCCCGGCCTGCCGCATTCGCTGCAGGGCCTCGGCACCGACGGCGCCGAATTCCTGCTCGCGTTCGATAACGGCCGTGCATCGGAATTCAACACGCTGCTGCTGACCGACTGGGTTGCACATACGCCGCCCGACGTGCTCGCGCTCAACTTCGGCGTGCCGGCCGATGCGTTCAAGAACGTTCCGCTCGACAACCTGTGGATCTTCCAGGGCGACGAACCCGGCCCGCTCGCGGAAGCGCAGCGTGCGTCGGCGTCGTCGGCCGGTGCGCCGCCGCATCCGTTCATTTTCTCGCTCGGCGACATGAAGCCGGTCAAGAAGACCCGCGGTGGCGAAGTGCGGATCGCGGACAGCACCAACTTCAACGTGTCGACGACCGTCGCGGCGGCGCTCGTCACCGTGCATCCGGGCGGCATGCGCGAACTGCACTGGCACCCGAACGCGGACGAATGGCAGTACTACCTGCAGGGCGAGGCGCGGATGACCGTGTTCGACACGGGGCCGAAGGCGCAGACGGCCGACTTCCGCGCGGGCGACGTCGGCTACGTGAAGAAGAGCCTCGGGCACTACGTGCAGAACACCGGCAAGACCGACCTGGTGTTCCTCGAGATCTTCAAGACCGACCGTTACGCCGAAGTGTCGCTGTCCGACTGGCTCGCGCACACGCCGCCGAAGCTCGTCGAAGCGCACCTGAACGTCGCGCCGGACGTGATCGCGCAGTTTCCGCGCAATCGTCCCGACGTCGTGCCGCTGTAACGCCGCCGCCACTACCGAGGCCGGCAGGCGGCAGGCCGGCCGCGGCGCCCGCTTCCGGGCAAGCCTTCCTGATCCGAACGGAACCCCACCATGATTCCTGTCACGAGCAAATCCGCCGGCGGCTTCGCGCTGCCCGGCCTGTCCCCCGAGCGCACCGACGGCGCGGCGCGCGCCGCGCTGGAAGGGCGCCGCACCGGTCTCGCCGCGCTGCTGCCATTCGTCGGCCCGGCCGTGATCGCGTCGATCGGCTATATGGATCCCGGCAACTTCGCGACCAACATCCAGGCCGGCGCCGCTTACGGCTACCGGCTGCTGTGGGTCGTGCTGGCCGCGAACGCGATCGCGATGCTGTTCCAGGCGATGTCGGCGAAGCTCGGCATCGTGACCGGCCGCAATCTCGCGGAGCTGTGCCGCGACCATTTCCCCGCGCCGGTCGTGTGGAGCATGTGGGTCGCATCCGAGATCGCCGCGATGGCGACCGATCTCGCCGAATTTCTCGGCGGCGCGCTCGCGTTCGGCCTGTTGTGCCACCTGTCGCTGTTCGCGGGGATGATCGCGACGGCGTTCGCGACCTGCGCGATCCTCGCGCTCGAAAAACACGGCTTTCGGCCGCTGGAAGCCGCGATCGCGGCGCTGGTCGGGGTGATCGGCGCGTGTTATCTCGGCGAACTGCTGATCGCGCCGCAGGACTGGCACGCGGCCGCGTTCCATCTGGTCGTCCCGCAGATTCCGGATCGCGCGGCGCTGACGATCGCGGTCGGGATCATCGGCGCGACGATCATGCCGCACACGCTGTATCTGCATTCGGGCCTCACGCAGGATCGCACCGCGCCGCGCGACGACACGGAGCGGCGGCGGCTCGTGCGTTTCTCGAACCGTGAGGTCGTCGTCGCGCTCGGGCTGGCCGGGTTCGTGAATCTCGCGATGGTGATGATGGCGTCGTCGGCGTTCCACCGCAGCGCGCCAGGCATGACCGACATCGGCGACGCGTATCACACGCTGATCCCGGTGCTCGGGCCGGCGGCCGGCGCGCTGTTTCTCGTCGCGCTGCTGACGTCGGGCGTGTCGAGTTCGGTGGTCGGCACGATGGCCGGGCAGGTCGTGATGCAGGGTTTCATCCGCCGCCGCATGTCGGTATGGGTGCGGCGCGCGGTGACGATTGCGCCCGCGTTCGCGGTGGTGGCGCTCGGCTGCGACGTCACGCGCGCGATGGTCGCGAGCCAGGTCGCGCTGAGCTTCGTGCTGCCGATGCCGATGATCGCGCTGCTGATGCTGTCGGCGCGCGCGGACGTGATGGGCGCTTACGCGATGCGGATGCCGCTGCGGATCGTCGCCGGCGCGGCGACGATCGTGATCGTCGGGCTGAATGCGTACCTGGTGTGGGCGGCGTTCAATTGAACGGGGCGTGCGGTGACCCGTTGCGCCACGGCGAACGGGCCGCTGCCTACTGCTGCATGTCCGGCGCTTCGCGCAGCCGCCAGATCGCATTGCACTGCTGGCCGCCGAGGCTCGTCGAACGCAGCGTGATGACGGCGCCGGCCACGACCTGATACCAGAAATGCGCCATCAGTTCGGTGCCCTTGCGCTGAGCCTGCCCGTCGACCAGCACGTCGGTCCGCAGCGGCGACGGCGAGCCGGACGGGTGCGTGGCGTACACGTTGAGTCGCGCGATGTCGCGTGTCGCGGTGAACACGACCTCATGGTTTCCGCTACCAACGAGCATCGTGCCGCCCGGTTCGTCGATCGCCTGCAGATAGGCGCCCGCGCTTCCCTCGATCGCCGCGGACGCAACGGTCAATCCGGCCGATCGCACGTAGTCCGTCGCCGCGATGCGCGCGGCGATCGCATCGGACGGCGACGGCGTGCCGTCCGACAGCGCGAACGGCGCGCCGTCGCGCAGCGCCGCGTCGACGTGGTTCGCGTAGTAGCGCCACCGGTCGAAGAAGCGGATATCGCCGGTCATGTGCAGCGCGCGGATCGGCTCGCCGCGATGGCGGAGCGTCGTGCTGCCGTCGCGTTCGTCGAACGATTCGTGAATGCCGTTCTTGCTGACGAAGTTCTGGACCGGATCGAGCAGCGCCGTTTCGCCTTGCGCGCTCCACAGATGCAGGAACGTCGTGTCGATCCCGAAGCATTCCTGGAAGTCGGTGCCGACGCGGGCGATGCAGTCGCGCAGGTGGTCCGCATAGCGCGCCCAGGCGTCGGCCGTTCCCGCGACGAGCCCGGCCTGCAACGCGCCGCCGTGGCGCGCCTTGACCTCGTCGACGACGAGCCGCCAATGATGGTCGCGCCGTTCGCCGATCAGCGGCGTCACGACGAACGTGCAGAACAGCGGATCGGGGCACACGTGGATCCGGTCGTCGCCGATCTGCGAGAACAGGTCGAACCCGGGGGCGCAGAACCAGATGTCGGCGTCGTACAGCGCGAGCTTGCGGATCTGCGGGTTGCGCGCGCAATAGTCGGCGGCCTCGATGAAGCGGCCGACCGGCAGCGCATACGCGCTCGACGCTTCGATCACGTCGACCGACTGGCTCGCCAGGATGTGCCGCTTGCGTTCCGACAGCCCGTAGCCGATCACCGCGATACGCCCGTCGTAGCCGGTGTGCCGCAGCGACAGCAGGAACGGCACGAGCATTTCGTACCATGCGCGGTTGTTGTCGTTGATCGCCACGCAGACCGCGTGCTCGCTCGGATGCATGTTCTCTCCCCGTTGCGCGCGCCCGGCTCAGTAGCCGACGTGGCGCTCGCAGACGATCGCGCCGCAACCGCGGCTGTCGTGATACGTAATATGAAACTGCTTGTTGTCCCACAGCCACTGGAACACGGCCTGGTAAACGCCGGCCGTGGTCATGTCGTGCAGCACGATCTTCTTGCGTGCCAGCGGGCCGAACCGGTTCAGTTCGGCGAGCGTCTGCTCGTACGTATGCGTGGTGTCGATGAACAACAGGTCGGATGCCAGCGGCTCCATCGCGAGATCGTCGGCGATCCTGAATTCGAAGTCGATCGACAGGTCTTTCGCCGCCTGCTCCAATTCGGGCCGGATGTGGAAGTATTCGTCTGAGATGTCGACCGACACGAGGCGCTTCGGTTGCGCGAGCATGAAGGCCGTCGTGGTCAGCCCGGTAAACACGCCGAGCTCGAGGATGCTGTCGCATCCGACGGCCGTCTCCGTATAGAAGTCGAAGCGGGAAGGGCTGTCGCCGAGCCAGCCGATCGGCTCGATCTTGTACTGCAGGAACTCCATCCGCAGTTGTTGTAGCGTGCGCATCCTGTTTTCCTTGGCGAAGCGAATTCGAGGGTTGCAGCGGTCGCCGGACGCGGCCGGCCTCCCGTGGCGTCGGTTATTGTAGATCGCCGCTGCCGCACGGCCTAGCGCAGGCGCGGCAGGCCACGGCGATTACCCGCGCACCGGCATGGCAGGCCGTGCGGGAGGCCGCGATTATTTCGCGAGCGTCCGGTATGACACGAGGTCGTTGATCGGCCCGATTTCCGGCCCGGTCGTGCCGGGGCGCGTCGCGACCTGCACGACCTTCTCGAACATGATGATGAACGGCGAGTTCGCGAGCACGGCCTTCTGCAGCGCCTCGTAGCGCTGCTCGCGCTTCGCGGGCGACGGCTCGACGAGCGCGGCCTCGGTGTCCTTCGTCAATTGCGGAATGTCCCAGCTGTTGCGCCACGCGAGCATCTTGGTCGGCGACTGGTCCGAGTTGTCCGGATTCCACGCGAAGCCGCGCGCGTTGCTGTTCGGGTCCATGTAGTCGGGCGACCATTCGCCGACGAAGATGTCGTGCTGGCGCGCGCGGTACTTGCCGATCGCCTGTTTCGCATCGCCGGGGATCAGCTTCACGCGGATGCCGCCCTGCGCGAAGTTCGCCTGCAGCGCCTGCGCGATCTCGATGTACGGATAGTCGTTCGGCATGTCCATCGTCACGTCGAAGCCGTTCGGCAAACCGGCCTTCGCGAGCAGTGCCTTCGCCTTCGCGACATCCTGCTTGTACGGCCGCGCGTTCAGCGTGCCGAGGAAGCCTTCGGGCAGGAAGGTTTCATGCACCTTGTAGGTCGTGCTGACGATGTTGCGCTGGATCCCGTCGTAGTCGACGAGCCATTTCATCGCCTGCTGCACCTCGGGTTTCGCGAGATTCGGGTTCTTCGTGTTCAGGCTCAGGTACAGCAGCGCGGACACCGGCCACGACGCGACCTTGATCTTGCCGGCCTTCGTCAGCGCGGCGAGGCTGTCGGGGCTCAGGTTGCGCGCGGCGTCGACGTCGCCGTTCTCCAGCAGCAGCCGTTGCGCGGACGCTTCGGGCACGTGGCGCAGCACGATGCGCTTCATCGGGTACGGCGTGCGGTACTTGTCGAAACGCTGCAGCACGATGCTCTCGTTCGGCGTCCACTTGGCGAGCTGGTACGGGCCAGAGCCCGCGTCGTTGGTCCGGAGCCAGCCGCTGCCGAAATCGTTGCCCTGCTGGTGCGACAGCAGCAGTTTCTTGTCGAAGACCGACGCCGGGCAGGCGCTCAGCACGTTGAGCACGAAGCTCGGCGCGTACTTGCGGTCGGTTTCGAGCACGACGGTCTGCGGGTCGATCACGCGCACCTTCTGCATCACGTTCGTCTTCGTGAGGCCGAGATCGGCGAGCACGCCGGCCGGCCCCTTGTCGAGCAGGATGGTGCGCTGCAACGACCACGCGACGTCGTCGGCGGTCACCGGGTTGCCGGAGTGGAACGTGAGGCCGGGGCGCAGCTTGAACGTGTAGGTCAGGCCGTCGGCGCTGACCGTCCACGATTGCGCGATCTGTCCGTCGAAGCGCGTCGGGTCCTTCAGGTCGACGCGCACCAGGCGTTCGTAGGTGTTCGCGACGTACTCGGACGGTACCAGTTCGTAGATCCCGCTCGGGTCGAGGGTCGTGAATTCGCCGAGCTGCGTGGCGACGACGAAGATGCCGGGCGGCGTGGCAGCCTGCGCCGGCAGCGCCGGAACAAGCGCGACGAGCGCGGCGCTGACGAACAGCCGGGACAGCAGGTGCTTCATGCGGGCTCCATCGAAAGGGAATCGTGGGTGCGATTCTCTCATCGACGGCCACCCGGATGAAAATATTCGGCGTGCGCGCGGTGGCGCGCAGGAGCGGGCCGGGCGGGCGCCCGGCGCCGGAAGGCGTCAGATCACGCAGCGCGCGATCGCGAAGCGCATCGCTTCTTCGGGCGGTTCGCTGCCCGAGCCGCGCACGACCTTGACGACCGAACCGTTGCCCGACGGCGTGAGCGTGACGAAGTACGAATTCGATCCAATCGAGATGTCGGTCACGCCGTTGTGCTGCGACTGCTCGGACCCTGACAGACGGCTGTCGAGGCAGTTGGCGATCGCATATGCCGGACGTTGCGACGACACGTAGATCATCGGCGCTGCGCCGGATGACGAGGCCGAGTCGGACGAGGGCGCGGAGCCGCAGGCGGCGAGCAGGGCGGCGGGAAGGAGCAGCAGGAATCGTTTCATGGTCGGTCGTCGAGTGTCTCGTATCGAGGCTGGGGCGCGGGGGAGGCGAAACGCGAAGCTTCGCGACGAAACCGCCCGGAATCGGGCCGTTTTGACGGTCGACACGGCGGGCAGTTGACGACGGAGTATACCCGCGGCATTTGACACGAATGTCACGCTGAAACGAATCGATACAACAAGCACCCGCTGCCGGACCGCGGCAGCGGGCGTTTCAGGTGAGGGCGCTTGGGCGCTTGTTGTGGTCGCTTACTGGCCGATCTTGTTGCTGACCGAATTCTCTTGCTGGTTCAGCACGCGCTGTTCGCTCTTGGTGATGTGGCTGTGATCCTGCGCAGCCATGTCCCGCTCTTCCTGGCGGATCTTGTGGTCGTCACGGTGCAGGCGCGCGGCCTGTGCGTGCGACATCTCGCCTTCCTTCACTTCGTGATGGATGCGGCGATTCTGGTTCGCGAGGCGCTGGTTGACCTCTTCGCGGCGCGGATGCGCCTGCTGCCACTGCGTGTCGGCGAACGCGGTGCCGGTCAGCACCGACATCAGGGTGGCGGCGATCGCAAGTTGGCGGGTAAGGGCTCGCATGGTGTTTCTCCTGTCGTTGTGCGTCCGGATCGTGGGCGCTTGACGAAAAAACGCGGAGCGGGCCCCGGCTGTTGACGTTTCCGCCTGTATCGATTGCAAGTCTTTATTACGTCTGCTGTTTGCGGCGCGGGCACCGCCGGGTCAGCTGAGCCGGTAGGACGGTCCGGGCGTCACTTCCGCCGGCAGCGGCTCGCGGTTCAGTTCGAGCAGCGTGCGCTCGATCTGCCGCGTGATCGCATCGAGTGCGAGATGGTTCGGGCCGTCGCCGAACGGTTCGGCGATCGCATGCGCGATCGCGTCGAGTGCGATCAGCGTATACGCGACGAACACGGTGACGAACGGCGTCGCCGCGCCGATCGAGTCGACGAGGCCGAACGGCAGCAGCACGCAGTACGCATAGATGGTCCGGTGCAGCAGCACGTCGTACGAGAACGGGATCGGCGTCGACGCGATGCGCTCGCAGCCGCTCACCATCGCGACGAGCTCGTCGAGGCGCGCGTCGAGCATCCACAGGCGCGTGTCGGCGAGGCGGCCCGCATCGGCGCGCGTGGCGAACGCTTCGCGCAACCCGTGCACGATCGCGACCGGGCGGAACCGGGACGCGGCGATGCGCGCGTAGGCATCGTCGTCGAGCAGCCCGCGCAGGTCGCCGGCCGGATCGGTGCCGCGCAGTTGATGCTTCAGCGCATAGACGAATGCGACGACCGTTCGCACGAACGCGCGTCGCACGGCATCGTCGCGGTCGATCGCGCCGTAGCAGAGCGCTTGCGACACGAGTGTGCGTGCGGCGGTCAGCACGCCGCCCCAGAGTTGCCGCGCCTCGCGGTAGCGGTCGTAGCTCGCGTTGTTGCGAAACCCCGCGAAGATGGCCAGCGTGAGCCCGATCAGCGTGAACGGCGTCGGGTTCAGCGGCACCTTCTCGCCGAGCACGCGACCGCCGCCCCACACCGCGACGAGGCTGATCGCGAGCGTCAGCACGAGCTGCGGCAGGATGGTCGGCAGCACCGAGCCGTTCCAGACCAGCAGCATCCGCAGCCAGTGCTCGCGCGGACGAACGATCATCGTCGTGCTCCGTCAGGCGGCCATCGACGCCGGCGCGGCCGCGCGATGCAGCAGCACGGGCACCGATTTCGACGTCGGCGTGTTGCACACGTCGCCGACGCTGTCGAGCGGCACGAGCGGGTTGGTTTCCGGGTAGTACGCGCCGATGCAGCCGCGCGGGATGTCGTACTCGACCAGCAGGAAGCCGTCCGCGCGCCGCTCGATGCCGTCGTGCCACACGGTTTCCATATCGACCCAGTCGCCGGCCCGCAGGCCGAGCATCGCGAGATCGTCGCGGTTCGCGAACACCACGCGGCGCTGGCCGAACACGCCGCGATAGCGGTCGTCGAGCCCGTAGACGGTCGTGTTGTACTGGTCGTGCGAGCGTGTCGTCATCAGCGTCATCAGGCGCTCGCCGTGCAGCGTGCGGGCGCGCTGGATCGGTGTGTCGGTCGGCAGCGCATGCGCGATGAAGTTCGCCTTGGCCGTCGGCGTGAGCCATTCGCGGTCGCGCGATGCGACGCGCAGGTGGAAGCCGCCCGGCCGCGCGATGCGCGTGTTGTAGTCGTAGAAGCCGTCGAGCGTCGCCTCGATCGCGTCTCGGATCTTCGCGTAGTCGTCCTTGTACGCGAGCCAGTCGATCTTGCCGCTGCCGAACAACGCGTGGCCCATGTGCGCGACGATCGCGGGTTCCGACATCAGGTTCGGCGACGCCGGCTTGTTCATCCCGTACGACACATGGACCATGCTCATCGAATCCTCGACCGTCACGCCTTGCGCGACGTTGTCCTGCAGGTCGATCTCGGTGCGGCCGAGCGTCGGCAGGATCAGTGCGTCGCGGCCGTGGATCAGGTGGCTGCGGTTCAGCTTCGTCGTGATGTGCACGGAGAGGTCGCAGCGGCGCATGCCTTCCCATGTGCGCGGCGTGTCGGGCGTCGCCATCGCAAAGTTGCCGCCGAGGCCGATCAGCACCTTCACGTGGCCTTCGAGCATCCCCTCGATCGTCTCGACGACGTCGTAACCGTGGTGGCGCGGCGGTTCGAAATCGAACACGTGGCCGAGCCGGTCGAGGAACGCCTGGGTCGGTTTTTCCTCGATGCCGACCGTGCGGTTGCCCTGCACGTTCGAGTGCCCGCGCACCGGGCACAGGCCCGCGCCGGGGCGGCCGATGTTGCCGCGCATCAGCATCAGGTTCGACAGCATCTGCACGGTCGCGACCGAATGCTTGTGCTGCGTGATGCCCATGCCCCACGTCGCGATCACGCGTTCGCTGCGTGCATAGAGCTGCGCGAGGCCGTCGATCTGCTCGTACGGCACGCCGCTTTCGGCCGTCAGCGCGGACCAGCTTTCGTTGCGCAGGTCGTCGGCGAACGCGTCGAAGCCGGCCGTGTGCTCGCCGATGAACGCGGTGTCGAGCACCCGCGGCGCACCGGCGGCGCGCGCGGCGTCGTCGAGTTCGAGCACGCGCTTCGCCATCCCCTTGATCAGCGCGAAATCGCCGCCGATCGTCGGCTGGATGAACGTCGATGCGATCCTGGTGCCCGACATCGTCAGCATTTCGAGCGGGCTTTGCGGATCGGCGAAACGTTCGAGGCCGCGTTCCTTCAGCGGGTTGATCGACACGATCGTTGCGCCGCGCTTCGCGCATTCGCGCAGCTCGCCCATCATCCGCGGATGGTTGGTCGCCGGATTCTGGCCGAAGATCAGCAGCGTGTCCGCGTGCTCGAAATCGTCGAGCGTGACGGTGCCCTTGCCGACGCCGACCGAGGCCGGCAGCCCGCGGCTGGTCGCCTCGTGGCACATGTTCGAGCAGTCGGGGAAGTTGTTCGTGCCGTACAGCCGCACGAGCAGCTGGTACAGGAATGCCGCTTCGTTGCTTGCGCGGCCGGACGTGTAGAACGCGGCCTGGTTCGGGTCGGGCAGTGCACGCAGGTGGCGTGCGATCAGCTCGAACGCGTCGTCCCACGCGATCGGCACGTAGCGGTCGGTCTGCGCGTCGTACACCATCGGGTCGGTGAGCCGGCCGTGCTGTTCGAGTTCGAAGTCCGACTGTTCGAGCAATTCGGTGACCGTGTGCGCGGCGAAGAATTCGGGTGTCACGCGCTTGCTGGTCGCTTCGGCGGCTACCGCCTTCACGCCGTTTTCGCAGAATTCGAACGTCGATGCGTGCTGGCGGTCGGGCCACGCACAGCCGGGGCAGTCGAAGCCGTCCGGCTGGTTCTGGCGCAGCAGCGTGCGGTAGTTGCCGCCCGCGACCTTTTCCTTGATCAGGTTGATCGTGACGGCTTTCAGCGCGCCCCAGCCGGCTGCCGGGTGGGTGTACGGTTCGATGCGCGCGGTGGCGAATTTCTTTTTCATGATGCAGCGGGTGTCGGGGTCGATGGCTGCAGAGTACGCGGGGCACCCGCCGGGCTGTGTGTACACCTGTTCACTTCAAAAAAGAGTACAGTTGCGGCCATTCAGACAGTGCGGATCGCAACTGTGTTGTTGAATGGAAATTGAAAGGAAGGCGCGTGAAGCGTTACGAACAACTGGCCGACGATCTCCAGGCGCAGATCGAGCGTGGCGTGTACCGGCCCGGCGAGCGGATTCCGTCGGTGCGGCAGGCGAGCCGGCAGCAGCAGCTGAGCGTCACGACCGTGCTGCGCGCGTACCTCGTGCTGGAAAGCCGCGGCCTGATCGAAAGCCGGCCGCAGTCGGGTTATTTCGTGCGGGCGCGCGCGTCGGCGCCGGCCGAGGCCGAACTGCACACGTCGGCGCCGGCCGCCGAACCGTCGGCCGTGGACGTGAGCCGGCTCGTGCTGTCGACGCTGCGCTCGATCGCGCGCGACGACGCGGTGCCGCTCGGCTCGCCGTATCCCGATGCGTCGCAGTTTCCGGTGCAGCGCCTTGCGCGTTATGCGCAGACGATCGGGCGCCGCCGCACGCGGTGGGGCGTGATCGACGATCTGCCGCCCGGTAACCAGGAACTGATCCGCCAGATCGCGCGGCGTTATGCGGAGCGCGGGATCGCGGTCGAGCCGGGCGAGATCGTGATGACGATCGGCGCGACCGAGGCGATCAACCTGTGCCTGCAGGCCGTCGCGAAGCCGGGCGACACGATCGCCGTCGAGTCGCCGACGTTCTACGCGATGCTGCACGCGATCGAGCGGATGGGCATGCGCGCGCTGGAAGTCGCGACGCACCCGGGCGACGGCATCGATCTCGACGCGCTCGAACGGATCCTCGAGCGCGAGCGCATCGCCGCGTGCATGGTGATGCCGAATTTCCAGAATCCGCTCGGCTTCCAGATGCCCGACGCGCGCAAGCGTGCGCTCGTCGAGCTGCTGGCGAAGCACGGCGTGCCTGCGATCGAGAGCGACGTGTATCACGAGCTGCACTTCGGCGACACGACGCCGAGCGCGCTGAAATCATTCGACCGCGACGGGCTCGTGCTGCATTGCGCGTCGTTCACGAAAAGCCTGTCGCCGCGCTACCGGATCGGCTGGGCGATGCCGGGCCGCTACCGCGACCAGGTCGAGAAGCTGAAATTCCTGAACACGCTCGCGACGCCCGCGATCGAGCAACTCGCGATCGCCGAGTACCTGAAATACGACGGCTACGATTTCCACCTGCGGCGCATGCGCAAGCAGTACGCACAGCAGGCGAGCCTGATGAGCGCGATGGTGCGGCGGTTCTTCCCGGAAGGCACGCGGCTGTCGCAGCCGCAGGGCGGGTACGTGCTGTGGGTCGAGCTGCCGCCTCAGGTCGATGCGATGAAGCTGTATGCGCTTGCGCTCGCGCAGCGGATCACGGTCGGGCCCGGGCACATGTTCTCGGCGGGCACCGATTACCGGCATTTCATCCGGCTCAACTACAGCTATCCGTGGTCGAGGCAGATCGAGGAAGCGCTGAAGGTGCTGGGGCGGCTCGCGTCGGAGTGCGCGGCGCGGTGAGCGCCGTGCGGGGCGGCCGCCGTCGCATGCATCAACCGGCGCGTGGCGCCTGCAGCGCGGTTTGCGCGGCGCCGGCCATCTGCCGCATGTCGAAGCCCGACGGATGCTGGTACACGCGCAGGCCGAACTCCGGCAGCACCGCGATCAAGTGGTCGAACAGGTCGGCCTGGATGGTTTCGTAGTCGACCCACGACGTCGTATCGGTGAAGCAGTACAGTTCGAGCGGAATGCCTTCGGCCGTGAGCGGCAGCTGGCGTGCCATGCAGGTCATGTCGCGGCGGATGCGCGGATGGCCCTTCAGGTAGTTCGCGACATACGCGCGGAACGTGCCGAGATTCGTCAGCTGGCGGCGGTTCGCCGGGCAGTCGCCGGCCGCGCCGAGCGAGCCGTTCCATTGCTCGATCGCGTCGACCTTGTCCTCGAGATAGTCCTTCAGCAGCGTCAGGCGTTCGAGCCGTTCGATCTCGTCGTCGGCGAGAAAGCGTACGCTCGTCGCGTCGACGAACAGCGCGCGCTTGATGCGGCGGCCGCCCGCTTCGGTCATCCCGCGCCAGTTCTGGTAGCTCTCGGTGATCAGTTTCCAGGTCGGCACCGTGATGATCGTGTGATCGAAGTTCGCGACCTTGACCGTGTTCAGCGTGATGTCGATGACCGTGCCGTCCGCGCCGGCCGACGGCATCGTGATCCAGTCGCCGATCCGCAGCATGTCGTTCGACGACAACTGCACGCCCGCGACGAGGCCGAGCAGCGTGTCCTTGAAGATCAGCATCAGCACCGCGGACATCGCGCCGATGCCGGACAGCAGCAGGCCGATCTGCTTGCCGGTCGCATCGCCGATCACGACGAGCGCGGCCGTGATGAACATCACGAGCTTGACGAGCTGCATCGCGCCTTTCAGCGACAGGCGCGGCTGATCGCGCTGATGCGTGCGGTGCGTGTGTTCGAGCGCGGACAGCGTTGCGCTGATGGTCATCGTCACGAGGAACACGATCAGCGCGAACAGCACCTTGTCGGCGGCCTGCGCGGCGTGGTCCGGAATGCCGGGCACCGCACCGAGCCCGAGCTTGATCACGACGAACGGGACGATGCGGTTCAGCCACTTGAACGCGCCGAACTCGAACAGCGCGTCGTCGACGCGCGTGGCGGACAGCCGCGCGAGCCGCGCCACCACGCGAAACAGCAGGAAATGGACGGCCGCGGTGATCGCGCCGGCGGCGGCGAGCAGGACGAGGATGCCGACGAGCGGCGCAAACGAAGCTTCATTCAGAGTCATGGGGCAAACGGGGCGGACAGGGCCTGCTGGTGCGTTGAATCGGCGCCGCGATGCGGCGCGCGCCCGGCGAAGGGCACATGAAAGGGACCGTGATTGTGCCATCGGGTTCCGGACGTGTGCCGTGAATGTGCGTCGCGCGGCTCCCGAATATCCTCACCATTGCGAAGGTGTCCTCTGTAATCCGGTGAAGGCGAATGGTGAACTCGCATCACCGCAAGCCGATGCGTACGCCTGTCGCCGGATGCATTTCGTTTAGCCCCGCGATCGGCTCGAAGCCGCTACGGCGGGCCTTCGCGGGCGAAGGCGGCCTGCCAGCGATTCATGCCATCATGCCGGCTTCACATGCGTTGCCGGTGTATTGCTTGTTGTCGTTTGCAGCCAATCCGGCGACGGTGAGCGACACGCGACGTTTTCGTGCACTTGCCATGCGATGCCCGCTCAAGGCACGATGCGCGAACGACTTCGCGAACCCCGTCACTTCGTATCCACGCATTTCACGCATGCAAGATTCCAACGAAAGCCGTCCATCAGGCGTGCGGCTGCTGAAAGGCATCCTCCCGATCCGCCGCGCGGCGGCCATCCGCGACATCTTCGCGGGCATGTCGCTCGCGTCGATGGATATCCCGCAGGTGCTCGGTTATGCGCGCATCGCCGGCATGCCGGCCGTCACGGGCCTCTATACGGTGTTCCTGCCGCTCGTCGCGTTCGCGTGCTTCGGTGCGTCGCGCCATCTCGTGGTCGCCGCCGACTCCGCGACCGCGACGATCTTCGCGAGCCGGCTTTCGTCGATGGCGCCGGTCGGCAGCGCCGAATACGTCGCGCTGGCCGGCATGGTCGCGCTGCTGACCGCCGCGATGCTGCTGCTCGCGCGGATCTTCAAGCTCGGCTTTCTCGCCGATTTCCTGTCGCGCACGGTGCTGGTCGGTTTTCTCGCCGGTGTCGGCGTGCAGGTGTCGATCGCGATGCTTGGCGACATGTTCGGCTTAGCCGTGCCGTACCCGGCCTCGCGCAGCCTTGCACAGCTCGACTATGTCGTCACGCATCTCGTCCACACGAACGGGCCGACATTCGCGCTCGCGGCCGCCGTTGTCGTCGCGATTCTCGCGTGCAAGCGGTTCCTGCCGCGCGTGCCGATGCCGATGATCGCGGTCGCGGGCAGCATCGCCGCGAGCTACGCGTTCGGATTCGCCGCGCACGGCATCGCGGTGCTCGGGCCCGTCGCGGGCGGACTGCCGTCGCTGCGCTGGCCGTCCGTTACGTGGCAGCAGTTCCTCGATCTCGTGCCGGTTGCCGCGTCGTGCTTCGTGATGATCATCGCGCAGAGCGCGGCCGCCGCGCGCGTGTTCGCGCAGCAGTACGGCGAGGACGTCGACACCAATGCCGACATCCTCGGCCTCGCGGCTGCGAATGCCGCCGCGGCGGTCGGCGGCGCGTTCGTCGTCAACGGCAGCCCGACGCAGACGGCGATGGCCGACGGTGCGGGTGTGCGCAGCCAGATCGGGCATCTCGCGTTTGCCGCCGTCGTGGTCGTCGTGCTGCTGTTCCTCAGCACGTATTTGCAGTATCTGCCGCACGCGGTGCTGGCCGGCATCGTGTTCACGATCGCACTCGGGCTGATCAACGTGCGCAGCCTCGCGGCGATCCGCAAGGAAAGCCCCGGCGAATTCACGCTCGCGCTGGTGACGGCCGCGGCCGTCGTGACGGTCGGCGTCGAGCACGGCATCCTGCTGGCGATCGCGCTGTCGCTGATGCGGCACGTGCGCCACAGCTACCAGCCGCACACGATGGTGCTCGAACCCGTCGCGGGCAACGGACGGTGGCAGCCGGTGCCCACGCGGCCCGGTTCGATGACGGCGCCGGGGCTGATCGTCTACCGGTTCGGCTCCGACCTGTTCTTCGCGAACGACCATCTGTTCGCCGGCGAAGTGACCGAGCTCGTCGATGCGGCGCCGGTGCCGCCGCGCTGGTTCATCGTCGATGCGGGCGCGATTACCGACCTCGATTATTCCGCCGCGCGGACCTTGACCGATCTCGTCAAGACGCTGCACGCGCGCGGGATCGGCGTGCTGTTCGGCCGCGTGAACCGCTACCTGCGCGCGGATATGGACCGTCACCGGATCACGGAGATCGTCGACGCGTCGTGCATCTTCCCGACGCTGCATCAGGCGCTGGAGGCGGCGGGCACGACGCCGGCGCCGCAGGAGCCGGGCACCGTGTAACGCGAACCGGCCCTAGGCGGCCGCGCGCAAGCGTGCGAAGCCGTTGCGCAGGTGGCGGGCCAGTTCCGTCGCGGCCGGCGTGCGCTGGCCGCGCGGCAGATGAAGGTTGATCGCGAAGTTCGGCAGCGTGGGCAAGCCGCTGCCGGCCGGCAGGATGTCGAGGTCGGCCGGCACGGTGGATGCGAGCCAGACGGTCACCGCGAGATCGGCGCGCACGGTCGCGGCCGTCGCGTCGATGCTGCCGTTCTCGAACAGGGTGCGCCATGCGCGATCGCAGTCGCGCAGCGCGTCGAGCACCGTCGGGCGGAACGCGCAGGTCTGCGCGACCATCGACACGGGCAGCGGTGTGTTCCGGTGCGCGGTGCCGCCTTTCGCGCCGACCCAGACCAGACGGTCGACGGCGATGCACTCGCCGCGCGACGACCCGACCGGCGCCTCGATCAGCGCGACATCGAGATCGCCTTGCGCGAGCCCCCGGCGCAGTTCCGGCGACGCCGCGCACACGAGCGTGAGCGCGACCTGCGGATGCGCCTGCGCATACGCTTTCAGGATCGGCGCGAGACAGGTGCCGACGAGATCCTGCGGTGCGCCGAGACGAACGGCGCCTTCGACCGCGCCGGCCGTCAGGTCGGTCAGCAGCGCATCGTGCACGGCGAGCAGCCGGCGCGCCTGCTCGAGCAGACGCTCGCCGGCCGCCGTGAGCAGCAGGTTGCGATGCTCGCGCACGAACAGCGGGCCGGACAGCGTTTCGAGCCGCGCGACCTGCTGGCTGATCGCGCCTTGCGTCAGGTGCAGCGCATGGCTGGCCGCCGTCATGCTGCGATGATCGGCGACCGTGACGAATGCGCGCAGCAGCGCGATGTCGAGATTGCGTGCCATGCGTCGCATTATGAATGCTAATGGCAGGCATAAAAAGCTTTCGCTGTCGTGATGTGAGGATCGCGGGTAAAAACGGAGCTTCGACGACGACAAACGGGAGCCTCCGTGCCGCTTCGCGACTACTTGCCGCTGATGCTGTTCGTGATCGTGTCCACCGTGACACCGGGCGGCGCCACGACGCTCGCAACCGCATCGGGTGCTCATTTCGGCTATCGGCGTTCGCTGCCGCTGATGACGGGCATCGCGGCCGGCCTGGCGTCGATGGCGGCGGCCGCTGCGGCCGGGCTCGGCGGCGTGCTGCTGGCGCTGCCCGCGTTGCAGCTCGCGATGAAGGCGGCCGGTTCGGGGTATCTCGTGTGGCTGGCCGTGCGCATCGGGCGCGGCGGCAAGCCTCGGCTCGATGCCGCCGTGCACCGGCCGCAAGGGTTTGTCAGCGGTGTCTGGATGCTCTGGCACAACCCGAAGGGCTGGGCGATGACGCTCGGCGCGGCCGCGTCGTTCGCCGCGCTCGCGTCGGGCCCGGCGCGGCTCGGCCTGTTGCTCGGGCTCGCGTTCGGCGTGGCCGCGATGGCGTCGTTGTCGCTGTGGTGTTTCGCCGGGCTGCTGCTCGCGCGCGTGTTGCGCACCGAGCGGCAGTGGCGCGGCCTGAATGCCGGGCTGGGCGTGCTGCTGGTGGTGTCGATCGTGCCGATGTGGCTGCGGTAGCGACGCTGCGCGCGCCGCAGCGTCCAGGTTCAGCGTGAACCGCTGCGTGCGGCGCCGGCAGGTTGCCCGCCCGCGCCGGCCGACCACAACGGCAGCCACAGCGTCGTGACGAAGCTCGCCGCATGCAGCGCGCAAAGCAGGCCGAACGCCCATGCGTACGCGCTGGCCTGCGTACCGCCGATCGATGCCGATTCGGCCTGCAGCCGCCACGCGAGGAACAGCGTGCATAGCGTCGTGAACGCCGGTCCGCCGAGGCGCTGCACGATATTGAGCGAGGTGGTCGCCATCGGCAGGTTGCGGCGCTCGACCGACGCATACGCGGCGGTGATCGACGGCGCGCCGATCGCGCTCTGGCCCATGCCGCGCAGAAACAGCGCCGGCACGAGCACGTAGGGATCGTAGCCGGCCAGCGCGAGGAACACGAACGGCAGTGTCGCGAACAGCGCGAGCAGCGCGCCGGCGGCGGCCAGCCGGCGCACGCCGAACCGGCTCGTCAGCGCGCCCATCGATGGATAGGTGACGAGCATGCCGAGCCCGAGCGGCGCGAGCAGCCAACCCATCTCGCCCGGCGAGCGCCCGCACGCCTGGATCAGGAACACGGGGATCAGCATCTGGCCCGCGTACATCGCGCCGTTCGACAGGAACTGGGTGCCGGCCGCCGCGCCGAAGACACGAGCGCGAAACAGCTTGAGATCGATCAGCGCATGCTCGCCCTTGTATTGCTCGAAGCGCAGGAACGCGGCGAGCAGCAGCACCGAACCCGCGATCGCGGCGACACCGATCGCCGAGCCGATCCGCTCGGCACCGTACAGGAACAGCACGAGGCCCGGCGACAGCAGCGCAAGGCCGACCCAGTCGAGTTCGCGCCGTTGCACATCGTCCCGGCCGCCGGGCAGGAACCGCACGGCCAGTGCGAGCGCCAGCACGCCGACGGGCAGGTTCACGAGAAACAGCCAGCGCCACGATGCGTGCTGCAGGATCGCGCCGGCGACGACGGGGCCGAGGATCGGCGCGAGCAGCACGGGCACCGCCGCGTAGCCGATCACACGCGCCATCTGCTGGCCGGCGACGCGCGCGATCATCATCTGCGCCATCGGCGCGAGCAGCCCGCCGCTGACGCCTTGCAGCACGCGAAACGCGATCAGCGACGGCGCGGACCACGCGAGCCCGCACAGCGCCGATGTGAGCGTGAATGCCGAGAAGCACCACAGGTACAGCGCCTTCGCGCCGATGCGGTCGACGAGCCAGCCGTTCAGCGGCAGCACCAGCGTCAGCGCGAGCAGGTAGCCGCTCGTCACCCACTGGATCGTCGACAGGCTCGTGTGCAGGTCGGTCGCGAGGCTCGACAGCGACACGTTGACGATCGTCGCGTCGAGCTGCGCCAGCAGCGAGCCGAGCATCGCGACCGCGCTGACTTTCCAGATCGACGGATCGAGCCGGCCGGCCGCGCGGCCCGCCGTCGACCGCGCGCGTTCGTCGCTCACGCGCCGCGCTGGTCGAGCAGCGCGATGATGTCCTGCGTCGAGCCCGTTTCGCCGAGGCGCGGGAAGATGCGCTCGACGCTGTTCACGTGCGCATCCGCGTTGAGGTCGGTCATCGCGTCGATGGCGAGCGTCACGTTGTAGCCGAGTTCGAACGCGTACCGGGCGGTCGATTCGACGCCGATGCTGGTCGCGACGCCGGTCAGCACGATCTGCGTGACGCCGGCCGCCTTCAGGTGTGCGTCGAGATCCGTGCCGGTAAACGCGCCCCAGGTCTTTTTCGTCACGACGTGGTCGCCCGGCTGCCGGTTCAGTTCGGGCACGAGTTCGGTCCAGTCGGCGGGGAGTGCGTCCACGCGCATCTGCTGCTGCGTGCGGCCCGGTGCGCCGCCGGCGACGTTGACGAGCACGACCGGCAGCCCGCGGCTGCGGAACGCGTCGAGCAGTTCGCGGGCATGCGCGACTACCGGCGCGACCGGATGGGCGGTGGGGAGGGCGACGATGCCTTTCTGCAGGTCGATGACGACGAGTGCCGTATTCGTGTCGAGACGGGTTGCGCTCATGATGGGACTCCGTGGAATGGACGAAGGGAGGCGGGCGCGCGCATGCCGCGGCGCGTGTCCGCCGGAATCACTGGTCGCCGATCCGCCTGATCAGCGGGATCGCGGCGGCAAGCGTGAGGATTTCTTCCGGATTGAGCTTTTCGATCGCGGCACCGAGCCACCGGTGCTTCGCGATGTGGCGCTTGCGCCGCGCGTCGAGGCCGACCGCGGTCAGCTGGAACAGGATCTGGCGGCCGTCGGTCGGGTGCGGCTCACGTTCGACGAGACCTTCCTCTTCGAGGCTCGCGAGGATCGCCTTCATCGACTGCGGCTTCATGGCCTCGGCGCGCGCGAGGTCGGCGGTCGTCATCGGCCCCTGCTGTTCGAGCCGTGCGAGCGCGCTGCTCTGGGACATGCCGAACCCTTCGGATTCGACCTCGGAGCGGAGGCGGCGGATCAACTGGCCGACCGCGAGGGTCAGGTCGGCGGCGACGAGGTCGGCGGAAACGCCGGGTTTGCGTGGCGGGTTCATGCGGCGGATCATAGAACACGACAGTTAAACTTGCAAGTTTAACTGTCGAATTAACCGCCAGGTCGCGGGGCCCCTCGGCGCGCGGTTATGTGCGGCGCGGCAGGGCGACCGGTACGACTTCGCTGTATCTCGGGGTGGCGTCCTCGTGCAGCAGGTCGCCGAGGTATTGCGCGAGTTCGTCCGCGGCGAGCGCGGACGGAATGTGCAGGTCGGCCGGGCGCCGCTTGCCTTCGGTGCCGAGATCGAACACGGCCCAGCGGCCGTTCGCGCGCACGACGGCGAGCAGTCGTCCGAATGCGTTAAAGCGGTATTCGTCCTGCATGGCATGGCTCCTGTAGGGTGAGTGGCCGGCCGCCTGCGTGTGCTTACTGGATCGAGCAGGTCAGCCAGCGATGGATTTTGAGGGCATCGCTCGATACGCCGGCACGCGTCGGCGCGCCGAGCAGCACGACCGTTTCGCGGCGCCCCTTCACGCGCATGCGCATCACGACGCCATGCCCCGATTCGTTGATGAAGCCGGTCTTCTGCAGCCGGATCGGCAGGCGGCGATAGCGCACGAGCGGGTCGGAATTCACGTAGACCAGTTCGCCGTCGCCGGGGCGCACGGTGGTCGACGTATCCGTCGAGAAATAGCGGATCAGCGGATCCTGCGCGGCCGCGCCGACGAGCCGCGCGAGATCCTCGGCCGTCGACACGTTGTGCGGCGACAGGCCGGTCGGCTCCCGGAAGTGCGTATGGCGCATGCCGAGCCGGCGCGCTTCGCGGTTCATTGCCTTGACGAACGCGGTGCGCCCGCCCGGATAGTCGCGGCTCAGCGCGGCGGCCGCGCGGTTTTCGGACGACATCAGCGCGATATGGAACATGTCGCGGCGCGACAACTCCGAGCCGACCTGCAGTCGCGACCCGGTGAACTTGATCGTGTCGCGATCATGCGCGGTGACGCGCAGCACGCCGTTCAGCGGACGATCGGCGTCGCGCGCGACGACGGCCGTCATCAGCTTCGAGATCGACGCGATCGGCCGCACGGTGCGCGCGTTGCGGGCCAGCAGCGGCGTGCCGGAGTCGACGTCGAGCACGTAGGCCGCGCGTGAATGCAGCGCTCCGACCGCGCGCGAGTTGTAGCCGCAACTGGCGAGCAGGCGCGGTTTCGCGGCCGCCGGGCGCGGGCGTACGGCGGTGGTGCGCTTTGCACGGCGGTGCTGAGGGGCCGGTGCCGCATGACGCTTGATGGCTTGATGCTTCGCGCGCGGGCGGTGGTGCTTGACGGCCTTGTTCTTGCGATGAGGTTTCTTCTTGACGGCCTTCGCATGCGCATGGGGCTGGACGTGCGTGGTGCGATGCGGCTGCGCGGATGCGTTCGCGGCGAACGCGAGCAGCAGGAACGAGAGGGCGAGGATCAGGGTGGTCCGGGCGCGAGGCAGGCGCGCGATGAGGCCGGTCAAGCGAAAGTCTCCTTTTCACGCGCGATGCGGCTGCGCGGAATGCATGGGCGGTCAGCGGGTGCGGGAAATTATAAGGTCGATTGCGTGGCGATGACGATTGGAGTGGACACAATGACGCATGATCCGGGCGGATGCGGGGCTGTTTCGTGGTGTCGATCAACGCGGCCAGTTCCGCCGCGACACGACCGCGAAACTGATCGCGATCGAACCCGTCACGGCGCGTGGCGGCGTGTCCTCGAGCGCATCGCCGAAGCGAAAGCGGCGGCTGCGTCCGTCGGTGCGTTCGGCGCGTTGCTTCGGTGCGCGCGCTTCTACCGTGGCGACGCGTTCGTTCGCGATCGCGGCATCGCACGCGGTGTCGGCCACGCATTCGGGCACATGATCCAGGGACATGACGGTTAATTCCGGGAAGGGCATGTCCGTATTGAACGCCATCGCATTCGATCGGTAAAATGAATATTTCGATCGTTACGATTCCTTTTAAGAATGGAACTGAAACTGCTGCGAACGTTCCTGACGGTCACCGAGCTGTGCCATTTCAGCCGCGCGGCCGATGCGCTGCACATGAGCCAGCCGGCATTGAGCAAGCAGATCGGCGCGCTCGAGGCGAGCCTCGGCGGCAAGCTGTTCGAGCGCGGGCGGCACGGCGCGGAGCTGACGCCGTTCGGCGAACGCTTCCTGCCCGACGCGCAGGCGCTCGTGCGCGATGCCGACGAGATCCTCGCGCGAGCGCGAGAGGCGACCAGCGGGCAGCGCGGGCATCTGCGGCTCGGCATCTGCCTGTCTGTGCTGACGCTCGTACCAAAGCTCGTCGCGGAATTTCGGCGCCGCAATCCGGGCATCGCCGTCACGCTGAGCGACCTGTCGTCGTCCGAGCAGACGCGTCGGCTGCGCGCCGGCAAGCTCGACGCCGGTTTCCTGCGCCTGCCGTCCGACGAAGGGCTGTCGTCGTTCAAGGTGATCGACGAAGGGCTCGCGCTCGCGGTGCCGCCGCACCTCGGCTTCAAGCGCGTGCCGGCCGACCTCGACGTGCTCAACGAGATCGGCTTCATCGCGCTGCAGCGTGCGCGCGGCCCGGGGCTGGCCGCGCAGATCGACCGATGGTGCGTCGAGCGCCGCTTCGTGCCGCACGTAATGCAGCAGGCGGAGGATGTGCAGTCGGTGCTGACGTCGGTCGCGGCCGGCGTCGGCGTCGCGTTCATCCCGTCGCGCGCGCAGTACCTGCTGCGCGACGCGACGGTGCTGCCGCTCGACGGCCGGGACGCGAAGTGGCGCGTGGGGCTCGCGTGGCTGTCGGGCCGCGAGGATCCCGTCACGACGCATTTCGTGTCGTTCATGCGTGCCGCGATCAAGGGCGCGTGACGGGCGAAGCGATATAGTGTCCGCGACCGGCGCTGAATGCCCGAACGAATATCCTGTCCGCTACAGACCGAACCGATGACATCAGAATCCGACGAATCCCCGCTCGATCCCGCACTCGTTGCAACGCTCGCGACACTGAACGAAGCCGCGAGCGATCCGGCCGGCAAAACGTGGTCGCTGCCAAAGATCGCAAAACGCACGCAACTGCCGATGAGCACGCTGCGCCGCGTGCTGACGCAGCTCGACGGTGCCGGCCTCACCGCGACGACGCTGAACGAGGACGGCACCGGCAGCGCCGTGCTGACCGACGAAGGGCGCGCCGTGTGCGCGCAACTGTTCGGCGCGAACGACACCCGATGAATGAAAAAACGGGCCGCTGATGCGACCCGTCGTGTGGCGGTTCGACGCGTGCGCCGCGCGACGCCGTGTATTACCAGCGCGCGGTCACGCCGCCCATCACCGAATGACGATAGGTCTGGTCGTTCAGCCCGTGCCGGTAGCCGACGTCGAGATCGAGCCAGCGCGTCGGCGAATAGATCACGCCGGCCAGCACGAACGCCGGATTCGCGCCGGCGGTGCTTTCCGTGTTGCGCGACAGGCCGACATCGGCCACGAGCTGCAGCCGGTCGGTCGCCTTGTAGATCGCCGCACCCGATACCGCCCAGATCGACGTGAGGTCGCCCTGGCGATTCGGCTGGTAGGTCAAGCCGGCATTCGCGAGCAGCGAAAAGCGCCCGACGTCGGCCTGCGCGAGCAGCGTCGCGCCGGTGCCGGCGCGGCCCGTGCCGAGCCCGCGACCGTCGTTGCCGGTCGGGATCGTCACCTTCGGTTTCAACGCGAGCGACAGCGGCCCGCGTTCGACGAAGCGCCATTTCATGCCGATCTCGACATCGCCGATGCCTGCGCCGTTCTCGTCGGTCCGCGTTTGCAGATGCGTGTAAGGCGCGTTGACATAGAGGTTGACGTGTTCGCCGAACCCGCGCGTGAGCGTCGCGTTCCACAGCTGGTGGCGGCCGTTTTCTTCCTGTTTCGAGGTTTCCTCGCCGTTGAACTCGAATTGCCAGTTCGCGTTGCCCTGCGTGCCCGTATCGTCGCTGACGAGCGGATGAGCAGGAAAGGCGTCGAGCGGCGCGAGGAGGGCGCTCGCGGTTGCGAGCGGAAGGAATCTTTTCATCGCATTATCTGTAAAGCGTCGTGAGCGGCCGGCCCGCGCGCGTGGCGCGGGGCCGGCCAGTCGTTATCCGAACGGAATCAGAACCATTGCTTGTAGCGGCGCACGTAGATCGTCTTGACGATCTGCGCGAGCATGATGTAGCCGACCATCGTCGCGACGAGCCACAGCCAGAAGGTGCCCGGCAGGTGCATGAAGCCGATTGCTTCCGCGAACGGCGAGAACGGCAGCCAGCAGCCGATCGCGATCGCGGTGAACGTGGACAGCAGCACCGGCAGTGACGCCGTGCTTTGCAGGAACGGGATCTTCTGCGTGCGCAGCAGGTGCACGACGAGCGTCTGCGACACGAGGCTCTCGATGAACCAGCCGGAGTTCATCACGATCTGGCCGCCCGTGCCGCCGTTCAGGTGATACATCGCGCCCGCGCCGAACACGGTCCACATCAGGATGTACGTCGTGATGTCGAACACCGACGACGTAGGCCCGACCCACAGCATGAAGCGGCTGATGTTGCCGGCTTCCCACTTGCGCGGCTTCTTCAGGAACTCGGGATCCATCTTGTCCCACGGCAGCAGCATCTGCGACGTGTCGTAGATCAGGTTCAGCACGAGCAGCTGCGTCGCGAGCATCGGCTCCCACGGCAGGAATGCGCTGGCGACGAGCACCGAGAACACGTTGCCGAAGTTCGAGCTCGCGGTCATGTTCAGGTACTTCAGGATGTTGCCGAACGTCTCGCGGCCCTTGATCACGCCTTCCTCGAGCACCATCAGGCTCTTCTCGAGCAGGATGATGTCGGCGGTTTCCTTCGCGATGTCGGCACCGCTGTCGACCGAGATGCCGACGTCGGCGTCGCGCAGTGCGGGCGCATCGTTGATGCCGTCGCCGAGGAAGCCGACCGTGTGGCCGTTCGCCTGCAGCGCCTTGACGATGCGCGCCTTCTGCAGTGGCGTGAGCTTCGCGAACACGGTCGTGCGTTCGACGACCTGAGCGAGCGTCGCGTCGTCGAGCGCTTCGATTTCCGCGCCGAGCATCGGCTTGCCGGGTTCGAGGCCGACCTGGCGGCACACCTTCATCGTGACGATCGCGTTGTCGCCCGTCAGCACCTTCACCGCGACGCCGTTTTCGCGCAGCGCGGCGAGTGCCGGTGCGGCCGATTCCTTCGGCGGATCGAGGAAGGTCAGGAAGCCGCGTACGACGAGATCGTGTTCGTCGGCGGTGCGGTACTGCGCGCGCTCGTCGCCGCGCGGGATCGTGCGGGTTGCGAGCACGAGCACGCGGAAGCCGTCCTCGTTGTACGCGTTGGCCTGTTCGAGCAGCCGCTTGCGTGCGACGAAGTCGAGCGGGCGTACGCCGTCTTCGTCCTGGACGTGGGTCGACACGGCCAGCATTTCCTCGACCGCGCCCTTGCAGATCAGCAGGTGCGTGCCGCGCGTATCCTCGACGACGACCGACAGGCGGCGCCGCACGAAGTCGAACGGCAGCTCGTCGATCTTCTTGTAGCCCTGCGGCTTCACGCGTTCGCCGATCTCGTCGGCGCGCGCGACGACCGCGATGTCGATCAGGTTCTTCTGGCCGCTCTGGTGGAAGCTGTTCAGCCAGCCGAGCCGCAGGATCTCCTCGTTCTTGTGACCGGACAGGTCGAGGTGGTGTTCGAGGATGATCTTGTCCTGCGTGAGCGTGCCGGTCTTGTCGGTGCACAGCACGTCCATCGCGCCGAAGTTCTGCACCGAGTTGAGCCGCTTGACGACGACCTTGCGGCGCGCCATCGCGATCGCGCCGCGCGCGAGGTTCGCGCTGACGATCATCGGCAGCATCTCGGGCGTCAGGCCGACGGCCACCGCGAGTGCGAACGTGAGCGCGCTCAGCCAGTCGCCCTTGGTCAGGCCGTTGATCATGAACACGATCGGCACCATCACGAACATGAACTTGATCAGCAGCCAGCTCACGCTCGAGACGCCGCGATCGAAGCTCGTCTCGATGCGCTTGTGGCTCACGACGTTGCGCGCGAGCGAACCGAAGTACGTGTCTTCGCCGGTCGCGACGACGACGGCCGTCGCCGTCCCGCTGACGACGTTGGTGCCCATGAAGCAGACGTTCTCGAGATCGAGCAGCGATGCCGACGTGTCGGTCGCCGCGCCGGCCGCGCGCGTGCTGGCGGATTTGCCTGCCACCGCGCCGAGCGTGTCGTACTTCTCGACGGGCAGCGCCTCGCCGGTCAGCACGGCCTGGCTGATGAACAGGTCGCGCGATGCGAGCAGGCGCACGTCGGCAGGGATCATGTCGCCGGCCGACAGGTGCACGATGTCGCCAGTCACGACTTCGCGCATCGGCACCTCGCGGCGCGTCGGCTCGGACGTATCGGTCATCGCACGCTGCACGGTGGCGGTCGTGCGGACCATCGCCTTGAGCTTCTCGGCCGCACGCAGCGAACGGAATTCCTGCACGAAGCGCAGCAGCGCGCTGATCGTGACCATCGTCAGCAGGATCGTCATGCCGACATAGTCGCGATCGTCGGGCGCGGCGAACCAGACGTCGGTGCAGAAGCTGATCGCGGCCAGCACCAGCAGCACGTAGACGAACGGGTTGTGGAACGAGAGCAGCAGCTGGCGGGTCCAGTGCGGCGGCTTGTCGTGCGCGATTTCGTTCGGGCCGTAGTGCTGCAGACGGTCGGCGGCCTGATCGTAGGTGAGGCCGCGCGTGCTGGTATGCAGCGACTTCAGCGTGTCCTCGAGCGGGCGGGCTGCTTCCTGCGCCGCCCGCATGATGCGCGGTTCGTTCTGCTGGCCTGCACCAGCCTTGATGAAGCCGCGCTGTTTCTTTTGCGATGTGTTGTGTCGTGTCATGAGTCGCTCCTTGCGCACGAGGCGGCGGGCGGGGAGCGACCGTGACGTTATCGACGCACGAGCGCTCCCCGCCGCGTCGCGTCAGGCGCGATCGGATTGGGATCGGGGAAAGCGGGAACGCTCGCCGGCGCGCATGGTGCGGTCGGCATGTCGATGCGCAGCGTCGCACCGGCGAGCGGTAATCGACTACTGTCGTCTGAGTTCATCTGCACTCCTGTCGGTTGCGGATAATCGGCACGGGCGATCGGCAGCGGCGCACGCACGAAGGCGCGCGGCCGGACGGCACGCGAACGGAGAACGCACGCGGCTGGCGCCGCGCGCAACACGAACGCACACGCGCGACGGCGCGTCGCGTGCATTCGACAACATTGAAAATTCGGCGGGAGATCTGGCCAGTCAGGCCGGAAGGACGCCGCATCCTGCTTCCCGGGATGCGGCAGAAGACGAGGCTCTGCGCGTTTTCCTCAGGCAGCAGTCGAGTTGGTCAAGCACCAACTACAACTCGCATCGGTGTTCACAGAACACTCCATGTAATTAGACGGGAGCGATGGTAAAGGCTCGCTGTGCGAAGCGTCAACCCTTTTGTCAGGCGTTATTTCGAGAAACGTAATCGGGTCGATACGCGCGCGCCGGATCGCCGCATTGCCGGCAACAAAACGGCCGCGCGCACGCCAGGTCGGCATGCGCGCGGCCGCATCGAGGCAGGGTGCCGGTTACTGGTTGGCTGCCGCGACGGCGGCCCCTGCGTCGACGATGCCCGAGCCTGCCGGCATCGCGGTGCACGACGTGCCGGCCGCCAGCTTGGTCGTGCGCGCGCCGCCTTGCAGCTTCTGCTGGATCTGCGCGGGTGTGAGGTTGCCGTTCACCGACAGCATCAGCGCGGCGATACCCGTCACCTGCGGCGTCGCGAGACTGGTGCCGTTCGCGAGGCCGTAGGTGTCCGTGCCCGGCGTCGTCGTGCCGGTGTTCGACGTCGACAGGATGTTGACGCCCGGCGCGCTCAGCGCGACGTCGGCGCCGAAGTTGCTGAACGATGCGCGGCGACCCGTCGCGTCGGTCGCGCCAACGCTGATCACGCCGCGGCAGTTCGCGGGCTGGTCGAGACCGGTCGACAGGCCGTCGTTGCCGGCGGCGACGACGACGGTCACGCCCTTCGCGGTCACATCGTCGATCGCCTGCTGGAACGTCGTGCTGCACGCGCCGACGCCGCCGAGGCTCAGGTTGATGACCTTCGCGGGCGTCGGGTTCGTCGGGGCGCCGTTCACCGGGATGCCGGCTGCCCAGCGCATCCCGTCGGCGATGTCGCTCGTCACGCCGCCGCATTTGCCGAGCACGCGTACCGGCAGGATCCGGCCGAGCCACGATATGCCGGCGATGCCGGTGCCGTTGTTGGCGGTCGCGCCGATCACGCCCATCACGCGCGTGCCGTGCCAGCTGCTGTCGCTCGCCTGGGGCGCGCATTGGTAGTACGGGCCGCCGGCGGTGCTGAGTTCCTGCGGCGTGACCCAGTCGCCCGGATCGGTTGCGTCAGGGCCGCGCGACAGGCCGTTGTTGCTGGTGTTGACGTTGGTGATGAAGCTGTAGCCGGGCAGCAGGTTGCCGACGAGGTCGGCATGCGGCCGATAGCCGGTGTCGAGCACGGCCGTGACGACGGTCGGCGAACCCTTGGTCGTGCTCCACGCGGGCGACATGTCGATGCCGGCGGTCGGGTCGGACAGGTACCACTGCTGGTTGTAGAGCGGGTCGCTGGGCGTGTCGCGGATCGCCATCGGATGATCCGGCTCTGCGTAGTCGACGTCGGTATCGGCCGCGAACGCCTGCGCGAGCGCGGTCGCGTCGGTGGCCGCGATGCGCTGGCCGAGCGACAGCACGGCCGCGCCGTTCGAGATCGTCCGTTCGACCTGCACGTTGAGCGGCAGTTGCGAAACCGTGCTCGCATAGGCGCGTGCGCTGCCGGCCACCGGTGCCGTCCAGCGCGTCATCGAGCGCTGGATCACCGCGTCGAGCCGCGTGCCGTTGTCGATGGTCGCCATCGCACGCGTGGCTGTCAGCGTCTTCAGCTTGACGATCAGGTGATCGACGGGCGGTTCGACCGGTGCCGCCTGCGCGGCCATCTGAACGGCGGCCTGCTGCGTCGCGCATGCATTGCTGCCGGTCGTGGCGGGCGGGGTCGTCGGGGCGGGGGCCGGCGCGGGTGCCGGTGCGGCGTTGGAAGAAGACGGGTTGCTGCCGTCGCCGCCGCCTCCGCCGCCGCAACCGGCGAGGGGCAGGAGGGCGGCGGCAGACAACATGCCGGCGAGCATGCGCGCATGAGCGGAGCGGGCCAGCGCGAAATTGAAACGATTGGCTCTCATGTTGAAACTCGATCCTCGTAGATAACCGTCGTGCCGGCGGTGAAGCTGGGTCCGGCAAAACCGGACCTCGTGGTTTTTTGTCTGACGGCAGCTGCAGGGTTGCTGCTACGCGCCATGCTCTGGGTAACGGCCGGTGTGGCGGGTTCTTGAGGCGATTTCGCGAGAAAAAAACAGGGTGGCGCAAACGATTACGTTGCTGCTTTGCGGCATGAACGCGCGTTTGGAACGAATGGCACAAAAGGTGGGGCGAGACCGCGCGCGGCGGGTCAGGCGAAACGTGCGGCACGGGTCGGTTTGCGCGACACGGAAAACGTCTTTCACGGCCCGGCCACGCTGGAAGGTTGTTTACGCTTTCCCTGATGCGACGCGAATTTTGTCGGGCGTACGATCGCGATTCGATCAACGTTTCGTCAGGAGAAAAGCATGGATCGCCGCTTCCGTTGGCTGGCCGTCGCGCTGTCCTGTGCGCTGGCGGGCCCCGCGCATGCGCAGGCCCTCACCGGTACGCTGAAGAAGATCAAGGACACGGGCATCGTGTCGCTGGGCATTCGCGAATCGTCGGTGCCGTTCTCGTATTCGGACAATCAGCAGAAAAACATCGGCTATTCGCGGGATATCTCGTCGCGCATCATCGACCAGTTGAAGACGGAGCTGAACCTGCCGAACCTCACGGTGAAGGAAATTCCGATCACGTCGCAGAACCGGATTCCGCTGCTGCAGAACGGGACGATCGATTTCGAATGCGGATCGACGACCAACACGCTCGAACGGCAGAAGCAGGCCGCGTTCTCGAACAGCATCTTTCTGTACGGCATCCGCTTCAGCACGCGCAAGGATTCGGGCGTGAAGGACTTCGCGGACCTGGCCGGCAAGACGGTCGCGACGACCGCCGGCACGTCGGACGAGCGCCTGCTGCGCAAGCTCAACGAAGAGAAGGCGATGAACATGACGATCATCAGCGCGAAGGATCACGCCGAAGCGTTCATGAACGTCACGACCGGGCGCGCGGTCGCGTTCGTGATGGACGAGCCGCTGCTGTACGGCGAGATCGCGAAGGATCGCAACCCGGGTGCGTATACGGTGACGGGCACGCCGCTCGTCCACGAAAACTACGCGTGCATGATGCGCAGGGACGATCCGGCGTTCAAGCATGTCGTCGACGGCGTGATCGCGAAGCTGCAGACGTCGGGCGCGGCCGAGAAGCTCTACAACCAGTGGTTCACGCAACCGATTCCGCCGAAGGGCGTGAGCCTCAACTATCCGTTGTCGGCGGAAATGAAGCAGCTGTTCAGGAATCCGACGGACCAGGCGCAGTATTGATCTGATGCCGTACTGATCGCGGTATCGCGACAAAAAACCGCCGGCGCATGCCGGCGGTGTCGAGGATGGGAGCGCGCGGCGCGCCATGCGCCGATTTCCGGGCCGCGTGCGGCCGGGGCCGTGACGATCGAAATCGCCCCAGCGATAACGCATTTCCAGGTGTGCCGCAATCGGCATTCAACCGCGTCCGCGCCAGGGGAATCCTGTCGCCTGACGCAACAACAGGCACAATACGCCATTCGCCACGACCGCACGCGTGTTCGCAATTCGAACATCGCGCGGCTGCGTCACCGCTGCCCGACATCCTTCCCAGTCGTCATGAACGCCACGCCCACCCCCGCGCGCGAGTCGAACTCGCCGCGCTTCCTGCTGTTCCTGATCTGTCTGTTCGCGTCCGCGGGTCAGCTCGCGATCGATATCTACGTGCCCGCGCTACCGGATATGGCACGTTCGTTCGCGACGACGCCGCAGGCGATCCAGTCGAGCGTGTCCGGCTACATGGCGGCCTACGCGCTCGGCCAGCTGATCTTCGGCCCGATCGCCGATGCGTACGGGCGCAAGCGCGTGCTCGCGTTCGGGCTTGTGATCTACACGATCGGCTGCCTGCTGTCGCTCAGCGCGCAGAACCTGGAGACCTTCGTGCTGGCACGCTGCCTGCAGGGTTTCGGGATCGCGACCACCAACCTGCTCGCGAAGGCGATCATCACCGATTCGTTCTCCGGCCAGGCGCTGATGCACGCGTTCACGTACATGTCGATCGCGTGGGGGCTCGCGCCGATTGTTGCGCCGGTGATCGGCGCGCACCTGCAGGAATGGTTCGGCTGGCGCGCGTGCCTCGTGTTCCTGCTCGTCTACTCGCTGGTGATGTGGGCGCTGCTGTGGCGCTATCGAGAAACTTTGCCGAAACCGGTGCATCTCGAGCCGCGCACGCTGATGGCGAATGCGGGCAAGGTGCTGGCGAGCCCGGTGTTCCAGAGCTGCTTCCTCGCGCAGGGGCTGTGCTACAGCATCCTGCTCGTGTTCAACATCGTCGGGCCGTTCATGGTGCAGACCACGCTGCACAAGCCGCCGACCTTCTTCGGTTATCTCGCGCTCGGCATCGGGCTGATGTATTTCCTCGGCGGGCTGTCGAACCGGATTCACGGGCGCGGGCTGCCGAGCGCCGAGCAACGGCTGCGCATCGGCGCGCGCGTGATGGCGGGCGCGTCGGTCGCGATGCTGGTGCTGGCGCTCACCGTCGGCCTGCGTGTGTGGACGCTCGCCACGCCGGTGCTCGTGATGGGCTTCTGCGCGGGCGCGATGTATCCGACGCTGATGGCCAAGGGCAATTCGCTGTTTCCGCATATCGCGGGCCTGACGAGCGCGATCCTCGGTTGTGCGCTGCTGCTCGTGTCGTCCGCGATGATGGGTCTGGCCGGCTTCGTGTCGATCCACGTGCTGACGCCGCTCGCGGTGTTCTTCGTCGCGCTGTCGTTCATCGTCGTGTGGATGGTGACCAAGCTGCTGCGGTACCTGACGCAGCAGCAGGCCGCGCCGGTCGCGTGCGGGAGCGGGGAAGCCGCGTAAGCGTTTCGTTGAACGATCGCGGGCGACCGGCGCGGGCGACCGGCCGCGCTTGCCGGACCACCCGCGCAATCCATCGCATCCGACCGAACCATGAGCCTGATCCTGCTGAACCGCGTCGCGCGTACCGACGCCGCCGACCTGATCGCTGCCAATCGCGCGAGCCGGAGCCACCATCTGCCGTGGGTCGATTCGTTCTCCGACCAGGCGGGATTCGACCAATGGTTCTCGCGCTGCCTGACGGGGCCGAATGTGGGCCTCGTCGCGCGCGAGCGGACGTCCGGGGCGGTAGCCGGTGTGGTGAACCTCAACGAGATCGTCGGCGGTGTGTTTCAGAGCGCGTATCTCGGCTACTACGGGATGGCGGAATTCAGCGGCAAGGGGCTGATGACGGACGCGCTGCGCGCGGCGATCGGCGTCGCGTTCGGCGAGCTCGGGCTGCATCGGCTCGAAGCGAACATCCAGCCCGGCAACCACGCGTCGATCGCGCTGGTTCGGCGGCTTGGTTTCCGGAACGAGGGTTTTTCGCCGCGCTATCTGCGCATCGGCGGCGAATGGCGCGACCACGAACGGTGGGCGCTGCTGGCCGACGATACGCGCGAAGCGGGCGCCTGACGCCCGGTCCGTTCCCGCGGCGGTCCGCCTACAGCGGATGCGCGGCGCCCGCCTGAGTCAGCAGCGAAACGGCAACCGGATCCGGCAGCCCGTTCGAATCGATCGCACCGGCCTTGGCCAGCGCGACGAGATCGCTGTCGACGCCCGGTTGCCCGACCACGAACGACGTCGTCAGGAACGCCGGCGTAACCAGCGTGAGCGCATAACGCTGCTGCAGATTCGTCACGACCGCCGATTGCGCGTCCTGCACCGCATTCGGGCTGTTCATCACCTGCTGGAAGTGCAGGTTGCCCTGGAAATTGCCGATCAGCCCGGCCGTGTTCGTGCCGAGCTGCGCGGCGAGATAGACCAGCATCAGCTCGGTCTCGGGCGTCGTGTTGAAGGTGCCGCCCGCATACGCGAGCGAATGCAGGCTCGTGCCGCCCGACGTCACGGTGATCACGCACGGCAGAGCGGCGTTGAGCGTCAAGCTGTAGTTGCCGCCGCCGTCGGTCAGCGTCGTGGCCGAGCCCACCGCGCAACTGACCGCGACCGGCGCGCTCGCGAGCGCGTTGCCCGTGGCAGCCGTACCCGACAGCGACACGGTTTGCGTGTTGTTGTTGAAGCAGGCATCGACGCCGAAGCAGGCGTCGCCGTTGCAGGCCGGGAGCGCCGCGAGCGTGGCGACGCAGAGCGCGCCCAGTGCGGGGCGGGTGAAGCGCATAGGGCGAATGTTCATGGTCGCGGGTGTCCGGGAGAAGGGAGCAACCGGTGTGCGCCCGGGGTAGCGGCGCTGTTCCTATTCTAGGTTCCGGATCCGCGCGCTGCTTGCCCGTTTGCGTATCGGGCCGGAATCCTTTCAGTTCCGTTCGGAACGGGGCATGCCGGGTGTCGACCGAAAATGTCGCGAGAACGTATCGTTCCCGCCGGGCGGGCGCGCTGTCCGGTGGCGCGCGCCTTGCGGCAGCGCGGTGCGGTCGGCAAGCGGCCGGCCCATGCGCTCAGGGCTTGCGTGCAGCCGTCTTCGCGAATGCGCCGCGTACCTCGAAGCTGATCGTATCCGCGACATTCCCGCGCGCGTCGACGAGTTCGAGCCGGTGACGCCCCGGCCACGGCATCCACGCGACGCGGTCGGCATGTCCGATCACCTTGTCGTCGAGCCGCCACGCGAACTTCGTGGCGCGCCCGGCCGAGCGCTCGAACCAGATTCGCTGGTTCTTCGGCGGAATGTCCGGGTCGATCGCGAAGATCGTGCCGTCGGTCGGCGCGCCGATCGTCAGCGGCGCGCGCGCGCCGTCCTTGCCCGGCGTGACGGGCGCGGCGAGGCGGATCGTATCGAGCGCCGTGCCCGCGATGAACCACTCGTTGCGCGCAGGCTCGATGTCGCGCTCGAACGTGATGCGGCGCGTCTCGACGCCGGCCGGCGCGCGCGGCGCACGGCTCGGCAGGTCGCGGTGCAGGTAGCCGATGATGGCCGACCACACGGGCGACGCGCCCGTGACGCCCGACACGTCCCACATCGGCGAGCCGTCCGCATTGCCGACCCACACGCCGACCGTGTAGCGCGACGTGAAGCCGACGGTCCAGTTGTCGCGCATGTCCTTGCTCGTACCGGTCTTGACCGCCGAGAAGAAGCGCGTCGCGAGCGGGTTGTCGAAGCCGAACGTGCGGACGCGCGCGTTGTTGTCGGAAAGGATATCGGTGACGACGAAGCTGGCCGCTTCGCTGAACACGCGCGTGCCGCCGTCCGCTTGTGCGGGCGCCGAAGCACCGGACGTGCTGGACGCCGGCGCGGGCAGGTCGACGACCTTGCGCGCGACGCCGTCGTTCGCGAGCGCGCGATACGCGTTGGTCAGCGACAGCAGCGTGACGTCGGCGCTCCCGAGCGCGAGGCTGAAGCCGTAGTAGTCGCCTTCCTGCGCGAGCGGCAGGCCGAGCGCGGTCAGCGTGCGGGCGAAGCGGTGCGGCGTGACGAGCACGAGCGTGCGCACGGCCGGCACGTTCAGCGAGCCGCCGAGCGCGCTGCGCACGCTCACCCAGCCCTTGAAATCCTTGTCGTAGTTCTGCGGAATGTACAGGCCGCCGCCGGCGGCGAGGTTGATCGGCGCGTCGTCGAGCAGCGACGCGGCCGTCAGCCGCTTTTCGTCGAGCGCCTGCGCATAGAGGAACGGCTTGAGCGTCGAGCCGGCCTGGCGCGGCGCGAGCACGGCGTCGACATCGCGCGCGCTCGACAACGCCCCCGATGATCCGACCCATGCGCGTATCTCGCCGGTCGCATTGTCGATCACGACGGCCGCGCCGTCCTGCACGTTGCGCCGGTGAGCAGGCGCGTTGAGTTCGGTCAGCGCGCGCATCAGCGTGTCGCGCGCGAAGCGCTGCAGCGGTGCGTCGAGCGTCGTGCGCACCTGCGCACCGGCCGCCGGCCTGACCTCGGTCGCGATGCGGCGCGCGAAGTGCGGGGCGAGGGCGGCGCCGTCGTCGCGCACGGCATTGGCCGGGCGCGCGGTGACGAGTTGCACGTAGCCGTCGAGCGACGCGCACGCCTGATCGGCATGCATGTCGTGCAGGATGCGACAGGCGCGCTCGGCGACCTTCGCGGGCGTCGCGTTGGGCGCGCGTACGAGCGCGGCCGCGATCGCGGCCTCGCGCGCATCGAGGCCGGACGGTGCCTTGCCGAACAGCACCTGCGACAGCGCGCCGAGCCCGACCGTCTCGCCGCGGAACGGCACCAGATTCAGGTAGGCCTCGAGGATCTGGTCCTTGCGCCAGCCGCGTTCGAGCAGCAGCGCGTTCATTGCCTGCGTGGCCTTCTGCGGCAGCGAGCGCTGGCCCGAGCGGCGCGGCGAATCGCTGAGCAGCCCGGCGAGCTGCATCGTCACGGTCGACGCGCCGCGCGTGCGCTCGTTCCACAGGTTGCCCCACGCGGCGCCGGCGATGCCGCGCCAGTCCACGCCGCTGTGTTCGTAGAAGCGCTTGTCCTCGGAAACGACGATCGCCTCGCGAAACGCGGGCGATACGTCCGCGAGCGACACCCAGTCGCCGCGCCGTTCGGTGAGGTCGACGCGCGTGCGCTGCAGCGGCGTGCCGTCGCGCGCGAGCAGCACCCAGTCGGAACTGCGCCAGTTGCGGCGCACGTCGTCGTAGCCGGGTAGCGCATGTGCGACGAGCGGCGCGGCCAGCACCACGGCGACGAATACGCGGCCGGCGAAACGCGCCGGCCGCGGCAAGACCAGATCAATCATCACGTGCTCACGACTTGCCCGCGTCGGCCGGCTTCACGGTCATCGGCGGGTTCGGCCACAGGCCGTAGACGGACGGCGCGTACAGCGCCTCGACGCGCGTCGGCGGCAGCCCGAACGTGCCGACGTTGTTCAGCCGCACCGTGTACTCGACCGAGAATTTGCCCTTCGGCAAATAGTCGTAGTACGCGCGATAACCGTCGAAGTCGCGCTCGATGAAGGCCGGCCACGTGCCGTCCGATGTCTTCTCGCCCTGCGTCGCTGCTTCGGAATCGCGGCCGAGGCCCGAACCGAGGATCGTCGCGCCGGACGGGATCGGATCGTTGACGACGACCCACGTCATGTCGCTCTGCGCGTCGATGTCGAGATGCACGCGCACGACGTCGCCGCGCGTCAGCACGCCCTTGACGGCGGGCGACACGGGCGTGACGGTCTTCGTGATCCGGTAGCCGGCCGCGAACGGCGCGCGCAGCGGCACGGCCGCGAGGCTCTCGATCGTCGCCCACGGGCGGCCCGTGCCGTCTTGCGTGACGGACAGCGTGGCCGGCGCCTGCGCCGCGCGCGGCCACGGCAGCATCACGCTGCGCGCGGCGGCGGCGCGGGTGGCCGCGGTGGCCGACGCCGGCGTATCGGCGGGCGCCGGCGCCTGCGACCACGAGATCGAGCGCGCGTCGCCGCCGAGCGCGACCTTCGTCGCACCGGAGACGGGCGTGCTCTCGTAGGTGCGCGAGAAGCGCTCGACCGCGAGCAGCCCGAGCGCGTTCGACGTCGTCGTCTGCCATGCGCCCTGGCGCTGCAGCGCGAGCAGGCCGGCCGTCACGCGCGGCATCTCGTCCTTCCACGCCGGGTCGCCCGCGAATTCCAGCGCGAGACGGGCCGCATTGGTCTCGTTGCTGGTCATCAGCCACCACAGGTCGTCGTCGCGCGCGGTCGAGAACACGAGCTGCGTGCCCTGGTACGTGAGGCGTGCCCGCAGGATCTGCTCGACCTGCGCGCGCTTCTCGTCGCGTTGCGGGATGTCCTTCACGCGCGTCAGGATCGCGTGATAGTCGATCACCGCCGACGTCGGCCACTGGTTCGGCGCGATCTCGATCGAGCCGAGCATGCGGCCTTGCGCGGCGCCGTAGCGCGACAGCGCCTCGATCGCGGCGAGCTTGCGCAGGTCGCGATCCTGGCGCGGCGCCCACGCGTTGCGCTCGATGCGGCCGTCGACGAAGCGCGCGAGCCCGGCTTCGAGCTGCGTGCGCAGGTCTTCCGGCAGCGCGAAACGCGGGTCGAGACGGCTTGCCTCGTCGGACACCACGAGCAGGTACGACGACAGCGTCGGACTGCCGTAGTGCGAATCGTCGGACGACGGCGGGAAGTAGCTCGCGAGCCCGTCGCTGTCGAGGTAGACGGGCATGCGTGCCACCAGCGCCTGCCATTGCGCGGGGTCGTGCAGGCCGATCGCGCGCGACGTTTGCTGTTCGAGGCAGCGGTACGGATAACGCTCGAACCAGCGCTTCACGCCGGGCAGCCCGTCGGCGAGCTTCGACTGCAGCGACACGGCGATGCCGCCGCGCGGCAGGCCTTGCGCGTTGTTCGCGGCGCCGGCCGGGGAGGCCACCGGCACCGTCAGCGTGCCGTCCACCTGCGCGAGCGTCGCCTGCTGCACGGTCACCGGCAGCGCGGGCACCACCTTCTGCGCCACCGCCAGCGCGTCGGACGCGCGCTTGCCGCCTTGCTCGGCCGCTTCGATGCGCCAGTTCAGCGCACCGGCCGCGTCGAGCGCCTGCTCGGGCACGGTGATCGTCCACGCGACCTCGGTCGCCGTATTGGCCGCGAGCGACACGGTTTGCGGCGCGACGTCGAGGCCCGTCACGCGCGGCGTCACGACGACCTGCATCGCGTGGTCGGTCGTGTTGCGCAGCGTGACCTGCGCGCGGAACGCGTCGCCTTCGCGCACGAGCGGCGGCAGGCCCGAGATCAGCTGCAGATCCTGCGTGCTGCGGATCGACGTGCTGCCGGAGCCGAAACGGTCGGGGCCGACCGCCGCGATCGCGACGATCCGGAAGCGCGTCAGCGCGTCGTTCAACGGCACCTCGACGGTCGCGCTGCCGTTCGCGTCGAGCGTCACGCGCGGATTCCACAGCAGCAGCGTGTCGAACAGCTCGCGCGTCGGCGCGCTGCCGCCGCCGCCGCCGGCCGGCACGGCCTTGCGGCCGAAGTGGCGGCGGCCGACGATTTCCATCTGCGCGGTGGCCGTCTCGACGCCGTACGCGCGCCGGCGCAGCATCGCGTCGAGCAGGTCCCAGCTGTTGTTCGGCATCAGTTCGAGCAGCGCCTCGTCGACGGCCGCGACCGCGATCTGTGTGCCGGCCGGCGCGGGCTGGCCGTTCGGCAGCGTGACCTTCACGTGCGCCTGCGCCTTGCTGCGCACCGTGTAGCGCGTCGCGTCGGTCGTCACGGTCACGCCGAGACGGTGGACGCCCGTGCCGACCTTGATCTCGCCGAGGCCATAGCGGAACGCGGGCTTCGACAGGTCGACGAACGCGGTCGGCGCTTCATAGTGGCGGCCTTCGCGCCAGAACGCGCGCGCCCATTCGACCGGCGCTTTCCAGCCCCACGTGAAGAACGAGTACCACGGCACCTCGCGAATCCGGCCGCGCAGCGCGAGCACCGACACGTAGACGTTCGGCCCCCACGATTCGCCGACCTTCAGGTCGACGGTCGGGTTCTTGCCGTTCAGCTCGACGATGTGCGTTTCCATCACGCCGCCGCGTTCGACCGCGACGAGCGCAGTCGCGTAGCGGAACGGCATCCGCACCTGGAAGCGGGCGGTTTCGCCTGGTTCATACGAAGTCTTCTCCGGGATCACGTCGATCCGGTCGGTGTTGTCGCCGCCGAACCAGAGTTCGTCCTCGCGCGTGACCCAGACCGACGTCGATGCGTTCGACGTGCGGCCGTCGCCGTCCTTCGCGACCGCGATCAACTGGATGTTGCCGGCCTGTTCGAGCGTCGCGTCGCAGGCCATGCGGCCCTTGTCGTCGGTCTTGCCCGAGCACAGCACGCCGAGGTCGCGCGTGTCGCTCTTGTTGTCGTAGGCATAGAAGCCGCCGACCATCCGCTTGCGCGACGACGTCGTGATGTGCGCGACGCCCTTGATCTCGATCGGCACCGACGCGCGCGGCTTGCCCTGCAGGTCGACTGCGAGCGCCTGCACGGGCACGCGCTGGCCGACCGACACCCAGCGGCCGGCCTTGATGCCGGCCACCACCGCGGCCGGCCACAGGATCGTGTCGCCGCGAATCGTCTGCACTTCGCCGTTCGGGTCCGCGAACGTCGCCTCGAGCGCAATGCGCTTCGGCGCGTCGACGTCGGGCAGGCCCCTGAGCGTGACGGTGCCCGCGCCGTTGCGGTCGAGCGTCAGCGGCAGCTTGTCGGCGATCAGCTTCGTCGCGTCGGGATCGTTGTTCGACGCCGACGCGTTGTCGCCGTCCTGCGAATCGTCGTCGGCGTTGCCGTCGCTCGTGTCGGGGCGATACGGCGTGAAGCTGAAATCCTCGAAGCGATCCGCGAACGGCGGCGACGCCCACTTCATCAGCGCCGACACCTGCACGGGCAGGTTCGATGCGCCGCCGCCCGACACGTAGTCGATCTGCACCGCGAGCGGCGCTTCCTTCACGGCGACGAGCGGGCTCTTCTGCGCGTCGCGCGCGCCGATCGACCCCTTCAGCACCGGCAGGCGGAAGGCCTCGACGCGGAAGCTGCCGCTGTAATAGGTGGCGGTCGGCGCGTCCTCCGGGCCGCCTTCGAGTTCGACGCTGTATTCGCCGAGCTTCGCGGCGGGCGGCAGCGTGAACTGCGTGTCCGCGCTGTGGTCGGCGGCCCACGTGAGCGGCAGCTTGTATGTCTGGCCCGTGCCGAGATGGCGGATCGTCACGCGCGTCGGGTATTGCGACGGGAACGCGAGGCTCTGCAGCGTCTCGGACCGGATGAAATGCTTCATCGACACGGTTTCGCCCGCGCGCAGCAGCGTGCGGTCGAACACCGTGTGCGCGCGCACGGTCGGCGCGCTGTCGGTGTCGGTCGGCACGTTGAAGCGCCACGATTCGATGCCGCGGTTCCAGCCCGAGCTGACGAACGCCATGTCGGGGCCCGTCTTCGGATCGTCGACGCGTGCCGACACGAAGTAGTCGTCGAAGCGCTCGGACGAACTGCATTCGTGCTTCGGCTCGAACGGCCCGTCGATCTTCAGCAGGCCCTGCGCGTCGGTCTTGCCGGCCGCGATCTCGTCGCCGTTGCAGTCCGACACGCGGATCTGCGCATTCGGCACGGGCTTGCCCTTGTCGAGCGTCGTGACCCACACGAGGTTGTTCTCGCGGCCCTGTTTCAGGTGTACGCCGAGGTTCGTGACGAGCACGGTGGTGCGCACGTACATGCTCGACGGCTTCGCGAGCAGCGAGCGGCCGAGTGCGGGCGACGCGAGTTCGAGCACGTAGAAGCCGGGCTTGTCGATCGGCACGCCGACGATCTCGAACGGACGCAGCGTCTTCGGGTCGGCCTGCGGCAGCGTCAGTGCCTGCGCGCCGGGCTCGCCCTTGAGCAGCGACAGCGAGCGCACGTCGATGCGGCGGTCCTTCGCCGCGGGCTGTTTTTCGCCGGCCTGGAGCGGCACGTAGACGGGGTGCTGGCCCTTGCGCTCGAGCAGGCCGGGAATCTGGCTGTCGATCGAACCGGCCGTCATCGACCAGTTGTCGAAGCGGTCGACGGTGCGCATCCACTGGCGGATCGCGGTGTCGTTCTCGACCTTCAGGTTCGCGAATTGGGCGCCGCCCGCGTTGAGGCCCGCGATATGCAGGTCGGCCTCGACGTTGCGCAGCGTGACGGGCACGAGCGCGGGCGTATCGGGTTCGGCGAAGCGCTCGATGATCCCGAAGGTGCCCGACGAGAATTTCGCGAGCGGCGGCATCGGCGCGGTGCGCGTCGCCAGCGGGAACAGGTCGGCGTTGGACAGCGCGCGGTCGGTCACGTCGCGCAGGCCCGACGGCAGCTCGATCGTCAGGCCGGCCTGCGCGGGCAGCGGCGGGTTGAACGTGACGGTCGTCACTTCCTCGCTGTGGTCGTCGGCCGCGAAGGTCGGCGACAGCGAGCCGTCGGGGCCGCGCACCTTGATCGCCTCGGCGTTCTTGCGCGAGATCGGTGCGTTGAACGACAGCGTGAGCGGGCGCAGCGGCGTGCACGGCGCCTTCGCGTTCTCGCGTTCGCACGAGAAGCTCGCGGCGAACGGCGCGCGCACGGTGAAATCGAAGCGCCGTTCGGTTTCGTTCGCGATGCCGCTCGGGCTCGCGACCCCCTTGCCGTACACGAGCTGCATCTTCGCGCTGGCCGGCAGCGCCTGCGCGCACGACAGCGTCAGCACGCGCGCGGCATCCTTCTTCAGCCCGAAATGGTCGAGTAGAGCGTTGCGCGTATCGTCATCGGCGGCCGTGACGGGGATGCGGTTGCCGATGCCGGCCGCTTCGCACCAGATGTTCGCGAGCGCCGAGCGCGGTTCGGCCGGGCCGTTCAGCTTCATCACGAAGACCTGCCGTTCCTCGATCTCGCGCGAGCCGGGGCGCACGTTCACCGGGAACGGGCCGCCCGTCTGGAACGTGAAGCGGCGCGGGCCGCTGGCCGCGTTGCCGGCGACCGAGCGCAGCGTGTCGTTGAGCGCGACCGAGCAGCGCACGCCGGGCGGCAGGTCGTTTTCGAAATCGTATACCCAGGTCTTGTCGTCGAGCCAGTGGCCCTGGCCGCGTGCCGCGGTGGAATCGTTGCAGGTCACGCGCGCGGGATTCGGCGCGGAAGCCGAGCCGAACGCGACCATCGGTTCGTCGAACTTGACGACGCTTTGCCGGACTTCGGTGACGGTGCCTTGCGGCGATACGCTCACCGTGCGCGCCGCGCCCGCATGCAGCGACAGTGCTGCTGCGGCGCCGAGCACCGCGACGGCGCCGATGCGCCAGAGCAGCCGCGTGGTGTGGTTGGTTCGATTCGCTTTGTTGTCTTTGTCGTACTGCTTCATCGCTCGATGCCCTCGGAGGGAAGCTTTCTGTTTGATTGCACGCGATTCTAACCGACGGTCATGCGCACGCATTGTCGTGCGCAGCCGTAGTGTGTAGCCGGCGTGCGACACCGGCGCGTCCGCCGCAATTTTGTCGCGCCGACGACACAAAAAAGCAGCGAAATGTCGATTGTCTCGGATTGCGGAACATTTAATGGACTATAAAAAGATTGTTCGATCCGATTTGAGCGCGTACATTTCAGGTCCGCGCCAATGTTTGAGAAATATCAAGCGTGGTTTTCCCGAATCCGGTGTTCGAGAGAAGGAAACATGCACAACGACAACACCCCCCACTCGCGTCGCAACGGCGACGCAGCCGCAACCGGCATCACGCGGCGTCAATGGCTGCAGGGCGCACTGGCGCTGACGGCGGCGGGCCTCACGGGCTCGCTGGCGTTGCGGGCCCTGGCCGATGATCCCGGCACCGCGCCGCTCGATACGTTCATGACGCTTTCCGAAGCATTGACCGGCAAGAAGGGGTTGAGCCGCGTGCTCGGCCAGCGCTTCCTGCAGGCATTGCAGAAGGGTTCGTTCAAGACGGCCGACAGCCTGCCGCAACTCGCCGGCGCACTCGCGTCCGGCTCGCTGAATCCCGATCAGGAAGCGCTCGCGCTGAAGATTCTCGAAGCGTGGTATCTCGGCATCGTCGACAACGTCGTGATTACCTACGAAGAAGCATTAATGTTCAGCGTCGTATCCGATACGCTCGTGATCCCTTCGTATTGCCCCAACAAACCCGGCTTCTGGGCCGAAAAACCGATCGAGAGGCAAGCCTGATGGCGGATACCGATACGCAAAAGGCCGACGTCGTCGTCGTCGGATCGGGTGTCGCAGGCGCGATCGTTGCACACCAGCTCGCGATGGCGGGCAAGTCGGTGATCCTGCTGGAAGCCGGCCCGCGCATGCCGCGCTGGGAAATCGTCGAGCGCTTTCGCAACCAGCCCGACAAGACGGACTTCATGGCGCCGTACCCGTCGAGCGCGTGGGCGCCGCATCCGGAATACGGCCCGCCGAACGACTACCTGATCCTGAAGGGCGAGCACAAGTTCAACTCGCAGTACATCCGCGCGGTGGGCGGCACGACGTGGCACTGGGCCGCGTCGGCGTGGCGCTTCATCCCGAACGACTTCAAGATGAAGACGGTGTACGGCGTCGGCCGCGACTGGCCGATCCAGTACGACGACCTCGAGCACTACTACCAGCGTGCCGAGGAAGAACTCGGCGTGTGGGGCCCGGGCCCCGAGGAAGATCTTTACTCGCCGCGCAAGGCGCCGTACCCGATGCCGCCGCTGCCGTTGTCGTTCAACGAGCAGACGATCAAGAGCGCGCTCAACGGCTATGACCCGAAGTTCCACGTGGTGACCGAGCCGGTCGCGCGCAACAGCCGCCCGTACGACGGCCGGCCAACCTGTTGCGGGAACAACAATTGCATGCCGATCTGTCCGATCGGCGCGATGTACAACGGCATCGTGCACGTCGAGAAGGCCGAGCAGGCCGGCGCGAAGCTGATTGAGAACGCGGTCGTCTACAAGCTTGAGACCGGGCCGGACAAGCGCATCACCGCCGCGGTCTACAAGGACAAGTCGGGCGCCGACCATCGCGTCGAAGGCAAATACTTCGTGGTGGCCGCGAACGGCATCGAGACGCCGAAGATCCTGCTGATGTCGGCGAACCGCGATTTCCCGAACGGCGTCGCGAACAGCTCCGACATGGTCGGCCGCAACCTGATGGACCACCCGGGCACCGGCGTGTCGTTCTACGCGAACGACAAGCTGTGGCCAGGCCGAGGCCCGCAGGAGATGACGTCGCTGATCGGTTTCCGCGACGGCCCGTTCCGTGCGACCGAAGCCGCGAAGAAGATCCACCTGTCGAACATGTCGCGCATCAACCAGGAGACGCAGAAGATCTTCAAGAGCGGCAAGCTGATGAAGCCCGAGGAGCTCGACGCGCAGATCCGCGACCGCGCCGCACGTTTCGTCGAGTTCGACTGCTTCCACGAAATCCTGCCGCAACCCGAGAACCGCATCGTGCCGAGCAAGACGGCCACCGACGCGATCGGCATCCCGCGCCCCGAGATCACGTATGCGATCGACGACTACGTGAAGCGCGGCGCCGTGCACACGCGCGAGGTCTACGCGACGGCCGCGAAGGTGCTGGGCGGTACCGAAGTCGTCTTCAACGACGAGTTCGCGCCGAACAACCACATCACGGGTGCGACGATCATGGGCGCGGATGCACGCGACTCGGTCGTCGACAAGGACTGCCGCACGTTCGACCATCCGAACCTGTTCATCTCGAGCAGCTCGACGATGCCGACCGTCGGTACGGTGAACGTGACGCTGACGATCGCGGCGCTCGCGCTGCGGATGTCGGACACGCTGAAGAAGGAAGTCTGACCGTGCGGAAATCTACTCTCACCTTCCTCGTCGCCGGCTGCCTCGCGCTGCCGGGTCTCGCGCGCGCGGCCGACGCGGCCGATCCGGCGCTGGTCAAGCGCGGCGAATACCTCGCGGTCGCGGGCGACTGCATGGCGTGCCACACCGCGAAGGGCGGCAAGCCGTTCGCGGGCGGCCTCGGGATGCCGGTGCCGATGCTCGGCAAGATCTACTCGAGCAACATCACGCCCGATCCCGATACGGGCATCGGCAACTGGACGTTCGACGACTTCGAGCGCGCGGTGCGCCACGGCGTGTCGAAGAACGGCGACAACCTGTACCCGGCGATGCCGTACGTGTCGTACGCGAAGATCAACGACGACGACGTGCAGGCGCTGTACGCGTACTTCATGCACGGCGTCGAACCGGTCAAGCAGGCGCCGCCGAAGAACGAGATCCCCGCGCTGCTGAGCATGCGCTGGCCGCTGAAGATCTGGAACTGGCTGTTCCTGAAGGACGGCGCGTACGAGCCGAAGCCGGCGCAAAGCGCCGAGTGGAACCGCGGCGCGTATCTCGTGCAGGGCCTCGCGCACTGCAGCACGTGCCACACGCCGCGCGGCATCGCGTTGCAGGAGAAGTCGCTCGACGAGACAGGCGGCAGCTTCCTGTCGGGTTCGGTGCTCGCGGGCTGGGACGGCTACAACATCACGTCCGACCCGAATGCGGGGATCGGCGGCTGGACGCAGCAGCAGCTCGTCCAGTACCTGCGCACCGGCAGCGTGCCGGGTGTCGCGCAGGCGGCCGGTCCGATGGCCGAGGCGGTCGAGCACAGCTTCTCGAAGATGACGGAATCCGACATCGGCGCGATCTCGACGTACATCCGCACGGTGCCGGCTGTTACCAGCGGCGACGCGAAGCAGTCGCGCTCGTCGTGGGGCAAGCCGGCCGAGGACGGCCTGAAGCTGCGCGGCGTCGCGCTCGCATCGTCCGGCATCGATCCCGCGCGGCTGTATCTCGGCAACTGTGCGACCTGCCACCAGATGCAGGGCAAGGGCACGCCGGACGGTTATTACCCGTCGCTGTTCCACAACTCGACGGTCGGCGCGTCGAATCCGACCAACCTCGTGCAGGTGATCCTGAACGGCGTGCAGCGCAAGGCCGGCAGCGAGGATGTCGGCATGCCGGCGTTCCGCTACGAGCTGTCGGATGCGCAGATCGCCGCGCTGACGAACTACCTGACCGGGCAGTTTGGCAATCCGGCCGCGAAGGTGACCGAGCAGGACGTCGCGAAGCTGCGCTGACGCGGCGCGCGACGGCGCGGCAGGGCAATATCGAAGAAGAGCGGCATCGAACAAGAGGAGGAGCACAGCACATCGGGCGGACCCCGATGCCGGTTGTTGCAGAGCGGGGCGGGCGGCGCAGGCGGCGGTCCGCCCCGGTTCACAGGCAATCCGGTGCGCCAGCCGCGCATCGTTTTCGTTGATCGACACCATGACACCGAATCAACCGTTTCTCGCGTCCCAGCGCGATGTGCTGCTGCTGCTTTCCCGCATCCTCCTCGTGATCCTGTTCGTGATGTTCGGCTGGAAGAAGATCGTCGACTTCCCCGGGACCATCGCGTTCATGGGCTCGGAAGGCGCGCCCGCGCCGATCATGTCCGCCGCGATCTCCGTCGTGATGGAGCTGTTCGTCGGGATTGCGATCCTGGTCGGCTTCCAGACGCGCGCACTTGCGTTACTGCTTGCGCTGTATGCGATCGGCAGCGGCATCATCGGCCACCACTACTGGACGATGACGGGCGGCGAGCAGATCAACAACATGATTCATTTCTACAAGAACATCGCGATCTCGGGCGGCCTGCTCGCGCTCTGCGCGGCGGGCCCCGGGCGTTATTCGATCGATCGCGGATAAACAGACCCTGGGCGCGCGCATGGGGCACGCGTCGGATGGTCGAGACTCCGAGGGGGCATCATTTTGCGACTCAAACATTTCGCATGGCTGATTGCGGCCGCCACGCCGGCGGCCGCTTTCGCACAAACGAGCGTAACGCTGTACGGCCGTGTCGACGGCGGCATCGAGTACCTGAATCACATCGCGACGCCGAACGGCAGCAAGTCGCGCTGGGCCGCGGAAAGCGGCGACTGGGGCACCAGCATGTTCGGCCTGAAGGGCATCGAGGATCTGGGCGGCGGGCTGTCGACGGTCTTCGATCTCGAAACCGCATTCCAGGTGATGAACGGCCAGACGGGCGGCGGACGCATGTGGTCGCGGCGCGCGTATGTCGGCCTGAAGAGCAATACGTGGGGCCAGCTGCAGGCCGGCCGCAACCTGTTCATCGACAGCGACGGTGTGTGGGAATTCGATCCGTTCGTGCAGCAGGCGTTTTCGTCCGCGTCGCTCGTGCGCGGCCGCAATTGGCAGCAGACCAGCAACAACATTGAATATCACAGCCCGGTGATCGGCGGCTTCGACGTGCAGGCGCAATACGCGTTCGGCAACCAGTCGCGCGGCTTCAACTACGGCGCGGCCGACGATTTCGGCCGCTCGGACGGGATCATGATCTCGTACCACTCGCCGCTGCTCGACGTGCGCGGCATCTACGACGAGCTGCGCGACAACAACGGCAAGTTCAGCAACATCTTCACCGCGTCGCGCGAGTACTTCGTCGGCGCAAACGTGAAGGTGTCGAAGTTCAAGATCCAGGGCGCCTATACGCACTACCAGGCGCCGGACAGCCCGGCCGGTGTTGCCGATCGCGCCGATCACTACTGGCTCGGCGCGACCTACACCGCGACGCCGCAGTGGGCCGTGACGGGCGGCGGGTACTACGTGAAGGTCGGCGACGGCGGCGGCGATGCGTCGCACGATCCGTCGGGCCACGCGATGATGTATGTGCTCGGCACCACGTACAACCTGTCGAAGCGCACGTTCCTGTATGGCACGGTCGCGTACGTGCGCAACGGCGGCAACTCGAACTTCTCGCTGCTTGCGACGCCGCGCGATGCGACGTCGGGCACGAGCCCGCTGACGGGCGAGTCGCAGACGGGTGCGTATGTGGGGATGATGCATACGTTCTGAGCGGGGCAGCCACCACGCAACGCACGGGCAGTAGTCGTCCGTGCGTTGTTGCGTTTACGGCGTGCGGTCGATGCCGGTCAGAACCTGCAGGCGTCGGTGGTCGTCAGCGTTGCGAACGGGCCGTCGAGCGTTGCGTTGTGATGTGCGACGATTCGCTCGGCCGGCAAAGCGGGCGTGTCCATGCAGGTGTGCGCATCGGCAACGAGCACCGCGCGAAAGCCGAGATCGGCGGCCGCGCGACAGGTCGTATCGACGCAGTACTGCGTCTTCATGCCGGTGACGACGAGTTCGCCGATGCTGGCCGCGCGAAGCCATTCGGCGAGGCGCGTGCCCGCGAAGCAGCTCGGGCGGGTCTTGTCGAACACGGTGTCGCGTGCGGGATCGATCGCGAGTTCCGGCAGCAGCGCGGCGAGCGGCGAATCGGGCGCGATCGGCGAGCCGGTGGGACCGGTATGGCGCACCGCGAACACCGGCGCGCCGGCGTCGTGCGCGCGGCCGATCAGCCGATTGATGTTGGCGAGCACGCGCGCGCCGTCATGCGGGCGCTCCGGGCCATGAAACAGCCCGACCTGCATGTCGACGACGAGCAGCGCGCGTTGCGGGGAAAGGACTTCGGACATTGCGTTTCTCCTGAATGACCGGTACAGGGACGGAGAAACGACAAGACCCCGTCCGGAACCGGCGGGGCCTGTGAGGAATCGGTGGCGCTACGACCTTGCGCGCATTCGCCGCACGAGCCCGCCGAAGGCGGTCGTGCGCGTGGTCGTCGAAAGGGTGGTCGTGGCGCGGTGCATGGAACGATCATGCCCGATGCGCGTGCGCTGCGTCAATTGCGCATCGCGCATCGAACGTCGTTCAGTCGAGTGCCTTCCCGGCCTTTTCGTCCATGCAGCGGATGGCGAGCAGCGTGCACGCGCCGCAGCCGATCGCATACCACGCGGGGGCATTCGGGTTGCCGGTCGCCGCGATCAGCCACGTGACGAAGAACTGCGCGAAGCCGCCGAAGATCGCGACGCCGACGCTGTACACGAGCGCGCCGCCGGTCGCGCGCACCGCACGCGGAAACAGTTCGCCGAGCACCGCGCCGGTCGCGCCGACGTTGATCGCATGCACGATCGACAGCGCCGCGATGATCGACAGCAGCGACGCGGCGCCTGGCCAGCGGTTCAGCGCGATGAACGCCGGGTAGACCGCGGCCATCAGCACGATGCGGGTCCACCAGATGATCCGGTTGCGCCCGTAGACGTCGGACAGGTGGCCGCCGATCGGCGTCACGAGCATCAGGATCGCACCGGCGACGCAGCCGGCCGTCATGGACAACCAGGTCGGCAGGTGCAGCACCTGCACGCCGTAGATCGCCATGTAGAACACGATGATGTAGTGGATCGACGTGCCGCCGATCGTCACGCCGAGGCCCGCGAACACGGCCTTGCCGTGATGGCGCAGCACGTCGGCGAGCGGCAGCGACGCGACCGGCTCGTCATGCGCGGCGGCGGGCGCGGCAGCCGGCACTTCCTCGACGGTGCGGCGCAGCCAGTAGCCGAGCGGCACGAACAGCGTGCCGATGATGAACGGCACGCGCCAGCCCCAGCTTTCGAGCTGCGCGGCAGTCAGCGTCGACGTCAGCGCGACGCCGGTGAGCGCGCCCGCGAGCGCGGCGAGCCCCTGGCTCGAGAACTGGAACGACGCATAGAAGCCGCGACGATGCTGCGGCGCCTGTTCGAGCAGCAGCGTGGTCGACGCGCCGACTTCGCCGCCCGATGCGAACCCTTGCAGCAGGCGCGCGAGCACGAGCAGCAGCGGCGCGGCGATGCCGACCTGCGCGAAGGTCGGCGCGACCGCGATCGTTGCGGTGCCGAGCGCCATCAGCAGCAGTGTCAGGATCATGGCCTTCTTGCGGCCGGCGCGGTCGGCGTACATGCCGATCACGAGTCCGCCGAGCGGACGCGTGACGAAGCCGACGCCGAAGCTCGCGACCGCGAGCATCAGCTGCCCGAACGACGAATGCACGGGAAAGAACAGCTTGCCGATCAGGATCGCGAAGAAGCTGTAGACCGTGAAGTCGTAGAACTCGAGCGCGTTGCCGACGGCGGCGGCGGCGATCAGCCGGCGCTTCTTCGCGGCGGCGTGTGTATCGGGCGGCGTGCCGGCGAGCGACAGGGCAGACGTTTCCATGGGGTTCCCCCGGTAAGCGCGAAACTGCGTGATGAAGGGCCGTCAGGCCGCGAGCCAGGCTTCGGCGACGCGAACCCAGTAGCTCGCGCCGATCGCGAGGATGTCGTCGTTGAAGTCGTAGCCGGGGTTGTGCACCATGCAGCCGCCCTTGCTGCCGATCCCGTTGCCGATGAACGCGTAGCAGCCGGGGCGTGCTTCGAGCATGAACGCGAAATCCTCGCTGCCCATCAGTGGCGCGGCGTCGGTTTCGACCCGCTCGGCACCGAGCATCTGGCACGCGATGTCCGCGGCGAACGCGGTCGGTTCCGCGTGATTGACGAGCACCGGGTAGCCGTAGTCGTAGTCGACTTCTGCCGTGACGCCGAAGCTTTCGGCCTGGCCTTTGACGAGCGCTTCGATGCGGCGCGCGAGCAGCGCGCGCACGTCGGCGTTCAGCGCGCGCACCGACAGCTTCATCACGACGGTTTCGGGAATGATGTTGAACGTCTCGCCGGCCTGCACGCTGCCGACCGTGATCACGGCCGCATGCTGCGCGTCGACCTCGCGCGCGACGATCGTCTGCAGCGCGACCATGATGCTGCCCGCGGCCGACATCGGATCGCGCGCGAAGTGCGGCATCGCGCCGTGGCCGCCGACACCGCGCAGCGTGATCGTCACGCGATCGGCCGACGCCATCGCGGCGCCGGTGCGGAATGCCATGTCGCCGGCCGCGCGGCCCGGCATGTTGTGGATCGCGAAGATCGCGTCGCACGGGAAACGATCGAACAGGCCGTCGTCCATCATCGCCTTCGCGCCGCCGAAGTTTTCCTCGGCCGGCTGGAAGATCAGGTTCAGCGTGCCGGAGAACTGGCGCGTCGCCGCGAGGTGGCGCGCCGCGCACAGCAGCATCGCCGTGTGGCCGTCGTGGCCGCACGCATGCATCTTGTTCGCATGGCGGCTCGCGTACGGCAGGCCCGTGGCTTCCGCGAGCGGCAGTGCATCCATGTCGGCGCGCAGCCCGACGGTGCGCGTACCTTGTCCTTCGCGCAGCACGCCGACGACGCCCGTCTTGCCGATGCCGCGATGCACTTCGTAACCCCAGCCGGCGAGCAGCTCGGCGACGAGATCACTCGTGAGCGTTTCTTCGAACGCGAGTTCGGGATGCGCGTGGATGCGGCGGCGCACTTCGACCAGCTCGGGGGCGATCGCGGCGATGCCGGGGATGACGGGGTTCACGGCTTGCAGCATGGTCTCTCCTGTGGGGCAGGTGGGGCGTTTGACGTGCATATGACGAGAGAGCATATAAATTTCTTTTGCTCACTAGAAGCTGATAAATTGCTTTGGTGCACACCACCGGTTGCCGCTCGGGAATACCCTGAACCGGTACGCACGGCCGGGTACAGGGTTTCCACGGATCACGCATTGCCGCCATGAAATACCATCAGTTGAAAGCGTTCGTCACCGTCGCGGAAGAAGGGAGTATTCGCGCGGCCGCACGGCGCCTGAACGTGTCGCCGGCGGCGCTGACGAAGGCAGTCAAGGAACTGGAGATCGCGCTCGGCGTGTCGCTCGTCGTGCGTACCGCGCGCGGCGTGCAACTCACCGCGTTCGGCCAGCAGCTGCAGGTGCGCGCGCGGCTGATCGTCGCCGAGATGCAGCGCGCCCGCGATGACATCGAGCAGGCGCAGGGGGCGCTGACGGGCTCCGTGTCGGCGGCGATCACGCCGGCCGCCGCGGTGACGATCCTGCCCGACGCGTTTCGCGCGTTCCGGCGCCGCTTTCCGGTGGCGCGCGTCAACCTGATCGAAGGGTTTCCGGGCGTCGCGCTGCCACGCCTGCACGATGGCTCGCTCGATTTCGCGGTGGTCGTCGTCGTGCCGGAACTGCTGGCGGCCGAGTTCGATCATGCCGAGCTCTACGCGAGCCGTTCGCTGATCGTCGCGCGCAAGGAGCATCCACTTGCGTCGGCCACGTCGCTCGCCGATCTCGTCGAGGCCGACTGGCTGATGAATCCGTCGCCGGAAAGCTCGACGCAGGCGCTGTTCAATTCGTTCGTCACGTACGGTCTGCCGGTGCCGGCGCGCGTCGTCGAATGCCCGAGCTTCGGGCTCGCGCACCGCCTGTTGACGGGTTGCGACCTGATCGCGTCGATGCCGGAGCAACTGTTGGAGGCGGAGTGGGCGCGCGATCAATTGGCGGTGCTGCCGATTCGCGAGCGGTTGCCGGCCGTGTCGGTGCAGGTCGTGACGCGCCGCGACAGCCCGTTGACGCCGGCCGCGGCGATGCTGCTCGACTGTCTGCGCGATTCCGCGCGACGCAAGGGGCTTGAGGTAAGCCGGTGACTGTCGATCGCGAGCGTCATCGCATAGTGATCCTGACGATCTGGCACCGCTGCCGTTTCACGGGATGACGCGGGCAAGGCGTCGTGCGGTTGCGGCGTGCGTCGCGCGAGCCGGTATCATAGCGGCCGGCCCGCCGCTCCGGCCGGCCTCCAACCACATCGCCATCCGGCATCCAGCAATCAGAGGCATCACATGACCAGTGCAACCCAATTCGACAACGTATCGGTCGTCAAGCGCGCAAACGTCTATTTCGACGGCAAGTGCGTGTCGCATACCGTGCTCTTCCCGGACGGCACGCGCAAGACGCTCGGCGTGATCCTGCCGTGCGCGCTCAACTTCGGCACGGACGCCCCCGAATTGATGGAAGTGCAGGCCGGCAAGTGCCGCGTGAAGCTCGACGGCAGCAGCGAGTGGCAGACCTACGGCGAAGGCGAATCGTTCTCGGTGCCGGGCAAGAGCCGCTTCGACATCGAAGTGCTCGAGACGCTCGATTACGTCTGCAGCTACCTGTAAGCGCGGGCGGCAGAAAAAGAAAAGCCCCGCCGAGGCGGGGCTTGTCGCAAGCGGATGGCGCAAGGCCATCCGAAGCGCCTGTTCTCGTTACTTACAGGCAGGCGTTGATGTCGCCGGCCGACGATGCATCGCCGCCGCGGAAACCGACCCAGGTCTTAGCGTTCGCGGCGTTGGCCGGGCGCACCACGGCGGCGGCGCCGTTCGGCGGCTGCTGGCCCGGCGCATAAACGGCCATCGCGAGGCCGTTCGCCAGTTCGTACTGCGACGTCACCTGTTGCTGCGACTTGTCGGCCCAGGTCTTCGCGATGCACTGCGCTACCTGGTCGGCGGGTTTCTGGCTTTGTCCCACATTCTGCAGGGCAGAATCGGCTGCATGAGCAGAAAATGCCACGGTCAATGCGATCAGCGGTAAGTATTTTGCGTTCACGTTATCTCCCTCGAGTCGTGATTGATTGAGTGGGATGCGCAGCATGACTGCGTGCAAGTGAGATCGCATCGAACAAGCACGGTTCCGGCTATTCCGAAACAAGTTGTTAACGCGCTTGCCAAACGGCGGCTCCGGTGCTTAGCAGCGCTGCTGCGGCACAACATGCATCGTGTGCGGCCCGTCAGTGGACCGGTGATGCGGCAACGACGTCATGCATTGCCCGGTCGGCGCGCTGTCCGGTCGTGTGGTGAGGTGACGGCCACGGCGAGTGGCATGTCGATGCATGCCGTGCCGCGACTCATTATTTGAATGCGAACTGATTGGAATGGCTGAATTGTTTGTTGGCCCCGTCGCATGGAGACCATGATGACAAACTTTCGTCGGTTCGATTGTTAACCAACTTTAAACGCGGGAAGCAGCGGAATGCGATGCGGCGCGCGCGGTGCGCGCTGCATCGTGCAACGAGGTGGGGTGAGTGGACCGTGCGCGGCTGGCGTGCCGCGCACGCTCGCGGCGTCAGCCGGCCTTGCGCGTGCCGGCGTCGCGCAGGTTGACCGGGACGACCGGGCGGAAGCGCTCGCGCTTCTGTTCGTCGTCGAAATGCTGGAGCGCGGGCTTGATCAGGTCGCTGCGCGACACGATGCCCGTGATGCGCAGCGATTGCTCGTCGTCGACGACCGGCAGGCGTTCGAGGCCGAGCATTGCGAGTCGCGACGCGACGACGCGGCAGGTTTCGTGCGCAAGCGCGACGGCGGGCACGCGGTTGGCGAACGCGCCCGAGATCGGCGTGTCGGCTCCGGCTTGCATGCGCTGCGCGTCGAGCGTCGCGCGATCGACGAGGCCGAGCAGGCGGCCGTTCTGCACGACCGGGTACGCGCGGTGCGTCTGCTTCGCGCCGAAGTACTGCGACTCGACGGTATCGAGCGTCGACGCGCCGTCGATCGCGACCAGCAGATCGGCCGACGTCATCACTTCGGCGATGTCATGCCGTTCGAGCGGATCGACGCCGTATTCGCGATAGATGTGATAACCGCGGCGCGCAATCTTTTCCGTCATGATCGAGCGCTTCATCACGATGGTCGCGAAGCCGTGCGCGACGAGGGTTGCCGCGAGTAGCGGCAGCAGCGCGTTGGCATCGTGCGTGAGGCCGAACGCGAACACGATCGCGGTCAGCGGGGCGCCGAGCGTCGCACCGAGCGTCGCGGCCATGCACACGAGCGGCCACAGCGCCGGATCGCCGCCCGGCAGCAGCGGCGACAGCACGGTGCCGAGGCCCGCGCCGAGCATCAGCAGCGGGGCGAGCACGCCGCCCGACGTCCCCGAGCCGAGCGCGATCACCCACATCACGGCCTTCACGATCAGCAGCGCGAGCGCGATCTTCAGCGCGATGTGCTGGTGCAGCAGGTCGCCGATCACGTCGTAGCCGACGCCGAGCGCGCGCGGCTCGAGCCAGCCGCCGATGCCGATCACGATCGCGCCGAGCGCGGGCCACCACATCCAGTGCACGGGCAGCTTCGCGAAGGTGTCCTCGACGCGGTACAGCGCAGCCGACAGGCCGCATGCGAGCATGCCCGACAGCAGGCCGGCGACGATGCACGACAGCAGCGCGACGGGCGTCGGCGCGGCCGTGGTCAGCGGAAACAGCGGATCGACGCCGAAGAACAGCGCGCGCGCAAAGCCGGCCACCGCGCACGCGAGCGCGACCGGCAGGAAACTGCGCGGGCGCCATTCGAACAGCAGCAGTTCGACCGCGAGCAGCACGGCGGCGACCGGCGTGCCGAACACGGCCGTCATGCCGGCGGCCGCACCCGCGACGAGCAGCGTCTTGCGCTCGGCGGCGGTCACGTGCACGCATTGCGCAATCAGCGAGCCGAGCGCGCCACCCGTCATGATGATCGGGCCTTCGGCACCGAACGGGCCGCCGCTGCCGATCACGACGCCGGACGACAGCGGCTTGAGGATCGCGACCTTCGGCGACATGCGGCTCTTGCCGAACAGGATCGCCTCGATCGCTTCGGGAATGCCGTGGCCGCGAATCTTTTCCGAACCGAAGCGCGCCATCATCCCGACGATCAGCCCGCCGATCACCGGCACGACGATCACCCACGCGCCGAGCGTGTTGTTCGCGGGAGAGCGGTCGGCGAACGAGAACTGCTGGAAGAAGAACAGGTTCGTGAACAGGTGGATCAGGCTCAACAGCACGAACGCGGCAAGCGTGCTGAGGAGGCCGATCCCGGCGGCAAGCAACGCGATCCTGGGCAGGCGGTCGTTGGTCGAGAAATCGCGTTTGTGTGGTGCGTTCATCGGCGTGGTGGAAGTAAGGGTCAGTAATCTATCTGGGGAACCTGGAACGCGTCCTTGAGCGACTTCAGCTCGGCGCGATGCATGGCCGCGAGGCGGGCGAGCAGCGTCTCGCCGGCTTGTTCTAGGTGGACCTCGACCTGCCGGCGGTCCGCTTCGCTCGTCTTGCGCTTCACGAGCCCGAGCGCCTCACAGCGCGTCACCAGCGCGACGACGCCGTGATGCTGCGCCTGCAGGCGTTCCGCGAGCTCGCCGATGGTCGCCCATTCGCGGTGCGGATAACCCTTGATGTGCAGCAGCAGCAGGTATTGCAGCGGCGTCACGCCTTCGCTTTGCGCGGCGCGTTCGGAGAAGCGCTCGAAGCGGCGCATCTGGTAGCGGAACTCGGACAGTTGCTGGAAATCGCTTTTGTTCAGCGCGCGTCGGGTATCGTTCATCGAGGTCGGTCGGGCAGTCGGTTTCGGTAGCGCCAAATATATCACAATATGATATAAATGGCCGAATTGAAGCGAAATGAATTCATTTTGCGTCGCATCGTGTCGGCGCGTTGCGCCCGCGTTAAGCGGCCTCGAGCATTTGCGTCTGCTGGTAGAGGCCCGTCACGAGATCCGTCTGCGTAATGATCCCGACGAGCCGGCGCGATGCGTCGACGACCGGAATATGGTGATGGCCCGAATGCGTAAACAGCGGCACGAGCGCGGTGATCGGCATCGTTTGCGGCACGAATGCGACGTCGCGCGTCATCACGGTGGCGACGCTGGCGGGCTGACCGCCGAGCGATTGCGGCAGTCGTGCGGACAGGCGTTGCCACAGCGGGGTCGGGCGGCGTAACTGGCGCGTGAGGTCGGCGCGCGTGACGATGCCGGTCAGGCGGCCGTCGCCGTCGACGACGGGCAGCGCCTTCACGCGGTGGCGGTCGAGCAGCGTGAGTGCGGCCGTCACCGACGTCGACGGCGCGACCTCGATCGCATTCTTCGTCATCAGGTCGGCGCACGTGAGCTGGCCGAACGTACGCGTATAAGCCTGCATCTCGGTTTCGCGCAGCAGCGTTTCGAGATCGTCCGGATCGACGTCGAGCCATTCGCTGCGGCGCTTCAGCACCGCGTCGAGATCGCTGCGCGTGAAGCCGCCGCGCGCCGGGGCGGTGCCGCCCGCTTGCGGTTTTGCTTCGGGACGCGCGCCGCCGTGCGGGTAGCGGTGCCCGGTCAGCGCGTGATAGACGAGCGCGGCAGACAGCAGGATCGCCGATTGCAGCGCGATCGGCTCCAGCACGAAACTGAATCCGAGCGCATGGATTGCCGGGCCGCCGACCACGGCCGTGAGCGCGACGGCGCCCGACGGCGGGTGCACGCAGCGCAGCACGAACATGCCGCCGATCGCACACGCGATCGCGACCGCGGCGGCGGTGATCGGATCGGCGATCCATAACGCGCACGCGACACCGACCGTCGCCGAGACCAGATTGCCGCCGATGATCGACCACGGTTGCGCGAGCGGACTCGCCGGCACCGCGAACAGCAGCACGGCCGACGCTCCCATCGGTGCGACGAGCAGCGGCACGAGGCCCGGCACGCCGGGCAGCAGCCGCATCGTGACGCCGACCGTCGCGATACCGACGAGCGCGCCCGTGCACGAGCGCAGGCGCTCGCGCCAGCCAAGCGACATCGGATGGGGAATGAAGCTGTGCAGCCATTGCCGCAAGGTGCGGCGCGACGAAGAGGAGCCTGACGACATGGACGGTAAGCGGTAAAAATGACAGCGCGGACGCGCGCCGCCACAAGCGCGGAATTATATCGCGTTGTGATACAAATTGTCGCGGTGCATCAAGCCGGTGCACGTGCGCGACGCGCGACACTTGCAAAAACCTTTCATCGGAAGAAAGCTTGAGCGCCGGGCAATCGCGCAAGTTTGTCCGCGGCGGCGTACAATTCGGGCCACTGAATCCCCCGTTATCCCAGAACCACGTACGCGATGCCCGCTCTCCCGCCTTTCTCCCGGCACGGTGATCGATTCGACGTGGTTCGCGGCCGCGTTCCGTTCCCCACCTGACGCGAGCGCCGCCGACGTCTCCTCACTGACTCTCCCCAAGCCAATTCAATGGACATGCTCGAAAACATGCGCCTGTTCGTGCGCGTTGTCGAAGCCGGCAGTTTTACTGCGGTCGCGAAGGAAATCGATGCGACCACCGCGCAGGTGTCGCGCGCGGTATCGAACCTCGAAGCGCACGTACAGACGCGCCTGCTGCATCGCACGACGCGCCATCTCGGCCTCACCGAAAGCGGCGAACGTTATTTCGAGCGCGCGAAATCGATCCTCGCGGAATTCGACTATGCGAACGCGGAGGCGCGCAACGCGCTGCTGCGGCCGAGCGGCAAGATGCGCATCCATGCGATGACGGGGCTCGGGCAGAGTCATGTCGTGTCGTCGATCGTCCGCTACCAGGAGGACAACCCCGACGTGTCGGTCGAGCTGACGCTCGCGCAGCGGATGCCGAATCTCGTCGAGGAGGGCTACGACGTGTCGATCGTGACGGCGTCGCAGTTGCCCGACTCGGGTTATGTCGCGCAGACCTGCGGCACGAGCTGCAGCGTGCTGGTCGCGTCGCGCGAATACCTGGCACGACACGGCACGCCGCAGTCGCCCGATGAATTGCCGAACCACGTGTGCCTGCGTCTCGATACGCCGGCTTCGCCGGCCGGCGAATGGCGGCTCGAGCGCAACGACGGCGAGGAGACCGTCTACGAACTGCAGCCGGCGCCGTTCCAGGTCAATGTGCCGGACGCGCTATGCGTCGCGGTGCGCGCCGGGCGCGGGATCGCGTGTGTCGCGTTGTATACGGTGCTCGACGACATCCGCGAGGGGCGGCTGATTCGCGTGCTGCCCGAGTACCGGTTGCAGACGGTGAGCGTGTATGCGGTCTACGCGACGCGCCGTTATCTCGACGCGAAGATCCGCACGTTCCTCGACCACCTGCGCACGACGCTCACGCCCGCGCTGGAGAACGACCTGCGCGAACTCGACCGGTTGACGATCGCGCACACGCCGGGCGGCCGCAAGCGCGCTTGAGGGGACACGTGGTCCGAACCGTGTGCGCCGCGGCGCGGCTCATGCGCCCGGCGTGATGCGAATCCGCTCGAAGCGGCCCGCGAGCCATGTGTACGCGGCGATGCCGATCAGCCCGTGCGCGGCGACGAACCACAATGCGCCGGCGAACGAACCCGTGCTGGCGACGAAATAACCGATCACGAGCGGCGTGACGATCCCGGCGATGTTGCCGAGGCCGTTGAACACGCCGCCGCTCAGGCCGACCATCCCTTCCGGCGCCGTATCGGCGAGCACGGCCCAGCCGACCGCCGCGAGCCCCTTGCCGAAGAACGCGATCGTCATCAGCGCGATCACGACGGCGTTCGACGATGCGCCGTTCGCCAGCACCAGCAGCGTCGCCATTGCCATCCCCACGACGAACGGCGTCTTGCGTGCGCGCGACGGGTGCATGCCGCGCCGGATCAGCCAGTCCGACAGCACGCCGCCGAGCACACCACCCGTGAACCCGCAGATCGCCGGCAGCGCGGCAACCCAGCCGGCTTCCATGATCGTCATCCCGCGCCCCTTGATCAGGTAGATCGGGAACCACGTGATGAAGAAGTAGGTGAGCGCCGTGATGCAGTACTGGCCGATATAGATCGCCCACAGGTTCCGGTGGCGAAACAGTTGCGACACGTCGTGCCACGACACGCGCGGCCGATGGCGCACGCGGTTCGCCTCGAGATCGACGAGCGCGCCGTGCGCGCGCAGGTAGTCGCGCTCCGCGTCGCTCACGCGCGGGTGGCCATGCGGCTCGCGATACCACGCGAACCACAGCGCGGCGAGCGCGACGCCGAGCAGCCCCATCCACAGGAATACGTGTTCCCAGCCGAGCGCATGCGTGAGCCACGCCATCGCCGGCGTGAACAGCACGACGGCCATGTATTGCGCGGAATTGAACAGCGCGGACGCCGTGCCGCGTTCGGCGGTCGGGAACCAGCACGCGACGATTCGCGAATTGGCCGGGAATGCCGGCGATTCGACGAGGCCGAGCATGAAGCGCATCGCGAACAGCGCGAGCGTCGCGGATGCACCCTGCACGGCAAGCCCGCCGACCGTGCCCTGCAGCATCGTGAATACCGACCACAGCAGCAGGCTCAGGCCGTATACGCGTCGCGCGCCGAAGCGGTCGAGCAGCCAGCCGCCCGGGATCTGGCCGATCGCATAGGCCCAGGCGAACGCCGAAAAGACGATGCCGAGCTGCACCGGCGTCAGCCCGAGGTCGTGCGCGACACCGGTGCCGGCGATCAACATCGTCGCGCGGTCCGCATAGTTGATGACGGTGACCGCGAAAATCAGCGCGAGGACGGCATAACGAACGCGGCCGATCGTACGCGAGGCGGCGGGCGACACGGCGAGGGCGGCGCCGCTGGATCGATTGGGCATGCGTGTCTCCTGGCCTCCGTCGTGCGGAGGCATCCGGTGTTGTAACGGGGGGCGTGCGGCGGTCAGCGCGTGACGCTGGTCGGCGGGCGCTGGCCCGCGAAGCACGCGGCCAGGTTGGCAAGCACGATCCGGCCCATTTCGTCGCGCGTCTCGCGCGTGGCACTCGCGCGATGCGGCTGCACGACGACGCGGTCGAGCTCGAGTAGCGCGGCCGGCACGTGTGGCTCGTTCGCGAACACGTCGAGGCCGGCGCCGGCGATCGTGCCGTCGGCGAGTGCGCGTACGAGCGCGGTTTCGTCGATCAGCTTGCCGCGCGCGACATTGATCAGGAATCCTTTGGGGCCGAGCGCGGCGAGCACGTCCTCCGTCACGAGCACGTTGCCGTGATCGGCCGATGCCGCGATCACGAGCACGTCGCTGTCGCGCGCGAGCGCGGCGAGGTCGGGCACGAAACGATAGCCGCTGTCGCGATGCTCGCGCGGGCCGGAGTAGCTGACGGGCATCCGGAACGCCTGCGCGCGCTCGGCGATCGCGCGCCCGACGCGGCCGAGGCCGACGATGCCGAGCCGCTTGCCGGTCACCTGCGTCGCGAGCGGCTGGGCCGTCTTGCCCCAGCGGCCGGCGCGCACGATCCGCTCGCCGATGCCGAGGTCGCGCAGGGTCATCAGGATCAGCCCCATCGCCATGTCGGCGACGTCGTCGGTCAGCACGTCGGGTGTCGTCGTCACGTGGATGCCGCGTGCCCGCGCGCGGTCGAGATCGACGGCGTCGGTGCCGATGCCGCTGATCGCGACGATTTCGAGCGCGCTCAGCCGGTCCATCAGCGCCGCGGACAGCCCGTTCGCGCCGCCGGTGACGACCCCGCGGATCCGCGATGCAACGCGATCGAGCAGCGCGTCCGGTTGTTCGGCCGCATACAGCCGGTGCACGGCGTAGCGGGCGGACAGTTCGGCGTCGATGGCGTCGGGGAGCGGCTGGGTGAGCAGGATGTCGATGGTCATGAAGGTCTCGGTCGTCGTGCGCGGCGCGGGCCGTGCATCAGGTGCAACCGAGTATAGAAATCGTATCGATATCGGTCTAACATCAAAAGACTATCGATTGATTCAAGAATTGGATGATTGAACTGCACCAGCTTCGCTGCTTCGTCGCGGTCGCCGAGGAACTGCATTTCGGCCGCGCGGCCAGACGGCTCTTCATGACCCAGCCACCGCTCAGCCGACAGATCCAGCTGCTCGAGCACGCGCTCGGCATCGCGCTGCTCGAGCGCAGCAGCCGACAGGTCAGGCTGACCGCGGCCGGCGAGCGCTTCCTGCGCGATGCGCGGCACATCCTCGAATTCTCCGCACGAGCCGAGCAGGCCGCGCAGCGCGTCGCGCACGGCGGGGCCGGCCGGATCACGCTTGGCTTCACGGCCGTCAGTGCGTACCGGATGATTCCGGAGCTGCTTGCGCACGCGGCGCATGCGCTGCCGGACGTCGATATCGAGTTGCGCGAGATGGTGTCGACCGTGCAGATCGACGCGCTCGCGTCGCGGATGCTCGACGCGGGTTTCGTGCGCCAGCGCGCCGCGCGCCAGCCGCTCGAATACCGGCTCGTGCAGCGCGAACCGATGCTCGTCGCGGTCGCGGAAGGTGCGCCGCTCGCCGCGTACGAGCAGATCGGCCCCGACGAGCTCGACCGGCAGCCGTTCATCGCGTATTCGCCGAACGAGGGGAAGTATTTCCACGACATGATCTCGGGGATGTTCGCGGGCGCCGGGCGGCTGCCGAACTACCTGCACTACGTCGGGCAGACGCATACGATCCTCGGCCTCGTGCGCGCGGGGCTCGGGGCGGCGCTCGTGCCGGCGTCGGCGCGCGAGCTGCACGTCGACGGTGTGATGTTCCGGCCGCTGGCGGGCGTCGACGCGGCGGCCGAGCTGTATCTCGCGTGGCGCGCCGACAACGATAATCCGGCGCTGCCGGTGTTCAACGCGATGGTCGAACGGTTTCTCGCGCAGGAGCAGGGCGGCGCGGTGGCGTAGCGCGTTCGCATTGCGTCACAAGCTTTCAATCCGGAAGCTTGTGGTGCAGCGATGGCAAGCAATCCTGAGCGAGCGCGGGATGGATCGAGCGCAGGAATCCTTTCCGTTTCGAAAGCTGATGCTGTGCCCGTGTTCCATCGCAGGAACGGAGCGGGCCGCACGCGTTCACGCGGCCTTCCGGGAGGCGCCGCGCGGATCGCTTGACGCTGCATGCCGGTCGGCGCAGGATACGTCCGTGCATTTGGAGCGGGACGCGCCGGCCGCGCGGTTCCTGCACCCGCGACACGCAAAAGAACAACGATGAGCCTTTACGTACTCGTACCGGAATACCGGCCCCGCCTCCGTCGGCCCGCCGGAACTACGTTTCACCCGACGCCCGTCGCGTCACGTATCCGTCATCCCGTTTCGTACCGTGCATCGGTACACTCCCCCGTTTGCGCGATGGCCGCGACGATGAACGGCGCCGGTCCGGCCCGCCGCATCGCGCCGCAGCCCGCTACCCCCGATCACCGCATCCTGAACGGCACCTACACCGGCGTCTCGTGACGCCCGCCGGCGCCCGTTGTCGTATTGCGCCGCCGGCTGTCCTGACCGTCCGGCGGCCCCGGAGTCCGAAGCATTTCGATTCAGCTTGAAGAAGCAAATTCACGCAGTTCGGTTCGAGGTTCAAGGAGAAAAACTCATGTCGCAGCTTTCGAATGAAGAAGCAAACGGCAGTTCGGGGAGTGGCAAGGTCAAGCTGGTCAAGTGGGCGATCATCATTGCCGGCGTCGCGATCGCGGCACCGGCCGCGCTGTTCATCCTGAAGGGGATGATCGCGCTGATCACGGCGGGCGTCATCGGCCTCGGCGCGATCTATTTCGCGCCGGTCGTCGCGATGAAGTTCGCGAACCAGAAGGTGAGGATGATCGTCGAGGAGGCGCAGGCGAATCCGATCGAGACGCTCATCAACCAGCTCGCGGAAAAGCGCCAGGCGGCGCAGAAGTTCGCGGACAGCATCACCGCGTTTCGCACCGAGGTGAAGAACTTCGAGAGCAAGACGGAGCTGTTCGAGAAGCAGTATCCGGACGACGCGCCGCGCTTCCGGTCGCAGCTCGACACGATGAAGCAGCTCCTCGCGTTTCGCGAAGGCCGCTACAAGCAGGTGCAGGCGGAACTGAAGAATTTCGCGTCGGCGATCGACCGCGCGAAGGCGATGTGGGACATGTCGCAGGCGGCGCAGCAGATGAACAAGCTCGCGGGCCGGCAGGCGTCCGACACGTTCGAGCAGATCAAGACCGACGTGGCCGTCGATTCGGTCATGCGCTCGGTCAACAAGGCGTTCTCCGAAATGGAGACGTCGCTGATGGATAACCCCGAGGTCAAGCAGGCGCAGCAGCAGGCGCTGACCGGCGCTCACGTGGCGGTTCCCGGACCCGATGCGGCGAATCCCGCCCAGCTGCCGTCGAAACAACAATAACTTCCTGCAGGCACGCAACCATGAAAAAACTTCTTGGCGCAGTCGCGTTTCTGGTAGTGCTCGTCGGCGTATGGATCGTCCATCAGGGCGGCCTGTCGACGCTGATTCCCGCGCATGACGCGGCCCCGTCCTCGACGTCCGCCCAGACGGGCGACACGGGCCAGCCCGCGCAGCCGTCGGCCAGCGTGCTGCCGGCCGGCTTCATGCCGCAGGCCAGCGCGCTGAAGTCGATTGCCGAAAACGGCATCGTGCGGATCTCGGTGCAGAACCCGAGCGAGCCGTTCTTCGGCGAGGACAAGGGCGCACCGCACGGCTTCAACGTCGAATTCGCGCGGTTGCTGTTCGCGGATCCGTCGTTCTCGCATGGCGGCAAGCCGATCGTCGTCGATACGCGTCACGAGGTCGACACGTACCCGGGCGTGCCGAAGCAACTGCTCGACACCGATGCCAAGGGGAACCACGTCGTCGACGTGGCGATGGACGGGCTGACGTTCCCGGACAACACGCCGTCGGGCGTCGTCTATTCGGTGCCGTACGTCGACGATTTCGGCTATTCGCTGATCGTGCGGCAAGGCTCCGCGATCCGCTCGACCGACGATCTCGCGGGCAAGACGGTCGGGATCCTGAAGGGCGATCCCGACGTGCGCGCGTTCGTCACGCGCCAGTATCCGAACGTCCGGTTCGTCGAGGTGGACGATTCCGATCCGGCCTTCATCGCGAAGAGCATCGACGGGCATACGGTCGACGCGTTCATCTACGACTATCCGTTCGCGGTCAGCTCGATCAAGGACACCGACCTGAAGTTCGCGGTGACCAAGCTCGACGGTTCGAACATCGCGTACAAGATCGGCGTGCGCGCCGACGACCAGGATCTGCTGATCTACCTGAACGCCGCGATCGCGAAGCTCAAGCAGTCGCCGCAGTATCTCGACCTGCTGCGCAAGTACTTCGTCAGCGACCAGGCGGTGACGACCGCGGCCGCGTCGGGCGAGCTCACCTATGTGGTGAAGGCGGGCGACACGCTGAACATGATCGCGGCGAGCAAGCTCGGCAGCGGCCAGCGTTATCGCGAGATCCAGCGCCGCAACAACCTCGCCAACCCGAACCTGATCCTGGCCGGCCAGCATCTGGTGATTCCGGTCCGGTAACGATGGCGTGACGTGAACGAAGGCGGGTGAAGGGACGTAAAAAAACGCGGCCCGGCGGAGTGATCCGCCGGGCCGCGCGTTTTCGGGCGTCAGTGGGTGATCGACAGGAACAGGTACGCGGCGAACAGCGACAGGTGCACGACGCCGTGCAGCACCGTCGTGCGCCCCTGGCTGAGCGTCAGCGTGCTGACCAGCAAGGTGAGCGCCAGCAGCACGGTCTCCATCGGCCCGATGCCGAGCGTGAGCGGCTGGCCGATCCAGATGAACACGGCCGCGACGGTCGGGATCGTGAGCCCGATGCTCGCGAGCGCGGAACCGAGCGCGAGGTTCATGCTGGTCTGCAGGCGGTTCGCACGTGCGGCGGTGACGGCCGCGAGTGCTTCCGGCAGCAGCACGAGCGCGGCGATCACGATGCCGACCGCGGCTTCGGGCGCGCCAAGCTTCATCACCGCGTGCTCGACGGCCGGCGACAGCAGCTTCGCGAGCAGCACGACCGCGACGAGGCTCACGAACAGCAGGATCATGCTGATGATGGCGGTACGCGTGCTCGGCGCCGCGGCGTGCACCGACTCGTTTGCGCTGTCGTGCGCGGCGAGGAAGTAGTCGCGGTGGCGCACGGTCTGCACGAACACGAATGCACCGTACAGCACGAGCGACGATACGCCGGCAAACGCGAGCTGCGATTTCGAAAAGAACGGGCCCGGCGCGGCGCTCAGGTAGTTCGGCATCACGAGCGACAGCACGGACAGCGACGCCAGCACCGCGAGCGCCTTGCTCGCGCCGCGCCCCTGGAAGTCCTGTTCGCCGTGCTTCCACGCGCCGACCAGCAGGCAGATGCCGACGATGCCGTTGCAGATGATCATCACCGCGGCGAATACGGTGTCGCGCGCGAGGCCCGATTTCTCGGGGCCCGCGCCGAGCATCACCGACACGATCAGCGCGACTTCGATGACGGTCACGGCAACCGCGAGCACCAGCGTGCCGAACGGTTCGCCGACGCGGTGCGCGACGACTTCCGCATGATGGACGGCGGCGAATACGGCGCCGGCGAGTGCGGCGGCGAACACCGCGATGACGAGGCCTTCGGCCGGTACGACGCGCGACAGCGCGAGTACCAGCCACGCGGCAAGCGGGGCCAGGAGGGTCCAGCGCGGGAGCTGGTTGGACGAGAGCGGCATGGAGGGTTTCCTTATGCGAGTGGCGGCGCGCGACGCGCCATCACGGGGTGACGAAGCCCGGCCGTACTATCCGCCGAACGAGGACGATGAAACCGAAGGGTGGCCGCGCGCGAGGACGCGGCCCTGGGTTCGCCGCGGCGACGCGGCGACGGGCGCGGGCGGGCCGAAGCCCGTCGCTGGGTGAAACGGTTCGATGCGGGTGGCCGCCGGTGGCGGGGCGAACGATCGTGACGACGCGCCGGCCGGAGGCTCGGTTCCGACCCTGAAAGGGCGGCGGACGATGGACAGCGGTGGCGGCGCAGCACGCGGTTTCCCCCTGAAATCCGGCAGTTTGTCGAATTTTATCAGGCGTTTGGGGGGCCACTATCTCATATTCGAACGCTTTCATTGACCTTTCGGTTTACAAAAAGTGCCCCGATCCTTCAATTTTTTGTCTTTGCAGTTTCCGTAACGGTCTCTTGCACGACAAATTCGGGCTCGCCCTGACATAAATCTACCGACCGGTCGGTTTATAATCGCTCGCACTTCCACTTCATGACGGATCGCAAGCGATGGCTGTTTCCTCTGCACATTCGGTGAACTCGGGCGCGCTGGCGCCGTCGGCCGTCGTCGGCGTGATCGGCGCCGGCGCGATGGGCGCGGGCATCGCGCAGGTCGCGGCGGCGGCCGGCCATACGGTGCTGCTGTACGACCTGAACGAAGCGGCCTGCGACAAGGCGCTGGCCGGCATCCGCGCGCAGTTCGCGCGGCTTGCGGAGAAAGGCCGGCTCGAACTGGCGCAGGCCGACGCGGCCGGCAACCGGATCCGTGCGGTGCGCGCGCTGGCCGACTTCGCGGGGGCCGCGCTGATCGTCGAGGCCGCGGCCGAACGGCTCGACGTGAAGCGCGAGATCTTCGCGACCCTCGAGGGCCATGTCGACGACGCGTGCCTGCTGACGACCAACACGTCGTCGATCTCGATCACGTCGATCGCGGCCGGGCTGCGCGTGCCGCAACGCGTCGCCGGCCTGCATTTCTTCAACCCGGCGCCGCTGATGGCGCTCGTCGAGGTGGTCAGCGGGCTCGCGACCGCGCCCGAGGTTGCGCAGGCCCTGTGCGCGACCGCCGCCGCGTGGGGCAAGAAACCCGTGATGGCGAAATCGACGCCCGGCTTCATCGTGAACCGCGTCGCGCGCCCGTATTACGCGGAGGCGCTGCGCGTGCTGAACGAGCAGGGCGGCACGCCGGCATCGATCGACGCGGTGATGCGCGAAGCCGGCGGCTTCCGGATGGGGCCGTTCGAACTGATGGACCTGATCGGCCATGACGTGAACTTCGCGGTGACCGAGTCGGTCTTCCGTGCGTATTTCAACGACCCGCGCTACACGCCGTCGCTGATCCAGCAGGAACTCGTGAACGCGGGCTTCCTCGGGCGCAAGTCGGGGCGCGGCTTCTATTCATACGCGGACGGCGCGACGCCGCCCGCGCCCGATCTCGAACCGCCGCGCGACGCGCCGGCCGACGTCGTGTTGTACGCGCAGGACGGCCCGGCCGCCGCGCTGCACGCGCGTTTCGCCGAACGCATCGCGCTCGCCCGCCAGGCCGGCGCGCATCCGGACGACCTGCTCGCGACGGCCGGCCGCGCATCGATCGCGCTGACCGATGGCCGGACGGCAACCGCGCGTGCGGCGCAAACCGGCGTGGCCGATCTCGTGCTCGTCGACCTCGCGCGCGATTACGCGCAGGCCGGGCTCGTCGCGCTGACGCGCGCGCTCCAGTGCGGCGATGCGGCCTATGCGGACGCGGTCGGCCTGTTCCAGCAGGCGGGTTTTCGTGTGGTCGGCGTCGCGGACGTGCCGGGGATGGTCGCGATGCGCACCGTCGCGATGCTCGCGAACGAGGCGGCCGACACGGTGAACCAGGGCGTGTGCTCGCCCGCCGATCTCGATCTCGCGATGGAGAAGGGCGTGAACTACCCGTGCGGCCCGCTCGCGTGGGCCGATGCGATCGGCATCGGCCGCGTGTTTCGCGTGCTGTCGAACCTCGCGGCGAGCTACGGCGAGGACCGCTATCGCGTGTCGCCGCGCATCGCCGCGCTGCATGCGGCCGGCCGCACGTTCCGGTCGTAGCCGCGGGCCCCGTCACTTCGATCACGATAACGACATCACTCCATTGGAGGAGCACCCCATGACTCACCCTGCCGCCGCCCTCGAGCCGATCGAGACCGCCAGCCGCGACGAACTGCAGGCGCTGCAGCTCGAGCGCATGAAGTGGTCGCTGCGCCACGCGTACGACAACGTTCCGCACTATCGCCGCACGTTCGATGCGGCGGGCGTGCATCCGGACGACCTGAAGACGCTCGCCGATCTCGCGAAATTCCCGTTCTCGACGAAGAACGACCTGCGTGACAACTATCCGTTCGGGCTTTTCGCGGTGCCGCGCGAGCAGGTCGTGCGCGTGCACGCGTCGAGCGGCACGACGGGCAAGCCGACCGTGGTCGGCTACACGGCGCGCGACATCGACACGTGGGCGAACGTGACCGCGCGCTCGATCCGCGCGGCCGGCGGCCGCCCGGGCGACACGCTGCACAACGCGTTCGGCTACGGGCTCTTCACGGGCGGCCTCGGCATTCACTACGGCGCGGAGCGGCTCGGCTGCATGGTCGTGCCGATGTCGGGCGGGCAGACCGAGAAGCAGGTGCAGCTGATCCGCGATTTCGAGCCGAAGATCATCCTCGTCACGCCGTCGTACATGCTGAACCTGATCGACGAGATGGTGCGGCAGGGGATGGACCCGGCCGAGTCGTCGCTGAAGATCGGCATCTTCGGCGCCGAGCCGTGGACGCAGGCATTGCGCGAGGAAGTGGAGACACGAGTGGGCATCGATGCGCTCGACATCTACGGGCTGTCGGAGGTGATGGGTCCGGGCGTCGCGTGCGAATGCGTCGAGACGAAGGATGGCCCGGTGATCTGGGAAGATCATTTCTATCCGGAGATCATCGATCCCGTCACGGGTGAAGTGCTGCCCGACGGCAGCCAGGGCGAGCTCGTGTTCACGTCGCTGACGAAGGAAGCGATGCCGGTGATCCGCTACCGCACGCGCGACCTCACCGCGCTGCTGCCGCCGACCGCGCGCGCGATGCGCCGTCTCGCGAAAATCACGGGCCGCTCCGACGACATGCTGATCGTGCGCGGCGTGAACGTGTTCCCGAGCCAGATCGAGGAGATCGTCGTTGCGCTGCCGCTGCTGTCGGGCCAGTTCCAGATCACGCTGTCGCGCGACGGTCACATGGACCGGCTCGACCTCGCGGTCGAGTTGCGCTCCGAAGCCGAAGCGTCCGTCACCGACGGCGATCGCGCGGCGCTTGCGCGCGAGCTGCAGCACCGGATCAAGACGATGGTCGGCGTGTCGTCCGGCGTGACGGTGCTCGCGGCCGGCGGCATTCCCGCGACCGCGACCGGCAAGGCCCGGCGTGTGATCGATCGCCGCCAGGCTGCCTGATTCCGATGATTGCCGTTCTACCCGAGGAAACCTGTTCGATGGATGGATTGAAGACCCTGGCCGTCGCGGTCGATGCGCGCGGCATTGCGACCGTCGCGCTGCAGCGCGGCGACGTGCTCAACGCGTTCGACGAGACAATGATCGCCGAGCTGACCGACGCGTTCACGGCGCTCGGCCAACGCGACGACGTGCGCGCGATCGTGCTGCGCTCGGACGGCCGCGCGTTCTGCGCGGGCGCCGACCTGCAGTGGATGCAGCGCGCGAGCGCGAACGACGCGGCCGCGAACCTGCGCGACGCGGAGCGGTTCGCCGCGATGATGCGCGCGATCCGGCAATGCCCGAAACCGACCGTGGCACGTGTGCAGGGCCACGCGTTCGGCGGCGGCGTCGGCCTGTGCGCGGCCTGCGACATCGTGATCGCGAGCGACCACGCGCGTTTTTCGGTCAGCGAGGCGCGTTTCGGGATCCTGCCGGCCGTGATCGGCCCGTATCTGGTCGAGGCGGTCGGCCAGCGCCAGGCGCGCCGGCTCGCGCTGACCGCGACGCAGCTCGCCGCCGGCGAAGCCGTCGCTATCGGCCTGATCCACCAGGCCGTGCCGCTCGACTTGCTCGACGAAACGCTCGAACGGACGCTCGCCGAACTGGGCCGCAACGGCCCGAATGCGCTGATGGAGATCAAGCACTTCTTCGACGCGATCGGCGAGTATCCGCCGTCGGACGCGCGCGCGGCGTTCACCGCGCAGACGATCTCCCGCGTGCGGGCGACGCCGGAAGCGAAGGAAGGCTTTTCCGCGTTCTTCGCGAAGCGGCCGCCGGCATGGGAGGCGGGCGCCGAATAACGAGCGACGGCGACGCTCGGCGGCGTTGCGGGCCCGGCCGCATTTTGCGTCTCGGGCCCGGGCGCTTGCTCTACAATGCGTGACCCCCGGCGCGCTGCCGGCCCAGCCCCGACCGATTCCTCGCCCGATGATCGTCAACCGCCTTATCTCCGAGATCCTGTTCGGCTTCACCGGCCTGATCGGCATCATCAATCCGATTGGCATCGCGTTCCTGTTTCTCGAGCGGACCGAGGCGCTCACCGAGCACGAGCGGGACCTGCTCGCGCGGAAGGTCGCGTTCAACGCGTTCATCGTGCTGATGGTCGCGTTCTTCGCCGGCACGCCCGTGCTGCATTTCTTCGGGATCTCGATGGAAGCGCTGCGGATCGGCGGCGGCCTGGCGGTCGCGGTGGCGGGCTGGCAGATGCTGAACGAGCCCGACGTGCCGGGCGGCGGCGATACGCCGGTCAAGCCGATCGACGCGAACGCGATCATGACGCGCGCGTTCTTCCCGCTGACCGTGCCGCTGACGGTCGGCCCCGGCTCGATCTCGACCGCGATCGCGCTGAACGCGAACCGCACGCACAAGCTGTCGGAATTCATGCTGTCGAGCATCGTGTCGATCGCCGTCTCCGTGCTGGTCGCCATCGTGATCTGGCAGACCTACAGCCGCGCCGCGCTGCTGTCGCGCTACCTCGGCACCGAAGGCACCAAGGTCGCGATGCGCGTGTCGGCGTTCCTGCTGCTGTGCATCGGCGTACAGATCATGCTGACCGGCTTCTCCGCGTTCCTGCAGCCGATCGCCGACCAGGTCAAATAAGCCGGTTCATCCTTTCCCGCCGCGCGGCCATACGCGTTCGCGCCGTGCGGGATAACATGCCACGTCTGGCGGATGCGCGATGCGCATCCGGCCGCAAACCCAACTTGAGTGGCGAGGCGCGCGATGGAATACGTGAAATTCGGGTCGACCGGGCTGGAAGTGTCGAAGCTGGTGCTGGGTTGCATGACGTTCGGCGAGCCGTTGCGCGGCACGCACCCGTGGACGCTGCCGGAAGCGGAGAGCCGCCCGATCATCCAGCGGGCGGTCGAAGCCGGCATCAACTTCTTCGATACCGCGAACATGTATTCGGACGGCACGTCGGAGGAGATCGTCGGCCGCGCGCTGCGCGATTTCACGAAGCGCGACGACGTCGTGATCGCGACCAAGGTGTTCTACCGGATGCGGCCGGGCCCGAATGGCGCCGGGTTGTCGCGCAAGGCGATCATGACCGACATCGACCAGAGCCTGCAGCGGCTCGGTACCGACTACGTCGATCTCTACCAGATTCACCGCTGGGATGACGGCACGCCGATCGAGGAGACGCTCGAGGCGCTGCACGACGTCGTGAAGGCCGGCAAGGCGCGTTATATCGGCGCATCGTCGATGTTCGCGTGGCAGTTCGCGAAGGCGCTGCACACGTCGAAGCAGAACGGCTGGACCCGCTTCGTCAGCATGCAGAACCACCTGAACCTGCTGTATCGCGAGGAAGAGCGGGAAATGTTGCCGCTGTGCGAAGCCGAGGGCATCGCGGTGATTCCGTGGAGCCCGCTCGCACGCGGCCGCCTGACGCGCAGCTGGGACGAATCGTCGGAACGGCAGCAGAAGGACGAAGTCGGCCAGCGGTTGTACGATGCGACGGCCGATGCGGACAAGGCGGTTGTCGAGGCCGTCGCGGCGATCGCCGCCGCGCGCAACGTGCCGCGCGCGCAGGTCGCACTCGCGTGGGTCGCGCAAAAGCGCTGCGTCACCGCGCCGATCGTCGGCATCTCGAAGCCGCATCAGCTGGACGATGCGCTCGGCGCGCTCCAGCTGAAGCTGACGGACGATGAAATCGCCACGCTCGAAAGCCCGTACGTGCCGCACGCGGTCGCCGGGTTCAACTGAACGCGGCATCGCCGGGCGGCGCCGCGCGCCGCGTTCAGTGCGCGGCCGCGAGCATCGGGTAGGTGAACAGCCCGAAGTGGACGACGTTCAGCCCCGCATGCGCGAGCGCGGATGCGAGCAGTCCGCCGCGCCGCCACGCCAGGCCGTAGCCGACGCCGGCCACCGTGCCGAGCACGATCCATGGCCAGCCGCCGGCCGCGTGCGCGGCGCCGAACAGCACCGCGCCGATCGCGAGCGCGGCCCACGGCCCCCACGCGAACGCGCGGAGCGCGCGCGTCAGCCCGCCTTGCACGTAGCCGCGGAACAGCGCTTCCTCGGCGAGCGTCACGAGCAGCAGGTTGTTCACGAGCCACAGCCAGCCGGACGGCGGCCATTTGGGCGCCCAGCCGACCATCCCGAACGCGAGCGCGCCGGCCAGGCACGCGGCGGCCGTCGCGACGGCCGCCACCGCGCCCGTGCGCAGCGCCCGTGACAGCGCGACGTCGGGGGCGACCCACGGCAACACCCACAGCAGCCACAGGCCGATGAGCGGCTTGTCGTAATTCAGGTACATCGTGAACGGCACGGCGTCCGGCGTGAAGCGCGTCGGCGCGATCACGCGCGGATTGTGGAAGCCGGGAATCAGGTGCAGGCTCAGCGCGATCGCGAGCGCGGCAAACACGATGTGCGCGGCGATGCGCACTGCGAGCGGGCGCGCGGGCAGCACGCCCCAGGCAGCCGCGGCCAGCAGCGCGAGCGGCGCCAGCGTGATCGGTGCGAGCTGGCCGAACGCGAGGGCGCCCGCATAGCCGAGCGCGGCAAGGCCGACGCTCAGGCCGTGCAGCGGGCGATGCCACGCGAATGCGGCGGCCGCGAACAGCGCGAGCCAGATCGTGGCACACGGAAGGAGCGAAAGGGACATAACGGGAGAGGCATGATTCGTCGGACGAGACGCCGCGCATCATACAGCAGGCACGGTGACAGGCCGCCGGGCCGGCGCCGGCCGGTCGGCCCTCAGCGGCCGGCGACCTCGGTGACGCCGTCGCGGCCGCCGATGTGGACGCTATTGCGCACGCGCATCCGCCGCCGGTACCAGAACGTCCACAGCAGCAGACAGCCGAACACGGTGTAGCCGATGATCGGCGACACGACCAGCACGCGCTCGACCGGCCACGTGATGACCATCCAGCAGCGCAGCAGCATTTCCAGCGTCATGAACCCGCCCCACACGAAGGTCATCCGCCGGAGCATCTGCCGGAGCCCGGGCTGGGCGGCCCAGACCGATTCGAAGTGCGCGGCGCCGCCGTCCATCTCGCGGGCGACCGTCGCGCGAGCGAGGTAGAAGATCAGCGGACGTTCGCGGAACAGCGACAGCAGGAACACGATGCCGATCGTGCCCGACGCGAGCGATTCGCGCATCAGCAGCGTGCGCGGGCTGCCGCCGAGCGCCATCCCGATGATCGACAGCGCGATGCCGAGCAGCACGATGGCCGCCACCGCGTCGACGCGGCGCGAGCGGATGAATTCGACGATCGACCAGATGATGGGGGGAACAGCCGACGCGTACAGCGCGCCGGTTTCGCCGAAATGCGGATGCGCGACCCGGTAGGCGACCCAGGGCAGCAGCAGGTTGACGAAGAGTTCGAGAATCAGTCCGGCTCGCGGTTTCACGGTGCGCAAGTCCACGCAGGTTGGGGCGAACGCACGGAGGGCGTGGTTGCCCGCGGTTGCCCCGAAAAGGGTTCGGTCCAGTATATCCAAGAATCGCGCGGGGCTGCGGGGTTGCAATGGCGGCTTGTGCCGGCGCGGGCGTCGCGCATTTGCGGCCGCCGGCAGCCCGAATCCCGCCCATTGCAGCGATCCGCGAAACGCAGCGTTGCGCACATTTCCCTTTACTTGAAGTTAACTTCAATTTGTATCATGTGCGCCAGTCCGATCGCGGCCGCGTGAGACATCCCGTTGCACGCGGCCGCTTCAACGGAGGTGGAGATGACCGAATCGTCTGTCGCGGCCGATGCCGCCGCGCTGCCGTCGCGCAGCTACCGGGCCGCCGTCGCGAACGTCGTGCTGGCGAGCATCGTGTCCGCGTTGCACGTCGGCAAGGCGACGATCGCGTTGCCGTCGCTCCAGCGCGAATTCGGTGGCTCGCTCGCCTCGCTGAGCGGGATCATGTCGGTGTTTCCGTTCGTCGGCGTGTTCGGCGGGATCGCGGTCGGGCTGCTGGTGCGCCGCTGGGGCGACCGGTTGCTGCTGATGACGGGCCTCGTCATCCTCGGACTATCGAGTCTCGCCGGCGCGTGGGCGGGCAGCTTCGCGCTGCTGCTGGCCACGCGCTTCGCCGAGGGGCTCGGTTTCGTGATCGTGGTCGTTGCCGCACCGGCCGTGCTGAATCGGGTGACGCCGCCCGAGCGGCGCAATCTCGCGTTCGGCCTGTGGAGCACGTTCATGCCGGCCGGCATGGCGCTGTCGATGCTGGTCGGGCCGCTGCTCGGCGGCTGGCGCAACGGCTGGCTCGCGGCCGCGGCGCTGACGTTCGTCGCGGCGGCCGCGGTGCCCGTCACGACGTCCGCCGACTCGCCGTCGCGGCAGGCGGCCGCGCCGCGCATCGGCGCCGCGCTGCGCGACGTGCTCGCGTCGCGCTCGACGACGCTGCTGGCGCTGGGCTTCGCGACCTACAACGTGCAGTTTTTCGCGGTGATGACGTTCCTGCCGGTCTTCCTGATGCAGCGCCTCGGCGTCGCGGTCGGCGCGGCGGGGCTGATCAGTGCGGCGATCGTCGCCGCGTGCGTGATCGGCAACCTGAGCGCCGGCTGGCTGCTGTCGCGCGGCGCGCGGCCGGGGATCGTGATGGCCGCGACGTCGGTCGCGATCGGCGCGGCAGGCGCTGGCCTGTTCAGCGCGGCGACACCCGCGCCGCTCGCGGTCGCGCTGGGTTTCGCGTTCTCGGCGATCGCGGGCATGTTGCCCGCGACGATCCTCGCGTGCGCGCCGGGCTCCGCGCCGTCGCCGTCGCTGGCGCCGCTCAGCATCGGCTGGGTCGTGCAGGGCAACTATCTCGGACAGGTGATCGGGCCGCTGACGATCGGCGCGATCGTCGGCGCGTTCGGCTGGTCGGGCGGCATCGGACTGATGCTCGCGGCGGCCGTCGCCGGCGCGGCGATCGGCCTGGCGCTGCTGCGCGAACCGATGGGCCGGCGCTGAGCGCCGCGCCTGGGCCGTTCAACCTGCACGGAAATCCGTCAAGCATGCTCAACACCATGGAAAGCCTGATCTGCGAAGAAGACGTGGCGTGCGATGCGCCCGCATCCGGCGAACACGATGCGGCACCGCTGCGCGGCGGTCATGTCGCGCATTCGCCGGTGACGATCGGTCATGCGCCGGCTCCGGAACATGTCGCGGCAGCGATCTCGCCGTTGCGCCCGCAACTGTTCGTCACGGTGCTGGAGGCCGGCGACGACAGCCTGCTGATTCGATGGGTCGAAAGTGGCCGTTGCCATTACGGCGAGCAACGCTGGCGCTTGCGGGTCGCGTTGCAGTCGGGGCGTTGCGCGATCTCGGGACGGCCGATCGAGCCGGGCGAGCCGGTGTTCCGGCCGGTGCGGCGGCCCGTGCCGGCCAACGGCGACGAGATGATCTGCCCGGCATCGGTGCCGGGCGCGGCTGGCGTGGCGTGCCCGGATCTTGCATCCGGGCACGACGATGCGCGGGATCCGGCCGACGTTCTCGACTGAACGCCGGCCGGCCGCGCAACCGCGTTACTTGTTCAGGTCCTTCCGGTACTGGATGAACCCCGCATTGTTCGCGAGCCTGTCGTACAGCGCGCGCGCGGTCGTGTTGGTTTCGTGCGTGAGCCAGTACACGCGGCTCGCGCCGGCTTCGCGGGCATGTTCGTACACGGCCTCGATCAGCGCGCCGCCCGCGCCTTGCCCGCGTGCGTCGGCCGCCGTGTAGAGATCCTGCAGATAGCAGTACGGCCCTTCGGTCCAGCACGAGCGGTGGTAGATCGAATGCACGATCCCGACCAGCGTGCCCGATGCGTCGAATGCGCCGAGCACGAACATCGGTTCGGCCGGGTCCATCAGGCGGGCCCACGTCGTCGCGAACACCGCGTCGCTCAGCGCGGTGTCGTAGAACTTCTGATAACCCTGCCACAACGGGCGCCACGCGGCTTCATCGGCGGCGACCAGCGGGCGTACCGTGACACGCGTCGCGTCGTTCGCGCGGCCGGCCGCATCTCGGGCGCTGGCCTGCGCATGGCGGATCGCGGTGAGCGACTGGCGCTGCTCGCCCTGCGCGTCGAAGTTCTCCGGCGCGAGCCACGCGTCGAACGCGGCGCGGACGTGCGGCCATTCGCCGTCGATGATAGAGAACCACGCGGTGTCGCGATTGCGGCCCCGGTAGATGATCGCTTGCCGGAACGTGCCTTCGTAGCGGAAGCCGAGCCTTGCGGCCGCCTTGCGAGACGGCGCGTTCAGGTCGTCGCACTTCCATTCGTAGCGCCGGTAGCCGAGCGTGTCGAACGCGTACTTCATCAACAGGAACTGCGCTTCGGTCGACACGGGCGTGCGCTTGAGCCGCGGCGAGAACGTGACGGAGCCGACTTCGATCACGCCGTTGGCTGGATCGATGCGCATCAGCGCGAGCGTGCCGACCGCGCGGCCGGTGGCGCGGTCGATCACCGTGTAGTGCAGCGGATCGGCGCTCGCCTGCGCGCCGCGTGCGTAGTCGCGGTAGCTCGACTCGTCGGCGTACGGGCCGTGCGCGAGATAGGTCCAGTCGCTGCCGTCGGGCGCCTGTGCGTAGGCGGCGTACAGGTCGGCCGCGTGGCGTTCGGCGTCGAGCGGCTCGAGCCGGCAGTAGCGGCCTTCGAGCACGATGCGCTCGGGGCGCGGGCGCGCGGACCAGTCGGGAACGGGGTGGCCGATGGGCTGTTGGAAGGCGTTGGTCAGCGTGGACAAGGTCGATCTCGCTTCGGTTGGCGGCCGGCGACATGCCGGCATGCAGACGATCGTAGTCGCGCCGAGGTACCATGAGAAGCGCCAGCCTTCGGCAAATTTATGGTGCCACGGTCCGTGCCCCGTGTTTCGCCCCTTTCACGTTGCGATGTTCCGATGACGACTGCCTTTCCTTCCGGCGACGCCCCGTTGCTGCCGCTCGACGCGCCGCTGGCGCGCACACCGGACGCGCCTTCGCTGCAGCGCCAGTTGCTGCGCCGCGTGCGCGACGCGATTCTCGGCGGCGCGATGCCGGCAGGCACGCGGCTGCCCGGCACGCGCGCGCTGGCCGAAACGCTCGGCGTGTCGCGCAACACGACGGCTGCCGTCTACGAGCAACTCGTCGCCGAAGGTTTCCTGCAGTCCGACCGCCGCGGCACGCGCGTCGTCGGGCTGTCGCGGCCCGCGCCGCCGCGCCGGCGTGCCGCGCCGCCGGCCGTCGCGCAGCGGCTCGGCCGGATCCGCCCGAGCCTCATCGGCACCGGTGAATCGGAGGGCTTCCGGCCGGGCGTGCCCGCGCTGTCGCATTTCCCGGTGGATGCGTGGCGGCACGCGATCGATCGCGCGCTGCGCCGCGCCGGCCGCGACCTGCTCGCGTACGGCGATCCGCTCGGCGAGCGCGCGCTGCGCGAATCGATCGCGCGCCACCTTGCCGTGACGCGCGGCGTGCGCTGCGATCCCGAGCAGATCGTGATCACGGAAGGCGCACAGGGCGCGATCTCGCTGTGCGCGCAGTTGCTGACGAATCCGGGCGATACGGTGTGGGTCGAGGAGCCCGGCTATCGCGGCGCGCGCACCGCGATGCAGGCGGCCGACCTCGACGTCGTGCCGATGCCGGTCGATACGGAAGGGTTGCGCGCGGAAGAGGACGACTGGCGCGAGCGGCCGCCGCGCCTCGTCTATACGACACCGTCGAACCAGTTCCCGACCGGCGCCGTGCTGTCGATCTCGCGCCGGCTCGCGCTGATCGATGCCGCGCGCCGGCATCGCGCGTGGATCATCGAGGACGACTACGACAGCGAATTCCGTCACACCGGCGAGCCGATCGGCGCGATGCACGGGCTCGCGCCCGATTCGCCCGTCGTTTATCTCGGCTCGTTCAGCAAGACGATGTTTCCGGCGCTGCGGATCGGCTTTCTCGTGCTGCCCGACGCGCTGCTGGCCGCTGTGCGGACGGTGCTGCCGGAGATGCTGCGCGGCGGAACGCGCCATGTGCAGCTCGCGCTGGCGGATTTCATCGAGACGGGGGAATACGGCCGGCATCTCGGGCGGATGCGCCGGCTGTATCGCGACCGGCGGCGCTTGCTGCTCGCCGCGCTCGACGGCAGCCTGAGCGTGCCGCACCAGGTCGAGGGGGGGCCGTGCGGATTGCATCTCGCGCTGCGGCTGCCCGCGCGTTATCGCGACCGCGCGATCGTCGACGCGGCGCGCGCGCACGGTATCGGGCCGTTTCCGCTGTCGGGGTTTTCGATCGATGCGGCACGGGCGGGCAACGGGCTCGTGCTCGGTTTCGGCAATACGTCGGCCGATGCGTTCGAGCCGATGTTGCGGATGGTGTCGGCGATCGCGGAGCGGGTCGCCGGGGATTGAACCGTTGCCGGACTTGTGCGGATTGACGAATCGCGCACTTTGTCCGGAACGAGCGCCATCGCGGCTTCGCGGCCGTCGCACCACCCGGCATGCGGGTTTCGATTCATCTGTTCGAACAGGCCGCGTGGAGTATAAATGGATGCGTGTACCGGTGCTTGTCGGGCGCCTGCGCGTCTCGCGCAGGTCCGCGCCGCGACTGCCGGGGGAGGTGCACCGTGGTTCGCCAGACGCTTGCTCGCGCCGTGTTTCACACCGCGCTGTTGGGAGGCGCGTTCGCCTTTTTTGTGTCGACGCCGCCGGCCGCCATGGCGGGGAGCGTCGCGCAGCCCGCCACACCCCCCGTCATAAAGGCCAGGCCGGCCGCCGCGCCTTATGCGATGCCGGTCGATTTTCCCGCGATCGTCGACCGCTACGGCCCGGCGGTCGTGACCATCATGACCGCAGCGCCCGACCAGCAGGCCGGCGGCCCGTCCTTCGCGATCCTCGATCCCGACGATCCGCTCGCCGCGTTCTTCCGGCACGGTGCGCCGCCGCCCGCGCAGGGCCCGCAGGCGCAGGCGCCGGCACCCGACACGTCGCCGCGCGCGGTGTCGGGCAGCGGCTCGGGCTTCATCGTCAGCGCCGACGGCCTGATCCTGACGTCCGCGCACGTGGTCGACGACGCGACCGACGTGACGGTGCGGCTCACCGACCGCCGCGAATTCAAGGCGACGGTGCTGGCCGTCGATCCGCAAAGCGACGTCGCCGTATTGCGTGTCAACGCAACGAAGCTGCCGTTCGTGCGCATCGGCGATTCGGCAAAGGTGCGGGCGGGCGAACCGGTGATGACGATCGGTGCGCCGGACGGATCGGGCAACACGGTCACGGCCGGCATCGTCAGTGCGACGTCGCACCGGCTGCCGGACGGCAGCGCGTTTCCGTTCTTCGAAACCGATATCGCACCGAATCCCGACAACTCGGGCGGCCCCGTGTTCAACCGCGCGGGCGACGTGATCGGCATCGTGGTGGAGGTCTATACGGGCGCCGATCGCTACGCGAGCACGACGTTCGCAATCCCGATCGCGTTCGCCGCCAAGGTGCGCGCGCAGCTACAGGCACAGATGCAGGCGCAACAGGCGCAGCAGGCACCCGCGCCGGGCGCGCCGTCCGGCAACGCGTTCGGTCTCGACGTGCAGGATGTCGGCATCGGGCTGGCCGCGGCGTTCGGGTTGCCGCGTCCGGCGGGCGCGCTCGTCAACGGCGTCGCGCACGGCTCGCCGGCCGCCGCGGCCGGCGTGAAGCCCGGCGACGTGATCGTGAAGCTGGGCGACAAGGCGATCGGCCACTCGGCCGAACTGAACGACCTGGCCGCCGCGCTGCCGCCGGGCCAGAAGGCGCCGCTGCGCGTGATTCGCAAGCGCGCGCCGGTGATGCTGACGATTACGGGCGCCGACGAGGCGGCCGGCACCGCAGGCGCGACGGTCGGCATGGCCGCGCCGATGGCCGCGGCACGACCGGGGCCAGCGCCGGGAGCGGGACCGGCGGCGGGTGACGGTGGCGACCGTCTCGGGCTGACGATGCACGCGCTGAGCGACGACGAGCGCCGTTCGACGGGGCTCGCGGTCGGGATGATGGTCGACGCGGTGCACGGCCCGGCGGCGAACGCGGGCATCCAGCCGGGCGACGTCGTGCTGGAGCTTAACGACACGCTGCTGGAGACACCGGACGACGTGCCGTCGCTCGAAGCGAACGGCGGCAGCGTGATCGCCGTGCTGATCCAGCGCAACAACGCGCGGAAGTTCGTGTCGGTGCGTGCGCGTTAACGCGTTGACGCGGTTGGCGTCGTCCGCCTACCATCGTCCGATATCGCTGGCAGTCAACCAGGCATTCAGGAGCCATCCGGCATGAAAGCGGCATTCATCATCGTAGTCGTACACAGGCGCAGGGTCCGGTAGCGGCACCGCGCCGGCACCCCTGCGCCCCCGACTCGTTCGGGGGCTTTTTTTTGCATTGCGCACGGCCATGCGGCGCGTGCGCGGAGGGCATCCGCTTGCAAACGAACCTGCCGATCGCTTCCGAACCCGCGTCGCCGAGGCACGCGACGCTGATCCTGCTGTGCGCGTTCTCGGTGCTGCCGCTGAGCCTGTTCCTGCCGTCGCTGCCGGCAATCGCGCGCGACCTGCACGCCGACTATGCGCTCGTTGCGCTGTCGCTCGGCGGGTACGCGGCGGTGGCCGCGTCGCTCGAGTTCGTGATGGGGCCGCTGTCGGACCGGTTCGGGCGAAGGCCGATCGTGCTGACGAGCGTCGGCGTGTTCGCGCTCGGCTCGCTCGGCTGCGCGATGGCGACCGATATCCGCGTGTTTCTCGCGTGCCGGGTGATGCAGGCGGCCATCACGTCGGTCTATCCCGTGTCGATGGCGACGATCCGCGACGCCGGTGGCGGCAGCCGCGCGGCGAGCCGGATCGGCTATGCGGCGATGGCGGCCGCGTTCGCGCCGATGCTGGGCCCGACGCTCGGCGGCGTGCTCGACCAGTCGGTCGGCTGGCGCGCGAGCTTCTGGCTGCTCGGCGCGGCCGGCATCGCGTTGTTCGGCTGGTGCGTGTTCGATCTCGTCGAAACCCATACGAACCGGTCGTCGAGCCTCGGGCGGCAGCTGCGCGCGTATCCGGCGCTGCTCCGTGCGCGTCGTTTCTGGGCCTACGCGCTGTGCATGGCGTTTTCGACCGGCTCGTTCTACGCATTCCTGGCCGGCGCGCCGCTCGCCGCGAAAACGGTGTTCGGCATCGCGCCGGCGGAGATCGGCTTCTACATGGGGACGATCACGGCCGGTTTCGTGTGCGGCAGCTTTCTGGCCGCGCGTTACGCGCGCCGCTTCGCGCTGGCCACGACGATCCTGTGCGGACGCGTCGTCGCGTGCGCGGGGCCGCTGATCGCGCTCGCGCTCGTATCCGGCGGCGCGACGCATCCGATCGCATGGTTCGGGCCGTGCGTGCTGGTCGGCATCGGCAACGGGCTGAGTAATCCTGGGGCGCATGCGGGCGCGGTGTCGGTGCGCCCGGATCTGGCGGGCAGCGCGTCGGGGCTGGCCGGCGCGATGACGATCGCCGGCGGCGCCGCGCTTTCGTCGCTGACCGGCGCAGTGCTGACGGCCGGCAACGCGGGTTTTGCGCCGCTCGCGATGATGCTGCTGTCGGCCGCGATCGCGCTGGTGGCCGCGGTCTGCGTGCGTGTGTTCGATGCGCGGGACGCCGGACGGTGAACGCAGGCGCGGCATGCCGAAGCGCGAAAAGGTGGGCCTGCTACCGTGTGACAGACGATTGGCGGACAATTCGGCCCATGTCGGGAGACGACGAACCCTCCGCAAGCCGTATTCCCCGACGCATGCGAAGGGCGAATGAACGAGGTAACGATGGACGACTTTTCTGATTTCCAGCGGGACATTGCCGACGCTGCGCGGGCCACCTTCAACGCGCTGCGCGCACTGCACCCGGACGAGCATTTCTACGCGTTCGCGCTTTATACGGACAGCGGCGCGATGACGGTGGTGCCGGCGGCCAATTCGGTCGAAGGGCTGAGCCGGATCCGCACGCAACAGGCGATCGCCGATGACGATCGGGACCCGTGGTACACGTGGGGCTTTTCGGAGTGGGCGTACGCGGCGGCGGAAGCGTCGCCGTTCAATGCAATCTGCGGAAAGCTGGCCGATGCCGTGCTGAGCCCGCAGTTTGTCCGGTCGAGATTCGTGGAATTTTCCCGGCAACTCCACGCGGACATGATCGAGGCGTTGCGGCTGCTCGATCGCGACGGCCTGTTCGGCACCGGCGAGGCCAGGGCGGCCATCACGCTGTTCGTATCGATCAGCGACGACGATGCGGCCGAGGCGCTGGAAAACGAATCGGCGAAAGCGCTGAATCCGCCGGCCGTCGTCGAAACGTTCCTGCGCCGCTACGACTGACCGGAAGCGGGACAGGGCATGGCGGCTACCGGACGGGCGGCCGCCATGCCTGCGTCGTCAGGGCTTCGCGCCCATCACGAACTCGAACGTCGCGATACCGTCGACGCCGCCTGTCACGCGGTCGCCCGGCTGCAGCGCGCCGACGCCGGCCGGCGTGCCGGTGAAGATCAGGTCGCCGGCCTTCAGTTCGACCGAGCGCGACACGTAAGCGATGACGTCGGGCACGGCCCAGATCATGTCGGCCAGATCGCCTTGCTGGCGCGTTTCGCCATTGACCGCGAGCCAGACGCGGCCCGTTGCCGGGTGGCCGGTGGCCGCAGCCGCGCGCAGCGCGGTCACGGGGCCCGATGCGTCGAAGCCCTTCGCCCAGTCCCACGGACGGCTCAGCTTCTTCGCTTCGGCCTGCAGGTCGCGACGCGTGAGGTCGACGCCGACGCCGTAGCCCCACACGTGCGACAGCGCGTCGGCCGGGGCGATCGACCGGCCGTCCTTGCCGATCGCGACCACCAGCTCGATTTCATGATGGAGGTCGTTCGTCAGCGGCGGATACGGGACGGTGCCGCTTGCGGGGACGATCGCGTCGGCCGGCTTCGTGAAGAAGAACGGCGGTTCGCGGTCGGGATCGGCGCCCATTTCCCGGGCGTGGTCGGCGTAGTTGCGGCCGACGCAGAATACGCGGCGCACCGGAAAGCGCGCGGACGCTTGTTCGACTTCGACGGAAGGACGCTCGGCGGCGTCGATGACATAGGCGGACATCGGATGGCCTCGTTCGGTAGGAAGACGGATGCCGGCGCCCGTGCGGCGCACGGGCCGGCATGCATGCAACGATACCGGACGCGCGTGCGGCCGGATGCGACGCAAGTGCGTTTTACCGGGACAAAACTACGCGTCGGCGGCCGCCGGCGCATCGTCGCCGGCCGGCAACGCGGCGTTCGCGTCGCGGTAGGCCTTCGGCGACACGCCGACCCGCGCGCGAAAGCGCCGCGCGAAATACCCTTCGTCGCGGAAGCCGACCGAGCGCGCGATGTCCGCGATGCGTCGGCTCGTATGGGCCAGCAGCGATTGCGCGAGCGCGATCCGGCGCTCGGTCACGAGATCGGTGAAGGTGCTGCCGGTTTCCTTGCGGACCAGGTGCGCGAGATAGTTCGGCGACAGGAACGCGGCCTCGGCGGTCGCGGCGAGCGTCAGGTCCTCGCGGGTCAGGTTCGCGCGCACGTGCCGCAGCACCCGCGCGAGTGCGTCGCGCCGGCCCGCGCGCTGGGCGCCGCGCTGCGCGAGCTTGTCGAGTGCGCCCGCGTATTGCGTGCAGACGAGCCCGATCAACTGCAGCAGGTAGCCGCGCAGCAGCGTGGTCGAGCCGAACGTGCGCACGCGATCGGTGTCGAGCATGCACAGCGCGAGGCGGCGCGCTTCGTCGTAGGTGTCGCCGGTCAGGATGAAGTCGAGATGTTCCTGGAAGCGGAACGGCGTCAGCTCGGGGAAGCGCTGCGCGGGCACATCCTCGAGATCGAGCGGATCAACGTCGAGATCGGCGCGCAGGAACGCCTGGCTGAAGTTGATCACGATGAAGTGCGCGCCTTCCGGATGCGGGATCAGATGCTCGCGGTGCGGCAGCACGAACGCGAGCGCGCCGCGCGGAAACGGCCGCGTGACGCCGCCGATCCGCTGCTCGGTGTCGCCGCCGAGATTGAACTGGATCTGGAAATACGCGTGCCGGTGCGGCTCGGTGATCGCCTGGCGCGACGCCTGGTCGCGGATGTAGAAATCGAGCCGGTCGCTGCGTTCGGGCATCCCGTACAGGCGCGGCGGGGCGGTGGAGGGCATGAAGGATTCTGCTGTTCGTGACGCGGTTGAGCCGCGATGGTACAGCGAACCGGGCGCGGCCGGAATGTGTGGCGGCCGTGCCCGGTGGCGATCAGGCGTCCGGATGGAAGCCGAGATAGCGGGTGTCCGGGCCGGCCAGGCTAGCGGCAAGCCGGCTCGACGCGTCGACCGACGCGAGTGCATCCGTCGTCGCCGCGCGGTTCGACACCAGCGTCCATGCGAGCGTGTCGTCGGCGGCCACCATCGGCGTCGCGAGCAGATCCGTCAGCGCGGCGAGCAGCGCGGGCGCGGGCGGCGCATGAATCACGAACCCTTCATTGGCCACGGCCGCCGTGTCGATCCCCAGCACCGCGCACAGCCGTGCGCGCAGCGGCGTCTCGGCTTCGCTCGCCGCTCGCGAGCGCGCAATGCTCTCGCGCGTGTCCGCGTCGACGATCGTGCCGCCGCGGATCAGCGGCGTCTGCTGCCATGCGTCGGACGGGCATTCCTTGCCGCCGGGCGTCAGCGGCACGAACGGATTGATCTCGGCCGGGTAGATCCGGCACACGAGCGGGCGTTCGTCGTAGATCCCGCAACGCAGATCGTCGCGCAGGTTCGGGCAGGGCCCTGCATGGGCGGCGGTGAGCACCACCGTGACGCGCACGGGCAACGAGCCGCTGAGCGCGGGAGTCGAACGGGCGCGCTTGTAGGCGGCGAACGCGTTGTCGGGCTCGGGTTCGACGAGCCATGGCATCGCGTCGCACAGCAGCTCCACGTGACCGCCGCGCCGCAGCCACGCGATCGCCTCGCCGATCGTCAGGGGAATGCGCAGGTCGCGGCAGCATCCGCCGCAGCCGGTGCAGGCGAAGTCGATGTCGGGGACGGTGACGGTATCGTTCATGGGGTGTGTATCGGGGTTTCGGGCGCGCCGCGAAGCATCGCGACGCCGCCGGTGGTTTCGTTCATCGGTCGAGCAGCGGTGCCACGCGGCGGCGCAGCTCGGGCACGACGTCGGCGTCGAACCACGGATGGTGCTTGAACCACGCCTGGTTGCGCGGCGACGGATGCGGCAGCGGCAGCACGTCGGGGCCGTAGTCGCGCCATGCGTGCACGGTGTCGGTGAGCGTCGCCTTGCGCGTGTCGCGCAGGAAATGCCGCTGCGCGTACTGGCCGATCAGCAGCGTCAGCCGGATCGACGGCAGTTCGGCGATCAGCCGGTCGATCCACAGCGGCGCGCATTCGGGGCGCGGCGGGTTGTCGCCGCTCGCGCCGCGGCCGGGGTAGCAGAAGCCCATCGGCACGATCGCGAAACGCGTCTCGTCGTAGAAGGTGTCGGCGTCGACGCCGAGCCACTCGCGCAGCCGCTTGCCGCTCGCGTCGTCCCACGGGATGCCGCTAGCATGGACGCGTGCGCCCGGCGCCTGCCCGACGATCAGGATCCGTGCGTCGCGATGGGCGCGCACGACGGGGTGCGGGCCGAGCGGCAGCTCGGCTTCGCAGACGCGGCACGCGCGGATTTCGGTGAGCAGCACGTCGAGCGGCGCGTGCATTCGTTTCGGCATCGATTCGGATCGGGGACGGAGTGGCCATGCAGTGTCGCCCGGGTGGCCGGAGCGGCGTGGTGTCGCGCCGGCGCGCGCGCCGCATGCATCACGCGGCGCGCATCAAACCCGCGACGGGCCCGATGCGCCGCCTTCGGCGACGGCAGCATCATACAACGCGGTCTGCGCGATCGCCGCGGCGATTTCCGTGTCGTCGTGCGAACCGTCGAGCATGCCCCAGCGCCGGTATTGCGACAGGAACCACCGGGCTTCGAGCGGATCGGGCCGGTTCACGGCGCCGCCGTCGTGGAAGCGGATCGGCAGCGGCGGCTCGGCGTAAGGCCCCGCGCCGTAGTCGCCGAGCAGGCGCGGCGCGATCAGCCGGGCCGGCACGCCGAGCGCGTCGGGCGACGCGAGCCAGTCGGCCGCCTCGCGGCGGTGCGCCGGGCTGTCGAGCCATGCGCACGCATCGACGAGCGTGCGGATCAGCGCGCGCGCGGTGGCTGGATACAGTGCGACGAAGTCGCGCCGGGCCGCGAGCACCTTCTCCGGATGATCGGGCCAGATCTCGCTGGTGACGGCGACGGTCCGGCCCGCGCCGCAGGCGTCGGCCACCGCATGCCACGGCTCGCCCGCGCAGAAGCCGTCGAGTTCGCCGTTCGCGAGCGCGGCGACCATCTCGGGCGGCGGGATCACGACGCTGCGCACGTCGCGCAGCGGATCCACGCCGTGCGACGCGAGCCAGTGATTCAGCCACATCGCGTGCGTGCCGGTCGGGAATGTCTGCGCGAGGAGCGGCTTGCGGCCGAGCGTCGCGAGTGCCGCGCGCACGCTGCCGCTTGCGCGGTACGCGTCGGCGAGGCTGCGCGAAAACGTGATCGCCTGGCCGTTGCGGTTCAGCACCATCAGCGCGGCCATGTCGGCCTGCGGGCCGCCGATGCCGAGCTGCAGCCCGCAGACGAGCCCGTACAGCGCATGCGCGGCGTCGAGCTCGCCGCTCAGCAGCTTGTCGCGCACGGCGGCCCACGACGGCTGGCGGTGCAGTTCGAGCGTCAGGCCGTGCGACGCGCCGAGGTCCAGGCGCTGCGCGACGATCAGCGGGGCCGCGTCGCTCAATGCGACGAAGCCGAGGCGAAGATGCGCGCGTTCCGGCGCGGCGGGGGGCGAAGTATTCATGGCGGTCATGGCTGAGGTGTCGCGTCGAGCAGTTGCCGCGCGACGTCGACGATGCGCAGGCCCTGATCCATCGCGCGCTTGCGCAGCGCCGCGTACGCGTCGTGCTCGGACAGCCTGCGCTGGTCCATCAGCACGCGTTTCGCGCGATCGATGAGCTTGCGCTCGGCGAGTTCGCGCTCGACGTCGGCGAGCCGGCGACGCAGCGCATCGTCGTGCGAGAAGCGCGCGAGCGCGACTTCGAGAATCGGCGCGAGGCGCTCGGCCGACAAGCCTTCGACGAGATACGCGCTGACGCCCGCGCCGACTGCCGCGCGGATCAGCGCCTGGTCGCCGTCGTGGCTGAACATCAGCACCGGGCGCGGCGCGGTCGCATGCATCACCGCGAGTTGCTCGAGCGTATCGCGCGATGGCGAATCGGTATCGATGATCACGACGTCGGGGCGCTGCTCCTCGACGGCCGCCGGCAGGCGCGCGGGCGTCGCGACGTCGTTCAGCATCTCGTAGCCGAGGCGTGCGAGCGCGTCGCCGAGTTCGCCGATCGGCTTGTCGGTGTCGGTGACGAGCAGCACGCGCAGGCGGGCGGATGGGGCAGACGAACTCATGAGGCGAGCAGCAGGGGCGGCGAAGCTTCAGCGCAAGGCGCGAACGATGGATGCCGGCCGCAAGCGCGGCCGGCGTTGACGGCAAGGGGGAGCGGCTGAAGCCGCGCGATGCCGCGCATGCTAGGCGGCCCGGGACAGCGCCGCTTCGCCGGCGGCATCCGCGCACTGCACGGCGGCTGCGCCGATCGCGCCGCCGACGAGGATCACGGCCGGGCTGCCGAGCCGCGCTTCGTCGATGCCGCGCGCGAGACCGCCGAGCGTGCCGGTCCAGCGGCGTTCGTCGGGCGTGCCGGCCCATTGCACGGCCGCGGCCGGCGTCGCAGCCGGCAGCGCGGCGAGCAGGCCCGCGGCAATGCTGTCGACACGGCTCATCCCCATGTAGATCGCGAGCGTGGTGCCGGTCGCCGCGAGTCGCGACCAGTCGGGTTCGCCGTGGTCCTGGCGGTGCGCGGTGACGAACGTGACGCCCTGGCAGTGCTCGCGATGCGTGAGCGAGATGCCGAGACTCGCGGCGGCCGCGAATCCCGACGAAATTCCGTTGACGATCTCGACCGGAATCGCGGCGGCGCGCAGCGTCGCGAGTTCTTCGCCGGCACGCCCGAACAGCAGCGCGTCGCCGCCTTTCACTCGGACCACGTGCGCGCCGCGCTGAGCGTAGCGGCGCATCAGCCGCTCGATGAACGCCTGCGGCGTGGAGCGGCAGCCGCCGCGCTTTCCGACGCGGATGACGCGCGCCTGCGGTGCGAGTTCGACGATGCCGGGTGCGACGAGATCGTCGAGCAGCAGCACGTCGGCGGCGGCCAGCGCCTTCACGGCCTTCAGCGTGAGGAGATCGGGATCGCCGGGGCCGGCGCCCAGCAGCGTGACTTTGCCAGTCGTCATGTCGTGTTCCAGTGCCGCGTGCGTGCGGCGGTCGTTAATGCATTGTCGGCGTGGCGGCGGGCGGTCGAAGCACACGGGCGTCCGGCCGTGCCGCGCACGGGGGGACGCCGTTGTCCGGATGGGCCCGCGGTGAACGACGGGCAAGGTTTGCGGGGACTGCCCACCGGCGCCGTTGCCGGTGTGATGCAGAAGGTCCAGCAATATCCGGGCCAGCCGCCAACACGCGCGGCGGGCGCGTCGCGCAACGCAACACGAGACGGCCGCAGACCTGCCTGCGACTGCCGCGCGCGGGCAGACGCCATGCCGCAACGGCGTGCATCGTGCCCCGTCAGCGCGCACCGCGATGTCGCACGGCGACAGTGCTGCAGCGCACCACATCTGTGCCTCGCTGCATCACGGCGCATCGCGCGCCGTGGGCCGGACGGCCTCGCGCGCTGGCCGGCGAGCTTTGCGCGGCGGGGCTGCCGGCCCGATTCGGGCCGACATGGCACGGCGTTTGCGTAAGCTGGTTCGGGCGGATCAACGGCGATTCGTCCGCAGTACCGATTACAGACGCGCCCGGCAACGGGCTTCATGGGCAACGGCGTCCTACACATCGGGTCTCGACGAGACCGGGTGTGCAGGACGCCGTTTTTCGTTTGGCGGATGACATGACCGACAAAGCTACCCGTATCGATCTCTTCAGCTTCCGCACCGCGCCAATGCGCGCGTTCCACCTGACGTGGATGGCGTTCTTCGTCTGTTTCTTCGCGTGGTTCGCGTGCGCGCCGCTGATGCCGCTCATCGCGCGCGAATTTCACCTGACGGCGGCACAGGTCGCCAACATCAACATCGCCGCGGTGGCCGCGACGATCGCCGTCCGGCTGCTGGTCGGCCCGCTGTGCGACCGCTTCGGCCCGCGCCGCGTGTATGTCGGCCTGCTGCTGCTCGGCGCGATCCCCGTGTTCGCCGTGTCGTTCACGCACGACTATCTGTCGTTCCTGATCTGCCGCCTCGGTATCGGCGCGATCGGCGCGGGTTTCGTGATCACGCAGTACCACACGTCGGTGATGTTCGCGCCGAACGTGGTCGGTACCGCGAACGCGACGACGGCCGGCTGGGGCAATGCGGGCGCGGGCGCGACGCAGGCGCTGATGCCGCTGCTGGTTGCCGCCGGCCTGATGCTCGGCTTCGGCGATGACTCGTCGTGGCGCATCGCGCTCGTCGTGCCGGGCGTCGCGATGCTCGTGATGGCATGGGCGTACTGGCGCTTCACGCAGGATTGCCCGCAAGGCGACGTCATTGCGCTGCGCAAGGAAGGCGTGACGGTCGACAGCGGCAAGAAGGGCGGCTGGGCGAGCTTCTTCGCCGCGTGCGGCAACTATCGCGTGTGGATGCTGTTCGTCACGTACGGCGCGTGCTTCGGCGTCGAGGTGTTCATCCACAACATCGCCGCGCTTTACTACGTCGATCACTTCAACCTGTCGCTGAAGGACGCGGGTTTCGCGGTCGGCCTGTTCGGGCTGCTCGCGCTGTTCGCCCGCGCGCTCGGCGGCTGGCTGTCCGACAAGATCGCCGCGCGGCGCAGCCTCGACGTGCGCGCGACGCTGCTGTGCGCGCTGATCGTCGGCGAAGGGCTCGGGCTGATCTGGTTCTCGCATGCGCAAAGCATCGGCATCGCGCTCGTCGCGATGCTGACCTTCGGCCTCTTCACGCACATGGCGTGCGGCGCGACCTACGCGCTGGTGCCGTTCATCGACCGCAAGGCGCTCGGCGGCGTCGCGGGGATCGTCGGCGCGGGCGGCAACGTCGGCGCGGTCGCCGCGAGCTTCCTGCTGAAGGGCGTCGGCGACGTGCAGCACACGCTGAGCGTGCTCGGCCTCGCCGTCACCGCGACCGCGCTGTGCGCGATGGCCGTGCGCTTCAGCGACGAACACAAGGCACGCGAAGCCGAGCTGCGCGACCGCGCGCTGGCCGCCGGCAGCGTCGCCAACTGATCGACCGAAGGAAACGTCATCATGAAACTCATCGTCATCGGCCACGGCATGGTCGGCCACAAGCTCCTCGAATGCGTCGCGGCGGAAGCGGGCGCGGCGGGCGCACTGCAGGTCACCGTGCTCGGCGAGGAACCGCGCCCGGCCTACGATCGCGTGCACCTGTCGGAGTTCTTCGCGGGCAAGTCGGCGGACGACCTGTCGCTCGTCGAACCCGGCTTCTTCGAGCGTCATCCGCAGTTCGACCTGCGCCTGAACGCCTGCGTCGCGTCGATCGACCGCGCCGCGCATACGGTCACGCTCGCGTCGGGCGAAACGCTCGCGTACGACAAGCTGGTGCTCGCGACGGGTTCGCGCCCGTTCGTGCCGCCGATGCCGGGGCATGATCGCGCGGGCTGCTTCGTGTATCGGACGATCGAGGATCTCGAAGCGATGCAAGCATGCGGCACGCACGCGAAGCGCGGTGTCGTGGTCGGCGGCGGGCTGCTCGGCCTCGAATGCGCGAAGGCGCTGCGCGACATGGGGCTCGACACGCACGTCGTCGAATTCGCGCCGCGGCTGATGGCCGTGCAGGTCGACGACGGCGGCGGCCGGATGCTGCGCGCGAAGATCGAGGCGCTCGGCGTGACCGTGCATACGGGCAAGAACACGCTCGAGATCGTCGACGGCGAGGAAGGCACGCACCGGATGGCGTTCGCCGACGGCACCCACCTCGACGCCGACATGATCGTGTTCTCCGCCGGCATTCGCGCACGCGACGAACTGGCGCGCGCCTGCGGGCTCGAAACCGGCCCGCGCGGCGGCGTCGCGATCGACGATGCATGCCGCACCAGCGACGCCGACATCTACGCGATCGGCGAATGCGCGGCATGGAACGGCATGGTGTACGGCCTCGTGGCGCCCGGTTACGACATGGCGCGCGTGGTCGCGAAGCAGCTCGCCGGCAGCGCCGACGAGACGGGCACGGCCGCGTTCGCGGGCGCCGACATGAGCACGAAGCTGAAGCTGATGGGCGTCGACGTCGCGAGCATCGGCGACGCGCACGGCACGACGGCCGGCAGCCGCACCTACCAGTACGCGGACGAGCGCCGCCAGGTCTACAAGAAGCTCGTGGTGTCCGATTGCGGCAAGTTCCTGCATGGCGCGGTGATGGTCGGCGACGCGGCCGAATACGGCACGCTGCTGCAGATGATGCTGAACCGCATCGAGTTGCCCGAGTCGCCCGAATTCCTGATCCTGCCGTCGTCGGACGGTGTCGCGAAGCCGGCGATCGGTGTCGACGCGCTGCCGGACGGCGCACAGATCTGCTCATGCAACAACGTGTCGAAGTCGCAGATCTGCACGGCGGTCGCCGACGGTGCGACGAGCCTCGGCGCGCTGAAGTCGTGCACGGGCGCCGGCACGTCGTGCGGCGGCTGCGTGCCGCTCGTCACGCAGATCATGAAGGCCGAGATGAAGAAGCAGGGCCTCGCGGTCAACAACCATATCTGCGAGCACTTTCCGCATTCGCGCCAGGAGCTGTTCCACCTGATCCGCGTCGAACGCATCACGACGTTCGACGAACTGCTCGCGAAGCACGGCCACGGGCTGGGCTGCGACGTGTGCAAGCCGGCCGTCGCGGGCATCCTCGCGTCGTGCTTCAACGAGTTCGTGCTGAAGAAGGAACATGCCGGGCTGCAGGATTCGAACGACTACTACCTCGCGAACATCCAGCGCGACGGCACGTATTCGGTGGTGCCGCGCATGCCGGGCGGCGAGGTCACGCCGGAAGGGCTGATCGCGGTCGGCCAGGTTGCGCAGAAGTACGGGCTCTATACGAAGATCACGGGCGGCCAGCGCGTCGACCTGTTCGGCGCGCGCGTAGAGCAACTGCCGTCGATCTGGGAAGAACTGATCGCGGCCGGCTTCGAATCGGGCCACGCGTACGGCAAGGCGTTGCGCACCGTGAAGTCGTGCGTCGGTTCGACGTGGTGCCGCTACGGCGTCGACGATTCGGTCGGCCTCGCGATCGACTTCGAGAACCGCTACAAGGGCCTGCGCGCGCCGCACAAGATCAAGTTCGGCGTGTCGGGCTGCACGCGCGAATGCGCGGAAGCGCAGGGCAAGGACGTCGGGATCATCGCGACCGAGAAGGGCTGGAACCTGTACGTGTGCGGCAACGGCGGGATGAAGCCGCGCCACGCGGAGCTGCTCGCGTCCGACCTCGACCGCGACACGCTGGTCCGCTACATCGATCGTTTCCTGATGTTCTACGTGCGCACGGCCGACCGCCTGCAGCGCACGAGCGTATGGCGCGACAACCTCGAAGGCGGCCTTGACTACCTGATCGACGTCGTCGTGCACGACAAGCTCGGGATCGCGGCCGAACTCGAAGCCGACATGCAGCATGTGGTCGACACCTATGAATGCGAGTGGAAGAAGGCCGTGACCGATCCCGAGACGCGCAAGCGCTTCCGCCACTTCGTGAACAGCGACGCGCCGGACGCGAACATCGAATTCGTCGAGACGCGCGGCCAGATCCGCCCCGCGACGCCCGGCGAGCGCGTGCGCGGCAAGCCCGTGACGATTCCCGTCGTTGTCGAAGGCGCGACGCAGGCCGTGACCGAATCCGCAACCGTTTGACCCTGACCGACACCAGCGTCTTTTCCAAGGAGCTCATCATGAACGATCGTCTTCCGCTGTCCTGGACCCGCGTGTGCCCGCTCGACGACATCGTGCCGAACACCGGCGTGTGCGCGCTCGTCAACGGCGAGCAGGTCGCGGTGTTTCACGTCGCGCATGCCGACGGCGGCGTGTTCGCGATCGACAACGTCGATCCCGTATCGCAGGCGGCCGTGATGTCGCGCGGGCTGATCGGCAGCCTCGGCGAGCGTGTCGTCGTCGCGTCGCCGCTGTACAAGCAGCATTTCGACCTGCGCACCGGCGAGTGCCTCGAAGCGCCCGAGCAGTCGGTGAGCGCGTATCCGTCGCGGGTCGAGGACGGCTTCGTGTGGATCGCGGCCTGACCGCCCCGGAGCGCGCATGACCGCCACCCCCGTCAAGAGCGTGTGCCCGTACTGCGGCGTCGGCTGCGGCATGGTGCTGCACGTCGAGGATGGCGAAGTCGTCAAGGTGTCCGGCGACGCCGACCATCCGACCAACTTCGGGCGGCTGTGCACGAAGGGTTCGTCGGCGCACGTCGCGTTGCGCCGCTCGGGGCGGCTCGACCGCGCGTTCGTGCGCCGCGCGCGCGAGGACGACCTCGTGCCGCTGCCGGCCCGCGACGCGATCGCCGAGACCGCGCGGCGCCTGCGCGCGGTGCTCGATACGCACGGGCCCGACGCGCTGTCGTTCTACGTGTCGGGGCAGATGTCGATCGAGGCGCAATACCTCGTCAACAAGCTCGCGAAGGGCTTCGTCGGCACCAACAACATCGAGTCGAACTCGCGCCTCTGCATGGCGAGCGCGAGCACCGGCTACAAGCAGTCGCTCGGCGCGGACGGCCCACCCGGGTCGTATCAGGACTTCGATCGCGCGAACCTGTTTTTCGTGATCGGCGCGAACATGGCCGATTGCCACCCGATCCTGTTCCTGCGGATGATGGATCGCGTGAAGGCCGGCGCGAAGCTGATCGTCGTCGATCCGCGCCGCACCGGCACGGCCGACAAGGCCGACCTGTTCCTGCAGATCCGGCCGGGCACCGATCTCGCGCTGACGAACGGGCTGCTGCACCTGCTGCATGCGAACGGCCGCACCGACGGCGCGTTCATCGACGCATACACCGAAGGCTGGGACGCGATGCCCGCGTTTCTCGCCGACTACACGCCCGAGCGCGTCGCGGCGATCACGGGGCTCGCGGAAGCCGACCTGCGCACGGCCGCGCAATGGATCGGCGACGCGCAGGAGTGGATGAGCTGCTGGACGATGGGGCTCAACCAGAGCACGCACGGCGTGTGGAACACCAACGCGATCTGCAACCTGCACCTCGCGACCGGCCGCATCTGCCGCCCCGGCAGCGGGCCGTTCTCGCTGACCGGCCAGCCGAACGCGATGGGCGGGCGCGAGATGGGCTACATGGGCGTGGGGCTGCCGGGCCAGCGCTCGGTGCTGTCCGACGACGACCGGCGCTTCGTCGAGAACCTGTGGCGCGTACCGGCCGGCACGCTGCGCAAGGAGACGGGGCAAGGGACGGTCGATTTGTTCGCGCGGATGGCGGCCGGCGACATCAAGGCGTGCTGGATCGTCTGCACGAACCCGGTCGCGACCGTGCCGAACCGGCAGAACGTGATCGCCGGCTTGCAGGCCGCGGAGCTCGTGATCGCGCAGGACGCGTTCCTCGACACCGAGACCAACCGCTACACGGACATCCTGCTGCCCGGCGCGCTGTGGGCCGAGGGCGACGGCGTGATGGTCAACTCCGAGCGCAACATGACGTTGATGCGCGCCGCCGTGGCGCCGCCCGGCGACGCGCTGCCCGACTGGCGCATCGTCGCGGAAGTCGCGCGTGCGATGGGCTTCGGCGACGCGTTCGACTATGCATCGGCGGCCGACGTGTTCGACGAGATCGTCCGTTTCTCGAATCCGGCGACGGGCTACGACCTGCGCGGCGCGAGCCACGCGGCGCTGCGCGACGGGCCCGTGCAGTGGCCGGTCGCACCGGGCACCGCGCGCGACCGGCACCCGATCCGTTACCTGAACGACGGCGTGAGCCAGACGCTGCGCATGGCGGCAGACGAGAGCGACGCGCCGCGCATTGCGTTCCCGACGCCGTCGGGCAAGGCGCGCTTCTTCGCGCGGCCGCATGCCGATCCGGCCGAGCTGCCCGACGACACGTTCCCGATCGTGCTGAACACCGGGCGGCTGCAGCATCAATGGCACACGATGACGAAGACCGGCAAGGTCGCGATGCTGAACAAGCTGAACCCGCGCCCGTTCGTCGAGCTTCACCCGGACGACGCGAGCGCGCTCGGCATCGCCGCGAAGGACAGCGTCGAGATCCGTTCGGCGCGCGGCCGCGCGGTGCTGCCGGCCGTCGTCACCGAGCGCGTGCAGCGCGGCAACTGCTTCGCGCCGATGCACTGGAACGACGTGTACGGCGACGACCTGTGCATCAACGCGGTGACGAACGACGCGATCGATCCCGAATCGCAGCAACCCGAACTGAAATATTGCGCGGTCGCGCTGCGCCGCGTCGAGACCGATGCGTTCGCGTCCGACGACGACGGCACGGCGCAACCCGATGCATGCGCCGACGACGCGCGGCCCACGCCGGCGATGGTGCAGGCCACTGCTTCACAGGAATCCGACATGGCAGACATCGACACTTTCGCGGCCGCGCTCGGCGTCGCCGATCTCGCGCCGCCGCCGTTGACCGACACCGAGCGGCTGTATGTGGCCGGCCTCGTCAGCGGGTTGAGGGCGAGCGCGGGCCGGCGCGAGGGCAGCGTGCCCGTGCTGCCGGCCGGCGCGCCGCTCACGCCGCCGGTGCGGTTCTGGCTCGACGGGATGCTCGCCGGCCTGTTCAGCCGCTCGGCGCCTGTCCATGCACACACGCTGGATGCCGCAACGCCGGCCCAGCCGGCCGACGCCGGCGGCGGCGTGCGGATCGTGCGCACGCGCCCGAAGGTCGTGCTGCTGTGGGCATCGCAGACCGGCAACATCGAATCGCTGACCGAGGACTACGCGACGCAGTTGATGAACGCGGGCTTCGAGATCCGCACCGCGTGCATGTCCGACTATCCGGTCGCGTCGCTTGCCGGTGCGCAATACGTGCTGCTGATGACGAGCACGTTCGGCGACGGCGATGCGCCTGACAACGGCACCGAGTTCTGGGACGCGCTGCAGGCCGGCAGCGCCGCGCGCCTCGACGGCGTGCACTTCGCGGTGCTCGCGTTCGGCGATCGCAACTACGACCAGTTCTGTGGCCACGGCCGCCGGCTCGATGCGCGGCTCGCGGAACTCGGCGCGGCGCGCCTGTGCGCGCGCGTCGATTGCGACGTCGAATTCCAGCGCGATGCCGACCAGTGGCTCGAACGCGTCGTCGCGCGGATCAAGGAGGCGGACGCCGCGCTGCACGCGGTGCCGACCGGCGGGATGAGCCCGTCGGGGCTGCTGCCGACGAAGGCGCATCCGGCGCCGTCGAAGCTCGTCGCGAACCTGCGGCTCAATCGTCCGGGCGCCGCGAAGGACACGCGTTACGTGTCGCTGTCGACCGAAGGCGCGAACCTCGAATACGAAACCGGCGACGCGCTCGGCGTGTGGCCGACCAACTGCCCGGAGCTGGTCGACGAGCTGCTGTCCGTCACCGCGCTGAAAGCCGATGCGCCCGTGTCCATCGCGGGCGTCGGCGACGTGCGGCTCGGCGACGCGCTCGCGCGCCACTTCGACATCACGCGGCCGCATCCGGACACGCTCGCATTCATCGCGTCGCGCAGCGCGAACGGTGCGCTGAAGTCGCTGCTCGGCGACGAACGCAAGGGCGACCTGAAGCAATGGTTGTGGGGACAACAGCTTGCGGACGTGCTGCACGAGTTTCCGGTCGAGCTGTCGGGCACGGAGCTGGTCGGGATGCTGAAGCGGATGCAGCCGCGTCTCTATTCGATCGCGTCGAGCCCGAGCGCGCACCAGGGCGAGATCCACCTGACCGTGTCGGCCGTGCGTTATCACAACGGACGTCGCGCGCGCAAAGGCGTCGCGTCGACTTTCCTCGCCGATCGCGCGGACGACGGCCGCGTGCCCGTGTTCGTGCAGAAGTCCGCGCATTTCCGGCCGCCGGTGAACGGCGACGTGCCGATCGTGATGGTCGGCCCGGGTACGGGCGTCGCGCCGTTCCGTGGCTTCCTGCACGAGCGGCAGGCGCGCGGCGCACGCGGGCGCAACTGGCTGTTCTTCGGCGAGCAGCACGCGCAGACCGATTTCTACTACGGCGACGAACTCGGCGCGATGCACGACAGCGGTTTCCTGACGCGGCTCGATCTCGCGTTCTCGCGCGACCAGGCCGACAAGATCTACGTGCAGGACCGGATGCGCGAGCAGGGTGCCGAGCTGTTCGCGTGGCTGGAGGAAGGCGCGCACTTCTACGTGTGCGGCGACGCCGCGCGGATGGCCAAGGACGTCGATACGGCGCTGAAGGCGGTCGTCGCCGAGCACGGCGGCATGTCGGACGACGCCGCGAACGACTACGTCGCGCGGCTCGCGAAGGCGCGGCGCTACATGCGGGACGTGTACTGACCGCGTGGGCGGCGGTCCACCCGCCGTCCCGCGGCCGTGGAGGTTACTGCTGCCGGTCCCACGCACGCGCCTGTTCGGCGCGCACGAATGCCTCCGACGATTTCGGCAGCAGGTTGCGGAACGCGCCGCCGTCGCTTTCGATCACGTCGACCATCTTCGCGATCATTTCCTCCGGATCGTGCTGTTCGAGCGGGAACGTCAGCCGCTCGGGCGTCACCGTGTGGACGGCCGGATCGCGCCAGCGCCGCGTCGTCTCCATCATCCGGTCGTTGAAGCCGGTGCTGTACGGGCCGGGGTTCACGACCGCGACGCGAATGCCGTGCGGCGCCAGTTCGGCGTGCATCGCCTCGGCCATCGATTCGACCGCGTGCTTCGACGCGCAATAGGCGCCCGTGAACGGCCCCGTGATCAGCCCCGCGATCGACGACACGAACACGATCTTGCCGTGCCGGCGCGCGAGCATCCCGCGCGCGATCTGCTGCGTCAGTTCGAGCGGCCCGAACACGTTGACGTCGAACAACTCGCGCACGATCTCGACCGGCAGGTCGACGAGCGCGCCGGCTTCGCCGACCCCCGCGTTGTTCACGAGCACGTCGATGTCGAGTTCGGCCGCGCGGGCCCGGTCGTGCGCGGACGTGACGTCGAGCTTGATCGCGCGTAGCGCGGTGCCGCGTTGCGCGGCGGCGGCCGCCAGTTCGTCGATCTCGGTCGTGACGCGCACACCGGCGGTCACGTCGTGACCGCGTTCGGCGAGCCGCAGCGCGACTTCGCGGCCGAAGCCGGTGCCCGCGCCGGTGATGAGGATGCGTTGCTGTGCCATGTGCTTACCTTGTGGTGAGGAGCGTTGCGTGAAAGCGATCGCGGCAATGTCGGGCGATCGAGGTGTCTTCGTCGACGCTGCCGCCCGATACGCCGATGGCGCCGACGCAGCGTCCGTTGCCGTCGACGAGCGGTTCGCCGCCGCCGAACGTGACGAGCCCGCCGTGACTGTGTTCGATGCCGCGCAGCGGGCCGTCGCCCGACATCGCGCCGAGCGAGCCGGTCGATGCGCGGAAGCGGACGGCGGTCAGCGCCTTGCGCTGTGCAAGATCGATCGCGCCGAGAAAACAGTCGTCGGTGCGCACGAACGCGAGCAGGTTCGCGCCGGCATCGACGATCGCGATGGCGACGCCCGCGACCCGCAGCGACGCGGCGTGCGCGAGCGCGGCTTCGATCGTGCGGCGGGCGGCTGCGAGCGGCAGCGCGGCGGTGAGCGGGTCCATTCGAGGCTCCAGTGGGACGGCAGGGCCAGTGTAGGCCGCCGCGGTATATGGGAGAATCCGTATTCCGCTCGAAGGAGTTTCAAGTTTTTTTAATGATGGGCAGACGCGATCCGATGGCCGGGCTGCACGTATTCATGAGCGTCGCGACGGCCGGCAACTTCACGCGGGCCGCCGCCGCGCTGGGCCTGACGCCGGCCGCCGTCAGCCTCGCGATCGGGCAGCTCGAGGGCGAGCTGAACGTGAAGCTGTTCAACCGCAGCACGCGCGGCGTGAGCCTGACGGAAGCCGGGCAGCGCTACTGGCAGCAGACGGAGCCCGCCTACCGGCAGGTCATGCAGGCGCGCGACGCGCTGAAGGACGCGCGCAGCGAGCCGAGCGGGCTGTTGCGCGTGACCGCGCTGCCGCTGGCGCGCTTGCTCGTGATCGCGCCGGTTCTCGCCGCGTTCCGTGAGCGCTTTCCGAAAGTCCGGCTCGAAATCCGCTACGAGAACGAGCTGGTCGACATCGCGAAGGACGGGTTCGACGCGGGGATCCGCCTCGCCGACCGGCTGCAGCCGGGCATGATCGGCGTGCGGATCGCGCCCGCGCTGTCGTGCGCGCTCGTCGCGTCGCCCGGTTATCTGGCGCGGTACGGCGCGCCCGCGTCGATTACGGAGCTCGAGCGTCATGCCTGCATCCGCTTCCGGTTTTCGGAGAGCGGGCGCCTGCACAAGTGGCTGCTGCACGACGGGCGCCGCGACGTCGATCTCGATCCGGACGGCGTGTTCGTGACGAACGATGCCGACGCGGTGATCGATGCGGCGCGTGCGGGCGTCGGCATTGCATTTGCGTTCATGCGCGAGCGCATCGAGCAGGACCTGCGCGACGGCACGCTCGTCGAGGTGCTGCCGGGTGCGTGCCGGACGCTGCCGCCGATGTGGCTCTATTACGTGAATCGCAAACACGTGCCGGCGAAGCTGCGCGCGTTCATCGACATCCTGCGCGAGCGGGCCGGCGAAGCGTAATTCGACGGCGCCGCCTGCCGGCAGCGATGCGCGCGGCGGCGCATGATGGCGGCTCCATCCACGCAGCCAGGGAGCGCGTCATGCCGGCATTCCCGCATTTTCCGATTCGAACCCTCGTGATCGCCGCAGCGCTGGCGGCCGCCGCGACCTGCGGCGCGCCAGCCGTTGGCCAAACGTCGACCGTGCCGGCCGGCACGGCCGCCGCGACGCCCGACAACGCGGTGCTGCTGACCGTGTTCCTGAAGCACGACCAGTCGCGCCCGCTCGCCGAGTTGAACGCGCAGCTCGCGAAGCAGGGGTTCTACAAGGCGTTTCCGCCGCCGGGCGTCGAAGTGGTGAGCTGGACCGTGACGATGGGGATCGGTCAGATCGTCGTGCTGCGGTTGCCGGCGTCGCGGCTGCGCGAGGTCAATCGGGTGCTCGAGGATACGGCGTGGGGGGCGTACCGGACGGAGTTCTATCCGACTTACGACTACAAGGCGATCGGGTTGGGGGAGCATGAGCGGGCGAAGTGACGGTACGCAGTGCGATTCCGTCACGGTGGAAAGCGGATACGAGCGCGCCGAATCAACCTGTCCCCATTCCCGAAACGCCCCGCGTCGTCGCGTTTTCATCCTCGCCTGTCGGGCCTCTCCCGGGAGATTTCTCCCAAATGCATCACAAGTCATTCATCCGATGAAAAAATGGACCCGGTTCCCGGTATGATGCGCACCTTGCATTTTTCGGTCGCACGATTTTGATGCGATGTTTACGCGCCCCGCACGCCACAAAACCGCACAATGCGAACCGGAAAGATTTTGTAATATAAGACCCGTATACTTGTAAGTTCTGATTCAGGCGCTCCCTGCCTTTTCTTCCGGCCGACCGCCCACGCAGAACAACCAGATTCGTCGCCGCCTGGCTACCTTGCGCCGCGACACGCTATGCACCACCACTGAATAACCTATGTCTTCCCGCCACTCTGGTTCGCCCGGCCGTGCCGCGGCGGTGATCGCCCGTGTCCGGGCGCTGATCCGCCATGAGCGCGTGCTGTCGCCGCTGCTCGCGCTCGGCATCGGCCTGCTGCTGATCGTGGTTTTCCAGCACCTGTCGGAATCCGTCGACTACCGGTCGGTGATCCGCCAGTTGCGTCACATGTCCGTTGGCGAGTGGGGTGCGTCGCTGGCCGCGACGGCGCTCAGCTATCTCGCGCTGGTCGCTCGCGACGCGGTTGGCCTGCGTTATGTCGCCGCGAAGGTGCCGCGCGTCGCGCTGTGGATCGGCGCGATCGCCGGGTCCGCGCTCGGCAACGCGACCGGCTTTGGCGCACTGACGGGCGGCGCGGTCCGCGCGCGTGTGTACGGCGTGTCGGGTGTCACGCCCGCGCAGATCGGCCGGATGACGGTGTTCACGAGCGGCACGCTGGCGCTCGCGATGGTGCTGATGACGGCGGTCGGCATGGTGTGCGTGCCGGAGGCGCTCGCCGCCATGCTGCACGTCGCACCCGGCGTGCTCACGTGGAGCGGCGCCGCGCTGCTCGTGGTGCTGGCCGCGATGGTCGTGATGTGCGGCAACACCGCGCGCCCGGTCGTGACGCGCTTCAAGTGGCTGTCGTTCGACGTGCCCGCGCGGCGCGATCTCGTCGCGCAGGTTGTGTACGCGGTGCTCGACGTCGTTGCGGCGGGCCTGACGCTGTGGGTGCTGCTGCCGGCCGCGCCGGTCGGCTTCCCGACCTTCATCACCGTCTACGCGGCCGCCTTGCTGCTCGGGATGATCGGCCATACGCCGGGCGGGATCGGCGTGTTCGAAGCCGCGATGGTGTTCACGCTCGGCCGCGAAGTGCCCGCGCATGCGATGGTCGCCGCGCTGATCGCGTATCGCGCGATCTACTTCGGCGTGCCGCTCGTGTTGTCGGCCGGCCTGCTGGCCGGTTTCGAGGGGCGCGCGCTGCGGCGCCGGCTCGTGTCGCGGCAGGCCGCGCGCGTGTCGCAGCTCGCACCGGTGTTCCTGAGCCTCGTGACGTTCGCGGTCGGCGGGATGCTGGTGATCTCGAGCGCGACGCCCGCGTTCTGGCACCGGATCGCGATCCTGCGCCACCTCGTGCCGCTGTGGGTGCTCGAAGGCTCGCAGGTGATCTGCAGCGTGCTCGGCGTCGCGCTGCTGTTCGTCGCGCGCGGATTGCTGCGCCGCCTCGACGGCGCATGGTGGATGACCTTCGCGCTGACGCTCGCGAGCCTCGCGCTGTCGCTGGCGAAGGGCCTCGCGTTCGTCGAGGCCGGCGTGCTCGGCACGCTGCTGGTGCTGCTGCTCGTCAGCCGCCGCCGCTTCAACCGTCATTCGTCGCTGCTCGCCGAGCGCTTCACGGTCAGCTGGTTCGTGTCGGTGACGATGGTGCTGATGCTGGCGGTGTGGGTGCTGTTCTTCGCGTTCCGCGACGTGCCGTACACGCGCGACCTGTGGTCGCATTTCTCGTTCGACGCGCGCGCGCCGCGTGCGCTGCGCGCGACGCTTGCGAGCGGCGTGTTCGTCGCGATGTTCGCGCTGTGGCAACTGCTGCGCCCGGCCCCCGGCCGTTTCGTGAAGCCGGTGCCGCAGGATCTGTTCGACGCCGAGCGGATCATCCGCGCGCAGGAGTGCAGCGATGCGGGCCTCGCGCTGATGGGCGACAAGTCGTTCCTGTTCTCGGAGTCGCGCCAGGCGTTCCTGATGTACGCGAAGTACGGCCGCACATGGGCCGCGCTGCACGACCCGGTCGGGCCGCGCGAAGAATGGCCGGCGCTGATCGCCAAGTTCATTGCGCTCGCGCATGCGCACAGCGGCCGCGCGGCGTTCTACCAGGTGCGCGCGAACGCGCTGCCGCTGTATCTCGACGCGGGGCTCACGCTGATGAAGCTCGGCGAGGAAGCGCATATCGCGCTCGACCAGTTCGACCTGAAGGGTTCGAACCGTTCGCACCTGCGCTATGCATTGCGCCGCGGCGACAAGGACGCGCTGACGGTCGAGGTGATCGCACCGTGCGACGTGCCGGTTGCGCTGCCGAAGCTGCGCGACATCTCCGATGGCTGGCTCGACAGCCGCGATGCACGCGAGAAGAGTTTCTCGGTGGCCGCGTTCCACGACGGTTATCTCGCGACGCAGTCGGTGATGCTCGTGCGTCAGGCCGACAAGCCGATCGCGTTCGTCACGTTCATGACGACCGACCTCAACACCGAGGCGACGGTCGGCGTGATGCGCCATCTGCCGGACGCGTCGCCGTACGCGATGGAGTATCTGTTTACGCAGCTCGCGCTGCATCTGAAGGAAGCGGGCTTTCGCAAGCTGAGCCTGGGCATCGCGCCGTTCTCGGGGATGGGGGCGGCGAAGATGCCGTCGCCGTGGCACCGGCTCGGCCTGATGGTCTGGCGCTTCGGCGGCCGCTTCTACAACTTCCGCGGCTTGCGCGCATTCAAGAGCAAGTTCGAACCGCACTGGGAACCGCGTTACCTCGCGGCCTCGGGCTCGGTCGGCGTGTTCGTCACGCTGGCGGATCTGTCATTGCTGGCTGGAGGTCGGCGTTCATGATGTTGAAGAAGGGATTCGCGCGGGCGGCAGCCGCCTGCGCGGGAATGATGCTGGCCGGCGCCGCGTGCGCCACGCAGCCGGCCGCAGTAAAGGCCGAAACCGTGTCGGGCGGCCGTTATGGGCCCGTTACCGTCACCAAACCGAGCGGGCCGCTGCGCGGTTTCGTCGTGCTGTTCTCGCGTGAGGCCGGCTGGAATGCCGCCGATCAGCAGGCCGCCGATGCGCTCGCGAAGGCCGGGGCGATGACGGTCGGTGTCGATTCCGAGCGTTATGCGATGAATCTCGCCGCGAAGCAGGAGACCTGCCACCACCTCGACGGCGACGCCGAGGCGGTCAGCCACCAGCTCGAACGCCTCGCGCAGTCGTCGCGCTATTTCACGCCGATCGTCGCGGGCGTGGGCCAGGGCGGTGCGATCGCGAAGCAGATCCTGTCGATGGCGCCGGAGAACACGATTGCCGGCGTCGTATCGGTCGATCCGGCGGCGAAGCTCGACCCGCGCTTCAAGCCGTGCCCGCCCGATCCGACGATCGTGCGTCGCGCGATGCCGGGTTTTGTCGAAACGGCTGCCGCGGGCGATACCGCGAAGCTCGTGTCGCTCGTCACGTCGCACCTGCGTGACAACAGCAGCGGCGACGAACTCGACGTGTCGGATCTGCCGCTCGTCGAGCTGCCGGCGAAGGGCGGCAGCGACCGGCTCGCGATCGTGATCTCGGGCGACGGCGGCTGGCGCGATCTCGACAAGACGATCGCCGAGGCGCTGCAGCGCGACGGCGTGTCGGTGGTCGGCATCGACAGCCTGCGTTATTTCTGGAGCGAGAAGCCGCCCGCACAGGTGAGCCGCGATCTGGCGCGCGTGATGCGCACGTACACGGCGCGCTGGCATGCGAACCGCGTGGCGCTGGTCGGCTACTCGTTCGGCGCCGACGTGATGCCGTTCGCGTACAACCGGCTGCCGGCCGACCTGCGCGATAAGGTCGCGGTGATGTCGCTGCTCGGCTTCGCGCCGTCCGCCGATTTCCAGATCCGCGTGACGGGCTGGCTCGGCATGCCCGCGAGCGACAAGGCGCTGAAGGTCGCGCCGGAACTGGCGAAGGTGCCGCCGCATCTCGTGCAGTGCTTCTATGGCGCGGAAGAGAAGGACACGATGTGTCCGGCGCTCGTGAACACGGGCGCCGACGTGATCAAGACGCAGGGCGATCACCACTTCGGCCGCGACTATATCGCGCTCGAGAAGAAGATCCTCGGCGCGTTCGGCAAGCCGGTGGCGGCGCGCTGAACGCCGGTGCCCGCTTCACGGCGGGCGCCGGCCGGTTTGCTTCCGGTTCATCGTACGGGCGGCCATCGTGCCGCCCGTTTCATTTTTCAGCGTGCGTTGCCGTGTCGTGCGTCGTCACCGGCGTTGTCGTTCCGGTTCTCGCATCGCGTTGATAGAAACCCGGAAACCGGTCGAGCTGCCGCCGCGCGGCCGCGATGTCCGTGTCGTCGCCGAGCACCGCGCTCGAAAACCCCGTGCGCTCCATCAGCAGCAGCTGGTCGATCAGCACGTCGCCGGTCGCGCGCAAGTCGCCGGCGAAGCCGAAGCGCTTGCGCAGCAGGTAGGCCTGGCTGTACGCGCGGCCGTCGGTAAACGACGGGAACTGCAGGTCGATGCGCGCAGCCTGCGCGATCCGCGCCGCGAGCGGTGGCAGTTCCTCGTCGTTGCCGATCGTCAGCGTCGCATCGTCGTGCTGCTGCGTGTCGCGGGCGTGTTCGGCCGGCGTCAGCAGCCGGATGCGTGCGTGGATGCTGTCGTTGTCGTTGGCTGGCTTCATGCGTGCTCCGCCTGATGGCGCGCGTCGTTCGCGGCGGCCTTGAAGGGTTCCGCGCCGATGCGGCGCACCGTGTCGATGAATCGTTCGCTGCGGCCGTTCGCATCGATCCGCGCGTCGAGATACGCGTTGACGATCGCGTCGACGACATCGACGATCTCGTCCGCCGAAAACGACGGGCCGATCACCTTGCCCGGCCGCGCGGGGCCGCTCGCGGTCGAGCCGTCCGACCCGCCGAGCGTCACCTGGTACCACTCCGCGCCGTCCTTGTCGACGCCGAGGATGCCGAGGTGGCCGCTGTGATGATGGCCGCAGGAATTGATGCAGCCGCTGATGTGCAGGTCGATGTCGCCGACGTCGTGCAACATGTCCAGATCCTGGAAGCGCTCGGCGATCGCGTCGGCGATCGGGATCGAGCGCGCGTTCGCGAGCGCGCAGAAGTCGCCGCCCGGGCACGCGATCATGTCCGTCAGCAGCCCGACGTTCGCGCTGGCGAGCCCGATCGCGCGCGCGTTTTCCCACAGCAGGAACAGGTCGTCGACGTGCACCCACGGCAGCACGACGTTCTGCGTGTGCGTGACGCGCGCCTCGCCGGCCGAGTAGCGTTCGGCGAGATCGGCGAGCGCGTCGAGCTGGTCCGGCGACGCGTCGCCGGGCGCCTGCAGGCGGCGCTTGAACGACAGCGTGACGATGCGCAGCGCTGGGTCGCGGTGCGCGGCGACATTGCGTGCGAGCCAGCGCGCGAACGCCGGATGGCGGGCCGCCTGCGCGGATACGCGCGCATTCGCGTCGTGCAGGTCGAGCGTGCGCGGCTTGAGCCGCGGCGGAACGAACGACGCGGCGACGCGTTCGAACTCGGCCTGCGGAATCGTATGCGGGCCGCCGTCATGGTCGACGATCTGGCGGAACTCCTCCTCGACGTCGTCGATGTAGCGCTGCCCCTCGGTCTTGACAAGGATCTTGATCCGCGCCTTGTACTTGTTGTCGCGGCGGCCGTAGCGGTTGTACACGCGGACGATCGCCTCGATGTAGTTCATCACGTGCCGCCACGGCAGGAACGCACGCAGCAGCGTCGCGATCATCGGCGTGCGGCCCATCCCGCCGCCGACGCTGACGCGAAAGCCGAGCTCGCCCGTCTCGTCGCGCACGAGCTTCAGCCCGACGTCGTGCCAGTCGGTCGCCGCGCGGTCTTCGGTCGCGCCGGTGATCGCGATCTTGAACTTGCGCGGCAGGAACGCGAATTCGGGGTGCAGCGTGGTCCACTGGCGCATCACTTCGGCGAACGGGCGGGGATCGGCGATCTCGTCCGGCGCGACGCCCGCGCGCTCGTCGCACGAAATATTGCGGATGCAGTTGCCGCTCGTCTGGATGCCGTGCATGTCGACGGTCGCGAGCAGGTCCATCACGTCGGCCGCTTTCGCGAGCGGAATCCAGTTGAACTGCACGTTGGTGCGCGTCGTGAAGTGCGCGCTGCGGGTCGGCAGGCGCAGCGTGCCGAGCAACGCCTGCGCGTCGCACGCGGCGCGATAGGTGGCATCGTCGGGCACGTCGTAGTCGCGCGCGATCCGCGCGAGCACGCGAAGCTGGGCGCTCGACAGTTCGCCGTACGGTACGGCGACGCGCAGCATCGGCGCGTGGCGCTGCACATACCAGCCGTTCTGCAGGCGCAGCGGCCGGAACGCGTCTTCGCTCAGCGTGCCGTGCTGCCAGCGTTCGAGCTGGTCGCGAAACTGGGCGGCGCGGCTGCGCACGAGCGCCCGGTCGAAATCGGTATATCGATACATGACGTGATACGCGAGAGGAGCCGCGGCGCGCGCGGCTCGAAAGGGACGTTGCGACGGGTGTCAGGCAACCGGAGACAGCGTAGGGAACGCGGGGCGGCGGGACAAGCAGCAGATCGGGACGAAAAGGGCGCAGCAGATGGCGGGCGCGACGCCGGTCGTGGCGGCGCCCGCGCGGGCCGGGCATGCATTGATGCCCGTGGCGGATTCAGGCGTCGACGACGAGCGCCGGATCGAGCGCGCGAATGCGCTGGTCGATGAAGTAGCCGCCGCCTTCCTGATAGCGCAGGAACAGGCGGCCGCACGAGCGGCAGCGGCTGACGTTGCAGCGGTTGTACGGGAAATGGCGCAGCGCGATCGGCGCATCGTCCGACGCGTAGCGCGTACCGGCCGGATGATATTCCGCATAGGTCGGCTCCATCTCGCCGGGCGGCGCGAGCGTGGCTACTTCGGTCAGTTGCGCGTCCTGCAGCGACAGCGGCAGGCTCGTCCAGCCGGCAAGCGAGGTTTTCGTGCACGTGCACGGCTGTGCGGCGTGCGCCGCTTCGGCCGTCAGTTTCATCAACGCGTCGTGATCGAGGTAGGGCAGTTGGCTCATGGAAAATCGTGAAGGGGCAGCGGGATCAGCAATGTAACCCGCGCGCCGATTGCCTGCATGGACGTGACCGCGTACACCGCGTGCGATCACCCGCCCTTGCGGACCGACGGTTGCGCGACCAGTTCGCCGAGCACGCGGATCGCGCGCTCGATGTCGCGGCTCCATGGATGGCCGAAGTTCACGCGCACGCAGCGCTCGAAGCCGTGCGTGGCCGAAAACAGCGGCCCCGGCGCGAAGCTGATCCCGCGTGCGATCGCCTGGCGATGCAGTTCCATCGCGTCGATGGCATCGGGAAACGCGAGCCACAGGAAATACCCGCCGTCGGGCCGCACCCATTCGACGCCGGGCGGCAGCCAGCGCTGCAGCGCGTCGTCCATCCGGTCGAGCTGCGTGTGCAGCGCGCCGCGCAGCTTGCGCAGGTGACGGTCGTAGCCGCCGTGCTCGAGATAGTTCGCGATGCCGGCCTGCGCGGGAATGCTGGCCGACAGCGTCGTCATCAGCTTGAGCCGCTGCACCTTCTCCGCGAACCGGCCGGCGGCGGCCCAGCCGATCCGGTAACCGGGCGCGAGCGTTTTCGAGAACGAACTGCAGTGCATCACGAGGCCGTGGCGGTCGAACGCACGCGCGGGCAGCGGATAGTCGGGACCGAAATGCAGCTCGCCGTAGACGTCGTCTTCGATCAGCGGCACCTCGCGCGCCGCGAGCAGGTCGACGAGCGCGCGCTTTTTTTCGACGGACAGCGTGACGCCGGTCGGATTCTGGAAATTGGTCATGAACCAGCACGCGCGGATGTCGTGCCGGTCGAGCGCGTGCGCAAGCGCATCGAGATCGAGGCCCGTGCGCGGATCGACGGGAATCTCGACCGCGCGCAGGTCGAGCCGCTCGATCGCCTGCAGCGCCGCGTAGAAGCCGGGTGCTTCGACTGCGACGACGTCGCCGGGCCGCGTGACGGCCATCAGGCACAGGTTCAGTGCTTCGAGCGCGCCGTTCGTGACGACGATCTCGTCGATCGACTGCGACACGCCCGTCGCGAGATAACGCCGCGCGATCTGCTGGCGCAGCGCCTCGTTGCCGGGCGGCAGGTCGACGACCGTGCTCCACGGGCTGACGAGCCGCGTGGCCTGCGCGAGCGACTTCGCGAGACGTGGCAGCGGAAACAGCTGCGGCGCCGGGAACGCGGAACCGAGCGGCACGATGCCGGGCTGCGTGGCCGCATCGAGGACCGAGAACACGAGGCTGCTGATGTCGACCTTGCGCGATGCGCCGGCACGGCTTGCGCGACGCTTCGTGGCCGGGGCTGCGTCTGGTTGTGCACCCGGCGCGACGTAGTAGCCCGAGCGTTCGCGGGCACGGATCAGCCCCCACTGTTCGAGCAGGTAGTACGCGCGAAACACCGTCGACTGGCTCACGCCATGCTGCGCGATGATCTGCCGCAGCGACGGCAGGCGCGTGCCGACCGCGAGGTTGCCGTTACGGATGTCGTCGGCGATCGTATGGGCGAGGGTTTCGTAGCGTTTCATCGGCGAGGGCGGGAGCGCGTCGCGCGCGGGCGGCTCATTGTCCGATGCGCGGCCCGAAAAGGAAAGCGCGGGCGGCGCGGCGAAGGCGCCGCAGCCGCGCCGCGCTGCCCCGATGCGTCAGGCCGCGTTCGGCTCCGCACCACGCCCGTTCGCGCCGCTGCGCAGCGGCGGCAACGGTTCGACCTTGCCGACGACGAACAGGTACGACAGCGCGCCGACCACGCACAGCACACCGGCCACGGCGAGCGGCACGACGAACGAGCCTTTCGTGATCGACAGCATCACGCCCGTGAACGTCGTGATGAAGATCCCCGCGAGATTGCCCGCGAAGTTCTGGATGCCGCCGATCGACGCGACGTGCGCGGGCGTCGGCGCGACTTCGCCGACAAGCGTCCACACGTTCGCGCCGGCAAACGACAGGCTTGCATACGCGAGGGCGAACAACCCGAGGCAGGCCCACACGCTTTCGACGAACGCGGACAGCGCGATCGACGACGACAGCAGCATCCCGAGCACGAGGCAGGTCTTGCGCGCGGCGGTCGCACTCCAGCCGCGGCGGAACAGGCTGTCCGACACGTAGCCGCCGAGCCAGCCGCCGGGAATCGCGAGCAGCGCGGGCAGCATGCCCCACGTGCCGAGCGACGCGAGCGAGAAGCCGCGCGATTGCAGCAGGTAGCTCGGGAACCAGGTGATGAAGAAGTAGATCGCGAAGTTCAGGCAGAACAGGCCGATCATCATCCCCCACACGGTGCGGTAGCGGAACAGGTCGAGCCACGACACCTTCGCGCCGTCGGTTGCGGCCGCAACGGTCGGCGCGCCGCGCTGTGCGAGCAGTGCATCGACGGCATCCGGCGCGATCGCGCGATAGCGTTCCGGGTCGCGATAGATGAACCACCACGCCAATGCCCACACGACGCCGATGCCGCCCGTGATCACGAACGACCCGCGCCAGCCGACGATCGAGATCAGCCACGCGACGAGCGGCAGCGACAGCGCGGAGCCGACGCGCGAACCGCTGTCGAAGATGCTGCTCGCGAGCCCGCGTTCGCTGCGCGGGAACCAGTTGAACGCGACCTTCGCGAACGACGGGATCGCGGCCGCTTCGCCGACGCCGAGCATCAGCCGCACGCCGACGAGTTGCGAGAGGCCGCGTGCGGCGCCCGTCGCGACGGTAAACACCGACCACCAGCCGACCGCGAGCGCGAGGCTGACGCGCACGCCGACCTTGTCGATGAACCAGCCGGCGGGTAGTTGCAGGAACGCGTAGGTCCAGAAGAACGCGCTCAGCACGAGCCCCATGCCGACCGCGTCGAGGCCGAGGTCGGCGCGGATGCTGGGCGCCGCGATCGCGAGGTTCGCGCGGTCGATGAAGTTGATGACGTTGGCCAGGAAGCACATCAGGATCATGGCCCATCGGATGCGTGGCATGCGGTGTCTCCGCGCGGAATGTCGTGACGGGCAACCGGCGTTCCGCTGCGCCGGCCGCCTCGATGGGGGTGTTACCGCGGCGCGCGGTCGAACTTCGCCAGCGCTTCCCACAGGCCGTTCAGGTAGACCGCGCCGAGCGCGCGGTCGTAGAGGCCATAGCCGGGCTTGCCCGTCTCGCCCCAGATCATGCGGCCGTGGTCGGGGCGCACGTAGCCCGTGAAGCCGGTGTCGTGGTACGCCTTCACGATCGCGGCGATGTCGAGCGAGCCGCAGCTCGACAGGTGCGCGGTTTCCTCGAAATCGCCGTTCGCGTCGACCTTCACGTTGCGGATGTGCGCGAAGTGGATGCGGCCCAGCGCACCGAACTCACGCACCAGCGCTTCGACATCGTTCTGCGGGCCCGCGCCGAGCGAGCCCGAGCACAGCGTCAGCCCGTTCGCGGGCGTGTCGACGATGCGCAGGATCCGCGCGAGATCGTCGCGGTTCTTCACGATGCGCGGCAGCCCGAAGATCGGGCGCGGCGGATCGTCGGGATGGATCGCCATCTTCACGCCGGCTTCCTCGGCGACGGGGATGATCGCCTTCAGGAAATATTCGAGGTTGGCCCACAGCGCGTTTTCGTCGACGTCGCGATAGTCGGCGAGCAGCGCCTGCAGTTGTTCGGGCCGGTAGCTCGAATCCCAGCCGGGCAGCGCGATGCCGTCGTTCGGATCGATCCGGTCGACCGATTCGGTGCTGAACGCGAGGCAGGTCGACCCGTCGTCGAGCGTCTTCGACAACTCGGTGCGGGTCCAGTCGAACACCGGCATGAAGTTGTAGCAGATGACGCGGATGCCGGCTGCGCCGAGATGGCGGATCGTCTGCCGGTAGTGGTCGATCAGGCGGTCGCGGCCCGGCTTGCCGAGCTTGATGTCCTCGTGGACGGGCACCGATTCGACGACCTCGAAGCGCAGGCCGGCGCGTTCGATCGTCGCCTTCAGCGCGTCGATCTTGTGCGCGGGCCAGACTTCGCCCACCGGTTCGTCGTAGATCGCGGACACGATGTGCGTGACGCCCGGGATCTGGCGGATGTATTGCAGCGAGACCGGATCGGACTCGCCGTACCAACGGAAAGACATCTTCACTGGAGCGGCTCCTGGCTGGCGGTTCATGCGTCGGACGACCGGGCGGCTGCATGCCGGCCCGTCGTCGGTGTGCGGATTATGATTGGTATGCCAGTTAACCGGGATAGTGGTTTACCAGTTGTCCGATTCCAGATCGCCCGGTATGACGTATTCTGCGAATGCCCAGCAGGACTGGCCGACAGGCCGAACGGGACGCGGGCCGAAATTGGTGTACCATTTCGGCGATCCGGTGCCGCGATGGCGCCGGCCAGCCTGTTGCGAGCCTTTCGATGACCGATCTTTCCAGTCTGCCCGCCAGCCGCGACACCGATGCCGCGGACCGCTCCTATATCGGCCTTGCGCGGCAGATTCACGCGATGGTGGCCGCCGGCGCGTTCGAAGCCGGCGCACGGCTGCCGTCGGAACGCAGCCTGGCCGACCAGTTCGGCGTGAGCCGCACGCAGGTGCGCGAGGCGATCATCGCGCTCGAGGTGCAGGGGATCGTCGAGGTGCGGATCGGCTCGGGTATCTACGTGTCGGCGGCCGATGCCGCACGGCCGGTGACGTTCGAGGTGCCGCGCGGCCCGGGGCCGATCGAGACGCTGCGCGCACGCGGGCTGATCGAGGCGGAAGTCGCGGCGCTCGCGGCGACCGAGCGCAAGGATGCCGATCTCGACCGGCTGTTTTTCTCGCTGACGACGATGCGCGAGCAGATGGACGACAAGGCCGCGTACGACGCAGCCGATCGCCAGTTCCATCTGCGCATCGCGGAATCGACCGGCAACACGGTGCTGCTGCACATGGTCACGGCGATGTGGGACTGCGCGCGCAGCGATCCGCTGTGGGACAAGATCGAAGAGCACTTTCATTCGAGCGCGCTGCGCGAGGCGTCGCAGGAGGATCATCAGCAGATCTTCGCGGCGATCATGGCGCGCGATGCGGCCGGCGCGCGCGATGCGATGCGCGCGCACCTGTCGCGCGTGATCGCGGAGTTCACGCAGGCCTGGCGCTGACGTTCGTTTCCTCGGATGAAAGCGGTGCGGCGTCACCGCGCTGCATTCCGCGTCGACGACGGCACGCATGCAAGCCCTGTGCGGCTTCTTCCGATTGCGCGACCGTACGATTTATGGTCTCGTTGCGGGATATCGCATCGACTCGAAAAAGGACAGTCGAATGCAGCCGGGCGATTCGGGTGGGGTCCGATTGATCAGGGGAATCGGCGCGCATGCGCGTCGACGTAGCGGCGTGTTCACGCTGCTCATCATATTGACACTGGGCTTACTGGGCCTGCCTGTTTTCGCCGCCTCTCCCGAAACCGTCAACGACAACGTGCTGCGTGTGCTGGCGTGGCCCGGCTACGCGGACAACGACGTCGTCAGCGCATTCGAGGCGCAGTTTCACGCACGTGTCGAAGTGACGTTTGTCGATTCCGACGAAGCGCTGTGGGCGCGGATGCAAAGCGCGTCGCCGCCGCCGTACGACGTGCTGGCGGCGAACACGGCCGAGATCCAGCGCTACGCGCGCGAACGGCTGCTCGCGCCGATCGACCTGTCGCGCATCCCGAACCGGCGGCGGCAGTTGCCGAACTTCCAGCAGCTCGCGACGATCGGCGGGCTCGTGCAGGACGGCGCGGCATACGCGATCCCGTTCACGTATTCGTCGATGGGGCTGATCTACGACCGCAAGCAGGTGCCGGCCGCGCCGCGCTCGATGCGCGAGCTGTGGAATCCGCGCTACCGCGGCAAGGTGCTCGACTTCAACAGCGCGCAGCACAATTTCTCGTTCGCGGCGCTGGCGCTCGGTTATCCCGATCCGTTTCGGCTGTCGCCCGAGCAGACGCTCGCCGTCGCGCGCAAGCTGATCGACCTGCGCCGCAACCTGCTGACGTACTACACGCTCCCTGAAGAGGCGACCGCGCTGTTCGTCCAGCATCGCGCGGCGCTGATGTTCGGCAACTACGGCACGCAGCAGGTCGAGCTGCTGCGTCGCGCGGGCGCGGATGTCGGCTACGTGATCCCGGACGAAGGCGCGCTCGCATGGCTCGACTGCTGGGCCGTCACGCGCGGCGCGCAACATCCCGAGCTCGCGTTCGCGTGGATCAACTACATGCTCGAACCGGCGATCGGCGCGCTGCTGACCGAGCGCCAGGGGCTCGCGAACACGCTCGAGCCGCCGCCGGGCCTCGACGCCGGGCACGAGCGTCTCGTGTGGCTGCAGCCCGTCGAAGACATCGCGCGACGCGAATCGCTGTGGGGGCGCATCGTGTCGGGCGACCGGCCTGAGCGGTTCGAAAAATGATCCGGCTCGGGCTCACGTCGAAGCTCTCGGTGCTGTTCGCCTGCATCGGCGTGATCGCATCCGGCACCACCGGCTACTACACGTATCGCGCGAATCGCGCGATGCTCGTGCAGGAAGCGCAGCACAGCCTGCTGATGTCGACGCAGTTGCTCGGGCAGCGCTTCACGACCGCGCTCTCCGACGTCGCGGACGATGCGCTCGTGCTCGCGCAGTTGCCGTCGTCCGCGCTCGTCGCGGGCAGCGACAACCCGGACCGCGCACGACGCACGCGGCTCGAGCAGGTGTATTACAGCTTCATGAGAAATCATCCGGAATACCTGCAGATCCGCCTGATCGCGAGCGGGCATTTCGGGCTCGAACACATCCGCGTCGATCGCGACGCGCGCGGCATCGTCGTGCTGCCGGAAAGCGCGTTCCAGGAGAAAGGGCAGTTCTCCTATGTATTCGATACGCTCGCGACGGCGCCCGGCCATATCTACCTGTCGCCGATCGTGATCAATCACGAGACGGGCTCGCACGCGGCCGAAGGGCTGCCGATCCTGCGCGTGGGTACGCCGGTCGTCGATCAACTGGGCCAGACGGTCGGCGCGCTCGTCGTCGACGTCGAACTGTCGCGCGTGTTCGATCGGCTCGAACGCGATCTGCCGGACGACTATGCGGTGTATCTCGCGAACGAGTGGGGCGATTTCCTCGTGCATCCGGATCCGGCGCAGACGTTCGGCTTCGATCGCGGCCGGCGCGTGCTGATGCAGGACCGTTTTGTCGCGACACACGTGCTGTTCGACAGCGCGCGCGCGAACGTGACGTTCAATGGCCTGGCGCAGCCGGACGAGGCGCCGGGGCAGATGTTCGCGTTCGTGCGCACGCCGTTCGGGCACGACGAGGGCAACCGCTTCGTCGTGCTCGGGATGGCAAGGCCGCTCGCGGACGTCCTCGCGCCGGCCGGCATGCTTGGCGAACGGATCGTCCGGATGGTGCTCGTGTCGAGCCTGATGGCGGTGATTCTCGCGATCCTGTTCGCGCGGGCAATGACGCGGCCGCTGCAGACGCTTGCGCGCGCCGCGACGCACGTGTTCGACGATCCGGCGGCGGAACAGCTGCCGGTCGGGCGCGCCGACGAGATCGGCGTACTCGCGCGCTGTTTCGACAGCATGCGCGTCGAGATCCGCACGCAGGTCGCGATGCTGCGCGCGAAGCAGCAGGAGTTGACGCACCTCGCGGGCCACGATCCGCTGACCGCGCTGCCGAACCGCCTGCTGTTCATGGAGCATCTCGATGCCGCGATCCGGCATGCGGCCGCGGTGCACGAAGGGCTGGCCGTGATGTTCGTCGATCTCGACCGCTTCAAGCAGATCAACGACCAGCATGGGCATTCGGCCGGCGATCGCACGCTCGTCGCGGTCGCGAAGCGGCTGAGCCTCGCGCTGCGCAGCGGCGACATGGTCGCACGGCTCGGCGGCGACGAATTCATCGTGCTGATTGCGGACGTGCGTTCACCGACGGTGATCGGCGAAGTCGCGTCGCGGATCCAGATCGTGATGGCCGAGGAACTGGAGGTCGGCGAGCGGCGCGTGGCCGTCGGCGCGAGCATCGGCGTCAGCGAGTTTCCGGCCGACGGCGCGTCGGCCGAGGAACTGCTCGTGAAGGCCGACGCGGCGATGTACGCGGCGAAGGCGTCCGCGCAGCGCGCGTGCGTGCGCTATCAGGAACTGGTCGGCGGCGCCGCCGCGACGGAAGAGGCCGGCCGGGTCGCGTCGGGCGGCAGCCGGTGACGGAGGGCCGGTAAAACGGGCCGGTAAAACAAGCGACGCAAACGCAACGAGCCCGTCACGCGACGGGCTCGTTGCAGGTGCGGACTGCGCGCGCAGGGCGCGCGGCGGCAGGCTTAGTGGCCGAAGTAGACCGAGTCGCGCGGGCTTTGCACCTTGGCGGCCGGTGCGCCACCCTGGACGGTCGCGGCCGGTTGCGCACCGTAGCCGCTGTTGTCGGCGCCGTGCACGCGGGCTTGTGCGGCCTGGATGTCGGCCGGGTAGTACGGGCTCGACAGGCCCGGCTTGTAGCCGGCGCTTTCGAGTTGAACCAGTTCGTTGCGCACCTGGGCGCGGGTCACGGTGCTTTGGGCGAATGCGCCGAACGAGGCGGACAGGGCGACAGCGGCAACGACTGCGGAAACGAGCGATTTCATGATGACCTCCGATGTTTGTCTTGGCTTTCCGCGTTCGACACCATGTCGTAAGCGGTTGATTACATCGTAGGCTTCGGTTGACCTAGGGTAAACGTGGATTTCGATGAAAGATCGTTGTCCCTGGAGTAATAATCGCGGGAGAAATACGCTCCGTCCCCATTCGGTATTGCCGGATTTGCAAGGGCACGGCGGGGCGGGCGGGTGTCGCGCACGGGCGGGCGCCCGGCGGTAAAGGGGCCGGAGGAGACGACGCGTTCGGGCCGCGGTGCGGCCGGATCAGACGTCGTCGTCGATTTCCTTGCGTTCGCGGCGTTCCTCGTTGCCGCGGCGCGCGCGCAGGCGCTGGCGCGACAGCACGGCGATCACCTGCTGGGTCGGCGCGCCGGACGGCAGCTCGTTGCGGATGCGATCGGGCACCATCGGCAGGCCCGCCCGCTGCCGGCGCAGCGCCTTGGCGATTGCCCGGCGGCATTCGTCCCCGTGGCAATCCCATTCATCGCGGATTCTCTGGCAATAACGGCATTGTTCCATCCGGACAGTCTAACGCGTCTTGGGAAACGGCGAGACGCGCGGGCCGAACGCGATCACGCGCCGGGCGCGGCACCGGCGAGCGCTTTCGCATGCGCCTGGAAGCGGCGGTGTTCTTCTGGCGGAACGAGCGAGCCGCCCGTCGCCCAGATCACGTGCGTCGCCGCGCGTGTGTCGATCGCGTGGCGGCGCAGGTAGTCGCGGCCGACGGAAGACTGCGTCAGCCAGCCGGGCCCGCCGACGGCAGCGGCGGCCGACGGCTCCAGTTCCACGCCGGTGGCGCGCAGAACCGCGAGCAACTGCGCGTAAAGCTGCTCATCGCTGACGGTGAAGACGCCCGACAGCAGCGACGCCATCAGCGGGCTGACCAGGTGCGAGGCTTGCGCGACGGCCAGGCCATCGGCCTCGGTCCGGTTGTCGAGCCCCACGTCGTAGACGGATACCGGCTGGCGGGGGCCGGCGGCAAGCTGGACCAGCATGCATGGCGACGCGACCGGCTCGGCAAAAAAGCAATGCACGCGCTCGCCGAACAGCGCCTTGAGGCCGTACGTGATGCCGCCCGGTGCGCCGCCGACACCGCACGGGATATGGACGAAGAGCGGATGTGCGGCGTCCACGCTGCGGCCGGCCCCGGCGAGCTGCGCGGCGAGATGCCGGGCGCTGGCGGCGTAACCCAGGAACAGCATCAGCGAGCCTTCGTCGTCGACGAAATGGCAGCGCGGTTGATGGCGCGCCTGCGATCGTCCGGCCGCGACGGCCTGCGCATAATCGCCGTCGTGCTCGACCACGCGAACGCCGCGTTTTCTCAGGCGCGCCTTCTTCCAGGGCTTCGCGTCGGTCGACATGTGAACGACCGACTCGAACCCCAGCGCGGCGGCCATCACGCCGATGCTCAGGCCGAGGTTGCCGGTGCTGCCCACGATGACGGTGTGCGTGGCGAACAGCGCGCGTGCGGCGGTCGACGCCAGGATCCGCCGGTCGCCCGCAGGCTCGAGCAGCCCGTGTTCGATCGCGATCGACTCAGCGAGCGCGAGCACTTCATGAAAGCCGCCGCGCGCCTTGATCGAACCGGCAACCGGCAAGGCGTCGTCGCGCTTGATGAACCACGCGCCGTGCGCGTCGGCCGGGTGCGACAACGCGCGCTGCAAGTTGTCCGCGGGCATCAGCGGCGACTCGATTTTTCCCGCACTTGCCGCAAGCTCCGGAAAGAGCTCGGCCATCAGCGGTTCGCATCGCGCCAGCCGGGCTTCCGCCGTCGCAATGGCGTCGAACGATGGCGCGTCCTGCGGCAGCAGGCTGCCGGTTTCGGGGTTCAGCCACAGCAACGGATGGCGGGATTGCAGTCTGGCTAATAGGTCGGCGGGTTGGAGCGTAGCGGTCATGGATCGGCCTTGTGTTCGTCAAGCAGGATGCTGGACGGCAATGCTACGATTCCCGCAGACTGCGCAAAAGCGCCGATTTCTAATGAATGTATTAGCCTGACTTATGTCTATGCGACTTGATGGTTCGATCCTCGGTGCGTTGCTCTGCTTTGAAACCGCCGGCCGGTTGCTGAGCTTCACGAAGACGGCGCAGGCGTTCAACCTGACGCAAAGCGCTGTGAGCCAGCAGATCCGGCATCTGGAAGACCGGCTCGGTTATCCGCTGTTCGTGCGTCAGGCGCGCGGGCTGAAGCTGACCGAGAAGGGCGGGATTCTGCTCGGGACGATGTCGAGCGCGTTCTTCGACATCCATCGCACGCTGCAAGCGCTCGACATGTCGGATGCGCCGCTGCAGGTGAGTTGTCTGCCGTCGTTTGCATTGCAATGGCTGATGCCGCGGCTGACCGAATTTCACCGGCAACAGCCGAACGTGTCGGTTCGCCTGAAAGCCGAGTTTCAGGTGCTGGACCGGCAGGCCATGGAATCCGACGACATCGACGTGGCGGTGCGCTACGACCCGGTGCAATACAGCCGGTTGCATGCCGACGTGATCCTCGACGAAACGCTGTTTCCGGTCGCCACGCCGGCGTATCTGGCGCAGCATCCGTCCTTTGCCGAAGGGAAGTCGCTCGACGGCGTCGTCTTGCTGCACGACGCCGCGCCGTGGGTCGGCGCGCCCGAGTTCGTGGAGTGGCACACGTGGCTGGAGGCAGTCCATCCGGCGTGGATCGCGCAGTTGGGCGGGCCTCAGTTCAATTTCTCCAGCCTTGCGATCACGGCCGCGCTGAACCATCAGGGTGTCGCGATGGCGCGCGCGGCGCTGGTGCATGACGAGATTGCGAGCGGACGGCTTGTCGATGTATTCGGTGCGCACGTGCGTGCGCCGGCGCGCTATGTGCTGCTTTCCCGCAACCCTGACGATCCGCGTACGGTGGCGTTTTCGGACTGGCTCAAGGCCGAGTGCGCGCGCTTCGACGAAGCGCGGCCGCGCCTGCTTCCGAGCGGGAGCGGGCAGGCGTGACGTGTGTGGCGGGATTCGACGCGAATGGTTTGCGCATCGACAGGTGTCGCACGCGTTAGCGGAGCGACCAGATTCCCCAGATGGCGATCAGCAGGCCAAGGCCGAATCCGCAGCCCAGCAACACATAGGTTTCCATTTCGTGCCTCTGAAAACGTGGCGGCGCCGATGTTGGCATCAGCGCGCGAGTAGCAAAGTCGGCAACGTATCGTCCGCATCGTTTCACGATGTCCGGTGCCGTCGGGTGCGGCGATACGTCGGGTCCGCGAATACTACGCCGTGCAGCTTTCAGAACGCATGCGTGATCGAGGGCGGTGCGGCATGCCGTTACTTCGTGACGACGTGCCCGTTGCCCGTCTGCGTCACCTGCGATCCGCCGTGCCGGAATACGCCCGATTTCCAGATCATCTGCGATGCCGCGGCGAGCACGAACAGCAGGACGACCATCCTGAAGATCCTGGGCGACATCTTGTCTCGCAGCGGGCGCACGAGCCACATGCCGGCGATGGCCGGCAGGCTGGCCGCCGCCGAGATCGCGAGGTCGGCGCCGCTGGCGTGCGCGGCGCCGCTGAACGTCGTGATCAGCGTGACGATCGATACCACGAGGATGATCGCGATCTGCTTCGTGAACACGCGCCCGGTCGCGCCGGACGAAATCAGGTAGGTGGCCAGCAGCGGGCCCGGCACCGACGCGATGCTTTCCATCAGCGCCGCGCCGAATCCGAGCACGAAACCGACCGGCTTCTGCCACGCGTCCGGCAGGTTGAGCTTCGGCGCGGCGAGCATCAGCGTCGCGGCGAAGATCAGCAGCGCGCCGGATGCGGCCTGGGCGTGCCCCGGATTGAGCGACAGGAGAATGGCGACGCCGACGACATTCCCGATCACGGTGCCCACGATCGGTGCGGCGATCTTCCGCGCCGTCGCCAGCACCTGGCCGCCTTCCAGCGCCTGCGGGATGTTGCCGAGGATGATCGGCATCGACAGCAGCAGCACTGCATGCCGGATCGGCAGGAACTGGCTGAGTATCGGCATCGCGATCAGCGGCACGCCGATGCCCGTGATCCCCTTGGCCATGCCGCCCAGCAGCAGCGCGACGGCGATGCCGGCCAGATCGAGCGGGGTGAGCGCCTGCAGGCTGGAGACCAGCACACCGTCAGTGAGATTGAAATGCATCATGGCGTGGCATGTCGCGGGATATCCGGCAGCGAGCGCTGCCGATGGAGTCCGTTGCGGTCGCGTGCGTTTTGCATGTATTCGTTCTGGATGGGCCTGAACCGGTCATTCGATCGCATCGCAGCGTTTCAGACGGCCAGGTGCGCCTGCAATCGACGCGGCGATTCGACGACGCATCTTACCTGAGCGTCGCGGCGGACATCTGCCTTGGCCGCCGCGCAGCGCGAGAGCCGGCTGCGGCGACGCTCGCCGGTCCGCCGTGCCGGTTCGATATCCTTCATGACAGCTGGCCGTATCATGTACGACGTACATACCCCGGATCAAGGAGACCCGATGACGCTTGCCCAGTTGCAGGCTCTGGCTGCCGTAGTCGAACTCGGTTCGCTCACGGCCGCGGCCGACCGGCTCAGCCGCAGTCAATCCGCGATCAGTCACGCGTTGACCGAACTGGAGGACATCACGCAGGTCAAGCTGCTCTGGCGCGACCGTCAGCCGGTCGTGCTGACGGCGGCGGGCGAACGCCTGTGGCCGTACGTCCAGAACGTGGTTCGGGAGGCGCAGATGCTGCGCCAGCAGTTCAGCCTGTCGCGCGGCAAGCTCGAAGGGAAGCTGGTGGTCGCGTCGCTGCCGAGCGTATCGCTGGCGTTCGTCGTGCCCGCGCTCGAGGCGTTGAAGGAGATGCACCAGGGCGTGTCGGCGGTGCTGCTCGAAGGCACGGACAGCGAAGTCGAGGGGTGGATCGACGACGGTACCGCCGACGTCGGCGTGGTGGCCGGCACGAAGACGTTCGCGAACAATCTGCCACTGCTCGACGAGGATTTCGTCGCGGTGGCGGCGGACGGCATGTTCGCCGGCCGCAAGCGCGTGTCGGCCAGGCAGTTGTCCGCGGCGCCGTTCATTTTCTCGAAGGCGGGGTGCGGGCCGGTGATCGCCGATTATTTCGCGCGTGGCGGCGCGCCGCTGCGGGCCGCGTTCAACGTGGTCGAGATGCGCACCATTCTTTCGATGGCGGAGGCCGGCATGGGCGTGTCGATCGTTCCGCGCATCACGCTTACGTACACGCCGTTCGGCGGCCGCGTGCTGGAACTGTCACCGAGGCTGCATCGTTCCGTGCGGCTGTCGTGGATTGCGGCCGGCAACGCGATCACCGATGAGTTCGTGAGGCTCGTCGACGCACAACGCGTAAAGGCAGCGAAGGCGCTTCAGACCCGCGCGAAAAAAGGCCAGTAACGTGCGGCCGGCGCGATGAAAAGCGTTCATGGGCGGCTTGCAGCTTATTCATGATGTTGGTGGACGAGATGCAATACATTGTTCGAACCTCGTCACCCTGACTGCGCTGCCCCAAAGGAGATTGCCGTGCCGGCGTTGCCCACCTTGTTTGCTTTCGGACTCGTGTCGCTCGGCATGGTGCTGACGCCCGGACCGAACATGATCTACCTGGTTTCGCGCTCGATCTGCCAGGGCCGACGTGCCGGGCTGGTGTCGCTCGGCGGGGTCGCGCTGGGGTTCGTTTTCTATATGTTCTGCGCGGCGCTGGGCATCACCGCGCTGGTGCTGACCGTGCCGTATGCGTACGACGCGTTGCGTTTTTGCGGCGCGCTGTACCTGTTGTACCTCGCGTGGCAGGCGCTGAAGCCGGGCGGTCGTTCCGCGTTCCAGGTCCGGCAGTTGCCGCATGACAGCCGCGTCAGGCTCTTCACGATGGGTTTCGTCACGAACCTCGCGAATCCGAAGATCGCGGTGATGTATCTGTCGCTGCTGCCGCAGTTCATTTCACCGGGGCACGGCAGCGTGCTCGCACAATCGCTGGCGCTCGGCTGCGTGCAGATCGCGGTGAGCATCAGCGTCAACGCGCTGATCGCGTGCATGGCCGGGTCCATCGCGGGTTTTCTCGCGGGGCGGCCGGTCTGGGCGTCGGTGCAGCGCTGGTTGATGGGCACCGTGCTGGCCGGATTGGCGGTGCGTATCGCGCTGGAGTCGCGAAGCTGACGATGACGGGAGGAACGGCACGGGCATCGCGTCGATGCTTGCCGCCGCGCAACAGGTTTGGCGGACTCCCGCTACGCGGCGGAACGGGCGTTGCGCTCGTTATACGCGTCGCTTGGGATTCCATGCCTTATGGACGAACTCGAGACGGTTACCGTCGAAGTCCGCGACGTTGGCGGCGTAGTAGCCGGGCGCGAAGTAGGTGCGATCGGCCGGTTTTCCCTCGTCGGTGCCGCCGGCTTTGATGGCAGCCGCATAGGCGGCGTCGACCAGTTCGTTGCTGTCGCAGACGATCCCGAGGTACAGCCCGGTCTCGCCGGGATTGCGTCGACGCAGCCAGATGCTCGATCCGACCGCCGTTCCGTTGCCGTACATGTCGTCGCCGATGCCGTAAAGATCGGGGACGCCCGCGGGGCCCGACGACGAGTCGTAGTTGCCGAACAGGCGCCAGCCGAGCGGCTTCAACGCTTCAGCGTAGAAAGCCAGTGACTTGTCGATGTCGGTGACGGAGAGGTAGACGTGGTCGATCATGGGGTGGCCTTCGACGTGGGGGATGAGTAGCGTTTGTTCATACCGATATTTGACGCAGTAAACCAGCGGATGCGCTGCATGAATCCGAATCCACCGCGTTTGCTCGTCCAACCGGAAACCGGACAAGTCGCGACGCCAATCTAGCATCCCGACGCGACGCTGGCGAGCGCGCCACGAGCGACTTTGTCACCCGTGGCAGTTGCCCTCGGCATCCTTCCCGACCGGGACGGGCGCTGTTTTTTCACTGCGTCGGCTGCGTGTCGAGAGCCAGCAGAGGATCGACCCGCCGCACACCATCAACGCGCCTTGCCAGAATCCGATCGACAGCGGCGCATGCAGCAGCGTCGCGGCGAGTGCGGCGGCGAGCACCGGCGTCAGGTACGACGCGCCGACGATGATCGTCACGTTGCCGTGCATGATGCCGGTGTTCCATGCCGCGTAGCCGAATCCCAGCGCCGATGCCGCCAGCACGACATACACGACCGCGTGAAGGCTGAACGTCATGCCGCCGCCGCCTTCGATCGCGAATTTGATCCAGAGCATCGCGGCGACCGCCATGAAGAACGGCGTGACGCCGTTCTTGCCGTCGGCAATGCGCGCCGTCACCGTGCAATAGCCGGCCCAGATCAGCGCACCGAAGAACGCGAGGCCGTAGCTCAGCGGATTGTCCGCGACGTTGTTCAGCATGCCGGCCGGATCGAGACCCTGGTCGCCGCCGAGCACCCGGAAGATGCCGAGCATCGACAGCAGCACACCGGGCACGACCAGCAGGTTGGCGCGCTGCTTGTTGAACAGGATGGCTGCGACCAGCGTGAAGCTCGGCCACAGATAGTTGACCATCGCGACTTCGATCGCTTGCCGGCCGTTGCTCGCATACCCGATCGACAGCGCCAGGCACAGCTCGTATGAAACGAACAGCAGCCCGCCCCAGAGCAGGTATTTTTTCGGGAATCGGCTCAGGTCGGGAAAGCCGATCGTGAACAGCAGAAGTACCGACGCCACCGTGTAGATCATCGCAGCGCCGCCGGTCGCACCGAGACTTTCGCTCACCCCGCGAACGAGGGCGACCACCGAGGCCCACAACAACACCGCGCCGAGCCCGACGAGCGTTGCCTTATTCCTGCGTTTCATGCTTCCTGCTTGTTTCGACATTCAAATTCGGGATTGGATGATTCGGTTCCGCTCGCGTGTGCAGCGATCGCGGACGGCAATTCAACGTGGCTGTTGTGCCCGGAGATGCGTAGTTTAAAGGGGGCGAGCCGAGAGGGACGAATGGCGGGCGTTGATGGAGAGACGACGCCGCGCGTGCGGCTGCTTCAGGCGAGTCGGTGAAACGGGGCAGCCGGTCATGCGTCGTCGATGCGCCATGCCGCGCCGATTGCCGACAACGCGCGTCCGATCGAGTCGAGCATCGCGTTCCGTGTCGGGCCGAGCGTCGTGACCAGGAAGAAACCGTCTTCGTCGGCCGACAGGCCGATCAGCGGCCAGCCGCCGGTGTCGTCACGAAGTTCAAGTTGGCGTCGGTCGGGATCGATGTCGATATCGCCGTGCGCTTGCCGCAACGCACGCGCGATGGCATCGAATGCGTCGGCCGACGGAAGGGTGTGGATGCGGTATTCGAAACTCATCTGCATGGGCCGGTGTGCGAGGCGGGCAGTCTAACCTGCCCGACGGCATCTCTATCCGTCGATGCCGATGCAACCGGCGCCCGCCGCAGCGGGCGCCTGCCCGATCAGCGCTCGTGACGCTTCTTGCTCAGCTCGATCGTTTCGAACAGCTCGTAATCCGCGGTCGGGTGCTGGTCGGCGCCCGGCGCATGGTAGTAGCGCATCGTGATCGTCGTGTGCCCGCCCGGTTTGCCCGGGTCGTGGTCGAACACGGCGATCCCGTACCCGGTGCCCGTATCGCGGCGCGCGGACCAGATCGCATCCTCGAGCGCATCGGCCGGCTGGCGCACGAACGTGTTCGGCGCCGTGCCCGGCACCGGCCGGTTCGGCTTCGTGAACACCTTGGCCCGCGCAAAGCCGGTCGCCGGATTCTCGCCGTACACGTCGAGCGGCGCGCTGGTGCCGCCGCCGCCGAGGATCAGGTGGATCGTGCCGTGGCTCGTGTCGAACTTCGTGCGGTCCGGGTCGTTCGATCCGACCGGACGCGGCTGCAGCGTCTCGACCACTTCGCCGGTCGACGCGTCGACGCCCGCGCGGTGATTGCAGCCGCGCACCGGGTAGCTGCGCTCGTAGTCGTGATCGTGGCCGCACAGCACGAGGTCGACGCCGTAGCGGTCGAACAGCGGCAGCCAAGCCTCGCGGATGCCTTTGTCGGAACCGTTGCCCGTCTTCGACGAACTGAGCGCGTCCTGGTGCATCTGCACGACGATCCAGTCGATGTCGTCGTCATGCGCCGCATGACGCAGCGTGTGTTCGAGCCAGCGCGTCTGCTCGCCATTGCTGTAGCCGCGCACGTAGAACGACGTGCCCGGTTCGATCGGCGGGCGGCCCGTGCTCGCGGCCGGCACGAGCGGGGCGGGGCCGCCGACGAACGCGGCGGCATCCTGGTACACGACGTCGTCGGCGTCGAGCGACACGAACAGCACCGAGCTCACGCGGAAGCTGTACCAGCGGCCCGGGAAGCGCGTGCCGTTCTCCGGCAGCGTATAGCGCGCGAGATACGAGTCGAGCCCCTGCGGGCCGTTGTTGAATTCGATCTCGTGATTGCCCGGGCACGGCATCCACGGACGATTCGCGGCCGACGTCTGGTTGTTGTTGCCGAAGTCGCGCCACACCTCGGGCTGGTGCGCGGGGTTCAGGTTCGCGTAGCAGAGGTCGCCGTTCAGCAGGTGGAACAGCGGCTGGAACTGCTCGACGGCCTGCACCGCGAAGCGGCTTTGCGGCGACGACAGCACCCACGCGCCGTTCGGCGTCGCGAGATCGCCGTAGCTCGTGAAGCGGAACGGCGCGCGGCCGCGCGGCGCGGTCGAAAAATTCGCGGAGAACGGCTGCGCGGCGTTGCTGTCGTTGTCGGCCGTGATCTCGTAGCGGTAGTGCGTATTCGGCTTCAGCCCGTGCACGCGTGCGTGGTAGGCGAACACGGTCTCGCCGTTCAGGCCGTCCGTATACAGGCGCTGGACGCCGTGCACGGTGCGCGGCGGCTCGCCGTCGGCGACGATGCGCGCGCGCGGATTGACGGCCGGCGCGAGCGATGCCCACGAGATCACGACCTCGGACGTGGGGTCGTTGCCCCACGTCAGGTGGACCTGTTCGGGCGTGCCGTCCGGATTCGACGCGGCGGCCCTGGCGGCCGCGAGGCCGCCCGCGGCGGTGGCGAGGCCGGATACGCCGGCGAGTTTCAGGAAGCCGCGACGTGACACGGACGCGGCCGGCTCGTTCGGCTGGGCGGGGAGATTGTCCTGGTTCGACATGGTCGTAATTTTCGTTGATGAGGACGCGAGATGTGGAACCGCCAGATCGTGCGAAAGCGCGAGCACGGCCGGGGCGTGGGCCGGAAGCGAGCGGGATCCCGGTGTCACGCATTGTCGAAGGGCAGTTTTGCCGGGTTGTGACAGCACGGCAACCCGGCGTGAGCGGCTGGGCCTGAACGCGCCGACAAGTCGCGGCTTCCAGCCCGCTCCGACGCGCATTCGCTCCGGCCGAAATTTTTTGCCGATACCGCGACGGATTTTTTTCGCCCGTGCCGTTTAACGCATGAACGGCCGCTTCCGGCCGATGCCCGTTACTTCGGAGTCTTTCATGAAACTTTCTGTTCCATTGCGGTTTGCCGCAGCATGCGTGGCCGCGCTGGCGGCGTCCGCGACATTCGCGCAGGCCGTCATCGTCGCGCCTTACGCGCCGCCGGCGCCGCGTGTCGAAGTGATGCCGGCGCCGCGCGCGGGCTACGTGTGGGACCAGGGCCACTGGCACTGGCAGCAGGGCCGCTACGTGTGGATTCCGGGGCACTGGCAAGTGGTGCGCGTCGGTTACCACTGGGTGCCCGGGCACTGGGCCGCGCGCGGCCCGGCCTGGCGCTGGGTGCCGGGCCACTGGGCCTGACGTGTACGCCGTCGCGCGGCACGCGGTGCCGGCGCGGCGGATCCTTCACGCAACGTCATGAGTCGATGCCATGCCTTTTCGAACCATCGTGATACTGGCGGCGGTAGCCATCGTGCTGGCCGGCTGCGTCGTGGTGCCGGCGCGTCCGGCGTATTACCGGCCCGCGCCGGTCGTCGTATATTGAGCACGCCCGCCGCCGGTCACGCGGCCGGCCGACAGGATCGAGATGCCGCTCGAACCGGATGTCGATGAAACGGACATGGCCGACGCCGTGTGCGAGGCCGGGCGCGAAACGCGCGGCGTCGCCGAACAGTCGGCGTGGCGCCGTCCGGTGATGGCCCGACGCATGCAAGGAGAGCACGACGATGAGCTTCAGCCGGGCGGCGGGCACACCTGCCGGCACGTGGCGGCGCACGCGCGCCGCGCTGCGGAGCAGGCTGCGTTGAGCGATCGCGGCGACCGCGATCCGGACGCGGAACTCGTCGCGCGCGTCGGCGCGCGCGATTCGTCGGCGGTGCGCGTGCTCGTCGCGCGCAAGCTGCCGCGGCTGCTCGCATTGGCGACGCGCATGCTCGGCGACCGGAACGAAGCCGAGGACGTCGCGCAGGAGACGTTCTTGCGAATCTGGAACCAGGCGCCGCGCTGGCGCGAAGGCGAGGCGCGCTTCGATACGTGGCTGCATCGTGTCGTGCTGAACCTGTGCTACGACCGGTTGCGCGGCCGGCGCGAGGAGCCCGTCGATACGATGCCCGACGTGCCGGACCCGCAACCGGAGCCGGCAGCGTATGCGGAACTGCGTTCGCGCGATGCGCGCGTGCGGCAGGCGCTCGCCGCGTTGCCGTCCCGGCAGCGGGAAGCACTCGTGCTCCAGTACTATCAGGAAATGTCGAATGTGGAAGCGGCCAACCTGATGGGCATCACCGTCGATGCGCTGGAAAGCCTGCTCGCGCGCGCGAGGCGCAACCTGCGCGCGCAGTTGGCCGGCGACACACCTAGCGAGGACAAGCGATGACACCCGAACGATTTCGTACCATCGTCGCCGCATACGGCTCGGACGCGCGGCGCTGGCCGAGCGGCGAGCGCGCGGCCGCCGAGGCGTGGGCGCACGCGAACCCGCGCGAAGCACTGCTGGCACTGGACGATGCCGCCGACCTCGATGCATGGCTGTCGAACGACCTGATCGCACCGCCCACGCCGGCGCTCGTCGAGCGCATCGTCGCGTCGGCGCCCGCGCCGCAACGCGCACGTCGGCGCGGCGCCGTGTGGTGGTCGGGTGCCGCGTTCGCGGGCGTCGGCCTGGCCGGCGCATTGGCGGGCGCGGTGGCCGTGTCGATGCTGATGCTCGGCAGCGTGCCGTCGTCGCTGCATGAACCGGGCTATCTGACGACGACCTTCGGCGGCCCGAGCGTCGACTGGAGCGAGGAATGAGTGAACGCAGCTGGAAATTCATCCTCGTCGGCTCGGTCGTGCTGAACGTGTTCATGCTCGGCGCGATCGGCGGTGGCGCGTATCAGTGGTTTTCGACGCATGGCAACCTGCATGCGGCGGGTGCGCCCGCGCAACGGACCGCATTGCGTTTCGCGGCGGACGAGTTGCCCGATGCGCGACAGCGCGAGTTTGCCGATGCGCTGAAGGCCGCGCGCAAGAGCGGCCGCGATTTCGCACGGGAAGGGCGCGACGGCCGGATCACCGTGCTGGACTTGCTCGCCGCGCCGCAACTCGATCGCGCGGCGATCGACGCCGCGCTCGACCGTACGCGCGCGGCCGATACCGCGCTGCGTGCGCAGGTCGAGCGCAGCGTCGTCGATTTCGCGGCGACGCTGACGCCCGAGGAGCGCGCGAAGTTCGTCGACGGGTTGCAGCGCAGCGGCAACTGGCGTTTGCCGCCGAAGTTGCAGAAGAAACCGGACGCGCCGGCGAGCCAGTAAGCGTTGGGCGGAGCGACACGCGGCATGCGTGTCGCTCGCACTTGCCATCGGCCACGTGCAATGCGTGCGCCGAACGCAGTGCGTCGCGCATGGCGTGGCGATGACGTACCCCGCGCTGCTATGCACTATCTCCCTCGCGCCTCTCTGATACCCCAAAAATATTTGCCATCCCCGCGACGGATTTCCCGGCGCCCCCGCGTTAAACGTGGGTACGCACCGCAAGAGAGCCCGTCATGGACCACCCGAACGACATCACGCCGGCCGCCATCGCGCTGAACCGCTTCGGTCTCGGCGCGCGGGCCGACGAAGCACCGCCTGCCGACCCGAAGGCGGCGCTGGTCGCGCAATTCGACCGTTACGACGCGCGGCCTGCCGCGTGGGCCGGCGAGCCCGACGCAGTGGCGCTCGCGACGCGCTTCGCGAACGCGCGCAACACGATGACGGGCGACGACGCGGCCGCGAAACACGCGACCGCGCAATCGATCCGCCGCGACGGCTACGACGCGTATCGCAGCGCCGTCGCCGCGCGACTGAACAGCGCGCTGAACGCGCCTGCGCCGTTCGTCGAGCATCTCGTGCATTTCTGGGCGAACCATTTCGCGGTATCGGTCGACAAGGGGCAGGTCGCCGCGTACGCGGGCGCGTTCGAACGCGACGCGATCCGCCCGCACGTGCTCGGCCGCTTCGAGGACATGCTCGTCGCCGTCGAACAGCATCCCGCGATGCAGATCTTCCTCGACCAGGCGCGCTCGGTCGGCCCCGACAGCCCGGCCGCGATGCGCGCGCAAGCACGCAATCCGTCCGCGAAACGCGGGCTCAACGAGAACCTCGCGCGCGAAATCATGGAGCTGCACACGCTCGGCGTGCGCACGGGCTACACGCAAGCCGACGTGACGGAATTCGCGCGCGCGCTGACCGGCTGGAGCATCGCCGGCGGGAATGGGCCGCAGCCGGGCGATGCCGCGCCCGGCGCGTTCGTGTTCCGCCCGAAGCTGCACGAGCCGGGCACGCGCACGGTGATGGGGCGCACCTACGACCAGCCGGGAGAAGCGCAGGCGCGCGCGATCCTGCACGACCTCGCGCATTCGCAGGCAACGGGCCGGCACATCGCATTCCAGCTGGCCCGTCATTTCGTCGCCGACAATCCGCCGCCCGCGCTGACCGACCGGCTCGCCCGCGCGTTCGATGCGAGCGGCGGCGACCTGCCGACCGTCTATCGCGCGCTCGTCGATGCGCCGGAAGCATGGGCGCCGGTCAACCGCAAGTTCAAGACGCCGTGGGAGTGGGCCGTGTCGTCGCTGCGCGGGCTCGGCTGGCGCGACACCGGCGAACTGAAAGCCGCGCCGTTGCTCACGCAGCTCGGCCAGCCGGTGTGGCGGCCGGGTTCGCCGGCCGGCTACGACGACGTCGCCGCGAGCTGGGCCGCACCCGATGCGCTCGTGCGGCGCGTCGAGATCGCGCAGCGCCTGGCGGCACGTACCGGCGACCGGCTCGATCCGCGCACGCTGGGCAACACGCTGCTGGCCGGTTCGATGAGCGCGCCGACCGCGACCGCGTTGTCGCGCGCCGAAAGCGCCACCACGTCGCTCGCGCTGCTGCTCGTATCGCCCGATTTTCAACGGAGATGAACATGGCACTGTCCCGCCGACAATTCCTCAGCGTCGCCGCCGCCGGCGCAGGCGCGATCCTCGTCGCGCCGCGGATCGTGTTCGCGAACGTCGAGACCGACCGGCGCTTCGTGTTCGTGATCCAGCGCGGCGCGGCCGACGGCCTGAACATCGTCGTCCCGTATGCGGAACCGGCGTATGCGTCGCTGCGCGGTGCACTCGCGATCGATACATCGGCTGCGACGCGGCTCGACGGCACGTTCGCGCTGCATCCGTCGCTCGCGCAGACCGCGCAGTTGTACCGCGACGGGCAGGCGCTGTTCGTCCACGCGATCGCGTCGCCGTATCGCGACAGGTCGCACTTCGACGGCCAGAACGTGCTCGAGACGGGCGGCCGCGCACCGTACCAGGTGAAGGACGGCTGGCTGAACCGGCTTGCCGCGCTGCTGCCGGCGACGCGCGAAAGCGCGATCGCGTTCGCGCCGACCGTGCCGCTCGCGTTGCGCGGCACCGTGCATGCCGCGTCGTATGCGCCGTCCGGTTTGCCGGCCGCGCCGGACGACCTGCTCGCGCGCGTGTCGGCGCTCTACGAGGCCGACACGCAGCTCGGCCCGCTGTGGCAGTCGGCGATGGACGCACGCGGCCTCGCCGGCGATGCGCACGCGCGGCAGGATCCGGCAGGCGTCGGCAAGCTCGCGGCGACCTTCCTCGCGCGCGACGACGGCCCGCGGATCGCGATGATCGAGACGGGCGGCTGGGACACGCACAGCGCGCAGAACGCGCGCCTCGCGAATCAGTTGAAAGCGCTCGACACGATGCTCGCCGCGCTGCGCGATGGCCTCGGGCCCGCGTGGCAGCACACCACGGTGCTGGTTGCGACCGAGTTCGGCCGCACGGCCGCGGCGAACGGCACGGGCGGCACCGATCACGGGCAGGCGTCGGTCGCGATGCTCGCGGGCGGCGCGGTCGCGGGCGGTCGCGTGATCGCCGACTGGCCGGGGCTGCGGCCCGGCGACCTGTACGAAGGGCGCGACCTGAAACCGACCGCGTCGCTCGATGCGCTGATCTCGGGGGCGGCCGCCGAAAGCCTGCGGCTCGATCCCCGCCGCACCGCGTCCGCACTGTTCGCGGAAAGCGGCGAGACGCGGCCGATGACCGGCCTGATCCGCGGGGTTGCGTAACGCGGTGCGTTGCCGCGTTCGTCTCCGCCGACCGATTACACAACAGGGAGAATCGAAGATGAAGTTCCGATCCGTTTCGCTTGCCGTACTGGTGAGCGTGAGTGCCGCGCTGATGTCCGCATGCGTGGTCGAACCCGTGCGGCCGCCGCAGCCGGCGCCCGTCGCCGAGGTGCCGCCGCCACCGCCGGCACCCGGTTATCGCTGGGCAAAGGGGCACTACCGCTGGGCCGGCAATCACTGGGCATGGGTGCCCGGGCATTGGGTGGCCGTGTACTGATCGGGCGTGACGTGCCGCGCGGCGCGGGTGCCGGGAAGCGGGGCGGTGTATTGAACCGCGATGCGCATTGGCCTAAGCTTCCGGATTCCGACGGCGGGCGTTCCTGTTCGTCCGTCACGGCGAGCCGATGCGCGGCCGCCGTTTTTTCTACGGCACTCACATGAAGGCATGGCTTGTTGCACTGGCCGTCGCGGCCGGCATGACCGGCGCGCAGGCCGCGTCGTTCGACTGCGCGAAGGCGTCCACGTTCGTGGAGCGCGAAATCTGCGGCAATCCGGCGTTGTCGCGTCTCGACGATGCGCTCAACGCGGATTACAAGCACGTCGTGGACGATTTCGCGAATTATCCGGTCGAGGATCCGCCCGAATATCACCAGTTCGTCGCGAGCCAGAAGGTGTGGCTGAAGGCGCGTAACCGCTGCACGACGACGCAGTGCCTGATCGACAGTTACCGCAAGCGCATCGACGCGTTGTGCGGCCAGATCGACGTGCCGGTGGAAAGCGATCGCGCGAAGTGCCGCAGCAACGGTGGTCTTGGCGGACTCGAACTCGTTCACTGAGCACCGGGACGAAACACGGGCCGGCGTCGACATCGACATCGGCGACACGCATTCGCGCGCAGCACGCGGAGCGTCTGCTACCTACCACCCGATCCGGTGCTTCTCCTCCGTCTCGCGATGGCGCCAGTCGTCGTCCGCGTGCAGGTACTGGCTCGTCGTCGTGAGCGATGCGTGGCCGAGGTTGTCGCGCACGAGCCGCAGGTCGACGCGGCCGTCGGCCATATGCGAGCCCGCACTGTGGCGCAGCCAGTGCGCGGACGCCTGTTCGAGCACGCGCGCCTGTGCGTCGCCGGCCGCGCCGTTCGCGCGCAGCCGGTCGGCCGCGTGCTGGAACACCTGCTTGACGATCCGGTGCAGCGCCGCACGCGTGAGCGGCTTGCGCGCCTGGCCGACCGGCAGCACGAGCGGCGTGGGCTCGCCGTCGGACGGCAGCGCGGGCAGGCCGTGCGCGCGCCGGTAGCGCGACAGCTCGGCCATCATCTCGTCGGTGGCCGGCACGAGCCGCTGCCGGCCGCCTTTGCCCGTCACGTCGAGCCACCAGCGATCGTGCCCGTTCGCGTCGCGCCGGCAGAAGAACTGGCCCATCGTCGTGTCGGCCGCTTCGGTGATGCGCAGCCCGCCGAGATACAGCAGCGTGAACAGCCAGCGCGCGCGATCGGCATGGAAGCACGCACGCGCGTCGTCGCGCGGCATCGCGGCGATCGCGTCCTTGACCGACTGCCACAGCGGTTGCCCGAGATGGCGCGTGACGCGCGGCGCGGGCCGACGTTGGCGCTGCCGCGACAACGCGAGCGGATTGCCGGCCAGATAGCCGGCCTGCACGAGCCACGAGAACATCACGTTGAGGATCACCAGCGCCTGCCGCTGGCTGGCCGCCGACAGCGGCCCGTAGAACGGCCGCCAGCGCGGATCGTCGCGCGGATGCTTGCGGCCGCCGTTCGCGCACCACAAGTCGGCCGGCGCGGGCGCGAGCAGGAACTGCCGGTAGACGACGAGATCCTCGTGCGTGAGCGACGACAGCGGCTTGCCGCATGCGATCACGGCCCACAGCAGCAGGCGCTCGGCTTCCTTGCGGTAGTTCTGGAACGTGGTCGGCGTATCGACGAAGCGCGCGAGCCATGCGCGCACGGCGTCGAGGTCGTTGGTCGCGGCGATCTGCGGATGCGCGCTGCTCGAGCGGTTGGTGCCCGCGCGTCCGTCGAGCGCGGCCGGCACGGTCAGCGTATCGATCGGCAGCGGGTGCAGCGCGGCGTCGGACGGAACGGGTGAGGTCATGCGGAGAGGGAGCGCGGTGCGTGCCGCGCGGGCGTGGTCAAGCGGACGAACGCAGCGCGACGAAGCGTATCGGGAAGCGCCGATGGTACACGATCGTCACGCGGTGAATGACGCTAGCCAGACCGGCAGCATGACCGCGCGACGCACGTATCGCACGGCGCGAACGCGTCACCCCAGCGACAGCACGCTGTTCAACAACGTCCGCACGAGCGTCGCCTGCCGCGTCACCCCCGTCTTCGAAAAAATCGCGCGCAAATGCGAGCGCGCGGTGTTCTTGCTGATCGCGAGTTCGTCGGCCGCTTCCTCGAGCGTCTGCCCGTTGACGAGCGCGAGCGCCAGCGCGGTTTCGGCCGGCGTGAGGTCGAACAGTTTGCGCACGATGTCGTGCGACGCCTGCGACTTGCGTTCGGCATCGCGGATGAATACCGCGCACGCCGGCCGGCGCGGATTGTCCTCCGACCATTCGCTCAACGGCACCGCGCGGATCAGCACGCCGAGCCGCGGCTTGCCGGACGGGCGCGGCACCGCGATCGCCTGCACGACCGACGGCACGCCGCCCGCGCGTTCCGCGAGCACCTGGCGGATCAGCTTCTGCAGCTTGCGATCCTCCAGCGGATACGACGCTTCGAGTGCGCCGCCGCGCACGCGCAGGCCGTCGCATTCGGCGAAGATCTCGTCCGCGACGGAATTGGTCTTCATGATCGCGCCGCGCTCGTCGAGAATCGCGGTGCCGACGAGCATGCGGTCGATCGTGCTCGCATACAGCGTGCGCTCGGATTCGACCATCCCGAACTTCGCGTGCAGCCGCACCGCGCGCTTCAGATGCGGCAGCAGCGCGTTGCAGGCGGCCTTGTCGGTCGCGGAGAACGCGGCGCCGCGATGCGAGCGGCACACGCGGAAACGGCATTCGACGCCGTCATGCGTGCGCAGGTCGGCGCCCATCAGATAACCGACGTCGAGCGGTTTCAGGAACTCGGCATACATCGCGCTGTTGCGCCAGACGCCGACGCCGAGCAGCTCGTCGACGGTGACGACGCGATCGGTCGGCAGGTTCACGAACGGATCGAGCGCGTAATAGTAGTTGTTGTACGACGCGACACCCGGCAGCGGCGCACTGTGGTCGGACGCGTTGATCATCAGCCCCGCATGGCCGCTGGCGGGCCAGCGCAGGATCATCGTCACGTAGTTCGCATGCAGGTGTGCGCGGATCTGCTCCAGCGCGCCGCCCCACGGCACGTCTTCCAGCGGACCCTCGTAGATTCTCGTGAGCAGCGCGTCGAATTGCTCGAGCGTCAGTTTCGATTGGGCAAGGTGCGGCGGAAGGGCCGCGGGCGCCGTGGTCATTCGGGTTGTCTCCTGTTGCGGCCGCCCGGTCGCAAGGCGCCCGGCGTGCACGTGCGGACCGCCGGCGGCGAGGCGCGCGGCTGAACCAGAACACGGTAACGTGTCGGCGTGCGCGCCACATCGCACGAATGAGGGGGGTGATTCGCTTCTGTAAGCTATTTGTGAACTTTCTCGACGCGCGGGCCGTCTAATCGGCCCTCTAACGCTCCCAGAGGAACATCAGATGATTCGCCAATCCAGAACGCTGCTCGGCGCCGCCGTCATTGCCGGCAGCACGCTCCTCGCCGGGTGCCAGACCGACGCGGCCGTCACGGCGCCGAACGCGGCCCGCCCGGCCGACGGCCGGCCGGTGACCAAGACCGTCTATGTCGCGCCGCAATCCGCGCGCTGCACGGGCGTCGCGCCGATGGAATGCCTGCAGGTGCGCAGCAGCCCGAGCGAGCCGTGGAGCCTGTGGTACGCGGGCATCGAAGGCTTCGCATACCAGCCCGGTTACCTGTACACGCTCGAAATCGACGAGTACCACGTCGCGCAGCCGCCGGCCGACGGCTCGTCGATCCGCTGGGTGCTCAAGCGCGTCGTCGAGCGCCGCCAGGCGAACTGACGGCCGCGCTCACACGGACGGCCGCGACGCCACCGCACGCGGCGGCGCGGCCGTATCGATCCGCCGGAACACGACGGACGACAGCAGCGTGACCACGCCCATGCACGCGAACGACAGCATGAACCCGTGTGCCATCGAGCCCCAATAGGCGGCGAACAGGTTGACGAGGCCGCCGCCGATCGACACGCCGAGCCCCATCGCCAGCATCTGCATCATCGTGAACAGGCTGTTGCCGCTGCCGGCGTCGGCATGCGACAGCCCCTTGAGCGTCACGCCGTTCATCGCCGCGAACTGCATCGAGTTCGCGGTGCCGAACACGATCAGCAGCACGATCTCCAGCACCGGCGCGGGCCGCGCCGACACCAGCGCGAACCCCGCGATCGCGCAACCGACGATCCCCGTATTCACGACGAGAAACGTCGCGTAGCCGAAGCGCTTCACGAGCGGCGCGATCCAGCGTTTCGCGATGACGCCCGCGATCGCGGCCGGCAGCATCATCAGCCCCGACTGCAGCGGCGTATAGCCGAGTTGCACCTGCATCAGCAGCGGCAGCATGAACGGCACCGAACTCGTGCCGATCCGGCACAGCAGGTTGCCGAGCAGCCCCGAACCGAAGTTCGGCTCGCGGAACAGGCCGAGCCGGAACAGCGGCTGCGCGCGTCGCCGCGCGTGCGGCAGGTACGCCAGCGCGCTCGCCAGCCCGAGCACCGCGAGCCCGGCCGCCCAGGCGGCGCGGTGCGCGGACATCGGCGGGTCGATCGCGAGCGACAGCGCGATCATCGCGACCGACAACAGCGCGCAGCCGACGAAGTCGAACGGCGGCGGCTGCTTGGCCTGGTCGTGCGGCAGGTAGCGCTGCACGGCGACGTAGCCGACCACGCCGACCGGCACGTTGACGATGAACACCCAATGCCATGAAATCGCCTGCGTGAGCCAGCCGCCGAGCGTCGGCCCGACGATCGGGCCGAGCTGGCCGGCGATCGACACGAACGCGATCGCCGCGACGTACTGTTCGCCCGGCACGCGGCGCAGCACGGCGAGCCGCCCGATCGGCAGCAGCATCGAGCCGCCGATGCCCTGCACGGCGCGCGCGACGATGAGCTGGCCGAGCGTATGCGACGCCGCGCAGCCGATCGACGCGATCACGAACACGAGGATCGCGACCGAGAACACGCGGCGCGTGCCGAACCGGTCGGCGAGCCAGCCGGACGCCGGCGTGAGCATCGCCATCATCAGCGTGTAGGCGACCACGACGGGCTGCATCGCGAGCGGCGACGCGTGCAGGCTTTGCGCGATCGAAGGCAGCGCGGTGTTGACGATCGTCGTGTCGAGCGACTGCATGAAGAACGCAGCGGCGACGATCCAGAGCAGCACGGAGTGAGTGGGTTCCCGGGACATGGCGAAATCGGTGGTGCGAAAGCCCGGCGCGGGTGGCGCCGCTGCGCGGTCGCGCGGCACCTGCCGGTCTTCAAGCGCTCGATGGTACCGATTCCGATGGTCATCGGGAAGCCGCCTGAAGACATTGACTGTCATCGTTTATGCCGATGACAATGCGGAATGCTCAATCCCGTCTGGCTCAAGACGTTCGCGACCGTCACGAACTGCCGCAGCTTCACCGAAGCGGGCCGGCAGCTCGGGCTCAACCAGTCGAGCGTCAGCGAACACATCCGTCGCCTCGAAGAGAGCGTCGGCCGGCGGCTGTTCGTGCGCGACACGCATTCGATCGCGATGACGGCCGACGGCGAGGCGCTGCTCGTGCATGCGAACGTGATCCTGCAGGCGCTGAACCGCGCGGAATCGCAGTTCCGCAAGCCGCGGCTGCAGGGGCGCGTGCGGCTCGGTGCGTCGGACGATCTCGCGCTCGTCGCGCTGCCGGACGTGCTCGCGGCGTTCCGCGCCGCGCACCCCGACGTCGCGCTGGAGATCACGACCGGCATGACGAGCCGGCTCTACGAACTGATGGACGCGGGCGCGCTCGACCTGATGGTCGGCAAGCGGCGGCTCGGCGAGCGGCGCGGCACGCCGCTGTTGCGCGCGCGGCTCGAATGGGTCGCGCGGCCCGGCACCGTCGTCGATCTGGAGCGGCCGCTGCCGCTCGTGCTGGTCGCCGAGCCGAGCGTCACGCGCGCGGTCGTGCTGAATGCGCTCGCGGAAAAGGGGATCGGCTGGGAAGTCGTGTGTTCGAGCAGCAGCCAGCCGGGCTGCATTGCGGCCGCGCGTGCCGGGCTGGGGCTCACCGCGACCTCGCAGTATCTGTCGGCGCGCGGCCTGGCGCCGCCCGTGAACGGCGACGGGCTGCCCGTGCTGCCCGACGTCGAATTCATCGCGCTGGCCGCGAAGCGGCTCAGCCAGCCGGCCGGCACGCTGCTCGAACTGCTGGAAACCAGCGACCTGCGCGCACCGGGCGCGGACGCGTAGCGCGCCTGCCGCACCTGCCACGCGTGATCCGCGCGCATCCGGTGCCCGCGCCGCGCATCGTCATGCCGACCGTTTCTGCGAAATCACCAGCAGCGCGCCATTCTTGTCCTCCAGCACCGCGCGGAATTCGTGCGGCCCGGCCTGCACGGGCACGCGCACCGATGCGCCGGCCTTCACGACCCGCGCCATCGCCGCATACAGATCGTCGTCCTCGTCGACCCGCAGCGTGAGCGCCGCGCGCTCGACGATCTGCTCGTCGCCGGCCACCAGCGCGATCGTCAGCGGGCCGCCGTCGAGCGCGCAATAGCGGTCGCCGTCGCGGAACTTCACGCTCAGGCCCAGCCCGTCGACGAACAGCGGCAACGCCGTGTCGATGTCGTCGACCGGATACAGCAGCATCGATACCTTCATCCCGGATCTCCCTTGTCTTGATGTGGGCGGCGTGCAATGCGCCGCCGCTCGATGCTAGCGCGCCGTTCGCGCGCTCACGCAGTCCGATCGGATGACCGTGAAACCCCTCTGTCCCCGCAGGCATGCCGTTACTCCAAACAGACGATGCCCGCGCCCGCCCGCGCGCCGACACTCCCATTCGTGGACCGTCGCTATTGGTCCGTATCGTGCGGGCGGGCCGCACGACCCCGACTCGTCCAACAAACATGGAGACGCACGCAATGAAGTTTTCCCTCATCTACGAAGCCCAGACCACCGACGCATCGCGCGAGGGCGACCACCGGGTGTTCAAGGAGACGGTCGAACAGGCGCTGCTCGCCGAGCAGGTCGGCTTCGACACGATCTGGTGCGTGGAGCACACGTCGCTGACCAACTATGCGCACATGAGCGCGCCGGAAACCTTCCTTGCGTACCTGGCCGGCCGCACGACGCGCATCGGCCTCGGCCACGGCGTCGTGTGCCTGCCGCCGGCGATGAATCACCCGATCAAGGTCGCCGAGCGCGTCGCGCTGCTCGACATCCTGTCGGGCGGCCGCGTGCATTTCGGTGTCGGCAAGGGCGGCAGCCAGCAGGAAGCGGGCGCGTTCGGTTACGACCTCAACGAACTGCAGCCGATGATCGACGAGTCGATGTACCTGGTGCCGAAGATGTTCGTGCAGGACGAGATCGAGCACGACGGCAAGTACATCAAGATCCCGAAGCGCCCGATCCACCCGAAGCCGTTCCAGGATCCGCACCCGCCGATGTACCTCGCGTGCACGAACACCGATGCGCTGCTGCGTGCCGGCCAGCGCGGGATGGGCGCGCTGGTGCTCGGTTTCGGCGGCCCGGACGAAGTCGCGAAGAAAAACGCGGTGTACCGCGAAGCGTGGGCGAACCGCAAGCCGGAAGACCAGGTCGGTTTCCGCCCGACCCAGCACCTCGCGGCGCTGTGCCCGACGGTCGTGATGGCCGACGGCCAGGCGGCCCGCAAGATCGGCATCCGCGGCCAGCGTTATTTCATGGAATCGCTCGCGTACTGGTACACGGGCGGCGAGCGTCCGGACCCGGCGAAGTGGGGCGACGACCTCGTGCAGGCCGACACCGGCGAGATGGTGATCCGCTCGCGCTTCGCGTCGGAGGAAGTCGTCGTGAACTTCGCCGACCCGGCGCTCGCGATGATGAACCCGAACCACGCGTACGGCACGGTGGACGACTGCATCGGCTACGTCGGCCGCCTGCAGGAAGCGGGTGTCGACGAAGTGCTGTTCCTGTGCCAGATGGGCACGGTGCCGCATGAAGCGCAGCTGGAGACGATCCGCAACATCGGCGAGCACGTGATCCCGTTCTTCAACAAGGAAAAGGAACGGGCCTGCGCGTAAGGCCGGCCGCGCCGCGCCGCGCCCGTCGTCCCTTCGGACGATGCGGCGCGGGCGCGCGACGCCGACCATCGGCGGCAGGACCCATCGCTCGCGGCGCGGGCCGCGACGAACAACTTTGAGAGAGACCGGAGCAGGCGCCGCGGCGCGCGCTCCGTTCCACAGGAGACATTCGTGCATCGCGACAACGATACGAACGCACTGGCCGCCACGCTGATCGCCCGGGCCGAGGCGCTTGCGCCGACGCTGGCCGGCCGTGCCGCGCAGGCGGAAGCGCAGGGCCGCATCCCGGCCGAGACGATCGCCGACATGCAGGCCGCCGGCTTCTTCAAGGTGCTGCAGCCGAAGCGCTACGGCGGCTACGAGCTCGATCCGCAGACCTTCTTCGACATCCAGATGGCGCTCGCGCGCGGCTGCATGTCGACCGCGTGGGTGTACGGCGTCGTCGGCGTGCACAACTGGCAGCTCGCGCTGTTCGACGAGCGTGCGCAGCAGGATGTGTGGGGCAACGACCCGGCAACGCTGATCGCGTCGACCTACATGCCGGTCGGCCGCGTGACGCCGGTTGACGACGGTTTCCGCCTGTCGGGCCACTGGAAGTTCTCGAGCGGCAGCGAACTGTGCGAATGGGTGTTCCTCGGCGCGCTGGTGCCGCCGGCTGAAGCCGGCCAGCCGCCCGAATACCGGACCTTCCTGCTGCCGAAATCCGACTACCGGATCCAGCAGGACTGGGACGTGCTCGGCCTGCGCGCGACCGGCAGCCACGACATCGTCGTCGACGACGTGTTCGTGCCCGCGTATCGCACGCACAAGGCGATCGACGGGATGATGGGCACGAGCCCCGGCCTCGCGGTGAACGATGCGCCGCTGTTCAAGCTGCCGTTCGCGCAGATCTTCGTGCGCGCGGTGTGCACGTCGTGCATCGGCGCGCTGCAGGGCGCGCTCGACGATTTCACCGGCTATGCGGCGACGCGGGTGTCCGCGAACAGCGGCGCAAAGACGACCGACGATCCGGGCGCGCAGAACGCGTGCGCGAACGCGGCCGTCGCGATCGACGAGATGAAGGTGCTGCTCAAACGCAATTTCGCCGAACTGATGGCATCCGTTACCGGCGGCCCGGCCGTGTCGATCGAGCGCCGCGTGCATTTCCGCTACCAGTCCGCGCAGGTCGCCGAGCGCTGCGCGCAGGCCGCGAACGCGCTGCTGCGCTACGCGGGCGGCAACGGCATCTATCACCGCAATCCGCTGGTGCGCCGCTTCCTCGACCTGCACGCGGCCCGCGCACACTACGCGAACAACGTGGACCGCTTCGGCCAGAACCTCGGCGCCGTGATGCTCGGCCGCGAGAACACCGACTTCTTCATCTGACGAGGCCGAGATGAGCGACCCGCAAGCACAGCAATACGTGTTCGACGTGGTGGTCGTCGGTTCGGGCGCGGGCGCGCTGCTCGCCGCGTGCCGCGCGGCCGACCGCGGCCTGTCCGTCGTCGTGATCGAGAAGACGGCGCTGTACGGCGGCACGTCGGCCGTATCGGGCGGCGGCATCTGGGTGCCGTGCAACCACCATATCGCGGCGCTCGGCGTGACCGATACGCGCGAGGCCGCGCGCCGCTACATCGAAGCGTGCGTGGCTGGCGCGTCGACGCCCGACAAGCTCGACGCGTATCTCGACCAGGCGCCGCAGATGCTGCGCTACCTGGAATCGCAGACGCCGGTGCGCTACCAGTCGTTGCCGAAGTACGCGGACTATTTCCAGAAGGTGCCGGGTGCGATGCCGGGTTATCGCGCGCTCGATCCGCTGCCGTTCGACGGCGGGCTGCTCGGCGACGAGTTCGACCGGCTGCGGCCGCCGTCACCCGGCACGCTGATCGGCGGGCGTGTCGCGGTGACGTCGAAGGAAGCGCATACGCTGTTCTCGCGCGGGCCCGGCTTCATGAAGCTCGCGATCGCTCAGTTCGGCCGCTACTGGCTCGACCTCGGGATGCGCCGCCGCACGCGGCGCGACCGGCGCCTGACGCTCGGCAACGCACTGATCGGCGGCCTGCGCCGCGCGCTGCTCGATCGCAACGTGCCCGTGTGGCTCGACACGCCGATGCGCGACCTGCTCGACGTGGACGGCCGCGTGACGGGCGTGCGCGCGCAGCGCTTCGGGCAACCGGTGACGATCGCCGCGCGGCGCGGCGTGATCCTCGGTGCCGGTGGCTTCGAGCGCAACCAGCCGATGCGCGAGCGCTACCTGCCGCAACCGACGCAGGCGCAGTGGAGCGCGACGCCGCCGTCGAACACCGGCGACGCGATCGCCGAAGGCCACCGGCTCGGCGGTGCGCTGGCGCTGATGGAACACGTGTGGGGCGCGCCGACTGTCGGTGTTGCCGGCGAGGAGAAGCAGCGCGCGCTGTTCGTCGAACGCAACCTGCCGGGCTGCGTGATCGTCAACCGTCTCGGCAAGCGCTTCGTCAACGAGGCCGCGCCGTATTCCGAATTCGTGCCGGCGATGTATCGCGACCATGCGCGCACCGGCGTGAGCGTGCCAGCGTGGATGGTGTTCGACGCGCGTTTTCGCCGCAAGTATCCGTGCGGGCCGATCATGCCCGCGTCGATGATGCCCGACTCGCGGATTCCCGCAGCGTTTCGCGACGTGCTCGTGAAGGCCGACACGATCGACGCGCTTGCCGCGCGAATCGGCGTCGACGCGGCCGGCCTGCACGACACGCTGCGCGACATGGCGCGCTACGCGGTCACCGGCATCGACGAAGCGTTCGGCAAAGGCGACAACGCGTTCGACACGTACTACGGCGATCCGCAGAACACGCCGAACCCGTGCCTCGGGCCGGTCGACCAGGCGCCGTTCTACGCGGTGCGGATCGACGCGGGCGACATCGGCACGAAGGGCGGGCTCGTCACCGACGCGCTGGCCCGCGTGCTGCGCGCCGACGGCGCGCCGATCGACGGCCTCTATGCAATCGGCAACACCAGCGCATCGATGATGGGCACGAGCTACCCCGGCGCGGGCTCGACGCTCGGCCCGGCGATGACCTTCGGTTTCATCGCCGCCGACCACCTGGCCGCACAGGCGGCCGACGCCGGCGGCCGGCCAGCCCGGCCATCCACGACTGAACTTGACGGAGTCCGACCATGAGCGATCTCACCACCCACCCGCTGCGCACCGACATGCTGCTCGCGATGCGCCGCCTCGCGCGCTCCGTCACGGTCATCAGCAGCGCGCACGACGGCCGGCGCTACTCGATGTCCGCGACGGCGGTCGATTCGCTGTCGACCGATCCGCCGTCGCTGCTGATCTGCATCAACCGCACCGCGTCGCTGTATCCGCCGCTCGATGCGGGCGCGCCGTTCTGCGTGAACGTGCTGTCGGCGCGCCACGAAGGCATTGCGATCGACTGCAGCGGCCGCCTGAAGGGCGAAGCGCGCTTCACGACCGGCGACTGGCATACGTCTCGGGACGGCGTTCCGTACCTGCGCGATTCGCAGGCGAGCTTCGTGTGCGAGCAGGACGGCCGCTTCGAATACGGCACGCATACAGTGTTCATCGGGCGCATCCGCGAGGTGCTGATGAGCGGCGACGTCGATCCGCTCGTCTATCTCGACGGCGCCTACACGACACCCGGCGCACCCGCGAACCGCGTGGCCGCGTGACGGCCGCACGGGTTTTCCAGCATCCGCAAGAGACGAACCATGACACGCAGACTGAACGGCATCACCGCGAACGTTGACGAGGCCCGGCGCGATGCCGGCGCATCGGCCGCGCGCGAGATCGTGCGCATGCTCGGCGGTGCGGCAGCGCAGGTGCTGAACGCGTTCGCGTGCGTCGCACCGGCGCTTGCGTCGAACGCGGCGCTGGTCGTTGCCGGTCGCGAAGCCGGCCACGGCGAACGTGCCCGCCATCCCGCCGGCACAGCGTGAGGAGCCGGCGATGAGCGATTCGCGCTTCCACCGGCTGACCGTTGCCGAAGTGATTTCCGAAAGCGACGACGCGTGTTCGTTCGTGTTCGACGTCCCGGCCGCTTTGCGCGATGCATTTGCGTACCGGCCCGGGCAGTTCCTGACGCTGAACGTGCCGTGCGCGGACGCGACCGTTGCGCGCTGCTATTCGCTGTCGAGCGCGCCCGGCATCGACGCCGCGCCGAAGATCACCGTCAAGCGCGTGCGCGACGGCCGCGCGTCGAACTGGCTGTGCGACCGCGTGCAGGCGGGCGACACGCTCGACGTGCTGCCGCCGGCCGGCGTGTTCACGCCGCGCACGCTCGACGGCGACCTGCTGCTGTTCGCGGGCGGCAGCGGCATCACGCCCGTGCTGTCGATCCTCAAATCGGCGCTCGTGCACGGGCGCGGGATGCTGACGCTGATCTATGCGAACCGCGACGAGCGCTCGGTGATTTTCCGCGATGAGCTGCAGCAGCTCGCGCAGCGCCATCCGGGCCGCGTGCGCGTGATCCACTGGCTCGACAGCGTGCAGGGCATCCCGCAGCAGCGCCATCTCGAGGAGCTCGCGCGGCCGTTCAGCCAGCAGGAGACGTTCATCTGCGGGCCCGCGCTGTTCATGGAGAACGCGCTGGCCGCGATGCTCGGCCTCGGACTGCCGCGTGCGCGCGTGCATGTCGAGCGGTTCGCGTCGCTGCCCGATGCGCCGGCGCAGGCCGATACCGCGGCGTCGGCCGCGGCAACGGCGGCGTCCGGCGACGGCGCGGCGATCGAGACGGTGCTCGACGGCGACGCATTCGCGTTCGACAGCGCGCCCGGCGAAACGCTGCTCGACGCGATGTTGCGCGCAGGCGTGCCGGCGCCGAATTCCTGCCGGATGGGGCAATGCGGCGCGTGCATGTGCCGGATCGAGCGCGGCGAGGTCGCGCTCGACAGCAACCACGTGCTCGATGAAGACGAGATCGCGGCCGGCTGGACGCTCGCCTGTTGCGCGCGGCCCGCGAGCGATGCGCTGCGCGTGGTGTTTCCCGATTGAGTCGTGCCGCGCCGGCGGCGCGCACGGCAACCCTGATGCCTATGACGATGGACAATGAAATCCTGACCACGCCCGCGTTGATCGCGCGGGCTGCCGCGCGCCACGGCGCGCATCCGGCGATCGAGTCGGAGCATGGCCGACTGACCTACGCGGAACTCGACGCGGCGCGCCTCGACGCAGCGCGCGCGCTGCTGGCAAGCGGTATCGAAGCCGGCGATCGCATCGCGGTCTGGGCGCCGAACCTGCCGCAATGGATCGTCGCGGCACTCGCGATCCACACCGTCGGCGCGATCCTCGTGCCGGTCAATACGCGGATGAAGGGGATGGAGGTCGGCGGCATCCTACACGACGGCGGTGCAAGGCTGCTGTTCTGCTGCGGCACCTTCCTCGGCGAATCCTATCCGGAGATGCTCGCGCCGCACCGGCCCGCGACGCTCGAGCGTGTCGTCGTGTTCGACGGCGATGCGCCGCGAGGCGCGCGCGACGAGACCTGGAACGCGTTCCTCGCGCGCGGCGCGGCGGTACTGCTTTCCGCGGTGCGCGAACGCGAGGCGCGGGTGACGCCCGACACCGTGATGGACCTGATGTTCACGTCCGGCACGACGGGCCGCCCGAAGGGCGTGATGACCGCGCACGGCCAGAACCTGCGCGCCGCGCAGGCGTGGGCGGCGATCGCAGGCGTGCGCCACGACGATCGTTACCTGATCGTCAATCCGTTCTTCCACACGTTCGGCTACAAGGCCGGCTGGCTCGCCGCGCTGTCGAGCGGCGCGACCGTGCTGCCGCATCTCGTGTTCCAGCCGGCCGACGTGCTGCGGCGCGTCGCCGACGACCGCGTGTCGGTGCTGCCTGGCCCGCCGACGTTGTACTACGCGCTGCTCGATGCGCCCGATCGCGCGACGCGCGACCTGTCGTCGCTGCGGATCGCGGTGACGGGCGCGGCGGCGATCGCACCGAGCCTGATCGAGCGGATGCGTGCGGAGCTCGGCTTCGAAACGGTGCTGACCGGCTACGGGCTGACCGAATCGTGCGGCTTTGCGACGCTGTGCCGTCACGGCGACGATGCGGAGACCGTTGCCTATACGTCGGGCCGGCCGATGCCGGATGTCGAGTTGCGTATTGCGGGGCCGGGAGGTGCGGCACTCGGGTCGGACGAGACCGGCGAGATCTGGGTGCGCGGCTACAACGTGATGCGCGGCTATTTCAACCAGCCGGACGCGACGCGCGAGACCGTCGATGCGGAAGGCTGGCTGCATACCGGCGATCTCGGCTGCGTCGATGCGAACGGCAACCTGAAGATCACCGATCGCATCAAGGACATGTTCATCGTCGGCGGCTTCAACTGCTATCCGGCGGAGATCGAGCGGCTGCTCGCCGCGCATCCGGCGATCGCGCAGGTCGCGCTGGTCGGCGTGCCCGATACGCGGCTGGGCGAGGTCGGGCACGCGTATGTCGTGCTGCGTCCGGGCGCGCATACCGACGCCGACGAACTGAACGACTGGGCGCGCCGCAACATGGCGAACTACAAGGTGCCGCGGTTTTTCACGTTCGTCGAGCAACTGCCGACGAGCGCGGCGGGCAAGGTGCTGAAGTATCGGTTGCGCGCGGCGACCGAAGCGGCGGCCTGATCGGCGCTGCCACATACGAACGGGATGAACGCATGAACGACAACGGGTTTCCGCAGGGCGCGGTGCTGGTGTTCGGCGGCAGCGGCGGGATCGGGCAGGGCGTCGCGCTCGAGTTCGCGCGCGTCGGTGTGCCGGTCGCGGTGGGCTACCGCAGCAAGGCCGACGTGGCCGAACGCGTCGCGCGCGACATTCGCGGCGAAGGTGTGGCGGCCACCACGCACTGCGTGGACGTGACCGATCCGGCGCAGGTCGACGCCGCGCTCGCGGCCGCGATCGGCGCGCACGGCCGTGTGCATACGGTCGTCTGGGCGGCCGGGCCGTTCGTGAACCAGCGCCATATCGGCGACATGACGCACGACGACTGGCGGCGCGCGATCGAGGTCGAGACGATCGGTTTCTTCGTGGCGGCGAAAGCCGCACTGCCGCATTTCCGCGCATCGGGCGGCGGATCGTTCGTGACGCTCGGTTCGGCCGGCCATCTGCGCTGGCCCGATCGCGACGGGTTGTCGGTCGCGCCGAAGGCGGCGAACGAGGCGCTGGTGAAGGGGCTCGCGCGTGAGGAGGGCAGGTACAACATTCGCGCGAATTCGATCCTGGTCGGCGTGATCGAAGCGGGGATGTTTCCGGTGCTGCTCGAACAGGGGCAGTTCGACCAGGCGTGGATCGACGAGACGCAGAAGATGCTCGCGCTCAAGCGCTGGGGGAAGGCGCATGATGTGGGGCGGGCGGCGGTGTTTCTGGCTTCGGACAGGGCGGATTATGTTACGGGGCAGCAGTTGAATGTTTCTGGTGGGTATGGGTTGTAGCAGGTGTGAAAAAGCCCGCTCGAATGAGCGGGCTGCACAATCGCTTGAGGCGCGTCAGTTGTCTTGGGCAGTGACATCACCCGTTTGTGCGATCTTTGTCAGTATCCGCTTCTGGTACGCGTACCACGATGTCAAGCAATCCTTGTCGCGACAATTTTTCTCACGGAAATTCCACTGCTTGCGTGTTCGTTCAGCAAATGCGTTTTTGTCAGTGACAGCATCTTTCGCTTGTTGGTAGGTCGTGGCGAGATCCCGGTCAGCGGCCGCAAGATCCGCATCGTGACAGATCAGAAATTCAGGAATGGACTTGGCTTTAGCGCAGTCGAAGCTCGTTTGTTGTAGCGGGGAAGCCATCGCATCGCTTGCGGGCTGGTTGGCAATCGGTTGGGCGGCAGGCAGATTTGATTGTGTTGATGGTGCGGTGGTTGCCGATTGCGGCGCTTGATTCATCGTTGCCGTGTGTTGACCATAGGGGGTCAGTTGCCCTGCCATCGCGTCTTCGACCATCGCGCCGATCAGCGAGTTAGGCACAACCCGGACGGTTTCGGTTTTTAGAATCGAGTCGCCAGCCATGGTTTGCGACTTGGCAAAATTGCATGGAGCCGAGCAAGTAATGCGATTCGAAATATTCGGATTGTCCTCGTCAACCAAGAGCAGAATATAGTTGCCATCCCTGAGGCCAACGTAGCGCATCATGACAAGCGCCTTCGTGGCTTTTCCTGCTCTCACGTCGTCTTCACTGAGCGCTGGCTCGTAACCATACGTGCCATCCTGGCTCATTGCGTAATTGTGTGAAGGGGGCGGGGGGGCAGCAACGACTGGCGGTGGCGGTTGTTGTGGCGTGGTGGTATCGCTGGACGCACCGGGGCTCGTCACAGATGATTGGGTGCTGTTGTCGGATTGTTTCGAATTGCAACCCGTTACCATGGCTGCAGCCAACAAAAGAAGTGCGATGCGATTCACAATTCCCCCGCTAGTCGATTGGTCTTATTAATTGCCGATGGCTAGCCCGGACTACCAGAGACACGCAACCTCTCCAGTGATTTTCTGGTGGTCGGGTTGATTACCGAATCGGTTTGCTCTTGGACGATGGATTGTACCAAGACGCTCCGTTCAGGTGTCGTTATAAAAATCCAATAAATCAACACTTCGTGATTGTTTTCGCTTCACGGAGAGGCGCGTCGTCACGCACGAAATTGAAAGTGAGGCGCGTTGTGGAGTCTGTCGTTTTCATTCAACTTCTACGACTGCTATAGCCTTTTTCCGGTCGCCATGCAGTGTGATGTACCGATCGGCTCGCTGCGGTCGTTTGACTCGTGTATTGATCGCTTGATGGACAAGATGCATGCGTCCGCATCGGTATTCACCCTGCCTCGCCATTCGCTATTACGCGTCGACATCGTGTGCGCCCGGCGCGAGGTCACACCTTTGCAACGCTTCTTCAATCTATTTCGCCGCGCGCGATTGACCGCATCGACGACTCGCGTGCGCTGACGGCCGTCTGGCCTCACTCGATACGCGTTGCGGCATCGATACGCGATACGGCGAATCGCATGTTCCGCCTTCGTCTGCCGAATACGGATACGTTCCTGAAACATTTCCCCCGATTCCGCCCCGCGTGACCGTCAGTGTCCGGCGGTAACGCTTGCCCCGCTTCTGTTTGCGCCGCATGGCACGCGCTTTGCGGTTGACCCGGTGCCGCCGGTGCAAACGAAATTGGCAAGAACGATGAGCGTATCGGCGGCATGCAACGACATCGAAACAAACGGGGAATCGGATCGGGTCGCGGGCGCCGCCTGTTGCGGCGTACGCGCCGCGCAGGTCGTATCGGCCATGCGCACGGGGCAACGCGTTCCCGATCCGTCGAACAGCAAGCTTGCTTGCAAGGTGTCGTGCCGGGGATCGCGCCACGCATTGCACAGGGGTCGCATGCGGGGGGACGGCGCGCCCGGCACATGTCGGGGGAGGCGCCCGTGAAAATGACGGTGAACCAATGGGCAGCGGCCGCGGTGCTGTTCGCCGCGAGTGCGCACGCGCAGGAGATCTATCTGCAGGGCGGCACGCAGGGCGTCGGTATCGGCGCGGCCGTGAGCTTCAATTCGATGCTCGGTGCGCACGCGGATTTCAACGCGATCGATCTTTCGCACGACTTCACGGTGGCCGGCAATCGCTATCAGGACGACCTGAAGCTGCGCCAGGGCGGCTTGTACGCGGACATCTTTCCGTGGCGGGGCAGCGGTTTCCGCGCGACGGTCGGGATGCGCTTCAACGATGACGAGCTGCGCGGCGTATCGGAGCCGACCAACGGGACTTACGTGTTCGGCGGCAAGCGTTATCCGGCGTTGCCGGGGATGTACGCGGTCGCGGAAGCGCGCTATCCGACCGTGATGCCGTATGTCGGGATCGGCTACGGGCATCGGCCGGCGTCGAAAGGGCTGGGATTCGTGGCCGACCTCGGCGTCGCATACGGGATACCGAAGTGTTCATACACGCTGTCGCCGGAGCTCGCGGCCGCTGCGGGACCGGCGAAGAGCCAGATCCTGGTTGCCAGCGGGCTGGACCAACTGCGGCAGGTGATGTCGCGCTATCGGTGGTACCCGGTATTGCAGATCGGGATTTCGTATCGGTTTTGAGTGGGTGAGTTGTCGTCGAGCGTGTTGAGCGGTGTGTTGCCGATAGGGACGTGCCAACAAGTCACGTGCGATTTGGCCAGATGGACGGGGGCTGCCTCGCGTGATCCACCCGGACGCAGTGAATGCAGCCGCCCCACGGTGGTCTGCGCGAGCTTGCGCAGGCTGGACCGCGTCGATTAGCCAATCGGCTGTCTTTTCCGTCGTTCCGATCCGGCATACCTTGGAGACAGCAGTTCGACGTGTCGGGCGAGCGACGAAAGCCGAATGGATTCATGCGGCGGTTGCCGCTCGCCGACGCCAACCACCGTTTTCCCTCTGTCCATGGCGATGATAGCAATGCTTGCATTCCACCGTCATGTTGCTATCATTGATAGCAGTCTGAATGGAGGGACCTATGGCAAATCTTCTGGTGCGTAACGTGGATGACGATATCGTTCAGAGCCTGCGCGAGCAGGCTGCGGCAAATGGCCGGAGTGCCGAGGCCGAGCATCGGGCCATTCTGGCCGACGCGCTCGGTCGCCCGAAGCGAAAGACATTTGCGCAAGTGCTGATGAGCATGCCCGATGTTGGCGATGACATGGATTTCCAACGTGTTCAGGATTCCGGCGAGGTCAGGCGTGTTTTTGATTGATACGAACGTCATCAGCGAAATCAGGAAGGGCAAGCGAACCAACCGTGGCGTGCGGGCGTTCTTCAGGCAGGCCGAAGCCGACGCGAGCCCGCTTTACCTGTCCGTCGTAACAGTGGCCGAACTTCGGCGCGGCGTCGACCTGATCCGTCATCGCGGCGATCACAGCCAGGCGTCGGCGCTCGAGGCATGGATGGCGACGATCCTGTCCGGCTATGCGCCGAACATCCTGCCGGTCGATATCGAGACCAGCCAGATGTGGGGGCATTTGCGCGTGCCCGATCCGGCGCACGAACTCGACAAGCTGATCGCGGCCACCGCGCTGATCAACGATCTCACGGTCGTCACGCGCAACGTCGACGATTTCGCGCGCACCGGCGTCCGGCTGCTGAACCCGTTCGATTGATTCGGGTTGCCGCACCGCGGCAACCTGCCTCCGTTCCCCGTCTGTCCCTTCACGCGTAGCCCGTTCCGCCGGGCTGCCGCGCTTCCCCGCGCCACCACGATTCCCCGCCCACTCTCGTCCCAACAGACGATGTAACACCACCCCCGACCGGCCAAAATCCTTTCACGAACAACGGATTCTGAACCAGGAGGAGGCCGACATGATCGATGTCCGTGCGCTTGGCTATGTCGTCGTCGAGGCGACGCGCGTCGATGCGTGGCGCCGCTACGCGGAAGACGTGCTGGGCATGCAGGCGCTCGACGCGCCCGACGGCGCGCTGTACCTGAAGATGGACGAGCGCGATTTCCGCTACGTGATCGTCCCCGGTACGACCGACCGCTATTTCGCGTCGGGCTGGGAACTGCCCGACGGCGCCGCGTTCGACGCCGCGCTTGCAGCGCTGCAGCGCGTCGGCGTCGAGCCGATCCGCGCGACGCCCGCCGAAGCCGCGCTGCGCCGCGTGCAGGCGATGGCGTGGTGCACCGACCCGTCCGGCAACCGCCACGAGCTGTACTGGGGCGCGCGCTGCGATTTCCGCCGCTTCGTGTCGCCGCTGGGCGTCGCGCGTTTCGTCACCGGCGACATGGGGCTCGGCCACGCGGTGCTGCCCGCGCCGCAGTTCGACGCGACCGACGCATTCGTGCGCGGCGTGCTCGGCTTCGAGCTGTCCGACATCTTTCGGGTGAAGTTCACGGCCGATCCGGCCGAACCCGAGAAGCGCATCCATTTCATGCATTGCCGCAACGCACGCCATCACAGCCTCGCGCTGTTCGAGATGGCCGTGCCGTCGGGCTGCGTGCACGTGATGGCCGAAGTCGACTCGATGGACGAAGTCGGCCGCGCGCTGGACCGCGTCGCCGCGCACGACGTGAAGATGTCGGCGACGCTCGGCCGGCACTGCAATGACCAGATGATCTCGTTCTACATGAAGACCCCCGGCGGCTTCGATCTCGAATACGGCTTCGGCGGCCTCACGGTCGACTGGTCGAAGCACGCGGTATTCGAGGCCACGAAGGTGAGCCAGTGGGGCCACGATTTCAGCATCGGATACCGGTAAGCCAGCACGATGACGATGAAACCTCTCGACAAGACGATGTCCGCGCGCGACGTGGTCGCGCAACTCGCCGACGGCATGACGATCGGTATTGGCGGATGGGGGCCGCGGCGCAAGCCGATGGCACTGGTGCGCGAAATCGCGCGCTCGAACCTGAAGGACCTGACGGTCGTCGCATACGGCGGCGCCGATGTCGGCCTGCTGTGCGCGGCGGGCAAGGTCCGCAAGGTGGTGTTCGGCTTCGTGTCGCTCGACGTGATTCCGCTCGAACCTCATTTCCGCCGTGCCCGCGAACAGGGCCGCATCGACGTGCTCGAACTCGACGAAGGGATGCTGCAGCTCGGTCTGCGTGCGGCCGCCGCGCGCCTGCCGTTCCTGCCGACGCGCGCCGGGCTCGGCACCGCGCTGCTCGATCACGCGCCGGCGCTGCGCACGGTGAGCTCGCCGTACGACGACGGCGAGACGCTGCTCGCGATGCCGGCGATCGAACTCGACGTCGCGCTGCTGCACGTGAACGCGGCCGACCGGATGGGCAACACGCGCATCGACGGCCCCGATCCGTTCTTCGATGCATGGATGGCGCGCGCCGCGCAGCGCTGCTACGTGTCGGCGGAAACGGTCGACGCGTCGATCGCGACGGAAGACCTCGATGCCGCGAAACGCAACCCGTTCGAGCGCTCGCTCGTCACCGGCGTCGTGCACGTGCCGGGCGGTGCGCATCCGACGTCGTGCGGGCCGGCCTACGGCTGGGACTTGCCGCACCTGCGCGCGTACTGCGCGAGCGCGGAAGACGATGAGAAAACGGCGGCGTACCTGCGCGACGTGGTCGGCCAGGACGAACGCCAGTACCTCGAAGGCGTCGGCGGGCTGTCGCACGTGACGACGCTGCCGTTGCCGATTCTGTAAAGGAGCGCCTGTGAGCGAATCTCTCGACCATTCCCTCGCGGAACTGATGATCGTCGCGTCCGCGCGACTCTGGCGCGACGACGGCGAAGTGCTGGCGACCGGCATCGGCACGGGCCCGCGGCTCGCGGCCGGACTCGCGCGGCTCGCGTACAACAACGGGCTGATGCTGACCGACGGCGAAGCGTATCTCGTCGAGGAGCCGGTGCCGCTCGGCCCGCGCCCCGACGGCTATCGCGTGAAGGCGAGCGGCTGGATGACCTACGAACGCGTGTTCGACTGTCTGTGGCACGGCCGCCGCCATGCGCTCGTGATGCCGACGCAGATCGACCGCTTCGGCCAGGCCAACATCTCGTGGCTCGGCGACGACTACGCACGCCCGAAGACGCAACTGCTCGGCGCACGCGGCTTCCCCGGCAACTCGACGAATCACGCGAACTCGTTTTTCGTCAGCGGCCACGGCAAGCGCACGTTCGTCGCCGGCGAAGTCGACATGGTGTGCACGGTCGGCTACAACCCGGCGCGCCGGCTGCCCGGGATGAAGACCTTCGTCGACCTGCGCAGCATCGTCACCGACCTGTGCGTGATGGATTTCGGCGGGCCGGATCACGCGATCCGCGTGCGCTCGCTGCATCCGGGCGTGAGTTTCGACGAGGTGCAGGACGCGACCGGCTTCCCGCTGATCGCGCATCCGGAACTCGGTACGACGGCCGCGCCGAACGCGGAAGACCTGCGCATCGTCCGCGCGCTCGATCCGCACAACCTGCGCGCGACGATCGTGCGCAACAATCCGGCGCCGCGCCGGGGATGAGGCCTGACATGGAAGCGACCCAGGTGACGTTCGGCGACGGTGTCGTCGACTACGCGGTCGAAGGCGGCATCGCGACGATCACGATGAACCGCCCCGAGTATCACAACGCGCAGAACTCGAAGATGACGTATGCGCTCGACGCGGCGTTCCGGCGCGCGGCGCACGACGACGCGGTGAAGGCGATCGTGCTCGCGGGCGCCGGCAAGCATTTCTCGGCGGGGCACGACATCGGCACGCCGGGCCGCGACATCCACGAGTCGTTCGATCGCGCATCGCTGTGGTACGACCACGTCGACAAGGAGGGCGGCGAATTCCTCTATGCACGCGAGCAGGAGGTGTACCTCGGGATGTGCCGGCGCTGGCGCGACCTGCCGAAGCCGACGATCGCGATGGTGCAGGGCGCGTGCATCGCGGGCGGGCTGATGCTCGCGTGGGTGTGCGACCTGATCGTCGCGTCGGAGGATGCGTTCTTTGCCGATCCGGTCGTGCGGATGGGGATTCCGGGCGTCGAGTATTTCGCGCATGCGTACGAGCTGAACCCGCGCATCGCGAAGGAATTCCTGTTCCTCGGCGAGCGGATGCCGGCCGAACGCGCGTACCAGATGGGGATGGTCAACCGCGTGGTGCCGCGCGAGCGGCTGCGCGACGCGACCTACGCGATCGCCGCGAAGATCGCGACGATGCCGCGCCTCGGGCTGACGCTGACCAAGCAGGCGCTGAACCACGTCGAGGAGCTGCAGGGCAAGCGCGCGGCGATGGACGCGGCGTTCGCATGGCATCACTTCGCGCATGCGCACAACGAGCTCGTCAGCGGCGACCGCCTCGGTGGCTACGACGCGCGCAGCATGGCCAGCTCGCAGCGCCAGCCGAACGGCGCGGACCGCGGCGACGCACCGGCACCAGCTGCGATCAACGGAGCCGCCGCATGAGCACGACGCTTCACAACCCGCTTCACAGCCCGCTCCATACGCCGTTGTGCGACCTGCTCGGCTGTCGTTACCCGATCGTGCAGACCGCGATGGGCTGGGTGGCCGACGCGCGGCTCGTCGCGGCGACCGCGAACGCGGGCGGTTTCGGCTTCCTGGCCGGCGCGACGCTCGAGCCCGAGCAGGTCGAGGCCGAGATCCTGAAGGTGAAGTCGCTGACGGACCACCCGTTCGGCATCAACTTCCACATGTTCCAGAAGAATGCCGCGCAGGTGGTCGACCTCGCGATCAAGCACCGGCTGCGCGCGGTCAGCTACGGCCGCGGGCCCGACGCGAAGACGATCCGCCGCTTCAAGGATGCTGGCATCGTCTGCATGCCGACCGTCGGCGCGCCGAAGCATGCGGCGAAGGCGGTCGAACTCGGCGCGGACATCGTGACGGTGCAGGGCGCGGAAGGCGGCGGCCACACGGGCTCGGTGCCGACCACGCTGCTGCTGCCGAAGGTGCTCGATGCGGTGCGGGTGCCGGTCGTCGCGGCCGGCGGGTTCTTCGACGGGCGCGGGCTGGCTGCCGCGCTCGCGTACGGCGCGGCCGGCATCGCGATGGGCACGCGCTTCCTGATGACCGCCGAATCGCCGGTGCCGCGCGAAACGCTCGACCGCTACGTCGCGGTCGGCGACCCGGCGCGCATCCGCGTGTCGGACGCGCTCGACGGGCTGCCGCAACGCATGATCGACAACCCGTATCTGCTGAAGCTCGAACGCTTCGGCCCGCTGCGCCGCACGCTGTTCGCGCTGAAGACGGCCGAGGCCTGGCGGCGCCAGAACGGGCTGCGCACGAGCGACATGCTCGGCCTCGCGATCAAGGCGCTGCGCTCGCACGACTACACGGCAAGCCAGACGCTGATGGCCGCGAACGCGCCGTTCCTGATCCAGCGCGCGATCGTCGAGGGCCGCCCCGACGAAGGCGTGCTGCCGAGTGGCCAGGCGGCGGCGATGATCGGCGCGATCGAATCGTGCGACGCGCTGATCGCGCGGATCGTCGCGGAAGCCGGCGAGCGGCTCGACGCACTGGCCGCGCTGCGTGGCGCGGCAGCGGCGCAGGCCGCATGAAGAACATCACAGGGAGGCAATGGAGATGACAGCATCCACTCAACCGGCCGGCGCGCAGCCGTTCCGGATCGATCGCGCAGACGGCATCGCCGAACTGGTGATCGCCCATCCGCCCGTGAACGCGCTCGACGCGCAGAGCTGGCATGCGCTTTCACGCGCGCTGGACGCGCTCGGCGAAGACGACGACGTGCGCGTGATCGTCGTGCGCGGCGAAGGCCGCGGCTTCTGCGCGGGCGTCGACATCAAGGAACTGGCCGCGCATCCGGAGCGGATCGTCGCGGTCAACGCGGGCAACTACGAGACGTTTCGCGCGGTGCACCGCAATCCGAAGCCGGTGATCGCGGCCGTGCACGGTTTCGTGCTCGGCGGCGGGATCGGCATCTGCGGTGCGGCGGACATCGTCGTCGCGGCCGATTGCGCGCGCTTCGGCGTGCCGGAGATCGATCGCGGCGCGATGGGCGGCGGCGCGCACCTGCAGCGGCTGTTCGGCGTGCAGAAGGTACGGGCGATGTATTTCACCGGCGACATGATCGATGCGGCCGAAGCGTACCGGCTCGGTGCGGTCGAGCAGGTCGTCGCGCGCGACGCGCTGCGCGACGCGGCGCTCGCGATCGCCCGCAAGATCGCGGAGAAGAGCCCGGCGATGGTGCGGCTCGCGAAGGAGGCGCTGAACGGCGTCGAGGACGGCGATCTCGAGGACAAATACCGCTGGGAGCAGGGCTTCACGCTGCAGGCGTACATGACGAACGACTCGACGGAAGCGCGCGCCGCGTTCGTCGAGAAGCGCGACGCGCGTTTCGACGCCCAGGCCGAGGAGGCTCGCGCATGAACCTGACCTACACGCCGCAACAGCAGGCGTTCCGCGCGGAAATCCGCGAATGGCTCGCGGCGCACGTGCCGCGCGAGCGGCTGCCGAGTTTCGACACCGAGGCAGGCTTCGCCGCGCACCGCGAATGGGAGCGCACGCTGCACTCGGGCCGCTGGAGCATGGTCACGTGGCCGCGCGAGCTGGGCGGGCGCGGCTGCGACCTGATCGAGTGGCTGATCTTCGAGGAAGAGTACTGGCGTGCCGACGCACCGATGCGCGTGAACCAGAACGGCATCTTCCTGCTCGGCCCGACGCTGATGGATTTCGGTACCGCGGAGCAGAAGGCGCGCTTCCTGCCCGCGATGGCCGCGGGCGAGCACGTGTGGGCGCAGGGCTGGTCGGAGCCGAACGCGGGCTCGGACATGGCCGCGATCCGCACGACGGCGGCCCGCATCGGCGACGAGTACGTGCTGAACGGCCAGAAGATCTGGTCGACCCGCGCGGTGTGGGCCGACTGGCTGTTCGGGCTGTTCCGCAGCGATCCCGAATCGTCGCGTCACCACGGGCTCACGTTCCTGATGGTGCCGCTGTCCGCGCCGGGCATCACGGTGCGGCCGATCCGGCAGTTGAACGGGCAGACGGGCTTCGCGGAGATTTTCTTCGACGACGTGCGCGTGCCGGTCGAGAACCGCCTCGCGGCCGAAGGCGCGGGCTGGCAGGTCGCGATGGCGACGGCCGGCTTCGAACGCGGGCTGATGCTGCGTTCGCCGGCGAGGTTCCAGCGAACCGCGCAAGCGTTGCGCGACCTGTATCTCGCGCACCGCGACAGCGCGGACCGTGACCCGACGCTGCGCGAGCGCGTGGTATCGGCGTGGATGGATGCGCAGGCCTATGCGCTGTCGACCTACGCGACCGCGAGCCGCTTGCTGAAGGGCGGCCATATCGGCGCGGAGTCGAGTACCAACAAGGTGTTCTGGTCGGAGCTCGATCTGCGTATGCATCAGACGGCGCTCGACATCCTCGGTGCGCAGGGCGAGGTCGTCCCGCAGACGGCCGCGCAGCACGCGACGCTCGGCCACTGGCTCGACGGCTTCCTGTTCGCGCAGGCCGGCACGATCTACGCGGGCACCAACGAGATCCAGCGCAACATCGTCGCCGAACGGATGCTCGGCATGCCGCGCGCGTAACGGCGCCGGCGACTCCCTCACTGAACGGACATCGTATGGATTTCGTATTCGATGAAGACCAGGAAGCGCTCGCGGACAGCGTGAAGCGCCTGCTGATGACCGAGATGACGCCCGAGCTGATCCGCGAGCTCTGGGCCACGCCGACCGGGCGCTCGGATGCGCTGTGGGCGCTGTTCGCGTCGCAGGGGCTGACCGCCGTGTCGGTGCCCGAGGCGCACGGCGGCCTCGGCCTGACCGAAGCGGAATGGGCGCTGCTCGCACAGACCTACGGATATTTCGGCAGCCCCGAGCCGCTGCTCGACACGGCGCTCGTGTCGGCCGGCGTGCTCGCGCGGCTGCCGGCGAGCGACTGGCGCGACGCGCTGCTGCGCGACATCGCCGAAGGGCGCGCGCGTGTCGCGCTCGTGCATCCGGTGAACCCGTATGCGGCCGACGTGCACGTCGCGCAAGTGCTGCTGTGCGAACACCGCGGCGAGCTGCATCGCGTCGATCCCGCGCAGTGCGCGTGGCGCGCGGTGGACAGCGTCGACCCGTCGCGGCGGCTGTTCACGCTCGACTGGGAACCGTCGCCGGCCACGCGCATCGCGGGCGCCGCCGAGGCCGCGCCGCTGCTGGATCGCGCGCTCGACCACGGCGCGTTCGCGGTCGCCGCGCAGTTGCTCGGCCTCACGCAGCGCGTGCTCGACGTCGCGATCGACTACAGCGCGCAGCGCAAGCAGTTCGGCAAGGCGATCGGCTCGTACCAGGCGCTCAAGCATCTGCTCGCGGACGTCGCGATCCGCTACGAGTTCGCGCGGCCGGTGGTCGCGCGCGCGGCGCAGGCGATCGCCGACGACCACCCGCAGCGCGCGGTGTTCGTGTCGCACGCGAAGCTCGCGGCGACGTCGGCCGCGCAACTGGCCGCGCGCCACTCGATGCAGGTGCACGGCGCGATCGGCTACACGTGGGAGCTCGACCTGCAGATCTTCATGAAGCGCATTTGGGCGCTCGCCGGCAGCTGGGGCGACAGCGCGTTCCACAAGGCCCGCGTGGCCGACGCGATCCTCGGCGACGCGTTGCCGATCGGCCCCGCGCAGACCTTCGACCTCGAGGAACTGAACTGATGAAACAAGCCTATATCGTCGACGCGCTGCGCACGCCGACCGGCCGCCGCAAGGGCGGGCTCGCACACGTGCATGCGGCGGACCTCGGCGGCTTCGTGCTGAAGACGCTCGTCGAGCGCAACGCGATTCCCGCCGACGAATACGACGACGTGGTGTTCGGCTGCGTCGACACGATCGGTCCGCTCGCGGGCAACATCGCGCGCACCTGCTGGCTCGCGGCCGGATTGCCGCTGCAGGTGCCGGGCGTGACGGTCGACCGCCAGTGCGGCTCGTCGCAGCAGGCCGTGCACTTCGCCGCGCAGGCCGTGATGAGCGGCGTGCAGGACGTCGTCGTTGCGGGCGGCGTGCAGACGATGACGCAGATCCCGATCTCGTCCGCGATGACCTGCGCGGCGCCGCTTGGTTTCACCGATCCGTTCTCGGGCAGCCAAGGCTGGCGCGCGCGCTTCGGCGATGCGCCGGTGTCGCAGTTCGTCGCCGCGCAGCGGATCGCCGATCACTGGAACCTGTCGCGTGACGCGATGGAGCGTTATGCGCTCGAAAGCCACCGCCGCGCGGTCGCGGCGATCGAGGCCGGCCATTTCAAGCGGGAAATCGTGCCGTTCGAAGGCGTGATGCACGACGAGACGCCGCGCCCCGACACGTCGCTGGAAAAGATGGCGACGCTCGAACCGCTGACGCCGGGCGGCTCGCTGACGGCCGCCGTCGCGAGCCAGACCTGCGATGCGGCCGCCGCGCTGCTGATCGTGTCGGAAGACGCGCTGAAGCGCTACGGCCTCACGCCGCGCGCACGCATTCATCACTTGAGCGTGCTCGGCGACGATCCGCTGTGGATGCTGACGGCGCCGATCCCGGCGACGAAGGCCGCGCTCGCGAAGAGCGGGCTCGACTGGTCGCAGATCGACGTCGTCGAGATGAACGAGGCATTCGCGTCGGTTGCGCAGGCCTGGCTGGCCGACACGCGCTTCCCGCACGAGAAGACCAACCCGAACGGCGGCGGCATCGCGCTCGGCCATCCGCTCGGCGCGACCGGCGCACGGCTGATGACGACGCTGCTGCACGAACTGGAGCGTACGGGCGGCCGCTACGGCCTGCAGACGATGTGCGAAGGCGGCGGTCTCGCGAACGTCACGATCATCGAGCGCCTGTGAGCGCGTCACTTTCACGATCCACGAGGCACAAGCATGGGAATCTGTAACGGACGCACCGTCATCATCACCGGCGCGGGCGGCGGGCTCGGGCGCGAATACGCGCTCGCGCTCGCGGCCGAGGGCGCGGCGGTCGTCGTCAACGACATCCGGCACGACGCCGCGCAGGCCGTGTGCGACGAGATCGCGCAACAAGGCGGCCGCGCGCTTGCGAATGCGGACGACATCACGCGCGTCGACACCGCGCAGCGGATCGTCGACGCGGCGCGCGAAGCGTTCGGCGACGTGCACGTACTCGTCAACAACGCGGGCATCTGCCGCGACAAGATGTTCACGAGCATGACCGAGCAGGACTGGGACGACGTGATGCGCGTGCACTTGCGTGGCCACTTCTGCCTGTCGAGCGTGCTGGCGCGCGTGTGGCGCGATGCCGCGAAGGCCGGCAATCCGGTCGACGCGCGGATCGTCAACACGAGTTCGGGCGCCGGTTTGCAAGGCTCGATCGGCCAGTCGAACTACGGCGCGGCGAAGGCGGGGATCGCCGCGCTCACGCTGATGCAGGCGGTCGAGCTGCAGCGCTACGGCGTGCGCGTGAACGCGCTCGCGCCGGCCGCACGCACGTCGATGACCGAAGGCGTGTTCGCCGACATGATGAAGAAGCCGGAAGACGGCGGGTTCGACTATTTCGATCCGGCCAACGTCGCGCCGCTGGTTGTGTGGCTCGGCAGTGCGCTGTCGGCCGACGTGACGGGCCAGGTGTTCGAGGTCGCGGGCGGGACGATCGCGGTCGCGGAAGGCTGGCGCACGGGCCCGAGCGTCGATCGCGGCGCGCGCTGGGCGGCGGCCGAGGTCGGCCCGGCGGTCGCGCAGCTGCTCGCCGATGCGCGGCCCGCGCAGCGCGTGTACGGGAGCTGACCCATGGATCTGGCGCTCACCGACGAACAGGCGATGATCCGCGACGCGGCGGCCGATGTGCTCGCGGAACGCAGTGCGTCCGCCGACGTGCGCCGCGCGCTCGAGCAATCGGCCGGCCGCGACGACGCGCTGTGGGCCGCGCTCGCGGGCGAGCTCGGCTGGAACGCGCTCGCGCTGCCGGAAGCGGCGGGCGGGCTCGGGCTCGGCGCGGTCGAGCAGACGGTGCTGATGGAACAGCTCGGCCGGCGCGTCGCGTGCGTGCCGTATTTTTCGACCGCGTGCCTCGCGGCAACCGCGCTGGCCGGCTGCGACACGCCGCTGGCCACCAGCTGGCTCGCGAAGATCGCTGAAGGCGCGTGCAGTGCGACGCTGGCGCTGCCGCTCGACCTGCCGGCTGGCACCGTGGCCTCTTGGTCGCTGCCGATCGTCGCGGAGGAAACGGCGGGCGGTTACGCGCTGTCCGGCGTGATCGAACAAGTCATCGACGGCGCGCGCGCCGACCTGCTGCTGGTGCCCGCGCGAATCGCGAACGAAGGGCAGTCGCTCGCGGTGTTCGCGATCGACGTCTCGACGGCAACCGGCCTGACCGTCACGCCGCTCGAAACACTCGACGCCACGCGGCCGATCGCGCGCGTGGTGTTCGAAGAAACTCGCGTGAGCCGCGACGCGCTGCTGGCCGGCCGCGATGCCGCACCGGTACTGGAGCGCACCGCGTGGTTCGCGGCGCTCGCGCTGGCGGCCGAGCAGCTCGGCGGCGCACAGCAATGCCTCGACCTGACGCTTGACTACACGAGCCAGCGCGTGCAGTTCGGCCGCACGATTGCGTCGTTCCAGGCCGTCAAGCATCGATGCGCACAGATGATGGTGTCGATCGAATCGGCGCGCTCGGCCGTGCTCGGCGCCGCGCATGCGTGGGACGCGGAAGCCGGCGCGACGCCGGGTGCCGCGCTGCGCGCCGACATCGCGGCCGCGAAAGCCGCCGCAAACGACGCCTATGCGTTCTGCGCGCAGGAGGCGATCCAGTTGCACGGCGGCGTCGGCTTCACGTGGGAATACGACCCGCATCTCTATTTCAAGCGCGCGCAGGCGTCGGGTGCGCAGTTCGGCACGACGCCGCAACTGCTCGAGTGGATCGCGCGCCACGCGATCGACGGCAGCGTGGCCAAGCGCGACGAAACCGCATCGCCGGTCATCGCCGCAACACGCCCATCCGCCGCACGCGCAGGAGCCCTTCAATGAACAGCGAAACGCGCGAACAGCAATTGCGGCACGAAGTGGCCGACTGGGTGCAGTCGCACCTGACCGGCGAATTCGCGTGCCTGAAATACCGCGGCGGCCCCGGCGACGAGGAAGCGTGGCCGGAACTGCGCAAGGCATGGGAACGGGAGCTGGCGGAAGGCGGCTGGACCGGGCTCGGCTGGCCGACCGACGCCGGCGGGCGCGGCTTTTCGGTCGCCGAGCAGGTGATCTTTCACGAGGAATACGCGCGTGCGGGCGGCCCCGGGCGGATGGGTCACATCGGCGAAGGGCTGCTCGGGCCGACGCTCGTCGCGTGCGGCACCGACGACCAGCGTGCGCGGTTCCTGCCCGGGATCCTAGCCGGCACGCAGTTCTGGTGCCAGGGTTATTCGGAGCCGGGCGCGGGTTCCGATCTGGCCAACGTGCGCACGCGTGCGGAACAGGATGCGGACGGCACGTGGCGCGTCCATGGCCAGAAGGTATGGACGTCGCTCGCGCACGATTCCGACTGGATCTTCGTGCTCGCGCGCACCGATCCCGCGTCGAAAGGCAACAAGGGGCTGTCGTTCCTGCTGATGCCGCTCGACCAGCCGGGCCTCGAGATCCGACCGATCAAGCAGCTCAACGGCGGCGCGGAATTCAACGAAGTGTTCTTCGACGGCGCGCGTGCGCAAGCGCGCGACCTGGTCGGCGCGCCGGGCGACGGCTGGCGGATCGCGATGACGCTGCTCGGTTTCGAGCGCGGGATGTCGACGCTCGGCCAGCAGATGCAGTTCGTCCGCGAGCTCGAATGGGTGATCGACGCGGCGCGCGCATCGGGCGCGGATCGTGACCCCGTGCTGCGCCAGCGGATCGGCCGCGCATGGGCCGGGCTGCGCGTGATGCGCTACAACGCGCTGCGGATGCTGTCCGGCGCGGACGATGCCGACGGCGGCGCGCCGCTGCGCCGCGAGGCGCTGATCTACAAGTACTACTGGTCGAACTGGCACCGCGACCTCGGCCAGCTTGCGATGGATGCGCTGGGGCCGCGCGCGAACGTGATCGATCCCACCGACGAAAAGCTCACCCATCTGCAGCGCGTATTCCTGTTCTCCCGTGCGGACACGATCTACGCCGGCACCAACGAAATCCAGCTGAACATCATGGCCGAGCGCGGGCTCGGCATGCCAAGAGAACCGCGAGGACAAGCATGACCGAACCCCAGATCCAGAAGGCCCCCGCCTACGTGCCGGGCCACCAGCTGCTCGCCGGCAAATCGGTGCTGATCACGGCTGCGGCCGGCGCCGGCATCGGCTTCGCGGCCGCGCGCCGCTGCGCGGAGGAAGGCTGCCGCGCGCTGTTCATTTCCGACATCCACGAAAAGCGCCTCGAACAGGCGGTGCAGACGCTGCGCGCCGAAACGGGGCTGCAACAGATCCATGGCCGCCTGTGCAACGTCGCGGTCGAGGCCGACGTGCAGGCGCTCGTCGCCGACGCGCAGGACAAGCTCGACGGCGTCGACGTGCTGATCAACAACGCCGGGCTCGGCGGGTCGACCCGCATCGTCGATATGGACGATGCCGAATGGTCGCGCGTGATCGACATTAGCCTTACCGGGACGTTCCGGATGATGCGCGCGATGCTGCCGCACATGCAGGCCCGCGGCCGCGGCGCGATCGTCAACAACGCATCGGTGCTCGGCTGGCGCGCGCAGGCGGAACAGGCGCACTACGCGGCGGCGAAAGCGGGCGTGATGGCGCTCACGCGCTGCGCGGCGCTCGAAGCATCGCCGTACGGCGTGCGCATCAACGCAGTCGCGCCGAGCATCGCGATGCACGATTTTCTGAAGAAGTCGGCGCCGGCCGACTTGCTGAATCAACTGGCGTCGCGCGAAGCCTTCGGGCGCGCCGCCGAAGTCTGGGAGGTCGCGAACGTGATGGTGTTTCTTGCAAGCGATTACGCGTCGTACATGACGGGCGAAGTGCTGTCGGTCAGTAGCCAGCACGCATGACGGACACGACCCTCGACCCCGTGCGCGCGACGCCCCGCGTGTTCGCGCATCCCGGCGAACTCGCGGCGGCTGTCGGCGAGACGCTCGGCGCGAGCGCGTGGCTCGCGATCGACCAGGTCCGCATCGACGGCTTTGCCGATGCGACGGGCGATCACCAGTGGGTGCACGTCGATCCGGTGCGCGCGAAGGACGGCCCGTTCGGCGCGTGCATCGCGCACGGTTACCTGACGCTGTCGCTCGTCAACTATTTCCTGCCGCAGATCGTGCGCATCGACGGTGCGCGGCTCGGCGTCAACTACGGCTGCGACAAGATCCGTTTCCCCGCGCCGGTGAAGGTCGGCGCGCGTGTGCGCGGCGTCGGCGAGCTGCTGCGTGTCGAGCCGCTCGAAGGCGGTGTGCAGGCGTGGATTCGCGTGACCGTCGAGATCGAAGGCGAAGGCAAGCCCGGCTGCGTCGCCGACACGATCAGCCGTTACTACTTCTAGATCCAGATTCAGAGAGCCAGCACATGGAAGACGCAGTCATCGTTTCCGTCGCACGCACGCCGATCGGCAAGGCGTTTCGCGGCATGTTCAACGACACCGAGGCGCCCGCGCTGGGCGGTCACGTCGTGCGCACGGCGCTCGAACGCGCGGGTGTCGCGCCGGCCGACGTCGACGACGTGCTGATCGGCTGCGCCGCACAGCAAGGCACGCAGGGCTACAACATCGGCCGCCTGTCGGCCGCGGCGGCCGGGCTGCCGGCGTCGGTGCCCGGCATGGCGATCGACCGCATGTGCTCGTCGGGCCTGATGTCGATCGCGAGCGCCGCGCGCAGCATCGGTGCGGGCGACGCACGGATCGTCGTCGCGGGCGGCGTCGAGTCGATCTCGCTCACGCAGAACAAGCACAAGAACGCGTATCGCGCGCGTTCGCAGGCCGTGCTCGACCACCAGCCGGCCGCATACATCGCGATGATGGAAACGGCCGAGATCGTGTCGCGCCGCTACGGGATCTCGCGCGCCGCGCAGGATGCCTACGCGCTGCAGAGCCATCAGCGCACCGCCGAAGCACAGGCCGCCGGCCGCTTCGACGCGGAAATCGCGCCGCTCGACGTGCGCCGCGCGCTGTTCGACAAGGAGGGCAACCCGGCCGGTCACGAAGACCTGCGCGCGGCGCGCGACGAAGGCGTGCGCGCTGACACGACGGCCGAGCGGCTCGCGGGGCTGAAGCCGTCGTGGAGCGGCGGCAAGGTCGTCGAGCAGGGCGAGTTCGTGACGGCCGGCAATGCGTCGCAGCTGTCGGATGGCGCGGCTGCCGTGGTCGTGATGTCGCGCAGCGAGGCGATGCGTCGCGGGTTGACGCCGCTCGGCGCGTTCCGCGGCCTCGCGGTGGCCGGCTGCGAGCCGGACGAGATGGGCATCGGCCCGGTGTTCGCGATCCCGAAGCTGCTGGAGCGCTTCGGGATGACCGTGGCCGACGTCGGGCTGTGGGAGCTGAACGAGGCGTTCGCATGCCAGGCGCTGTATTGCCGCGACACGCTCGGCATTCCCGACGACCGGCTGAACGTGGACGGCGGCGCGATCGCGCTCGGCCATCCGTTCGGGATGTCGGGCGCGCGGATGACGATGCACGCGCTGCTCGAAGGCGCGCGGCGCGGCGTGCGGCACGCGGTCGTGACGATGTGCATCGGCGGCGGGATGGGTGCCGCCGCGCTGTTCGAAGTCGGCGCGTAGCAGGCGCCGAATCGGCCGCCGGAGACGGCGGCCAGCCATTCAGGACCATTCGAGGCCGCGGCAAAGACCGACGGCCCGGAGATTTGCAGGCGATTGCCGTTGGCGCTTCGGCGCGAACCGCCGTCGAACGCAGACACAGGAGACAAGCATGAAACGAACTTTGCCCGGACTCGCGATGTCGGCGCTCGTGCTCGGCGCCGCGCTGTTCGCGTTTTCGCCGCGCCCGCTGCCGGCGTTCCCGGTCACCGCGATCCATGCGGACCGGCTGCAGATCAACGGGCTCGCCCGGGCCGGCGCGCGTATCGTCGCGGTCGGCGAACGGGGCGTGATCCTGCTGAGCGACGACGCGGGCGCCCACTGGCGGCCGGCGTCGGTCACGCCCGACCAGGCGTCGACGCTCACGCAGGTGCGCTTCATCACGCCGACGCTCGGGATCGCGGTCGGCCACGACGGCCGGATTATCCGCAGCGACGACGCGGGCGTGCACTGGCGCGAGGTGCACATGGACCACGACCATTCCGATCCGTTGTTGTCCGTGTGGGGCACCGCCAACGGCCCGCTGTTCGCGGCCGGCAGCTTCGGCCAGCTGCTGCGCTCGGACGATGCGGGCGTCAACTGGCAGACGGTCAAGACGCCCGCCGGCGACCGTCACCTGAACGCGATCGTCGGCGACGGCCACGGCAACCTGCTGGTCGCGGGCGAGAGCGGCACGCTGCTGCGCTCGACCGACAACGGCGTCACCTGGGACAAGCTGCCTTCGCCGTACGCCGGCTCGCTGTTCGGCGCGCTGATGCTCGCGAACGGCGACTGGGTCGCGTACGGGATGCGCGGCAACGTGGTACGCAGCACCGATCGCGGCGCGACCTGGACGCACGTCGACAGCCACGTGCCGGTGTCGTACTTCGGCGCGACCCAGCTGACCGACGGCGAACTCGTGCTGGTCGGCCAGGGCGGCGCGATCGTCGCGTCGCGCGACGGCGGGTTGACCTTCGACGTGCGCAAGCTCGGCGGCGTGCAGAGCCTCGCGGCCGTGCTCGACATGGGCCACGGCGCGCTGCTGCTCGGCGGCGAGGCCGGCGTCGCGCCGCTCGCCGCGGCGCCGTCCTGATGCGCGGCCACGGCGGCCGCAGTGGCCGCCGGCTTTCGTCCGCTTTGGTTCGTTTCGCATCGCCAGTCCGTACCGACACGAGAATTCCATGAACGACCTGTCACGCCCCCCTGAAGCCGTTCCCGCGTCGCGCCTCGCCACCTTCGTCGAGCGCTGCGCCAACACGATCATTCGCCGGCGCCGGCTGCTGATGCTGCTCTGCGTGGCGGTGACGCTCGCGCTGGGGCTGTCCGCGACGCGCCTAAAGCTCGATCCGGGCTTCAACAAGATGATCCCGATGCAGCACCCGTACATGCAGGTGTTCGAGCGTTATGCGGGCGCGTTCCCCGGCGCCAACACGATCCTCGTGAGCCTGCGCTGGAAGGGCGACGGCGACATCTACAACCAGACGTTCATGGATGCGCTGCGCCATGCGACCGACGACGTGTTCTTCATCCCCGGCGTGAACCGTTCGCGCGTGTTCTCGCTGTTCACGCCGAACGTCCATTACACCGAGGTGACCGAGGCCGGCTTTCGTGGCGACGTGGTCGTGCCGGGCCAGTTCTCGAGCGCGAACCCGGACGATCTCGCGAAAGTGCGCCGCAACGTCGCGCGTTCGGGGCAGATCGGCCGCCTCGTCGGCAACGACCTGAAGTCGGCGCTGATCCGCGCCGAGCTGCGCGAGACCGACCCGGCCACCGGCAAGCGGCTCGACTACAGCGCGGTCGCGCGCCAGCTCGAGGAGATTCGCGCGAAGTACGCGAAGCAGGGCATCGACGTGAACGTCATCGGCTTCGCGAAGCTGGTCGGCGACGTCGAGAGCGGCATCGCGGGCGTGATGGCGTTCTTCGCACTCGCGTTCCTCGTGACGGCCGCGCTGCTGTTCGGCTATACGCGCTCGCTGAAGACTACCGTGCTGGCGCTCGTCGTCGCGCTGCTGCCGGTCGTCTGGCTGCTCGGCGCGCTGCCGCTGCTCGGGCTCGGCATCGACCCGATGTCGATCCTCGTGCCGTTCCTGATCTTCTCGATCGGCGTATCGCACGCGGTGCAGATGACCAACGCATGGAAGCAGGCGCTGGTGCGCGGCGAGTCGTCGGTCGACGCCGCCCGCGACGCGTTCCGCAAGCTGTTCGTGCCGGGCACCGTCGCGCTGCTGACCAACGCGCTCGGCTTCATGGTGATCATGCGGATCAGGATCGACATCGTGCGCGAGCTCGGCATCACCGCGTGCCTCGGCGTGTTGCTGATGATCGTCACGAACAAGGTGTTCCTGCCGATCCTGCTGTCGTACACGCGCCTCGAACACGGCACGCTGGCCCGCGCGCAGCGCACGGCGGCGGCCGGCGGCAGCCGGATGTGGTCGCGCTTCGCGGTGTTCGCCCGGCCGGCGCCCGCGCTCGGCGTGTTCGCGGTGGCGCTCGCGCTGCTCGCGTACGGCACGCTCGAATCGCGCAAGCTGGAGATCGGCGACATCGGCACCGGCGCGCCGGAATTGCGCGCGAACTCGCGCTACAACATCGACAACGCGGCGATCACGCACCAGTACAACATCGGCGTGGACGTGCTGTCGGTGATCGTCGAGACGACCGGCTTCGACGACGCGTGCCTGCATTACCCGGTGATGAGCGCGATCGAGAAGTTCGAGATGAACATGCGCGGCGTGGCCGGCGTGCAGTCGGTGACGAGCGTGTCGTCGCAGGGCAAGGTGTTCATCGCCGCGTTCAACGAAGGCAACCCGCGCTGGGCCGCACTGCCGCGTTCCAGCGACGGGCTCACGCAGGGTTCCAACGCGTTCGACCCCGACAACGGGATGAACACCGCGAATTGCAAGGCGATCCAGGTGCTGATCTACACGAAGAACCACGAGGGCACGACCATCGCGCACATCGTCGACGAGATCAAGCGCTTCGCGGCCGAGAACCCGACGCCGAACGTCGCGTTCCGGCTCGCGGGCGGCAACGTCGGCGTGATGGCCGCGACCAACGAGGCCGTCGGCGACGCGGAGATCGCGATGCTGCTGTCGATCTTCGGCGCGATCGCGCTGCTCTGCGCGGTCACGTTCCGCTCGTGGCGCGCGGTGCTGTGCATCGTCGTGCCGCTCACGCTCGTGTCGATCCTGTGCAACGCGGTGATGGCGCGGCTCGGCATCGGGCTGAAGGTCGCGACGCTGCCGGTGATCACGCTCGGCGTCGGGGTCGGCGTCGACTACGGGATCTACCTGTACGAGCGCCTGCAGCACGACATCCGCCATGGCGCGTCGCTGCCGGACGCGTTTGCCGATGCGATGCGCCAGCGCGGCACGGCGGCGCTGTTCACGGCCGTCACGATGTTCATCGGCGTCGGCACGTGGGCGTTCTCCGCGCTGAAGTTCCAGGTCGACATGGGCGTGCTGCTCGCGTTCATGTTCCTCGTGAACCTGTTCGGCGCGGTGTTCCTGCTGCCCGCGCTCGCCGCGTGGCTCGGCGTCGAGCGGGCCGAGCGCCGCATGCAGTTGCCACAGCAGCAGTCGTCGCCGTCGTCGGTGGCCGCGCCGTCGCGGCAGCAGGCGACCGCGTTCGAGCACGGCAATCCGATGCGCTGAGCGGCGCACCCCCATTACCCCGCGCGCGGCGGGCCGCCGCGCGTTCCCCACGAGAGGAGTCAACCCACATGTCCGCACGCCCTTACAAGATCGAAGCCCAGCCGCTCGCGCAGCGCTATGCGCGCGGCTGGCACTGCCTCGGGCTCGCCCGCGACTACAAGGACGGCAAGCCGCACACGCTGAACGTGTTCGGCCGCAAGCTCGCCGCGTTCGCCGATTCGACCGGCAAGGTCAATGTCGTCGACGCCTACTGCCCGCACATGGGGGCCGACCTGAGCCTCGGCACGGTCCAGGGCGACAACCTCGTGTGCCCGTTCCACGGCTGGGCCTGGAGCGGCGAAGGGCAGTGCGCGTCGATCCCGTACTGCAAGCGGATTCCGCCGAAGGCGCGCATCGGCGCGTGGCCGACCTGCGAGGAAAACAACCTGCTGTTCGTCTGGAACGACCCGGAAGGCAACGCACCGCCGGCGGACGTCGCGATTCCGCGTCTCGACGTGTGCTTCTCCGACGAATGGTCGGACTGGGTGGTCGACAAGATGGTGATCCAGGCCAACTGCCGCGAGCTGGTCGACAACATCTCGGACGTCGCGCACTTCGCGACCGTGCACCGCGCGCCGATCGACTATTTCGCGAACCTGTTCGAGGATCACAAGGCGACGCAGCTGATGGTCGGCCGCAGCGAGAAGCTCGGCGGCGACAGCCTGACCGCGCTGTCGACGTATTTCGGGCCGGCCGTGCACATCACGCAGATGACGGGGCAGAGCAACGGGCAGCCGATCCACTCGGTGCTGCTGAACTGCCACGTGCCGATCGACATGAACAGCTTCGAGCTGCGTTACGGCGTGATCGTGAAGAAGGTGGTCGGGCTCAGCGACGAGCAGAACCTGGAGATCGCGAACGCGTACGTGAAGGAAGCGCAGCGCGCGTTCTACGAGGACGTCGACATCTGGCACAGCAAGACGCGGATCGACAACCCGCTGCTGTGCGAAGGCGACGGGCCGCTGTACCAGATGCGCGACTGGTATTCGCAGTTCTATCTGGACGCAGCCGACGTCCGTCCGACGAGCGTCGCGCGTAAGGCATTTGAAATGCGGATTCGCGACGGCGCCGAGCCGCCGGCGTTGCATCACGTGTTCGAGCCGCAGTAAAAACGGGCGCGCCGGCCGAAAAATGAGGGGCGCATCGAAATGCGCCCCGTCGGCCGGCAACACCCGCCGCATAAGGCGCACGCGGCATTCACGCGCCCGCGCTGCAACAAAAGAACTTGACGAAACGGTCGTTGCCGCGTAGTGTCCGTGACCGAAGTCTTCAAGAAGTTCGATAGCTCATCATTGGCCGCACTCCGTGCGGCGGTCGTTGGCCTTTCCCTCTTTGATTCTTTCTGTGCCTGTCGTGGGCGCATGTTCAATTATTCGTATTAAGGAAGTATTTGTGGATACCGGTACCGTCAAGTGGTTCAACGAAACCAAGGGCTTTGGTTTCATCTCCCCGGACAACGGCGGCGACGATCTGTTCGCCCATTTCTCGGAAATTCGCGGCACGGGCTTCAAGACCCTGGCCGAAGGCCAGAAGGTCAGCTTCGAAGTGAAGCGCGGCCCGAAGGGTCTGCAAGCGTCGAACATCACGCCGCAGTAAGCCGCAACGGCATCGGCCGCCAATCGGCGGCTGCTGCCGGATGGACTCTCGCGCGGGGTGCCGGTATTCCGGCGGCCAGCGCGATTCCGATGCGCACGACCGATGCATCGCGTCATTCACGATGCATCGGTCGTGACGCCTCCCTCATCGCATGCCTGAACGGCGTGCGACGCAACGCCCTCGCGAAGCGCCCGCCGCTTCGCCAGCGCATCACCGCTTCAACGCATCAACCCGAGCAGACCGCCGCCATGCCGTAGTAGCCGGCGCGGTCCCGACTTGCGCGGCGCTCATTGCGCCGCCGCCACTGACCGCCCGAACGCCGCAACGCGCCGGGCTCCGATCGCAAGACAGGCCTGTGGCCCGTCTGAACGAACCGATACCCGGCAGCCTGCCAGCCGTCGTCCCGTTGCGGGAACGGCGCCCGGCAGATCGCCGCGGCCGCGGTCAATCACCTTGTCTGGAGGAATTGGTTTGGCAAAAGAAGAACTGCTGGAACTCGACGGGATCGTCGACGAAGTGCTGCCGGACAGCAAATATCGCGTCACGCTGGAAAACGGCGTCGTGGTGGGCGCGTACGCGTCGGGCCGCATGCGCAAGAACCACATCCGCATTCTCGCGGGCGACCGCGTGACGCTGGAACTGTCGATGTACGACCTGACCAAGGGCCGTATCAACTTCCGGCACAAGGACGCGAATTCGCCGCGTCCGCCGCGAACCGGGCAACCGCGCCGTTAAGCGGCAACGATCGGGCGCGTGACACCGCACCGATCGACTCCCGTCCGGCCACGCGGCCGGACGAACCGGATGGACGGCACGCGTCGTGCCGTTCGTCGGTCGCCGGCGGCGTCGTCACGCCGCGGCGGCCAGCACCATCTTCTCCGGTCGCGTTGCGTGTTCCACGCTCAAGCGGCCGCGTCTCGCAGGAAATCCTCGACGATCATCGCGAAGTACGGCGGACATTCCTGCATCGGGTAATGCCCGCAATTCGGAATCGTCACGAGCCGCGCGTTCGGGTGCCAGGCCAGGAACGTCGCCTGCATTGCCGCTTCGTCGAGCCCCGGATCCTTGTCGCCGACGATCACCAGAAAGCGCGTGTCCAGCCCGCGGATGTCATCGACGAAATCCGTTCCCGTCAGCATGTCGAGATAGGCGAGCCGGCAACCCGGCGCCACGCGCTCGCGGTTCTGCCGCAGTTTCACGTCGGCCCAGCGCGCCGACAGCCCACCCGTCACGAATCGCACGAGCCGGCGAAACGCATCGTCGTTTTCGGCGGTGCTCGCGAAGAATGCGCGTGCGTCGTCGTTCAGGCGATTGCCGGCCGCCGACACCGGGCACACGGCGATCGCGCTCTTGATGCGCGACGGCGCGTCGGCGGCGATCCGTTGCGTCGCCATGCCGGTCATCGAATGGCCGATGACGTGAAAGCGCTGCCAGCCGAGCCGGTCCGCGAGCGCGAGGCAATCGGCCGCGATCTCGTCGACGGTGCAGGCGCCGTTCAGGTGGATGGAGGTTCCGTAGCCGCGCAGGTCGACGAAGACGTACGTGAAGGCCGCTTCGTCGAGATACGGCAACAGCGCCGCGTAGTTCGTCCGGTCGCCGAGCCAGTCGTGCATGACCATCACGCATTCGGGGCCGGTGCCGTGTCGCAGGTAGCCGAGGCCGTCGTGGTCGGCGTTCGGGCGGGAGGCGAGGGTGTCGACAGGGTTCATTTCAAGGGGTTTCCTTTTGGTGGGTGAACCAAAACGAAACGCCCTCCCGGCGGACCGGGAGGGCGTCTTGAAAGTGCATCGATCGTATCGGGCCGACTTGCGAAAGTCAACGTTCAGCGCGCCATCCCGCCCGACACGTCGATGCGCTGCGCATTGATCCGATCCGGCGGTTATCGTCCGACAGCCGCGACGCGATCGTCGGCCCGATGTTCGTTACGCGGAACATCGCGCCGGCCGATGGTTGAACGCACGCGCGGCAGCGCGGTTCGCGTACGGCTTTACGTGCGGGCCGGTGCGGTCGTACACTCGTCGGCAATTCGCGGCTCGCGGGCATTGCTTTCAATTGCCTTCAATCGCTTTCAGCGCGCCGCCGATCGTGCCCGCCGGACTTTCGTCGCGCGACGCCAGGAGGCGCCATGAGTGCAGACGCAGCCCCCGCAGCCCCGCCGGTTCAGCAGCGCATCCAGCACGTGTTCGTGCTGATGCTCGAGAACCGTTCCTTCGATCACCTGTTCGCGCTGTCGGGCTACCCCGACATCGTCGCCGCGTCGCCGGGCAACAGCAACGCGTACGGCGGCGCGGTCTATCCATTCGGCGGCGGTGCGCCAGACCGAATGCCGACCGATCCTTGCCACGAATTCACCGACGTGCTCGAGCAGCTCTGCGGCGCCGGTGTGCCGTTCGTGAAAGGACAGCCTTATCCACCCGTCGCCAACTCGGGGTTCGTGTCGAACTACGCGACGTCGCATTCCGAAGGCACGCCGCCGCAGCCGGCCGATGCGGGCAAGATCATGCAGGGCGCGGACGTGCAGACGAACGCGCCGTCGCTGTACGCGCTCGCAAACGCGTTCGTGCTGTGCGACGCATGGCATGCGTCGATGCCGGGGCCGACCTGGCCGAACCGGTTCTTCCTGCACGGCGCGTCGTCGGCCGGGCTCGACCATTCGCCGACCAAGGAAGAAATGGGCGGGTGGGACACGGTCGACGGTTTCTCCTATCCGAAGGGTTCGATCTTCGGCGCGCTCGGCGACGCCAACTGGCGCATCTACCAGGACCAGACCGGCGATCCGCTCGGCCATGTGCCGCAGGTCGCGTCGTTGAAGGGCGTGAGCTTCTTCGACGTCGACGACCTCGCGCATTTCGAAGCCGATCTCGCGGCCGGTTATACGGCGCGCTATACGTTCATCGAGCCCAGCTACGGCGACATCGTGCACGGCACCTACGAGAACGGCAGCTCGCAACACCCGATGGACGGGTTGGCCGGCGGCGACCAGCTCGCCGCGCGCGTGTACAACGCGATTCGCAATTCGCCGGTGTGGAACAGCAGCCTGCTCGTGATCGTCTACGATGAGCACGGCGGCTTCTACGATTCGGTCAAGCCGGGCGCCGCGCCGCCGCCGAACGATGGCGCGGCCGCGACGCTGAACGCGAGCGGCTTCGGCTTCGACGTGTACGGCGTGCGCGTGCCGGCGATCGTGATTTCGCCGTGGGTCGCGGCCGGGCAGGTCGACCACACGCCGTACGATCATGCGTCGGTGGCCGCGACGCTTGGCCGGCTGTTCGGCCTTGCGCCGCTGACCGATCGCGACCGCCTTGCCAACGACCTGCTGGCGCTCGTGACGGCGACGTGCCGGACTGACTGCCCGCAAAGGATCGGAACATGAGCACGACCCCGGCTCCGGACCCGCGCGATGCGCTGCCCGTGCGCGACGGCACGAGCCTGATCGCGTTTCTGCACATCCTGAAGAAAGCGCATGCGGCGCTGGTCGGTCAGGACAAGGCCCATCAGCGCTTCAGCGAAATCGTCACGCGCGGGCAGGCGCGGCAATACATCGAGGAACTGATGCCGTCGCTGCAGCAGGCGCGTGCGGCGCATCGGAAGCGTCGGCACGGCGGGAAGCATCGCTGACGGGTGATGCGGCGAGCGGATGTCGGTAGCGCGATCTGCCGAAGGAATTCGGGCGACGGCATACGGCGGATATGCCCGGTTGGGGCGCGTGATGGAAACGAAGCCGTGGGCCTCAGCTGTGGCATCCCGATTTCGTCACGAAATCGAGATGCCAGGCTCGCCGACTGACCGAGTATTCTTCGCTCACGCACGGGCGTCGATTAGCTGAACTGAATAATGTGGACTACGTATTGAATGGCAACCCAGGTGTCGCCGGTTGCAATGGACCCGGAACCACCAGCGAACCGCAGTTGCTCACCACGGGCTCGCCCGCCAGCACCTTCTTGATGAAGGGCAGCGAGTCCACGAGCGAACCGTTCACCGCGCCGTTGTGCGTCAGGCCCGGATAATAGTGCCACTCGATGTCGACCCCAAGGCTGCATGCGGTAGAGATGAAGTTGTACGCGGCTGGCGTCCCCGTTACCGAGTCGGCGAGCCCGGTTCCCGTGAACAACGGGACCTTCACCGAGAAGCCCGCGATAGGCGTCGGTAAGCGGCCCAGCACCGGTCCAACCAGGCTGACGGGCGGCCTTGCCTTCAGGTAATTGGCTTCCGTAATACCTTCCGAAATCTCCATCGTTTCGAGCGCGTCGACGCAATTCTTTGTCGCGGCGGCGAAAAGCGGCTTGGCGCTATCGGACAGATACGGCGTGATGTCGAAGGCCGGATTCTCCGCGGGCGCGGTGCCGAGCCAAATGAACATGTCGAACAGCGCATCACCCGAGACCGGCAGAAGCGCATTGCTGACAACGGGCGCCGGAATCTGCGGTGCCGGATTGGCGCCCGAAAACCCGAAGGCGACACCCGTTGCGACACCGCCCACGATATGCACGTCAGGGGCATAGGTCGGCGCATATTGCAACGTGGCGATCGTCGCGCCCGAACCTTGCGACTGGCCGACCAATACGACCTTGTTTGCGAGCACACCCGGAAACATCACCAGCGCCGCACGCAGATTGTCGAGCGTGCTGTACGCTTCGGCACGCGTCAACACGTAAGGGTGAGGGCCAGGCGTGCCGAGACCTTGATAGTCGGTTGCGACAACCGCGTAGCCTTGCGCCAGCAACGTACCGAGGTAAGCCTTGTCGCGATCCGACCGCTGCGTGTACGACTGGGCGCACACGTCGGCCACGCCGACGGTGCCGTGCGTCCACGCGATGACGGGCCAACCGTTTGCCGGCGGGGTTCCCTTCGGAAAATAGACCGCACCGGAAACGGCAACGGGCGTCTTTCCGTCGACGCCGTCAGTCGACGTGTAGAGCATGCGAACGTTCTGCGACGGGTCCGAGTTGTCGAGCGCAAGATTGGCATCCAGCGGTTGCTGACGCAACAGTTGGCCCGGCGTACCGGGCACCCGACTGGTCCACACGTAGAACGACGGGACGCCGCCGTCGCCAACGGCTGCGTTGGACACGGGAACAGGGCCGCTTGGCGGCTGGGGGGCGCTGTCCGCGCTCCCGCCGCAGCCCGACGCCAGAAGCATCACCGCGCTACCGAGCAAAACCAGCCAGATCGCGTCTCCAAACCATCTGATTTTTTTCATATATATCCACTTGCGTGGTCCATGAAATTATCTGGATTTCGGTCTCTGACGGAGAATGGCTACACTGAAGTGCCGTTTTCGTCCGGACCTGCCTTCCGTGAAGGAGGCCGAAGCATAGTGGTGCGGAAAATAAACTCGCAAAAGACGCTTTTTTGGTACATGCGATAACCTGGGATTGTCGTCAATGAAATACCCGCAGGTACTGGCATTCGTTCGCGCTGCAACGTTGGGCAGCATTCGTGCGGCAGCGCGTTCCATGGACATATCGCAGGCCGCGGTAACGAAGACGATCAAGACGCTCGAAGAGGATCTCGGTGTCGCGCTGTTCTCGCGGGGTGTACGCGGCGCTACGCTGACTGCCGCCGGGGCATCGCTGTTACCGCGTGCGATGCTTATCGTCAGCCAGATGGAACTCCTGCCCGGCGACATTCGTTCTGATGAGCGCGCCCGCGTCTCGATGGGCGTGTTGCCTGTCGCAACGGCTTTGTTGCTTCCGCATGCGTTGCCCGCTTTTGTGGCGTCCCGGCCGCACGCGCCGCTGCGCATCGCCGACGGCTTTCTGTCCAGTGTCCTACCCGGCCTGCGAGACGGATCGCTCGACTTCGGCATATGTGCGATCGAATCCGATCAACTCACGAACTTCTTCAGGTTCGAACCATGGTTTCGATCGCGCGCGGTGGTGGTCGCCCGACGAGACCACCCGCTGGCAGGGCGGCCATGCGGTATCGGCGATCTGGTGCGCTATGGATGGATTTACGCCGGATCGCGCGCGAGCGTGCTTGACTTGTTCTTCAATCATCCACGCTCCGGTGCGACCGACGAGCCGTTGATCATCGAGGCACAGAACGTCACCGCAGGCATCGTCGCCGTGAAAAGCACGGACGCAATCTCGATAGCGCCCGGTGAGTTGGCCGCTCAGATCGTCGCCAATCCTGACATCGTGCTGCTTCAGGTGACCGATCCGCTGCCGGCGACGATTGTCGGCTTACTGACGCGGGCGGACGGTGGTTTGTCGGCAAACGCACTGATGCTGGTCGAGTTACTGAGGGCAGCGATGCAACGCATCCCGGGGCTCGAGCATTGCTGATGCGTTGTTGCGTGAATCGAGCCGGCAGACGCACTCATCGAATGTAAGACAGGCCCCAGGGCAATCGGCGCGCAACCGACATGCCCGGCATGGCGATCCGTCGCTTCTTCCCGCCTCCATCAAAAGAAAACGGGGCTTGCGCCCCGTTCACACCGCTTCCGGATGGATGCCGGCCACATTCGATTACGCCGCCACCTCCCGCGCCCGCACCATCGTCAGCGCCGCATCCTCGATCATGTCCTCCTGCCCGCCGACGAGCCGCTGACGGCCCAGTTCGACGAGGATGTCGCGCGCGGGAATCCCGTACTTCGCTTCCGCGCGCTTCGCGAACAGCAGGAACGACGAGTAGACGCCCGCATAACCGAGCGTCAGCGCATCGCGGTCGAGACGGATCGGCGCGTCCATGATCGGCACGACGAGATCCTCGGCGACGTCCGAGATCGCGAATACGTCGACGCCCGTCTCGATCCCCATCCGGTCGCACACCGCGACGAACACTTCCATCGGCGTGTTGCCCGCGCCGGCGCCGAGCCCGGCCGCGGCCGCGTCGATCCGGTTCGCGCCGGCGGCGACCGCCGCGACCGAGTTCGCGACGCCCATCGCGAGATTGTGGTGGCCGTGGAAACCGAGTTCCGTCTCCGGCTTCAGCGCGTCGCGCACCTGGCCGATCCGCGCGGTCACGTCGTCGGGCAGCATGTGGCCGGCCGAATCGGTGATGTAGATGCAGTTCGCGCCGTACGATTCCATCAGCTTCGCCTGCACGACGAGCTGCTCCGGCGGCGACATGTGCGCCATCATCAGGAAGCCGACTGTGTCGAGTCCGAGCGTGCGCGCGAGGCCGATGTGCTGTTCCGACACGTCGGCCTCGGTGCAGTGCGTCGCGACGCGGATCGTGCCGACGCCGAGCGCGTGCGCCATGCGCAGGTGCTCGACGGTGCCGATGCCGGGCAGCAGCAGCGCCGACACCTTGGCTTGCTTCAGCTCCGGAATCACGGCGCTCAGGTACGCCTCGTCGGTGTGCGCGGGGAAACCGTAGTTGACCGACGCGCCGCCGAGCCCGTCGCCGTGCGTGACCTCGATCAGCGGCACGCCGGCCGCATCGAGCCCGCGCGCGATGTTGCGCATCTGGTCGAGCGTGATCTGGTGGCGCTTCGGGTGCATCCCGTCGCGCAGCGACATGTCGTGGACGGTGATCTTCTTGCCTGCAAGTGACATCGCGTGGCTCCTCAACTCAAGCGGTGGCGGCCGTCGCGGCCAGCATCTGTTCGGCGAAACGCTCGGCCGTGGCGGCCGCGGCGGCGGTCATGATGTCGAGGTTGCCCGCGTACTTCGGCAGGTAGTCGCCGAGCCCTTCGACTTCCATGAACACCGACACGCGATTGCCGTCGAACACCGGGCCGTTCTTCAGCGTGTAGCCCGGCACGTAGCGCTGCACTTCCTTGACCATCGCGTGCACCGACGCGGTAATGGCCTCGACGTCGGGCGGCCCGTCGGTCAGGCAGTGGATCGTGTCGCGCATGATCAGCGGCGGCTCGGCCGGGTTGATCACGATGATCGCCTTGCCCTTGCGTGCGCCGCCGACCTGTTCGATCGCACCGGACGTCGTGCGCGTGAATTCGTCGATGTTCTTGCGCGTGCCGGGGCCGACCGAGCGCGACGACACGGTCGCGACGATCTCGCCGTACGCGACCGGCTGCACGCGCGACACCGCGTACACCATCGGGATCGTCGCCTGACCGCCGCAGGTCACCATGTTCACGTTCATCTGCGCGCTGTCGAGATGCGCGTCGAGGTTCACCGGCGGCACGCAGTACGGCCCGATCGCGGCGGGCGTCAGATCGATCATCCGCACGCCGAGCGCGGTGAGCTTGTCGGAGTTGTCGCGGTGCACGTAGGCAGACGTCGCGTCGAACGCGATGCGGATGTCGTCGGCGGCCACGTGCGGCAGCAGCCCGTCGACGCCCTTGTCGGTAGTCTTCAGGCCGAATTCGCGCGCTCGCGCAAGGCCGTCGGAGGCCGGATCGACGCCGACCATCCACACGGGTTCGAGCACCGGCGAACGGCGCAGCTTGTAAAGCAGGTCGGTGCCGATGTTGCCGGGACCGATCAGTGCGCATTTGATTTTCTTCATCGGGATGGTTCCTTTAGATAAAGCGGACGTCGCAACTGCCGATGCCGGAAATGTGCATCGACAGCGCGTCGCCGGCCGTGACCGGAATCAGTTTCGCGAGCGAGCCGGACAGCACGATCTCGCCGGCAAGCAACGGCACGTCGTACGCGGCAAGCGTGTTCGCGAGCCACGCGACCGCGTCGGCGGGGTGGCCGAGCGCCGCGTCGCCGCGCCCTTGCGCGACGGGCTCGCCGTTCTTCTCGATCGTCATCTCGCACGCGGCGAGATCGAGCGTGCGCGGGTCGACGCGCGCGTCGCCGAGCACATACACGCCGCACGACGCGTTGTCGGCGACGGTGTCCTCGATGCGGATCGCCCAGTCGCGAATGCGCGAATCGACGATCTCGAAGCAGGGCGCGACGGCGGCCGTCGCGGCGATCACGTCGGTGCGGTCGATGCCGGGACCGCGCAGGTCGTGCGCGAGGATGAACGCGATCTCGCCTTCGGCGCGCGGCGCGATCAGCGAGTCGGCGGCAATCGACTCGCCGGCCGCGTAGTGCATGCCCGACAGCAGGATGCCGAAATCGGGCTGGCGCACGTTCAGCATGTCCTGCACGGCCTGGCTCGTCACGCCGATCTTCTTGCCGACCACCGCTTCGCCATGTTCGACGCGGCGTTCGATGAAGCGCTGCTGGATGCGGTAGGCGTCGTCGAGCGACAGCCGGCGCGGGCGGCTCGACAGCGGCGCGACCGGCGCACGCGCGTGCCACGCGGCGTACAGCTCGTCGCCGAGCGTCGTATGCAGGCGGGAAGACATGAAAGGGCCCTCGAATGGAAAAGGCCGCCGTCGCGGCGGCGTCGTGCGCCGGAGCAGGGCTCCGGCGCGTGGGTCGCGGGCATTCCGCGTCGCTTAGTTACCCGAACTGCGGATCGCGTCCGGCGAGAAGTACGCCTCGTTGAACTGCGGGCTGTTGTCGAGCTTCGGCATCGGGCCTTCGTTCGTCAGGCGGTCGGCCATGTACGCGCCCGAGATCAGGTCGTGGAAGAACACCGCGCTCGGGTAGAACACCTTCGCGTCATACGCGTACAGCGACGTTGCGACGTTGGTGCGCCACAGCTGGCCGCGTGCGTCGTAGTTGTCGGCGAGCAGCGATTGCCACGAGTCCTCGTCGATGTACAGCACGCGCTTCGCATACTGGTGGCGATAGCCGCTCTTCAGCGTCGCCTGCAGCACCCACACGCGATGCAGCTCGTAGCGGATATACGCCGGGTTCTCGTGGCCCTTGGTCAGCAGGTCGCCGTACTTCACCGCGCTGTCCATCACCTTGTAGTTGTCGTACGGCACGTAGATCTCGCGCTTGCCGACGATCTTCCAGTCGTAGCGGTCGCCGGGGCCGTTGTACAGGCGGTCGTCGTCGACGGTGCGGAAGCCGCCCGGGCCTTGCGGCTGGTCATAGCCGTATTCGGGCGCCTGGCGCACGCGCCGCGTGCCGGGGTTGTACATCCACGTGCGCGACGAGTTGTCCGCGCCGGCCTTGTCCCAGTTCGTGAAGCCGACGATCAGCGAGCCGCGGTCGGACAGCGGCAGTTCCGTCGCGTTGCGGTAGTACGTGCGGTTGTTCAGATCGCTCTTCACGTCGTACTTGCCGACGTTGCGCGGCGAGTAGATGTCGTAGCGCACCTTGCCCCACGCGATATTGCCGTCGGAGTACACGACCGCCTGGTCGTAGGTGGCCTGTTCGGTGCCGATCGACGACGAGAAGCGCTGGTTCCACAGCAGTTCGGCAGCGGTCTTCGGGATCGGGTAGGGCACCGTCGGCGGCGCGTTCGTGAGGCCGTTCGCGTCGGACGTCATCGTCGAATCGGGCGCGTACGCGCGGATGTCCTTGTAGACGGCATCCGGGTAGCGGAAGTCGCGGTGGCTCGGGTAGACGATGATCTTGAAGGTGGTCGGATAGCGCTTGAACATCGCCTTCTGACCGTCGGTCAGGTGCTCCGCGTACTGCGCCATGTTCTCCGCGGTGATCGTCGCGACCGGCTTCTCGCTGGCGAACGGATCGGGGTAGCGGCTGCCGCGCTTGTACTGCACGTCGGACGGCGCGCCGAGCCACTTGCCCGACCACTCGGGCACGCTGCTGTCCTTGCTCGCGGCGCGGACCGCGCCCATCGGGGTCAACTGGCCGTCGAGCGCCTTCAGGTCGTCCGTCGTGACCTTCGGGTACGACGCCGTCGCGGCGAATGCGCACGCGGCTATCACCGACGCGCGCAGGAGGGGGAGATGAATTCGCTTCATGACTAATCCTCTTCTTGCTGAGTGACGAGCGGCCGGGCCGCTCAGAAGTGGTAGGTCGCCGTGGCCAGCACGTAGTCGCGGTCCGAGAGCGGGCGCGTGACCGGGTTCGGCGATCCGAGGAACTTTGCGTAGACGAGCGACAGCGACAGGTTGCTCAAACGCGTGAAGGTCACGCCGGCCGTCACGCGGTGGTCGCCCTGGCCCGTCAGCGAGCCGAGTGCACCGGCCAGCGGCGACGTGCCCGCCAGGTCGTGCGTGTAGGTCAGCGGCACGTCGAGATCCCAGCCGTTGAACACGTTCTTGTAGCTGAGCGTCCACGCGATCTCGAGCGCGAGCGCGTTGCGCGTGTTCGCGAGCGTGGTCGACCCGCCGAGCTCCGAGATGCTGCCCGCGTGCACGTACGTGAGTTCGCCGATCAGCGACTGCGAGTTCGCGAGGAAGCTCGGTCCGATCGAGTAGATGCCGGACAGGTTGGTCTGCACGACGTTCGCGCGGGTCGACTGCACGCCCGTCGGCGTGTTGACGAGGACGGATGCGCCTTGCCGGTACGATGCCTCGCCCGCGACGTTCACCGGGCCGATCTGGGTGGAGAAGCTCGCGCCCGTCAGCTTGATGTTGTTGAAATAGGTCTGCTGGTACTGGAGCGTCGGGAAGAACGACGTGACGACGCTCGGGTTCATGTCGTTGTAGTGCAGGTAGTACAGGCCGAGCTCGGTGTCGCCGAGCACGCGGAAGCGCGCGCCGATCCCCCACTGGTTGCGTGCGCTCGGCTTCTCGTCGGCGCCGCGCGGAATCAGCATCCCGCCCGGGCCGATGATGTACTGCGCGCCGGGGCCGGTGACGTCCGAATAGCTCCAGTAGGAACCCGGCGCGGTCAGGCGGTTCTGCTGGAACGAGAACTGGTAGTACGCAAGCAGGCTCAGGCGCGGCGTGATCTGCCACTGCGTCGAGATCTGCGGCACCGGCAGCAGGATGTCCTTCACCTCCGCGCCGGCCATGTACGACTTGGTTGCGTCGGACGGCCCCTGCGCGCCCGCGATGTTCGGGAAGAACAGGCTTTCGCCCCACGCGACGACCTGGTCGCCGACCTTCACGTTCAGGCTCGTCGAACCGATCTTGAACGTGTTGTACGCATACACGGCGAGCAGCGTCGTGTGGCCGCCGGACCAGTAGCGTGCGTCGCTCGTGAAGTTGTTGTACTGGCCCGAGTGGTTCACGGTGTCCGGCGCGTCGTTGTAGTTCGGACGGTGGTAGGCCTGGTCGTAGAACGTGTCGGCACGGACGAACACACCCCAGTCGTCGTGCTTCAGGTTCACTTCGCCGAGCAGGCTGACCTGGTTCTCGATCAGCTTGTTCTTCGCGAAGTTGCGATCGCCGTCGTCGCCGTTGATGTTCGCCGGCGTCAGCAGATTGCCGCTCGGCGCACGCGTGCGCATGCCGAGGCCGTAACTGAGCGTGAACGTATAGTCCAGCGTCGTGTCGGCGCCCAGCTCGATCGTGCTGCCTGCATGCGCGTTGGGAACGGCGCATGTCAGCAGCGCGGCGGCCAGCGTCGACAGCGTGGCGGTTGCCCGCTTGTCGGTACGGCGCGAAATCCGTTGATGCATGGTGTCTCCTCTTGGGGGTATCGACGACGGTCGTCTATGTGTGTTGTCGTGAGAGGCAGAGTAGGGAGATCGCGGTAGCAGGGAATCGTCAAAATGAACTAGATGACTTCCCTAGGACTGGCAACGATTCGTCCTGCACCGCTTGCATCGCATGGATCAACGCGCGGCCGCCTGCGCGGCGCTCAGGAACGCCGGCCGCTCGCCGCCGCCGTCGAGCCGCAGGTTCGCGCCCGACGTGTACGACGCGTCGGGCGACGCGAGGAACAGGCACGCGGACGCGACGTCGTCCGGCGTCGCGAGCCGTCCGGCGGGGATCGTCGCGCGGATCGCGTCGAGCGCGTCGTCGTCGCCGTAGTGACCTTCAGTGGCCGATTCGGTCTGCACGAGGCTCGGGCTGATCGCGCACACTCGCACGCGCGGTGCCCATTCGACCGCGAGCGACGTGACCGCGTTGACGAGGCCCGCTTTCGCGGCGCCGTACGCGGCCGTGCCGGGCGACGGCCGCGATGCGCTGACGCTCGCGATGAACAGCATCACGCCGCCTTGCGGCTGCGGCTGCATGATCGCGTTCGCGCGCTGCGCGAGCTGCAGCGGCGCGATCAGGTTCAGCCGCACGATCGATTCGGTGAAGCGCGGCGATGCGTCGGCCGCGAGCGCGAACGGCGAGCCGCCCGCGTTGTTGACGAGCACGTCGAGGCCGCCCGCCGTATCGCGGATCGTCGCGAGCATCGCGTCGACCTGTTCGATGTCGCGCAGGTCGGCCGCGACGATTGCCGCCGTGCGGCCGCCGGCCGTAGGCGGCGTGTCGGGCGCGCTGCGTCCGCAGACGAACACGCGTGCCCCCGCCGCGAGAAACCGTTCGGCGATGCGTCGCCCGATGCCCTTGGTGCCGCCCGTCACGAGCACCGTCTTGCCGCTGTAGTCGAATCCGTTCATCGTCAGCCTCCGTTTCGGTGGGCCGATGATAGAAAGAAGCGCGCGCGGCTTCGTAGTCTGAAAGGATGATGCCGGCTGGCGCCGGCGGCGCAATCATCGGGGCACGCATCCATCGATCGACGAAGGAGACAACCCGCGATGACGATCCCCATGACGCCGCCGGCCGGCATCTTCACCGACGTACCGGGCGGCCTGCGCCTGCACCATTACGAGGCGGGCGAGGGCCGGCCCGTGGTGTTCATCCACGGCAGCGGCCCGGGCGCCAGCGGTTTCAGCAATTTCAAGCACAACGTCCCGGCGTTCGCGGCGGCCGGCTATCGCGCGATCGTCGTCGACCTGCCCGGCTACGGGCAGTCGTCCAAGCCGTCCGACGTGGCCTATACGCTCGATTTCTTCGTCGGCGCGCTGCATGCGCAGCTTGCCGCGCTCGGGATCGGGCCGGCCGTGCTGCTCGGCAACTCGCTCGGCGGCGCGATCGCGCTGAAATATGCGCTCGACTATCCGGACGAGGTGGACGGGCTGATCATGATGGCGCCGGGCGGCGTCGAGGATCGCGAGACCTATTTCCGGATGGAAGGGATTCAGCGGATGGTGAAGCTGTTCACCAATCGCCAGATGAATGACGACACGATGCGCGAGCTGCTGACGTTGCTCGTGCACGACCCGGCTATCGTTACCGACGCGCTCGTCGCCGAGCGGATGAAGGTGTGCGTCGAGCAGCCGACCGAAGTGCTGTCGACGATGAGCGTGCCGAACCTGACCGATGCGCTCGGCGACCTGCGCAGCCCGGTGCTCGGTTTCTGGGGCACGGACGACCGCTTCAATCCGGTCGGCGGCGCGCTGAAGTTCCTCGAACGCTGCCGCGACGCGCGCTTCGTGCTGATGAACCGGTGCGGCCACTGGGTGATGGTGGAACACGCCGACTATTTCAATCGGGAATGCCTCGATTTCCTTGCGGCGCGGAATACGCGATAACGCCGGATGCCATTGAAGGTCGCCCCGGCATGGGCGGCCCAGCCAATTACACGGAGACACCATGAAACTCATCGAAGAACTGTTCGACCTGCGCGGCAAGGTGGCCGCGATCACCGGCGGCGCGCGCGGCATCGGCGCGGAGACAGCCCGCACGCTGGCGGCGGCCGGCGCGAGCGTCGCGATTCTCGACGTGCTGTCGCAGCCGGCGGAAGCGCTGGTCGAGGAAATCCGCGCGCAGGGCGGCCAGGCGGCGTTCTGGTTGCTCGACGTCACGCAGGAGGCCGACGTGGCGCGCGTGTTCGGCGAGATCGTCGCGCGCTTCGGACGCCTCGACGTGCTCGTGAACAACGCGGGCATCGAAGGGCACAACGTACCGACGCACGAGCTCACGCTCGCGCAATGGCAGCGCGTGCAGGACGTGAACGTCAACGGTGTGTTCCTGTGCACGCGCGCGGCGATTCCGCACATCGACGCGGCCGGCGGCGGGTCGATCGTGAACCTGTCGTCGATGTACGGGATCGTCGGCGGCCCCGACGTGCCCGCGTATCACGCGTCGAAGGCCGCGGTGCGGATGATGGCGAAGGTCGACGCGATGCTGTACGCGGCGAAGAACATCCGTGCGAACTCGGTGCATCCGGGTTATATCCGCACGCCGATGCTCGAGGAAGCGTTCCGCCAGATGGGGCAGGACCCCGACAACGTGTTCGGTTATCTGCAGACGCACGTGCCGATGGCGAAGATCGGTAGCCCGCGTGACATCGCGGCCGGCATCCTGTATCTCGTGTCGCCGGCCGGTCGTTACGTGACGGGCGCGGAACTCGTGATCGACGGCGGGTACACCGCGCGCTGACGCGACGCGGTGCTGGCAACGGAACAGGAGACAGGCAGTTGAAAGTGCTCGTGGCAGTGAAACGCGTGGTCGACGCGAACGTGAAGGTCGGCGTGAAATCCGACCGGACCGGCGTCGACATCGCGAACGTGAAGATGTCGATGAACCCGTTCGACGAGATCGCGGTGGAAGAGGCCGTGCGGTTGAAGGAGGTCGGTGTCGTGACCGAGGTGGTCGCCGTGTCGGTCGGCGTCGCGCAGGCGCAGGAAACGCTGCGCACGGCGCTCGCGATCGGCGCGGATCGCGCGATCCTCGTCGAATCGAATGACAGTGTCGAGCCGCTCGGCGTCGCGAAGGTGCTGAAGGCGCTGGTCGACAAGGAACAGCCTTCGCTCGTGATTCTCGGCAAGCAGGCAATCGACGACGATTCGAACCAGACCGGCCAGATGCTGGCCGCACTGGCCGGCCTGCCGCAAGCGACGTTTGCGTCGAAGGTGACGGTGGCCGACGACAAGGCGCTGGTCGCGCGCGAAGTCGACGGCGGCGCGGAAACGCTGTCGCTTCAACTGCCGGCCGTGGTGACCACGGACCTGCGTTTGAACGAGCCGCGCTATGTGACGTTGCCGAACATCATGAAGGCGAAGAAGAAGCCGCTGGAAATCGTGAAGCCCGACGATCTGGGCGTGGACGTGACGCCGCGCCTGAAGGTGCTCAAGGTGAACGAGCCGCCGAAGCGCGCGGCCGGCGTGAAGGTGCCGGACGTGCAGACGCTGGTCGGGAAGCTGAAGACCGAAGCCAAGGTGCTGTAACAGGGAACGCAACGAAATGACGATTCTGGTATTGGCGGAACACGACGATGCGTCGATCAAGGCCGCGACGCTGAATGCGGTGGCGGCGGCGCACGCGCTCAACGCGGCAGGTGGTGGCGACGTTCACGTGCTCGTCGCAGGGCACAACGTGCAGGCGGCGGCCGAGGCGGCCTCACGGATTGCGGGTGTTGCGAAGGTGCTGCTGGCCGACGCGCCGCAGTTGGCCAATGGCCTCGCGGAAAACGTCGAAGCGACGGTCGTGAGCGTCGCGGCGCATTACTCGCATATCGTTGCGCCTGCGACCGCTTACGGCAAAAACGTCGCGCCGCGCATCGCCGCGAAGCTGGACGTCGCACAGATCTCAGAGATCACGGCGGTTGTTGCGGCCGATACGTTCGAACGCCCGATCTACGCAGGCAACGCGATCGCGACGGTGCAGTCGAGCGATCCGGTCAAGGTCATCACGGTGCGTGCGACGGGTTTCGATGCGGTGGCGGCCGTCGGCGGCAACGCTGCGATCGAGAAGATCGCAGCGGCCGCCGACGCCGGCGTGTCGCAATTCGTGAGCCGAGAAGTGACGAAGCTGGATCGTCCGGAACTGACCAGCGCGAGCATCGTCGTGTCGGGCGGCCGTGGCCTCGGCAGCGGCGAAAACTACACGAAGGTGCTGGAGCCGCTGGCCGACAAGCTGCATGCCGCGCTCGGCGCGTCGCGCGCGGCGGTCGACGCAGGTTACGTACCGAATGACTATCAGGTCGGCCAGACCGGCAAGATCGTCGCACCGCAGTTGTACATCGCGGTGGGCATCTCGGGTGCGATCCAGCATCTGGCCGGCATGAAGGATTCGAAGGTGATCGTCGCGATCAACAAGGATCCGGAAGCGCCAATCTTCAGCGTGGCCGACTACGGCCTCGTCGGCGACCTGTTCACGCTCGTGCCGGAAGCGGCCGCGGCGCTCTGACCGATGCCGCTGTTCGAATTCAACGGGATGCGGCCGCGCGTCGATCCGTCCGCGTATATCGACCCGAGCGCGGTCGTGATCGGCGACGTGACGATCGGCGCGCGCTGCTACATCGGCCCGCATGCGAGCCTGCGCGGCGACTTCGGCGCGATCGTCGTCGATGAAGGCAGCAACGTGCAGGACGGCTGCGTGCTGCATGTCGGGATCGGCGAGACGTGCCGGCTCGGTGTCAACAGCCACATCGGCCACGGCGCGATCGTGCATGGCGCGACGCTGGAACCGGACACGATGATCGGGATGAACGCGGTCGTGATGGACGGCGCGACGATCGGCGCGACGACGATCGTCGCCGCCTGCGCGTTCGTGAAGGCCGGTTACGACGTGCCGCGCGGCGTGCTGCTCGCGGGCGTGCCGGGGCGCGTCGTGCGGCGCTTGAGCGATGCGGAGATCGACGCGAAGGCGAACGGCACGCGGATTTATCAGCAGCTGGCGGCAGATTGCTTGAGGACGATCAGGCCGATCGACGGGTGAGCGGGGCGGCGGCCAACCGTCATGCTGCGGATGCGTGCCTGGTGGCGCGAAATCCTGTTGCCGTCGACATAAACCCGGAAAATCCGAGGCTGGAGACGGCTTGCCGAAGACGCGCCGAAAGTGGGGTGCCGTAGACCTCCAGAATCGAATAGCCGTCGCGATGCATTGTGCTGTTGTGGTGATCGTCCACGGCATCCAGTATTCCCGCGCACCAGCTTTCCCGGTCGCTGCCATATCGCAGGAAGGTGGTGACGCGACTTTCGCCGTCTTGCCCGGACGGGGCCAGCGACGCAGTCCAGATCTGCTTGACCACGGCATCGTTCACGGGGCTCGTCACGACCCACGTGTGCCGAACGATTGCGGCGATGTCGTGAATCCGTTCGCCGCTGTCGGGATCGACGATCAATGCGATCGTGTCCTGCTTCGTCATCAGTGTTCCCCGTCGTTTTCGCCGCGATCCCGCATCGGTCGCGCCTGCCGGTGGATCGGGCCGCTGCAGGATCGATTTGCGTCGCACATCGCCGTTGGCTTAAGATCGGCAGCAACTCATCCCACGCCTTCAGCGCCAATGAAAAACAGCACACGCCTGCGGGTCGCCGTGATTATCTCCGCTTTCGCCGTGTTCAACGTTTACATGCACGTTCAGCAGTTCATCAGTGGTTGCATCTGGGTGAGGGGCCATCATCGCTGCAGTTTCGAAAACAGCGCGAATTTCGAGGGCTGGATGGATCTCGACCTGATGATTACCTGCTGCTGGGTCGCGGCGGCGGTGGTGAGCTGGATTGCCGTCGTGCAGTCGGCGAAGAAGCCGGGTTAGCGGCGCGATGCGCGTGCTCGGCGAAACGGCCACGATGTGTCGATTCGATCGAATCGACTCTGTCAATCCGTAACAACGTGTATTCGCTGGTCTTTACCGATGGCTCGATGCCGATGCCCGGCGTCAACGCCGAACCCGTGTTCCGGATCCATTCGAGCCTGCGGTTGGCCGGGAAGATCATGGCGATCCTGAGCGGGATGCGCGGTTGAGCGCGGCTCGCGCGCGTGGATCGCGGCCGTCGGCGGTCGTTGTGTTTTCACCTTCCGTGCCGGGATAATGATCCCGCGTCGCGCACGCGGCGCGAACGGAGGCTCCCATGCAATTTCCGACGGGATCGGTGGTCGCGCTCAGTTCGGCCGCCGCGACGATGTTTTCGCTGGGCATGCTGTTTCTCGGCTACTGGGGATGGCACGAGCCGCTGCCCTGGCGGTTCGGCGACTACATCGTGATCTTGCCAGCACTATTTGGCTTCGCGTGCCTCGCCAGCGTGCCGTTTCTCGCGACATCGCCGATGAAAACACCCGACGACGAGTCGCGCATGTTCGTCGCGCGGCGCGTGTTTCTGTGCGGCGCGATTGCGGTGTGGTGTGCGATCGTCGCGTCGCTGTTCGTGTGAGATCCGGGTGAGACGGCGGTCGCCGGAGCAGCCTCAAGCGAGTGCTTCGAAACGTCTTGCGTGACGCCGTGGCACACAGTTTTCATGCGTCGAAACAGGCCTTCGTTCCTGCTTTGATTTCACCGTGGCGTGCACTAGATTCGAAGCATTCATAGGTCACCGAGCGCGAGGTGAAGTCATGACGCCGTGGGAGATTCAGGGCACCGAAATGATCAGCTGCAATTGTTCATACGGTTGCCCCTGCCAGTTCAATGCGTTGCCAACCAACGGCAATTGCGAGGCGATGGGCGCGATGTCGATCGACAGCGGCCACTACGGCGACGTGGTGCTCGACGGTGTCAGGATCGCGGTCGTGTTTCAGTGGCCGGGGCCCGTCCACGAAGGCAAGGGCAAGTGCCAGCCGATCGTCGACGAACGTGCCAGTCCGGCACAGCGCGAGGCGGTGCTGAAGATCATGAGCGGTCAGGATACCGATCCGTTTGCGACGATGTTCTCGGTGTATGCGTCGACGCTCGAGCACGCGTTCGAGCCGATCTTCACGAAGATCGACTTTGACGTCGATGTCGATGCACGGCGCGGCCGGATTCACGTCGACGGCGTGTTCGACGTCGAGGGCGAGCCGATCCGCAACCCGGTGACGGGCGACGAGCATCGCGTGCGGATCGACTTGCCGCACGGCTTCGAATACGAGATCGCCGAGATCGGCTCGGGAAAGGGGCGCTCGCAAGGCAACATCGCGCTGACCCTCGACGGCACCTATGCGCAGTTCGCGCGGCTGCACCTGAACAACCACGGGCTGATCCGGCATCGCGTCGCGGCATGATTCCCCTCGACAACTGGCTCGGGCGCGAGCGCGTCATCACGCTGCTCGGCATGGCCGCGCTCGTCGGCATCTGCTGGTTCTACTTGTGGACGGGCGCGGGAACCGGCATGTCGGCGCTGGAGATGACGACGGTCGCGCTGTTTCCGCATCGGCTCGCGGACGACATGGGCAGCATGGATCCGTCGCTGCCGACCGTGATCGTGATGTGGTGGGTGATGATGATCGCGATGATGACGCCCAGCGCGGCGCCGCTAGTGATGCTGTACCGGCGCGTGCTGCGGCATCGCAGTGCGGACGGCGCGGGTTCGGCGTTCACGTCGGTGTCGCTGTTGGCCGGTTATCTGATCGCATGGCTCGCGTTCTCGATCGGCGCGGCGTTGCTTCAGAAGCTGCTGCAGCCGGCCGGGCTGATCTCCGCGATGATGCTGTGGTCGAAGAGCGCTGTCCTGTCCGCGATCGTGCTGGCGTTGGCCGGGCTCTATCAATTCTCGCCGCTGAAGCGTGCGTGCCTTCGGCAATGCCGTGCACCGGCCGGATTCCTGGTCGCGCACTGGCGTCCGGGCGTCGCCGGCAGTTTCCTGCTCGGCGCGCGGCACGGGATGTATTGCGTGGGCTGCTGCTGGTTGCTGATGGCGCTGCTGTTCGTCGGCGGCGTGATGAATGTCGTCTGGATTGCCGCGTTGTCGCTCGTCGTGTTCGCGGAAAAAATCCTGCCCGGCGGCGAACGTATCGGCCGCGCGTTGGGTGTCGTGCTGATCGCCTGGGCTGGCGTGACGTTGATCGTGTAACTCACTCGACAACATCGGGATGCCGCCGATGACGATGGCGTTCAAGGTCGCCGATGCGGCCATGATCGCGCCGCTTCATGGGGCGACTGGGTCAGGGTGCAGGTCGCAAGCGTCAACGGCACGCTTACGATCGTCAAGCTTGTGAAGCGGCCGTGACGAAGATGCCGCACATGCGCGATCGCGGCAGGGTTTTTCCCATTCGTGCTACGTAACGCAGGGCCGATGTTACGGCGAGATTGCCGGGACGCCGGCGTCGATTGAACCGCAGGGCTGGACTCGCGTGCGATGCGTCGTGCCGGAAAGGGCCGCCGGCACGGTCGCTGCGGCACGATTGCAGGATTGTTAACGACACCGATGGAGATGGCACGGTAGCTGCTTGCTGAAATGATCGCGCTGAATAGCTTACGGGGGCTTCCATGCAAAATCATTTCATCAAGGCGAACGTTGCGCTCGCCGCCATCGCCGCGGCGTGCGCGCTGGCTGCGTGCGGCGGCAACGACGTTACCTCGCCGACACCGGGCGGTAACACCATCGGAACGAGTACGACCGGTACGTCAGGCGGTACAAGTGGCACGAGCGGGAGCAGTGGCACGAGCGGCAGCAGCGGCACAAGCAGCAGCGGCACAAGCAGTAGCGGCACAAGCAGCAGTGGCACGAGCAGCAGCGGCACGAGCAGCAGTGGCACGAGCAGCAGTGGCACGAGCAGCAGTGGCACAAGCAGCAGCGGCACAAGCAGTAGCGGCACAAGCAGTAGCGGCACGAGCAGCAGCGGCACGAGCAGCAGTGGCACGAGCAGCAGTGGCACGAGCAGCAGCGGCACGAGCAGCAGTGGCACGAGCAGCAGTGGCACGAGCAGCAGCGGCACAAGCGGAACGCCGGGCACGAACGGCATCATCAGCTCGGTCGGCTCGGTCGTCACCGATGTGGGTGTCACGATCGCCGGCGCAAGCCCTCCGGGCGGAACCAAGGGCGTGACCACCGGGCTTGCCAACACGGTCACCGGCGCCGGCACGCTCATCCGCGATACGTCGAACGCGGTGAGCAACGGCATCGGTCAGATGGGTTTCACGACGAACCCGGTCGGCGCGACGGTCGCCGGCCTCGGGACGATCGTCGGTTCGACCAGCAATCCGGTCAGCGGTCTCGCCGACACGGTGAAGGCGCTCGGCTCCGGCCCGCTGTCGCCGCTGGCACCGCTCACGACGCCGGTCGGCGGCCTGCTCGACACGGTGGCCGGCGGTCTGAAGTCGGGCGGCACGATGCTCGGCTCGGCGCTGTCGTCGGGCCCGGTCCAGCAGGCGACGCAGGCGCTCAGCACGGCGATCACGCCGCTCGTGACGACGGCCGGCCAGCTCACGCAACAGGTCGGGACCGCAACCGGCCTCGGCCAGCCGGTCGCCGGCCTGCTCGGGCAAATCGGCGGGGCAATCACGTCGGCCGGATGGAAGGTGACATCGGCGTCGCCACAGCCGGTCGTGAGCGGTGTCGGTGAACTCGTCCGTGCGGTCGGCAATACGGTGACCAACGTGGGCGGGCTCGTGAACCCGAGCGGTGCGAACGGCGCGGTGCCGATCGCCGGCCTGGTGACGAGCGTGGTCGGCGGTATGCCGGCGGCCGTGCACGGCGGCTCCGCGACCGGCACGGGAGGCGGCAATCCGTTGGGCGCGCTCGGCAATCCGCTCGCGCCGGTGACGTCGCTGGTGGGCGGCCTGCTCGGCGGCGTGGCCGGCAAATAGCCTTTCGGCGCCGAACGTCGCACAGGCAGCGGTGCCCAATGACCTTGGAGACGGCTTCAAAAAAGTTGCATGGCGACTGTCAACTTTTTGCGCAAGCCGTCTCCTGGCTTCACCTCAATGCGGCGGTGCCGCGGCATGCTGCTGCAACGCATCCAGGTGCCCGATGATCTGATTGGCGATATCCTTCGCCAACGAATCAACCGAGGTCGTCCCCTCGACTTTCTTGACGACGAATTTCGCTGCAACGACGTACGGATTCCAGCTCGCCACCGTGCCCTGCGCCTTGATCGCATCCGCCACGCCGATGACCGCAAACGGCACGTTGGCGTCCCCGGCCGCGTCGGTGATCGTCACCGAGACTTCCGTGTTCGGGCTGTCGTTGCCCGAGCCGCCTTGCAGCAGCGACTGAATGCGGCCGCTCGGGGCGCGTGAATAGAAAACGCCGCCGATCAGCCAGCCCGACGCGACCCTCGGCAATGGTTCGCCGGGCGCGAGATAACGGGCGGTGACGCCCGCGTCGCCGAGCTGCTGGACGATGGCCTTCGCCAACGCACCGGCATTCTGGTTAGCCGACCTCGCGTGAATGGTTGCGCGCGTGCGGGACAGCAAGCGTCCCGAGCCGTCGCTTTCCTGAACGACCTGGAAAGGCCGCACGTACATGACCGGTGTGGCCGGCGCGACGTCCGCGCTGCTCGCAGCCGGCTGCTGCGCGTGCGCGAAACTCGTTGCAAACCCGATGACGAGCGCGGCAAACACTGCTTGATTGAGCTTTCTCAAGGGTTGCGCCTTCTTCACGATTGGAACGAGGGCCAGCTTATGGCCGTGAACAGGGGGCGTCAACCTTGCCATCTCCCGCAACCTCGGCTTGCCCGGGTCGTTCAGATGCACGAGGTCAGCAGCTCGCGTCGAAAGTTAACCGCCCCATGGGGCCTGTTTGAAACCCTCGCTCAGGTGACCGGCCGGCACCGGTCGCATGAGGTTCGGGCCAGGACCTGCCGGTCGGCGAGGCCTCGGCCGGCTACTTGCGGCCGCCATCGAGCTTCGACGGCGGCCGCGCCAGCCCGCGCGCCGGCAGCGGTGTCGACATCACGATCGACGTGCGCGTTTCGCCGTACAGGTTGATGCGTTCGATCAGCTGTTCGAGATGGGCCATGCTGACGGCGACGAACCGCATGACATACGAGTCCGCGCCCGTCACGTGATGGCATTCGACGACTTCGGGAATCGTCTCGAGCAACTTGAGGAATTTCGCTTTCGCCGGTTGCGGCACCGTGATGCCGATCAGCGCGCTCACCGGATAGCCGGCCGCGGCCGGATTGATCCGGGCCGTGTAGCCGTCGACGACGCCCGCCGCTTCAAGGCGCTTCACGCGCTCGGTCACCGCCGGCACCGACAGGTGAACCTGGCGCGCCAGCTCCGTATAGCTGATGCGGCCGTTGTCCTGCATCAGCGCCAGTACCTTCCAGTCCAGTTCATCCATCGCGGCGGGATTTTTTAAGGAGGAGCAGCCATTTTTCCTTAAAAACCGCATTCAGCGTTGACCGGACTTTCCCTACGATGCCTGTTCCACCCGTTGAAAGTCGCAAGGAGCAGGCGATGCTGTTCATCAAGTCCGTCATGATGGGGCTGTCGATCGCGGTGCCGGTCGGCCCGATCGGCATGTTGTGCATTCAGCGCAGCCTGAGCCGCGGTTTTCAGGCGGGATTCGCGACGGGCGTCGGTGCCGCGTGTGCCGATGCGATTTACGGGCTGCTCGGCGCGCTGGGCATCGCGGGCATCGTCACGGCCTTCCCGATGCTGACCGTCGGCCTGAAGATCGGCGGCGGCGCGTTTCTCGTGTGGCTGGCGTGGACCATCGCGCGCCAGGCGCCGGCCGCGTCGGCGATGCAACGCGACCTGCCGCGCACGACCGTCCTGCGCGACTTCCTGACGACGTTCGGCCTCACGCTGTCGAACCCGATGACGATCCTGTCGTTCGTCGGCATTTTCGCGGCGCTGGGCCCGCTGGCGGGCGCGCGGAACGGCGCAATGTGGCCGGCCGTGGCGTTGATGGTCGCCGGCGTGTTCATCGGTTCCGCGACCTGGTGGCTGTGCCTGAGCAGCGCGACCGCCGCGCTGCGTACGAAAATGTCGTTCGCGTTCATGCACGGGCTGTCGCGCGTGTCGGCCGTCGTCATCGCGGCATTCGGCGCGTTCCAGCTGGTCGCGGGCGTGCGCGGCCTGGTCTAGTCTTGCAGCGGGGCGCCGTTCGAACGAACGCCTTCGGCGGCATTCAACGCCTGCAAATGCGCACGCACGAAACGCGCGATCTCCTGGCTCAGTTCCATGTCCTCCGGCGCGCCCATGAACCCGCCATGCGGCATCCCTTCGAACACGTGAAGCTCGGTCGGCACCTGCGCGCGCCGTAATGCGCGGTGCAGGCGCACGGCGTTCGACAGGAACAGGTCGCGCGTGCCGCTCTGGATGAACGTCGGCGGAAAACCGGCGGCGAAATCGCCGAACAGCGGCGACAGATACGGATGTGCGAGATCGGCGCCGTTCGCGTAGAGCAGGTTGTTCGGCATCAGCGACGCCGGCAACACGACGTCGACGAGCCGGTTGGTTTCGAAGCTGTCGCCGGATTCCGTCAGGTCGGCTTCCGGCGACAGCAGCACCAGCGCGGCCGGCAGCGGCAAGCCTTCGTCGCGGGCGCGCAGCACCATCGCGGCGGCGAGGTTGCCGCCTGCCGAGCGGCCGCCGATGACGATGTTTTCCGGTGCGTAGCGCTCCAGCACATACGCATACGCCACGATGCAATCGTCGAGCGCGGCCGGGTACGGATGCTCGGGCGGCAGGCGGTAGTCGACGCCGTAGCATCGAATGCCGAGCCGGTCGGCCTGCATCCGCGCGCCGGCCCGGCACGCCGCGCCGCCACCGAAGATCAGCGCACCGCCATGCAGGTCGATGTACGCGCATTCGTCGGAAGCCGGTGCGTCGGGCGTCGCGACATGCACGTCCGCGTCGCCGGCCCGGATCGTTGCCACGCTCGAACGCAGATAGCCGCCGAGCTGTTCGACGGCGGCCGCGTAGTGCGCATCGGTGGCCGCCTTCACGCGCAGCCAGGCGTCGACATCGTCCGGCGCCGGCATCACGTGCCGCGCGTTCAGCGGCACGCCGTCGTCGCCGACCAGCCGTTGCAACGCGGTGCGCGCTTCGTCGCTGATCGAGGTCGGGAAGGGAACGACACGGCTCGGCAGGACGACGCCGTCAGGTTTGTCTTTCATCGCGGGATTTCCGTTCGGCGTGTCATGCGGCCGAAGGCCAGTGGCGCAGCATCACGTCCAGCGCATCGAGACTGCGCGACCACGACGCGTCGGAATCCGGCGCGCTGTGCGAGAAACCGCCCGCACTTTCGAGCGTCACGTAGCCCATGAAGAAGCCGCCCAGCAGGCGGATCGCATGAGCCTGTTCGGTTTCCGGAATGTCGTAGCTGCGCAGCACCGCCGAGGTCATCCTGACGAGCCGGCCGCCCGCGCTTTCGGCGGCGCGCTCGGCGCTCACCGGATGGCGCGCGGCCGCAAAGCGGCCGGGGTGCGCGCGCGCATAGTCGCGATAGACGTTCGCGAGCGCGGCCAGCGCGTCCTTGCCGGTGCGGCCGGCCAATGCGTCGGTCGCGCGCTCGGCGAGCTCCTTCAGCGCGAACAGCGCGATCCGGCTCTTGAGATCGTCGAAACTCGGGATATGCGAGTACAGGCTGGCCAGCTTGACGTCGAAGTGCCGCGCGAGCGCCGCGCCGGTGAGCTGCTCGAAGCTGGTTTCATCGGCGAGCTGCGCGCCGGCTTCGACGAGCCTGTCTACGGTAATGCCGGCACGCGCCATGACGGATGCTATGCAGGTTAGTCAAAAAACTAATTCTATTAGTTTTTGCGGCGATGTCAATTTCCCGCGCGCGCCGGTTGCATCGATACGCATCGGCGCCCGCGACACAGGCGCCGATGCACGGGGCGGTCAGAACGTGTAGCTGACCTTGCCGAACGCGGTGCGTCCGAGCGTGTTGTAGCCGTACGCGGTCATGTACTGCCGGTCGAACAGGTTCGACAGCGATGCCGACACCGTCAGGTGCGAATTGATCCGGTACGACGCGCGCAGGCTCACCGTCAGGTACGACGGCAGATACTGCGTGTTGGCCGGGTCGTCGAACGTCGAACCGCCGTAGAGCAGCGACGCGCCGGTGCTCAGCGCGTGCAGGTGCAGTTCGTCCCACGTGTGGTCGACGTTGAGGTTGACCGTCTGGCGCGGCCGGCGGTTGAGCCAGGTCTGGTTGGTCTCGTCCTGCGGATTCAGGATGCCGACCGCGAGGCTCACCGGCGTCGAGCGGCCGATCGTCCCCTTGTACGACAGGTCGATGCCGCGAATATGCGAGCGGCCGATGTTGATCGGCGAGAACGTCGCCGGGTTGTAGGCGACCAGGTTGTTGACCCGCGTGTCGTAGAGCGCGGCAGTGAACGTGCCGTACGACGTGTTCGCGTCGATCGCGGCCTCGACCGACGTGCTGCGTTCCGGGCTGAGGTTCGGATTGCCGTAGCCGGGGTAATACAGGTCGTTGAAGCTCGGCAGGCGGAATGCATTGCCGTACGACACGCGTGCCGTATAGACCGGCGTGATCGCCCACGACAGCGCGGCGTTGCCCGTGTTCACGGATTGCCCGGCGATGATCTCGTGACGCCCCGCGAGGAACATCGTCACGCTGCCGAGCGTGGCCGACTGATGCAGCGAGAACGCGGAGTCGTTGCGCGTCGGCACGCCGCCGGGAATGTCGATCGGCAGGAACGCCTGTTCGCGCGTGAAGTCGTAGGCCAGCTTCGACTCGCCTGACAGCGGCAGGCCGAACAGGCGGAACCCGTGCTCCTGATGCGTCAGCGACGTCGAGATGCTGAAGCGCTGCGAATTGATCTGGTCGGTCGCGAGGGCCGGGTTGTTCGCGTAGATGAACTGGCGATCGTTCGCATAACCGAAGGACTGGTCGAACTGCGTGTCGGGCGTGATGTCGAGATGGAACGCGACACCGGTCGTCAGCTGGTGATCGAGCTCGCGGTTCGCATAACCGAGGTTGTCGAAGGACAGATCGGAGCGGTGATACAGCGCGAACGTCGAGATCGACCAGTTGTCGCGCGCGTAACCGAGGCGCGCATCGAGATCCTGTGCGTGATACGGATTGCGGCCGGCCTCGTGACCGGAGAAGAAGGGCCGCGTCGCATCGATGCCGGCCGTGTTGTAGTCGTGCAGCCCGAGCGAATAGGTGAGGCCGCCGAGCGCGGCAAGCGGCCCCGTCGACGGCACGGTGCCCGACGTGCGGAACTGCGTGTCGAACGTCTTGTTCGAGCCGCCGCCGAACGAGACGGTGGTCTGGTTCGGCTGGTTGGACGCACGGCGCGTGAAGAGCTGTACGACGCCGCCCATCGCATTGGCGCCGAACGACGCGGCGGCCGGGCCCGAAATCACTTCGACGCGTTCGAACGCTTCGGTCGGCAGGTCGGCCCACGGCGCGATGCCGGTGGTCGGCGAGCCGATCCGGATGCCGTCGATGAACACGGCGACCTGGCTGGCCGACGAGCCGCGAATGCTGACCGACGAGGACGAGCCGGGGCCGCCGCTCTGCGAAACGGTGACGCCGGGCAGCGTCGCGAGTGCCTGCGTGATGCTCGGGTCGCTCGGCGACAGCCGGTCGAGATCCTCGCGCGTGAGCACCTGCGTCGACGCATAACGCCGGTCGAACGATTCGGGCAGGTGCCGCGTGTCGGTCACGCTGATCGTCGGCAGGTCAGCGCCTTCCGCGGGCTGGGACGGCTGCGGGAGCGTTGCGTCGCCGGCGGCATGGGCGATCGGGGAGAGCAGCGCGGTGGCGGCGGACGTGGCAAGGAGGTAACGAATGTTCATGAGGCAGCGAGAGTGAGCGTGTTGCGCGTACGGCGATCGTGTGCGGGGGGCGGGCAGGGCCGGCCGGTTTTGTCCTGGGTCATGGCGTGGCCGGGCGGTGCGGCGGGCCGGCGCGGGTGCAGGCGCGGCACATGCCGGACGACGCGATCGATGGCGCAAGCCGCACGCGCGCAGGCAGGCCGCGCAGGGCACGCCTGCCGACGGCGTGCCGGTGCGACGCTTCCGGCGAGGAAGCGGATTCGGGAACGAAGGACATCTGAGGATCCTGAGGTCGGGCCGTCCATGCAACGGGCGACCGCCAATGGCGGTGCTTGGCGCATCGGGACACCCCGCCCGGTGCGGCTGCTTGGACCTCGGGTCGATGGCAGGTCTCCTGGCTCGCGGGTCGTCATCCGTGCCGGCCTTCCCGGTTTCCCAGTGGCACGCAGTGGCACGAATTCGCCGCTCACAGTTGCGGGGGCAGCCGCAGATTCGAGGCGCTGCCTCTCCTGCGTTCCCTTTTGATCCTGTCTCCAGGAACCATCAGCGCGCAAGCGTAATGGCGCGCACTCCGGCGCGTCAATTCTTCGGTCGCGCGGGGATGCGAAAAAACGTCATTGCCTAGCAAAAACTTTCGAAATCCTTTCTTTTATGCGCTGACGCCGCGTTTCATGTCTGACGAAACGAGTGGGTTCGAGGCTGCACGCTCGCGCCTGAACCGGCTCGGCGCGACGCCGGTCCAGCGCACGAACGCACGCCGGAACGCCTCTTCGCCGCCGAAGCCGAGAAACGCGGCCACGCGTGTCACCGGCCAGTCCGTCTCGTGCAGGCATCGTCGTGCCGCGTCGGCCAGGCATTGCTCGCGCAGCACGTGATATCCGCTGCCTTCGGTTGCGAGCCGGCGCCGCAGTGTCGCCTCGCTGACGCCGAGCCATGCGGCCAGTTCCGCGAGCGTCGGCAGCGCCTGTTCGCGCGCGAGCGCCGCATCGAGAAAACCGTGTACCTGCTGCGCCCAGGACACGACGGCCGGTGCCGCATCGATCAGACGAAACGGGAAATCGACGAGAAACGCGTCGAGCTCGCCCGGCTGCCGGATCACGCGGTGATCGAGCCGCGCCGCATCGAACGAGAAGCCGTAGGTTTTCCGGCCGACGTCGACCGGTGCGTTGAACAAGCCGAGCAGCGGCATCGCGTCGTCGCGGCGCGAATGGCCGAGCCAGACTTCGTCCGGCCGCAGCGGCTGCCCGGTCAGCCAGCCGAACAGTTGCAGATAGCAGAACAGCCCCGTCAGGTCGACGAGGCACGCGGCCGGGCTGCGCGTGCGCCGCAGCGAGTCCATCCGGAACGTCGCACGGGCGTCGCGCACCGAGAGCGACAGCGCACCGGCGCGCGGCGTCAGCATCTCGCAGAAGTCTTGCGCGCAGCGGATCGCGTCGGCGAGCGTCGCGCAGCTCAGCAGGCAGCGGCACATCAGGTCGACTTCCTGCTTGCGCATCGGCGGATGGCCGTTGCCGCGCGCGACCTGTGCCTCGAGCCGCTCGATCGCGTCGCGGTAGAGCGCGACGAAGCCGCGCGTCGTCGCCGCATCTTGCCGCGGCTGCGCATCGCGGTCGGCCGGCGGCGCGCCGCTGCGCGTGAGTTCGCTCAGCAGGCGCGCGTCGAGGCCCGGCAGGACTCGGCCACTGGACGGCATGGCGCGCTGTTTCATGTGTCTCCCGTTCTGATCGTTGCGACAGGGGCCGGTGAGCGGGCCGGTAGGGGTCCGTGAACCGTCGCCACGCAAGAATGCTAGTCACGCCGGCCGCCTTCGGCCTCGCCGGAACGGCGTAGGCCGGCCACGCCTCCCGCCATGAACGACCACGGACGACACGCGAATGATCCAGATCGTAGATGAAATCACGCTCGCGCCCGAGCGCATTCCCGACGTGCTTGCACTGCTGCGCGACCGCTACCTGCCGGGCCACGCGGCGCGCGGGCTGACGGCGGCCGGCCGCTGGGTGTCGCCGCCCGTCGCGGTACCGGGGCAGCCGAGCACGCTGTGGCTGACGTGGCAGGTCGACGACGCGCTGTCCTATTACCGGATGCGCGCGCTGACCGATGGCGACGTGGTCACGTTCTGGATGGCGGTCGACGGGCTGTGCGACGCACGCCGCCGCCACGTGATGACGGACGCCGATGCGCCGCTGCCCGCGCTGACGGAGGTCGACCATGCGGCATGACACGGCGCAGGTGTTCGTATCGTCGGATCGCGACGCCGGCGCAATCGAGCATGCATTGCGCGAGGCTGCGCAGGCGTTGCCCGGCGCAACCCGCGTGGCGCTCGCACGCAATCTGGAAGGCAGCTGGGGCGCGGGCGACTACACGCTCGACGTGCTGCGCGACGAACGGACGGCCGATTCCGCGGCGGATTTCGCCGCGCTGGCTCGACTGCCGGGTATCGCACGCGTCGACAGCGCGGCCTGCCGTGCGATCGGCGGCGGACTGCGCGAACCGGCATTGCGCGATGGCATCTGGCGCACGCTGATGCTGCGCGTTCGGCCGCAGGCGAGCGAAGCGCAGGTCGCGTCGCTGGAGCACGAATTGCTGCAGATGCCCGCGTTCATGCCCGGCATCCGCAACTGGCGCCTGAGCCGGATCGTGACGCCGGGCGCATGGACGTACGTATGGCAGCAGGAATTCGCGCAGGTCGGCGATCTGCTCGGCGAATACCTGATGCATCCGTATCACTGGGGCTGGGTCGACCGCCGGTTCGATGCCGAAAGCCCCGACTGGACGGTCGACGCGATCTCGCATGCGTTCTGTCCGCTCGCGTCGAGCCTGCTGGCCGACACGGCGGCGTGACGCGCATCGCACTGCGCAACCCGCCAAACCAAAACCCTGGAGACACGAAAATGCGAGCCCTTCTGATCGACCGAGTCGGTCATTCCGACGCTTTCCGGCTGGCCGACGTTCCCGCACCGAAACCGGGCCCCGGCGACGTGCTGATCCGCGTCGCGTATGCGGGCGTCAATCCCGCCGACTGGAAATGCCGCGAAGGTTATCTCGGCGCGTTCATTCAGTACACGTTTCCGTTCGTGATCGGTTTCGATGCGGCGGGTGTGGTCGAAGCGGTTGGCGACGGCGTCGACGGCTTCGCGCCCGGCATGCGCGTGTTTGCGCAGACCGACGTCGGCGCGGGGCGCTGGGGCGCGTATGCGGAGTACGTCGCGGTGCGCCACGATTCGGTCGTGCGCTTGCCCGACACGGTGAGCTTCGCGGAAGCGGCCGCGACGCCGACGCCTGCGCTGGCCGCATGGGCCGGCCTGTTCGACGACGGCGGGCTGCGCGCGGGGCAGACCGTGCTGGTGCACGGCGGCGCGGGCGCGGTCGGCACGTTCGCGATCCAGCTGGCAGTGCAGGCCGGTGCGCACGTCGCGGCGACGTGTTCCGCGCGCAACCGCGACACGGTCGAATCGCTGGGCGCGGCGGCGAGCATCGACTATCGCGCGCAGGACATCGCGGCAGCGGTGCGCGCATGGGCGCCCGGCGGCGTCGACCTCGTGCTCGATGCGGTCGGCGGCGACACGCTGCCCGACGCGCTCGACCTGCTCGCGCCCGGCGGCACGCTCGTGAACATCATGACGCTCGCGGCCGGCGACGCCGAGCGGCTGGCCGCGACGGGTGCCGAAGCCGCGCGGCGCGGGCTGCGCACCGCGATGACCTACAGCCGGATGCCGAGCGGCAACACGCTCGCGTCGATTGCCGAACGTCTCGGCCGGCGCGCGTTGCGCGTGCCGCGTTTCGACAGTTTCCCGCTCGATCAGGCGGCACGGGCGCTCGATCTCGTTCAAACGGGCGAGGCGAAAACCAAGCTCGTGCTGCACGTTGCGGATATCGCCGGCTGAATGGCCTGCACTCAAATCACAGGAGACAACATGACCGACACCCGAGCCCCGATCCTGGCCGGCAAGTCCGCGCTCGTGACGGGCGCGAGCCGCGGCATCGGCCGCGCGATCGCGCAGCGCCTTGCATCCGAAGGCGCGACCGTCGTCGTCACCGCGCGCAGCCTTACGCAATCGGCCGGCACCGCCGGCACGCTCGCCGAAACGGTCGCGCTGATCGAACAGGCCGGCGGCCGCGCGGTCGCGCTTGCGGCCGACCTGTCGAACGCGGCCAAGCGCGATGCACTCGTCGGGCGCGCGGCGCAGGCGGCCGGCGGCCTCGACATCCTCGTCAACAACGCGGGCGTGGCCGACTACGCATGCGTCGACGCGATGCCGATGTCGATGTTCGACACGACGATCGAACACTATCTGCGGATTCCGTTCGCACTGGCGCAGGCCGCAATCCCGCTGATGCGCGCCCGCGGCGCCGGCTGGATCGTGAACGTCGGCTCGGTGACGGCGCTGCCGCCGCTGCGGCCGTTCGACGATTTTTCGCGGGTGGGCGGCGCGACCGTCTATGCGGCAGTGAAGGCCGCGCTGTCGCGCTTCACGCAGGGGCTCGCGGCCGAACTCGAAGCCGACGGCATCGCGGTGAATCTCGTCGCGCCGAGCACGGCGATCCGCACGCCGGGCGCCGCGCGCTACATCCCCGAAGGTTATCCGACCGAGGACGTCGCGTATCTCGCCGAAACCGCGCTCGCACTGTGCAGCCTGCCGGCGCGCGAACGCACGGGCCTCGTCACGCACAGCCTGCATTTCCCGCTCGCGCAGCAGCTCGCGGTGCGTTCGCTCGACGGCCGCACGCAGTTGCCGCCGCCCGTGATTCCCGCGTACGCGCACCCCCACATCGACCCGACAGGATTCTGATATGACGAAATCGATTCGTTTCGACGGCGGCACCGCCGTGATTACCGGCGCGGCCAGCGGCATCGGCAGCGGGCTTGCGCGCCATGCGGCCGCACTCGGCATGCGCGTCGTGCTGGCCGATCTCGATCCGGCGAAGCTCGACGCGTTCGCCGCGACGCTCGACACCGACGTGCTGTGCGTGCCGACCGACGTCAGCCGGCCGGAAGCCGTCGACGCGCTGGCCGACGCCGCATGGCAGCGCTTCGGCGGCGTCGACCTGCTGTTCAACAACGCGGGCGTGATGGCGACGGGCTTCAGCTGGGAAATCACGCCGGAACGCTTCGAGCGCAGCTTCGCGATCAACGTGCACGGCGTGCTGAACGGGATCCGCAGCTTCGTGCCGCGGATGCTCGAACGCAACGTGCCGGCGCGCGTCGTGAATACCGCGTCGGTCGGCGGCTTCCTGCCGAGCCCGCTGATGTCGCCTTATTCGGCGACGAAATTCGCGGTGGTCGCGCTCACCGAATCGCTGTACGGCGAACTGAAGATGCTCGGCGCGCCGGTCGGCGTGTCGCTGCTCGCGCCGGGCCCCGTGCAATCGGACATCTTCAACGATCCGTTCGGCGCCGTGCACGACCGGCCCGAGGTGCGCGGTTTCGTCGACACGATGCGCTCGATGTTGAGCGCGCACGGGCTCACGCCCGACGCGTTCGCCGAGCGGGTGTTCGACGGCATCCGCGAAGGGCGCTACTGGCTGATTCCGCAGCCGGAGACGATCGACGGCGCGCTGCAGCGGCGCACCGACGACATCCTCGCCGCACGCGATCCGTCGCTGCCGGCGTTCTGAGGGCCGGGCGCGGCAGCGGCGACCGGCGCGTGGCGGTTACATACGGGTGCCGGCGTGCGCACGGCCGCTCGGGTCGCCGCCGCGATCGGGCGGCGTATTGTTCTGATCGATCTTCGCGAGCACGAAGCCGGCGGACGGCAGCGCGGCGGGCGAACGATGCGTCGCCTGCGCGACTGCATCGCGTGGCGATGCGGCGGGAAAACCGGAAGACGTAACGCCCGGTTGAGCGAACGCCGAAAGGGAGGCGGCCGCCAGGGCGGCGGCGACGATCGCGTGCGTGTTCATGTTGGCTCCTTCACGACTGACTGCGGGACAACGTAATCAGTCTAGGGCGCGAAACTTAACGCGACGTGAAGGAGCGGCGGCGCGCGGATTACCGGATGTTCCTGCGCGCCGCGACGTTCATGCCGATGCCGACACCAGCTTGCAGAAGTTCTCGAGATCGACGTTGCCGCCGCTGATCACCACGCCGACGCGCTTGCCCTGCAGCTGGTCCTTCATCCGTCGCACGGCGGCGAACGACAGGCAGCCGGTCGGCTCGACGACAATCTTCATACGAGTCGCGAAGAAGCGCATGCAGTCGATCAATTCCGCGTCCGTCGCGGTCAGGATGTCGTCGACGTCGCGGCGGAGGATCGGGAACGTCAGGTTGCCGAGATGCTGCGTCTGCGCGCCGTCGGCGATCGTGCGCGGCGTGTCGATATGCACGATCGCGCCGGACCGGAACGATTGCTGGCCGTCGTTGCCGGCTTCGGGTTCGACGCCGTACAACGTTGCGCGCGGCGACAGCGCGCGCGTGGCGAGCGCGGTGCCCGACAGCAGCCCGCCGCCGCCGAGCGGCGCGAATACCGCGTCGAGCGGGCCGACTTCGTCGAACAGTTCCTTGGCCGCCGTGCCCTGGCCGGCGATCACGTCCGCGTGGTCGTAGGGCGGGATCAGCGTGAGCCCGTGCTTCGCCGCGAGATCGCGCCCGATCTGCTCGCGGTCCTCGGTGTAGCGGTCGTAGGTCACGACGTTGCCGCCGTAGCCGCGCGTCGCGTCCATTTTCGCGACCGGCGCATCCTGCGGCATCACGATCGTTGCCGGAATGCCGAGGATGCGCGCCGACAGTGCGATCGCCTGAGCATGATTGCCGGACGAGAACGCGACGACGCCATGGCGGCGCTGCTCCGCATCGAAGCGCGACAGCGCGTTGAATGCGCCGCGAAACTTGAATGCGCCCATCCGCTGCAGGTTCTCGCACTTGAAGAACACCTGCGCGCCGAGCGCTTCGTCGATCGTCCGCGACGTCATCACGGGCGTGCGGTGGGCATGGCCTGCGAGCCGGGCCGCGGCGGCGGCAACGTCGTCGTACGTAGGCAGAGTCGGAGAGTTCATGGTGGTTCGAGGGTCGGAAAGATCAGTCAACAGGAAAGCAGCGCGCACGACGCGCACGCCTCATTTCGCATCGTTGTACACCGTCGCGCGCGATACGCCGAGATGCTGCGACACGATTTCCATCGCGCGGCGCACCTCGAGGAAACCGTCGGTCTTCAGCGCCTGCATCAGCTCGCGGCGCTGGTCGGTCTTCAGTTCGCGCGGTGTCGTCGCGAGGCGCGACGCGAACGCGTCGATGCGTTGCCGGATCGCGTCCGCGCCGGCCGGGTCGAGCGTTTCGGCGACGGTTTCGCCATCCGTGGCGCAGAACTGGTTCAGCATGCCCTGGAAGCCGCGGAACAGCGTGACGTCGGCATTCAGGCACAGCGCGGCCACGTAGCGCCCGGTCGAATCCTTGATACCGATCGACGTGCTTTTCGCGGTACGGCCGTCGGCGAAGCGGTTCGGGTAGTTCGCGAGTACTTGCGGGAAGTCGTCGTCGGCGATGCGGGCGAGGCCGAGTTCGGTCGCGGGATCGCCGACCGCGCGTCCGGACAGGTTGTTGTGGATCGCGAGGATCGCGTGCTGCGGCGTGCGCAGGTCGTGGACCACGACCTCGGTGAACGGCGCGAACATCTCGCCGAGCCCTTCGGCGATGCGCTGCACCTGTTCGATCAGCGACGCCTGCTCCGACAGCGCTTTGTTCCGGGTGGTGGTCATGGTGTATTGGCGTTCAGTGAGGCGGGTGGTTCTGCATCGATGCAATGGGCGCCGGAAACGGTCATCCGGCGAGTGCGTCGCCGTCCACCGCTTCCGGCCGCGTGATGTCGGCCAGCAACGGGCGGGCGATCCGCACGTAGTCGGCTGCGTCGAGCACGACCGAGCGGTCGAGGCGGCCTGCGTTGAACGCGATCTCGGCGTTGCGTTCGACCAGCGCGGGATCGACGACGAGCGTCACGTTGGCGTCGAACACGAACGGCGGCACGGCGCCCATCACGCAGCGCGTGACGGCGGCCGCGAGGTCGGGGGAGGCGAGTGTCGCCTTGCGGCGGCCGACGGCATCGGCAACCTTGCGGAAGTCGATCTTCAGGTGGCCGGGGATGACGGCGAGCGCGGTTGTGTCGCCGCCGTCCTTGAATGTGCAGAGCATTGCTTTCGCGCCCTGTTCGGGGCGCGTGCCGCGGATCGCGGCGATGACGTCGGATTTACCTTCCGCCGGGTGCTCCAGCACGCGGAAGCGTGCGCCGGAGGTCGTCAGCAGGTCGCAAAGCGTGTCGAAAACGGGGTAGGCGTTCATGTCGCTCCGGGGAGGCTGGGCCGGGGAATCGCGGTGTGCACGGGATGAGGCGTGTGCCGCGAGGTGGTCGATGGATTGTCCAATTATAGACGTTTTGTCATGATGCGTGGAAGTGTGGGTTGTCACGGGGTGGCGGCCGTGGTCATCGGGAAAAGGGGATCGAAGGAACGGATCTTTGCGCAATGGTGCGGAACGCGGAGCGAACGGCCGGCGTTCAGTCAGGCAGCGTCGTTCACCGACGCTTCCGGATTGGCGGCAATCTGGCAATATGCTCCGACAAACCTCAGATACGGCACCCCATGCACATCGCGATCCTGACCTTCCAGGGCTTCAACGAACTCGATTCCCTCATTGCACTTGGCGTGCTCAATCGAATCAAGAAGCCCGACTGGCGGGTAACGCTCTCATGCCCGGAGCATTCCGTCACCTCGATGAATGGTGTGACTGTCCACGCGCAGTCAACGTTGGCGGACGCCTGCACGGCGGATGCCGTCATCGTCGGGAGCGGCATTCAAACCCGGGAGATCGTCAACGACGCGGCACTGATGGCGCAGATCAAGCTCGATCCTGCCCGGCAACTTATTGGCGCGCAGTGTTCGGGCACGTTGGTTCTGGCAAAGCTGGGTCTCCTCGGCGGAGTCCCGGCCTGCACGGACCTTACGACCAAACCCTGGGTAGTCGAGGCGGGCGTCGACGTCCTCAATCAGCCGTTCTTCGCTCAAGGCAACGTTGCAACCGCGGGTGGCTGCTTTGCGTCGCAGTATCTGGCCGCATGGATCATTGCGCGAATGGAAGGTGAAGAGGCCGCGCGGAGCGCACTCCACTACGTTGCGCCAGTCGGAGAGAAGGAAGCGTATGTTTCTCGCGCGATGACGAACATCACGCCTTACTTGCCGTAACTCCGTAAAAAATGGCACTGCCTCCGTCGCGGAGAGCCGACGTTTGATCGGCGTCTTCCATGGAGGGAACCGTCCTCCGCATTCGGGACGTGCAGGCCAAAAGCTATCGTCGACAACATCGCAATGAGAAGAAAAATGATCGCCATCGACGTCGCGTGGAAGCACGCTTTTGAGTCAGAGCCGGTCCGTCTCGTCTCGGTGCTTGACCGTGATCGTTATGAGGTGCGCAAGCTCGAGTTCTTTCGCGATGGCCGAGTGGGGTTTGCCGACGAAACGAGGTCGTCGCAGGGGACGGCGCTAGGAACCGTTCCGGTGCCCTCGCTGGTCGAGATCAACGAGGATCCGGAATTCGACGCACGAGAGATCACGTTGGAATTGTTCGACACGTTATGGTCATGCCACATGGCACCTATCGACAACCTCGACCAGGATTGACCAGAAGCGGCCAGCTGATGACCTCGGCCAGATTACGATCAATTGGTTTGCCGCTGCACCGTGATGCAAGCGCAGCTCGTTAGCCCGTTCAACTGCCAGCCCGAACCATTCTGATGTCGCTACCGCTCATATTTCTACCGGCGATGCCGTGTGATGGCCGCATGTATGCCGACCAGATCGAAGCGCTCAAGGACCTCGCTTCACCGACAGTGAAGATATTGGCGCATGCAACCTTCGCCGAGAGTGCCGAGAAGCTCCTGACATCCACGAGCGGCGCGTTCGTTCTCGTTGGTACGGCATATGGCGGGTGCCTCGCGATGGAAGTGCTCGCGAGAGCGCCAGAGCGCGTCCGTGGACTCTGGCTGATGAACTGTCAGCCGGGCATTCATCCGAACCCGGATGCCGCTCGTGCGACTAGCCGGAGAATCCGCACCGGCGAGCACGAGCGCGTCATTGCGGAGTTTGCCGAGAATGCAATCCCGGCTGACGACAGCACATCACGGGCCGCGTTCATCCAGATGGCTCGCGATGCTGGGGCGGATTTGTTTGCTCGTCAATCCGACGCGACGCTGACACGTTCGGATCATTGGTCGACCCTGGCATCGAGCCAGGTCCCCACGTTGCTCATATGGGGCGCCGCGGACCGCTTCGTTCCCGTCGACGTTGGTCGCCGCATCGCCGGCTTGATGCCGCATGCCCGTTTCGAATCAATAGCTGGATGTGGCCATTTCCCGACCCTGGAGCGGCCGACACGATGCACGGCGATCGCGCGTGAGTGGCTGATGGAGTCGGTGCTCGGTTGAATCGTGCATTAGAGATGGCCGCATGCACGATCGCGCGGGGTGGTGCTCGGCCAAAAAGAGGCAGTCGACGGTAGTATCAGCATTGTCGACAATCATGACTATTCCAACGAGGGCAAAACAATGATGAACTCCAGCGACGGCCTGACCAGTCCCGCGCGGCTCCTGCGACTCGCGTCATGGGTGATTGCGATCATCTTCGCTGTCTTTCTGAACATGCTCGGCAGTCTCGTGATCCGCGACATGGCGTTCGCCCCGACGGGCGGGCCGCCCGTCATCGAGCAATTCGCGGATGCTCCGGCGAAAGCGCGGCTGGACGCGGCGCGGCGCGATCTGCAGGCGCGGCACGACACGCTCGCCGAGAAGGTCGACACGATGGAAGTGGCACGCGGACGTGCCGCGAAGGAGTACGCAGCCGAGAAAGAAAGCTTCCGCAACTGGCTGGCAACGCGCTCGGTGACGGGAGACAGTGCGAGGGACCCGGACATTCTGGCGAGAACGCGCAAGCTGGATACGCTCCAGACCGTGGTCGTCAACTGGCAGCATCAGATCGATGCAATCGGCGACCAGCAACGGGCACTGGCATCACAGCAGGCTCAAGTGGACACGCAAATCGCCGACGCGGACGCGGCAGCCGAACGGCGACTCGAAGCGGCGACCCGGCATTACGAGTTGCAGGTGTTCGGACTGCGGCTTGCGCTGACGTTACCGATCCTGCTGGTGGCAATCTGGGTGTTCATTCGCTACCGCAAGGTGCGCTACTGGCCGTTCGTATATGGTTTTGGCCTGTTTGCACTGAGCGCGTTTTTCATCGAACTGGTCCCGTACTTGCCGAATTTCGGCGGCTACGTCCGGGTCCTGGTCGGCATTGCGCTCACGGTGTTCGCCGGTCTTTACATGATGAAGGCTTTTCAGCGCTATGCCGAACGTAAGCGGCTCGAATTGCAGCAGGATCAGGGCGCACGCGCGCGCACGATCGGATACGAAAAGGCCGTTCGCTCACTCGAAAAGAAGCGCTGCCCGTCATGCGACAAACAATGGAATCTCGGCGGCGACGACTCCACGTTCTGCGTGCATTGCGGATTGAGGCTCTTCAATGTATGCGAATGTGGTGGCCGGAATTTCTTCTTCTTTCCGCATTGCCACCAATGCGGTGCCGCGCAGGGTAATGAGTTGCCAGCGGCATCGGACTGACAGTCGGCTTGTTGAAAACTGATGAGCCGATTCGGGTCAAGCAAATACATTGATAGAAGTTCGCGACAAAAAAATCAGGCCGACAGCGCGCAATGGACCGCGCACCATCGGCCTGCTGAGGAACACAAGACGAACCTTCGATAAAAGCAATCGACCCGCGCGACCACACCCGCGCGGCTCGCCACCGCCACAGCCTACCCGCGCACCGCCTTCACCACATACTGACTCGTCGGCACCACATCGATCTTGTCGAAGTCGATAAACCGCCCGCAGCTATCCATCATCTCGGCCACATTGCGCTGAAACTTCTCCTCGTCACCGACCGCATCGAAGAACGCATGCGGATCGGTCATCGCCGCAGCCGGAAAACACTCCTCGACGATCGCGTCATACCCGGGCGCCGCATGCGAGAGCGAGCGCACGACGACGTTCTGCACGTACAGAAAATTATCCTGCGTATCGATCGCAACACGCGTGTGATGTCCGTGCCACACATCGAGCCACGCTTCATGCGTAAGGCGCGGCGGCCGTTTCAGGAACGCGAGCTGCGAGAAGCCGGCCGTACGTTCGCCCGGCCGCGCCGGGAAGCGCGTGTTCGGAATCGGCTGCGACTCGGTGACGAGATACGCGGCCATGTGCGGGACGATCGCGCGCACTGCCTCGTCGAACGGCTGGCGGAACATCGCGTTCGCGCTGTCGACCCACACCGCGACGATCCCGTCGATGCCCGGGTGCGTGTTGGTCTGCTTCAGGCCGGCGGCCGGCGCGACATCGGCGTCGGCAACGTTCACCTGCACGCCGTGCGCGCCGAGCGACAGCAGCTTGTCGGCGAGCTGCGCGCGCACCGTGCGGCTCCATTGATCGGGCGCGGCCTGTGCGTCGCGCCACAACACGTAAATGACTTTCTCCATTGCTCCGGCTCCAGAAGGGAATGACGGGATCGGCGGCGCTGCCGCCGGGGTTCAGGACGCGGTTTCGGTCGACCCGGCCGCCTGGTGCGCGACCGGCGCGAACCGGTTCGCGGTCAGCGTGAACGACGGCGGGATCGGCGACGTGACGGTTTCGAACAGCCGCTCGTGACGCGTCGCGTGAATGCGCCACACGCCGTCGCGCTTCACGTACTGGTCGTCGTAGAACGCGGTGCCGTGCAGCAGGTAGTTGTCCTCGAGATTGATCGCGTGATCCTCGAGAAACCACACGCCGCACGCGTGATCGGCGGACACCAGCGTGAGTTCCGGGTGATGCCCGTGATGCATCGTCAGGAAGGTCGGCTTGCCGATCAGCTCGCGCAGGCTCGACACGAACGTTTCGCGGCCGTCGTACGCGTAACGGCCGCCGTACAGCCGCGCCTCGCAGTCCTCGGTCAGGCAATCCGCGAGCAGCGACCAGTCGTGCGTGTCGACCGCGCGGAAATACCGGTATTTCAGCTGTCGGATCTGCTCGTATTCATGGAGCGTGCGGGTCGTGTCGTCCATCGCCGTGTCTCGTGGTGGTGTCGTTCGATGGTAGGAACGAAGCCGCCTGCATCACATCGTCTGTTCGGACGAAAGCCGCTGGCGCATGCAGCCGGCGTTTCGACGATACATCGCCCGTTTAATCCGAACGGGTGATGGCCGGCGATTCGTGCGGCTGTAACGTGGCATCGACGCGGCCTTCGAACCGCGCCGGCACCGAACAAGGAGACGGGATGACCCTCATCGAATCGCTGGAAACGCGCGTGCGCAGGCTGGAGGATGCCGATGCGATCCGCCGGCTGAAGGCGCGCTACTTCACGTGCTGCGACCGCAAGGACCCGCAAGGGATGCGCGACTGCTTCGTGCCGGGCCGCGTGCATATCGACTATGGCCGGATCGGCACGTTCGACACGCGCGACGCGCTCGTCGAAGTGTTCGAACAACTCGGCTGCCATCCGCACATCGTCGAGATGCACCACGGCGTGAATCCCGACATTGCCGTGCTCGACGACACGCATGCGCGCGGCATGTGGGGCCTGCACTACCAGATGATCGATACGAACGCGCGCACGCTCACGCAGCTCGGCGCGTATTACGACGACGAATACCGGAAGGTCGACGGCGAATGGAAGATCGCGGCCACGCGCTGCGTCGTCACGTCGACGCTGTCGGCCCGCTACGAAGGCGACACACCGGGCGTGCTGTTCGCCGGCGCGCAGCCGCCGGCCGCCTGACGCACGCCATCGCCACGCGCGTGGCGGACATTCCACTGGAGACATCGAACATGACACAGAACCACGAGACGCCGGTCGCCGTCGTGACGGGCGCATCGCGCGGCGCGGGCAAAGGCATCGCGCGCGCGCTCGGCGCGGCCGGTATGACCGTCTACGTGACGGGCCGCTCGCAGAACGAAGGCGATGCGCCGCTGCCCGGCACGATTCACGAGACCGCGCGCGAGATCGACGCGCTCGGCGGCCGCGGGATCGCGGTGGCCTGCGACCACGCGGACGACGCGCAGGTGAAGGCGCTGTTCGAGCGCGTCGAACGCGAAAGCGGGCGGCTCGACATTCTCGTCAACAACGCGACCTACCTGCACGACCAGTTGATCCTGCCGGGCCCGTTCTGGGAGAAGTCGCTCGATCTCGTGAACATCCTCGACGTCGGGCTGCGTTCGGCCTATGTCGCGAGCTGGCATGCGGCGGCGCTGATGGCGAAGCGCCGCAGCGGGCTGATCGCGTTCACGTCGTCGTTCGGCGCGAGCTGCTACATGCACGGCGCCGCGTACGGCGCGCAGAAATCCGGCGTCGACAAATTCGCGAAGGACATGGCCGTCGACCTGAAGCCGTTCGACGTCGCGGCCGTGTCGATCTGGATGGGCCCGCTGCGCACGGAGCGCACGACGCGCGTGTGGGACGAGCATCCGGACCTCTACAAGGAATTCTCGCTCGTCGCCGAAAGCCCGGAATTCACGGGCCGCGTGATTCACGCGATCCACGGCGATCCGCAGCGCATGGCGCTGTCGGGGCAGGTGCTCGTCGGCGCGGAAGCCGCGCTGCAGTACGGCATCGCCGATCTCGACGGCAAGCAGCCGCCGTCCTATCGCGAGCTGCTCGGCGGGCCCGTGCAGGCGCATCCGGCAATCGTCGCTTAAGGGGCGAGCATGGGCATCCTGAAGGGCAAGGTCGCGCTCGTGACGGGCGCGGGGCAGGGCGTCGGCCAGGGTGTCGCGCACGCGCTCGCGGCCGAGGGCGCACACGTCGCGGTGGTCGGTCGCACGCGCGACAAGCTGCTCGCGACCTGCGACGCGATCCGCGCACGCGGCGGCGAAGCGGCGCCATTCGTGTGCGACGTGATGGACGCCGCGCAGATCGCGCATTGCGTCGACGCGGTCGTCGAGCGGTTCGGCGGCGTGCAGATCCTGATCAACAACGCGCAGGTCGTGCCGCTCGGCCGCCTGCTCGACGTGACCGACGAGGATTTTCTGGCGGGGCTCGAATCGGGGCCGATGGCGACGCTGCGGATGATGCGCGCGTGTCATCCGCATCTGAAGGGCGACGGCATGATCGTCAATTTCGCCTCGTCGGCCGCGGTGCGCTGGGATGCGTCAGGGTACGGCGCGTACGCGGCGACCAAGGAGGCGATTCGTGCGCTGACGCGCGCAGCCGCGTGCGAATGGGGCGCGGACGGCATTCGCGTCAACGCGGTCGCGCCGCATGCGTTGTCGCCGGGCCTGAAAGGCTGGGTCGATGCGAATCCGCACGAAGCCGCCGCGTTTTTCCGCACGATTCCGCTTGGACGCGTAGGCGACTGCGAGCAGGACATCGGGCGCGCGATCGTGTTTCTCGCGAGCCGCGATGCCGCGTACCTGACGGGCGCGACGCTGCCGCTCGACGGTGGGCAGGCTTACTGGGGCTGACGGCGGGGCTGACGGCGCGCGGCGTGTGCCGCGTGCCAATCACGAATTCGGCACGCACGCGCATGCCTGCGCGTGGCGGCCGGCAAACCGGAATCGAAGAGAGGACGACATGGGTCGACTGGAAGGAAAAGTAGCGATCGTCACGGGCGGCGCGCGTGGCATGGGCGCGGCAACGTGCAGGCTGTTCGTTGAAGAAGGCGCGCGCGTCGTGATCGGCGACGTGCTCGACGCGGAAGGCGAAGCGCTCGCGCGCGAGCTCGGCGATGCGGCGCGTTTCATGCGCCTCGATGTGGCCGACGAAGCGAACTGGGTGCGCGTTGCCGAAGCGACGGTCGAACAGTTCGGCCGCATCGACGTGCTCGTCAACAATGCGGCCGTGCTGACGTTCGGCGGCATCACCGAGCTGTCGAAACGCGATTTCGAACGTGCGGTGTCGATCAACCTCGTCGGCACGTTCGTCGGTATCCGCACGATCGCGCCGCGCATGATCGAGCGGAAGAGCGGGTCGATCGTCAACATCTCGTCGGTGGACGGCCTGCGCGGCGTGAATGCGCTTGCCGCGTACGTGTCGAGCAAGTGGGGCGTGCGCGGGCTGACGAAGGTCGCCGCACTCGAACTCGGTCACCAGGGCGTGCGCGTGAATTCGATCCATCCGGGCGGCGTGAACACCGTGATGTCGAACCCGACGGGCGCACCGCTCGAGGAGGTCAACAAGCACTATGCGAACGTGCCGCTGCAGCGCGTCGGCCTGCCCGACGAGATCGCACGCGCAACGCTGTTCCTCGCGAGCGACGAAGCGTCGTATTGCAACGGCGCCGAACTGGCCGTCGACGGCGGGATGGCGGCGGGCGCGTATTACCCCGGATTGCCGGGCGCGCCGTTTTGAGCAGTGGCGTTCATCAAGCTTTCGGGCCGGATGTTTGTGTACGCAACCTAATTCAGGGTTTGCCTGAGTAGCGAAAACACGAATTCGCCGGGCGCGCATGCGCGATCGTCATGCGTGCGTCCGGCGAGCCGAATTTATCGCTTCCCCGAAACCATTGCCGGATGGACGTTCCGGCCGTTTCGTCCCCGAAAGCGGACGCGTCGACGCCGTCGACATGACTTGCCGGCAACGCATGTGCCGGCACGACGTCACAGTTGTTTCTTGTTGCAACGCAACGCCCGAGCAATATCGGCGATGGTATGCTGGCCGGCATGGAAGTTGTAAGGCAGGTTGCATGCATGGCGAAACTCGCGTTCGCATCTTCTAACGAGACATCACATTCTCTCGCCCGCATCGCGGCATCGACACGCGCACAGCTCGCGTGTACCGCGCTGCGCGTTGCTGCGTCCTGCGCTCCAATCGCATTCCCCATCTGGCGGGTTCACCCCGCATTCCCCATCCCCGCCCAATAATCTGGAGACATCCTCATGTCGCAAAACAATCTGGCCGAAGCGACAACACACGGCCCGCTGATCGCTCCTCCGGCTTTCGTCAAACATCGCAAGCTGATCGACTGGGTGTCGCGCATCGCGGCGCTCACGGAGCCCGCGCGCATCGTGTGGTGCGACGGTTCGCAGGAAGAAAACGATGCGCTGTGCCAGGCGATGGTCGACCAGGGCACGCTCACGCGCCTGAACCCGGCGAAGCGCCCGAACTCGTATCTCGCGCAATCCGATCCGTCCGACGTTGCACGCGTCGAGGATCGCACGTTCATCTGCTCGGCATCGCGCGATGACGTCGGCCCGACCAACAACTGGATCGAGCCCGCCGAAATGCGCGAGACGCTCAACGGCCTGTTCCGCGGCTCGATGCGCGGCCGCACGCTGTATGTCGTGCCGTTCTCGATGGGCCCGCTCGGCTCGCCGATCGCGCACGTCGGCGTCGAACTGTCCGACAGCCCGTACGTTGCGGTGAACATGCGGATCATGACGCGCATGGGCCGCGACGTGTACGACGTGCTCGGCGAGGACGGCGAATTCGTGCCGTGCGTGCACAGCGTCGGCCATCCGCTCGAAGCGGGCCAGCAGGACGTGCCGTGGCCGTGCAACCCGGTCAAGTACATCGTGCATTTCCCCGAAACGCGCGAGATCTGGAGCTTCGGCTCGGGCTACGGCGGCAACGCGCTGCTCGGCAAGAAGTGCTTCGCGCTGCGCATCGCATCGACGATGGGCCGCGACCAGGGCTGGCTCGCCGAGCACATGCTGATCCTCGGCGTGACGTCGCCGGCCGGCAAGAAATATCACGTCGCGGCTGCGTTCCCGTCCGCATGCGGCAAGACCAACTTCGCGATGCTGATTCCGCCGCAGGGCTTCAACGGCTGGAAGGTCACGACGATCGGCGACGATATCGCGTGGCTGAAGCCGGGCCGCGACGGCCGCCTGTATGCGATCAACCCGGAAGCCGGCTTCTTCGGCGTCGCGCCGGGCACCGGCGTGAAGACGAACCCGAACGCGATCTCGACGCTGACGGAAAACGTGATCTTCACGAACGTCGCGCTGACGGAAGACGGCGACGTGTGGTGGGAAGGGCTGACCGACACGCCGCCCGCGAAGCTGACCGACTGGCAAGGCAACCCGTGGACGCCGGAGATCGGCAAGGAAACGGGCCGCAAGGCCGCGCATCCGAACTCGCGCTTTACCGCACCGGCCGCGCAGTGTCCGTCGATCGACGGACACTGGGAGAACCCGGCCGGCGTGCCGATCGATGCGTTCATCTTCGGCGGCCGTCGCTCGACGACGGTGCCGCTCGTGACCGAGGCGCGCGACTGGGTCGAAGGCGTGTACATGGCCGCGACGATGGGCTCGGAGACGACCGCCGCGGCGGTCGGCCAGCAAGGCATCGTGCGTCGCGACCCGTTCGCGATGCTGCCGTTCTGCGGCTATAACGTCAGCGATTATTTCGCTCACTGGCTGAAACTCGGCAAGCAGCTCGAAGGCGCGGGCGCCGCGTTGCCGAAGATCTACTGCGTGAACTGGTTCCGCAAGGACGCGAACGGCAAGTTCGTGTGGCCGGGCTTCGGCGAGAACATGCGCGTGCTGAAGTGGATGCTCGATCGTCTCGAAGGCACCGGCGGTGGCGGCGAGCATGCGTTCGGCGTATCGCCCGCGTATGAAGATCTGCACTGGGACGGGCTCGATTTCACGCGCGAGCAGTTCGACGCGGTGACGTCGATGAACGCTGACGAATGGCGCGAGGAGCTGAAACTGCATGCGGCGCTGTTCGACACGCTGAAGCTGCGCCTGCCGGCCGAAATGACCGACACGATGAAGAAGATCGAACAGCGCCTCGGCGCCTGACGATCCGCAGCGACGCATCGCCGCGTCAACCTGACGTCCCGCCGCCGGCATGCATCGCCGGCGGCGGGACGTTTTCGCATCCGCGCCGCGTGTGCGCGGCTCGCTTACTGCGCGCTGCAATGCGCGACGACCTCGTCGACCGCACGCTGCACGTCGCCGCGCCGGTAGCGCAGCAGCGCGCTATCGGCCGGATCGGGCTCGTACGACACGACATTGCCGCGCCCCGTGTAGATCGCCATGTCGGGCAACAGCGGATGCTCCTGGTCGAGCGACGGCACGGGTTGCGGGTTGCCGGCCGCGCGGAAGAATGCGGCGAAGTAGTCGGCGAAGCTCAGGTTCTCGTCGCCGACGAGGTAGGCCTTGCCCGCTTCGCCACGCTGAAGCGCACCCCAGATCGCTTCCGACAGCGATTGCGTCGAGATGAAGTTGCTGCCGCCGGCCGGCCCGTACACGGGCAGCCCCGCGAACTGGCCCCGCGCATAACCCGTGTACGCGGCGAACATCTCGTTGCGCAGCCCCGGTACCGACCCGACGACGAAAGGCGCATTGACGCTGCACACCGTGAATGACGGTGTCGCGAGTGCACGTACGCGTTCGTCGGCGAGATGGCGCGAGCGCACGTACGGCACCGTATCGACGAGTGCCGGTGCGACCTGCGGATAGAAGCTGCCGACGAGCACGGCGCGCTTCACGCCCGCGTCGCGCGCGAGCGCGAAGAAACGCGGCACCGCGTCGACGTTCGCGCGTTCCCAGTGCGCGGCTTCGTCGGTGCCGGGCGGCAGATGGCGGATGTCGTTGCCGGCCGCGAACACGATCGCGTCGAACGGCGCGAGATCGTCGCGCGTGAAGTTGCCGGCGACATAGTCGCGCAGCAGCACGTCGAACTGCGCGAGCGCGCTGCCGGCCGCGGGCGGCTTGCGCGCGGCGAGCGTGACGTGGTTGCCCTGCGCATGCAGGTGCAGCGCGGCATGGCCGCCGATGAGGCCGGTGCCGCCGACGATCAGGATCTTCATGGTGTCTCCGGTGGCGGCGCACGCGCGCCGCGAGAAATGAACGGATGAAGCCGCGCTGGTGCGCGGCCGTCGCTCAGAAATTGAAGCCGTTACCCGTGACGACGGGCATGTTGGTCCAGAAGCCTTTCGGGTCGCGATACCAGCCGGCCGCCGCGAGGGCGCCGCCGTCGACGTGCAGCGTCGTGCCGGTGACCCACGCGGCGAGCGGGCTCGCGAGGTACAGCGCGGCGCCCGCGATGTCGCCGGCCGCGCCGAAGCGCCCGAGCGGAATCCAGCGCGGGATGTGGTCATGGTGCTCGGCCGCGACCATCGCGCTGACGGGCACCTGCGGCGTCTCGGTGGTTTCGGGCGCGATCTGGTTCACGCGGATGCCGGCCGGCCCGAGTTCGAGCGCGAGGCTTTTCGTGAAGCCGGTGAGCGCGGCCTTGAACGATGCGTACACCGAACAGTTCGGAATCGCGCGGAAGCCTTCGATCGACGATACGCCGACGATGCTGCTGCCCGCGCCGCGCTTGCGCAGCAACGGCAGCATCGCGCGCGTGACGACGAATACCTGGCGCAGGTTCACGTCGAACAGCCGCGCGATGTCGTCGTCGGTGTAGTCGTCGAACGGTTTCGCGATCTGCAGGAAATCGCCGACATTGTTGACGAGCACGTCGAGGCCGCCGAAGCGCGCGTCGACCGTCCGCGCGAACGCATCGACCTCGTCGCGGCGCGTGACGTCCACGGTACCGACGAGCGCGTCGACGCCCGCCGCTTCGAGCGCCTGCCGCACGTCCTGCGCGCGGGCCGCGTCGATCTCGGCCACGGCGACGCGCGCGCCCGCCGCGCCGAATGCTTCCGCGCACGCACGGCCGATGCCCGCGCCGCCGCCCGTGACCAGCACGGTCTTGCCGGTGAATGAAATCATCGATGCACTCCTTCGAATGGAAAAGCGTTGCGTCGCGTCACAGCGACGACACCAGTTGCGCGTTGTCGATCCGCAGTTCCGCGCCGTTCACGAAGCGCGATTCGTCGGAGGCGAGGAACAGCACGAGATTCGCGACGTCCTGCGGGTCGCACATGCGCGCCATCGGGTCGCTGCCGATGCCGAGAGCGGCCGGGTCGAGGTCAGGCATCAGCGCCTGCGTCATCGGCGTCCAGATCCCGTCCGGGTGGATCGAGTTGCAGCGGATCCGGTAGCCGCTGCGCTTGCAGTGCACGGCGACGCTGCGCGCGAGCGCCGTCACCGCGCCTTTCGAGCCGGTGTACGCGCACATCATCGGCAGCCCGCCGAGCGCGGCGACCGACGACATCATCACGATCGAGCCCGGCGTGTCGTTGCCCTTCATCGCGCCGATCGCGTACTTGCAGCCGAGGAAATAACCGTCCGCATTGGTGCGCATCACGCGCCGCCACGTGTCGAGGCTCGTCTCCTCGATCGAGCCGACCGGGCAGATCGCCGCGTTGTTGACGAGCACGTCGAGCCGGCCGAAGCGGTCGAGCGTCGCGGCGAGCGCATGCCGCCAGCCGTCTTCGTCGGCGATGTCGTGGCGCACGAACAGCGCCGCGTCGCCGATCTCGCGTGCGAGCGTACGGCCCGCGTCCTCGTCGATGTCGGTCAGCACGACGCGCGCGCCTTCGGCGGCGAGCAGCAGCGCATCCGCGCGGCCGACGCCGCTTGCCGCGCCGGTGATCAGCGCGACCTTGTTTGCGACTCGATTCATGGTCGGTCGATGTCCTGTGAAGTTGAAAGAAGGCGGGCGCTCATGCGGCGCCCGGTGCACGGCCGGCCTTGACTGCGTCGAGCGCGGCCGCGCCGTAGATCTGCGCGATCGTGTCGTCGACGCGCGGGTTCGTGCGCAGCTCGTGGCCGCCGTCGACCGCGAAGCTCTGGCCGGTCACCCAGCCCGACTCGGGGCCCGCGAGATAACGCACCGCGTGCGCGATCGCTTCGGGTTCGCCGAGCGTGCCGAGCGGGATCTGTTCGAGAAAGCTGTCGACCAGTGCGCGGTTGTCGAACATCGGCGCGGTCGCTTCGGAGCGCGTGAGGCCCGGGCGCACCGCGTTCACGCGGATCTTCGCGCCGGCCAGCTCCTCGGCCGCGCCGCGCACGAGCGCTTCGAGCGCGGCCTTCGCGGTGCAGTACGCGGTCAGCCAGCGGAAGTTGATCTGCGCGGCGGTCGACGAGATGCAGACGATCGCGCCGCCGCCGCTCGCGGCCAGCCGCGGCGCCGCATGGCGGATCGCGGCGAACGCGCTGTGCAGGTTCAGGTCGATCTCCGCGCGGAACGTGTCGGCGTCGTGCATCAGCAGCGGCCGGAACCCGGCGCCGCCGACCGTCGGCACGACGATGTCGAGGCGGCCGTCGAGTGCCCACGCACAGTCGAGCGCGGCCTGCAGGTCGGTTTCGTCGCACGCATCGCCCGCGTGGATCGCGACGCGGCTGCCGGGCACCGCGTCGGTCAGGTGCCGTTGCGTGCGTTCGAGCGCGTCACGGCGACGGCCCATCAGCACGATGGCCGCGCCGTCGGCGACGAGCGCGTGCGCGCAGGCCGCGCCGATGCCGCCGGCGCCGCCCGTCACGAGCGCGGTGCGGCCGTCGAGGGGAAGGGAGGTGCGCATCGTTCAGCCCTCCAGCGGCAGGTCTTGCGCCCAGTCGACGTGCAGCGTGCGCGCGGCGAAGCGCCACGTGCCGCCGTCGAACACGCAGCGGTCGCGATAGCGCAGCCCCCAGTCGAGCTTGCGCTTCACGCCGTCGCGTACATACACGTGGCACGCGATGCCGTAGGTCTCGACGTCGGCCTCGCCGCCGTCGAGCGTGACGAGCTGGTTGTGCACGTGATGCTGGGTGGCCTCGTAGCGCTCGATCACGCGCATGCCGGCGACGATCGCGTCGCGGTCGTCGAAGCGGAAGCCGGGACCGGCAAGGGTTGCATCGGCGGTGAAGAGGCTGGTGAGCCGCGGCCAGTCGCGCCGGTCGACGGCTTGCGCGTAGCGGCACGCAAGTTCGTACAGCGCGTGGCGGGGATTCGAATCGGTCATGCGGTGCTCCCGTGGAAGAACGGAAAGAGTCGGCCGCGTCGCGAATGCGGACGCGGCGGCATTACGACGTCGACGCGCAGGTTCGCATCGGACCGGTCGCGATCCATCATCCATACGGAGCAGGGCGAGGCTCGGGGAAAACACCGGGGCCGGCGGCCGCGCGTTACGCGATGGTGCGGCGCAGCGGCCGACGTGCGGCATGGGTCTGATGATTGACTTGGCCTGTCGCGAAAGGCGCACGACGTGAAGTGTTCCCTCCGCGCATGCGAATCCGTTGCCCGCGATGTTGCGACGCCGCATGCCGTATGACCTCCGCTCAGCGTTTGCCCCTAGTCGAAATGGACGATGGCTGGCGGCCGGGCGCTGGCTACCGTGCAGTCATCCGGTGCGGCAACAGAGGCGCACCGGACACGAACCGCACGAGCGGCCAACCGGAGGGGACGACGATCATGAGACTGACGACTCGCAAGCTGTGCGTATTGGCAATGGGCACGTTCGCTGCCATGGCGATGGCGCGATACGGAGCCGATCAGCTCCCGTCGCCGCCGTATGCGGCCGGCATCCTGCAATGCCGCTCGGTCGACCCGAATGGCCTGCCGACCGGTTGCGTGCCGATCGATCCGTCGCACTTCGGTTTCGCCGCGCTGCGCGGCATGTAACGCCAGCGCGGCCGCGCGCCGCGCTGGCCGGCAGCCGTCGCGTTGCGGCGGCACACGGACGGTTTTTGCCGGCGCCACGGCGCAAGCGTCACGCGTCGGCGCGGCCGATCTGCCGGGCCGGCACAACGTTGTTCGACTTCAACCGCGCATCAGACGGCGCACGGTTTGCGTTCGCACCGCCGCGCGCTCGCAGCGGCAACGACGCGGCAACGACGCGGCGACGCCAGCATCAGGCCGCGTGTCCGCAGGCCCACGCCACGTCCGCCGATTTCCTTCACGCTGACCCATTCTCCATGTCATCCGACCATTCCCTGACCCGCCCCCTGAACACCTGCGACGTGCATCGCTGGGACGCCGAACACGACGTCGTGATCGTCGGCTTCGGCGCGGCCGGCGCATGCGCGGCGATCGAAGCCGCGAGCGCCGGCGCCGACACGCTGATCGTCGAGCGCGCATCGAGCTACGGCGGCACGAGCGCGCTGTCGGGCGGCGAGATCTACCTCGGCGGCAGCGGCGGCACGCCTGCCCAGCGGCAGGCCGGCTTCACCGACGACACCGAGGACCTGTACCGCTACCTGATGCTCGCGGGCGGCCGCGATGCCGACGAAGCGAAGGTGCGCCTCTACGCGAACGAAAGCCTTGCGCATCACGACTGGCTGGTCGCGCAGGGCCTCACGTACAAGAACACGTTCATCGCCGAGCGGATCGTCGAGCCGGAAACCGACGACTGCCTGATCTGGTCGGGCAGCGAGGAGGCCTGGCCGTTCAACGAGGCCGCGAAACCGTGTCCGCGCGGCCACACGCCGCAATGGCCGGGCTGGGGCGGCGGGCAGATGCTGATGCGTGTGCTGGCGGAACGCGTGGCGGCGCTCGGCGTCGCGACGCGCTATGACACGCGTGCGCTCGCGCTGATCGTCGACGACGGCGGCGCGGTGCGCGGCGTCGTGCTGCGCGCGTATGGCGAGACGGCGTTCGTGCGTGCGCGCCGCGCGGTGATCCTGTGCGCGGGCGGCTTTGCGATGAACCGCGACATGGTGCGCAGGCATGCGCCGCAGTTCCTGCGCTCGGACGAACCGATCGGCAGCCCCGGCGACGACGGCTCGGGCATCCTGCTCGGCCAGAGCGCGGGCGGCGCGGCGATCCACATGGACCAGGGTTTCGTCAGCCTGCCGTTCTATGCGCCCGAATCGCTGATCAAGGGCATTTTCGTGAACGCGCGCGGGCAGCGCTTCATCAACGAGGACGGCTACCACGGCCGCACGGGCCATCATGCGTTCCACCAGGCCGACGACCGCATCTACCTGCTCGTCGACCACGCGACGTACCAGGAGCCGCCCGCGATCGCGCGGATCGGCATCGCGGCGGCCGGCGAAACCTGGGACGAAGTCGAACGCGACCTGCAGATGCCGGCCGGTACGCTGACGGCGACCGTCGACGTCTACAACCGTCATGCGGCCGAAGGCGCCGATCCGCTGTTTCACAAGGCGAAGAAGTGGCTGCAGCCGCTGATCGAACCGCCGTTCGTCGCGCTCGATTGCCGGATCGACTACGCGTTTTATCCGCATTTCACGCTCGGCGGGCTCGACACGCTGCCGACCGGGCAGGTGCTCGATGCAACGCGCGCGCCGGTGCCTGGCCTCTATGCGGCCGGGCGCACGACGTGCGGGTTGCCGCGCTGGGGCGCCGGGTACAGCTCGGGGCTGTCGCTGGCCGACGCGACGTTCTTCGGCCGGCAGGCCGGCCTGCACGCCGCGCAGGCGGTGCGCGACGCATTGCGCAGCGCCGCGTAGCGGTGCCGTAAACGAAAGACGCCCCGGGCAATCCATCGCATTGCCCGGGGCGTCGTCGTTTCAAGCGGTCACGCGATCACCGATCACGCGACCACCCGGCCGTCAGCCGAGGTCGAGCGCGTTCGTGAGATCGCCCGGCGGCGTCTCGCCGCGCGCGGCGAATGCCTTGTTGCGCGCGGCCACGCCGTCGAGCGGCGCGAGCCCGTGCACGCGGCTGATGAAGCGCAGGATCGAGTTGGTGTCGTACAGCGTGTGATCGACGAAGCCCTTTTTCGCGAACGGCGAGATCACGAGCGCCGGAATCCGCGAGCCCGGGCCCCAGCGGTCGCCGACCGGCGGCGCGACGTGATCCCACCAGCCGCCGTTCTCGTCGTGCGTCATCACGATCACGGTGTTCGCCCATTGCGGCCCGCGCCGGATATGGTCGATCACGGTTGCAATGTGGCGGTCGCCCGATTCGATGTCCGCGTAGCCCGCATGCATGTTTAGGTTGCCCTGCGGCTTGTAGAACGTGACGGCCGGCAGGCGGCCCGCGTCGATGTCGGCGATGAAGCGGTTCGTCGACGGATCGTCGCCGAGCCCCGCGTCGCGCAGGTGCTGGCGGCGGGCTTCGGTGCCCGGCGCATAGTTCACGAAGTAGTTGAACGGCTGGTGGTGGTACTGGAAATCCGGCACGGTGCCCGTGTCGCGATGCTCGAGCGCGTACTGCCACGCGCCGCTGTACCACGCCCAGTCGATGTTCTTCTCCGACAGGCGATCGCCGATCGTCGCATAGCCCTGCGGCGGCATCACGCGATGGTCGGCCGGGTCCGCATACGCGGCGTTGCCCGGGTCGGGCGGTGGCACGTAGCTCGGCTGGTACGGCGGTGCCATCGTGTTCACACCGTAGCCGTCGGGCGTCAGCGGGCCGTCGACCGCGAACTTCGGCGGGCCGTCGAGCGCGGACGCGGGCGAATCGTCGGCGAGCTTCAGGCGCGTGCCGGCAGGATCGTCGCCTTCTACCTTCGACAGCAGCTTGGCCGCGTGCGGATGCTTGTGCGCGTCCGGATACATCGGCGGCTGCGCGGAGATCAGGAACATGTGGTTCATCCACGAACCGCCGAAGGCCGCCATGAAGAAGTTGTCGCACAGCGTGTATTGCCGCGCGAGATTCCACAGCCGCAGCGTGTCGGCCGAATTGCGGTAATGGCCCATCACGAGGCCGCCCGAATCGGCCCACGCGGCGAACTGGTTGTTGCGGCCGGCCGCGATCTGCATCTGGTTCTGGTAGAAGCGGTGCCACAGGTCGCGCGTGATCACGCCGTTCGGCAGCGGCTTGCCCTGCGCATCGGCGACCCGGAACGGCGCGTTCGGCAGCTTGTCGATGTCGCGCTCGGCGATCGCGTAGCGTTTGCCGTCCACTTCCTGCGCCTGCGGCACGAGCCCGCCCCAGATCTTCGGCAGCACGGGCAGCGGCGTCTTGCCGTCGCGATCGAGCTGCTGCGCCTGCTCGGGCCGCACTTCGCTCAGCGGATGGCGCACACCCGGGAAATCGCCGTACAGGTTCGCGAAGCTGCGGTTTTCCGCATAGATCACGACGATGTGGCGCACGCGTTCGCGCAACGCTTCGTCGACGCGCAGGTCGGCGGCGGAACGCGGTGCGCTGCCCGGCGTGGTTTCACAGCCGCTGAGCGCGACACCCGCACCGAGCGCGGCGAGGCCGCCGAGCATGCGGCGGCGGTCGGGATCGGCGGGAAGGTCGTCGGGGCGATCGGGGGTGTCGTTCACGTCGTGTGCTCCTCGAATGGGCGGGTTGGCGGTGTGGTTCGATGCGCGGCGGCGTCGCACAGGCTGCCGCGACGCGCGACGGAAAGCAACGGCCCGCGTTGCGTGCAAGCGGGCGCGATGTAACTGTCATAAAAATGTCACGAACGCGACTATAACGCGGCTGGGGCTGCCGATGAAAGGCGTTTGTCGGACGATTCGGTTCGCGCGGCGGGCGATGCGCGACGCGCGTGCGCGAACTAGACTGGATTCAGGGGCGGCACGTCGCGGCGTGCCGCCCGGGCGAGGATCGCCCGGCGGCGCCGGCCGACGGCGTCGCCGCGGCGTCATCGATGCGACGAAACGAGGCGATCAAGCGAGGCGACGATGGCGCGGATGAATGGCGCTTTCGCATGGCGGCCGATGCCGCGCGCCGACTGCGCGTGCGTGCCTGCGTGAGCGTGTGCCGCGCAGCGTGGATGGCCGGCCCGATGCCATGGACAAGAAATTCGACTACCCGGGATTGCTGATCGCGGCGGGCTTCTTCGTGCTGTTCGCGGCGCAACTGCTGATGTTGCACCAGACGTCGGCGTCGATCGCCTACAGCGATTTCCACCGGCTCGTCGCCTCGCGGCTCGTCGACGATCTCGAGGTCGGCCCCACGCAGATCACGGGCACGCTGAAGATGCCGCAGGCCGCGACGTTGCTGCCGGCATCCGAGGCCGCGGTCGTGCAGCAGGCCGGCACGCCGTGGCGCTTCACGACCAACCGCGTGACCGACGAGCATCTCACCGACACGCTGACCGCCGCCGGCATTCGCTATCACGGCACGCCCGACACCGGCTGGATCGCGTCGCTGGCTTCGTGGCTGCTGCCGCTCGTGCTGTTCGTGTTCATATGGAACATGATGCTGCGCAGACGCGGCGGGCTGCAGGATTTCACCGGGATGGGCAAGAGCCGGGCGCGCGTGTACGTGCAGCAGGAAACCGGCATCACGTTCGACGATATCGCGGGCATCGACGAGGCGAAGGCCGAGCTGCAGCAGCTCGTCGCGTTCCTGCGCAACCCCGATCGCTACCAGCGGCTCGGCGGCAAGATTCCGAAGGGCGTGCTCGTCGTCGGCGCGCCGGGCACGGGCAAGACGCTGCTGGCGCGCGCGGTGGCCGGCGAGGCGGCCGTGCCGTTCTTCTCGATCAGCGGCTCGGCGTTCGTCGAGATGTTCGTCGGCGTGGGCGCGGCGCGGGTGCGCGACCTGTTCGAACAGGCGCAGCAGAAGGCGCCGTGCATCGTGTTCGTCGACGAGCTCGATGCACTCGGCAAGGTGCGCGGCGTCGGCCCGATGTCGGGCAACGACGAGCGTGAACAGACGCTCAACCAGTTGCTTGTCGAGATGGACGGCTTCCAGGCCGGTTCCGGCGTGATCATCATGGCCGCGACGAACCGGCCGGAGATTCTCGATCCCGCGTTGCTGCGGCCCGGCCGCTTCGATCGTCATATCGCGATCGACCGGCCCGACGTGAACGGCCGCCGGCAGATCCTCGGCGTGCACGTGAAGCGCGTGAAGCTCGCGCCCGACGTGGACCTCGGCGAACTCGCGTCGCGCACGCCGGGCTTCGTCGGCGCCGATCTCGCGAACGTCGTCAACGAAGCGGCGCTGCATGCGGCCGAACTCGGCAAGCCGGCGATCGGCATGGCCGACTTCGACGAGGCGATCGACCGCGCGCTGACGGGCCTCGAGCGCAAGAGCCGCGTGATGAACGCACAGGAGAAGCTGACCATCGCGTATCACGAGGCCGGCCATGCGCTCGTCGCGGAAAGCCGCGCGCATTGCGATCCGGTGAAGAAGGTGTCGATCATTCCGCGCGGCGTCGCCGCGCTCGGCTATACGCAGCAGGTGCCGACCGAGGATCGCTACGTGCTGCGCAGGAGCGAGCTGCTCGACCGGATCGATGCGCTGCTCGGCGGGCGGGTCGCGGAAGAACTCGTGTTCGGCGACGTGTCGACGGGCGCACAGAACGATCTCGAACGCGCGACCGCGATGGCGCGTCACATGGTCATGCAGTACGGGATGAGCGAGAAGATCGGGCTTGCGACGTTCGACGACGGCGATTCGCATCAGGGCATCCCCGGCGCTTGGCGGGCGGCCGACGGACGCTGCAGCGAGCATACCGCGCGGATGATCGACGACGAGGTGCGCACGCTGCTGGCCGACGCGCATACGCGTGTCGCGGCGACGCTCGGCGAACGCCGTGATGCGCTCGAACGCATCGCGCAACGGCTGTTGCAATGCGAGGTGCTCGAACGCGACGCGCTGCAGGCGCTGATCGACGGGCGCATCGAATCGTCGTCTGCCGCGGCAGCGGCACCCGATGACGACACCAGCCCGCGCGGTGACGCGATCGCGCCGGAGCAGGCTTCCGCGGTCGAGCGCGATTTCGTCGCGTACGGGCCGCCGCGCGAGCCCGAGCGCTGAACGCGCTACCGACCTGCGACCGGCGCGCGCCGATGCGGTACCGCGCCGCGATTCAATTCCCTCTTTTCCGCCACGGAGTCGCCATGAGCGAGCCGCACGTATCGGTCAAGGTCGCGCAGCAAGCGCGCTTTTGCTTCGAAGTCACGTTTGCCGGCACGACGCTGTCGCCGGTGCTGATCGACGAGCCGCCGCCGCTCGGCGCCGGAAACGGGCCGAACCCCGTCCGGCTGCTTGCCGCGGCCGTCGCGAGCTGTCTCGCGGCAAGCCTGCTGTTCGCGCTGGAAAAGCATCATGTCGATCCGCAGCCGGTCGCCGCGCACATCGACGTCGACATGGTGCGGAACGAAACGGGCAGGGTGCGCGTGGGCGCGATGTCCGTGCGGCTGTCGATCGGGAAAACGTGGTCGGATCTCGCGGCGGCGACGCGCGTGCTCGACCGCTTCGATGCGTATTGCGTCGTCACCGAGAGCATGCGTGCGGGCATCCCGATCGCGGTCGACCTGTGCGACGCGAACGGCACGGTGATGGAATACGCGGCGACGGACGGGTGAGTGCGGTCAGTGCTCGGTGGCCGCGGCGACTTCGGCCGCTTCGGCGAGCGCTTCGAGAAAGCGCGTGCGCCACCAGTGCACGTCGGTCTTGCGCACGATCGCCATCAGCGCCGCATGACGCTGGCGGCGTTCCTCGAGCGGCATCGCGAGCGCGCGCTGGATGGCCTGCGCGGTGCCTTGCGTGTCGTACGGATTGACGAGCAGCGCCGACTTCAATTGCTCGGCCGCGCCCGCGAAACGCGACAGCACGAGCACGCCCGGGTCGGTCGCGTCCTGCGCGGCGAGGAACTCCTTCGCGACGAGGTTCATCCCGTCGCGCAGCGGCGTGACGAGCGCGACGCGGCTTGCGCGGTAGAGACCCGGCAAGCGCTTGCGCGCAACGGTGCGGTGAATGTAGCGCATCGGCATCCATTCGAGTTCGCCGTAATCGCCGTTGATCGCGCCGCACAGGCTGTCCATCTCGCGCCGCAGGTCGTCGTAGGCGCCGAGATCCTCGCGGCTCGGCGCGGCGATCTGGATCAGCGTCGCGCGGTTGCGGTTCTCCGGATACTGTTCGAGCAACTGGCGGAACGCATGCACGCGCTGCGGCAGCCCCTTCGTGTAGTCGAGCCGGTCGACGCCGACGAGCAACTGGCGGCGCGAATATTCATCGCGCATCCGATCGAACATGTCGATGCCGTCGCGATCGCGGGCGAGCGACTCGAACTCGTCGACGTTGATGCCGATCGGGAATGCACCGGCCGACAGCGTGCGGCCGAATGCGCGCAGGCGGCCGTCCGGCAGCCGCGCGGCACCCGCTTCCGCTTCGACGTAATGCTCGAAGTGCAGCAGGTCCGATTCGGTCTGGAAGCCGACGAGGTCGTACGCGAACAGCGAACGCATCAGCCATTCGTGTTCCGGGATCGCGGCCATGATCGGCGGCGGCGGCATCGGGATATGCAGGAAGAAGCCGATCGGATTCGGGCAACCCATCGCGCGCAGTTCGGCGGCGAGCGGAATCAGCTGGTAGTCGTGTACCCAGATGGTGTCGTCGGGCCGCAGCAGCGTGCGCAGCTTGCGTGCGAACAGCTGGTTCACGCGCCGGTAGCCGTCGGCGAAGCGGCGGTCGAATTGCGCGAGATCGAGCCGGTAGTGAAACACCGGCCACAGCACGTTGTTCGAATAACCGAGGTAGTACGCGTCGTAATCCTGCGGGTCGAGGTCGATCGTCGCGAGCTGGATGCCGCCGACATTCTGGATCTGCACCTCGTCGCCATGCGTGGGCTGATCGTCGCCGCCGCGTAGCCTGCCGCTCCAGCCGAACCATACGCCGCCGGTTTCCTGCAGGCTGTCCTTCACGGCAACGGCGAGGCCGCCGGCCGCGGCTTTACGGGGATCTGCAATGCGATTGGATACGACGACGAGTCGGCTCACCAGCTCTCCTGACGATTGTTGGGGGAAAGGGTCGTGCGGCCGGCGGCGCGAAGCGGACGCCGCCATCGCCGCGCTGTGCGCGATGCGATGAGGCCGCAATGCAATCGGACGGGAGTCAGGGCACGCGATTCGCCGTCCGAACGGGGAGTGCTCTTTTTAGGATACTCGTCATTCGCCAGTTTTAAAAGGCTGCATCCGAGAGCGGCGCGGGCGCGCATGCGGCGTGATGGGCATGACGTTGGCGTGACGTCGGTGTGGCAGTACGCGATGCGAGGGCGAGGTCGACACTTGTGCGGCGCTGCAAACGTGGCCTGCGCCGCTGCATAGCGGAGGAAGGCGAATGCCGTGCGGGGATTGATCTCGGTGTGCGTGCGGGCATGCATGCGGACACGCGCACGCGCACGATGCCGCGACGATCGACGGCGATGGCTTGCGATGCGGCTACGCCGATGCGCGACCTACATGCATGCGTGCCGTGAGCGCGCGACGCGGATCGGCGACGCGCGACGTCGTGCATGGGTGCAAAGCACGCCGGACCCCGACGCTGCGCTGCCGCACCGCGTGCCGCGCGCGGCCGCGCATCGCGCGGTGCGCGCAAACCGCGCAAACGAGACGCAGGCGGACCACCGGCGCAGCATGCGCATCATCGCCTCCTTTCCGTAGCCGTCATGCGACAGCCGGTTGCCAGTGATGCGTGTCGGCTGCTTGCGCATGCATGCCCGGCGACGCGACATGCTCGCCGGACGGCATCCGGAACGCGGAGACCGTTTCGGACAGTTCGCGGCCCTGCGCCTCGAGCGACTTCGATGCGGCCGCGGCCTGTTCGACGAGCGCCGCGTTCTGCTGCGTCGTCTCGTCCATCTGCGTGATCGTCAGGTTCACCTGGTCGATGCCGCGGCTCTGCTCGGCCGACGCGGCCGCGATCTCGCCCATGATGTCCGTCACGCGCGCAACGGCCTGCGTGACATCGGACATCGTCTTGCCGGCTTCGCCCGCGAGCGCCGAGCCGCTCTGGATCGTCTGCACCGACGCGGAGATCAGTTCCTTGATTTCCTTCGCCGCCGTCGACGAGCGCTGCGCGAGACTGCGTACCTCGCTCGCGACGACCGCGAAGCCACGGCCCTGTTCGCCGGCGCGCGCCGCTTCGACCGCCGCGTTCAGCGCGAGAATGTTGGTCTGGAACGCGATGCCTTCGATGATGCCGGTGATGTCGGCGATCTTCGACGAACTGTTGCCGATCTCCGTCATCGTGTCGACCACGCGGCCGACCACCGAGCTGCCGCGTTGCGCGACATCGGACGCGTTCGCGGCGAGCGTGCTCGCCTGTTGCGCGTTTTCCGCGTTGAGCCGTACCGTCGACGTGAATTCCTCCATCGTCGCGGCGGTTTCCTGCAGCGACGCGGCCTGTTCCTCGGTGCGCTGGCTCAGGTCGAGGTTGCCCGATGCGATCTCGCCCACCGCATGCGCGATGCTGTTCGACGAATCGCGCACGCGGCCGACGATGCCGATCAGCCGTTCGTTCATGGTCCGCAGCGCGTCGAGCAGGTCGCGCGTCTCGTCGTTGCCGCTCACCTGGATGCGGCTGCCGAGATCGCCGTTCGCCACCGTGCGCGCGACGTCCACCGCCGAGCCGATCGGCGCGGTGATCTTGCGCGTCAGCCACAGGCCGCCGCACGCGGCGATCACGACGGCGATCAGGCAGATGCCGGCCAACAGGTTGCGCTCCATCGCATAGCGATCCGCGAATTCCTGCGCGATCGCGAGTTCGCGGTCATGCGTATAGGTTGCGTACGCGTCGGTCGCGCGCACCAGCTGTGCGAGCAGCGGGCGGCAATTGTCGTCGATGTCGGCCGTCGCCTCGTCCTTCTTGCCGGCCTGCGCGAGCCCGACGATGCGCAGCGCAACGGGGCCGTAACTGGTTTCGATGCGCACGATGTCGGCCACCAGTTCGCGCGCGCGATCGGAGGTGTCGGTCGCGCTCGCCATCATGTCCTTGAGCTTCGCGAGATGTTCCTGCACGTCCTTGTGCGCCTGGTTCACTTCGGCCAGTTCGAGCTCGACGTCGGACGGTTTGGTCACGAGCACGAGATTGCGCGCGGCGATCGCACGCCGGTCGACCGCGGTGCGGATTTGCGCGGACAGGGTTGCCCGTGCATTGATGCCGTTCATGTAACGGGAAAACTCGGCGTTGGTATCGGATAGCGCCTTGAGAGCCATGCCCGACACGATCACGACGACCGCGGCGAGCAGGCCGAAGCCGCCCAGGAGTTTTGTTTTGATGCTCATTCTGGCGATTTTCACGTTGTGCCTCTGCGCGTGTGGTTGGCAAATGGAATTTATTTTTCGACCAGATACGGGCTCGTGCCGGCATTAACGGGTATCCCGGATGATTCTTTACCCTTCGAAAACCCTGATATTAGTTTTTTTAGCGATGAAAGCCTTGTGGGGCAGGGCGGTATTGATTCTTGTCAAAAAACGGCGGATCACCCGTGATTCGAAAATTTATACGCAGAATTTGAAACCGGTTTTATTGGTAAAACAAAAATCATCTTTTTGTTAATAATCGTCTGATGATTTTGTTTCAATTTATGGGTGAATAGCGGAATTTCCTTGCGGATGAATCGGGAGACGGGAACCGGTACGCGTCATTGGCGTGCGCTGCACCATGCGGGGGTAATGGCGGATAAACGGAAATCGGCGGCGAATCTTTGTCGCGCCACGGGCCTGCGGCGTCAACCGCAGGCCCTGAGAGGGTCAGAACGTGGTGCGCAATCCGGCCATCGCGCTGCGGCCGCCTTGCGGCGCGAAGCCGCGCACGACCGAGGTCGAGTAGCGGATTTCCTGGTTCGTCAGGTTGTCGCCGCGCAGGTAGGCGAGCCAGTGCGTCGGGCCGACGCGGAACTTGTAGGTCAGCATCACGCCGAGCGACGTGTAACCGTCCGTCGAGAAGTCGTTGTCCGGCACGCGGTGCTGCGACCATGCATGCGTGACCTGCGCGCGTGCGCCGAACGGGCCGTAGCCGTAATCGGCCGCGAGCGTCGCGCGCAGCGGTGCGATGCGCGGCAGCGGCTGGCCCGTGTCGACGTTGCGCGCGTGCGTGTAGTCGGCCGTCAGTTCCAGGTCGACCGTATGGCCGCGCCGCGAGAAGGCGCGCCACTTGCCGTCGAGCTCGATACCGTAGAACTCGGCGCGCACGCCGCGATAGATCGCCTCGTTGAGCGAGCCGTCGGTGCCGGGTGCGACGGGCTCGCCGTCGTCGTTCACGACGCGGCCCGTGTTGTATTCGGTCAGGTAGTTCGAGAAGCGGTTGTAGAACACGCCGACGCTGCCGCGGTTCGGGCCGCTCGCATAGCGCAGCGACAGGTCGGTCGATACGGCCTTTTCCTTTGACGCGTTCGGGTTGCCGATCAGGAACTGGCCGGTCGCATCGTGCGGACCGTTCGAATACAGCTCGTAGAACGTCGGTGCGCGTTCGGTGTACGCGACGTTCGCCGCCACCGACCACACGGGCGTCAGCGAGAACAGCGCGCCGGCCGACAGGCTGCCCGCATTGAAGTCGCGCGGCTGCGCGCCCGCGAATTTCTCGACACCGGCCGGATCGGGATCGACCTTCACATGCTCGAAGCGGCCGCCGAGGCTCAGCTTCAGCGCCGGGACGACCTGCCATTCCTCGAGGCCGAACAGCGCGACGCTGTTCGTGCGCGTGGACGGCACGAGCATCTCGTCGCCGAGTGCGGAGAACGTGTTCTGGCCGAACTGCACACCGATCGCGCCTTCGAACGGGCCGATCTTGCGGTGCTGCGCCTCGATGCGCGCCTCGTAGCCGCGGTTGCGGAAGGTGGTTGCGGTCTGGCCGTTGTCGACTTCCTTGTGGCGGTAGTCGGTGTACGCGAAATCGAATTTCAGCTTCGTGAACGGCCCGTTCAGGTTGCGCACCTCGGACGCAAGCGCGAGGCGTTCCTGGCGCATCCGCAGCCGCACGTCGCTCTCCGCGACGGAGCCGTAGTTCGACTCGTAGCCGCTGTACGACAGGCCCGCGAAACCGTCCGCCCACGTGTACGACGCGCCCACCGCGCCGCCGTGCACGCGGCCGTCGCTGTTCGGCACGCTGCCGACCGGCTGCGGCGTGTCGGGGCCGTCGATCGCGCGCTGCTCGCTGCTGCGCGCGTAGCCGGGAATTCGCAGCTTGCTCGTTTCGCGGTCGAACGCGTCGACGTGGAACGCAAAGCGGCCGTTGCCGCCTTCGACCTGCGCGGCGCCCGCGCGCACCGAATTCGCGCCGCCGTAGCGTGCGTCGACCGCACCGGTCACGCCCTGGATCGCTTCGCGCGGAATCCGGTTGTCGATCGTGTTGACGACGCCGCCCACCGCGTTGCCGCCGTACAGCAGCGCGGCCGGGCCGCGCACGATCTCGACGCGCTCGATCGACAGCGGATCCTGCGGCACCGCATGGTCGTACGACAGCGACGACGCGTCGTAGGCCGCGACGCCGTTCTGCAGCAGCCGGATCCGGTCACCGTCCATCCCGCGGATGATCGGGCGGCCGACCATCGGCCCGTAGGTGGTGGTCGACACGCCGGGCAGCCCGTTGAGCGTTTCGCCGAGCGAATCGGCCTGGCGGCGCGTCAGCGCATCGCCGGACAGCTGCGCGGTCGGCGCGATCAGTTCGGTGTCGCCGAGCGGGTTCGCGGTCACGAAGATCGGCGCGAGCGGGGCGGCGGACGGCGTGCCCGATGCGGCGGGCGCATCGGCTTGCGCGTGCGCGGCGGCGGCGAACAGCATCAGCGAAAGGGGCGAGAGCGGGCGAAGCGGTAGACGAGGGAGGTCGCGCATGGTCGATGAATCGGTTGGAATCGGATCGGATAACGAGCGATGCGGGTCACGACTGGATACGATATATTGTTGCGTCTGTGACGCGGAGTGACCCGTTGGGACATGGCTCGGCGAGGCTCGGCCACCCACAGTGGAACGGCGTCAGGCGGACGAGCACGCGAAATGATATGTTATATCGTTTCGAATTCCAAGCCGAATGGCAGGATCTCGTCGGGTTTCTGTCGGATCGGTGAAATGGGGGGCGAGAGCAGAAAACCGGCGATGGAAAGTGTCGGCCGGCATGCGTCGGGGCGTCGACTGCATGAAACGGTTCAGCCGGCTTCGGAAAATATGCGCGATGAGACTGTGATAGATTTCCGTCGCGGCTAATTTGCCGCGAACGTTCTCAGGGCGGGGTGAAATTCCCCACCGGCGGTAATCGCGCGATTGCGCGTAGCCCGCGAGCGCTTGCCGGGGATGGTTGTCACGGCAAGGTCAGCAGACCCGGTGTGATTCCGGGGCCGACGGTTAAAGTCCGGATGAGAGAGAGCGGGGTTCGTTGCGTACGCAAGGTACGCGGCTTGTCCCTGTGCGCCCATTCAACTCACACAGGATCAGCCGATGACCCAGATTTCTCACGTTTCCCCAACTACCGCTCCCCGTATCGCTTTTGTGCAGTCGTGCTGGCACAAGGAGATCGTCGACCAGTGCCGAATCGCGTTTGTCGATGCACTGGGCAACGCGAACATGGGCGAATCGGATTGCGATTTCTTCGACGTGGCCGGCGCCTTCGAGATTCCGCTGCATGCCAAATTGCTCGCGAAAACCGGCAAATATGCGGCCATCGCCTGCGCAGGGCTGGTTGTCGATGGCGGCATCTATCGCCATGACTTCGTCGCGCAAACGGTGATTTCGGGCCTCATGCAGGTGCAGCTTGAAACCGAGGTGGTGGTGCTGTCGGCGGTGCTGACGCCGCATCATTTCCATGGATCGGACGAGCACGTCAAGTTCTTCCACGAACACTTCCTCGTGAAAGGTGCGGAGCTCGCGCACGCATGCGTCGATACGATCGGCAAGGTTGCGGCGCTCAAGGCGGAATCCGCGGCCACTGCGATGAAGCAGGCCGCCTGACGCGTGTGCCGCGTGATTTGACGCGCGACACACGCTGTTCAGGGCGGGCCGCCGCGCGACGGATGACGTCGCGTGGCGGCGTTGCGGTCAGGTTCGCGTCATGGCGCGAAGAACACGTCCGTGCGGTTCGTCAGATTGCCGGAGTTGGTCTGGACGAAGAACGGATGGAACGACGATGACGGGCCGACGTCGAGGCCCTGATAGTCGCCGATGAAGAAACCTTCCGCGTTCGGCGCGAGCTTCATGTCGAACGGGCCGCCGACGCGCCGTTCGGCGACGAACGTGGTGCCGCCGTCGAGCGAGATCTTGCGCCAGAAGCCCGTCGGCAGCGTCGTCGTGTTCCCGGCCAGCAGGTCGCGGAAGTCGTAGTGGGTGACCATCACGGCGCCTGCGTTGTCGACACGCACCGACGGATTGAAGGCCGGCCGGCCGGTCGGCGTGTTGACGTGCAGCGGCGCGCTCCAGGACGCACCGCCGTCCTTGGACGTCGATAGCGCGATCTCGTCGTACTTGCCGCCGTTGAAACGGCTGTCCTGCCACACGACGTAAAGCTGGCCCGACGCGGGATCGATCGTGGGCTCGGGAATGATGTCGCCGGTGCGCACGGGTTCGCCGGTGTTCGGGTCCGTCACGCCGACCGTCTGCAGCCCCGCGATCACCTGCGGCTGCGTCCACGTCGCGCCGTCGTTGGTCGACTTGATGAACGCGACCTTGCCGGCGGCCTTGCTGAACGGCGGCTGGATCAGGTTGAAGAAATCGTAGAGCGTGCCGCTCTTCGGATCGACGACGATCTGGTTGCCGATCGTCTGCTGGCGCGACCGCACGTGGACGATGACCTTCGCCTTGCTCCACGTCTTGCCGCCGTCGGTCGTCTTCGAGAACAGCGTCGGCCCACGGAACGCCTGCGTGTGCAGGTTCGCATACGGGTTGCCGTTCGGCAGTTCGAGGCGGTCCCATACCGCGTACGCGGTGCCGGCCTTCACCGGGTTCGCCGTCACCGATTCCTTGTCGTTGAAGAACTGCGTCGTCGGTTCGTTGTTCGCGACCAGCAACGCGGGACTGCTCCACGTCTGCCCGCCGTCGGTCGATACCGAGCCGGCGACCGCGTTGCTGTTGTTCGACTGGTTGAACGTGATCGCGACCGAGTACGCAGTGCCGTCCGGTCCGATCGATACCCACGGGTCCGACGCGCGTTCGTACGACAGCCCGCCCGGCGCGCATGCACTGAACGGCTGCGTCGTCCGTGCCCAGGTGGCGCCGCCGTCGAACGTGTAGCCCGCGACATGGCCGTGCGCGCCACCGTTCGACCAGCGGTCCTGCTGCCACACGCCGATCATGTTTTGCGGGTTGGCCGGATTGACCGCGAGCCACGGTTCGACCTCGGCATTCACGTAGACGGTGCCGGGCCCGCCGATGGTGCAGGCGGCGTATGGACTGGGGCCGGACACGAGCACGGGATCGGCATGCGCGGCGGCACAGGCCAGTGCCATCGCGGCGGGCAGGCAGGTGAAAAGCGGGTGGGACACGATAGTGCGTCGCATGGACTGCTCCTCGTTGACGTGCGGCCGCGATGGTGCGGTGGAACGAGGCCGTGCGAACCGATCCGCAGCGGCACGGGCCGCCCGGGTCGGGGTGTCGCGGCGACGCGCACGATGCATGCCGCCGGGACGTGTCGTTCAGGATGCCGCTTCAGCCATCGCGATCCGCGTGCGCTGGATACCGCCAGCACTTCGGTCAAGACTCCTATTCGTTTTTATTGCTTGTGACGGATGTGTCGTTGATGCCGCCCTGCGGGGAGGCCGGTTCGGGCAGGCGAAGAATGCGTAGAAGTGGATTGCAATGTAGTTGATCCGGATGCGGCGAGGCAGGCAATTTTTTGTAACAGCACGTAGCCGGAAAGCGTTGCCGAACGAGAGCAAACGCGCGGGCAAAATTTGCCGTGGCGAGCACGCGAAATCGAAACGGAAAGATGAATTGCTATTGTTTCCGCTCGACGTACGTTGCTCAGCGTTCCGCCGGAAAGCGGTCCTGCAACGTGTGCAGCCAGCGCGCGACGACATCGAGTTCCGCGTCGGAAAACCCGTCGCCCAGCTTGCCGTTCAGTTCGCGCAGCAGCACCCGCGCACGCTTGAGCGCGGCGTGGCCATCGTCGGTCAGGTACAGGCGTGTCGCGCGGCCGTCATCCGAATCGGCGTGGCGTGCGAGCAGGCCGGCTTTCGCCATCCGGTCGGCGAGCCCGGTCATCGCGGACGGCGCGAGCTGCAGCGTGGCACCGACTTCGCCGATCAGCGCGCCGTCCTGCTTCGCGAGACAGAACAGCACGCCGGCCTGCGCGGCACTCGCGCGCGTATCGGTCTCGGCCTTGCGGTCGATCCAGCGCTGCACGCGCCGCTGGCCGATGTTCAACAGGAAAAACAGTCGTCGGTCTTCGCTCAAGCTGGGTTCCCGGCTGCAATGGAGAGGGAGGGTCGGCTCGCGCCGCGTGGCGTGTCGAGCGCCTGCGCGAGCCAGTCGGCCACGTCGGGCCACAGCACGGCGCCGGGCCGGCTGCGGAAGAAGCCCATGTGCCCGACCGGGCCGCTGCCCGCCGCGCGCGGATCGATCTGGCGGCGTTCGACTGCCGCGCGGGTCAGATAGCTTACCAGCAGGTCGATCGCGGTCGGGTTCGCCCACGGATCGTCGTCGAAGCCGAGCGCGAGGATCGGCAGCTGCTGTTTCGCGAAGCGCTCGGCCGCACCGAGCGTCGGATCGTCGAAGAAATAGCGCGGCAGCGTGGTCCAGCGGCTCCATTCGCGGAACACGCCGGCCGGCAAATCCTCGCCGAGCCCGAGCCGCTTGCCGGGCACGTAGCCGAGCAGCGCGGACATCAGCGGGCCGAGCACACGCAGGATCAGCCGCACTTTCAGGCGCTCGGTCGCTTGCTTGATCAGGCGCGTGCTGCCCGCATGCGCGGCGACGAGCACGGCCGCGCGCAGGTGCGTCGTGCCGGCGGACAGCCCGATCGCGTGCCCGCCGACGCTGTGGCCGACCGCCAGCAGCGGCAGCCCGGCGTGCGTCTGCCGCGCCCACGCGGTTGCGGCGCCTACGTCGAGTTCGATCCAGTCGCGCATGCTCGCCTGCAGCGCGTTCAGGCGCGCGGGCCGCGACGTGTCGATGCCGCGGTAGTTGTAGGTCAGCGCAGCGAAGCCGCGCTCGGTTAGAAAGCGTGCGAATCCGGCGTACAGGCGTTCCGGCACGGCCGTCGCCGGATGGATCAGCACCAGCGCGCGCGGTTCGGCGTCGGGCGTCCACAGCGTGCCGCGCAGCAGGTAACCGTCGATGGCGGAAAACTCGATGGGTTGGGAGGTCATGGCCGTCCTCGTTCCGGGTAGTTATTTCGTATGCGAAATATAGTCCGGGATTTATTTCGCGCACGAAATATCTGTCGAGGAATCATTCGAACGACGGGGGCCGGAGGTTGGCACCCGGCATCGGGCGATCGCACTTTCTTCATAAAATATTTGCATCTTTCGATAGCAGAATATTGCGTTTGTCTCATGGAGCGGACCGACGTATCTTCACCGGTTCCATCCGCTGCGCCGGCCGCTGCGCAACGCGGACAACGAGGCGCCGCCGCCGTGCGGCAGCCTGCCAACCCTCCGGGAGATCACGTTGCTGAGCCGAATCGTCACGGCGCTCGTGCTGGCGCTTGCCGCGCAGCCGGGCATCGCGAAAGACACCGTCACGCTGCGCGTCGGTGAACAGAATTACTTCAACATCCAGGCGTCGATGGAGGCGTCCGGCGTGCTGAAGGACCTGCCTTACACGATCGAATGGAAGCACTTCCAGGCCGCCGCGCCCGTCGCCGAGAGCCTGAACGGCAACGCGATCGACGTCGGCTTCCTCGGCGATTCGGCGCTGCTCACGCTCGCCGCGCGCGGCGCGCCGGTCAAGGTCGTCGCGGTGTCGCGGCAGAGCCTCGACGGCGTCGCGATCCTCGTGCCGAAAAATTCGCCGGTGCGTACCGTGGCCGACCTGCAGGGCAAGACCATTGCCGTGTGGCGCGGCGCATGGAGCCAGCAGCTCGTGCTGCGCGCGCTCGAACATGCGGGCCTGCGCGCGGATTCCGTCAAGTACGCATACCTGATGCCGATCGACGCGACCAATGCGCTCGCGAACGGCTCGGTCGATGCCGTGTCGCTGTGGGAGCCGTTCGTCAGCACGCTCGCGTTGCGCCAGGGCGCACGGCCCGTGACGACCGCGCAAGGGCTGATGCCCGCGCTGAGCTTCGTCGCCGCGAACGAGCAGGCCGCGTCGGGCAAGCGCGCGGAGATCGCCGATCTCCTGCGGCGCGTCGTCGCCGCGCGCCAGTGGGTCGACAACCATCCGCGCGAGTACGCGGACCTGTGGGCGAAACGCGCGAAGCTCGAGCCCGACGTCGCCTACCGCTGGCTCAATAACGCGAAGCAGCGCGTGGGCCCCGTCGACGACGCGGCCGCGAAGGACGCGCAGAACACGGCCGACTTTTTGCACAAGGCCGGCGTGATTCCGGCCGCGTACGACACGTCGAAGCTGCTCGACCGCTCGTATGCGGGCGCATTCGCGGCACCCGCGCAAAAGACGGCTGCCGCGCAGTGATCGTGCCGCCCCCTCCACGATTTCCGATCGAGAACCAGAAGGACATTCCGACATGCCAGTCGACATCATCGGCATGATCACCGCGACGCCCGGCGCGGAGGTCGACGTACCGGGCGGCGCGGCCGTCCAGCCCGACTACGTGCGCCGTTTCGCGCAAGCGCACGAGGCCGCGGGCTTCGACCAGATCCTGGTCGGCCATTTCAGCAACGCGGCGGACGGCTTCATCGTCGCGTCGTTCGCGGCCGCCGCGACCGAACGCATTCGCATCCTGCTCGCGCACCGGCCCGGCGTGATCGTGCCGCCGGCCGCCGCACGGCAGATCTCGACGCTCGACGTGTTCAGCGGCGGCCGCCTCGCACTGAACGTCGTGTCGGGCGGCGACGACACGGATCTGCAGCGCGACGGCGATTTCGTGGCGTACGATGCGCGCTACCGCCGCACCGGCGAATATCTCGACGTGCTGAAACGGATCTGGCTGGCCGACGCGCCGGTTGACCACGACGGCGAGTTCTACCGGCTGCGCGGCGCGTCGCCGCTCGTGAAGGGCGCACAGCGGCCGCACGTGCCGATCTATTTCGGTGGCTCGTCGCCGGCTGCGCTCGCGGTCGCGGGCCAGCATGCGGACGTCTACATGACGTGGGGCGAGCCGCTTGCATCGGTGCGCGAACAGATCGCGCGCGTGCAGGCTGCCGCCGCACCGTTCGGGCGCGCGCCGCGCATCAGCGTGTCGTTCCGGCCGATCGTCGCGGACACCGAGGCCGCTGCCTGGGAGAAGGCCGAGGCGATCCGCGAGCGCGTGCGCGCGGCACGGCTCGCGAACGGCCAGCCGATTGCCGGTCACGCGCCGCAGAACGCGGGCTCGCAGCGGCTGATGGCAGCCGCCGCGCAGGGCGACGTGCTGGACGAGCGGCTGTGGATGGGTGTCGCGAACCTGACCGGCGCGCGCTGGAATTCGACCGCGCTCGTCGGCACGGCCAAACAGGTCGCGCGTGCGCTCGGCGCGTATTACCGGCTCGGCGTGTCGACGTTCCTGATTCGCGGGTTCGATCCGCTCGACGACGCGGTGGCCTACGGGCGCGACCTGATTCCGGCGATTCATGCGCATGTCGCGGATCTCGACCGCTATCGCGCGGCGGTGACGGCGTAGGCCAGATCAGGCGGCACACCGTACGTCGATTCGCCCCGGCATTTCCATGGCGGAATGCCGGGGCGATTTCATTGCGTGCGTCGTTGTCGTTCCGGCATTCCGTTCAGAACGACGGTAACCCCGGCGGATTGGTCTCCGCGCGCGCGATCGCTTCGCTCTGCAGGCCCCAGCGCGCGAGCGCCTGCCCGTAGCGGCCGCTGTCGATCAGCGCATTCGTCGCAAGCGTCAACGCGGGCGCGAGCCCGCTGCCGCGGCGCGTCGCGATCGCGACATCGGCATTGTTCGGCCAGCCCGCATTGACGACGCCGACGCGGCGAATCTTGCCGCTACGCGCGGCCTCGTACGCGAGCGACGCGTTCGGGTTCAGCTCCGCATCGGCGCGGCCCGACAGCAGCGCGACACGCGCGGTCGCATCGTCGTCGAAATAGAGCAGCTCGGTCGGCTTCAGCCCCTGCGCGACGTTGCGCCGGCTCCATTCGAGCAGGATCCGCTCCTGGCTCGTCCCGGCACCGGTGATGATCCGCAAGCCCGCGATGTCCTTCGGTTCGGCGATCTTCGCGATCGGGCTGGCGGTGCGGACATAGAAGCCATGAAGCCCGAGCCGGTAGGTCGTGAAATCGTATTTCTCCTTGCGCTTCTCGGTCACGCCGACGTTCGAGATCACCGCGTCGTACTTGCCGGACGTCAGCCCGAGCGGCCAGTCGGCCCACGCGATCGGCACCAGCGCGAGCGTGCGGCCGAGCGCATCGGCGACGAGTTGCGCATAGTCGGGATCGGCACCGACCACGGTGCGCGCGTCGGTCGCGTAGGTCGACACGGGCGGCGCGTGCGGCGAAATCGCGACCGTGAACGCGCCGTCGCGCACCCAGCGGTAGCCGGTCGCCGCGCGGATCGCGGCGTCGTCGCGTTCCGCTCGGAGGCGGCCGGCCTGGCGCGGGTCGAGGTCCGCCGTTGCGGCGGCCGCCTGCGCCGCGCGCCACGGCAAGCCGGATGCCGCCACCAGCGCGGCGGTCATGAACTGGCGTCGGTCGATCATCGTGGCGCGCCTCGCAGGTCTCGCAAGTCGGGGGCGGCGCGCATCACAGCACCCGCGACAGGAATGCGCGCGTGCGCGGATGCGCCGGCGCGTCGAGCACGACGGCCGGCGGCCCGGCCTCGACGATGCGCCCGCGCTCCATGAACAGCACGTTGTCCGCGACTTCGCGCGCGAAGCCGATCTCGTGCGTGACGATCACGAGCGTCGTGCCCGAGCGCGCGAGTTCCTTGATCACGTCGAGCACCTCGTTGACGAGTTCGGGATCGAGCGCCGACGTCGGCTCGTCGAACAGCAACACCTTCGGACGCAGCGCGAGCGCCCGCGCGATCGCGACGCGCTGCTGCTGGCCACCGGACAGCTGGCGCGGGTACGCATCGGCCTTGTCCGCGAGCCCGACGCGCGCGAGCAGCGTGCGGGCGGTGCGCTCGGCGGCGTCGCGCGTCACGCCGGCAACGGCGATCGGCGCCTCGATCAGGTTCTCGAGCACCGTCAGGTGCGGGAACAGGTTGAAGTTCTGGAACACCATCCCGACGGCCGTGCGCCGCGTCAGCACGTCGCGCTCCTTCAGCTCGTAGAGCACGTCGCCGTCGCGCCGGTAGCCGATCAGTTCGCCGTCGATGTCGATGAAACCGTCGTCGACGCGTTCGAGATGGTTGATCGTGCGCAGCAGCGTCGACTTGCCCGATCCGGACGGCCCGACGATCACGGTCACGCTGCCGCGCGGCGCGACGAACGACACGTTGTCGAGCACGCGCTGCATGCCGAACTGCTTCGATACGCCGTGCACGGCCACTTCGCCGCCCGTTCGGAGTGCGGCGGTGGCGAGTTCGCTGTCGGCCTGCACATTCGACGCCGCGTTGCGCGCGGTTGCACGCCGCCACAGCACGCCGATGCGAGTAAGCGCGAACGTGAGCACGGACGGCGGCGGATTGCGCAGCGCGCCGCGTGCATAGTGCCGCTCGACCTGCACCTGGATCGCCGACAGCACGGTCAGGATGATCAGGTACCAGACGGTCGCGACCATCAGCAGCGGAATCACTTCGAGATTGCGGCGATAGATCACCTGCACCGTGTAGAACAGTTCCGGCATCGCGAGCACGTACACCATCGACGTGCCTTTCGCGAGCGTGATCAGATCGTTGAACGCGGTCGGCAGGATCGCGCGCATCGCCTGCGGCAGCACGATCCGCGCGGTCTGGCGGCCGCGCGGCAGCCCGAGCGCGGCGGCCGCTTCGAGTTGTCCCTGGTCGACCGCGAGAATGCCGCCGCGGATCACCTCCGCGGAAAACGCCGCGTGGTTCAGCGTGAGGCCGAGCACGGCCGCGAGGAACGGGCTGATCAGGTCGGTCGTCGGCGCCTCGAACCACACGATGTCGGTGAACGGCACGCCTAGCCGCACGTGCTCGTACAGGTAGCCGAGGTTGTTGAGGATCAGCAGCAGCACGATCAGCGGAATCGAGCGGAACAGCCAGACGAAGGTCCACGCGCTCGCGGACAGCAGGCGCGAACGCGACAGCCGGGCCAGCGCGACGAACGCGCCGAGCACGAAGCCGAACACCGCGCCGAGCAGCGTCAGCACCAGCGTGCGCGCGAGTCCCGACAGCACCGGTGGCGACAGGAACCATTCGGCGAACACCGGCCAGCCCCATTGCGGGTTGCCGAGGATCGAATGCAGCGTGATCGCGATCAGCACGACGGCGAGCACGGTGCCGGCCGTGCGCGCCCGGTGGCGCGCGGGCACGATCCGGAAACGTGTGCCGGCGTCGCGCGTGGCGGGGGAAGAGAGCGGCGGCAGCGCGCCGCCGAGGTGGGTCGTGTCGCTCATGTCGTGGGAAGTCCTCGAGTCGGTCGGGCGCGCCGCGCACGGGCGGCGCGGTGGCGTCAGGCGTGCGCTTCGGCCGCCGGTTCCTGCGAGGCGCCGGGCGCCGCGTGGCGGCTCGCCTTGCGCGGCAGGCCGAGGTGGTCGCGCAGCGTGGCGCCGGGCAGGTCGCGGCTGTAGCGGCCGCGCGCCTCGAGCACCGGAATCACGAGCTCGACGAAATCGTCGACGCCCTGCGCCTGCACCGGAAAGCCGAGGATGAAGCCGTCGCCGGCGCCCGCGTCGTGCCAGCGGATCAACTCGTCGGCCACATGCTCGGCCGTGCCGATGAAGTTCGGGCGCGGCGTCGCGACCGCGAGCGCCGTCTCGCGCAGCGAGAGGCCTTTCTGTTTCGCGTCGGCCTTGATCCGGTCGGTGGTCGAGCGGAAGCTGTTGCGGCCGAGCTCGCCGAGTTCGGGGAACGGTGCGTCGAGCGCGTATTGCGTGAAATCGTGGTGATCGAAATAGCGGCCGAGATACGCGAGCGCTTCGTCGATCGTGAGCAGGTTGCGGATCGCCTGGTATTTGTCTTCCGCCTCGGCGGCCGTGCGGCCGACGATTGGCCCGACGCCGGGGAAGATCTTCACGTCGCCGGCTTGCCGCCCGTGCTCGATCGCGCTCTGCTTCACGCGCCGCGTGAACGCGGCCGTTTCGTCGAGCGACGGCGAGTGCGTGAACACCGCATCGGCATACTTGCCCGCGAGCCCGATGCCGGTGTCGGACGAGCCGGCCTGGAAGATCACCGGCTGCCCCTGCGGCGAGCGCTGGATGTTGAGCGGGCCCGCGACCTGGAAGAAGCGGCCGTGATGATCGAGCGTGTGCAGCTTGTCGCGATCGAAGAAGCGGCCGGTCGCACGGTCGCGCACGAATGCGTCGTCGTCCCAGCTGTCCCACAGTCCCTGCACGACGTCGAGGTATTCGTCGGCGATCTCGTAGCGCAGTTCGTGATCGGGATGCGCCTTGCCGAAATTCTTCGCGGTGCCTTCGAGCGGCGTCGTCACGACGTTCCAGCCCGCGCGCCCGCCGCTGATCGCGTCGAGCGACGCGAGCTGGCGCGCGACCGTGAACGGCTCGCTGTACGACGTCGAGATCGTGCCCGCGAGCCCGATCTTCTTCGTCGCGACCGCGAGCGCCGACAGCACGGTCAACGGCTCGAAACGGTTCAGGAAGTGCGGAATCGACTTCTCGTTGATGTAGAGGCCGTCCGCGACGAACGCGAACGTGATGCCGGCGGCTTCCGCCTTGCGCGCGATGCCGATCGCGAAGTCGAGGTTGATGCTGGCGTCCGGCGGGTTGCTCGGGTGCCGCCATGCGTTCATGTGGCTGCCTGCGCCTTGCAGCATCAGGCCGAAGGGGATCGATCGTCGGGTCGTCATGGGAGCGTCACGCGTTCTGGTCAGGGGAAAGGGAGCGGTCGTCCGCGAGGGCCGCATGCAACGGCGTGGCCGACAGCGCGCCGCCGAGCCATTCGACCGACGCGAGCCGCGCCGCGTAGTCGGTCACCGGCGAATCGATCACGAACGCGTCGACGTCGAGCCGCCGGCTCAGCGCATCGAGCGCACGGTGGATGCGCTCGGGCGTATCGGCCAGCACCGTCGGGCGCAGTTCGTCGATCCGGTAGTCGGACGCACCGCTTTGCCGTGCGAATTCGGCGGCCGCCTGCGCGCTGCCGAGATTGAAGCTCTGGCCGCCCGCGAACTGCAGCTTGAAGATCTTCAGCGGCCCGATCAGTTGCTCGGCTTCGTCGCGCGTCGGCGCGGCGACCGCGTACAGCGCGACGAGCGGTCGTGTGCCGCCCGCGCTGCGATACGCATCGAGCGAGCGTTCGAGATTCGCGTCGTCGCCGTTGAAATGCCCCGCGTAGCAGAAGCGCCAGCCGTTGCGCGCGGCGAGCGTGCCGCTGTCCGGCGAACCGCCGAGCAGGATGCGTTCGGGCGGCTGCGGCGGCACCGGCATCGCGACCGCGCCGGCAAGCGGATGGTCTTCGGCGACGCCCCAGCCGAGAAACGCGTCGAGCTCCGCGAGCTGGCCCGCGAAGTCGGGCTTGCGCGCCTTGTCGTGGAACCACTGCAGCGCGCGCGTGGTCAGCGGCAGCCCGCCGGGCGCCTTGCCGATACCGAGATCGACGCGGCCCGGCGCGAGCGCGGCCAGCAGCTTGAACGACTCGGCGACCTTGAACGGGCTGTAGTGCTGCAGCATCACGCCGCCCGAGCCGACGCGGATGCGCGACGTGTGCGCGAGCAGGTGCGCGACGACGATCTCCGGCGCCGAGCTCGCGAAGCCGGGCGTGCCGTGATGTTCGGCGACCCAGAAGCGCTCGTAGCCGAGCTGTTCGGCACGTTGCGCGAGCGTCGTGGTGAAGCGCAGCGCGTCGGCGGCGCTCGCGCCGTCGGCGATCGGACTCTTGTCCAGCAACGAAAGCGAATAAGACATGATGAGCGGCGTTCCTGCGTGTGGCGTGAATGGACGGTGGGCGCGCGCGGCGCTCAGCTCTTCGGCAGCCCCGGCGGATTCGTGCGCGACTGGTCGAGCGCTTCGGACGCGAGGTTCCAGCGGTCGAGCACCTGCTGGTAGCGGCCGTTCCTGATCAGCCCGTTCAGCGCGACGGTCAGCGGATCGGCGAGCCCGCTGCCGCGGCGCGTCGCGATCGCGATATCGGCGGTGCGCGGCCAGCCGCCGCTGATCGCACCGACGAGCCGCGTCTTGCCTTGCTGCGCGCTTTGATACGCGAGTACCGAGTTCACGCTGAACACGGCATCGGCGCGGCCCGACTGCACGGCGACGATGCGCATCGCCTGGTCGTCGTAGTACTGGATCTGCACGGGCTTCAGCCCGTGCGCGACGTTCTCGCGGTCCCATGCGAGCAGGATCTTTTCCTGGTTGGTGCCGGCGTCGGTCACGATGCGCAGCCCCGCGACATCCTTCGGCTCGCGGATCGCCTGGATCTTGCTGTCGTTGCGCACGTAGAAGCCGACCTGATCCTTGCGGTAGGTCGAGAAATCGAACTTCTGCTTGCGCTCCTCGGTGACGGTGACGTTCGAGATCACCGCGTCGACTTTCCCCGATTCGAGCGCGAGCGGCCAGTCGGCCCACGCGAGCGCGACAATCTTCAGCTTGCGGCCGAGGCTGTCGGACACGAGCTGGCCGACGTCCGCGTCGAAGCCGATCACCGTGCGCGCGTCGGTCGCATACGAGCTGATCGGCGGCAGGCTCGGCGCGATACCGATCGTCAGCGTGCCGGGCTCGGCGAACTTGAATGACGCGGGCACCGCGCGTTCGACCGCCGCATCGGCCGTGCCGCGCGGGCGGCCGCGCTGCTCGGGGCTCAGGTCGAACGTCGCGGCGGCCGCGGCGAATGCGGTCAGGCCGATCAGCGCGGCGGCCAGCGTGCGCACGGCACGGGAAGAAAGCGGTACGGCTCGTTGCATGAAAACGTCCTGTCGTGGAAAGCGGAAGCGGAGATCGGAGTCGGAGGAAAACGGAGCCGTTGGTTGCGCCGTCAGCGCTGCAATACCGGTTCGGGCACGGGCGCCCACAGGTCGGCGAGCGTCGACGTGCGCGACGGATCGGCGAGATCCTTGCCGAACCGCAGGTGGAAACACGCTTCGGGGTCGATCGACGAATCGAACAGCCGCGTATAGCCGGTGCGGTCGTACAGCGCCCACGCTTCGGGCTGGCGGAAACCGGTGGTCAGGTAGAGGCGCCGGTAGCCTTGCTGCACGGCGCGCAGTTCGAGCGCATCGACGATGCGTCGCGCGAGGCCCTGACGGCGCAGGTCCGTGCGGGTCCAGATGCGTTTGAGTTCGGCGGTCTGCGCGTCGAAGCGCTTGAACGCGCCGCCGCCGATGGTTTCGCCGCCGCGCAGCAGCAGCACGAACGCGCCTTCGGGCGGCGCGAACAGTTCGGCCGGGTAGCGCGCGAGTTCGTCGCGCGCGGATGCGCGGCTGTCGGGGCGATACGCGTCGTAACGGGTCGAATATTCGTCGATCAGCGCGTCGATCAGCGGTTGCGCGCGGACGTCGAGCGGCGTCGTATCGATGATGCGGTCGGTCGTGGCCATGGGCATCGCGAAGGGCGCGCGATGCGGACGTTCCTGGCGGGGTTCGGGCACGCGGCCCGTCCGGTCTGTTCCGTTATCGCGACGCGGTTGTCGTGATGGCGGCAGCCGGTGCGCATCCTGCGATGCACGGGGCGGGCCGCCGCCGTTTCGAACACGTTAGCGGCGCGGCCGGCAAAGGCGAACGAAGCAATTTCGATAAGGATTTCGCGGGAAGCGTCAGAAGGCTTGCAGCGGGAGTGGGGTGGGGATGACGGGCCGCGTTCGCATGCGTCGGAGCCGGTGCTCGACGCATGCGCGATGCCGACATGCGAGCGCCTATGCTGCTCGAACTTCGGCGAGTAGATCGGGGTGACGATCCAGGATCTTCAGCAATTTCACGAGGGCAAGCGGCGGATTCGTCTTGCCTGTCTCGTAACGGGAGAACGCGTTGACGCCACCGCCGAAGAGCTCGGCCGCCTCGCGCTGATCCAGCCTCAGCTTCTTGCGCACCTTCGCGATGTACTTTGGGTCGACGATGGTTGCGTTCACCTGCTTGTTGAACTCGGCGATCGCCTCGCCGAGACGGGTCGCCTCGTCGAGATCCAGTATCGATTCCCCGCAGGCCGGGCAAAAATCGCCGGTGATATCGTGGACGACAGTCGACCGGCCTTTGTAGGTATAGGGGATGTCTCGCGTGTCGCGGACCAGCCTGGCGGCACCGCATGCGGGGCACTTCATCATCATCTCTCCTTGAAAGACACGATCAGCACATCGTCGATCACCGTCAGTTTCAGGTACACGTCGCCACGCACCGTCAACGGCCGGTAGACGTCCTGCCAGATCGTGTGGTCGGCGTACGTCGTCATGCTCTTGTGGAAGTCGAGGTCGGTCAGCGACATCACGACATCGAGCGCCTCCCTTTCCGTGAAACCCAGTTGCCGGGCGCCGAATACCGCACTCGTGGTCAACCGGACCTTGCCGGATTCGACCAGCGCCTTGACGAGGGGCAGCTTGCAATGAGGCCTTCTCTTTTCCATTTGCGATCATAACCAAGTAAGTTAATTTGTCAAGTTGGTTAATGGCGAGCGCATGCTGTCCGCCATGGCTGGCAGACAGCGTCGAAAAGAGATGGATCCGGATTTAGGCCGTCTGGCCGATGCTCGGCGCTGCCGACGGCTCCGCGAGCTGGAACAGGCAATCGCCGCGCCGCACCTGCGCGGGCACGCGCTTGCACACCACTTCGCCGTCGCCCTTGAACCGGTGCAGCACCGGTTCGCGCAACGGCGTATCGGGGAAATGCACCCATGCGGCCGGCTGCCCGGCCTTCACCTGGTCGCCGAGTTCGACAAGCGGCTCATACAGCCCGCGCTCGTACGCATAGACGAAATGGCGGTCGCCGTCGACGCGCATGAAGCGCGTGACGGTCGGCGGCGCGTCGGGCACGAGCGTGCCGCGCAGCAGGCCGATATAGCCGAGGTAGTGCAGCAGCCCGTGGCGGCCGAGCCGGATCAGCGACGGATCGGCCATGCCCGCGCCGCCGAGTTCGGTCACGATCGAGATCGCGCTCTGCCGGCGCGCGGCCGATGCCGAATGCACGGGGTTAGGCGCGTGCAGCAGCGCATTCTGCAACCCGAATGCGACCAGCAGCCCGTTGAGCTTCGCGGCTTCGTCCGCGTCGAGCGGATCGATCGCGAGCATGTTGCCGCCGTGGTAGAGCAGCGAGCTGCCGCCCGAGTGCAGGTCGACCAGATACTGCGCGCGCGACAGCAGCGCATGCTCGATGTAGTGGGCGATCATCTGCGTCGGCGTGCCGGTCGGGTCGCCGGGGAAGCTGCGGTTCAGGTTGCCCTCGTCGAGCGGCGACACGCGCAGCCCTGCATCCGCCGCCGGGAAATTCGCCATCGGCAGCAGGATCAACTGCCCGCTGACCATCTCGGGCTCGATCTCGCGCATCAGCTGCGACACGATGATCTGGCCTTCGTATTCGTCGCCGTGGTTGCCGGCCATCACGAGCGCGACCGGACCGTCGCCGTTGCGGATCGACGCGATCGGGATCGGCAGCCAGCCGTACGCCGAGCGGTGCACGGAATGCGGCAGCCGCAGGTAGCCCGCGTGCTTGCCTTGCGCGTCGAGATCGATTTCGCAGTGGATGGGGTTTCGCTGTGAGGAAGAGGCGGTCATGGCGGCATCGTGCGATGAACGGAATCTGCCATCTTATCGGGAAACGACCGCCGCGCGGCGCACCGGGGGCGGGTAACGCCGAACGCCGTCAACCGGCATGCGCGCGGATGCGCATGGGTGAGCCGTTGTTTCGATACGCGCGACCGTGCGCGATGTTGCATCGGTGAACGCATGCCGGCGCGTCGGCCGGCTGCATTCTTGTGTACGGTTTCGCGCCGATCCCTTGCCGCGACAGGGCCGGCGCGTGCGGCCGGCTTAGCGGCCCGATGTTTCAGCTTCGAGACGTCCTTCTTCCCACAGTGCCCAGAAACGGCTGCCGGCGCGATACGGATTCGCACGACGCGTGCCGTAATCGGCGACGCCCTGGCGAAACGCGCCGTACAGCGTCAGCGGCGGATTGTCGACGCACGCGGCTTCGCGGGCAGCCGGTATGCGGCGCTCGGAGACGAGCCGCCGGATCAGCGATGCGCCGTCGATCACATCCAGTTCGTCGATGGTTTCGCTGCGGCTGAGGACTTCGACGGTATTCATGTTGGGTCTCCCTGACAACCTGTTTCCCTGACAGGGAGCAATAAGAGTGCCAGCCATGAAAAGCCTTGCCCTGCATCGATCGTGCCGGCTTCTGCGGCCAACGTGACGCGTCGAAACCGACGATGTTACGGAACACGTCACGTGACACGCGAGCGCGCCGCGTGACGTGCGAACACGCAAAGGGTTTCGGATTTGAATCGTCGGGAGGAGGTGTCCGGTAACGGACACGGGGGCGAACGGGCCGCGTGCGTCGCCGGGTCAGTTCGCGGTGACGGGTTCCACGCGGCGACTGCCGTTCGAATAGAAGCAGTAGATGCCCTTGCCGCCCGACTTCGCGTCGTACAGCGCGCTGTCGGCCTGACGGATCAGCTCGTCGGGGGTGCCGTGCCCGTCGTCGAGCGCGATGCCGATGCTGATCCCGAGGCTGACCGTCTTGTCGATCGACAGCGTATAGGGTGCCGAGATCTCCCGGATGATCCGCGCGGCGAGGAGCGAACACGCGTGCATCGTCGTGTCGTCGATCGCGACGACGAATTCGTCGCCGCCGATGCGTGCCGCCAGCTCGCCGGGCGGCAGCGTCTTGCCGAGCCGCTCGGCGACCTGCGTCAGCACTTCGTCGCCGGCCTGATGCCCGAAGCAGTCGTTGATCGCCTTGAAGCCGTCGAGGTCGAGATACATGACGGCGAGCGCGGGGCCGGGCATGCGCGGGCGGTGCGCGAGCATCCGTTTGAGCCGGGTATGCAGTTCGTGGCGGTTCGGCAGACCCGTCAGCGCGTCGTGCCGCGCGAGATGCCGGATGTGCTGCTCGGTCTGGCGGCGCGTGGTGACGTCTTCGACGATGATCACTGCGTTGCCGTCCGGCACACGATGGCGCGTCAGTTCGAGTTGGCGGCCGTCGGTGAGCACGATGTCGAACGGCTCGGGTTCGTCGCGGGTCAGCCAGACGTCGCACTGCGCGGCGAGACCGGTGCCGCCGGGATCGGATCTGGCGTTCGCGCCGAGCGCGGCGATGACGTCGGGCAGCGGCGTATCGAGCATGATCTCGCGCGGCGAGCCGAACAGCTGCGCGGTGCGCCGGTTCGCGACGATCACGCGGCTGTCGCCGTCGATCATGCACAGGCCGTGCGGCATATAGGTGAGGGCGGCGTCGAAGCGCGCGACGAGTTCGGCGTTGCGCTGGCGCGCGGCGATCAGCGCGACGAGCACGCGGTAGTGGCGCTGGACGACCGTGCGCATGGCCGCGAGATAGATTGCAAGCGGCGGCAGCAACAGCCACGCGCCCGGCCGGTGGGCCAGCAGCGCGCCGACGCCGATCGGCAGCACGCCGAGCGTGACCTGCGTCATCGCGAGCCGCGGTAACGCCGAATTGCGCGACGCGATGCCGCCGAATACGCCGCCCGCGACCAATACCGACAGCGTGCCGAGTTCGATGTCGGTCGCTTGCAGGCAGCCCATCACGCCGAGGCCGAGTACGAAGCACGCCGCGAGCGACACGGGCGCATAGTGCATCGCCCAGTATTCGGCGCGATCATCGCCGGCGTCGCGGCGCACCGTGTAGGCATGCGCGATCGCGATCCGGGCGACGAGCAGGCCGACGTCGAGGATCAGCCACGCGAGGCACCAGAGCTGCTGCAGCCGGATCAGCGCGACGGTCGCGACGAAGCCGCTTGCGAGCCCGGACATCGCCATCGGGCGAATATCCTCGAACAGCGTGATCAGCATCGACGGGCGCAGCGCGGCCGTGACACGGTGGTTGCCGGAGGCGGGAGTGGCGAGAACGGAGTTCAGGATGGATGCCCTGACTGCCATGGTTTTTGACCTCGACACGATGTAGCGATGGCTGGCGATGTCCGCACGGCACGTGGCGGAAGCGCCGGCCAAGCCGGATACGCGCGACATTACCATGAAACATGCACGTCGCGGCGCGTCCGGGCACCGGCACCGGACGCGCCGGCGGGCCCCGGCCGCTAGTCGTAAACCACGCCTGCGAAGGTCTTGCGCATTCGACGGCACGGAGGCAGCATCGTTGCGAGCGAGACGATGTGCGGCGGCCGACCGGAGACTGGCCGCCATGGGCGGCGTGCGTGCGCGTTGGTACGCAAACGTGCACAAATCGTCGACGCGTTGCGCGCCGCGACCGGCCGCCGCAGCCCGGCTGAATCCCGTTATAAGAAATTCAATAAGTATTTCATGCGAGAAATACTATAGGCGATATATCAAAAACAATGCCAGAATGCGCGCCGCTCCGAACGCCGCGACACCCTATCGCCGTCCGAGCCGCATCAGGAGGTTCCCCCACATGAAAAACCACGGCCTGTCACGGCGGGGTTTTCTGAAAGCCAGCGTGCTGGCGGGCGTCGCAGTGTATGTCGCGCCCCTGGGCAGCCGCGCATTCGCGGCGCTCTTCGAAGAAAAACTCCTCACCCCGGTCAAATGGGATAGCGTCACCGGCATCCCCCAATTCCGTATCGACGGCATCGCGAAAGTCACGGGCTCGAAAGTGTTCGCCCGCGACGTGCGCGCGGCCGACATGCCGCACTGGCCGCAGCAGCAGTCGCATGCGCTGATCCTGCGCGCCACGCAGGCCGACCGCACGTACGAAGGCTTCGACCTGTCGCTGCTCGGCGACGACCTGAAACCGGACCGCGTGGTCACGGCCGACGATCTCGCGCGCGACGGCGTCGCGTTCCCGGCGTTCTACGGCGACGACATGCTGTTGCCGACCGGCAAGACGCCCGCGTATCTCGGCCATGCGGTCGCGATCCTCATCTATCACGACTTCGCACGCTTCCGCTTCGCGAAGAACACGCTCAAGTTCCGCGACGACGTGATCCGCTACGGCGCGGTCACGGGCCCGCTCGAGCGCGATCCGTGGGGCACGTTCCGCTACGTGCGGGTGGGCGGCAAGACGGCCTACGACGACGACGTCTATTCGAGCCTGAAGGACGCGCCGATCTTCCCGAGCATGATGCGCAAGCACCTGCCGGTGTGGCCGGACGGCAAGGAGCACGGCAAGCTCGACGAGCAGGGCATGTTCCTCGCGGGGCAGATCGCCAGCGAGCTCGATCATCCGTCGGCCGACTGGCTCGTGTTCGATCGCGAGTACAACACGCAGTCGATCGATACGGCCGCGCTCGAACCCGACAACGCGAACTGCTGGTACGACGCCGCGACGCAGTCGCTGCACCTCGTCGTGCCGACCCAGTCGCCGCTCGAAGTGTCGGAGAACGCGGCCGCGATGGTCGCGAAATGCCGCTTCCCGGTGAAGAAGCTGTTCGTGCATCCGTGCTACACGGTCGGCTACGGTTCCAAGGATCACTTCAACGTGCCGTTCTACGGCCTCGTCTGCGCGCTGTACGCGGACGGCCGCCCGGTGCGTTTCGCGAACGACCGCTACGAGCAGTTCCAGACGTCGCTGAAGCGTCACGCGTTCAAGATGCACTACCGGATCGCGGTCGACCGCAACACGGGGCTGCTGCAGTCGTTCAAGGGCGACTTCGAGGCGAACGGCGGCGGGCGCATGAACTTCTCGCCGTCGGTCGCGATGGTCGGCGCGACGGCCGCGCAGTCGATCTACTACTTCCCGAAGAGCGACCTGGCCGCGGTCGCGATCGCGTCGCGCGCGATCGACGCCGGTTCCGCACGCGGCTACGGCACGCTGCAGAGCATGGCCGCGACCGAGATGGCGGTCGACGAGATCGCCGCGCAGCTGAACATCGACCCGATCGACTTCCGCCTGCGTAACGCGCTGCGCTCGGGGATGAAGAACACGCAGGGCGCGATTCCCGCCGGCGCGCTGCGCGTCGACGAAGTGCTGGAACGCGCGAAGCAGCATCCGCTGTGGACGCACCGCGTCGCGCGCAAGGCCGAATTCGAGGCCGCGAACCCGGGCAAGCGCTACGGCGTCGGCTTCGCCTGCGTGCAGAAGGATTTCGGCACGGGCGCGGAAGCATCGTTCGCGAAGGTCGAGTTCGACGAGCACGGCAAGGTGTCGCTGCAGCACACGGCTGCCGAGATCGGCACCGGGATGTCGACGTCGCAGGCCGTCGCGGTCGCCAAATGGCTCGGCCGTCCGGCGACGGACGTGCGCGTCGCCGTGACCGAGTGGCCGGACCTGCCGGTCGAGACGAGCGGCGATCCGTACCTCATGTCGCAGGCCGACCAGGATCGGCTGAGTGCGAACCCGCGCTGGTCGCCGAACTATGCGTCGCCGTCGAGCGCGACCAACTCGGCGTACTACTTCACGCACAGCACGCGCGAAGCCGCGCGCGCGGTGTTCCGCTACGGGCTGTGGCCGGCCGCGATGTCGATCTGGACGCGCGGCCTCGGCGGCGGCCAGGCGGCGCCGTACGCGATCCGCATCGAGGACGCGCGCTGGGTCGACGGCAAGCTGACCGCCGACGGCCTCGAGCCGCTGACGTTCGAACAGCTCGCGAAGCAGGCGCATGCGCTCGGCCTGCCGACCGGCGCCGTCGTGCACGTGTTCAACCGCTGGCAATGGACCGACGCCGAGTTCGAAGTGGGCGGCATGGTCGATCGCCTGCCGATCGACGGGCTGTCGCTGCGCGTCGGCGCGCCGAAGACGGGCGACGACAACGGCCCGGTGCCGGGTACCGCCGCGCCGGCCGGCGCGACGACGATGCGCGGCACGCTCGCGCCGACCGCGAACGGCTATCGCGTGCTGGACCGCAAGCGCGTGTTCATCCCGCCGACGAGCCGCAACAACGCGGCCGTCACGTACTACACGGCCGTCGGCACGCTCGTCGAGCTGGCCGTGCACGAAGCGACCGGCAAGGTCGAACTGATCACGCACCACTCGATCATGGAGTGCGGCAACCAGATCTCGCCGCAGCTCGTGTCGGGCCAGCTGCAGGGCGGCCTCGCGATGGGTATCGGCCATGCGCTGCATGAATACCTGCCGCTCTACGAGGACGGCCCCGGCAACGGTACGTGGAACTTCAACCGCTACCAGCTGCCGCGCGCATCCGACGTTGCCGTGTGGTCGCAGACGGGCGACATCCTGCCGCCGCTGTCCGAGACCGATCCGCCGAAGGGCGTCGCCGAAGTGGTGATGATCCCCGTCGTCGGCGCGATCGTGAACGGCATCGCGCACGCGATCGGCCATCGTTTCACCGACCTGCCGGTGACCCCGCAAAAGATTCAGGAGGTGCTCGCATGACGACCGCCCAAACCGCGGCTTCGGCCGCGAGCGCCAGCGCGGCTGCGACCGGCGCTTCCGCACCGGCGGCGGCTTCGGCCGCACCGGCATCCGCCCCGGCCGCTGCGCCGGCAGCCATCGAGCGTCCGCTCGTCCGGTTCCAGCAGAAGCCGCTGTCGATCAATATCAACGGCAAGTCCGTCGGCCCGATGCAGGTGCCCGAAGGGCTGATGATGATCGAGTTCCTGCACGAGTACGCAGGCCTCACCGGTTCGAGGCTCGGCTGCGGGCAGGGCATCTGCCATGCCTGCGTCGTGATCGTCGACAAGCCGGACGGCACGAGCGAGGAAATGCGCACCTGCATTACCGGCGCGCACTTCTTCCACGGCCGTTCGATCCGCACGATCGAGGGCCATGCGAAGCGTAACGACGCGGGCGAAGTGGTCGAACTGTCGCCGATCCAGCAGAAGTTCCTCGAGCACTTCAGCTTCCAGTGCGGCTACTGCACGCCGGGCTTCGTCAACGCGGCGACCGTGCTGATCGAGCGCCTGAAGCGCGAGCCGGTCGCGAAGGCCGACGTCGAACGCACGATTACCGAGGCGCTCGACGCGCACATCTGCCGCTGCACGGGCTATGTCCGCTACTACGAAGCCGTGAAGGACGTGGTGCTGACGACGCCGGGACTCGTGAAGGACGCCGCATGAAACGCACATTCGCCCATCGTGTCGCGCGGGCCGCGGGCCTGCCCGTGCTTGCGGCGGCCTGCGCGCTGCTGCTCGCCGCCTGCGGCGGCCATGACGCGCCTGCGTCGAACGCGGCGTCCGGCGCACCCGGTGCCGACCAAGTCGCGCGCGGTCGTTATCTCGTCAAGGCCGCCGACTGCGCGGCGTGCCACACCGCGAAGGACGGCGCGCCGTTCGCCGGCGGCGCGAAGCTCGATTCGCCGTACGGCACGTTCTACGGCTCGAACATCACGCCCGACAAGGATCACGGGATCGGCAGCTGGAGCGCGGACGATTTCTACGCCGCGCTGCACGACGGCAAGGCGCCGGCCAAGCGCCTGTATCCGTCGATGCCGTACACGTCGTATCGACAGCTCACGCGCGCCGACACCGACGCGATGTACGCGTACCTGATGACGGTCAAGCCGGTCGCGCAGGAAAACCGCGCGCACGACCTGAAGTTCCCGTACAACATGCGCTTCGGGATGGCCGTGTGGGATCTGTTCTTCCTGAAGGACAGCCTGCCGGACGCGTCGGCCGGGCAATCCGCCGACTGGCAGCGCGGCCGTTATCTGGCGAACGCGCTCGGCCACTGCGCGGAATGCCACACGCCGCGCACGTTCACGGGCCAGCTCGACAGTGCGAAGCCACTCGCGGGCGCCGCGCTCGGCCGCGTGGCCGCGCCGGACATCACACCGGCCGGCCTCGCCGCACGCGGCTGGACGGGCACCGACCTGCAGACGTTCTTCGGCGTCGGCATCGCGCCGCAAGGCTCGGCGTTCGGCGAGATGTATCCGGTCGTGCACCTGAGCACGCAATACATGACGAAGGACGACCTGCGCGCGTTGTCCGTGTATCTGCTCGGCGACACGCCGCCCGCGCCGCAACCGGTGAAGCCGGTGTCGGCCGACGCCGCGCAGCTCGCGGCCGGCCGCTCGGTGTATCTGGCGGTCTGCGCGGGTTGTCACGGCTTCAACGGCGAAGGCAAGCCGCACGTCGCGGTGCCGATGAACGGAAATTCGACGGTGCGCCAGGGCGACCCGCGCAACCTGCTGGTCGCGATGCTCGACGGCATCGACGAGCAGAAGTTTGCCGGCCTCGAAAACCTGCAGCCGATGCCGGGTTTCGCGCACACGCTGAGCGACGACGAACTCGCGCAGCTCGCGAACTACCTGCGCGCGACGTGGGGCGGCCAGCCCGCGAGCGTCACGCCGGCCGACGTGAAGGCCATGCGTTAAGTCGTGCCGCAGGGCGGGGCGTCGCGCGCGATGCGGCCGGTTTCCGGCGCTCGCGCGCGATGCGTCGCCCGACTTTTTGCGGCGGCGCTTCAGTAGCCGCTGCCGCCTCCGCCACCCCCTCCGCTGCCTCCCGACCCGCCGCCGTACCGGCTCATGCCGGGCCCTTGCGAAGTGCCGCTGCCCGACGTGCATCCCGCCGACAGCACAAGCACCAGCGCCGCGATCAGCGCCGCGGCCAACGTTGCCGATTTCATTGCAATCTCCTTGCAGCGCGCAGGCCGCAGGACAGGCCGGTTCGCGTGAACCGCGCGACTGCGCGATGACGAAACGTTTCGGACGGGCCGTTTATTCCATGCTTTTTGCGTATCGTCGCGCGTGAAAGTGCCGGATCGGACGCGCCGCGCGGTGCCTTGGTACACTCCGGCACGCCGCCATTCCGATTCCGATTACAAAAACATGAGTGCCACCATCGATCGTCCACCGCGCAAACCGCTGCGTGCGTCCAGTCCCGTTGTGTTCGGCTGCCTGTCGTTTGCCGTCGGCGGCCCGCTCGTTGCGGCGATTGTGTGGCCGTCCGTGATGCTGGTTGCGTGGTCCGTGATTCACGGTCCGCAGTGGGATACGCTGAAACTCTGCGCGGGCATGGTGCTGATGGTTTTTGTCGCGTCGTTCGTATTCGGCTATTTTCTGCCCGCAGCGGTTGCGGGCGGCATCATGGGCGCGATCGGCACGCGCATCCGGCGGCGCTGGTTCGTGCTGCTGGGGATCGTCGTGGGCACCGGTTCGATGATCGGATACGTGCTGCTGCAGACCTATCTGTTGAAGTTGGATGAAATCGGTGGCATCGACGGGATCGCCATACTCGATTCGTTCGTGACGTCGGGCGTGATGTCGCACTGGCTGCATCGGCGTCTCGAACGCTTGCGCGGCACGCAAAGCGGTACGTCATCGGGCGCCTGACCGATGCGCTCATGAACCCGGCCAACTGAACAGCGTCGCTCGGCCGCGACTGCGGCCAGCGGCCCGCCATGCGTTCCTTTACGCGATGCCGCCGTCGCGGCGGCGTCCGGTCAACGATAAACGAGATCGGCGCGGCGGTTCTGCGCCCACGAATCCTCGTCGTGCCCCAGCGCGACCGGCTTTTCCTTGCCGAGGCTGACGGCCTCGAGTTGCGTGGCCGGCACGCCGAGCGTTTCGAGCACGCTCATCACGGCCTGCGAACGGCGCTCGCCGAGCGCGAGGTTGTATTCGGACGTGCCGCGTTCGTCGGTATTGCCCTGGATCAGCACGTGCCGCGCCGGATGGCTGCGCAGGTAGTCGGCATGCGCCTGCAGCAGCGACTGGTATTCGGGTTTCACGGAGTACTGGTCGAAATCGAAATAGATGCTGCGCTTCGCGAGCGGGCCGTTCGGATTGTTGAGCTCGTCGGCCGTCACCGTTGCGACGGCTTCGCTCGACGGCGTCGGCGCCATGCCGGCATTCTCGGGTGTTTTCGCCGCGTGGTGGCAACCGGCCAGTAGTGCGAAGGCTGCCAGGACCGCAAATCGGTTCGTTTTGCTCATCGTTCGTCTCCAGCGGTTGACTGCGTTGAAAGCGTGGTGCGTGCGATTCGCAACGTCACGTATCCGGCCGCAACGGCGCGAAAGTGCCGGCTCCGTCACGCGATGCGTTTCGTAAGCCGGCGGGACGCCATATGAAAGAGTGTTGTGGCCGGAGCACCGAAACACGATGCCGCTGCAACTAGATTAGGAAAAATGTCACAGCGTGACCAGTTTCTCCGCATTTTTTGCGCAGACGCGACAGTCCGGGAGACGTTCCTGCTTCAGCAGGCGAGCAAGCGAGCAGGGCGCCGCGTCGTCAGAACTTGTGACGCAAACCCAGTGCGACGACGACCTGGTTGCTGTTCGCCGACGGCGTCAGTGTCCAGACGGTCGCGTTGAACGCGGGATTGCCCTTGCCGCCGCTCACGCTCTGGTAGGTGCCTTCGAGATACGCATCCGTGCGCTTCGACAGCGCATAGTCGGCCTGCGCGACGACCTGGTTCCATTTCGGGCGCGTCTGGCCGGTGCGCGTGTCGAAGCGGCCCATCGTGTAGGTGTATGCGGCGGCGAGGCTCAATGCGCGCGTGACGAAGAAGCGCCCGTCGACCGAGAAATTGTCGAACACCAATGATTCGCCCTTCAGCGGCGCGATGCTGGCGCCCTGGAGCACGCCCGTCACGCCGTCGGTGGTCGAGTGCGACCACGCGGCGCCGACCGAATGTGGCCCGAACGCATAGCGGCCTGCCGCGGCCCAGATCTGCTGGTTGCCGCCCGTGATCGTCGCGGAACCGTCGACCGTGCTCAGCGCGCCGTCCGGGTTCGGCGCATTGCGGTCGCGGCTGATCTTCAGGTAGCCGGCGCCGAGCTTCAGCGGCCCGTTCGCATACGACAGCCCCGCGCTCCACGCCGCGTTGTTGCTGAACTGGCCGGCGGTGTTCGAGAAGCCGAACATCGCGCCGAACGTCAGCCCGCGATACGTCGGGCTCGTGTACTTCACAGCATTGTTGATGCGCAGGTTGCGGTTCGAATCGTCGTTGTCGTACGGATGGACCGCGAGGTTGCCGCCCCAGCCGGGCCCAGACGCGCCGAGCGGCGTCACGAAATCGAGGATCAGGTCGTACTGGCGGCCGAACGTGAGCGTGCCGGCCGTCTTCGAGCTCACGCCGATCCAAGCCTGGCGGCCGAACAGGTCGACGCCTTTCTGCGACAGCTTGCCGGTGGTGCCCGAGAAGCCGTTTTCGAGCGTGAAGACCGCGGCCATCCCGCCGCCGAGATCCTCGCGGCCGCGCAGCCCCCAGCGCGCCGCGTTCAGTGCGCCGCTCGTCATCGCGACGGCACCGCTGCCGGGCGAGCCGGCGCCTTGCGTGCGCTGGTTCGTTGCGTACGTAATCGACGTATCGATCAGGCCGTACAACGTCACGCTGCTCTGTGCGTGCGCGACGCCCGGCACGAAGCCGGTGATGCATGCGGCAAAAACGGTCCCCGCGACGCGCGCGCCGGCGTGCTTGTTCATTTGGTAGGAATGCATAGGAGTTTTTATCGTTGGCCCGGCCCGGTGGCCGGCAGGTCGCGTCGGCGTGCGGGCCGACGGATCGAGCGGCCATTATTGGAGATCGAGCGACGGTCGATTAAGGCGCTGCACAGGAAAGGTCCTCTGCGAAACCGAGCGGAATCGCGGCGTGTCGGCGCCGGCGTCGGGTAGTGTGTGGCGCGGGAGGGGGCGTGTCGAGGTGTCGGCGGCGCGTTTCGGTTTCAGTGCGACATCAGGCCGGTCGAGCCGTCGGTACGGAATCGAATGTCGAACGGTTAACGGCGGGCAATCGGCAGCGCGGCGTCGACGCCACCGCTTCGATACGCGGCACGCACGGCGATCGCCCTGGCTTCGAACGCTTCCGGCGACGGGCACGGTCTCAGTCGAACGACGACGCGCGGCAACACGGCAAGCTGATTGCGCAGGCGCACGATCGACTGGCAACCACGAAACGCCGACGACGACGCATCCGGATGCGATGCGGCTTCGGCAAGCCCGACGGTCCACTCGACACCGCGATGGTGCCTGACGTCGTCGAGGTGCGGCAGGTAGCGTGCGTCGCCCGATAGCGCAATCAGCAGCGCGGCCCAGTGTGCGCCGCGCCATCCGTGATTCACGTCGCGCGTCAGGTCGGCCAGCAGCGCGTCGTCCAGCACGGACAGGCTTTGCTGGCAAAGGTAGTGGAAATCGAGCGGTTGATAGCGGACCTGCGGGTATTCGCGCAGGACATGCCCGAGTTCGACGCCGGTATCGACGGCGGCAGCGAGAAACCGTTCGGCCGGCGCAGGGCGGTTCAGCAGCAGCGTCGGGACGTTTGAATAAAGCCGGCTGATGTCGTCAGGGTGGTAGTGCATTGCGAAGGTCGTTGTCGATGGAGTTTTGCCGTCCGTCGTTCAAGCCGCCCGGAGCCGGCGATCAACGTCAAGGCAGTGCCGCGATCGTGATCACGAGTTTTCATCGAGTTCGACCGCTTCGATCGTATGCCCCATCAGCCGATCCTAACCGAACGGATCGCAAATCTTGCCGGTATCCGCCGGGACGGTGGCTGAGGGTCATGTGTTTGACCGTGTCGAAAACGGCGAACAGGCCGATTCTACAAACGAATCGCTTGGGTGCAACGCGGGCACCGACGAACGTGAAGTCGCTCAGCGGCGCTATCGGCCAGCCCGCCTGGCGAAACAAACCGTCCTGGTACATCGTTGCTGCCGACGATCGTGCCATTTCACCCAAGCTCGAAGCGACCATGGCGCAAACGATCCATGCCACAACGGAGACGATCAAAGCCAGTCATGTGGCCATGTTGTCCCATCCGAGGGAGGTTGCTGACGTGATTGAACGTGCGGCTGGACATTGAGCCATCGCAGACGAAGAAATGGTGTCCGGGCGGCTCCGCGTGCGGTTGACCGGAGCCGGCAAGATGTACATTGAGCGGCCTGCCAATTTGTGCGAATCTGTATCGCAGACTTCGGCGTTCATTCTTCTCTACTGGCCCGGTACGGGAGACAACCATGGCCCTCGATCGAAGCGCGAGTCCGGAACGGACCGCTTTCGTGTTTGCCGGCGGGGGCAGCCTCGGTGCGATCGAGGTGGGCATGCTGCGCGAACTGCTCAATCACGGTGAACGTCCTGACTTCGTGGTCGGCGCGTCCGCCGGTGCGATCAACGCCGCGTATTTCGCCGGGCAACCCGACGGCGACGGCGTCGCGAAGCTCGAAGCGCTGTGGTGCAGCATCCGCCGGCGCGACATCATGCCGTTTTCGATGCTCGGCCTGTTAAGGACGGTTCTGCAGAACCGCGCACACCTCGTCGAGGCGACCGCACTGCGCATGCTGCTGGAACGGCATCTGCGGTATCGATACGTGGAGCGCGCATCGCTGCCGTTGCACGTCGTCGCGACCGACATGCTCAGCGGCAACGAAATCGTGCTGTCGTCGGGCTCCGTCGTCGACGCCGTGCTCGCCAGCGCGGCGATCCCGGGCGTGTTTCCGCCGGTGCGGATCGACGATCGACTGATGGTCGATGGCGGCGTCGCGAACAATACGCCGATCTCGATCGCCGTCGCGCGGGGCGCGACGCGCATCGTCGTGCTGCCGGCCGGCTTTGCGTGCGCGTTGCGCAAGCCACCGGGAAGCGCAATCGCGCAGGCGATGCATGCGCTGACGCTCGTGATCGCGCGCCAGCTCGTGCGCGATCTGGAGTTCTACGAAAGTCGCGCCACGATCTGCGTCGTGCCGCCCCTATGTCCGCTCGACGTCTCGCCGTACGACTACACCCGGTGCAAGGCGTTGATCGAACTCGCGGCCGAGCGGACCCGCGCGTGGCTCGGCGATGGCGGCCTCGAACAGCGGTTCATTCCGGGGGCGTTGCACGAGCACACGCACTAGGCGGAGCGTCCGACCAATGATGTCGGTGCGTAGCGCCTGCTCAATGCGTTCCCTGGCACCGGCAGACGCGTTGCGCGCCGGTCGATAGAAATCCGGCGGCCTATGGAGCACGATCGCGATTGGTTCAGTGTGCGAGGTGGCCCACCATGAATGTCGGCGCGGATTTGGTGAGGGCTTGCGGACGGCGGGACTCGGCGCCAGTGCAGTGCGGTCAAAAAGTCTGCCTGCCCTCGACTCGGCGTCATTTCCCCGCCATGCGCCGGAGATCCACCAGCCTGTCGAATGCCTCTCCGTCCAGCAGGCCAAGCTCGATCGCTGCCTCGCGCGGAGCGATTCTGCGTCCGGCGGCATGGCGGGTAATGGAGGCTGCCTTGTCGTATCCCAGCACCGGATTCAGGGCGGTTACGGCGAGCAAGGGGCTCTGCAGATCGCGCGCGAGTCGTTCCGTGGCCGGCCGGAGGCCGGGAATGAGGCGAGTGGCCGCAACGGTGGCACAGTCCGCCAGCAGCCGGATCTACTGCAGGACGTTATAGATCAGCACCGGCTTTGCCACATTCAGCTCGAAGCTGCCGGACGCCGCGGCCATCGTCGCCGTCACATGGTTGCCTGCCACCTGCATGGCGGCCTGCACCATGACCTCGGCGATGGTCGGATTGCGTTTGCCGGGCATGATGGAGGAAGTGAGCCCATCGTCCGGCAGCAGCAATTCTCCAAGGCCGGCGTTCGGACCGGAACCCATCCAGCGCAGGTCATTGGCGATCTTGGTGAGCGACGCGGCGATCACGTTAAGCACACCGGACAGTTCGAGCAATGCGTCGTGTGCAGCCATGCCCTCGACTTTGCAAGGATTCGGACGGAACGCCAGGCCGCTCAGGCGGCTCGCTTCCTCACAGAACGCCTGGTCGAAGCCGGGCGGGGCGTTCAGGCCGGTTCCTGCCGCCGTACCGCCCTGCGGCAGGACGAGCAGGCGGGGCATCGTGCCGCTCAGACGCGCCAGCGCATTGTCGATCTGCGCGGTGAAGCCGTCGAAGGCGCGGCCGAGCGTGGTGGGGACCGCGTCCATCAGGTGGGTGCGGGCGATCTTCAGTACGTCGGCAAAGGCGCCGGCGCGTTCGTGCAGGCTATCGCGTAGCCGGCTGAGCGCCGGGACCAGTCGGTCTTCCAGTTCAATGGCAGCGGTGATGTGCATGACCGACGGAAAACTGTCGTTTGACGATTGCGACGCGTTCACGTGGTCGTTCGGGTGGACCGGCGACTTGGTGCCCAGAGGCTGCCCCAGCCGTTCGTTGGCGCGGTTCGCGATCACCTCGTTGGCGTTCATGTTGGTCTGCGTGCCCGAGCCGGTCTGCCAGATGGAAAGGGGGAAGTGCTCATCGAATCGGCCGCCGCGCAGTTCCGCCGCCGCCGCGATGATGGCTTCGCCGAGCGACGCGTCAAGCACACCGCACCGCATGTTGGCGTGGGCGGCGGGACGTCGCTGAAGCTGCTGCACCACGGCAGCCCGCGGCACTCGGTCGGCCGGATCGGCCGCGTCGGTGGCGATCTTCGGCATCATGCAAGGGATCAGCCTGATTACGTCGGTGACGGCGTCGGACGACAAGCACAAGGCGCCCGGTTCTTCGACGATTCATCTGGGCCCCAGCAACGGGATGCCGACGCCGGGCGCGTTGCTTGCGCCGTCGCCTGGCGCGACGACGGTGCCGGTTCAGCCGAGCGCATCCGCGACGCCGTCGCAACCGGCGCAGCCGCCGTCGAGTTCACCCAGCGCGACGCCGCTGACCGTGAATGTGGTCGCGGGCGATTCGTTGTGAACGATCGCCGAACGTCACGAAGGATCGCTGCTTGCCGCGGCCCACGTGCCGGCCGATCAACAGCAGCAGATGTCGGACGGCCAGCGGATCAACGTCGCGCTCAACGAAATCCTGCAGCTCAACCGGAATCTGGCGAGCAATCCGGGCGACATCGCTCCCGGGCAGCAGGTCGTGGTCGGGTGAGGGTGGGCGTGCGGGGCCCGCGGTTCGGCGGTGGCCGGGCGTGCGGGTCGTCGCCGTGCCGTGGCGCGCTCAGGCCTTGCGCGCGACGACGCCTTGCTGGTGGCGCCGCGCTCGCGCTGCAGCGCATGGATCGGGCGACCGAGCAGGTCGACCAGCTCGATCTGCTCGCAGCCGAGGTATGGCGTACGACTCGATCTGATCACGAGCAAGGGGGAATTCTGTCCCGTTCCGCATATGACAGGCGCGGATCCCATGGACGGGCTGGAGCGGGCATTCGACTTTGCCGAGCGGCAACTCGCCGGGACCGCGCCCACGGGAACCCGCGAGAACCCGCGCTGACACGTCCCGCGCATCGAGCGCGATTCACCATCGCCAGATGGGTATCGAATCGACGAAGGACGGATTGGAGCGGTGGTCATCGCGCGGTGTCCGGCAAATAGTCCGATTCAGTCTATGCGTGGTCCCGAGCAGGCGATTGACGCAGGTCGCGTATTCAAAAATGTTCACAAATAAACCGCCTAGAAATGCGATCCTATTACGCGAACTATGCCATTTCCATGATTCCAGAAGCCTTGTCTGATCGACCTGGCGTCAAGTTTTTAGCTCTTTCACGCGGACAGAGCGTCACGAGTGAAAACCGTCTCTCGAGAATTTGTGCAACACGAAGGAGAATGGTGTCCATGAAAACCCGGTCTCTCGACGGTGAGCCAGTACAGGCAGATCTTGCTCTTGCGATCAGTTCCCGGTGACGGACACGCTTGACCATATAGTCGTCGGCGCCTGCCTCAAGTGCTGCGACAAGTTGATCTTCGCCCACTCGGTTTGTCACAAACAATACGGGAAGTTCTCTACCGAATCGTGCGCGAATCCAGACGAGAACTTCCAGTCCGGAATGTCCGAAATCTTCCAGTCAAGCACAACCCGATCGACGACGTCGGCTTCGACGAAGCGTATAGCTTGGGCATCGGCCTATGGACATCGAATCCTTCGCTGCTCAGTATCGCGGATACGGCAAAGCGATGCTGAAACTGTGCGCTCGAACCGAATTTTGTCCTTGCAGGGCGATGTCGACAAGCGATCGATACGACCCGAAAGGGGCCGGAGGCAGGCGGTATTTCCCGCGCGTCGTCGAAGCTGTGCCGTTGAATCAAGGTCCTATGCCTCTCGCGAACCGAATGCAGGTCAGGGGCCAGCGACGAGGTGAAACCCGCGCCTGCGAATCGAGATTTCAGACCATCGAAAATCTCGAAGAAATCGAATGTGTTAATTAGTATGAACCCACTGCAGGAGCACACCGGTGATCATCGGGTACGCAAGAGTCTTTAAGGGCGATGAAAATCTCCAACTTCAGATCGACTCTCTGATCAGGGCTGGATGCGAAAGCGTATTCACCGATCAAGGTATATGCAATGCGAATCGTAGCCATCCGGGCCTTGACTCTGCGCTAGCGCTCCTTCAGTCGGGCGATACCCTTGTCGCCTGGAGGCTTGATCGTCTGGGAAAGTCGCCGATGAAATTAATCGATTTAATAATTAAAATCGATAAAATTGGCGCTACATTTTTATCGATAAATGAATCCATTAATACAGATTGTTCCGGCGGATTGCTGGTACCTCATTTGATGAATTCGTTGGCAAACTTCAAACATAGCTTCATCAGTGGGCGAACCCGGGCGGGCATAAGTGCCGCACGCGCTCAAGGTAAGAAAATTGGGCGAAAACCAGCGCTCGACGCAGCACAGCGAGCACAAGCGATTAAATTACTGAATAATCACACGGTCAACGAAGTAGCGGCTCGCTTTAAAGTACATCCGAGAACAGTTAAAAGATTGACAGAGCAAAAATAATCAACTCGGTTCGAGTGCCCTGCCGATCTACACGGCGCGTTCCTCAAACCTGGTTGCTGCCCGATGACGATGACGTTTGGCTCGGACACGACAACCGTATTGTCGACTATCGGAAGCGCAGACGATGGCCGAATCCCGCGACGTGCTTGCCGTACAGTTTCGGGAGCGACTACGTGTTTGCAACATCGAAATGATCAGATCCGGCCGCAACGACTGGTGGTCCAATTCGCGTCGCGTCCAGTTCGATGAGATCTGGACCACGCCGCAGCACGCCCGCGCTGCTTATTTTTTACTGACCATTACTTCGTAAGAACCCAATTGCGAAGGAACTGGGCAGACAGTAGCAGCTCGCCTTGAACGACGTGACCGGTCATTGCGGCACTGTCTGCGGCCGACAATGTGATCGGCGTCTATGTACCGTGACAGTCCTCAGCCCCGTATTGACGATTCGAACACGTTGAAATGGGTTGTCCAGTGCGGAATTTGAATCGCAATCGGTCAGACGTGTCAATCGTTCATAATTTGCCAAAAATAGCAAATTATCATATATGGAAATCTCTTGTTGGATACCATTAACGATGCAGAGCGTGGATTGATCAGAAAGGAATTTTTCTGATTTTTAAGCCGAAACTCAGAATCGAGGCGTGGTTATTGTCTGGCTTTGAATTTTTATTGCTCTGGCTTTGCGGTGACCAAATTGGCGGCTTGTTGTGTTTGCGCGCAGATCAAGGGGAATGGAGGAGGGTGACGAATATGGAAAGAGGTGTTGATGTGAGGTAGGGGGCAGCTGAATGTTCGGTGGGAACGTGGATGATTTGTTTGATAATGGTTTCGATGGCTTTGGCTTTAATGAAGGCGTCGCGCCCAGCGGGCAATTAAATTCAGGAATATATGGCGAATTTGAGTCACTATTGCCGCGCAACACTTTTCCGGTGTCAGTGTATTGTGTTTGGGCGAAAGTTTTTTGCATACGTTCACGCAAATTCGCGCGATGATGCCCGGGAAGTCTTGCTCGGTATTTTGGCTGGGATGGTTGATCGAAGCGCAGGGGAAGTTCGCATCTCCGATCCCGTTTCATATCAAGACATGGTGACGAGTGGGCAGCAATCAGATGTCGATTTTCGAATTTTTGAGATTTTTGATGATGAGACGAAGGCTTCGGGCTGGGTTGATAGCCCACTGTTTTTTAGTTTCGACAAGTCATTGATTGTCGAGTGGATGTTATTTTTGGTTGAAATGTCGTCAAATCTATTGATTTCCTGCCAGGATGATGGGGGTGATTTTTGAATATCCGGGATATTGGTTTGGTGGATTAGATTCTCTGGATCCGAAATATTTTAGATTTTCATCTTGAGTGGCAGCCCTGGAGCTGGTGCTCGATTGTCTCGGTGCGCTCGATAGTAATGTCGGTTTTTCTGGTGTGGTGCGATGTTATTGACGATACTTGTTGTGTTGTATGTCCTGCCGATTATTGCGTGCTTCGTGTTTTGCATGCTTGCACTTGTGCGATTAGGATTTTTTGATTAATTGTGATCTCACCACAAAACACATGGACGTCGATAATAATGGTTGGTAGTGTGAGGGCAATGTGCAAATGGCTATAAATCACTGAAATTAAGGGGTGGATTATTGTTGGCACATTGCCGGCTCAGTCAGCCCGAGAAGGCAATCAAATTACAAAAGAGCCAAACATGATTGCCGACCACTACTACAAGCTTCAATCGGCGTTGCTCAGTGGTCACATCGACGCATCCAGCACCTTCCTCGCGGCGCGTCATGAGTTGGACAAGAGAAGCGCCGAGCACTGGTATTGGCTGACCCGGATGTATTACCGGTCAGGTCGCCCCCTTGATGCGCTCGATATCCGCTTCAAACTAACGCGCGAGGCGGGCGCATTGGGCATGCACTTCCATTGCCTCGCAGGCATTTGCGCGCATTCGGGCATCAAAGACGTTGCCATCTCCGGTCAAAGACAGATGCGCAGCGCATCAAGGATCTCTTGAGAGCGTGGGAATCCTGCTTCTTCGAGGCGAGGCAAAATAGTCAACTGGCTCGACATTTTCTACTGGACCTCCTGCGCATCGTTATCACGATCCGACTGCGCGCTCACGACGAAAGCCAGTGGATCAACGGCATCAGGCGAAACGCGCTGTTTCTCGCGAAGCTGCGGATGGCGTCACCGCAGGGTACGCGTGACGCTTGTCAACACCACCGACGTGACGCTGACCAACGCGTTGCCGTGGATCTCGACGTGTGCCACACACGTTCGCTCGCGGAAGCGAAGGATTTGCTCGATATCCTGATCGAACTCGGTGAGCGGATCGGTGCAACGCAAACGGCCTACTTGAAGGCGCGCGGCGCGAAGTTCGTCAGCTGTCGCTGTCGCGTCGAATGCATTAACACAACGGAGTCGATTCCGTTCGGCCGCAGGCTGTGGGATTCGCTCTTCATCGATCGCGCCTATAACGACGGATGAGCGATTCCGCGGATCGCGTCGCTGCGCAGCATGTGATCAGTTTGCGCACGGCACCGCCGTGTCGAATTTTCCAACGTCGCCACCGCGCGCCTACACTTCGAGTTGCCTTGTGTCCGAAGGTTTCGACGACACCCAGGTGCTCAGTGCCCCTCGCTTTCGGCGCGAGCGCATTGTGCTGTCATCTGACGGATTGACAGCACGCCGTATGGCGGGCGATTCGACTATCGGCTCCGCATTCAAATCACCAGCTCAGATGCGACTGACTTTATAGACGCCCCTGCGGGACGTCAGCGAGTGCCGGCCGTGCGGAGTCGCGCTACCGTTCCCGCCGAGCGCTCGCGACCTATGCCGCAAAAATCAAATAAAGTCAATTGAAAAAATGCCTGTCAGATGGAGCGCTTGCCGCCATGCAGCGCCAAGGTTCAATTTGGATAAGTCAGTAATTTAATTAAGACAAAATAGATATTTGTGTCCATATTTGGCGAAATTTTCAAATGTCATGGAAATATATTCTCGGATTTAACAAAATATGAAGATTTTTGCTTGAGCCTGTAATGTGTTGAAATTATAGTTCTCCCGTGAGTGTGAATTTGGATGTCGGCATCGAGGATGTGCGGCTTCCTCATATGAGATTGGATTTCAAGGTGTTGTTGAAATTCAATTGAGACGATATGATTTCCAATCTGCGCGGGATGCCATGAGTTTGTCTGAAGGAGTGAGTTCAATTGAGCTGGACGATGACTATATTTTTGTCGATTCGACGGTTCATGAACTCGACTCGTATGGAGAGTATTCCAAGGACGACGGGGGGCATGGGTCCAGTTGGGGGGCAATCGAGAAGGCATGCATCCGGCTCTTGGAGAAACAGGGCGATGTCAGGGTTGCGGTCTGGTATATCAGAGCCGGTTTGGAGCGCAAGGAGTTTCATTCCTTTCGTTTGGGGATGGCGGCTTTGTCGAGGATTTTGGCAGATTTCCAGCGAGGAACTCAGGATTTTGCCCATTCCGATGAGCTCGAGTTGGAGATTTATTCGGCTCAGCTGGCCTGGCTTTCCACTCCTCAGTTTGCGCGTAAACTAAGTCTTCTGAATTTCTCTGAGATCGATGCATCGATTTTCGATATTCGCCAAAACAAGTTTAAGTCCTTGGTGTTCGGCGAATCGATAGACGCGTTGTGCAGTGAAATTGAGGAGGTTGTGGGTTTTTTTGAGAGCGTGAAGATTTGGGTTGAGAGTAATTTGGATCAAGGGCTGAATTTTGATGATTCGATTTTATTGTTGACCGATGTTACTGGAGCGTTGCGCAGGGCGACGGAGAAAAATACCAGAGAAGATGTGGGGATTGTTTCTCGTGACTCGAAGGAAGTTCGGAGCGGAAGTTTCTCGTCGATATCGAGTCGTGTTGATGTCGATATCGCCATCGACGAAATAATAAGATATTTTAAAGTTCATGAGCCAAGTCATCCTGCGCCGATTCTATTGATGCGCGTAAAGAAGATAGTCGGAGCTGATTTTTCGGATTTGATGCAAGAGCTTTACGCGGAAGGTGTGAATCTTGTGGCGCAACTAGGTCGGCCTGGCGGCGTCGATAAATAGTTCTGGGTTTTGGGTTTTGGGGATATTTCATGGCACGTCAGAAAGATGGGCAGAAGTTCATTGGTGAGAGTCGCGCCCCCCGGGTGCAGATCGAATACGACGTCGAGATCTACGGGTCGCAAAAAAAGGTTGAATTGCCGTTTGTGGCAGGCGTGATGGCGGATCTGTCCGGTGACAACGTGGAGCCGCTGGGTCCGGTCGAGGATCGCCGGTTCTTGGAAATCGACATCGAGAACTTCGACGAACGCATGGCGCAGATTGCGCCTTCGCTGAGTTATCACGTCCAGAACGTGCTGAGCGACGACGGGACGCTGATCCCAATTGACCTGGCCTTCATGTCGATGGATTCGTTTGAACCGGCCGAGGTCGTGAAGCGCATTCCGGAATTGTCAACGCTGCTTGAGGCGCGCAATCGCTTGAAGGAATTGCTGACCTACATGGACGGGAAGGTGGCGGCCGAGGATCTGATCCACGAACTGCTCAAGAATCCGGAATGGGCGAACGAACGGCCCGCCGTTTCCGAGCAACCGCCCGCCGCTGCGCCGTCTGGTGATCCGGCGTCGAGCCAGGAGGAGAAATGAGCATGCTCAGCCAGCGTGAGCCGTCGGCCGAACGCGTCGTCGAAGAGCGTGTCGACGACGACCTGAAGGACATTCTCCGCCGGTCGTTCCGGCCCCGGACAAATGAAGCCGCCGAGGCGGTCCAGAGCGCTGTCGGAACGCTGTTGGCGTATGCGCGCCGCGGCAGGGTCGTGGTACGGGAGGACGTCGCACAGACGATCGAGCAATTGGTCGCGGAACTGGACAAGAAGATTTCCAGCCAGTTGACGCTGGTTCTGCACAACAAGCGCTTCCAGGCGCTCGAGGGCGCATGGCGGGGCCTGCACTACCTGGTGTCGAACACCGACACCAGCGAGAACCTCAAGATTCGCTATCTGAACATCTCGAAGGCCGATCTCGGCAAGACGCTGCGGCGCTTCAAGGGCGTCGTGTGGGACCAGAGCCCGATCTTCAAGATGATCTACGAGCAGGAGTACGGGCAGTTCGGCGGCGAGCCGTTCGGTTGCCTGATCGGGGATTACCAGTTCGACCACAGCATGCAGGACGTGTCGATCCTGACCGAGATGTCGAAGATCGCGGCGGCTGCACACGCGCCGTTCATCGCTGCTGCGGCGCCCGGATTGTTGCAGATGGATGGCTGGAACGAGCTGTCGAACCCCCGCGACATCTCCAAGATCTTCACGTCCACCGAATACGCCTTCTGGCGTCGCCTGAGAGAAAGCAACGATTCCCGCTATCTGGCGCTGACCATGCCGCGCTTTCTGGCGCGCGTGCCCTATGGGCCGACGACGCAACCCGTCGAGGAATTCGGTTTCGAGGAGAAGGTCGATCCGAACACCTCGGAAGACTTCTGCTGGGCGAACTCTGCCTATGCAATGGGTGCGAACATCACCCGTGCGTTCAAGACTTACGGCTGGTGCACGAAGATTCGTGGCATCGAGTCGGGTGGGGCGGTCGAAGTGCTGCCGAAATATTCACTGCCGTCTCAGTACAGCGAGATCGAGTTGCATTGCCCGACGGAAATCGCGATCTCGGACCGTCGCGAGCACGAACTGTCGGAATCCGGCCTGATGCCGCTCGTGTATCGGAAAAATTCCGACACCGCCGCGTTTATCGGCGCGAAGACCGTACATCGTCCGGCGACCTACGAGGATGGCGATGCAACGGCGAATGCCAACCTGTCGTCGCGACTGCCGTACATCCTTGCTACCTGCCGGTTCGCGCACTACCTGAAGTGCATCGTCCGCGACAAGATCGGCTCGTTCAAGTCGCGCGAGGACACTCAGCGCTGGCTGAACGACTGGCTGATGAATTATGTCGACGGAGATCCGTCGATTTCGAGCGAAACCACCAAATCGCAGCGCCCGCTGTCTGCTGCCGAGGTCGTCGTCGACGAGATCCCGGACAACCCCGGGTACTATCGCGCGCAGTTTTTCCTGCGCCCTCATTTCCAACTGGAGGGATTGACCGTGTCCCTCCGGCTGGTTTCGAAGCTGCCGTCGGCCAAGCAGGAATCGGGAAGCTGACCGCCGAAAACCGGTTGGGCGTCCCGTTCGCGCGACGGACGACTGACTTCGAAAAGTCGCGGAGCGGCATCGTAACGGATGGCGTTGCCCGATAAGGTTGTATGCACGGTGGGTGAGTTGGATTTCTTAATATGATTTAGGAGTTCTTAGAATGGCAAATGCGTTGGTAGACTATTTTCTGGAGATCGACGGCGTTGCAGGCGAGTCGACCGATGAGCATTATCCGGGCCTGATCCAGATTCAGAGCTGGCAATGGGCGGAACAGAATTCGGGCCGATGGGGTTTCGGCAGCGGCGGTGGCGCGGGCAAGGTCGAGATGAAGGACTTCGAGTTCCGGATGGTGACGAACAAGGCCTCGCCCAAGTTGTTCCTGATGTGTGCAACCGGCGATCACATCGCCAAAGCCAAATTGATTTGCCGCAAGTCGGGCAAGGGGCAGAAGGAATTCCTCACGATCTCGTTCGCGAGCGGCCTGGTCTCGTCGTTCCGCACGCTTGGCAACATGCCGTTCGCGCAGCTCGGTCATGGTAGCGGCGAAGTCGATAACGTGCTGCCGACGGACGAGATCAAGATCAATTTTGCCCAGATCGAGTTCGAGTACCGGGAGCAGGGCAACGACGGCACGATGGGGGCGGTGATCAAGGCCGGCTACGACCTCAAGCTGAACGCGCCGATCTGATTCGGCACGCGTTCTCTTTTCGAGCAAACCGTGGGCGTGTTGCGGCCTAGGACGCAACACGCAGGAATACGCATGTGAGCGCGCAATCACTCTACAACAAGCTGTCGAGGCGGACTCGTTACGACTCTCTCCAGGAGGTCGTCGGGCTTCACCTGGTCGAATTGATGAACTGCGCATCACGCGGGGGGCGAGTTGGCGTGTCGGACAACAGTCCTGCCGCGTCTTCGGTGCTGAACTACGGCTGCCCGCCATTGCAAACTTCGGGTGCCACACGGATCGATCCGATACGTACGGCCTGGCACATCTGCGAAGTGATACGCCGTTTCGAGCCGCGCGTGGACAGCGCACGGACCCAGGTGCGCCCGAGAGGCCGCGGTGACCGGCATGCGCCCCATACGTTGTACTTTGACATCCTGACGACGGCTCGCTACGACGGAGCCGAAATCAGGGTGAGCCTCGCGCTCGACTATCTGAACGGCTTCTTCAGTTTGGTCGGTGAATGATCAACGGCAAACGATTATGAGCTTCCTGGACCACTACAACGACGAACTTCGTCAGTTGCGCGACGCGGGCGCCCGCTTTTCGAAGGAGCATCCGCAGGTTGCATCGGCGCTCGGCCTGCATCCGGATGCGGTTACCGATCCGTTCGTCGAGCGGTTGCTTGAAGGTGTTGCCTATCTGTCTGCACGGGTGCAGTCACGCCTTGACCGCGAATGCGCAGAGTTTGCGCAGCAGGCGCTCGGACGTGTTTGCCCATTGTTCATGGCGGTCACGCCAGCGATTACGAGTTTTGCGTTTCACCCGGATCTCACTTCGCCGGAATCGTTCCGGGGCAGCACTTTGCCGCGTGGTTCGTTGGTCTCAGCCCGCTTACCCGGCCGCAAGCTTCCCGTCACGTTCGCTACGGCACGAGACGTCACATTGCTGCCGTTGCGCATCGCGAAGGTCGAATGCAGCCGGAGTCTGAATGGACTGCCGTCGCAGCTCGCACAGCGGCTTGCGTCGTCGCAGGCAGTGCTGCGTTTTCGTTTCGAGCTGGAAGGCATGTCGACGATCGGTGAACTGCGGCGCGACAAAGGCGACTTTGTGCCGCTGCAGCTGAGCCTCGCCGGCGACCTGCCGCGGGCGTACGCGCTGCATCAGGCGCTGCTTGCATCAAGCAGCGCCTGGTATGCCGTCGTACCGACCCGGCGCGGCGACGAGGTTCTGACGCTACCGGCGTCGGGCGTCCGCCTGTCCGGCGTCGACGAAACTGAAGCGCTGCTGCCGCAGGAGCTCGGCGGGCTGCCCGGTTTGCGGCTGCTTCGCGAGTACTTCGCGCAGCCAACCCGACTGCTCGGCGTCGACCTTGATGCGCTCGCCCCGGTCGCCGCGGTCGATCCGTCCGCGCGGTCGTTCGAATTGTTCTTCGCACTGCGTCAGATACCAAACGGGCTCATCGGCGATGTCGACGTGAATCAGTTCCGCCTGTTCGCGACGCCGGCGATCAACCTGTACGAGAAGCGCTTCGACCCGGTACCGTACGACCCCAACCTCACGGAGCAATGGATTCCGGTCGACCGGATGGCGCCGGCGGCGCATCATCTGTGGGGGCTGACGGAAGTGCGCCTGTGCGAAAAGAACGGCAAGTCGCATGTGGCACGCTCGGTGCTGGAGACGAGTGGCTACGAGGGGCGCGACGAGGCGATTCGCTACAGCTTGCGGAGGGAGAGTGCATCGTTCGCAGACGGCGCGCGGCGCGACCGCTTCGATCCGCTTGAAAGCCACGACCTGATCGCCGTCTCGACGCTCGGCGACACAGTCGAACTGGACGACATCGCGTCGATTGCCGGCAAGGCGCTGGTGGTCGATCGCGACTGGCGGCCATCGGCGCTGCTCGACGCCGAGCTGAGCCTGCTCGATCCGGTCGCGGTACGGCGCATCGAATGCCTGTGGCCGGCCAGCACGCCGCGAGGCATCCCGCCTGTCGACGCATGCTGGGATGCGACGTCTTACCTTGGCCAGAATCCCCTCGCGCTGCACGCCGGAAAGGCACAGAACATCACTGCGCGCATCGTCGAGCAGTTGCTGCTCGCCGCCGACCGCGAGGACGCACTCGATCGGCAGAGGATCGACAGTCTGCGTTCGGTTCATCTCGGCGCAAAGTTCATCGCGGCTGGCCGGTCGACGCCGCTCGCGCTGGTGCGGGCGACTCGCGTCGAGATCGACGTCGCAGCGTCGGCACACTCGGACCGCGGTGGCTGGCTGTTCGGTCGCGTGCTGGCGCAAGCCCTTGCCGAGGCGGCGACGCTTAACGACGGCATCGAGGTTGTCGTGCAGCTCGACGGCGAAACGGTCAGCACCCACGTGAACACGGCCGCCGGCGAAGGGAGTTTGCAGTGAGGCTCGAGCGCATCCGGCGGGCGTTGACTCCACACCGCACCTTCTTCGAGCTGATGCGCCGCGTCGAGGTGCTGGAGCGCGAACAGGGCGGGCCGGCGCGGCGCGCGCGGCGCAGCCCGCCGTGGTTACGCATCGAACAACCGGCCGAAATGCAGTTTGCGAGCACGGAGGTCTCGATCGTGCGGGTCGAGCAAGCCAGTTTCATCGATGAGGGTGACCACCCGGAGGTCAACGTCGTCCAGCGGTATTTCGGCCTGTTCGCGCCGTATGGTCCGCTGCCGCTGCACGTAACCGAGCATGCGATGCAGGAAAAGCGCTTCGAGCGCAATGCCGCGTTCGAGCGGTTCGTCAACGTCGCCTGCGGTGATCTGGCGTGGCTGCATTACGTCGCCTGGTCGTCGATGCACCCGGTGCTCGGTTACGAACGCGCGCGCAATCCGTTTGTCGAGCGGGTCACCGCGCTGGCGAATGCCAACGCCCAGCCCGCCGGGGATCGGGATGTGCAGGCCTGCCGGCGCGCCTTTCCGGGCCTGTACTGCGCATCCCGCCGATCGCTCGCCGACCTGACGCGGATGATGGTCCGCTACTTTCGCGTGCCGCTCCGGATCGTGCCGCGCTACGGACGCTGGATTCCGGTGTCGCCTGAGCCCCGCGGCGGCCGGCGGCTCGGCGCTTGGCGGCTCGGCGCGCGCATCTGGGACGTCCAACATTCAATGGAGATCTTGATTGGTCCGATAGAGGCCGATGAGTTTCACCGTTGGCAACACCGTTCCGCGGCTGCGATGGCGGTATGCACAGTCGCGACGGATTTCGTCGACGGAAGGATTGACCCTGTCATCAAGGTTCAGGTTCGGACGCGCCCTGAACTCGCGGGGAAAGTCGGAAGTATGCGGGTCGGCGTCGATGCGTGGTGCCGGCCGAATTATGCGCTGCGCACCCTGACCATCTACGAATCTTTTCGGAACTAGACGTGAATCGCGAACGTATATTTAACTGTCTCGGCCGCACGACCTATGCGGCTCTTGTCGACGCCACGGCGCTGGGGCGGTCGCGGCGGCACACCTTCATCGACCTCGATCACTGGGCGCTCTGCCTGCTGCAGCGCGAGCAGAGCGATTTCTCGAAGCTGTTGGCCGAGTGGGGGCACGACATCGGCGATGTAAAACGCCGGTTGGAGAAGGCGCTCGATACGTTCGACGTCGGCGGCGATTCAGTGCGGGACATTTCCGCTTCGCTCGAGCGCAGCGTCGGTCGGGCCGTGATATGGAGCCAGGTCGTTGCTCCGTCGGGCAAGGTTCGCTCGGGCCATTTGCTGCTATCGTGGCTGGACGACGATCTCACGCGCCGATGGCTCCAGCAACGGATTTCGCACGGCATCGTGGCGATCGCGATCGACGAGATCGCGATGCGCTACGAGGCACTGGCCGCGAGTTGGCCTGAGGCGGTCGAGAGTCCTTCACAACGTGATGACGACCTGCCCGCCGATGGGGCGGCACCGGACAACGCGCTCGCGAAGTGGGCAACCTGCCTGACCGATCAGGCGGCGCGCGGCGAGCTGGATCCGGTGGTCGGCCGCGATGACGAACTGCGGACCGTGATCGACATTTTGTCGCGGCGTCGCCAGAACAACCCAATCCTGGTCGGTGAGGCCGGTGTGGGCAAGACGGCCGTGGTCGAGGCGCTCGCGCAGAAGATCCACGCGGGCGCGGTCCCGCCCGGGCTGCTGGGCGCACAGGTATGGGCGCTGGATCTGGCGCGGCTGCAGGCCGGCGCAGGCGTGCGCGGAGAGTTCGAGCAGCGCCTGAAGGCGGTGATGGATGCGGTGCTGGCTGCACCGAACCCCGTGATTCTCTTTTGCGACGAGACGCATACGCTCGTCGGTGCCGGCGGTGCCGCCGGCACGGGCGACGCCGCAAACCTCATCAAGCCGATGCTCGCCCGCGGCCAGTTGCGAATGGTCGCGGCGACCACCTGGTCCGAATACAAGCAGTACATCGAACCGGACGCCGCGCTTGTCCGGCGCTTTCAGGCGGTGCCGGTCGAGGAGCCGGGCGACGCCGCTGCCGTCGATATGTTGCGCACCATCGCGCCGCGCTTCGCCGAGCACCACGGAGTGCACATCGTCGATGCGGCGCTGTGCAGCGCGGTCGCGCTGTCGCGTCGCTACCTGCCGGCACGGCAACTGCCAGATAAAGCGATCAGTCTGCTGGATACGGCGTGCGCGCGGGTGGCGATGAGCCAGAGCTGCGCACCTGCTGAGCTGGAACGGCTCGGGCAGCAGGCATTGGCGATCGAACAGACCCTCAGTTGGCGAGCGAACGACCGCCGGATGGGCGTGTCGACACCGGGCGACGAAGCCGACCTGGAGGCGCAGCGGGCTGGTCTCGCGTTACAAGCGCGCTCGCTCACGAGCGTGGTCGAGACGCAGCGGCAGGAAGTAAACGACTGGCTTGCACGGATGCGCGCGACGCCCGACTCGTCGGCAGACAACAGCGATGCTGCGACAACGGCCCCATGCGTTGACGCCGACACCTGGGTGCGGCCGTGGGTCGACGAGCATGTGATCGCCGAGGTCCTCGCGGAATGGACCGGTGTACCGGTCGCACAGCTTGCGCAGGACGAAGCGCAACGGATCGTCGATCTGGAGTGCTCACTTGGCGCGTGCATCCATGGGCAGGCAGGTGGTGTGCGCTCGATCGCGCAGGCGCTGCACGTGTCGCACTCCGGTCTCGGCGATCCACAGCGGCCACTTGGCGTGATGTTGCTCGCCGGGCCGACCGGTACGGGCAAAAGCCAGGCGGCGGCGAAGCTCGCCGAACTGTTGTTCGGCGGCGAGCGCAATCTCGTGCAGTTCAACATGAATGAATTCCAGGAAGCGCATACGGCGTCGACGCTGAAGGGCGCACCGCCCGGCTACGTTGGGTACGGCAAGGGCGGGCGGCTGACCGAAGCGATTCGCAAGAAGCCATACAGCGTGCTTCTGCTCGACGAATTCGATCGCGCGCATCCGGACATCCATGAAGTGTTCTATCAGGTGTTCGACCAGGGCTGGATGGAAGATGGAGAGGGGCGACGGATCAGCTTCCGTAACAGCCTGATTCTGTTGACCACCAATCTCGGCGATGCGGAGATCGAAGCATCGTGCAAGGCTGATCCGCAGGTGTCGCAGGCGAAACTTGAGGCGCTGGTGCGCGAGCGACTGCAGGCGCGCTTTTCCGCAGCGCTGCTGGCGCGCATCCAGATCGTCGTGTTCCGGCCGCTCGATCTCGACGCGTTGACGGGCATCGCACGCCAGGCACTGGATGAGTTCGGCGAGCGGCTTGCGCAGAATGGACTCGGCTGGCGCGCCGACGACGATGTCGCAGGCTGGATCGCGCGGGCCGTTGCGCAGCATCCGGCCAACGGGCGTGCGGTGCGCGATCTGCTGCGACAGCACGTGATGCCCGCCGTGGCGCGCGGCGTACTCGCAGCGCGCGCGGAAAGCCGGACGCTGCGGACGGTGAGACTCTCGGCCGCCGACAAGTTGTCGCTCGCGTTCGACGACGAGCCGAACTCGGCCGACGCATGGCCGTCTGGCGATGCCGTCGCGGCAGACGACGAGGTGGCGTCACGTGAACAGGATGCGTCGAACAATGACGGGTCGAGAGGAGAGCCGGCATGCGTCTGATCGAATTGCGCAGTGACGTACTGGACCCGGGCACGGTGGCGCTCGCGTTGACGGTTCACGAGAACTTTTCGCGGGAGCCGTCATATCAGCTGGACCTGTTGAGCAGCGACCCGGGGTTGGACCTGGACGCCCTGCTGGGCACGCTGCTGTCAGCTGACATCGAACTGGGCAACGGTGCGGTACGGACTTTCAGTACCTACGTGTTCGGCGGCTACGACACCGGTCAGATGAGTGGCCAGTACACCTACACGCTGGAACTGGGGAGCTGGCTGTCGTTCCTGGAAGAGAACCAGAACAGCCGGATCTTCCAGAACCTGACGGTGCCGCAGATCGTCGAGCAGGTGTTCCAGGCGCATCGACGTACCGACTACCGCCTCGAGCTGGAAGGCGCGTATGACTTGCGCGAATACTGCGTGCAATTTCAGGAAACCGATCTGAGTTTCGTCAAACGTCTTCTGGAAGACGAAGGAATCTACTTCTGGGTCGAGCACGAGACAGACCGTCACGTGGTGGTGCTGTCCGACACACAGCGTTTTGCCGACCAGCCGTCTCCGTATGGGCAGCTCCAGTACTTGCCGGACGGCGAGGAAGCACGGGCAATCCAGGGTCGCGAAGGGGTGCAGCGCCTGCAACAGATTCGACGTGTGCGGCCGAACAACGTCGCGCTGCGTGACTTCAACTACCTGGCGCCGTCGAATCGTCTGGACAGCGATGCGCAGATGCCGCCGGAGCCGGCGCTGTCGGGCGTCCAGCTGGAGTACTACGACTATGCGGCGGGTTACCAGGACGAGCAGACCGGGGAGCGTCTGGCGCGCCTGAGGCTGGAGGCGTTCCAGGCGGAAGCGCATGTGTTGGTCGGCGAGGCCAACGCGAGCGGCCTCACGACGGGACAGGCATTCACTTTGATGGGCTATCCGGCCGCTGCGCGCAACCGGCGCTACTACGTGATCGGCAGCGAACTGTCGTTCATCCAGGACGGGCCGGACAGCACGTCCCAGGGGCGCAACGTGGCGGTGAAGTTTCGCGCGCTGGCCGATGACCAGCCGTATCGGCCGCTGCTCGTGACGAAGCGGCCGGAAGTGTCGGGCATCCAGAGTGCGACGGTGGTGGGGCCGCAGGTGTCGGAGGTGTATACCGACAGCCTCGGGCGGATCAAGGTGCATTTCCACTGGGACCGCTACAAGACGGTGGAGGCGGACGCGTCGTGCTGGATCCGCGTGTCGCAGGCGTGGGCGGGCAAGGGCTGGGGCGTGCTGGCGATGCCACGGGTCGGGCAGGAAGTGCTGGTGACGTATGTGGATGGCGACCTTGACCGTCCGGTGGTGACGGGGGTTGTCTACAACGGTGAGAACCCGACGCCCTACGACTTGCCGAAGGATGCCCGCTACACGGGGCTGGTGTCGCGCTCGATCAAACAGGCGGGACAGTATCCGAATGCAAGCCAACTCACGTTCGACGATCAGTGCGGCGCGGAGCGTCTGATGCTCCACGCCGAGCGGGACATGCAGCAGACCGTGGAGCGCAACAGCTCGACGGCGATTGGTCAGGACTCGAACGAGGTCGTGAAAGGTACGTCGACAAAGGTGACGGGGATCTCGGTCAGCTATACGGGTATCTCGGTGTCGTACACGGGATTGTCGGTGAGCTTCACCGGGGTATCGGCGTCGTTCACCGGGCTTAGCACGTCGTTCACCGGTGTCAGCACGAGTTTCACGGGCGTGTCGACATCGTTTACCGGCGTGTCGACCGGTTTCACCGGCGTCAGCACGTCGTTCACGGGTGTCAGTACGGGTTTCACCGGTGTGTCGACGTCGTTCACGGGAATGTCGACCGGCATCACCGGATTGAGCAATTCGGTGACGGGCGTTTCGAACAGCATGACGGGGATTTCATCGTCGATGACGGGCGTCAGCACGTCCGTGACCGGGCAGTCACAGAGCATGACGGGTGTCTCGCTGTCATTCACGGGCACGTCGACAAGCATGACCGGCGCGAGCACGTCGGTGACCGGCACGTCGACGAGCGTGACCGGTACATCGATTTCGAATACCGGTACTTCGACTAGCGTGACAGGAGCGTCGACGTCGATGACCGGGAGCTCGGTGAGCATGACCGGATCGAGCATGTCGTCGACCGGCACTTCGGTGAGTATGACAGGAACGAGCATTTCGGCGACGGGTATTGATATGTCGCTCACGGGTGTCAGTTTTTCGTACACGGATGCTGCCTGGTCGGATAAGGGTATTGACCTGAATAAGGTCCTCATGTCGAACACCAACTGAAGGGAGGGCCGGCATGCGTCTGATCGAATTGCGCAGTGACGTACTGGACCCGGGCACGGTGGCGCTCGCGTTGACGGTTCACGAGAACTTTTCGCGGGAGCCGTCATATCAGCTGGACCTGTTGAGCAGCGACCCGGGGTTGGACCTGGACGCCCTGCTGGGCACGCTGCTGTCAGCTGACATCGAACTGGGCAACGGTGCGGTACGGACTTTCAGTACCTACGTGTTCGGCGGCTACGACACCGGTCAGATGAGTGGCCAGTACACCTACACGCTGGAACTGGGGAGCTGGCTGTCGTTCCTGGAAGAGAACCAGAACAGCCGGATCTTCCAGAACCTGACGGTGCCGCAGATCGTCGAGCAGGTGTTCCAGGCGCATCGACGTACCGACTACCGCCTCGAGCTGGAAGGCGCGTATGACTTGCGCGAATACTGCGTGCAATTTCAGGAAACCGATCTGAGTTTCGTCAAACGTCTTCTGGAAGACGAAGGAATCTACTTCTGGGTCGAGCACGAGACAGACCGTCACGTGGTGGTGCTGTCCGACACACAGCGTTTTGCCGACCAGCCGTCTCCGTATGGGCAGCTCCAGTACTTGCCGGACGGCGAGGAAGCACGGGCAATCCAGGGTCGCGAAGGGGTGCAGCGCCTGCAACAGATTCGACGTGTGCGGCCGAACAACGTCGCGCTGCGTGACTTCAACTACCTGGCGCCGTCGAATCGTCTGGACAGCGATGCGCAGATGCCGCCGGAGCCGGCGCTGTCGGGCGTCCAGCTGGAGTACTACGACTATGCGGCGGGTTACCAGGACGAGCAGACCGGGGAGCGTCTGGCGCGCCTGAGGCTGGAGGCGTTCCAGGCGGAAGCGCATGTGTTGGTCGGCGAGGCCAACGCGAGCGGCCTCACGACGGGACAGGCATTCACTTTGATGGGCTATCCGGCCGCTGCGCGCAACCGGCGCTACTACGTGATCGGCAGCGAACTGTCGTTCATCCAGGACGGGCCGGACAGCACGTCCCAGGGGCGCAACGTGGCGGTGAAGTTTCGCGCGCTGGCCGATGACCAGCCGTATCGGCCGCTGCTCGTGACGAAGTGGCCGAAGGTGCCGGGCATCCAGAGTGCGACGGTGGTGGGGCCGCAGGTGTCGGAGGTGTATACCGACAGCCTCGGTCGGATCAAGGTGCATTTCCACTGGGATCGCTACAAGACGGTGGAGGCGGACGCGTCGTGCTGGATCCGTGTGTCGCAGGCGTGGGCAGGCAAGGGCTGGGGTGTGCTGGCGATGCCGCGGGTCGGGCAGGAAGTGCTGGTGACGTATGTGGATGGCGACCTTGACCGTCCGGTCGTGACGGGGATCGTCTACAACGGCGAGAACCCGACGCCCTACGACTTGCCGAAGGATGCCCGCTATACGGGGTTGGTATCGCGATCGATCAAGCAGGCGGGGCAGGCTCAGAACGGGAGCCAACTCACGTTCGACGATCAGTGCGGCGCGGAGCGTCTGATGCTCCACGCCGAGCGGGACATGCAGCAGACCGTGGAGCGCAATAGCTCGACGGCGATTGGTCAGGACTCGAACAAGGTCGTGAAAGGTACGTCGACAACGGTGACCGGGATTTCGGTCAGCTATAAGGGTGTGACCGGTATCCCGATCGGTAAGCCGGGTAACTCGGTGTCGTACACCGGACTGTCGGCGAAGTTCACCGGGGTGTCGACATCATTCACCGGGCTCAGTACGTCGTTCACCGGTGTCAGCACGAGTTTCACGGGCGTGTCGACATCGTTTACCGGCGTGTCGACCGGTTTCACCGGCGTCAGCACGTCGTTCACGGGTGTCAGCACGGGTTTCACCGGTGTGTCGACGTCGTTCACGGGAATGTCGACCAGCATCACCGGATTGAGCAATTCGGTGACGGGCGTATCGAACAGCATGAAAGGCATTTCATCGTCGATGACGGGCGTCAGCACGTCAGTGACCGGGCAGTCACAGAGCATGACGGGCGTCTCGCTGTCATTCAAGGGCACGTCGGCGAGCGTGACCGGTACGGATATGTCGGTGACCGGCACGTCCGTGAGCGTTACCGGTACGAAGGTGTCGGAAACCGGGGCGTCGACTGACATAAAGGGAGTATCGACGTCGCTGACCGGTTCCTCGGCGAGCGTGACCGCATCAAAAGTGTCAACGACCGGTACCGACATAAGCGTGACGGCCTCAAAGTCTTCGGTAACAGCCAGCAAGTTCTCAAGAAAGGCGTTGGGGTTCTCATACAACGGAATTGAATCTTCGAATAAACGGATTGACCTCAATAAGGTTGGTCAAAAGGTGTTCTACTGATGTCGATGCGCCATGTCAAACCTCAAGCGGCGCTCGTTGCGACGACGCGCACCCAGATCGGCCGAACACCGATGCTCGGCATCAGCATCGGTATCGGCTTCCGGCTTAGCGATCCGACGATCCTCGTGCACGAAACTGCAGTCTGGGTAGCGCTGAAGGCGGCGGCGCCGTCGGTGCCGCTGGCCGAAGCCGCAATGCCGAAACGCTGCGCGGAATGGCTGCTCGTCGGCCATTCCGTGCAGCGCGTGTCGACCGGCGAGCGCGGACGCGCGGTCGACTGGGCTGCCTGGGTCGAGCTGGACGGCGTGCGCAAGACGGTGTCATGCCGTGCGAAGGCGGACGAGCAGACGGAGCATGACGCGTTCGTGCGGCTCGCGATCGATCCCGCACAAGCTGTCGCGGGCGGCGCGCGCGAAAACCCGTTCGGCATCGCGTCGGGCGTCGCACCGCTGCAGGGCGTGGGTGCATTCGGCGTCGGACCGGAACCGCTGGCCGCGATGGGGGCGATCACGAGCGACTGGCCAGAGCGCCGCCAATGGATGCCGAGCCGCCCGGGCACGCTCGAGGCGATGGCGCGCGACGGCACGCACATGGGCTGGCCCGAGAGTGTCGATCTGCGCTACTTCCAGCAGGCCGCGCCCGATCAATGGGCGCGGCGCGCCAGCTGGACGCCGGGCGCCCGCTTCGAGCTCGGCGGGTTCGGCGCGCGAGGCGAAGGCTTTGTGGGCACGCTGCCGCGTGTCGCAGCCGTCGCGCTGGTCACGCGCACTGACCAGCCGGGGGGTGAGCAGGTGTTGCTCCGGCAGCAGACCGTCTGGCTGTTGCCCGACCACGACATCGGCGTGTTGTGGTGGAACGGCGCCATCGTAACCGACTACCTGCTCGACGACAGCCCGGCGATGCTCGTTACGGCCTTCAAGGATGCGGAGGAGCAGATCGACGTCGGTGCACTGATGGCGTTTGCCGCGCAGCGCACCGACATGACCTGCACCGATCCGACCCAGCACGCGGACGACGCGCTGATGCCGTCGGTCGAGCGTGGCTGGGCCTGGGAACTGATCCTCGCCACTGACGACCATCCTCGCTTTTCGCCTCCGCCGCGTAATCGTGCGGAGATCGGCGCACGTCTAAAGCGTCACCAGTCGAGTCTGGAGGAGGCGCGGGACGGACTCGTGCGTTTGCGCGAGTTTCAGGACACCGCGAAGGGGACCGCGTTGCCCGATGCACCATCCGACGAACGCGACTGGCGGAAGCATTTGAGCGAGACCGGCAATGCGGAACTGACGGAGATGACGATTCGTAATGCAGATCTGTCCGGGCTGAACTTCGATGGCTGGCGACTGGAGGCGGTGCGTTTCGAGCGTTGCCGATTCGATCGCAGCGCATGGAAGAACTGCCAGCTGAGCCACGTGCACGCGGTCGATTGTACGTTCGCCGGTGCGGTGTTCGACGACGTCGTGTGGAAAGGCGGTGCGATTGTCCGCGGTGAACTGACGCACAGCGTATGGCGCGGCACGGTGTTGGAGCGGCTCACGTTCGAGGATTGCGACCTCGACGATCTGTCGGTGTCGGGCGGGTCGTGGTCGATGGTGGTGGTGCAGGGGCGCGGCGGCGCACGCGGCACGGTGCAGGACGTCGCGTGGGACGGCGTGTTGTGGAACGGTGTCGACGCACGCCATTGGACCTGGCGCCGCGTACACGCCGACAACCTCGGCCTGATTGAATGCAAGCTGGCGAATCTGACGCTCACGCAATGTACGCTTCTGAAGCTGAGCGCGCTACAAAGTGACCTGTCAGATAGCGCATGGCAACACAGCACCTTGTCGTCTGCAGTCCTGTCGAATGGAACGTCGATCGATCGTGCTCGCCTCGGTGATTGCGTGTTTCGGTCGACGTGCTTCCAGGATCTGTGTGCGGAAGCGCTGCAGGTTGATCATTGCACGTTCGTGCAGCTCAATGCGCAGCATCTGAAGGCGGAGCGCTCAAACTGGACATGTGCTCTGCTCGATGGTGCGAATGCGATGTACGCCTGTCTGGCCGGTGCATCGTTCGATCGCTGTTCGCTGAAGGAAGCGGTGCTGTACGGCGCAGACATGCGCGAGACCCAGATGCGTGATTGCAATCTGATCCGCGCTCGCATGTCGTGGATCCACTTGCCTGAGTCGGGCGCGTGGCGCGGCAACCTGAACGCCGGCATGCTCGACGTTCCGAGGAGGGAAAAATGAGCGGACTCGAACTACCGGTGGACGCACCCGCGCTGCCGCAGGTGATCAAAGGGCGGCACTACACATCGTCGCATCGAGGGCTCGAGCTGGTCGATGCGATATACCAGGATTGCCATTTCGACCAGCTGACCTGGTCGGAATGCCGGCTGTCCAACCTGCGTTTCGTGAACTGTCGCTTCGACGCAAACCGGTTCGAATGCTGTGAGCTGACAAGCCTGATTTACGAGGACTGTCACCTTGCCTCGACGAAATGGACGGACTGCATGCTTCGAGGCCTATCGTTCATCGGTGGCGAGATCGGTGGCGCGATGTGGGCGGGCGGCCTGATCAAGGACACAACCTTTTCGAAAACGAATGCTTCTGACTGGAGATTCGACAGCGTGCGTACGGCACACCTGTCGGTCGTCACGAGCGAACTCACTGACATTGTGATTAGCGGCGGACGCTGGTCAGACGCGTCGTGGGTCGCCCTGCAACTCGTCGGCGTCAACATGCACTCGGTGGAACTCGAGAATTTCGTCGTTGGGCACAGCGGTTGCCACAGGTTCACGCTCGAGGCTTGTCAAGGTATCAACGTACGCTGGATCGATTCGAAAATCGATCGGATGACCGTGACTGACTGTGAGCTGCAGCAGGCCGCTTGGTCGCGCTGTACGTGGTCAGACGGTCAAATCAACTCCAGTCGCTTACCCATTGCGAGTTTTGATCAGTCGACCGTAAGTAACCTGTCAATACGGAATAGTGAGTTACCGCAGGCGATCTTCGATCACGCAAGCGTATTTGACAGCGATCTGCACGGATTGAAGGCGCCACGCGTCGGATTCCGCCATACGCGACTTGTGCGCGTGCAACTGGCAGGTGCGCAATTGCACGGGCTGGACGCGCGTGGCGCGACATTGGAGCAGGTCGGCCTGAACGGCTGCGACTGTCGCAACGGTTGTCTGATCGGACAGCCACGACGCGCGTGGCTTGCCGCGGATACACGACAGGCAACATTCGACGAAGCGGCCGCGGAGGACGATGGTCCATGGCGGCACCGTACTCAACCTGGAGCAAGAGGAGTTTGACAATGACGATGCTTCAATCGCCCGACGTGTGCGAGACGAGGTCTCGCGACAGTGAATTGCAGGAACCGATTCCCGCACCGCTCAAGCGGCAGGTTGCCGCGGGTTCGGTCGGATACGTGACGATCGGCCGAGTCCGCGAGGCGGCATTGGATCGCGCGTGGTGGGTTGTGACGGAGCCCGGTGGCGCTCCGCGGCTGGCGCGCGCGGCGATCAGTTGCGTTATCAAGCCGCAGCCGGACGACTTGGTCCAGCTGTACCAGGCGGCGGGCGGGTGCTGGGTGCTCGCGATCCTCGAGCGGCGCGGCGACGCGGCGTCCGTCGCGCTCGATTTCGGCGCGGCCAGCGTATCGCTGCACGCGCGTGACGTGCACGTGCAGGCGCGCGACCGCCTGGATCTCGAAGCGGCCCATCTCGCGAGTCGTGCGGAGGTGGTCACGCTGGCGGCCGCGGAGCGCCAGGCGCACGTTAGCGGCACCGACGCCACGCATGCCGGCAGCACGTTAGTCCATACCGAGCGTCACATGGGGCTTCACGCGCAAAGTGCGGCCGTGACGGCCGAGGCGCTGCTCAAGATGGACGCCGGCCAGATCCACATGGGTTGAAGCAAGGAGGTTGTCATGTTTGCCAATTGCTCCGCAGGCGGGATGGCGCAGTCCGGCACGGACGTCTGCAAGACGCCGCCGCTCGCGATCCCGATACCGTATCTGAACATTGCACTCCTGTTCTGTGCCGTGCCGAACATCCTGAACATCCTAATTTGCGGTGGGCCGGCCCATAACCTGTGCACGATAATTTCTTTCACGCTCGGCGATGAGCCGGGAGCGATGGGGGGCGTTGGGTCGGGCACGGTGAGCGGGCCGTCTTGCAACATAGAGGGTTCCGGAAAGGTGATGTTGCATGGCGCGCCGCAGACCCGGATGACCGATTGCACCATGCCCAACAACCACAACACGGTCGGAGTTGGCGTATGTCCGTCCCAAACCATCGTCTTGATACTCTGCTGATGCAGCTCATTCGAACACTGATCGCGTGGCTCGCGCTGGGCGTACTGTCGGGCTGCTCGTTTGGCTCGAAGAACGTCGAGCCGCGCCAGTTGCACGTCACGCTGGTGGGCGGCAGTCACCTGAACGTCAGCATGAGCGGCGAGCCGCGTCCGATCCAGACGTGCTTGTACATCGTGCGAGCAGCCGACTGGGTGCCCATGGCGAGCGGTGATTCGTCGTGCGCCGGCCGGGACCAGGACGGAACGGTGGTTACCGTGTCGCGCCACGTGATCGCACCGCACCAGGTTCTGCAGTTCTGGATCGACGTGCCGCGTAGCGGCGAGATCTGGCTCGTCGCGGACGCCGATTACGCGCAGCGTTCGGCCCAGTATGCGCCGTTGCGCGTACGCATCGAAGGCAGCGGCGAGATCCATCTCGCGGTGTGGCTCGATCGCAGCGGCATCTACAACGCGTCGCTGCCAGGGCCCGTCGCGCTCAACACGCCCTCCGCCGGCGCAGCAAGCGTTGACGGTGCGGCAGGAAAACCCGCCCGGCGTAGTGACTCGGGCACAAGGAGAATCAAGCAATGAGCAGTTTGCCGGTGGGACCAGTCGCGTGGAGCGACGGCATGCTGATCGAGACGCAGCATTTCCAGCAGCTGGAACGCCATCTTTCGCACCAGGTCGCATCGCGGCTCGGGCAGACCGTGAATCACGGCTGGGGCTTCACGCTGCTGGACGTCGATCAGGACGGGCTCGGGCTCGGCCGGCTCGGGCTGCGCGGTGCGCGCGGCGTGTTCCAGGACGGCACTGCATTCTCGGTGCCGTCCCACGACCCGCTGCCCGCGCCGCTCGAGACCGAGCAGGCGCAGGCGGGTGACGTCGCGTGCTTCGCGATTCAGGCAGCGCGAAGCGGTGGCCCCGAGATGGCGTTCGGCGAAGTGGCGTCCGCGTCGCGCTATCGCGCCGCGGCCACCGACGTCCCCGATCTGGCCGTTGGCCTCGATGCGCCTGGCACGCCACGTAACCTGACGATCGAGACTGGCCAATTGGTGACACGGCTGTGCTGGAAATCGCAGTTGCGCTCGGACGAGGTCGCGCTGCCGATCGCGCGCGTGTCGGGGCGTAGTGCGAGCCGCGCAGTGCTGCTTGACCCGCGCTTCATCCCGCCGCTGCTCGACACGCGGGCGCACGTGGTGCTGAATTCGCTGATCGAAGAACTGCAAAGCACGCTGCGGGTGCGTCTCGCGAATACGTCCGGGCAGCGGGTGCTGTCGACGGGCGGCGGTATCGCGGATCTGATCGAGCTGTTGCTGCGGCAGGCGATTGCCGAATACCGGATGCGGTTGGCCAACCTCGACGCGTTCGATCCGCTGCCGCCCGTGCTGCTGTATCGCGAGCTGATCGGCCTGCTCGGGCGTCTTAGCGTGTTGCCTGGCGTCGACGAGGAATTGGCCGACCGCGAGTTCGGCTACCGCCACGAGGATCTGCAAAGCAGCTTCGAGCCGCTCGCGGCAACGTTGCGGCATGCGCTCGCGCGGGTGATCGAGACTCCGGTGTTACCGCTTCGCTTCGAGGACCGCGGCGACCAGGTTTATATCTGTGTGGTCGACAAGCAGTGGAACCTCAAGAAGCTCGTATTCGCAATCTCGGCCGCGATGCCCGCCGACAAGCTGCGCCAGTTGCTGCCTCAGCAGACCAAGCTCGGCGCAGTCGAACAAATCCAGAAGCTGGTGGACCTGCAGTTGCCGGGGGCCCGCCTGATCCCGTTGCCCAACCCGCCGCGTCAAGTTCCTTACTACGCCCAAAGCACCTACTTCGAAGTCGAATCGACCGATCCATTCTGGGCGCAAACGCTGGCCGGTTCGGCGATGGCGCTGCGCATCGTCGGCGATTTTCCGGACCTGCGCTTCGAAGCATGGGGACTGAGAGACGGCAAGGTGGCGTAAGCCACGGCATGAACCGCTATCCACTATGAATCTGCTCAGAAATGTTTCCTCTGCCATCCGGCGCGCGTCATCGAGCCCCGATCTGCTCGATCGGGCGATGGCGAATCTTGATCTGGCGACCCGAATGCCGACGCTGTCGTCGCTGAACAATGCGGCATCGGCCGCCGACGCTGCACCGGGGAGCGAAGCCGGTCCTTCGGTGCCGCCGGCGCGGGACCACGCGGTGTTGCAGTTCCCGGCGCCGGCGGACAACGCCCGCGCGCCGCGCGACGGCGCGGACTTGTCGCCCGTGGTTTACAGCCAGAAAGGTGAACAGGTCGCGATCCTGAAGGCCGGCCAGCAGTCGGCGAGCTGGAGCAATCCGTTCGTGTCGCACGCGCTGCCTGCGGTCCTGCAATTGCGGCGCTATCTCGCGAGCGGGCCGCTCAATCAGTCGGCGGTACGCACGCAGCTCGGCCTCGAGGCGAGACTCTATCGGGAACGGCTCGCCAGTTCCGGTTGTGAATGGGAGCAGATCCGCGACGCGTCGTACCTGCTGTGCACGTATCTGGACGAGAGCGTCAGCGATGCTGCGCGCGCCGCGTCGCAGGTGTCTTACGACGGCGAGCGCAGTCTGCTGGTGGAGTTCCACGACGACGCGTGGGGCGGCGAGGACGCGTTCGCCGATCTCGGGCGCTGGATGAAGGCGGACGATCCGCCCGTCGGCTTGCTGGCGTTCTACGAGCTGATCCTGTCGCTAGGCTGGCAGGGCCGCTATCGTGTGCTGGACCGCGGTGACGTGCTGCTGCAGGACCTGCGCTCGCAGTTGCACGCGCTCATCTGGCGTCACGTGCCACCTGAGCCGCTCGGCACCGGGTTGATAACGCCGGCGCGCCCGCGTCGCCGGTGGTGGACGCCGGCGCGCGCAGGCGCGGTCGCGCTGGGCGTCGTGCTGCTGACCTACGGTATCGCGAGTGCGGTGCTCGACTCGCAGGGTCGACCGATGCGCAACGCGCTTGCCGCATGGATGCCGCCGACCCGCACGATCAATCTCGCGGAAACGCTGCCGCCGCCGCTGCCGCAACTGTTGTCCGAGGGCTGGCTCACGGCGTACAAGCATCCGCAGGGCTGGCTGCTTGTGTTCCGTAGCGACGGCGCGTTCGATGTGGGCAAGGCGCAGGTGCGCGCCGATTTCGAGCGCAACATCGAGCGGCTCGGATCGGCGTTCGCGCCGTGGCCCGGGGATCTGGAGGTGATCGGCCATACCGACCGACAGCCGATCCGCACGAGCGAGTTCGCGAACAACCTGACGCTGTCGGAAGCGCGGGCGCGCACCGTTGCCGACGAGCTGCACAAGACCGCGGTGCCGGGTGGCGCACAGGCGCCCGAGAACGCCGTGCAGCGGAACATCGAATATTCGGGGCGCGGCGACACGCAGCCGATCGATCCGGCGCAGACGCCGGCTGCCTACGAGCGAAACCGGCGGGTGGACGTGCTTTGGAAGGTGATCCCGGCAGGCGGCCGGCGCACGCCGAGCGCTTCCGACTCGCCGGGCGTCAGCCCGGCCGAGCGGCCCGCGATTCCGGACGGCGTAGTGATGGCACCCGACGGCCAGTCGCCGTATGAAACCGAGGACAAAAAGCGATGATACGAAACAGTCTGCGGGTCATTGTCGCGGTTCTGATCGCGCTCGTGATTTGGTGGGTGGGTCCCTTGTTCGCGCTGGGAATCTACCGTCCGTTCGCACCGGTCTGGGTGCGCGAAATCCTGGTCGCAGCCGTGCTCGTGTGGGGGCTGTGGCCGGCGCTTGCGAGGCTCTGGGCGCGGCTTGCGATGAGTCCGCGCCGGGTACGCACGTCACAGCCGGCGGTGCGGGCCGATTTCATCGACGAGCGGCTGCGTGACCTGGACCGCCAGTTGAAGGCCCGCTGGCAGCGCGAGCCGCGCAGTCGCTGGAAGCACTGGGTCGGCGTGCTGCGCCGGCAGCATCGGGCAACGCTGCCGTGGTACCTCGTCCTGGGCGCGGAAGGAAGCGGCAAGACGAGCTTGGTGGCGAGGGCGGTCAACGCGGCCGGCTCCGACATGGAGCGGAGCCTCGCGATCGAGTCGCTCAACAGCCGCGGAGACGATTTCAATTTCCGCATCGCCAGTGACGCGGTGTGGTTCGATATCGGCGGCCGCTGGAACTTGCGCGACGGCATCGACGACACGTCGCTCGACGCGTGGAAAAAGCTGCTGCACGGACTACGCCGTCTGCGCGGCGGCGCACCGGTCAGCGGCGTGGTGCTGTGCGTTGACAGCGAGTCGATGGTCGATGCGCCGCTGGACGTCCGCAAGCGTCTCGCCGACGTCGTGTATCGCCGGCTCACGGACATGCGTGAGGTATTCGGGCAGCAGGCGCAAGTCTATGTGGCGTTGAACGGGATTGACCGGCTCGATGGCGCGGTCTCCATGTTGTCGCTGCTGGACGCCAGCCGCTGGGCTAGCGGCGTGGGCTTTTGCCTGCCCGAGCAGGTGTGCGACGAAGGCGCGGAGGCTGCCGGCGCAAGCTGGCAAGGCGCGTTGCAGCACCTGCAGCAGCGCGTCCAGCAGCAGGTGCTGTTCTCTGCACCAGCGGCAACCGAGGTCGACGCGAATTACGCGCAATTGCGCTTCGTGGAGACGCTTAGCCAGCTGCACAAGGCGCTGCTCGTCTGGCTGCAGATCGCGATCGTGCCCGGCGAACTCCATGCGGCCGCGCGGTTGCGCGGCGTGTGGATGGGATCGATGGCGGAATTGGCCGTCGCGCAGTCGGGCGGCACGACGGCTGGGCTACCGGCGCAAACCCGGTCGATGGGCGAGCTATGGACGCCTCTTTTCCGGCAAGTCGCGCTCGAACGGGACGCCGTGCGGCCGAGCGGCACGCAATCGTGGCGCAACCGGGTTGGCCGCGCACTACGCTGGACGGCGCTACCGGTCCTCGCGATCGGTCTGGTGCTTTGGTTCGGCTGGAGCTATTTCGCCGAGCGCAACTATCTCGACGACGTGTGGGCGCAGTTCAGCGAAGCGAAGCGCGTTGCGCAGGCCCAGGTGTCGTACGGCCCTGACGGCGGCTCGCCGTTGCTCGATGTCGCGAGCCAGATGCACTACGCGCAGGCGCAGGCGCAAGACGCCGGGCGGCGGATGGCGACGCCGTACTTCGAGCACGGGCTCGTCGCCGACGCGACGCGCGACACCTACCACCGCCAGTTGCAGAAGATGTTGATGCCGGAGCTGTACAACGAGGTCCGGCGCGTGCTGGTCGCGCAGGCGGACGGCGCTCCCGGCGACGTGTACCAGACGCTCAAGGTTTACCTGATGCTGTGTCGGCCCGATCGGCGCAACGCGACCGATGTCGAGCGCTGGCTGAGCAGCCGCTGGGACAGCCTGTCCGGCGGGCAGTATGGCGATGACGACCGGCGCGCGCTGCTGGCGCACGTGCGCGCGCTGATCGAGTTGCCGAAGCTTGCAGGCACGCCGGAGGACGCGAACCTGGTGCGCTCGGCGCGCGCGCGGGCCGCCCAGATTCCGATCGTGACGCGTGTGCTGCAGGACATTCACGCGCAGGGGCTGCCGGCTCAGGTCAACGACATCTCGCTGTCGCGCGCGGCAGGCTTCGAATCGGCGATGAGCCTGCGGATGCGAAGCGGCATCCCGGCGACTGATGTAGCGGTGTCCGGCTGGTTCACGCGGGCCGGCTACACGGACGTGTTCCTGCCGCGTTTGGAGAAGAGTGCACGCGGGATGCTCGAGGAGGAGAGCTGGGTGCTGCGTGACGAGTCGCTGCGCGGCAACAGCTTCCAGATCGACGGGCTGGTGCAAAAGCTCGCGGATTCCACCCGTGCTCAGTATCTGCAGGACTATATCGCGGGCTGGCAGAACTTCCTCAACGACGTGACAGTGCGCAGCGTCACGGGCCTCGACGACGCGTCACAGCTGGCAGCGGCGATCATGGATTCGCAGTCGCCGCTCGCGAGCCTGCTGCGCTTCGCAGCGCGCGAGACGACGCTTACCGGCGCGAGTGACGAAGGTAATATCGACAGCTGGATCGATCGTCAGAAATATCGTCTCGAAAAGGGGCGGCGCCAGATCGTCGGCGAGCTGAGTGGCCAGCACTATCGCACCGTGCTGCTGCCGGAGTATGTCGTCGAGGATCACTTCCAGGCCATCCGGCAACTGGCCGCGCAGCTGAACAATCGCGGCGCGGAGACGAGCAACCCGCTCGCCAGGCTGTTCGAGCCGTTGTACCGCCAATTGGGGCTTGTCAATGGCGCGTTGCAGGCGGGGCAGGTGCTGCCCGCGCAATACGACGCGTTTTCGCGACTCAAGGAAACCGCCGCGCGTCAGCCTGAGCCGGTTCGGGGAATCATGCTTGACCTGATCGGTAACGGCAGCACGATGACGACCCGCGAGTCGGGCGCGCTGCTCAATCGCGGCGCGGCGGGGGCGACATCGACCGTGTGCAGCACCGGATTCACGAGTCGCTACCCGTTCCGCCGCGGTTCGCGGGTCGACGCGGGCGTGGAGGATTTTGAGCGCCTGTTCAGCGCCCAAGGGCTGATGGCGACGTACTTCCGCGATCACCTTTTGCCCTACGTTGATACTTCGAGCACGCCGTGGAAGGCACTGCGCTCGAACGGCGGGGATCTCGGCCTGGTCAGCCCGAGCGTGCTGTCGTCGTACGAGACGGCCGACCGCATCCGTGGCGCGACGCTCGACGAATCCGGGCGTCTACGAGTGTCTACCGTCCTGCGCTTCCTCGACATGGATTCTCAGATCTCGGAAGCGCAGCTGATCGTCGGCGGACAGACGCTGCGCTATGCGCACGGGATGACGTCGCCGCAGCGAATCGACTGGAACGGGCAGAACGCCAGGCTCGCGGTCCAGTTGCAACTGAAATCGGTCGACGGTCGGCTGAACACGCTTCAGTTCGACGGACCGTGGGCAATGTTCCGCTTCTTCGACGCGGGGCAGGCGGCGGGCGGGACGGCCGATCGCCGCGAAAGGCTGTATCAGACGAGCATCGGGAGGGTCCGTTTGGAGTGGCAGGCGCTGACGACGCCATCGCCAATCTGGTCGGGCATCCTTCAGTCGTTCAGATGTCCGTCGTGATATCCGCCATGTATCGGAATGCGCCAACCGGCGTGAACTTGAAAAGGAGCAGCAGATGATTGATCCAAAGGAAATCCTGTCCGCGTGCACCAATGCACATGAATATGGACAGAACGCCAGCAGCTCGATGGCACAGCCGTTCATGAGCGGGGTCCCGGATATGTCGGTGGCGTCGTCCCAGAACGCGAGCAACGTGATCGGCAACGTTCAGCAGATCGGTGGCAAGATGCTGGAGCACATGACGAACATCAAGGCGTCGGTCGACAAGCAGGTTGCCGCGCACCAGGACGCGCAGCAGCGACAGAAGACGTACGACTTCAACGTCAATATGAACGATCTGCGGTCCACCAACGCGGCCGGCTTTCCGCAGGAAATGCCGTCCAATTTCTTTGCGCCGTTCAAGACCGGCAAGTAACCGGCCGGACGGGGCCGCCCTGCAGTTCCCGGGAGCTGGCGGGGCAGCCCCTCCGTTCCATGTCTTCCAGGCGCGATTGGCGGAAATTGCCGGTGCGCCGCATCATTAGAAAGGATCATGTAATTGTGAAGAAGATTTTATTTGGATTCCTAATCGGAGCGTTGTCGGTGAGCGCATATGCACAATTCGGTGAGCTTATCCAGTCGGTCAAGGACCAGGTGACCAACGCTGCGCAGACACAGGTCAGCCAGGGTGTGCGCTCGGCGACAAACGACGTGGTGCAGTCGGCGACGACGCATACGCACAAGATGGTCGACTCGGTGCGCTCGTCCGACAGCAGCGCGCCCAAGGAAGGCCAGGACGCGAAGTCGCAGTAACGCGAACCGGGGTGGTGCCAATGCGAGCGCCGCCCCCGAGCGGACTGCGCCGGAGCGGATCGACAGACGGGGAATCAGAATGGATAAACCAAGCAGGCGGTCGCACGATCGCTCGGATGGATACTGTCCGGACGCACGCGCAAAGCGTGTCGGACCGTTGAACGGGGCGCGGGAATGATGGCGTTTTCGATAATGTCGGCCGTGGGTGTGTCTATCGCGATCGCGCTCATTTCACTGATCTTTTCAATATCGGTCGTGCTGCCCCGGATCATCTCGACAACACGGGCCGACACAACGATCGAGGACGGCTATCCGGCCATTGCCGATGTCGTCGAGATTGCACAGACGGGAGTGACGCTCAACCAGGTACCGCAGATGCGCATTGTCCTGCGTTTCTACGTCAACGGCGCGCCCAGGGAAATCGCGATCCGGCAATTCGTCGATCTGGGGAACATGCCGCGCGCGGGGGAGCGGGTGAGGGTCATCGTCAGCAAGACTGATCCGAATCGGGTGAAGTACCTGAACGTCGCGCTCGATGGGAATTGATTGCAGTTGACCTGCGGCGGAATTTTGAAGCCAATCAGGCAGTGAGTCTCGCATCGGTATTATCGGGATCCAACCAGGCTCGACGGACCGCGGCCAGAGGTTGATCGCGATGCGCGCTTGAGGCCGGCGCTCGTTGTAGAACCGCCGCGAGCGTTCGACGAGCACCTCGGCCTCAGCATGGCTGCGGAACCATTCCCGGTTCGGCAATTCGTCACGCAGTTTGCCGCATCAGTCGTGTTAGCGGCAGGATTACACCCTGCGACCGCAAGCTGGCGCCGATTTTGATCGCCAGGCACTCGCGAGTGTGTCCATTGATCGCGCAACGTATATTCAGCGCCGCTCCATCCACCAACCGGTCGTGCACAAAGTGGTAGCTCCAGCCAGCCAAGCCGACACACGGCGGCAGCCAAAGCGTGGCACTTCCTGAGCGGCCGCTATCAGCCGCTCGCCCAGGCTCCGATCCTTGTCCGGTTGCTTGAGCGTATAGATTGCCACCCGGCGACTCGGCCCCAGGTAGCAACATGCCTTGCGCTGCGAGAACCCCGCCGAGTCAGGACTTCCAGCGCTTCGTATCGGCCCGTTGGGGTGCCCATTTTTTCGGCTGAATTACTCCAGACCGTCGATGACCTGCAGTTGCTCCGCGCTCAAACGCTTGAGCCGCTCGTTCTCTGATTCCAGATCCTTGAGCCGGCGGGCGTCGGCCACATCCATGCCTCCGAACGTGTAGCGCCAACGATAGAACGTCTGCTTCGAGATGTTGCGGCGCTTGCAGAGATCCTTCACCGGCTCGCCACGGCTCCCGTCCTAGTGAAAAATCCGGATGACTTGCTCGTCGGCAAATCGCTTTTTCATCGAGATCTCCTTGCCCCAGGACGAGGGAAAGCTCACTTGCCAAATGGCTGCAAGAAACGTCTCAGGTCAATCCTTCACAACTTTATCCATTCAAATTTTTATGACACTAAAAAATATTAAGAGTGCTAAGGAATCAATTGGACAAATGGAAATTCAATTGATTCTTGCTGTGATGTAAGCGTCCAGTGATGTCTAATAAATTCTCAAAACGTGACAAAAGTTGACAAACGGGATATTTATTTAACGCATATAGTAGTTACCCTAATGGCTTGTAATTTTCTGCAACATATGAATATCCAGGTGGGTCCTGCTTTGTCGAACGTTGCCCGAGGTATAAGCCGTGTATGGCTGGTTGTGATGGCGTATGGTGCGTCGACCTCATCCTGGGCGCTCGATCCACTGTGGGCCGATCAGTCCGTGCGGACAACAACAGCGATAGGCATCTTCGGCGCAAACCACACAGCGGCGTGCGTGTTTGACGCGTTGCCGCGCCCACTGCGACTGCAAGACGCGATCGAGCGATCGCTATGCTTCAATCCGAGGACCCGCGAGGCGTGGGCGAATGTGAAGATACAAACATCAGCGGTCGGGGTTGCGCGCGCGGCGTTCCTGCCCATACTCTCGGCGAGCTGGCAAGGCACGCGCAACAACGACGCTAACCATGTCATCGGCTACTCCCAGTACGATTCGAGCTATCGGACCAACTTGCAGAACGCAAGCGTGTCGCTGAGCTGGGTTCTATACGACTTCGGCAGTCGCGCCGCGGCGCTCCGTAATGAAGCGAATCTGTTAGCTGCTGCGCAAGCGAACCAGAACGAAACGCTCGAAGCAGTCTTCGCGAAGGTCGCCAAGGACTATTACGCCGCGCAAGCGGCATGGGGCGCGCTCGTGGCAGCACGGGAAGTCGAGCAGACGGCACACAATAGCGTCGAGGTCGCCACGGCGCTGTTCAATGCCGGCCGAGCTGCGATAAGCGATCAATTGCAGGCAGAGACGACATACACGGACTCGATATTGAGTCGCGTCAAGTCTGAGGAAGAATGGCGGGTCGCGGAGGGAACGCTGGCAGTCGACATGAACTTGTCTCCCGGCGTCGAGATATTGCTACTTGAGGTTGGAGACGGTGTAGCACCGACCCATGAGTTCGCCGATTCTGTCGCTGAACTGATGGAAGAGGCGCAACGTGTGCATCCCAGCATCGCCGCGGCCCGGGCACGGGTTGCTGCCGCGCGCGCGAAGGCTGAGCAAACCCGCGCGGATGGTTTGCCAAAGCTCAATTTAGTCGCGCAATATTCCTATAACAATCAGCCGACAAGCTTGCAGCTCGGCTACCCCGTGTACCCAGCCAGACATAGTGCATGGTATCTGGGCCTCCAGGTGACGATCCCACTTTTCGAGGGTTTCAGGCGTACCTATCTGACGCGCCAGGCCGAGGCGCAGACTGATCTGCAGGCCGCGCTCCTTGATGAGACTCGTCAACAGGTTGGTCTGGATGTTTGGACCAGCTATCAGGCGGTACAGAGCGCAACGTCCAATCTCGGCAATAGCGCGACGCTGCTTTCGCTCGCGCAACGCTCATACGAAGCCGCGAAGCGACGCTACCAGATGGGTGCGGGCAACATCCAGGAGCTGCTCAACACGCAGTCATCGCTAGCCAACGCGAAACAGAGGCGGATTCGGGCGTTGACTGATTGGCGCTCAGGGCGGCTGCAATTGGCTGCAAAGCTCGGCAAGCTTGGCATGTGGAGTTTGGGTAGCGCCCAATAGTCCGCCAGGTCCTTATTGCAGGCGATGGCGCAATCATGATGCTGCCGACCGAAACTCGACGCGAACGCACTGGCATTTGAAAATTTTATAAAAATTGGCGCCGTTGAATTTTAACTGCGAATATATTTTCAGAAAATGTGGCCTGTATTTTTAATAAAGAAATGGTGAAATGAGATTTGTTTTGTAAAATATTTCGTCAATCTAATTAATTGAGTGTTGGATCGAGTTTCATTTATCGCGATTCAGAATATGACTTTATGTTATATCAAATGTTTAGGTATGAAATGACCTGCTTGGTTGCGTTCCTAGAGCGATGATTCCGCTCAATTTGGACCGGCGTTCAGGCGCAGTGCGTCTGAACGAAAATTTGCCGTGAACGAGGACTTCTGATGAGCCTGATTGAATTGCAAAGTAAGTTGCTGGACGAGGATTGTATTGCGCTGGGTTTCACGGTGAAGGAGCGTCTTTCGGTGGAGCCGGTCTACCAGCTCGAACTGGTATCGCCAAATCCGGCGCTGGATCTTGATGGGTTGCTAGGCACGCCGCTCTCGGTCGACATTGATCTCGGAGGGGACGTCGTACGCAAGTTCAGCACAAACGTGTTCGCTGGTTACGATACGGGACAACTTGGTGACCAGTACACGTACAGGCTGGAACTTGGCAGTTGGCTGTCCTTTCTGGCTCAGACCCGCAACTGCCGCATCTTCCAAGGCCTGACAGTACGGGAGATTGTGGAGCAGGTGTTTGACGCACATCAGTTCTCCGATTACAGCTTTGATTTGGAGAAAGATTATGAGGTGCGCGAGTACTGCGTTCAGTTTCAGGAAAGTGATCTGAACTTCGTCAAGCGGTTGCTGGAGGACGAGGGGCTTTATTTTTGGGTGGAACATTTTCGAGGATATCACGTGATCAATATCTCGGACACGCAACGTTTCTCGGACCTCGGTATGTCATATGGAGAGATGCTTTTTATGCCAGATGGTGAGGAGTCCAGATCAATTGCCGGTCGCGAGGGAATCCAGCGGCTGCAGCGCACGCGACGAGTTTCTCCGAACAATGTGGCGCTACGGGATTTCGACTATCTTGCGCCGAGCAAGCGGCTGGACAGCGATGCGCACGTGAAACAGGAAAATCCGTCCGGGAGGACACTGGAGTACTACGACTACGGGGCCGGCTACTACGATCTTGAGAGGGGCGAACGGCTAGCCCGCCTCAGGTTGCGGGCACTGCAAGCGAAGTCGCATCTTCTGGAAGGACGGAGCAATGCCCGGGGGCTGGCTGCGGGATATGCATTCACGCTTTACGGTCACCCAGACAAGCAGCGCAATAGGCGCTACGTTGTGGTCGACACTGAACTTTCGTTCGTGCAGGGCGAGCCCGACAGCGGGTCATTGGGTAGCAACGTCGAAGCGAAGTTTACGGTGCTGGCGGATGACCAGGCGTTCGTGCCGCTAAGGGTCACACCGCGCCCGGCGGTGCCGGGCATCCAAAGTGCGACGGTGGTGGGAATGGCGGGCCTCGATCCGTATACGGACGAATATGGTCGCATCCGAGTGCACTTTCATTGGGACCGCTACAAGACAGTGGAGGCGGATGCGTCGTGCTGGATTCGGGTGTCGCAGGCGTGGGCTGGCAAGGGCTGGGGGATGCTTGCGCTGCCGCGCGTGGGACAGGAGGTGCTGGTTACGTATGTGGACGGTGATCTTGACCGGCCGATGGTGACGGGTACGGTGTATAACGGCGAGAATCCGACGCCGTATGAGTTGCCCGAAGACACTCGCTATACGGGGCTGGTTTCGCGCTCACTTGGAGACGGCGGCTACCAGAACGCCAGCCAGATCACGCTCGATGACTTGAATGGCGCCGAACGGATGATTCTTCACGCGGAGCGCGACTTTCAACAGACAGTGGAGCGTAACAGCTCGAAGGCCGTCGGTCAGGATATGCACATCAAGGTGGAGGGCACCTCGACATCGGTGACGGGTAGCTCATGCGACTACAAGGGCGCTTCCGTGTCGTACACAGGGGTGAGTGCGGGCTTTACGGGTGTGTCCACAAACTTTACCGGCATATCAGCGAACTTCACCGGTGTTGACACGTCGTTCACGGGCGTGAGCACATCATTCACCGGTGTGAGCACCGGTTTCACCGGCGTGTCCACTAACGGTACGGGTGTATCCACGAGTTTCACCGGCAGGTCCACGGACTTCACCGGCGTATCCACCAGCCTGACAGGTTCGAGCACGTCTGTTACCGGGACATCGACCAATATGACGGGCACCAGTTCATCGATGACCGGTACCAGCACTGACGTGACGGGTGAGACGCAAAGCGTAACGGGCACATCGTTCTCTTACACCGGAGCCTCCACAAGTGTGACAGGCACGGAGATTTCGCTCGTTGGCGCGTCGAGCAGCGTGACAGGCAGCTCAGTTTCCGAGGTCGGCACGTCAATTTCAAGGACGGGTAGTTCGGTTAGCGTAACAGGTACCGATGTTTCAACGGTAGGTACGAGTACGTCAACCACGGCGAATTCGACAAGCTTCGTTGGCACGCAAATCTCCGTCACCGGTGTCGCCATCTCGAGTACGGGCCAGCAGATTAATGTTGGGGAAACTGAGACGTCTAATATCAGCTTCGACCTTATGACCCGGGGAATGCAAATCATAAACTAGTGCTATGGGTCGAAATTTTCCTATTTCCCCTTGACGGCATGCATTCTGTAGGCGCATCAACGGTATTTTCGGCGCCAGCGGTTCCTAATAGATAAGGTATCCGAATTTTGTCCCATATTGAATCCCTGTCAGCGCTATGCGCTCTGGCAAGACTCCATAACATCGCGGCCGATCCTGACATCCTGTTGCATGAACTCGGGCTGTCGCGTAATGCTCCTGTCTCGGATGAGCAGTTGTTGCTCGCATCCCGGCGACTGGGCTTAAAAGCGAAGATCAAGGTCACGCAGGCCCAGCGCTTGTCACTTGCACCGCTGCCTGCACTGGCCCGGATCGGAGATGCTGACCGTTCTATCGATGCCAGCGGCGACGAGGCGCAATATCGATGGGTGGTGCTATCTCAGTGTGATGACCAACGCGTCGTGTTCCTGGATCCTGACGCGGAAGGGCGTCCAGTCGCCGAACACCTTGGCATCTTCATTGAGCGGTGGGCGCCGTCAGGCTCGGGTGAATTGCTCCTTGCCACCAGCCCGGCCAGTCAGGCCACGACTTTGGGTCGGTTTGACTTTACCTGGTTCATCCCCAGCATCGTCAAATACCGCAGGTTTCTGGCCGAGGTGCTGACTGTGTCGGTTTTTTTGCAGCTTTTTGCGCTAGTCAGCCCCTTGTTTTTCCAGATGGTGACGGACAAGGTAATCGCGCACCACGGCCTCACTACGCTGGATGTGCTGGTGACAGGCCTTGTCATGGTGGTTGTGTTCGAGAGCCTGCTGAGCGGTTTGTGTGCTTACGTATTCAGTCACACGACCAGCCGCATTGATGTGGAATTAGGTGCTCGCCTGTTTCGCCACCTTTTGCAACTGCCATTGGCCTACTTCCAGGCTCGCCGGGTCGGCGATTCGGTTGCTCGTGTTCGCGAACTGGAGAACATCCGCAGCTTTTTGACGGGGCGGTCCCTTACGCTCGTACTGGATGTTGCCTTTTCGGTGCTTTTCATCGGCGTGATGCTGCTCTACAGCGTGCCGCTCACGCTTATCGTGCTCATCAGCCTGCCTCTGTATGCGGTCCTGGTCCTTGGTGTGGTGCCCGTGCTTCGCCGGCGCCTGGACGAGAAGTTTTCCCGTGGCGCGGAAAGCCAGTCCATGGTGGTCGAAACCATCACGGGAATACAGACCGTGAAAGCGAACGCCCTGGAGCCGGCCATCGCCCTGCGCTGGGAGAATCAACTGGCCGGTTACGTAGCGGCCAGCTTCAAAACCCAGAATCTCTCCGCGTGGGCTCACGAAGGTATCAACCTGATCGGCAAGCTCGTCAACGCTGCGACCATGTGGTTTGGGGCCCGGCTGGTCATGGAGCACGAACTCAGCATAGGTCAATTCGTGGCATTCAACATGTTTGCCGGTCATGTGGCTCAACCGATCATGAGGCTGTCGCAAGTGTGGACAGATTTCCAGCAAACCGGCATCTCGATGCAACGCCTGGGCGACATTCTCAATTCACCGACCGAAGTGCCGCCGAGCACGCCTGCTCCGTTGCCCCCGATCAAAGGGCATGTCACGCTGGACAACGTCACCTTCCGCTACCGGCGCGAAGCGGCTCCCGTTTTAAATGGCGTGAGTCTCGACATCAGCCCGGGCGCAGTCCTCGGCATTGTCGGCCGTTCGGGATCGGGCAAGAGCACACTGACCAAACTTGTGCAGCGTCTCTACCTTCCCGAGCAGGGGCGTGTATTGATTGACGGGATTGATATCAGCCTGGTCGATGCCGGCCAGCTGCGGCGCCAGATTGGCGTCGTGCTGCAAGACAATTTTCTGTTTAACCGGAGCGTTCGGGAAAACATCGCCATTGCCGATCCGGGCGCCCCTATCGAATGGGTAATACATGTGGCCCGGATGGCCGGCGCGCACGATTTCATTTGCGAATTGCCTGAAGGCTATAACACCGTGGTGGGCGAGCAGGGCATGTCGCTGAGCGGCGGACAGCGGCAGCGTCTGGCGATCGCGCGGGCCCTGTTCACCGACCCTCGCGTGTTGATTTTTGATGAGGCCACCAGCGCACTGGACTATGAAAGCGAGGCCGTCATCCAGCGCAATATGGCCGCTATTGCCCAGGACCGTACAGTCATCATCATCGCGCACCGATTGAGTGCGGTGCGCCATGCGGACTACATCATAGCCATGGAAAAAGGCCAGATTGTGGAAGGCGGTTCTCACGACGAACTGGTTCGGGTTCCCGATGGCCTGTATGCCTACCTGTGGAGCATGCAGCAAAATAGTCATCCGCTGGAGCTGCGGGCATGAGTGATACGGCAAACCGCACAGCTGCCCAACGCCATCCACTGTACGTGCTGCTCGTCCGCTACCGCTCCGCATTTCAGGCTGCGTGGGGACAACGGCACGAGTTGGCGGGTCCCGCCCGGATGACAGATGAGGCCGCTTTCCTGCCCGCTGCGTTGAGCTTGCAAGTCACGCCGCCGCATCCAGCCCCAAGGCGGGCCATGTGGGTTATCGTCACCCTGTTTGCGCTGGCCTTGCTATGGGCCTGTGTTGGTCAGGTTGACATCGTTGCCGAGGCCTCAGGGCGCATCGTGGTAATCGATGGCACCAAGCTTATCCAGCCACTGGAAACCAATGTGGTCAAAGCCATTAAGGTGAAAGATGGTGACCGGGTCAAAGCGGGCCAACCCCTGATCGAACTGGATCCCGTCAGCCCGCAGGCTGACCACAGCCGTATCAGCCAGGAGCGCGACAGTGCGTTGTCTGAGCTGTGGCGGACTCAAGCCTTGATACAAGCGGTGAGCGAGGGGCTGGCGCAGCCGGTTTTGCCCAGGCAAGACGAACTGACGGCGGGCGGTCAGGCGCAAAATCTGGCCACCACGCAGGCCCAACTCCAATCGGAATGGCAAGACCTGAGAGCCCAGCGAGCCAAGCTCGATGCCGACATGCGCGCCAGGCAAGCCGAGCTGGTCATCATGCGCGAACAGATTGCCAAAATCCGGGCCACCCTGCCGATCGTCAAACAACGCGAGGCGGACTTTAACAGTCTGGCCAAGCAAGGCTACGTCAGCCGGCATGACGATCAAGATCGCACCCAGGCCCGCATTGAAATGGAGCACGATCTGGCCACGTTGCGGGCCCGGCAGGACGAAGTCAAGGCCACGATTGAACAAAGCAGGCAGGCCGTTGCGGCTTGGCGGGCTGACACCCTCAAGACCCTGAACGAGCGCCACGCCAAGGCTGATCTGCAACAACGCCAACTGCAAGCCGAAGGTGTCAAAGCTGGCCAGCGCGTACGACTGACCACGCTCACGTCTCCGGTAGATGGCACCGTGCAGCAGTTGGCCGTCCATACATCCGGTGGCGTGGTGACCCCCGCTCAGGTGCTCCTGGTGGTCGTGCCGGAGAAAGGCCGGGTCATGGCCGACGTGACGCTGGAGAACAAGGATGTGGGTTTTGTGAACGTGGGGCAGCCCGCCGAGATCAAGCTGGAGACCTTTCCCGCCACCCGCTACGGCACGGTGCCGGCCACGGTGACCACCATCACGGCGGATGCCGTCATGCGGGATTCCAAAGAGCAAGCATCGGGAGCCAGCCTGGAGGACAAGTTGGCCAATCCTGTCGGCGGGGCGGTGTTTCCGGCCACGCTGACGCTTGCGAAGAACTTCATCGATGTGGGCGGCAAGCGAATCAGGCTCGTGCCCGGCATGAACCTGACTGCGGAGATCAAGACGGGCAGACGCCGAATCATTGAATATTTGTTCAGTCCGGTCCAGACCTATGCGCGGGAAAGCTTGAGGGAACGGTAACGATCCCGCTGGAATGAACGCTCGCGCCGCATATGCCTGACTGATCGGATCAGCAGGCTGGCGCAAGAACCCGGAATATTTGATTTGTTAAGGAATCCTACTGTGATGTGATGGCATCAGGCTGGTTCCCATAAGTCAAGTACTCCTGTTGTGGTCAGCACTTCACCGTGCTGGCATTTCCCTGAAACTGTCTTGAGGAAAAAGACATATGTCAAATAGTCATAATTCGAGCTCTAGTCATCACGTTCAGAGCTCCAGTCATAACGTTTCATTCTCCAGTCATAACGTTTCGCACCCCACGTTCACGACGCACCATTTCGATTCGCCGCCTCCAATCCATAGCACTCCGCCGAAAGGGCATACCGCACCCCCAGCTCATGCGGTCCAAACAGGGACTCCACCCCAGGCCCATTTCCCTGATCAGTTGCCTTCCAGACATACTGGAGGGCACGAGCCTTCAGCGTTGGTATCGCATACAAGCGAGGAATCACGCAAAAATGGCGGACACGAAAGCCACATGGCCCATCACGGCATTCAAAATGAGAGCGGCAATAATCGTGCCGGCAGGAGCGTCGATACACAGACGATCCGTGGTGTATCGAGAGCGGAGGCGGAAGCTCTCGCAGAATCGCACGGAGTCGAATTATCGGTGAAGAAAGGTAATCAGAGCCATCCTTTTCCAGCGAATGGGAATAAATCAGTATCTTTCCATACGGAAAAGGTATCGGATGGACCTTTTTTTTCAAAATATGAGAGCGATGAGGTTCATTCTGGACTGAATCGAGAAGAGGCAAATGCATTTATTAAAAAAAGGAGGGAGGATGAGAAAAATAAAGGATTAGTTAGTCTCGCGGTGAACACTGCGCTTCTTGTGGCGACGGACGGGCTTAGTGAAGCTGGAGAAGCTATTGCAGGATCCGAATCTGGAGAAGTTATTGCAGGATCCAAAGCTGGTGAAACCACAGCTGCCACAGGAGCCAAGGATCTTGAAAATTCGGCATTTTCGTTTAAACAACCCGTAAAGGCCAACGGTAAAACCGGTTACTTCGCCAGCCCGGAACGACCATTCAAATTTCCAAGGCTCGACACCTATGAAGACACATCGGCCACTGGCGGATCTGCCGTCTGGAATAACGAAGTGACGAGTCAGGGCATTCCGAATGGTGGACTTGGTGGGAAAGTTTACGGGTTTGAAAATAAAAGTCTGCCAAAGTACGATTTGAGAATTACTCCGTCAAATAACCAACTTCAGGCGGAGACCCAGAAAACGTTGGATGGAATTTATGGGGAGGGGAATATGGAGATTGTCGGGTACCATCTGAGTCCCCATGAAAATCAGAATTCTCTTATATCGGAAGGATTTTCTTTCACAAAAAATCAGGGGGCGGGAGAGGGGGTCGCGGGGCATAACAAGAACGGACCGGGCTTGTATGTAAGCGAGAATCTCACAAGCGATCACCTATCAAAGGACGGGGTGTATGATATCTATGCGGTGTTCCGCCCGAAAGGGGGGCGGTGGGTGCAAGGGACAGTGAAATCTGAAAGTTGGAGTTTAAATAATAACCTCAATCTAGATGGCGACTTCATTCGTCCTGCACCTAACGAAATCAAGATCAATCCGAGCGCAATTTCCAAGGTAGGTTTGCGTCCGATCGGGCAGACTAAGCTTAGGGAAGCACCATCAAACTACCTCGGACTTTCCGTGCCAAAATCAAGGATGTCCTTTGATGAGGTCGCGGCGTGGGGCGAAGAAAAACTGAAGGATCCTGCATTTTCAAAAGCCATCAAAGAAATTAATAACGAAAATAATCCTGATGTGAAATTTGAATCGATCAAGAAACTCTCCAATGATATGCGGTTTAATTATTCCGGCCCTGAAATCAGAGATGCGGAGTTGCGGAGATGGTTGAAGGGGAAGCTTAATTTTTCATTTCAGTAAATCCATAATTGACCGTTTCCGGTAACGATATTTCCGGGCAGATTCGGTATCGGCTCCGGGGTGCGGTAGCTGTCGCCTTCGAAGACGAGCCGTAGGCGCCGTGACGTTGCCGGTCGAGTGTGGCGGCGCCGAGGATCTGGTTGTCTCGGAACCCGGCGCCCTATTTATGAGTATCTGATTTGAATTTATGCAAATTAAAATGGAGTCTTAATGAATCGTCCTAAGAGCATGCTGGTCGCCAACATCGCCTGGGCCCGCGAAGTGCGCGAACGCACACCCGGCTTCTTCGACGCGCTCGCGCGCGGCCAGAATCCGCGCGTGCTGTGGATCGGCTGCTCGGACAGCCGCGTGCCGGCCGAGACCATCACGCATAGCGCGCCCGGCGACCTGTTCGTCCACCGCAACATCGCGAACTTGTTCCAGCCCGACGATGACAACAGCGCCAGCGTGCTCGAATACGCGGTGCGCGTGCTCGAGGTCGATCACGTGATCGTTTGCGGGCACTACGGCTGCGGCGGCGTGCGCGCGTCGCTGCTGCCGCCGCCCGCCGACCTGCCGCACGTCGCGCGGCGCATCGCGCCGCTGTGTGCGCTCGCGCACCGCCATCGCGACGCGCTCGCCGGGCTCGACGACACGGCCACCGCCGATCACCTTGCCGAGCTGAACGTGCTCGAGCAGGTCCGTCAGTTGCGCGCATCGCCGATCGTGCGCGACCGCGAACGACCGCCGCTCGTGCACGGCTGGATCTTTTCGCTCGCCGACGGCCGCCTCAAGGAGCTCGACTCCGGCTATGCGACGCCGCCGGCCGACGCGCCTGCCAGGCCTGCCATGGCCGCCGCCCTCGCGCCGGCGCTCGGCTGATCGCGCCGCGCCTTCGCCACGCTCCAACGGAACCTCACCCCCATCATGAACCTGACCGAACGTCTGTCCTCCCTGCCGCGCGACATTGTCGCCGGCGTCGTCGTTTTCCTGGTCGCGCTGCCGCTGTGTCTCGGCATCGCCAATGCGTCCGGCGTCGAGCCATTCGCCGGGCTCGTGTCCGGCATCATCGGCGGCCTCGTCGTCGCGCTCCTGAGCGGCTCGTCGCTGTCCGTCAGCGGCCCCGCCGCAGGCCTCGTCGTGATCGTCGTCGAAGGCATCGCGCAACTCGGCAGCTTTTCGGCATTCCTGCTCGCCGTGCTGCTGTCCGGCGTCCTGCAGGTTGGCTTTGGCATGCTGCGCGCCGGCCGTTTCGCCGCCTATGTGCCGTCGCCCGTCATCAAGGGCATGCTCGCCGCGATCGGGCTGCTGCTGATTGTCAAGCAGGTGCCGTTCGCGCTCGGCATCGGCGGCAGCGCCGCGCAGCCGCTCTCCGCGTTGCCGGGCCTGAGCGCTGCGCGGATCGCGGCCGCGATCGCGCTGGCGTCGCTCGCGCTGCTGGTCGCATGGGAGACGCCCGCGCTGCGCCGCTTCGCGCTGGTGCGCGCGGTGCCGGCGCCGCTCGCGGTCGTCGTGCTCGGCATCGGCGCGACGCTCGCGCTCGACTTGCTGGCGCCCGCATTCGCGCCGGGCGCCGCGCACCGGGTCGCGTTGCCCGAGCTCGCGTCGTTTGCCGCGTTCGCCGCGTCGCTCAAGCATGCGGAACTGGGCCCCAACTTCGCGCAACTGCTGAATCCGGCGGTCTGGCAGGTCGCGATCACACTCGCCATCGTCGCCAGCCTCGAAACGCTGCTGAGCCTCGAAGCGGTCGAGCAGATCGACCCGAAGCGCCGGCCGACCCAGCCGGATCGCGAACTGAAGGCGCAGGGCGTCGGCAACCTCGTCGCGGGCGCAATGGGCGGGCTGCCGATCACGTCGGTGATCGTGCGCAGCTCGGCCAACGTCAACGCGGGCGCGCAAAGCCGGCTGTCGGCGATCGTGCACGGCGTGCTGCTGCTCGTCAGCGTGTTCGCGCTCACCGGTCTCATCAACCTGATCCCGCTCGCGAGCCTCGCGGCGATCCTGATCCATACCGGCTTCAAGCTCGCCAAGCCGGCGCTATTCCGCTCCGTCGCGAAACAGGGCCCGGCCGCGTTCGCGACGTTCGTCGCGACGATCGCCGGCGTGCTCGCCGTCGACCTGCTGTTTGGCATCGCGCTCGGTCTCGCGTGCAGCGTCCTCACGGTCGCCGTCGCGAACCTGAAGAGCCCGGTCACGCTCGCGCAGCATGACGACCACTTCCTTCTGTCGTTCCGCAAGGACGTGTCGTTTCTCGGCAAGGTGCAGGTCAAGCATCACCTGCAGCACATTCCCGACCGTGCGGCGGTGATCATCGACGCGACTCGCGCCGACTACATCGACCACGACGTGCTCGAACTGCTCGACGCGTTCATCGCCGACGCGCCGCGGCGCGGGATCGCGGTCGAATTCCGCCGACCGTGCCCGCCGCCCCGGCCGGCCGCACGGCGCTGGCAGTTCCGCGCGCCGGCCGCAGAATGAGTGCGCCATGAAAATCTATTGTCAGCCCGATTTTTGCAAGCGGGACGGTGTTGGCATAGAAGAGTGGACTTGCTCGAATCTATCCGGGTCGTGGATGGGAAAGATCCCCCCATGATGAGAGCCGCGCCGGGCAGACCTCGAAAGCGCCGCAGCATCCAGGTGCTGTTTTTCATGTCAGGTTGCTTGCCCGGCCGTTGAGCCGTCTATGTCTTCACGTATCTCGTGTCGCAAAACCAGGAAGCGACTCGGTGGAACTGAAGCAGTAAGAGGTCAGTTCAAAAAGGTTGCTCGATATGCCTGAAGATGTTCCAACAGACAAGCGAGCAACCGAGTTTCAGAAATGCTTCGTGAATGTCAGCACGTCGCTCGAAGCGAGTGCGTAGACGTCGAAAATTGTGGAGCCAGGAGTGCGTGCGTTCGATCACCCAAAACGATACTTGCCGAGTCCGCTGCCGTGTTCGGTCCGGCGCTTGGCGATCACTGGCTGGATACAGCGATTTTGCAGGGCTCGCCGATGTCGCTCGGAGTCGTAGCCGCGATCGGCGTAGACCACGTGAGGCCGTCGAATCGATGGAATTGCGTCGATCAGCGGCAGCAACTGCGTAACAGCGTGACATTCGCACCGGACGCACGCGCAAAGCGTGTCGGACAGTTTGCAGCACACTCCGACCCTGATTGGGCGATCGACTCATACCGTGACGACAAGTGTTGACGGACGGAGATTTGCGGTTCAGTGAACCTGCGTGATGCTAACGGTGTCTATCGTTTCACTTACCACTTTCCTTTCGGCCCCGACTTCCCGCGAACCCGTGAAGCGCATTTTTATTTGGAGAGAGGTCTATGAAGACGATCCACATTGTGCCCAACAACTCTGCCGCGGGCTGCATGGTCCGTGCGCTTGGCAAGCCGGGACGCGAATCCCTCGTATTCACGCTATGGGATGACCTTACGATCGGTCCGCTGCGAGACATCGATGACACATCGGGACTTCGCTCGGAGGCCGCGCTCGACTGCGAGCTTTTGGGACACATCTACAAGGCAGCTCGTACGGACTTCGATCTCATTCAGTGCATTACCCTGACCGACGTGCCTATCGTCATCTGGCATGGACCGTGCGCCGACGATCAATTAAAGCTGCGCCGCGTCACCTACCGCCTGCGCGACACGCCGCAGCGTCTTTTCGAGGTGGGCCTGTCGAGCGACGACATTGGCCCACTCGAACGTTACCATATGGGGACCGACGATCCGATTCGTACCCGCGACGGCCTCTCTGTCGCGTACTTCTCGCCCGAGACGCTGCGCACCAAGCTCGCCTCGGTCGCACCGATTTCGGCACCGCGCATCGACCAGCTCGCGCTCGAATGGCAGAAGATCAAGGAAGTCGATGCGCCGTGGCGAAGGTGGCGCAGCAGCGTACTCGAAAATGCCGACTTCGAGGAACTCGACGCACGTGCTGTCGAGCTCGCGACCGCCGAGTGGCAATTGGCTCGCTTCGTCGTGGGCAATCTCATGGGCACATTTTTCGTGAGCGACGCGATCGCGTTATGGCGCGTTAGCGAAGCAGGTGCGGCGGGACGCATCGAATTGCGTGGCAACAGTAGCGACTTGGGTAGCCTGGAATTGCGCACCGTGCGTGCCCCCAGTTCACGCCAATAACAACGGGCATAGGGCGATTGACCCTGTGTGGAGCATTGAGCCGTTACTTCGTGTGAGTGGCCGGGCCGGCGTCACTGATTGAACTCTTGTCAGCGGTTCAGGGCGTATTGAATCGCTTTAACGGTATCGGATTTCCCTGACGGCGACAGGGGCGTCGCTTCGAACCACTGCTTCAGGCTGTTGAGCAACGGAACCGCATGGGTTTGTCGGATACGTCGACGCTCTTCAGGTGGTTTGCCGCGGATCTGCGCCTCGACCTGGTACAGCGCGCCGATACGCTCGAGCGCTTCAGTCGTGATCGGTGACTTCCTCACGACATGCAGATCGCGGTGTGCACGATCGCTGGCCAGGCTGGCTTACCCGGATACGGGAGGCCAATCTGATCCGTTCAATGTCGCGCAAGGGCTGCTCGCCCGATAACGCAGCGTGCGAAGGCTTCTTTGGGCGGCTGAAAACGGAACTGTTTTACTCTCGGGACTGGCAGGCGATCAGCACCGACCAGTTCATTGACGTCGTTGACTCGTACATTCGCTGGTACAACGAGAAACGGATCAAGATCTCGCTTGGCGCACGCAGTCCGATCGAATGCCGAGAGAGTCTCGGGCTGACGACATAACCCAGTCCAAGAATTCCGCCGCACCCCCAAACGCGACATCTGAACTTGGGACCTACACGCATGTCATACCCGGATTCAGATGTCCACCTTCCAGCTATTTAAAAATGTCCGGTTTTAGGGTTGGTTTTGCTGCGTTTTTCCCTCGTTTTGAGCGTTACGCAGTGTCGAAGGTCGGCGCCTGAACGGGCAGGGCGCTCACGTTTGTTTCCCCAGCCTTTGCAGACCGACGGCCAGGTTTGTCTGATGGCTTTGCGGTCTGTTTACGTTGCGCCAGATCCACGATCACATGCTCGACGTCGGCCTGCGTGATCTTGCGTTGCTTCTTCTTGCCCACTTGGGGTTCGTTTCGGTCGGTCCGGGTCGAGTCGCCGCGATGTGTGCGTGACGGCGCTTTACCGATTCGACTGTTATCGCGTTGTGCCTGAAGGGCTTGCGCAACCAGCAGCACATGACTCAAGCGCTTGTGCTCGACGATGGCACCCTGATCGATTTCAGCCAAACGGTCGTACTGCCTGCAGCGCAACACGCGATCGTCAGACCGGATTTCGATCCGCCCATCCGGGTACTCCCACACCTCGATCTGTCGGTCGATCAGCTTCCGGTTCTCCGGCGTGTCCTCCAACAAGTACATCACCCGGTCGTACTGCACCGTGAGCGACTTCGTCACTTTCCGCGGCTCGCGCCACGTCAACACCAGATCCAAGCTCTCGTCGGGCCGCAGCGGCCGGTGCGCGTTGAAGTCGCTCTTCGGCGGTTTCGCGAAGCGCGCGTTGTAGACGGCCATGAAGGAGGGCGCGTAAGCGTTAGCGTCGGCCACCGTGTTGATTTCGCGCAATCGCATCTCCTTGACCAATCGGTCCTGCAACGTCAGATGTGCGCGCTCGACTCGTCCCTTGGCTGAACTGCTGTTCGCGCAGAACGTGTCGATGTTCAACTCGTACATCGCGCGGCCGAACGGTGTCACGCGGTTACCGGTCTTGCCTGGCTTCACGTTGCGGAACACGCTGGCCTTGTCGCTGTAGAACGCCCCAGGTTTGCCGTGCCGTTCGATGTACGCGCGCGTCGCTTCGAAGTAGCTGAAGGTCGATTCGGTTTGCGTGAAGTGCAGCATCATCAATCGGCTCGTCGCGTCGTCGACGTACACCAACAGCGTGCAGGCCGGCGCCCGTTCCTCGAACCACCGATGGTCGCTGCCATCGATCTGGATCAATTCACCCAGGCAGGCCCGGCGCGCTCGCGGCTGATAAACCTTCGGCGGACGCTGCCGACGCGGAATCCAGAGCCCAGCCTCCGTCATCAGCGTCCTGACCGTTTCCTTGGCCAGCCGGATACCGTGGCATTCCCACAGCTTCTCGCAGGCCAGTGTCGGTCCGAAATCGGCGTAGCGATCTCGGATGATCGACAGCGCCCGGTCGGCGTCTCCTGGGTCCAGACGGCGGTTGCCGGGCTTCGCGCGGTGTCCCGACACCAAACCCGCCGGACCGTGCTCACGCAGCCGGGCGACCAGTCGGCGAATCTGTCGTGTCGTCAATTCCAGCCGTTCCGCTGCACGCCATGGCTTGAGCTTGCCGTCCGCCACGTCTTGAATGACCTTGAACCTGTCCAGCTCGCGCATCGTCATCGTGATCCGCTCCGTTGCAGCCATCGCAGCCTCCGGCGCCGGACACCCGGCGGCCGGACAGCTTACGTGGCACGAAAGCGGACATTTCTATGTAGCCAAAAGCGGACATTTCAATCTAGCCACTACAACGCAAACTATCGATAATTCACCTTATGTAAAATCACAAACATCCCGCATGAACTTGATCGAGTCGATTCCGTGTGCCGCGCGCCATCCCCTCTGACGCGCGGCCTGCCCGATTACGACTGGGAGATCCGGCGCAAGCGATCGATGGCCGATTCCGAGCCAGCGGATGCCGCGCCCGAAGCGATGCGGCGTGCCTCTTCGACCGCAGCTTGCTGGTCGAGCGGCTTTTGCCCGATGGAAGCCACCGTTTGCGCGGCGTCAGCGGCGACACGTGCCTGGGTGGCAGCAGCCTGCAATGCGCCGATCCCGGTTGAAGCGGAGCCGACGCTCGAGCGCAATCGATTCAGTTCGTTCTGTTGCTGTTGCATCAGTTCGGCACGCTCTTGATCGGCCCGTGCCTGCGCGAGATCGGCCATTGCCGCGCGTGCTTTCGCATCGAACGCATTCAGCTGGGTCTCGACGGTTCCCAGGATTTCCTGCAGCGTGTCGACCAGTTGCTGGGTGCTATCCGCCTCGGCCTGACGCTGCGGAAGATCCCGCTTGCGTCGCTCGAGATCGTCGGTGAACTGCGTCAGCGTCGCTTCGTTGATCTCCTGCTTTTCGAACTTGTCGATCAGCACGGCCGACGCCTTCACGTCCCCGTCGATGCTGGCCTTCAGGTCCGAAGCCGCGCTCTGTGCGGCGTTGTTCTTTTGTTTGGCCTCGGCAAGCTTTACCGCCACCTCGTGCAGCTTCGCCTGCAGATTGTCGCGGTCGACTTGCGTCGCCGTTTCGGGATCGAATGCGGCGATCTGCTGCGCAAGACGATCGCCGATGGTGCCAACGTGTTTCGCAAGAAGCGACGAAACGAGTTTCCAGCCAGACATGGTGCTCTCCTTGGTGAACCGTGTTTTGTGGATGAATCGAGGCGGCTTCGCGCCTCAGAAAATCTTGACGTGAAGCGGGTCGATGGCGAGGCCGGCGAAGTAGTCGACCCAGACGGCCGCTGCCGGGCGCCCGTCCATGGTCTCGACGTGTTCGAAATCGATCCACAGGCGCTCGACCGGACCACTTTCCTGGGCCGGGCCGGCAGGCAGGTGTCGCACGTATTGCATGAACGAATGCGTCTTCTCGACGCCCTTCTCCCCGATGCTGTCGTCCAGACGACGCTCCCGAGCATGCCACGGCCTGATGTAGTCACCGCCCGGCGCGTCGCGCTCGAAGCCGATGGCATCGTTGCCGGCGAGCAGCGCGTCGACGCGCCCCGGATTCCTTGCGAAATGTGCGATCTGGTCGAGCTCGTCGCGATCCATGTCGTAGTGATCCTGGCCGAGGCCGTAACCCTTGCCGAGGAAGGCATCCTGCTCCTCGGCCGTCACCGGATATTCGCGGTACAGGAACTGGTAGTAAGCGATTTCGCGAATATCCTGGGGATCGTCCGTGCCCGTCATGACCTGCAGGAACGCGCCCTGCCCGTTCCGATCAATACCCGTGTCCGTGTACATCCGGAAGATCGACAGATCTGTGTCGGCATGGATATGCAGGCGGCTGACCGCCACGATCGGCATCTGGGCAGCAGGCGGTACGACGAGAAGCGTCCCCTCGAGCAGCGCGAAGTCGGCCAGCATCAGCTGGATCATGCCGCCGATGCGTGCGCCGAGCGGCAGTCCGGTGTCGACGCGCTCCGGTTGATCGGTATACGTCCGTGCGAGATCGTCGATGCGCTTTTCGCCGATGCGTCGGACCAGTTCAAGGATTCCCATAGTTGTTCTCAGAGGCGGTAATTGGTGTGAGATGTATAGCGCGCCTTCCTGACCAGCCACGCGCGACGCATGCGCTTGAGCAGCGCAACGACGAGACAACCCGAGAGAAAGAGCATCCCGATCAACAGGAACGCGTCCAGGATCGGGTGCTTGCTTCCCCCCGCCGGTGGTTTTGCCGCCGTCGCCGGCGACTGATCGCCGGTCTCCGTCCCGGGATCGGAAGCGGCGATGCCGGTATCCGGTGCCTCATCGTCGCCGGGTGCACGGTGATAGCTCGGTGCTGCGGATGATTCGACCGCACGCGCCGTCGGCTGCTGGACGATGACCGTTTCGCGCGGCGAACTGCTGCGTCCGAGCATGTAACCCAGCAGGAGCCCGTCATTGCCGCTGGATTGCCGTGCCGCCACCGGTGGCGGTGCGTTGTACGACGGAGGGGGGGACGCGTAGCCGCGTGTCCCGTACGACGACGCATTGTCGGACGTGCCGTGGCTGGACGAGTTGTCGCTGCTGGCGTGGTCACTGCTGCTGTCGCTGCCATGCGACGACTGGCTCGAATTCAGCGTTGCAGCCGCGTCACGGCTCGACTGAGCGGCATACAGTGCGCCGCCGAGCGCAGTCGCCGCGATCACTTTTTTTGAGCCCGAACTGCTGAACCCCGACTTCCGGGACGTGTCGGACGGACTCTCCGATGAACGAGCGGACGAGTCATTGGAAGGGCTTTTGTAACTCGACGAACTGTATGAGCGGCCGTAACTCGGGGCGGACGGCGAACTGTATGAGCGGCTGTAATTCGGGGCGGACGGCGAACTGTAAGAGCGGCCGTAACCCGAGGCAGACGACGAACTGCTGGAGCTCGAACCGGATGAATAGCGGCTGGAACTCGAACTGGATGATGAGCTGGATGACGAACGGCTCGAACTGAAGCCGGAACTCTTGGCAAAGGCGACCGGCGCCGCGCTACCCGTAGCGAGTGCGAAAGCGACCAGCGTCGCAGCGACCTGGAGGCGTATGGCCTTCATGTTGTTGACGTCCTTGTTATTCAAAATATTGTGTGCTCAGGCCAGACCATCGGCCTCTCAGTAGCCGTTCCAGCCCGTTTTCATGCGTTGATTTCCGTGTGGTCTCCGCGCGGCATGCGAGCCGTGAAATTTCCCCTTTTTCACCGCGCGCACAATCCTAACAAGTCTTACGAAAGCTTGCCCAGGCAATTTTGACGAAATTGACTTGCATGATTTATTCCGTCGGCTTCTTTGCCGGCTATCGGTGGCTCTTGCGCTGACCTGCGATATCAATTCTGCGATGCCGCGTGCATAAAATGAAAAACCCGGCTTTAGCCGGGTTTTCTTCAACTGGCGCTCGGCATGCTGTCGATGCCGCCTGGCCTGTCGCGCGTCGCTGATATCGGCGCGACGGAACTTTAGCCCGGTGCCGGCCGCGATCGCCGGCATTTTCCAGCCAACGCTAGTCACACAACTCGCACGGGCTCCCCTTGAACACGAATCCTCGTTCGAATCCCGTCCCGCCGCCATGAAAATGACCGTATCTGTCGGCATATCTGACGTAGAGAATCTTGCCATCCGGCAGAAACAGCGGTGTCGCGCGTTGGCAGTTCGGGCACGGCCCATCCTTGTTGTTCATGTAAAGCACGCCCACCTTCGACGCATGCGCGGCAAGCTCCATGGCGGCCTTTGGCTCGACATGAGTCCATGCGCCACGTGCTTGCGCGCCCAGACGGTTTGCTGTTTGCTGATACAGCCGTCCTTCGGCCGTCTGCCCTGATTTGTCCCGCTCCGTGCCGCTGACTAACGCGATGCCGTTACCAGGCACGGGACGCGTAAAGTACAGCAGCCCCGTCGTCCACTCGTCCTCACGGTCCGGCAATATGAAAAACGGATCAAACGATTTCGCCAGCCCCAAAGGATCGGACCATCGGCTGGTTTCGGGCGCATACCGGTACAGGTTCGGTCCACCTGCGAGACCAACCGGATCCTGCGTAATGAAGGAGCCGAACGCCGGATCGTAGTATCGGTACCTGTTGTAGTCGAATCCGGTTTCCTCGTCGTGATATTGACCTTGAAATCGGATCGGAATATCCAGGTTATCAGCACGTTCTGCGTGGTCGATTCGCGTGCCCCAAGGTTCAAAGCGCGCGTCCCAGACAAGCAGCCCTTTCGCGTCGGTCACTCGGACAGGCGCGCCATTTGTGTCGTTATGAAAAAAATAAACCTCTGACGCATCACAAACCATTGCCAGTGGCCGAGCCGTCTCCGGGTAGTAAATAAACTGCCGGGCGATATCCGCGATCAAATCCGGTGTACGGAAGTATTGCCATGCCTTTTCGTCGTCACTCGACACGCTTGCTGCGTCGACGGTCGAAAGTTCCACGGTCAGCACATTGTCATCCCAGAAGAAACTGCTTCCGCGGCACGCTTGCGCGTCGTCAAACGCTGGTGCTGCCAGCCCTTCCGAATACGCACTCCGCCACGTCCGTTTACCCGTCCGCCGATGAAATACGTCGTACGCATACCGTGTGCGGACCGCGACTCGGTCGTTGTGGGAACCGCACGGCGCCGGGTGCAGATTGACCGTTTCGATCAACAACCCATCACCATCCCAACGCAGCGACAGGTCTTGTTGCGCACTCACTTTACGCACCAAATTGCCGGCGCGGTCGAACGTATAGTGGCAGCCGCCATATTCGCCTTCCCGGCTCCACGTGTCGGTTTGCTCGCCCGCAAGACGAACATCGGCTTGCTTGTCCTGACCGACTCGCGTCTTCAGAAGATCGCCGGCCGCGTCATACAGGAAGCGGTGCAGATTGCCGACCGGATCGAGATGCTGCGTCAGATTGCCAACCGGGTCATGTTGATAGCGGCCTATACCAAAGCGGGAATCGCGCTTCTCGAACACATGGCCGTTCGCGTCGTATGCGTATTCGTTGACAAACAGCGGGCCCGCACCCGCAAACAGCGCTTGCTTCGCCAGCAGCCCGTCCGACGTGTATGACAAGTCGCGCCGCAGATCGCACCCGAGGTGCTCGACGCAGATCTGCCCGAGTGCATCCCGTTCAAAAGTCATCGCCTCTGCATCGTCGATCCGGATCGATCTGATGCCACCGAGCCGGTCATATTCGTGGCGAACCACGTGGGAAACGACATCCCTCCCCGTGTCGAGCCGCGTTCCGCAACTTACACGATGACCCACTTCGTCGTACGTGTTGACAATGACGAAGCGCCCGCCCTGCTTCTCTTCGACCACGTGACCGGCCGGGTCATATGTCAGCTCGACGCGACTATCCGGATTCTCCGCGACCACCATGTTTCCGGCGCCGTCATATACGAATGTCTCGGTACGGGTGCCGTCGGGTTGTCGCGGATCAGGCACACGCTTTTGCACGACGCGGCCGAGCGGGTCCGTTTCATAGTCGATTGCACGACCGAGCGGATCGATGCTTCGACGCAAGTCGTTCGTCGCCGTGTATTCGTAACGTCGCGATTGGCCCCAGTAGTCGAGTTCCTCGACGATACGGCCCAGGGCATCGCGTTTCAGTCGATACCATTCGCCGCGCTCGTTGATCACATCGGTCAGCTGTTCCTCGGTGTCATACCTGAACTCGATGACGCTTCCGTCCGGTTTCAAGCGCTTCGCGACCTGCCCGAGCGCTGTGTATTCGAGTTGCGTCACCTCGCCGTTCGGATCGCGATAGCGCGTCAGGTTGCCAGCGGTGTCGTAACAACAAGTCGTTTCCCGCTCGCCCGGCTCGACGGCGCGCGTCAGATTGCCGTTGCGATCGTATTCATAGCGGCTCGCCTGACCGAACGCATTGACGATTCCGGTCATGTTGGCACGCGCATCATGCGTGTATCGGGTCCGGTTGCCGAGCGCGTCGAGCACTTCCGCCAGATTGCCGCCGCGATCGTAGTCGAAGCGCGTCTCCGTACCGCCGGAGCCCCGATGTGCGATGAGCTGGCCGTATCGGTCATATTCGCAGCGAAATCCGGCACGAGCAGGCGCATCGTGCTGTAGCAGATTGCCGCGTTCGTCCCAGACGTAACGCCATTGACGGTTCCCGGGCGCGCTCACACACATGAGTTGCCGGTTCTCGTCGTATGTTGCCCGGACGGTGCTGCCGTCGGCCTGTGTCTGCTCAAGGGGACTGCCGTCCGTGTCGAAACGCCACGTGGTCGCGCAACCGGCGGGATCGGTTTCCGCGAGGGTTCGTCCGTACGCGTCGTACCTGTAGCTCGTCACGCCGCCAAGCGGATCGATACGGTCCACGGGCAAGCCGCGCTCATTCGCCTGAAGCGTCGTCGTGTATCCCAGCGAATCGGTAATTCGCGTTTCGTGATGCTCGGTGTCGTAAACAAAGCGGTAATCGAATAGGCCGTTGTCGCCCCATGCGTGATCGACCCGCCACACGCCGTCGTCGTGTCGCCGATGACGGTAATGAAAGGACAGGCCGGCCGCGCTCGTGTGACGCACCATCCGGTGACCGTCTGCATACGAGAACCGGTGCGGCTGGCTCATCGCGTCCAGCGCGGCAATCAAATTCCCGTCGTGATCGTGCTCGTATCGGACGAGCGGATGTGCCCGACCATCCGCATCGATCAGCGTCAGCGCTGCGAGCAGACGTGCGCCGTTCCCGGTCGAACTGTTCGTGCATGCATCACACAGGATCATGCGCCCGGTTGGCCCGTCTACCTTCCATTCCATCAGGCGTGCCACGCTGCCGTCGTGTGCGCGCTCGAACACCCACGCATTGCCGTTCAGGTCCGAGATCCGCTCGACAGCCAACGTCAACGCGGGCGCTGCCGCCACCAGGCCACTCATGTATTGCCAAGGCTCTGGCAACACAAATTCATACTCGATCGCGGCGCGTGTGCGCAGAACCAGCCGGTTGTCGCGCCGATACAGCGCATGTCCGTACTGCCTGTCGTACATCCGTTCCGGCCACCCGGCAGCATCAGATACTGAATCGAACGTTGTCGCGCAATCGTGGAAATCCGCCACGACACGCATCGCGCCTTCGTATCGCATCAGTTCGAGGTGAATATCGGCCGGCGTCCGCCAGCCTGCACCGATCGCGCCCAGGCGCTCGTCGTGGCTCGCATAGTAACGGTTCCATTCGAGCGGCAGGCGGCCCGCAACCGTGAAATCGTGCTGCTGCAAAATCACCTCGCCCGTGATCGCGTCTACCGGCTCCGCATGCAGCACCTTGCACCTCAGAAATCCGGGCTTTAAATGCAGCTTGTCCGCCAGCGCCTTCGCCCACTTCGATCCGCGAAACGCCTTGAACAACCTCTTCGCCGCCGCAGCCATGTTCATGATCGGCGGCCCACCCACCAACACCGGGCGCCCTGTCGGAATCGGCAACATCACCGAACTCGGCATTGATGGATAGGTGCGATCCGTGTGTGCGCTATTGTGCGGAGGCGGTTCCATCCCAACCGACCAGCAACTCAACGCCTCCAACGCCATATACGACATCGGATCGTTGTTGGCGAGCACCGTCTTGCTGCCCATGAACGATTCCCCGTCGTTCGACGGTTCAACCTCCTCAGGCGGAGGCGCAAAAGATTCCCCGAGCGGAAAATGCAACCCTGGCACGTGATACGCATGCGTCCCTGCCGTGGCTCGCATCATCCCATTCGCAAAAATCGGCCTGCCGCTGCCTCCCCCCGATCCGACGTTCGAGCCAAGGTCATCACTTATGCGGTTCTTGATCTTGTTGGCCTCGTTCGCAAGCTTCATCCCCTCCGCAACAGTCGGATCGTCCTTGAAGTTCGGCAGCTTTCCGCCGCCCATCAAGTCATTGAGCTGTTTATTGACCTGCTGGTTTGCCTCATCGGCCAGGTGTTCCAGCTTCTTCACATCCTCGGGATGATCTTCGATGTATTCGGTCACCTTCTCCTGCACGATCATCGTTGCAATGCAGCCGACCACCGCTTTTGCGGCCTGGATGTACTCGCGCTTATCGAGCATGAACCCGACATGAGGGTGCGGCAGGAACACCGGCGGTGTACCAGGCGTAACCAGTACCGAATGAACGTCCACGCCAACAACGGGATCGAGATGCTTGACGGCTGGAAGTGCCACGGTGTTTGCCCCCGCTCAGCGCCCACTACGCAACGCCGCGACCTTCTCGCTGAGCGCGTTGCGTCGCCGGTCCTGCACACCCAGCTGCGACACCATCCAATCGACAACCATCGGCAGATTGCTGTTCGCGCGCATCGGTTCGTCGATCATCAAACCCGCATCGAGCGCGTTGAACCCGGCCTCCAGCGCATGCTCGCGCTCCCCTGCCCGCTCCCAGCACACCGCGCTCATCCGCCACGCCTCGACCGTCATCAACCCGTCCTTGGCCGCCGCTGTCGACGCCGCCGCCCGCTCGTAGCAATACGCCGAGTGCGCATAATCCTTGTGCGTCAAATGCACACTAGCCTCGCCGAACAACCCGTTCGCGACGAGCTTGTGCCCCGCCGGATGCCCGGCCTCGACCGCGCGCATGCCGCTGCTGGCCGCGCTTCGATATGCTTCGATTGCCCGCTCCCGATCGCGCCACTTCAGATACGCCGCACCTGCGATCAAATGCACGACAACACACTGGTCGAACCACTTCTCGTGCTCCGCTACCTTTAGCGCCGCTGCTCGCAATTCTTCGAGCCGCGTTGGGTTACCGCCTTCAATCATCTCGGTCAGCAACACGAAATGCCGTCGAAACTCACCGCTCGGCCCGCGCTCGCCCGATTCCGCCAGTAACTCGCGAGGCACGCTCGCCATCGAATACTTGCCGTGCACGACGCGCACCGCGGCGCGATGCCGTTGCATCAACGCAGCGAACGGCGCGATATCGATACGCGGTACGACAAAGCGCACACGCTCGGCAAGCTGCGGTGCGACCGCAATGATTGACAGCAAACCATCCATCCATTGAACCCACGCCGCGTCATCCCGCATTTTCGCCGGCTCCAGCACGAATACCATCGCCGGAAAAATATCCGGATGGTGCTGCATCAGGCTGTCGGCAACCGCGAACAGATGCAGCAAGGGATTCTTGCCATCGTCGTACGGCGCCTGCCAGTCCGCCCGCACGCCTTGCGCATTGGACGCCTCGCGTCGGCTTTCGTAGAACGCGATCAGTTCGTCCGTCAACGCCTTCGCATAGCTCGATTCATTGACGAACGGCGCCCGCATCGTCCTCACCGCACACGACGTTTCGTCCTGGACCTGGAAATACAGCCGGACGAGTTCGGCATCCGTCTCGTCGGTCTGCCAGATCATCAATCGTACATCCTGCTCTTTCGCGAAACTCATCCAGTCCGAATGCGCATCCATGAACCTGCGTTCTATCGGATTGGTCGGCTGCCAGTTCTGCATGCGTGCGGGCCTCCGTCACGGATTCAGTTTCAGGATCGCGCCTTCGACCGTGTGCTCGGCGGTCGCCGACGACGTCACTGTCTTGCCGTTTACGCTGTGGCTGTTCGTGCCGGTCGATGTGACGTTGACACCCTGGATCGCGATCGTGCCGTCGCTCTTCATCACGATGCTCGAATTCCCGCAGACGAGCGAAAGCTGATCGCCGGCGTTGACGGTCACCTGATGCTGCACGTTCGTCGTATGGTTCGCCCCGACATTGACGGTGTGTTCGCCGCCGACCGTGTGCGTATGCGCATTCGCGATCGTCGACGTGCGCGTGCCGATCTCTTCAGTATGTGCAGACGCAACCAGCGTCTTCATGTCCTGCGACGTCGTCTGATACATCTGTCCGACGTTCAGCGTCTTGCCTTCCCCGATCGTTTCGGTCTTGCCATGCGTGACCGATTCCGTGTGGCTGCCGCCGATCGTCGCGGTACGATCCGACGCGATCGTCACGGTCTCCTTCTTTCCGACCGTTCGCGTCCGGTTCCCCCCCACCCCATGTGTTTCATCCACCCCGATTTGCGCAACTCTGTTCTGCCCGATATTCACCGTCTCGTTCTGCCCCACACTCCGTTGTCGATTGTTCTTCACCTGCATCGTTTCGTCGTTCCCGACCGTATGCGTGTGGTTGTTCCCAACCGACAGCGAATGATCGGCCTCCGTCTCTGCATCGAAATTCTTTTCCGCATGCATCCACAACTGCTCTGCACCCTTCTTGTCCTCGAACCGGAACGCATTTGCATGCTCGATCGTCCCACCCGGTGATGATCTCGACAGCATCCCGCTCTGCGTCGCACTCCCGGGCAAGCCCCAAGGCGGCATCTTCTCGCCGTTATAAACACGCCCCGTCACGATCGGCTCATCCGGATCTCCATTCAGGAAATCGACCACGACCTCGTCACCCACCCGCGGAATCTGCACACCACCGAACCCGCCCCCCGCCCAAGGACTCGACACCCGCACCCAGCACGATGAATCCTGATTGCTCTGCCCGTACCTGTCCCAGCGAAACTGCAGCTTCACGCGCCCGTATTGATCGGTCCAGATTTCCTCACCGGGCGGCCCGACGACGGTGGCCGTCTGCGGTCCGTTGGTCCGTGGCCTCGGCGTCTCACGCGGCGACCGATAAGGCAAACTTGAAGGCTGCACGAGCATCATCGTCTGATGCACCACAGCCTCCGCGCCTTGATCGCTCGCATACGCGTTCTCCTGAAACCGGTACTGGCACCGCACGATCAGGTACTCGCGGTTCTGGTCGGCACGCGGGCAATGCGCAAGCGTGAACAGATAACCAGGCGCCGCCCCGCGCACATCGGTGTCGGCGCTCGCGCGCTCATGTTCAGCCTGCTGTTCCTCGAGCCGCACGCGGCTGTAGTGCGCACCAGGCGCGTCGTCGCGATAGCCGCCCGGCCATTCGAACGACGCGAAGCTGTCGTGATCATGACCACGCGGATCGACCTTCTGCGACGACAGATCGGCGCGCGGCTTCGTATAGTCGTAGTCGGTGGTCTGGTGCTTGCCGACACTCACCGCCTGCGCGGGCAGCCAGCCGTCGATGTGTTCCTCGTCGGCGATCGCCGTACGGTCGCGCGCGATATACGGAATCGTCTCGTAACCGGGCAGCGCGGTGTGCGACGACATCGCGTCGCTCAGCATCAGCGTATGCGTGTCCTCGGCGTGCCGGAACCAGTAATAGATGCCCTCGAATTCCATCAGCCGAGACACGAACGCGGCATCGGTCTCGTTGTACTGCACGCAAAACTCGCGCGGCACATACGATTCGACGAGGTGGTTTTCAATCGGAAAGCCGTACGTCGACAGCACCTCCTGCACGATCTCGGGCACGGTCTTGTTCTGGAAAATCCGGCAATCGGAGCGGCGCGTCGCGAGCCACAGCCACGGGCGCACGGCCAGTTCGTAGCCGTAGTACCGCTCGGCACGCCGGCCGGCAAGCGATGCGCGCGCAACGATTCCGTTAAGGTAGCGCGTCGACTGGTCCTGCTGTTCGATCCGCACCGTCACGGGTTTGCCGAGCATGTCCTTCAACGACAGGCTGTGGCTGTCGGCGAGCGCCTCGATCCGGAATTCGAACAGCCGGCCGAGTTCGTCGCTGCCGTCGAGCGTGTGGAATTTCAGGTCGTCGCCGTGCGGGCTGTCGAGTGTGAAGACGCGATTCACGCCGCTCCCTCCTCGTCGAACCGGTAAGCGAATTCGCCGTTGGCCGCGCTGACCTCGATCGACGACAACGTGCGCCCTTCGAGCGTGGCCTGCAGGATCGCGCGGCTGATGCGCGGCATCACGGTATGCGTGAGGATCGCATCGACCATCCGGCCGCCGGATTCGATGGTCCGGCAGCGCTCAACGATCAGCGCGGTCGCCGCGTCGGTGCAGCGCAGCCGGATGCCGTGATGCGCGTCGATCCGCTTCTCGATCCGCCGCAACTGCAGCGCGACGATGCGCGCGAGCGTCGCGTCGGTGAGCGGGTAATACGGCACGACGGTCAGCCGGCCGAGCAGCGCGGCCGGAAACACGTCGAGCAGCGGCGCGCGCAGCGCATCGGCAAGTGTCTGCACGCCGGGCAGACGGTCGGGGTCGCGGCACAGCTGCATCACGCGATCGGCGCCGACGTTCGATGTCAGCAGGATCACCGTGTGCCGGAAATCGATGTCGCGACCCTCGCCGTCCTCCATCCAGCCCTTGTCGAACACCTGGAAGAAAATCTCGTGCACGTCGCGGTGCGCCTTCTCGATCTCGTCGAGCAGCACGACGCTGTACGGCCGGCGGCGCACGGCCTCGGTGAGTACACCGCCCTGGCCGTAGCCGACATAACCGGGCGGCGCGCCCTTCAGCGTCGACACGGTATGCGCCTCCTGGAACTCGCTCATGTTGATCGTGATCGCGTTGTGCTCGCCGCCGTACAGCGTGTCGGCCAGCGCGAGCGCGGTCTCGGTCTTGCCGACGCCGGACGGACCGCACAGCAGGAACACGCCATGCGGTTTGGTCGGATCGTCGAGCTTCGCGCGCGCGGTCTGGATCCGCTCGGCGATCAGTTCGACCGCATGCCGCTGGCCGACGACGCGTTCGCCGAGCGTATCGGCGAGCTTCAGCACCGCCTGCGTTTCGTCGCGCACCATCCGGCCGAGCGGAATACCGGTCCAGTCGGCGACGACGGCCGCCACCGCATGCGTGTCGACGGCGGGCAGCACGAGCGGCGCATCGCCCTGCACGTCGGCCAGCGCTTGCTGCGCGGCCGCGAGGTGCGCCTGGATATCGGCGCGCGTGGCGGCGTCGAGTTCGCGCGACGGATCGTCGTCGAGTAACGAGGCGCGTGATTCGACGATCGCCTCCAATGCATTGCGTTCGGTTTGCCAGCGCGCGTCGAGCTGGTCGAGCGCGGCCTGCGCGGCGGCAATGTCCGACTCGATCGCGTCGCGTCGCGCGACATCACCGGTGCCGAGCGCGCACTCGCGGCCGATCCGCTCCTGCTCGACGCGCAGGCTGTCGATGCGGCGGCGCGCATCCTCGATCGGCGCGGGCACCGCGTGCTGGCTGACGGCGACGCGCGCACAGGCCGTATCGAGGAGGCTGATCGCCTTGTCCGGCAACTGCCGGGCGGGGATGTACCGATGCGACAGCGTGACGGCGGCCTGCAGCGCATCGTCGAGCACGAGCACGCGGTGATGGGCTTCGAGCTTCGCGGCGAGGCCGCGCAACATCGTCAACGCAGCGGTCTCTTCGGGTTCGTGCACGTGGACCAGTTGAAAGCGCCGCGTCAGTGCCGGGTCTTTCTCGATGTACTGCTTGTACTCGGACCACGTGGTCGCGCCGATCGTGCGCAGCAGGCCGCGCGCGAGCGCGGGCTTCAGCAGGTTCGCGGCGTCGCCGGTGCCGGCCGCCCCGCCCGCGCCGACGAGCGTATGCACTTCGTCGATGAACAGGATCGCCGGCCGTTCGGACGACATCGCTTCGTCGATGACGCCGCGCAGCCGGGTTTCGAATTCGCCCTTCACGCTCGCGCCGGCCTGCAGCAGCCCGATGTCGAGCAGGTACAACGCGACGTCGCGCAGCGACGGCGGCACGTCGCCGGCCGCGATCCGCAGCGCGAAACCTTCCGCGACAGCCGTCTTGCCAACGCCGGCCTCGCCGACCAGCAGCGGGTTGTTCTGCCGGCGCCGCAGCAGGATGTCGACGATCTGGCGGATCTCGGCGTCGCGCCCGACGACCGGGTCGATCTCGCCGGCCCGCGCGCGGGCGGTCAGGTCGACGGCAAAGCGCGCGAGCGCCGAACCGTCGGCGGCCGCTGCTCCGCGCACGGCCGCGTCACCTCCCGTGATGGCAGATCCGGCCGGTTGCGCCTCCGGCGAACCGTCGACGATCGATTCGAGTTGATCTGCGAGCACATCCGGCACGATGCGCTCGAATTCGCGCGTGATCGCCACCAGCACGTTGCGCAACTGCGGCGTCTTCAGGATCGCGAGCAGCAGCACCGCACCGCGGATGCGCGTCGCGTCGTATTTCAGCGTTGCATAGACCCACGCGCGTTCGACCGAGTCGTCGATGTGCACGGACAGGTCCGACACCGATCCCGCGCCGCGCGGCAGCCGGTCGAGCGCCGCGACGAGCCCGCGGTCGATGGCCGCCGCATCGATCTCGAAGCGGCGCAGCACGCGCTGCAGGTCGCCGTCGGGCCGCTGCAACATCTGCTTGAACCAGTGCGCGAGTTCGACATACGGATTGCCGCGCAGCCGGCAGAATCCGGTCGCCTGCTCGAGCGTCTCGTAGAGGAACGGATTCAGTTTTCCGAACAGGTTGACGCGGCCGATATCGGACATGACGGTTCCCGGTTAGGCGGTTTCGCGATGAAGGGCCGTGGCGCCGCCCCGCACGTCGTAGCGGACGACGAGGTCGCGCGCGGGGCCCGGTTCGAGCCGCTGCCCGAGCCACGCGGTGCGACCGATACCCTGCGGCTTGCCGAGCGCGATGGCGGGCACCGCGTCGGCCGCCAGTTCGAGCTGCACATCCCAGTCGAACTCGATGCCGACGTATTCGCGCACCCATGACGCAAGCTGCCGCGCGTGCGGCCCGCCCGGCAGGAAACGACGGTACGCGTCGAGCGAGAGCGGGCCAAGCACGATCCGGAAGCGCGACTGCGCATCGCGCACCGCGACGCCGAGCGCGACGGCGCCGACGCGCAACGTCGGCCGCGTCGCGCGGATCGTGCAGCGCTGCGAGCGCTCGATCGCGACCCATTGCGGCACGTGCTCGACGATGCGCGCATCGACGCCGAAATGCCGGCGCAGGATCTGCACGAGCCCTTCCGGGTTGCGCGTGTGCCGCACGAGATGGCCCGCATGGAAATAACGCGCATGCGGCGCGAGCGTGTCGGTTCCGGCATCAGTACCGGCTTGCGCGGCCGGCCTGTCGCCGTTCGCCGCGCGCCCGATCAGGCTTGCGACATAACCGTCGAACCGTGCGCGCTCCGGACGATCGAGACTCACCGTCGGCTGCGCGTCGGCCCATGCGCGGTAGAACAGCAGGATCAGCCGGTGATGGAACAGGTCCGCGAACGCGGCGAACGTCGGGTCGTCGTGCTGGGCCGCGCGCTCGTGCGCGTATTCGGTCAGATGTGTCGGCAGCGGCCCGTTCGGCCCGAACAGCCCGAAACCGTGGATCGCGATGCGCGGCGGCGCGGCGCCGTTCTCGTACACGCCGGCCAGCATCGAAGCCGCGAACGCGAGCGACGGCTGCTGCCCGAGCCGCACCGCTTCGTCACGCGGTCGCGCGGCATGGCCGAGCGGTGCGCGGCCGGGCGACAGCGCGTCGAGCCAGCGCAGCGCCTGGAACAGGTCATAACCGTGCGGCGCGGCCCGCAACCGCGCCCACCACGCGTCGCGGCGGGCGGTTTCGGTGGCCGGCGGCGCGCCGGGAGACGTGTCGCGCTTCATATCGCGGGCCGCCTGCCGATGCGCGCCGGCCAGTGCGCGAGCGTGCCGCGCTGCACGCTGGTCAGCACGCATTCGGCGAACGCGTTGATCGATACGTGACGCGCGAAGAACTGTTCGAGCACGGCGCCGAGCAGGAACGGACTGTCGCCGGAGAATGCATGGTCGTCGACGGTCACGTTGACCTGCACGCCGCGCCCGAACATCAGCGGCCCGGACGCCGGCAGCCGGCGGAACACGGGCGAGAACGCGACGCGCTGCACGCCGTCGATCTGCCGGCGCATCGCGGCGTCGGCCGAATCGGCGTGCAGGCCGAGCAGTTCGCGCAGCGCATGCGCGCCCTCGTCGTCGTCGAGATCGGTCAGCGTATGCCGCGCGAGCCCGAGATGGCGGATCAGCCGCCACGCGGTTTGCGCATCGGCGATCGGCGGGCGTGGCCGCGACGGGCCGCGAATCGCGACGATGCGCTCGACGGGCGCCGATACGCGCAGCGTGAACGTGTTCGCGTCGCCGGGCGGCTGCAGCAGCACGAGATCGCGATTGGTGCACAGCGTGTCGGCGGACAGATAGCGCATCGTCTCGTCGTACGGCGCGCACTGGCTGTCGACGAGCGACACGTAGGTCTCGCTGCCGACATAACCGGTACGCGTGCCGTTCGCACGCGCCTGCGCGGACACCAGCCGCGGCTCGCGTCGCACTGTGTAGTACGCGCCGTGATTGCCGTTATCGCCGGCGAACGACGCGTGAAACGGCCTGAATTCACGCGACTGGCCGTCGTCGCGCTGCTCGCTCGCAAGCCGCTGCACCGCATAGACTTCATGGTCGAGTGGCCGGCTGCGATCGACGACGACATGATGTTCGCGTGCGCCCGGCTGCAGCGGAATGCGGTCGGCGCGGCGCGCGAACAGATTCACGGCCGGCGTGCAGTTCAGCGCGAGATGGCGTGCATCGACGGTCGCTTCGAGTGCCGCATCGTGGCGGTTGAACAGCACGGTCAGCTCGCACTCGTCGCCGGTCGCACGCGCCAGCGCGGCGCGCAGCCCGCCGATGCTGAAGAACAGGAAGCGCGCCGGAAACGCGAAATACTCGCGCAGCAGCCGGTAGCCGTGGAAGCTGCGGCCGTCATCGGGCAGGATCGCCTGCGCCGGATCGAAACCCTCGTGGACGATCTCGTCGGCGTCGAGCGTATGCAGCCAGCGCGGCGGCTGCCCCGGGTCGTGGCACACGGCGCCGAGCGCATGCGCGGCGATCAGTTCGAGCAGATGCAGCGCGTCGCGCTCGGGACCCGCGAGATGGAACGTCAGCCGGTCGAGCGGCAGTTGCGAGAGCCTGGCGCCGCCGCGCGCCTTCAGCCGGATGCGCAGTGCGCCGCGGACGTCCTGGCGCGCCGCGACGGCGCCGCGCGGCAGCCACGACGGCGCGCCGGTGACGGTCGCATCGGTCAGTTCGAGCGGCCACAGCGCCAGGTCGTGCGCGGTGCGGAATTCGCACGCGGTCTGCTCGGACGCGGCCGGCCGCGCGCGCAGCGCGGTGCCCGCTGGCAGCCGCCAGCCCTGCGCGAGGCTGCCTTCGTTCATCATCGGCGCGAACCGCACGATCGCCATCGACGGCAACGGCGCGATATAGCCGGGATACACGGCGTCGAGCAGCGCCTGCGTAAAGCGCGGAAACTCGGCGTCCATCTTCAGCTGCACGCGCGCGGTGAGGAAGCTGAACCCTTCGAGCAGTCGTTCGACGTAGGGGTCGGGCGGCCCCGACTCGTGCAGCCGCAGCCGCGCGGCGACCTTCGGGAACTGCTGCGCGAATTCGCCGCCGAGCTCACGCAGGTACGCGAGTTCGCGGTTGTAGTAGTCGAGCAGGCGCGTATCCATCGCGTCAGGCTCCCGCCACGGATTGCAGCGACATCGCGCCCGTCTCGAGATCGAGGTCGGAGCGCAGCACGAATTCGAGCGGATGCGGGATCGACCACAGCGTGCCGCGGATTTCGAACAGCAGCACGTTGTGGCGCCGCTCGCCGGCCCGGCCGCCCGGCGCGTCGAGCACGCTGCGGACCTCGACGCTGTCGGGTGCGATGCGCGGCTCGAAACGGACGATCGCGTCGCGGATCGACGCCTCGACCGACATCCGCTCGACGCCCGACATCGGCTTGCCGACGAGCGGCCGCATGCCGTAGTTGAGTACCGACGCCTGCGCATGCGCGAACGCCGACCAGTCGACGAAGCCGTCCTCGGCGTTGCGCGTGTTGAGCAGCCACGCGAGATCGCGCAGCACCGCCGCGCGCAGCCGCTCGGTACCGATCCATTGCGCGCCGGGTGCTTCGGTCGTGCGCTGCGGTGCATCGTCGGTGAGGCGGTCGAGCAGCGCGGGCTGCAGCCGGTCGCGCAGGCTGCCCTCCCGGCCGTCGCGGGTTCGCGGGTCGTCCATGGTCGTCTCCGTGCGGGTTCGACCCGTCACATCTCGGTGTTTTCCTTGATGTTCCAGCCGACCGTCACCTCGGCGCCCTTGCCGCCGTTGTCGTTCTGCTGCCAGTACTGCTTCTTCACCTTCGCGGCCTGGAAGCCGTAGTGCATCATCAGCCGGTCGGCGACGTCGCCCGGGTCGATACCCGCGACTTGCGCGGACGTGACGAGCACTTCCTGCAGCGTCACGCGCATGAATTCGACCTGCGTGCCGCCCGTCTTGCACGCCGAAATCTCGACCGAAGAAAGATGCTTGCCGTTCGCGCAGTTCTTGATGATCGCGGGCGCGCCCTTGTCCATGTACGCGGCGACGACGAGGTCGTTGAAGCTCGCCTTGCCCGCGTTGCCGCCGCTGCCGCTCGCCATCGCGCCCGGCTGGCTCGCGCCCCACGTGAACGACTGGATGTCGGTCCAGCCCTTGTGCTGTGCGTCGGCCGATTCGCCGGTCACGCCGTCCACCTTCATAAACATTGCCACGCCCATTGCCGTCTCCGTTTCGGTGCGATGTCAGGTTGAATGCCGGTTGCCGTTCACTCGTTTGCCGCCTTCGCGGTCGGCAGCCGCGAGATGAGCCGCAGCGACACGGTGAGCCCTTCGAGCTGGTAGTGCGGTCTCAGGAAGAATTTCGACGTGTAGTAGCCGGGGTTGTCCTCGACCTCGTCGACGACCACCTGCGCGGCCGCGAGCGGCTTGCGCGCCTTGGTTTCCTGCGACGAGTTCACGGGGTCGCCGTCGACGTAGTTCATGATCCAGTCGTTCAGCCAGCGCTCCATGTCGTCGCGTTCGCGGAACGAGCCGATCTTGTCGCGCACGATGCACTTCAGGTAATGCGCGAAGCGGCAGCACGCGAACAGGTACGGCAGGCGGCCGGACAGCCGCGCGTTCGCGGTCGCGTCGGGGTCGTGATACTCGGCCGGCTGGTACAGCGACTGCGCGCCGATGAACGCCGCGAAATCCGAGTTCTTCCGGTGCACGAACGGCATGAAGCCGTTCTTCGCGAGCTCGGCCTCGCGGCGGTCACTGATCGCGATCTCGGTCGGGCATTTCTGGTCGATGCCGCCGTCGTCGGTCGGGAACATATGGCTCGGCAGCCCTTCGACCGCCCCGCCCGATTCGACGCCGCGGATCGACGAACACCAGCCGTACTGCTTGAACGAGCGGTTGATGTTCGCGGCCATCGCGTAGGCCGAATTCGCCCACGTATAACGATCGTGGTTCGCGGCGTCGGTGTCTTCCTCGAAGTCGAATTCGTCGACCGGGTTGGTGCGCGCGCCATACGGCAGCCGCGCGAGAAAGCGCGGCATCGCGAGGCCGACGTAGCGCGAATCCTCCGACTGCCGCAGGCTGCGCCACGCCGCGTATTCGGTGTTCTGGAAGATCTTCGTCAGGTCGCGCGGGTTCGACAGCTCCTGCCACGAATCCATCTGCATCAGCTCCGGCGACGCGCCGGCGATGAACGGCGCGTGCGCGGCCGCCGCGATCTTCGACAGCTCGCCGAGCATCTCGACGTCGGGCGGGCTGTGGTTGAAATGGAAATCGCCGACGAGGCAGCCGAACGGTTCGCCGCCGAACTGCCCGTACTCTTCCTCGTAGATCTTGCGGAACAGCGGGCTCTGGTCCCACGCGACGCCCTTGTAGCGCTTCAGCATCCGCGCGACCTCGTTGCGCGACGCGGGCAGCGCCTTGATCTTCAGCAGCTCGTCGGTCTCGGTGTGCGTGACGAGGTAATGCAGGCCGCGCCAGGCGCCCTCGAGCGTCTGGAACTCGTCGTGATGGAGGATCTGGTTGATCTGCTCGGACAGCTTCCGGTCGATCTCCGCGATGATCTGCTTGACGCTGCCGTACGCGTCGGTCGTCATGCCGACCGTATGTTCGAGCGCCTGCTGCGCAAGCGTGCGCACCGCGCGCTCGACCGACTCGCGCGCCTCGGCGGTCTTCGGCTTGAATTCCTTTTGCAGCAGCGCGGCGAATTCGTCGCGCGCGACGGCCGGCTGCGCGGCGTCGCGCGCGTCGGCACGGGATTGGACGGGGTCATTCATCGCGGGCCTCCGGTTGGGTCGAGTCGCGACGCTGCGCGGGCTCGGGCGGTTCGCGCACGAGCGTCTTCAGCAGGTCGGGATCGTTGATCGCACGCTCGATCAGCTGTTCGGCGCCGTGCTTGCCGTCCATGTACGACAGCAGGTTCGACAGCTCGGTGCGCGCTTCCAGCAGCCGGCGCAGCGCGTCGACGTTCCGTGCGATCGCGGCCGGCGAGAAATCGTCGATCTGCTCGAACGTCATGTCGACGTTGAGCATTCCTTCGCCCGTCAGCGTGTTCGGCACCTGGAACGCGACGCGCGGCGCGACCGACTTCATCCGCTCGTCGAAGTTGTCGACGTCGATCTCGAGAAACTTGCGCTCGGGCAGGTCCGGCAGCGGCTCGGCACGCTTGCCCGCCAGGTCCGAAATCACGCCCATCACGAACGGCAGTTGCACCTTGCGCTCGGCGCCGTAGGTCTCGACGTCGTACTCGATCTGCACGCGCGGCGCCCGATTGCGCGCGATGAACTTCTGTCCGCTGCCTGCCGCCTTGGTTCTGTCCGTCATCGTCTACTCCTTCGCATCGATCAGGTTGCGCAGTCCGTGGTCGCCGCCGGTGTGGCGGCCCCTTTCGTTCGTTTCGTCCGTTTCATTCGCTTCGCTCGCCGCTCAGCAGGTCCAGCTTCGGCAAACTCTCCGGCGCGAGATCGCGGATGATTTCGTAGAAGTCGAGCGCGAGCAGCCGCTGCGCGCGCCGCAGCAGCAGCGGCGCCGGATGGCTCGGCTCGTGCAGCTCGAAATAGCGGCACATCTTGTCGAGGCCGAGCCGCACGTCGTCGCGGCTCGTAACGTCGGCATCGCGCCACGCATGGCCGTTCGGCATCGCCGCCGGCGCGGGTTGTGCGCCACTCGCCTGCAACGTGTCGCCGGATGCCGCCTGCAGCGCGGCCACCGTGCCGTCGGGCGCGCCTGGTCGCGGCTCGGGCAGCGGCACTTCGCGCACGATCCGCTGCAACGCCTTCTCCGCATCGCCTTCATCGGGCGCCCATTCACGGCCGAGCTTGTCCGTCACGCACACGCGGATCGCATCCAGCGCATGCAACGCGGCGTGCGCCGCGTCGAGCGGTGTCGTACCGTCGTCGCGCGCGGCCGACAGCGCGGCGACCAGGCTGTCGCGGCTGCCTGCCACGGCGCTGCCCGCTTCGTCGCGGCCGTCGAGCAGCCGCTCGGCGTCGCGTACGCTCGGGCCGCCGTCGAACAGCGGCTGGCGGCGCGCCGCACGCGCGCAGTCGTGCGCGCCGGCCACGTCGGCGAGCGCGTTCATCCGGGGCGTCGGGTCGGATTCGCCGTCCGCGTCGAGCCGCGGATGCAGGTCGTCCCACCGGCGCTCGAGCAGGTTCGCGACGACCGCGAGCGCGTCCGCATAGCCGGGAATGCCGTGCTGCTCGGTCCAGCTGCGCGCGAGATACGCGACGACGCGCAGGTCCTTCGTGCGCGCGGACAGCGCAAGCGCGAGCCGCTCGACCGTGCGCCAGTCGGGCGCTTCGGCCGGGATCACGGTGTCGCCGTACTGCTGCTCGGCGCGCGGCGTCGCACGTTCCTGCAGTTGCAGGAACTCGGCGTCGTATTCGAGGTTCGCGCCGCACGGCGCATCGGGCGCGACGTCCGCGAGCAGCCCGCCGATCAGGTCGGCGCGCGGCGTTGCCCACGGTACGCCGCGCGACCCGGGAACAAACGCGGCGGCGGCCAGCGCCGCCTGGCTGATGTCATTCGAATGCATAGTCGATGTTGATCGGTTTGCTGCCGAAATCGACCGCCAGCGTGCGACGCATCGGCGGCAGCGAGCCGTTGCGGATCTCGATCTGGTACACGCCCGGCGTCAGCGACACCGAGCGCAGCGGCGGGCTCGCGCCGCGCCGCGCACCGTTCACGTAGACGTCGCCCCACGGCCGCACGTTGAAGCGCACCTGGACGGTTTCCTGCGTCTTCGGCGGACGTGGCTCGGCAGGCAGCACGTTCACGGCAGCGATGGTCGTGTCGGTTTCCGGCGGCGGCGCCGGAGTTGGCGTCGTGGTTGGCCGCGCTGCGACTTCCGACGGCGGCACATTGACGACGCGCTCCGACGCGTCGAGGCTACCGGCCGGCGCGATGGTCGAACGGGAGCCGGCTTGCGACGGGGCCGGGTTCGTGACGGTCGTCGCGACCTGCGGCGCGGCGGCAGCGGCCTCGACGGCTGGCGTGCTGGCCGGTGCGGTGGCGACGGGCGGCGGCGGAACCTGTTCCGACGATCCGGCCGGCAGGCTCGACGGCGGCACGACGGTCGGCGTCGGTCCGCGCTGGGCCAGCGCGGCGTCCGGCGCGCTCGCGGGCGACGACGTGCCGGCCAGCGGCTGGCTCGCGCCGGGTGACGCCTCGTCGGCGACGCGGGCGGGACGCGACAGATAGGTCGCGGCGAGGCCGATGGCGATCAGCGCGACGAGTGCGCCACCGACGTAGACGGGGATGCGGCGGTTGCGTGCGGGGCCGGGTCGAATGCCGGACGGTGTGGATGCGCCACCCGACGATGATGCCGATGCGGCGGCATGCGGCGCGGTCGTGCTGGCAACACCGGCATTCGGGCTCGTATTCCCGGCATCCGCTGCACCACGCTTTCCGGAGTCGGCGTCGGCGCTTGCCGGTCGCGTACCGGCCGCGGGTGGTTCCTTTGCGTGCTCGCTTTCACTGCTGCCGGGTCCATCGGACCCGACCGGCTGCGCCGCGCGCACTGCCGACGCTGCTATCGTTCCCGCAGCCGCGAGCGCGGCGCCTTGCGCGGCCGCCGTCGACGCCGATGGCGCACCGGACATCGCAGACGAAGCAGATGCGGTCTCCGCCGGCACCGCCACATCATCCGTCCGCCCGGGCCGCGACGACTGCGTGCCCGACGCGGTCCTGCCCTCGCCGATAGCCGCGGCAGCACCCGCCGATGCGGTGCCGGCCGCGGCGGAAGCATCACCCTTCCCCTCCCCGCCGTTGCCCGCATCGCCCGCCGGCGGCACGACCGCCGCGCCATATCCCCCACCCGTCCGGTCGAAATCCCGCAATCCGAGTTCCGCCGCGAACGCCGCGACCGATTCCGGCCGATCCGGAATCCGCAACTGCAGCGCATGATCGACCGCCGCGAGGAACGCCGGGCTGTACACCTCGCCGGCCGGCAACTCGCGCGATGCGAGCGGCCGGTACGTATCCTTGATGCTGCGCACGACGGCCGCGGGCGGCAGTTCGCCGGTAATCATCGCGTGCATCACCGCGCCGAGTGCATAGAGATCGGTCCACGGCCCCTGGCTGAACGCGGGGTCGTCGGTGTACTGCTCGATCGGCGCGTAGCCGGGCTTGATCATCATCGCGCCGTCGTCGACGAGATCGCCGATCCGTTTGCGCGCCGCGCCGAAGTCGAGCAGGATCGCGCTGCCGTTCGGGCGGATCAGCACGTTATCGAGCGCGACGTCGCGATGGAAGCATTGCGCGCGATGCAGCGTGTCGAGCGCGCCCAGCAGCGCGGCGACGATGTTGCGCAACTGCGTCTCGCTGATCCGCATGCCGCCGTCGAGCAGTTGCTTGAGCGTGCGCCCTTCGTAGAACGGCATCACCATGTACGCGGTGCCGTGGCTTTCCCAGAAGTGCAGGACCTTGACGAGCCCCGGATGGTCGAATTGCGCGAGCAGGCGCGCCTCGTTGAGGAACGCGCCGCGCCCCGCGTCGAACGCCTGCGCGAACCGCTCGGAACGCAGCGACACCGTGTAGTCGCCGCCGCGCGTGGCGAGCATCGACGGCATGTACTCCTTGATCGCGACCGCGCGCCGCAACGTGCGGTCGAACGCGCGATAGACGATCCCGAAACCGCCGATCCCCAGCACCTCGTCGAGCTGCAGTTCGCCCAGTCGATGGCCGAGCGGCAGCGGCCGCACCGTGAATTCGGATGCGTCGCCGCGTGTCGCGGTGTCGTGCTCGTTGTCTCTCGATCCTGGGTCCTTCATCTCCACCACCTCTCGAAACCGCGTCCTTTCTGTTCGTCGCTCATTCCGCGTCCGGCAGCCCGCTAACCTCCGCCGAACAGCGTCAGGAACAGCGCGTTGTCGGGCGTGCCCGTATGCGCATGCGTGCGCAGCGGCGATCCGTCGGCGCGGTTGGTCCACCAGAAGCTGGTGCCGCCGTGCGGATCGAAGTAACCGGACAGCCCTGGCCACGCGGCCGGCGCCGGCCGCTCCGGCAGCGCCGCCGGCAAACCGTCGACGATGTCCGCGAGCGTGCCGTCGCCCGGCGCGAGCCGCACGCGTTCGAGCGTCTGCTCGAGATGGCCCGGCGCGCGCGCATGGCGGATCGCGTCGAGCAGCGCATGGCCGACCTGCCAGTAGAACGCGTCGGCGGCGTCGGGCAGCCCGTTCCAGTAATCGGCCGCGCGCATCGGCAGCGTGACGATCACCGGGTAGTAGCGCCCCACGCGGTCGCAGCTCGGTGCGAGGCAGCCCGGCTGCACGCACGACGCGCCGGCGCCAGCCGGGATCAGGAAATTCCAGACCGGCGCGACCGTGTAGTGGCGCTCGATCTCGTCCGCGCCGCGCTGGCGCATCGCGGCCATCCCTTGCAGGAGCCAGCGTTCCCACCAGAGCGCGAGCGCATGCGGCAGCCGGCTGTTCACGAAGTCGCCGGCGCCGGGAATCTTCCCGTACCAGGCCGGCGCGTCGCCATCGGCGCGCGCGAGCGGCGGTGTCGGGCTCATGGCTTCGGAGGGCATGTAAAGGACTCCATCTGGGGCAGCCTGAACGGATTGCGGACACTGCCCGCATTCACCTGCAGCACGATTGGTTTGCCGTCGACCGTGAAGCGCGCAATCATCTGGTCCGAGCCGCGCCCGGCCGACACGCCCGCGCGGTCGAACAGCCGGTGCAGCGCCCACGGCCCGTCGGTCGTGAAGCCGTCGGTCGTACCGGCCTGCCCCGACACCTGCAGCCGCACCTGGTTGCTGCCGCGCGGGCCCGGCCAGTCCACCGCGCTCTGCACGAGCGGGCCGTGCGCGTAACGAACGATCTGCCCGTCGACGTCGAGCACCATCTCCGTGATCGACGGGTCCATTTCGAGCGGCTGGATCTGCACCTTCAACTGCGCGGTGCGCGCCGCGCCGCCGAAATAGACGTCGCGGATCACCGCGGCCTTCTCGAACGACGCAAGCATTTCGGTCGCTGACGGATCGGCATCGGCATTCCGGTTCGCGAAGCGCCACGGGTGCGACGTCGTATCGACGATCGACTGCAGGTTCTTCTGAAAGAAATCGTCCATCAGCCCGCCCGGCGCGAACATCTGCGCGAAGTCCGCCGGCGCGACGTCGCGCGACGATCCGCGCGCGAACGGATAACGGCCCGCGATCGCCTGCCGGCAGAAGTCGCCGACGTTCGCGCCGGCGCGCTGCATGACGCTGCGCTGCTCGACGGTCGCGACGCTGCCGTTCGCGACGTTCGACAGGTCGTCGAGTACTTCGCGGAATGGCGTCGGCAGGCGGCCGGCCTGCGCACGCAGCCGCGCGGGTGCATCGGACGGCGGCGGTTGCGCGCCGCTGCGCAGCGCGTCGTCGGTGGCCGTCAGGTACGTGTACAGCGCGTCGATCGACTTCAGCACCGCGTCGAACGCCTGCGCCTGGTCGCCGCTGCCGGGCGCGAACGCGCGCAGCCCGGCGAAGTGGCTGTCGACCACCTGCTCGGCGCTCGCGGGCGCCGCCGCGGACGGATTCGCGTCGCTGGCCTGGCCCGCGAAGATCTGCGACAGCGAGCTGCGTGCCTCATCGACCTTGTCCTGCGCACGCGACGCGAGATTGCGCGCGCCGCCCGGCGCATCGCCGAGCGCCGTGTCGCGCGCGAGCGCGACCATCAGCCGCGTAAGCGGCGAATCGGCCGACGACAGCGCGCGCGCGACCTGGATGCTCTGTGCGAGCGTCGCGGTGCGCTGCAGCTTGATGTCCGCGAGATAGTCGTCCCAGATCTTCAGGTAGTCGTTCAGGTAAAGCTGGCGGATGTCGCGCGCCCAGGCGGACGCGTCGTTCGGCCCGGGGATCTCGGACAATCCAAGGTTCAGCACCCACACTTCCTCGCGCCCGTACGCGTCGACCTCGCCGGCCAGGCGCGGTGCGAACACGTTGCGATAACCGTTGCGCGTGTAGAGGCCCGGCACGCCTTCCGACAGCGGTTTACTGCTCTGTCGCCGGAACACCAGCGACGCGTCGGGGCCGACCGCGCGCGCGACGCTGAAGTCGAACGCGGACGTCGCCGGGCGCAGCGTGCGCGTGAGCTGCCGGTACAGCCGCTGCGAGAACGGCACCTGCCGCAGCCGGTCGCGCACGTCGGCCACGAGCCGCTCGTTCATCGGATACGGCGACACCGCGACGCGGCTGCCGAACAGCGCGGCGAGATGCGCGCGCAGCGCGGAACGTTCGGCCGGCGAGAAATCGGGCGGCAGCGCGCGTTCCATTTCCAGATCGACGACGGCCTGCACGAACGCCGGATCGTAGTGCGCGCTGTCGTACAGCATCAGGTACGCCTTCAGCGCCGCATACGCGTATTCGGTCTCGTCGGGCCGCGCGTCGCGCAGCGCGGCTTCCATCCGGCTCGCGGCGATCGGCAGCAGCACGTCGTCGAGCGCGCGCCGGTACACGGCGTCGACGGCTTCGTCGATCTTCTCGCCCTGGAACAGCCCCCACCGATACGCGAGCGGCGGATGCGACAGGTCGACACCGCCCGCATTCGCGAGGCTGCCGAGCGCGTCGAGCACGGGCAGCAGCCGGGCGATGTCGGCCGCGTCGGAGAACTTCGCACCGGCGATCTGCGCATCGACGGCCGGCACGCGCGCGGCGATCTGGTCGAGGTACGCGCGGTTGTTCGAATAGCTGCGCAGCCACGCGACCAGCACGGCCACGCATACCAGCGCGAGCAGCGCGTAGCCGGCGATCTGCAGCACGCGCCGCTTCTGATGCCAGCGCAGGTCGCTGCCGGCCAGCGCCGCTTCGCGGAAGATATGTTCCTGCAGCAGCGACTTCAGGAAGAAGCTGCGCCCGGTCGAGCCGACCTGCGCGACCGGCGGCACGCCTTCGATCTTCAGGAAGCGCTTGATGCCGCTCATCACGCGATCGAACGCGGTGCCTTCCTGCGTGCCGCTCGTCAGGTAGACGCCGCGCAGCATCGGCATCGGCTCGAAGCTCGAGACGGAAAACACTTCGGCGACGAACTGGCCGAGCATCTCCTGCAGGTCGGCGATCTGCTGCGGCAGCAGGTACGTCATCTCGCGCTGGCGCGCATCGGTCTGCGCGGCCAGCAGTTCGGGCAGCCCGTCGTTCAGCCGCTGGTGCAGCAGCCGGTATTCGCGGTCGAAGGCCGCGCGCAGGTCGAAGCCGGGCGCCTCGCTCTGCGCGAGCGGGAACGTGAAGCCCCACACCTGCGCGCATTCCGCGCGGCCGTAGTTGCCGAAATACTCGGCGAAGCCCGCGAACAGGTCGGCCTTCGTCACGAGCAGGTACACGGGAAAGCGGATGCCGAGCTGCGCGCGCAGCTCGAGCAGCCGCTTGCGCAGCACCATCGCGTGCTGCGTGCGTTCGATTTCCGATGCGCCGAGCAGGTCGGCCACGCTGATCGTCAGCATCGCGCCGTTCAGCGGCTGGCGCGTGCGGTACTTCTTCAGCAAATCGACGAAGCCCTTCCACTCGGCTTCATCGAGCGCACGGTTGCCCTCGTGCGTCGTATAACGACCGGCCGTGTCGATCAGCACCGCGTCGTTCGTGAACCACCAGTCGCAGTGGCGCGTGCCGCCCACGCCGCGAATCGCCGCGCGGCCGAACTGCTCGGCGAGCGGAAAGCTGAGCCCGGAATTCACGAGCGCGGTCGTCTTGCCCGAGCCCGGCGCGCCGATGAACACGTACCACGGCAACTGATACAGATACTGGCGCGACATCCGGTCGAACCAGCGCGGCAGGCCCTTGCGCACCGTGTCGGCCTGCCCGAAGCGGACTTTCTTCAGCAGCGTCGCGGCTTCGTCGAAGCGGCTGCGCAGTTCGTCGAGCTGCGCCTTCGCCGGATCGTCGGCGGTGGCCGGCCCCGGCACGGCCTCGCGAAGCTGGTTCAGCAGTTGCGCGTTGAGGCGGCCGGCGCGCCAGCTGCGCCATGCGACGCGCGCCCCCCACGCGGCGAACAGCACCGCGATCGTCAGCCCGCGCGCCCAACCGCTTTCGAGCGGCCGGACTTCGGCGAACGCGAACAGCGGGCCCGCGAGCCACACGAAGCACGCGAGCACGACGAGACCGGCGAAGGTCCAGATCTCCCGCGACGGCAACGGCCGGACGAAACGCGCGACAGCCTGGTTCATGTCAGTTCGCCCCCTGCGTCGCGCCGACGGCGGCGCTGCCGGGCGCCGGCAGCAGCGTGATCTCGACGCGCCGGTTCAGCGCGCGGTTCGCGGGCGTATCGTTCGGCGCGACCGGATCGAGCGTGCCGCGCCCTTCCGCCGCGAGCCGCTCCGGATGGTCGAGCCGCGCGGCGATCATGCTGCGCACGGCTTCCGCGCGTTCGCGCGACAGGTCCCAGTTCGACGCGAAACGCGCCGTATGCACGGGCGTGTCGTCGGTATAGCCGGTCACGCGCACATTGCCGGGCACCTTGTTCAGCGCGTCGGCGACCCGCGCCAGCACCGGCGCGTAACGGTCGATCACCGACGTCGAACCGGACTTGAACAGCCCGTCGCCGCGCAGCACGATCACGCTGCGATCGGCGTCGTCGCGTACCGACACGAGGCCCGCCGCGATCTCGGGTTCCAGGAACCTGGCGATGCGCGGCGCGGGCGCCGGGCGCGGCGGCGCCTGCGCCGGCTGCAGCTTCGGCACATGCAGCGCGTCGATCGACGCGAACAGTCGATCCGAATGCCCGGCGAGCGCGATGCGCAGCCCGACAAACACGCCGAAGCCGATCAGCAGCGCGAGCGCCACGCACACCCACAGCGGCACGACGAAACGGCGCGCGACGTCGCGCGTGACGACGTCGCGCCAGTGCGGCGACAGCGCGGGTTCGAATTCGCCGCGCACCGAGCGGATCGTCAGCGCGAGCTGGTGGCGCAGCGCATCGAGTTGCGCGTGGCCGTTGTCCAGCACGCGATAACGACCCTCGAAGCCGAGCGCGAGACAGAAGTACAGCAGCTCGAGCAGGTCGAGATGCTGGCGCGGCTGCTGCGACAGGCGTTCGAGCAGGTGGAAGAACTTCTCGCCGCCCCAGGTCTCGTTGTGGAACGACACGAGCAGGCTGTGCGACGACCACACGCTGCCGCCCCACGGCGTCAGCGCGGCCGCCTCGTCGAGCGCCGTGCACAGGCAGTAGCGCGCGCCGATGATCGCCTCGGACGGCACGCCGGCTTCCTGCGCACGCGCCTCGAACTGGCGGATCTCGACGACGAGATGCTCGCGCAGCCACGCCGGATTCGGATGATGGACGGTCGAGCGGATCTGCGGCACCAGATTGAGCAGCGGGTTCGCGGCCGCGACGAGCGGGTTCGTGCCGCTCGCGGCCCAGCGCCCGGGCCGCGGCTGCGTGGCGGTCGGCCCGGCCGGACCCGCCGCGCCCGCCGTGGCGGCCGGATGCATGCCGCCCGGATTCGGCGGCACGAATCCGCCGGCGCCGGCGGAGATCGAATCGGAGGAAGAATTCATCGCGATGCCCGCCCTCACCCGCGTATCGCCCAGAACTCCATCGAGAGCCCCGGGAATTCGCCGGCGAAATGAAAAGCGAGACCGCCCGAGCGCGCCAGTTGCTTCCACAGGTCGCTGCCCTTGTCGATCTCGAAGTACGTATGACCCGCGTGATACGGGATCTGCCGCGGCGCGACCGGCAACTGGCGCATCGTGATGCCCGGCAGCTGCAGCTGCACGAGATCGCGGATCCGCTCGACGGGCCCGAGCTTCGCCTGCGCGGGAAAGCGGGTGCGCAGGCTGTCGGCCGGCACGTCCGCGCGCACCGCGAGCACGAAGCCGGCCGTGTCGCGCAGCGCCGGGTCGGCGAGCGTCGCGACGCGGATACCGTTGCCCGCATCGCGCAGTTCGATCTGGATCGCGTTCTGTTCGAGCACCGTCGACAGCGATCGGCGCAGTTCCGTCATCAGTTCCGCGAAGCTCGTACGCAGGTCGTCGTGCACGTAGACCGCGAGCGACTGCGGGCGCCGGCCGGCCGCCGTGAACGTGCTCAGGTCGCACGCGAGCTTCAGCCAGTCGCAGAACAGCGCTTCCGGATGCGTCGAAACGTGCTGCTGCGCATGCCAGGTCAGCGCGAGATAGCGGTTCACGAGCTGCAGCAGCAGGAAATCCGCGACTTCCGACACGCCGCCGCGCCCGGGTTCCGACAGCCGTTCCGCGAGCGCCTCGCTGCGTTGCGTGAGCAGCCCGTGCAGTTCGCGCGCATACGCCAGCAACACGGCATCGCGCTGCGCGACGAGCCGCGGCGGGATGTAGCCGTCGTCGACGAGCAGCCGCGCGTCGGTGCGCCGCTCGACGATCCGCGCGACGCCGAGCGCGTGCCAGTCGCCGGTCAGCTCGGCTTCGAGCATCAGGCGCACGTTCAGGCGCCCCGTCTGCAGCAGCGCGGGGCCGAGCGCGACGGCGTTCGCGTCGGCCACTTCGTATTCGCGCACGACGTAGCGCGCGACGTCCGCGTTGCCGTTTGCGCCATTTCCACCGTTTCTACCGTTTCCGCCGTTAGCGGCGCCCGCGCCGAACGACACTTCCTCGCCGCCGCCGCGCCACAACGGCAGCGCGAGCACGACGAGCTGGTCCTTCGCGTCGGCAGGCACGTCGAGCGGCTCGGGGAGATCGTCCGGATGCGCCAGGTCGAACGGCGTGCCGTCGCGCATCACGCCCGATGCGGCGCGCAGCGCGACCTTGCCGAGCGCGAGCTGCTCGCGATCGATTTCCAGCAAGTCGAAGCCCCAGTAGAAGCCTTGCAGCGGCAGGCAGCGCAGCGCGACGTAGCGTTCCCAGTGCCGTTCGAGCTGCTGGAAATGCTGCGGCCGCAGGAACATCCCCTCGGTCCACACCACGCGCTGGCGGAGTGCCGCGACCGGCGTCGCGGACATCGTCGGTTCGGTCATGGGCGCCCCCGCGCGTCGTTCAGCGCGATGCCGCCGTTCCTGACCGCGATCGACAGCTTCAGTTCGCCCGGCGACGTCTGCCAGAACTTGTAGAGATTGAGCTGCTTCGCGCGCGGCAGCGGCACCGTCAGCCGCCAGCGGTTCTTTTCGAGCACGCGGTATTCGGCGACGACGCCGATCGCGCCGGCCTCGACGTTGCCGCGATAGTGCAGCGTGCGCGAGTCGCCCGGCCGCAGGATCACGCGGTCGGTGCCGAGCAGGTCCGCGCCGAGCACGTTCTCGGGCTTGTCCTGCAGCGAGAAGAAATCCGCGCTGTCGAACGCCGATGCCGCGCGGAGCTGGAACACCTTCAGCACGATCGGCGACGGTTTGCGGTTCATGTCAGGGTTGACGTCGGGCGCCACGTCGACCGTGATCGCATACGGCACCGCCGCGGCGTGCTCCGTCGCGCCGCACCCCGGAAGCAGCAACACGCATCCCCATACGATGAGACTGCTCGACCGCCATTGCATATTCCACCCTCGCCACCCAATAGCCATTCGCCGATCCTGGACTACGGAACCGGATGGTCTGATCAAAAAAGGGACAATTAATTGACCGGTAATTGTGTAACTCGAATATCCTTCCATTGCAATTTGTGCCGGCAAATCGTTTTTGTAAAAAGCCGGGTCAAATCATCCGTGGTTTGTAAAAGTGAATTTGGCGAGATGACAGGTAATTTGATTGAGTTCGTTCATTTAACGGAAAAAGTTAATCCGACCGGTTCGCCATGGCGGCCCGGTTCTATTGCATGGACACCTGTCGGATGGGCTCGGGGCGCAAGCCGGCCGGCCGCCGGGCAAGGGACGCCCGCGACGTTCATGGTGTGCCAGGCTATTCGTGTCGCGCGAACGGACGATCCGTTTTTCGTGCATTGACGAGCGCCGACAAAACAACTGACGAATCCGAAAAACACAGCGAACTATAGGTTCGTTTTTTTGGATTCACAAGCACTGAAATTCGTAGTGATTTTCTATTTAATTGGAATCGGATCGCTTAAATGAAACAAAACGTAACAGCAACGGCGATGCCGATGAATGGCACTAGAATCCAACAGCGCTTGTGTGCCACCTTCCAATTACGCGAATTCTTAATTTCAATAATGACAGGCCGTTCATTGCTCGTTGTTTTGCTCGGCGCGTTGTGGCTGGGGGCCGGCGGGTGCAGCACGTCCCCGCCGCAGTCGGCCGCGCGCACGACGGTCGACAGCGCGCGCGCCGCGTACGACAGCGGCGACTACGGGCGTACGATCGCGTTGCTGAGCCATGCGAAGGAAATCGACGGCGCCGACATCAACACGCAGGTCGCCGCGCACAAGCTCCTCGCATTCAGCTATTGCGTGACGAACCGCGTCGCGCAGTGCCGCGCCGAGTTCTCGAGGATTCTCGACCTCAACCCGCGCTTCGACTTGTCCGCTGCCGAGAAGGGCCATCCGATCTGGGGGCCCGCGTTCGAATACGCGCGCCGCAGACATGCGTCGTCATCCTGAACGAACCGGTCGACACGCGCGCGCTTCATCTACAGAGCGACGTATGACATGCAACTGATCGTGATCGAACATGCCGGCGAACCGGTCGAAAACGACTCCTACGACGCCGTCGTGTTTCATCCGCCGGGCGGCACCATCGGCCGCGCCAGCGACAACCATCTGGTGCTGCGCGACGACACCCGGCAGATATCGCGGCTGCAGGCACTGCTGCAGGTCGGCGACGACGCGTGCCTGCTGAAGAACCTGAGCAGCGTCTCGACGATCGAGGTGAATCGCGAGCCGGTCGGTTACGCGCAGGAGCGCCCGCTCAATACCGGCGACATCATCCGTATCGGGCCTTACGTGCTGCGGGCGGAGCGCGACGATGGCAGCGACGCGCCGGTGATCGACATGGCGCCCGATGCCGGTGTGCACGTCGACAGGCGGGGCGCGCCGGAAGCCGCCGCCCCGCAACCGTCACGCGCGCCCTCGCCTTCGCCTTCGCGCGACGATGCGAAAGGCGCCGGCAACCGGCTGTGGGGGCTGCTCCAGGATCGTCTCGCGCCGCGTGGCAAGGTGGCGGATGCCGGTACACGGCCGGGCGGTCCCGCACGCGCGGATGCCGCGCAGCCTGCACACCGCGCCGCGTCGGCCGAATCACCCGCGCCGTCGCAGCGCGACCTGAATCAGTTGTCGACCGATCCGCTCGACCTGTTCGCGCAGTCGTCGGGCGATATCGGCGGCACGTCGGGCACTGCGTCGTCGGCTGCTCGCGACCATGCAGAGCGCGACACGCCGTCCGCGACGCAGGCCGATCACGCGCCCGAGTGGACGCAGCACGTGCGCGTGCAGCCGGCGGCCGCACATGCCGATACGCGGCCGGCTGACGAACCGGCACCGCATGCGGCGCGCGCACCGGCACCGCCGACGCCCGACGAGCTGCTGAATGCGTTTTTCGAAGGCGCCGGGCTCGATACGGCCGCCGAATCGCACCAGTGGTCGGCCGAGCAGCTCTATATCGCGGGCCAGTTGCTGGCACTGTTCGCGAACGGCACGGTCGAGCTGCTGTCGTCGCGCAGCATCCTGAAGCGCGAGGTGAAGGCGCACATGACGATGCTGCTCGATCGCGAGAACAACCCGCTGAAGCTGCTGCCCGACGGCAGCGCCGTGCTGCGGCAGATGTTCGGGCTGCCGCTGCCGGGCTTCATGTCGCCGCAGAGTGCGGTCAGCGATGCGTTCCAGGATCTGCACGCGCACCAGATCGGCATGGTCGCCGGCATGCGCGCTGCGCTGATGGACCTGCTGACGCGCTTTTCGCCGCAACGGCTGCGCGAACGCGACGATGCGATGCGCTGGTACGAGAAGCGCGTACCCGCGCTATACAAGGCGCGGATGTGGGATCGCTACGCGGCGACCCATCGCGATACGGTGTTCGCGATCGAAGACGATTTCGCGTCGGTGTTCGGCAAGGCGTTTCTGGCGGCGTACGACGCGGAGGTGGAGAGTTATCGGGGGAGCGGCCGGCATTGAAGGGGCCGATGCCGGCCGCGTCGCATGGATCGCGCGACGAACGTCAGACCAGCGGCGGATGAACCGCCTGCTTCAAGCCGCTCGAGTAGTGCTTGTAGTCCCAGGCCACGCTATCGCCGGGTTGCAGCGTGTAGACCGCACACGAGACGTCGGGCATCTGACCGTTGACGAAATACACCCACCAGTAGCCGTTGCCGCCCTGGTTGGCCTCAACGCCACCCAAGGCAGTAACGAACAGGCTCGCGCCTGAACCCTGCCATTGCGGGCTGAGAGCGGGCGACACGCCGTCGGCCGTCAGCAGATCGAATACGGTTGTCACGCCGGGGGCAATCGCGATGCGGTCGTTCGCTTGCCACGGCGGATTGTGAAATTCTGAACCCCAATCGACGAATTGATTCGCTACCGAGCTGGCCATGGAGATATCTCCGTAGTGGTGGTTAATGCCTGAACTGCGCCCCTTTGCTCTTTTTCGTGGTTTGTTGAAAGCGCCAGGTTCTGACCTGGGTGCCGGAAAGCTGTATCGATCGTTTGCTGATCGCTCAATTCAAGCCGATCGCCGAATCACAGGCAGACTGTTTCAATTAAATGGCGTCGCTCGGTGATTGTTGCAAATTCTGTCAGCATGATTTCCGTTTCGAATGGCGCATTTTCCGTTTTTCTATTACAAGCGCCTTTGCGATCCGTGAAATCCTGATATTCGTATTGGTCAGAGAATAGGCGATGGACCGCCCCCTCGCAATGCCAGTCACTCGACTGGTCCGGGTTCGCTTCACCGCGGACGTCGATCGTCACGACAAACAAGGGAAAACTGAGCCGGTTTTCGAAAACCTGTTTGCATTTTGGTGGGCGACGCAATTGAAGAGATTATGACGCAATCGTCATTTCTCCATTACGTGCGCGTTGCCGTCCGTGAAATCCCGATATTCGTATCGATCAGAAAATAACCGGCGGCCCGTCATACCGCTCGCGCGTGACTAACGTACAGCGCCACTCCGCTCCCCGGGCAAGTCACAACAGCTCGCCCCGCACGTCCCTTCCTCCTGTGTCCTTCACCCCATGACGTCGGGCAGCGCTTTCGGCCCATAGGCCGTCTGCGTGCGCCTGCTTGTCGTTGACGCATGCCCGCTCGTGGGCCCTCTCCCATCCACGAAATCACTGGAGCCCGTTCATGGATATCGATCGTAACCTTATCGGCGGCACCCTGCGGATCGCCGCATGTTCGTTTGCCGCCGCACTTTCTTTCGCCACGCAGGCGCAGGGGGCGACCGCCTGTTATGCCGTCGACATGCGCGGATCGCCGCTCTACGTGACGTCGGATGTGTTGCGCGACGCCGCGCTCAAGGTCGCGAACGCGCGAGTCGACGCCGCCGGGAATACGGCGTTGACGCCGGTAACGCCCCCGCCCGACCCGAAACGTTGCGACGGGGCGAACGATCGCCTTCCTGCGGACGGTCCCGGCGCCGGCAACTACTTCGGCAATGTCGTGAGCCCGTTGAAGTTCCTGCGTCTCGCGGCGTATCAATGCTCAGGAGCAGGAAGCCAGAGTCAGTTCTTCTCGATGAACCAGGCCATTTATTATCGTCAGTGTGGAGGCGGGCAATACTCGAACTACATTCACTTCTGGGGACGCGCGAACGGGAACGCGAGCACGTGTTTCGCCAGCGACTACCCGACGATGTTTGCCAAGGCCACCAAAGACAGGACGCAGGCGGACCTGCTCAACGCGATGAAGACGGTGTATTCGGGCGGCCTGAGCGGAGCCGCCGCGAACGATCAGGCGCTCGGCAACGCGATGGCGGCGATCCTGATCGCCGAAAGCAATCGCGACTACCTGGTCAACCTCGAGAACTACATGCTGATGGACCTGGCCGGCGTGAAGAAGGCCACGCCGGAGCAAATCATCGGGGGCCACTGCGTGCCGAATGCCGGGTCCTGCCAGAACCGCGGCCAGTCACAGAACGGCAAGCACCCGATCGCGTGGGGCGGAGCGCAGGAAACCATGATGGTGAACGGCTGGGGCCAGGGGGCAGGTGCCAATAGCGCCTTCGGCAGGACATTCGAAGGCAATCTGTCGGCCGAGTGGGCAGTCGCGAAAGGAAAGGCCGCTAGCGCGAAGGTCGCCGAATGCGGCAAGGTTCCGCGAACCTACGGAGATCTGAACCCCGACCAGCAGAAGGCAGTGAAAGGCGTCTTTGAAGGCATTCTGCCGGCCCGCTGAGGTTCGCCGTCGGTCAATGCCCCAGGAAAACGCCGCCGCCCCCATCGCGGAAGCGGCGGCCTCACTACGCTCGACCTGTTGTCAAACCGCCATCACCGTCACCGACTTCGTGACGAGGTACGGCTCGAGCGCTTCCGGCCCGCCCTCAGACCCGTAGCCCGAATCCTTCACGCCGCCGAACGGCATTTCCGGCCACGGCGTTGCCGGCTGGTTGATCCACAGCATCCCCACTTCCAGGCGCTGCGTGAGCAGGTGCACGTTCGCGAACGAACGCGTGAACGCATAACCGGCCAGACCGAACGGCAAACGATTTGCTTCCGCGATCGCATCCTCGAGCTTGTCGAAGCCGCGAATCGCCGCAACCGGGCCGAACGGTTCGTTGTTGAACACGTCAGCCTCGAGCGGCACGTTCGCGATCACGGTCGGCGCGAAGAAGTTGCCTTCCGAGCCGATCCGCTCGCCGCCGGTTTCGATGCTCGCACCGACCTTGCGCGCGTTGTCGACGACCGATGCCATCGCGGTGAGGCGACGCGGGTTCGCGAGCGCGCCGAGCGACGTGCCTTCCTCCAGGCCGTTGCCGACCTTCAGCCCTTCCGCGTGCTTGACCAGCGCGCGCGTGAATTCGTCGCGGATGCTGTTGTGCACGAGGAAGCGCGTCGGCGAAATGCAGACCTGCCCCGCGTTGCGGAACTTCGCGCCGCCGGCGGCTTTCACCGCGAGCGCGACATCGGCGTCCTCGGCGACGATCACCGGCGCGTGCCCGCCCAGCTCCATCGTTGCGCGCTTCATGTGCTGGCCCGCGAGCGCGGCGAGCTGCTTGCCGACCGGCGTCGAACCCGTGAACGTGACCTTGCGGATCACCGGATGCGGGATCAGGTACGACGAGATTTCAGCCGGATCGCCGTACACAAGGCCGATCACGCCGGCCGGCACGCCCGCGTCGACGAACGCGCGCAGCAGCGCGGCCGGCGATGCGGGGGTTTCTTCCGGCGCCTTCACGAGGAACGAGCAACCGGTCGCGAGCGCGGCGCTCAGCTTGCGCACGACCTGGTTGACCGGAAAATTCCACGGCGTGAACGCCGCGACCGGGCCGACCGGCTCCTTCACGACGGTCTGCTGCGCGCCGAGGTTGCGCGGCGGCACGATCCGGCCGTACACGCGGCGGCCTTCGTCCGCGAACCATTCGATGATGTCGGCCGCCGACAGCATTTCGACGCGCGCTTCGGAGAGCGGCTTGCCCTGTTCCTGCGTCATCAGCTGCGCGATCGCGTCGGCGCGTTCGCGCACCAGCGCGGCCGCCTTGCGCATCGTCGCCGCGCGCTCGTGCGCGGGCACCTTGCGCCACGCCTCGAAGCCGCGTTGCGCGGCGGCGAGCGCACGGTCGAGATCGGCGATGCCCGCGTGGGCCACCTTGCCGATTACCTTGCCGGTCGCCGGGTTCACGACGTCGATCGTCTTGCCGCTCGCGGCGTCGACCCACTCGCCGTCGATCAGCAGTTGCGTATCCGTATAAGTCACGTTAGCCATCCAGACACCCCTACATTGCGTCGATAAAACGCGCGCTGCCGCTCATGGCCGCGCGCCGGTTGACAGAAAGAGCAAAGCCGCCGGGGCAGACAGGCACCCGGTGACACCGACGGCAGGCACGCCGGCCTACCGCCGTTCCGCATGGGGCCGCGCTCAGCGCGCGGCCGCCGTCGCCTTGCGGAGTTTCGCGACGTCCGCCGCCTGCACGGGCGGCGCGCCGTTGTTCCAGCCAGCGCGCATGAATGTCAGCACGTCGGCGATCTGCCGGTCGTTCAACTGGTTCGAGAACGCCGGCATCGGATACGCGGACGGCACGCCATCGATCACGAGCGTGTCGCTGCCGTTCAGCGTCACGTTGATCAGCGACGATGCATCGGTCTCGAGCACGTTCGGATTGCCGGCGAGCGGCGCGAGCAGCGGCGCGTAACCGCGTCCGTCCACGCCGTGGCAATGCAGGCAGTAAGCGTTATACACCTTCGCGCCCGGATCGGTCGCCGGCCGGCCCAGCACCACCTGCGTCGCCTTCGGATCATAGCTGTACGGCGGCGCGCCCGTGCCGCCCGCGGCCGGCAGCGATTTCAGGTAGCGGGAAATCGCCGCCAGATCGTCGTCGTTCAGCGCCTGCGTGCTGTGGTTGATCACGCTCACCATCGAGCCGAACGCCGTGGCGTGCCGGTTCGCGCCGGTCTTCAGGAACTGCGCGACATCGGCCTCGTTCCAGCGGCCGAGCCCCGTGTTGGGCTCGCCGGTCAGGTTCGACGCGAACCAGTTGTCGATCGGCGCACCCGACAGGAACGCTGCGCCGCCTTCGTCGAGCGCCTTCTCCTGGAAGCCGACGCCGCGCGGCGTGTGGCACGACCCGCAGTGCCCGAGCCCCTGCACGAGATACGCGCCGCGGTTCCACATCGCGTCCTTGGCCGGCTTGTCGGCGTACGGCGTCGTGTCGAGGAACACCGCGTTCCACAGCGCGAGCGGCCAGCGCATGTTGAGCGGCCACGGGATGTCGGACGGCCGGTTCGCCTGCTTCACCGGTTCGACGCCGTGCATGAAGTACGCGTACAGCGCCTTCACGTCGTCGTCCTTCAGCTTCGCGTACGACGGATACGGCATCGCCGGATACAGGTGATGGCCGTCTTTCGCGACGCCCGCGCGCAGCGCGCCCGCGAACTCGGCCTCCGTGTAGCCGCCGATGCCCGTGTCCGGATCGGGCGTGATGTTGGTCGTGTAGATCGCGCCCATCGGCGTGACCATCTTCAGGCCGCCGGCGAACGGCGTGCCGTGCGGCGCGGTGTGGCACGCGACGCAGTCGCCGGCTTTCGCGAGATACGCGCCGCGCGCGACGAGCGCGCTGTCGGCCGGCGCCGTCGACGCGGCGTGCGCGGCCGTGCCGGCCAGCAGTGCGGACAGCGCGAGCAGCGAGGCGCCGAGCGTGTTTAGGGTGAGGTTTCGCATGATCGTGCCTCCCCTCAAGCCGTCTTCAACTGGTTGCCGACCGGCAGCTTGCGCAGCCGCGTGCCGGTTGCCGCGAAGATCGCGTTCGACAGCGCCGCCGCGGTCGCGGCCGTGCCCGGTTCGCCGATCCCGCCTGGCGCTTCGCCGCTCTTCACGAGATGGACCTCGATCGGCGGCGTCTCGTTGATCCGCAGCATCCGATAATCGGTGAAGTTGTTCTGCACGACGCGGCCGTCCTCGATCGTGATCTCGCCATACAGCGCGCCCGTGATCCCGAAGATGATGCCGCCCTGCACCTGCGCCTCGATCGTGTTCGGATTGACGACCATCCCGCAGTCGACCGCGCACACGACGCGCTTGACCTGCACCTCGCCGTCGTCCACCGCGACGTCGATGACGATCGAGAAGAAGCTGCCGAACGCGTGCATCACCGACACGCCGCGCCCTTGCCCCTTCGGCAGCGACGGGCCCCAGCCGGCCGCCTTGGTCGCGACGTCGAGCACGTTGAGCGCGCGCGGCGTCTTGCCGAGCAATGAACGGCGGTACTGCACGGGGTCGGTCTTGGTCTGCGCGGCCAGCTCGTCGATGAAACTCTCGACGACGAAGGTGCTGCGCGTCGGCCCGACGCCGCGCCAGAACGCGGTCGGTACGTGGCGCGGCTCCTGCCGCACGTAATCGATCAACTGGTTCGGCAGGTCGTACGGCAGGTCGGTGGCGACCTCGACCGCGTCGGGATCGACGCCGTCCTTGAACGCGGGCGGCGCGAAGCGCGCGAGGATCGACGAGCCGACGATCCGGTGCTGCCATGCGACCGGCTTGCCGTTCGCGTCGAGGCCGGCCGAGATCCTGTCGTAGTAGTAAGGCCGGTACATGTCGTGCTGGATGTCTTCCTCGCGCGTCCAGATGACCTTCACGGGCGCGTTGACCTGTTTGGCGATCTTCACGGCCTGGCCGATCATGTCCGTTTCGAGCCGCCGGCCGAAGCCGCCGCCGAGCAGGTGGTTGTGCACGACGATCTTGTCCGGCGGAAAGCTCGTGAGCCGCTGCACGGTGTCCACCGCCCGCGTCGGCACCTGCGTGCCGACCCAGATCTCGCAGCCGTCGCTGCGCACGTGCACCGTGCAGTTCACGGGTTCCATCGTTGCGTGTGCAAGGAACGGCTGTTCGTAGACGGCGTCGATGCGGGTCTTGGCACCCGCGAACGCCTTGCCGACGTCGCCGTCCTTGCGTGCGACCGCGCCCTTGCCGTTCGCCGCGGCCTGCGCGAGATCGGCGACGATGTCCTTCATCGACACCTTCGCGCCCGCGCCTTCGTTCCACTTCACGACGAGCGCCGACGCGCCGCGCTTCGCGGCCCACGTGTGATCGCCGACCACCGCAACCGCGTTGTCGACGCGCACGACCTGGCGCACGCCGGGGATCTTCTTCGCGGCGGTGTCGTCGACGCTTGCGACCGTGCCGCCGAACACCGGGCTGTTCACGATCACCGCGTACAGCATGCCGGGCACGCGCACGTCGAGGCCGAACTGCGCGGTGCCGTCGACCTTCTCCGGCGAGTCGAGTCGCTTCGCGGGCGTGCCGATCAGCTTGAAATCTTCCGGCTTCTTCAGCGCGACGTCCTTCGGCACCGGCAGCTTCGCGGCCGCATCGGCGAGCTGGCCGTACGACGCGCGCCGGCCGCTCGGCGGATGCTGCACCTCGCCGTTCGCGGCGCGGCAGGTTGCCGGATCGACGTTCCATTGCTTCGCGGCCGCCGCGACCAGCAGCGTGCGCGCGGTCGCGCCCGCGCGGCGCAGCGGCTCCCACGCGTAACGCACCGATGTCGAGCCGCCGGTGAGCTGGCCACCCAGCAGCGGATCGAGGAACAGCTTTTCGTTCGGCGGCGCGTGATCGAGCGTCACGCTCGACAGCGGCACTTCGAGTTCCTCGGCGATCAGCATCGGCAGTGCCGTATAGACACCCTGCCCCATCTCGACCTTCGGCATCACCAGCGTGACCTTGCCGGCGCGGTCGATCTGCACGAACGCGTTCGGCGCGAACACGCCCGCGCGCGCGGTTTCATCGCCGTCGCCGCCGATCACCGAACGGCGCGTGTCGTCGCCCGCGGCCGGCAGGCTGAAGCCGAGCAACAAGCCGCCGCCCGCCGCCGCGCCGAGCGACACGCCGAACTTGAGAAACGAACGGCGCGACACGCCCGCGCCGGCCCGACCTGCTTCGATCAGTCCTCGAGACATGTCAGGCTCCCTTCGCGGCTTGTTTGACCGCCGCGCGAATCCGGTTGTACGTGCCGCAGCGGCAGATGTTGCCGGCCATGGCCGCATCGATGTCGGCGTCGCTCGGGTTCGGGTTCGACGCGATCAGCGCGGTGGCGGCCATCACCTGCCCCGACTGGCAGTAGCCGCACTGGACGACGTCGAGCTCGCGCCACGCCTGCTGGACCTTGTGGCCGGCCGGCGTCGCGCCGACGGCTTCGATCGTCGTGATCTTGCGGCCCGCGACGGCCGCGACCGGCAGCACGCACGCGCGCGCGGCGACGCCGTCGAGATGCACGGTGCACGCGCCGCATTGCGCGATCCCGCAGCCGAACTTCGTGCCGGTGAGGCCGACGACGTCGCGCAGCACCCAGAGCAAGGGCATGTCGTCGGGGGCGTCGACCATGCGGGTTTCGCCGTTGATGTTGAGGGTGACCATACAGCCTCCGGGGCCGGTGTATTGGGGAAACGGCGCGAACGGCACGCCGTGCGGGGCCGTCATTGTCATCGCCGTCGCGCGGTGCGCCACGGGTGCCGCGCGGCCCGGGTGGGGCGAGCCGCGGCGGTGGTCCTGCGGTTGTTACTCGGCCACGTCGAGGCCCGACAGCACCTTGATGACCGGCGGGGCCGTGAACCAGTCAGCCGACTTCGCGCGGAATTCGCCGAAATACGGGCTGGCAAGGTGCGCGTCGAATGCGGCCTGATCGTCGTAGATCTCGTACAGGTGCAGGTTCGGCGAGCCGTCCTGCTCGCGGAACAGGTCGTAGCGCCGGTTGCCTGGTTCGGTGCGCGTCTTGACGACCATGCTGCGCAGTTCGGCTTCGGCTGCCTGCGCGTGTTCGGGTTTCACGAACAGCGAAGCAATCACGTGAAGCGCCATCTTGTTACTCCTTTCGAAACGAGATCGAGCATGCCACAAGCCGGCGTCACGTGACGCCAGCGTGCAGCCGCATGCAGTTGCCGTGCGGTGGTATCAGGCCAGTTCGTCCGGACCCACGCGCACGACGACCTTGCCGAAGTTCTTGCCGGCGAGCAGGCCGATCAGCGCGTCCGGCGCGTCGGCCAGGTCGGGGACGACATCTTCCAGCGTCTTCACCTTGCCCTGCGCGACCCACTCGCTCATCTCCTTCATGAACGGCGCATAGCCGGTCGCATAGTGATCGAGGATGATGAAACCCTGGATCCGGATGCGTTTGCGCAGGATCGTACCCATCAGTGCCGGCACGCGGTCACGACCGCTCGCCACGGCCGTGTCGTCGTATGCCGAGTCGTTGTAATGCGCGATGATCCCGCACACGGGCACGCGCGCGTGCTCGTTGAGCAGCGGCCAGACCGCGTCGAACACGGCCCCGCCGACGTTCTCGAAATAGACGTCGATGCCGTTCGGGCACGCGTCCTTCAGCTTGGCGGCAAAGGCCGGATCGCGGTGGTCGACGCAGGCGTCGAAGCCGAACGTTTCAGTGACGTACGCGCACTTGTCGGCGCCGCCCGCGATACCGATCACGCGGCAGCCCTTCAGCTTCGCGATCTGGCCGACCACCGCGCCGACCGCGCCGCTCGCCCCCGCGACGACCACGGTTTCGCCGGCCTTCGGCTCGCCGATCTTCAGCAGCCCCGTATAGGCGGTGAAGCCCGGCATGCCGAGCACGCCGAGCGCGTACGACGGATGCGCGAAGTCGCGGCCGAGCGGAATCAGGTCGCGGCCGTCGGACAGCGCATAGTCCTGCCAGCCGGCGCCCGCGACGACGAGGTCGCCTTCGCGGAACGCGGGCAGGTTCGACGACACGACGCGGCTGATCGTGCCGCCCACCATCACGCCGCCGAGCTCGACCGGCGGCGCATAGGACGGCGCGTCGCTCATCCGGCCGCGCATGTACGGGTCGAGCGACAACCAGACCGTGCGCAGCAGCACCTGGCCGGCACCGGGTGTCGGCACGTCGCCGGACTCGGAGCGGAAATCATTCGGCGTCGGCGCGCCGACCGGGCGCGAATTCAGGATGATCTGGCGATTTGCGGTCTTGCTTTGCGGCATGTGAGCCTCCGTCAACAGGAATAAACGTGCTTCGTGGGCACGATCGGATCAGGGGTGGACCAGCAGAAGTTGCGCGCACGCGGCAGCGTTGGCGGTCAGGCCGTCGCGGCCGCATGCGTGCGGTTGGAATGATCGGGACAGCGTAACGCGGAGCAAGGCGTTCGTCATGCGTGATTGAGTAGACCAGTCGTCTAGAATCAGGGTAAAAACAAGGCGCGCTGATGCGCGCCCGGCTTACGACTGCGCTCCGTCATGCGCGGCCGGCGGCAGGTTCAGCATGCGCCGCGTTTCGGCCATCGCTCTTTCGAGCGGCTTGCGATTGCGGTGAATTTTTTCCAGCAGCGTCGCGCCGAGCCACAGCTCGTAAAGGATTGCGGCCGTGTACGACGGATCGTCGACCGCGCTCAGCGAGCCGTCGGCCAGCCCGGCCTCGATGCCGCCCGCGAGCCGCTCGATGATCTGGCTCGTACCGTTCCGCAGCACCGCGCGCATCGCTTCCGACAGGTCCGACACTTCCGCGCCGAGCTTCACCGCCAGGCACTTGCCCTCCGGATCGTCCGCGCACTGCGTGTGCAGCCAGTTGCCCCAGTACGTCATCAGGCGCTCGGCGCCCGTGCCGGCCTGATGCTTGAGCAGGTTGTCGAGATGCGCGAGATAACCTTCGAAATACGATTCGAGCAGCGCTTCGCCGAATGCCTCTTTCGAGCCGAAGTAATGGTAGAACGAGCCCTTCGGGATGCCCGCCGCAGCGAGAATCTCGTTCAGACCGACCCCCGAAAACCCCTTGTGGAGCATGATCGGCTTCGCGATATTCAGGATGTGCTGGCGAACTTCCGCGCCTGAAGATGCATTCATGATGGCGTATGGTAGCAACGATTAGACCGGTCGTCTAGTAACGTCCAACCGGCATGTTTAGCGGCACTTTACCCGATCCCTGCCGCGCGCCCAATGCCCGGCCGGCTTTCTCCGTCACCTGCTCCCGCATGACCGCGTGCCGGCGTCACACGAACGACTCGGTTTCGTCGCGGGCGTTTCATCGATCTCCCGCATAAATACGCGCGGCGCATCTGCCGGCGAGCGTGAAACCGCGGCCGGCATTGCACACGTGTGCAATGCGCCGGACTGTCGTTGCCTCCTCCCGAACCCGTGACCAGGAACGCCCATGACCGCTTCGAAACCCGAACGCCCGTCCGCGCCGAACCGCCGGCGCTTCATCCAGCGCGGCGCCGCGCTGACCCTGTCGCCGCTCGTCGGCACGCTGGCCGCCTGCGGCGGCGACGGCAGCACGACGTCCGCATCGTCGTTCGCCGCCGCCGGCGCGGCGGATGCGTCCGCGCGCAGCTACGGCATCGCCGATCGCTCGATCACGATCAACGTCGTCAATGCGATCCCGTCGACGACGCTCGCGTTCGGCAACGCGGCGAGCCAGAGCGGCTCGTTGCCGCAGGCGTCGCAAGCGCTGGTTGCAACCGGGCAATCGACCGCCGTCAGCGCGTCGAACAGCTGGGGCGATTGCACGGGATCGTTCAACCTCGGCGGCGGTGATGCATCGTTCGCGATCTCGTACACGCATCCGTTCGGATCGCAACCGACCACCGTCAGCGTGACGCCGTCGGCCGGCTACGTGTCGGGCGCGGACGCCGCCACGTTTCCCGGCCATGACTCGATCGCGAATCTCAACCTGTATCGCGGCGTCGCGACCGCGAACGGCGCCTGGGTCGTCCCGCTCGCGCAGCTCGCGACGCCGCCGGCCAACAACTGCCAGGATTTCGCGAACAGCATGTTCGGCAGCAACGTGCGCACGGCCGCGGCGATCCAGTCCGCCTACCAGAGCACCGGCCCGCTCGGCTACGTGCCGCCCGCCGACTTCACCGGCGGCCAGCTTGCGGGTTTCGTTGCGCAATGGGTGCAGCGCTGGCAGAACGGCGCGTCGTATGGCGTGCTGCCCGGCGCCGATGCGCAGCTCGTCGACGCGCTGAAGCAGTATGTGTCCACGGCATCGAGCGCCGGCCCGCTGACGATGTGGGTGCCGCAGATCGCGTGGCAGGCCGGCTCCGATCCGGCCGTGTTCGCGCTGACGGGCTATCGCGCGTTTCCGTTCGTCGATGCGCAAGGCAACTGGATCGCGGACACGCTGACCGCGTTCCTGACGCTGCTGGCGGCCGGTTCGCACCTCGTCGCGATCAGCGCGACGAGCGACCTGCCGGCGGGCGTCACGATGCAGGCATTCGACAGTTTCATGGGCGCGAGCGGACTGACGACGTCGACGGATATCGGCAATTCGCACTACGCGTCGGTCGTGAATACGACGGGCCGTTATTACCTGAGTGTCGGCAGCGATTTCGCGCCGACGAACTGCGGGCTGATCCTGTCGTTCCTGTACGGACGCACGGTGAACAACCTGCTCGCGGGCGCCGGCACGTACAACACGTTCATCCAGCTCGAAGGCTGGCAAGCCGGCGGTTCGCGCCACAACGCCGACTACGCGACGTATCAGCAGACGCTGTGGAATATCTCGACGTACGGCGCGTCCGCGTACAGCGAGAAGCGCGCGACGTCGATCTTCCTCGCGCCGGCCGGCTGGACGCCGCAGGTCTATCAGACGACGCGGATGATGCCGTACGTCGGCGCCTACGCGCAGTCGAACGGCACGCCGCAGGGCTGGCTGAACACGTCGCTTGTGACGATACCGGCGGATGCGCCGCCGCTGCCGTCGAAGTATGTGCTGAGCTGAGCTGAATGGGCAGGCAGGCGTTTCGGGTGCGGGGCCTCTCGCCTGTTTCGCTGCTTGCCTGCCTCGGTGTGCGTCGGGCGTGCGCCGTCGTCGGCTGTTGGTTTCGCCGTCAGCGCGCCGCGTCGTCGGCACGCTTTCGCGTGCGCGTTCTTCGCTCGTCTCGCTGCGCGGCCGGCGCCGTCTTGGCGCCGCGCAGCGGGGCCCGGCGCGCGAGCACCGTCATCTCCCGCCTCAGCGCATCGAGCTCCTTGCCGCGCGCCGCATCGGTCGCCTGCGCGCCGTCGAGCTGCCCCTGAAGGACGCCGCATCGATGCAGCGCGTCGCCGAGTTGCGCCTGCAGCGTGGCGATGTCTTTGCGGTGCTGCGCATCGCGTTGTTCGGCGCGCGATGCCGTGGCATCCAGTTCCTTTTGCAGCCGCGCGGCCGCGAGCCGCTCGCGATCGATCTCCTGAAGCGCCCGCTTCTCCGATGCGCGCAAGCGTTCCTCGGCCCGGCCCGCGTCGTCACGCAGCCGGTCGAGCTGGGTGGTGAAGTCCGCGCGAGCTTGCACGAGTGCGCGATCGCCTTCCGCGTTGTCGGCCTTCAGGCGTTCGATATCCGATTGCAGCGCGCGCCGCGACGCGTCGTCCGCCGCCCTCGCCTGCTCCAGCTCCTGAATGCGCACCTGCGCGGCCAGCAGCGCGGCCGTGCGTTGTTCCAGCGCGGTTTCGGTGCGGCCGAGTTCGGCCTGCAGCGCGGCGACTTCCGCGTTCGCCGCCGCCCGCTCGGCTTCGACTTCCGCGCGCAGTGCGTCGAGCGCGGTGGCCGCTTCGGTGCTCGACCGATTCCACAACGCCGCGACCAGCTCGCCGGCTGCCGCCTGCAGATCGGCCGGCAGATCGGGATGCTCGATGCGGACGCGGCTCTTTTCCCGCAGTTCGGCCCAGAACTCGCCGAGGACGGCCGTCGGCGTGCTCATGCTGCCCTTGCGAACGAGTTGGTACAGGCGGTTCGCGGTGGGCGTGATGCCGAAACGGAAGAACAGCAGCGCGCAGGCTTCTCGATACAGCTCGCGGGTTTTCGGGAAGTCGGCCTTGAGGCGCTCGATTTCGGCGGTCAGGCGGGGTTCGTCGGCAGCGAGATCGGACATGGCGGGTTTCGTCGGTGATTTCGTCAATAATATAACGTAAACCGCTAAATATCCAATCATCGTGGTCTAATAATTTGACATTATTTCTATAATGTTGAAATGGAAGGATGCCGGCGCGGCGCGCGGAATCTCGGCTGTTCGTGTGCACGACCTTGTAACTGCCTTCCCTCGCGAGGGATCGGGCGGCATGACCCAAGCGTTACCCAGTCGGGCTCGGCGGCTTCACGCCGCGCATCTTGGATGTGGATTGGGAGGAGGATCGGTGGTTTGAAAACGGTAGCGCCTGCGGGATAACTGGCGACTACGGCATTCACATCCGCGCCGACGGAACGGCGGCGAGGGTCGTTGGATCGCTGCAGGCGCAGCATTTGCGCACGCTGGACGGCGGCCAAACACCGCCGGCAAGCGGAATGGCATATCCATCACCGCCGAGCCATCCCCCGCTCAATGTCGCTCGCGGCAGGATCGTTCGAGACGCGATCCCGGAGAGCGTGCAAGGTCGGAAGTGCCCGAGACGATTACGGGCAGCGGAGAAAGTGACGTGACTGGAGACACACCCACGGCGGCCACATGTCCGCCGTGGTACTCGATCCGGGAATAGTCAGAACCCCGGGAGCGACATCGAATGCGGAACCTGGCCGGAGAATGCCGGTACCTTCTCGTGCGCGAGGAGCCAGCGCTTCCGGTCCAGGCCCCACGCATACCCCTTCAGATCGCCGTTGCTTGCGATCACCCGGTGGCACGGCACCACGATCGCGACAGGATTGGCGCCATTGGCTGCGCCAATGTCGATCGCGGCACGGGGGTCTTCAAAGCCCAGTTCCTTCGCGAGCTTTCCGTACGTCGTCGTCGTGCCCGGCGGAATGCGCCTCAAGGCGCTCCACACGCGCTGCTGCAGATCGGTGCCGACCGTTGCGGTCGGCAACGTGTCGATAGCGGTCAACTCACCCGCAAAATATCGGTCGATCGCACGCTTGATCGCTTCCGGCACCGGGCGGCTCGTGACTTCGGTCGCCCCATATCGTTCGCGCAGACCACGATTCAGACGCGTGGCGTGGCTGGCAAACTCGAGTGCGCGAATCGCATCCTGGGTATCGGTGACAAGCAACATGTCACCCATCGGGGTTTCAAGACGACTCTGAAAAAGCTGCATGATTCGCTCCCGATCGAAAGCACGTTACGGTGCACCTACTTTATCTGTATGAAGCCGCAGCCGAACTCCGGCTCTTGCGCTCTCATTCGTGTTCTTCCGCGTGCGTTCCGATGCTACTTCGCGTCGTGGAAAATGACGCCGAGCGTACGCCGCTCGCCGCGGCGCAAGCGGCTCACGCCGTGCCGGAGCACGGCTCGATAGAATCCCCGCGGCGACTTTACCGGCCGATGGTTCACCGCGAGAACGACCGCGTCGCCTTGCCGAAGCGGCACCACCTCGGCCCGGCCCGGCTTCTTCGGATCGCTTTCGGTCAACAGGAGCTCGCCGCCGTCGAAATCCCGCCCGGGCTCGTCGAGCAGGAAGATCGCCTGCAACGGGAACACGAACTCGCCGTACAGATCCTGGTGCAGGCAGCAATAGTCGTTCTCTCGGTAGCGCAAAAGCAGTGGCGTCGGCCGGGTCTGTCCTGCGTTACGGCACACGGTCTGGAATTCCGAAAGCGTCGCAGGAAACCGGGTGTCGATCCGCATCAAGCCATGCCAGCGGTTCGCAATGGGCGCCAGACGTGAATAAAGCGATTCACGCAGTTGACCGACGATATCGGGCAGCGGTCGCGCGAAATACTTGTATTCGCCCCGACCGAACGCGTATCGCTCCATCACGATGCGGCTGCGAAAGCGCGCTTCCTGAGGATAGTAGCCGGCTACCTCGCTGCAGAGCGACGGCGCGAGCAGTTTGGGAAGTACCGCGTACCCGTCGTGCGTCAGGTCTCGCTCGAATGCCGCCCAATCGATCGCTGCGATCCTGGCGTCGACCGACGTGTCGGCTGATTCCCCGTCGACATCCACAGGATCGGCGTCGAGCAACAGCGTTGCCTGTCTGGTCATGAGTGCGGCTCCTTGATGCGTGTTTTATTTGAATGCGATGCCGTGGCCGCCTTCCACGCCGTGTACTTTTCCGGCAGGCAGATTGCGCAGGGACGATAGCCGGCCGCCACAGCGGTCGCTTCGTCTTGAAAGAACACGCGGTGTTTGACGTATTCGCCACGCGCGATTGCCCGCAGCGCGGACCGGCAATCGAGCCGGCCGTAGATACGGTTGCGTCGATGCCCGCCGAGTGTGCCCGGCACGTCGCTGTCGTACGGCTTGCCGTCTCGGCCGATCAGTTTGAATCGCGTGGATGGCGTCACGTTCGCTGTCTTCCAGCCCGTCAACGGGCATTGTGAAACGACAGCTCGACGCCAAGCCGCTCACCGCCGCGAACGCGGCTGATTGCATGCTTGAGATTCACGCGGTAGTAGCCCTTGGTCCCCTTGAAGGGGCGCTGTGCCGTGCTGATGATCGCGGCATCTCCCAGCGTGAGCGGCACAACCATCGGGCGCGACTGCATGCGCGGGCGCTGTTCGGTGAGCACAAATTCCCCACCCGTGAAGTCCTTGCCGGCTTCACTCAGCAGCACGACGACCTGCATCGGAAAGACGTGCTCGCCATCGCTGCTCTGATGCAGCGCCAGATGATCGCCGGCGCCGAGTCGGTTCAGATGAGACAAGGGTTGGCTTTGCCCGTCGTCGCTGTTACGCCGCAGGAAAGCGTTCAATTCCAATGGATATCGATACTCGACACCCAGGATCTCGTTCCAGCGATTGGCGATGGGGGCAAGATCTCGATACAGCGCGGCACGCCAGGACGCCAGCGGCTCCGGCAGTTGCGCACCGAAGCGCAAGATTTCCCCGCGCCCCAACTCGAGCGAATCGAGCGACACGCGGCGCCCCGCCCCGTCCTCGCTGATCTGGCGTGCGAGTGCACGCACCTCGTCGCGATCGAATGCACCGGGCAGCAGCGCGTATCCGTCGGAATCGAGTTGCGCGCCGATGTCGATCCAGTCCGGCGCGGCGCAGCTGATGGCAGTTTCGGTCATGTTGAAAGTCATGTTGGGATTTGAGTTCGGCGCGCTCAAGATTGGGCTTCGCGTCGCGTCGCGTCGCGTCGCGTCGCATCGCAGGCGCTCGCGTTTGCGGTCGACGCCTCGTCGACATGGAAAGGAATACCTCGAATTTACATGCGACAGCCCCGAGCCGAACTCCATTTCTTGCGGTAATACTCGCGTACCGCGATGCGATTCACCAACCGGGAAATCGTGCGATCAACCTGATCCAGATCGTCAGGCACCCGGCATCGTGCATGTAGCGCAATGCCTCGCTCGCGCGCCACGTGCACGGTACCCGTCGTAACCAAATGGAATCGGCTCCGGACCGGTACATCCACACGATCGTCGCCGCCATCATTTGTTGCTCCGGGGCCATCGCGCGAAAACCGGCCCGCCACGCGGCCATTTCTGCCGGATGATGTTCCCCGGATCGCTCGTCGTAGGCGGCGGGACAGATACCCCGATGGAATTCCCCCTGGCTGCTGGAACAGAACAGCCGCGACAGTCTCAGTTCCGTGATCGCCTGCTTCAGGACGGTGAGGAAGTGGGCCGGTGTTCTCATCACGCGGACGTGCGTTTCGCCGGCCAACGCCTCCAGCGAGAGCGCAGCGTGCTCGTCGAGATCCAGCGATCGAGCAACCAGCCGGTCCAATCGCGTTTCGTCCATCGGCGTCGGAATTTGAGCCTGTGCGTGCAGCACGTGCAGGATCGCCTCTACGTCGCTGTCAGTCTTTTCGCACTCGGTGATGAATTGAGAATCGATGTTCAACACTTCCGGTCTTTGACTTTGTGAACGGGTAATCGCATCCGCTACGTGTGCGATTCGCTTTCTCGTCGAGAACGATATCGGTTGGAGAAGAATGATTCGATCCGTTTCTTGCTGCCTAATTTTCCCGAATCGACGCCGTGAACGCTGACGACGATTCGTTGAATGGAACGACAAGAAACGAATAGAAGTGCGCATGCTCGATCGCTATCGTTCGTTCCGAGCGGAGCCACTCCGTCTCTCTATCAACCGAGATCACCAAGGAGTCGAACATGTCGAAGGAAGACGATAACAAGGCAGTCGTCGGTCGCTGGTTCACGAATTTCTGGGGCGAGAAATGCGACCTCCGCATCGTCGACGAAATTGCGGCGCCGGACATGCTGCTGAAGTACTCGCTTCACGAGCCGCGCCGTGGCCGTGAGGATATCAAGGCATTCATGACCGACTTCCGCGCGGCGTTCCCGGACCTCAACTTCTGGGGCGTCACCGATCTGATCGCCGAAGGCGACTACGTGGTCGGTCAGTGGGAAGGTGGCGGCACGCACACGGGCCCGGCGTTCAGCGACTTTCTGATCGGGTCGCTGCCTGCCTCGACCGGCCGGCGGATGCACTTTACCGGGACCACGGTCCTTCGCGTGAAGGACGGTCTGATCGTCGAAGAGCTCGGCCTCGATGACGGTGTGACGGCACTCACGCAACTCGAGCTGATCAAGAAAGCCTGAGCGCGGACACGGTCGGTTCACCGGTCGGATATTGGCCGCAGCAAAAACCACGAGCACGGATCGGCTCAAGCCGATTCGTGCATTTTTAATGCGCGAATGGTAACGGGAGTGCGCTGACCCATCCGTCATCTCCGCCCCGACCCGCCCTCTCGGCAAACGCCGCTGCAAACGCCGCTGCAATCGCCGTAAAGGCCGTGACCATTGAGCGCTCATGCCGGGCATGCTTGCCGCCGCCGCCCGGGATGTCGTGCGCCGCGTTGCAGGACGGTGCACCGGAATCGGGCCCGTCCGAGCCGCGTCCGCCGCTTGTCATTTACCTGCCACCGTCGACCGGTAGCGTTCGGGGCTGACCCACGCTATCGACAGACGAATCCGCCATGCAGCGCACGTCGCGCGCCTCGCCCCACGTTTATGCGGCCACGTCCCGCGCCCTCGCCGTCAGCCTCGCGATCAACCTGCTGCTGCTCGCCGTCGAGACGGTCGCGGCGTGGTCCGCGCATTCGTCGGGGTTGCTTGCGGACGTCGCGCACGCGGCGATCGATCTCGCGGCCGATGCGCTGATCCTCGTCGCGTGCCGGCTCGACGCGCGCCTGCCGCCGGAGCGGCGCCCGACCTACGAACCGCTCGCACTCGCCGGCCTCGGCGCATTGCTCGCCGCGACGGGCGCGCAGATGATCTGGCACGCGATGACCCGGTTCGATACGCCGCCGGTCGTGCAGCCGGTCGCGACGACGCTCGCGCTGGTCGCCGTGACGCTCGCCGGCAAGGCCGCGCTGTCGTACTGGATGCTGCGCAAGGCGCGCGAAACGGGTTCGGCGCTGCTCGAGGCGAGCGGCTGGCATGTTCGTACCGATGCGTTGTCGTCGTTGCTGGCGGCGCTTGCGATGAGCGCGGCGCTGGTCGGTTTCGGCCGTCTCGACGACGTGGCCGCGCTTGCGATCGGCGCACTCGTGATCCGCACGGGCGTTGGGTTCATCCGGCGCGGCTGCGCGCAGTGGCCGGCGCTGGCGGAGTGGGCGAACCGTTCGACGCGCGGGTCGTAAGCGCGGGCGGCATCGTCGGGCATTGCGACGAGGTGTGCACCCTTCCAATACCCGCTATCGGGGATCGGCCGGGCGGAATGACAAAGAGGCTCGCGTTGTGCGAGCCTCTTTTGCGTGATGTCGTCATCGGCCCCCATGCCGATGTATCGCAAGACGAATGCGGCCGGTTCCGATGGTGTTCGGTATCGGCCGCCGCTTACCCGAGCGGCACCACGCTCCCGAGCAGGATCCGCACGAGCGTCGCCTGGCGCGTGACGCCTGTCTTCGAGAAGATCGCACGCAGGTGCGTGCGCGCCGTGTTCTTGCTGATCCCCGATTCGTCCGCGGCTTCCTCGAGCGTCAGCCCGTTCGTCAGCAGCAGCGCGAGCGACGTCTCGGCGGGCGTCAGGTCGAACAGCTTGCGGATGATTTCCTGCGCGCCCTGCGGCTTGCGGTCGGGGTCGCGCAGGAACAGCGTGACGGCCGGCCGCCGCTTGTTGTCCTCCGACCAGTCGGACAGCAGCACCGTGCGCACCAGCAGCCCGAGGCGCGGCTTGTCGAAACTACGCGTGATCGGCATCGCCTCGACCGTTGCCGCGGCCGTGCCGTGGTGCCCCATCACCGCGTGGCGGATCAGCCGCTTCAACGTGCGGTTCTCCTGCGCGTCGGTAGCCTCGATCGTGCCGCGCGCAATCGTCAGACCATTGTTCTGCTTGAGGATCTCGTCGGCGACGCTGTTCATGTCGATGATCGTGCCGTTCTCGTCGAGCGCGATCGTGCCGACCTGCATCCGGTCGATCGCGTTCGCATAGATCGACCGTTCGACCTCGGCCGAGTCGAGCCGCGAATGCAGTTCGATCGCACGCTTCAGGTGCGGCAGCAGCAGCGCGCAGATCGCCTTGTCGCGCGCCGAGAACTGCTTCGACGCATGGTTGCGGCACACGCGGAACCGGCACTCGACGCCCGACGGCGTGCGCAGGTCCGCGCCGAGGATATAGCGCACGTCCTGCGGCTTCAGGAACTGCTTGTACAGCTCGCTCGACAGCCAGCCCGTGTCGCCGAACACGTCGTCGACCGTCACCACGCGATCGGCCGGCAGGCCGACGAACGGGTCGAGGGAATAGTAGTAATCGTTGTAGGCCGCCTGGCCGTCGCCCGGGACGACCGGGCCGAATTCCGATGCGTGCACGGACAGCGGCGCGCGGCGGTCGCTCGCGGCCGCGCGCAGGATCAGCGTCACGTAGTTCGCCTGCAGCCAGCGGCGGACGAGTTCGAGCGCACCGGCCCACGGCGGCGTTTCCAGCGGCCCCTGGTAGATGCGTGCCATCAGCTCGCTGAAATCCGCGACGCCGACATCGGCCTCGTCACTTGTTGCCTGGCTCTCTTGCGGAGCCCATCTCGTCTCCATCAGCACGCTCCATCCTCCATACGACATGTTTCCAGTGCGACTTGATCTCGCAACCATGATTAGGACGCGTCTAAATTCCGGCGTCATCGGGGGGATTCACTGAATAGTGAGAATTGGCCATCCGGGCGGGCGAACCATCGTCCAATCGGATGATGTGGCGCCCTGCCCGCTGCGCTGGAATGCCCGTCAGGCCGTGCCGGCAAGCGTCCGGCCCGGACTCAGGGAAAACCGCGACACGGGTTTACCTGATTCAGACCGTATCCGATTCAGACAGGAGTTCCCATGCCGCTCGACCCTCAGGCGCAGGCGCTGCTCGCCGCGTTCGCCCAAGCACCCGCGATCGATTTCGCCCAGCTCACCGTTCCCGCCTACCGTGCGAGCCTCGCCGCGGGCGGCGCCTTCGCGCCCGGCGATGCCGTCGCCGCCGAGGAGGACTGGCGGATTCCCGCCTCGGGCCGGCAGTTGTCCGCGCGGTTGTATCGGCCCGCTGCCGACGGCCCGTTGCCGCTGACCGTGTTCTTCCACGGCGGCGGCTTCGTGTCGTGCGGCATCGATTCGCACGCGAACCTGTGCCGCAGCCTCGCGACACGCGCGCGCACGCTGGTGCTGTCGGTCGACTACCGGCTCGCGCCCGAGGCGCGCTTCCCGGCGGCCGCGCACGACGCGTGCGATGCCGTGCGCTGGGCCGCCGCCAGTGCACGCGATCTCGGCGCGCGCCCCGGCGCGGTGGCCGTGGCCGGCGACAGCGCCGGCGGCAATCTCGCGGCGGTCGCCGCGCTGCAGTTGCGCGGCTCGGGCATCGACATCGCGCATCAGTTGCTGCTGTATCCGGTCGTCGATTGCGCGACCGAGCATCCGTCGTATGAATCGCTCGGCGACGGTTATTTCCTGACGGCGGAGATGATGCGCTGGTTCAAGCACCATTATTTCGACGCCGGCGCCGATCGCGCGTCGCCGCTCGCGAGCCCGCTCGCCGCGCCGGACGTCGCGGGCGCGGCGCCGGCGACGATCGTCAGTGCCGAATTCGATCCGCTGCGCGACGAGGCCGAAGCGTATGCGCTGCGTCTCGCGCAGGCCGGCACGCCGGTGACGCTCGTGCGCTGGCCCGGCCAGTTGCATGGTTTCGCGAGCATGCTCGGCGCCGTCGATGCGGCCGACCGCGTGCTGACGTTCGGCGCCGACGCGCTGCGCCGCGCATTCGACGCGACGGAGGCGCAATGACGCTCGCCGGCACGCTGGAGATCGTCGACGAGCTTCGTGCGGGGCGGATGGTCCTGCTCGTCGACGAAGAGGATCGCGAGAACGAAGGCGATCTCGTGATTGCGGCCGATCACGTGACGCCCGACGCGATCAATTTCATGGCGCGCTTCGGGCGCGGGCTGATCTGCCTGACGCTGACCGCCGAGCGCTGCGAGCAACTGCGGCTGCCGCCGATGGCCGATCACAACGGCACGCCGTTCGGCACCGCGTTCACCGTCAGCATCGAGGCGGCTGAAGGCGTGACGACCGGCATTTCGGCGGCCGACCGTGCGCATACGATCCGCGCGGCGGTCCGTGCGGGCGCCCGCCCCGACGATCTCGTGCAGCCCGGCCACGTGTTCCCGATCGCCGCGCGCCCGGGTGGCGTGCTGGTGCGTGCGGGGCACACCGAGGCCGGCTGCGATCTCGCGGCGCTCGCCGGGCTCACGCCCGCGTCGGTGATCTGCGAGGTGATGAACGACGACGGCACGATGGCGCGGCTCCCCGAGCTGAAGGCGTTCGCCGCGCTTCACGGGCTGAAGATCGGCACGATCGCCGACCTGATCCACTACCGCCGCGAGCACGAATCGCTCGTCGAACGCGTCGGCGAGCGACCGCTGCATACGCCGTGGGGACAGTTCCGCGCGATCGAGTATCGCGATACCGTGCACGGCGCGCCGCATCTCGCGCTCGTGCGCGGCGAACCCGATCCGGCGACGCCCGTGCTGACGCGCGTGCACGAATGCCATTCGCTGCTCGACCTGCTCGACGCGGAGCCGTCCGCGCATTCGTGGCCGCTGCACGCCGCGCTGCAGCGGATCGATGCGGCCGGCTGCGGGGTCGCGGTGCTGCTCGACTGCGACATGCGCGGCGACGCGATGCGGATGCCGGCCGGCAATGCGCGGCGCGACGGACGCGTGACGGGGATCGGGTCGCAGATCCTGCGCGACGTCGGCGTGCGGCGGCTGAACGTGCTGTCGAGCCCGTTCCGGCTGCCGGCGTTGTCGGGGCACGACCTGGAGATCATGGCGTTCATTCCGCTCGGGGACGACGATCCGGAAAGCGTGCGGGGTGCGCACGCGAACCCGCTGCGGGCGGCTTGATGCTCGGGTGACGGGCGGGCGTCGTGTGCGGCGCTCGCAGACAGTATGGCCGGCCGGTTTTTCGCGTAACAGGCTATCGTTTGTTTTTGTTGAATACAGTCTTGGGTTTGTATTTTGACGATACATACCATAGACTGTATTTTTCGATTACAAACGATCGCCTGTCATCTCGCGGAGCGCCCGATGGCCTTTCCTGTCCAGACCCTGACCCAGTTGCGCCCGATACTCGTCGGCTTCCGGAAATCCGCGAGGCTCACGCAGGCGCAATTGGCCGCCCGCCTGGGCGTCACGCAGCAATCCTATGCGCAGCTCGAAGCCAACCCGGCGGCGGTCAGCATCGAACGGCTTTTCAAGGTGCTGAACACGCTCGGCGTTCGCATGACGCTCGATCTGGGCGCGCAGGATGAATCGGTGGAATCGGTCGAACCCCAGGCCGAGGCCGATGCCGGGCCGGCGGCTCGCAAGCCGGCCGCGAAAAAGCGCATGCCGGACCCGGCGCGCGGCGCCACTGCAGCAACAGCCGCGAAAGCACGAACCAAAACCACGACCGGCGCCGCACGGAAGCGGCCGGCGACGGCAACGCCGGGCAAGCCGCGGGTCTCGAAACGGGAGGACTGGTGACGATGGCTACGCGCGTCCGTCACGACCGTCTCGACCTGTGGATGAACGGCATTCCGGTCGGCTACTGGGAAGTCCGGCGCGGCGTCGAGCGTCTCGTCTACCTGCCGGGCTGGCTCGACGATCGCCAGGGGCGGCCGCTTTCGCTGTCGCTGCCCTTCACGCCCGGCAACCAGCCGCACCAGGGCGCGATCGTCGCCGACTACTTCGACAACCTGCTGCCGGACAGCGAGCCGATCCGCCGCCGTATCGCTCAGCGCTACCGGCTCGGATCAACGGCGCCGTTCGAACTGCTCGCGTCGATCGGGCGCGATTGCGTGGGCGCGATCCAGATGCTGCCGCCCGGCGAGACGCCCATCGATCTCGAGGCGATCGACGGCGTGATGCTCGACGACGCGGCCGTCGCCGACGTGTTGCGCCACGCGACCGCCGCGCCGCTGCCCGGCCACGCGGAGCCGGAAGGCGACCTGCGCCTGTCGATCGCCGGCGCGCAGGAAAAGACCGCGTTGCTGCGCCAGCAGAACCGCTGGTTGCGGCCGTCGGGCAGCACGCCGACCACGCACATCTTCAAGTTGCCGCTCGGGCGCGTCGGGAACATGCAGGCCGACATGCGGACGTCCGTCGAGAACGAATGGCTGTGCTCGAAGCTCGTCGCGGCGTACGGCCTGCCGGTCGCGGCGTGCGAGATCGGCCGGTTCGACGACCAGAAGGCGCTGATCGTCGAGCGCTTCGACCGACGTCCTTCACGTGACGGCACCTGGATCCTGCGTCTGCCGCAGGAGGACATGTGCCAGGCGACCGGCACGCCGTCGGGCGCGAAATACGAATCCGACGGCGGGCCCGGCATCGAGACGATCATGGGCGTCCTCGCGAATTCGGCCGATGCCGCGCACGACCGGATGAACTTCTTCGTCGCGCAGCTCGTGTTCTGGGTGCTCGCGGCGATCGATGGCCATGCGAAGAACTTCAGCATCGCGCACCTGCCCGGCAACACGTACCGCAGCACGCCGCTGTACGACGTGCTGTCCGCGCATCCGATCATCGGCACGCGCCGCAACCAGCTGCCGCCGCGCCGCGCGCGGCTCGCGATGGCCGTGTGCGGGAAGAACCGGCACTACGTGATCGGCGAGATCCAGCCGCGTCACTGGATCGCGCAGGGCCGGCGCGTCGGCCTGACCGAAGACGACGTGCGCGTCGCGATGGCGGCCGTCGCCGCGCGCACGGAACCCGCGATCGCCGAAGTCGCGGCGCAGATCCCGGCGGATTTTCCGGCGGACGTGGCGGACGCGATCTTCGACGGCATGCGTCGGCAGAGCCGCAAGCTCGGGGCCGGCGATTCCGCGTGACGTTTCGGCGGGTTCGGTTTCAGTTTCAGTACGTCGTCTCGGGGCTTTGGCCCGGTTGCGGTGCTCTGATGCGTTGAATCGACGGTTCTTCCGGGTCGGACCGGGGCATGCGCCGCGATGCCGAGATCGGACGCTGCCGACGATTCATCCTTGCGAACAGCGAAGCTACGCTTGCGCGGGCATTTCAGACGGTTCCGCATGAAAGTCTCGTCCACCCGGACGATGCGCGCCCGCACCACCGCCGCACAATGATCGCCGTGCCCATTCCCGACGCCCGCGCCCTCATGGATTCAGCCGACCTCACGACCGCGTTCAGCCCGCTGCAGATCGGCCCGCTGACGCTGCGCAACCGCCTGATCAAGTCCGCCACCAACGAAGGCATGACGCCGAACGGCGTGCCGTCGCGCGCGCTCGTCCGTTTTCACGAGCGCATCGCCGAAGGCGGCGCCGCGCTGACGACCGTCGCGTACTGCGCGATCAGCGATGACGGCCGCACGTTCGTCGACCAGGCGCAACTCGATGTGCCAACGGTCCGGCAATTCCGCGCGCTGACCGACGCCGTCCATCGCCACGGTGCGGCCGCCTCCGCGCAGATCACGCATGGCGGCTGCTTCACGTTCCTGCCGTCGCTGTCGACGAAACGCCCGTTGAGTGCGTCGGGCGGCTTCAACAAGGTCGGCGTGATGAGCGGCCGCTTCCTGAAGCAGGCGATGACGCGCGACCAGATGTCGGCGATCGCCGACGAATTCGCGCAGGCCGCGCGGCATGCGCGCGACGCCGGCTTCGATGCAGTCGAGATCCACATGGGGCACGGTTATTTGCTGAGCCAGTTCCTGTCCCCGCTGTACAACCGCCGCCGCGATGCGTACGGCGGCGACGCGGCGCGGCGCGCGGCGTTCCCGGTCGAGGTGCTGCGTCGCGTGCTCGATGCGGTGGGCCGAGATCTCGCCGTGGTCTGCAAGATCGGTGTGACCGAGGGCGTACGCGGCGGCGGAACGGCCGACGACGCGTGCGAGATCGCGCGGCGGCTCGAAGCCGAAGGCGCGCACCTGCTCGTGCTGAGCGGCGGGATGAACGTCGAATCGGTGTGGCAACTGTTCGGCAGCCCGCTGCCCGGCGACGCACGCGCGAACGCCGACAACGCGATCGTACGCGCCGCGATGGCGCTGCAGAAGCTCACCGAGCCGAAGATGGGCGCGTTTCGCGAGATGTATTTCCTCGAACATTCGCGCAAGGTGCGCGCGGCGGTCAGGATGCCGCTTGCCTATCTCGGCGGCGTGCGTTCGCGCGAAAACGTCGAACTGGCGATGCGCGAAGGATTCGACGCGGTCGCGCTCGCACGGGCGCTGGTGTTCGAGCCGGGTTTCGTCAACGGCCTGCGTGACGGCCGGCTCGCGCAGTCGGGCTGCACATCGTGCAACCGCTGTGTCGTGTCGATGTACACGCCGGGCGGCACGGCGTGCGTGTTGCGCGAACCGAACGACCCCGCGCCGAACCGGGTACCGGCAGCCGGCGCGTGACGTTTGATGTATGACGCGTGATGCGGGCGCCGTGGCCGATCAGTCCGCGTCGCGCGCGCGGGCAAGCGCCGCGAGGTTCCCTTCCCCGAACCCGTGGTGCCCCTTGCGCTGCACGATCTCGAAGAAGATTTCGCCGGGCCGGCGCTTGACGAAGGTCTGGAAGAACAGGCGCGGCACGCCGTCGCTGCCGATCTCGCCGTCGACCAGCACCGCGCGGCGTCGCAGCGCGTCGAGATCGACGCCGTGCCCCGGCAGCCGCGCATCGACGTCGTCGTAATAGCGTGCGGGCGGCTCGATGAACTCGACGCCGTTCGCGCGCAGCGCATCGACGCAGGACCGGATGTCGTCGGTGGCCAGCGCGACGTGCTGCACACCCTCGCCCGGATGGTCGGGCAGATACGCGTGCATCAGCTCGGTGCGCCGCGTGCCTTCCTCGTAGACCGGAATCCGCACCGCGCCGCACGGCGACACCATCACGCGCGAGTCCTCCGACACATGCCAGTGCGCGTCGATTTCGTGGATCTCGCGAAAGTGCAGCAGATCGTGGTAGAAATCCAGCCACTCCCGCATGCGCCCCGCGCCGACCGTTTGCGTGAAATGGTCGACCTGCTGCAGGCCGACGCCCACGCAGTCGAGATCGGTATGCGCGGTCGCGATGTCGATCGGCCGGAAATCGATGTCGAAGATCGAGATGTCGCCGACGCCGCCGCGCTGGCCGTCCTTCCCGCGCCAGCGATCGACGAAATAGAGATGCGAATCGCCGATGCCCTGGATCGCCGGGATCTTCAGCTCGCCGACGCCGACCCGCTCGCCCTCGAATGCCCACGCGCCGAGCTCGATCGCACGCTCGAACGCGCGCCGTGCGCTGGCCACGCGCAGCCCGATCGCGCAGACGCCCATCCCGTACTCCTCCGCGTAGCGCGCGGCGAACGATTCGGGCTCGGCGTTGATTAGGAAATGCATCTGCCCTTGCCGGTACAGCGTGACGTTCTTGCTGACATGCCGCGCGATCGCCTTGAACCCGAGTTGCTCGAAGCGTTGCGCGAGCGCTTCCGGCACAGGCGCCGCGAATTCGACGAATTCGAGGCCGGCCATCCCGAGCGGATTGGCGGCCGGATCGGCGACGGGCGGCGTATCGCTGGACAGGGGGTGGGAATTGCCGGGCATTCCAGTCTCCGGGGGCATGCGGTCCGTGGGGATGACGCCCGTTGCGTGCGGCATGCGCGGCCGATGTGGCGGCCGGGCCTCCGCCCCGAACGGGCGAGTTTTCGATGCTGCAGATTTTAACCAAATCGTTCACGGCGGCACACCCTGGCCGAACGGGATATCGTCGCGCCGCCTAGTGCAAACCCGGAAAGCGTTCGATAGTCGCACGGACTTGAACGATAATCGCGCACTTTGTCCGATTGGCCAATTGCCGCCGTTCGGCGCGCGCCCTATTCTCCGTTCACCCATCGACTTCAATGCAGCATCGGACGCGGCGCCGCCACGATCAACGATGCGCCGTACCAGGAGACACCGCAATGACCCCAACCTTCGACACCCTCGACGCCGCTGCCGGCGCCCGCGCGCGCAGCCAGGCCCGCAAGGCCGCGATCGGCAGCTTCGTCGGCGCTGTCGTCGACTGGTACGACTTCCTGCTGTACGGGATCGTCGCCGCGCTGGTATTCAATTCCGAGTTCTTCCCGAAAGTCAGCCCGACGATGGGCACGCTCGCGGCGTTCGCGACGTTCGGCGTCGGCTTCCTGTTCCGGCCGCTCGGCGGCGTCGTGTTCGGTCACTACGGCGACCGGCTCGGCCGCAAGCGGATGCTCGTGCTGACCGTGATGCTGATGGGGCTGTCGACCGTCGCGATCGGCCTGCTGCCGGCGTTCTCGACGATCGGCTGGTGGGCGCCGGTGCTGCTGGTGCTGATGCGCGCGGTCCAGGGTTTCGCGGTCGGCGGCGAATGGGGCGGCGCGGCGCTGATGGCCGTCGAAAGCGCACCGAAGCAAAAGAAGGCGTTCTACAGCAGCGGCGTGCAGGTCGGCTACGGTGTCGGGCTCGTGCTGGCCACGGGCATCGTGTCGATCCTGAGCCACACGCTCGGCGAGGCCGCATTCAAGTCGTGGGGCTGGCGACTGCCGTTCGTGTTCAGCATCGTGCTCGTGCTGATCGGGCTGTGGGTGCGCAAGAACATGGACGAGTCGCAGGAATTCGTCGAGAAGGTCGAGCACGGCAACCGCAAGCTGCGCCTGCCGGTGCTGGAAGCGCTGACGCGCCATCCGAAGGCGTTCCTGCTGATCATCGCGCTGCGGCTCGCCGAACTGTTCACGATGTATATCGTCACCGCGTTCGCGCTCAGCTATTCGACGACGAACCTCGGCATGTCGCGCGACCTGTTCCTGAACATCGGGCTGCTGGTCGGCGCGGTGAGCTGCGTGACGATCCCGTGCTTCGCGTGGCTGGCCGACCGTTACGGCCTGCGCCGCATCTACCTGATCGGCGCGCTGATCGGGCTCGCGTCCGCGGTGCCGTTTTTCGTCGCGCTCGAGGCGCGGTCGATCGCGTGGATCGTGATCTTCTCGATCCTGCTCGCGAATGCCGCGCACGACATGGTCGTGAGCGTCCAGCAGCCGCTGTTCACCGAGCTGTTCGGCGCTGAATATCGCTACAGCGGCGCGGGCGTCGGCTACCAGTTCGCGAGCGTCGTCGGCGGCGGCTTCACGCCGTTCATCGCGGTCGGCCTCGTCAGCGTGGCCGGCGGTTCGTGGCACCTCGTCGCCGGTTATCTCGCGGTGGGTTGCCTGATCTCGCTGGTGGTCGCCGCGCGGATGCGGGCGGCGCAGTGACGACCTGACCGGATGGCCGACCCGACTCGCGGCCGGCCATCTCTCCGCACGTCGGCCGGCGGCCGCACATCTGCATCGCGGGCGCGACGTCAAACACTGTCAATCACGCGCACCAATCCCCCATTTCCCCTCTGAACATTCCACGCCGCCCGCCGACCAATGGCATCATATGGGCCTACGTCAGTCACCGATACGCCCCCATATCATGTCGAATCTCATCGTCCACGGCGGCACTCCGCTGCGCGGGGACATCAAGCCGTCCGCGAACAAGAACGCCGTCCTGCCGATTCTGTGCGCCACCCTGTTGACCGATCAGCCGCTGCGCCTCATCGGCGTGCCGGACATCACCGATGTGCGCAAGATCCTCGACATCTTCCGCACGCTCGGCAGCGATGTGTCGGTCGACTTCACGACGGGTCTGCTCGAACTCCACCATCGCAACACGAAGTTCGATCCGGCCGTCCACCGCCTGCCCGAGGCGATGCGCTCGTCGATCATGCTGATTCCGCCGCTGCTCGCGCGCTTCGGTGTCGCGCGTCTCGAGAACGACGTGAAAGGCTGCACGCTCGGCGTGCGCGAGATCGATCCGCACGTCGAGGTGTTCGAGCGTTTCGGCGCGCACATCGAGCGCACGTCCGATTCGCTGATCGTCCGCACCGACGGCCCGCTGACGGCCAACGATCACTGGTTCGACTACGCGTCGGTGACGACCACCGAAAACTTCGCGCTGTGCGCGACGACGGCGAGCGGCACGTCGACGCTGATGAACGCGGCATCCGAGCCGCACGTGCAGGAGTTCTGCCAGTTCCTCGCGATGATCGGCGTCACGATCGAGGGCATCGGCACGTCGCGGCTCTGCGTGACGGGCGGTGGCAAGCTCGGAGGCGGCGAGTTCCGTTTCGCCGAGGATTTCCACGAGATCGCGACGTTCCTCGCGCTCGGCGCGATCACGGGCGGCGACATCACGGTGCGCAACTCGTCGCCCGAGCATTTCCCGCTGATCGACCGCACGTTCGCGAAGTTCGGCGTGAACGTCACGCACCGCGACGGCTGGTCGCGCGCGGAACGCGATGGCCCGCTGCGCGTGCGCCGGCCGTTCACGCAGAACATCCTGACCAAGGTCGAAGCCGCGCCGTGGCCGTACCTGCCGGTCGACCTGCTGCCGATCTTCATCGCACTCGGCGTGCGCGCGGAAGGCAGCGCGATGTTCTGGAACAAGGTCTACGACGGCGCGCTCGGCTGGTCCGGCGAACTGTCGAAGTTCGGCGCGCACGTGCTGCTGTCCGATCCGCACCGGCTGATCACGTTCGGCGGGCTGCAACTGACGCCGGCGCGCGTCGAGAGCCCATACATCATCCGCGTCGCGATCGCGCTGCTGATGGTGGCCGCGAGCATCGAAGGCCGCTCGGAAATCATGAATGCGCTGCCGATCCGCCGCGCGCATCCGCACTTCGTCGAGAACCTGCGCTCGGTCGGCGCGAACGTCGAGTGGACGAGCAGCGAGTAAGACCCTGACGGGTGCGGCGCGCGTAACGCGGGCGCTGCACTCACCCGGCGGCTTCGACAAGCCGCCGGCCGACTCCTCTGGCGTGACTCGCCTGCCCCGCAGTCGGCTACGGGCACCAGGAAATCGACGCGCGTCGCCCAGACTGATCGCGGTGCGCCTGCCGGTAGCGCGCCCGGAACTCTCGACGTTCAGGCGAACGGATTTCGCAGCACCGGACCGCCTTCCACGCGCAGGCCGTCGTGCATGTCCTCGGTGTACAGGGTCTCGCAGCCCTCGAGCGACGCGGCGGCGACGATGCACGCGTCATGGAAGGACAAGCCATGACGCTCGGCCAGCCTTCGCGCCAGGTCATGCGTATCGATCGTGACCGGTACGACATGGCACAAGCTCCTGATCGGCTCCAGAAACTGCCCAACGTCGCTCCACGGCATCCGCAGTTTTCGGCTGCAAACGCTGGCGACTTCGTTCAGTACCTGGACGCTGATGGTGGGCCGCCGCAGGAACAGCGACTCCGCCCGATTCGCCTTGGTTTCGTCCTCGGACAGCAAATAAAGCACGACATTGCTGTCGACGAACGATTTCGCCGACTCAACCCCGCTCATTCGCATCGTCCCGGCTGAACTTGAAATCGGCGGGCAGCTTGCCCCTGAATTTCCGCAACCGTTGCAGAAGCTCGTCGGCCCTCGGCTTGCGACTGACGGCAAAAACGCGCGGACCATCGACCACGATTTCGATATCGTCCCCTTCGCGGAGCTCCAGTGCGTCAACGACGCTGGCGGGAAGGCGGACGGCCAGGCTGTTACCCCACTTTGCCACTTGCATACGCACCTCCTTGGATATACATAACTGATTGTATATCCTTCGTGTCTCGCTCGCAAAATCGGGGCATCACGCACGCATCGGAAGCCGCCGCCGGTCGGATCGCGCGATAATCGCCCAATTCCGCGCGATCACCGCCCGCAATCGCTCTGCTTCCCGACGCTCCCCGACGATGAAAAAGCCCGAACTCGACCGACGCGACTGGATTGCCGGCCTCGAAAAAGGCCTGATGATCCTGGAAGCCTTCGACAGCCAGCACGCGCGCATGACGCCCACGCAGGCCGCCGCGCGCACCGGTCTCACGCGCACGGCCGCGCGGCGCTACCTGCTGACGCTCGAATCGCTCGGCTACGTGTACACCGACGGCAAGCTGTACGGCCTCACGCCACGCGTGCTGCGGGTCGGCTGGTCGTACTTCGATTCGGCGCGCCTGCCGCGCACGGTCCAGCCCTATCTGCAGCAACTGAGCGCGTCGCTGAACGAATCGGCATACGTGAGCGTGCTCGACGGATGGGAGCTGGTGTTCATCGCGCGCAACGGCGTGTCGCGCGTGATGACGACCGGCTTCGTGCTCGGCGCGCGCGTGCCGGCGCCGCTCACGTCGCCGGGCGTCGTGCTGCTCGCCCATCATCCCGATCGCGAAGCCGTGCGCGCATGGCTCGACGACACCGAACTGCCGCCGTTCACACCGCACACGATCACCAACAAGGCGCGGCTGCTCGAACAGGTCGACCACGCGCGCGACGCGGGTTTCGCGGCGATCGAACAGCAATTGCAGGTCGGCGTGCGCGGGATCGCGGTGCCGCTGAAGAACCGTCACGGCGAAGTGGTCGCCGCGCTGAGCACGAACATGCCGATCGGCACGGAGACGACCGATGCCGCCGTGCGGCGCGTGCTGCCGCACCTGCAGGAAGCCGCGCTCGCGATGCTCAACGTGTTGTAGGAACCCGCGAAGACGGTGCATCCGCGCTGCGGAAGCAATTGCACCGCTTCAACTTCACCCTTACCCGATCCGCCACCAGCGCGGCAGCAGATCGCGCACTTCGCGCCGCCGGTAACGGTCGTCGATCAGATGCACGACACCCTCGTCGTGTTCGGTGCGGATCACGCGCCCGGCCGCCTGCACGACCTTCTGCAGCCCCGGATACAGGTACATGTAGTCGTAGCCGTTGCCGAAGCGCGCGTCCATCGCTCGGCGCATCTGCTCGTTGACGTCGTTGACCTGCGGCAGCCCGAGCGTCGCGATGAAGGCGCCGATCAGCCGCTCGCCGACCAGGTCCACGCCTTCCGAGAACGCGCCGCCCAGCACCGCGAAACCGACGCCGCGCCCGCCCGCGTCGAAGCGTGCGAGAAACGCGTCGCGCTCGCTTTCTGCCATGCCGGGCGCCTGCGCCCACACGGGCACCTCCGGATGGCGCGTCTGCATCAGCGCGACCACGCGCCCCAGGTAGTCGAAGCTGCTCAGGAACCCAAGGTAGTTGCCGGGCCGCGTCGCGTACTGCGCGGCGATCAGGTCTGCGATCGGTTCGAGCGAGCGGTCGCGGTCGCGCCAGCGCGTCGACACGTGGCTCGCGACGCGCACCGTCAGTTGCTCGGCGCGGAACGGCCCGTCGACGTCGAGCCAGCCCGTATCGCCGGGCAGCCCGAGCGTGTCGCGGTAGAAGTGGAACGGGCTCAGCGTGCCCGAGAACAGCACGGTCGCGCGCGCGGCTTCGTAGCGCGGCGCAAGAAAGGCGGCCGGGATCACGTTGCGCACGCACAGCGTCGACTGGACGCGATGCCGGCGGCGAGCCGACGCGACGCCGTCGAGCGCCGGCTGGCGCGGCATCGGTTCGCCGTGCAGCGTTGCGTCGAAGATCGACGCGCTGTCGAACGCGTCGGCGAGCACGCCGAACTGGATCGCCTCGAAATGAAACCGCAGCAGCGCGTCGCCGTTCGCGCGCGGCGCGTCGGTCAGGTGTTCGCCGATCGCCGCGACGAGGTTCTGCACGGCCGACACGATCGGGCCCGGAACGTCCGGATACGCGGCATAGCGCTCGGCCTGCGCGCGATTGACCGTACCCCACGCGCGGGCGAGCCGGTCGAAGGCCTTGCGCAGCGCGGCGGGCGCGGCTTCGCGCGCGGCCGCGAACGCGAACGGATCGAGCGATGCGCTGTACATCTTGCGCGCGCGGTCGAGCAGGTTGTGCGCCTCGTCGACGAGCACGCCGACGCGCCACTGGTTCTGCTGCGCGAGCGTGTGCAGCATCGCACTGCCGTCGTAGTAGTAGTTGTAGTCGCCGATCACCATGTCCGACCAGCGCGCGAGCTCCTGCGCGAGGTAGTACGGGCAGACGTCGTGCGCGAGCGCGGCCGCGCGCACCGTGTCGCGATCGAGCAGCCCGGCGCCGATCGCCGCGTCGCGCGCGGCCGGCAGCCGGTCGTAGAAGCCTTGCGCGAGCGGGCATGATTCGCCGTGGCACGCTTTGTCCGGATGCTCGCACGCCTTGTCGCGCGCGACGAGCTCCAGCACGCGCAGCGGCAGCGCGGGCGTGCCGGCGCCGAGCGTCGTCGCCGCTTCGAGCGCGAGCGCGCGGCCGGGCGTTTTCGCGGTCAGGAAGAACACATGGTCGAGCTCGCCCTCGCCGCACGCCTTCAGCAGCGGGAACACGGTGCCGAGCGTCTTGCCGATGCCGGTCGGCGCCTGCGCCATCAGGCAACGCTCGTCGCGCGCGGCACGATAGACGGACACCGCCAGCTCGCGCTGGCCGCTGCGGAACTGCCCGTGCGGAAACGCGAGCGCGCGCAGCGCGGTATCGCGCGCGGCGCGATGGGCCGTCTCGCGCTCGGCCCAGCCGACGAAACACGCGCACTGCTCGGCGAAAAACGCGGCGAGCGTGCTCGCGTCCAGCGTTTCCGTCAGCACGGTCTCGCGCTCGGACACGATGTCGAAATACACGAGCGCGACGTCGATTTCGGCGAGACCGCGTGCGTCGCACATCAGGTGCGCGTAGACCTTCGCCTGCGCCCAGTGCAGCGCGCGGTGGTTAGCCGGCATCGCGTCGAGGCTGCCGCGATAGGTCTTGATTTCCTCGAGCCGGTTCGCCACGGGATCGTAGCCGTCCGCGCGACCGCGCACGGTGAGCGTGCCCCACGTGCCCGTCAGCGCGATCTCGGTTTCGTAGCGCGCGCCGCGATTCGACGTGACCGCGCCGTGGCCGGCGATGCCTTCGAGCGCGGTCGGCGCGGGCGTGAAGCGCAGGTCGAGATCGCCGCGCCGCGCGGTGAACTCGCACATCGCCCGCACCGCGACGACGTAACTCATGCGGACAGCCCCGCCGCCTCGGCTTGCGCGACGCCCGCGCCGGCCCACTCGACATCGACGACGCGCACCGGAATGCCATGCGCGACGCAATACGCGAGCCAGCGCGTCTGGTTGTCCTGCAGCCGGTCGCCGGGGCCCTTCACCTCGATCAGCTCGTAGCGGCGCTCGCCGGGCCAGAAACGCACGAGATCGGGCAGCCCCGAGCGGTTGCTGCGGATATCCGCGAGCAGGCGCGTGAACCATAGCCGCAAGTGCTCGGGCGGCAGGCAGGCGAGCGCCTCGTCGAGCAGTTCGTCGGTCAGCACGCCCCAGAACACGAACGGCGACTGCAGTCCCGTCTTCGTCGCGAAATGCCGGCGGATCGTGTCGCGGTACGCGCCCGAATCGAGTTGCGCGAAGCACGCGGCGAACGCATCCGCACGGCGCGCGGCGAAATCGGGCGCATGCAGGTCGGCCGGGCCGCGCTGGAACGGGTGGAAGAACGCGCCGGGCACGGCCGCGAACACGGGCTCCCAGCACAGCAGCCCGAACAGCGAATTGATCAGCGTGTTCTCGACGTAATGGACCGGCGAAGCCGCCTGCGCGAGATGGTCGCGTACCGCGAATTCGACGCTGACGAACGCATCGGGACGCGCAAGCACGAGCGTCTCGCGCGGCACGTCCGCCGCGGCTGCCACGCGTTCGACGCGCTGGCCGAGGCGGCGCTGCAGGCGCGGCAGCATGCGCTCGACGCGCTGGCGTTCCTCGTCGCTCTCGAAGCCGCCGCGTGCATCGAGCGCCAGCGCGAGCGCGTCGTCGTCGCGCCCGCAGCGCTCAAGCACGCGGATGCGCCGATGGCGGCTGCCGGGCCACGCGCTGCGCGTGTAAGCGTCGAGCGCGGCGGTCCAGTCCGCCCGGCGCTCGCACGTCTGCCCGAGCGCGAACAACAGCTTCGCGCGACGCGTCGCGAGCCACGGCTGCGCGCAGTCCACTGCATCGATCGCGCGCATCAGGTCGTCGAACGGCAGATCTTCCGGCCAAACGTCGAGCGCGTCGCGGCACATCTGCAGCGCGAGATACGCATCGACGTCGCCACGCTGCTGGAACGCACGCGACGACGGCGCGATCGGCACGCTTTCGTACTGGAACACACCGAGATCGGCGAGCACGAACTCGCTCCAGTCCTGATGGAGATTGCCGAAGAACATCAGGCGCAGCCGATCGCACAGCGCGCCGACCGTCACGCGCAGCACGACGTCTTCGGCCTGCGCGCACCATGCGTCGAGCGGTTGCGCGATGTCGTGCGCGGGCCGCAGCCGTTCGAGCCATTCGGGCTTGCGCTCACCCGCATGCGCGGCGAGCGACGGGAAGATGCGCAGCAGATCGGCCTTGGTCGACAGCGCGAACAGTTCGTCGAGCGTCAGTGCGGGTGCCGGATCGACCCAGCCGAGTTCGACGAGCGACGCGGCCGCATCGAGCGCGCAGCCGATTTCGTCGTATACGAGCTTGCTGGCGCGGAAGTCGGACCCGTTGCGCATCAGCATCCGCACGAGGAGCGCACGGGACGCCTGCGGCAGCGTCGCGAAATGCCGGACGAATGCGTGCTCGTGCGCGTCGAACAGGTCGTCGTAACGCGCGCCGAGCCAGGCCAGCGCGCGTTCGAAATTGGTCAGGTAGTAAAACGCCGGGGGCGTCGGCGATACAGGCGTCACGGAGTTTGATCACTGTACATTTGTACAGGTCTGAATCATATCAAATGTGACGCTGCCCGGCCCCGGTCAGAACTGGTAATTCACCGACATGTCGAACACGCCGTTGGTCGACTGCTGCGTGATCGGGCTGCGCGCCGCGCGGCCGACGAGCTGTTCGATCGCGCCGTCGATCGTGACGAACCAGTGCTTGTTCACGAACCAGGCCATCGTCACCCCCGCGCCGACCGACTTGATCCCCGCGCCCGACGAATAGGCAGGCAGCCCCGAACGCGCGGCGGCGCCCTGGTTCACGCCGAACCAGCTGTTCATGTAGCGCGAATCGGCGAACGACACGGTCGGCCCCGCGAACCAGAAGAAATGCTCGTTGCTGCCCGGCAGCGGCATGTACGCGGAGAAATCGCCGACCCAACCGTTCGAGCCGCCGATGCTGCGCCGGATATCCGCACGCAGCACGAGCGGAAATTCCTTCGAGATCACGTAATCGGCCGCCAGTTTCATCACCGGCGCCGCGTTGATGTTGTCGAGGCCGTTCAGGTGCTCGGTATCGTCGGCCGAACGGCGCCCGAGGTCGTAACCGACGGACAGGCTTACGCGCCAGTTCGGCCCGCGCAGCACGTTCGCGCCGAGCCCCTCGCCCGTCGACAGGAAGAACAGGTCGCGATAGCGGATGTCGAGATTCGGGCCGCCCAACACGCGATAACGGTCGGAGCCCGCATAGCGCGGCTGCAGCGTCATCGCGGCGCCCACGCTGATATCCCAGGTGGAAATGTTCGGGTCGTACAGTTTCTCGAGCGGCACGCCCGCCGAGTATTGCCACTCGCCGAGCGGCGAAGGCGTCTGGGCCGACGCGTCGCGGGCGCCGACCGCGGCGAACGCCGCACAGGCCGACAGGCCGGATACGAACCGGCGTGCGCCGGGTGACAGCAACGGGCAATCAACAGTCATCAAGGCGGTCTCCGTCGGTTGCGCGAAACGAACCTGAGGGAAAGCGCGTCGCGCCTCCTCGGCGGCACCAAGTGGCAGCCTGCGGCGCGAACGTAGCATGCGCTGAATTGACGAACATCCTACGCGACGCGCGCGCAGACGCAAAGCGCCCGCTGTGCGCGGGCACCTTGCCGTACTTCGGAACGAACCGGTGAAGCGTGATGGAATCGGAGGCATTCGACGTGATAGCCGCGAATTCGTCGCCGCAACCGTTCGCGTCGTAACGTATCCTTTTCGAGGATGGATGCATCACGATGTCCTCTCCGTTTCAGCGGCGCGCAGGCATCGAGCGGCCGATGCCGGGCAGGCACGGCGCTCGCGCGCTGCATCACCGACAAGGAGGTTCGACCATGAACGTTCAAGTCCCCGGCTGCCGCGACGCCGGGTTACCGGCTGCCCGACTGTTCCGGCTCGCCACGTCGCGCCCGCCATCCAAAGACAAGACGGAAGAACGAATCGACGAAGGGCTCGAGGAGTCGTTTCCGGCCAGCGACCCGCCCGCCGTCGGCGGCGCGACCCGTATCGACCCCGCCAAGCCGGCTGACAAGCACGAACGTCGCGCGCCGCACGTCCCGCCCCCGCCCCGCGATCAGGGCTGACGGCGGTACCCGGCCCGTACAGCGTTTCATCGCGGCGACGCTGTGCCACTTCGACGGCAACGAGCCGCGCGACGAAGGCGCTTGGGATCAACGCACTGCAACCGGCTCGCGCTGATGCGCGACAACGGCCGCTCCTGACCGGCGCGGCCGCGTCCTGCGCAGGTCGCGTCACGCGACCTTGAACCGCCCGACCGTGGTCGCCAGCGCGTTTGCCTGCGACTGCAGCGCGGTCGCGGCGGCGGTCGACTGTTCGACGAGCGCCGCGTTCTGCTGCACCATTTCGTCGAGCTGCGTGACCGCGCGATTCACCTCCTGGATGCCGCGCGTCTGTTCGTTCGCCGCGTGCGTGATCTCGGAGATGATCGTCGTCACGTTCGACACGTTGGAGACGATCTCGCGCATCGTGTCGCCGGCCTGGCGCACCTGCCCGGACCCGGCCGACACGCTCGCGACCGTCGATTCGACCAGCACCTTCACTTCGCGCGCGGCCTGCGCGCTGCGTTGCGCGAGGCTGCGCACTTCCTGCGCGACGACCGCGAAGCCGCGGCCCTGCTCGCCCGCGCGCGCCGCTTCGACGGCCGCGTTCAGCGCGAGGATGTTGGTCTGGAACGCAATGCCGTCGATCACGCCGATGATGTCGCCGATCCGGCCCGACGCCTCCTCGATCTTCTCCATCGTCGCGACGACGTCCGACACGACCACGCCGCCGTGCGACGCGATCCGCGACGCGGCCGCCGCGCGTTCGTCGGCCTGACCGGCCGCCGCGGCCGACTGGCCGACCGTCGCGGTGATCTCTTCCATCGACGCAGCCGTTTCCTCGAGGCTCGCCGCCGCCGATTCGGTGCGCGACGACAAATCCTGGTTGCCTGCCGCGATCTCGTTCGCGGCCGTGCGCACCGATTCGCTCGCGTCGCGGATCTGGCGCATCACGTCGTTCAGCTTGTCGACGAAGCTGTTGAACGAGCGCGCGATGTCGGCGACTTCGTCGCGGCCATCGGCCGGCAGGCGCTGCGTCAGGTCGCCGGCGCCCGAGCCGATCGCGGCCATCGCCTGGCGCACCTGCGACAGGCGGCGGAACGCGGTCGCGGTGATTGCGCCGATGATCAGCGACGCGACGCCGACGATCACGACCAGCGTGATCAGCGACGCGGTCAGCAGCGAGCGCATCCCGGCCGTCGCTTCGGCTTTGTCGAGCAGCACCAGCGCATACCAGTCGGTGCCCGGCACGGGCCGTGCGCGCACCAGCTTCGCGTCGCCGCCGACGCTCACCTCGACGGGCGCATTCGCGGCCGCGACCGACGCGGCACCCATCGCGCCGAGCTCGGGCGATACGTCGGCAACCGCCTTCAGCGTGAGCTTCGGGTCCGGGTGCGCGACGACGTGGCCGCTGCTGTCGATCAACATCCCGAAGCTTGCGGGCGTCGGGCGGATCGATTTCACGTTGGCGATCACGCTGTCCATCGCGACGTCCGCGGCGACGACGCCCTTCAGCGCGCCGTCGCGCAGGATCGGCACCGCGAACGTGACCACGAGGTTGCCCGTGCCGGCGTCGACGTAAGGCGGCGTGACAACCGGTTTGCCGGCCTGCGCGGCCTGCTTGTACCACGGGCGGCCGGTCGGGTCGTAGTCGGGCGGAATGCCGGTCGGGTCGGAGAAGCGGAACGCCTTGTCGGCATAGCCCGCGTAGACGTTCGTGAAGCCGCCGGCCGCGGCCATCTGCTTGAACACCGGCAGCGGATCGGGCGCCAGCGCGGCATCCTGCAGCGATGCGATCATCCGGCTCCGGGTGGCGACCCAGTCGGCGATCCCGACCACGTGGCCGCTCGCGACGGAGGTCAGGTTGCGGTCGATCGCGTCGTCGTTGTACGAGTGTGCAATGAAATAGTTGATCAGCGTGGTGGCGACGAGCGCGAATACGACGATGGCGACGCACGCGGCGAGGATGCGGGCGCGGATGGACGAGAGCATGGCAACGACTCGGTAAGGGAGCGCGAACGCCCGGTGGACGAATTCACCGGGTAAACGGCAATCGCGCCACTTACTTGAGGCCGTTGTGACAATTCAGTGAAACGTATGACGAAAGGCGTCGGTGACTGTCGGCATATCGCAAGGATGGCCGCGCCCGGCTGACGCCTCGCGCGAAGGCTGCCGAGCGCGGCAACCTGCGTGCGGGAATCACCGGCGCGTCGGGTCGGCCGGCTCGCCGTCGGCCGCCTGCATGAAGGTCGAGCGGGATCCGGTCGCGGCCGGCGACGGAACGGATAACGCGTGCGGCGTCAGCCGCGGCGAGCGCCCGTCACAGACGATGGCTCGGGCGTGGATCGGATTCCGTGGGCGGCGCACCGGCCGGCGTGTCGTTGTCGACGAGATCGCCCTGCTGGCGCATGCGTTCGCGCAGGTGCCGGATCGCGAACACATGGATGTAGTCGTGCACGCGCGCGCCGGACGACAACACGCGCACTTCGTCGTCGAGCATCGCGCGCAACTGATCCGCGTCGATCGCACGCTGTTCGGCGGCTTCCTTGAGTGAATCGAGCAAATTGTCCTTGGACATCGACGGACTCCTGACGGTCGAGGAACGAAAAGATGACGGTACCGGAAGTTTAAAGACTGGACGGCCGCGCGGCGTGCGATGCGCCGGCGTGTGTTTGCGCGCGATCAACGGCACGTTGCGTGCCGCCGCGCCGATCCGTCCCCGGACCGGCCGCGCATGGTTCGCGGCGCAAACTGCCCGCGAACGAGACTGGAAACCCTGCCACGCCACCCCGAGGCGCGGCACCGGCTGACGGTCGAGCGGTGGAACGCCGCGCGACGCCGATGCAGTGGGGAACTTAGACTGGCCGAAATCATGCGTCAAGCGACGTCCGACGCACGCCGTTCATTCGTCGGAATGAATGCGCCGGGTCGCCGCCGCACCGGCCGATCGGCCGCCGCGCGTGTCAGCGGATTCCGATACGCGCCGCGCAATACCTGACAACGACTTCAGCGCGCGCCGCTTGGCAGCGCGTTATTGCAGCACGATACTGGGTACATGAACGAAACGTTCATACCGGGTCATCGCTCAGCCGGCCGTCGAGCCGGCATGCGGGGTCCGGCGCAGGAGACCAACCATGAAACATCGCAATATTCCGGGCCGGGACGGCCAGCGGCGTGTGACGTGCAACGCGCGCGCCCTGCCCGCGCGGCCCGTGTCGGACGGCAACCGCCCGGCCGACGATCTCGACACCTTGCTCGCGCTCGCACGCGAAGCCGGGCTGCTCGTTACGCTGGACGGGCAGATCGGCCGCGAAAAATACCAGAGCGTCGCGGGATCGCTACTCTCGCTGCAACGGTTCGCCGCCGCAATTCGCGCGCGGGCCGCGGACGACGCGCCGGCCGTTTCGGAGACTCGCCGCAAGGCGCGCCCCGGCTGGCCGCACGCGAACCGCCTGCGCAACCGCACGTGCAGCGTGTGTGCGCCGCTGCATGCCATGCGCCAACACCGGTGTGTCCGCCGCGGTGCCGCCCGTCGGCACGACCTGCGGTCGATTCCTCGCATCACCTGAGCGTGCAGGCAGCCGACATGGCACGAGGCCGTGTCATGGCTGCATCCCGCACTCTCCTCTGCAACGCCTGCCGCGTGCCGTGCACGGACGGCAACGCCACACATGCCGCGACCGCGCGTCATCGCACGCCGCGCAACTCGGCGGCATGCACAACGATTCCTGCTAGGAAAGAAAGCTGACGGGGCCAAAAACATAAATGGGGAAAGCGGACGGGGTGACTTGCACCCCGCCCGTCCTCCAAGGCAGCCGGTGGCTGCCTACCCTCGTGCCAGAGAGTTCTCGGTCGGATGACGCGCCATTCGATGCATGGCACGGCTCCGGAAGTGATGTGATCGCTGCTCGCGCTCATGCGTGGCTGTCGTTACGCATGCACGACAGACCGGCTGCGTCGCCGGATGTTCCGTCAATGTCTCACGCGATAAACACGCCATTTCTGACGCAAGTCAACTCAAGCCCGCTTTGCGCTCGACACCGCGCGATTCATTCGTCCCCGCGTACGAGCAGCACTGGCACTTGCGCGAGGTGCGCAACACGGCGCGCGACGCTGCCGATCAGCCAGGCGGCGAGGCCACGCCGGCCATGCGTGCCGACCACCAGCAGTTCCGCTCGCCAGTGCACGGCGTCGCGCATCAGCGCATGGGCCACGTCGTCGCTCGTCGGGCGGGTTTCGACGACGCCGCGCTTGGTCGGGTTCCCGGTCGCATGAAACAGCGGGCCGATCTTCGCCAGCGCATCCTCGCCCTCCGCGCGGTACGCATCCTCGAGCGCGCGCACCGGCACGATATCGGTCAGACGAACCGCGCGATCGATCACGTACGCCGCGTACAGCAACGTCGTCGGCGCCGCGAAGCCGAGCCCGACGCGCACTGCGTGCAGCGACGGTTCGCTGCCGTCGACCGCGAACATCAGCCGCTGCAGCGTGCCGTCCGACGGTCGCGCATAAGTGGCCGGCACGATCAGCAGCGCGCAGCGCGCGCGCGTCGTCAGCGTGTCCGACACCGCGCCTTCGACGAGCCTTAGCAGCCCGTGATGCGGATTCGCGCCGACCATCAGCACGTCCGCGCGCCACGCCGACGTGTCGTTCACCAGCGCATCGGCGACCGAGCCGCCCGTGACCGACGTATCGACGATGGTCTGCTCGACTTCGATGCCGCTGTCGGCGAACAGCGCCGCGATTCGCGCGTTGATGGCTTGCGCGTCTCCGATCATGTCCTCGCGTGCGGACGTCAGCAGTGCGTCGATGCGCGGGATGTCGGGCAGCACGAGGCGCGGATTGTCGATTGCGCAGATGATGCGCAATCGCATGCCGGGACGCAGCAGCGTTCGCGCATAGCGCGCGGCGGACAGCGATTCGGGCGTCGGATCGACGGCCAGCGCGATCCGCGCGAGTGTCGGGATGGACTGGGCAGGCTGCATGGCGAAGGCCTCCGTGCGTGCGCGTCGCCGCGGAGCGACGACGGGAACTTCGCGCGGAAGCGGCGCGCGGCGGCCGGACAGCCGCCGCGGTCGCAGGGATCGGCGGGTAGCCACGCGAAGCGCGGACAAGCGATTTGTTCAGCATAGGACGTCCGGCCCGCGCGCGCATGATCGCGATCAACGATCGCGCGGCCCCTGCCCGCGCCGCTTACGACTTCGTCGGCACCGATGCCGCCGGCCGGTTCGCGTAGAACAGCGCATACGCGATGCCGAGCAGCACGATCCATACCGGCCCGATCACGAGCGCGATGCGCGTATCGGGCGTGAATGCCATCAGCACGACGACCAGCGCGAGAAACCCGAGCGCGACATACGAACCGAGCGGATAGAACGGCACGCGGATCGGCAGGCGCGCGATCTTGTCGGCCGACAGCGTGCGGCGAAAGCGCATCTGCGCGATCAGGATCACGCACCAAGTCCAGATCGCACCGAACGTCGACACCGACGTGAGCCACGTGAACACGTGCTGCGGCGCGAGATAGTTGAGCAGCACGCCGATCAGCAGCAGCGCGACCGACACGATCACGCCGTACACCGGCACGCCGTTGCGGTTCACGCGGCCGAGCTTGCTGGGCGCCTGGCCCTGCTGCGCGAGGTTGTAGAGCATCCGCGCGGTGCTGAACAGGCCGCTGTTGCACGACGACAGCGCCGCGGTCAGCACGACGAAGTTGATGATGCCGGCGGCGGCCGGAATGCCGAGCCGCGAGAACGTCATCACGAACGGGCTGCCCTGCGTGCCGATCTGGTCCCACGGATAGAGCGACATGATCACGAACAGCGCGCCGATGTAGAAAATCAGCACGCGCCAGAACACCGAGTTCACGGCCTTCGTCAGCGACTTCTCCGGGTTGCGCGCCTCGCCGGCCGTAAGCCCGAGCATCTCGACGCCGAGATACGCGAACATCACGATCGGCAGCGCGCCGATCACGCCGCCGATGCCGTTCGGCATGAAACCACCGTGCGCCCACAGGTTCGAGATGCCGGTCGCGACACCGCCGTTGCCGATGCCGAACGCGATCATCAGCCCGCCACCGATGATCATCAGCACGATCGTGACGATCTTGATCAGCGCGAACCAGAACTCGAATTCACCGTACAGCTTGACCGCGATGAAGTTCACCGAGCCCATCGCCACGAGCGCCGCGAGCGCCCAGATCCAGTTCGGTATGCTCGGGAACCACATGTGCATGTAGACGCCAACCGCCGTGATTTCCGCCATGCAGGTGACGATCCACACGAACCAGTAGGTCCAGCCGGTCAGGTAGCCGGCGAGCGGGCCGAGGTAGTCGCGCGCGTAGCGGCTGAACGCGCCGGCGACCGGATTGGTGATCGCCATCTCGCCGAGCGCGCGCATGATCAGGAAGATCGCGATGCCGCCCAGCAGGTAGGTCAGCAGGATGGCCGGGCCGGCCGTGCGGATCGCGGTGGCCGAGCCGAGGAACAGGCCGACGCCGATCGTCGCGCCGAGCGCCATCAGGTTGATGTGCCGTTCCTCCAGCCCGCGGTGCAACTGGTCTTCTGGTTGTTTCAAGTTCGTCTCCTGGCAGCCGCGTGCGGGCCGCCATCATTGTGTCGATGTCAATGCGCGACCGTTCATGCCGATACTGGCAGCCGAAAACGAAATAATCCCCATCGTCGATTTCCAAATGAGAAACGACTCGGATACTGCGTCAATCCGATGGGAGTCGCCGCGGATTATCCGCATTTCCCGGAACAATCCGGAAACGGATCGGGCCTTTCACGGAATACGCCCGTGCGGCCCGTGCGACGCGGCTGTGCGCGAGACGGACGGCAACGGGATCAATCGTTTTCGGCGCGAACGAATGCGCGTCGAATGTGTGCAATCAAGCACACGCAATATGCAGGCGGGATTATAAGAATGATCAGACGTTTCACGCCAGCCGATTTTCGTAAAAATCGTGGTGCGTGAAACGGATGGGGGAATTGAAATGCGCGCAACATCGCGCGCGCATTTATTTGGACAGTGTCGCGCGCACCGTATATTCGCCTTCGAGCGCCCCGTGTTCGGGACGCACGAAATAACGCGACGCATCGAGGTCGGCCGGCAGTGGCTCGACCGGGAAGCCGTGCTTCTCCCACGCATCGAGGCCGCCCTTCAGCGCCCGGATGTTGTGGATCATCTTCTTGCGCTGCATCTTCGCGATCAGGCGCTTGGCCGTGGCCTCGTTCGGGCACACGCAATACACGACGATCGGCCGTTTCAGCAATTCCGGGTCGAGCAGGTCCGGCGAATCGAGATCGACCGGCACCGCGCCGGCGATCCGGTACGGCTCGCGCTCGCGAATCGCTTTCGGCCGCGCATCGAAGATCAGCGGCGGCTCGTCCGACGTCATCATCTCGACCAGCTGCGGCGGCGAGATGCGAACCTGGGCGAGATAACGGCGGAACTGCACGCGGCGCACCCAACGGTACAGCAGGAACGTGATGAAGATCGCGAGGAACGCGTCGAGGATCGTGCCGCCGCTCGCGCGCACCCACAGCACGAACTGCACGATCTGGTCGTGAATGGCCGCACCGCCGATCAGCCAGAACGCGGCCCACAGCGACGCGCCGGCCAGATCCCAGAACAGGAACACGCCGACGCCGATCGCGGTCGTGCCGAGCAGCGGCGCCGACACGAGGCCGAGGCCCGGCAGGAATTTGGACAGCACGAGCAGCGGCGCGCCGTATCTTTCGAATACGTTACGCGCGAAGCGCAGCGTCGTGTCGAGCGACAGCGAGAAGCGCACGAGGCCGTTCAGCAGGCGCCGGCCGCGCGTACGGCCCATGAAGAACCACAGTGAATCGGCGAGCATCGTCGCGCCGATCGCCGCCGCGAACATGCTGGCCCACGACGCCTGCCCCATTGCCGCCATCGTGCCGCCGAGAATCAGCATCGGCACGGCCGGCACCGGCACGCCGAGCTGCGTGATCAACACGCTCGCGAACACGGCCCAAGGGCCGAGCGACGATGGAATTGCAATCGGAAAGTGCCACACGGCGGCGCTCCTGGAAGACATGCGGGCCGTGCGACCGGGGGCGTCGGGACGGCTGCGCAACGGCCGCCGCGGCACGTCCGCAGCCGACCCTGTGCATGACGGGCATTCTAAACGGGTTTGGCCATAATCGCGCGGAACACACGCCGTCCGCGCGGGCTTCTGGCCGCTGCCTGCGCCGCTGTCGCGCTTACGCGTCCGGACGCGGCGCGAGCTGGGCGACGTGTTCCGCGTAGTCGGGAAACGCGGCGGCCAGCGTGGCCGGATCCGCCAGCTCGAATTCCGCGAACTCGAACCCCGGCGCAACCGTACAGCCGACAAGCGCGACGTGCTCCGGCATTGCGCAGCGCGCGCCGAACCAGCATCCGGCCGGCACGACTGCCTGGAACACGGTGCCCGGATGCGTGAGTGGATTGCCGAGCCGGTGGATCGTCAGCCCTTCTCGTTCGTCGAGCACCCACACTTCGATCGGATCGCCTGCGTAGAAATGCCAGACCTCGTCGGAACGGATCCGGTGCCACGACGAATAGGCGCCGTCGCACAGCAGGTAGTAGATCGCGGTCGACGCGGCGCGCGGCGCGCCGTCGGCCGGCCGCACGACCGCATCGGTCGCGCGGTAGGTTTCGCGGAAATAGCCGCCCTCGGGGTGCGGCTGCAGATTGAACTGGCGAATCAGGTCGGCGGCGGAAATCGGCATGGCGGATGACGTCGGTAAGGTAAGGAACCGGGCATCCGGCGTACGGCCCCGTTCATCGCGGATGCGACCGGGTCGGCTACTGACGGATGCCGCAGCGTCGATCGCCGCGGCCATGCACGCGGCGAAGAAGCGGACACCGGTCGATGCTGCCAGAACTGCGTGTCGGGATGCAACCGCGGGTGCGCAAAAACGCCCATGCGTGCGCATCCGGGGCGCCCTCGTCCCGACGACGCATGCGTCGAACGCGACAGGCGCACTCGCGCGCGATGCGCCGATCGGCGCGTCGCGCGTTTCATCACGCAGACATCCGGCGAACGCGAGCGGCAGTCCCCTGCCCGCGATCGCTGATGCGTCAGCGCCTCACCGCGTGCATCACGCGGCCGTCGGCGCGGCCGGCTCGTCGTGCCGCACCAGCAGCACGGGCCGGTCGGCCGCGCGCAGCAGCGATTCCGCGACGCTGCCGAGCAGCAGCCGGCGCAGCCCGTGTCGCCCGCTCGTGCCCATCACGATCAGGTCGGCGTCGGCTTCGGCCGCCGTGCGCATCAGCACCGTGGCGACGTCCTCGCCGTATGCGTCGAGCGCGCGCACGGAGCCCTGCACGTGCTGCTGCTCGAGCACCGCTTTCGCGGCGTCGAGCACCGGCGTCGCGGCAGCGGTGGCGGCCGCATCGCCGTCGCGCTCGGCCGCGAAGCCCGCATCGACGTCGACGAGCTGCGGCCGATGCTCGACAACGTACGCGCAAGTGACCTCGCCCCCTGACGCCGCTGCGATCCGGATCGCCTCGTTCAGCGCGAGACGCGCGCTCGGGCTGCCGTCGAGCCCGACGAAAATCCGCTTGTACATGGTCCGTCCCTCCGACCGGACACGCGTCGCGCGTTGCGCAACGGCGGCCCGTTACCGCAAGCCGACCCGGTGCCGACTTGCCTGCCGAACAGTCTGCTCCACGTGCCGACGCGCCTCTTGATGCGCGTCAAGCGCGGCCGGCACGCCCGCTGCTCCGCACCGTTTGCCGCATTTTCAGCTGACCCCATTACATAAAAAGTGTAAAACGCGCACAATTTCATCTTGAAAATAGACGTTGCACGCAGCCGGTGCGAGTTTTGCCCGGTTTTGCCGCGCTGCCCGAGTGCTAAGGGCTGCCCCGACAACCGAATGACCATCGAATGACCGCCAGTGGAACCCCGACGCGTGATGCCCGAGGGCCCACGCGCCTCCAGATCATGTTACGCCAGCCGCTCGCGGCCGGCGTCGTTGCGCTGTGCGCCGGCGCGGTGCTGTCGCTCGGCGTCGCCCTGCTGGTGCGCGAGCAGTGGCAAAGCGCCGTCCGTACACGCTTCGAACGCCGCACGACACACGTGACCGCGATGCTGCGCCACGAGCTGCAGTCCGGCGTCGCCGTGCTTGAAGGCGCGCGCGGCGTGTTCAATCTCGTCCCGGACATGACGCCCGAGCAATGGCGCCGTTATGCGGAGACGCTCGATCTCGACAGCGGCCGCTCGCCGGTCCGGCAGATCGGCTATGTCCCGCTGCCGCCCGCGACGCGCAGTGCCCTCGCCGGCGCGAGACCGATGCCGGCGGGCGCGTTCGCGGCCGCGACACTCAGCGCGCCCGCATCGAGTTCGTCGGTCGTGCGCTTCGGCACGTCCGACGCCGCGCCGCTGGCGCGCGCGCTGCAGTCTGGCGACATCGCACTCGGCGTCCACTCGGCCGACGACGACACATCGCGCGACGCGCGCACCCTCACGCTGTTCCTGCCCGTGACCACCTCGCCGCATGCGGCCGCCACACCCTCCGGCACGCGCGAAGCCGGCGCCGACGGGGTGCTGTTCGCGGCGCTGAGCCCGCGGCGCCTGGTCGAGCGCGCGCTCGACGCGGAACGCGGGATCGACCTGTGGATGACCGCCGGCGGCGATCGGCGCGCGATCGTCAGCGTCGAGACGACGACCGACGAGGCCTCGACGTCGCCCGACCTGTTGCGGCGCACCGAGGAACTGAATTTCGGCGGCACCGTGCTGACGCTCGCCTATTCCGCGGACGGCCGCCCGAGCGCGACCGGCGCGCAGCGCGCGGCCGGCACCGTGCTCGCCGCGGGGCTGATCGCGTCGTTCGCGTTCGCGGCGCTCGTCCATGCGCTGGTGCGCGGCCGGTCCGGCGCCGCGGCGGATGCCGGCGCGAGCAGCCGCGGCATCCTCAACGAGGCGCGGATGATGGGCATCATCCGTTCGTCGATGGAAGCGATCATCACGATCGACGAGAAGCAGACCGTCGTGATCTTCAATCCGATGGCCGAGCAGGTGTTCGGCGTGTCCGCGATGGAGGCGATCGGCGCACCGCTGTCGCGCTTCATCCCCGAACGGTTCCGCGCCGCGCACGCGAAGCACGTCGACCAGTTCGGCGTGACGGGCGTTTCCGAGCGGCAGATGGGCCGCCAGCGCGTGCTGTTCGGGCTGCGCGCCAACGGCGAGGAATTTCCGATCGAGGCATCGATCTCGCAGATCCGCGATGCGTCGGGCAAGCTCTACACGGTGATGCTGCGCGACATCACCGAGCGGCTGCGTGCCGAGAACGCGCTGAAGCGGTCGCGCGAGGAATTGCGCGAACTGTCGGCGAACCTGCAGAACGTGCGCGAGGAAGAAAAGACCCGCATCGCACGCGAACTGCATGACGATCTCGGCCAGCAACTCACTGCGCTGAAGATGGACCTGTCGGTCGTCGAGCAGCAGTTGCGCGTGCCCGGCCGCGCGCAACCCGACGAGGACGTGCAGTCGCACCTGCAAGGCATGCGGCGGCTGATCGACGCAACGGTCGCATCGGTGCGGCGCATCGCGGCCGACCTGCGGCCCGTGATGCTCGACGATCTCGGCCTCGTGCCCGCGATCGAATGGCTCGCGAACGATTTCACGAACCGCTACGGAATCGATGTCGAGCGTCACGTCGAAACCGGCGGCCTCACCTTTACCAGCGCGGGCGCAACCACGCTGTTCCGCATCGTTCAGGAAGCGCTGACGAACGTCGCGCGCCATGCGGATGCGACGCGCGTCGCGCTGCGGCTCGACGTCGAGGAAGGCTTCTGCGTGTTGCGCGTCGCGGACAACGGCCGCGGCGCGGCGCCCGGCGGTCCGGCCCACGAGGACAAATCGTTCGGCCTGATCGGCATTCGCGAACGCGCACACATGCTGGGCGGCACCGTGACGATCGACACCGCGCTCGCGCGCGGTTTCTCGATTACCGTGTCGTTTCCGCTCAGTACCGTTCAACAGGAAACGCTTATCTCATGATCAAGGTGCTCATCGCCGACGACCACACGCTCGTGCGTGACGGTCTACGACACATCCTCCAGAACGCCACCGGATTCGAGGTGGCCGGAGAAGCCTGCGACGGCCCGTCGACGATCGCGCTCGTGCGTTCGACGCCCGCGCAGGTGCTCGTGCTCGACCTGTCGATGCCGGGCCGCAACGGCGTCGAACTGATCAAGCAGATCAAGGACGAGAAGCCCGCGCTGCGCGTGCTCGTGCTGACGATGCACGCGGAACAGCAATACGCGGTGCGCGCATTCCGTGCGGGTGCGTCGGGCTATCTGACGAAGGAAAGCGCGAGCGCCGAGCTGGTCGGCGCGGTGACCAAGGTGGCCTCGGGCGGCGTCTACGTGAGCCTCGCGATGGCGGAGCAGTTCGCGCAGAGCCTGAACGAGCCGGCCGAGACGTTGCCGCACCAGCGGCTGTCCGACCGCGAATTCGACGTGTTCCGGCGGATCGCCGCCGGCCAGACGCTGACCGAGATCGCGCAGGCGCTGTGCGTGAGCGCGAAGACGGTCAGCACCTACAAGACGCGGATCCTGGAAAAGATGCAGATGCCGCACGAAGCGGCACTCGTGCGCTATGCGATGCGGCACAAGCTGCTCGACGAAACGGACGACGTGTAACGGACGACGTCCAGCAGCGGATCGCTGGATTGACCGGCCGCGGCATGCGGCCGGGTGCACCGTACGCGACCTTTACTTGGCAGGCACCGGGCACGCGAGGTCGCCTTCCTCGCAGGACAGATAACCCTTCAGCGTTTCGGTGCGCGCCTTCGTCAGATCGTCGAGGCAGGTCGACACGACCATCGGATACACGCTGCCGCCCTCGGCGTTCGCGCTGGAGAAATTGCATTCGGCATCGCGGTACGCGATCCACGCGCGCTGCGCATTCACCAGTTTGTCGGCAAGCGGCCGCGCATCGCGCAGGCGCGCGGTGACGGCCTGGTAGGTCCGGTTCAATTCCCCGTCGGATTTCTTGTACGCGCGGTCGGCACATGCCGTCATCGCCGCCTGATCCGTCGCGTCCGCACAATTCGTCTGCGCATGGGCGACGTTCGCCGCCAGTGCCAGCGAGCACAGCAGACCGGTCAAGACACGCATGGATGCTCCTTGTTGTTCGTTGAGGTCGTGGAACCCGGTGCGGAGCCTGACGCCCCAGCCGCGCCTCGGCGCGCGGCGACACCGTCCGCGATGCTAGCGCACGCGCGATCGCTTGTCAGCCGGCATCATGCGCGCGCCGGCTTGCATATCGTTCACGCACGCCTACACTGGGAAAATCGATACGCCGCATCAGGCCCGTGTTATCGCATCCATCCCGTCTCCGCTTCCGCGCATTCCTCTGCGCATTTCGCGTTCGTGCCGCCGAGCGGGTGTGACGTTTGTTTCGTCAGCCGGTTTCCTCCGTCCTGCGCCACGCGCAATCGCCGTCGCTCTCTGGAGGAAATCATGAGCTATCACCTGGAAGGCCGTCTGCTCGAGGTCTGCAACTGTCGCGTACTGTGCCCCTGCTGGATCGGCGAGGATCCGGATTTCGGCGTGTGCGACACCATCGTCGCCTGGCATGTGGACAAGGGCACGGTCGACGGCGTAGACGTCGGCGGCAACACGATCGCCGCGGTGTGCCGCGTGCCGGGCAATATCCTGCAAGGCAACTGGACAGCCGCGATTTTTGTCAGCGACACGGCGTCCGAAGCGCAGGAGCAGGCGCTGCTCAAGGTCTACACAGGGCAAGCCGGCGGCCCGATCGCCGAGCTCGCGAAACTGATCGGTACGGTCGTGTCGATCGAGCGCGCACCGATCCGATTCGACGTCGAGGGTGCACGCGGCACACTGTCGATCGGCACCGACTATCACGCGGAACTCGAGCCGTACCTGGGCCCGAGCGGTGCACAGACGACGCTGACCGACACCGTGTTCTCGACCGTGCCCGGCGCCCCCGTGTTCGTCGGCAAGGCGCCCGTCTATCGATCGAAGAATGCGGCGATCGGCATCGACGTCGATCTGAAGAATCACAACGCGTTGCAGAGCACGTTCCTGTTCGACGCGTGAATCGCGGTCGCACGGAAACAGCCATGGCAGCGTCGCTGCACCGGCGCCTGTTTCCGCTTGTGCTCACGAGCCTCGTTGCATTCGCGTGGGTCACGTTGTGGGCGTGGACGCGCAGTCCGTACGGGCGTTATCTCGAGCACGGCGACGGCGACGCCTCCGCACCGTTCAGCGTGCTTTGTCGCGCGCTGCCGGGCGGCGCGCTATGGCTGCCGGCCGTGCTCGACGCGGCCGCCTGGACGCTGATGATTCTCGCGATGATGCTGCCGACGACGCTGTCGTTGTTCGACGCGTTCGCGCGCGTCGTCGCGAGCCGCCCCGACCAGACGCGCCTGCTCGCGCTCGTCGGCGTCGGCTACGTCGCCGCGTGGAGCGGCTTCGGCCTCGTCGCGCACGGCCTGCATGCCCTTGTGCTGACGGGCGTTGCGCACGTGCCGGCACTCGCGTGGCGCGGCTGGCTGATCGGCGCGGCCGTGTTCGCGCTCGCCGGCGCATTTCAGTTCAGCAGCCTGAAGGAACGCTGCCTGGACCGTTGCCGCACCCCTTTCAGTTTCGTGATCAGCCACTGGCGCGGTCGCGCGCCGCTGCGGCACGCGTTTGCGCTGGGCGCAAGCCACGGGCTCTTCTGCGTCGGGTGCTGCTGGGCGCTGATGCTGCTGATGTTCGTCGTCGGCGCCGGCAGTCTCGGCTGGATGCTGTCGCTTGCCGCGCTGATGGCCCTTGAAAAGAACGCAACGTGGGGACGGCAACTCACGGCGCCGCTCGGCGCCGCGCTGTTCGGTGTGGCGGTGCTGATCGTCGCGAACCACGCGTGAGGCCCGCGATGCGCCCGCCCGCCTCCGTGTTCGCGCTGCACCTGCGGCCGGGCGTGCGGGTCGTCGCGCTGACGTCCGTCGCGATGCTCGCATTCGCATCGAATTCGCTGCTGTGCCGGCTCGCGCTGCAGGCCGGGCGGATCGACGCGGCCAGCTTCGGCAGCGTGCGACTCGTGGCGGGCGCGCTCATGCTCGCGATCATCGTGCGCACGAGTGCGCGACGGCCCGTGCCACCCGCGGACTGGCCCGCGGCGGCGATGCTGTTCGCCTATGTCGCGTGCTTCTCGTTCGCGTATCTGACCGTCAGTGCGGCAACCGGCGCGCTGATCCTGTTCGGCGCGGTGCAACTGACGATGTTCGCGTGGGGATGGCGCGCCGGCGAACGGTTCGCCCCGGCGGGCTGGGCCGGCTTCGGTGTCGCGCTCGGCGGGCTGCTGTATCTCGTGTCGCCGGGGCTCGCGGCGCCGACGCCGCAAGGCGCCGCGCTGATGACCGTCGCCGGCGTTGCATGGGGTATCTATTCGATTCGCGGCCGCAAGCCTGCCGATCCGGTCGCGGCGACCGCCGGCAACTTCCTGCGTGCCGCACCGCTGGCGCTCGCGTTGAGCGCCGTACTCGCCGCCCGCATCCACCTGACGCCGGCCGGCGTCGCGCTTGCCGTGCTTTCCGGTGCGCTCACATCAGGCCTCGGCTACGTCGTCTGGTATGCCGCGCTGCGGCACCTCACGGCCATGCGCGCCGCGGCGATCCAGTTGTCCGTGCCGCCGCTTGCCGCGTGCGGTGCCGTGCTGTTGCTGTCGGAACAGCCGACCTGGCGGCTTGCGCTCGCGTCGGCCGCCATTCTCGGTGGCGTCGCGGCCGTGCTCGCGACCCGCGCCCGCCACGCGAGCGCCGCACGGTGACGCGAGGCAGACGCACCGCGTACACCCCGGCTCATGCGGGCGTGCGGAAACAAGCGTGTCATCTTGCGGCGCGCTGCTCACGCGCGCCGCAAGATGTCCGCGACCGATTCGGCTGACGGCAATTCGTAGGTCCGCCAGATCAGCGCGCCAGCCCGGTCGACCACCTGGACCTGCGTGCTGTGATTGTCGAGTCCCGTGAGTCCGCCGCCAAACAACGCCTGCAATACGTCCACATCCTTCAGCTCCGGCGCGGCCGCGATCCAGCCCGGCCTCGCATCGAAGCGTGCGAGCCACGCGCGCATCCGCGCGGGTGTGTCCTCGAGCGGACTGACGCTGAGCGACAGCAACTGCACGTCGGGATGCCCGCGCGGCCCCAGCAATCCTTGCACGCGCTGGAACACGGCGCCCTGGATAGGACAGGTCGACGAACAACCGGTGAAGAATAGCTGCAATGCCGTCACCCGGCCGTTCAGCAGCGCGCGCAAACGGGTCGCGCGGCCGTCTGCCGTGTGTACCGGTACGTCCGGCACCGGTACCGGCGGCGTGACGCGCCCGCCGTGATAGCCGACGATCGGGACGGCGGGCGCCGAGCCGGGTCGCAGCGCCGCCAGCGCGAGCGCCGCCGTCAGCCACGCGCGCCGCCGACGGGCGTGCTCGTCCAGTACGCTCATGCCCCGCCTCCGTTCAAATATCGCCAGAGCGCCGTGCAGTCGCGTTCATTGAGCGTGTAGCGCGGCATCTCGACGTTGACGAGGACATAGGCCGGATCGAGGCCGGTGCGCAGCAGCGCGCAGAAGGCGTCGCGATCGTAGCGCGTCAGCGGGCCGCCGCGCCGGCCGCGCGGCGCAGTCAGCCAGTCGTGCGTGAGACGCGGCGCAAGCGAGTTCGGCACGGCCGGCCCCGCGCCCGCCGCATGGCAGTTCGCGCAGCGCACCACGGGCGGCGGCAGGCTGTCCGGATGCGTCGACAGCCGCCCTTGCAGCGGCGCGGCGCCGTCGAAGAGTGCCTGACCGCGCGCGGGAGCGTCGCCGGCCGCGGCGGCGCTCCCGCCGTACATCGCCGTGGCGACGCACGCGCCTGCCAGCCACGCCGCCACGCGCCGCCCGAATCGGGGATGCGGCGTCACGAGATCTGCAACGACGTCGACACGCTCGGCACGCCGTTCGCGTCTAGCGCGAACAGCATGTAATAGCCGGGCAGCACCACGCCGGCATCCGACGGGATCGCGAGCCGGTACGATGTCCCGCTCGCATTGACGATGGCCAGTGGAATGCGGCGCTGATCGTTGTTCGTCGTGTGCGTCACCGACGACAGGCGCATCAGCACGAATGACGCGACCGGACCGCGCGTCGCGACCTCGATCGATGCGCCGCGACTCGCCGCCGAAGGCGCGCTCGCGATTGCGGGGCGCGCGGCCGGCGAGCCATCGGCATTGAGCAGGTAGGGCGGCGTGAGGATCTCCGCGTTCAGGTGATTGTTCACGCAACCGGTGCCGCACTGCCCGCCGCCGCCCGCGAACACGCGGCCGTCCGGCAGCAGGATCGCCGTGCTGTGATAGGTGCGTGGCGTCTGCATCGGCTTCAGCAGATTGAAGCGCTGGGTCTTCGGGTTCCAGATCTCCGGAACCATGATCGCCGTCGTGTCGGTGAACGGCATCGGCAGGCTCTGGCCGCCGATCATCACGATGCTGCCGTCCGGCAGAATGACGCTGTTCGCGAACGCGCGCTGGTAGGTCATCCCGTTCAGGCGTTGCACCGTGACCGGCTGGTTCGGTCCGCGCGTGATGTCGATCTGGTAGACCGCATTCGATGCATAACTCGACGCGCTGCCGTTCTGCTGGTACGACTTCGCGCCACCGGTCTTCAGAATCTTGCCGATGTCATAGAGCGACGCCGTGCCGTTGATGCTGTAGGGATCGGCGCCGCGCGTGCCGGCGGACTGGATCGTGCCGCTGCCGCTGGTCGAGATCCAGTTCATCTGCGCACTCGGGCCGGCGTGGAACACGCTGCCGTTGCTCTGCGCGAACAGCCACAGGTGGTTGTCGCCCCGATAGATGCCTTGCGGATCCGGGCCCACGATGCCGGTTTCCGGCACGCCGGACAGCACCGTCCAGTTGGCGCCGTTCCAGACTTCCGCGCTCTTGCCACCCTGGCCGCCGCTCCATGAGCCGCCAAGCGTCAGCACCGAGCCATTCGACAGCAGTGTGTCGCCCTGATAGCCGCGCGGAATGTTCATCGTCGCCGACGCACTCCACGTGTTGCTGTTCCAGTCGTACAGCGTCGTCTTCGGACTGCTGTCGCCGCCGTTCACGAGCAACCTGCCGTCGGACAGCATCGCCGTGCCCGGGCAGAACATGTCAGAGCCCGCGGACGTCTCCAGGAATTGCGTCGCCCGGTTCGTCGCGGGGTCGAACAGCGCTGTCTGCGTCTGCGTAGCCGTGTTGCCGACGTCGTTCTGGAAGCTGAAGGTCTGGTCCGCCGACCACATCACGAGCTTGCCGTTCGGCACGTTCGCAATGCCGATCGGATTGACCGGCAGCGGGATGACGGGACTCCACGCCGAAGGCAGCGTAACCGGGAAGCTCTGCGGCAGGCCAAGCGTGAACTGGTCGTTCAGCGCGGTCGCGCCCTGGCACGGGTACTGGACCAGCGCCGCGCCGTCCGTGAGCGCGCCGCCGCTCACGTTCGCACACATGCCGCTCGCGACCGACACCAGCCGGTAGTTCGAGCCTGACGCGGCAGCGACGGTCCACTGGTCGTTCGTTTGCGCATCGCTTTGGCACGGATACTGGATCAATGGCGTGCCGCTCCCTCCCGTGCCGCCCGACACGTTCAGGCACTGACCGGTGCGCTGGGACACGACGTGATAGCCACTGCCGGCCGGCAGCAGCGACCAGCCCGCGTTGCTCTGGGTCGAGCACGCGCCCTGCACGATCGCGGTGCCCGCATTGGTCGAATTGCCGCTGATCGTCAGACAACGACCGCTGCTCGCGGACACGATGTTGGAGAATGCGGCGACCGGCAGATACAGGTTGAACTGGTCGTTCAGCGCGGTCGCGCCCTGGCACGGATACTGGATCAACTGTGCGCCCGATGCGCGCGAGCCGCCGTTGACGTTCAGGCACATGCCGCTCGAGACCGACACGATCCGGTAGCTTGCGCCAACGGCCGTGATGGTCCACTGGTCGTTGGTCAGGGTGTCGCCCTGGCACGAATACTGGATAAGCGGCGTGCCGCTGGCACGCGAGCCGCCCGGCACGTTCAGGCACAGGCCGCTGCCCTGCAACACGATGTGATAATTCGCGCCGACAGGCACGAACGACCACGTCGTGTTGCCCTGTCCCGCGCACGAGACCTGCACGACGCCCGCGCCGGAGGCGGCCGAGTTGCCTGCGATCGCGACGCACTGCCCGCTGTCCGCCGACACGATGTCGGAATAAGACGCCGTGACGGCCGCCGCGGCGCTCGACGGCAGCCACGCAACGAAAATCGACATGCACACGCACAAAAACGCCTGTCGCCAGGCAAGCCCAGACACTTGCATGATCCCCCCCGTGGTCCCGTTTTAATTTCCGGTCGTATTAAAACGTCGAATTCCTGGATCGGGATGTACGGTGGGCCACTCAATGGAGACGACGCAAAAAAACCCGCACTCGTGACGAGTGCGGGCTTTTCGATACTACTTTGGCCGCGGCCCCGAAGGCCGCTATCCGGCCACCGGCTTAGTGGCCGAAGAACACCGAAGAACGATCGGTTGCGGCCGGCACGACCACGCGCTGACCCGATTGCGACGTCGCGGCGGCGTTCGCGCCGTAGCCCGTTGCGTCAGCTTGCGCGCCGGTCTGCGCGGCGGCGATCTTTGCCTGTGCGGCCTGGATGTTTTCCGGATAGTTCATCCAGTCGTTCGGGTTGTAGCCAGCCTTTTCGAGCTGGACCAGTTCGGCGCGCACTTGCGCGCGGGTCAGCGGCTGCTGGTTCGATTGGGCGAACGAGACGACCGGTGCGGCCACCAGGGCGGCCAGTGCAACTGCCTTGATCAGCGATTTCATGATGCGTTACCTCCAGGATTGTTTTATCAGGCGCTTCGGACTCGGAGTCGTTGCGCATGAGTAGAAGTCTAGGAGGCGCGACTATCAGGGTAAATACTTAAATCGCAAATTCACTGTTGACGGAAATCGTACAATTCCAGCGGAATAGATCCATTCATCAGATGATTGTCGGTATTCATGCACTGAATGTCGCGATACGGCATCCGGCGTGCCCCCACCACGCGTCAGCGCGGGTGATCGGTGTGCGTCGACGCCATCAACCTGTCGAACAGCAGCGCCTTGAGACGGATCAGGTTGTCTGCGCCGGTTTCGCCCAACGCCGCGTGATGAAGCGTCAGCGCCGGCGCGGCCGGGTCCGCATGTACGGCCCGCACGGTGCCGTCGAGTGCCAGCTGCTCGACGCGGTCGTCCATCGCGTACGGAAGCAGCACGCGTATCGGCTCGCCGGTTGCGGCGATCGTCCGGTCGACGGCAATCGACAGCCCGCTCAGGCTGATGTCGTGCACCAATCCGATGGCGTCCTCCCCGTCGGCGCCTCCCGTGCAGCAAGCCGCGATCCGTACCGGCACGCGCGGCTCCGCGCGTGTGCGCAACCGGTCGACGAAGCCGGGCGGCGACAGGATCATGAAGCGCGTGGCGCCCGACGCCTGCACCGATTCGACCGTCGCGCCGAAGCGGGACACCGCGGCCCGGCCGATCGCCACCGCCTCGACGTCGTCGCCGCGCGCGAATTCGAGCACGGCCGCCGGCAGCGGCTCGACGAACAGCGCGCCCGATGCCGCGACGCCGATCAGCCGGCAGCGCTGCAGCGCGCGGGTCGTGCCGACCCGGCGGCGGATGCCGATCGCGGCGCCTGCCGACAACCCCATGCGCGTGGCCGGCGGCACTTCGCCATGCACGGGCGGATCGGTGTCGGTGGCATCGCGCCGGCGCACGGGCCGGAAATGATCGAACAGGAAAGCATGCTGCGCGGGATCGCGCAGGATCGTGCCGATCGGCAGCAGCGCGGCGCCGTCGGCATCGTAGAGATCGAAGCCGAGCGGGACGCCGGCAGCGAGATCGTCACGCGCGAGCGCGACGTAGTCGGTGGGAAGTCGCATCGGAAAGGCGCGGAGCGACCGCGCGATCTGTCGTGACAACTTGATTACGGCAGCATCGCGCGAAATCTGAACGGCTCCGTTACTGCGAAGCGCCGGTCGGGCCAGTCGCGTCGGGCGCGACCGGCGCAGGCGGCTGGGCCGGCGTGGCCGAAGGGGCTGCGGTTGGTGCGCTGCCCCCGTTCGTCGTACTGGCACCCGCCGGCGGCTGCGCGGGCTCCTGTTGCGATGCGCCGGCCGACAGCGCGGCGGCCGATGCGGCCACTTCGGACGCCGGTATCCATTCCTCGACGATGCCGCCGGACGCCGCTTCGGGCGCCGATGCCGCCGACGCGCCCGATGCCTCGCTTTCGTCGGCCTCGGGCGGGCGCTCGATACGCTGCGTCCTGACGGATGCGGGTGCCTTCTGCGGCTCGGGCCTGAACCACGTATCGAACAGGTCGGTCACGCGCTCGCGCAGCGATGCGAACCAGCCGGGCGACGGTTCGGTATCGAATTTCGCCTTGGTGTCGACGATCCGGGCGCGCTGCGCGCGCTGGAAGAAATCGCCGACGATCGGCAGCGCGCTGTGCGCGCCCTGCCCCCAGTAATCGCTGCGCAGCGTCACGCGGCCGTCGTCGAACCCAACCCATGCACCCGCGACGAGGCCGGGCTGCATCAGGATGAACCAGCCGTCCGCGTTGTCCTGCGTCGTGCCCGTCTTGCCGGCCACGTCGCCACGGATCCCGAAGCGCGTGCGGATGCTGCCGCCCGTGCCGCGGGTCACGACATCGCGCATCACGCCGAGCAGCACCTTGTCGGTTTCGGCGTCGAGCGCGCGCTCGGGCGGCGCCGGCGCGTATTCGGCGAGCACGTCGCCCTGGCGGTTCTCGATGCGAGTCACCATCTGCGGTTCGACATACAGCCCGCCGTTCGCGATCGTTGCGTACGACGCGACCATTTCCTTCAGCGTGACCGGGCTCGTGCCGAGCGCGAGCGACGGCACGCGTTCGAGCGGGCTTTCCCGCACGCCCATGTCGCGTGCGAGCCGCGCAACGGCCGCGGGCCCGACCTTCTCCATCACCTGCGCGGTGATCCGGTTGCGCGACAGCGCGACCGCGTCGCGTAGCGTCATCGGCTTGCCGGTCGGCGGCACGTCGTCGTTCGGCCGCCAGATCTCGCCGCCCTTCAACGGGATCTCGACCGGCTGGTCGATGAACGTGTCGTCCGGTTTCATCCCGTTCGCGAACGCGACACCATAGACGAACGGCTTGAACGTCGAGCCCGGCTGGCGGCGCGCCTGTGCGACGTGATCGAACGGCTCGCTGGTAAAGTCGCGGCTGCCCACCCATGCGCGGATCTGCCCGTCGCGCGGATCGATCGCGAGGAAGCCGGCCTGCACGTCGGTCTTCGTCTTGCACAGTGCGCGCAAGAAGCCGCGGTCGGCCGCGAGCAGCTTCATCGCGGCCGCGTCGTCCTTGCCGGCGTCCTGCGCGGCCTTGTACTCGGGCGACTCGCGCATGAAGGTGCGGAACACCTCGTTGTCGGTGCCGCAGCCGTCGCGGCCGCTCCACGCGTTGTTCGCGATGCCCTGCAGCTGATTGCCCTGCAGCGTGAGCGCCTGCGTCGCCATCTGCTGCAGCCGCGAGTCGATCGTCGTGCGCACGATCAACCCGTCCGAATAGATGTTGTAGTCGTTGCGGTCGGCCCACGCGATCAGCCACTTGCGCAACTGCTGCGCGAAATGCGGCGCGGGCCCCGGCGGCTCCTTCTGGCGCTCGAAATCGATGCGCAGCGGCCGGCGCTGCAGTTGCGCGAACTGGGCGGGCGACAGCTTGCCGTACTTCACCATCTGGCCGAGCACCGTGTTGCGCCGCTGCAGCGCGCGCTCGGGATTCAGCACCGGGTTGTAGTAGCTGTTGCCCTTCAGCATGCCGACGAGCGTCGCGCTGTCGAGCACGTCGAGCTCGTCGGCCGACTTGTCGAAATAGGTGCGCGCAGCCATCTCGACGCCGTACGCGTTGTACAGGAACGGCACCGTGTTCAGGTAGGTCTCGAGGATCTGGTCCTTGCTGTAGACCGCCTCGATCTTCAGCGCGGTGATCGCCTCCTTCACCTTGCGCGTGAGCGTCGGCGCACGGCCGATCTCGTCCGGATACAGGTTGCGCGCGAGCTGCTGCGTGATCGTCGAACCGCCCTGGCGATCGCCCGAGAACGTATGCAGCGCGGCCGACGCCGTGCGCTTCCAGTCGAGGCCGTGATGCTCGTAGAAGCGATGATCCTCGGTCGCGATCAGCGCGTCGACCATGTGCGGCGAGATCTGCTTGAGCGGCACCCACTCGCGGTTCGACGGCTTGAATTCGGCCAGCAGCTTGCCGTCGGCGGACAGCACCTGCGCGGGCTGGTCGACGCGTGCCTTGCGGATGTCGCCGATGCCCGGCGTGAACGGGATGAGCACCACCACGTACAGCGCGAACAGCGACGGCACGGCGGCGGCCGTGAGCAGCACGCCGCGGCGCGTCGGATGACGGAGATGGTGCCACGCGGTGGCGGCGAGAGGCTTGACCCTCGCGGCGGTGGCAACCGCGACGGGTTGGGCGCGCGCGACCCATCTGGCACAGAAGTCACGCACTGACGACACGTTTCGGCGATTCACGCGGGTGGGGGCTCGGCTGAAAAGGGTGCATCGTACCAAAACTCGCGCGGCCCGCCGGCCGGTGGCCGCTTTGCGGCGGTCCACACGCAAAAAAGGCGCGTGCCCCGCAACGGGAACGACGCGCCAAACCTGGTACAACAACCGGGAAGCCGCGCGACGGCGGCCGATCGGCGCCGATGCTCAGCGCACGAGAAAACCGTAGGTCAGCGGATCGCGTTCGTCGACGATCCAGTTCGCGAACCCGCAGATATGCGCGCTGCCCTCCACTTCCGGGATCACGGCCGGGATGTCGCCGACCGTCGTTTCGCGCAGCACGCGCCCCTTGAAGACCGTGCCGACGATCGATTCGTTGACGAGCGTATCGCCGGCCGCGAGCAGCCCGCGCTGGTACAGCTGCGCGACGCGGCCGCCGGTGCCGGAGCCCGTCGGCGAGCGGTCGACCTCGCGATCCGCGAACACGCAGCAATTCGCCTGCGTCGAGCCCGGATGACGCGGCGCGTTCGCGATGATCGTGCCGTAGATATGGTTGATTTCCGGAATCTCCGGATGCACGACCGGGTACTTCGCGTTCGCCGCGGCCTTCACTTCCGCGCCGAAGCGAATCAGCCGTTCCACCGCCGACTCGCGCACCGGCAGGTCGAACGGCGCGCCGTCGACATAGAAGTAGAACGCGCCGCCATATGCGATGTCGCCGGTCACGGTGCCGAACGACGGCGTGTCGACCGACACGTCGCGCCGCCAGATGAACGACGGCACGTTGACGAAGCGCACGGGCCCCGCATGTTCGCCGTCCCACTTGACGAAGGCCTCGATGAAGCCGCACGGCGCGTCGATGCCGACCCGCGTTTCCGGTACCGTGCGCTGCACCCAGCCGAGCTCGACCGCGGCGGTCGACAGCGCGATCACGCCGTGCCCGCAGTGGTCGCTGTAGCCTTCGTTGTGCACGAAGATCACGCCGAAATCGGCGTTCGCCGACACGGGTTCGGTCAGGTAGCCGCCGTACATGTCGGCGTGGCCGCGCGGTTCGAACATCAGCGCGCGGCGAATCTCGTCGGCGTTCTCCTTGAGCCACGCGCGGCGCTGGACGATCGTGTCGCCCGGCAGGCGCGGCAGCCCGCTCGTGACGATGCGGAACGCTTCGCCGCCCGTATGGACTTCGACGGTGGAAAGGGATCGGGAAATTTTCATGGTCGATCGAATACGTGGAAACGAAGGACGGCGGTCCGACCGCCGTCCGGTGGCAGGCCGGTTATTTCGCGTACGGTTCCGGCAGGCCGTTGCGGATCACGTAGACGGTCGTCGGCGCGCCCTTCAGGTCGCCGTTCGCGTCGAACGAATAGGTGCCCGCGACACCCGCATAGTTCGACTTCGCGAGTTGCGCGGTCAGCTTCGCCTTGTCGGTGGTCGTGCCGGCCTTGACCATCGCGTCGGCGAGCAGCTTCATGCCGTCGTAGTAGTTGACGCCGTAGACCTGCGTATCCGTGTGATAGGTGTCGTGGTACTTCTTCAGGAATTCACGCCCGGCCGCCGTTTTCTCGAGCGCGACGCCGCCCTGCGCGCAGTAGACGATCGATGCCGCTTCGCCCGCGACCTTGCCCATGTCCGCCGAGCAGATGCCGTCGCCGCCGAGCAGCTTCGCGCGCAGCCCGCGCTGCTTCATCTGCTTGGCCATCGGCGCGCCCTGCGCCGCATAGCCGCCGAAGAAGATCACGTCGGGGTTGCTGGCCTTGATCTTGGTGAGAATGCCGAGGAAATCGGTGGCCGACGAACTCGTGTATTCCTGGTCGACGATCTTGATCCCGTTCGCCTTCGCGACGCTCATGAACTGCTCGGCGACGCCCTGCCCGTACGCGGTGCGATCGTCGATGACGGCGGCGGTTTTCGCGTTCAGCGTCTTCGCGGCGAAGGTGCCCATCGTGCCGCCGAGCTGCTCGTCGCTCGCGCCGATCCGGAAGATGTTCTTGAAGCCCTGCTTCGTGAGCGCCGGATTCGACGCAACCGGCAGCATCGGCACGCCGGCAGTCGAATACACGCGCGACGCCGGGATCGCGACGCCCGAGTTGTACGGCCCGAGCACCGCGACGACGCCCTTGTCGACGAGGTTCTGCGCGACCTGCACGCCCGCCTTCGGGTCGGCCTGGTCGTCGTCGGATACCAGTTTGAACGTGACGGTCTTGCCGGCGACCTTCACGCCGGCCTTGTTGAGCTCATCGACGGCGAGTCGCGCGCCGTTTTCATTGTCCTTGCCGTTTGCGGCCTGCGGGCCGGTCAGCGGCGCCGAATGGCCGATCATCACGACTTCCTGCGCGTGCGCGGAAGTCAGCGCACCGGCGGCGACAGCCACCGAGAGCGCGGTAATGAAGTGTCGCATGATGTCTCCTGATTGGTTTTGTGTGAAACCAATGTAGGACATGCGTGGTCACATCGCAAGCAATATCAAAATATTTTTCGTATATTTGGTCATATTTCATACCAGAACGAAGGCACGTGCGTCACTTCGGCGTGATGTCGCGCCGCACGCGGCGGATGTGCTGCTCGACATAGAACGCGGCCGCATCGGCGTCGCCGGACACGATCGCCTCGTAGATCAGCCGGTGTTCGGACACGTAGAGCCGGATCCGGCCAGCGTCGTAGATGCCGTCGTCCTTCAGCCGCTTCCAGAGCGGCTGGTCCATCGTCTTCGCGACTTCGTCCGCAATCTTCACGATCAGCGCGTCGCCGGTCATCAGCGCGAGCTGCCTGTGGAACAACCGGTCGCTCTCGTTCCACAGCGCGCGCTGGTGCGGATCGTCGACGTCGGTGATGGTTTCCATCTGAGCCAGATAACGCTCGGCCCCAGGGTCGGCCCGCCCGTGCGTGGCCGCGAGGCGCGCGATCGCGGGCTCCAGGATCAGCCGCACGTCGAGCGTCGACGTCGGGCTGAAGTCGGCCTCGGACGCCGCGTGCATGTCGCCGCGCTGCGCGAGCACGTCGAGCGGCGACGCGACGACATACGTGCCCGAATTGCGCTTCGTGTAAACGAGCCCTTCGTTCTGCAGCGCGCCGAGCGCTTCGCGCACGGCCGGCCGGCCGACCTGGAACAGCCCCGCGAGCTCGCGCTCGGACGGCAACCGCGAATCGGCGGCATAGCGTCCCGCACGGATCTCGTCGCGGATCTTCTCGGCAACCTGCTCGTAGATCTGCAGCGGCCTGAAACCGCCTTCGAGTGATTCGGGACGCGCGGACATCATCGTGTGGCTCCTGCCCGGTCGCGGGCGTGGATTTGGAATGGGTTCGCACTATACCGGAGCAGCACCGGTACCGATGCCATGCGACCCTTCTGGACAGATATTAGAACCAAAAGCGGCGCGATGCTTTATTTTCTGGCTTGCGGGTGCGCCAGCAAGTGGTATAGATTCGATCCACACTGCCCTGTGTCGCGGTATCCGGCAGCTCCGTGGCGGGCGCGGCATGCGCCCGTCGTCCACGCTCACCGACGCATACGACGTACACGATGACCGCCCTTTCCCCGATTCCCGTTTTCGATGCGGCCGACACGGCCGCGCTGCTCGACTACCCGGCACTGTTGGCCACGCTCAGGCAGGCCGTCGCCGAGTACGCGGCGGGCGAGATCGTCAGCCCCGAACGCCTGGTCGTGCCGCTGCAGGCTGGCGGCGTGATGCTGTCGATGCCGTCGAGCGCACATGACCTCGCGTCCCACAAGCTCGTGAACGTGTGCCCCGGCAACGGCGCGCGCGGGCTGCCGACGATCCTCGGTCAGGTGACCGCGTACGACGCGACCACGGGCGAGATGCGCTTCGCGCTCGACGGCCCGACGGTCACCGGCCGCCGCACGGCGGCCATCACCGCGCTCGGCATCGACGCGCTGCATGGCGCCGCGCCGCACGACATCCTGCTGATCGGCACCGGCAAGCAGGCGGCCAATCACGCTGAAGCGCTCGCGGCGATCTTTCCCGAAGCGCGCCTTCACGTGCGCGGCACGACCGCCGACAGCGCGGCCGCGTTCTGCGCCGCACACCGCGCGCAGGCGCCGCGGCTCGTGCCGCTCGACGGCGATGCGATTCCCGATGCGATCGATGTCGTCGTCACGCTGACGACGAGCCGCACGCCCGTCTACCGCGAAGCCGCGCGCGAAGGCCGGCTCGTGGTCGGCGTCGGCGCGTTCACCGCGGACGCGGCCGAGATCGACGCGAACACGGTGCGCGGCAGCCGGCTCGTCGTCGACGATCCGGCCGGCGCGCGCCACGAGGCCGGCGACCTGATCGTCGCGCAGGTCGACTGGCAGGATGTCGCGTCGCTCGCCGACGTGCTGAACGGCACGTTCACTCGCGGTGGGCCGCTGCTGTTCAAGAGCGTCGGCTGCGCCGCGTGGGATCTGGCTGCGTGCCGCACGGCGCGCGATGCACTGGACGCGCGCCAGGCCGGCTGACCCGGCGGCGTAGCCCGCCGGCCGCGCTTGCGGCATCGCAACATCGGAGCCGCTCTGGCGGTTTCCCGTACGCGTTGTAGGAAACGCCCTACAACGCGTCGAAGCGGCCTACACAAACTTCCAATTCGGCCGATTTCATTTTTCGCGGCGCAACACGATACTGCCGGCATGAATGCCAGCCTGTCACCCGCCGCGCTCAGGGTGTTTCTCGTCGATCACGCCGTCGCCGTCCGGCAGCGGATCGCGCTGCTCGTCGGCGCGATCCGCGGCGTTGCCGTCGTGGGTGAAGCGGAAGACGGCCAGGACGCGTGGACGCATATACGCAGCAGTCACGCCGACGTGGTGATCGTCGACCTGCGGCTCGCGGACGGCAGCGGTCTCGACCTGATCGGGATGCTGTCGAAGGCCGCGCCGCGCGTCGTCACGATCGTGCTGACGAATCACTCGGCACCGGCATTCAGAGAGGCATGCGCGACGGCGGGAGCCGACTACTTCTTCGACAAGACCGTCGAATTCGACGCCGCATGCCGTGTCATCGAATCCCTGGTGCACGCTCGCGCGCACCACCCCTGACGAGCCGGAGCGACTCATGTCCACCGCCACCGCCTGCGCCGCCGACGTACCCGTCGCGCCCCGCCCGATGATTCCGCTTCGCGCGGTCGCGCGCGCCGACGCCGCCAAACATCCCGCCGCGCGCTGCTCGGTCTGCGCGATGCGCTCGATGTGCCTGCCGCCGCACCTGACGGCGGCCGATTTCGGCCGGCTCGACGCGATCATCTGCACGACGCGGCAGGTTCGCCAGGGCGACGCGCTGTTCCGCACCGACGATCCGTTCCAGAGCATCTATGCGGTGCGTGCGGGTTCGTTCAAGACGGTGATGATGCATCGCGACGGCCGCGAGCACGTGACGGGCTTCCAGATCGCCGGCGAAACGCTCGGGATGGACGGCATCGGCGGTGGCCAGCACTGCTGCGACGCGATCGCGCTGGAAGACAGCGTCGTGTGCATCATCCCGTTCGGCGCGCTCGAAACGGCGTGCCGCGAGATGAAGCCGATGCAGCACTTCCTCTACCAGATGCTGAGCAGCGAGATCGTCCGCGAATCGAGCCAGATGCTGCTGCTGGGCACGATGTCGGCCGAGCAACGGGTCGCGCATTTCCTGCTGAATCTTTCTTCGCGTTTCGAGGCGCGCGGTTATTCGGCGACGGAATTCAACCTGCGGATGACGCGCGAGGAAATCGGTTGTTATCTCGGGATGAAGCTCGAGACCGTCAGCCGGATGTTCTCGCGGTTCCATCGCGACGCGCTGGTCGAAACGCGCGGCAAGCGCGTGCGCATCATCGACGTGCAAGCGCTCGCACGGGTCTGACGCACGGCGCAGCGCCGCCCGCGCGACGCGCCATGCGTCACCGTGCCGTTTCCCCGGTCGCCGCGTCGCGCAGCGCCACGCTTTCATCGCCCGCCTGCCACGCGATCAGCGCCTGTTCGGCCTGCGTGAATGCGCGGCGCAGCGCGTCGTCCACATCGTCGCCGACGCACGGCGGCAGCGGCCTGAGCGCCGCGTCGTGCATCACCAGTTCGAGCCGCACGTCGAACGTGCGTACACCATCGGCCGCGCCGCGCGATTCGATCGCGAGGTGGCAGCCGTCGATCAGCGCGCGGAACCGTTCGAGCCGCACCAGCTGCGCGCCGGCTTCGGCTTCGATCGCGGCGGCGCCCGCGAATCCTCGGCAGGCAATCTGCATGCCCACGCCCATGTCGTATCTCCTGACAGGCCGCCCGCTCGTCGACCGCCTTGCATGTGCCGCCCGCACTGACATGCGGCGGCACGCGTTTCCCGTGGCGTGGCGCGAATTCTTCGTTCGCTGCCTGGCCGAGTATCCGCCCGCGCCTGTGTCGGCGCGGGACCGTTCATACGTTGAATACCTGCGACGACTTCATTTCGATCCACGTCATTCCGGCCCGCAGCCCTTCGATCATCGCTTCGCGCTCGGTCGGATACGCATGACTGTGCTCGAAAGTATGATGAAAGCGCGCGGCGCCGCTGCCGTGCTCGACCGACACGCGGCAGCGGAATTCGCCCGATTCGCATGGGCGCGTCTCGACTTCGACCGACCAGTCGCGTTCGTGAATGTTGCCCTGCAGTGACATGCACCCTCCTGCGTATCAGTCTTCGAGCCGGAAGTGGCCGCTGTGCAGCAGCACCGGCCGGCCGCCGATTTCCTCGAGCATCCGTCGCGCCATCGCCTCGATCGCCGACCGGTGTCCTTCGAACGCGGCCAGCAGGTCGCGTTCGAGCAGCGACGGTGCGCCGAAATGGTCTTCCAGCGCCTCGGCCGTGATCGCGCACTGCACGCAACGTCCGTCGACCAGCGCCGAAAACGCAACGACCAGATCGCGTGCGCAATATTCGGGCGGTTCCGGCGGGAAGGTAATCTGCATCTGTCCGCCTGTCATCGTCGTGATCACTCCATGACGAGAGCATAGTGGCGCGCGCGACCGCGCGCTTGACCCACATCAACCGGTTCGCTGCGCCGCACGATCGCGGCGCGGCCGTGTAACGCCGCGTCAGCCCGCGCCGGGCTCGATCGCCGCGCCGCGCTCCGCGAGCAGTTCGCGCAGCACGCTGCGGTGGCAATGGTTTTCGTCGTCGCAGTAGCAGCCGATCGAGAGCGCGGTGGTTGCCGACAGCGCCGCCAGCAGGTCCAGCACCTTCGCCGGATCGCCATGCGCCATTTCCGCGCGGAAATGACGCTTGAACGCACGCCATTCGGCGTCGGTTTCGGCCGCCTGCGCCTGGGCAACGAGCTCGGGGCTCGGCGACAGCGTCGGCAGCCATACATCATAGTAGTTGCGCGACGCGAATTCCGCCTTCGGCACGCCACGCGGCGGCCGCCGCACCGTCCCGATCCGCAGGCCCTCGCCGGCCGCGCGCGGCGTGCCGAGCTGGATGATCCGGATACCCATGTCGCCCCTCTGTCTAGCGTCCGATTCCGTGATCGTACCCCCGCGCCCGCGCTCGCGTCAGCCGGGTGGCACACATAGCGGCCACACAATAAAAAAACCGGCTGCCCCCACGAAGGGAGACAGCCGGTTCGGCCTGCATCGCAGCGAGCCGCGTTCAGACGCCGCTTTTCAGCACCTTGCCGATCGCGTCCGCGACGATGCCGACGTTCGAATCGTTCAGGCCCGCCACGCACATCCGGCCCGAACGCAGGATGTACACACCGTGCACTTCGCGCAGCGCGTCGACCTGCGATTCGGTCAGGCCCGTGTACGTAAACATCCCGCGCTGCTTCACGTAGCGCGTGAGCGCTTCGCCGCTGACGTGGTCGCGCAGGCCATCGTGGATCGACTGGCGCATCCGCGCGATGCGGCGGCACATTGCCGACAGTTCCTCTTCCCACTGCTTGCGCAGCGCGGGCGTGCCGAGCACGGCGGCCACGACCTTCGCGCCGTAGGTTTGCGGGTTGCTGTAGTTCGAGCGCACGGCGCCGGCCAGCTGGCCGAGCACGCGCTCGGCCGCGGCCGCGTCTTCGCAGACGACGCTCAGGCCGCCCACGCGCTCGCCGTACAGCGAGAAGTTCTTCGAGAACGAGTTCGCGACGAGCGCCGGCACGCCGCGGCGGGCCAGCTCGCGCACCGCGAACGCATCCGCGTCGAGGCCCGCGCCGAAGCCCTGGTACGCCATGTCGACGAACGGCAGCAGCCCGCGCGCCTCGATCACGTCGATCAGCTTCTCCCACTGGCCTTCGTCGAGGTCGACGCCGGTCGGGTTATGGCAGCACGCGTGCAGCAGCACGACGCTGCGCGCCGGCAGCGCGTCGATCGCCGCGAGCATCGCGTCGAACTTCAGGCCGCCCGTCGCCTCGTCGTAGTACGGATACGTGTTCACCGTGAAGCCGGCGCGCTCGAAGATGAAGCGGTGGTTTTCCCAGCTCGGATCGCTGAGCCACACCTGCGCGTCCGGGAAATAGCGCTTCAGGAAATCGGCACCCACCTTCAGCGCGCCCGAACCGCCGAGCGTCTGCAGGGTCGCGATGCGGCCGGCCGCGCGGGCCGGGTGATCGGCGCCGAACACGAGCGCCTGCACGGCGTCGCGATACGCAGCCAGGCCGACCATCGGCAGGTACGGTTTCGGGCCGCTTTCGCGCTGCAGCGCGGTTTCGGCCTCGCGCACGGCGCCCATCACCGGAATCCGGCCTTCGGCATCGAAATAGATCCCGATGCTCAGGTTGACCTTCTGGTCGCGCGGATCTTTCTGGAAGTTCTCGTTGAGCGTCAGGATCGGATCGCCCGGGTACGCGTCGATGTGTTCGAACATGGCTTGAGTCTGTCTCGTTTGGAAGAATGGTCGGGGCTGCCCTGCGTCAGCGTCAACGTGCAGACGCGCCGTCGCGCATCGCATAGCCTGCATTCTTCTGACGGAAGCGATACCCGATCGCGAGCACCGCGAGCCATACCGGGATCAGGTACACCGACAGGCGGAGATCCGGCGTCAGGTACATCACGACGAGAATGCCGGCCATGAATGCCAGGCACAGGTAATTCGTGAAAGGATAGCCCAGACTGCGGAAGGAAGTCTCCTCCCCGGCTGCACGCTTGGCCTGGCGGAACTTCAGGTGGATCAGACTGATCATCGCCCAGTTGATGATCAGCGCCGACACGACGAGGCCCATCAGCACCTCGAACGCCTTGCCCGGCATGAAGTAGTTGACCAGCACGCACAGGCCGGTCGCGAGCGCCGACGCGCCGAGCGCGGCGAGCGGAATGCCGCGCTTGTTTACCGAGCACAGCACCTTCGGCGCGTTGCCCTGCTGCGCGAGGCCGAACAGCATCCGGCTGTTGCAGTACACGCCGCTGTTGTAGACCGACAGCGCGGCCGTCAGCACGACGACGTTCAGCACGTTCGCGACCACGTTGCTGCTCAGCGCATGGAAGATCAGCACGAACGGGCTGCCGCCGCTGACGACCTTCTCCCACGGATACAGCGACAGCAGCACGGCGAGCGCGCCGATGTAGAAAATCAGGATGCGGTAGATGACCTGGTTGGTCGCGCGCGGGATGCTGCGCTTCGGATCGTCGGCCTCGGCCGCCGTGATGCCGACGAGTTCGAGCCCGCCGAACGAGAACATGATCGCGGCCATCGACATCACGAGGCCCGACACGCCGTTCGGGAAGAAACCGCCGTGCTGCCACAGGTTCCTGACGCTGGCTTCCGGCCCGGCATGGCCGCTCGCGAGCAGCCAGCCGCCGAAGCCGATCATCCCGACGATCGCGGCGACCTTGATGATCGAGAACCAGAATTCGGTCTCGCCGTACGACTTCACGCTGGTCAGGTTGATCAGGTTGATGACGCCGAAGAACACGAGCGCCGACACCCAGGTCGGCACGCCCGGCCACCAGTACTGCACGTAGATCCCGACGGCCGACAGCTCGGCCATGCTGACGAGGATGTACAGCACCCAGTAGTTCCAGCCGGACAGGAAGCCCGTGAAGTGGCCGAAGTACTTGTTGGCGAAGTAGCTGAACGAACCCGCGACAGGCTCGTCGACGACCATCTCGCCGAGCTGGCGCATGATGAAGAACGCGACGATGCCGGCCACCGCATAACCGAGCAGCACGGACGGGCCGGCCATCTTGATGGTCTGCGCGATGCCGAGGAACAGCCCCGTGCCGAGCGCGCCGCCGAGCGCAATCAGCTGGATGTGCCGGTTCTTCAGCCCGCGCTTCAGGCCGTCGCTCTCGTTTCCAGAAACCATGTCTTCTCCACTCTGTCCGCCTCCGCCTGAAGCGGTGCGGCGCGCCTCGGTGTGCCGGGCGCTGTTTTACTGTGTCGGTGGCCGTTCGTGGAGCCACCGGGTTGGGGACTGCAATCTTCGCGTGGCGGCGCCCGATTCGCGTCGGCGTGCCCGGCAGACTTGCCGCCCGCGCCGCATTGCTGCGGCCGCACACGAAAATCCGGGGTCAGTTTAGCGTCGCGACCGCGAAATCGGGTTTCGTAACCCGTTCATGCAAACCCTACATTATGAGATAAGATTGCATCCAGGAGACAAAAGAGGAAACAAAATGCCAGAACCGGCTCTCGACCGCATCGACCGCCATCTGCTTTCGATCCTGCAGGAGAACGGCCGCGCGTCGAACCTCGAACTCGCGAAGGCCGTCGGCCTGTCGCCCGCGCAGACGCTGCGGCGCCACCGGCGGCTGGAAGAAATCGGCGCGATCCGCCGCTACGAAACCCGGCTCTGCCCCGACACGCTCGGCTTCGGCGTCACCGCGTTCGTGCACGTGACGATGGAGCGCGGGCATATCCGCGACCTGTCGAAGTTCCAGAAACTGGTGTCCGATCTCGCGCAGATCCAGGAATGTTTCTCGGTGACGGGCGATATCGACTACGTGCTGAAGGTCGTCGCGCACGACCTGAAGGGGCTGTCCCGGTTCCTGCTCGAAACGCTGATGCGGATTCCCGGCGTGAGCGGCGTGCATTCGAGCGTGTGCCTCGACGAGATCAAGTGCACGAGCGCGATGCCGGTCGAAAGCTGATGCACCGGGCCGTGCGCTCGGCCCGTTCTGCCCGCGCGTTCAGCGCACCGCTTCGAACGCGCTGATCAGCAGCGCGCCGGCCGCGATCACCGCGCAGCCGGCCGCACGGCGCGGCGTCAGCCGCTCGCCGAGATACACGCGCGCGATCAGCGCCGCGAACACCACGCTCGTCTCCCGCAGCGCCGACACGGGGCCCATCGGCGCGCGATCCATCGCCCAGATCACGATGCCGTACGCGAGCGCCGCGAACACGCCGCCACACGCGGCCTTCGCCGTTTCGCCGACCTCCTGCGTCAGGCGCAGCGGCCCCGCGCGCAGCCGGTAGTACGCGGCCATCATCCCGCCCGTCAACACGAACATCCACGCGGTATAACCGACCGTGTTGCCACTCTCCCGCACGCCGATCCCGTCGACCACGCTATACGCGGCGATCGACACGCCGGTCGCGAACGCGGTCGGCAGCACCTGCATCATCCGGTGCTTCGCGCCGCGCCCCCGTTCGAGCCCGATCGCCATGATGCCCGCGCAGATCAGCACGAGCCCGACTTGCGCGCCGGCGTTCAGGTGTTCGTCCGCGAACGCGGCCGCGCCGAGCGTGACGAGCAGCGGCGCGGTGCCGCGCGCGACCGGGTACGCGACGGTCAGGTCGCCGTGCTCGTACGCACGCACGAGCAGCAGCGTATAGACGACGTGGATCACCGCCGAAGCGACGACGCACAGCCAGCTCGCGGGCGTGATCGGCGCGGCGGCCGGCAGGAACAGCAGCGCGAACAGCCCGATCGCGATCTGCAGCACCGTGGCCGAGCGCAACCGGTCGCCGCTGCTGCGGACCAGCGCATTCCACGATGCATGCAGGAACGCGGCACACAGAACGGCAAACAGAACGGGAATCGGCACGCTGAATACTCGCTGACGGTCGGCAACGCGAAGTCGTCGCCGCAAGGCGTTCATCGTATGAATCCGTCACCCGATTGTCAAAAAACGGGGCCCGCGCGACGTCATGCGGACACCGGCCGACCGAGCCCTTTCGCCCGCCCCGCATGGCATTCGCGGCAACGGCCACGCGCGCCGTGGAATGTGTCACTGAGGTGGCGTGTGGTCCGCCCCTTTCCGTTCTCTTTCGCTTGCCGCTGCGCCGTAATGAAATCGATACCGCAGCGCAATCGTTGCGAAATCACTCCGTCCCCATATCTTCATACGCGACTGTTCCAATGCGCGTGCTCTCTCACGAGCTCCGCGCCGAACCGACACGGCGACGGGGCCGCTCTCCACCATCGAAGACCTTACCTGGAGTTTCCCGATGTTCCGTCAAGCCTTGCTTGTCACCGCCTGCGCTGCCGCGGCGCTCGCGCTGTTCGCCTGCGGCGGCAGCGATCCGACGTCGACACCCGCCGTGTCGTCGCAGGACGCGCTGCAGACCGCCACGCCGATCAAGCACGTCGTCGTGATCTACGGCGAAAACATCTCGTTCGACCACTACTTCGGCACCTACCCGAACGCGTCGAACCCGTCGGGCGAACCGGCATTCACCGCCAAGGCCGGCACGCCGACGCCCAATGGCCTGACGGGCACGCTGCTCACCGCGAACCCGAACTTCACGAACACGATCAACGGCACCGACGCGGCGAACCCGTTCCGCCTCGACCGCACGCAGGCCGCGACCGCCGACCAGAACCACGCGTACACGGCCGAGCAGCAAGCCGAGGACAACGGCCTCGCCGACCTGTTCCCGAAATACACCGGCAAGGGCTCGTCCGGCGGCGCCGGCGCGTTCGGCACGAAGGGCCAGGTGATGGGCTACTTCGACGGCAACACCGTGACGGCGCTGTGGAACTACGCGCAGCGCTTCGCGATGAGCGACAACATGTACACGACGTCGTACGGTCCGTCGACGCCGGGCGCACTGAACGTCGTGTCGGGCCAGACCAACGGGATGCAGATCGTCAAGTCGTCCGCGCAGCCGTCGACGCTCGCGAAGAGCTCGTACTACATCAATGACGGCGCGGGCGGTCTCACGATGATCAACGACGTCGACCCGGGCAACGACGTGTGCTCGAGCACGACCGACCAGGCGTTGATGAGCGGCAAGAACATCGGCGACCTGCTGAACGGCGCGAAGATCTCGTGGGGCGGCTTCATGGGCGGCTTCAACCTGTCGACGACCAACAGCAACGGCACGACGGGCTGCAGCCGCAGCACGGTCGCCACCGCCGTGAACGCCGCGACGTCGGACTACATCCCGCACCACAACTGGTTCCAGTACTACGCGTCGACGTCGAACCCGCAGCACACGCGCCCGAGCTCGGTCGCAGCGATCGGCTCGAGCGTCCAGACCGACGGCAAGACCGCCGAACCCGCGAACCACCAGTACGACACGGACGACTTCTTCGCCGCCGTGAAGGCCGGCAACTTCCCGTCGGTCAGCTACCTGAAGGCACCGGCCGCACAGGATGCGCACGCGGGTTATTCGGATCCGCTCGACGAGCAGGCGTTCGTGACGAAGGTCGTCAACTTCCTGCAGCAGCAGCCGGACTGGCAGAACACGGCCGTGATCGTCACGTATGACGACTCGGACGGCTGGTACGACCACGTGTACACGGCGCCGACCCGTTCGTCGTCGGACCCGGTCGACCAGGTCAACGGTAGCGGCAAGTGCGGCACGGGCGGCACCACCGGCGTGAACGGCTCGACCGTGAACGGCCGTTGCGGCCCGGGCGTGCGGATTCCGCTGATCGTGATCTCGCCGTACGCGAAGCAGAACTATGTCGACCACACGATGATCGACCAGTCGTCCGTCGTGCGCTTCATCGAGGACAACTGGCTCGGCGGCCAGCGCATCGGCGGCGGTTCGTTCGATGCGACGGCAGGCGACCTGCGCGGGCTGTTCGACTTCACGTCGAAGCCGAACACGACGCCGCTGTACCTCGACCCGACGCTCGGCACCGCATTGAGCGCGGCACCGGCGATCTGACCGGCGTGCAGTGACCACAGGCCGGCGCATCACGCGCCGGCCGTTTCCATTTAATGCGCCGCCTCGTGCGGCGCCCGATTTCAGACCGACAGCATGACAGCTCGCCCCGCGTTCCCGTCTCCCGACGCCTCCGGCACCCCCGCGCCGCGCGCCCCTTCCCGCCTGCTGCGTCGCGTGGCGTTCGTGCTCGGCGCGGCCGTGCTCGGCTACGGCGCGTTCGCGATCGCGTTCCCCGCGCAGGTGCCGGCGGCAATCGGCACCGTCGTCGCCGACTGGACGGGCGCGAACCCGCACCCGATCGTGCTGCAGCGGCCTGCCGCGCAGCCGCTGTCGGCGGTCGCGCAGCTCGGGCGCGCGCTGTTCCTCGATCCTTCGCTGTCCGCGTCGGGCAAGCAGTCGTGCGCGTCGTGCCACAGCCCCGATCATGCGTATGGCCCGCCGAATGCGCTCGACGTGCAGCCGGGCGGCCTCGCGATGACGCAGCAGGGCTATCGCCCGCCGCCATCGCTGATGTACCTGTACCGCCAGCCGAACTTCAGCATCGGCCCCGATGCCGGTGAAAACGACGCCGCGCCGAGCGTCGCGCAGCAGGCCGCGTCGGCGGCCGGCGTCGTCAAGGCGCAGAAGGTGGCCGGCACGTCGGCCGCGCCGCAGCTCGTGCCGCAGGGCGGGATGTTCTGGGACGGCCGCGCCGATACGCTGCAGCAGCAGGCGTTCGGCCCGCTGCTGAATCCGGTCGAGATGGCGAACGCGAGCATCGACGACGTGGCGCACAAGCTCGCGCAGTCGTCGCACCGCGCGCAGCTCGAGCAGCTGTTCGGCGCACGCGTGTTCGACAGCCCGCAGCTCGCGGTGTCGGAGGCGATGTTCGCGATCGCGCGTTACCAGGTCGAGGATCCGTCGTTCCATCCGTACAACAGCAAGTACGACCGCTGGCTCGAAGGCCGGGCGCGCCTGTCGCAGGCCGAGTTGCGCGGGCTGCGCCTGTTCAACGATCCGGACAAGGCGAATTGCGCGGGCTGCCACCTGTCGAAACCCGGCAAGGACGGGCTGCCGCCGATGTTCACCGATTACCAGTACGAGGCGCTCGGCGCGCCGCGCAACAAGGAGCTCGCGCAGAACCGCGACCCGGCGTTCTACGATCTCGGCGTGTGCGGGCCGTTCCGCGACGACCTGAAGGACCAGACGCAGTATTGCGCGATGTTCCTCACGCCGACGCTGCGCAACTCGGCGACGCGCCATGTGTTCTTCCACAACGGCGTGTTCCACACGCTCGACCAGGTGATGGCGTTCTACAACGAGCGCAGCATCTCGCCGCAGAAGTTCTATTCGCGCGGCGCGGACGGCAAGGTCGACGAGTACGACGACATCCCGCCGAAATATCGCGCGAACGTCGACGTGACCGATGCACCGTTCGATCGCAAGGCGGGCGACAAACCCGCGATGACGGCGCAGGATATCAAGGATATCGAAGCGTTCCTCGGCACGCTGAACGACGAGCCGGTGCGGCACTGAGCGCCGCTTGACCGCCGCGCCGCGTCAGCGGCGCGCGCGGATGCACAGGAAGGCCGGCGCCAGCGACAGCTCCGCATGGAGCCGTTCCGACGCGGCCTTCATCTCCGGCAGCGGCTTCGGTTCGACGAACCGGTCGAGTTGCCAGCCGCCGTCGGCGACTGCGTTCAGGATGTCGGCGAGCGGCCGACGCCAGGCCTCGACATAGGGCCGCGGCTCGCCGAACCCCGACCAGTGGAAGCCGAAGCGGGACGTGTCGAAATACGTGCCCTCCCCGCGCGTGCGCTCGTCTATCCAGTCGCGCATCGGATGCCCCATCGAGAACACGAGCGTTGCATCGGGCCGCGCGACGCGCCGGAATTCGCGCAGCGTCGGCGCGAGATCGCGCACGTAGTCGAGCGCGAGCGAGCACAGCACCTTGTCGACTGACTGGTCAGGCAGCCAGGCGAGCGGCGCCTCCAGATCGCCTTCCACCACGTCGACCCCGAGGCCCGCGCAGCGCGTTCTCGCGAGCGCGACCATCTCCGGCGTGACGTCGAATGCGTGCACGGTCGCGCCGTGGCGCGCGAGGTGCTCGCTGCAGATGCCGGGCCCGCAGCCGGCGTCGAGCACCGTCAGGCCGTCGACGTCGCCGAGCAGCGCCATCGTCGCCGGACGTTCATAGAGTGCGTTATGCGCCTTGGTCGGCGCGATGTCCGCATAGCGTTGCGCGAAGCTCGCGTACGCGCGGCGGCCGGGGGGATCGTTCGGGTCGGTCATGCGGCATCTGTCTGCGGAATCCGGGAGTGTCGATTCTGCCCGATCGGATCACGGATGGCGACTCGCGGCCGCGCCCCGTCAGGAAAGGCTGTCGAGCAGCCGATACCAGGCCACCCCGGCGGCGATATAGAAGCGCTGCAGCCCGTGAAACGGAATCGGCCGGATCGGCGTGGCGCGGAACGGCAGCGGCAGTTGCGCATCGCCCGACAGGTGCGCGGCCAGATGCTTGCCGAGTGTCGTCGCCATCGCGATGCCGCGGCCGTTGTAGCCGAGCGCGATCGTCACGCCCGGCGCGGGCTCGTGCACGTGCGGCATGAAATCCGCGGTGATCGCGACACGCCCCGCCCAGCGGTATTCGAACCGGACGCCCTTCAGTTGCGGATACAGCAGCGTCGTTGCACGCTCGAGATGGCGCCAGTCGCTCGTCGCGCGCGGGTCCGCGAACGGGCCGCGGCCGCCCATCAGCAGGCGGCCGGCCGCGTCGCGGCGAAAGTACAGCAGCAGGCGCCGCGCATCCGACGCGACCTCGCCGCCGGCGAGAATGTCGCGGCCGAGCTCCGGCGCGAGCGGCTGCGTCGCGACGATGAAACTGTTCGCGGCGATCACCGACTGGCGCAAGCCGGGCCACAGCCCGTCCGTGTAACCGTTGGTCGCGATCACGACGCGATCGGCCGTCAGCGTCGCACCACCGGCCGTCGCGATCCGCCAGCGGCCGTCGGCACGCGTCAGCCCGACGGCGCGCGTCAGCCCATGCACGCCCACCCCGCTCGCCTGCGCGGCACGCACGAGGCCGCGCGTATAGCTGAGCGGCTGCACGCTGCCTGCGCGGCGATCGATCCAGCCGCCCGCGTAGGCGTGCGTGCCGAGCCGCCGCGCGACGTCGTCGCGGCCGAGCACTTCAACCGGTGCACCGCGCGCGGCCCACTGCTGCGCGCGACGCGCGACCGTCTCGAGCATCGCGGCGGTCGGCGCCGGCTGGATCCAGCCGCCACGACGCGCATCGCAGTCGATCGCGTGCCGCGCGATCAGGTCGAACACCGTGTCGGCCGCGCCGCCGGCCACGCAGGCAAGCTGCTCGCCGGCCTCGTCGCCAAACCGGCGGATCAGTTCGTCGGGGTCGTATTTCAGCCCGGGGATCACTTGCCCGCCGTTGCGGCCCGACGCACCCCAGCCCGGCTGCGCGCCGTCGATCACGCGCACCTTCACACCGCGTTCGGCGAGGTGGAGCGCGGTCGACAGCCCGGTGAAGCCGGCGCCGACGATCGCCACGTCGCACGACGCGGACGCATCGAGCGCGGGGGTGTCGGGCGCCGGCACGGCCGTCGCCGCCCACAGCGAATCCGGCCACCGGGAGTCGGGCCATGCGGGTACCGCGTTCCTTTCGCTCATGTTCGATCCGGGTTGGCGGCGCCGTCCGACGCCAGCAGACGACGCAGGAATTCCTGCGTGCGGGGATGCGTCGGCTGCGTGAGCACGTCGCGCGCGGGTCCGCTTTCGCAGATGGTGCCGTCGTGCAGGAAGCACACGCGATCGGCCACCTCGCGCGCGAACCCCATCTCGTGCGTGACCACCACCATGGTCATCCCGTCGCGCGCGAGCCCGCGCATCACGCCGAGCACTTCGCCGACGAGTTCGGGGTCGAGCGCCGACGTCGGCTCGTCGTACAGGATCGCCTGTGGCTCCATTGCGAGCGCGCGTGCGATCGCGACGCGCTGCTGCTGGCCGCCCGACAGCTCGGACGGATACGCATTCATCCGGTGCGCGATCCCGACCTTGTCGAGCAGCGCGCGGGCCTGCTCGCGCGCTTGCGCGGCCGGCACGCGCCGCACGTGCACGGGGCCTTCCATCACGTTTTCGAGCGCCGTGCGGTGCGAGAACAGGTTGAAGCGCTGGAACACCATGCCGACTCGCATCCGCAGCTCGTGGATACGCTTCGAATGCGCATCGACCTTCACGCCGTCGATCGTAATTGAGCCTTCGTCGTAGGTCTCGAAGCCGTTGATACAGCGCAGCACGGTCGATTTGCCCGAGCCGGACGGCCCGATCAGGCACACGACTTCGCCCTGCTGCACGTCGAGACTCACGCCCTTCAGCACGGCGTGCTGCTGGAAGCGCTTGTGTATCGAATCGATCCGGATCATGCGCTTCTCCTCAGCGCGAGCCGCTTGCCGAGCCGGTTCACGCCGAACATCAGCGGCAGGCCGAGCGCGAGATACAGCAGCGCGACGAGCGTATAGACGCTCATGTTCTGGAACGTCGACGACGCGATCAACTGGCCGGCGCGCGTGATCTCCGCGACCGTGATCGTCGACGCGACCGATGAATCCTTCAGCAGCATCACGAGCGTGTTGCCGTACGGCGGCAGCGCGATGCGGAACGCCTGCGGCAGTACCACGCGCCGCATGATCATCGGCCCGCGCATGCCGATCGCGTGCGCGGCCTCGATCTGGCCGCGGTCGATCGCCTCGATGCCGGCGCGGAAGTTTTCCGCCTGGTAGGCCGAGTACGCGATGCCGAGGCCGAGCACGCCGGCCTGGAACGCCGACAGTTGCACGCCGAGATCGGGCAGCACGAAGTACATGTAGAACAGCTGCACGATGATCGGCAGCCCGCGGATCACGTTGACGATCGTGCTGCCGGCCGTCGACACGGCGCGATTGGGCGACACCTTCAGCAGCGCGAGGATCAGCCCGAGCACCGAGCTGAGCACGAACGCGCATACCGTGATCTCGATCGTGACCACCGCCCCCTTCAACAGGATCGGCAGGAAATCGATCGCGTTCTGAAAAAACATGAGGTCTCCTATGCGATGGCCGGGCGGCACGCCGCGTTGGGTGCCCGCTGGGCGCGGGCAATACCGGTCTGAAACCGCGGGCCGGCGCTCAACTCATGTGCCACTTCTGCAGGATCTGCTGCAGCGTGCCGTCGCTTTTCATCTTGCGGATCGCGCCGTTAAGTTGCTCGAGCGTCGCGGTATCGCCCTTGCGCACGATGAAGCAGACCTGCCCCTTCACGACGCTCTGGTATTCGGGCACGAGCCGCACCTGGCGGTTGACGCCGTGATCGATCTGGTACGCGACGATCGGCTGGTCGGCGAAGCCGGCCTTGATGCGCCCGAGCGCGACGTCGCGCATGATGTCGGCGATCGAATCGTAGGTCCGGACTTCCTTGAAGATGCCTTTCTTGTTGAGCGCGTCGACGAATGCCGTGCCGACCTGCGCGCCGACCACCTGCCCCTTGAAATCGTCCATCGACGTATAGCGGCCCGGGTCGTCCGCCTTCACGATCAGGCCTTCGCCGAACGAATAGACCGTGTCGGAGAAATCGACGACCTGCTGGCGCGCCGGCGTCTTCAGCATCGCGGCCGAGATGATGTCGATCTTCTGCGTGGTGAGCGACGGGATGAGCGCCGAGAACACGGTCTGCTGCACGTCGACGCGAAAACCGGCCGATTTCCCGGCCGCGGTGATCGCGTCGACCATCATCCCCTGGATCGAATTGCTCTTGACGTCGAGAAACGTGAACGGCACGCCGGTAGCCGTCGCGCCGACCTTCAGCGTCGGCTCGGCCGCGACGGCGCCCGCCGATGCCGCGGAAATGGCGATACAGGTGGCGAAACCGGCGGTCAGTGCGCCGAACCGCTTGATGAACGAAACCATGGTGTCTCCTTCTCGAATAATCCGGTACGCCGGCCAGTCGCCGATCGACATTGCGACGATGACCCGATCTTAAAACGAATCAAAAACATCGCAAATAGATTTTTGTGTATCGATATTCGATACGCTATGATGCGATATCGAATCGTTCACGCCCCTCGCTCATGGAAACATCGCCCGATCAGTCAAACGACCTGCTGTTCAACCAGTCGCTGGAGAAAGGGCTGAACGTGCTGCGCGCGTTCAGCGCGAAGCGGCGCACGATGACGCTTGCGGAGGTGGCCGACGCGGCGGGGATGACGAAGAGCTCGGCGCAGCGGATGGTCTATACGCTCGAGAAGCTCGGCTATATCCGCAAGCATCCGGTCACGCGGCGTTACCAGCTCACGCCGCACGTGATGCGGATCGGCTTCAACTACCTCGCGGCCGATACGCTGATCGACGTCGCGAATCCGTTCCTGTCCGAGCTCACGAACGTGACCGGCGAAACCACCAACCTCACCGAGCCGGACGACGACGAGATGGTGTACGTCGCGCGTTTCGTGTCGACGAAGTTCGTGCCGATCCACATGCCGATCGGCAGCCGCATCCCGATGTTCTGCACCGGCAGCGGCCGCGCGTTTCTCAGCGCGTTGCCGCCCGACGATGCACGTGCGCGGCTCGACGGCATGGCGCGCACGCCGCACACGCCGCGCACGGTCACGGCGCTCGACGCGCTCGTCGCGCTGCTCGACAGCGCGCGGCACGAAGGCTACGCCACTAATCAGGAAGAACTGTTCATCGGCGACATGTCGATCGCGGCGCCCGTGCTCGGCAGCCAGGGGCAGCCCGTCGCGGCCGTGCATGTGGTCGCGCCGACGAGCCGCTGGACGTTCGACGACGCGCGCCGCAAGCTCGCGCCGGCCGTGATCGACTGCGCGCGCGGCATCAGCAATTCGATCCGGACGCTCGAATAGCGTCTGCGATCGGGGAACGGCAGCGCCGCTGCATTGCGCAGCGGCGCGGGCCATGATGCGGACGCCAAACCCTGCCTGCGTCGCTCCGCGTTCCATCAAAACAGATACATCCCCGCCACAAACACGACGCCCGAGAACAGCAGCGTCGTCACGCAATACCCCATGATGTCGCGCACGCCGAGCCCGGCGATCGCCAGCGCGGGCAGCGCCCAGAACGGCTGCGCCATGTTGGTCCATGCCTCGCCGTATGCGATCGCCATCGCGGCCTTGCCGAGATCGGCGCCGAGCGCCTGCGCGGCCGGCATCACGAACGGGCCCTGCACGACCCAGTGGCCGCCGCCCGACGGCACCGCGAAATTGATCACGGCCGAGCTCAGGAACGCGAGCAGCGGGAACGTATGCACGTTCGCGATATCGACGAACCACTTCGTGATCACGCCCGCGAGCCCCGAGTGATCCATCAGCGCCTGGATGCCGGCGTAGAACGGAAACTGGATCATGATCCCGGATGCGCCGCGTGCCGCGCCGGCCACCGCGCGCGCATAGGCCATCGGCGTACGGTGCAGCAGGATGCCGGCCGCGAGGAACGCGAGGTTCACGGTGTCGATGTCGAGCGCGAAGCCCTTCTGCACGAAACGCAGCACGAGAAACGCCGCGCACAGCGCCGCGACGAACACCGACAACACGCGGCTCTCCTCCAGCCGTTCCGCAAACGTCGCGTCGGGCCCGAGCTGGCGCTCCACGCTCGGCGGCTCGGCGAGCAGCGCCGGGTCGACGCTGACGACGTCGCCGGGTTTCGGCATCATCATGCGCGCGAGAAACGGCAGCATCACGATCAGCCCGATCGTGATGAACGCGTTGTAGCCGGTGAAGATCGTGTGCGACACGGGAATCAGCCCGATGGTCTTCTCCATCGGATTGCCCTTCGTGGCCGCGACGAGCGGGACGGAACCCGACAGCCCGCCGTGCCAGCTCAGGAAGCCCATGTAGGCGGATGCGACGAGCAACCGATAATCGCTGCCGGCGACGCGGCGCGCGACTTCGCGTGCGAGCATCGCACCGAGCACGAGGCCGAAGCCCCAGTTGATCGCACAGGCGAGCGCGCCGACGAACGCGACGAGCATCACGCCCTGGCCCGGCGTGCGTGCGGTGCTCGCGAGCGCGACGAGCATGCGCTTGACGGGCGGCGAGCTCGCGAGCGCATGGCCCGTGACGAGGATCATCACCATCTGCATCGAGAACGCGAGCAGGTTCCAGAAACCCGAACCCCACATCGTCGTGAGCTGCACCGGTGTATTCGGTGTGAGGCCGAACGCGAGCGCGAACGTGACGATCGTCAGCAGGATCGCGAAAATCAACGGGTCGGGCAACACGCGGTGAACCACGTGCGTGAAGAAGCGGGAAATGCGCTGAATCAAGTTGTGCTCCTCGTTTCCTGATAGGGACGTCCGCGCGTGTCGTTGTTGGTGGGTACGCGGAAACGCGCGGATTCTTGCACAGAACCGGAGAACGCGCTTTGGAGTGTGCGGCGGCGATCGTGTGGTGGCGCGACCGGGAAAACGGGGACGACAACGGCGACAGGCGGCGCGATCGGCGCCGCCTGCGAAGATGACGGATGACCGCGCGTTAGCGGGCTGCCGTCGTAGACATGCTCACTGCCGCAACCGCACTCGCCCGCCCCTCGGCCAGCCGCTGCGCGAACCGGTACGCGACGAGCGAGCCGGCCACGGCAAGCAACATCGGCACCAGACTGTCGTGATCCGCGCGCGTGAATTCGAGCAGCAGCACGACGGCCGTGATCGGCATTTGCATCGACGCGGCGAGAAACGCGGTCGCGCCGACGAGCGCGCATCCGCCGATCGAAGCGCCCGGCCACACGAGGCTCCACAGCCCGCCGAGCACGACGCCGAGCAGCGCGCCGTTCGCGAGGCCCGGCGTCAGCAGCCCGCCCTCCGCGCCGGCCCGCAGACTGCCGGCCTCGATCAGCACCTTCAGTACGAGCAGCGCCGCCGCGAGGCCGATCGTCAGCGTGCCGTCGAAGCCCAGCGACGCCGGGCCCTTGCCGTTGCCGAGCAGTTGCGGAAACCACATCGCGAGCACGCCGATCACCGCGAAGTTGACGAGCGTGAACACCGGCAGCCGCCAGTCCTTCGGCGCGTTCGCCCGCGCACGGGTCGTGAGCCGCACGAAGCCGTACGCGGCGAAGCCGAACAGCGGCCCGCAGACGATCGACCATGCGACCAGCGGCGTGCTCAGCGCGAAGGCCGGCACCGTGTACTGGTGTTCGTTGCCGAGGCCGATCCACGCGACGGCCGCCGCGATCGCCGACGTCACGACCGCGACGATCAGCGCACGCAGTTCGAACGTGCCGAGCAGCACTTCGAGCACGAAGATCGCACCGCCGAGCGGCACGTTGTAGACCGCCGCAAGGCCCGCGCCAGCGCCGCACGCGACCATCAGCCGGCAGTCGTCGGGCGTGAGCCCCGCGCGATGCGCGAGCCGCCCGGCGAGCAGCGAGCCGATCTCGCGCGGCGCGACTTCGCGGCCGAGCGGCGAGCCGAGCGCGACGGTCACGATCTGCAGCAGCGCGTGAATCGTCGTGCTGACGAACGGCATCCGCGGATCGGCCGCACGCACCGCGCGGCGAATGCTGACCAGCGGTCGGCCGTACCGGTAAAGCGCCCACCAGCCGCCGCCGGCAACGATCCCGCAGACGATCAGCACCGCGAGCCGGCGCAGCGGATCGGCGCCGGTCACGCCGGAGAGGAAGCTCTCGGTGCCGATCACGTGCGCGACGCTGTAGCCGTACGCAACGTGCTGGATCGCATGCAGCAGCAGCGCGAGCAGCATGCCGCCGAGCCCCGCGCCGACGCCGGTCAGGATCGTGACGACGGCCACGCGCGCGAACGGGCTGGCGGGTGGCGGAGAGGATGCGGGAGCGGACGGGAGATCGAGGCGCATGAGGTCGGCGAACGGGGATCGAAAGAACGGCGCGCAACACGCGCGCCGTCGTCAGGACCGCATCGTAGGCCTGAGCCTCTCATGAGACAAACGTATTTTTCGAATCGACTCATGCGTTTTTAGAATACTCATCGGCGGACAGCGGTTGGCCGCGCGATCCGATCGACGAGGATGAATGGCAAGCGTCGATGCACGCACGCGTCGCGCTTCAGGACCAGCCTTCGAACGTCAGGCCGGTTTCGGCAGCCGCTTGTTCGGGCGTCACGTCCCGCACGTGCTGGCCGAACGTCCACACGTGCTGCTCCGGATCGCGTGCGCGATACGTTCGGTCGCCGTAGAACTGGTCGGCCGGTTCCTACAGGATTTCCGCGCCGGCCTGCCGCGCGTGTTCGCAATGCGCGTCGAGGCCGTCGGCAAGCTGCACGTGCACGCTTTGCGTGTTCCTGCCGCCGATCTCCTGCGGGCTCGCGACGAAATCGGCCCAATGGCCGCCGATCATCACGACGCCGCCGCGATGCGTGAGCTCCGCATGCGTGACCTGGCCGTCGGGGGTACGGACGACGATCCCGCGCGCGAATCCGAATGCGCGCTCGAGCCATTCGAGTGCGGCATTCGGATCGCGGTAGTACACGGCGACGCTGATCGGCGGATGGCGGTCGGGCTGGGACATCGTGTGTCTCCGGTCGTGGGCGCGAGCGACTCATTCTCCGCGCGTCGACCGTGCCGATCAACCGCCGCGCCACGCCGCGCGCATGTTGCAACGGCACGACAACCGATCCGCATCGAACGGATGCCGCCCGTGCGCGATCGCGGAAAAACAGCCGGCGTCGGGCGCGCTCGGCACGTCGTGTCAGTTTTGTGAAGGACTCTTGCCGGATCCGGAAAGGTGCGCTCGCAACGTCAGGCGGTCTTGAGCACGCGGTGCATTCCTATACTTGCGCCGAACTTTTGACCCCGGTCCCACACGCAGGAGCCTTTCCATGAAAAAAACCTTCATCGCCGGCGCATGCACCGCCGCGCTGTTCACCCCGCTCGCCCACGCGCAAAGCTCGGTCACGCTGTACGGCCTGATCGACGCCGGCATCGCGTACACCAACAACGCGGGCGGCGCATCGCTGTGGCGCCTGAGCACCGGCACGATCAACGGCAGCCGCTTCGGCCTGCGCGGCACAGAGGATCTCGGCGGCGGCGTGAAGGCGTTGTTCGTGCTGGAGAACGGCTTCAACGCGAACAACGGCGCGCTCGGCCAGGACGGCAAGCTGTTCGGCCGCCATGCGTATGTCGGCCTGAGCGGCAATGGCTACGGCACGCTGACGCTCGGCCGCCAGTACGACACGATGGTCGACTTCGTCGCGCCGCTGTCCGCGACGGCCGGCGACTTCGGCGATGCGGGCTTCGCGCATCCGTTCGACAACGACAACCTGAACCATTCGCTGCGCATCAACAACGCGGTCAAGTACACGAGCGACACGGTCGCGGGCTTCAAGGCCGGCGCGATGTACGCGTTCTCCAACTCGACGAACTTCAGCGCCAACCGCGCATACAGCGTCGCGGCGAGCTACACGAACGGCCCGTTGAAGCTGGCCGGCGCGTACCTGCAGATGAACGGCACGAAGGGCTCGACGAGCGCCAGCCCCGGCGCGACCGATTCGGCCGAGGCGAAGAGCGTGAACCAGGGCGGCTGGTCGATCGGCTCGGACCGCATGCGCACGTACGGCGGCGGCGTCAGCTACGTGTTCGGCCCGGCGACCGTCGGCTTCGTCTATACGCGCTCGCAGTACGACAACACGGGTTCGTTCGGTTCCAGCGGCCAGATCGCGTTCAACAACTACGACGTGAACGTGCGCTATGCGGTGACGCCGGCGGTCAGCCTCGGCGCGGCCTACGTGTACACGGACGCCAGCGTGTCGAACCCCGACAGCAAGCACGGCACCGATCCGAAGTGGCACCAGGTCGACCTGCAGGCCGTGTACAAGCTGTCGCGCCGCACCGACGTGTACGCGGAAGCGATGTACCAGCATGCGTCGGGACGCGGCTACCAGGCGTTCATCAACGGGTCGGGTGGCGCGTCGAGCACACCGAACCAGATCGTCGGCGCGATCGGCATGCGCACGCGGTTCTGATTCGCGTGGCGCAGCGTCGCCCGCCGGCTATGTACCCGCGTTCGCAGGCGGGTTCGGTCGCCGCAGTCGTTGCGCCAATGTTGTTCCATCTGGAAGGCAGCCTGCCTGGAATCGGGGTTTTTACGCGCGCGGGCGCTGCGTAGACTGCCATCGAAGGTCAGGGTCACGCATCGCGCGTCGACCCGGCCACCTACCCCGTACCCAGGAGAACCTCGTGAAATCGCTCGTCGTTACCGCCGCCGCTGCCGTCCTGCTTGTCGCACCGGCCCTGTCGTTCGCCCAGTCGCCGAAGTCGCCCGTCACGCGCGCGCAGGTGCTGCAGGAACTGATCGATCTCGAGTCGGTGGGCTTCAACCCGGCGCGCGGTGAAGTCGGCAATTATCCGGAGGACATCATGGCGGCGCAGGAGCGACTCCAGACAAAGCGTCTCGCGGAGCAGAAAGCCGCGCAGGCCGCCTACGGCCCGGCCGGCGAGCCGGCCACCGAATCGGGCGCGGCGGCGAAGCCCGCGCTTTGATGGCGTGACGAAGCGCCCCGCCCGCGTGAATGATGTGCCGCGAGCGAGGCGCGAATCGCCTTTTCTTGAAGAAGAAATCATTGGTGCGGCAACGCGCCGACGTGCGTCAGGCGGCCTGCGGTTCGCGGTCGATCGCGCTCAGCATCTCGACGTCGCGCGCGATCATCCCCGGCACCTGCGCGCGCAGCATCTCGACCCAGGTCCGCACCTTCGCGTCGACGAAGCGGCGCGACGGATACAGCGCATACACGTTCATCTTCTGCAGGATATGCGCGGGCAGCACGCGCACGAGCGTGCCGTCGTGCAGCGCGTCGATCGCCGAGTACAGCGGCAGCATGCCGATCCCGATGCCGTCGCGGATCGCGAGTGCGAGCGATTCGGCCGTATTGGTCTGCACCGGCCCGGCGACGTGGATCTGCTCGACGCCTTCGGGCCCTTCGAGCACCCACTCGTGCGTCGGGAACGCCGGCGTGCTAAGCGTCAGGCACGCATGCGCGGCGAGATCCTGCGGACGGGTCGGCACGCCGTGCCGTTTCAGATAGTCGGGCGACGCGCACAGGATGCTGAACGTCGAGCCGAGCAGGTGCGACACGAGTTCCGAATCGGGCAGCGACGACGCGGCCACGACAGCCATGTCGCTCGTGCCGTCGAACAGATCGGGCATGCGCTGCGACAGCGACAGCTCGATCGACACGTCCGGGAACTGCGCGTGATAGCGCGTCAGCGCGGGCAACACATAGTGATGACCGACACTCGCGAAGCTGTGCATGCGCAGCACGCCGGCCGGGCGCTCGTGCGCGCAGCTCGCCTCTTCTTCCGCGCGGTCGACGTCGGCGAGGATCTGGCGGCAGCGCCGCAGATAACTTTCGCCAGCCGACGTGAGCGCGAGGCGGCGCGTAGAGCGATTCATCAGACGGGTGCGCAGGCGCGCCTCGAGCTCCGACACCGCGCGCGACATCGCGCCCGTCGTCGAATTCAGCGATTGCGCGGCGGCGGTGAAGCTACCCGTCTCGACGACGCGCGTAAACACCCGCATGTTTTGTAGCGTATCCATTCCTGTGAGCAACCTGTAGCGGAGCCGCTATTTTCCTCCACGGGATGCGACAGATTGTTACGCCGGCTGCAACTATCGTTTCCCCGCAGCTGCGTTAATGCGCGGGCGCCGCACTCCTACAATCGGCGCCTCACCAGTCGAACGGACCCGTTCGGACAAGCCGCGGCACCGTGCCGGGCGACGTACGGGCCCCCTCTTTTCATGAAGCCACAACCTGCGATCGAGCGACCTTCCATCGAACCGGCACGATGGAGGACATGGCTCGATCCGCTCGGCGACGCGGCGCGCGACTGGGCCGCCAGCGACGGGCTGATCTGGCTGCACCTCGCGAAAACCGTGCTTGCCGCGCTGCTGGCGATGGGCATCGCGATGCGTCTCGAGATGTCGCAGCCGCGCACGGCGATGACGACCGTGTTCGTGCTGATGCAGCCGCTGTCGGGGATGGTGTTCGCGAAGAGCTTCTATCGCGTGCTCGGCACGGCGGCCGGCCTCGTCGCCGCGCTCGCGCTCGGCGGGCTGTTCGCGCAGCAGCCCGAGCTGTACATGGCGGGCCTCACGCTGTGGATCGGCGGCTGCATCGCGCTCGCGGTGCGCAACCGCCACTTCCGCTGGTACGGGTTCGTGCTCGCCGGCTACACGGCCGCGCTGATCGGCCTGCCGGCAGTGATGACGCCGCAGACGCTGTTCCAGTCCGCGCTCACGCGCGCTGCGGAAGTCGCGCTGGGCATCGCGTGCTCGGGCGCGGTCAGCGCGCTGATTCTGCCGCTCAGTTCCGCGAAGGCGCTGATGCGCTCGCTGAGCGCGCGCCATGCGACGTTCGCGGCCTTCACGGCCGGCGCGCTCGCAGGCGACGTCGCACGCGGCGATTTCGAGCGGCGCTTCGCCGATTTCGTCGACGATATCGTCGGCTTCGAGGCCAACCGCGCATTCGCGTCGTTCGAGGATCCACATATCCGCGCGCGCAGCCGCCGGCTCGCGCGGCTGAACAGCGAGTTCATGAATGCATGTACGCGGCTGCATGCGCTGCACCAGCTGGTCAAGCGCCTGCGCGCGAATGGCTCGGACGCGGTGCTCGACGCGCTCGCACCGCACGTCGACGCGCTCGCGCTGCGGTTCGCCGCGCTGCGCGACGAGCGGCAGCGCGGCAACGCGCCGGCCACTGGCGCGCTGCTCGACCTGCGCCGCTTTCACAGTGCGCTGCCGAAGGCCGCGCGCGCGTCGCGGCGGAACCTCGAGGACCATGCGGCCGGCGGGCTGCTCGACTTCGATACCGCAATCGAGCTGCTGTACCGCTTCATTGGCGAATATCTCGGCTACGCCGACACCTACGCGTCGCTCGACCAGGACGATCACGCGTTCGAGCGCTCGGTCACGCATTACGCGGTGAAGACCAATTCGTTCTTCGTCGGCTTCGCGTTCCTGCGCACCGTCGTCGCCGTCGGCGCGATGAGTGCGTTCTGGATCGCGTCGGAGTGGCCGAGCGGCTCGCTCGCGGTGATCGCCACCGCGATCGCTTGCGCGCTCAGCTCGACGTCTCCGCGCGCGCCGAAGTTCGTCGCGCAGATGGGCGTCGGCGCGGCCTTCGCGACCGCCGTCGGCTACCTGTTCCTGTGCTACGTGTATCCGAACATCGACGGCCTCCCGCTGCTGTGCGCGACACTCGCGCCGGTGCTGGGCCTCGGCGCGTTTCTCGCGATGCGGTCGGGCCTGTCCGGCTACGGGATCGGCTTCGCGGTGTTCTTCTGCCTGCTCGCGGGCCCCGACAACGCAATCGCATATACGCCCGAGGTGCTGATCAACAACGGGCTGGCGATCGTCGTCGCGATGCTCGCGTGCTCGCTGGTGTTCGCCGTCGTGTTCCCCACCCACATGCCGTGGCTCACGGGCCGGATCGCGCATGACCTGCGCCGTCAGGTCACGCTTGCATGCGAAGGTGCGCCGGACGGCCTCGCGCAGCGCTTCCAGTCGAGCACGCACGACCTGATGGCGCAGTTGCGCATGCTGCTCGTGCGGCGCACGCGGCAGCACCGCGACGCGTTGCGCTGGATGCTGTCGACGCTCGAGGTCGGCCACGCGGTCATCGACCTGCGTGACGAACTGCACGCGTTCTGCGCATCGAAACCGCCGCAGACGCTGCGCTGGACCGGTTCGATCGATGCGGTGCTGGACGAACTGCCGCGCTTCTTCGACGATCCGACACCCGGCCATCACGCGCGCACGCTGAAATCGGTGAATCTCGCGATCCGCGCGGCGCAGCACACGCTGCAGGCGTGGTACGCGGTGCCCGACGCGCGCCGCAGCATGCAGCGGATCGTCGGCTGCCTGCACTTCATGCGCAGCGCGCTGCTGGACAAGGACGCGCCGTTCAACCGGCACCGGCACTGAACATCGGTGCGTACGCAACGGGATCCTTGTTCCGATTGGAAATAAGCTCTACAGCCGCGGTGATTAATCTTTAAGCAGTGCGAGCCTATAGTTTCCTCACTGCCAGCGAGACTGGCATCCACCCAGGAGAAACCAAAATGAAGCCGCTGCACCTCGCCCTCGTTGCCCTGTCGCTCACCGCTGCTGTCGCCCACGCGCAGCCGGCGCCGGCAGACGTCGCACAGCAACAGGCGAACCGCGCCGAAGCCGTCAAGGCTGCAGGCCGCGTCGATCGTGCGCAATCGAAGCAGGAAGACCCGAACGCCTGTGTCGGCCCCGTCAGCTTCTGCAACATCTACTTCGGCAGCTGAGCATGACGCCGCGTCGTCACGGCCAGGTCCGCTTCGCCCGCATCGACTCCGCGGGCGGGCGGCGTGCCGGCCGATCGCCGCATCGCCGCCCCGCCTCACGCCGCTTCATTTGAAGCGGCGCTTGCCGTTTCAGGCGCCGCGCCCCGGCCGCCAGCCGACTTCCCGCAACGCGTCCAGCAAGCGCGCCGGCCCGAGCCCTTCGACCCGCGCACCGCGCGACTCGACGTCGCCGCCCGCGACCAGCGCATTCACGATCGCTTCCTCCACCGCTTCCGCCGCCGCGACGAACAGCGCGGAAATATGGTCGTTGTTGACCATCTTCACGCCGGTGGTCGGTGCGCCCTTGCTGCCGTAGTTCGCCGCCGGCAGGCAGTCATTACCCGTTGCGAACGCAAGGAAGATGTCGCCGCTCGAATCCTCCGTGCCGCCTCCGACGCGCGCGAGCCCGACGCTTGCGCGTTGCGCCAGACGCGTGCACTGGTGCGGCAACAGCGGCGCGTCGGTCGCGATCGTGACGACGATCGAACCCATGCCGGCCTCGCCTGCCGCGTCGGGCGCGCGGAATGGCGAATGCACATGCCGCAGCACTTCGCCGACCGGGTAGCCGGCGACGCGCAGCATGTCGCGCACGCCGTAGTTCGCCTGCACGAGCGCGCCGACGGTCCAGCCGCCCGCGTCGGCCGCGACCACGCGCGACGCGGTGCCGATGCCGCCCTTGAACTCGTGGCAGATCATGCCGGTGCCGCCGCCCACGCCGCCTTCGGCGACCGGCCCCGACTGCGCGGCGGCCAGCGCACGCTGCACGTGCGCGGCGTTCACGTGCTGCCCCCAGATGTCGTTCAGCAGCCCGTCGTAGGTTTCCATCACGACCGGCATGCACCAGTACACGCGGCCGGCCGCCGCTTCACGCTCGTTCGCGACGAGCGCGTCGCGCACCGCGCCGACGCTGTGCGTGTTCGTATAGGCAATCGGCGTCGTCAGCAGGCCCGCCTCGCGGATCCATTCGAGCCCTGTCGCGTCGCCATTGCCGTTCAGCACGTGCACGCCCGCGAAGCACGGCGAATCGTGCGCGGAGCCCGCGCGCGGCTCGATGACGGTGACGCCGGTGCGGATCGATGCGTCGCCGTTCTCGACGTTCAGCGTGCAATGTCCGACCCGCACGCCCGGAACGTCCGTGATCGCGTTGAAGCGGCCCGGTGTGCCGAGTCCGATGCGAATGCCGAGATCCCTCGTGCGCATGATGCAATTCCTCCAGTCTTTCAATGGTTCGGTGTTTCGGTGTTGCTCGGTGTCGATCCTTCGTTCAGAGCGCGCGGAATGCTTCGCTGTGACGCGCCCAGACGACATACATCACGAGCGCGGCGACCAGCAGCCCCGCGATGATGATCAGGTCGGTCGGCTTCGTCGCCGTCGCCAGTGTCGTGTATAGCGTGTACGCGGCGCCCGCCACCGCGACGAGCGGTGTCACGGGCCACAGCGGCATCCGGTAATGATGTTCGACGTCGCGGCGCACGAACCGGCTCGCGAGCGCGGCCAGCCCGACGACCAGATAGATCAGCAGCAGCAGGTCGACCGTGAACGCGGTCAGTTCGTCCAGGCTCGACACGAACACGAGCCCCGCCGACGGCACCGCGAGCGCGATCGTCGCGAGCCACGGCGATTCCAGGCGCGGATGGATCGTCGAGAATGCACGGTTGCAGGTGCGCGACCAGAGCGCGTGCCGGCCGCTGCTGTACAGCAGGCGGCCCATCGTGATCACGATCGCGATGATCGCGTTGAACACCGACAGGAAGATTCCGGCGCTGACCACACGCGACACGGCCGGGTTGCTGAGCGAACGCACGACATAACCGATCGGGTCGGCACTCTTCGTGAGTTCGGTCAGCGAAGGTGCGCCGAGCACGATCGCGGTGAGCGGCACCAGTTCGACGACGAGGATCACGAGCAGCGAATAGATCACGGCCTTCGCGACGTTGCGGTTGCCGCCGCGCAGATCTTCGGCAAGATAGGCGGCGGAGCCGAAGCCGTTGTAGCAGAAGATCGCCGTGCCGATCGCGGGCACGATGGCCGCGAGCGTCGCCGGCACGAGCGCGTTGCCGCTCGCGACGACCGGCGCGATCAACACGTCGGCGCCGCGATGCAGCGCGCCGAAACCGAGCCCCGCGATCAGCATCAGCACGCCGATCTCGACGACCAGGAACGCGCCGGTAATCCACGCGTTGGTCTTGATGTTCAGCATGCCGAGCAGGTAGCTGAGCAGCACGATCGTCAGCGCGACCGACTGGTTGCTGAAGTGCGTGCCGAGTGCGTTGTTCAGGTACGGCGCGGCGCCGCTTGCGAGCACGGCCGGGATGAACACGCTGACGGACAGCACCGTGATGAAGGTCAGGTAGCCCGGCAGCGTGCCGAACACGCGCTTGGCCATCACGTACTCGCCGCCCGCACTGCGGTGCGCGGCGCTGAGCTCCGCATAGCAGAGCGCGAACGCGAGCGCGAGCACGCCGCCGAGCAGGAACGACAGCACCGCGCCGCTGCCGGCCTGCTGGATCGCAAACGGCGCGATCACGAAGATCGAGCTTGCGGGCGTCACGCCCGACACGGTGATCATCACCGCATCGCGCACGCTGAGCGTCTGCGACAGCGCGCGCGGCGCGTCTTCCGTTGCAGGCGTCGCTTGCAGCGTGCCCGTCGATTCCGACATCATCGCCATTTCGTTCTCCTGTGCTGCACTTTTTTGAACGCCCATACTCGGGCCCGACTGATTGCGTGGCAGTCTAGGAAGCCAATTTCAGGACCGCTATTCCCCCTTCGTGTTACGCCTTTCCGGTGGTGGTATGGATCGTCTCTTTTCCGAAATCGCGATGCACCAGGCGCTTGGCCGGGCAATCGATCATCTCGGCCAGCCGCGTTTCTGGCGGTTCCTGGTGCTGCTGCTCAATGAAATGGCGCCGTTCGACAATGCGCTCGCGACCGCGGTCGGCCGCGACGGCGTGCCGGTCGTGCTCGACGAATACGACACGGGTGGCACCGACACAGCATCGCCGGTGCCGCTTTACCTGAACGGGTTATATCTGCTCGACCCGTTCCTGCAGGCCGCGCACGACGGCCTCGCCGACGGCTGTTACCGGCTCGAGGAAGTCGCGCCCGACCTGTTCCGGCAGAGCGAGTATTTCCTCAGCTACTTCCGCGATGCGGTCGGCGACGACGAGATCCAGATCCTGGTGCGGCCGAACCCCGACACGCTGCTGTCGCTGTCGCTCGGCGCGGCCGCGCGCTTCGACGTCGAGCCGCTCGGCAAGCTGACGGCCGCGATGCCGTGGGTGCTCGCGACGATCCGGCAGCACTGGCGGCTGGTGGGCGATACCGCGCGCGTGACGCCCGACGCCGATCTCGGCGCACGCGTCGAGCAGGCGCTCGCACGCTTCGGCGCGGGTGTACTGACCGATCGCGAGATGTCGATCGCGAGAATGGTGCTGCGCGGCAATTCGTCGAAGGCGATTGCCGAGCGGCTCGCGATTTCACCGGAAACGGTGAAGGTGCACCGGCGGCATCTTTACGCGAAGCTTGGAATCTCGTCACAGCCCGAGCTGTTTTCGCGATTCATCCAGGCGCTCGGGGAAGACGCGGCGGGATGAGCGCGTCGACACATCGATAAAGACGGATGGCAACGCGCGCGGAATCGTGCAATATCCGTGAATCGCCGCATGCCGTGGTCATCCGTTGAAGTACATACGGATGTTCCGTCGACAACGAGACTGCCCGGAAACAGGAATCCCGATTCATGTCGCTCATTCCGCTCGTCGGACTTGGCTGGTTGCTTCTGTGCGCCATCAGCGCCGCATCGATCGTGCTCGTGCCACCGCTGCTGCTGGTCGCCTGCCTGATGGGAAAAGATGTCTGGTCGATCCTGACGCGCGGCCGGCTGCAGTTCGCGTTCCTCGCCTACCTCGGTTCCGCGCCGGTGCCGGCGGTCTTCACGTTCCTGCTGGAAGCGGGTGCCGCGGCCGGGAGTGCCGGCGGCGTTGCGCCCGACAGCCTGGCCGCGTGGAACGAACGGTGTTTTTTCATTTTCCTGGGTGCGGCAGCGCTGAGCGGCCTGCTGTTGCTGCTGCGGCCGAAAGACAGGCAAGCGGCAAACGTCGAGCCGTCACAGACTGCGCCATAGCCGGCGCGCGAACGCCGCGCCATGCCGCCCGCCCGGTTTTCGGGCAGGGGCACGGTCATGCGCAGCGCCCTGCTACCGCCACTTCGCGCCGAGTTGCGCGAGCCCGGCGTTCCGGAGATCGTCCGGCAGCATCACCACGCGGAACTCGCAGTCTGCATTCAACATCAGGAACCACGGCTCCGCGAGCGCCGGGATCTGCGACGGGTCATCCAGATCGACGATCACGACCGCGCCGCGCCCGCCGTTCTGCTCCGTGAAATACACAGCCTCCGGCTTGACCGCTTCGAGTATTCGCGAGATCACGTCACCGACGCTGCCGTCGCGCACCAGCGTGTTGAACGGCTCGTGAGGGATTCGTATGTTGAGAAGCATGCGCATGACCATCCTCCTTGGGCTCCGCCCGGCTTGGGCCCTTCAAGCATAGGTGCTGCGCGACGTCGCGCCAGTGGCGCCGCAGGCAGTTGCCGGCACGCATTCACATTCCGACGATTCGATGACACCGCGTCGCGCGAACGGCCATCGCTCGTGCGATGCAGGCCGGGGCGAATCGACCGCTCATGCCGCCATCATGCGGAGACCGTATCGGCCGTCAGCCCCGTCGGCGCGATCGCCAGATGCAACGCCCGCTCCGGCCGCAGCGTCACGTTCAGCACCTCGCGCGGCGGCGTCATGCCGGGCGGCACCGACAACACATAACGCTGCAGGATCATTGCGGCCACAACCGTCATCTCCGTCATCGCCAGATGCTGCCCGAGGCACACGCGCGGGCCGGTGCCGAACGGCATGTACGCACCGCGCGGCAGCGCCGGCGCATCGTCCGCGAAGCGCTCCGGACGAAACGCATCGGGCTCCGGAAACCATCGCGGATCGCGCTGCATCAGTTGCAGCGGCAGCATGAACAGCGTGCGCGCGGGAAACTGCCATGCGCCCAGCGTGATCGGCCGCGCGGCGCGCCGGCTGATCAGGATCGGCGCGGACGGATACAGCCGCAGCGTTTCGTCGAGCGTCTGCGTCAGGTAGCGCAACGAAGCGCGCGTCTCGGCGGACGGCGCGCGACCGCCCAGCACGCGGGACACCTCGTCGCGCGCGGCGGCTTGCATCGCCGGATTCGTGGCCATGCACCACGCCCACCAGGTCAGCGCGCCGGCCGTCGTCTCGTGGCCGGCCAGGAACGCGGTCACGCATTCGTCGTGCACGGCCTGCAGCGGCCATTTCCGCGCGTCCGCCCGATGCAGCCGCAACAGGCGCGACAGCAGATCGTCGGGCCACGTATGCTCGGGCCGGTCGAGGCGCATATGCAGTTGCCGGTCGATCAGCTCGTTCAGCACCGCCATCGCCCGCACCTTGGCGCGCTTCCACGGCACCCAGTCCGGCGCGCTTGCCGGCACGTAGAACGCCGCGTTGGCCGCCGCGCTCACCACGCGCACCGCCTCCTCGGCCGCGCGCGCATCGTCGCCGATCGTTTCGGAGAACATCGTGCGCATGATCACGTCCATCGCCAGCGACGTCAGCGCGCTTTCGATCGGCCAGTCCGGATCGCGTGCGGGCCACTGCGCGAGCGCATGACCGGCCGTCGCCGCGATCGCCGGAACGAACGCCTGAACCGGCTTCGGCATGAAGTTCGGCTGCAGCGCATGCCGCTTGTCGCGCCACGCATCGCCCTCGGCGACCAGCACGCTGTGGCCGTGCACCTGCCCGAATACGCGGATCGCGCGCTCCCAGCGCCCGAGCGCATCGTGATGCGTGACCAGCAGTTCGCGCACGAGCGCCGGATCGGTCACGACCACCGCGTGCTCGGGCCGCACGCGCAAGTGCACGACGTCGCCGTACGCACGCTGCCAGCCGGCCAGCGTGCCGATCAGGTCGCGCGACATCGCGCGCAGCAGCCCCCAACCCGTCAGGCCGGCGCGCGGCCCCGGCGGCCATACGCCGGGCGGGTGAAGCACGGGCGCCGGCGCAGCGGTGCCCGCATGGAATGGACATTGGGAAGAGATTCGTGTGTTCATGCGCCGGATTGTCCGCGGCGGCGAGCCGGCGGTCTTGAACGCAAACGACATCGACACGCATCCGGACGGTCCCTATACTCCGGCGTCATGTTCTCCGGACCGCCATCGATCCCGCCGTCATGCCCCGATCCGCTTGCGCGCGCGCCCCGTGTCGCGAGCGGCGGGCGGTCGCCGCATGCGCGGCTGCATCCCGCACCGGCCGCGCTGCAGGGCGCGGTGGTCGCGATCGTCCTGTACGACACGCGCGGCTTCGCGTTGAGCGACGCGCAGCGGCTCTCGCACTTTCCTGCCACGCCGCTCGTCTGCGTATCGTGGTACCGCGATCTCGACGCCGGCTTCGTCGAACGCACGGCCGACGGCCCGCAATGGCGCCCGTTCGGCTCGGCGGCGACGCTGTCGGGCAGCCATTCGGCTCCCACCGTCGCGTGGGCGCCGACGGGCGGGCTGATCGGCATGATCTGTTTCACCGCCGATGCCGCGCGTACGCTGTTCGGCATCGCGCTGCCGGACATCCACGACCGCGTACTCGACGCACACGCGTGCCTCGGCCGCGACTGGCACCCGCTGCTCGACGCACTGATCGGCGCGGATCGCGACGCCGACGTGCTGGCGGCCATCGACCGCCATCTCGCGCCGCGCTGGCAAGCGCTGCGGCCCGCGACGCCGCTGTCGTCGCTCCGCAACGCGGGACGCAGCTGGGTCGAACGCCTCGCGCTGCAGGCACGCGAATGGCGCGGCACGCACAGCCCGCGTCAGGTCGAACGGCGCATCAAGACCTACAGCGGCCGATCGCTGCGCGAATGGCAGGCGCTCGTCAGGACGGAAAGCGCGTTCTTCGCGGCACGCGACCGGTTCGAAGCCGGTGCCGCCTTCAACTGGGCCACGCTGGCGCTGGACGAAGGATTCGCCGACCAGGCGCACCTGAGCCGCGAGGTCAAACGCATCACGGGGTTTTCGCCGAGCGAATTCACGCAACGCTTCATCGACGACGAGTCGTTCTGGATGTATCGGCTGTGGGTATGACACGGCGGCCGGGTTCCGAAGCGTCGTCCTGACCTTCATCGATAGTCGAAGCGAGCGCGGATCGGCACAGCGCCTCCCGTGTCGCTGAACCTGCCCCGCCGTTACTTGCACTACTCACCCCGGTTGCCCGTTTCGACCCGCACGGGCATGATGGGCGCGAATAATCCGCCTGCCTGCCGTCCGTTGCCCATTCGGCTTCCCACGTCATTTCGTCCATGTCACTACGTGCATTCAGAACGCTGGTCGCGATCGCCCGATACCGGACCTTCGCGCGCGCCGGCGAAGCCATCGGGCTCACGCAATCGGCGGTGAGCCTGCAGATCAAGACGCTCGAAAGCGAATACAACGTGCAGTTGTTCGACCGTTCGCGCCGGCAGCCGGTGCTGACCGAGGCCGGCAACATCCTGCTCGCGCAGGCCGAGCAGGTGCTCGCGATGGTCGACCGGATTCCCGATGCGTTGAGCGACGAGAAGAAGCTCGTCGGCCGCCTACGGATCGGCGCGATCCAGACCGCGCTGTCCGGCCCGCTGCCCGACGCGCTGCTCGCGTTGCGTGATGCGCATCCGTCGCTGCGCGTGCACGTGTCGGCCGGCATGTCGGCCGAGCTGGCGAACCGCGTCGCGGCCGGCGAACTCGATGCGGCCATCACGACGCGCCCCGTGCGCCCGCATCCGGCCGAACTGACGTGGACCACGTTGTACGAGGATCGCTTCTGGCTGCTCGCACCGCCGGACCATGCGGAACGCGACGCGGGCACGCTGCTCGACGCGCTGCCGTTCATCCGCTTCGACGCGCAGGCGTGGGCCGGCCGCATGATCGCCGCCGAGTTGCGCCGCATCGGCGTGCGCGTACGCGAAGAGATGGTGCTGGACAGCGCGGAAACGATCGCGCGCATGGTGGCGCGCGGGCTCGGCGCGGCGATCGTCGCGCTCCCCGATGCGACGCTCGCGCGCCTGCCGCCCGTCACGCGCTTGCCGTTCGGCCAGCCGCAGATGGGGCGCGCGGTCGTGCTGCTCGAACATCGGTCGCGTCCGGCCGAGCGTTTCGCGCGTGCGCTGGCTGCCGAAGTCACCGCGTCATCGATGAGAATTTCTCATTGAACACCCGATAATTAACAATTATTCCTGTTGCTTGCGCGTGTTAACTTGGCGGCATCGTCACTCTTTCGATTGCGTGTCGCCATGTTGCCCGCCGGATGGATTCCCGCCTCGATTTGCCGCACTGCCTGCCGGCCGCTCCGCGCGTTCCACCCGGCCCACGTGACGGTGCGCCGATGATCGGCCCGATCCTGCTCGCGCTGGCGCCGGTCGCGCTGTTGGTCGCGTTCGGCCACGGCCTGCGCCGCACGGGCTTCATCGCCGAAGCGTTCTGGCCGCAGGCCGAGCGGCTCTGCTACTACGTGCTGCTGCCCGCGCTGTTCGCGGACGGCCTCGCGAACGCGCGACTGCAATCGCTGCCCGTTTTACCGCTCGCGGCAGCGCTGGTCGGTTCGACCGCACTCGCCGCGGCGCTTCTTCTGCTGGTCCGCCGGTTCGTCCGGGTCGACGGCGCCGGCTTCACGTCGGTGTTCCAGGGCGCCGTGCGCTTCAACAACTATGTCGGCACCGCGCTGGCGGCCGGGCTGTTCGGCGCGCAAGGCATCGCGCTCGCCGCCGTGTGCGTCGCGGCGATCGTCCCGACCGTCAACCTGATGTGCGTGCTGGTCTTCGCGCGCTACGGCGACACGCGGCTCGGCGCGGCGGCGCTTGCGCGTCAGATCCTGTCGAATCCGCTCGTCGTCGCATGCGTGCTCGGGATCGCGATGCAGGCCGGCGGCGTCGCGTTCCCGGCCGCCGTCGAGCCGGCCGTGCGCGCGCTCGGCGCCGCATCGATGCCGCTCGGCCTGCTGTGCGTGGGCGCCGCGCTGAAATTCGATGCGGCCCGCGCGTGGCTGCAGCCGGTCTGCGTTGCGTCGGCATTCAAGTTCCTGGCGATGCCGCTCATCACGCTCGCGGCCGGCCGCCTGTTCGGGCTCGGCGATGCGGCACTGACCGTCGCGCTGCTGTTCCAGGCGCTGCCGACCTCGTCGGCGTCGTACATCATGGCGCGCCAGCTCGGCGGTGACGCGCCGCTGATGGCCGGCATCACCGCGTTCCAGACGATCGCGGCAGCGCTCGCGATGCCGGTCGTGCTGACGGCGCTCGCGTCGGCCCCCGCGTTTCGCTGACGGCGCCGCACCGACACCGGCCACCTATCCCCTGAATCAGCCTGCAGGCCAGCCAGCGCGCGGATCGGCATCGTCAGCCGCGCGCGGTTGCGCACGCGTTGCCGCAGGCGCTTTTCGAGAAAAACCGTCACATGAACGCTCCCGCCCCACCCGCCGGCATCGTCGCCACCCGGCCGAACGCAGCCATCTACGTGAAGCTCACGCTCGTCGCGCTGTTCTGGGGCGGCACATTCATCGCGGGCCGAATCCTGGCTGCCACGATGTCCGCGACCTCGGCGGCCACCGGCCGCTTCGCGATCGCCGCGCTGCTGCTGGTCGTGCTGACGTGGAAGATCGAAGGCGGGCTGCCGAAGCTGAGCGGCCGCCAGATCGTGACGACCTTCGGACTCGGCGCGACCGGCATCTTCCTGTACAACGTGTGCTTTTTCGCGGCGCTCGCGCGGATGCCGGCCGGTCGCACCGCGCTGTTCGTCGCGCTGAATCCGGTCGCCACCGCCGTGCTGCTGTCGGTCGTCGTGCGCGAACGCCTGTCGCTGTCGCGCTGGGCCGGCATCGCCGTTGCGCTGTTCGGCGCGCTGATCGTGATCAGCCGCGGCGAATTGCTGCGCGTGCTGACCGATCTCGGCAACACGTTCGGCGCCGGCGAGCGCTACATGCTGTGCGCGGTATTGAGCTGGGCCGCCTATACCGTGATCGGCCGGCGCGCGCTCGACGGGCTGTCGCCGCTGGCAGCCACGACGTATGCGGCGCTGTGGGGTCTTGGATTGCTGCTCGTCGCGCACCTGTCCGGCTCGCACACGAGCAGCGGCATGCCGCCGACGTGGCAGGCCGTCGCGTCGATGATTTACCTCGGCGCCATCGGCACGGTGGTCGCGTTCGTCTGGTATTCGCAAGGGATTCGCGAACTCGGGCCGGCCCGCGCCGCCGTGTTCACCAATCTGGTGCCGGTGTTCGGCGTGCTGCTGTCGGTCGCGCTGCTCGGCGAACCGCTGTCGCCATCGATGCTGGCCGGCGGCGCACTCGTGATCGCGGGCGTCGCGCTGACCAATCGCGCGCGGCGCTGACGCGTTGATCTGCGCGCCGGCCGGGCTCGGGGACAGATGCCGAATCCGGAATCGCGACGGCGTTCGCCGCGCCGTTGCGCGACACCTGCACCCGGCCGATACGCACCCCGTTCTACTCGCAGCCCTGCCAAAAACCGCCTATCGTGAAGGTAGCGCCCCGTTTGCCGCCATCCGACCCTGCGTCGCTCGCGCCGGCGGCGACGGCACCGCGTTCCGGCACCATTCATCGCGATCCTGGCGCACGCTCGCCCGTGCGCGCGACCGCGGCCGCCCACCGGACTACCAGGAGGCACACATGAAAGCCGTGTTGTTCGTCAGTTCCGCCCTGCTTGTCATTGCGTCTGCTTCAGCCTCGGCCCAAGGCTCGATCACCAAAGTCGAAAACGGCGCGCTCGTCGCCGCGAACGGAATGACCGTCTACGTATTCGACAAGGACAAGGCCAACGCCGGCACCAGCGCCTGCTCGGGCCAGTGCGAATCGTTCTGGCCGCCGTACAAGGCCAGCGCGACCGACGTTCCGGCCGGGCCCTACACGATCGTCAAGCGCGACGACGGCAGCCCGCAATGGGCGTACAAGGGCAAGCCGCTGTACTTCTTCTCGAAGGACATGAAACAGGGCGACCGTAACGGCGACAACTTCAAGGACATGTGGCACGTGGCCACGCCGTAAGCGTTCTTCCGCCGACTTCCGCACAATCGGCGCGAACGTAAAAAAGCCCGCCCGGATCGTCGATCGGGGCGAGCCTTTGCGCCTTTACGTCAGCCGTGTTGCAGCCGAAATGCGCGTCAGCGGTTCGACGGGAAGCTGAACACCGTCCCTTCGCGCACGCCGGCCGACGGCCAGCGCTGCGTGATCGTCTTGCGCTTCGTGTAGAAGCGCACGGCGTCCGGGCCGTACGCGTGCAGGTCGCCGAACAGCGAACGCTTCCAGCCGCCGAACGAGTGGTACGCGACCGGCACCGGCAGCGGCACGTTGATGCCGACCATGCCGATCTGGATGTTGTCGCTGAAGTAGCGCGCGGCCTCGCCGTCGCGCGTGAACAGGCACGTGCCGTTGCCGTATTCGTGCGCGTCGATCAGCGCCATCGCCTCGTCGAGCGACTTCAACCGGATCACGCCGAGCACGGGCCCGAAGATCTCGTGCTGGTAGATCGGCATGCCGGGCTTCACGTTGTCGAACAGGCACGGGCCGAGGTAATAACCGCCGTCGTGTCCGTCGACCTTCACGCCGCGGCCGTCGACGACGAGCGCCGCACCCGCCGCCACACCCGCCTCGACGAAACCCGTCACCTTCTCGAAATGCTGCTGCGTGACGAGCGGGCCCATGTCGACGCCCGCGCCGTTGCCGGGGCCGACCTTCATCTTCTCGATCTCGGCCTTCAGGCCCGCGACGACCTTGTCGCCCGTTTCGTCGCCGATCGCGACGACCAGCGGAATCGCCATGCAGCGCTCGCCGCACGAGCCGTATGCGGCGCCCATCAGCGCGTTCACCGCGTTGCCGATGTCGGCGTCCGGCATCACGACCGCGAAGTTCTTCGCGCCGCCGAGCGCCTGCACGCGCTTGCCGTGCGCGCAGCCGGTCGAGTAGATGTATTCGGCGATCGGCGTCGAGCCGACGAAGCTCACGGCCTTCACGCGCGAATCGGTCAGGATCGTGTCGACCGCTTCCTTGTCGCCGTTCACGACGTTCAGCACGCCCGGCGGCAGGCCGGCCTCGACCGCGAGCTCGGCCATGCGCAGCGTCGACGACGGCGTGCGCTCGGACGGCTTCAGCACGAACGTGTTGCCGCACGCGACGGCCATCGGCCACATCCACAGCGGCACCATCACCGGGAAGTTGAACGGCGTGATGCCGGCGACGACGCCGAGCGCCTGGAACTCGCTCCACGAATCGATCGCGGGGCCGACGTTCTTGCTGTGCTCGCCCTTCAGCAGTTCGGGCACGTAGGTCGCATATTCGACGTTCTCGATCCCGCGCTGCAGTTCGCCCATCGCATCGGCGAGCACCTTGCCGTGCTCGGCCGTGATCAGCGCACACAGCTCGTCGGCGTGCTCCTCGAGCAGCGTCTTGAAGCGGCTCATCACGCGTGCGCGCTTCAGCGGCGGCGTGTTGCGCCACGCCGGGAACGCGGCCTGCGCGGACGCGATCGCGGCTTCGACGGTCAGCTTGTCGGCGAGCGCGACGCTCTTGTCCGATTCGCCGGTGGCCGGGTCGAACACCGGCTGGACGCGGCTGCCGCCGTCGACGCGCTTGCCGTCGATCAGGTGGCCGAGGGTGGAAGTCACATTGCTGTCGTGTCTCATCGTTCAGGCTCTTTCGTGAATTCGGTTGTCGCTTGGGGCGAGACGCGGCTCAGTCCACTTCGTTCAGTGCGTCGGACAGCGCGTTGATCAGGTTGTCGATCTCGCGCTTCTCGGCGATGAACGGCGGCGCGAGCTGGATCGTGTCGCCGCCGTAGCGCACGTAGAAGCCCTTCGCCCAGCAGCGCATCGCGATCTCGTACGGGCGCCGTGCCGGTTCGCCCGGCAGCGCCGCGATCGTCAGGCCGGCCGCGAGGCCGTAGTTGCGGATGTCCGTGATGTGACGCTGGCCTTTCAGGCCATGCACGGCCGCCTCGAAATGCGGCGCGAGATCGCGCACGCGGCCCACCGCGTCTTCCTTCACCAGCAGGTCGAGCGCCGCGACGCCGGCCGCGCATGCCACCGGATGCGCCGAATACGTGTAGCCGTGCGGGAACTCGAGCATGTACTCGGGGCCGCCTGCCGCCATGAACGTGTCGTAGATTTCCTTGGTCGCGATCACGCCGCCGAGCGGCTGCACGCCGTTCGTCACCTGCTTCGCGAAGTTCATGATGTCCGGCGTCACGCCGAACGCGTCGGCGCCCGTCATCGCGCCGGCACGACCGAAGCCCGTGATGACTTCATCGAAGATCAGCAGGATGTCGTGCGCGGTACAGATGTCGCGCAGGCGCTTCAGATAACCCTTCGGCGGCACGACCACGCCGGCCGAGCCGGAGAACGGCTCGACGATCACGGCCGCGATGTTCGATGCGTCGTGCAGCGCGATCAGCTCGAGCAGGCGGTCGGCCAGCTCGGCGCCGTGCTCGGGCATCCCGCGCGAGAACTTGTTCTCGGCGAGTTGCGTGTGCGGCAGGAAATCGGCGTCGAGGCCCTGGCCGAACAGCTTGCGGTTCGGCCCGATCCCGCCGACCGAGATGCCGCCGAAGTTCACGCCGTGGTAGCCCTTCTCGCGGCCGATCAGGCGCGTCTTCGTGCCCTTGCCCTTCGCGCGCCAGTAGGCGCGGGCCAGCTTCAGCGACGTGTCGGCCGCTTCCGAGCCCGAACCCGTGAAGAACACGTAGTCGAGGCCCGCCGGCGTCAGGTCCTTAATCTTGTTCGCCAGCTCGAACGACTTCGGATGGCCGAACTGGAACGCCGGCGCGTAGTCGAGCTGCGCGACCTGGCGGCTCACCGCTTCGACGATTTCCGTGCGGCCGTGACCGAGGCCCGTGCACCACAGGCCCGACAGGCCGTCGAAGATCTTGCGGCCTTCGCCATCCGTGTAATACGCGCCCTGGCCCGACACGATCATGCGCGGGTCGGCCTTGAACTGGCGGTTGGCCGTGAACGGCATCCAGTGCGCGTCGAGCCATGCGGCGTCGGTGCGGATGGTCGTGTCGTCCTGCTGCGCGGCGGTGGTGATGTCGGTCATGTCGGTCGGCGCGGCGCGCCCCTCCTTCTTGTGATGATGTTGCGCATTGTCGGGAGGCCAATTAGTCTCTTCAATATCGCAATATCAATGTTCACTTGCGCAACTATGCAATCAAAGCAACCGAAGAGCCGCGCGCTGCTCGGGCAGCTCAGCGACATGGATCTCCGCCTGCTGCGGGTCTTCAAGGGCGTCGTGCAGTGCGGCGGGATGGCGGCGGCCGAACTGGAACTGAATATCGGCATCTCGACGATCAGCCGGCACGTGAAGGATCTGGAAACGCGCCTCGGCCTCGTGCTGTGCCGGCGCGGCCGCGCGGGCTTCACGCTGACGCCCGAGGGGCAGACGGTGTACGAGGAGACGTTGCGACTGCTCGCGTCGATGGAGGCATTTCGCAGCAGGATCGACGGCATTCACGACCGGATGGGCGGAGAACTACACATCGCGGTGTTCGACAAGACGGCCACCAACGCGAACGCGCGCCTCGGCGACGCGATCCGCCAGTTCGCCGACGAGGCGCCGGACGTCGCGCTGAACCTGCACGTCGCGTCGATCAACGAGGTCGAGCGCGGGATCATCGACGGCAGCTATCAGGTCGGGATCATTCCCGCGCACCGCAATTCGGGCAGCCTCGTGTATTCGGAACTGTTCGACGAACGGATGCTGCTGTACTGCGGCCGCCAGCATCCGCTCTACGATGCGCCGCACGGCAAGCTCACGTGGACGACGATTCGCAACCACGCGTTCGCGGGGCTCGGCTTCCATTCGCCGAACATGGAACTGAGCCATCGCGCGAAGCTCACGCGCAGTGCGACCGCGTCGGACCAGGAGTCGATCGCGACGTTGATCCTGTCCGGTCGTTATCTCGGCTTCCTGCCCGACCATTACGCGGAAAGTTTCGAAACCAAGGGGCTGATGCAGCCGATCGCGCCGCACCGGTTCAATTACCGGTGCCGGTTCGTGAGCCTGCTGCGGCGCTCGCCGCGGCCGTCGCGAGCCGCGCTGCTGTTCCAGTCGTGCCTGGAAGCCGCGCATGCGGCGGCCCGGCCGGCGGCGTAGGCGGCGCACGCGGGGAATCCGGTTCCCGGCGGCGAGCCTTTTGGCATCTCACAAGCGGAACAATCGGCAGGACGATCGGCCGGCCCTGCGTACGCGCGCCGACCTCGAATATGAAACGGGCTGGGCCGGGTGCGCCCTAGCCCTGTTACATCACACGCGTTCGCCCTGATCGGCCGCGCCGCCTGCGCGCAGCCTGGCCCGGCTGCGCTTCACGAAATGCGTCGCGACGAGCGCGGCCGCAAAGCCAGACGCCGCGCCGACGCCGAGCGCCCAGCGCGGGCCGAGATGGTTCGCGACCCAGCCCGCCACCGGCGCGCCGATCGGCGTGCCGCCGAGCGCGACCGCGAGGCGCAGCGCCATCACGCGGCCGCGCATCGCCGGCTCGGTGGATAGCTGCATCAGGCTGTTGGTCGAGTTCATGAAGGTGATCGCGGCGATCCCGGTCAGCACGAGCGCGGCGGCAAACAGCCAGTAGCTCGGCGCCAGCGCGGCGAGCGTGCAGCCCAGCCCGAACAGCGCCGCGCCGAACCACAGATGCCGGAACCGTGGCTGTTCGCGGCGGGCCGCGAGCAGCGCGCCCGTCACCGTGCCGACCGCCATCATCGACGACAGGACGCCGAAGCCGCGCGCATCGACGTGGAACACGCTGGCCGCCATCGTCGAAATGAACAGCTGGAAGTTGAGCCCGAACGTGCCGATCAGGAACAGCATCACGAGGATCGCCTTCAGGTCGTCGCGCCGCCACACATAACGGAACCCGTCGAGCAGCCCGCTGCGCGAGCGGCCCGCCCGCACATTCGCGCGCAGTTCGTCCTCCCGGAGCAGCGACAGCGACGCCAGCACCGCGAAGAAGCTGAGCCCGTTGGCGAGGAACGCCCAGCCGGTGCCGATCGACGCGATCAGGAACCCGGCCGCCGCCGGGCCGATCATCCGCGCCGCGTTGAACGACGTCGAATTGAGCGCGACCGCGTTCGCCAGCTCGCGGTCGCCGACCAGTTCCGCGACGAAGGTCTGCCGCACGGGCGCGTCGAACGCCGCTGCGCAGCCGAACAGGAACGCGAAGATGTACACATGCTCGAGCCGTACGACACCGGTGACCGTCAGCGCGCCGAGCACCAGCGCCAGCACGCCCATCAGCCCCTGCGTCACCATCAGCAGCTTGCGCTGGTCGAAGCGGTCGGCTGCATAACCGGTCCACGGCAACAGCAGGAGCTGCGGCCCGAACTGCAGCGCCATCACCGTGCCGACCGCCGATGCGTCGTGATGCGTGAGCTGCGTGAGCACGAGCCAGTCCTGCGCGGTGCGCTGGATCCACGTGCCGATGTTCGATACCAGCGCGCCGATCGCCCACACGCGGTAATTGAAACTCCGAAGCGAACGGAACACGCCTGCCGCCGGCACGCTCATGGCCGCTCCCGTTCCGGATCGTTGCCGCCGTGCAGCGCGCCGAAGTGCCGTGCGACGAACAGGCCGAGCGCGAGGACGCCGGCGCCGAGCGCGGCCGCGTCGGCCGTCGCGTTCAGGTCGAACTCGCCGACCCGGCGGACCAGCGCATAGCCGATCACGAGATTGACCATGCCCCACACGACATTGACGGTGGACGACGACAGCCCACGGCCGGGCGGATTCGCGAACGGCGTCTGGAACGGCTCGCCGCGCAGCCCGCTGACGAGATGCGGCACGGCGTTCGCGAGAAACGCGCCGCCGAAGAAGTACGACACGAGATGGAGCAGGTTCATGTTCTGGCTTTCCTCCCGCCGGGCGGGTCGATGGGGTTACGGGCGGGCCGATTCCTGGAATTCCGCGAGCCGCTGCAGCAGCTTCACCGCCGACGCGAGTTCGGCCTGTTCCCGCGCCGACAACTGCGCGTGCAGCGCGCGGAACAGCCAGTCGTCCTTGGCCGCGCGGTTGGCCTGCAGCACCTTGCGGAAACCGGGCGTGAGCGCGATCAGCGTCTGCCGGCCGTCGGTCGGATCGGGCGCGCCGCTGACGGCACCCATCGTTTCCAGCGCCGCCACCGTCACGCGCATCGACTGCGGGCGCACGCTTTCGGCGCGGGCAAGCGCCGACACGGTCGCGGGACCGTCGCGGTCGAGCCGCAGCAACACCGATCTCTGGGAAGACGTGAGGTCGTTCGGGCGGGTCTGCTCCCGCATCCGCCGTATCAGCTTGCCGACCGAGATGCGGAGTTCGCCGGCGAGACCGGCCAGGGGGAGCGTTTCGGGGGACGAGGATGGCGTGTTCATGACGCGATGATAGTCCATATACAGAAAAACTGTACAGTTTGACTGTATATATCGATGCTCAGCCGACGCGTGTTCGCAGCGGCCCGAGATTCGGAGACGAACGCGAAACGTCGCGTTCAGCCGAGCGATCCGGCTCTGCGATAATGCGGGCTCCCCATTTCCGCACTACCGCCCGCCATGACGCAGCCTTCCGCCCCGCTCGCCACCGACCTGCCGCCGATCTCGTGCCTGCCCGGCGACGCGCTGCCGTGGCTGCCGATGAGCGCCGACCTGCCGGGGCTGGCGATCAAGTACCTGCATATCAACGCGGCCGAGGACACGCTGACCGCGCTACTGAAGATGCCGGCCGGCGGTACGCTGCCGCGCCACCGTCATGACGGCGAGGTGTTCGTCCATACGCTGCAGGGCGCGTGGCGCTACCGCGAATACGACTGGGTCGCGCATGCCGGCTCGACGGTGCTCGAACCGGCCGGCTCGGTGCATACGCCGGAAACGCTCGGCGCGCCGGGCGACGACGTGATCACGCTGAATGTGATGCGCGGCGATCTCGTGCTGCTCGACGACGACGGCCGCGAAACCGCACGCGAGAATTGCCGTGTCGCGCTGCTGCGCCAGCGCAAGCATGCGCGCATGGCACCGGACGACGCCGTGGCGTTCGTGACGCGCTGACGTCAGGCGGGATCGAATTTGGCGATCGGGCATGCACGCCCGGCGTCGAAATACCGGGGCCGCGCCGCATCGCCGAACGGGGCTAGTCAGCGGACCGCCGGATCAACTGGCGCAGCGACAGCGCGTGCAGCAGGATCGAGGTCGGCACCACGAACGCCGGGGTCAACACATCCGGATAAACGCCGGCACCGATGCTCGGCACATTCGGAACGATCAGCTGGAACCGTCCGGGCGACGTGATCATGCCCAACGTGATCGCGATGGCAAAATCCGCGAGACCGAAGAGGTTCCACATGATCGCCGCCTTCCGGCCCTCGGCCGTGCCGGTCGCGACGGCGATGGCCGCCGGCACGGCGAACACGCCGGTCAGCACGTCGCCGATTCCGGCCGGCAACGCAAACACGCCCGGCATCCCGCCATGCAGCCACGCGGCGAGCGCCCAACCGCCGAATACGCGGTAAAGCTGAAGCGCGACGAGCCATGTCGCCGGCATCGCATCGAGCACCTGCCCGACCCGCCGCGACAACAGCAACAGTGGCGCACCGATCAGCACCGGCAGAACGATCGCCAACGGCAGCAAAGGCGGCGCATCCGGCGAGCCCGCGCGGAAAGTGCCATCGATGGCGGCGCTCCACGCGACAGCGAACCAAAGCGTGTACGGAATCATGACCGCAAGCCAGGTCGTGCTGCGTTGGCCCGGCGTCAGGCCGGTGCGTTCGAGGCCGAGCCATAACCCGATCGCGACGACCGCATGGACCGTCAGTTGGTGAGCTGTGGCCGGAACGCCGCTCGCCGGGATGGCCGGCTGCCAGTAGATCAGGCCGAGCCACACGACCGTCAGCGGCACGATCCAGAGCAGGCCGCGCCAGGCGGCACGCGACGGAACGATACCGGCAGGAAAAGGAGCGGTTGTCATCAGCGGGCCTCCATTCGGCTCGGGGTATTCGTGGCGTCGGCCTCGAACACCGCGGTGAGAATGCCGACCCGGCCTTCGACCAGATTGCGTCCCAGGTTCGCGAACAGTTGCGCGAAGTCCGGCCCCAGCACGATGCCGAGATTCGGCGACGGCGGCGGCCCGGACGCGCGTCGTTGGGCGATCCACGCTTTGGCGGCCTCCGTGTCGTCTTGCCAGGTTAGCGTGCGGAAACCGGCTGCCTCGATGGCCTCGCGTGTTGCATCGGCCGTCATCAGGAAGCTCGTGGCCGGGGTTCGCGCCCACGGAACGGGATAGTGCAGTTCGCTGCCGTTGGCGACGACGTCGTACGTCGCGAATTTGCCTTCGGGCTTCAGCACGCGCCGGATCTCGCGGTAAAGCCGTGCGCGATCGGCGATGTTCATCGCCACATGCTGCAGCAACACGACATCGAAACGGCCGTCGTCGAACGGAAGGTCCAGCGCGCTGGCGGTACGGAACGACACCTGCCCGCTCTGCCCGGTGCGCTGCGCGAGATAGCGTGCAGCATCCACGAACGGCTCGCTGAGGTCGATGCCCGTCACCCGGCAGCCACGGGTTGCAGCCAGCACGCGAGCCGGCCCGCCGATGCCCGACCCGACGTCCAGCACCGCGGTGTCCGCAGTGATCCCGACCAGTTCGGCAAGCTCGTCGGTGGCAGCCAGCCCGCGCGTGTGAAACTGGTCGAGGGCATCCAGTTGCCGCGGTGTGAACAGTTGATCCTCCGGTCCAAGCTCCGTGAGTGCGGCTTTCAGCCGCTCGGTCAGGCCGGTCGCGCGATAGTGCTCGCGCACGCCATCCAGTGCATCGTTCATGGTGAGTTCCTCCATGGTTTCGAGCAGATCGTTTCGGGCTTGCGTACCGAGATCGGCGCGATGCCTCGTCTGCATGTGCAGGTGTACCATGGCCGCTGGCGAGCGACTATTCATCACAATGTTGATGGGCCATGAAGCAGAACTTCACAGTCAGGCAAGGCGCGCTCGACGGCGTGGAAGCGTTCCTCAGCGTTGCCCGGCATCGCAGTTTTCGCCGCGCGGCCGCTGAACTCGGCGTGACGCCGTCGGCCGTCAGTCAGGCCGTGCGTGTGCTTGAAGAACGCATTGGCGCCGCACTCTTCATCCGCACCACGCGCAGCGTCGGCCTGACGGAAGCCGGCGAACGGTTTCTGTCGCGTGCCAAGCCGGCGTTCGAAGAGCTCGTCGCCGCTGGCGAGATCGCACGCGATCTCGGCCAGCGGCCCACCGGACTGTTGAGACTTTCGGTGCCGCGCGCGGTGGTGCCGATCCTGCTGGAACCGCTGATTGCCTCCTTCTGCCGCGCGTATCCCGAGATCGAAGTCGAGATTGCCGCGAACGAAGCGCTGGTCGATCTCGCGGCGGAAGGATTCGACGCCGGCATCCGCCTGGGTCAGTTCGTCGACGCCGACATGATCGCGGTGCCGTTGACGCCGCCGTTCCGTCTCGCCATCGTCGGCAGTCCGACTTACTTCACAGGCCGCAGCCGTCCCGAACGCGTGGACGATCTGCGCGAACATGCGTGCTTGCGATGGCGGAGATCCAGCGGTGCGATCGCGCCGTGGTCATTCAACGACGACAACGATCGCGAGATCGAGGTCGCCGTATCGGGTCCGTTCATCGCACATGATTTTCCTACCCTGCTGGGTGCGGCAATCGAAGGTCTGGGCCTGGCGCAGCTACCTGAGCCGATGGTCTCGGAAGCGCTGAAAGCGGGAACCCTGGTGCACGTGCTGGAGCCGTTTGCGCCGGTGAGGCCGGGCGTGTTTCTCTACTATCCAGGCCGCCGGCAGATCATGCCGAAGCTGCGCGCGTTCATCGATCATGTGAAGAACCACCCGCCAGGTGCTGGCAAGGTCGTGGCGCATCTTGCACCGGGGCGCGCAGGACCGAGGAAAAACGGATGATGGTTTCTTTCGCATGGCCGATTAGCGAATCGGATGGTCGATCTGATCGGGCAACAGGATCGCGACATCGAATGCGTCCCGCGCGTCGATCCGTCGCTTCAGCGTGGCCGCGTTGTCGAACGTGGTTGCGAGACAATGTCCGGTCTGCCGCTCGAACTTGGGCGAGATTTCCTCAAGCGCCAAAGCCAGAGTGCGCGTCATGATCGATTTCCTGGTCGATGCGTTCGGTGGAGCGCCTCCGTGGGACCGGGATAACGGAAATTGGGCAGGTGCCACAGCAGCGATGAGTTGAAGACGCATCCCAAACATGCGTCCGCCATGTTCGGGCATTCAGGCTCGGGGGGCGCGTGATCGTTCTGCGCTCTGGCGCGCAGACATCAGGATGGCCGTCCCGGCCAGCCTTTGACCACGATCGGCGATTGTCTGGAAATCCCAGCATCTCCGGACACAGAATTCGCGCGAAAGCCCGTCGCCTCGGCGCAGGCGACATTTGAATGTTGATGCGATGGAACCCGCCGACATCCGCGACTGGCTGAACCCGGACCGACGGTGAAGGTCGCGCCGCATTGTTGGAGTCAACAGACGTCGACGGCAGATGCCGACCCGAAGCGGTCGTCCGCCGATGGGGAGAAAAAGCGATAGCGAATGAGGCTCGACACAAACCTGATCCGGTGCGCTTGATGGTTCAACCGGGAGCGGAAAGCGCCACATCGGCTCTTCCCGTCAATTCATCGTCGCGCGATTTTCGCTTCGACGCGCAGTCCAAGAGCACCCTGTCCCGGCACCAAAGCGGTTCATGCTGCATGAACCGCCTCGGGCATCGCCACCGAACCTGCTTCCTTCGTCATTTCACGCCGCCCGCTCTCCTTCGAGGCCGCCGGAGACCCTCCGTCGACCTCGTCGAGCCGATAGCCGTGCGTGTACACGGCGCTCAAACGAAAACCGTTTTCCGGGCGAAGCGTCAATTTTTGCCGAATTCGATACATGTGGGTATCGAGGCTCCTCGACAAGCCGTCGAGCGGCCTCCCCCACGCGAGGGCCTCGAGCGTATCTCGGGAAATGACCCTTCCGAGGTTGTCGAACAGGTATTTTGCCAATGCGAACTCCTTCGATGTCAAATCGACCGTCTCATCACGAAGCGACACGCTCTTCATCGCCGGGTCCAGTACGTAGGCACCCACCCGGGTCAGTTCGGCCTGCTTCCTTCCGTACGCGCATCGACGCAGCAACGCCTTGACGCGCGCAGCAAGTTCGATTTCCCGAAATGGCTTCACGATGTACTCGTCGGCCCCCGCGTCGAGCGCGGCAACGACGTCAATCTCAAGCACTCTGGCGGTCAGAAACAGCACCGTAGGTTCGTCGCCGAGATTCGCGCGTATCCAGCGCAATACCTCCAGACCGCTCATGCTGTGCAAATGCCAGTCAAGCACAACCAGTTCCACACGCTGATTCCTGAGAAACTGCACGGCGTGCTGGCCATCACGCACCTTGCATATCTCCCGATCCAGATTTTGTAATGCCTTTTCGAAAACGGATGCCTGAAGAGGATCGTCTTCCACTAACAAGATGTCCATTGCGTCACCACACAGTCTCGTGCCTGCGTTTCAGGTTTTCGGAGATCCGGGCAACGGTCACGCATCGACACGTTCAGTCCCATTCGTCTACCGATTCACTCTACGCTTTGCTCTATTGATAAACAGCGCGTCCGACAGCACGGCTTTCCGCCTTATCCTGTTCGAACGCACGTGCGCCGTGATCACAACTGGCCCATCTTCCGCCACTCTCGACGAGAGGCATGAAGCCCAGGCGGCCTCCGCCTCGACAGTTCTTCTCGGGCAAATTTCGCGCCGCCCTGCATGCACCATGCGTGAACTGCCGGCTTGCGGCTACCTCTCCCAATATCGTCAGTCCTGATCATCGGGAATGCAGTAGCAATGTGTTCCTGGCACCGGTAATGTTGACAATTTCGAGTTCGCTTCCCGGAATCCATCTCCTTCGCTCAGAAGAGCAACGATCACGCAACGTGATGAAACACATACCGGCGCCCCGCATCGGCACCATCCTCACTTGCGCCCGGATTGATAAATCCAGGGCAATGCAAACTCGGTCATCCTCTTCGACGAAGCCGCGGACTTCGGCACGCAACGCGCAACGGCATCGCACAGCGCCTCGATGTGCGCGAGGATCGTCGCGTTGGAACACGCCGTCAGTTGTCGTTTTGCGTTGACGAACAATGAAGCCTCTGCAAAGCCTGCCAGCGGCGACGCCGGACTATCAGTCAGGGCAAGCAGCCGGGCGCCCTGCTTATGCGCACGTTCAGCCTGTGCGATCGTGTCGCGCACATAACGAGGGAAGGCGATCGCGACAACCAGGTCACGTGCCGTGACATCGAAAAGAAGGCGTGCGGCATGTTCCGGCCCGCCTCCCATCGACAACGCCCGCACGTTGTTCCGATAGGGATTCAGCCCGTGTTCCATCAAGCTCGCGAGATAACCGCTGGAGCCATACCCGAGAATGAAAACCCGGTCGGCATCCACGATGGCTTTCACGGCCAGCTCGCAGGCATGCGGATCCAGTGCACGGAAACACGCTTCAATGTTTTCCGCCTCGCGCGCCAGCGCAGTACCCAGCGCCTGGGCCCCGGGTGCCTCTGATTCAAGTGCGCTGCGCAAGCGCTCGACCGGGGCAAAGATCGCCTCGAGGTCAGGAACCAGACTCGCCCGAAAATGCGGATAACCATCGAAGCCGAGTGCACGCGCAAACCGGTTTGCGGTGGCGACCGACACGTCGACCGCAGCAGCGAATTCGTCGATTCGCATCGTCGCCGCGCGGACGAGGTTCGTTCGCACGAATTCCGCCACGCGCCGATGGGCCGGCGTCAGCGTCGGCATCAAGCGCGCAATGCGCGATTCCATTGCCTCGTCACCAGGCGGCTCATCCGGACCGATTGAACCCGTCGTCACATCGGTTGGCATACGCTCACCGTGATTGTGTAAATTAATTTACTTACAATCTTACTGTGTAAATATATTTACACAATCAGTGTTAACGAGATCGCTTCTTGTCTGATATGTCTTCCGTAACAGTGGCTCTTTCGATACCGCCACAGACGAACGTCCGGAACGTCTGCCCGCAAGGGATCCTATGAATTCGACCCCGTTAAAACTCGCACCAATGAACGAACGGGTGGTTGTCCCGCCGCGAATGTTCTGCAGAACTCACCTTCCGATGTGCTTGTCGAGGATCGGCGGGTAGCTCGTGGAACAAACCGACCTGAGCCTGAACTGGCCGACGAAGCGCACGCGCAAGCGCGAACGCCTGGAGGAGAGGAGTCGGATGTGTGGTGGGCCGACCGGGACGCAGACGGGTTGCCGAGGTCGCACGGCAGGTTTCAATGACCGCTCATGGCCGAACGCGGTCGCTGGGCGCACCGACAAACCGCGACTGGCTCAACTCGACCCTCAACCGCCGTTCAGACTGCCTCCACCGCGACGACTGCTTTCAAGTGCGGATTCAGCCGATCAACGCAACAGATTTATGAAATCGCTCGATTCGCGAATTCTCGACCGTTATGGGAGGTCGCCCGAATAGCGGATTCGACCTGTAGTCTTCGCTGCTGCTCGACGTCACCAACTTCGAATCAGCTTCCCCTCACCCATTTACTTCCGAAGGGCTCACGCATAAATGATTGCTATGCGCGATCAGATGTCACGCGTACGCGGGATGACAACCGCCTGGCCGTGCAATGTGCCGTCGGCGTCGAGTAGTTGCCACAGCGTGGCTTCCTCGATCATGAAGCGCTGGCCTGACTTGGTGACCCGCACGCCCTTGTAGCCCGCCTCGTAGCCGAGCCGCTGTACGCGTGCGAGGAATTGCTGCCGCTCCTCGCGATTCGGGGCCTCGGCTGAAAGTCGGGACGGCAGTCGGGTGATTTCATCCCAGCTATACCCAAACCGGCGCTGCGCGGCCTTGTTGCCGTAAATAAAGAGCGGGTCGGGATCGGTGTTGTGCGCGAGTACCGCGAACGGCGCACGCTCATAGAGCCATTCGGTAGCTTCGACCACGGGCATGGCCTGAGGCGCCAGGGGGCGGCCAAGCAGTTGGGCATAGCTGTCGGCAAGGAGTTGATAGAAGGCTGGATTGCTGTGGAGTGGGATCATCTGAGACATCTCGACGGAGATCGTGGGCCCGTCTGCGCGACTGTGGTGGTGCTCGCGATACCGCATCTGCAGGCTAAGGTTCCTTGTTTCCCGGCGTCCAGCGGCGGCAGTGGGCGGTGATTAATCAATCGGCCGGAAAATGGTGCGAAGCGGGCATTCCACTGTCCGAGGTATGCAAGCGGTCCTCCAATTCGACGTAAACCGGTCATTCGTCTTGCAAGCTATCGTGGCAGAACCGTCGTGTAATTCCACCCTCGCGCTTGTGTTAGCCATTGATCGTACATCTTTTGGCGATCTACCAGCTTCATGCTCAGCGCTGCCATGGCCATATACTCCAGCACGCGCCAGTTCGCATCGCCCCCCATCCTGAAAGAGGCTTCGATGGCGTCCAACGCCAGTTCAAGTTCGTTGCGCGTCAGGAACTCCTCAAATTCGGCGATCTCATCCGCGCACACGCCTTCGGCAGTTTCCGAGAGGTGGGCTCGCGCATCACGAAGATATTCCGAGGTCTTGCTCCAGTTCGAGTGGAAATCGCGATCAGCCGCCATGTGTGTTCTCTTCCGGTCAGATACACCCAATTGTCAGCAATTTAAACTCAAGTGTCGAATAGCGGATTGTGGCCAAATCCAGCCGGCAACAGCCCTCGCCCCCACCCAAGCCGACCCGATTCATCCACCTGCCCCGGCCTTTGGCAACCACCGGCCTAACGACCTCCCCGGTCATCCACGCGCGCATCGCGCCGCATCGCCTGCGGCGGCACGCCGAACCCGCGCACGAACGCCTCGCGCATGTGCCGGCGGTCGCGAAAACCGTTCTCCTTCGCGATCACGTCCAGCGGATGGCGGCTCTGTTCGATCATCAGCCGCGCCGATTCGAGCCGCAACCGCTCGATCGCCTTCGCAGGCGATTGCCCCGTTTCGAGCGTAAACACACGACTGAACTGCCGCGGGCTCAGATGAACCGCCTCGGCCAGATCCTCGACCGTCAGCGCGCGGCCGAGGTTCTGACGCGCATAGTTCAGCGCGTTCTGAATCCGGTCGGATTTCGGCGCGAGCTCCAGCATTTCCGAATGCTGCGACTGGCCGCCGGCCCGCCGCTGATGCATCACGAGCTTGTGCGCGACCGAGCGCGCGGCCTCGGCGCCGAGATCCTTTTCCACCATCGCGAGCGCGAGGTCGAGGCCGGCCGTCATCCCGGCCGACGTCCAGATCGGACCGTCGACGATGTAGATCCGGTCTTCCTCGACGCGAATCTCCGGATAGAGCCGCTGCATGTCGCGGCCGTACGCCCAGTGCGTCGTCGCGCGGCGCTGCGCGAGCAGCCCGGCCTCCGCCAGCACGAACGCACCCGTGCAGATGCCGGCGACCCGCCGCGCGCGCACGTTCGCGCGGCGCAGGAACGCGACGACGCCGGCCGGCGCCGGCGAAGCGACCGGATCGTTGACGCCCGCGACGATCCACGTATCAACATCGAGCCGGCCGCGCAGCGCGCGCGTGGCGACCGACAGCCCGAGCGACGAGCGCACGTCGCCGCCTTCGACCGAATAGTTGTCCATCACGTAGAACGGCTCGCCCGCGCCCATGTTCGCGTACTCGAACACCGACTGCGCGGCGAGCGCCATGATCTGGAAGCCGTCGCTGATCAGAAAGCCGATTCGGTGCATGTGTGTTCTCCAGTCCCGGGCGGGTCGGTCGGCCCGATGTCCTGAATCATACCCATCTACGTCATTTGTGTCGCGGCGATCCGAGGCCAGAATGCATTCACGCCATTCGGCCAACTTCATCGAAACGGAGCACATCATGACGCAAACGCATCGCGGTACCGCCCTCATTACCGGCGCCTCGTCGGGCATCGGCGCCCTCTACGCCGACCGGCTCGCGCGCCGCGGCTACGACCTGATCCTCGTCGCACGCAACCGGGACCGGCTGGCCGCCCTCGCCGAGCGCATCACGAACGACACGCAGCGCAGCGTCGAGATCGTCGACACGGACCTCAACGACCGCACGGCGCTCGCCGCCGTCGAGGCAAAGCTGAAGCAGGACGCGAGCATCACGCTGCTCGTGAACAACGCGGGTGTCGGCACGCATGCGCCGCTGCTCGACAGCGACGTCGACGCGATGACGCGGATGATCGACCTGAACGTGACCGCGCTCACGCGCCTCACCTATGCGGCCGTGCCCGGCTTCGTCGCACGCGGCCGCGGCGCGGTGATCAACATTTCGTCGATCGTCGCGATCTCGCCGGAAACTTTGAACGGCGTGTACGGCGGCAGCAAGGCGTTCGTGCTCGCGTTCAGCCAGTCGCTGCATCACGAACTCGCCGACAAGGGCGTGCAGGTGCAGGCCGTGCTGCCCGGCGCCACCGCCACCGAGTTCTGGCAGACGGCCGGCCTGCCGGTCGAACACCTGCCGAAGGAAATCGTGATGCCGGCGGCCGACCTGGTCGACGCGGCGCTGGTCGGCTTCGATCGCGGCGAACTCGTGACGATCCCGTCGCTGCACGCGGGCGACGAATGGGAGGCGTACGAGACCGCGCGCCGCACGATGGCGCCGCACCTGTCGACCGATACGCCGGCACTGCGCTACGCGCCGGCGCGCTGATCGCAACGGGAAGCCATCTGATCGACGGCGGCACGCGCGTCGAACACCGGAACGTGCCGCCGGACGACGCGACGCGCGGCGAATCGGCCGACGGTCGTCCGATGTTCGGCGGCACGTTTCCGGGCGCGCGACGATCGCTTCATTCGTCTGCGGGAAAGCGCCGGCGACGCATGCCGGCCTGCCGCCCGCGTGCCGGGAACGCGGGCCGGATTATTTCCCGGTCAGCGCAAATAGGTCACACAAAAAGCCGATTCCGGTTCGCTTGCCATGCATTCCGCGCAACAGTAAGCTCTACGATTGCAGTTTCCAGAGCAGTCTCATTCGACCGGCGTTCGTCCGATCGCAAGAGCAATCGTCAATCGTACCGTTGCGGAATTCGACCATGCGGTTCCGTATGTTCATTACCGAGACCGGCGACGCGCCGGCCTCCGCGCGCGGTTCGGCCGACAGTCAACCGGCGCCGCCCCCCGAACTGGAGACCGTCTGCCGCGTCGCGCGTGCCCATTTCGGCACGACCGGCGCATTCGTGGCGCGCGCCGAAGCCGGTACGCAACGCGTGCTGGCGGCCGACGGCACGTTGCCCGGCCCGCTTCCCGCCGACTTTTTTCCATCACACGCCGAACGCGATCCGTCTGCCGACCGACGATACGTCGTGCACGGCGCGAACGGCAGCCCGCCTCACGCGCCGCAGATCGTCGCGGCATGCGAACTGGCCGCGCCCGACGGCACCGCACTCGGCACGCTGTGCATCACCCACGACTCCCGCCGGACGCTCGATACGGCGCAATGCGCGGTGCTGCGCGACCTCGCCACGCTGGCCGAACGCGCACTCGCCCGTGCCATCGAGGAAGCCGCGTTGCGCGATCGGCTCGGCCGCGTCGAGGAGCACAGCAGGCTGACGACGCTTGCGCTGACCGAAAGCGGCACCGGCGTGTGGGACCGCAACGTGGAAACCGGCGAGATCCATTACTCGCCGGCCTGGAAGGCGATGCTCGGCTACGCGCCGCACGAGTTGAGCTGCCGGATCGAGGATGCGTACGAACGGCTGCATCCGGACGATGTCGACGACGTGAAGGCGGCCATGCTCGCGCACTTCGAGCGCCGCACCGACAGCTACGAGGTCGAGCACCGCATCCGCTGCAAGGACGGTTCCTACAAATGGATCTGCAGCCGCGGCAAGGTGATCAACCGCGACGACAACGGCCGCGCGCTGCGCATGGTCGGCACGACCACCGACATCACGGCGCTGCGCGAGCTGGCCGCGCGGCTGCGCGACTCGGCCGCGCTCGTCACGGATCTCACCGACCAGGTTCCCGGGCTCGTGTTCCAGTTGCGGCAGGCAGCCGACGGGCGCCGCTACTTTTCCTATGCGAGCGCGGGGATCAGCGACATCTACGAACTGACGCCGGAGCAGATTGCCCGCAACGCGGAGACGGTCGAGACCCGGATTCATCCGGCCGACCTGGTCGCCTATCGGCAGTCGCTGCATGACTCGTCGCTGCGGCTGACGCCGTGGCGTCTTGAATATCGCGTGCTGCTGCCCGGCCAGGGCCTGCGATGGCGCGAAGGCGATGCGCGTCCGCAACGGATGGCCGACGGCGGCACCGTGTGGCACGGCTTCATCACCGATGCAACCGAGCGCAAGCACATCGAGGCCGAACTGCACCGGATGGCGACGACCGACCATCTGACGCAACTGTCGAACCGCCATGCGTTCATGCGGCAAAGCGAAGCCGCGCTGCGCGACGTGCGCGCGACCGGCTTGCCCGCCGCAGTGCTGATGCTCGATCTCGATCACTTCAAGGCGCTGAACGACCGCTGGGGCCACCCGCTCGGCGACCGCGCGCTCCGGCATTTCGCGCGGCTGCTGCTCGCGGAAACGCGGCCGGAAGCGATCGTCGGGCGCGTCGGCGGCGAGGAATTCGCGATCGTGCTGCCGAGGTCGGACCTCGATACGGCGCTGGCATTTGCGCGGCGCGTGCAGCAACGCACGATGCAGGCGCGGCTGATGCACGAGGATCAGCAGGTCGAGCTGACCGTCAGCATCGGCATCGACGCGATGCGGGAGTCGGACTTCGGTGCGTACCAGCCGCTGTCGCGCGCCGACAAGGCGCTCTATCTCGCGAAGGAGCGCGGCCGCAACCGGATCGAGGTGTATCGGGCGTAGCGACAGCGCCCGCTTCCGCCTGAAACGGGACGACGACAACGCGCCCCAAGCTCACCTTCAATGCGGCGCTTCCGCTCTCGCACCCGCATCACTGCTCGGCACACCCACCAGCATCGCAACCGCGCACGCGGCCAGCAAGGCGGCGATCATCAGCATCGCCGGATCCATGCTGCCGGTTCGCGTGCGGATCAGCCCGACGAGCCAGGGCGTGATCATCCCGCTCGACACGCCGATGCTGCTGATCAGCGCGATCCCGCCCGCCGCGCCGGCGCCCGAGAAATACGCGGACGGCACGGCCCAGAACACCGGATGCGCGGCGAAGATCAGCATCGCCGCGACCGACAGCAGCGCCATCATCGCGACGATGCTCGGCAGGTGCAGCGTCAGCAGCGCGAGCGCCACCGCGCCGCCGAACGCGCACGCGGCGAAGTGCCGACGCCGTTCGCGCTTGCGGTCCGAGCGCCGCGCGATCGCGATCAGGCCAACCGCGCCGATCGCGTTCGGCACGACCGACAGCAGGCTGATCTGCACGACGTCGTGGATGCCGAATTCGCGGATCATCAGCGGCATCCAGAACAGCAGCATCAGCAACGCGGTGGTCAGCGAGAAATAGATGAACGCGAACAAATACGTGCGCGGCTCGGCCAGCACCTGCCGCAGCGAACGCGGCGCATCCGCGCCCGCACCGGCGCGGTCGGCGGCCAGGTCGGCCGCGAGCCGCTGCCGGTCGGCGTCGGACAGCCAGCGCGCATGCTCGGGACGATCGCACAGCCAGAACCACGCGATCACGCCGAGCAGGATCGCGGGTGCACCCTCGATCGCGAACATCCATTGCCAGCCGTGCAGCCCGAGCACGCCCGACATCCCACGCATGAGCCAGCCCGACAGCAGCCCGCCGACCATCCCGGCCACCGCGACGCCCGCATAGAAGATCGACAGCACCGACGCGCGCCGCCGCGCCGGGTACCAGTACGTCAGGTAGAACACCACGCCCGGAAAGAACCCGGCTTCGAACAGCCCGAGCAGGAAGCGCAGCACGTAGAAATGCTTCGCGCTGTCGACGGTGATCATCGCGACCGACACCGCGCCCCACAGGAACATGATCCGCGCGAACGTGCGGCGCGCGCCGAAGCGGCGCAGCAACGCGTTGCTCGGCACCTCGAACAGCACGTAGCCGACGAAGAACAGCACCGCGCCGAGGCTGTACATCGCGTCGGTCAGGCCGAGATCCTGGCGCATCTGCAACTGCGCGAAGCCGATGTTGCTGCGATCGAGGATCGACACGATGTAGCAGATGAACAGGAACGGCACGATCCGCGCGCCGATGCGGCGGTACAGCGCGTCGTCGTCCGTCGAACCGGCGCCGGACGCGACGGCTCGCGCGGCGTCCGCTTGAAGAGGGGCTGACATCGATCGTCTCCTCGATGGATTCAGGTACGGGGCGGGCATGTTGCGCCGCTCGCCGCCGCCCGCGGGCAGCGACCGGCCGTGGTTCAGTCGCGCGGTTCGGCTTCGCCCTTCACGCCGAGCATCAGCGCGGCGCCGCTCACGACCAGCAGCGCGGCCAGCAGGTACACGGCGAGATCCATGCTGCCGGTGCGCGTGCGGATCATCCCGATCACCCACGGACTGACGATGCCGCTCGTGATCCCGATGCTGCTGATCAGCGCGATCCCGGCCGCGGCCGCGTTGCCCGACAGGTAGCGGGTCGGCACGGCCCAGAAGATCGGCAGCGCGGCGAAGATCAGCGTCGCCGCGATCGACAGGCACGCGAGCATCGCCGCGAAGCTGTGCAGATGCAGCGTCAGCGCCGCGAGCGCGAGCCCACCGCCGATCGTGCAGCACGCGAAGTGCTTGCGGCGCTCGCCGGTGCGGTCCGAGCGGCGCGCGATCAGGATCAGCCCCACCGCGCCGACCGCATTCGGCACGACCGTGTAGAGGCTCACGGCCACGACATCGGTCACACCGAAGTCGCGGATCATCAGCGGCATCCAGAAGTTGAGCGTCAGCGACGCGCAGGTCAGCGAGAAATAGATGAATGCGAACAGGTACACGCGCGGATTCGCGAGCGCGGCTACGAGGCTGCGCCCGTCGTGCGCGCTGCCGTGACCGCGACCGTCCGCGCACAGCGCGGCGACCCGCGCCTTTTCGTCGGACGTGAGCCACGCGGCGTCCTGCGGCCGGTCGACGAGGCACGTGAACGCGACGAACGCGAGCAGGATCGCCGGTGCGCCTTCGATCGCGAACATCCATTGCCAGCCGTGCAGCCCGAGCACGCCGCTCATGTCGCGCATGATCCAGCCCGACATCAGGCCGCCGAGCACGCCGGCTACCGCGACGCCCGCGAAGAACACCGAGATCGCCGCCGCGCGCCGGTTCGCCGGGAACCAGTAGGTCAGATACAGCACGATGCCGGGAAAGAAGCCGGCTTCGAACACGCCGAGCAGGAAACGCATCACGTAGAAATGCGACGGCTGCGACACGAACATCATGCCCGTCGACGCGATGCCCCACAGCAGCATGATCCGCGTGAACGTGCGGCGTGCGCCGAAGCGTGCCAGCAGCATGTTGCTCGGCACTTCGCAGAACACGTAGCCGACGTAGAACACCGCGGCGCCGAGGCCGTACATCGCATCGCTGAAGCCGAGATCGTGCTTCATCTGCAACTGCGCGAAGCCGATGTTGATGCGGTCGAGGAACGACACGACGTAGCAGAGGAACAGGAACGGGACGATCCGCCACGCGATCTTGCGGAACAGCAGCGCGTCGCCGGATTCGGACGTCGATGAGGATACCGAAACGCTCGCGTGTGCGATCGTCGCTTCGGCGGGAAGCGATTGGGGCATGTCTCTCTCCAAACGGGCCGCGCGAATCGAGCGCGCAGCAGTCTCCGAGGGCGTGCATGCGCCCTGCTTTCTTGTGAGACCGGATACGGCGGCGGAAACCGCCGCCTTCAGGAAAACGGCGACGCGTTCACGCGAACGCCCCGCCGCCGTGCGCCGCTCAGTCCTGCAGCGCGGCCCACATGTCCTTGTCGCGCTGCGCGGTCCAGATGCGCGGATGCGTGATACCGCTCGCTTCGTCGAACGCGCGCGACACGTCGAACGGCAAACAATGCTCGTAGATGAACACGTGGCCGAACTTCGGATCCATCGCTTCACGCGTGAGCGCCATCGACGCCTTCAGGTCGAGATTGCGTTCGACCGCCTTGCGGCCCTGCGCGAGCAGCGTCGTGACGAAATCCTTCGTGTAGTCGAGGCCCTTGTCGACCTCGGCCGGATTCAGCAGCGCGGGGCCGCGGCCCGGCACGAGCTTCTCGGCGCCGAGCGCGCGCAGCGCCTCGAGCGTGGCCGGCCACTGTTCGAGCTGCGCGTCGCCGCAATAACACGCGGCGTCGTATTCGACGAGGTCGCCCGAGAACAGCACCTTCTGCGACGGCAGCCAGACGATCGTGTCGCCCTTCGTGTGGCCCGAGCCGACGTGCATGATCTTCACTTCGAGCTTGCCGAGGAACAGCGTGATCTCGCGCTCGAACACGAGCGTCGGCCAGGTCAGGCCGGGCACCGTCTCGACGCCGGCGAACAGGCGCGGGAAGCGTTCGATCTCCGACTTCATGTCGGCCTCGCCGCGCTCGACGATCATCTCGTACGTGCCGCGGCTCGCGATCACGTGCTGCGCGCCTTCGTCGAAATACGCGGACGCGCCGAGCACGCGCACCGCGTGGTAATGCGACAGCACCACGTGCTTGATCGGCTTGTCGGTCACGCTGCGGATCTTCGCGATCAGGTCCTGCGCCATCGCGGGCGTCGCGGTCGTGTCGACGATCAGCACGCTGTCGTCGCCGATGATCACGCCCGAGTTCGGGTCGCCTTCGGCGGTGTACGCGTACGCGTTCTCGGACAGCTTCGTCCAGGTGACTTTCTTCTCTTCCAGATCGGCTTGGGAGGCGAATGCTTTGGCCATGTTGCGTTCCGTGGCTGCGAGCCATGTGTTGAGGGGAGTGAGCCGATCATCTTCTCGCATCGATTATTTGTCAATGACAAAGTCGCTTGCTATTGTCTAATACGGGTAAACCTGCGGGCTGGCGCGATAAATGGCGTCGGATACCATGCGGGGTTTCGTCAACGGAAGAATCATCGCGTGCAGAACCACGAAGTCAGCGCAGACGACGCGCCACCCAAGGCGCAGCGCGGGATCCAGAGTGTCGAGGTCGGCGGCCGGCTGCTCGACGCGCTCGCGCGCCGGCGCAAGCCGCTCGGGCTGTCGGAGCTGGCCGCGGCGGCCGACCTGTCGACCGCGCAGGCGCACACCTATCTGGTCAGCCTGACGCGGCTCGCGCTCGTGAAGCGCGACGCGATCACCGGCAACTACGAGCCGGGCCCGTTGTCGCTGCGGCTCGGGCTGATGTCGATCGAGCGCCAGCCGGCCTACCGCGCGGCGCTGCCGCACGCGGTGCGGCTCGCGGAAGCGGTGGGCCTGAGCGTCGCGCTGTCGGTGCCGGGCGCGCTCGGCCCGACGATCGTGCGCATCGAGCATGGCGGTTATCCGCTGCACGTGAACCTGCACGTCGGCTCGGTGATGTCGCTCGACACGACGGCGACCGGCCGCGTCTTCCGCGCGTTCGGCGATTCCGCGCAACTCGATGCGATGGCGGCCAGCCAGGCCGGCGCGGGCGACACGCTCGCGGGCGCCGAAGGCACGCAGCCCGCGCCGGACGCCGACGGGCAACAGGCCGCACTCGACGCGATCCGTGCGCGCGGCATCGAACGCAGCGTCGACCGGCCGAGCCCCGGCGTCAGCGCGATGTGCGTGCCCGTATTCGACGCACACGAGCGCCTGCAGCTCGCGTTGACGGTAATCGGTTCGACGGGATCGATCGATGTCGACTGGGACGGCCCGATCGCGGCCGCCCTGCGCGAGACGGCGCGACAGGCCACCGCGTCGCTCGGCGCGGAACCTGCCGAACCGGCGCCTGCGCCGGAAGCAGGCCCACCGCACGTGCCGCCGGCGCTGGCCGACGATGCGAAGGCGCAGCGCGGGATCAATGCGCTCGACAGCACCGGCGAGCTGCTGCTCGCGCTGGTGTCGGCCGGACGCGCACTGCCGCTGCGCGATCTCGCGGCGGCGGCCGGCATGCCGGCCGCGAAGGCGTTTCCGCATCTCGTCAGCCTGCAGAAGATCGGCCTGCTGAGCCGCGACGATGCCGGCTGCTTCGACGGCGGCCCGCTCGGGCAGGCGCTCGGCCTGATCGCGATGCAGCGCGTGTCGCCGACGCGCGACGCGGAAGCCGAGATCGTCGCGCTGGCCGGCGCGACCGACATGAGCGTGGCCGCCGCGACGCTCGGGCCGCTCGGCCCGACCGTGATCCGCCTGGAGGAATCGGCGCGGCCGCAGCACGTCAGCCTGCAGGTCGGCACCGTAATGTCGCTCGTCAATACGGCGATCGGCCGGATCTTCGCGGCAGGCATGTCCGACGACGTGCTGGCCGACCTGCTCGCCAACGAGCCCGTGCGTCTCGCGGGCGGTGCCGCCACGCAGGCCGACGACGCGTTCCGCGCGCGGCTCGCGGCAATCCGCGCGGCCGGGCTCGATTTCGCGTTCGACGCGCCGGTGCCGGGCATCGGGACGGTCGCCGCGCCCGTGTTCGATCACACCGGCAGCATCCGGCTCGTGATCGCGATCATCGGCTCGTCGCGCGGCTTCCCGCGCGGGCCGGACAGCGACCTCGCGCAGACGCTGCTCGCCGCGACGCGACGGCTGTCGTGGCGGTTCGGGTGGATCGGCCGGTAATCGCCGCGCCGCCTCGCCCCCGTCCTTCCCGCCGCTCGAATCCCCTCTCTTGCTCCACGCGAGGCCGTGCACGCATGGCCTCGTCACGCCTGAACGCGACGAAATGGCGGCCAATATTCATGTTGCGCAGCAGCAACATAAATTGTCAGTAATTCTCATATAACGAAATCGCATTTCACAAGACGGTGGTGTTTCGTTATGATTAGGGTTATCCCTAACTCGCCACCTATATGGGGCTTCGTCATGCAAACGTCTAATGTCTCCGATCGTTCCACCGAATCCGCCGGCTGGCTCGCACGTGTTGGCGCGCTGATTGCAGAAGCTTGGCAACTCCACCTCGATAACTGCGAAGTCATCGCTGAAGCGCACGCGCGTCTGCCGCACTAAGCAGAACGACCGCACGACGACCTGCCTGATCCGCTTGCCCGGACGCGCGCCGCAAGGCCGCTGCGTCCGGCATCGGAGTTGGGCTGGTGTCGTGGTAACAAGCCGGGCCGGTCCCGGTTGAATGCGCTCATCACGTCGGGAGCGCGTTGAGGTCTGTGCCAACGCCGATCGATATCGGCGCGGTTTTGTCGGTAAGTGGCCCGAGCGGGCCACCGTCATCCCGACGACGCGCAATTGCGTCAGATCATCCTTGACGGAAGATTCATCCGTTTTTGCCTGCCCGCGTGCAGTACCCCGCCGGCGCCTTCCGCGCCGGTCGATCGCGGGTTTTCTCCGCGCCATCGCGCAGCCGCATGCGCGATCCGTTCGACGACGGCCGCGCGCCCCATCCCCGCCTTCACACCTGAATCGACGGCACGTCCTTCATGCAGCGCAGCGCGAACATCGAGCGGCTGTGACGGATGCTCGAGATCTTGTAGAGCTTTTCGCGCAGGAAACGCTCGTAGCCGGCCGTCCCGTCCACGGCAACCTTGATCCAGTAGTCGTATTCGCCCGACACCAGATAGGCCTCGAGCACTTCGGGCAGCGCCGCCAGTTCCGAGCCGAACCGCGCGAGCGCGTCGTCCTCGTGGCGATCGAGCGTGACTTCGAGGATCACGATGTCCGCGTAGCCGAGCATGCGCTGGTTGACCAGCGCGACATAACCATCGATGTAGCCGTCGACTTCGAGCTGCCGCGTGCGGTTCCAGCACGCGGTGGTCGACATGCCGATCTGTTCGGCCAGTTCGGCGTTCGACAGGCGCGCATTTTTCTGGAGTGCACCGAGGATCTTGCGGTCCTGATTGTCGAGGGTTTTCGGCGTGCGTTCGCGGGTAGCCATGATGAGAAGAATCTTCTACTGAAAATCGGCATTCTATCTGAACAGGATTCCGGTTTCAGGTCCCTTTTGCCTGAAAACAGGAAGCCTTTTAACCGGGCCGCTTGATACATTTTCACCATGCCTGTTGCCCGGCACGCTCCCCGCGACAACCCCTTCGCGTCGGGACGCACGGCCGCAATCACGAGTTGCGGTGCCGGACAAGCAGGCATGCGATTCCCCGCCGCCCGCACGCTTATCCATCGCGTGCGGAGCCGGTGCCTGCTCCCTGTTCTTGCACTTCCCGTCATGTCGTTCAGGCTTTATCTGTCGTTCCTCGCTGCTTCCGTCGTTCTCATCTACGCCCCCGGCCCCGTCAACCTGCTCACGATGAACCAGGCGCTGCGCGCCGGCTGGCGCCGCGCGCTGCCGTGCGTGTGGGGTGGCACGCTCGCCGTACTGCTGCAACTCGCGCTGACCGCGCTGTGCCTGAATTCGCTGGTCCACATCAACGAACACGCGCTCACCGTGCTGCGCTGGGCCGGCGCCGCATATCTCGTGTGGCTCGGCGGCAAGCAATGGCTCAGCCGCGCGCCGGCAAGCGCGCCCGCCGCATCGGCCGAGGCCGGTGCCGGCGCCGCCCTCGTTGAGCCGGACGCCGATACCGGACGCGCGCTGTTCTGGCGCGGCGTCGCGACGTCGGGCCTCAATCCGAAAACGCTGCTGTTCTTTCCGTCGTTCTTTCCGCAGTTCATCAGCCCGACGGCCGACTGGAGCCTCAACCTCCAATTCCTGCTGCTCGCCACGACGTTCGCGTTGCTGTTCGCGGGCGGCGTCGCGTCGATGGCGCTGTTCTCGCACCGGTTGAGCCGCGCATTGCAGCGCCCAGCGCGGATGCGCGCGATGAACCGCGTGACGGGTGGCTTGCTCGTCGGGATGGGCGCGATCATGGTCGGCTGGAACTGAGCGGCCGGAAGGTATGACCCGGGTCGGCCGTCTTGCGGCCGGTACAATCGCGCGATGTCCGAATTGCTCACTTACGGCGGCCTGTTCGCCGTGTCGATGGTCGCCGCGACCCTGTTTCCGCTCCAGTCCGAAGCCGTGCTCGCCGGCCTGCTGCTTGCCGGGCGTGAACCCGTGTGGGCGCTGGTGCTCGTCGCCAGCATCGGCAACGTCGCCGGTTCAGTAATCAACTGGATGCTCGGGCGCGGCATCGAGCACTTCCGCGACCGCCGCTGGTTTCCGGTCAAGTCAGCCGCACTCGCGCGCGCCGAGCGCTGGTATGCGCGCTACGGCCGCTGGTCGCTGCTGCTGAGCTGGGCGCCGGTGATCGGCGATCCGCTGACGATGATTGCCGGCGTGCTGCGCGAACCGCTGCCGACCTTTCTGGCGATCGTCACGATCGCGAAGGTCGGCCGCTACCTGGCCGTCGCATGGCTCGTCGTGCATTGAGCCGCGCGACGCGCCACGCTTCCTTTATTTCTTGCCACCCGCCAGGTCGATCGCCTTGTCCGATCCGACCGCATTGCGCAGCTGGAATTTCTGGATCTTGCCGGTCGATGTCTTCGGCAGTTCGCCGAAGCGCACGGCCTTCGGCACCTTGAAGCCCGCAAGCAGTTGCCGGCAGTGCGCGACGATCTCCTCCTCGGTCGCGCTCGCGCCTTCGCGCAGCTCGACGAACGCGCACGGCACCTCGCCCCATTTCGGATCGGGCATCGCGACGACAGCCGCGACCGCAACAGCCGGATGCCGGTACAACGCGTCCTCGACCTCGATGCTCGAGATGTTCTCGCCGCCCGAGATGATGATGTCCTTGCGGCGGTCCTTGATGCGGATGTAGCCGTCCGGCGTCAGCACGCCGAGATCGCCCGTATGGAACCAGCCGCCGTGGAACGCCTCGTCGGTCGCCTTCGGGTTCTTCAGGTAACCCTTCATGCAGATGTTGCCGCGGAACATGATCTCGCCGAGCGTCTCGCCGTCGGCCGGCACCGGCGCCATCGTGTCCGGATCGAGCACCGTCGCGCCCGCTTCGAGGTGATAGCGCACGCCCTGGCGCGCATTGAGCCGCGCACGCTCCTCATCGGGTAGTGCTTCCCAGTGCGACTGCTGCGCGCACACGGTCGCGGGGCCATAGACCTCGGTCAGCCCGTACACGTGCAGCAGGTCGAAACCGATCTCCTTCATCTTCGCGATCACGGCCGGCGCGGGCGCCGCGCCCGCGACCATCGCGTGCACCGTGTGGTCGATGCCTTCGCGGAATTCGGCCGGCGCGTTCGCGATCGCGCTCTGCACGATCGGCGCACCGCAATAGTGCGTGATGCGCTCGCGGCGAATCAGGTCGAACACTGTCTTCGCGTCGAACTTGCGCAGGCACACGTTCACGCCCGCACGCGCCGCGACGGCCCACGGGAAGCACCAGCCGTTGCAGTGGAACATCGGCAGCGTCCACAGATACACCGCGTGCTTCGGCATGTCCCATTCGAGCAGGTTGCTGATCGCCGCCAGATACGCGCCGCGATGGTGGTAGACGACGCCCTTCGGATCGCCGGTCGTGCCGGACGTGTAGTTCAGCGCGATCGCGTCCCACTCGTCGGCCGGCAGCGTCCATGCGTAGTCGGCGTCGCCGCCGGCGACGAACGCTTCATAGTCGGTCGCGCCCGCGAAGCGCGCAGGATCGGCCGGCATCGCGTCGGCGACGCTGACGATCTTCAGGCCCGGCACCTCAAGCGCCGCGCGATGCGCGAGCTCCGCGTATTCGGTGTCGACGATCAGTACCTTCGCCTCGCCATGACGCAGCATGAACAGCACCGACGGCACGTCGAGCCGCGTGTTGATCGTGTTCAGCACGGCGCCGGCCATCGGCACGCCGAAGTGCGCCTCGACCATCGCCGGGATATTCGGCAGCATCGCCGCGACGGTGTCGCCGCGCCCGACGCCGGCCTGCGCGAGCGCGCTCGCCAGCTGCTTCGCGCGCGTGTAGGTCTCGCCCCACGTGCGTCGCACGTCGCCGTGCACGATCGCAAGGCGCTCGCCATAGACTTCGGCCGTCCGGACCAGAAAGTCGATCGGCGTGAGCGGCACGTAATTGGCGTCGCGGCGGCCGAGCCCGGCCTCGAACATCTGCGTCATGATCCTGTCTCCCGTGTTCTGTCGACCGGTGTGCATGCACCCCGAATCGTTTTGATGTGGTTCAATTGCCGACAGCCTAACGGTCGCTATTGTGGGCCGTCTGTCATCGAAACGACAGAGTGCCCTTCGAGCGCCGCGCGTTATCCCTATTCTCGCAAACCCGCACCCATGCACGACCCTCTCGTTGCGCCGCCCGACGCGGCCGCCTACCCGGCCGACGCGCCTCCCGAACCCGGCCCGATGCCGGCGCTGTCGACGCTGTTCGGCCAGTGCGCGTGGTTCCGCACGCTCGCGCCCGAGCACCAGGCGCTCGTGCTCGCGCAGTCGCGCGTCGAGCAGTACGAGGCCGGCGACGTGATCGCGCATCGGCTCGCGCCGTCCGAATACTGGATCGGCGTGCATCGCGGGCTGCTGAAGCTCGCGATCTTCAACGTGTCGGGGCGCGGCTGCACGTTCTCCGGCGTGCCGTCGGGCGGCTGGTTCGGCGAAGGCAGCGTGATCAAGCGCGAGCTGCGCAAGTACGAGGTCGTCGCGATCCAGCGCTCGACCGTGCTGTTCGTGCCGGTCGACACGTTCCATGCGCTGCTCGACACGAGCCTGCCGTTCACGCGCTTCGTGATCCACCAGTTGAACAACCGGATGGGCGAGTTCATCGCGTCGATCCAGAACAGCCGGCTGCTCGACGTCGATGCGCGCGTCGCGCAGTCGCTCGCGCAGCTCTTCAACCCCGACCTGTATCCGGACACCGGCCCGTCGCTGTCGATCTCGCAGGAGGAACTGGGGATGCTCGTCGGCGTGTCGCGGCAGCGGATCAACCAGGCGCTGCAGCAGCTCGAGAAGCGCGGCGTGCTGCGGCTCGCGTACAACCAGATCGAAGTCGTCGATCTGGGTGCGCTCGCGCGGGTCGGGATGGAGCAGATTTGAGCGGCGCGCGATGAGCGAAACCGTCGCCGGCACGGCGCGCGCATCCGGTTCGGCAGCCCTTCGCCGGTTGAAATGCGCGCATGCATTTCGTCTTAGCAATCGGCCGACGACGCGCGCGCGGCAACCTGACAATTCCGCCAGTTTCGCGCCAGTAACCCGTTCAGCCCCAACGCCTATCATTCGGGTTCCCTTCACCGACGCCTGATCACCGCCTGTCCCGCTGCCTCCATGTGGATCGTCAATCTCGCGCTCAGGCGCCCCTACACGTTCATCGTAATGGCCATCATGATCGTGCTGGCCACCCCGCTTGCGCTGATGCGCACGCCCGTCGACGTGCTGCCCGCGATCAACATTCCCGTGATCAGCGTGATCTGGAATTACAGCGGCTTCTCCGCGACGGAGATGACGAACCGGATCACGGCCGTCCATGAACGGATCCTGACGACGACCGTCAACAACATCCAGCATGTCGAATCGACGTCGCTGCCCGGCATCGCGGTCGTGAAGGTGTTCCTGCAGCCGGGCGCGAACGTGCAGACGGCGATCGCGCAGACCGTGTCGTCCGCGCAGGCGATCGTGCGGCAGATGCCGCAAGGCGCGACGCCGCCGCTCGTGATCACCTATTCCGCGTCGAGCATCCCGGTGATCCAGCTCGGGCTGTCGAGCACAACACTCAGCGAACAGTCGCTCGCCGACATCGCGCTCAACTTCCTGCGCCCGCAACTGATCACGGTTCCAGGCGCGCAGATACCGTTCCCGTACGGCGGCCGCACGCGCGTGGTCGCCATCGACCTCGATCCGCAGGCCTTGCTCGCGAAGGGCCTCACGCCGGCCGACATCGTCAACGCGGTCAACGCGCAGAACCTCGTGCTGCCGACCGGCACCGCGAAGATGGGCCAGACCGAATACCGGATCGACACGAACGCATCGGCCGACACGGTCGCCGACATCAACAACCTGCCGATCCAGACCGTCAACGGCGCGACGACCTACCTGCGCGAGGTCGCCGCGGTGCGCGACGGCTTCGCGCCGCAGACCAACGTCGTGCGCCAGAACGGCCAGCGCGGCGTGCTCATCTCGATCCTGAAGACCGGCGACGCGTCGACGCTCAAGGTCGTGTCGGACCTGAAGGCGCTGCTGCCGAAGGTGATCCCGACGCTGCCCGAGGGGCTCACGATCACGCCGCTGTTCGACCAGTCGGTGTTCGTCAACGCGGCCGTGCAAGGCGTGATCCACGAGGCGCTGATCGCCGCCGTGCTGACCGCGATGATGATCCTGCTGTTCCTCGGCAACTGGCGCAGCACGCTGATCATCGCGATCTCGATCCCGCTGTCGATCTTCACGTCGCTGATCGCGCTGTCGGCGCTCGGCGAGACCATCAACATCATGACGCTCGGCGGGCTCGCGCTCGCGGTCGGGATCCTGGTCGACGACGCGACCGTCACGATCGAGAACATCGAGCGGCACCTGCATCTCGGCACGAACCTGCACGAGGCGATCCTCGAAGGCGCCGGCGAGATCGCGGTGCCCGCGTTCGTGTCGACGCTGTGCATCTGCATCGTGTTCGTGCCGATGTTCTTCCTGACGGGTGTCGCACGCTTCCTGTTCGTGCCGCTCGCCGAAGCGGTCGTGTTTGCGATGCTCGCGTCGTACGTGCTGTCGCGCACGCTGGTGCCGACGCTCGCGATGCTGCTGTTCCGCCCGCAGCAGGCCAGCACCGGCCCCGACCATGCGACGTCGCGTTTCGCGCGTATCCATCACGCGTTCAACAACGCGTTCGAGCGGCTGCGCGCGTGGTACATCGTGCTGCTCAGCATGCTGCTCGTGCGCCGCCGCTTCTACGCGATGTGCTTCCTCGGCTTCTGCGTGCTGTCGACGGGCCTCGTATTCGTGCTCGGCCGCGACTTCTTCCCGAACGCCGATTCCGGCAACATCCGGCTGCACATGCGTGCGCCGACCGGCTACCGGATCGAGGAAACCGCGCGCCTCGCCGACCAGGTCGAACGCGTGATCCGCGAAGCCGTGCCGCCCGACGAGCTCGGTGCGATCGTCGACAACCTCGGCCTGCCGGTGAGCGGCATCAACCTGTCGTACAGCAACGCCGGCACGATCGGCACGCTCGACGGCGAGCTGCTGATCGCGCTGAAACCGGGCCACCGCGCGACCCAGCACTACGTGCAGACGCTGCGCACGCTGCTGCCCGAACGCTTCCCGGGCGTCGAGTTCTTCTTCCAGCCGTCGGACATCATCACGCAGATCCTGAACTTCGGTCAGCCGGCCGCCATCGACGTGCAGGTGCTCGGCAACGATCTCGCGAGTAACATGACAATCGCAAGCAGCCTGATGAAAAAGGTCAGGCAAATCCCCGGCGCCGTCGACGTGCACGTACTGCAACGCAACGACGAGCCGACCCTGCTGGCCGACATGGACCGCACGCGCATGCAGCAGCTCAATCTCTCCGCGCAGAACGTCGCGCAGAACATGCTGATCTCGCTGTCCGGCAGTTCGCAGACGACCCCGTCGTTCTGGATCAACCCGCGCACCGGCGTCCAGTACCCGCTGCAGATCCAGACCCCGCAATACAACATCTCGTCGGTCGACGACCTGCTCGGCACGCCGATCTCGGCGAGCGGCCGCACGGGCGCGCCGCTGCAGTTGCTCGGCAACCTGGTGCAGATGCGCAGCGGCGCGAACCCGGCCGTGATCACGCACTACAACATCCGCCCGGCGATCGACCTGTACGTGAGCGTCGAGGGCCGCGACCTCGGTTCGGTCGCGGGCGAGATCGACCGCATCGTGTCCGACGCGCGCGCGACGCTGCCGCGCGGCACCGAGCTGACGATGCGCGGCCAGATCGAGACGATGCGCACGTCGTATATCGGCCTCGGCGCGGGTGTCGCGATGGCGATCGTGCTCGTGTACCTGCTGATCGTCGTCAATTTCCAGTCGTGGCTCGACCCGCTGATCATCATCAGCGCGATGCCGGCCGCGCTCGCCGGTATCGCGTGGATGCTGTTCATCACCGGCACGCACCTGAGCGTGCCCGCGCTGACGGGCGCGATCATGACGGTCGGTGTCGCGACCGCGAACAGCATTCTGGTCGTGTCGTTCGCGCGCCAGCGCCTCGCGGCCGGCGCGCCGCCGCTCACGGCCGCGCTGGAGGCCGGCGCGACGCGGATCCGGCCGGTGCTGATGACGGCGCTGGCGATGATCATCGGGATGGTGCCGATGGCGCTCGGTCTCGGCGAAGGCGGCGAGCAGAACGCGCCGCTCGGCCGCGCGGTGATCGGCGGGCTGCTGTTTGCGACCATTTCGACGTTGTTGTTCGTGCCGCTCGTGTTCGGCGGTGTGCATTCGCGGCTGGCCCGACGGCGCGCGCGCCAGGCCGGACACTGACTTTCGCCTATAGACCCGGTTGAATTGGTTGAATTCATGGAAGAGAAACATCACAGCTCCGTCGGCATCCAGGTGGACGAACACGGCATGCACCTGCCGACGCGCACGTCGGTGTCGCGGCGCGGACGGATCGTCCTGATCGTGATCGGCGTGCTGCTGGCCGCCGGCGCCGCGCGCACGATCGTCGTCAACGTGCTGAACCGCAACCGGCTCGACGCGGTCGCGGAGCAGAACACGCGCCAGTACGTGAACGTCGTGCATCCGGTCGACGCGGCGACCGGCGGCAAGCTGACGCTGCCCGGCACGCTGCGCGGCTTCGTCGAGGCGCCGATCTACGCGCGCGCCAGCGGCTACGTGCTGCGCTGGCAGGCCGACATCGGCGCGCACGTGAAGCAGGGGCAAGTGCTCGCCGAACTCGACACGCCCGAACTGAACCAGGAACTCGCGCAAGCCACCGCGCAGCGCCAGCAGGCGCAGGCGACGCTCGCGCTCGCGAAGACGTCGTTCGACCGCGCGCAGCAGCTGCGCCAGCGCGATGCCGTCTCGCAGCAGGAACTCGACGACCGGCAAGGCGCGTTCAACCAGGGCACCGCAAACCTCGCCGCGGCCGATGCGAACATGCGCCGGCTCACGGAGCTGAAAGGCTTCCAGCGGATCGTCGCGCCGATCGACGGGATCGTCACGCAGCGCAACGTCGACGTCGGCGATCTCGTCAGTTCCGGCAACGCGGGCCGCTCGCTGTTCACGGTCGTGCAGGCCGACCGGCTGCGCCTCTACGTGCAGGTGCCGCAGGCCTATGCGCAACAAGTGAAGGTCGGCCAGCACGTGAGCGTCGCGCAGACCGAGCTGCCGGGCCAGACCTTCGACGGCACGATCACGCGCACGTCCGAGGCGATCGACGTCGCGACGCGCTCGCTGCAGATCGAGATCACGTTGCCGAACCCGGACGGCCGGCTGCTGCCCGGCGCATACGTGCAGGCGACGCTGCCGATGACGCCGATCGGCCGCCTGCAGGTTCCGGCCAATACGTTGCTGTTCCGTGCCGAAGGCCCGACGGTCGCGACCGTCGACGCGAACGGCCAGGTCCGCCTGAAACAGGTGACGATCGTGCGCACGATCGGCCAGACGCTCGAAGTCGACGGGCCGCTCACGCCGAACGACCGGCTCGTCGCGAACCCGGGCGACGCGCTCGCCAATGGCGATCAGGTCATCGTGTCGGCGCCGGCGGCGAAACCCGCATCCGGCGCCGCGGGAGCGAAGTCGTGATCGCGACACGCGTTCGCGTGCGGCCCGCGGCGCTTGCCGCCGTCGTGGCGGCCACCGCCCTCGCCGCCTGCACGGTCGGCCCCGATTACCAGCGCCCGGCCGTCGATACGCCGGCCGCGTGGCGGCTCGACCCGGCCGACGCATACTGGCATCCGGCCGCGCCGGCCCGCGCGCCGCTCGATCCGGCGTGGTGGACCGCGTTCGGCGATCCGCAGCTCGACGCGCTCGAAACCGACGCGCTGCGCAACAACCAGAACCTCAAGGCCGTCGCCGCGCGCTACGACCAGGCGAAGGCGACGCTCGCGTCGGTCGCGTCCGCGCAATATCCGGCGGTCGGCCTGAACGCGAGCGGCCAGCGCTTCAAGATCTCCGCCGACCGGCCGCAGACCAACTACGCGACAGTGAACGCGTCGACCGTGCAGAACGACATCCAGGTCGGCGCGAGCGTCAGCTACGAGCTCGACCTGTTCGGCCGTGTGCGGCGCAGCGTCGAATCCGCGCAGGCAAGCACCGAGCAGGCCCACGACGATTTCGTGAACGCGCGCCTCGTGCTGACCGCCGATCTCGCGTCCAGCTATTTCGCGCTGCGCGAGCTCGACACCGAGATCGACGTCGTCAAGCGTTCGATCGATCTGCAGCAGAAGGCGCTCGACTACGTGGACGCGCGCCATGAACTCGGCGCGGTGTCGGGCCTCGACCTGCTGCAGCAGCGCGCGCAGCTCGACGCGACGCGCACGCAGGCGCAGTTGCTGCTCCAGCAGCGCGCGCAGGTCGAAACCGCGATCGCGACGCTGGTCGGCACGCCGGCCCCCGCATTCTCGCTGCCGCCGCGCGTGGTGCCGATCAACGCGCCCGCGCTGCCGACCGGCATGCCGAGCGACCTGCTGCAGCGGCGCCCCGACGTCGCGTCGGCCGAGCGCGCGATGGCCGCCGCGAACGCGCAGATCGGCGTCGCGCGCGCCGCGTATTTCCCGCGCATCATGCTGTCGCCGGACCTCGGCTGGGATGCGACGCGCTTCGCGGGCCTGTTCACCGTGCCGGCGCTGCTGTGGTCGGTCGGCGCGTCGGTCAGCCAGCCGCTGTTCGAAGGCGGCAAGCTGAAGGCAGGCGTCGATTTCGCGCAGGCCGGTTATACGGCCGCGCAGGCCAGCTACCGGCAGACCGTGCTCACCGCGTTCCAGGAGGTGCAGAATGCGGTGACGGGCCTGTCGGTGCTGGCCGAAGCCGCGCAGCAGGCGTCGGCCGCCGTCGACGATGCGCGCAAGCTCGTGTCGCTCGCGCAGGATCGCTACGCGGGCGGCCTGACGCCGTTCATCGACGTGCTGACGGCCCAGCAGCAATTGCTGACGAGCGAGCGCCAGGCCGTGCAGATCCAGGGCCAGCGCGCGGCGCTCGTCGTTTTTCTCGCGAAGGCGCTCGGCGGCGGCTGGGACGGCGATGCGACGCACGGCCCCGCGCCGTCCGACGTCGCGGCGGCGGGCCCGCAGCGCACCGCGGGCGTCGGCCCTTAACCCGGTTACGCGGACACACAATATGAAAGTGCTGATCGTCGAAGACGAACCGAAAGTCGTCGAATACCTGAAGAGCGGCCTGACCGAGGAAGGCTGGGTCGTCGATACCTCGCTAGACGGCGAGGACGGCGCGTGGAAAGCCGTCGAATTCGACTACGACGTGGTCGTGCTCGACGTGATGCTGCCGAAGCTCGACGGCTTCGGCGTGCTGCGCGCGTTGCGCGCGCAAAAGCAGACGCCCGTCATCATGCTGACCGCCCGCGACCGCGTCGACGATCGTGTGCGCGGGCTGCGCGGCGGCGCCGACGACTATCTGACCAAGCCTTTCTCATTCCTCGAACTGATCGAACGGCTGCGCGCGCTGACGCGCCGTGCCCGCGTGCAGGAATCGACGCTGATCTCGATCGGCGACCTGCGCGTCGACCTGATCGGCCGCCGCGCGACCCGCGACGGCACGCGGCTCGACCTGACCGCGCAGGAATTCCAGCTGCTCGGCGTGCTCGCGCGGCGCAGCGGCGAGGTATTGTCGAAGACGACGATCGCCGAACTCGTGTGGGACGTGAACTTCGACAGCAACGCGAACGTCGTCGAGACGGCGATCAAGCGCCTGCGCGCGAAACTCGACGGCCCGTTCGCGGAGAAGCTGCTGCACACGATCCGCGGCATGGGCTATGTGCTCGAGGCGCGCGAGGAAGGCGACGCCGAGAGGCAGGCATGAAACGCTCGATCGTCCTGCGGCTCTCCGCGATGTTCGGCATCGTGTCGCTGCTCGTGTTCACGCTGGTCGGCTGCGGGCTGTTCGTGATGATGGAGCGCCAGTTGTTCGCCGAACTGCGCGCGACGCTCGACACGCGCGCCAAGGTCGCCGAACTGATCGTGTCGCATGCCACCACGGCCGCGCGCGGGCGCCTGCTGCAGGAGAAACTCAGCGATTTCGAACCGCCCGATGGCTCGACGCACTACCAGATCGTCAGTCCCGATCCCGCCTTCCGCTTCGGCAAGCCCGTGAACGGCGTGCCCATCGAGCCGCCGAACGGCTCGTTCCAGCGCTACGCGCTGAACGACAGCAGCTACGACGTGATGACGAAGACCGTCACGGTGGCCGGCAGCGGCGAGCGGCCGACACTGCAGCTGGTCGTCGCCAGTTCGTGCGAGCGCACGCAGCGGATGCTGCGCCGCTTCGGCTGGACCCTCGCCGCGCTGATCGCCACCGCCACCGTCATCACGCTGCTGCTGAGCCGCGCGGTCGCGCGCTTCGGGCTCGCGCCGCTCGACCGGCTGTCGCAGGATGCGGCAACCGTGAGCGCCACGAACCGCCGCCAGCGGCTACAGACCGACGCGCTGCCGGCCGAGCTGCGCGACCTCGCCGCGGCGTTCAACGGCGCGCTCGACCGCATCCAGCAAACCTACGCGCGGCTCGAGGCATTCAACGCGGACGTCGCCCACGAGCTGCGCACGCCGGTCAGCATCCTGATCGGCCAGACCCAGGTCGCGCTGACGAGCCGCGACCGCTCGGTCGACCGGATGCGCCAGACGCTGCAGTCGAACCTCGAGGAGTTCGAGCGGCTGCGCGTGATCATCAACGACATGCTGTTCCTGTCGCGCAGCGATCGCGGCGAACGCGCGACCGACCTGAAGGACGTGTCGCTCGCCGACGAGGTGCGGCGCATGCTCGACTTCCTCGAAATCCCGCTCGACGAGGCGCAACTGCACGCCGAACTGCACGGCGATGCGCGCGCGGCCGTCGATCCGTCGCTGTTCCGCCGCGCGATGACGAACCTGCTGATCAACGCGATTCAGCATTCGGCGCCCGGCGCGACGCTGAACGTAACGATCACGCGCCGCGACGCACTCGTCGAAATGGCCGTCGCGAACCCCGGCGAACCGATCGACCCCGCCCAGCGCTCGCACGTGTTCGAGCGCTTCTACCGGCTCGAGGAAGCCCGCGCGAACAGCAAGGAGAACCACGGGCTCGGGCTGTCGATCGTCAAGGCCGTGGCCGAGATGCACGGCGGCGGCGTGTTCGTCGCATGCTCGGGCGGCGTCAATACGTTCGGCTTCTCGGTATCGACCCAACCTTGCGCGGGCGGCCCGCTGCGCCCGGCCGATGCAAACGGCCCCGCCGATACGCACGACGCGCAACCGGCACACACGCCGCGCGCATTGCACTGACGGCGGCCGCGCGCCGCCGAGGGCAGTTTTCTTCAATACGGGCCGGTGCGGCTTCCGTAGTCTCGATGCGACTTTCGACATTTCGCATGGAGACATCCAATGAGCATGCTGGTTTCGATGGCCGCGTTCGCGCTCGCCTCGTCGATCACCCCCGGTCCCGTCAACATCGTCGCGCTCAGCGCGGGCGCGCGCCACGGGCTCGGCGCGAGCCTGCGTTATGCGGCCGGCGCGACGCTCGGTTTCGTCGCGCTGTTCCTGCTGATCGGCCTCGGCCTGCACGCGGCGCTCGCGCGCTGGCCCGTGCTGACGACCGCCACGCAGTGGTCGGGGATCGCGTTCCTGCTGTATATGGCGCTGCGGCTCGCGCTCGATGACGGCCGGCTGTCGGCCAACCCGGACGTGGCCGGCCCGACGGCAGCGGCCGGCGCGGCGATGCAGTGGCTGAATCCGAAGGCGTGGCTCGCGTGCGTGGCCGCGATGGGTGCGTATGCGGCCGACGGCGACCGCACGCAGGTCTGGTTATTCGCCGGGCTGTATCTGGTGATCTGTTTCGCGTCGATCGCGTGCTGGGCGTATGCGGGCGCGTCGCTGCGGCATCGGCTCGCGAATGCGCGGCGCATGCGTTTGTTCAACCGGTTGATGGCGCTGCTGCTCGCGGGCAGCGCGCTGTTTCTGCTTGACGTGTAGCCCCGCGCCCGTTCAACTCATCGCGCTGCGGTACTGCCCGGGCGTCGCGGCCGCGATCCGCCGGAACGCGCGCTGGAAATGCGCCTGGTCCGCAAAACCCGCGTCGAGCGCGACGTCGGCGATCGGCCGGCCGCGGCGCAACTCGGTGCGGCCGTACTGCACACGGCGATCGATCAGGAATGCATGCGGCGTCATGCCGTAGCGCGCGTTGAATGCACGGATCAGATACGAAGGTGAAAGATCAGCCGCCGCGCAGATCGCATCGAGCGTGACGCCCTCGCGGCAATGCGCGGCGATGTAGTCGGCCGCGCGCGCGAGCTTTGCGTTGTCGTCCCCGGGCCGCGGGTCGGGCAGTTCGCGATCGAGCGCGCCGTGCAGCGCGGTGAAGAATTCGACCGCCGCGCTCTCCTTGCCGAGCGGATCGATCGCGGGCGACACGAGCGTGCGATAGAAGCCGCCAAATTGCGTGAACAGGTCGCGCCGTTCCGTCAACTTCGGCGAAAACCCGTGGAAATCGCCATTCGGATCGCGGCCCAGCGAATGCTGCAGCCGCGCGAGCCATGGCACGTCGACGTAGACCATCCGGTACGCCCACGCGTCGGGGCCGTACGGATTGCACGCGTGCACCTGTTCCGGATCGATGATCACGAGCACGCCGCGCCCGACGTGTTCGTTCGTCGCGCCGTTCACGTAGGTGCTCGTGCCGCCGACGATCGCGCCCACCGAAAACGTGTCGTGCGTGTGCTTCGCGTAGCAGATCGAACGCCCGTCGTCGACGGTGCGCGCCTCGATGAACGGCAGCGCGGCATCGCGCCAGAACGGCGACGGTACGGCGGATCGGTTGGCGGTACGGCTCACGCGGCGGGCTCCCGGTTCGGACGGCGAACGCTCACCGTACAAGACTGTGCGGGACGATGCAACCGGCACTTTGCAGCTTCGATACCGGATCGCGCGGTTTGACCTAAGCTTTGAATTCCGCTCGCCGCGACATGCGCGGCGGTTCCTGTTCACTCCTCTCCCGTCACCCACATGCATATCGATCTGAAAGGCAAGACCGCGGTCGTCACCGCCTCCACCGCCGGCATCGGGCTCGCCATCGCCGAAGGCCTCGCGCGCGCCGGCGCACGCGTGGTCGTCAACGGCCGCAGCGACGCGTCGGTGCAGTCCGCGCTCGCGCACCTGCGCACCGCCGTGCCCGGCGCGAGCGTCGACGGCGTCGCCGCCGACCTGTCCGATGCCACTGGCGTCGCACGCATCACGCAGCACACGCCCGATGCGGACATCCTCGTCAACAACGCGGGCATCTACGGCCTGAAGGCGTTCTTCGACATCGACGACGCCGAATGGGAGCATTACTTCCAGACGAACGTGATGTCGGGCGTGCGGCTCGCGCGGCATTACCTGAAAGGGATGATCGAACGCAACGCCGGGCGCGTCGTATTCATTTCGTCGGAATCGGGCCTGAACATCCCGGTCGACATGATTCATTACGGCTTCACGAAAACCGCGCAACTGTCGATCGCGCGCGGCCTCGCGAAGCTCGCGGCCGGCACGAACGTGACCGTCAACTCGGTGCTGCCGGGGCCGACGATGTCGGACGGCGTGCGGGCGCTGCTGAAGGAAACGGCCGACGAATCCGGCCGCAGCGTCGAGGACGTGGCCGTGGATTTCGTGCGCAACCATCGCGCGAGCTCGATCATCCAGCGGCCCGCGACGCCCGAGGAAGTCGCGAACCTGGTGGTGTACGTGTGCTCGCCACAGGCTTCGGCGACAACGGGCGCTGCGCTGCGCGTCGACGGCGGTGTGGTCGACACGATCGCGTGACCGCGTGATGCGGCCGGCGGCGGCCGTACTGACTAACTGCCCTTGCCCGACTGCAGCTTGCCGTTGCGGTCGGCGTCCATGCAGGTATCGAAGCCGTGTTGCGTGACGACGCCGGCCCGGTCGAACACGACGAAATAAGTCCGGTGATCGTTGCCGTGTTCGATGAAGTAGTTGTAGCAGACGCCGCTGCCGTTGCGGACCATCCAGACGCTGCGCGGGTTGCCGCCGGCGCGGACGACATCGGCGCGGGTCGCGCCATGCCGCGACGCGGCCCTTGCCAGCGGCGTGCGCGAATACGAAAACGGCAGCCACGAGTCGAACCACGCGCAGCCATGCAACATCAGGCAGCTGGCGGCCAAGGATAGCGTCGCTGCGGGACGGGACATCGTAATCAATCGCATGCTTGGGAAAATCTGCTGCGCCGTGCCGGCGTGATCGAAAACCTCATGCTACTCGACCTTTGGGTCCGGATCGAAAAGAAATGTAGAGATCCGCATCCGAATCCCTGGTTTCCACGCACGTTGCATGCCCCAGCGCAAGCTCAGGCGTTGCCGACCGTTGCGGCCGGCAGACGCTTGCCCGCGCATCCATGCCGCTGCGCCGATGCGTCAAACCGGCGCAACGGCGTGCATCGTCACGCGATCCATTCGACCCACAGCACCGTCAGCACCGTCATCAGCGCGGGGCCGACGAACAGCCCGATCAGGCCGAACGTCTCGGCGCCGCCGAGGATGCCGAACAGCACGAGCAGGAACGGCAGCCGCGCCGAGTTGCCGATCAGCACCGGCCGCACGAAATGCTCGGCGACGAACACGACGACGAAACCGAGCACGGCCACCACGACGGCCCACACGGTCGCGCCCTGCACGAACAGCCAGAGCGCCGCGCCGCAGAACACGATCGGCGCGCAGAACGGCAGCATCGCGGCGACCGCCGTCACGAGGCCGAGCAGCGCCGCATGCGGGACACCCGCGAGCGCATAGGCGATGCCGAGCAGCGCGCCCTCGCCGAGCCCGACGACGACGAGCCCCGTCACCGTGCCGAACACGGCCGCGACCATCCGCTCGATCAGTTCCGCGCCGTTGCGCCCGAATACGCGCCGCGCGCCCTGCAGCAATGCGCCCGACAACTTGTGGCCCGCGCGCAGGATCACGAACAGCGTGACGAGCATGAAGCCGAATTCGAGCAGCGCATGCGCGAGCTTCGTGCCGAATTGCCGGCCGTACGCGAGGAATTTCTCGCTGTTGACGCCGTGCATCGCGCTGGACGCATGCAGCGGATGGCCGAGATTGGCCTGCCACCATTCGGTGATCTGCGCGGCGCCGTAAGGCAGCCGGCCGACCACTTCCGGCAGCGGAATGCCGTTGTCCTGGATCGAGTGCAGCCACTCGCGCAGGTCGTGCGCCTGCCCGACCGCCTCGGTCGCCGCGATGGCGACCGGCAGCACGACGAGCAGCGAGATCGCCGCCGTGATGACGAGCGCGATGACCGTCGGCCGCTCGCGGAACAGCCGGTGCGATTCGAAGCGCTTCAGCAGCGGCCACATCGCAATGGCGCTCACGCAGGCCCACGCGATGGCGGGAATGAAGTCGCGGATCACCCACAGCGCGAGCACCAGCAGCGCCGCATACAGCACGGCGCGGGCAATCTGCTGCCCGCGCGGCCGCGCGGCGGGATCGTGAGACGACGGGACATGTACGCCCATGGCACCTCTGTCGAAATGGAAAAATGGCGGTTCGCGCAAGCCACCGGCCTGCGCGAACCGCCATTCTATCCATCGGCGCCGGATCGGCGGCGCGTTATCTCACCCGCTCAGGCCACCTTGTCGGCGATCCGGTAACGTTCGAGCCAGTGTGCGTACGGCGCGGGCAGCGTCCACGACGGGCGCTCGACGCCGAGCTGCTTCGCCGCGTAGTACGGCCAGTGCGGATCGGCGAGATGCGCGCGGCCGACCATCACGAGATCGAGCTGCTGTTCGGCGACGACGCGGTTCGCCAGTTGCGGCGTGTCGATCCCCCACGCGGACGACACCGGCAGCCCGGCCTCGCGGCGCACGCGCTCGGCGATCGGCGCGAGGAACGCCGGGCCCCACGGAATCCGTGCGTCGGGCGTCGAGAAACCGACCGACACGCTCAGCATGTCGAGCCCTGCCTGCTTCATCCGCTGCGTGAGCGCGATCGACTCGGCGAGCGTCTCGTCGTCGCGGCCGTCGTATTCGATCACGCCCAGGCGCGCGGTCAGCGGCAGATGCTCGGGCCATACCTTGCGGACGGCCGCGAGCGTGTCGACGAGGAAGCGGCCGCGGTTCTCGGCGGAACCGCCGTATTCGTCGTCGCGCTGGTTCGAATGCACCGAGAAGAAGCTCTGGCCGAGATAGCCGTGCGCGAAGTGCAGTTCGAGCCATTCGAAGCCCAGGTCGCGCGCGCGCTTCGCCGATGCGACGAAGTCGGCCTGCACGCGGGCGATGTCGTCGTGCGTCATTTCACGCGGCACCTTCGGCAGATGCGCGCCGAACGGCACGGCCGACGGCGCGATGGTCTGCCAGCCGCGCGGGTCGCCTTCGGCGATATGGTCGTCGCCTTCCCACGGACGGTTCGCGCTCGCCTTGCGGCCCGCGTGCGCGATCTGGATGCCGGGCACCGAGCCGGCCGCCTTGATCGCCGCGACCGACGGCGCGAACGCTTCGGCCTGCGCATCGTTCCACAGCCCCGCGCAGCCCGGCGTGATGCGCCCTTCCGGCGACACGGCCGTCGCCTCCGCGATCACGAGGCCCGCGCCGCCGCGCGCGATGCTGGCCAGATGCACGTGATGCCAGTCGTTGACGACGCCGTCTTCGGCGACGTACTGGCACATCGGCGGCACCGCGATGCGGTTGCGCAGCGTGACATCCTTGAGTTTGAACGGTTCGAACAGGGCAGACATCCACGACTCCTTTGCTTGGTTCTGCAAAACGACTGGGAACGCGCCGTGCGGCGCGCACGGCGGAACGATTCGGGCCGTCGGCGGGCAGATCGCGCCCGGCGACGGATACGGAACGGCGCCGGCCCGGCCGGCGCCATGTGCTTGCGTGCTTACTGGCGGCCGAGCTTCGCGAGCAGCGCCTCGGCGGCGGGTTCCGACGACGCGGGGTTCTGCCCGGTGATCAGCAGTCCGTCGGTGACGACATGCGGCGCCCAGTCGGCGCTGCGCTCGAATTCCGCGCCGTTGGTCTTCAGCATGTCCTCGACGAGGAACGGCACCACTTCCGTCAATTCGACGGCCGCTTCCTCGCTGTTGGTAAAGCCCGTCGCGCGCTTGCCGCGCACGACCGATTCGCCGGTCTTCGGGTTCTTCACGTGGCGCAGCACGCCCGGTGCGTGGCAGACGGCCGCGACCGGCTTGCCGGCCGCGAGCGCATGCTCGATCAGCCGGATCGAATGCAGATCCTCGGCGAGATCCCACAGCGGGCCGTGGCCGCCCGGGTAGAACACGGCGTCGTAGTCATCCACCGACACGTCGGCCAGCTTGTGCGTCGAAGCGAGTTCGGCCTTGGCCGACGCATCGGCTTCGAAACGGCGCGTCGCGTCGGTTTGCGACGCCGGATCGCTGCTTTTCGGGTCGAGCGGCGGCTGGCCGCCCTTCGGCGACGCGAGCGTCAGCTCGACACCCGCATCCTTGAACGTGTAGTACGGCGCGGCCAGTTCCTCAAGCCAGAAGCCGGTCTTCTTGCCGGTGTCGCCGAGCGTGTCGTGCGAGGTCAGGACAACCAGAATCTTCATGATCGGATACTCCTTCGAAAGTGGACGGGAACGGAGCCGTGCGGCGCGGCCGCCTGGATCGAGCAGGCGGCGTGCCGATCACGCAGGCACCTGACGGTTAGTCAGCTGTCGCGCGCCGACGTGCGGCGGACGTCGCCGAAAATCCGTTTCCGTCTATTAGACCAGTCGTCTAGAAATCGGTACAAAAAAAACATGCCGGCCAAGCGATACCCGATGGACTCAAGGGCAACGCCTTCAGCATCCCAGCCGCATGTGGCAATTTCGCGTCCGCGGTGCGAGTGCCGTCGCATTCATGAAGCCGGATCATATCGCCGGATTAGACCGGTCGTCTAGTAAACACCCGCTCGACCCTGCCGCCCGCATGGGTTTCACAGCGCGGCCGGGCGAGCGGCCCAATCGCCACCCGCCCGGCCCGCACCTGGCCCCAATCGTTCCGGCTACCGGCCGGTCACGTCTTAGCCCCGCTGCCCTTCGGCGCTCAGAGCAGCCCCATCCCGCCCGACGCGATGATTTCCGCGCCGACGATGAACGCGGACTCCGGCGCACTGAGGTGCAGCACCGTCGACGCGATTTCGTCCGGCGTGCCGAACCGGCCGATCGGGACGAGCCCCTTGATCTTGTCGGCCGTCGCGTCGAGCGTCGCCGCATCGAGCCCGAGCTTGCCGTACAGCGGCGTCTGCACCGGCCCCGGGCTCACGACGTTCACGCGCACGCCGTGCGGCAGCAATTCCGTCGACAGCGTCTTCGCGAACGAATTGACGGCCGCCTTGCTCGCCGCGTAGACCGACGAGCCGGGCATCCCGATGTGCGCATTGATCGAGCCGTTGATCACGATCGACGCGCCGCGGTTCAGCAGCGGCACCAGCGACTGGATCTGGAAATACGCGCCCTTCACGTTGGTGTTGAACACGAGGTCCCACATGGCCTCGTCGCTGTCGGCGAACGGCGCGAGTTTCGCGACGCCCGCGTTGATGAACACGGCGTCGAGCCGCACGCCGGCCGTCGCGATCGCGTCCGCCAGCGCGCGGGCCGACGCGACGCTGCCGGCCTCGTTGCGGATCGCGAGCGCGCCTTCGCCGAGCGTCTGCCGTGCGGCGTCGAGCGTCTGCGCGTCGCGCCCGGTGATGATGACCCGCGCGCCTTCGGCCGCGAATGCGCGGGCGGCTGCCAGGCCGATACCGCTGTTGCCGCCCGTGACGAGGACCGTTTTTCCTTCGAAGCGTTGCATGATGTTCTCCTGTGAACCGGTGAGTTGACCGTGATCACAGGATGCGCGCGGCGCCATGCGTTGCCGTACGACGCGCGTGGCGAACATGTTCGAAATCGTCGAACGTGTTCGAGCGGATGCCCCGCCCGCCTTTCTCCGTCTCAGCCGGCCACGTCGATCCCGTCGAGCAGGCGCTGCGCGAGTCTCGGCTCGCGCAATTGCTCCAGCCACCATTGCAGCGCGCGGCCGTCGCGGTCACCGCGCCATGCGACATACAGCAGGTTCGGTTCGCGCGGATCGGCCGTCCGTTTCTCGACGAGTTCGCCGCGCGCGAGCAGCGAGGCCACGCGCCGGCGCGGCACCCAGCCGACGCCGAGCCCGTCGCGCTGCGCGAGGATCTTCGCGCGCATCGACGGCACCGCGAGCATGGCCTGCCCGCCGAGCAGGCCGTAAGCGCGGCCGGCCGCGCCCCGCGACGAATCGGCGACGACGACCGCGCGATGCGCGCCGATCGCGTCCCGCGTCAGCACGTCGCTCGCGGCGGCCAGCGGATGGCGCGGCGACACCGCGAACACCCACTCCATCCCGCCCAGTTCGAACCACTTGAAGCCCTGAATCGCCGGCGGCTCGTTGGTCGCACCGACCACCAGGTCCGCGCGACCGTCGCGCAGCGCTTCCCAGGTGCCGCCGAGCACTTCGTGCGTGAAGCGCAACGACACGCCCGAGTCGAGCGCGTCGAACGCGCGGACCACCGGCAGCAGCGTGTCGAACTCCAGCACTTCGTCGCTGACGATCCACAGCCGGTCCTCCCAGCCGCTCGCGACCTGCCGCACGCGCTGCGTCAGCCGTGCGACGTCCAGCGCCAGCCGCGACGCCTCGTCGGCCAGCAATTGCCCGGCCGGCGTGAGCTGCAGCCGGTAGCCGCGCCGGTCGAACAGCAGCGCGTCGAAACGCGTTTCGAGCTGGCGTGCCGCATGCGACACCGTCGACGGCGCCTTGCCGAGCCGCGCGGCGGCGCGCGACAGGCTGCCGGTGGCGCGGATCGCGTCAAGCAGCGCAAGTTCGTCTTCGGACAGCATGGGGACGCTCCGGTTTGGGGTTGTCGTGGATCGTAAGGCAGCGGCGGGCCGCGGTCCAATCGGGCGACGGGGGCTTCGGTGTCGGCCGATGCCGGTGCCGGGAGTATGCCGACTTCCGGTATGCTGATCGGCACAAAATTACCCCAATCGAGGTAACCACTGCGATGGACATCGCGATCCGCATCGAAGGCCGTCACGACCTGACCGGGCAAATCTTCCGGCAACTGCGCACCGCGATCGTCGACGGGCGTCTCGAAGGCGGCGCGCGGCTGCCGTCGACGCGCGATCTCGCGAAACAGCTCGGCGTATCGCGCAAGACGACGCTCGATGCGTTCGAGCGCCTCGTCGCCGAGGGTTACCTGAATACGCGTGCCGGCGACGGCACGTTCATCGCCGATGGCCTCGCACGCGTGCCGCATGCTGCCGCGATGTCGGCGCCGTCGCTCGTCGAGGACACCCCGCGCATCGACGCGGTCGACGCGCGCGCGCTGTGGAACGACCTGCCCGACGCGCTCGCGATGCCCGCGCCGCAGGATTCTCCCGGCTTCGACTTCCGCGGCGGCGTGACCGACAAGACGCTGTTCCCGTTCGACGCGTGGCGGCGCTGTCTGCATCACGCGCTGCGCCAGCAGGCGCGCGGCCCCGGCCAGTACCACGACCCGGCCGGCGACCCGCAACTGCGCGGCGCGATCGCGCGCTACGTCGCGTTCAGCCGCGCGGTGGCGTGCAGCTGGGACGACGTGCTCGTCACGCACGGCGCGCAACAGGCGCTCGACCTGCTCGCGCGCGTCGTCGTGCGGCCCGGCGACGTCGTCGCGGTCGAGGATCCGGGCTATCCGCCCGCGCGGGCCGCGTTCGCATCGCTCGGCGCGACGGTGATCGGCGTGCCGGTCGACGCGCACGGCCTCGTCACGGAACGGCTGCCCGACGATGCGCGTCTCGTCTACGTGACGCCGTCGCATCAGTTCCCGCTCGGGATGCCGATGACGCTGGAGCGACGCATCGCGCTGCTCGAATGGGCGCAGCGCCGCCGCGCGCTGATCATCGAGGACGACTACGACGGCGAATTCCGCTTCGAAGGCCGGCCGGTGGAATCGCTGAAGAGCCTCGACCGCACGGGCCTCGTCGCGTACGTCGGCACGTTCTCGAAGACGATCTTTCCCGACCTGCGGATCGGTTATGCGATTCCGCCGCGCGCGCTGCGCGGCGCGCTGGCCAAGGCAAAACAGATCGTCGACTGGCACACCTGCGCGCTGACGCAGGCGGCGCTCGCGCGCTTCATGCTCGAAGGCGATTTCGCGCGGCACCTGAAGCGTGTGCAGAAGCATTACGACGCGCGCCGCAAGATGCTGATCGCGCATCTGCGCGGCGAACTCGCACAATGGTTCGACGCGATCGTGCCGACCGCCGGCATCCACCTCGCCGCGCACCTGAAGCCGGGGCTCGACGAAGCGGCGCTGGTTCGCGCGGCGCGCGCGCAGGACATCGGCCTGTACGGAATTTCGGGGTTCCATGTCGGCGTGCCGGTCCGTGCGGGGCTGCTGTTCGGCTATGGCGGGATCGACGCGCTGCGCATCGACACGGCGCTCGCGAAGCTGGCCGGATTGCTGGGTTCGGGCAGTGTGGGGAGGTTTCAGAAAACGGAAAATATTGCACGCTAAGGCCGGTCTGGTTTGGTCCTAACGTCTTCCCAACACATAAAACGGGGGGGCGTAGCCTGCAATGACATCGTGAATTGCCCCTCGAGCCGATCCCCCAAGTCGGACGTGCGATTAGCTGGAGGAACGCTTTCGCCCACAGTGGCGAGCCGTCCATGCTGCGGCATGAACCGCAGAACCTGCCAGGACACCCAAGACCCCCACGCCTGCAATCAGCATCCCCAGCGACGCCAACGCGGTCGCATCGGGCGTTCGCCTGGCAACGTCGATAGTAATTGCCGTACCTAACACCATCACCGTCGCACAAACAATCCAGTAAATCCGGGCCGCGCGCTTCGGTCGGACTCTACCCCGTCCGCATGCATGAAACAGCGCATAACCAAGACTAAACAGATAGATCAACGCCGGAAGCCCCATCGATAAAAGCCACGCTTTTGTCATCTCCATGTCACTAATACTCCTAAGAAACAAATACCGGGTTTGTCGTGGGTTGAAAACCATACGGGCCTGACAGCTCGGCTGTAGTGATTTTTCTTGCAGATACAACAACCTTACATTACCCTTCGGATTCCTGTCAAATCACATTTCCCAGGAATCACCGCTATGGATAAGAAATTGTCAAAGCAGGTACGATCGGTTGATACAAATCACATCCGACGTCTCATGTTGCTTGCTTCGGGGTCGGCGTCACTGGTGGGGCTCTTGAGATCAGCGAAAAGCTTCGCGGCAGGCGACCCCACGTTGCCCGCTATTACGGTCTCAGCCTCTCCCATTACGGACCCATACTATCCCGGCTCCGGTACGCTGGGGACTGGCGAAGTATCTCCGCTCAGACTTCCTCCCGTGCTGACGAACGGCAACATCACTGGTCCGGTATTCAAGGTCGGCGATTTTTTTCTGGTCAACGGCAAAAAGATACTTGACGCCATAGAACGCGGAGATTCCACCGGCGCCCTGGTTGAGTTTGCTACAGGCTTGCAGCACGCCACCGAAGCTGCCGTGCGCTCTCAGGCAGCAGTTTATGGATTGATAACACTTTGGCTTGCGGACCGCGGCTATACCAATCAACCCGGCGCGACCGAGTACGCATTCACAAACGTCGGAAGCATGAGTACGCTATTCGGCACATTCAGTACTTGGTATTTTAGCCACCTGCCTTCGCGACCGGCGACAGAGTTCAAATTCTATGGCACGCCGTTCATGTCTATCGCGGCAATTTATTACTGGATGTTTGGCGACGGTTCCCAGCGGACCATGAATATCGCATCTCTCAATTTAAAAATGAGCCTGGACGATTTCGACCCAATAAAAAGGGCCGTAGAAAATCCAGCATACGGACCGGGAACCTATCCATTCGATGCCGAGTTTTCAACCAATTTATTTAATCATGCAACCAAAGACCTTTGGGCCGCCGGAGTAATTGGTCGAGTCGGCGGCCGGGTCACCGGGACACTGGAAGTAAGCGCAACAGGCGACTACGTTTTCAATGGTAGTTTTACGCTCAATCCAGATCGATACAAGGCATACGACTCAAATCGGACAATTACACAAGAAGCGCTCACCAAATTTCTCGGTCTACTTGGTACCTTCGGACACAAAGACTACGATATCCTTTTCACTGGCGGTCAGAACATACAATTCTCCGGCAAGAAACCCGTAGCCTATCAACAGCCGACTAATCCCGGGGATGCTGTTCATCGTCCATCGTTTGGCGGTCGCCAACGTCCTCCCCGTTAGCCCATAAACGCGTTCGCATCGCAACTCATAGTGCGCCCACATTAGAAATGTGCGGCGCACTGTCGCCCGTCAAGTTGATGTGTTCCCAGCCCAGCGGCGACAGATAAGGCAGCAGCGTAGAATCGGTCGGCCCACCCCGCGCCTGCATAGCCTCGATCGCGCTCTCGCGAAAGGCCGTGTTCCATAGGTTCAGGCCGCCGGCCCGATAGTGCCGCGCCCCAACCAGCCTTGGCGTGCAGTACTTCCCGTTTTCTGAAGTCACCCCAGTGTCGACGCCATGTTACTGGTTACCTGAATTTACCGAAAATTGGCTATTCAAGCAGACCAATCTGCGTCTTAAAGTGGGTCCTGTCGCGCCACCCGGCGCTCCAACCGAACAAGGACCTGCCATGCAACAGCGCCTGAACTTCTATACCGCCAGCCCGAATGCGATGAAGGTGATGCGCAACGCCGAGGAATTCCTCGCGAAGAGCTCGATCGAGAAGCCGCTCGCCGAACTCGTCCGTCTGCGCGCGTCGCAGATCAACGGCTGCGCGTTCTGCGTCGACATGCACACGACCGACGCGCGCAAGGGCGGCGAAACCGACCGCCGTCTCGCGACCGTCGTCACGTGGCGCGAAACGCCGTTCTTCACCGAGCGCGAACGTGCCGCGCTGGAGTGGACCGAGGCGTTGACGCTCGTCGCCAGCAATCACGTGCCCGACGCCGTCTGGGAAGCCGTGAAGCCGCATTTCAGCGACGAGGAGCTGTTCGACCTGTCGATGCTGATCGCGACGATCAACTCGTGGAACCGCTTCGCGATCGCGTTCCGCAAGATGCCCGAGTAAGGAGACGACGATGATCCGCTCCACGCTCCATCGAGCCGCCCTGTGTGCGGGGCTCGTGCTGACCGCCGCGCTGCCGGCCGCCGCCCATGCGCACGACGCCGGCGACAACGTGCACGCGATCATGCGGCAGGCCGTGCCCGAGGCGCCCGGCAAATTCGCCGTCGTCGCGACCGTCGACTATGCGCCCGGCCAGGCTTCCGAAGCACACAAGCACCTCGGCTCGGTGTTCGCGGTCGTGTCGAAAGGCGAAGTGCTGTCGCAGGTGAACGGCGGCCCGCTGCGCCGCTACCGCGCCGGCGAAGGCTGGTACGAGGCGCCCGGCTCGCGCCACCAGGTATCGCGCAACGCCAGCGCGACCGAACCCGCGCAACTCGTCGTGTTCGGGCTGACCGGCGAACACGAGCCGCTGAAGTCGCCGATCGATCAGTAACCCCACACCGGGGCGCGTGCCATGCCCGGCCCGCGCCCCCGCTTCGCGACCGGCTTCCCCGCCGGTTTCGCCGGTTCCCTCTGTTTCTCGTTAATCACTCCCTACACGCCCCCCTCGGCACCCTGCCCGCCGCCCCATCGCGTCCCCGCTTGTCCGCGCCGCCATTCGACGCTCGCCTGATCCCGATCAAGGACGGCGAAAACCCTTCCTTGAAATTAACTAACTCATCAATTAGCGTCGATTTCATGAACGCGAAATCCACCATCGGCAAACCGCGCGGGCGCCGCCCGTCGGTGAGCGATTTCGACCTGCGCGACCACATGCTCGACGTCGCAATGCAGTTGTTCGCCGAGCGCGGCATCGCCGCGACGACGGTCGCGCAGATCGCCGCCGCCGCCGGCGTCACGTCGGCGATGGTCCACTACTACTTCACGAACCGCGAACAACTGCTCGACGCGATCGTCGAGGAACGGATCGCGCAGGCTATCGCGTTCGTGTGGCGACCGACCGAGCCGCAGATCGAAAACGATCCGTTCGCGCTCGTCGCCGAACTCGTCGACCGCTTCTTCGACGTCACGCACCGCATGCCGTGGCTGCCGTCGATCTGGCTGCGCGAGATCATCCACGAAGGCGGGCTGCTGCGCGAGCGGATGGTCCGGCGCATTCCGCTCGAGCATGTCGGACGTTTCACCGAACGCATCCGCGGCGCGCAGCAGGCCGGCACGCTGAACCCCGCGCTCGAACCCGCATTCCTGTTCCATTCGATCATCGCGCTCGTGATGCTGCCGCTCGCGACCGCGAAGCTGTGGCAAAGCGCGCGCGGCTTGCCGCCGATCGACCGCGACGTGCTGCACCGGCACGTCCGCGCGTTGCTCGGCGCCGGCCTGCAGCCGCCGACCGCCGCGCCGCGGAGTCCGTCATGAACGCCACCCGCGCGTTGCCGCTCGTACTGGCCGCCGCCGTCGCGCTGCTCGCCGGTTGCGGACGGTCGACGGACCACGCCACGACCTACCAGGGTTATGTCGAAGGCGAATTCGTGTACCTGTCGTCGTCGCAATCGGGCACGCTGACGCAGTTATCGGTCGAGCGCGGCCAGGCCGTCGCCGCCGGCACGCCGGCGTTCTCGCTCGAAGCCGCCAGCGAAACGGACGCGCTGCTGCAGGCGCAACATCAGCTCGCGGCGGCACGCGCGCAGCTTGCCGACCTGCAGACCGGCAAGCGCCCGCCGGAAGTCGCGGTCACGCAGGCGCAGCTCGCCCAGGCCACCGCGCAGGCCGCGCGGGCCGCCGCGCAACTCGCGCGCGACGAACGCCAGTACGCGGCGGGCGGCCTGTCGAAGCAGCAACTCGACGATTCGCGCACGTCCGCGCAGACCACCGCCGCGCAGGCGCGCGAGCTGCGCAACCAGGTCGACGTCGCGCGCCTGCCGGGCCGCGCGCAGCAGCTCGCCGCGCAAGCCGCACAGGTCGACGCCGCGCAGGCGGCGGTAGCCGCCGCGCAATGGAAGCTCGACCAGAAGCGCGTCGCCGCACCCGCCGCCGGGCGCGTGTACGACACGCTGTACCGTGTCGGCGAATGGGTGCAGGCGGGCAACCCGGTCGTGCAGATGCTACCGCCGCAAAACCTGAAGGTGCGCTTCTTCGTGCCGGAAGCCGCCATCGCATCGCTCGCGCCGGGGCACACGGTCGCGATCCGCTGCGACGGCTGCGCGGCCGACGTGCCTGCACGCATCACCTATGTGTCGAGCGAGGCCGAATACACGCCGCCCGTGATCTACAGCAACGAGAGCCGGACCAAGCTCGTGTTCATGATCGAGGCGCGCCCGGCCGTTGCCGACGCGCCGAAGCTGCATCCGGGCCAGCCCGTCGCCGTGAGGATGCAATGAACGCGCCGCCCGCTCCGTACGCGATCGACGTCGATCGCCTGAACAAGCGTTTCGGCGACAAGCACGTCGTGAAGGACGTCTCGCTGCGCGTCGCGCGCGGCGAGATCTTCGGCTTTCTCGGGCCGAACGGCAGCGGCAAGACGACGTCGATCCGGATGATGTGCGGCCTGCTCACGCCCGACTCGGGCAGCGGCACCTGCCTCGGCTACGACATCGTGCGCGACAGCGCGCAGATCAAGCGGCGCGTCGGCTACATGACGCAGCGCTTCTCGTACTGGGAAGACCTGTCGATCCGCGAAAACCTCGATTTCGTCGCGCGCGTGTACGGAATGCCCGACCGCAAGGCGGCCGTCGCGCGCGCGCTCGACGGGCTCGGCCTCGCGAGCCGTGCGGACCAGCTCACGGGCGCGCTGTCGGGCGGCTGGAAACAGCGTCTCGCGCTGGCCGCCTGCATGCTGCACGAGCCGGAACTGTTGCTGCTCGACGAGCCGACCGCCGGCGTCGACCCGGCCGCGCGCCGCGACTTCTGGGAGGAACTGCACCGGCTGGCCGCACAAGGAATTTCGGTGCTCGTCAGCACACACTACATGGACGAGGCGGAGCGCTGCCACAAGCTCGCTTATATCGCGTACGGCGAACTGCTCGCACAGGGCACGTCGGCGGAGATCGTCGCGTCGCAGGGGCTGTCGACCCGTTCGATCACCGGCGAGCGCCTGACCGAACTGTCCGCGCGGCTGCACGCGATGCCGGGCGTCGACCAGACGGTCGTGTTCGGCTCGGCGCTGCACGTGAGCGGCCGCGATCGCGCGCTGCTCGACGCGACGCTCGCGCAGGTCGCTGCACGGGCCGACGGGAATGGCGCACTGCAGGTCGCGCCGATCGACACCGGGCTCGAGGATGTATTCATCTACATGATGGGCCGCGCCTCCGGGCCGCCCGGCGGAGCGTCGTCATGAACGCGTGGGCGGGCCTGCGCGAATCGTTCTCGGTCGCGCGCTGGTGGAGCATCGTGCTGAAGGAATTCCTGCAGCTTCGCCGCGACCGCGTGACGTTCGCGATGATCGTCGGCGTGCCGATCATCCAGCTCGCGCTGTTCGGCTTCGCGATCAACACCGATCCGAAGCACCTGCCGACCGCGGTGATCGTCGCCGATTCGAGCCCGTTCGCGCGCAGCTTCATCGCCGCGATGCGCAATTCCGCGTACTTCGACATCGTCGAGACACTGCCCGACGAGGCAGCCGGCCGGCATGCGCTCGCACGCGGCGACGTGCAGTTCGTGCTGAGCGTGCCGGCCGATTTCTCGCGACGGCTGCTGCGCGGCGAGCATCCGTCGCTGCTCGTCGAAGCGGACGCGACCGACCCCGTCGCGACCGCGTCGGCGATCGGCGCGCTGCCGGGCCTCGTGCAGCCCGTCGCGGACAAGGACCTGACGGGGCCGCTCGCGCACCTGAACGGCCGCCCGGCCGCCTTCGACGTCGTGCTGCACCGGCTGTACAACCCCGAAGGCATCACGCAATACAACGTCGTGCCGGGCCTGATGGGCGTGATCCTGACGATGACGATGGTGATGATGACGGGCCTCGCGATCACGCGCGAACGCGAGCGCGGCACGATGGAGAACCTGCTCGCGACGCCCGTGCGGCCGCTCGAGGTGATGACGGGCAAGATCGTCCCGTATGTGTTCATCGGGCTGATCCAGGTGTCGATCATCGTCGCCGCGTCGCGGTTCGTGTTCGACGTGCCGTTCGTCGGCGGCGTGTTCGCGATCTACCTGTCCGCGCTGCTGTTCATCGCCGCGAACCTGACGGTCGGCATCACGCTGTCGTCGCTCGCGCAGAACCAGTTGCAGGCGATGCAGCTCGCGGTGTTCTATTTCCTGCCGAACATCCTGCTGTCGGGCTTCATGTTCCCGTTCGCCGGGATGCCGAAGTGGGCGCAGTTCGTCGGCAACCTGCTGCCGCTCACCTACTTCAACCGGCTCGTGCGCGGCATCCTGCTGAAGGGCAACGGCTGGGCCGACCTGTGGCCGTCCGTATGGCCGGTCGCGCTGTTCACCGTGGTCGTGATGGGCGTCGCGCTGCGCTTTTACCGGCGCACGCTCGATTAGGCGGCACACGATGAAACCGGCCTCGTATCGCGCCTCCATCACTGCCCGCGGCTTGACGTTGGCCGCTGCTGTGCTGCTCGTCACCGGATGCGCGGTCGGGCCGGATTTCCGCACGCCCGATGCGCCGACCACGCAGCACTACACGCTCGGCGAACCACCCGCGACGACGGCCGCCACCGCTGGCCCGGCCGGTGACGCGCAGACGTTCTCATCCGCCGCGCACACACCGCAACGCTGGTGGACGCAGTTCGGCTCCGACCCGTTGAACCGGCTCGTCGACACCGCGTGGCAAAACAGCCCGACGCTCGCCGAAGCCCGCGCGCGGCTCGACGAAGCGCGGCAGAACCATGCGGCCGAAGCCGGCGCGACGATGCTGCCGCGCGTCGACGCGAACCTGTCCGCCACGCGCGAGCAAGTCGACACCACCGCGTTCGGGTTGCCGGCCAACGTGCCGAATCCGGGGCCGTTCACGCTGTATGACGCATCGGTGAGCGTGTCGTACGCGCTCGACGTGTTCGGCGGCAACCGGCGCGCACTCGAAGCGCTGCGCGCGCAGGTCGACTATCAGGCATTCACGCTCGACGCCGCGCGCCTGACGCTCGCGGGCAACGTCGTCGCCACGACAATCCTGCGCGCGTCGCTCGCGCAGCAGGTCGCGCTCACGCGGCAGCTCGTCGACGCGCAGGCGCGGCAGTTGCGCATCGTCGAAGCGCGCTTCGCGGCGGGCGGCGTGTCGCAAGCCGACGTGCATGCGCAACGCGCGCTGCTCGCGCAGACGCAGGCCTCGCTGCCGCCGCTCGCGGCTCGCGTTGCGCAGGCCGATCACCGGCTCGCGATCCTGCTCGGCGCGCCGCCGTCCGACGCCGTGCTGCCCGATCTCACGCTCGATGCGCTCGCGCTGCCGCGCACGCTGCCCGTCGCGCTGCCGTCGACGCTGGCCCGCGAACGGCCGGACATCCGTGCGGCGGAAGCCATGTTGCACCAGGCGAGCGCGAATGTCGGCGTGGCCACCGCGAACCTGTATCCGCGTTTTTCGATAACGGCCGGGATCGGTTCGGAGCGCACGCGCGTCGCGGATATCGTGAGCGGGCTCAATGTCTGGAACGTCGGCCTCGGTCTGACGCAGCCGCTCTTTCACGGCGGCGAGCTGCGCGCGAAGAAACGCGCGGCCGAAGCGGCGTACGATGCCGCGTTCGCGAGTTACCGGGAAACCGTGCTGCAGGCGCTGCAGCAGGTGGCCGACGCGATGCGCGCGGTGGAGCACGACGCGGCCGAACTGCAGGCAAGAGATACCGCCGCGCGGGAAGCCGCGGCAAGCAACGCGATCGCCGGCGACCGTTACGCGGCGGGCGGGATCAGCACGTTCGACCTGCTCGACGCGCAGCGGCAGGCGTTGCAGACGTCACTCGACCGCACCCGCGCGCAGGCCGACCGGCTTGCCGATACGGCGGCGCTGTTCCAGGCGCTGGCGGGGAGCTGGACGGATGAGGCTGCGCAGTGACGGATAAGACGGCGTTGGCACTGGCCGAACACTGCGCCATCCATCGCATGATGCGCGCACCTGTCAGACCCGACTGCCGTCGCCGCCCGCTTCCCTTTGATGCCCGCTGGTGACGGAACCGGCACTGCGCACAATGCGTACCGCCAATAAAAAAACCGGCCCGAAGACCGGTTTTTCATACCGCATGCCGTAAGCGGCGCTCGCGCGCCGCGCGACATCAGAAGCGGTGGATCAGGCCAACGCCGAGGCCGATCTGGTTCTGCTTCGAACCTGCGCCCACGCCGTCGCCGATCGACGTCGTTGCAGCGATGATCTTGCCGCCGTTCAGCGTGTTGCCGCTCGAATGCTGCCAAGCTTCAACTGCGTACAGGCCCGTGCGCTTCGACAGGCTGTAGTACTGCGACAGCGTGACCTGGTGGTACTTGGCCGCGCTCGAGATGCCGTTCGACTGCGTTGCCGCCGTGTACGAGTAGCCTGCCGCGAAGTCCCACTGAGCCGCTGCCTTCCAGTGCAGCACGGCGCCTGCCGTGTTGAAGATCGCCGTGTTGCGGAACGACGAACCGACGCCCGGCGTGTACTGGACGTTCGAGTACGATGCCGAAATGTCCCATGCCGGCGTGAACTGGTAGCCCGCCGTCACGGCGATACGCTGCTGCGATTGCGCGGTCGCGTAGCCGTTGTTGATCGACGAAACAGCCGGCTGGTTGCCGTCGCCCGTCGCCGTCAGGCCGTTCTGGACCGTCGAGTTCGCGCCCCACACGCCGCCGCCGAGCGTCGCGTTGTTGACCTTCTGGTAGCCGACGGCGATGCCTGCCGGGCCGTTCAGGTACTGGATCGCCGCGCTCCACGTCGAGCCGCGGTTCGTCGCGCCTGCGACACCGCCGAACGAGTACGAACCGCCGACCGTGAAGCCGTAGAACTTCGGCGACATGTAGACGAGCGAGTTGTTCGCGCGGTAGCTGGTATCCAGCGAATCGATATCGCCCGGGTGCGCGCCGTAATAGCCGGTCAGCCAGGTCGTCGGGCTGTACGGCGACAGCAGCGTGTAGTACGCGGTGTACTGGCGGCCGGCCGTCAGCGTACCGTACGTCGCGTTGGTCATACCGACCCATGCCTGACGCGTGAAGATGCCGTTGGTCCACTGCGACGAGCCGTTAGCCGTGTTGACGCCGGCTTCCAACTGGAAAATCGCCTTCGTGCCGCCGCCGAGATCTTCGCTGCCCTTCAGGCCGAAGCGGCTGCCTGCCCACACGCCGGTGGACATCTGCACCTTCGAGTGACCGCCCGTGGTCGCACCGACTGCCGACGAGTTGTTCTGCCAGGCGATACCGTTATCGACGATACCGTACAGGGTCACGCTGCTCTGGGCGTGGGCGGCGGTAGCGGCTGCAAGGCCAACTGCCGTCATGGCGAAAGCGACGCGCTTTTTCATTGATTCTCCGTCCTCAAAGAATGATTTCTTTTCTGGTGTGGTTTTATGACTGACACATGTGCGAGTACATGCCGGCGCAATTCTGACGGATTACCGATTGTTTCCCAACATGTGCAGTCGGTCATCGTATGATCGACGCAACGCGCGGGTTCACCAAGCGGTTACATAACACCTGAAAACGCTTACGCGGCGGGCATTTCCGGCCTTTCCCGGTGAAAACCCTAGCTTTACATTTTTACTGGTGTAACACGACCGTCCGATGTCGTCAGACGCCTTCGGCATAAATTCATCTTACAAATGCGCGATCGGGACCTGACATCCGATTCACGCCGCCGCGCAGGATCGCTGACATTCATGACACCCACATTTCGGGAAACGAATTCATGAAAACGTTTTAGTCCGCACGCGGGAGATCGAACGGGAGCGGCCCGGCGAACGCGGGCCGAAGGGGATGCCGGCGCGCCGCGCCGGCGAGATTCAACGCGATGCGGGCTGGCCGAGCCGCGCGGTCACCGCATCGGTGAGCGCGGTCATGCGTGCGCGGATCGCCGCGTTCGAGCCGACGAGCGCGAGCGACGACGCCATGATCCGGTAGATGCGCTTTCTCGGCACCTTGGCCGGCTGCGCCGGGTCGAGCCACGCATCGTGGCCGGCCAGCAGCTCGAGCGTTTCGAGGCCGATCATGATCGGCCACAGGCACGCGAGCCGCAGCCGCACGAAGCGGCGCGGGATCGCGAGCGTGTACAGGCAGGCGTCGCGATACTGGTCGAGCGCGACGCGCAGCAGGTCGACCAGCACGCCGCGCGTACGCGCCGACGCATCGGGCTGCATCAGGTCGGCGAAGACGAGCCCGTGCGCGGCCAGCACGTCGTCGGGCAGGTAGCAACGGCCGATGCGCAGGTCCTTCGCGCAATCGCGCAGGATGTTGGTCATCTGCAGCGCCTTGCCGAACCGGATGCCCTTCTCGCGCATGTCCGGCAGGTCCCAGTTGCGTGCGGCGCGCGTGTGCGCGCCGGTCATGTCGGTCCAGAACTCGCCCACGCAGCCCGCGACGAGATACGTGTAGCGATCGAGCAGGTCGCGCGTCGGCAGCGACGCGACCTGCCCCGACTGCTCGTCGGGAAACGTGCGCAGGTCGAACTCCATACCCGACGTGAGCGTCGCGACGACCTTGCGGATCGACGCGCGGTCCGCGTCGGGCTGCGCGCGCAGCAGCGCGAGCATCGGCTCCATCGAGCCGAGCAGCACATGCTCGTGCGAATCGGTCTGCATCCGCGTCACGTCCTCGAGCGAACGCGACAGCGCCGCGCCGTCGCCGAGCCGTTCGATCTCGTCGCGCAGGCCGGTCAGCAGCGCCGCCCGGCGGTCGGGTGCAACGAGCGCCGTGTCGGCGATCGTGTCGGCCGCGCGCGCGAGCAGGTACGCGAGGCCGACCGGAGCGCGCATGCCGTCGGGCAGCACGCGCAGCGTCAGGTAGAAGGAGCGGGAAACGTTCTTCAGCAGCTCGCCGAGCAGATAGGCGGGATCGGTATGGGTCGTCATGGGTCGGAAAAAATCGGCCGGCGCGCGCCTCGGACGCTCAGAGCGCCGGGCGCCCGCGCCGGCCCGCGAGTCGCCGCATCGTCGCGCCAGGCGGGCGCCGGCCCCGGTGCGGCGATGCAAAATTCCCGCAAGTTTAGTGCATCCGGCGCGCGACCTCCCGGCGACGGCCGGATTGCGGTGCGCGCACGGGCGCCGTGCCCCCTTCTACTGCGCGCATCACGCCCCGAACAAAATAGAAAGACACAAGTAATACATATGTAATTATTCGGTGCGACGATCGCGTCCCGTTCGATTCCGTCCGGTGCGACACGACAGCCGTACCGGCGGAGCGACCGCCCTTTTCCGACTCACGTTTCGAAGGCTCATCGACATGCTCCTCAAGCGCCCGAGCGCCCTGCGCTACGTCCCGTTCGCCTGTGCCGCCGCTTTCCTGCTCGCCGCGTGCGGCGGCAACGACGATCTGACGTCCGATCCCACTCAGCCGATTTCCGCGAAGGTCCAGGTGGTCGGCCATCGCGGCGCGAGCGCGCTGCGTCCCGAACACACGCTCGCGTCGTACCGCAAGGCGATCGAGGACGGCGCGGACGTCATCGAGCCCGACCTCGTGTCGACCCGCGACGGCGTGCTCGTCGCGCGCCACGAGAACGAGATCTCGGGCACGACAAACGTGTCGGTACTGCCGCAGTTCGCGAGCCGCAAGGCGACCAAGACGATCGACGGCGCGCAGTTGACGGGCTGGTTCACCGAGGATTTCACGCTGGCCGAGCTTAAGACGCTGCGCGCCCGCGAGCGCATTCCGCAGGTCCGCCCCGCGAACACCGCGTACAACGACCAGTTCGAGATCCCGACGTTCGACGAAATCGTCGCGCTCGCGAAGCAGATGTCCGCGCAGACCGGCCGCACGATCCACCTGTACCCGGAAACCAAGCATCCGACCTACTTCCAGTCGATCAACCTGCCGCTCGAGGACCGCCTCGTCGACGCGCTGCTGAAGGATGCGTATACGTCGCGCACGGCGACCGTCTACATCCAGTCGTTCGAGGTCGCGAACCTGAAGACGATCCGCAACCGGATCAAGTCGAGCCAGCCGAACTGGAAGCTCGTGCAGCTGATGGACGAAGCCGGCCAGCGCCCGTACGACTTCGTGAAGGCAAACGACAAGCGCACGTACGGCGACCTGTCGACGCGCGACGGCATGCGCGAGATCGCGACCTATGCGAACGGCGTCGGCCCGTACAAGACGTCGATCATTGCGGTTGCCGCGGACGGCACGCTGCAGCAGCCGACGCCGTACGTGCGCTACGCGCACGAGGCCGGCCTCGTCGTGCATCCTTACACGTTCCGCCCGGAGAACAACTTCCTGCCCGCATCGCTGAAGGACGGCGGTACGCCGAGCACGCGCAACACCGCCGGCTCCGTGCGCGAAATCCAGGCCTACCTGCGCGCGGGCATCGACGGCTTCTTCACCGACGATCCGGCCGTCGGCCGTACGGCCGTCGATACGTTCAAGCGCTGATCGCGCGGGACGTGCCGGACGTGCGGTAACCGGGCCGGCGCGCAACGTGCCGCGCCCGGTCGTGCCGCTTCGGTCAGATCACGTTGAAGTGGTGCGTGCCGTCCCGCTTCAACTGGTCGACCAGCCCGTATTCCCAGTCGAGATACGCCTGCATCGCGGCAGCCGCGTTGTCGGTGCCTTCGTACGGGCGCCGGTAGCGGTCGACACGCGGCGAAGCAAGGCGCGTCTCGCCGCTTTCGAGCGGCAGCCCGGCGTCGATCCAGGCGGCCGTGCCGCCGGTCAGCACCGAGATGTCGGCCGAAGCCGGCAGCAACGCGCGCGCGTCGTCGGCCGCGAACCGCGCAAGCAGGCTCGATCCGCACGTGAACACGTAGCGCTTCGCGGGCGGGATCGCCGCGAGCGCGTCGCGCAACTGCGCACGCACGACGAACCAGGCGCCCGGGATATGGCGCTTCACGTAGTTCGCGCTGGCCGTCACGTCGACGATCGCCAGTTCGCCGGGCGCGGCTTCCTTCAGCCAGCCCGCGAGCGTCGCGGGCGACACGTCGGTCGCGGCCGGCGTGACCGGCACGTCGCGCGGCGGCTGGCCGCGCTCGCCGAACGCCGCCGCGCCGGCCGGCTCGACGACGTGCACGTCCCAGCCCATCTGCGCGAGCCACGACGCGGTCATGTCCGCGCGCACGCCGTCGTCGTCGGCAAGCACGATCCGCGCGCCGCGCACGGCCGCGTGATGGTCGGTCTCCTGCACGAGCTGGCCGCCCGGCGTGCTCAGGAAGCCCGGCAGGTGGCCGGCCTCGTACTCTTCCGGCGTACGCACGTCGAAGCGGTACAGCGTGCGGCCCGGCTCGTCGAGCGCAGCGACGTCCGCGAGCGCAATGCGCGGCACGCCCGCACGTTCGGCCACGGCGCGCGCGGCCTGGCGCGCAGCGGCGCGCTGTGCCGCGTTGATCTCGTCCGGAAAGCGGCGCGCGGCGCCACGCTCGAGCGTCTGGCCGGCGAGCGTCCAGCCGATCGTGCCGTTACGCAGTGCCGCGACCGGGTTCGGCAACCCCGCATTGACGAGCGACTGCGTGCCGATGATGCTGCGCGTGCGGCCCGCGCAATTGACGACCACCTGCGTCGCCGGGTTCGGCGCGAGCGCGCGCACGCGCAGCACGAGTTCCGCGCCCGGCACGCTCGTCGAGGTCGGGATGTTCATCGTCTGGTATTCGTCGAAACGGCGCGCGTCGACGATCACGACATCGGCCTTCGCATCGATCAGCGCCTGCACTTCCTGTGCGGACAGCGACGGCGTATGCCGCTCGGCCTCGACCCATTCGCCGAACGACTTGCTCGGCACGTTCACGTCGATGAACAGTTCGCCGCCCGCGGCCACCCAGCCCGCGAGGCCGCCGTCGAGCAGCCGCACGTCGGTATAACCGAGCTGTGCAAGCTTCGCGGCTGCGCGCGGCGCAAGATCCTCGCCGCCCGCTTCGCCGAACACGACGATCGGCGTGTCGCGGCGCGGAATCCGCGTCCACGCGTCGAGTTCGAGTTTCGACAGCGGAAAGTTGGCGGCCCACAGCGGGTGGCCCTGCGCGTACGGATCTTCCTCGCGTACGTCGATCAGCGCGATCTCGTCGTGTGCAAGCAGGCGCGCGCGCACGTCCTGATATGACGCGACGGGAAAGCGGGAGGTGGAATCGGCGGATTGCGTCACGATGTCTCTGTCTGATTCGGTTGAAGTCGGTGAAGAAAACAAAACGGATGAATCTTGAGCCTGCCGGCGCGCGCCCGCAACGAGCCGCGCCAGCGGGCCCGGCGTCAGGCGTTCGAATAACCCGACACGAAAGGCTTCACGGTGCCGTCGTCCAGGAACACCGCGCGCTCGACCTTGCCGATGTTCGCGCCATACACGTGGATGCTGATCGATACGCGATCGGCGAATGCGTTGGTCACGCGATGGACGTCGCCGATGCGCGGCGACACGGCCTCGACCTGCCCCGGTTCCAGCCGCACGGCTTCGCCGAACGGCACGGGCTTGCCCGCTTTGCCGAACCGGTACGGCTGCGAGAACTCGCCGCCGCGCAGCATCCCGATCAGCCCCCACACCGTGTGGTTGTGGATCGGCGTCGTCTGGCCGGGCCCCCACACGAAGCTGACGACCGAGAACCGCTCGTCCGGGTCGAGATGCAGCAGGTACTGCCGATAGCGCGCCGGATCGGGCTCGGCAAATGCGTCGGGTAACCAGTCGTCGTGTGAGACGAGCGCGGCGAGCAGCGCGCCGCCCTCGTCGAGAATGCGCGCCTCGTTCGCGCCGGACGCGAGCAGCGCGCCCAACGCGTCGACGAACGGACGCAGCGGCGTCTGATGCAACGAAAGCGTACTCATCGGCTGGCTCCTCGAATATGATGCCGAATATGATGGATCGTCATGATGCACCCGAAAGACCATGCAGAACAAACATGAAAATTAGCGATATCGACGCTTTTGCAGCGGTCGTCCGCTGCCAGACCCTGAGCCAGGCCGCAGCCGAGCTCGGGATGACGCAGCCGGCGATCACGCGGCGCGTCCAGAATCTCGAGGAAGCGCTCGGCGTGATCCTGCTCGATCGCAACACGAAGCCGCCGCGCCCGACCGACATCGGCCGGCGGGTATTCGAGCAGTGTCGCGCGATCCTGCGCGAAGTCGATGCGCTGCGCGAACTGACGGCCGGCGAGCAGCCGCCCGCCGGCGAATTCCGGATCGGGCTCACGCAGGGGCTCGGCGAGCTGATGCTGCCGGCGCTGATCGCGGAACTCGCCGCGCAGTGGCCGGCGCTCGCGACGCAGGTCACGACCGCATGGGGCGGCACGCTGGTCGAGCGCGTCGCCCGCCGCGAGCTCGATGCGGCGCTCGTGTTCCTCGCGCGCGAGATGGTGCTGCCGGCGCAGGTCGAAGGCGAGCGATTGCTGGCCACACGGCTCGTCGTCGTCGGCCGCAAGGGCGACTGGCCGCGCCGTGGCTACCGGCTCGCCGATTGCCACGCGCGCGGCTGGGTGCTCAATCCCGACGGTTGCGGTTTTCGCGCGGGCTTGCGGCGTGCGCTCGACGCGCAGGGCCTGCCGATGCCGGTCACGCTCGACACCTACGGCCGCGACCTGCAACTGCAGAGCGTCGCGAACGGCTTCGGCGTCGGGCTGATGCCGCTGCCGCTCGTCGACGGCAGCCCGCTGCGCGATGCACTCGACATCGTGCCGCTCGCCGATTTCAAGCCGCAGATCGATCTGTGGTTGCTGCGCCGGCACGACGCGGCCCGTTTCGACGCGCCACTCGCGGCCGTTGCCGCACATGCGCGCACCGCGTTCGCGTTGCCCGAACAGACGCACGGCAAGGCTGCGTGACCGTATGGGGCGGCGCCTGCATGACGTCGCCCTGTTTGCCTGCGCGGCAACCCTGCACCGCTCACGCATCGTTTCGACCGCGTTCGCCCTCGTGGCGTGGCGTCCCGCCCGCCTCACCGTTCGTTTCACCCCGGCTCGCAGCTTCGAGCACCTCGCGCCCCGCCGCCACCGCGATCGCATCGTCCTGCGGCGTATGCACGCGGCTGCACAGCACGTCGCGATAGTGACGCTCGAGCGGGTTGCCGCGGCTCAGCCCGTGATTGCCCGACAGCTTCAGCGCCTGTTCGACCGCACGGATCGCGTGCTCGGTCACCGTCCGCTTGACGAGGCCGCTGGTCGTGACCGATGGCGCATCGCCCGCGTCGGTGCGCGCGATGTGATCGTCGAGCAGCACGCGGTTCGTATGCAGCCAGCCCTCGATTTCGCCGACCGCCTCCTGCACGCGCGGCAGCGTCGCGAGCGGCGCCCCGAGCCCGCTCGGCGCACGCGTCGTCGCGAATCCGGTCAGCCAGTCGCGTGACGCGCGCGCCACCGCGTCGTACAGGCTACCGAGCAGCGCGACCATCCACGCCTGCTGGTCGGCCTGTGCGTCGGCATCCGCATGCGTCGCGGCGGACACGGCCCACGCTTGCGGCGCGCGCACGTCGACCGCGTGATCGGCCGGCAGCCGCACGTCGTCGAACACGACCTCGTGGCTGCCCGATGCGCGCAGGCCGAGGTGATTCCAGCTTTCGATCACGCGGATCCGATCGCCATCCGCATCGCGGTCGCGCGGCACGAGAAACACGCCGACACGCGGCTCCGGCTCGTCGGTGCGCGCCCACACGGCCAGCCAGCGCAGCGCCGGAATCCCGGTGCTGTACAGCTTGTGGCCGGACAGCCGCCAGCCGTCGCCGTCACGGCGAGCAATCGTTTCCGGCAGACCGCCGCGCGACGGCGAACCGAGCGCGGGCTCGACGCGCAGCGCGTTGATCAGCGCGCCGAGCGCGACCGCGCTGTCGAACACCGCGCGCCGTGCCGGTGCCGGCCAGCGGTTGTCGGCGCGGCCGAGCGCGCGATGTTGCAGATACGTCATCGTCAGCACCAGCGCGGTGGCCGGATCGGCGCGCGCGACGGCCGCAACGATCCGGCTCGCCTGTGCGAGCGTCGCACCGGCGCCGCCATGCTCGCGCGGCACGACCTGCGCTATCAGTCCCGCGCGATGCAGCCGCGCGAAGTTCTCGTGCGGAAAACGGCCGTCGACGTCGTTGCGGGCCGCATCGGCGGCGAGTTCCGGCGCGAGGCGGTCGAGCAGCGCGGCGACGCGCGCGTCGTCGGCAGCGTCGGCGGTGTCGGCAGGCAAGAGACGCAGCGAAGGCGGCTGCGGCGACGGCGAGGAAGCGGCAAGGCTGGCGGACATCGAGACGGATTCCCTGGGTAGTGCAAGCGCGGCAATGCCGGCCATGGCGATGATCGATCGGCACGCGATGCGCGGCGCACGATACGGCGCCAACGCGCGCCCGATCGTTCGTGAGCCCACAGCGTATGCGCACCGCGCACCCGCCCAAACCATGCAAATCTGATATTCAAATCGGGATTGATTATTTCCATTCCGCATGATCGCGGCGTTAACCTGCGCTCCATTCCTGCCCGGCCGTGCGCCGGGACGTCCCTGCACCGGAGACCCAGATGAGCGTCGAATTCATCGGCATGATCCAGAGCCAGAAGCAGTCGGAAATCCATCCGGCGTCCGGCCCCGTGGTCGATCCCGACTATGTGCGCGACTTTGCGCGCGCCCACGAAACGGCCGGCTTCGACCGGATCCTCGTGCCGCATCACTCGACCGGCCCGTCGGCGACGCTGACGATCGCGTTCGCGGCGGCCGCGACCGAGCGCATCCACTTCATGCTCGCGCATCGCCCGGGCTTCACCGCGCCGACGCTCGCCGCGCGGCAGATCGCGACGCTCGACCAGTTCAGCCGCGGCCGGCTCGCCGTGCACTTCATCTCCGGCGGCTCGGACAGCGAGCAGCAGCGCGACGGCGATTTCCTCGACCACGACGCGCGTTATGCACGCACCGACGAATACCTCGGCATCCTGCGGCGGATCTGGACCGAAACGCAGCCGTTCGATCACGACGGCGCGCACTACCGGTTCAAGCAGGGCTTTTCGGAAGTGAAGCCGTTCCAGCAGCCGCACGTGCCGATCTATTTCGGCGGCGCATCGGAAGCCGCGCTCGCGGTGGCCGGCAAGCACGCGGACGTCTATGCGCTGTGGGGCGAATCGCTGGATCAGGTGCGCGACCTGACGACGCGCGTGCGCGCCGAAGCCGCCCAGCACGGCCGGCAGGTGCGGTTCTCCGTGTCGTTCCGCCCGATCCTCGCCGCGACCGAGGACGAAGCGTGGGCGCGCGCGCACCGCATCCTCGACGAAACACGCCGGCTGCGCGAAGCGGCCGGCCTCGGCGCCGGCGGCCCGCAGCAGAGCGAAGGCGCGCGCCGCCTGCTGGCCGCGGCCGAACGCGGCTCGCGCGTCGACAAGCGGCTGTGGACGGAAATCGCAAAGCTCACCGGCGCACGCTCGAATTCGACGGCGCTGGTCGGCACGCCCGAACAGGTCGCCGACGCGCTGCTCGACTACTACGACCTCGGCGTGACGACGTTCCTGATCCGCGGCTTCGATCCGCTCGAGGATGCGATCGACTACGGCCGCGAACTGATTCCGCGCGTGCGCAGCGCTGTCGCCGAACGCGATGCGGCACGGCGCGCCGCATGACGCCAACGGAGCGATACGCCATGTCCGCCGTTCTTTCCTCGCCCGTCCGCACCGCATCGGGCCTCGTGCTCGCCGACGCGCCGCGCCAGCATTTCTGGTTCGACCCGCCCGCGCCGCGCATCGACGTCGCCGCCGAACGCCGCCACCGTCAGGAGCGGCTCGCGGCCGCGTTCCGCCTGTTCGCGCGCTTCGGTTTCGCGTCGGGCCTCGCCGGCCACATCACCGCGCGCGATCCGGAGTTGCCCGACCATTTCTGGGTGAATCCGCTCGGCGTGCATTTCTCGCAGATCAAGGTATCCGACCTGCTGCTCGTCAATGCGCACGGCGAAACCGCGATCGGCACGCGTCCGCTGAACAAGGCCGCGTTCGCGATCCATGCGGCGATCCACGACGCGCATCCGCATATCGTCGCCGCCGCGCACACGCATTCGACCTACGGCAAGGCGTGGTCGACGCTCGGCCGCCCGCTCGATCCGCTCACGCAGGACGCGTGCGTGTTCTACGAGGATCACGCGCTGTTCGACGACTTCACGGGGATGGTCGTCGATACCAGCGAAGGCGCGCGGATCGCCGATGCGCTCGCGAAACCGGACGGCACCACGCACAAGGGCGTGATCCTGAAGAACCACGGGATCCTGACGGCCGGCCCGTCGGTCGAGGCCGCCGCATGGTGGTACATCGCGCTCGACAATGCCGCGCACACGCAGTTGCTGGCCGAGGCGGCCGGCACGCCGCAGCCGATCGATCACGCGACCGCGCGCCACACGCACGGCCAGATCGGCGGCCCCGAGGGTGCGCTGCATGCATTCGACAGCCTGTTCGCGCGCGTCGTCGCCGACGAACCCGACCTGCTCGACTGAGCGCCTTTCCGCACGACCGGAGACCCGACCACATGACCCGAACCACCGCACCCGCGCCCACCGATGCGCACGACGACAAACGCCGCAGGCTGCTGCGCGCGGCCGGTGCCGCCGCGCTCGCTGCGCCGGCGATCACGCTTGGCCGCAAGGCCTGGTCCGCGCCGCCGCTGAAGAAACTCACGTTCGCGTGGAACCAGAACGCGTTCTGCCTGACGCCGATCGTCGTCGCGCAGGAACGCGGCTTCTTCGAGAAGAACGGGTTGAAGGTCGAGCTGATCAACTACAGCGGGTCGACCGACCAGTTGCTCGAATCGATCGCGACCGGCAAGGCCGATGCGGCGGTCGGGATGATCCACCGCTGGCTGAAGCCGCTCGAAGCCGGCTTCGACGTGAAGATCATCGGCAGCTCGCACGGCGGTTGCGTGCGGCTGCTCGGCGCGAAGGCGGCCGGCGTCACGACGCTGCAGGCGCTGAAGGGCAAGACGGTCGGTGTCAGCGATCTCGCCGCGCCCGGCAAGCATTTCTTCTCGATCCTGCTCGCGAAGAACGGCATCGATCCCGAGCGCGACATCACGTGGCGCCAGTACCCGGCCGACCTGCTCGGCGTCGCGGTCGACAAGGGCGAGATCCACGCGATCGCCGACGGCGACCCGAATCTCTTCCTGCTCGAAAAGCGCAGCAATGGCGCGTATACGGAACTGGCGACGAACCTGTCCGGCGAATACGCGCGCAAGGTGTGCTGCGTGATCGGCGCGCGCGGCGACCTCGTGCGCAACGACCGGCCGTCGGCTGCCGCGCTCGCGCGCTCGATCGTGCAGGCCACCGAGTACACGCACGACAACCCGAACGAGGCCGCGAAGGTGTTCGCGAAGTATTCGCCGAAGATCAGCCCCGACGATCTGCGCAAGCTCTACGCGACGCTCACCTACACGCATCACCCGACCAACGTCGATCTGCAGCAGGAAATCGCGTTTTATGCGGACGATTTCCGCCGCATCAGCGTGCTGAAGAAAAGCACCGACCCGCAGCGCTTCGCGCAGCAGGTCTATGCAAACGTGCTGGGGTGACGCGATGTCGACGATCGAACACGCTTCCCCCGCACGCACCGCATCCGCACCGGCTGGCGGCAGCGCCACCGCGTCCGCACGCGTCGCCTGCACGGCCTGCGAAGCCACGCTCGCCGCCGAAGCCCGCCGTGCACGGACCTGGCCGACCGGCATCGCCGCCGCGCTCGCGTGGGCCGCGCTCGGCGCGCTCACGCAACTGTGGCCGAACCGCATCGTCGGCTTCAGCGACTGGGCGTACACGGACACGTTCGGCACGGCCGCCTGGTCGATCGGCGCGCTGCTGCTCGCCGCCGCGACGCTCGGCCATCTCGTCCCCGCCACCCGCACGCGGCTTGCACGCGTGCGCCCGGCCGGCCCGTGGCTCGTCGCGCTGCCGCTCGTGCTCGCCGCGTGGGAAATCGTCACCGCGAAAACCGGCTGGCTGCCGACGCCGTTCTTCGCGCCGCCGCAGGCGCTGATCGAGGTCTATGTCGACGACTGGCCGCGCCTCTTCGGCAGCGCCGGCAACACGCTGAAACTGCTCGCGCTCGGGTTTGCGTACGGCGTCACGGTCGGCTTCGCGGTGGGCGTGTCGATCGGCTGGTCGCGCCGGATCGGCTACTGGGTGCATCCGGTGCTGCGCGTGCTCGGCCCCGTGCCGGCCACCGCGCTGCTGCCGCTCACGTTCTACTTCTTCCCGTCGAGCTATTCGGCCGCCGCATTCCTGATCGCGCTGTCGACCGGCTTCCCGGTCGCCGTGCTGACGTGGTCCGGCGTCGCGAGCGTCAACCGGCAGTACTACGACGTCGCCCGCACGCTCGGCGCGAACGCGCGCTTCCTCGTGCTGCGCGTCGCGATTCCGGCCGCGCTGCCGCACGTGTTCGTCGGCATCTTCATGGGGTTGAGCGCGTCGTTCACGGTGCTGGTCGTCGCCGAGATGATGGGCGTCAAGTCGGGGCTCGGCTGGTACCTGAGCTGGGCGCAGGGCTGGGCATCGTACGTGAACATGTATGCGGCGCTGATCGTGATGGCGCTGCTGTTTTCCGGGCTGATCGCGCTGCTGTTCGCGGTGCGCGACCGCGTGCTCGCGTGGCAGAAAGGAACCGTCAAATGGTAAGCACCGCCGTACTCGAACCGTCCGTTACCGCTGCGCCCGCCGCTACGCCCACCCTCACGGCGCCGCGCGGCGCGCACATCGACATCCGCCGTGTGAGCCATGCGTTCGACGGCCCCGGCGGCCCGCTGCCGGTGCTCGACGACGTCACACTGTCGGTCGCGGCCGGCGAATTCGTCGCGCTGCTCGGCCCGAGCGGCTGCGGGAAATCGACGCTGCTGCGTCTCGTCGCGGGCCTCGACGCCGCACGGCAAGGCACGATCGCGCAGGACGGCGTGCCGATCGAGCGCCCCGATCCGTCGCGCATCGTCGTGTTCCAGGACCCGACGCTGTACCCGTGGCGACGCGTGCGCGCGAACGTCGCGCTTGGCCTCGAAGCGCGCGGCGTGGCGCGCGTCGCACAGCATCGCGTTGACGATGCGCTGGCGCGCGTCGGGCTGCAGGAATTCTCGAACGTGTTCCCGCATCAGCTATCGGGCGGGATGGCGCAGCGCGTCGCACTTGCCCGCGCGCTCGTCAACGATCCGCGCCTGCTGATTCTCGACGAACCGCTCGGCAAGCTCGATTCGCTGACGCGGCTCACGATGCAGGGCGAACTGACCGCGCTGTGGCAACGCGACCAGTTCTCCGCGCTGCTCGTCACGCACGACGTCGAGGAAGCGCTGTTCCTCGCGCAGCGCGTGATCGTGTTCGGGCCGCGTCCCGCACGGATCGTCGCCGAATTGCATGTCGACCTGCCCTACCCGCGCCATCGCGGCGACCCGCGCCTCGCGGCACTGCGCCACGACGCGCTGCGGCATCTCGGGCTCGATGCGAGCTGGTAGATGCGGGTTGCCGTTCGACGATCGGCCGCCACGCGGCGGGCGCGCGGCAGATGAATGCGCCGCCGTTCGCCGACTGGGCGCTCGTGTTCCTGCAAGGGCTGTATCGCGCGCAACTCGCGTTGGCACGCGTGCTGCACATGCTCGGCCTCACGGGCGACGCCGACGGTCAGGCCGCGTGGCCGTGGGCGCACCGCATCGCGCTCGAGACGCTGCGCATCGACGCGGGCCTCACGCGGCAACTCGCGTTCGCGTTGGCGGCGACCGCGTGTGCCGTCGTGCTCGCATGCGTCGCGCTCGTTTCGCGCAAGGGGCGTTTCGCGTCGGCGATCGCCGCGCTGGCCGTTGCATGGTTCGCGCCGTGGCCGCCGTCGTCGCTGTGGCTCTCGCCTGCCGTGCCGACGAGTTTCCAGCGCGATCCCGCGCCGTTTTCGGTGTCGAACGTGGTGCGCGGCGCGCATCTCTACACGCAACACTGCGCGGCCTGCCACGGCGCGGACGGCCGTGGCGAAGGGCCGCTCGCGGCCACGCTCGCGCACTGGCCGCCGACCTTCGCCGGCGCGCTGCTCGCCCGCCGCCTCGACGGCGAACTGTTCTGGCGGGTGCGCCACGGCACGCGCGACGAACACGGCGTGTCGACGATGCCCGGCTTTGCGGCCACGCTCGGCCCGCAAGACACGTGGGCCGTGCTCGACTACCTGAAAGCGCTTGCGGCGGGCAGCGGCGCGCAAGCCGAAGGCGCGTGGCCCGTACCCGTCCCGCTGCCGGCGCTCGACGTGCGCTGCGGCACCGCCGCGCCGCAATCGCTCGAGCGCTGGCGCGAAGGCCAGCGGGTGCGCATCGTCGCGCTCGCGCCGGGCGTCGCAGCGCCGCCGGAAGACCCGCGCTGGCAGACCCTGCTCGTCACGGCACGCGGCACATCCATGCCGCCCGCAACCGGCACGCGTGCGGCCAACTGCGTCGCGTCGACGCCCGGCGCGTGGCTCGCGTTCGCGACGATCGCGGGTGTGGCGCCCAATGCACTCGGCGGCACGCAACTGCTCGCCGATCGTCGCGGCTGGCTGCGGGCGCGCGCGTTGCCGGGCAGCGCCGGCTGGTCGGACGCCGACCTGCTGTGCCGCTCGGACGCCACCGCACGGCCGGCCGCAGCGTCGGCGACCGTCGATCCGTTGACCGCACTGCTGCTGCGCGTCGACACGGAACCCGTCCGCGACGTGCAGGCCGGCCTCCCGCACTGAATTCCCGAACCTTTTCTCCGACCCACCGAACTTCACGATGAATCCGACCCGACGCCATTTCCTCGCGCAAGCGAGCGCCCTCGCCACGATCGCCGCGGCCCCGGCCGCGCTGCGCGCGCAATCGGGCACACGGCCGCTGCTGCGCGCCGGCGACCAGAAAGGCGGGCTGCGCGCGCTGCTCGAAGCGGCCGGCGAACTGAACGGCCTCGCGTACGACATCGCATGGACCGAGTTCCCGGCCGCCGCGCCGCTCGCCGAAGCGCTGAACGCGGCCGCCGTCGACTGCGGGCCGATCGGCGACGCGCCGGTGATCTTCGCGCTCGCGTCGGGCGCACGCATCAAGGTGATCGGCGCGAACCGTTCCGATCCGTACGGCACGGCCGTGCTCGTGCGGCCCGACGCGGCGCTGAAAAGCGCGGCCGACCTGAAGGGCAAGCGCATCGGCACCACGCGCGGCTCGATCGGCCATTTCGTCACGTTGAAGGCGCTCGACGCGGCCGGCCTGCCGCCGGACGCCGTGTCGTTCCGCTTCCTGCCGCCGGCCGACACGATGCTCGCGCTCGCGACCGGATCGATCGACGCGTGGGCGACCTGGGAGCCCTATACCGCGCTCGCCGAAACGAGCGGCCGCGCGCGCGTGCTCGTCAACGGCCGTGGACTGTGGTCGGGCCTCAGCTATGTCGCGGCGACCGACGCGGCGATCGCGTCGAAGCGCGACGTATTGCACGATTTCCTGCTGCGCGTCGTGCGCGCGCAGACGTGGTCGTACCGGCATGTCGACGCGTATTCCGCGGCGCTCGCGCGCATCATCGGCATTCCGCCGGCCGCCGCGAAGCTGCAGTTCGAGCGCCGCAACACGCGCTGGTTGCCGATCGACGCGACCGTGATCGCCGGGCAACAGCGCACGGCCGACTTCTACCTGAAGGCCGGGCTGTTGCGTCAGCCGCTCGACGTGCGCACGACGTTCGACACCGGCTTCCCGCTCGCGTAACCGCCCGAACGACTTCGGCCCGATCTGGCACAATCGCGTTTTGACTCTCCACGTCATTCGAAGCCAGCGCCATGCCAGCCATCAGCGAACTTTTCGTCTATCCGATCAAATCCTGCGCCGGCATCGCGCTGACGCGTGCGCAACTGCTCGAAACGGGCCTCGCCTACGACCGCCACTGGCTGATCACCGATCGCGACGGGCAGATGATCACGCAGCGCACGCACCCGCGCCTCGCGCTGATCCGCACCGCGCTCGACAGCGATGCGCTCGTGCTGAATGCGCCGGGCATGCGCGAGATCCGCACGCCGCTCGACGGCGACGCGTCGCCCGCCACGCCGAAAATGGCCGCGACCGTCTGGCGCGACACCGTCGACGCGATCGACACGGGCGCCGAAACGGCCGCGTGGCTCACCGAATTCCTCGGCACGCCCGCGAAGCTCGCCCGCTTCGGCGCCGACGCGCGCCGCGGCTGCAACCGCAAATGGACCGGCGAGATCGATACGCACACGCAGTTCGCCGATGCTTATCCGCTGCTCGTGATCGGCCAGTCGTCGCTCGACGACCTGAACGCGCGGCTCGCCGCGAAAGGCGCGCCGGCGATTCCGATGAACCGCTTCCGCCCGAACATCGTCGTGTCGGATCTCGATGCGTACGAAGAGGATTTCGTCGAACACCTCGATACCGAAGGCGCGACGCCCGTACGGCTGCGCCTCGTGAAGCTGTGCACGCGCTGCCCGATGCCGACGATCGATCAGGCTACCGCCGCGCCCGATCCGGCATGGCCGCACGAGCCGACCGACACGATGCAGACCTATCGCGCGAATCCGAATTACGAAGACGCGCTGACGTTCGGCATCAATGCGATCGTCGTCGAAGGCGCGGGCGCGTGGCTCGAAATCGGCCAGCCGCTCGAAGCGGAGATCGGGTTCGGCGATTAAAAAATCGCGAACCCGCATGAATGGCACAAGGCGCTGAATCGGAAGGCGGCGCATGCGATCGTTTACCGCAATGCGCCACCGGATTCGATTTCAAACAATGTGCCGATTGATTTCCGCTGGAATCACAGTTCCGTAATCTTTGCGTCGCTTACCGTGATCTTTTCTTCCGGATTTTGGGGATCGACGCTCGTATAACTGGCCGTTCCGGTTTTCGAACCCTGCGGAATAAGGGACGACAAATCCAGCACCGGAAACAGCGCCGGCGGGACGCCATGATACTTGTTGACGGGAATGATCCCGCCGACGTAACCATGCACGTGCAGCAAAAGCGACCGTACCAGAAGAGCGGACGCGCTTTCCTCTTCCTTTGACGGGAAGTAGGTATAGTTTCCGCCGATCGTGATTCTGGTCACGTTATTGGGCCGATGGGCCCACACAATCGTGCCGGAGCCTTGCAGCGAGCCCGACGGATGATCCAGTTCCGGGTGGAATGCGGCGGCAAACTGGATGGCCGGCGCATGTCCCTTTCCTGACGTGACCTGCCCACCGCTGATTCTGAATCGTTTGACGAAAATCTCCGGCAGAACTTCTTCATCGAGTGTCGTGGCCATGGCCTTGCCCTCATTGAATTATGGAAAATTACGATTCATCCCTGAATTAACGAGACGACGCCGTGCATTGAACGGCTGATTCAGCTTAGGTCGGATAATCGGAATTTGTAGCTGTTATAAATAGCAGCATGTCACGTGATTATAAAAAACATTCAATTTAATTATTGAATTCCTCGATTTTATAAAATATCGCGCCTGTGCATAATGGCGCAGATAATCACCTGCGCTCCGCATATCCACCGTCTCCCGGGAAACACATGCCGAAATGTGTTTCTAAAGGCTGATCGGCAGCGCCACCGTGACGATCAGCCCGCCGCCGCCCGCATCGGCCAGCGCCACCGTGCCCTGGTGCACGCGTGCGATCTCCCGCACGATCGACAGTCCGAGCCCCGTCCCTTCGACCGTCTGCGTCTTGCTGCCGCGATGAAAGCGCTCGAACACCGCGTCGCGCTCGTCGGCCGGAATGCCCGGCCCGTTGTCGATCACGTCGAGCCGTGCATGCTCGCCGTCGCGCGACACGCGCACCGTAATCACCGCACGATCGCCCGCATAGCGGATCGCGTTGTCGATCAGGTTGCCGATCATTTCGCCGAGCAGGTCGGACTGCCCGTGCACGTCGACGTCGGCCTCGTGTTCGAAGCCGAGATCGATGTCGCGCGCGCGTGCGACGGGCGACCAGTCGAGCGTCACGCTGCGCGCGAGCCGGTGCAGTTCGACCGGCTTGCGCGCGACCGCGTGGCCGCTGTCCGAATCGAGCCGCGACAGCGACAGCAATTGCTGGACGATCTTCGCGGCCTGCCGCACCGCGCCGTTCGCGCGCCGCAGGTGGGCGTTCGCGCGCGGCTGCTCGTCGGGCCGCAGCGCGAGTTCGACGCCGGCCTGCACGGCCGCGAGCGGCGTCTTCAGTTGATGGGCCGCATCCGCGAAGAAGCGGCGCCGCGCGACCTGCATGCGCTGCGTGCGGCCGATGTACTGGTTGATCGAATCGACGAGCGGCGTCAGCTCGCTCGGCATCGCGCCCGTGTCGAGCGGCGTCGTGTCGTCCTCGCTGCGCGCGGCGACCGTCGCCGACAGCCGGTTCAGCGGCCGCAGCCCGCGCCCGACGCCGAGCCATACGATCCCGAGCGCGAGCACGACGAGCAGCCCTTCCTGCAGCAGCGAACCGACCAGGATCTCGCGTGCGAGCGCCTGGCGCGCCTCGATCGTCTCGCCGACCATCACCCACACGATGCGCGACTGTGCGGTCGGCACGTCGTGCACCGGAATGCGCAGCGCGGCCATCCGCAACTGCTCGCCGCGATAGACGACGTCGTAGTAGCGCGTGACGAACAGCGCGCCGTCGCCCGCGTCGCGCCCCTGCGGCAGCGGCAGGTCCGGGTAGCCGGTGATCGTGTGGCCGTTGTCCTCGCGGATCAGGTAGTAGATCTTGCCGCCGTCGCTCGATTCGAGCATTTCGAGCGCGAGATACGGCAGGTCGACCTCGATTTCACCGTCGTTGAGCCGCACGCCTTCGCGGATCGACTTCAGCGACGACGACAGCGTGCGATCGAACGCGACGTGCGCGGCGCTCATCGCGCGCTGGTACGTGAGCCACGAGTCGAGCGCGAGCAGGCCGAGCAGCGGCAGCAGCAGCCACAGCGCAACCTGGGTGCGCAGGTTCGGGCGGGTCATTCCACCGCCTTCGCTTCCAGCAGATATCCCAATCCCCGCAACGTAACGATCGCGATGCCCGTGTTCTCGAGCTTCTTCCTCAGCCGGTACACGTAGATCTCGATCGCGTCGGCGTTGACCGATTCGTCGAGCCCGAAGATCTTCTCCGACAGCGTTTCCTTGTTGATCGCGCGGCCGTTGCGCAGGATCAGCACCTCGAGCACCGAGCGCTCGCGCGGCGTGAGCGACAGCGGTTCGCCCGCGAGGTGGAAACTGCGATCGATACTGTCATACGAAAGCGGCCCGCATTCGACCCGCGAATGCTCGTGGCCGAGGCTGCGCCGGATCAGCGCGCGGGCGCGTGCCTCCAGTTCGGTCAGCTCGAACGGCTTCGCGAGATAGTCGTCGGCGCCGAGATCGAGCCCCTTCACGCGGTCCTCGACCGACCCGTGCGCGGTGAGGATCAGCACCGGCACCGGATTGCGGCGCGCGCGCAGCCGCCGCAGCACCTCCAGCCCGTCGAGCTTCGGCAGCCCGAGATCGAGGATCACCAGCGCGTAATCCTGCGTGCGCAGCACGTGGTCCGCCGCCTCCCCGTCCGCCATGTGATCGACCGCGAAGCGCGCGGCGCTCAGCGCGTCGTTCAGCGACTGGGCCAGGTTCGGGTTGTCTTCGACGAGCAGCACACGCATGGGGAATCCGGTAAGGTCAGCGACAGGCCGCTACATTACATGATCCTTTCCGTTTCGACGCCTCGCGGAAACACCTGTTGCACCGCGTCTGCGAACCCGCGCCGCGTGGTCCGGTCGACTGTCGCTCATTGCTCGGGCGCACGACGCCTCCCTGTCGCGAAGCGCGAACCGTCGGTCACGCGACGCTCACGCAGACCGACGGCCACCGCGACGAACGCGACGCTCGCACCGACCGTGACGGCAATCATCGGGCGGGCGGTGCCATCCGACAGCCACGCCAGCACGCCGCCGCACGCGGCCGTGATCGCCATCTGGATAAAGAAGAACAGTCCGGACGCCGTGCCGGCGATCTTCGTGTACGGCTGCATCACCGCAAACTGACAGGCCGGAATCGCGATCCCGACGGCAATCATCACGACGAACATCGGCACGACGAGGGCCGTCACCGCCGTGGGGGCGATCGCACCGCCCGCCCACAACACCGCGGCGCCGACCAGATTGACGCCTGCCGCCGCGACGATGACCGCATCGGCTTCCCAGCGGCCGCTGGTCCGCGCGAACAGGCTCGAACCGATCAGGTAGCCGAGCACGGTCAGGCCGAAGATCGCCGCATAGACCGGGCCGGACACGCCCATTTGCCGCTGGAACAGCGTCGACGATTCCGCGATGAACGGGTAGTACGTGCAGTACGCGAAGCTGATGGCCAGCGAATAGCGCAGGAACCGGCGCTCGCGCAGCAGGCCGGCATACGTCCGCAAGAGCCCGCGGCCCGGCACCGGCCGCGCGTCGTATTCGCGGGTCTCGGGCAGGTAGCGCAGCACCATCGCCGTCGCGACCAGCCCGCCCGCCGCGAGACACCCGAACACCCCGCGCCAGCCGAACCACTCGGCGACCGCGCTGCCGGCCAGCGGCGCAATCACCGGCGACAACGCCATGCCGGCCGAGATACGACCCAGCATCGTGGCCTGCATCGCGGTCGGAAAGCGCTCGCGCACGATGACACGCCCGATCACCGTTCCGCTGCAGCCGCCCAGCGCCTGGAAGATGCGTGCGGCGATGATCGCCGGGATGCTCGTCGACAACGCGCAGGCAACGCTCGCGATCGCGTAGATGCACAGGCCGCCGATGAGTACCGGACGGCGTCCGTACCGATCGGACAACGGCCCCGACACCAGCATCGACAACGCATAACCGACCATGTAGAGCGTCAGCGTGAGCTGCAACTGGGCATCGGTGCCGTGCAGCGCGTCGGCCATCGCGGGCAGCGACGGCAGGTAGGCATCGATCGTGACCCGCGGCAGGCATACGACGAGCATCAACAGGAACAACCAGCCCCACTGGGGCAATAAACGCGTCTTCATGCGGTGAGTCCGTCTTCGGTCGGATGGGTGGGGTCGACAGCAATCTAAGGGGAAAGTGATATAAGCTGAAGGACCATTAAATCGAACGCTGACTGGACCACTATGCCGCGAGGCAAAGCCGCGATTCCGCTTGATCTGCCGCGCCCGTCCGGGTTGTCGACCAGCAGCCTGCAGTCGAAGCAGACGTGCATTGCCGACGCGATTCGCGACGCGATCCTGAAGCGCCTGCTGCCCGGCGACAGCGCGCTGCCGTCCAGCCGGACGCTTGCCGCGCGCTGGAGCGTCGCGCGGGGAACCGTCGAAGCGGCGTACGACCTGCTGTGCTCCGAGGGCTACATTGCGCGCACGCGCGGCTCCGGGTCGCGGGTCTGCGCGATGGTGCCGGACAGCTATCTGCGCGCGGCCGCGCAGCCGCGTCACGGCGGCGCCGATCGCCCCGACACGCCGAGCGCGTCGGCGGGCACGACGGACACGGCCGAGCCGGAACATGGCGTGCGCCCCGGCGTCCCGTTCGTCGCACGGCTCACGGATCCCGGCCTGCTGCCGATGCAGCAATGGAAGAAGGCGCTCGGGGCGAGCCTGCTTGCCGCGACGGCGAACGACCTCGGGGCCACGCCGTCGCAAGGCATCGAAAGCCTGCGCGCCGAAATCGCCGCGTACCTGCGGGAATACCGCGGCATTCCGTGCGAAGCCGGCGACATCTTCATCACGACCGGCATCCGGCATTCGATCGATCTCGTCGCGCGAACGGTGCTCGCGCCCGGCTCGACGGTCCTGATGGAAGATCCGGGTTATGCGTCGGCCTGGCAGATTTTCACGATCGCGGGCGCGACCGTGATCGACGTGCCGGTCGATCGGGAAGGAATCGACACGGCATCGCTGGATCGCCATCCGGATGCGCGCGCGGCCTACGTGACGCCCGCCCATCAGGCACCGCTCGGCGTCACGATGTCGGTGTCGCGCCGGCTCGAACTGCTCGACTGGGCGCAGCGCAACCGGGCATGGATCATCGAGGACGACTACGACGGCGAATTCAGTTACCAGACCGCCCCGCTGCCCGCGCTGAAATCGCTCGACGCATGCGATCGCGTGATCTACTGCGGCTCGTTCAACAAGACGCTGTTCTCGGGGCTGCGCATCGGCTTCATGGTCGTGCCGACGGAATTGCGGCCGATGCTGGCGGCCGTGTGGCACGCGACCGCACGCTCCGTCGGCGTGGCGCCGCAGCTTGCGCTGGCCCGCTTCATCGCGCACGGCGATTTCGCGAAGCACCTGCGCGCCAGCCGCCACGCGTACCGCCAGCGGCGCGACATCGTGCTCGACCAGTTGGCGAAGCACGCCGGCGGGCGGTACACGGTGTCGGGCGAGCACGCGGGATTTCATTTCGTGCTGTGGCTGCCGCCCGGGATGGACGACGCGTCGTACGTCGCGCAGGCGCACGCGGCCGGCGTCACGTTGCAGGCGATCCGCGGATTCTGCCGAAGCGCCGAGCGCGAAGCGGGTGTCGTCGTCGGCTATTCGGCACTGACGGCCGCGCACGCGCGGCACGGCGGCCGGATCCTCGGCAAGCTGCTGGCGCAATCCGCATAGCTGTCTTCGGCATCGTTGTCGCGCCTGTCGGCAACGCACCTCCTTCCCTTTTCAAATCGTGTCGCGCGCCGCGAAAACCGCGGCCGCCGCCGTTTCGACCTCGGGAAATCCATGACACAAAGGACGCGATTGTGAACGGAAATGAAAGCAGGCTGAAAGTGCCTCGCAATTAACATCCGCGTCACTCGAACAACACCGATACGTACTGGAGGAAGACATGTCGTTTGCACCGAAGACCCTCGCCGCCGCGCTGGCGGTCGTTCTGGGCACTGCCGCCGGCAGCGCCGCCGCGCAGGTTCCGGCCGGGTATCCGGGTAACTACCAGGGCGTGATCGACGCCGCGAAGAAGGAAGGCAAGCTGATCGTCTACTCGACGACCGACACGGGCCTCGTGCGTCCGCTGATCAAGGACTTCGAAAGCCTGTACGGCGTGAAGGTCGAGTACAACGACATGAACAGCACCGAGCTGTACAACCGCTACATCAGCGAGAACGCGGCGAGCAGCACCAGCGCCGACGTGCTGTGGAGCTCGGCGATGGACCTGCAGGTCAAGCTCGTCAACGACGGCCTGATGGCGTCCTACGATTCGCCCGAAAGCCCGAACCTGCCGCAATGGTCGCAATACCAGAAGCAGGCGTACGGCACGACCTTCGAGCCGCTCGCGATCGTCTACAACAAGCGCCTGATCCCCGAGAACGAAGTGCCGACGACGCGCGCCGACCTGATCAAGCTGCTCACCACGCAGGGCGACAAGTTCAAGGGCAAGGTCACGACCTACGACATCGAGAAATCGGGTGTCGGCTTCAACTACCTGACGCAGGACGCGCATGTGAACGAGAAGGTCACATGGGAACTCGTGCGGGCGATCGGCGCGACCGGCCCGAAGCTGCAGTCGAGCACCGGCGCGATGATGGAGCGGATCTCGTCGGGCGAGAACCTGATCGGTTACAACATCATCGGTTCGTACGCGTATGCGAAGGCGAAGAAGGACAAGTCGATCGGTTATGTGTTTCCGAAGGACTACACACAAGTCGTGAGCCGCCTCGCCACCGTGTCGAAGAAAGCGAAGAATCCGAACGCCGCGAAGCTGTGGGTCGACTACCTGCTGTCGAAGCGCGGCCAGACGCTGATCGCGAACCAGGCGAACCTGTACGCGATCCGCGCGGACGTCACGGGCGAAACGTCGGCCGCGAGCCTGTCGAAGGAACTCGGCGATTCGCTGAAGCCGATCCAGATCGGCACCGGCCTGCTGGTCTATCTCGACCAGTCGAAGCGGCTTGCGTTCCTGAAGCAATGGCAGCAGTCGATCAAGCGCTGATCCGCTGACTGCCGGCCGCCCGCCGCATCTGGCGCGGGCGGTCCCTTCCCCTTACCGACTTCCTAAAGGCGGCCATCCGGATGGCCGCAGGGGCGAACTCATGCTTTCAACCAGCACACGCGGAACGGCGCCGGCCGTTCCGCCCTCTACCGGCCAGAGCAGCGCGATTCCCGCGCTGCCGGTCAACAGCCTGCAGCCGCTCGCCGGCATGCTGCGCTGGATCGTCGTCGCGGTGCTGACCATCGCGGTCGCGCTGCCGCTCGGCTTCATCCTGTTCCAGAGCCTGTTGTCCGCGCCGTTCTTCGATGCGAACAAGACGCTCGGCATCGAAGGCTTCCGCTTCATTTTCAGCGATCCCGACTTCTGGTCGGCCGTGAAGAACTCGTTCATCATCGCCGGCGGGATGCTGTTCATCTCGATCCCGCTCGGCGGCATCCTCGCGTTCCTGATGGTGCGCACCGACCTGCCCGGCCGCCGCTGGCTCGAACCGCTGCTGCTCACGCCCGTGTTCGTGTCGCCGATGGTGCTCGCGTTCGGCTACGTGGTCGCGGCCGGCCCGGTCGGCTTCTACTCGGTGTGGTTCAAGGAACTGTTCGGCGTCGCGAACGTGCCATGGAACGTGTACTCGATCTTCGCGATCACGGTGATCGTCGGCCTCACGCACGTGCCGCACGTGTACCTGTACTCGTCGGCCGCATTGCGCAACCTCGGCTCGGACGTCGAGGAAGCCGCCCGCGTGACGGGCGCCCGCCCGTTCCGCGTCGCGCTCGACGTGAGCCTGCCGATGACGATGCCCGCGCTGCTGTTCGCCGGCGTGCTCGTGTTCTTCCTCGGCTTCGAAGTGTTCGGGCTGCCGCTCGTGCTCGGCGATCCGGAAGGCCACCTCGTGCTCGCGACCTACCTGTACAAGCTCACCAACAAGCTCGGCGTGCCGTCGTATCACCTGATGGCCGCGGTCGCCGTGTGCATCGTCGCGATCACGTTCCCGCTCGTGCTGCTGCAGCGCCGCCTGCTGAAGACCGCGAACCGTTTCGTCACCGTGAAGGGCAAGGCCGGCCGCGCGACGGTGCTGCCGCTCGGCGTGTGGCGTTGGGTCGCGCTCGCGATCGTCGCGCTGTGGCTGATGCTGACCGTGATCGTGCCGATCTCGGGCATCGTGCTGCGCGCATTCGTGACCAACTGGGGCGAAGGCGTGGCGCTCGCCGAGGTGCTGACGCTGTCGAACTTCATCGAGCTGTTCGAGCAGGACAACCTCGTGCGCGCGATCGTCAACACGCTCGGCATCGGCGTGATCGGCGGTGCGCTCGCGGTCGGCTTCTACTCGCTCGTCGCGTTCGCCGGCCACCGCCGCCACGACTGGGCGACGAAGCTGCTCGACTACATCGTGCTGCTGCCGCGCGCGGTGCCCGGCCTGCTCGCCGGCCTCGCGTTCCTGTGGATCTTCCTGTTCGTCCCGGGCCTGCGCGAACTGAAGAACTCGATGTGGAGCATCTGGATCGCTTACACGGTCGTGTGGCTCGCGTACGGGATGCGGCTCATCCAGAGCGCGCTGCTGCAGGTCGGCCCCGAGCTCGAGGAAGCCGGCCGCAGCGTCGGCGCGACGCGCAGCCGCGTGTCGCTCGACGTGACGCTGCCGCTCGTGCGTTTCGGCCTGCTCGCCGCGTGGCTCCTGATCTTCATGATCTTCGAGCGCGAATACTCGACGGCCGTCTACCTGCTGTCGCCCGGCACCGAAGTGATCGGCGCGCTGCTCGTGTCGCTGTGGGCGACCGGCGCCGTCGACCAGGTCGCCGCGCTCTCTGTCATCAACATCGCGATGGTCGGCGTCGGACTCGGCGTGGCCCTGCGTTTCGGAGTGAAACTTCATGGATAAGCTCATCGTCGACGACCTGCATCTCAGCTATGGCGTCAATCCGATCCTCAAGGGCGTGTCGTTCGAACTGAAGGCCGGCGAAGTCGTCTGCCTGCTCGGCGCGTCGGGCAGCGGCAAGACCACGCTGCTGCGCGCGGTGGCCGGCCTCGAACAGCCGTCCGAAGGCCGTATCCAGCTCGATGACCGCGTGTTCTTCGACGGCGCGCGGCGCGTCGACCTGCCCGTCGAGCAGCGTTCGCTCGGCCTCGTGTTCCAGTCGTACGCGCTGTGGCCGCACCGCACCGTCGCCGACAACGTCGGCTACGGGCTGAAGCTGCGCCGCGTCGCACCGGCCGAACAGAAGCGCCGCGTGCAGAGCGCGCTCGACCAGCTCGGCCTTGGCCATCTCGCGGAACGCTTTCCGCACCAGTTGTCGGGCGGCCAGCAGCAACGCGTCGCGATCGCACGCGCGCTCGTCTACAACCCGCCGGTGATCCTGCTCGACGAGCCGCTGTCGAACCTCGACGCGAAGCTGCGCGAGGAAGCGCGCGCGTGGCTGCGCGAGCTGATCGTGTCGCTCGGGCTGTCGGCGCTGTGCGTGACGCACGACCAGACCGAGGCGATGGCGATGTCCGATCGCATCCTGCTGCTGCGCAACGGCCGCATCGAGCAGGAGGGCACGCCGGCCGAGCTGTACGGCGCGCCGCGCTCGCTGTACACGGCCGAATTCATGGGCAGCAACAACCGGATCGACGCGCGTGTCGCCGCGATCGACGGCGAATGCGTGACGCTCGCCGGCGACGGCTGGGAAATCCGTGCGATGGCGCGCGACACGTTCGCGCCGGGTCAGGACGCGCAGGCCGTGATCCGTCTCGAACGCGTGCAGGTGACCGACGGCCCGGGCGCGAACCGGCTGCAGGCCGACCTCGTCACGTCGATGTATCTCGGCGACCGCTGGGAATACCTGTTCCATTGCGGCGACATGCGCCTGCGTGCGTTCGGCAACGTGCCGCGTGCGGCCGGCAAGCACTGGATCGAATTCCCGACCAACGACTGCTGGGCGTTCGCGAAAGCGGGCTGACCCGAGCGCGGCGGCCTGCGCGCCGCCGCGCATGCACCGCGCGCATCCCGCCAGGCGATGACTTGCATGACCGGCGGACGTCTCCGGGCGTCCGTCGCGGGCTGCCGCGCGTCGCATCCGTTTCACCCAACCCACAAGAACCAAGGAGACACCGTCAATGAAGTCACGCGCAGAACGTTCGATTCGTACAGTAGTCCTCACGGGCTCGGCCGCCGCGGCCTGCATCGCCGCGCCCGCCGCGCACGCGCAGTCGTCGGTCACGATGTACGGGATCATGGACGCCGGCATCGAATTCGCGAACCACGCGGCGCCGGAGGGCGGCAATTCAGTCAAGCTCAAGTCGGGCAACAAGAACACGTCGCGCTGGGGCCTGCGCGGCGTCGAGGATCTCGGCGGCGGGCTGAAGGCCGTGTTCCGCCTCGAAAGCGGGATCGATCTCGCGAACGGCGCGTCCGACGACGGCCCCGACTCGATCTTCGCGCGCCGCGCGACGGTCGGCCTGAAAGGCAAATGGGGCGAGCTGTCGCTCGGCCGCAACTTCACCGTCACCTACGACTACATGCTGCCGTTCGACCCGATGGGTTACGCGCAGAACTACTCGTGGGCGACGTCGTCGATGGCGACGGGCGGCCGCAAGGACGGCATGTTCACGCGCTCGTCGAACGCGGTGCGCTACGACGGCGAATTCAGCGGCTTCAAGTTCGGCGCGCTGTACGGCTTCGGCAACGTGCCGGGCAGCGTGAAGACCAGCTCGAAGTACGACATCGCGCTCGGCTACGAGACCGGCCCGTTCGCGGCCGTGGTCACGTTCGACCGGCAGAACGGCGCGGCCGACAGCGTCACGCCGGCCGACACGGTCAACTATATCCAGGGCATCCACGCGGGCCTGAGCTACGACTTCGGCAACCTGAAGACGATGGCCGGTTATCGCAATTACAAGCGCACGTTCCGCACCACGGCGGCAAACCAGCTGAGCGACATGGCCTGGGTCGGCGGGTCGTACCAGTTCACGCCGACGTTCTCGCTGATCGCGGCCGTCTATCACCAGAACGTCAAGGGCGGCACGGATGCCGATCCGACGCTCGTGTCGCTGCGTGCGCAGTACGCGCTGTCGAAGCGCACGGTGCTGTACGCGGCCGGCGCGTTCGCGATCGCGAAGCACGACCAGAAGGTCGGCGTGTCGCGCGACTTCAACGGGTACGGCACGACGCAGGTCGGCGTGACGGCGGGGATTCAGCAGCGGTTCTGAGCCTGACGCGGCGGGCGGCGACGGGCGTCTTTCGCGCGCGGCCGCCCTGCTTTCGGCCCACGCGCGGCGGCTTCACGACGGATGACAGCGTGTCGCCGCGCGGCTTGACCGTCGTGCCGTATTCGGCCCGCCGCGGCTCGGTCGCCGTTCACTCGTCCTGCATCGTGAACACCGTGCGCACGAGGCTGTTTGCATCGCCCCAGTGTTCGCCGACCGCCGACAGCGGCACGGTGCGCGTATCGATTGCCAGCCGCGCCGGCCCGGCCGCGTCGAACACGCCGCGCACCGAGTCCAGCAAACGCGGCAACGATACGCTGCCGATGCCGCTACCCATCAATTCGATCGCGGTGGCGCGCAATACGGCGCCCGGCAGCAGCACGTCCGCGCCGCCGATCGAGCCGATCTGCACGAATCGCAGCCGGCGCCCATCGGGCGTCGCCTTCGCCGCGGCAACCAGCAGCGTCTGCGCGCTGGCACCCCACAAGTAGTCGAGCACGACATCCACACCCGCACGGAAATGCGGTTCGAGCGCACGCGCCAGATGCGCATCGTCCTGCTGCAGCGACACGACGGCGTCTGCACCCGCGCTCAGCAAGGCGTCCAGCGCAGCTGCGTTGCGGCCCGTCGCGACCACCTTTGCAGCACCGAGATGCTTCGCGATCCGCACCGCCAGCCGGCCCGACGTCCCCGTCGCGCCGTTGACGAGCACCGTCTCGCCCGCGACGAGCCGCGCGCGTTCGGTCAGCGCGGCCCACGACGACATCCCGGGAATCGCGATCGCCGCGGCCGTGACATCGTCGAGCGCGTCCGGCAGCGGCACGCACCGCGCGTCGGGCGCGATCGTGCGCTCGGACATCGCGCCGAACGGCGCGGGCGCACCGAAGAAATAGACGCGCTGCCCGTCGTCGAGGCGGCCGACGCCGTCAACGCCGACTACGAACGGATAGCCTCCGTCCGACGAGTAATGCGTGCCGGACGCACGCGCCTGCGCGATCCGGCTCAGCGCGGACGCCGTCACGTCGATCAGGCGGTGGCCCTGCATCGCGCGCGGCGGTTCGAATTCCATATGGACGGGACGCTCGCCGGCGCCCGTCACGACTGCAGCTTTCATCTTGGCTCCTTGAATCGGGGATCTTGATCGACGGTTCGGACGGACGTCAGCGTGCGGCGAGCCACGCGCGCAGCGCGGGATCGCGTACTTCCAGCACGTCGAACAGGCCGAGCGCGCGCAGTGCCGGCAACGCGTCGATCGTGTCGGCCTCCGCGCGCGCCCGGTCGGCGGGCGCGGCGTTCGGATCGGTCAGCACCCGCGCGTTGACCAGAAACGCGCCGATGGTGCCCTTGCGGATCGTCGTTCCGCCGGCCTCGATCCGGTCGGCATGGTCGGGAAGCATTTGTTCGGCTCGCATCGTGTCGTACTCCGGTTGTCATCGATGGACGCAGTGTAGGCGTGCGAAGCCGGCCGATCTCCGGTATAACAGCCATTCGATACCGCTATCCGGCCATGTCCGATCCACTCCTGCCCGCCCGATTCGTCGTGTCCGACGACGGCCCGTTCGTCGTCGCCGCCGTCCTGTCGCAACGCGACCCGCGTATCACCGCACCGCACGCGCATGCGCGCGGTCAGCTCGTCGGCGCGCTCAGCGGACTGCTGACGATCGGTCTCGACGACCAGGACTGGGTCGTGCCAGCGATCCACGCGATCTGGATTCCGCCGCATTGCCGACATTCGCTGCGCTCGTTCGGGCCGATTTCCGGCTGGTCGGCGTTCGTCGCCGAAGCGCGCTGCGCGGCACTCCCGGACACGCCGCGCGCGATTCGCACGTCGCCGCTGCTGCGCGAAGCCGTGCAGCGTGCCGCAAGCTGGGGCGATGCGGAACTGGATGCGGCGCAGACGCGGATCGCCGACGTGATCCTCGACGAGATCGCGTCGTCGGAGGTCGAAGCGCTGGGACTGGTGCGGCCGCAGGACCCGCGGCTGATGAAGATCACCGATGCGCTTGCCGCGGATCTCGCGGACAACCGGCGGCTGGAGGAATGGGCGGAATGGGCCGGCATCAGCGCACGGACGATGAGCCGTCGCTTCGTCGCCGAGACGGGGCTGACGTTCGCGCAGTGGCGTCAGCAGGCGAGGCTGCTGCGTGCGCTGGAGAAAATCGCCGATGACGTGCCGGTGACGACGATCGCGCTCGATCTCGGGTACGACAACGTGAGCGCGTTCATCGATATGTTCCGGCGGGCGTTGGGGACGACGCCGGGAAGATATATGGAAATCGGGCAGCGCGGAACGCGATAGTCGCTGCTATGCGCAGGCACGAAGCCGCACTGCGGAAGGCGGCCGTTCCGCAGACGGCCGGCCGCTGCCGCTTCGTCAATACGTGCCGTCGCCCTTCTTCCCTGCCGCGCCGCCGTTCCCCTTGAACTGCGCCGCCAACCGCTCCGCGCTTCGCGCAAGCAACGTCGTATCGACCCCGACCGCGACGAACAACGCGCCCGCTTCCAGATAGCGCCGCGCCGCCGCTTCGTCCGCACTCAGAATGCCCGGCGCCTTGCCGGCCGCCTTGATCGTGCGAATCGCACCGTCGATCGCGGCCTGCACGTCCGGGTGCCCCGGATTGCCGAGATGGCCGAGATCGGCGGCCAGGTCGGCCGGCCCGATGAACACGCCATCGACGCCTTCGACCCGAGCAATCGCGTCGATCGCGTCGAGCCCCGCGCGCGTCTCGACCTGCACGAGCACGGCCATCTCGTCGTTTGCACGGTGCAGGTAGTCGCCGACGCGGTTCCATCGCGACGCGCGCGCCAGCGCGCTGCCGACGCCGCGAATCCCGTGCGGCGGGTAACGCGTCGCGGCAACGGCCGCGCGCGCTTCGTCGGCGCTCTGCACCATCGGCACGAGCAGCGTCTGCGCGCCGAGATCGAGCACCTGCTTGACGATCACCGGATCGTTCCACGGTACGCGCACAACCGGATGCGACGGATACGGCGCGATCGCCTGCAACTGCGCGAGGATCGTCGGCACCGTGTTCGGCGCATGCTCGCCGTCGATCAGCAGCCAGTCGAAACCGGCGCCCGCGACCACTTCCGCGCTGTACGGATTCGCGAGCCCGAGCCACAGCCCGACCTGCGCGTCGCCGCGCGCGAGCGCGGCCTTGAAGACATTCGTAGGAATCTGCATCGCTCGCTCACTCGAAGTAGCACTGGATCGTCCCGAGCGGGCCGTAGTCGACGCTGAACGTGTCACCCGGCCGCGCCGCGCACGGCCGCGTGAACGAGCCGCCGAGCACGATCTGCCCGGGTTCCAGCGCGACGTCGAAGCGCGACAGCCGGTTCGCGAGCCACGCGACGCCATTCGCCGGATGGTTCAGCACGCCGGCCGCGACGCCCGTTTCCTCGACCACGCCGTTGCGCGACATGATCGCCGCGACCCAGCGCAGGTCGACGTCGTGCGGCTTCACCGGCCGCCCGCCGATCACGACTCCCGCGTTCGCCGCGTTGTCGGCGATCGTGTCGAACACCTTGCGCGGGCGTTTCGTATCGGGGTCGATCGACTGGCTGCGCGCGTCGATGATCTCGAGCGCGGGCACCACGTAGTCGACCGCGTCGTACACGTCGAAGATCGTGCAGTCCGGGCCCGAGAGCCGCTTGCCGAGCACGAACGCGAGTTCGACCTCGACGCGCGGCACGATGAAGCGGCCGGTCGGGATCGTGCCGCCGTCCGCGAAGAACATGTCGTCGAGCAGCGCGCCATAGTCGGGTTCGTCGATCTGCGACGTGTTCTGCATCGCCTTCGATGTGAGGCCGATCTTGTGTCCCTTCAGCGTGCGGCCTTCCGCGAGCTTGAGGGTCACCCACGCGCGCTGGATCGCATACGCGTCGTCGATCGTGATGTCGGGATGGTCGAGCGAGATCTGGCGGATCTGCGTGCGCTCGCGCTCTGCGTCGTGCAGACGCTGCGCAAGCTGGTCGATGAGGGCGGGTTCGAGCATGGTCGGATCGGGAATGGGGTTCAGCCGGCCCGCTTGTAGCGGGCGTGGATGTTGTTGTGCTTGTACGAGCCGCTTTCGCTGAACTCGGTCAGTTCCATCGACAGCGCGAGGTAGCGTTTCGCGTACAGCTCGGCGAAATGCGCCTTGATCGCGTCGAACAGCGCGTCGCATGCGGCCTTCTTCGTTTCGTCGCTGCGGCCCGAGCCGATCTTCAGCGTCACGTGGACGAACGCGTCGTCCTCCGTGCCGTCGGCGACGCAGTAGTCCTGCAGCTCGATCGCGCGCGAGCGGATCCCACCGGTCGGGAACACGCCGCCCTGCGCGATCAGCGTTGCATTGATCGTGCGCAGCAGCGCGGGGATGCGCGCGTCGTCGCGGATGTTCGCGGTGTATTCGACGACGATATGTGGCATGGCAATTCTCCGGTCGGATGTCGAATGTCGAATGTCGGATGCGGTGCGGCGCCGTTCACGGCAGCGGGAAGATCGCGTTGATCTGCCCCGTGCCCGAACTCGCGAAATAGTCGGTGACGATCTCGACGGGTTTGTCGTAACGATCCCAGCCGAGCAGGCCGAGCAGCATCGCCGTGTCGTGCATGCCGCCTTCGCCGTGGCAATGCGTGTTGTACTCGGGCAGCATCGCGCAGAAGGTCTTGAAATCGCCCTGCTTCCACAGCTCGACCACGCGCAGGTCGACCTGCCGGAAGAATTCGCGGCTGATCTGGTGGATCGATTCCTCGGGGCTGCCGTTGTCGTTGAAGCGGTGCGACAGCGAACCGCTCGCGAGGAACGCGACGTTCGAATCGCTCTTCTCGATCGCTTCGAGCAGCGCCTCGCCGAAGCGCCGGCTTTCGTCGAGCGTGTGCCACATGCACCAGCCGGCGATCGACACGACCTTGAAGTGCTGGTCGCCGTTCATGTAGCGCATCGGCACGAGCGTGCCGTATTCGAGTTCGAGGCTGTCGATCTCGTGCGCACGCGTCGCGACGCCACGTGCGCTGGCCGTCTCGGCAATCAGCCGGCCGAGCGTCGGGTTGCCCGGATATTCGTACTGCATGTCGCGGATGAAATGCGGCAGTTCGTTGCTCGTGTACGTGCCCGCGAAGTGCGCATTGCAGTTCACGTGATAACCCGCGTTGACGAGCCAGTGCACGTCCGACACGACGATCGTGTCGACGCCGAGCGCACGGCAGCGCTCGCCGATCAGCTGATGGCCGCGGATCGCCGCTTCCCGGCAGCCGTGATGCCTGCCGGGCAATTCCGACAGGTACATCGACGGCACGTGCGTGATTTTCGCGGCGAGGGACAGTTTGCCCATCGTTAAGTCTCCGTATCGTTCGTTTTAGCGCCGAAACGACCCGCGCCCGTCACACGCCCCAGCGCGGAATGTGGTGCGAACCCATCGAAATGCACACGTTCTTGATCTCCGCGAACACCTCGAAACTGTACTCGCCACCCTCGCGCCCGGTGCCCGACTCCTTCACGCCGCCGAACGGCTGGCGCAGGTCGCGCACGTTCTGGCTGTTCACGAACACCATCCCGGCCTCGATGCCGCGCGCGAGGCGATGCACCTTGCCGACGTCCTGCGTCCAGATGTACGACGCGAGGCCGTACGACGTGTCGTTCGCGAGTCGCAGCCCTTCTTCCTCGTCCTCGAACGGGATCAGGCACGCAACCGGCCCGAAGATCTCTTCCTGTGCGACGCGCATCCGGTTGTCGACGTCGGCCAGCACGGTCGGACGCACGAAGTTGCCGTTGCGCAGATGGTCGGGCAAGCCCGCCGGCTTGTCCGCGCCGCCCGCGACCACGCGCGCGCCTTCCTGCTCGCCGATGCGGATATAGCCGGTCACCTTTTCCCAGTGCTGGCGCGTGATCATCGCACCCAGATTCGTGGCCGGATCGGACGGATCGCCGACCACCAGGTTGTTCGCGCGGCGCGCGAATTCCTGCACGAAGCGGTCGTAGATCGTGCGCTGTACGAAGATCCGCGAGCCCGCGGTGCAGCGTTCGCCGTTGATCGAGAAGATCGTGAACAGCGACGCGTCGAGCGCGCGGTCGAAATCGGCATCGTCGAAGATCAGCACCGGCGACTTGCCGCCGAGTTCCATCGAATACTTCTTGAGGCCCGCGCGCTCCATGATCCGCTTGCCGGTGACGGTACCGCCGGTAAACGACACCGCGCGCACGTCCGGATGCCGCACGAGCGCGTCGCCGGCCGTCGCGCCGTAACCCTGCACGACGTTCAGCACGCCGGGCGGGATGCCGGCTTCGAGCGCGAGCCGGCCGAGCTGGTCGGCCGTCAGCGGCGACAGCTCCGACATCTTCAGCACGGCCGTGTTGCCGAGCGCGAGGCACGGCGCCGTCTTCCACGTCGCGGTCATGAACGGCACGTTCCACGGCGACACCAGCGCACACACGCCGACCGGCTGGTAGAGCGTGTAGTTCAGCATCTGGTCGTCGACCGGATAGGTGCGGCCGTTCATCTGCACGCACACTTCGGCGAAGAAGTTGAAATTCTCGGACGCGCGCGGAATCAGCTGCTTGCTCGTCTGCGCGATCGGCAGGCCGGTGTCCTGCGTCTCCAGCGCCGCGAGCATCGGCACGTTCTTCTCGATCAGTTCGCCGAGCTTGCGCATCAGCTTCGCGCGCTCCTTCGCGGGCGTGTTCGCCCATTTCGGGAAGGCTTCCTTCGCCGCGCGCACGGCCGCGTCGACTTCGGCTTCGCCGGCCGACGCGACGTCGGTGATGACATCGCCGGTCGCGGGATTCAGCGTCGTGAAGGTCTCGCGGCTCTCGACTTCGCGGCCGTCGATCCAGTGCTTGATGGTCATGGGTTCTCCTTGGGCGACGGGCTCAGCCGGCGCGATAGTAGTCTGCTTCGCCGACGATCGTGTTGACGAGCCGGCCGATCCCTTCGATTTCGGTCACAACCTCGTCGCCCGGCTGCGTGTCCGCCAGCCCCTCGGGCGTGCCGGTCAGGATCAGGTCGCCCGGCGAGAGCGTCATGAAGCCGCTGATGTGCTCGATCAGCGCCGGCACGTCGAAGATCATGTCGCGCGTGCTGCCGCGCTGCGTCTCCTGCCCGTTCACCGTCGTGCGCAACGTCAGGTCGCCCGGGTCGCCGATCTCGTCGCGGCTGACGAACCACGGCCCGAGCGGCGTGCAGGTGTCGCGGTTCTTCACGCGCAGGTTCGGGCGGTAGTAGTTCTCGAGATAGTCGCGGATCGCGTAGTCGTTCGCGACCGTATAGCCGGCCACGTAGTCGATCGCCTGCGCGCGGCGCACGTTGCGCGCGGGCCGGCCGATCACGACGGCCAGTTCGCACTCGTAGTGCATGTGGGTGGCATCCGCCGGGCGCACGGTATGCGACCGGTGGCCGATGAACGTGTTCGGCCCCTTCAGGAAGATCAGCGGCTCGCTCGGCGCCTTGAACGCGAGTTCCTTCGCATGGTCGGCGTAGTTGAGGCCGAGGGCGAACGTCGTGCGCGGCGCGACGGGCGGCAGCCACGCAACCGCCTCCTCGGCCACGACGCGCCCGGTATCGAGGCGGATCGTGCCGTCTCCGGCCGGTTCGGCCGCATGCAGTGCGCCGTTGTAGATGATGCGCGCCGTCTTCATCGGGTTTCCTCCGCAATCAGCGTGTGCCGCAACGTGCCGATGCCGGCGGCGGCGATCTCGACCGTGCTGCCCGCGCGGGCGCGCGGGGCGCCGCCCGCGACGCCGAGCAGCAGCACGTCGCCCGCGTCGAACGACATGAAGGCCGTCACGTCGGCGATCAGGTCGCGCACGGGGCGGATCAGCGTGGTGGTCGAAGCGGAGACGGCAAGCTCGCCGTCGATCCGCACGGTCAGCGCAAGCGCGTCGACATCGGCGAGCGCGGCGGCCGGCACGATGGCGGGACCCAGCGGGCAGAAGCCGTCACGGCACTTGAAACGCACGGCCGGACGGTAGTAATCGGGATGCGGCACCGACACGTCGCTCGCGAGCGTGAAGCCGTGCACGTAGTCGAGCGCCTGCGCGGCCGGCACGCGGGTGGCGCGCCGGGCGAACACGACGGCCACCGACGCGCCGATCTCCAGCGCGTCGACACCGGCCGGCACGACGACGGCCGCGCCGTCGGCCGCATGCGTGTTGGCCGGCTTGATGTAAAGGATCGGCGCCTGCGGCGGGCGGCCGTAAGGCGGTGCGTTCACGGCAGCGCCGAGCGCGTCGAGCGCCGCGCGCTCGTTGAGCAGCGCACCGTAGACGGTACCGATGGCGACCGGCAACGGCGGCGCCGCGGCGGTCGTGCAAGACAGCTCCATGCGTCATTCCCCTGCCGCGCGTCGCGGCGCATCGTCAATAGTTAATATCTTAAGTAAACAATCGAGCGCTGGCAACCTCGATTACCCTGATACGCGAAATTCACCACCTTCGGCTGTTAAGATTGATGCGTCCCCGTCCACTGTCCACCCCGATGAACCGTACGCTCGACCATCGCAACCTGGCCATGCTGCTGCTGGAAGCCCGCGAAACGCTGATGGGTTTGTTCCGCCCCATTCTCAAGGAATTCGCGCTGACCGAACAGCAATGGCGGATCATCCGCGTGCTCGACGGTGAACCGGCGCATGCGCTCGAAGCGGGACAGATCGCCCGGCGCTGCTGCATCCTGAGCCCGAGCCTCACGGGCGTGCTGGAACGGATGGAGCGCGACGGCCTGATCACGCGCACGCGCGCGCAGGAAGATCAGCGCCGGCTGCTGGTCAGCCTGACGCCGCAAAGCAGGAAACTCGTCACGGAAATCGGTCCGCGCATCGACGAGCAATACCGGCAGCTCGAATCGCGCTTCGGCCAGGACGGCCTCGAAGATATCTACCGCGCGCTCGACCGGCTGATCGAACTCGGCGGCAACGCGTGAGGATGGCGCCCGTTCCCGCCAGTCGCGGGAATGGGCGCCGATGTTGCGCCGGCGGTCAGTGCACCGCGCCGCGCATCAGCTCGGTCACCGCGACGCCGCGCGACGTGCGCATGCATTCCTCGACGTAATCGATGAACGGCAACGGCTCGAAATCGATTTCATCGCGCACGCGGCGGTTGTCGAATACGCGATCGACCGTCGCGAATTCCCCGCAACGCTGCAGCGCCCGGCCGATCACGCGTTCGAGTGCCGGATCGGGCCGCCCGAGCACATCGCGCACCACGAGCGGCAGTTCGGCCGGCGCGCATGCCGCGTAGCGCGGCGCACCCGTCATCCCCGCCGCCTCGTCCATCGCACGCACGATCTGCGTGACCTGCGGCGCATCGTCGCCGGCCGATACGTGATAGACGTCGTGCGCGAGCGTCGGCTTGACGGCCAGCAGCATCGTCGCGCGTGCCACGTCGTCCACCGACACGATGTCGATGCGCGTCATCGGCCGTGCGGTGAAGCGGCGCGCGGCATGCGCAAGCCGGAACATCCAGAACGAATTCGGCGCGGGCCGCGTGCCGAGCACCGTGTGACCGACGACGTGCGACGGCCGCACGACGACGAGCGGCAGCCCGAGCGCGCGCAGGCGCTGCTCCGTTTCCGCCTTCGCGTGCAGGTAGTCGGCCGCGAGCACCGCGCCCGGCAGGCCTTCGTCGTCCTGCGCGACGTCGTTCGCCGCGTCGCCCGCCGCCTCTTCCTGCACGATCCCGCCACGGCCCGCATGCGCGTAGGCCGTGCCGACATACACGAAGCGCTGCAGGCGCGGCGCCCGAGCGAAGCGTTCGGCAAAACGCACCGAATCGGCGATGTCCGACTGCAGGTGCGCGCCGTCAGCCGGCGATGCATGACCGGCACAATGAATCACGTGGGTCGCACCGCCGAGACGCGGCGCGTCGGCACCCTGCCACACGTCGCCGAGCGCACCGACGATCACGTTCGCTTCGGTCAGGCGCGACGCCCAGTACGGCGCGAGTCCCGCGCGCAACGCCGCTTCACGCAGTCGCGCGACGGCGTGGCCGCGGTTCTGCGCACGCACGACGCACACGATACGTTCGAGCAGCCCTGCATTGACGAGCGCCGTCAGCACGGTACTGCCGATGAAGCCGGTTGCGCCGGTCAGCACCAGCCGTCCGACGTTGGCCGCCGCGACCGGTGCGCTGGCCGGCGACACGAGGCTGGTCCGCCAGTTGAGCGACAACGCGGTTTTCCAGATCAGCACGATAGTCTCCTTCGAAGAATCGGCCGGGCGGCGCGGCACCCGCGGTTGCGGGCTGCGCACGGCTCACCGGCCGGGCCGGGGCTAACGCGCGCCCTGGCAGTCCCGATCGGGCATGCGGCCCGCGATCGCGTCGATCGCGTCTCTGGCACGAGGCGGCGGCAGCCGCCGAGGACGGGCGTCCGCGGCACAGGATCGGGAAGCTCCCAGTGTGGGGCCCGACCGTATGCAAGTCTGTCCCGAAAGTTTCGCGAAAGTGTGCCGATTTGTACGCGATTGTCTGAGTGTGTCGTTCCGGACGCGCCGTCAGAACACTGACACATCCGATCGGGCGGCATTCGGGCTGTGCCGTGTCGCATCGGCCGGCGCGGTTTCGGCGGCCGGTCGCACGCGACAGATCGACGCGCCCCCCGGCCATGTCATCGCATGTCTCGAACGTCGGCCATGCGTGCGTCGATACCACGATCGCCGGTGTCGCCTGCGATTGCGCGCGCCGCCGGAATAACCATGAATCGTCAGACGTCGTTTCATCCGAAACCGAAATAGACTCAATACGGATTTATTGCGGATTATCACTTGCGTTTCACACCAGTCTATCTAGACTGTTCAAGTCAAAACGGTCGAATACGTCAATTTCTTGGGAGACGATCCTATGCGCCTCACTATTCGGATTAATGGCAGCGAATCAGCAACCCTGCAATCGTTCGCGGTACTGTGGGTCGATACCGACGAAGGGCTGTGGTCGCGCGAGGCACATCAGGGCATGGATCTTCCGACCTGGGGCAAGGTCCGCGATGTCGAGGGCGCAATGGCGCTCTGCGCGGCCGACGGCGGGAATGCCGTATGCCAGCTGAAGGGGCTGTCGTTCGGTGCGACGCAGCGTGAACAGGGCCCCGCTGTGCTCGCCGGCGATCACGCCGGTGCATGGCGGCTGCAGGCCGTCGATCGTTGCACGACCCAGCCGGAATACCGGGAATTTATTTCCGTTGCGCGATAGCAATATTGACCTGAATCGTCTGCGGTTTTCGGGTTTATTCCAGGTTCGTTGATATTCATTTCGATATTCAGTATTAACAGCGCCTCATTTTGGGGCGCTTTTTATTTTCTGCACCAAATAAATAATCAGCGACCGGGCAATTGATCGCGTGCAAGTGACGGTCGCGATCGACCTGACCCGGATATCCTGCCCCCGGATCGACACGCCGCCGATCGTCCGTCTTTCATCGTCTGCCGCGGCGGTGAAATTCCGCTTCCGCCCGCCTTTCCTGCCCCCTTTTCCGCACGTCGCCGAATGGTCGCCGAACGCTCTTTCACGGGGCCGGAACACACTTTCCCCACACGACGTTTACTCCTTTATTACAATTGCTTTATTCAGACTGACTCGCCGCCGCCCGGCGGCCCGACCCGGCCATTGCATGAGCGTAAAAAAGAAGACCCACCCCGCCGATCCGTACGCGGCCGCGACCAAGAATCCGATGCTCGCGTCGCGCCTGCCGATGTGGCGCTCGAAGCTGATCGTGATCGTGGTGTTCCTCGCGTTCGCCGCACTGATCGGGCGCGCTTTCTGGGTGCAGGTCGCCAACCAGGATTTCTACGTCGGCCAAGGGCAGAAACGTTACCAGCGCACGATCGAGCTCGGCGCGATGCGCGGGGGCATCGTCGACCGCAACGGCGCGATGCTCGCGGTCAGCCTGTCCACTTATGAAATCTGGGCGAACCCGAAACAGGTCGCCGATACCGACTACCCGCAGATCGCGAAGCTGCTCGACATGCCGCTCGTCGAGGTGAAACGGCGCCTCGGCAACGACAAGACGTTCGTGCTGCTCAAGCGGCAGGTCGACGCGGACACCGCGGGCCGGCTCGACAAGCTCGCGATCGACGGTGTCACGCAGATCGCCGATTCGAAGCGCTTCTACCCGGAAGGCGAATCGGCCGCGCACGTGGTCGGCTTCACGAACGTCGAGGATAAAGGCCAGGAAGGCGTCGAACTCGCGGCGAATGCACGCCTGTCGGGCACGTCGGGGCAGCGAGAGGTGATCCGCGACCGGCTCGGCCGCATCGTGTCGGACACGCGCCCGCTCGTGCCCGCGCAGCACGGCGCGACGATCGAACTGACGATCGACCGCCGGATCCAGCAGCTCGCGTTCAGCCAGCTCAAGGCGGCCGTGGTCGAAAACAACGCGTTAGCCGGCAGCGTCGTCGTGCTCGACGCGCAGAACGGCGAGATCCTCGCGCTCGCGAACTACCCGACCTTCGACCCGAACGACCGTGCGCGCCTCACCGGCCAGCAGTTGCGCAACCGCGCGGTGATCGACACGTTCGAACCCGGCTCGACGATCAAGCCGCTCGTCGTCGCGCTGTCGATCGACGAACGCAAGGTCACGCCGAACACGATCATCAACACGTCGCCGGGCACCTACAAGATCGGCCCGGCCGTGATCCACGACACGTCGAACCACGGGTCGCTGACGGTGTCGCAGGCGCTGCAGAAGTCGAGCAACATCGCGCTCGCGAAGCTCGCGCTGAACCTGCCCGCCGAGACGATCTGGAACAAGTACCAGGAATACGGGATCGGCCGCGCGCCGGAACTGACGTTCCCGGGCGTCGCGTCGGGCCGGCTGCGCGGCTACAAGCGCTGGCGGCCGATCGAGCAGGCGACGATGGCTTACGGCTACGGCCTGTCGATGTCGCTGCTGCAGATCGCGCAGACCTACACGGCCTACGCGGGCGACGGCACGCTGCACCCGGTGTCGCTGCTGAAGAACGGCACCGACCAGCAGACGATCGACGCGCATCGCGGCCACCGCGTGACGACGCCGCAAACGGCCGCGTCGATCCGCTCGATGCTCGAGATGGCGGTTGGCGAAGGCGGCACCGGGCGCCGCGCGCGCGTCGACGGCTACCGGATCGGCGGCAAGACCGGTACCGCGCGCAAGCAGGTCGGCGCGACCTATGCGAAGGGCAAGTACCGTGCGCTGTTCGCGGGGATGGCGCCGATGAGCAACCCGCGCCTGATCGTCGCGGTGATGATCGACGAGCCGCGCGGCAAGGGCTACTACGGCGGCACGGTGGCCGGCCCGGTGTTCGCGTCGGTCACGAGCGGCTCGCTGCAGTTGCTCGGCGTGCCGCCCGATGCGCCGGTCGAGCCGGAAAAGCCGCAGCCGGCCAAGGCGGTTGCACCGCAGAAGACGGTCGCGGCGCCAAAGGCGGCGGCTCAACCGAAAACGGCTGCCGCGCAGAAAGCCGCCGTGCCGGTCAAGACAGCCGCGCATGCCGACACGGCCGCCGTGCAGGCGAAGGCGACGGCAAGCTGAAACCGCCTGGCGGGCGATGCCGTGCGCCCCTCGCCCTCACCTCGCTTTCATCCCACTTACTAGGAACACACCGCATTATTTGAGCGTTCCCGCCGCGTCCTCCTACAATTTTTTCGCGCCGCGGGCGGCCTTGCCCGCGCGCCCGACTACAACAATGGAGTGAGACGCATGCGATTCCACTGGAAAACGCTCGTGCTGGCCACCGCGAGCCTCACGCTGTTTGGCGGCGCCCCGGCCCGCGCCGCCGATGCCGCCGACGTGAAAATCGGCTTCCTCGTCAAACAACCGGACGATCCGTGGTTCCAGGACGAATGGCGCTTCGCCGAGCAGGCGGCGAAGGAAAAACACTTCACGCTGATCAAGATCGCGACGCCGAGCGGCGAAAAGGTGTCGACCGCGCTCGACAGCCTCGCCGCGCAGAAGGCGCAGGGCGTGATCATCTGCGCGCCCGACGTGAAGCTCGGCCCCGGCATCGCGGCAAAAACGAAACGCGCGGGGCTCAAGCTGATGTCGGTCGACGACCAGCTCGTCGACGGCCACGGCGCGCCGCTCCAGGGTGTGCCGCACATGGGCATCTCCGCGTACAAGATCGGCCAGCAGGTCGGCCAGGCCATCGCGGACGAGACGAAGCGGCGCGGCTGGAATCCGGCCGAGGTCGGCATCATCCGGCTCGCTTACGACCAGTTGCCGACCGCGCGCGAGCGCACGACCGGGGCGGTCGACGCGCTCAAGGCCGCCGGCTTTCCGGCCGCGAACGTGATCGACGCGCCCGAGATGACGGCTGACACCGAAGGCGCGTTCAATGCGGCGAACATCGCGCTCACCAAGCATGCGAACTTCAAGCGCTGGGTGGCGTTCGGCTCGAACGACGACACGACGGTCGGCGCGGTGCGCGCCGCCGAGGGGCGCGGCATCGGCGCGGACGCGATGGTCGCGGTCGGCATCAACGGCAGCCAGGTCGCGCTCAACGAGTTCGCGAAGCCGAAGCCGACGGGCTTCTACGGTTCGATCCTGCTGAATCCGCGCCAGCACGGCTATCAGACAAGCCTCAACATGTACGACTGGATCACGAAGAACCAGGCGCCGCCGCCGCTCGTGCTGACGTCCGGCACGCTGATCACGCGCGACAACGAGAAACAGGCGCGCGCCGCGCTCGGCCTGTGAGCCTGCACCAGGAGCCGACATGACACGTACCACCCTCGTGACGGGCGCCGCCGGCGGCATCGGCCAGGCGCTGTGCCGCACCTTCCTCGCGGCCGGCGACCGCGTGCTCGCGCTCGATCGCGACCGCGCGGCGCTCGACCGCTTCATCGACACGCTCGCCGACACGCACGCGACACCGATCGTCGACGACCTGACCGACGCGGCGCGGCTGCATTCGATGCTCGAATCGCATCCGGAAGTCGACGTGCTGGTCGCGAACGCGGGCACGGCCGCATCGACCACGCTGCGCGATACGACGCCCGCCAGCTGGCGCACCGATCTCGATGCAAACCTGACGGCCACCTACGTGAGCGTCGAAGCCGCGCTGTCCGGCATGCGTGCACGCCGGCGCGGCGCGATCGCGATCATCGGTTCGGTGAACGGCGTGCACGCGCTCGGGCATCCGGTGTACAGCGCCGCGAAGGCCGGGCTGATCAGCTACACGAAATCGCTTGCGATCGAATACGGCCGCGACGGCGTGCGCGCGAACATCGTGCTGCCGGGCACGGTGAAGACGCCCGCGTGGGAAGCGCGCGTGCAGCGCAACCCGCAGGTATTCGAGCAATTGAGGAAGTGGTATCCGCTCGACGATTTCGCGACGCCCGACGACGTCGCGCAGGCCGCGCTGTTCCTGTGCTCGCCGGCCGCGCGAATCATCACCGGCGTCGCGTTGCCCGTCGACGGCGGCCTGCTGGCCGGTAATCGCGTGATGGCGCAGGAACTGACGCTCGAGACGTTCTACTGACTGCCGCGCGGGCGGCCGCCTGGCCGCCGCGCGGCCCGGTGCGCGGCGCGATGCCGCGCGCCGTCTCAATGCGCAGCCGCGACCGGCTTCACCATCCTGCCGAGCACGTGCTCGGTCATCCCGCGCGCGAGTTCGGTCTCGCCCATGAACACAGTGCCGATGCCCTCGCTCGACAGCAGCGCGGCCTCGTCGCCGCTGTTCGTGCACAGCACGACCTCCAGCGTCGGGTTGAGCGTGCGCGAGATCTCGACGATCTGCCGCACGTCGAACACGTCGGGCAGCGTGACGACCAGCATCCCGGCACGCGCGATATGCGCCTGCACGAGCACGATCGGCTCGATCGCGTCGCCCGACACGGCCGCGATACCATCCGCGCGCAGCTTCTCGACGAGCTCGCGGTTCTGCTCGACGACGACATATGCGATCCCGCGCTCGTCCAGCGCATGCGCGATCCGCGTGCCGACCTTGCCGTAGCCGACGATCACGACCTGCCCGGTCAGGTGCGTCTGCGGCGTCGACATCGGCAGCGCGGCGAGCGGATCGTCGCGCGCCTCGAGCCTGCGCGCGAACGCCGAATGCTTGCGGATCCATGCGAGCGCCGGATCGATCATCGCGAACAGCAGCGTATTCATCGCGATCGAGATCAGCGCGACCGCGAGAATCAGGCTCTGCCCCTCGGCCGACAGCAGCCCGAGCGCCCGGCCGAGCCCCGCGAGGATGAACGAGAATTCGCCGATCTGCGCGAGGCCCGCACCGACCGTCAGCGCGGTGTTCAGCGGATAGCGGAACGCGATCACGAGCGCGACCGCCGCGAGCGTCTTGCCGACCAGCACGATCGCCGCGACCTCGATCACGTGCAGCGGCTCGTCGAGCAGCACCTTCGGGTCGAACAGCATCCCGACCGAAATGAAGAACAGCACCGAGAACGCGTCGCGCAGCGGCAGCGTCTCGTCGGCCGCGCGCCGGCTGAATTCCGACTCGCGCATCATCATCCCGGCGAAGAACGCGCCGAGCGCGAACGACACGTCGAACAGCTTCGCCGCGCCGAACGCGATGCCGACCGCGGCCGCGATCATGCACAGCGTGAACAGCTCGCGCGAGCCCGTGCGCGCGACGAGCCACAAAATCCGCGGGAACACGCGCTTGCCGACCACGAGCATCAGCGCGATGAATGCCGCGACCTTCAGCATCGTGACGCCGAGCGTGCCCCAGATGCTGCCGCCGGCCGCATGCGCGTCGCCGGGCGGCGTGCCGCCGAGCAGCCCCGCGACGGGCGGCAGCAGCACCAGCACGAGGACCATCACGAGATCCTCGACGACGAGCCAGCCGACCGCGATGCGCCCGTTGACCGTCTCGACGAGCCCGCGCCCTTCGAGCGCGCGCAGCAGCACGACCGTGCTCGCGACCGACAGCGCGAGCCCGAACACGAGCGCCGCACCAACGCTCCAGCCCCACGTGAGCGCGAGCCCGCCGCCGAGCAGCGTCGCGACGGTAATCTGTACGACGGCGCCCGGCAGCGCGATCTTGCGCACCGCGAGCAGGTCGCCGAGCGAGAAATGCAGGCCGACGCCGAACATCAGCAGCATCACGCCGACTTCGGCGAGCTGCTGCGCGAGCGAAAGATCGCCGACGAAACCGGGCGTGCCGGGGCCGATCACGATCCCGGCGAGCAGATAGCCGACGAGCGGCGGCATTTTCAGCAGCGACGCGAAGTAACCGAAGATCATCGCGAGACCGAAACCGGCCGCGAGCAACGCAATCAGGCTGACGTCATGAGGCATCCCCCCTCCCAAGTTCTTGTAACTATTTAGTAAGGTTCAAGAATGGAAGGATAAGGGATGAGGCGGAACAATGGCGCGCCGCCGCGAAAATTTCACGTGGCGGCGCGGCTTGGCGGGGTGCAACCCCGGCGAAACGCAAGGCGCAGCGCGAGCGCGCCGGCGCGTTGAAACGGCCCGGACAGGCGGGGCTAACGGCTAACGCCCCGCCGCTCCCGTCAGCGCGACGCTTGCGGGAACCGCGCGCCCGGCGGCGGTTCGGGCCGGGTCGACGGGACGCTCTTGCGCACTTTCGCGACCTGCGCGGCCGTCACCGGCGCGCCCGTGTTGCCCCAGCTCGTGCGCACGAAGTTCGACACGTCCGCGACTTCCTGGTCCGACAGGCGCCAGCCGAGCGGCGGCATCGTGAAGGTCGACGGCGCGGTGCGCGTGCCCTGCAGCGCGCTGCCTTCCAGCACGACGTGGATCAGCGACGTCGGATCCTCGCCCTGCACGACCGGGTTGCCGGCCAGCGCCGGGAACACGCGCGTGTAGCCGTGGCCGTCGCTGCGGTGGCAGGCCATGCAGTTGTCGCGATAGACGGCCGCGCCCGGCTTGCTCGCGTCGCCGGTCTGCAGCGCCTTCGCGGCGGCCGCGTCGTACACGTGCGCTTGCTCGCCCTGCACGCGCGGCGGCAGCGTCTTCAGATAACGCGCGATCGCGTTCAGGTCGTCGTCGGTCATGTGCTGCATGCTGTGGCCGACCACGTCCGTCATCCCGCCGAACGCAGCCGTGCGCAGCGTGCGGCCCGTCTTCAGGAACTGCACGATCTCGGTGTCCGTCCACGTGCCGAGCCCCGTGCGCGGCTCGCCGCGCAGGCTCGTCGGCACCCAGCCGTCGATCGCCGCGCCGCCGGCCAGGAAGTCCGGGCCGTCCGCGTCGGTCAGCCCGCGCTCCTGCATCGTCGGCGCGCGCGGCGTGTGACACGCGCCGCAGTGGCCGAGACCCTGCACGAGATACGCGCCGCGCGCGACCACCGGATCGGTGTACGGCGCCGCGTCGAACGGCTTCGGCGACGGTGCGAACATCTTGCGCCAGATCCCGAGCGGCCAGCGCATCGACAACGGCCACACGATGTCGACCGCGCGGTTCTCGTGCTCGACCGGCGCGACGCCGTGCATGAAATACGCGTACAGCGCCTTCATGTCGTCGTCGGTGAGGCGCGCATAGGACGGGAACGGCATGGCCGGATACATCGTGTCGCCGTTCTTGCGCACACCCTCGCGCACCGCGCGGGTGAAGTCGTCGACCGTCCAGCCGCCGAGGCCCGTTTTCGGGTCCGGCGTGATGTTCGTCGAATAGATGCCGCCGATCGGCGTGTCGAACTTCAGCCCGCCCGCGAATGGCTTGCCGCCGCTCGCGGTGTGGCACGCGATGCAGTCGCCCGCGCGTGCGAGATATTCGCCGCGCTTGACGAGGTTCGCATCGGCGGATTGGGCCGCGGGCGCGGCCGCCGGCTGGGCGAAAGCCGCCGTGCCCGCGAGACCGAACGCAGCCCAGGCCGCACCGGCCGCCAGCGCGCGCCGCACCGGCGAAAGGCGACGCGCGGCGTCGTGGTTCATCGTCCTCTTCATACGGTCACCAGCGGGGCGGGATTTTTCAGGTATTGCTCGCGGATCGCACGTGCCGACCAGTAGGCCAGCGCCGCGATGATCCCGGTCGGGTTGTAGCCGATGCCCTGCGGCAGCGCCGAGGCGCCCATCACGAACACGTTGTGCACGTCCCAGCACTGCAGGTAACGGTTCAGCACGCTCGTCTTCGGGTCGGTGCCCATCACCGCGCCGCCGACCAGGTGGGTCGTCTGGTACGCACGCGAATCGAAGTGCTTGCCGAACTCGCGCGTCGATACGCCGATCGACTTCGGCCCCATCGCCTCCGCGATCTTCTTCATCTGCCCGGTCACGTACTGCGCCATCCTGATGTCGTTGTCCTTCCAGTCGAAGGTCATCCGCAGCAGCGGCTGGCCGTACGAATCGCGATAGGTCGGATCGAGGTCGAGATACACGTCGCGGTACGACATGTTCGAGCCGTGCGCGTCCATCGAGATCGTGTGTGCGTAGTAGTCCTTCACGGATTTCTTCCACGCCGGGCCCCACTGCGGCGTGCCGGCCGGCGTCGCGATGCCGCTGATCGGCTTCACGCCGGCCTGGTTCACCCACAGCGGCGAACCGCCGACGAAGCCGAGCGGGCCGTGGTCGAAGTTGTCCGCGTTGAAGTCGTCCACCGCAACGCCGTTGCCGCCCGCGCCGATGAACGGATTCGTGTAGGTGTCCTTGTCGAAGAACGCCTTGATCGTCGACAGGTTCTGGTACGCGAAATTGCGGCCGACCACGCCTTCGCCCGAGATCGGGTCGTACGGCTTGCCGATGCCCGACAGCAGCAGCAGGTGCACGTTGTGATACTGGAACGCGGCCACGATCACGAGATCGGCCGGCTGGTGCACTTCGCGCCCGGCCGGGTCGACGTACGTCACGCCCGTCGCGCGCTTCTTCGTGTCGTCGAGGTCGACGCGCAGCACGTGGCACTTCGAGCGCAGCTCGAAGTTCGGCGCCTGCTTCAGCGCGGGCAGAATGTTCAGGTTCGGCGACGCCTTCGAATACATGTAGCACGCGTAGCCGCTGCAGTAACCGCAGAAGTTGCACGGGCCCATCTGCACGCCGTACGGGTTCGTGTACGGGCCGGACGTGTTCGCCGACGGCAGCCGGTACGGGTGCAGCCCGAGCGACCGGGCCGCATCGAAGAAGCGCTGCGCCGAATACGTATTGAGCTGCGCGGGCAGCGGGAAGTTGTCGCTGCGGTTCGCCTCGAACACGTTGCCGTCGCCGACCACCTTGCCGCCGACCTTGTACGCCTGCCCCGACGTGCCGAACACCTTCTCGGCGAAATCGAAATGCGGCTCGAGCTCGTCGTAACTGACACCCGTGTCCTGGATCGTCATCCCCGCGGGGATGAACTTCTTGCCGTAGCGCTCTTCGTAGTGGCTGCGCAGGCGCAGCTCTTCCGGCGTGATCCGGAAATGCACGCCCGACCAGTGCAGCCCCGCGCCGCCGACGCCCTCGCCCGGCAGGAACGCGGCGAGCTGCCGGTACGGCAGCGCGGTGTCCTGCACGCCGTGGCGGATCGACACGGTCGTCTTCGACAGGTCGAGGAACAGCTTCTTGCGGATGTTGTAGGTCAGCTCGTCGATCGTGTTCGGATACGCGCCGTCCGGATAGGTGTCTCGATATTCGCCGCGCTCGAGCGCGACAACCTTCAGGCCCGCTTCGGTCAGTTCCTTGGCGAGAATCGCGCCGGTCCAGCCGAAGCCGACGATCACCGCATCGACATGCGGTTTTTTATCTGCGGCCATCAGCTGCGCTCCCCGTTGATCGAGACGGGGCCGTACGGATAGGCCTTGCCGTTCTGGTTGACGAAATCCATGAAGTCCGCGCGCGCGCCCGGAAAGCCGATCATCTTCCACGCGGCCATGTCGTGATTGCCGCCATGCACCGGATCGCAGAAGTAGCCTTCGCGGGTGTTCTGCAGCAACTGGCCGAAGAACACCTCGGGCGGCACGTCGTCGATCTGCGCGCCGCCCTTCTCCAGCGCGCCGAGCACCGTGTCGCGCGTCGGCGCGTCGAGCTCCGCGAACGCCTTGCCGTGGGCCTTCTCGCAATAGCGGTTGACGGCCGCGATGCCGAGCCGGTAGATGTCGCGCGGCACGAGCTTCAGCTGGTAGCCGAGCTCGGGCACGCCCTGCTGGAACGGCCCCTGCATGTACCACGTCGCGCCCTGCGCATACGGCGTCTCCATCTGGCGGTCGATGAATTCGGGCACGCCCGATTCGAGCGCGCCGGGGCCTTCGGTATCGGCCGGGATCAGCCGGTCGACGGCGGCCTGGACGAACGCCCATTCCTTCGCATCGAAGAAGGTCGGCTTGTACGGGGCGCGTTCGGCGCTGGCCGATGCGGCGGGCGCGCTGCCGGCCGTCGTCGCGGACTGCGACGACGAGCGCAGATCGCAGCCGGCAACCGACGCGATCGGCACGAGCGCGACCGACGTGCGCAGGAAACGGCGGCGCGAGTTGGGTTTGTCAGATGGCGTGGACATGGTCGGATGTTGATCGTTGGGGATCGGGGGCCGGACGCGCGCATTCCGCGTGCGGTGTGTCCGGCACGGCAGCCATGCCGCACGCGGCCGGCCGTCCTGTTCTTTCGGATGCTGCGAACAACCTCGATGCAGCCGCGTGCGCGCCGGGTTCCGGAGGCGCTGCGCGGATCGACCTCTACGTGGGCCTTATCGTCGGACAAATACCAGCCATCGGCCCGTATCTGCCCGCCATCGCCATGACCCTGATTCAACTTAGACGCCACGTTTGCCGACGGCAAGCGCAACGTGCACGACCCTCTTTCGGGTCCGGCGACGCGTGGCGCGAATTATAAATGGAACCGGTTCCATTACTAGACGGTTCAATGCAATTCAATGCATCGTAAATTGCAACAATTGAAAAATCCGGGATGTGGAATGCGCAAGGACCGCGCGATGACAGGCCGAACCGCCCGCCGGGTAGACGATTGTTCTGCGTCGGGCCGGGCCAATGACTGTCTCTTTCCAGCCACGCTGGCGCAACGCGGCGATGCCGGTTTGCAACGCGGTCTGGTAGCCTCCGCGTCTCATGAATACACAGAACAACAAATCGCTGGCGCCCGACGCGACCAGTATCAGCAAAACCCTCAGCTACCTGCTGCGCCACGCACCGCAGACGATCGGCCTGCAACTCGACCCGGAAGGCTGGGCCGACATCGGCGAGCTGATCGCCGGCGCCGCCCGCGACGGGCGCAGCCTCGATCGCGCAACGATTGAAACCGTCTGCGCGACCAGCGACAAGCAGCGCTTCGCCCTCTCCGACGACGGTCGACGCATCCGCGCGGTACAAGGCCATTCGACGTCCGCCGTGCAGCGCCGGTATCCGGCCGCGCAGCCGCCCGAGCGCCTCTATCACGGCACCGCGACGCGCTTTCTGGATTCGATTCGTGCACAAGGGCTGAAGCCCGGCGCCCGACATCACGTACATCTGTCGCCGGACATCGGGACGGCACTGGCCGTTGGTACGCGCTACGGCGTACCCGTGATTCTCGAGATCGATGCGCAGCGCATGCAGCGGCAAGGCCACACGTTCTTCGTCGCCGAAAACGGCGTATGGCTGACCGATGCGGTGCCGGCCGAATTCCTCACACCGATCGATCCGCCTGCGTGCTGAGCCGCACGCCGCTCACCACGGCCAGAACATCGACGCGATGGACAGCGCGAGGGCCGCGCAAAGCGGCGAGTAGTACAGCGTGTCCATCCGCGCGAAACGTGACCCGCGAATCCGCTTGAAGAAACCGACGTAGCGGAAATCGCCGACGGCCCGCACCGCGAAGATCAATGCGAGCGCAACGACCGCGAACGCGATCGTGCCGGGATACGGGTTCCGCCCGAACCAGCCGGCTCGCGTGGCGACCATGCATGCGCCGGCCAGCAGCGCCGCCGCGACGACGAGCGTGCCGACGGCAGTCGGCCGCAGCAGCGGCTCGCCGTCCTGTTCCGGAATGGCCGCACGCTTGCCCAGCCGCCCGCCGAACGCCCAGTAGACGTGAACGAGCGCAATCGCGCAAAGCGTCGGCACGCTGAAATACGCACCGGTCATGTCGGTAAATGTCCTCGTCTCGATGTGTCGTTGTTCTGCCGGAAGGGTTCCGGCACGCGGCCCCGGCCCGCGACACGCATGACGATACCGAAACCCGGCAACGCGTGCATTGCGACGTCCGGTCGCAACCCGCGACTGCGCATGTTGCGATGCAGTGCGCGTGCATCGTTACGCCGGCCGGCCGCTTGACTTCCCTCCGCGCACTACTACGCTGTTATTCCAGTACTGCGTCCCGCACGCCCCTGCGCCAGCGGCCGCACGTGCATCGCCGCCGCGCCGCGCGGATGCACGACAACGATAACGAAGGCCATGGAGGTGACTCATGCTGATCGGTGTGCCGAAGGAGATCAAGAACCACGAATACCGCGTCGGCCTCACGCCGGCCAGCGCACACGAACTCACGCGGCACGGCCATACCGTGCTCGTGCAGCGCGGCGCGGGTACGGCGATCGGCCTGCTCGACAACGACTACACGGCCGCGGGCGCGTCGCTGTGCGACGGCGCCGACGAAGTCTTCGCGCGCGCCGACATGATCGTCAAGGTCAAGGAGCCGCAGCCGGTCGAATGCGCGATGCTGCGGCGCGGCCAGATCCTCTACACGTACCTGCATCTCGCGCCCGATCCCGATCAGGCGGCCGCGCTCGTGCAGTCCCGCGCCGTCTGCATCGCATACGAAACCGTGACGGGCCCCGGCGGCGGCCTGCCGCTGCTTGCGCCGATGAGCGAGGTGGCCGGACGCATGTCGATCCAGGTCGCGGCGACCCATCTCGAAAGCCCGCGCGGCGGCCGCGGCCTGCTGATGGCCGGCGTGCCCGGCGTGCCGGCCGCGCATGTCGTCGTGCTCGGCGCGGGCGTGGTGGGCACCGGCGCACTGCAGATGGCGGTCGGTCTCGGCGCGCGCGTCACCGTGCTCGACACCAACGTGAACCGGTTGCGCCAGCTCGACCTGGTCTTCGCGAACCGGATCACGACCGTCTGCTCGAATGCGCACACGATCGACGAAGCCGTACGCGATGCCGACGTCGTGATCGGCGCCGTGCTCGTGCCGGGCGCGTCGGCGCCGCGGCTCGTCACGCGCGACATGATCGCGACGATGCGCACGGGGGCCGTCGTCGTCGACGTCGCGATCGACCAGGGTGGATGCTTCGAGACATCGCACGCGACGACGCACGCGGACCCGACCTTCGTCGTCGACGGCGTCGTGCATTACTGCGTCGCCAACATGCCCGGCGCGGTCGCGCGCACGTCGACCTTCGCGCTGAACAACGCGACGCTTGGGGCTGCGCTCGCGCTCGCCGACAAGGGCTGGAAGCAGGCGATGACCGACGATCCGCATCTGCGCGCGGGCCTGAACGTCTGCAACGGGCACATCACATATGAAGCGGTCGCGCAGGCGCTCGGCCTGCCTTATGTACCGGCGGCCGGCGTGCTGGCCTGACCTGAACGCACGGCTGGCGGCACGCGTTGCCGGCCGCCTTCACGCGCCCTTCGAGCGGCTGCGCTTCGACGCGCCGCCCGCCCCCATCGTGCGCGCCAGCAGCGGCCGCAATTGCGCGAGCGTGCGCGTGTTCAGCACGTCCCGCCGCGTAAGCCAGCCGCGTCGCGCCTGATCGACCCCGTACGCGAGATTGTCGAGTTCATCCGCGCTGCACGCATCCGAACCGATCGCCACCGGCACACCGGCCTTCGCGGCCTCGCGGCACCAGATGTCCGGCAGGTCGAGCCGCCGCGGCTGCGCATCGAGTTCGACGAAGCAGCCGCGCGCCGCGGCTTGCGCGATCACACGCGGCAGGTCGAGTTCGCATGCGTCGCGCTCGCCGAGCATGCGGCCGGTCGGGTGCGCGAGCATCGTGAAATGCGGATGGTCCATCGCGCGCAGCATGCGCTCGGTCTGCGCGTCGCGCGACAGGTCGAAGCCGTCGCGTACCGCGCCGACCACGAGATCGAGCCGGCCGAGCATCGCATCGGGCACGTCGAGGCTGCCGTCTTCGCGAATGCCGGCCTCCACGCCCTTGAGCAGCACGAAATCGTCGAACGACGCATTGACGCGATCTATCTCGTCGAGCTGCCGCGCGAGCCATTCGAACGCGTTGCGGCCACCGCCGGCATGCGGCGTCCGGTCGGTGACGGCCAGATACGCGAGCCCGCGTGCGCGCGCCGCATCGGCCATTGCGCGCAGGCTGTCGCGGCCGGCCGATGCGTCGGTATGCGCATGCAGGTCGCCGCGGACGTGCTTGCGCTCGACCAGCACCGGCAGCGTGCCGGCGCGCGACGCGTCGATCTCGCCGCGATCCTCGCGCAGTTCGGGCGGTACCTCGTGCAGCCCGATTGCTTCGTAGACCGATGCCTCCGTCGCGCCGGCAATCCGTTCGTCGCCGCGAAACACACCGTATTCGTTGATCTTCAGCCCGCCGGCCTGCGCGATCCTGCGCAGCGTGATGTTGTGCGCCTTCGATCCCGTGAAGTAGACGAGCGCCGCGCCGAACGCATCGGCATCGACGACGCGCAGGTCGACCTGCAACCCGTTGACGAGCACGACGCTCGAACGCGTCTTGCCGTGTGCGAGCACGCGCGCCACGTCGCCGTAGCCGACGAATGCGTCGGCGACGGCGACCGGATCGCGTGAGGTAACGAGGATGTCGAGATCGCCGACCGTCTCGCGGCGACGGCGAAAACTGCCGGCCGGCACGGCCTTGCCGACGCCTGCGACCGCGCGCAGCCGTTCGAGCAACGGCATCAGCGTGTGCGCGGCATCCGGCAGCAGGAAACGTTGCGGATCGCGCAAGCGCTCGTCGATCGCGTCGAGCAGGTGCGCTTCGGTTCTCGCGCCGAAGCCCGGCAGCTCGCGCACGTGCCCGTTCTTCGCTTCGGTGCGCAGTTGTTCGAGCGAATCGACGTGCAGCGCGTCATGCAGCGCTTTCACGCGCTTCGCGCCGAGCCCGGGCACCTCGAGCAACTCGACGATTGCGCCCGGCAGCGCATGGCGCAGCGTTTGCTGCAGTTCGCAGGTGCCGGTCGCGGCGATCTCGCGCAGCTTCGACGCGAGGTCGGGCCCGATCGACGGAATCTTCCCGAGATCGTCGCCGTTCGCGACCATCGTCGGAATATCCCGCCCGTAGTCGGCGATCGTCCGCGCGGCATTGCGGTACGCACGCACGCGGAACGGGTTGGCGCCCTGGATCTCCAGCATGTCGGCGATCTCGGCAAACACGGCCGCGCACTCGGCATTGCGGATCGGCATGATCGGCGTGGCTCCCTTCCACGTGGATGACGCCGTGCGCGTGCGCGACGGCATCTGCCTGCCCGGCGCCGCATGTCGACGCCGCCGGGCGCCCGTTCGTCATCGTACGCCGACCGCGCAGCACGTGCAGCGCGTGCTGCGCGCAGGCGGCGGTAACGTCAGAGCGATGCGCGTGGCGTCGTGGCGTACCGTCGTTCGTAGATCGACTGGCAATGCGTGCAGCGTTCGGCGGTCGGACGCGCGAGCAGGCGCGCGTAGGCGACTTGTGCATCGCAATCGATGCATTCACCGTAGCTGCCGTCGCGCATCCGCTGCTGCGCGCGGCCGACGGCACGCAGTTCGGTCAGCTTCATGCCGATCAGTGCATGGTCGACGTCGACGAACAGGTCCGCGTTCGCCTCGTCGCCCTCGTCCGGCGCCGCGCCGGCAAGGTCCGCATAGGATTCCGACGCGCGCTGGTCTTCGCTCGTGCGGATTTCCGCACGCAACGTCAACTCGCTCTCGTTCAGGCGCTGTTGCAGCGTCCGCCGTTGTTGTTGGTCGAGCGCCATGGCCATCTCTCCTGTTCCGGGTTCCGCGCGGAAATACGGCGCGCGGTGTCGCGCCGGTGTGCGGCGGGCATGGCAAGACCGGCGCCGCCGCGCCCGGATGCGCGCCCGGACACGCGAAGCGCCGAACGCATTCGATGCAGGATAAACCCATTGAACACGCGTGTGTTGACGGGAATCAGCGGGCCGGCGACGCGCGCGGCACGCTCGCGGAAACTGGGGACCGACGCGAAATCGCCACGCTCGATGTGTGCCGTGAAGCCCGGTGGCGCAACCGCAGTGCAGCAATTCGCTGCGTTGCTGCCGGCTTCCTTCGACACACTCGAACAGCCGCCAACCGGTTCGTTGGCGGCTGTTCGCACGACGTACCTTCTTGAAAATGATTCGCAATCCTCAGAAAGCATTCCGCCCGATAAAACCACGCACGACCGTCAACAGGATGATCTTCATGTCGAACCAGAAGCTCCAGTTCTGCATGTAGAAGAGATCGAACTTCACGCGCGCTTCCATCGCCTCGACCTTGCGCGTCTCGCCGCGATAGCCGTTCACCTGCGCCCACCCGGTGATGCCGGGCCGCACGCGGTAGCGGTACATGTAGCTGTCGATCAGTTGCCGATAGAAGTCATCGTGTTCGATCGCGTGCGGGCGCGGGCCGACGACCGACATCTGCCCGAACAGCACATTGAAGAACTGCGGCAACTCGTCGAGCGACGTGCGCCGCAGGAACGCGCCGACCGAGGTGATCCGCGAATCGTTGCGCGAGGCCTGCCGCACGACGCCCGGCTGCGCGCGATGCACGCGCATCGTCCTGAACTTCAGGATGTTGAATTCGCGGCCGTCGACGCCCTTGCGGCGCTGCCTGAACAGCACGGGCCCCGGCGACGACAGCTTGACCGCGATCGCCAGCATCGACAGCAGCGGCAGCAACGGAATCAGCACGCCGACCGCAAACAGCCGGTCGAACGCGAACTTCGCCCACAGCTCCGGCGCGGAGCGCGGCGTGGTCGCGAGATTGATCGCCGGCATGCCGAGCACGTCGGTCGCCGAGCGATCGATGACTGCCATCTGCCGCACGTCGGGCAACAGCCGCAGCTCGACGAATTCGTCGCGCAACTCGCGCACGATGCGCTGGATCCGCCACTCGTGCGACATCGGCAGCGTGAGCCACACCTCGTCGATCTCGCCGCCGCGAATCAGGTCACGCAAGGTGTTCCAGTCGTCGATCACGGGCACGCCGCCGATGCCGCCCGCGGCGGCCTGCGCGTCGTCGTCGAATACACACGCCGCCACGAAAGGGCCATTCGGCGCAAGCTGCATCCGTTCGATCGCCACGCGTCCGTAAGCCGTTGCGCCAACGACGGCGACGCGGCGCTGCCGCGCGCGCGGGTCGTCACGCGTCAGCGCGAGTGCCAGCAGCACCGCGCGGCCGAGCAGCAGCGCCGCGTCGCCGGCCAGCACCGTGCGCACGATCCAGCGGGTCGTGACCGTGCCGCCGCGGTTCATGATCCACATCGTGCCGGCCACCGTGAGCACGCTCGCGCAGACGACGGCAACCATCGTCTGCGTCAGCGCGTGCACGCCGCCCTGCGCCGCCATGCCGCCGCGCACGGTGCGCAGGTAGCGCGGCAGCAGCGCCGCGGTCAGCACGCACAGCAGCGCGATCGCGCCGCGCTGCGCGTCGGACAGTTCGCGCCAGGCAAGGCCCGACGCCGCCTGCGCCGCAAGCGCGCCGGCCAGCACGAGCACGACGTCGGCCGCCGCGATCGCGGCACGCCGCATCGCATTCGTTCCACCGGACATCGACTGCATCGTCACGCACCATGTGCCGGGAATCCGCAACGTACCTCCGGCAGGCGGGGGCGAACCGGCGTCGGCCTCGTATTCCCGCGCGTGCCGAGCAACCGGCGATAGTCGGCGCGAATCAGGTCGTAGCATTCGCATGCGTGATGTTCGAGACCGTCGCGGTCGAGCACCGTGATGCGGCCGCGGCGCTGCCGGATCAGCCCGGCTTCCTGCAGGCTGCCGGCCGCTTCCGTCACGCCCTCGCGCCGCACGCCGAGCATGTTCGCGATGGTTTGCTGCGTGACGGCCAGCTCGTCGCCGTCGATACGGTCGTGCGCCAGCAGCAGCCAGCGGCTGAGCTGCTCGCTGACCGAGTGATGCCGGTTGCACAGCGCGCTGCGCGAAATCTGCGCCATCGTCGCCTGGCAGTAGTTGAGGAGCAGCCGGTAGGTCGCCGGCGAGCGCTCGAATTCGGTGCGCATCACGCAACTCGGCACGCGATACGCCATCCCGCCGATGCGGACCTCGATCCGGCTCGACGCCGCGGCGCCGCCGACCAGCGTCGCGAGCCCGACCACGCCCTCGCGGCCGACAACCGCCACCTCGACCATCGCACCGTCCTCCATCAGGTGCTGCACCGACATCATCGCCGTCGTCGGGAAATGCATGTGACGCGCCGGCTCGCCGACCCGGTCAAGCATGCCGGCCTTGATCCTGACCAGTTCGAGGTGTGGTGCGATGGCGCGGATGCTGTCCTCCGGGAGGGCATCGAGGATGGCATTCGCCGAGTAGCTCGAGTGAAGATGAAGCATGTCTGTATCCTTTTATTGTCCGTGCAGCCTGCAGCCGCGTGCACGGAACTCGTTATCGCGATGCGCGCCCGGACGTTGACAGTGGTTGCGGCCCACAACCCTGAATCCGATTGGCCATTGGCTTGTTGCCGTTGGATTGAATCGACCGTCCCGTTTCGACACGCCAGCCCGAATAAGCGATTTACGTGCCAATACCCGCCCATCCTTAATATATGAATCACGTCCGATTTAGATCGACCGAATAAGCCGTCTAAAAGCAAAAAAAGCGTCTCATTTCCGGACACTCTTCCGTGCGACGGACACTCTTCCGTGCAAAGGACCCGGCTCGCCATTCGACTGATCAAATCGCGCACGTCGTGCTGGAGCAGTCGCTTCGGAGCCTGCGAGGCTTATCGTTCAAATACTTACAGCCGATTTTCAATTGTTTCCGTGATGTGCTGGGCGGCGCTCCGCAGCGCCCCCACGCCTCAGACACACGTTTGAAACTGTCTCAAATTTGAATCTGCGCACTAATTCCCGGATCTGTACGCCACCGCACACATCGCACGCAAACCGTTGATCCATATGACAAATTTTTCATTTATCGAGCATTTGTCAAATAGTGTTCAATGTGCGCCCGGCACTTTTCGCTGTACGATGCGCTGCGTCGCGCGATTGATTCCCGTTCGACATCGAATGGTTCGCCGGCCTGTCATTCCGTTTCCGGATGATTAATTTCGTGGAAATGAATCATTAAATCCATATAACGTTTGCACCCAATCCCAATCGTTAAACTTTGTGAGATGACGCAAGGTGCAATTGTTTTAATTCAATTGCGTGTTAGCCTTTTCGCCAGCATCGTCATTTTATTTTCGACGAACACAAGTCCGCACGATCGTGCGAAATCCCGTTTTATGGGGTATCGCCGCGACGACGCGCGACCGCCACCCTACGAGGATGTGCCGTGACTCTCCAGGCCCTTGACGCCGTCGCGCACGCGAACGGCATGATCGAGCTTTCCCACAGCTTCGATGCCAACCGGTTTCTCGCGGCCATCGATCGGGACGAACTCGCCACGCTGGTCCCCCACCTTCAACTCGTCCATCTGAAATCGGGGCAAGTGCTCTGCGAACCCGGCGAAATGCTCGCCGCGGTCTACCTGCCCGTCACGACGGCGATTTCGCTGCAGTACGTGTCGTCCGGCGGCATGACGCTGGAGGTCGCCGAAATCGGCAGCGAAAGCGTGGTCTGCGACGACGTGATCGGCGGCAGCGGCCGGATGCCCTGCCGTGCGGTCGCCTGCCGCGACGGTTTCGTCTACCGGCTCGACCGGCGCGTATTCGCCGCCGCGTTCGATGCGTCGCCGGTGATCCGCCACTTGGTGTTCGTCTGCGTGCGGCTGCTGATGGCGCAGGTATCGCAGATCACGTTCTGCAGCCGTCATCACGTGCTCAAACATCAGTTATGCAGATGGTTCCTGCTGGCGTACGACCGGACGCGCAGCATCGAGATCCAGGTGACGCACAGCATGCTGGCGCAGATGCTCGGCGTGCGGCGGGAAACGGTGACGGATGCCGCCGGCGAGATCCAGAAGCTCGGCCTGATCCGCCAATACCGAAGCTCGATCGAACTGGCCGACCTCGACGGCCTCGAAAAAATGTCGTGCGGCTGCCGCGCGATCGTGCGCGACGAGATGAAGCGCATCCTGTCGGCCGACTCGGGCGTGCCGGCCGCGGCGCGCGCCTGATCGGCGTGCCCGATCGGGCCGGCGCTTTGGCGCCGGCCGCATCCGGGTTAGCTGTTTGTAGGGTGGCGAACAGAACGCCGTGCGTGCCAATGGTCTACTGATGCCGGACTGCCGGGGGGACGTCAGCGCTTATCGCGCGTCTGCCCGAGCGGACGACACCACGCACGCCGGAGCAGCACGTGAAAAACGAAATCAGAACCATCCTCAGGCACGTCGCCCATCTCGAAGCCGCGATCGATTCGATCGGCGACGGGGACGACCTCTACGAAGCGGGCCTCTCCTCGCTCGATACGATCCAGCTGATGCTCGCGATCGAGAAGCAGTTCAACATCGAGATTCCCGACGAGATGCTGAACCGCAACCTGTTCCGCAGCATCGATGCGCTCGCGGACACGATCGCCACACTTCAACGCACCGAGCATTCCGCATGAGCGGGCTGCTTCCCGAACTCGCGGCCGACAGCGACGCGCATCGGCTCGACGAGGCCGCGCACGCCGTTGCGCAGATCGCCACGCAGCACGCGGATGCGGTCGATCGCGACGCGCGCTGCCCCGTCGAGGCAATCGAGGCGATGCGCGCGCGCCGGCTGCTGAGCGCGATGGTGCCGACCCATCTGGGCGGCGCCGGCGCATCGCTGGCCGACGTCGCGTCCGCCTGCTCGATCCTCGGCCAGGCCTGCGCATCGTCGGCGATGGTGTTCGCGATGCACCAGATCCAGGTCGCCTGCATCGTCAACCACGCCGTCGACCAGGGCTGGCACAAGCTGTTCCTGCAGCAGCTCGTGCGCCACCAGTGGCTGCTCGCGTCGGCGACGTCGGAAGACGGCGTCGGCGGCAACCTGCGCGCGAGCCAGTGCGCGCTCGAAACCGACGGCGGCGAGTTCCGGCTGCGCAAATCCGCGCCGACGATCTCGTACGGCGACTACGCGGACGGCATCCTGGCCACCGCACGACGCGACGCGGACGCGCCGCCTTCCGAACAGGTACTCGTCACGCTGCTGCGCGACGGTTATACGCTCACGCGCCGCGGCGAATGGGACACGCTCGGCATGCGCGGCACGTGCAGCAACGGCTTCGCGCTCGATGCGCAAGGCGCCACCGTCCAGTGCCTGCCCGTGCCGTTCGCGAAGATCGCCGAGGAAACGATGGTGCCGGTCTCGCACATCCTGTGGGCCGCGGTATGGATCGGCGTGGCCGGCGACGCGTTCCACCGCGCGCACCAGTTCTTCCGCGCGCAGGCACGCCAGACCGACGGCGCGCCGTCGCCCGCGGCACGGCGCATCGCCGAATCGCTCGCGCTGATGCAGGCGATGCAGACCCGCGTCGACCACGTGCTGCACCTTTATGCGAACGCGTCGGCCCGTTCGTGGTCGGCCGGCATGGCCTGGGCCGCCGAGATCAACACGCTGAAGACCTACGTGTCGGCGACCGCGCTGGAAGTCGCGCACCAGGCGATGATGATCTGCGGGATGGCCGGTTACAAGCAAGGCACGCCGTTCAGCATCGGCCGCCATATTCGCGACCTGTACGCGGCGCCGCTGATGATCAGCAACGACCGCATTGCCGCCAACACCGCGAGCCTGCTGCTCGCGCTGCGTCCTGCGACGCTGGAGAAACATACGTGAACGATCGCCTCGCCGTGCCCTCCGCCGCCTCCGCTCCCGCCGATGCACCGCTCGACCGCGCGGGCGTCAACCCGCTGCGCGATGCGCTGATCGATGCGGGCCTGCTGGTCTCGACCGGCATCCAGGGCCTGTTCGGCCGCAGCGAACGGTTCGAGCGCGTCGTGGAAGCGCTCGACGCGTTCGTCACGCGCGTCGGCGCCGACCAGCAGGCCGAAGTGCTGCGCTTTCCGCCGGCGATGAGCCGCCTGGAGTTCGAGCGCAGCGAGTACATGAAGAGCTTTCCGCAGCTCGCGGGCAGCGTGCATGCGTTCTGCGGCGACGAGCATCAGCACCAGCGCCTGCTGCAGTGCCTCGATCGCGGCGACGACTGGACCGAAAACCAGAAACCGACCTACGTCGTGATGACGCCGGCCGCGTGCTACCCCGTCTATCCCGTCGTCGCGCGCGCGGGCGCGCTGCCCGGCGACGGCCGGATCGTCGACGTGTTCTCGTACTGCTTCCGCCACGAGCCGTCGCTCGACCCGACCCGCATGCAGCTGTTCCGGATGCGCGAGTTCGTGCGGATCGGCACGCCCGAGCAGATTGTCGCGTTCCGCGAGACCTGGATCGAACGCGGCACGCGGATGATCGAGGCGCTGCGCCTGCCGAACGCGATCGATCTCGCGAACGACCCGTTCTTCGGGCGCGGCGGCAAGATCGTCGCGAACAGCCAGCGCGAGCAGAACCTGAAGTTCGAGCTGCTGATCCCGATCGAGCACGACGATCGCCAGACCGCTTGCCTGAGCTTCAACTACCACATGGACCATTTCGGGCTGCTGTGGGACATCCGCACCGCGACGGGCGACGTCGCACATACGGGCTGCGTCGGCTTCGGCCTCGAACGGCTCACGCTCGCGCTGTTCCGCCATCACGGCTTCGACCTCGACGCATGGCCGCGCGAAGTCCGCGACGTGCTGTGGGGCACGCGATGAGGTTCGTGTCCCGCGACGGCGAAGACGCGTCGTTCGAGGATGTGCGCCACCGCGCGCGCCACTACCGGCCGCACCCGCTGCACAGTCAGGAGATGGTCTGGAAGCAGACCAACTGCTACGTCGACATGTGGCTCGAAGTGCTCCGGTGGTGGGGTTTCAATCCGTACGCGGCGCTGCCGTTTACGATCGCGCTCGACTTCGAGGGCGATCAGTTCACGTTCTTCAAGTTTCCGCACGATGAACTGGAGCGGCTCTACGGCGTCGTCGTGCAGGAACACTCGATCTACGAACCGCTCGACCAGCACATCGAAACGCAGGTTGCGCGCGGTCACCTGATGATCGTCGAGGTCGACGCGTGGTTCCTGCCCGACACGCGCGGCAGCAGCTATCGCACGCAGCACACGAAGACGACGATCGGCATCGATGCGATCGACCGCGACAAGCACCAGATCGGCTACTTCCACAACAGCGGCTATTACGTGGCCGAGGATTTCGACTACAACGGGCTCGTCGGCGACAGCTCGACGATGACGCTGCCGCCGTATGTCGAATGCGCGAAGCGGCGTTTTGCGCCGCTCGACGAGCGCGCGCTCTGCGAAGCGTCGCTCGGCGCGCTGCAGCGTCACTTGCGGCGCCTGCCGGTCGTCAATCCGATCGCGGCCTTCCGGCGGCAGTTGCAGACCGATGCGCGGACGCTCGCGGATTCACCGCTCGAGCGCTTCCATGCGTACTCGTTCAATTCGGTGCGACAGCTCGGCGCGAATTTCGAACTGTTCGGCCATTACGCGCGCTGGCTGCAGGCCAGCGGCTGCGTCGGGCCGTTCGCCGAGATCCGCGCCGCATGCGAGCGCATCGCGTCCGAAGCCATGGTGCTGGAATTCCGGCTCGCGCGCGCCTGCGCGCGCGGCAAGGAAGAGCGCGGCGATTCGACGCTCGAAGCGATCGAGACCGCGTATGCCGACCTGGTCGCCTGCGCGCGGCAGATCGGCGCGCCGCTCCGGAACATGACGCCTGCACGCAGCGACGCGGCGCCCGTGCCGGTCATGCGGTGACGCGCGCGCGTGCCCTGCCCGCGTGGTCGATGCTGGCGACGGCCGCGGGCGCCGCGCAGACACCGCGCGACCTCCCGGCCGCCGGCGACGGCTGGATCGCGGCGCCCGTGCCCGGCACGGTCGCGCAGGCGCTCGCGCTCGCCGGCCGGCTCGACGAAGCCGGGACGCTCGACGAACGCGACCACTGGTACCGGATCGAGCTGCGCGGACGCGGGCCGCGCGTACTGCGCTTTCACGGCCTCGCGACGCTCGCGCAAGCGTGGCTCGACGACACGCCGCTCCTCAGCTCCGACAGCATGTTCGTCGCGCACGACGTTACCGTGTCGCTCGACGGCACGCACCGGCTGACCCTCTGCTTCCGCGCGCTCGCCCCGCACCTGCGTGACACGCGCGCGCCGCGCCGTGCGCGCTGGCGCACGCGGCTCGCGGAGCCGGCGGCGCTGCGCACGGTCCGCACCTCGCTGTTCGGGCACATGCCCGGGTGGTTTCCGCCGTCCGTGCCGGCGGGCCCGTGGCGGCCCGTCGACGTGCTCGATCCGGCCGCCGGGCCCGTTCTGGTCGATTGCGACCTGCATGCGCGCATCGAAGGCGACACGGGCTGGCTCGACGCGGAGCTGGCGTTCTCCGCGCCGCTGCCCGATACGCTCGCGGCGCGGCTGTCGTGCGGTGAACACCACGCGACGCTCGAACGCGCCGGCGCCGACCGGCTGCGCGCGAGCGTCGCGGTACCCAACGTGCGCCGCTGGTGGCCGCATACGCACGGCGAGCCGGCGCTCTACGAGATCGCGCTGCACCTCGGCGACGAGCGGCGGCCGCTCGGCTCGACCGGCTTTCGCACGATCGAGGTCGACGCCGGCGCCGACGGCAAGGGCTTCGGGCTGCGCATCAACGGCGTGCCGGTGTTCGCGCGCGGCGCGTGCTGGAGCAGCGCCGCGCCGCTCGCGCTGCACGCGGACGACGCGACCTACGGCCGCCTGCTCGGGCTCGCGCGCGACGCCGGCTTCAACATGATCCGCGTCGGCGGCACGATGACCTACGAGGCCGACGCCTTCCACGCATGGTGTGACCGGCTCGGGCTGCTGGTCTGGCAGGATTTCATGTTCGCGAACTTCGACTACGCGCTCGACGATCCCGGGTTCGCGGCGAACATCGACCGCGAAGCCCGGCAGTTCCTCGCGCGTCACGGCGCGTCGCCGTCGCTCGCGGTGCTGTGCGGCGGCAGCGAGATCGCGCAACAGGCCGCGATGTCGGGGCTCGGGCCGAAGCAGCGCTTCGTCGAGTTGACCGCCGAGCGGCTGGCCGGCCTGGCGGCCGCGCGCCGCCCCGACGTCCCGTACGTGCCCGATTCGCCCGACGGCGGCGTGCTGCCGTTCATGCCGCGCGAACGCGTGTCGCACTACTACGGCGTCGGCGCGTATCTGCGCCCGCTCGACGACGCGCGCCGTGCCGACGTGCGCTTCGCGAGCGAATGCCTCGCGTTCGCGAACGTGCCGTGCGACACAACGCTCGCCGAGCTCGGCTGGCCCGGCGTGCACGAGCCGCGCTGGAAGGCGGCCGTGCCGCGCGACCCCGGCACGTCGTGGGATTTCGAGGACGTTCGCGACCATTATTTGCAAACGCTCTACGACGTCGCGCCCGACCGGCTGCGGCGCGAGGATCCGGCGCGCTACTTCGAGCTGTCGCGCGCGGTGATCGCGGACCTGATGCGCGAGACGTTTTCCGAATGGCGGCGCACCGGCTCGCGCTGCGCCGGCGCGCTCGTGTGGCAGTTCCAGGACGTGATGCCGGGCGCCGGATGGGGCGTGATCGACGCCGCGCACCGGCCTAAATCGGCGTGGTATGCGCTGCGCCAGGTGCTGCAGCCGGTGCAGGTGCTGCTGGTCGACGAAGGCCTGAACGGGCTCGACGTCCACGTGGTCAACGAGCACCCGGCGCCGCTGTCGGCGGCGCTCGAGCTGGTCGCGCTGCGCGACGGCCGCACGCCGGTCGCGCGGGCCGGCTGCCCGGTGCGGATCGCCGCGCACGACGCGGTGCGGATCGGCTCGGCCGAGCTGCTCGGCCGCTTCTTCGACTGGACCTATGCGTACCGCTTCGGGCCGTGCGAACACGACACGGTCGTCGCGACGCTGCGCGCCGACGACGGCACGCTGCTGTCGCAGGCGTTCCATTTTCCGTCCCGCACACACCCGGCCGTGCTGGCACGCCGCGAACTCGGGATCGAGGCATGCGTATCGCGTAGCGGCGACACGTGGCACGTCGACATCGACACGCGACACGTCGCGCGCCACGTGCAGATCGACGCGCCCGGCTTCGTACCGCGCGACGACTGGTTCCATCTCGCGCCCGGCACGCCGGCGCGTGTCGCGCTCGTTCCGCTGGAAATTGCAGGGGATGCAGGGAAGCATCCGGCCGCCGCCGATGCGCCGCCCGCTGTCGAAATCCGTGCGGTGAACGCCGCGCGAACGGTACGCGCCACGCACGCCGGTTGACGCGACGCTCGCGGCCGCCGCGAGCGTCGCCGGTCCACTCTCAGTCGGACGAGCCCGTGCCGCGCGGCCGCTCGATCCCGTACGCCTCCATCCAGCGATACAGCGTCGCGCGCGACACGCCGAGCTCGCGCGCCGAAGCCGCGACACGCCCGCGCGTGCGCAGCAACGCGGTTTCGATCGCCTCGCGCTCGATCGACTTGCGGATGTCGGCCACCGACGGCGACGCCGCGTCGAGACAGTATTCGAGTTCGAGATCCTGCGCGGTGATCAGGCGCCCTTCCGTCATCACGACCGCACGGCGCACGCGGTTGATCAGCTCGCGGACATTGCCGGGCCAGTCGTGCTTGTAGAGTGCCGTGATCGCATCCGTCGAGAAGCCGCGCACGCGATGGCGCGCGTCGCCGCGGAAGCGTTCAAGCATGTGGTGTGCGAGCAGCTCGATGTCCTTGCCGCGCGCGCGCAGCGGCGGCTGGTCGATGCGCATCACGCACAGACGGTGGAACAAGTCCGCGCGAAAGCGCCCTTCTTCCATCGCGCCGCGCAGGTCGACGTGTGTCGCCGACACGATCCGGACGTCGACCGGCACCGGATCGCTGCCGCCGAGGCGATGAATCGAGCGTTCCTGCAGAAAGCGCAGCAAGCTCGCCTGGCTCTCGTGCGGCAGGTCGCCGATCTCGTCGAGCAGCAGCGTGCCGCCGTTCGCGGCCTCGACATAACCGATCTTGCGCGCGTTCGCGCCGGTAAACGCGCCGCGCTCGTAACCGAACAGCTCCGATTGCAGCAGGTGCGGCGGAATCGCGCCGCAGTTCACCGCGACGAACGGGCCGTTGCGCCGCTCCGAATGACGATGGATCGCGACCGCCGTCAGTTCCTTGCCGGTTCCGGTTTCTCCGAACACGAACACCGGTGCGTCGGTGCGCGCGAAACGCCGCACCGTATCGAACAGCCGCAGCATCGCGCTGCAGGTGCCGACGATGCCTTTCTCTTCCGATTCGAGCTGTTCACGATCCCGCGCGAACAGGCATTCCATGCCGTACGCATGGCCGACCGTATCGGCGATCCGCTGGTGCGACGCGGGCAACGTGACGTAGTCGAAACAATAGTCGCGCAACAGCGCGCGCACGTTCGGCGACGCGGTCTGGCCGACGTCGATGAGCGCGACCCAGACGACATCGCGCATCGACGCGCAGGTCGACGCGATGCTGCCGATCGCATCGGCATGACCGCCGCTCAGGTCGAGGATGCCGCAGGTGATTTCACCGGACGTGTCGCGCAACTCGCTCGCCTGCGCGACGATCGAGACTTTCCAGTCGCGTCGCGCCAGTTCCTTTCGCAGCATGACGGACGGCGACTGCGTCCAGTAAATCAACGGACGCTGCCCGTTACCGCTCCCCGCGCCGGCGCTCTTATCGCGCGTTATTGGCATATTCATAACGAACCATCACTTTCTCCACTCCGCGAACCGTTCGCGTGCGCTGCGGCCGGCGGCGCATGGCCGCCTGTCCGCGCCGCGTTTCCGCAGCTTTGGCGAAGATCGAAACTGCACACGGCGAGAGCCCCCGGAGGTCGAGCCGGATGTTATCCGGCCTCGTTGTCATCGAACTCGAACGGAACGCGCGGCTGCGGAAGCCACGACGTTCCGGCTTTGATGCGACCCGCCGTCAGGCGGGGCACGTCGGCAAACGGAAATTCCGTCCGCATGTGCGTCGCGTCGTACACGACAGTCGCGCCCGATGCTGAACCGAATGGCGGCCAACCCGCTTCCGGAATGACCGCCTCATTACATCCGCTCCTGAATTTACACCCCGTTTCAAGATGGTCGTGTTACCAAAAGATAATCCTGATTCAGCCGGTTACGCTAGCGGTCGCCCCGTACTTTGTGCCTTTGACCACTGAGATTTGATTATCTCTAACCATTCCCGTCAATCAGTGGCAAATACTACTTTTCCGCAAGATAGGCTCCGTCGATTGCCTGCCAATTCCACCGAAATCCCCGAAAAAGGCCGACACCGCATTCCATGCATCGCATAATCGCGCGCGCCGCCGCACGCCCATGGCGCGCCGCGACGGCACGCGGCCCGCTCTTCCGTTACACGTCGTAATCAACCATGTCGCGGCGCGCGTCACGTTCATGGTGCTGACGCACCCCGGGGTGCACGCTTCTCGTGCATCCCATGCTCCGGCGAACCGCCATCGCCCGGCGCGAAATCGGTGGAGGTAGCACGCGCCTCCTGCAGTGCAGCATGACCGTCCGGCGCACATGCACAGGCACGCTGCCGTCGCCGGACTGACCGCCCCGCTTGAACACGCGCGGAAACAACGGCGCATCGCCGCGATTCGCCGGGATGGATCAATTCAATTATGAAAAGGCACCTGCACCGGCGGTGTGTGCTACCGCACATTGCAGCGTTCCCGGGGCCCGCGCGCGGCCACGCCACCCCCTGCCTCCCGCGCGAATCCGGAGCGTGAGTACGCTTTCGAACAGACCGGCACACGGCGTATCCGGATGATGAAGATCGTCGCATCGCACGGAACGATCGCGTCCGTGCGATGCGGCGTGCCGAAGGCATCACGCGAGGACCGCATCATGGAATGGCATTGTTGTGAATTCGAACATCTGAGCGCCGTGGATCTCTATGCAATCCTGCGCGCGCGCAGCGCCGTGCTGGTGGTCGAGGACGCGCATACGCATCTCGACATCGACGGTAAAGACGCAGACGCGCTGCATGTCTATGCGAGCGTGCACAACGGCGACACGACGGAAGTCGCCGCCTACGCACGCATCCTGCCCGGCGACGACATCGATCCGGATGTCGTGATCGACAAGGTGTTGACGAGCGAGAGCTGCCGCGACGACGACACGCTCGAGCGGCTGATCGGGCGCGCGCTCACCGCCGCGCAGGCCGCGTGGCCGGACGCCGCGGTGCGCACGCACGTACCTGCCCCGCGCCAGGCGTTCTACAAGCGCTTCGGATTCCGCAAGGCCTATGGCCCGTATCTCGAACAGGGCGCGCCGTTCGTCGGCCTGATCCGGTCGGCCGACCGCGCCGCCGGCGCGCTGCGCAATCTGCTGTCCCGGGCCGTTTCGGCGCCCCGGTCGCGCCACGATGAATCGCGCGCCGACGGTCGTGCGCTCAACCGGCTGCCCGCCGATACCGGAGTCACCCGATGACTCGCACCCTACGCCCGGTTCCCGAACCCGATCTGCCGCGCATCCTGCCGGTGATCCTCGCCGGTGGCTCCGGCACGCGGCTGTGGCCGCTGTCGCGCGAGCAGTTCCCGAAGCAGCTGATCGAGCTGGTCTCGAACGAATCGCCGCTGTCGGCAACGGCACGCCGACTGAACGGCATCGAGAACGCGTCGCTCGGCGACACGCTGCTGCTGGTCTGCGGCGAGCAGCATCGCGTCATGAGCGCCGCGCAGGTGCTCGGCCGCGCGGCGCCCGCCCGCATCCTGCTCGAACCGGCCGCGCGCAACACCGCGCCCGCGCTGACGCTTGCGGCGCTCGACGCGAGCGCGCTCGCGGACGATCCCGTGCTCGCGGTGATGCCGGCCGATCACGTGATCGCCGATGTCGGTGCGTTCCAGGACGCCATCGCGCGCGCGGCGCGTTACGCGCAGGAAGGCGCGATCGTCACGCTCGGCGTACTGCCGCGCCGCGCGGAAACGGGCTACGGTTACATCCAGGTCGGCGAGCCGCGCACCGGTCGCCACGGCGGCCAGGGTGGTTATGCGATCGGGCGCTTCGTCGAGAAACCCGATGCAACGCTCGCCGAGCGCTACCTACACTCGGGCGACTACTGGTGGAACAGCGGGATTTTCGTCACGCGCGCATCGGTCTGGCTGAAGGCGATCGGCGCGCTCGCACCGGACATCCTCGCGGCCTGCGAGACTGCATGGCGCGCGGGCGTCGCCGAGGATCCGTTCTTCCGGATCGATGCGGCGGCCTTCGACGCGTGCCCGTCGGACTCGATCGACTATGCGGTGATGGAACGCCTCGGGGAGCACGGTGAACTCGGCATCGAAGGCATCGTGGTGCCGCTCGCGGCCGGCTGGTCGGACGTCGGCACCTGGGATGCGATCTGGGAAATCATGCCGAAGGACGATCACGGCAACGTCGCGCGCGGCCCGATCGTGTTCGAGGACACGCAGGACAGCTTCGTGCGCTCGGAGGGGCGCCTCATCGCATGCGTCGGGATGAAGGACGTCGTCGTGATCGAGACGCCCGATGCGGTGCTGGTCGCGAACAAGCACGACGTGCAGCGCGTGAAGAACATCGTCGCGCGCCTGAAGACCGACCGCCGCCCGCAGGCGAGCGAGCACCGCAAGGTGCAGCGGCCGTGGGGCCATTACGATTCGATCGATCTCGGCGAGCGCTTCCAGGTGAAACGGATCGTCGTCGAGCCCGGCATGCGGCTGTCGCTGCAGATGCACTATCACCGCGCCGAGCACTGGATCGTCGTGCGCGGCACCGCGAAGGTGACGCGCGGCGCCGAGACATTCCTGCTGTGCGAAAACGAGTCGACGTACATCGCGGTCGGCGAAGTGCATCGACTCGAGAATCCCGGCCGGATCCCGCTCGAGATCATCGAGGTGCAGTCGGGCAACTATCTCGGCGAGGACGATATCGTCCGCTTCGACGATCAATACGGCCGGCCGACGTGCGCGCCGGCGGAACTCGAAGCGGCGATGGCGGTGCCGCTCGCTCGATCGACGGCAGACGACGTGCGATAGCCGCGCATCAGCGCACGACGATGGCCGCGGAAACGACGTTCTGGATGAACGGCTTGCCGACCGCCTTGACGAAATACGTGCCCGCCCGCGTCTCCGGCAGCGCAATGCTCGTCGCATCGGACGGATAGCGTCCGACCAGCCTGAACGACGACGGACCCAGCTGCTCGTAAAGCTCCAGATGATCGACGGTGTCCGGATGAGTGATCCTGACGGTCACGCTCGCGCCCAACGGCTGCGCGTCGATCTCGGTACAACTCGCAATGCCGGTTTCGAGCGCGCTCCCCTCCTCGTAGTCGTTCCACGTAATCAGCTGAACGAATGGAAGCTGCTGCCGCGCACTGTAGCGCTCGTTGATGCTCCTGAACGTGTCGAGCCAGGTGCGGCCGCACGCAGGCGCGAGAAAGCGCGGCGCGGCGGCACCCCACGACGCCTTCTTGTCGTCGAACCCGCTCCACACGCCGCCGACCGTGATCATCCCCGGCGGCTGGTTCCGGCCAATGTTGTAGAAGCGCTCGCGATGCAGCAGGTCGTGCCGCGTGCCGGCCGGTTGTGACGTGGCCCACGACGACGGCTGCTCCCAGACATACGCCCCCTTGCTGTACGGCAGATCGAAACCCGGCGCAAGCGTATGGATCCAGTAGACGTCCGGGTACGCGGCATGAATGCGTGCCCAGTCCGCCTTTCCGACCGCATCCATCCCGAACTCGGACACGACCGGATGGCCTTCGTAACGCAGATACTGATTCGACGTGAAGTATTCGCGGCTGATGTACGCGAGGTTGTTCAGGATCGTTTCGGTCAGGTCGCACCCGTGACACGCATTGAACTTGAAGCTGCCGCTGTCGATCATGATCGAGAACGTCATCCCGGGAAACTTCGCCAGTTCGGGCATGGATGCCTGCCACGCGGTGTCGACGAAATGGCCCTGCCCGTACCAGTCGACGATCACGCCGTCGATCCCGCGTGACTGCATGTCGGCGAAGGTGCGATAGGCCTGGCGAGGATCGTCGGATCGGTAACCGACGTCCACGCCGCGCGGGTCGGGGCCCCACCACGGCAGGTAGTGGGCCAGCACCCGGGTCGTGCTGCCCGGATACAGCAACGTATGCACATCGATCTTCGAAACCGACGATGTGCCGGCGAGCAGCCCGTTCGATGAACCCTTGAAATCGCGGCTGCCGGACGTATTGGCGGGCGCGATCGTCGCCACCCGCTCTTCGCCGTAACCGTGCCCCGCCGACAAGGCCAATGCGACGAGCACGGCCACCGAGTTGCGTCGAAGTGCCCGCATGACGCTCCTCTTCCTAGACGTTCCGTTGCCCGTCAATGCCCATCCACGACGCGAGCTGCTCCGCGTAGTGCGACGGCGTGTATGCCGAACAATCGTAATGTCGATGGTCGGTACGCAGGTGACGGTTCAACTCGTCGAGTGCGCTCGTCAGGCCGGCCGGCGAATTCCGGTACAGGATCTTGTTGCCGATCTCGCTGCCGAACGTCGACAGGCTGCCGATCTCGTGCGCGAGAACCGGCAACCCGAGCGTGGCCGCCTCGACCAGCACGAGCGGCGCATTCTCGGCCCAGACGGACGGCAACACCAATGCATCATGGGCGCGCAGTGCGTGAAACAGCTCGCTGTGGTCAAGCCGCCCGGCAAAGCGCAGCCGTTGCGCCTGAACCAGATCCTGATGGTGAGTTTCGAGCTGCGCGCGCATCGCCCCGTCGCCATAAAGCGTCAGGCTGCCGATACGATGAAAACCGGTCTGGCGCGCCAGTTCGATGAACTCGTGAATGCCCTTCTCCGCATCGAGGCGCCCCACGTAGGCGAGATCGAACCGCTCACGATGACACACACGCGGCGGAAACGGCTCCGCCAGCGTGCTCACCGGGTTCGGCAACAATGCGCTTCGCGTGATGCCGCGCTGCGCGAGTGCGGTGCGCATATACGGGCTCGGGCACAGGAACAGGTCGAATACGTGTTGCGGATTGCAATACGCGTACACAGCATGCCAGTGCAGCTTCTTCACCGTGTCATGAATACGCCCTCGAGGGCTCGCAAGCCTGAACAATCGCGTCGGCTTCGACAGCGCATCGACCGGCACCGGCACCGGACGCCCGTTGCGATAGGCCAGCAGATTCGGGTTGTAAAAGACCAGGTGGTAGTCGTGGCACGTGAGATACGTACGGAATCCCTGCTCGCGGCGGTAACGCGCGAGTACCGGCAGGATCGATTGCGTCAGCAGGTTGTGATAGTTGTGCACGAGCACGCGATGCGGACGCACCTCGTCGAGCAGCGCCGCCAGGGCGTTCGCCGCGGCACGGTTCCAGCCGCGCGTGAACGAGCCTTCGCCCGGCGGGAAATTCGTCTCGTCGAACGAGTACACGTCGACGCCCGGAATCTTTCGCAGCATTTCGATGGAGGTCCGGTAGACCTCTTCCGCGCCACCCTTTCGCGCGTAGTCATTGATCACGACGATGCGCGTCGCTTCCGCGCGGGAGCCAACCGACGGGAAGCTATTCAATTGAACTTCCCTGCCGCGGGTTGAAACATTCGATATCGCGGCACACCGCCGCCTTCATCAATCGCCACCATCCTCTCCCACTCCATGCAGTCCATTCCATTCACGTCGGCGACACGAGGTCGCCACTTTCAGCCGCAACGCTTCCGCGCCCGGTCAGTTTCGAACCGGATCCTGCGCCGCGTTGACCGGATGATTGCCGGCCGGCAGATCGCCGCGTGGCCGCGACGCGGTCAGGCGGTGCGCAAGCCGGACACAGGGCGCCTCGCAATACCGGTAGCTTGCGTATGACAACGCAATCAACGGCACAACGGGCACGATCATGTAGACGCCCAGCGGCCACCCGGTCCATTGATAACGCTCGCACAGCCAGTAAAACCCGAACAGCGGGATCGCATGAAACAGGTAAATCGAGTAGCTGACTTCGCCCAGCTTCGCGAATGACCGCGCGCGGATTTTCAATACCGTCGCCATCGCCGCGAATATCGCGATGCCGATCACGTAAGCGAGCGACGACGGCAGATGAACCAGGTTGTGATGTCGCCAATCGTTGATGGCGCCAATCAGTGCGACGCCGACGATCATCGCCGCCAGCAGGCCAACCACGGATCGGTACGTCAGCGTGATTCCGGCATGCTCGCCGCGCCCCCATCTCACACGCAACACGTCGAGCGGATGGTCGTACGCCTGACGAAAACAGGCCCCCCAGAACATGATCGCGAGGTGATACGGCATCGCCTTGTACTGGCCCAATGCATTCTCGGGAATGATGTGCAACCCGAGGGTGATCACGAATACCGTGCACAGCGCGATGCAGACGAGCGCGAGATCGCGCATCCGGTGCAGCCCGCCCCACCAGAACAACACGAGACACAGCGCGTAGAAATACAGCTCCGTTTCGAGCGTCCAGTAATGCCCCATGACCGGCTCCTGCCCGAACGCGGTCGGAATCATCGTTGCGTTGGCAACGAGCAGCGACACGCTTACCGGTTTTCCGAACAACGTCCAGAACACGAGGCAGCCGACCGGAATGGACAACCAGAACGCCGGATACAACCGCAGGAAGCGACGGATCAGGAAGCGCCGCGTGCCTTGTCCAGCAGCGCCGCGCAGGCTGCTCGGAATCAGCAGGCCGCTGATGCCGAAGAACACCACCACGCCGATCCGCCCGAAATTGACGGAGCGTTGCAGCGTGTCGAGCCACTGTTGGGTGCCCGCCAGCGCGACGAACCGCTCGGCGTAATGCGTCCAGATGACGAGCAGGACCGCGACGGCGCGCATCGCGTCGATATGATCCAGACGTCCGGAGCTTTTCGAGTTCATCGTTGGGGTCGTGTAGTGGGCAGGCGGCGTGGCCGAGGACAGGCGAGTTACCGTATCACCGCCCCCGCTCGCCGACTGTGCGACAACTGACATAGCCCTCCCGTGCCGTCGGGCAGCAATGAGGCCGGCGCGCGTGGCAAAACCGGCGCCGGCCTCGCGTCACGCGGGCGATCCAGCCTTGACGATCCTGCCGAGCGGCGCGCGGCGGGAATCGAGACCCTTGACGAATTCGCTGCACAACCCGATCACCTGTTCGGCCGCATGCGAACTGAACAGACTGTGATCGAGGTCGTCGAGCACGACCGTGCGCGCGCCCGAGAAGCGCGACAGCCGCTTTCCGCGCGGGCCGAAATACATCGTCATCAGGTCCAGGCTGCTGTCGTATGCGCCGCAGACGAACAGCGTGCTCACCTCCTTGCGCTGCAGCGTGCGCAGGATTTCATGAGGATCGACCGGTATCGTCTGCGCGCACGACCATCCGGCGATCCGGTGTCGCCACGCGCCGATCCGGACCGCCGCAAGCGTCGCCACGCGCTTCAGGACGAGCCGGACGAACGGCATGATCTTTCGATCGCCGCACAGCACCTGCTTCCATTTCTTCAGCTCGAAGAACGACGACCGGTAACCGGCGATCGAATTGGGGCGATGCCTGCGCAGCGCGTCGGTCGGCATGTCGTCGGGCATATGGAAACTCTGCAGGTTCACCGAGATGACACCCGACAGCGCGCGCCCCACGAGCGCCGCACGCAACGCGCTGTACGCGCCCGAGCAGATGCCGAAGGACACGACATGGCGATACCCTTGTTCCTTCAACCAGTGGGCAGCCGTCGCGACGTCCTCGACGACGGCACTCGAATAGACCGGCGCACGGGCGCCGCTCCCGGAGACACTGTCGCCGATCCCGCGTCCGTCGAACCGCAGCGATGCGATGCCGCGGCGCGCCAGTTCCCGGGCAATGCGCACCGATAGCCGGCTGTCGCCGACATGCGCGCTGGCCGACGTGTTCGTGATCAGCAGAACCGGGCCACGATCGCGCATGGCCGGCGGCAGGCACAGGATGCCGAACAAACCCGCAACGCCGAACCTGACCGGCTGTTCGCAGGCTTCCGGCGTCCGGAGCATCAGGCCTGCATCCCAGTCCGCTTTCAACGCGACACCGGGCGACGGCGCCTGCCCGGCCGCCCTGGCCGCGATCCAGTCGACCACGGCGTCGAATACACGCGTCGGCATGCTCGAGAACGTCGTTTCCTGCATGAACGCGGCGTAGCCTTCGAACGACCTTGACTCGACTTCACCGCCCAGCGCTTCCAGCTTCTGTTTCAGGGCTTCGCTGCCGCCGACATTCACGTCGACGATCAGCGTGTCCGGCGCCGGCGCGCGTACGCTGTCCTTCAACGCATCGACCGCATCGAACGCATTGAGCCGCGCACGGAACACCGGACTGTAGACCTGCCCGAGTACGTTGAATGGTGCGTCTTTCGGTTGGGCCTCACGCAATGGCGCCGGCAACTGGTCGAGCCAGATATTGCGCATGATCGACAACTCGCGCACGTAGCTTCGCCCGCTCGCCACCGGCGCCAGCAGCACGAGCGCATCCACGTCGCACTGGCTCGCCGCGACTAGCGCGAATGCCGCGCCCAGCCGCAGGCCGCACAGCGTCACCCGGGCGACGCCCGTTTCTTCGCGAAGCCGCGCGATGGCCGCGCGCACATCGTCGACGGCCGTCTCGAACTGGTCGCTCGCGCCATCGGCCCCGTCGGAATCGCCCGTTCCGCGGTAATCGAAACGCAGCACCGGAATCCCGCTGGCGGACAGGCGGTCCGCCAGGCTCCGCATGCCGCCGTGACTCCAGACGGATTCGTGCCCGTAAGCGTTGCACAGGACGACACCCCTCGTCCCTTCGCCCGGATGCAACCATCCGAACCGCCCGCCAAATATGATCGGTCTCATTTTTAATTAGATATCGGTGAAGAATGGGATATGGCGTCCTTCGGCCGAGTTGCTGAATCGATCGGCCGAAGGACGGCAAGTCGCTCGCGGAAGGCTCTCCCCTTTCCGGTTATCACGCATCCCCATGCGAGGGTCCGGAAGCCGGCCATCCGCGAACCGTTCAGATCACGACGTCGAGGCCCTCCTTTCGACTGCGCCGGCTTTCCGGTTGGATCGGGCGCGGCGCGCTGCCCGGCCCGTCACGACGGGCTGCCCGGCGTGGGCGCGATCACGTCGCGCCAGCGCCGATCGAATACCGACATGCTGAAGTGCTGCTCGCAATAGGCGGCGAATCGCGTCGCCGCTTCGACGACACGCACCAGATCCGCGGACGGTTCGGCGACGAACCGCTCCAGTCGCGCTTCGCTCATCGCCAGCGCGTCGTCGTGGAATCCGAGGCCCTCGTAAGCGGCTTCGTTTCCGACCGGCACGCACCCGTACGAAATGGCTTCCAGCACCTTCGATTTGATGCCGCCGCGAAGGAACGCGGGACACAACGCGATCGAGGATCCGGTATAGACGTCCGCCTGCGTTGGCGCGAATCCGGCGAATTCGACGTTCGGAACGGGATCGTAGCGACCGGTCATGCGCCCGAAGATCACCAGCGGCGTGGCCGGCCTGACGCGTGCCCACAATGCCACCAGGTACTCGATCGCGAGCCGGTTCTGCAACTGCCGGTCCGAACCGATAAACACGAACCGGAACGGCGCCGCCGGATGACGCACCGGTTTCAGCGCATTCATCGGCGGCGCGATCACATGCGTCTTCACGGCCTCGTCGTCGGTGAGCGACATCCTCAACGAATGCGCGTCTTCCGCGGAAACGAGCGTGACGGCATTCGACGACCCGATCGCCGCGCGTTCCTGCCGCTTGAGCGCGAACGCTTCATAACCCAGAAACGCGTTGCGGATCATCCTCGCGTTGGCGAGCCTGACGAACGGCCCTGGAATCGACTTTTCCAGATACCCGGCCGACAGCGGAAAATCCTGCTCGCGCAGGATGTTCGCGCGGCGCGACATGAGATCGTCGAAATCCACGACGATTCGGCACGCGGGCACGTTGCGCCGAACCAGGATCGCGTAATCCACCAGCCGGATGCCGTCGAAATAGATCACGTCCGGCTTGAACGCATCGACGGCGCGCAACAGCGCCGTCCGCTTGCCCGGGTGCGAGAACATCGCCACCTGAAGCGCGCAAGGCGCACCACGCAACACGCTCCATCCGACGCGCACCGCCGCGCCGATCTTCGCGCGCAAGCCACCATCCTCGAACACGGACCGAATCTTGAATTCGGCCACTTCCGTCTGGTCGCCAAGCGCTTTCCGGATGAAGCTCAGCGTACGCTCCCGCCCGTTCGTCACTTCCTGCGGAATGTCCCGCGTCATCACCATCAGCACTCGACTCTTCACGAGCGGCCCCTCCATCGATCCGAAACTCTCTTCATTCCATTCACTGCATGCGAATCCCGGCGCTCGCGTTCGGCCGGTTGCCGGTGCGGCAAACCACGGGCTGCCCGGAAGCGGTTCTTCATGAGCGCTCCCGGTTGTACGCAAGATTCCCGAGAACGATGCACCAGAAGGCGACCAGCGACACGGCGATGCCCGTCGAAGGCGCATACATCACCAGCGAGCGCGGCATGACAAACGGCGCGGCGACGATGGCCGCGACGATCAGCACCTGCTTGATCATGATGAGCCGGTAACGGCGCACGGCCAGCAGCCACGTGCTCAGCCCCGCATCGACGAACGTGGCGATCGAGCATCCGGTCGCGTAGATCATGATCGGCACACCCTGGACGAACGCGGGCCCGTAGATCATCAGGAACACTTTCTGGCCGATGAAATAGCTGCCCACCCACGCGACGCAGCCGACCAGGCCGAGATACAGACCGAGCTTGAACGCCTTGGCACGCACGAGCGACTCGGTCCGCGCCGCAAAGACCATGCTCGGCGCCAATGCCAGCGCCAGCGTCGTTCCGACCGAATTCCACTGCTCGACCAGCGAGGCCGCCGACGCGTAGATGCCGAGATCCGCCTTGGAGACCAGCACGCCGAGCAGCAGCCGGTCCATCCGCAAGACCAGGACACTGGCCGCGATGGCCGGCCAGATCCTCAGCCCGCGCACGACCAGCGCTTTCGTCACGGCTGCGTTGCCGCGAAACGATTTGGGCGACTTCAGCGCCAGCGAGCGATAACGACTGAACGGCGCGACCGCGGCCACGCATGCCTCGAGAGGCCACGCGAACGCGGCCACGATCACGCCCATCGACGCGTGGGCCGCGACGTACAGCCACAGCACCCGGACACAGCTTGCATAGGCTCTCGCCCGCGTGATGACCCACGGCTTGGATTCGGCATAGGCCATCAGCGAGCCGAGCGCGATCGGCTCCACGATCAACGCGAAGGCCGCGATCAACGTGAGCTCGGACACGCTCGACGGGCGCATGACGATCACCACGATGCCCATGAACAGCAGCATGACGGCCAGCGTCAGCGTGAGCCGCAAGCGAAACGCGCGGTAGACGACCATGTGCCGCAAACGAGGGTGCTTGCCGAGGATCGGCTGGATCACCTGCGCGCCGAAGATCAGCGCGACGCTGCCGATCACATAGGCAAGCGACAACGCGAACTGCAATTCACCGAACAGGCGCGCGCCGTAGATGTTCGCGAACAGGTGATTGCTCGCGATCGCGGCGAGTGCCCCGATGATCTTTTCGCACACCACGCCCGCGAACGACGAAAACAGAAGCCTGACGAACGCGTTCAAGATAGCCCCGTCCGCGTCGCATCGGCGTTCGAGCGCCTCGCGTCGATGCAAACCCACCAGATCAGCGCGATCAGCAAGTAGAAGAGCGTGCGCGCCCCGAACAGGGTCCAGTAGTCGCCTTGCTGGATCGAGTAGGTTGCGTAGGCAAAGATCTTCGTGGTCAGCCACAGCATCACGACACCGCCGCGCATCGCGACCTGAATCAGCATCGCGCTCACCGCACCGTATATCACGCCCGTCAATGCAACGAAGAGCGCGCCGCCCGCATAACCGAACCAGTAGACCGGCACCGCCATGTTTCCCATCGTGAACGTGACGTCGTCGAACACGTAGGCCTTCAGGATCTCCGGCGTGCCGTACGACAGCATCAGGTCGCGCAAGCCGCTCACCGGCGCATCGCTGAAGAACGTCGGTTCCGTGAAGGAGCCGAGCGATGCCGCGAAACGCCCGAACGCCGCCATCCCGCCGAGCGCCGGCGCGCCGAACAGATGCGCGTCGCCGTCCACCACGTACCACGCCTGCCCCTGCTCGAGAAAACGCGACATCACCGTTTCGGCGACATCCAGCCCCTGCCCCTTGTACGCGTAGAACAAGGATACGCTGCCGATCACGAGCGCGACGGCCGAGCCGATCCCCAGATAGCGCATCACCGGTTTGCCGTTCATCGCCTGAATCGCGATGAGCGGAGTCAGGACGGTCATGCACACATGCAATACGGCCATGAACTGCTCGCCGTGCAACGCCTCGAGCACCAGATCGGCGACCATCATGAAGATGGACACCCATCGCACGGTCTTGTTCGAACTCGTGCAGAAGGTACTGAGCAGCACGGCAACGAAGGTCTGGTTGTTCAGGAACAGGTTGAACAGCGTACTGTTCGACGCGTCGTTGCGCAGCGCGTAGCGGTTGACGCCGCTCAGCACCGAGAAGCCGCCCGTCAAGCCCGCCAGCACGCCCGTGGCGAGGATCGCGGCGACCAGCCCCAGGCCGAGTACGACGCTGATCGGCTGGAGCGTCATCCGCGCGCGGATCGGCTCGTGCGCGGTACGCACCTTCAGAAACCGGTTGAACCCGAACTGTGCGCACGCAATGAAAATCACATAGAACGACAGCAACCGGCTGAACGCGCCGTTCGCGACGCCGAAGATGTCCGTTTCCCGGAGAAACCCGCCGGATTCGATCCCCACGCCGGCCACGAAAGCGGTCAACCCGATCACCAGCGTGTAAAGCATCGACACGGCGAACACCGGGCGCGCGACGATCAGCGCGATCACCCCCGCCACCGCCAACAGCAACGTACAGGTCGCGCTCGGTTCCATCGCGCCGAGCGCCGGCAGCATCGCGTTGACCGTCAACGCGAGCAGGAACAGCGTCGCGACGGTCAGCGCCAATGCCGCTTCGGCCCTGCCGTCGGCTCGAATCGTTCGCATCACCGCCTCTTTCACGCTTCGGCCCGGCTTGCGCGCGAGCCGTCATGCACGGCACGGTCCAGCACGTCGTGCAGCTGCGCGCTGACCGCGCGAGACGAAAAGCGCTGTGCGTTTGCCCGCCCGTCGCTCACCAGTCTCGCGCGGAGTATCGGGTCGCCCGCGACGCGATCGATCTGCCGGCCCCATTCGGCGGCATCCATCGCATCGGCCACGGCCACGAACGAATCCCCCATCGTGTAGCGATACACCGGCAGATCCGATGCGACGACCGGCACGCCGACGAACTGCGCCTCGATCACCGTGCGGCCGAAACCTTCGTGCAGCGTCGGCGACGCGTACAGGTCCGACGCCTGGAAGAAATAACCAAGATCGTCGTCGTCGACGTTCTCGACGAAATGGGCGACGATTCCCGCCTGCGCGGCGATGGCCCGGCACTCGTCCCGGTTGGCCTGGTTTTGCGCACTGCCCACGCGCAGCACCACGACGTCCTTGCGCCCGAGCGACGCCAGCGCGCGAAACAGCGTCGCGTTGTTCTTGCGCGTTTCATCGGAGCCGACGTTCAGCACGACCAGCGCTTCGCCGATCCGGATGCCGAAGCGCGCCAGCAGCGCCGCGCGTGCCTGTTCGCGCACGCCGGCGTCGATCGGCGCATAACGATCGTCGAACGCATTGGGGACGACCTGCATCCGGTCGGCCTGAATGTGCAGATCCGCCAGCGCCTCTTGCGCCGTCACCTCCGACGGCGCGAGCACCACGTCTGCCGTCGCGATCAGCGACTGCGTCAACCGCATATACGCGTTCTTCAGCTTCTCGACCACGCCGCGCACCTGCCCGGGACGCTGCACGTGATGAAGCACGATGCCGACCCGCCCGCCGACCCACTGGATCAGCGGAATCATGAAGGCCAGGTCCTCCTGGTACAGCATCACGAAGTGCCCCGCGCGCGCCGCCGACACCGCGCGCAGCGGATACAGCACGAACTGCGTCCAGTAGCGCCGCAACGAACGCGGCTCGGCCGGAATGTCGATCGGCTCGACGTCGAACCCCGCAAATGCCGGGATGAAATCGATACATTTGAGGCTGTATCGCATCACGCCATTCCAGCTCACCGGCCGCGGCCCGAGAAACCACACGACCCGCACCGCTTGCGACGCGCGTCGCGGTCCATCCTTGCTTGCCATCGAATCACTCATGCGATGCGCTCCTCGCCTGCACGATCACGCGCGTGCCGCGGCGAAGCCGGCGCCGATTCGGCGAACGCCCTGCAACGGCGACGGCTCGAAACCGTTGAACACCAGCCCGTCGACGCGCACGCCGACCTTGCCCAGGCTCTCGAGCGCATCCGTCACGCCGGCCGAACTGGCCGAACCCTGGCGCGCCACCAGCAGCGTCATGTCGGAGATCCGCGACAACGCGGCGATATCGCCCACCGGCAGCGCCGACGGCGCATCCACGACGATCATGTCGTAGCGGCCCCGCAACGACGCGGCCAGCTTGTCGAGACGAGCGATGTTGAACAGGTTGCGCGTCGACGTGCCCTGCTTTCCGGCCGACAGCGCATCGAGGTGTTCGGTCGCGCGGGTGATCGCCTCCTCGGCCGGCAGCGAACCCTTCAGCACCTCGGACAGACCCTTCGTCGCGGTCACCGGAAAGTAGCGATGCAGCCCCGGCGCGCGCACGTTGGCGTCCACGATCACCGTCTTGAGCCCCCTCTCGGAGAACAGGTAGGCGAGATTGGCGGCAATCATCGACTTGCCCTGCGCGGGCGCCGCGGACGACACCAGCACGATCTTCGCGTCGCCGCCATACGCGGCCAGCCGGTGCCGCAACGTCAGCGCGAGGCTGTCCATCGCATCGGCCAGCGGCACGTCGGCCGGCTCTTTCGTCGCGATGAAGGCCGGCGTGCGGTGCGCATCCGCGTCCATCTGGCGTCGCGAATTCGGCAGGATGCCGAGCATCGGAATACCGAGCGCCGCTTCCAGGTCGTGCGGATCGCGAATGCGCCCGGACAGCAATGCACGGCCCTGCGCGGCCAGGAAGCCCAGCATCAGCCCGATCACGGCACCGGCCAGGATCGCGACCAGGCGCTTCGGCCGGACCGGCTTGTCGCTGACGACCGCCTTGTCGACGATCGACGCGTTGCCGACCGTCCCGGCTTCCGCGATCTGCAACTGCTGCGTGTTGTTCAGCAGCCCGACATAGAGCTGATTGTTGACCTCGACGTCGCGCGCCAGGCGCAAGTACGTCTGTTGTTGCGACGGCAGGCGCGCCGCCTTGTCCTTCAGCACGGCGGCCTGCTTGTCGAGTTCCTTCAGCTTGTTGGACGCCGCGACGACCTGCGGTTGCCCCGGAACGTATTTCGACAACAGGTCCTGGTATTCGAGCTTGGTCTCGAGCCGCGACTTGTCGACGAACGCGAGCTGTTCGACCAGCAGCCGGACGTCGCCCTGCGCGTCGATCGAACCCTGCTGATTGCGAAACGCGTTCAACGCCTGCTCGGCCTGTTGCAGCCGGGCCTTGACGATCGGCATTTGCGCGTTGAGGAACGTGAGGCTGCGCTCGGCATCGTCGGCGCGGCGTCGCGCGTTGAAGCTCAGGTAGGCCGCGGCGATCGCATTGAGCATGCGGGCGGCGAAGATCGGATCGGCATCCTCGAAACTCAGTTGCATGATGCCCGACTGCCGTTTCGTCTCGGTCACGCCCAGTTTCTTCAGGATCGCGTCAACGCGAACGTCGGTGGCCACGCGCCGCACGCGGAATTCCGCACCGGGGCGCGCGATGATCCGCGCCACGTCGACCTGATAACCGTTGCTCGCGCTCGGCACGCCGACCACCCCGTTCAGCACTTCCTGACCGTTACGGTCCTTCAGCTGAAACCGGTTGTCGTCGAGATAATCGAACTCCAGCGCCTTGCCGATCTGCGCGGACGGAACCTCGAACGTCCTGAATTCAAGACGCTCGCCGCCCCACGCCCACGACGACATCCCGAGCGGCGGCTCGGCGAGGCCATTCGCGTCCTTCGACAGGAACGCGCCGATGAGGCCGCCGACGAGCGGGAAGTGGTTCTCGACCGACACCTCGGCCTGGGCGGCCGTCGCGTTGATCGCTTCCATCACGACCGAGCGCGAGCGGACGATGTCGATTTCGCCGACCACGGCCGAATTCTGAATATCCAGCGCCTTGGAGATCGACGACAGCGAACCCAGCGCGCTGGCCTTGTTTTCCTCGATCTGGATCAGCGTGTCGGCCGAATACACCGGCGTTGCCGCGATCGCATAGACGATCGCCAGCAGCAGGCATGCCGCGACGACGGCTGCGAAAAGGCGCCCGTTGTCGAGCATGTTCTCCACCAAATCGATCGGCGACAACCGCGTCACATGCCGGGAAACAGGTTTCGTTTCGTTTTGGTGCCCGGTCAATGCAGGTCGGTCCATCTTCATGCTGAACTCCAGAATTGAAGAGCCGGCTGGCTTCGCCGCTTTACGCGCGTTGTTGTTCACATTCATTTCTTTGAAAATCCGGCTGAAAACCCTTCAGTGCCGACCGGGAATCCATCGCGCCGGAAACCTGAATTCCCCGGATGTTTCCGCTCGAATCGGCGCAACGGCCGGCAAGCCGTTATCGAGGCCTCGTTCATTTCATTCCGGTATGCGGCCGTCGACCCTGCCGCCACGCCTAAACACGCGCGGCTGCGATTCCGGTCTCTTCCAGCGCCGCGCCGATGTCGGACAGCCGCGTCACGACGTCGATGCCCGATTCGATTTCCGCGCGGCCGTGCCGGTCGCCGACGAACAGGAAACGACGCCCCACGCCGGCGCGCGCGCCGGCATCGAGATCGGATGGCTTGTCGCCGACCAGGATCGATGCGGACATATCGAGGCCGAGATCCCGCTGTGCGTCGTTCAGCATCCCGGGCTCCGGTTTCCTGCACGCGCATGCCTGCCGGTAGCGGCCCATACCGGCCACCGGGTGATGCGGGCAGAAATAGACGCGGTCGATTCTCGCGCCGCGCTCCTCGAAACTGCGGCGCATCCAGTTCATGAACGCGACGAACTGCGACTCCGAAAAATACCCGCGGCCGATCCCGGCCTGATTCGTCACGACAACCACCCGGTGGCCGGTCGCATTGGCCAGCCGCACGAGATCGAAGATGCCGTCGACGAACACGCAGTCCTGCTGCCGGTGGACGTACCCGTAGTCGACGTTGATCACGCCGTCGCGATCCAGAAAAAGGGCTTTACGCTTCACTGGTCCCGGTCTCCAGCATCAGCGGAATGACGGTTTGCGCACGCGCGTAATCCGCCGGCACCCCGATATCGATGAACTCCGTCACCTCGGGGAACACGCGGATGTCGAGCGCGGCGACCTGTTCGCCCAGGAAATCCTGTTCGAACGAGAATTTCGCCGGGAGATCGAAGCCGAGCAGCGTGCGCGCATTGACGACATACGTGCCCGCATTGATGTAGCCCTGTCCCGGACGCTTTTCGCGGAACGCCGCCAACCGGCGCGACGCCGCATCGAAATCGAGCGTGCCGTAGCGTGAAGCATCGTCGACCTGCGCCGCCGCCACGACGAGATCGGGGCCCGTCGCGCGATAAAACGCCGACAACGACCGCAGATCCAGATTCGACAACGTATCGCCGTTCATCACGATCATGTCGGGCGCGCCGTGGGCCTTCATCGCGTGAACGATCGCGCCGCCGGTGCCGAGCGGCTCGTCTTCCTCGATCACCGAAATCGCGAGCCCGAAGTCGCGGGACGTCACGAGTTCCTTGATCGGGCCGCTGCCGTAGCCAAGCGACAGCACCACGTCCGTCACGCCCTGCTGCAGGAGCCCTCTGAGCATCCAGCACAGAAACGGCTCGCCATCGATCGACGCGAGCGCCTTCGGCATCGTGTCGCCCAACACCGGGCGCAGCCGCGTGCCGAGGCCGCCCGCCAGGATCAGGCATGGCAACATCGCGCTCATCCGAAGATCCGCTCTTCGACGATGCCGCAAATGATGTGGCCGCACACGAGATGCCCTTCCTGGATCTTCGGGGTCGACGCGGACGGAATCTCGATGCTGATATCCGCACGCTGACGCATCTCGGCCGCACCGGGACCGTTGCCGGTGAACCCGACCGAAAACATGCCGGCCGCCTTCGCCACTTCCAGCGCACGGAGAATGTTCGGCGAACGCCCGGACGTCGAATAGGCCCAGAAGATGTCGCCGGGACGCCCTGTCGCCTGAATCTGGCGCTCGAACAGTTTCTCGTAGCCGTAGTCGTTGCCGATCGCGGTCATGACCGAGCTGTCCACGGTCAGTGCAAAGGCCGCGAGCCCCGGCCGGTCGAAGTTGAAACGGCTGACGAATTCGCCGGCGATATGCTGTGCATCCGCCGCGCTGCCGCCATTGCCCGCGAGCAGGATCTTGTTGCCCGTGCGCAGCGCCGCCGTCACCCGATCCGCTACCTGTTCGATCCGCGCCAGTTGCTCGCGGTCGGACACGAGCGCCGTCAAAACCGACAGCGTCTGGCGAATTTCGCTCTCTACTCCGATCGTCATTGATTCTTTCTCCACGACTGCGCGCCGATATCCGTGAACGTGCAGTTGAGCACCTGGCCGTTGATTCCTTTGTACGTATCCAGCGCACGCATCACGGCCGACCGTTCGACCGGATCGACGAAGAACATCATGAAACCGCCGCCGCCGGCGCCGGACACCTTGCCGGCCTTCGCGCCGGCGCGGACCGCGACCTTGTACAGGTCGTCGATCATCGAGTTCGAGATGTTTTTCGCCATCCGCTTCTTCGATTCCCATGCGTCACGCATCGACGCGGCGAACGCATCGAAATCGGCGCGCAGCACGGCCTCTTTCATCCGGATGGCTTCGTCCTTCACTTCGTGCAGCGCGGCCAGCGAATCGACGACGCCTTCCGTCACGTTGCTGCTCTGTTCCTTGATGATGTTGGCCGACTCGCGCGAGACGCCGGTGTAGTACAGCACCAGCGACGCCTCCATCTCGGCCTTGATTTCCTGCTTGATCCGCAACGGATTGACGATCACGCGATCGCCGTAGAACTCCATGAAGTTCAGCCCGCCGAAGGTCGCCGCGTACTGATCCTGCTTGCCGCCGGCCAGCCCGAGATCCTCTCGTTCGATGTCGTGCGCGAGGTGTGCGATGTCGTATTCGCCGAGCGGCAACGACAGCAGTTCGCAGAACGCCCTGACCAGCGCGACGACGATCGTCGACGACGATCCGAGCCCCGATCCCGGCGGTGCTTCGGAGCACGTCGTGATCGTGACGGCCAACGGGTGGCCGCCATGAAAATCCCGGACGATCCGGTTGTAGACGCCGACGTGCAACCCGAGCCCGTTCTGTACCTCGAGCACCGGCGCCACAGAGCCGATCCAGCGCGTGTCGGTATCGGCCGCCACCAGTTCGACCTTCGCGTCGTCGCGCGGCGCGATCGATGCATACGCGAATTTTTCGATCGTCACATTGAGCGCCAGACCGCCGAACCGGTCCGAATAAGGCGGCACATCCGTTCCGCCGCCGCCCAAACCCAACCGCAAAGGAGCCCTCGAACGGGCAATGAAGCGTGTCATGAAATTTCTCGCAGGCAATGAGTCGGAAGCCGGCGCGATGCCGTGCCCGACCCGCACATTCGTCGTTCATGCCGGGCCGCTCGCCTGACGCATCGCGCCGGGCACCGGTGCCGGAACACGAATGCGCATGACCAGGAAGCTGCTGCCTTGCCGCCGGGAATGCGCGACCATGTTCGTTGGCGCAACTATGCGATAGATGCGCAACACGCTGCGTGCGATGGCTTACATTAAGCCGTCTCCGCGAAATGGAAGCGGCCAACCTGCGTTACGCTCTGTTCGCGATCGGCAATCGCGACGTGCGAATCGGCATCGAAATCGCCGCCACGTCCCCGGCCGGGCATGCAAACGTCAATCCGTCATTGCCAATTTTTGACAATCGATTCCGGAAGCGACGTCGCCATGAAGAACGGATCGATTGCCGTGGATTTGAATGCCATCAAGGAGCGTCACGACGATGTGAAGAGCGAATCGGGCTCGCGACCGCCGGCCCGAATTCGATCCGGATACCGTATCAAATGAACGGCCGCCGAAGCGTTGCGGCGACGACTGCGCCGGGTAGTCGTTGTTTCGCAATTTGCAGGCAAGCAGCCCGATACGCCGACATCGACGTGACGACCCGAATTTCCTGATTCAACGATGCTGGATAAAAAAATGAACAACGATCGACCGTTCGATGCCGTGACGCCGGATCACCATCGCACTGCCATGCGCCGCGTGTGCACGGCCCTCTCCTTCGCGACCGTCGCGATGCTTTCCGCCTGCACGTTGGTGCCGGGGCAGCACATGAGCTCGACCGCGTTGCCGGTCACGACCGCCGACAACGGCGACGTGACCAGCGACATGCAGGTGCCGGTCAAGCAGATCGACCTGACGCAGATCGAGCGGATCCGGGCCGAACAGAAAAGCGCGCCCGCCACGTCCCTCCCGGCGAACTTGTTCGCGAAGCCGGACATCTACCGGATCGGCGCCGGCGACGTGCTGCAGATCACGGTATGGGATCACCCGGAATTCGCCACGGCCGCGGGGCAACCGGTGCAGAACACGAAGGCTGCCGACGCCGCGCCCGGTTTCGTCGTCGACAACAACGGCAACGTGCAGTTTCCGTACGTCCCGCGCCCGATCCGCGCGGTCGGGAAAACCGCCGCACAGATTCAGCGCGAGGTCACGACCGAACTCAGCAAGGTATTCGTCAAGCCGCAGGTCACCGTTCGCGTGGCGTCGTTCCGCGCCACGCAGGTCTATATCGACGGCGAGGTGCGCAACCCGGGCGCACAGGCGATCAACGACATTCCGATGACGCTGATCGAAGCCGTCAGTCGCGCGGGCGGCTTTGCGCCGACCGCGGATCAAAGCCGCGTCACGATCACCCGCAATGGCACGATCTATCCGCTGAACGTCGCGCGGATGATGAAGACGGGGAAGAATCCGGCCGACATCATGCTGAAGCCCGGCGACATGCTGCATGTCGGCGCGCGCGACGACAATCCCGTGTACGTGATGGGCGAAGTGGTCAGGCCGCAAGCCGTTGCACCGCTGCGCGATGGTTCGCTCACGCTGAGCGAGGCGCTCACGCAGGCCGGCCAGCTCAACCAGCAGACCTCGAATGCGAAGCAGGTGTTCGTGCTGCGCAAGGACGCGGACAGCGCGCCCGTCATCTATCACCTCGACATGGAGTCGCCGGTTTCGATGCTGCTCGCGAACCAGTTCCCGCTGGCGTCGAAGGACATCGTCTATGTCGACAACACCGGGCTCGTCCGCGCGAGCCGCGTGCTGAACCTGCTGTTGCCGGCGATCAGCGCGGGCTTGACCGGCGCACTCGTCACCAAGTAACGCTCCACATGCCGGCCGAGTCGCGCGGGTCTCCGCGCACCCGGCCCGGTTCGATGCGCACGCAACGAGCCGCACCGCCTTCATCGGCGCAATCCCCGCGCAAACGCCCGTCCGCAGGTACTTCTTACTCCGCACTGCCGCCGCAATCGGGAACGATGACCGTCTTTTCATCGCGTCTCGCGGCCGTGTCGAATAAAGATCGTACGTATCGGTAGAAACACCGATGCTGTAGTCAAACTACATTCATACCATTAGTCGCTGCAGAGAATCGCTACATCCGATTCGGCAGCGTCGGGCGGCCTGTGCGTCGCCGCCCGCGTTGACCGGTCGAGCCCAACCGGCCGTAACGATTCCCCGCCTGGCCTGGCATGCCGACGCGCAACCACCCTGCATCGCCAGCCGAATACGTCCGGTGCGAATCCACCGGACGTGCGCAGCTCCAGACATCATTCGAACAACCGGCAATACGATCATGGAGAGCAACATGCGGGACACACTCTGGCCGGCCGTCGTGCTGGCAGCGACCCTCTGCACCAATGCCTACGCAAGCAACGCCGATTTCAACTCGCAGGGCGACGCCACCGATGCGTTCGCGTCGGCCGCCGCGCAACAGCGCGCCGACCGGCTCGTGCGCAAGATGACGCTCGACGAGAAACTGCAGTTCATTCATTCGCAATACGAAATGTCCAAGGTGCCGGGCGGTGGCGCCGGCTACATCCAGGGCGTGCCGCGGCTCGGTATTCCCGATCTCAACATGGTCGACTCGGCGACCGGTTCCGGCAGCACGTCGCAGGCCAGCACGACGTTCCCCGCGACGATCGCCGTCGCCGCGAGCTGGGATCGCCGCCTGTCGTACGACTACGGCAAGCAGGTCGCGATCCAGTTGCGCGCGCAAGGGTTCGGCATGGGCCTCGGCGGCGGCACCAATCTCGCACGCGAGCCGCGTGGCGGCCGCCTGTTCGAGTATCTCGGCGAGGATCCGCTGCTCGCCGGCGACCTGCTCGCCGAACGCACGCTCGCCACGCAACGGCAGAAAGTCATCGCGACCATCAAGCACTACGCCGGCAACGAACAGGAGCACGGCCGGATGGGCGGCAATACGCAGATCGACGAACGCACGCTGCGCGAGCTGTACCTGCTGCCGTTCGAGATCGCCGCGAAGCGCGGGCGGCCCGGCAGCGTGATGTGCAGCTACAACCGCCTGAACGGCGCGTATGCGTGCGAGAACAACCATCTGCTGAACGACGTGCTGAAGAACGAATGGGGCTTCCAGGGCCAGGTGCAGTCCGACTGGGGCGCCACGCACAGCACCGCCGCGGCGATCAACGCGGGGCTCGACGAGGAAGAGGACGTCGGGACGACCGTGTACCTGACACCGACGGCCGTCAAGCAGGCGATTGCGAACGGCTCGGTATCGACTTCGCGCCTCGACGACATGGTGCGCCGCAAGCTCGCCGTGATGATCCGCGTCGGCGTGATGGACGATCCGGCCAAGGGCGGCAGCACGATCGATTTCGCGGCCGCGAACGGGTTCGCGCAGGCGGCCTCCGAGCAGTCGATCGTACTGCTGAAGAACGACGCCAACCAGTTGCCGCTGGCCGCGTCCGCACTGTCGCGTATCGCCGTGATCGGCGGCCATGCGGATGCGGCCGTACTGTCCGGCGGCGGCTCCGGCAACACGCGCGACCCGGTGTCGGGTTCGTTCGCGGGCTGCGGCGGCCTGACGTTCGGATCGTCGACGGGGTGCAGCTGGTGGCGCAATCCTTGGCTGAAGGTCGATGTGCCGATCGTCGCGGCGATCCGCGCGCTCGCGCCGGCGGCGCAGGTCACGTATGCGGGCAACAGCGACCAGCAGTCGCCGTTCCGCGCGTACACGCAGCAGGAGATCGACCAGGCCGCGGCGCTCGCGGGCCGCTCGGATGTCGCGATCGTCGTGGTCGCGCAGCCTGCCGGCGAGGATTTCGGCGACCTGCAGAGCCTGAGCCTCGCGAACCCGTCGAACCAGGATGCGCTCGTCGAAGCCGTCGCACGCGCGAATCCGCATACGATCGTCGTCGTCCAGAGCGGCAATCCGGTGCTGATGCCGTGGAAGGACCAGGTGTCCGCGATCGTCGAGGCGTGGTATCCGGGCGAAGCCGGCGGCAAGGCGATCGCCAACGTGCTGTTCGGTGCCGTCAATCCGTCCGGCAAGCTGCCCGTCACGTTCCCGGCGCGCGATCAGGATTCGCCGACCTGGGGGCAAAACGGCGCGTTCGACACCGATCCCGTCTACGCGGAGAAGCTGAACATGGGCTATCGCTGGTATGACGCGCGCAACATCAAGCCGATGTTCGAATTCGGCTACGGGCTGTCGTATACGCACTTCGCGTATTCGGGGCTGTCGGTGTCGCGGCAATGGGACGGCTCGCTGAGCGTTGCGTTCACCGTGCGCAACGACGGGCGTGTCGCCGGCGCGGAAACGCCGCAGGTCTATCTCGGCGTGCCGTACAAGGACGAGCCGCCGAAGCGGCTGGTCGGCTGGGAGAAGATCCGGCTGAATCCGGGCGAGGCGCGGCATGTGCGCGTCACCGTGTCGCCGCGGATGCAGAGCGTGTGGGATACGTCGCGCAACGGCTGGCGGTTCGTGTCGGGCGGGACGGTGTATGTCGGGGCGTCGTCGCGCGATATCCGGTTGCAGGGTAACTGAGCGTGACGTGAAACGGCCGGAGGCGCCGCACGTATCGGGTGCGGCACCTCCGGCCCTCTGATGGCACGACGGCCGCATCGCATCTCGTGCCATCGGCTTGTGCTGCTGCGTCAGCGGGCTTGCCCGCCCGCTGACGACCTTTACCGCAACATCAGCGCGAACACCGTCGTCAGCACGGCGATCGCCGCTATCGCCGCTGTTATGCCCGCCAGATGCGCGGCAACCGCCAGGCCGGCGGGCAATCGCGTCGATGGTGCACCGCCCGCGCTGCCGGACCATCGGCAGCGCGCCGCCGGCCGGACCCGCGCGCGCGACGCGAGCCCGGCCATCACGCGCCGCTCCCTTCCAGCGTGTCGAGCAACGGCCTGGCCAGATGCATGACCTGATACACGGTGCCCGCGCCACTGTCGTCCGGCTCGTGTTCCGATACGCGTATCCGCGTCAGCCGCCAGCGTTGCGGATCGAGGCTGACGGCCGCCGCGACCACGCCCTGCCGTGCGGCCGCTTCACGATTGCGCGCGACCTCCGTTGCAAGCGTCGCGTCGAGATCGGCATCCGCCGGAATATCCACGGTTTCCAGACGGGCGAAACGCGCCGTCGCCGCGCTGCCCTTGCGCGCATCGAGCGCGACCTGCACGTCGATCGGCGCGCGTCCGAAGCTGTCCGTCACGACCCGATAGCGGCCGTCCGTCACGAACTCCACAAACGCGCGGTCGTTGCGCCACAGGTAGAACGACGCATAGCCGTTTTCCGTCGCGCCGTAGCGGCCGGCCTCGCGCAGCAGGAACCCCTTGAACAGCAGCTCCGGCGTGTCGTCCCACAGCTTGCCGCGCTCGCGGACGCGATTGCGGACGATGTCGAGGTCGTAGTCCGCCGGCAGGCGGTGCACGTAGTACGCGGTCAGCATGGTCGACTCCTGGCGAAAGAAACGGGGAGATTTCGGACGGCTTGAAAACAGCGTAGAAGACCTTGAATCATTTGAAAAGACGATGGCAGAATATTTCAATGATTCAATTCTGAAATGGATGAGTGCGCGATGAAAACGCTCGACATCGAAGCCGTGCAGGCGTTCGTGCTGACCGCCGACCTCAAGAGCTTCACGCGGGCCGCCGAGGCGCTGGACACGACGCAGTCCGCGGTGAGCCTGAAGATCAAGCGGCTCGAGGACGGGCTCGGCCGCCGCCTGCTGGAGCGCACGCCGCGGCAGGTCCGCCTGTCGGCCGACGGCACCGCGTTTCTGGAACCGGCGCGCGAACTGGTGGCCGCTCACCAGGGGGCGGTCGGCGCATTCGGCATCGGCCAGCGGCGGCTGGTGATCGGCGTGAGCCACCATGTCGTCGGCGCCGATCTGCCGATGCTGCTGCGGCGCATGAGCGAGGCGGAGCCGGGGCTCGTGCTGGAGATCCGGGTCGCCGCGTCGCGAGACGTGCTCGATGCGTTCGACCGCGGGCAGCTCGACGCCGCCGTCGCGCTGCAGCACGACAGCCGGCGGCTCGACGGCGAAACCATCCTGTCGGAGTCGTTCGGCTGGATGGCGGCGGCCGATTTCGAGTACCATCCGCCGCAACCGCTGCGGCTCGCGACGCAGGCCGAACCCTGCAGCGTGCGCCGCATGGCGGTCGGCGCGCTCGACGAAGCCGGCGTCGCATGGACGGAAGTCTTCGTCGGCGGCGGCGTGGCGACGATCGGCGCGGCGGTGTCCGCGGGGCTGGCCGTCGCGGCGCTCGGGCATCGCGTGGCACCCGCCGGGACGGTCGACGTCGGCGCGCAATATGGATTGCCGCCGTTGCCGACGCGCGAGGTGGTGCTCTACTCGAGCCAGACCGATGCGCGGGCACGGCAGGCGCTGCGTACGCTGGGCGCGGCACTGCGGTCGTCGGTCGGTGTGCGGTGACGGCGCGCACGGCATCGACGAGCCGGCATGCGCGCCGGATGCCGAACGAAGACGCGTTCGCGGGACGTTTCGCCGCCCTCTCGCGTCGCACGCGGTATGCTTCGGCACGCGCCGTGCATCCGCCGCGGCCGAGACAGACAACACCCGGAATACCGGCAGGCGACGGCATCGATCGCGCCTGCCCCTGACGATCAACGTGACCTACACCCTATCCGCTCCCCGCACGACCGAACTCGAGATCCGCAAGAGCCGCTTCATCGCGTTCGCGATTCCCGTCGACGACCGCGACACCGCGATGCAGGTGCTGCAGCGCCTGCGCAACGAGCATCCGGCGGCCACCCACGTGTGCTGGGCGCTGCTGGCGGGCGGCCAGTCGGGCATGTCGGATGACGGCGAGCCGTCCGGCACAGCGGGCCGGCCGATCCTCGAAGTGCTGCGCCATCACGATCTCGACGGCGTGCTGGGCGCGGTCGTGCGTTACTACGGCGGCGTGAAGCTCGGTGCGGGCGGGCTGGTGCGGGCCTATACGGATGCGATCGCGTCGGCGCTGCTCGACGCCGAGCGCGTCGAACGCATCCGCCAGACGCGGCTCGCGATCGAGGTCGGCTACCCCGAGGAGGCGCGTGTGCGCCGCTGGGTCGAACAGGCCGGGTATGAACTGGTGGACAGCGCGTACGGGATGACGGTGAAGCTCGTGATCAAGCTGCCGGAGACCGCCGAGGCGAATGCGAGAACCGAACTGTTCGACCTGACGCAGGGGCGATCGGGGTTCCCGGCGCTGTGAAGCACGGGTAAAGCCTCTCCCCTTCACCGCCCTGCCGATCGCGAGCCGGCAAGCGCGCCGCCCATGCGACGCGCACACCGGATGAATGCCGGCGTCAGTACGTATCCGGCACGATCATGTTGTCCGGCACCGGACGACGACTGTAATCCTCGTGATGCTCGCGCTGCGGCAGATCGATCGTCGGGCGCGGCACGTCGTGATACGGCACCTGGCCCAGCAGATGGTGGATGCAGTTCAGCCGCGCGCGCTTCTTGTCGACGGCCTGCACGACCCACCACGGCGCCTCGGGAATATGCGTCCGCGCCAGCATCTCTTCCTTCGCGACCGTATACGCTTCCCAGCGGCGGCGGCTCTCGAGGTCCATCGGGCTCAGCTTCCACTGCTTGAGCGGATCCTCGATCCGGCTCTGGAAGCGCGCCTCCTGTTCATGATCCGTGATCGAGAACCAGTACTTGACGATCTGGATGCCGCTGCGCACCAGCATTTTCTCGAACTCCGGCGCGGACCGGAAAAACTCCTCGTACTCGTCGTCGGTACAGAAATTCATCACGCGCTCGACGCCCGCGCGGTTGTACCAGCTCCGGTCGAACAGCACGATCTCGCCGCCGGCCGGCAGATGCGCGACATAGCGCTGGAAGTACCATTGCGTGCGCTCGCGGTTATTTGGCGCCGGCAACGCGGCCACCCGGCACACGCGCGGGTTCAGGCGCTGCGTGATGCGCTTGATCGCGCCGCCCTTGCCTGCCGCGTCGCGCCCCTCGAAGATCACGACGAGCCGGTGCCCGGTGTTCACGACCCAGTCCTGCAGCTTCACGAGCTCGCCCTGCAGCCGGAACAGTTCGCGGAAATACTGCTTGCGCGCCTCGCGACGCTCCTGCGAGAACAGCAGGTCGTCGCTGTCGTCGAAACGGCGGTCGTCGAGCTCCATCTCGAGCTCTTCGTCATAAGCATCGACCAGGTCTTCCTCGAAGCGACGCTGACGCGTCTCCAGCGATGCCATATCGGTGAGGTTGTCGGTCTCGGTGCGGGTATCGTTTTCGCCCATGGGGCCTCCTTCCATCATTGACGCAGCCAAACTCGGCCATTATCTCAGTGTCACGCGTCAAAATCATGAAAACGGCCGGTTGCCCCCTCAGAATCGGAACGAGAACAGCACGCTGGCCAGCACGGGGTTCGCCGAAATGTCGAACGTGTTCGATGCGAGCTGCCGGTTCGGCTGGTCGATGTCCAGCGTAATCTTCGTACGTAACGGGACATACGTGACCATGCCGGTCACCCAGAAGCGGCGCGTGATCTGGTAGCTCGCGCCGACGGTGAAAACCGGCTCCCAGACGCTCTTCACCTTGGCCGACACATTGGTCTTGCCGGACAGCAGCAGGTCGCCGCCGGCATCCCAGATCCGCTGGAACAACGCGGGATCGAGCAGCAGCGACTGCAGGCTGCCGATGTCCGCGCCCGCCGCGAGCAACCCGCCGAGCGATGCGAGCTTGCGCTGGAACACCGGGTTCAGGTTCGTGTTCGTGAAACGCGTATAGCTGATGCCGATGCCCGCGAACGGACGGAAACGATCGTCGCGCTCGCCGAGGTAGTGCTTGAACACGACGGACCCGAGCCACGCGCGCGTGGTCGCGAGCGGGTTGCTCTGCGTATTCGCGAGATCGATCAGCGGCAGGCGCCCCTGGACGCCGGAAAAAATCCGGTCGAGCGGCAACCCGATGCTGCCGTGCCCGCGCAGCGTCAGCACCGGCGGAATGCCGCCGCCGACTTCGGCCGCCCAGTTCTCGGAGAAAAAGTGAGTGAACGTGAACGCCAGCGTGTTCGTATTGCTGAGCGACAGGCTGGAGCCCTGGTTCTCGAAGCTGTTCAGCCCGAGCGCATCGGTGTGCGTCGTCACGGGCGTCGATCGGCCGGTCGTCGCGATGAAGTGCCAGCCGAGGCCGACCATGTTGTGGTCGTCGCCCATCAGTTGCTCCAGCAACGGCGGCGCCTGCGCGGCCGGCAGATCGGGCAGGCGCGACGGATCGACCGGATGCAGTTCGTACGGCATCCGGTCGGCGTGCACCACGCCGCCGGCCGGTACGTTATCCGCCGTTGCATCTTGCGTCGCGGCCGGATTGCAGCCGCCGGCCGAGCCGTTGCCATCGAAGCCGATACCGTCCGCGCCATCGTCGCGCGCTGCCGCGCATGCGCGCCCCGCTCCGCCGGCACGCTGCCCGAGCGTGATCTTGCGGGCCGTCAGCGGAACGTCAGGCTGCGGCACCTCCGCCGAACCGTCGCGCCCGCCGCGCGCCGGCCCGGCCTCGGTCGCCCAGGCGCTCGCATCGAACCCGTCCGCATCGCCGCCCGGCCAGAAGCCGATCCCGTCGGCGCCGGCCTGCCAGCGGGCCTGCGTGTCGCCGTCCGGTTGCGGCGCGCCGTGTGCGGCGGCCGCGCATGCGAACAGCGTGGCGCCGAGCCAGCGCGACAGCGGACGCACGGATCCCGGCCGCGCGCGGCGGCATTCGTCGCGACGCGTCATCGGCTCAGGCCGGCACGCCGAACAGGCGCTGGCGAATCCGGTACAGCGGCTCGAACAGCCATTCGAGCAGGCTGCGCCGTTCGAGCACGATGTCGGCCTTCAGCATCATCCCGGCCCGCAGCGACAGCGGCCGCCCGTCGAACGACGGCGTGCGGTCGGCCAGTTCGACCCAGGTCTTGAAGTAGGTCTGCGGCGCAGCCGAATCGCCCGGCAGGTTCAGTTCCTTCGCCGAGAACGCGACGGGCGAGATCGACAGCACCTTGCCGCGATACGTGCCGAACTTCTCGACCGGATAACTTGCGTACGCAACCTTCACCTCCTGCCCCTTCTTCACGAAGCCGGCCTTCGACGACGGAATGTAGACCTCGGCGATCAGCCCGTCGGCCTTCGCGGGCAGGATCTCGACGACACGCGTGCCCGGCGGGTCGATCACGCCGCCCTGCACGACGTCGAGTCGCACGATCTGCCCGTCGGCCGGCGCGTACAACACCTGGTTCACGTTCTCGTCGATGTTGTATTCCTTCGCGTTCAGCTCCTCCTGCTTGATCTTCAGTTCCGCGTTCGCACCGTCGTACTTGCTCTGCATCGTGTCGAGGTCGCCGCGCAGCTTCATCGCGTTCTTCGCGAGCTCGGCGCGGCGCAGCAGCAGGTCCTGGTACGCCTGGCCGGCCTGTAGGTACTGCGTGTTGACCTGGTTGTACTGTTCGAGCGTCACGACCTGTTCGTCGAGCAGCTGCTTCACGCGCGCACGCCGTTCGCCGTACTCGTCGACGATGCGCTTCTGGTCCTGGATCTGCCGGTCGATCAGCCCGCGGCTCTCGCCCTGCGCGGCGATCTGCTGGTTGGTCTGCTGCACCGACGACCGGTATTCGAGGCGCGCGGCGTCGATCTGCTGCGTCACCTCGACGCGCTGCCGGTCGAGTGCGGCGCGCATCCCCTGCACGTTGTTCCCCTGGCTGACGAAGCTCGTGTCGCGCGTCACCGCCAGCAGCCGCTGGCCGGCCTTCACCTGCTGGTCCTTGCCGACGTAGATGTCGCGCACGGCCCAGCCCGGCGGCGCACTGACGCCGATCAACCCCGAGCGCGGCGTCAGCATCCCCGACACGCTCTCGGTATTCGCGTAGCTCAGTTCGACGAGCGCGGTCACGAACATCGCGAACATCGCCAGCGACAGGTAGCAGAAGAACCGCATCGATACCGGCACGTCGACGACGCCGTGGATCACGGTGCCGAAAGTCGTGCCACGCGCGAGCTTGCGCGACGGCTTCTGTTCTCGGAGAGCGGAGTTCCAGGTCGGCATGGGGCGGGCTCGTCAGGAGCGACGCCGCGCGGCCGCATCGAGCAGCGGCGTCGGCATCAGGTAAGGCGTGAAGTGTTCCCAGAAATGCCACTGCTCGGGCTGGCGCACGAGCGCCTGCTCGAGCCGGTCGACGATGCGCTGATGCGTCGCGCGCACCGGCGACGCGTCGTCGTCCGCGCCGAGCATCGGCGCGAGCGGGCTGGCCGCGAGTTCGGTGAAATGCACCGCGCAGCGATCGCGGAACGGCACGCCCGTCGCATAAGCGACGAGCAGCGGAATCCCCTGCTCGACCGCGAGCTTCACGCCGCCGCCGGCCATCCGCACCCAGCGCCCGCCGAGCCGGCAGCGGTTGGTCTTGCCGAACTTGCCGTGCAGGTCGGAGAACAGCAGGAACACCGGCGCCTCGCGCCGCAGGCTCGTGATCAGCCGCCGCAGGTGCACGCGCTCCTCGATGTCGATGAACTCGACTTCGCCGGCGCCGTATTCGGCGACGAGCCGCAGCGCGTCGTCGAAGAACGCGCCGGGCGCATCGCGGTGCAGGATCACCATCAGCTTGCGGTCGTCGGGGATCATGAAGCGCAGCTTCGTGACGAACAGCATCAGGTTGCCGAAGTGCAGCCCCGCGAGCATCAGCGGGCCGCCGCGCGCGAGTGCCGTGCGCAGTTGCGCGTCGCCTTCGCATGCCATCCCGTCGATCATCGCCTTCATCGATTCGAGACTGTGCGTGCGCAGCTTGAGCCCCGCGAACTCGGCCTCGAACAGCTCGCGCACGATGGCCGCCGACACGTCCCGCACGCGCTGCGGGTCGTCGTTCAGGTGCCCGCTCAGCATGTACGCGACCGCGCGTTCGATCGACTCGCGAATGCACGGAAAGCAGCGCAGGCACGCGCCCGAACACCAGCGCATCAGCCGCAGCCCGCGCTCGGGCGACGTGCGCAGCGCGACGGCGCGCACCGCGCGTCGCACCAGGAATGCGTACGAGAACGGATTGAGCAGAAAGAGTCGCCCGAGCATCACCGCGTCTCCTCGATCGTGCGCCACTCGTCGGTCGCGTCGGTCAAGACGCCGTCCTGCATCCGGTAGATCCGGTCGACCATCGACAGGATCGACGCATCGTGCGTGACGAGCACGATCGTGCACGGCAGCGTCAGCACGTTGCGGCAGATTTCGTGCGTCGTCGCCTGGTCGAGGTTCGACGAGAATTCGTCGAGGATCAGCAGGCGCGGCTCGCAATACAGCGCCCGTGCGATCAGCAGCCGCTGCATCTGGCCGGCCGACAGGAATTTCTGCGTGTCGCCAAGCGGCGTGTCGTAGCGATGATCGAGCCGCTCGATCTCGTCGTGGATGCACGCGAGCTTCGCCGCGTCGAACATCGCGCCGATCCGCGGCGCGGGCGCGAAGTTCGTGATGTTGTCGCGGATCGTCCCGCGAAACAGCTGATCGGACTGCGTGACGGCTGCGAGATGCTTGCGGTACTGCCGCAGGTTCACGTCGGCGAGATCGACGTCGCCGACGAACAGCGTGCCGCGCTCGGGCCGCACGAGCCCGCAGATCAGGTTCAGCAGCGTCGTCTTGCCGCTGCCGGTGCGGCCGACGATCGCGATCTTGCCGCCTGCCGGCACGTCGAGCGCGACGTCGCGCAGGATCGGGCGATTGCCGCCCCGTGGCGTGTACGACAGCGCGCGGATCGACAGCGCGCCGTCGAAACCGTCGACCGGCCGCACGACCGCGTCCGGCGCCGGCTCCTCGGTCTCGGTCTGCAGCACGTCCGCGACGCGATCCATATGCACCTGCAGCACCTTGCGGCGCACATAGAGCTGGATCGAATCGATGAACTTGTCCGCGAACAGGTTCTTGTACTGGATGAACGCGTAGATCACGCCGATCGTGCTCTGGCCGTGCATCACGAGCCACGCGCCATACGTGACGATCACGAGCTGCTCGACGTGCACAATCCCCTTCGACACCGCGTCGAACAGCAGTTGCAGTCGCTCCTGCTGGCGCATCGCCTGCAGCTTCTGCGTGAACGCGTTGATCCACAGGCTGCTGCGCGCGGTCTCGGCCGACAGCAGCTTGATCGAATGCGCGGAGCGGATGTTCTCGATCAGCAGCGCGTCGGCCTCGGCGCCGCGCGTGAGGATCTGCGACATCGCGTCCTGCAGCTGCGGCTGGATCGCGAGCCGGCTGAGCGCGAACAGCACCATCCCGGCGAGGCTGATGCCAGCCAGCACGGGGCTGTAGTACAGCATCAGCACGAGCGTCAGCGTGCAGGTGACGATATTGAGCAGCCCGCCGACCAGGCCGTCGACGAGAAACCGCCCGACCTCCGACACCGACGACACGCGCGAGATCGAATCGCCCGTGTTGTGGAACAGGAAATAGCCGATCGGCAGCCGCGCGAGATGCCCGACCATGTTCGCCGACAACTGCTGCGACACGATGTTGCGCAGGTAGCTCTTGATGTTGCCGACGAGGTTCGCGTACAGCGTGTCGAACAGGAACACGATCGCGAACAGGATCGTCAGCAGGTACAGGATGTCGACGTCGGTCTTCTTCAGCGCCTCGTCGATCGTCAGTTGCACGTACGACGGGCCGAGCAGCAGCAGGAGCTGCGCGGCGACGCCGCCCGCGATGCCGATCGCGAGGCTCTTGCGAATGCCCGTCAGCCCTTCGAGGTAATCGCGCAGCCGGATCCGGTCGGCCGGCCCCGCATGCGCGAAGCCGATGTCCGGATTCAGTTCGAGCGCATAACCGGTGATGTGCGTGAGCGCCTGCGCGAGCGGCAGCTTCGTCTCGCCGAGCGCGGGGTCGACGATATGCACGCTGCCGTAACCGACCTTCGTCAGCACGACATAGTGGTTCATCCCCCAGTGCAGGATGCACGGCGTCTTGAGCGCGTCGAGCTCGCCCGCGTCGAACTGCAGCCCGCGCGCGCGCAGGCCGAGATCGTTCGAGATCTCCATCAGGTCGAAGAACGACAGCCCGGAATCGATCCGCACCGGATAGCGGTTGCGCAGCGTGCGCAACGTCGTTTCGCGCCCGTGCCACGACGCGATCATCGCGAGGCAGGCCAGGCCGCACTCCGTCACCTCGTCCTGCAGGACCGGACGGACTTTACGCGTATTGAAAAGCATGGTCGGGCACCCGGGGCGCGACAACGCGCCGCCCGGGCCTGCCGATGCGGGCCCGTGGCGGGTCGTGCGCGATACGCATGGGCGCAGCCGGCACGCTGCCGGCTGCGACGGAAGATCGGTGTTGCCGGCCGCTCAGCGCGACGAGCCGAGCGACATCCGGAACTGTTCGACGGCGCGGGTCTGGTACTGGGTCATCAGGCCCTGCAGCGTGGATCCGATCGACTGATTGACGAGATCGACCGTATAGGCGGCCGAATTGGAGTAAAGCGACGCGCCGCCGCGAATCTGGCGGGCCTGGTCTTCCGTGATGTCTCGCATTTTTGTGGCCTTTATATTGTCGGAATGCCTGCAGCCGTCAGCCAATTGAAAATCAATAGCCGTTGACTTTATTACGGGGATAATCCGGCATTCCTGCCTCCTGATAATCGCCCGAACCGAAATGGTGCATTTCGGATTCGACTTACTGCGATTGCGGCGATCGATTCTTTTCCTTCTGTTTCGCAGCATTTCACGCGGGGGGCGCCTCCCCGCGCACGGCGGTTACTTGCCGGTGTTATTGAACGTCTTCGGGTTCTGCAGGTAATTGCCGAGGCTCGGCAGGAACTGGCCGAGCGCGGTCACCACCGGCGCGGCGTCAACGGCGAGGCTACCCAGCGAGCTGATCGCACCGCCGCCATGCACATTCCTGACCTGTTCCGTCGTCATGACCTTCATCATTCTCTCCTCGTAAAAAAATAAAGATGATGCAAAGAACCTTCATTGAAATACAAACGGCTTTTAATCCCTAGCGACTTGTTAATCTAATAATCACTGCGATTACGAGCCGAAATCAGGCTATCATGCGAGCGCATCGGAATTCAATGGAGGACACACTCTTACATGCGCGTTTTCCGATGCGCGGTGGATAGCAGTCATTCACGCTGTTTGAATTTCAATTTCAAAACGTTTAAATCCCGCCGCAATGCGTTGCGGCACGGGCAGGAGACGGAGACGGCCATGTTTGAAACGAGGCGTGCGAATCGCGGATCGGCGGAGCGAGATAAGGGTAATTCCCTATCAAGATTTTCGACTAGGTGGAATCCCCTACTTGCAACCGTAACACTGTTCACTGTAACGATAGTCGGCATGCCTGCGCACGCGCATGCGTTTTGTCTCGACACCGCTTACCAGTACGCGTCTGTGCACGATCCGCGCTACCTGCAGGCGCGCAGCGAATACGACGCGGCCCGGCAGAAATTTCCGGAGGCGCGCGCGCAGATGCTGCCGCAGGCCACCGCGCAGCTCGAATGGGGGCGCTACGGCACGCACGCGAACCTGTTCGGCATCGACGTCAGCGGCTCGAACAACGCCGCCTACGGTGCCGCGCAGGTCACGCAGGCGCTGTTCAACGTGCCCTACCTGTACGACATGCGGCGCGCGACCGAGTACGAGGAATCGTCGAAACAGAAGCTCGAGGTCGCGAAGCAGGACCTGATCCTGCGTGTTGCGAACGCGTGCTTCGACCTGCTGAGCGCGCGCGAGAAGCTGCAGTCGGCCGACGACGAGGTGAACGCGCTCACGCGGCTCGAAAGCGATACGCGACGCATGGCGCAGCTCGGGATGAAGACGATCGGCGACACAGCCGAGATCGAGGCGCGCCGCAGCCTCGCTCAATCCGACGAAGCGCTCGCGCAGACCGACGTCGACGCGCGCCGCGCGCGCTACGAGACGCTGCTCGGTTCGACGATCGATTTCTCGCGCTGGCCGCGGCTTGCGATGCGCGGGACGTCGCCGCGCATTCCGTCCGGCGACTACGCGCCGCAGGACAACCCCGCGTACCAGCAGGCGTACCGCGACGTCCAGGTCGCGCGGCTCGCCGCGAAGCGCGTCGGCGCGGAGCACCTGCCGACCGTCGACCTGTTCGCGTCGTATTCGCGCGGGCTCAATCCGAACCTGCGCGGGCTCACCGATCGTTCGGACTTCCATCAAAGTGCGTTCGGCGTGCAGGTGACGATCCCGATTTTTTCCGGCGGCAGCGTGTACTACCGGCAGGTGGAAGCCGAGCACGTGACCGAGCAATACCGCAACCGGCTGCGCGAGGTCGAGGAGCAACTGGGCACCGATCATCGCGAGGCGCTGTCCGCGCTCGAATCGGTCGGCACGCGCATCCGCGCGCTGCAGCAGTCGCTGCAGGCCGCACGGCTCGCGTATGACTCGTCGATGAAGGCGCATCAGGTCGGCTACAGCACGACGTACGAAACACTGAACCTGCGGCGCGACATCTCGGGCATCCGGCAGAAGCTGTTCGACAGCTACCTCGATGCGCTGAAGCTGCAACTGAAACTGAAAAGCGTGCTCGGCACGCTCGACGAGCAATCGCTGATCGCGGTGGACAGCTTCCTCGAAAGCAACGCGGCGAACGACCGGAGCTGAGTGCGATGCAACGCACAACGTGTGTACCCGCACGTGCCCCACCGGCTCGCGTAGCGGTCACGACGTGCAGGGGTATACGCGATGTTGCGTCCGAAAAAAACTTTGCATAGAGTGCATCCCATCGATCCGGCGGACAAAGACGTCCCACGATCGTGCGCAGCGCGAGCCCGATAGCCCGCGCTTCGCCGGCCGCACATCCGGCCACTTATCCGCATTCCCGTTATCCGACAGCGTTGTCGGATGAACGGACCGGCAAAGAAGCCCTTGCCTCGCTCGTCGAGGCAAGGGCTTTTTTTTGCGCTTCGAAAACGCACGTCTTCACCCGAACCAGGAGCACACCATGCGTCATGGCGATATTTCCAGCAGCAACGACGCCGTCGGCGTCGCCGTCGTCCAGTACAAGATGCCGCGCCTGCACACGCGCGCCGATGTGATCGCGAATGCACGCGAAATCGCGGAACGCGTGATCGGCATCAAGCGCGGCCTGCCCGGCATGGACCTCATCGTGTTTCCCGAATATTCGACGCACGGGATCATGTACGACGCGAAGGAGATGTATGACACGGCCTCGACGATTCCCGGCGAGGAAACCGACATCTTCGCGGCCGCGTGCCGCAAGGCGAACGTGTGGGGCGTGTTCTCGCTGACCGGCGAGCGCCACGAGGAACACCCGAACAAGGCGCCGTACAACACGCTCGTGCTGATCAACAACCAGGGCGAAATCGTGCAGAAGTACCGCAAGATCATGCCGTGGGTGCCGGTCGAAGGCTGGTATCCGGGCGATTGCACGTATGTCGCCGACGGGCCGAAGGGGCTCAAGATCAGCCTGATCATCTGCGACGACGGCAACTACCCGGAGATCTGGCGCGACTGCGCGATGCGCGGCGCCGAGCTCGTCGTGCGCTGCCAGGGCTACATGTACCCGGCGAAGGACCAGCAGGTGCTCGTGTCGAAGGCGATGGCGTTCATGAACAACTGCTACGTCGCGGTTGCGAACGCATCCGGGTTCGACGGCGTGTACTCGTATTTCGGCCACTCGGCGATCGTCGGCTTCGACGGCCGCACGCTCGGCGAATGCGGCGAGGAGGAGAACGGTGTGCAGTACGCGGAGCTGTCGGTGAGCCTGATCCGCGACGCGCGCCGCAACATGCAGTCGCAGAACCACCTGTACAAGCTGCTGCATCGCGGCTACACCGGCAAGATCGGTTCCGGCGAATCGCCGAACGGCGTCGCGCAATGCCCGTTCGAGTTCTACGCGAACTGGGTGAACGACCCGGACGGCACGCGCCAGGCCGTCGAACGCCTCACCCGCGCGACGCCCGGCACGCCCGAATGCCCGATCGAGGGCATTCCGTCCGAAGCGCCCGCGCACCGCTGAGCACGCGCCCCACCCGGCCGTTCGCGCCGCGTGCGCGAACGGCTCCGTCTCACTCTGGAGCCCTCATCATGCTCGGTGTCGCTCTCTTCTTCATCGGCGCGGTGCTGGTCGTCAACGGCGTCGCGCTCACCGGCCGCATCGAACCGCGCGACGCGGCCGGCCTGAACCTGCTCGTCGGCTTGCTCGCGTTGCTGATCAATCTCACCGGCCTCGTGCAGGCCTCGGCGCCGCCGCAGTATTTCTCGAGCGCGGGCGGCCTGCTGTTCGCGTTCACGTACCTGTATCTCGCCGCCGTCCAGTGGCGCGGCCTGCAAGGCGCGGGCCTCGGCTGGTACTGCCTGTTCGTCGCGATCAGCGCGCTCGTCTATGCGGGCACGTCGCACGACGTGCGCTTCGGTGCGATGTGGCTGCTGTGGTCGAGCCTGTGGTTCCTGTTCTTCGTCGCGCTCGGGCTGAAGCGGACCGTGCGCTTCCTGCCCGGCTACACGATCGCGATCGGCATCGGCACCTGCTGGCTGCCCGGCATGCTGATGATGACGGGGAGGTGGTAATGAGCGCACGCGATACGCCGCTTGCCGCCGATCCGCTCGCCGGACACCGCATCGCCGACGCGCCGTTCTACCAGCCGACCGGCGCCGAGGCCGACTGGTTCGAGACGGCCTGCCGCCATCACCTGCCGGTCCTGCTGAAAGGGCCGACCGGCTGCGGCAAGACGCGTTTCGTCGAATACATGGCGTGGCGCATGGGCCTGCCGCTGATCCAGGTCGCATGCAACGACGACACGTCGGCGGCCGACCTGACGGGCCGGCACCTGCTCGATGCCGACGGCACCTACTGGGCCGACGGGCCGCTCACGCTCGCGGCGCGGCATGGCGCGATCTGCTATCTCGACGAGATCGTCGAGGCGCGCCCCGACGCGACGGTCGTGATCCACCCGCTGACCGACTCGCGGCGCGTACTGCCGCTCGACCGGCTCGGCGAGGTCGTGCATGCGCATCCGGATTTCCATCTGGTGATCTCGTACAACCCCGGTTATCACGGCGAGCACCGGCGGCTGAAGCCGTCGACGCGGCAACGTTTCGTCGCGATCGACTTCGGTTATCCCGATGCCGCGCACGAGGCCGACGTCGTCGTGCGCGAAAGCGGCGCCGACCGGGAAACCGCGCACCGCCTCGTCGATCTCGCCCACCGCACGCGCGCGCTGGCCGGCAACGGGCTCGACGAAGGCGCATCGACGCGCCTGCTCGTGCACGCGGCCCGGCTGATCGTCGCGGGGCTCGCGCCGCTCGATGCGTGCCGGATCGCGATCAGCGACGCCGCAACCGACGACGCCGACACGCGCGCCGCGTTGCAGACGATGGCCGCCGCGCACTTCGCGACATGAGCGCGCTGAAGCTTGCCCGCTTCCTGCACGGGATGACCGCGCATGAAACCGACGTGCGGCTCGACGATGCGGCGCTGCGCGCGACGCTCGGCCACGCCGCGTTGCGCGTACCGCTCGCGTTGCCGCCCGATGCACGCATCGCGGCGGCCGCGCATGCGCTTGCGCACTGGCTGCATTCGCCGTCCGGCGAGCCGGTCGACACGCTGACGCCGCTCGGCATCGCCGTCGCCGGGTTGATCGAGGATGCGCGCGTCGAGGCGTTGCTAACACGCGAATGGCCGGGGCTCGCGACGTTCTGGGCCCCCGCGTTCGCGCCGATCGACCGTGAAGGCCTAACGTTCGGCCGCCTGTGCGCGCGGCTCGCGAAGGCGCTGTTCGATCCGTCGTATCGCGACGGCAACCCGTGGGTCGACAAGGGCGCGCAACTGTTCGCCGCGCAGCGCGACAGGCTCGGCGACTATCGCGCGTTTCGCACGATCGCATCGCGGCTCGCGAACGATCTCGGGCAGATGCGCGTGCGTTTCGAACCCGACGACGGCGCATGGCTGCGCTATCGCGACGACAACGCGTGGCTGTGGGCGCAACCGGCCGACGCGGCCGACCGCGCGGGCAACGCAGGCGTCGAGATGTCGGCCGCGACTGGTGGCCACAGCGACGAACCCGACGACCCACCGCCACCGGCGCCGGATACGCCGCGCTATCCCGAATGGAATTGCCACACGCAGCGCGAACGCCGCGACTGGACCACGATCGTCGAACGTGCGCCAGCCACGTCCGCGCCGCCACGTTCGCTTGCCGCGCTGATCGAAGCCGACCGCCGCGCGGCGAAGCGGATGCCGTCCGTGCGCGCGACAGAACCGATGCGGCGCGTCGGCCGCCAGCTTGACGGCGATGCGCTCGATGTCGATGCGGCGATCGCCGCACGCATCGCGCGGCGCGCCGGGCATGCGCCCGATCCGCGCGTGTTCCGGCGCCGCGTGCCGCACGATGCGCGCGGGCCCGTGCTGATCCTGCTCGATTTGTCCGCGTCGACGGCCGCGCACGTCGCCGCGCTCGAGAAGCGCGCCGCGTTCGTGCTCGGCGACCTGTTCGACCGGCAACGGCGGCGCTGGGCCGTGCACGGCTATACATCAGATGGCCGGCACCACGTGTACTACGCGCGCTTCAAGGATTTCGGCGACGCATTCGACGCCGGCCGCCGCTCGGCGCTGCTCGCGGCCGACGCCGGGATGAGCACGCGCACGGGCGCGGCACTGCGCCATGCGCTGGCGTTGCTGCGCCGCGAAGCCGCCTGCGCGCGGCCCGCCGTGCTGATGATCGGCGACGGTGAAGCCGCCGACATCGACGTGTTCGACCCGCGCTACCTCGTCGAGGATGCGCGCCACGCCGCACGCCAGGGCCGGCAGCGCGGCGTCGCGATCGCCGGCCTGTCGTTCGGCACGCCGCCCGGGTTGTCTACAATACTTGGCGTCGGCCCAGGCTGCGTTCACGCGGCGAACGGCGACGCGTTGCCGGCCGTCGTCGCGCACGCGGCCGGGCGGCTGACCGCGTAACGCCCTTACCCGGAACAAACAGGGCAGACTCAGGACAGACACGAATGAACAGTGTGAAGGTTGGCGTATTGTTCTCGCAGAGCGGATGCACGTCGCACCTGGGCCAGAGCCAGTTGCGCGGCACGCTGCAGGCGATCGCCGAGATCAACGAAGCGGGAGGCGCGAACGGCTGCGAGATCGTGCCCGTCGTGCGCGACGCGTGTTCGGACCCTGCCGTCTATGCGCGGCTCGCCGAAGAGCTGATCGCCACCGAACGCGTGAACGTGCTGTTCGGCGCGTATATGTCGAGCAGCCGCAAGGCGCTGATTCCGATCGTCGAGAAGTGGGACAAGCTGCTGTTCTACCCGACCCTCTACGAAGGCTTCGAGTTTTCGCCGAACGTGATCTACACGGGCGCCGCGCCGAACCAGAACAGCGTGCAGCTCGCCGCGTTCATGACCGCACAGTTCGGCGCGCGCGTGTATCTGGTCGGGTCCGACTACATCTACCCGTACGAGTCGAACCGCATCATGATCGACCTCGTCACGCAGCATCCGGAAGGCCAGATCCTCGGCGAGGTGTACATGCCGCTCGTCGCGTCCGAGCAGGATTTCGCGGCGGTCGTCGCGGACATCCGCGCAAAGGCACCCGACTTCGTGTTCAGCACGCTCGTCGGCGACAGCACGGCCGCGTTCTACCGCGCCTACGCGCAAGCCGGCCTCGATGCGCGCAAGATGCCGATCGCGAGCCTGACGACGTCCGAGATCGAGCTCGGCCAGATGGGCGCGGCCGCGGCCGGCCACTACACGTCGTCGCCCTATTTCCAGACCATCGATTCGGACGTGAACCGTCGCTGCATCGCGCAGCTCAAGGCGCGCTTCGGCGACGATGCGAGCGCGTCCGCGCCGTGGGAGGCCGCGTATTTCCAGGTCCACCTGTTCGCCAATGCGCTCGCGCGGGCCGGCACCGACCAGCGCGACCGGCTCGTCGAACATCTTGCGGATGCGGAGTTCGACGCGCCGCAGGGGCGCGTGAAAATCGACCGGCTCACGCAGCACACCTGCCTCTATCCACGCATCGGCTGCGCGACGGCCGACGGCAATTTCACGATCGTGCGCGAAGCGACGCGGCGCGTGCATCCCGATCCGTACCTCGTCACGCACTCGCTCGGCGATCGCGTGCACACGCCCGACGAACAGAAGGCGTAACCGACGATGCGCGCCCGCACCCCGATCCGCTCGACGCCTCGCCTGCTCGCCGAACTGCGTTCGCTCCGCGTGATGGTCTACTACCCGGATGACGACAACGGCCTGCTGATCGTCGAGCAGCTGTCGCGTATCGGCTGCCCGAGCGAGCAGCGCTGGCCGCCGCCCGCGACGCTGCCGGAAAGCGTCGATCTCGTGATTCTCGCGGTGCGGCCCGACCTGCTGCACCTGTCGATCCCGTGGCTGGAAGACGACGCACGGCCGCCGGTCATCGCCGTCACGACCTACGAAAGCCCGACCATTCTCGAACTGATGCTGCGCATCGACGCGCAGAGCGCGGTCACGACACCCGTGCGCTCGTTCGGCCTGTTGAGCGCGATGGCGCTCGCGTGCCACCAGAGCCGCCGGCACGAAGAATACCGGCGTCGCATCGCGCAGCTCGAACAGCGCGTGATGTCCGCGCGCACGCTGCAGGAAGCGAAGTCGCTGTTGATGCAGCACAACGCGATCAGCGAGGAAGAGGCGTACCAGCAAATCCGCTCGCAGGCGATGGAGCGGCGCATTTCGATCAACCAGCTCGCCGAGCAGATCGTGCACGCGCATGGGCTGCTGAAGCGGTGACGCACACCCTTTGTTCGCCGCGCGTCAGTCCGGCGGCGGCAGCACGACCGTATCTTCCGGCCCGAGCACGCGCCCGTCCTGCGAACGCAGCTCCAGTTTCCTGACGGGTAACCCACTCTTCCGGTCGACGAGCAGCACGTGCGCCTCGTCCGGCTCGAAGAAGAAATCCTCGCCCCACTGCCGCAGCGCGACGAGCAGCGGAAACAGGCCGCGCCCCTTCTCGGTCAGCACGTATTCGTGATGCGCGCCGCCATCCGCGGCCGGCACGATGTCCATGATCCCGTGCGCGACCAGGTTGCGCAGACGCGCCGCCAGGATGTTCTTCGCGAGGCCGAGGTTCTTCTGGAATTCGCCGAACCGGCGCAGCCCGTCGAATGCGTCGCGGACGATCAGCGATACCTGGATCGACGCGTACGGTGCGCCGTTCGCGCAACCGGCCGACTGTCTCGGCGCGATCGGATGGGCACGGGGGTTTGCCGACGGCGCGCACCGGTTCGAGGTACCCGATGCGGCGGCGCTGCGCGCGATACGCGCCAAACCCGCGCTCGCGCTCTGGGGAGACGCCGATCGAACGCTCGGCGCCGAACACTTCCTGCCGCTCTTCACCGCGCTGTTTCCGTCCGCGCCGGTCGAGCGGCTGGCAGGCGTCGGACACTACTGCTTCGAGGATGCGCCCGAAGCCATTGCGGCGCGGATCGCCGGATTCATCCGGACGACCGGTTGAGCGCGTTCCGCGGCCGGGCCAGTCCAAGTCCACCCGGCTGCGGAACGGCGTGCGCGGCCGCTATCGCGAACGCGCACGCGCACGCGTCGATGCGCGTCAGTGAATGATCCGCGTCACGCCACGCCCGCGCGGATCGGCCATCGCCTCCGGCGTCTTGCCGTCGATCTTGATGACCTGGATGTCGCCGCTGAAATCCTGCCCCTTCAGCGTATAACCGCGCGCCTCGATCTGCTTCGCGAGTTCGCCTTCGATCGGATGGTACGGCTCCCAGAAGATCGTGTTCGGCGGCAGCAGCTGGTGATGGAAACGCATCGCGCCGACCGCGTCCTTCAACGGCATCTTGAAGTCGTAGATGTTGTTGATCACCTGGAAGATCGACGTGAAGATACGCGAGCCGCCCGGCGTGCCGATCACGAGCGACACCTTGCCGTCCTTCGTCATGATCGTCGGCGACATCGACGACAGCGGCCGCTTCTTCGGCTCGATCGCGTTCGCGTCGCTGCCGACCACGCCGAACATGTTCGCGACACCCGGCTTCGCGGAGAAGTCGTCCATCTCGTCGTTCAGCACGATGCCCGTGCCGTCGGCGATCACGCCCGAACCGAAATAGCCGTTGATCGTGTACGTGTTCGACACCGCGTTGCCCCACTTGTCGACGACCGAGAAGTGCGTCGTTTCGGCCTTCTCCGGCATCGTCGTGCCGAGGCCCGGCTGCACGCTCTTCGTGTCCGACGGCTCCTTCGGGTTGACCTCGCCCGCGCGCTTCGCGATATACGCGTCGTCGGTCAGCTGCGCGATCGGCACCTTGTAGAAGTCGGGATCGCCGAGGTACTGCGCACGATCGGCGAACACGCGCTTCTCGATTTCGGCGACGAGGTGGATGTATTGCGGCGAGTTGAGCTTCACGCCCTCGAAGTCCTGCTTGAGGTCGGCCTTCATCTTCAGCAATTGCACGAGGCCGATGCCGCCCGAGCTCGGGGGCGGCGCGGTGATCACGTCATAACCGTTCCACTTCGCCTGCACCGGCTGGCGCCATACCGCGCGGTATTGCGCGAGATCCTCGGTGGTGATCAGCCCGTTGCCGTCGCCGGTCTTCATCGAAGCCGCGATCAGCTCGGCCGTCTTGCCCTTGTAGAACCCTTCCGCGCCGTCGTTCGAAATCCGCGTCAGTACGTCGGCGAGATCGGGCTGCTTGAAGTTCACGCCGGCCTTCAGCCCGGAGAAGTGCTTGTCGAAGTTGGTCTTGCCGCCGAACTCCTTCGACGCGTCGACGCCGCGCTGCGCCAGTTGTTCGTCGACGACGAAGCCGTCGCGCGCATAGTGGATCGCCGGCGCGAGCACCTGCTTCCACTTCAGCTTGCCGAAGCGCTTCTGCGCTTCCCACATGCCCGCGACCGTGCCCGGCACGCCGACCGCGCGCGGGCCGTACAGGCTCATGCCCTTGACGACGTTGCCGTCCTTGTCGAGGTACATGTCCTTGGTCGCGGCGAGCGGCGCGCGCTCGCGGTAGTCGATGAAGTACGGCTTGCCGTCCTTGTAGATCGTCATGAAGCCACCGCCGCCGATGTTGCCGGCTTCGGGATACGTGACAGCGAGCGTGAATGCGATGGCGACGGCCGCGTCGATCGCGTTGCCGCCTTCCTTGAAGATCCGCTCCGCGGCATCCGCGCTGTACTTGTCGGCCACCGCGACCGCGGAGCTCGTCAGGACCGCCGGCTGCGGCCCTTTCGCATAGGCAGGCGCGTTCGGCAGGAACCCGATGCCGGCCACCGTCGCGAGCACGACAGCGGATGATTTGAAGCGATTCAGCGTAGTCATTGCATGTCCCCCATGTGGATCTCGTTCAGGCAGGAAAAACACCTGATCCGCTTATAGCCGCTGGCGCGCCGACGGCCATACGTCGGTTTCGTAGTATAGGGGGACAAAAAGGGTCGAACACGCGGCGCGCCACGAAAGCACGTCGATTGTGTGCGCACGATCACACTGCGGTGCCGAAGCACGCATGCGGATCGGTCGAAATTGCACGCGATGCGCGTCATCGCGCAATGCACAAAACAGAAAGTTGCAAACCTCGCTGCGTGCGATGCAGCACACGCAAAAAATCTGCGAGCGAACCACCCGCTGCGCGAGCCGATCTGAGAAGATAGCGCCCCGCTTTCGCGCCGCATCATTTTCTTTCGTTCACGCGCCGCTTCACGTTTCTTCGTCTCGCTTCCTATGGCATCACACAATGCGCATCATGCGTCCGGCTTCGCGGCCGGCGTCGCCGCCGCCGTTCTCGTTGCACAAACCGGCGGGACCGGCCCGTGGCACATGGGCCTGCTCGCCGCGTTCGTAGCCGGCATCGCGGGCGGCACCGCGCCCGACTGGCTCGAAGTCGCATGGTGGAGCCGCAAGCGCCGCCTGTGGATCACGCACCGCACCGTCACGCACTGGGGCATCGGCTGGATCGCACTGCTCGCGCTCGGGTGGCACGGGCTCACCCATCATCCGCATCCGCTGTGGGCCGCGCCGCTGTTCGGCTTCGCGTGCGGCGGCGTGATGCACCTGCTCGCCGACTGGCCGAACCCGCTCGGCGTGCCGTGGATCTGGCGGCGTCACTCGCTCAATCTGTGGAACAGCGGGCATTGCGACCTGATCGTGGTGGCCGCCGCATGGGGCGGCACGCTGTGGCTCGCGCAGTCGCTGTGGACACGCGCGCCGTTGCTCGAACACTGGCTCGGCTGGCTGCATCGCGTGTAGTCGCGGTTCGGCGCGGGACCGAAGGCGGCCCGCGCATGTCCATCACGTCCGTTGAAAGCAGCGCGCAAGACCTCATCTGAAGGGTCGACCCACGTGCCCGGACGGCACGCGATGCCCGGCACGCACGCGCGACGTCTGGCACACTGACGATTCGATTCGCGTGCGATTCGTCCGCGCGCTCGCACCCCATTTCAACGCTTCGATGGACGTCACCGCTACCCGCCCTGCCGCCAGTGCGCTCGACGTGTTCCACCCGGCCGTCGCCGCGTGGTTCCGGCGCACGTTCGCCGCACCGACCGGCGCGCAGGCGCTCGCGTGGCCGCACATCAAGGCCGGCCGGTCGACGCTCGTCGCCGCGCCGACCGGCTCGGGCAAGACGCTCACCGCGTTCCTGTGCGCGATCGACGAGTTGGTGCGCGATGCGCTGTCGCACGACGGCACGCTTCCCGACGCGACGCTCGTCGTCTACGTGTCGCCGCTGAAGGCGCTGTCGAACGACATACACGTGAACCTCGACGCGCCGCTCGCCGGCATCGCCGAATCGCTCGCACAACTCGGCCTGCCGGTGCCGGCGATCCGCACCGCCGTGCGCACCGGCGACACGACGCAGGCCGAACGCGCCGCGCTGCGCAAGCGCGCGCCGCACATTCTCGTCACGACGCCCGAATCGCTGTACGTGCTGCTGTCGTCCGTTTCGGGGCGACAGATGCTGTCGAACGTGCGCTCGGTGATCGTCGACGAAATCCACGCGCTCGCGTCATCCAAGCGCGGCAGCCATCTCTCGCTGTCGCTCGAACGTCTCGATGCGCTGACCGGCCGCGCGCTGCCGCGCATCGGGCTGTCGGCGACGCAAAAGCCGATCGACGCCGTGGCGCGCTTCCTGGTCGGCGGCCCGGCCGACGCGCCGCGCGACTGCACGATCGTCGACACGGGCCACACGCGCGAGCGCGACCTCGCGCTCGAACTGCCGAACGTGCCGCTCGAACCCGTGATGGCGACCGAAGTGTGGGACCAGATCTACGACCGGATTGCCGGGCTCGCGGCCGCGCATCGCACGACGCTGGTGTTCGTCAACACGCGACGCACCGCCGAGCGCCTGGCGCGCCATCTTGCCGACCGGCTCGGCAAGGAAGCGATCGCCGCGCATCACGGCAGTCTCGCGAAGGAACACCGCTTCGACGCCGAGCAGCGCCTGAAGCGCGGCGAACTGAAGCTGCTCGTCGCGACCGCGTCGCTCGAACTCGGCATCGACATCGGCGACGTCGATCTCGTCTGCCAGGTCGGCTCGCCGCGCGGGATCGCGCCGTTCCTGCAGCGCGTCGGCCGCTCGGGACACCAGGTCGGCGGCGTGCCGAAGGGCCGCCTGTTCCCGCTGTCGCGCGACGAACTCGTCGAATGCGCGGCGCTGCTCGATTGCGTGCAACGCGGCGAACTCGACGCGTTGCGAATTCCCGAAGCACCGCTCGACGTGCTCGCGCAGCAGATCGTCGCCGAAGTCGCGTGCGCGGAATGGCAGGAGGACGCGCTGTACGCCAGCTTCACGCGCGCGGCGCCGTACGCGCGCCTGACGCGCGAGCGCTTCGACGAAGTGATGAAGATGCTCGCCGAAGGCTTCACGAGCCGCCGCGGCGTGCGCGGCGCGTACCTACATCGCGACGTGGTCGGCGGCACGGTGCGCGGGCGCCGCAACGCGATGATGACCGCGGCCACCTCGGGCGGCACGATCCCCGACATGGCCGACTACGCTGTGCTGCTCGAACCGCAGGGCATCCAGGTCGGCACCGTCAACGAGGATTTCGCGATCGAGAGCCTGGCCGGCGACGTGTTCCAGTTGGGCAACCAGTCGTACCGGATCATTCGCGTGGAAACGGGCCGCGTGCGTGTCGAGGACGCGCAGGGCCAGTCGCCTAACATCCCGTTCTGGCTCGGCGAGGCGCCGGGGCGCAGCGACGAGCTGTCGGCGGCGGTCGGCCGGCTGCGTGCGCGACTCGACGGGCTGTTCGCCGACGGCGACCGGCAAGCCGACACCGGCGGACGCAAGCGCGCGGGTGGTAACGCGGCGAGCGAGGCAGCAGCCCAAGCGGGAGCCGCAGCAAGCACCGCCGAAAGCCGCCTCGCACCGGCGTTGCGCTGGCTCGTCGACGATCTCCGCCTGTCGCCCGACGCCGCGCACCAGATCGCCGACTACCTGGCCCGTACGCGTGCCGCGCTCGGCGCGCTGCCGACGCAGGACACGCTCGTGATGGAGCGTTTCTTCGACGAATCGGGCGGCACACAGTTGGTCATTCATTCGCCGTTCGGCAGCCGCATCAACCGTGCGTGGGGGCTCGCACTGCGCAAGCGCTTCTGCCGCAGTTTCAACTTCGAGTTGCAGGCCGCCGCGACCGACGACGCGATCATCCTGTCGCTGTCGCTCGCGCACAGCTTCGCGCTCGACGAAGTGTGGCGCTACCTGCGTTCGGCCAGCGCCGAGCACGTGCTGGTGCAAGCGCTGCTCGACGCGCCGATGTTCGGCGTGCGCTGGCGCTGGAACGCGACGACCGCGCTCGCGCTGCCGCGCTTCACGGGCGGCAAGCGCACCGCGCCGCAACTGCAGCGGATGAAGAGCGAGGATCTGCTCGCGACCGTGTTCCCGGATCAGGTTGCGTGCCTCGAGAACATCGTCGGCGAGCGCGAGATTCCGCATCATCCGCTCGTCGACCAGACGCTCGACGACTGCCTGCACGACGCGATGGACACCGACGGCTGGCTCGCGCTGCTGCGCCGGATCGAAAGCGGCGCGATCGAACTCGTCGCGCGCGACTTGCCCGCGCCGTCGCCGCTCGCGGCCGAGATCCTGAATGCGAAACCCTATGCGTTCCTCGACGATGCGCCGCTCGAGGAGCGCCGCACGCAGGCCGTGCAGTCGCGCCGCTGGAGCGATCCCGAATCGGCCGACGATCTCGGCGCGCTCGACGCCGACGCGATCGACGCGGTGCGCGACGAGGCATGGCCGCTCGCGCGCGACGCCGACGAAATGCACGACGCGCTGCTCACGCTCGCGTGCGTCGCCGACAGCGAAGCGCAAGCCCACGATGGCTGGCCCGACCGGCTCGCGGAACTCGCCGAACGCCGCCGCGCGACGCAACTCGTCGCGCCAGGCGGCGCCGCGCTGTGGGTGGCGGTCGAACGGCTCGTGTGCGTACGCGCGCTGCATCCCGACGCGCGCACGGCGCCGGCGCTCAAGGTGCCGGCCGCCTGCGCGCAGCCGTGGGAAGCGGATGCCGCACTCGTGGACGTGATCCGCGCGCGGCTCACCGGCTTCGGGCCGCTTGCGCTCGACGCGATCGCAACACCGCTCGGCCTGCCGCCTGCGTCGATCGCGACGGCACTCGCGGCGCTGGAGCGCGAAGGTTATGTGATGCGCGGCCGGTTCACGCCGGGCGCGACCACGGACGAATGGTGCGAACGGCACCTGCTCGCCCGCATTCATCGCTACACGGTGAAGCGGCTGCGCCGCGAGATCGAACCGGTCGAACGCGCCGATTTCATGCGCTTCCTGTTCCACTGGCAACACCTGACGCCCGACACGCGCGGCACGGGCCGCGATGCACTCGCGGCCGTGGTCGAACAGCTCGAAGGCTTCGAGGCCGCGGCGAGCGCGTGGGAAGACGCGCTGCTGCCCGCGCGGCTCACCGACTACATGGCGGGCGGCCTCGACGAGCTGTGCCGCTCGGGCAAGCTCGTGTGGACGCGTATCGGCGCGCCGGCGCGCGCGGCCGGCACGCCCGTGAAGACGACACCGATCGTGCTGCTGCCGCGCCGCCACCTCGCCGCCTGGCACGCGCTGCGCGACCCGGACGCGCAACCGGCACTGTCCGCGCGAGCCTCGCAGGTGCGCGACGCACTCGCCGCGCACGGCGCGATGTTCTTCGATGCGCTGCTCGACGACCTGCACATACTGCCCGTCGAACTCGAACAGGCGCTCGGCGAACTCGTGTCGGCCGGCCTCGTGAATGCGGACAGCTACGCGGGCCTGCGCGCGCTGCTGAAGCCGGCCGTCAAGCGCAGCGCGACCTATGCGCCGCGCACACGGCGCGGCGGCGCGCTGATCGGCGGGATGGACGACGCCGGCCGCTGGGCGCTCGTGCAGCGCCACACGCCGCCGGACGATGCACCGGCGCCGAAACGCGGCCCGGCCGCGACCGACCCCGACGCGCTCGAACACATCGCGTGGACGCTGCTGCGCCGCTACGGCGTCGTGTTCTGGCGGCTGCTCGAACGCGAGGCCGACTGGCTGCCGAGCTGGCGCGAACTCGTGCGCATGCTACAGCGCCTCGAAGCGCGCGGCGAGATTCGCGGCGGGCGCTTCGTCGCCGGGCTCGCGGGCGAGCAGTTCGCGCTGCCCGAGGCGATCCCGATCCTGCGCGAACTGCGGCGGCAACCGGGCGACGGACAGTACGTCTGCGTGACGGGCGTCGACCCGCTGAATCTCGCCGGCACGCTGCTGCCCGGCGACAAGGTGCCGGCGCTGGCCGGCAATCGCGTGCTGTTCCGCGACGGCGTGCCCGTCGCGTCGCTCGTATCGGGTACTTTCCACTACGCGCCCGAACTGTCGCCCGCCGCGCGCGAGGATGCGCGCCTGCGGCTCGCGCGCCACTGCTGACACCGACTGACACGCGGCGCCGCGCAGACTACTGATCGCCGGGCCGCGCTGCCGTCATCGTTCGGGTAGCATCGAACGATTGACCGCGCGGGCTCCCGCGCCCGAACACAACAACACCTCCGGAGACTGCCGCCGATGCCTTCACACGCCGATTCGCCCACCGCCCATCACGCCGGCTCGCTGACGATTTTCCAGGGCGCCGCGCTGTATATCGGCGCGGTGCTCGGCACCGGCGTGATCGCATTGCCCGCGCTCGCCGCCGAGGTCGCGGGCCCCGCGTCGCTGCTCGCGTGGGCCGCACTCGTCGTGCTGTCCGGGCCGCTCGCGGCCACCTTCGCCGCACTCGGTGCGCGCTATCCCGACGCAGGCGGCGTATCGACCTACGCGCGGCGCGCATTCGGACCGAAAGCCGCGGCGATCGTCGGCTGGTGCTTCTACTTCGCGGTGCCGGCCGGCGCGCCGGCTGCCGCGATGTTCGGCGGCGCGTACGTCGCGGCCGTCACGGGCGGCGGGCATACGACGATCATCGTCACGGCCGCCGCGCTGATCGCGACCGTATCGGCCGCGAATGCATTCGGCGTCACCGTATCGGGCCGCATGCAACTCGTGTTGTCCGCGCTGCTCGTCACGCTGCTGGTCGCCGCGGTGTTCGCGTCCGCACCCCATGCGCGCACCGCGAACCTGCATCCGTTCGCGCCGCACGGCTGGCTCGCGGTCGGCCAGGCCGCCGCGCTGCTCGTATGGAGCTTCGCGGGCTGGGAGGCGATCACGCATCTCGCCGCCGAATTCCGCCGGCCCGCGCACGACATGCCGCGCTCGGCCGGCATCGCGGTCGTGGTCGTCGGATTCCTGTATCTGTCGGTCGCCGCCGCGAGCGTGATGGTGCTCGGGCCGTCCGCGGGCGCATCGGGCGCGCCGCTCGGCGAACTGATCGCGGGCGGCATCGGCGGTCACGCGCAGGCGCTGGCCGCCACGGCCGCGGTGCTGCTCACGCTCGGCACGATGAACGCGTATTTCGCGGGCGCCGCCAAGCTTGGCGCCGCGCTTGGACGCGACGGCGCGTTGCCTGCATGGCTCGCGCAAGGCAGCCAGGTCGGCGGCGTCCCGCGCCGCAGCCTCGGCGTGATCGCCGTGCTCGCGGCCGTCGCGCTGGCCGCGACGATCATCTCGGACGTCGGACCGAAACCGCTCGTGCTCGTCACGTCCGGATGCTTCGTGATGGTGTATGGGCTCGGCGCGGCTGCCGCGCTGAAATTGCTGCCGCGCGGCGGCATCGCTTACCGCTGCGCATGGATTTCGCTGGTCGCGGTCGCCGGGCTGTTCCTGACGACCGGATGGTATTTGCTGTGCCCGCTGCTGCTCGCGGGCGGTGCGCTGCTGTATCTGCAGGTGAGCGGATCGCGTAAATGACACGGCGCAGGTGACCCGGCGTATGCGCATGGGCTGATGCCAGCTCATGCGCGGCAACGCGCCGGTGAATCGCAAACAGAATCGCAGGCCGAATCAGCCGCCAATTCACCGCGCACATCGCGCGGACGGTCGCCGCAAACCGACCGCGCGCCGATTCGTCACGCCGTCAGGCCGGCACCAGCTCGAAGCTGAGCCGTTTGCCGAGCGCGGTGGCCGCGCTCGCGAGCGTCGCCAGCGTGAGGCTCGTGTCGGTTTCGTCGAGCAGCCGGTTGAGCGCGGCGCGGCTGGTTTTCATCCGCGCGGCCATCGCGGTTTTCGTGATGTGCTGCGCCTTCATTTCCTGCCCGATCTGCCACGCGATCACGCGCTTGATCGCGGTGGCGGTGGCCGCTTCGAGATTGCCGTCCTCCTCGAGGAAGGCATCGAAGTCGCTGCCGATATGCGGATTGTTCGTGCTCGTCATGTCGTACTCCAGTGCATGGCGTTGCCGGTTGCCCGACCGTCGAGGACGGTACGTTCCGGCCCAACCGGGAAATTCAGATGGCGTGCGTCAGCGCTTTCAGCCGCGCAACGGTGACGTCGAGATCGTCCGACGGCGTGGCCCGCGACTGCTTGAAGAAGCCGTGCAGCAGAACCATCGTGTCGCCGACGACCGTGAACATCACGCGCGCGCTCCGCCCCGGCAGCATCACGCGGATCTCCCACAGACCCTTCACCATCTTCCGGACCACCGGCATGCCGAGCGGCCAGCCGAGTTGAACGGTCTTGATCTCTTCGCCGATCAACCTTCGCTCCGCTTGCCCGAGCGCGTTGAGCCATTCGCGCACCGGCTCGTTGCCGCGGGCCGTGCGGAAGAACCGCACGCCGAGCGTGACCTGAATCTGCTGTCTCGCCATCGTCTTGTCACCAATCGTACCAAAAACGATACGATATGCCAAGCACTACGAGACCGGCTACTAGCCGGATGGCCGATCCGCCCACACGGAAAGGGAATGAGCCGGGCTTGCCGCCCGGCTCGGCGCGTCAACGATCGCGGCGAGCCGGCTTGCGCGCGGTGCGCTGCGTCCGGTCCCGGCGCGCATCGCCGAACCGCGACCGCGCGATGTCCCGCACGGCATCGATCAGCGTCCGCGCGACCGGCGACGGCTGCGCATCGGTGCGCAGGACGAGCCCGACCGGTTCGTCGGTGCCCGCGGACGGCAGCGGCAGGCGCGCCAGCGCACCGGCCGACAGATCGTATTCGGCCGCATAGAGCGGCACGAACCACACCGCGTCGTTCTCGAGCGCCAGCGCGCGCGCGACCGATACCGACAGCACCTCGATGAACGAATCCAGCGGCGGCACGCCGCATGCGCCGAGCAGTTGCTCGGCCGACTGGCGGATCAGCGTGCCGAACGGCGGCAGCACGACCGGATAACGCGCGAGCTCGGCGGCCGGCGCCACGCTCGACAGCAGCGGATGCCCGGCGCGCACGACCGCGACGAGCGGTTCGTTGTACAACTGCTCGAACGCGAGCCCGATCATCCGCTCCGGCTCCGACAGCCGCCCGATCGCGCATTCGATCGCGCCGGCCTTCAGCCGCTCGAGCAGATCGGCGTTCGCGGCCGTCGCGATCCGCACGACGATGCGCGGCCAGCGCTCCGCCAGCGCCTTCATCAGCGCCGGCGCGAGCGATGCCGCGACGGTCGGCAGCATGCCGATTTCCAGTGTCGCGGTGGCGGCCCCGCCCTCGCGCGCGAGCAGCCCGACGCCCTGCCGCAGCGCCAGCACGCACGCGTTCGCGTGCGGCATGAACAATTGCGCTTCGCGGGTCGGCTGCGCGCCGTGCCGGCCGCGCTCGAACAGCTTCACGCCGAGGATCGCCTCCAGTTCGGCGATCGTCTTCGAGACGGCTGGCTGCGTGATCGACAGGCTTTCCGCCGCCTTCTGCACGCCACCCAACTGCGCGACCGCGAGAAAGCACTGCAGGTGCCGGAACTTGACGCGGCCGTCGGCGATACGGTTATTCATAACGGGGAGTTATGCGAGTGGCAGTGAAATGCCATTTTGCATAACTTTCCGGATATCCCCAAGCAATCGGTGATGCGTCACGCGTCGCGCCGCAGCACCTGGAAACCGGTCGGCTCCCAGATCCGCTTCGCGATCAGCAAGCCCGTCCCGTGCTTCTGCCCGAGCGGCGCGGACGACGACTCCGCATGCAGCGCGGCCGCCTTGCTGCGCAGCCGGCGCAGTTCCAGCTCGAGTTCCGCGGCGGCGGCCTCGGTCAGCATCCCTTGCGAGAACGTCATCGTCTCGCCCGCGCCGTCGAAGCGGCTGTCGAGGAAATCGCCGAGCGCGTGCGCATGGAAATAACGGCGGATCGGCCCGCCCGGCAGCCAGTCGAAATCGCGCGCGACGCGCACGCGTATCCGGTCTCCCGGCAGCAGCGCGACCACGTTCATCCGGTCGAGCATCAGCAGGTACTTCACGCATTCGGCCTTCGTCACGCGATAGGCCGACACGATGTCCTGCACGGTCCAGTAGTTGATCGCGCACACGGCGACGAGCAGCAGTTTCTCGTCCGACACAAGCAGCGCCTCCTGCTGCTCGGTCAGCACGTGCAGCCTCGGCGCCGACGCAGACGCCTCCTGCACGAGTTCGGCCAGCGTATAACCGAGCAACTGCGCGATCTCCGCGACGCGCTCCAGCGTAAAGCGGCCGCTCGCGAACAGCCGCTTCACGCTGGTCTCGGATACGTCGAGCGCACGCGCGACGTCGCGGTAGGTCATTCCCTGCGCCTTCAACTGGCGCTTCAGCGTTTCGATGAGTTGGGCGGTTTCGGTCATTTTGGTATCGAAAAACGATGCTTGAGGTCAGATATTAGGCTACCTGCGCATGCGGATGAACACTTTTGGATACTTGTCTGCATAATCCGCTCCGTCCTGTCACTCAACGACGGAGCCGAAATGGCCACTCGAACCGAAACCGCCGCCTACGAACCGCAGCACACCGCACCGCGCGATGCACGCGATACGGATCGCACCATGCCGCTCGCCACCGTCCGCACGCTGGCCGCCGGCGCGCATGTCGGGGATCTCGTGTTCATCCGCGTGCCGGCCGGTACGCCGCGCGATGCGGCAGGCGCGACGGGCGCGTGGACCAACCGCTTCGGGATCGTCGTCGATACATCGGGCGACGAACCGGTGATCGCCGAGCCCGCGTTGGCGTGGACGAAACTCACGCCGCTGTCGCGCTTCGTCGCCCGTACCGACGGCGGACGCATCGCGCTGGCGCGCCGCGTCGCGGCATCGACCACCGACGCGCAGCGCCGGGCCCATGCAACGGCCGAACAGCGGATCGACGCGCTGCTCGGCAGCCGCTTCAACCTGCGGGCGCGGCGCGGGTTCTGCGCGCAGTACGTGAGCGACGTGATCGGTGCCGACTGGGCCGCGACGCCGGCCGCCCTGCTGCGCAGCGGCATGCTGTCGCTCGAATTCGACGGGATCGTGTTCGATCCCGGCCACCCATAACGACGGGCACGCTCGGGGAGACCGCATAACAACAACAAGAACGAAACACAAAAAAGCAGCGACGGGCTGGCTGGAGGGCCGTGCACGGGGTCGTCACCGACGACGCGAAGCCCGATCGCTTTTTTCCGCCGGACAGGGCATCCTGTCCGGCGGAATTTTCATTGGTGCATGGCCCGGTTGGTCGCACGACGCCGGCTTCGTTGCGACCGCAACCACCTGCGCGATGCGCATCGCACCAAAGATTGCGATCGCATGCACGCCGCGATGAAATCGTCGACCTTATCGTAATAAAATCGAACGCGGCGCCGTCTGTCCGGCGCTGCGACTTTTTTCCGATCGAGGTCTGCGTATGTTCAAGGTCCTGGTGGTGGACGACCACCCGGTGATGGTCATGGCGATCACGTTGGTGCTCGAGCAGGATCCGATGATCAAGGTCATCGGATCGTCGGGCGACGGCAACGATGCGCTCGCGCTCTATCGCCGTCATCGCGACGAGCTCGACCTGCTGATCGTTGATATCGAACTGGCCGGCCTCAACGGGCTCGACCTGATCGAGAGGATTCGCACGTCGGATCGCGACGTGAGGATTCTCGTGATGTCGTCGCAGCCCGGCGAACTGGTCGCGGCGCGCTGCCGCGCGCTCGGCGCGAACGGCTATGTCGAGAAATCGAATGACGCATCGCACATCCTGAACGGCGCCAAGGCCGTGCTGTCCGGATTCAGCTGCTTTCCCGAAGCCATCGCCAATACCGCACCGGACGACGCCGCCGGTTCGCCGCTCGCACAACTCAGCGAGCGGGAACAGGTGATCTTCCGGTATCTCGCGAAAGGCTGCAGCAACAAGGAAATCGCCGAAATCCTGTCGTTGAGCGGCAAGACCGTCAGTACGCACAAGACCAACATCCTCGGCAAGCTCGGCGTCAAAAGCGTCGTCGACCTGGCGGCGCTCGCTCGGTCCCACCGACTGATCTGATCGATGCGCGTGCTCCGGACCGGCTGGCCCAGACTGCTGACCTGCGTCGCATCGTTCGTCTGCGCGGTCGGTATCGCGTCGGCGCAGACCGAGTTGAAGCTCGTCGCGCACGACACCACCGCGCACGCCTCCATGCCGCTATCGACCACGGCACGCGCGTGGCTCACAGACCATCACGACGCGATTCGCGTCGGCACGGTGCCCGGCGCACTCGGCCCGCTCGACCTCGTCGACGCTAACGGCGGTTACGTCGGCATTTCCGCCGAGTATCTGGGCGCGCTCGCGGACAGCCTGCCCGCCCGCGTGTCGGTGATCGCGTTTCCCGACCGCGCGTCGCTCGACGCCGCACTGACCGCAGGGCAAGTCGATCTCGCGACGACTGCGCGGCGCAACCCTGCCGATCGCACGCGCATGACCAGCGCGCCCTATTTCGCCAACAAGCTGGTCCTGGCGACACGGATCGATCATCCGGCCTTTGCAATCCGCGAACACGCCGGCCCTGCCGCGATCGCGTACGTCCCGGGGGACGGCGACCCCGACGAATTGCGGCGCGCGTATCCGTCGATGACGCCGCGCGCCTACCCGACGCTCGAGCGCGCGCTCGCGGCCGTTGCATTCGGCGAGGCCGACGCATGCATCGGCAACGCAACGGCGCTCAACTACCTGATCGAGCGGCAGCAGTTGCAGAACGTCGCAATCACGCGCGATGCGTTGCTCGACGGCGACGATTTCCGGTTCGCTGCGCTCCCGCGCAATGCACCGCTCGTACAGATGATCGACGCGGCGCTGGCGACGATTTCCGCCACCGACCGCGCCGCCATTCGCACGCGCTGGGAAGGCCTCGGCACGCACTATGCGCTCGGCACACGCTTTGCGCCGTCGCAGCGCGAGCGCGACTGGATCGCGGCGCACCGTGATGTGCGGTTCGCGGCGCCCGCCGATGTACCGCCGTTCGCGGTGGCAACCGGTTCGGACACGGTCACCGGTTTCGCCGCTGACCTGCTCGACCTGATCGGCGCGCGGGCCGGATTCGATCCGGTGCGCGTGCCGATCGCGCCGGGCGCCGACGTGCCGACGGACATTCCGGCGATGATGGTCGACGAGGCCGGCCACGCGCCCGCCGGCTGGACGACCACCACGCCGTACGCATCGACGCCGGCCGTGATCGTCGCACGCGCCGGCCAGACCTTCGGCGATCTCGCGTCGCTGCACGGCCGCCGCATCGTGGTCGCGCCTGGATCGGGCGGCCGTTTCGATGCGCTGTCGGCAGACGGCGTCAACGTCGAGCGCGCCGACGACGCATGGGCCGCCGCCGAGCGGGTCGAACGCGGCAAGGCCGATGCGTTCGTCACGAACATCGTGACGGCGAGCTACGTGATCGACCAGCGCTTCCGGACGCGCCTCGCGATCGTCGGCCGGGCCGGCGACGCACCCGTGCAACTCGCGTTCGCGGTGCGCGCCCAGGATGCGCCGCTCGCGACGCTGCTGGACCGTGGGCTGGCGTCGATTCCCGCGCCGCGCATGGACGCGTTGCGCGAGCAATGGCGAGCCGACGTCCGGATTCCGTCGCGCTGGGACCAGCGCAGGCCCGAGGTGCTGGCATTCGTTGCAGGGATCGCCGTGCTCGCCGTCCTGTTCCTGGTCTGGAATCACCGGCTTCGCCGACAGATCGCACGACGCAAGCGCGCGGAGGCGCAGCTCGAAACGGCCAAGCTCGCAGCGGAAGATGCCAACCGCGCGAAATCGACGTTCCTCGCGACCATGAGCCATGAAATCCGCACGCCGATGAATGCGGTGCTGGGTGTGCTCGAACTGCTCGGCGAAACCGACGAGCCGGCCGAGCGCCGACAGGTGTCGCTCGACGCCGCGCAGGAAGCGGCGCGCAGCCTGCTTGCATTGATCGACGACATCCTCGACCTGTCCCGGATCGAGTCGGGCAAGCTCGAACTGCACGCCGAACCGACCGATTGCGCGGCGCTGATCCGGGGTGTCGCCGCGATCTTCGCGGGGGTCGCGCGTCAGCGTCAGGTCGGCTTTCGCGTCGACATCGACGGTGGCGACGCGGGTGGCGTGCTGATCGATCCGGTTCGCTTCCGCCAGATTCTCAGCAACCTGCTGTCGAACGCCGTGAAATTCACGCAGGAAGGCGAAGTCGCGCTGAGCGCCCGCCTGTCGCGGGACGGCGACACCGTCAGCATCGACGTCGACGTGACCGACACCGGCATTGGCATCGCGCTCGACCAGCAGGCGCGACTGTTCGAACCGTTCAGCCAGGCCGCCGCCGATATCGGCCCGCGCTACGGCGGCAGCGGGCTCGGCCTGTCGATCTGCCGCCGGCTCGCGGACTTGATGGGCGGCGAACTGTCGCTGACCAGTACGCCCGGCGTCGGCACCGCCGTTCGCTTCAGGCTGCGCGCCTATGCCACCGCCATCCCCGCGTCAACGCGCTTGCCTCGCGCATCATCCGACGCGCTGCGGCAGCGTTTTGCCGGGCGCACGGCGCTGATCGTCGACGATCATCCCGCGAATCGCTTCATCCTCGAACGGCAATTGACCCATCTCGGGTTCCGGGTCGCCTGCGCCGGTGACGGACCGTCCGCGTTGTCGCAATGGAAGAAGGATCGCCCGGACGTGGTCGTCACGGATTGCTACATGCCGGGCATGACCGGCTATACGCTTGCGCGTGCCATTCGCGACAAAGAAGCGCACGGGCATGGCACGCCGGTCGCAATCATCGGTTGCACCGCCGACATTCAGCCGGGGCTCGTCGACCGCGCACGTGCGGCCGGCATGGACGACTGTGTCCGCAAGCCGCTCGGGTTGCGCGACCTTGCCGAACACCTCGAGCGTCTGCTAGGTGTGACCGGAGCGGCTCCGATCGAGGCAGCCGACATCCCGGTGCGGGACGCGACCGCCGAAACCCTGCTCGACGCCGCCGCCATCGAACGCATCACCGCCGGCGACATCGATGCGGAACGGCAACTGCTGACGAAGATCGCCGAATCGAATCGCGATGACGGCCTGCGGCTCTCCGCCGCCGCCGCGTCGAACGACCGGTCCTCATTTCGCGCGATCCTGCATCGCCTGTGCGGCCCGCTGACGCTGATCGGCGCGCACTCGGCCGAACACACGTGCCGGCTCGCCGAGCAACGCGCACTCGACGAAGGCACACCGCTGTCCGAACTCGAGCCCGCCGTCCAAGCAGCCTTGGCGCAGCTCGGCGACGCGATCGACGCCCGGATCGTGCAACACGCGCGGCCGCAGGCAGACAGCGACGCGTGACCAGTCACGCATCGCGCGGCCACGTCACATGCGCAGCGTGTCGCGGATCATCATCAGGGCCGTCTCCGATGCGGGAGACAGCGTTCGATCGGCCAGATACGCGAGCCCGAATTCGAGCCCCATCTCAGGACTGTCGACCGGACGCAGCGGGACGAGCGTGCCGTCCGCATCCGGCGTCACCGTCGCAGCAGTGGCGAACATGATCGCGTCGGTGCGCCGCACCACGCCTTTCAGGACCGACACGTCGTTGCATTCGGACTGCAGGCGGAATTCCTCGTGCGGACGCAGCTTCAGCACACGCCTCACGGCCGCCAGCAGATAAGGCGGCACCGGCACGGATACGATCGGGTAGTCGCGCAGGTCGGTCATCACGATCCGGTCGCGCGCCAGCAGCGGATGCGTCTCCCGCACATACAGCGATGCTTCCTGGCGCGGCAGAAGATGAATCGAGAGCCTCGAATTCGCGAGCAGCCCGCGCTGGTCGGTCACGATCAGGTCGAGCTTTTCGTCGAGCAAGCCGCCGAGCAGCGCCGCGCCGTCGGATACATGAATTCGCACGCTGATGCGCGGGTAGCGCTTCGCGAATTCGACGAGGAGATCCGGCAACAGGATTTCGGCGACGTAGGGCCCCAGCCCGATCGAGAGATCGCCGATCTCGTTCGCCTTCAGCAGCTCGACGTCGCGCTCGAGGCGGCGTGCCTCGAACAGCACGCGCTTCGCACGGTCGACGACCATCACGCCGGCCGCCGTGGCCGTCACGCCACGCGCCGCGCGATCGAACAGCCTGACACCCAGTTCGTCCTCGAGCGACTGGATGCTCCGGCTGAGCGCCGGCTGGCTGAGATGCACGCGCGCGGCGGCCTTCGCGAAACTGCCCTCCTCGCTGAGCGCAACCAGATGATTCAAACGCCGTGGATTGAGATCGTGCATGTCCAGTGGGCCTGTATTTGTTGTTTGTTCGATCGGTTCTTATGTGCGCCGATCCTCTCAGAACACCATCCGGCTGGCAAGCCGTGGCACTCTAATTTCCGGAATTGGCCACGATTACATCGGCCGGTCACGATATCGCTCAACCGTTTCGCATTGCAGCAATATGCGCCGTTATTCCATAATGGTTGCGCCCGCAACCGTTCGGCCCCGCGCATCGCGCAGGGCCGTTTTGCCATGCCACACCCCGACACCGTGGCGATCAGCCGCGCATGAAGCGTCCGCGTGCCGCGAGCCCGTGAAACGCGCCGCGCTCGATCCTGCCGTAGGATTCGGCCCCATGTGCCAGCGTCGGATGATTGGCGGCCACCGTCATCGCGCGGCCGCTCACGCGCCCCGGCTCACCACGCCCGACCGCGTGCGATGTCATCCCTTCGTCGGCGCGACCGCGCTGCGCAACCGAGCGCGTGTCGTGCATACCCTGGACCCGCTGCATCGCGCTGCCTGAAACCGGTTCGCCCGTGCGGGCGCCGAGCACCTGCTGCGCCCGCGCACGGGCCGAATCGTTCGGCGCGAAGCCGGTCCGGCGCGCGGGTTCCACCGGCCCCGGGCCGCCCGGGTACGCAAGGCCACGCGACCAGCCGCCGCGATCGATGCCCGCGCTGCGGATCGAGTCGTGTCGCCACGTCGTCGAGCCGTGCGCGGTGATCTGGTGATTCACGTTGATGTGGTTGTAGTGGTTCACGTTGATATTGACGTTGTGGTTGTTCCAGTCGCAATTGCCCCACAACGCATCCGTTACCGCGATGCCGATGCCGAAACCGACGCCGGCGGCCACGCCGGACGCGAACGCATACCCCGGAGGCGGCGGTAGGTAGACGGGCGGCATGGCCGGATAGGCCCAGACGCCGTACACCACCGTCGGATCGTAGGTCGGCACGTAGACCACCTGCGGGTTGGTCGGCTTGATCACGATCGTTTCCGTGGGACCAGTTTGCTGGACCACGACCGTCTGTTGCGTCGTCGTGCTCAGGTGACCGGCGGCCCGCGCACTGGCGCGCAGGCGCTGCACCGAATCCATCACGCCGTTCGGATCAGCAAGGAACGCGCTGCCGAGCTGATGCACCCAGTCGGGCTTGCCGCCCATCATCGCGAGCACCGACGGCACGGCCATCAGCGACTGGACGCTCGGATCCCACGGCTGCGACGCGACCGCCTTCACCGCATCGTCGCCGCCCTTCGTCGGATGCGCATTCAGCCAGTGCGCCGCCTGCACGACTTCGGACGGATAGGTCGACGCCATCAGGATCTGCGACAGCAGCGCATCGGGATACAGCGCGATCGGTGCCGTCACCGAATCGAGCTGCTGGCGGGACCAGCTTGCGGACGTTGCGGTTGCGGTCGTCGTGGCGGCCACGGCAGACGGCGCGGCGGCAAGCATCGCGGTGCCGCCGGCGATCCCGATCATGCAGGCCGAGATCACGTTGCGGGCAATGCGCTTCATGTGTCGGGTATTCATCTCTTTCTCCTTTGCCGCGTGTCGGGCAATGTCACGGCACCGGTGTGCCGCGGAAACAGGACGCAGGACGAACGATCGCGCGACGCAAGCGCGTGCCGTCGGGCGACGCGGGCCGCGATTCAGTCCTGCTGCGAATCGGAACGGGATCGGGAGATCGTCGTCACGAGACGACGTCCGCTCGGGCCGACGCGTACGACACGGCCTGCAGGGCACGCGCGTCGTCGGGAACGGAAACGGAAAGGTGGGGTTGCGTCATCGTGCGTATCGCGCCGGACTTCGGCGCTGGCTCCATCGGTTGGGATGGATTCATTCTGGCGGACCGGCGGAGTCGCAGCGCTCGGAAAATTCCGAGACCGGGCCGGAATCGCCTGAATCCGGCCCAAACGACGCGCCCGCGAACGCGTTACGCCGCGTCGCCGGGCGTCGAGCGGTTGCGCGCGGGATCGGTCGATGCCGGCGCCCGATACCAGTCCGCTTGCGGCACGACGACAGACTGGTCCGGCTGTGCGCGGAAATGCGGCGACATGATCTGCACGCCGTGCTCGTTGAACACGTCGACGATATGCGCGTGCAGGTCCGACTGCACACGCGGATGCAGTTCCGGCCGATCGAGCGGCGCGACCAGCGAGTATTCGATGTAGTAGTCGGACAGGCTCGTCTGCAGCACCAGCGGCTCCGGCTCTGCGGGCACGTGCGGCGTGCGGCGCGCGGCCTCCTCGAGCATCGCGCGCACCTGCCGCCACGGCGCGTCATAGCCGATCGTGACCGACGCGGACACGCTGGCCTTGCGCCCCGACAGGCGCGTCGTGTAATTGACGACGACCGAGTTCACGACGACGGCATTCGGAATCGTCACTTCCTCGTTGCGCACGGTCGCGATCTTCACCGACAGCGCGTCGATCGCCAGCACGACGCCGGTGGTATCGGCGATCTTCACGAAATCGCCCTTGCGCAATGCACGCGCATAGACGACCACGATCCCGCCCATCAGCTGCGTGACGACCCCCGACGAACCAAGCGTGACCATGAAACCGAGTAGCACGCTCAAGCCCTTGAATACTTCGCTCTGCGAACCGGGGATGTACGGATACGCGAACGTGATGCCCAGCACCCAGATGCCGATCGACACGAGCCGGCGCGTCGCGCCGATCGTCTCCTGATGCACGCCCGGCACGGCCAGCCCACCGCCCTGGATCGCACGGAACAGATTCGCGACGAAGCTCTGCACCGCGCGCGTGAGCAGGAAGATCACGATGACGGTCACGATGCCCGGCACCGCGTCGACGACGGCCATGCCGATCCGGCCGGCCAGGTCGAGCAGGAACGCGCTCAGCCGCGCGCCTTCCTGTTCCGTCGCCGGAAAGCGATCGAGCACGAAGATCAGCCACGCATACACCGCGAGCCCGATCAGGAACGCGGCGATGAGCTGGACGAGCTGCCGCACGAGCTGGACCGCCGAGCCGGACCAGTCGAAGCGCGTCGAGGTCCGGCGCAGCAGGCCGTCCTCGAGCGTGCGCTGCAATCGCACCTGCAGCAGCGTGCGCATTTTCAGCACGACCCATACGATGGCAGCCAGCACGAACGTCGCGGCAATGCTGAACAGCACGCCGCGCAGCAGGTTGGGCCAATGCAGCGTCGCGCGCCGGGCCGCGAGTGCCGCGGCGAGATTCTCGCGCGTCGCCGCGACGAGCTGCTCCGTCGTTTCGGACGACGCCGCATCGGCGTCGTCGCGCGTGACGACGAACAGGAGGTGGTTGCCGAGCCGGAACACCGTGCCCGTCACACCGCCGAGGGTCGCGTCCGCCGTCTCGAGCGGCAGGGTGAGCGCCGCCTCGGGCAAGGTATCGAGCATGGCGCGCGCCCGTGCGGCACGCGCCTGCGGCGGCGCGCCGGCCACGTCGCCGCGAAACACGACGACCGTATGCCCGGAAAAGCGCAATTCGGCAGGCTCCGGCGCGGTGGCGCCGGCCGGGCCGGATACGGCGGCAGCGATGCCCGGCAACGCAAACGCAAGAGCGATGACGGCGCCGACGATCCGCACACAGGCCGCAAGCCATGCGGGCGCCGTCGCCAGGCGCCCACGCAGTCCCTTCAGGTTCAACATGCGTTCAATCCATGCGCCCGGCGGGCGCCCAAAAAACGATTGCCACCGCGCGCCTGCCCACGCACCTTCATGCCGCACATGGCGATCAGACGGCACCCTGCGGATGCGGCACGGCCGGCGCGGGCGCCGCGACTGACGGCTCGCCGGCACTGCGCACGTCGTCCGGCAGCGCGCCCCACCCGCCGCCCAGCGCCTTGTACAGTGTCACATAGCCGTTCAGCAAGTCAACGCGCCCCTGCACCGCGGCGAGTTGCGCGCTGAACAGTTTCTCCTGCGCGGTCGTCACCTCCAGGTAACTCGAGTAGCCGCTTTCGTAACGCGCACTCGACTGCTTCGAATAAACCGTCAGCGCGTCCTGTTGGTTGTCGAGACTCGCGAGCCGCGACTCGGCCTCGCGCGTCGTCGCATAAGCCGTGTCGACTTCCGCGAGCGCCGACAGCACGGCACCCTGATAGGCGAGCCGCGCCTGTTCGCTTTGCGAGCGTGCCGCACGCACCTGCCCCTGGATCGCACCGCCCTCGAAGATCGGCTGCGCGACGCCTGCCGACAGCCCCCAGATGCGCGACGCGCCGTGCCAGAGCCCGCCCATCGTGCCGGCTGCCTGCCCGATGAATGCGCCGATATCGAGCGACGGCAGGTAGAGCGCCTCGGCGGCGCCGACCAGCGCGTTGGCCGCGACCGCCGTCTGCTCGGCCTGCAGCAGGTCCGGCCGGCGGTTCACCAGCGCGACGGGCGTATCCGCGCCGAGCGGCGGCGGCGTCAGCGCGCCGATCGGCTGGCCGCGCGCGATCGGGCCCGGCGCTCGGCCGAGCAGCACCGACAGCGCGTTCTCCGTCTGCGCGATGCTCGCGCGCAGCGGCGGAATGGCGGCCTGCGTCGAATAGTAGTCGTCCTGTGCCTGGCTGAGCTCCACCTCCGAGATCACGCCGTGCGCGTAGCGCAGCTTGAAGATGTCGAGCGCGTGCGCGCGTGAATCGAGCGTCTGCTGCGCGATCGCGAGCTGTGCGTCGAGCCCGCGCAAGTTCAGGTATCCCTGTGCGACCGACGCAGCGAGCGACAAGGCCACGCCGCGCCGCGCATACTCGGCCGCCCACAGGTCCGCGCGGGCTGCCTCGGTCTGACGGCGGATCTTGCCCCACAGATCGATTTCCCAGCTCACGCTGCCGCGCAACTGGAACTGGTTGCCCGGCTCGTCGAAACCTGCGAGCGGCGTGCCGGCGAACACCGAGCGCCGTTCACGGCTCGCACCGAACGATGCGCCGAGCTGCGGAAACAGTCCGGCGCGCGCCGCTTCGAGCTGGCCGCGATATTGTTCGAGCCGCGCCACGGCGACGCGCGCGTCGTAGTTGTTGCGCACGGCCTCGTCGACGAGCGACGCAAGCACCGGATCGCCGAACGCACGCCACCACGCGATGTCGGGATCGACCTGCATCGACGGTGCGGGCGCATTGCGGTATGCGTCCGGTGCGGCGGTCGGCGCACGCGCGTAATCGGGGCCGATCGCGCAACCGGCGAGCGACAGGCATCCCGCCAGCGCCAACGTCAGGTAACGGGCCTTCATCGCGCGTCTCCTTCGCCGTGCTGCGCACCGGACAGCGTCGCGCCCGGCGGAACCGAGCCGCCCGCGTCCGCATCCGGCTCACGGGGCCCACGCGACAGACGCTCGGCCAACAGCGAAATCAGGTTGAAGAACAGCGGCACGAACAGCAGCGCGAGCGACGTCGCCGCGATCATCCCGCCGATGATGCCGGTGCCGATCGAATGACGCGCATTCGCGCCCGCACCGAACGCGATCGCGAGCGGAATCGCACCGAGGATGAACGCCAGCGACGTCATCACGATCGGGCGCAGCCGCAGCCGCGCCGCCTCGATCGCCGCCTCGAGCGCGCTCAGCCCCTCCTTGCGCTTCTCCACCGCGAACTCGACGATCAGGATCGCGTTCTTCGCGGCCAGCCCGACCAGCGTGACGAGGCCGATCTGGAAATACACGTCGTTTTCGAGCCCACGCAACCAGATCGCCACCAGCGCGCCGAAGATGCCGAACGGTACGGCGGTCAGGATCGACAGCGGCAGCGTCCACGATTCGTACTGTGCGGCCAGGATCAGGAACACCATCACGATGCCGAACGCGAACACGGCGACCGTCGTGTTCCCGGCCTTCTGCTCCTGGAACGCCTCGCCGCTCCATGCGAATGCATAACCGGGCGGCAACGTCGCGCGCGCGACCTCCTCCATCGCGGCGATCGCCTGCCCTGAGCTGTAGCCATCCGCCGCGTCGCCGGTAATCTTCGCCGCCGGAAAGCCGTTGAAGCGCGTCTGGAGATCGGGGCCGCTGATGTAGGACGCCTTCACGAGCCCGGCGATCGGCACCATCTTGTTGTCGCCCTGGCGCACGTAAAGGTTCTGCAGGTCCTGCACGCGATCGCGATACTGCGGCTCCGCCTGCAGGATCACCTGCCACACCCGGCTGTCGAGCGTGTACTGGCTCACGTAGGCTGAGCCGAACAACGTCTGCAGCGTTCCATACACCTGCGAGATCGGCACGCCGAGCGCGGCGGCCTTGTCGTTGTCGGCCTCCACGCGCAGCTGGCGCGACGACGACTTGATCGTCGTCATCAGCTTCGCGAGTTCCGGACGCTTCGACGCGGCCGCGATGAGCGCGCGCGTCGTCGCCTCGAGCTGCGCGGCCGTCCCGTCGCTGCGGTTCTGCACCCAGAACTCGAACCCGCCCTGCGTACCGAGCCCCGGAATCGACGGCGGCGCGACCGGCACGACGACTGCCTCCTGGATCTCGCGCAGTTGCGGCACGAGCGAGCGCATCATGCCGAGGATCGACAGTTCGAGGCTGCCCGAACGCTCCTTGAAGTCCTTCAGCGCGATGAACACGGTGCCGGCATTGGTCTTGTACTGCCCGTCAACGAAGCTGTAGCCCGACAGCGCGGACGCATCCGCGACGGCCGGATGCTTGCGGAACAGCGCCGCGACCTGCTCGGTGGTCTGCTGCGAACGATCGAGGCTGGCCGAATCGGGCATGAAGATCGCCGCGAGCGCGTAACCCTGGTCTTCGTTCGGCACGAAGCTGCTCGGTATGTGCGCGAACAGCCCCCACACGGCCACCAGCATCGCGCCGCACAGCACGACCGACAGCAGCGCACGCCGCATCACCGCGCGGACCATCGCCGTATAGCCGGCTGTCAGGCGCTCGAAGCGCGTGTTGAACCAGGTGAAGATGCGCCACGGCTTGCCGTGCGTCGGTTTCAGGATCATCGCGGCCATCGCGGGCGACAGCGTCAGCGCGACGAACCCCGAGATCACGACCGACACGACGAGCGTCAGCGCGAACTGCTTGTAGAGCATCCCCGTCGTGCCGCTGACGAACGCGACCGGGATGAACACCGCGGACAGCACGAGCACGATCGCGATGACAGGCCCCGTCACTTCCTCCATCGCCCGCAGCGTCGCATCACGCGGCGACAGGTTGAACTCGTGCATGTTGCGTTCGACGTTCTCGACGACGACGATCGCATCGTCGACGACGATGCCGATCGCGAGCACCAGCGCGAAAAGCGTCAGCAGGTTGATCGAGAAGCCAAGCGCGAGCAGCCCCGCGAACGTGCCGATCACCGAGACGAACACCGCGATCACCGGAATCACGGTCGTGCGCCAGCTCTGCAGGAACACGAACACGACGGCGACGACGAGCACGATCGCCTCGACGAGCGTTTTCACGACTTCGTCGATCGACGCCCGCACGAACTCGGTCGTATCGAGCGAAACCTTGGTCGCGATGCCTTGCGGCAGTGTCGAGTGCATCTTCTCCAGCGTGTCGCGCACGCCCTTCGAGACCTGCAGCGCGTTCGAACCCGGCTGCTGGTACACCGCGATGATGGTCGCGGGCTTGCCGTCGAGCGACGAGCGCAGCGCGTAGCTGTTGAGCCCGACCTCCGCGTGACCGATGTCGCGCACGCGCACCGCGGCAGCGTTCTGGCTCGCCGCGCGCACGATGATGTTGTCGAAGTCCGCCGGCTTCGCGAGGCGTCCGGGCGTCACGATCGGAAAGCTCAGCACCGTGCCTTTCGGGCTCGGCGCCTGCCCGATGCTGCCCGCACCGTATTGCTGGTTGTAGCTCGCGACCGCGTTCTGCACGTCGGTCGCCGTGATGCCGAGCGCGGCCATCCGGTCGGGCTTCAGCCAGATCCGCATCGCGAGATCCGCGTCGCCCATGATTTGCGCCTGGTTCGCGCCCGGCACGCGCTTGATCGCATCGAGCACGTACAGGTTCGCGTAGTTGCCGACGTACTGCTGGTCGTAACGGCCGTCCGGCGAATAGACCGCGATCAGCATCAGGAAGCTCGACGAGCGCTTCTGCACGTTGACGCCGTTCTGCTGCACGGCGGTCGGCAACTGCGCGAGCGCGAGACTCACGCGGTTCTGCACCTGGACCTGCGCGATGTCCGGATCGGTGCCCGTATCGAAATACACGTTCAGCGACATCTGCCCGGTCGGCGAGCTGGTCGACTGCATGTAGATCATGTTGTCGACGCCGTTGACCTGCGTCTCGATCGGCGCGGCGACCGTTTCGGCGACCGTCTGCGAATCGGCGCCCGGATAGGTCGCCGTGACGGTGACCTGCGGCGGCGTCAGCTCCGGATACTGCGCGATCGGAAGATTGAACATCGCGACGAGGCCACCGATCACGATGACGAGCGACAGGACGACCGCGAACACCGGCCGCTTCACGCAAAACGCGGATAGCATGGGCGGTCTCCTCAGCGGTTCGCGAGCGTGGCCGACGGCGCCGATGCGGCGGCGGCGGTGCCGGATGCCGGCGCGTCGGCCGCATCCGCCGGCAGCTGACGCGACACCGCGACGGGCGCACCCGCACTCAGCTTGAGCGCACCGTCGACGACGACGTTCTCGCCGTTCTGCAGGCCCTCGCTGATCAACCAGCGATCGCCGACCGTCTCGCCGACGGTCACCGGGCGCTGCTCGGCCTTGAAGGTCGCCTGGCCTGCCCCGCCCTTGTCGGCCGACTCGACCACGTACACGAAATCGCCCTTCGGGCCGTGCATCACCGCGCGCTGCGGCACGGTAATCGCCGCCGGGAACGTCGCACCCAGCACGCGCGCGCGGACGAACTGCCCGGGCCTGAGCACGGCCTTCGCATTCGGCATCTCCGCACGTACGAGGAACGTGCCGGTCTGCTGGCTATAGGTCGAATCGGCGAACGTGATGCGGCCGCGCTCCGGATAAACGGAGCCGTCGCTCAACGTGATCTCGACTTCGTAGCGGCCGTCCTGCGGCGCGACCAGGCGCCCTTCCTTGCGCGCGTTTTGCAGTTGCAGCATCTGGTTTTCCGACACACTGAAATTCACGCGCATCGGCGACAGCGCCGACACGCTCGTGAGCTGGCTGTTCTGCGCATTGACGTACGCGCCTTCCATCTGCGAAGCGAAACTGGAGACGCCGTTGATCGGCGAACGGACGTAGGTGTAGGACAGGTCGAGCTGCTTCGCCGCGAGGTTCGCGCGCGCCGCATCGACCGCGGCTGCCGCTTCATGCTCGCTCGCGACGGCGTCGTCGAGATCCTTCTTGCTGAGTGCGTTCTGCGCGGCAAGCGGCTGCACGCGCGCGAGATTGGCCCGCGCGCGCCCGAGCCGCGCCGTCTGCTGCGCAAGCTCGGCCTTGGCCGCATCGACCTGGACCTGGAATGGCTGGTGGTCGATCTCGAACAGCAGTTGCCCGGCCTTCACGTCCGAGCCTTCCACGTAGTTGCGCTTGACGAGGAAGCCCGACACTCGCGAGCGGATTTCAACCTCGTGATCGCTTTGCGTCTGGCCGACGAACTCCATCGTCGCGGGCGCCGCCTGCGCGCCGACGCGCTGCGCCGTCACCTGGGCCGGACCCGAGGCGGGCGGCACGCCGCCCGGCTTGCAGCCGTATAGCGCCGCGAGCGTCGCGGTCAGCGCGATCGCGCCACGCGCGGCGACGCCGACGGATGTCTGTGAATCGCGCTTCGACGCCAGGCCCGGTTTTCTCATGGTCAGTCCTCGTAGATCTGCACAGTCGGAAAATCGCCGTCGCCCGCCGTGCGGCCGGCGGCCGGCGCGGAGCAGAACGACTCCACGCCGATTCGCGGCTCGAATAACGCGCACGAAGAACGGACAATGCCTTTTACCTGTTCTATGAATACGAATTCCAGGAAACGTCATTAAGTCGAAAATCTAAATAGACCTGGCCATTACCAGCCGACATCGATTCCATTGAAATTCGACGGATGATTCTGCCCCAGAAAAACAGGCCTTACAAATGCATACAATGCATTGGACATCGCGTGATCGAAAACGCATCATCATCGCCTGTCAGCCCGGCCGGCCGGATCGGATCCTTTGTACATAGGCTTCTCCGGGGTGACCGAACGACGATCGGATAATCGAACGCCCTTCCCGCAGCGATGCATGAATGGCATTGCCGGCACCGGTCTCAAATAGGCGTTTCAATTCGACCGATTATCGTGAATCCGGGCCTCGCATCCATGGCTCACCATTTCAAACGATATTTCCGGAGTATTTTCGAGAACTTTTTTCCGATGCATGGAGCGTTTTCGGTAAATATTGAAGTGGTTTTCCGGACAATTATTGATAACGAGGGAAATGAGATGAAAATGTCCGTCATCGCGGCAACGTTGCTGGCCTCCGCGCTGAGCCTGAACGCCCATGCGCAAGATGCTCAAGACACGCAAGCCAAGCAGGACAAGCTCGCGACGGCCACGCAGGTGCTGATCGACAACGTCGCGCCGCTGGAGATGCAGGCCCGAATCGTCGAGATCGATCACGCGGCCCGCACGCTGGTGCTCGAAGGCAAGCGCGGCAACTCGGTGCTGATCGCGGTGCGCCCGGACGTCAACGGATTCGACGACCTGAAGGTCGGCGACACCGTCAAGGTGGCGTACAAGAGCGCATTCCTGCTGACCGCCGACAAGGTCAAGGGCGGCAACGGCGGCATCCGCGAACGCGTCGAGACGCAGACCTACGCACCGGGCGGCACCAGCTACGACTCGACGCGCAAGGTCGAGGTCGTCGCGACCGTGTCGAAGATCGATACGAAGAAGCGGCTGGTCACGCTGCGCGGCGCGACGCGCACGCAGACGCTCTATGCGAATCCGGCCATCGACCTGAAGACGCTGAAGCCGGGCGACACCGTGCACGCGGTGTTCCAGTCGGCCACCGCCGTCGAGATCGTGCCGGGCCAGACCGTCGCCCAGTAATACCCACGCTCGCGGTCCGGCGGTCGCGCCGGACCGCGGCACGCCCATGCCGGTGTGCGCTATCGCCCTCATCCGTCGAACAGGAGAATTCCATGACGACCACGCCATGGCTTCGCCGATCGCGCATTGCGCTCGTCTGCGCGATGCTCGCAGGCTCCGCCGCCTTCGTCCTCGCGCCGGTCGGGCAGGCCCATGCGCAGACGCAGGCCAAACTGTCGAGCCAGCAACTCGACTCGCTCACCGCGCCCGTCGCGCTTTATCCCGATGCGCTGCTCGCGCAAGTGCTGATGGCCGCGACCTTTCCGGATCAGATCAATGCCGCGGCGGCATGGGCACAGGCGCATTCGAACCTGAAGGGTGACGACGCCGTGAAGGCTGTCGCGTCCGAACCGTGGGACCCGAGCGTGCAGTCGCTCGTCGCGTTCCCGCAGGTGCTCGCCACGATGGCGTCGAAGCCCGACTGGACCGCGCAGCTCGGCAACGCGTTCCTCGCGCAGCCGAACGACGTGATGGATTCGGCGCAGCGGCTCAGGCGCGCCGCCCAGCAGGCCGGCCACCTGCAATCGAACAGCCAGCAGAAGATCGTCGTCGAACAGAACACGATCCAGATCCAGCCGGCCAATCCGCAGGTCGTCTACGTGCCGACCTACAACCCGACCGTCGTCTACGGCACGTGGCCCTATCCAGCCTACCCGCCCGTCTACGTCCCGCCGCCGCCCGGCTATGCGGCCGTGAACGGCCTCGTCGCGGGCCTCGCGTTCGGCACCGGCGTCGCGATCACGAACGCGCTCTGGGGCGGATTCGACTGGAATCGTCACAACGTCAACATCAACGTCAATCACTACAACAACATCAACGTGAATCACCGGATCAGTTCGACGACGAACGTGACGCACTGGAACCGCAGCTCCACGACGGTTTCGGACCGCCGCACCACCGTCGACCGCTCGACGCACGACGCGTATCGCGGCCGCGACGACTCGCGCACGCGCGCGGAGCAGACGCTCCAGACGCGCACCGGACAGCATGTGTCGGGCTCCGCGTCGGACCGCGTCGGCGCGATCCGTCAGGACGACGCGCACGACCGCACGCACGCATCGACGCGGCAGGGCAATGCCGACCTGCAGTCGCGCGCGCAGTCGGTCAACCGTGACGGCGCGCTGCGCGGCGCCGGCGACGGCAACGCGGCGCGCCAGGACGTGCAGCGCGGCCAGGCGAGCCGTCAGGCCGCGACGACACGCGCCGGCGGACTCCAGGCATCGCGCACGGAAACCACGACGACGCGCGGCAGCCGGCGCGAACGCGACAGCAGCCTGCGCGCAGAAGGCGGCCGCTTCGGCCGGCAACGCTAACCCGCTCGAGGAGCTCACGATGAACCGTTCCTTCCTCCGCGCGATGCGCAGCCATGCAGAATCTGCATCGAAGCGGCGCGCCCGAAGCCTGCTGGCGATCCCGGCACTGCTGGTCGGCATGCATGCCGCGCACGCGCAGACCGTCTTCCCGACCGCCGACGCGGCGGCGCAGGCGTTCGTCGACGCCGTCGCAACCAGCGACCCCGACGCGCTGCACCGCATCCTCGGGCCGGACGCCCGATCGATCGCGACGCCGGGCGGCTTCGATCCCAACGATATCGACCTGTTCCTGGCCGCCTGGTCGAAAGGCCACAAGATCGAGACGGCGCCCACGGCCGACGGCCGCTTGCCGACCGCCCACCTGCTCGTCGGCGACAGCGACTGGCCGTTGCCGGTGCCGATCGTCGAAACGAAAGCGGGCTGGCAATTCGACATCAAGGGCGCGCGCGACGAAATCCTGACGCGCCGCATCGGCCGCAACGAAAACGCGGCGATCCTGACGTCGCTCGCGTACGTCGACGCGCAACGCGACTATCACGACGGCACCGGGCGCTACGCGGCCCGCCTCGTCAGCACGTCGGGCCAGCGCGACGGGCTCTACTGGCCGACCGCGCCCGGCGAGCCGCCCAGCCCGCTCGGACCGCTCGCCCAGGTGATGGGCAACCAGACGACGGCGAACGAGGCCTATCACGGTTATCACTACCGGATCCTGACGGCTCAGGGTGCGCACGCGCCGGACGGCCCGCGCGACTACCGCTCGAAAGGCGGGCTGTCGGACGGCTTCGCCCTCGTCGCGTGGCCCGCCGCGTACGGGCAGACGGGCCTGACGACGTTCATCGTCGACGCCGACGGCCAGGTGTACGAGAAGAACCTCGGGCCGCGCACGGCGAAAGTCGTCGAGTCGATCCGGGCCTACGACCCCGATCCGTCGTGGCGCGCCGTGACGCCACCCTGACGCTCACCACGCAAGCTTCCGCGACCGCGGGCGGGACGGCCCAGCCGCCCCGCTTTCCCGCGCCCAGCGGCGGATGTTCGGCGGCGGCCGGTGGGCGCGGCCGCACATCAAACGCTCGATTACCGCAGAGCTTCGGACACGCTGCCATATGCGAACGCCGAGCATCCGCCGCTGGGCAGTCGTCGCCGCTCCCACGGCCCCTGCACCCCCGACCGGCCGGCATGCGGACCTGACCGAACAGGACAAGACCATGACTGCAACGAACCGTACACGCGGCCGCCGCCGCACGATCCTCGCCGTCTGCGCGCTGCTCGCGCTCGGCGGCTGCGCCGGCGGCGACATCCACGACATGAAGTCGTATTCGAACCGGCAACTGCCTCGCCCGGACGAGATTTACGTGTATCCGTTCGCGGCCGATTTCGGCGACACGAGCACCGATTCGGGCCTGCTGTCGCGGCTCGAATCGTCGGGCGATCCCGCGACGACCCGCCACGCGATCCAGCAGGAAGCGTTGCAGGTACGCGACGCGGTGACCGATGAAATCGTGAAACGCCTGCGCGACGGCGGCCTCCCCGCCGTGCGCGCGACCGCCAACCCGCCGGCCGGCCGCAACGTGCTGATCGTCAACGGCGCGTTCAGAAAGGTCAGCGCCGGCAACCGCACGCGCCGGCTCGTGATCGGGCTCGGTGCGGGCAAGAGCGACGTCGAAACCGATGTGCGGCTCTGGTACCGGCCGGCCGACGGCACGCCTGAACTGGTCCGCCGCTACGACGCGAGCGCCGAGGGCGGCAAGGAGCCCGGCATCGCCGAAACCGCCGGCATCGGCGCGGCGATCGGCCATCTTGGCACGTCGCTCGGGATCAGCGCAGGCGCGCATGCGGCGACCGAGACGCTGCGCGACTCGGTCAACGACGACGCGAAGCGCGTGGCCGACACGATCGCGAAGGAAATCGGCGACTTCGGACAGGCGCAGGGATGGACCGCATCGGGCACGCCGTAAGCCGGCCCGGCCCGGAGCGCGCGCGTCAAATATAACGAATCGTTATGCGTCTCGCGAAAAAAGGTCATTTTGCATAACTTTCCGGATTGGCTACAGTCCTGCCATCCACTTCGCGAAATACCTATCAGGAGACGCCCGATGGATTCCCCCACGATCCTCACGCCGCGCGACTGGCCGTCGCATCCGGCCTATGTCCACCCCGAGTACCGTTCGTCGGTGAAGCGCGGCCCGACCCGCCCGCTGATCCCGCTGAAGGACAAGCTGCGCGACCAGTACGCGCCCGTCTACGGCGCCGAAGATCTCGGCGCGCTCGACCACGATCTGACGAAGAACGCCGTGAAGAACGGCGAGCCGCTCGGCGAACGCATGGTCGTCACCGGCCGCGTGCTCGACGAAGGCGGCAAGCCCGTGCGCAACACGCTCGTCGAGGTATGGCAGGCGAACGCGGCCGGCCGCTACGTGCACAAGGTCGACCAGCACGACGCGCCGCTCGACCCGAACTTCCTCGGCGCGGGGCGCTGCCTGACCGACAACGAAGGCCGCTACCGCTTCCTGACGATCAAGCCCGGCGCGTATCCGTGGGGCAACCATCCGAACGCGTGGCGCCCGAATCACATCCACTTCTCGCTGTTCGGCGATTACTTCGGCTCGCGTCTCGTCACGCAGATGTACTTCCCCGGCGACCCGCTGCTCGCGTACGACCCGATCTTCCAGGGCACGCCCGAGGCCGCGCGCGATCGCCTGATCTCGCGCTTCTCGATGGACATCACTGAAGAAGGCTATGCGCTCGGCTACGAATTCGACATCGTGCTGCGCGGCCGCGACGCTACCCCGATGGAGCGCTGAACCATGACGACGCTGAAGCAAACCCCTTCGCAGACGGTCGGCCCGTACTTCGCCTACGGCCTGTGCCCGCAGCAATACGACTACGACCTGAAAAGCCTGTTCACGCCGACGATCGCCGCGACGCACGCCGACGGCGAGCACGTGCTGCTGGTCGGGCAGGTGTTCGACGGCGACGGCAACGTCGTCGGCGACGCGGTGCTCGAATTCACGCAGGTGGACAGCGCAGGCCGCTACCCGGCGTCGCGCGACGATATCGCGAAGTCCGGCTTCACGGGCTTCGCACGGGTCGGCACCGGCACCGATGCGCAGCAGCGCTTCGTCGTCGAGACGGTGAAGCCGGGCCGGATCACGGCCGACGACGCGCCACACGTCAACGTGACCGTGATGATGCGCGGGATCCTCACCCATGCGTTCACGCGCGTGTACTTCGACGACGAAGCCGCGGCGAACGCGGTCGACCCCGTGCTGAACGCGGTGCCGGCCGAGCGCCGCGCGACGCTCGTCGCGAAACGCGATGCGCAGCCGGGCCGACCGACCGTCTACCGCTTCGACATCCGCATGCAGGGGCCGAACGAAACGGTGTTCTTCGACGTGTGACGCACGCCGGCGCAAGCCGGTTTCGGATGCCGACGCACCGCCGCGTGGCGCGAACCCGACAGGGAGCGCGCCACGCGGCGTTTTTCGTGTTCCGCTGAAATCTTTCGATGCTGCACCGCATCGCGCCGACGCACGGTTGCCGATGTCCATTGGCCGGGGCTTCTGCCCCCACATCGAACGCGCGATTCAAACGCATGCTGCGAGAGCACATGAATCGTCGGAAAAGCACGATTACGTTTGCGCGTTATGCGGCGTATTCTTGGGTATCAAAGACGAGCCGTCAGGATTAAATCGGAAAAGGCAACAATCCCACAAGTCATGCGCGCAACGCCCTTGCTGGCTGTTCGCGCATTTTTTCTGACCGAGTGCCTTTAAACGCGTCTGACCGAAATTGGCAGGCGCGTATTTTTTTGCGTTGCCGCTGCGACCGGCGAACGGGCATGACCTGCACCGGCGCCGATCTCTTTCGGTCAGCGGCGAATCTCCAGATACCGGCTTGGCGTGTCGCCCAGAATGCGGCGAAACGCCGACGTGAACGCGCTGGCGCTCGCGTAGCCGAGATCGAGCGCGACGCGCGTCACCGGCTGCCCGTCGCTCAGGCGGGCAATCGCCGCGAGCATGCATACCTGCTGACGCCATGCGGCAAAACTCACGCCCGTCTGCGCGCGGAACTGCCGCGTGAACGTGCGCCGGCTCACGCCCGCGTCGGCGGCCACCTGGTCGAGATCGGCCGCGATCGACGGCGACGCGAACAGGTGCCGGCAGACCTTCGCCAGCCGTGCGTCGGCCGGCAGCGGCGCATGCAGCGACAGGCGCGGCATCGTCGCGATTTCCGCGACCAGCAGCGCCATCAGCTTGCCCGCGCGCCCGTCGACGTCGTACAGGGCCGGCAGGTCGATCGCATCGTCAATCAAATGCCGCAGCAGCGCAGACACGCCATACACGCCGCACTGCTCGGGCAGGCCGGCCGCCTGCGCGGCGTCGCCCGACACGAACGTGTTGAGCATCGTGACCGGCCCGGTCATCGTCATCTCGTGCCGCACGCCGGCCGGCACCCAGCACGCGCGCTGCGGCGGCACCAGCCAGCGCCCGTGCGGCGTCGACACGCTGATCGTGCCGCGCGACGCGAACGCGAATTGCCCGCGCCCGTGCGCATGGTCCGGAAACGTCGTGCCCGCCGCATAGTCGTTGGCGGTCACGACCACGCTCCGGGGAATGTGTTCGTAGGGATCTAACAGCGTATTTCTCACGGCCCGAATTCCATCATCAATGACCCGATATCGAAGGCGGGTCACCTTCGATCGATCTACGATCCGCTCCACCCTTGCGCGACCTGACGGCCGCAGGACCCGACGGCCTGATCGGCCGGATTTCAACACCCTCGGAGCGGACATGCCGAATACGTTTCATCGCGTGGGGAACGGCCCCCACCCTGTTCTCGTGCTGCACGGCTGGTTCGGCGACGCCCACGCATTCGAACCCATCGAAGCGTGGCTGTCGCGCGAGCACTTCAGCTATGTATTCATGGACTTCCGCGGCTACGGCCGCATGCGCGACGCACGCGGCGACTACACGATCGACGAGATCGCCGCCGACACGCTCGCGCTCGCCGACGCGCTCGGCTTCCCGACCTTCAGCCTCGTCGGCCATTCGATGGGCGGCATGGCGATCGAGAAAGTCGCCGCCATCGCACCTGATCGCGTACGCGCGCTGGTGCCGATCGCACCCGTGCCGTGCGGCGGCCTGCCGTTCGATGCCGAGCGGCGCGCGCTATTCGAGCGCGCCGCCGACCATGTCGCCGATCGCAGGACCATCATCGATCGCAGCACTGGCGGCCGGCTGCCCGCCGCCTGGGTCGAGTGGAAAGCCGCGTATTCGGCCGCCCATTCGTCGCCGCAGGCATTCGGCGCGTACTTCCGCGCGTGGGCCGATACGGATTTCAGCGACGAGATTACGGGCGTGCATCCGGTGAAAGTGCTGATCGGCGAGCACGATCAGGCATTCGATGCGGCGCTGATGGCGCGCACCTACCTGCGGCGCTACCCGCGCGCCAGCGTCGACGTGCTGCGCAATGCGGGCCACTATCCGATCAACGAGACGCCGCTCGCGCTGGTCGCGGCGATGGAAGCGTTCCTGCTCGCATCGACGGCGCATCCCGCCGTCAGCGGCTGACACGCCGCGCACAAGCGGCCTCGTTGCGGCACGCATCACCGCAGCATGAACGACATCGCCGACAGGCTGTTCAGCGTGCGCACCACGTGCTCGACCGAAGGCCCGTCGAAACGCAGCGTCACCGCGTCGACACGTTCGAGCGACGGCAGCACGCAGAACAGGTCGGCGAGCGCGGCCGTCTGCACGCGCAGCGTGCACGCAGCCGGCGCGGGCCGATGCGCGCCCGCGCGGCGACCGGACGACAGTGCCTGCGCAACCGTTTCGCGCGCGGCGGTTGCGATGCGGGCACACGACGCGGCGGGCGTGAGCGTATCGCCGCTCGATGCGCCGCCGGCCGTCTTGACCGTCTCGAAACGCGCATCCGGAAACAGCGGCTGCGTTTCCTCCGCGAACACGTCGTCGCCCGTTGCGAGCACGACGTGCGCACCATATTCACGCGCCAGCGCGCCGTACAGCCCGGCTTCGCCGAGCTCGACGCCGTTCAGCCACACCTGCGTGAACGCGAAGCTGTTGATCGTGTGCGCGAGCACGCCGCGCGTCTGCGACTTCGCGTGATAGCCGATCATGAACACGAGGTCGGGCTGCTGTTCGAGGCCCGCCATCATCCCGAGCGTGCGCGGCTTGCCGAGCACGACGCGCGTGCGCGCATCGAGCCCGTCGGGCAGCAGGTTGCGATAGCCGCCATGCGAATCGTTGATCCAGACGGCCTGCGCGCCGCCCGCGAACGCGCCTTCGATCGCCGCGTTCGCTTCCGCGGTCATCCAGCGGCGCGCGCGCTCGTATTCCGGATTGCCGGCGCGCGTCTGCTCGGTGGCGAACACGCCGGCGACGCCTTCGATGTCGGTCGAAATCAGGATCTTCATGAATAGTTGGGACGATGTACGTTGAGCAGAGGGTCGAGATCGGGCACCGCGTCGCGCAGCGATTGCCGCACGTGGCCGTCGCGGCCGGTCACGGTAACGGCCTGCAGCAGCGCGTCGACGATCGCGCGCTCGACGCTGTCGGCCGCTGCCGCGAACAGCGGATCGAGCATTGAATCGGCCAGCAACGCCGGTAGCGAAACGTAACGGGCGTCGTGCGCGATCGTGCCGGCGGTCGAGAACGCCAGCGCGATGTCACCGCTGCCGTGTCCGTAGACGGACCCGGTGCGCGCCAGCCCCGCTGCTGCGCGTCGCGCGAGCCGCGTCAGTTGCCGCGCGTCGAGCGGTGCGTCGGTCGCGAGCACCATGATGATCGAGCCCTGCTCGGGCGGCGGCGCCGCAACCGCGGCAGCGGCACGTGTAGCGCGCGCGGCAGCGATCCGCCCGACCGGCACGCCGTCGAGCGTCAGCATCGGCAGCCGGCCGAAATTCGCGAGCACGAGCGCGCCGACCGTATACATGTGGCCGGCCGCCACGGCAACTCGCGACGCCGAGCCGATCCCGCCCTTCAGGTCGAAACACGACATCCCGCGCCCGGCGCCCACCGCGCCGCGTGCGACGTCGCGCGACGCCGCGCGGCATGCGTCGTCGTAATGCGCGGCCGTCACCGCGAACGCCTGGATGTCGTTCAGGTAACCGTCGTTGCACTCGAACACGAGCGGATTGACGGTCGGCCAGTCGCGGCCGATGGCCGGATTTGCGGCGATCGCCGCGCGGATCTGCGCCTGTGCGACCGCGCCGACGCCGAACGTATTGGTCAGTGCGATCGGCGTCTCGAGCGTGCCGAGCTCGTCGACCTGCACGAGCCCGACGCTCTTGCCGAAGCCGTTGATCACGGCCGCGCCGGCCGGCACCTTGCTGCGGTACACGTCGCCCGGATGCGGCTTCACGACCGTGACGCCGGTCTGGACCGGACCGTCGGCGAGCGTGCAATGGCCGACCGTCACACCCGGCACGTCGGCGATCGTGTCACGCGCCCCGGTCGGCAGCACACCGCCGCGCGACGCGCCGTCGAATCTGCTGCCTGTCGCCATCAACGACGCTCCAGCTTCGGATCGAGTGCGTCGCGCAGCCCGTCGCCGAGCAGGTTGAACGCGAGCACGGTCAGGAAGATCGCGACGCTCGGGAAGATCGCAATATGCGGCGCCGTCACCATGTCGGCGCGCGCCTCGTTGAGCATCGCGCCCCACTCCGGCGTCGGCGGCTGCGCGCCGAGCCCGAGGAACGACAGGCTCGCGGCCGTGATGATCGACGTGCCGATCCGCATCGTGAAGTAGACGACGACCGACGACACGGTGCCCGGCAGGATGTGCCGCATGATGATCGTCCAGTCCGACGCGCCGATGCTGCGCGCGGCCTCGACATAGGTCATGTGCTTGAGCATCAGCGTGTTGCCGCGCACGAGCCGCGCGAACGCCGGGATGCTGAAGATCGCGACCGCGCAGATCACGTTGACCATCCCGTTGCCGAGGATCGCCACCACGCCGATCGCGAGCAGGATGCCCGGGAACGCGAACAGCACGTCGGCGACGCGCATCGTGATGCGGTCCCACCAGCCTTCGTAGTAGCCGGCGAGCAACCCGAAGAACGTGCCGATCAGCGCGCCCAGCGCGACCGAGAAGAAGCCGGCCGCGAGCGAGATGCGCGTGCCGGCGATGATCCGGCTGAAGATGTCGCGGCCGAGCGAATCGACGCCGAACCAGTGCACGACCGACGGCCCCGCGTTCAGCGCGTCGTAGTCGAAATAGTTCTCCGGATCGAACGGTGCGATGTGCGGGCCGACGAAGGCCAGCACGACGAGCGCCAGCACGAAACCGCCCGCTATGAGCGCGACGGTCTGCTTGCGGAACTTGCGCCAGAATTCGCGCCACGGCGTGCGGATCTCGGTCGCGGCGGCCGGCGCCGCGGTCTGGACAGTCGCGTTCATGCGCGCCTCACTTGAACCGGATGGTCGGGTTGATGACCGCGTACAGCACGTCGACGGTCAGGTTGATCAGGATGAATTCGAGCGAGAACAGCAGCACGATCGCCTGGATCACGGGGTAGTCGCGCATCGTCACCGCATCGACGAGCAGGCGCCCGAGGCCCGGCCAGTTGAACACGACCTCGACGACGATCGAGCCGCCGAGCAGGAACCCGAACTGCAGCCCCATCATCGTGACGACCGGAATCATCGCGTTGCGCAGGCAGTGCTTGAGCACGACCATCGGCTCGTGCACGCCCTTCGCACGCGCGGTGCGCACGAAATCCTCGTTCAGCACCTCGACGAACGACGCGCGCGTGAAGCGCGCCATCACGGCCGCGACCGCCGCGCCGAGCGTCAGCGACGGCAGCACGTAGCTCCGCCACGAGCCGTCCGGCACGACCGGCAGCCAGCCGAGCTTCACCGAGAAGATCTCCATCAGCAGCATGCCGAGCGCGAACGCGGGAAACGAAATGCCCGACACGGCGATCGTCATCCCGAGGCGGTCGGGCCAGCGATTGCGCCACACCGCCGACGCGATCCCGATCGCCATGCCGAACAGCGTCGCCCACACCATGCTGACGAGCGTCAGCAGCAGCGTCGGCATGAAGCGCTCGCCGATCTCGGTCGAGACCGGCCGCTTGCTGCGCGTCGACATGCCGAAATCGCCGTGCGCGATCTTCACGAAGAAGTTCGCGAACTGGGTCGGCATCGGTTTGTCGAGACCGAGATCCGCGCGCACGAGCGCGACCGTTGCATCGTCGGCTTCGGGCCCGGCCGCGAGCCGCGCCGGGTCGCCCGGCAGCAGGTGCACGAACAGGAACACCAGCACCGCGACGATCGCGAGCGTGGGCAGCAGGCCAAACAGGCGTTTGACGAGGAAATTCAGCATGGGGCACCGATCGAATCAGCGCGCCGGCAGCTTGCGCCGCCGGCGCCGCGTGGCGGGCAAACCGCCGTCATTTCAGCGAGATCTCGTCGAAGTTGAACGAGCCGTCCGGCATCACGTACGCGCCTTGCAGCCGCTTGCTGCGCGCATACACGATCTTCTCCTGCACGAGGAAGATCCACGGCGCATCGGCCCAGATCTGCTTCTGCGCGTCGCCGTAGAGTTCGGTCTTCTTCGTGCGGTCGACCGTCTCGAGTGCCTTCGCGAGATCGCCGTCGACCGCGTCGCTCTTGTAGTACGCGGTATTGACGAGCTTCGGCGGCGCCGACGCGCCGGCGAGCAGCGGCGTGATCGCCCAGTTCGCCTCGCCCGTCGACGACGACCAGCCGATGTAGTACATCCGCACCGGCGCCTTCGCCGGATCCGGCGCGCTCTCGACCTTCGCGACGCGCTCGCCGGCTTCCAGCGCCTGCACCTGCACCTTCACGCCGACCTGCGCGAGCTGCTGCTGCACGAACTGGATCGCCTTCTGCGACGTCGAGTTGTTATACGCGGACCACAGCGTCGTCTCGAAACCGTTCGGATAACCGGCCTCCTTCAGCAGCGCGCGCGCCTTCGCCGGGTCGTACGGCCAGGGGCCCAGCTTCGTCGCATAGTCGACGCCCTGCGGCACCACGCCGGTGGACGGCGTCGCGAAACCGGAGAACGCGACCTTCGCGAGCGCTTCCTTGTTCACCGCGTAGTTCAGCGCCTGGCGCACCTTCGGGTTGTCGAACGGCTTTTGCAGCGTATTCAGCGACACGAAGCGCTGCACGATCGACGCCCGCTCGACGACATCCACCTTCGGGTTGCCCTTCAGGTCGGCCGCCTGCTCGAACGGGATGCGGAACGCGAAATCGGCTTCGCCCGTCTTCATCAGCGCCGCGCGCGTGTTGTTGTCGACCACCGGCTTCCAGTCGATCGCGTCGATCTTCGGATAACCCTTCTTCCAGTAGCCGGCGAACTTCTTCACCTTCAGGTCGTCGGTCTGCTTCCACTCGACGAACTCGAACGGCCCGGTACCGACCGGATGCAGCGCGATGTCGCGCCCCCACTTCTTCATCGCGGCCGGCGAGATCATCACGGCCGACGGGTGCGCGAGCGTGTTGATGAACGCCGAGAACGGCTCGTGCAGCGTGACCTTCACCGTATACGGATCGACGACCTCGGTCTTCTCGATCACGCGGAACATGTTGTAGCGCTTCAGGTGGTTCGCGGGATCGGTCACGCGGTCGAAGTTCGCCTTCACGGCCGCCGCGTTGAAATCGGTGCCGTCATGGAACTTCACGCCCTGGCGCAGCTTGATCGTGTAGGTCTTCGCGTCGGTGCTCGCGTCGTAGCTCGTCGCCAGCACGTTGACGAGCTTCATGTCCTTGTCGAAGCCGAACAGCCCCTGGTAGAACGATTTGACGACGGCCTGCGACACCGTGTCGTTCGCGTCATACGGGTCCATCGTCGTGAACGTCGAATCCACCGCCATCACCGCGGTCTGCTGCGCGAACGCGGGTACCGCGGCCGACAGCGCGAACGCGCCTGCACCCGCAGCGAGCAGCGCGCGCGGTCGGAACATCGGGAACGAATACGACTTGCTCATCTTGTTGGGCTCCTGTGGATGATTCGGTAACGCGTGGTGGAAATCGCGGCGTGACTGCCCCAGTTCGGGATAAAGCCGCCGTTGTCTCGCTCGTGCGCAGCTGCGGTCCATATGCAACCTCCCGCACGTTCAATACGCGCCGCCGACGCGATGCGTCGCGACGTAATGATCGGGGCCGACCGCGACCAGCGGCGCAATCACCGGCTCGTCGCCGGCCGCGCGGATCGGGCTCGGGATTTCGTCCGCCGCGAGCTGGCGCGGCGCATGCCGACGCGCGGGGTCGGCCACGGGCACCGCGCTCATCAGCTTCTTCGTGTACGGGTGCTGCGGCGCTTCGAACACCGCGCGGCGCGGGCCGATCTCGACGATCTGGCCGAGATACATCACCGCGACGCGATGGCTGATGCGCTCGACGACGGCCATGTCGTGCGAGATGAACAGGTACGCGACGCCGAGCTCGCGCTGCAGGTCGAGCATCAGGTTGACGATCTGCGCCTGCACCGACACGTCGAGCGCCGACACCGACTCGTCGGCGATCACGACCTTCGGGTTCAGTGCGAGCGCGCGCGCGATCGCGATCCGCTGGCGCTGGCCGCCCGAGAATTCGTGCGGATAACGGCGCGCGGCCTCGGGCGGCAGGCCGACCTTGTCGAGCAGCCAGTCGACGCGCGCCTGCGCTTCGCGGCCGCTCGCGACGCCGTGCACGAGCAGCGGCTCCATGATCGAGAAGCCGACGGTCAGGCGCGGGTTCAGCGACGCGAACGGATCCTGGAAGATGAACTGGATGTTCCGGCGCAGCGCCTGCAGGTCATGGCCCTTCAGCGCGCTGATGTCGCGGCCGTCGAATTCAATCGAGCCGCTCTGCGATTCGACGAGGCGCAACAGCGAGCGGCCGGTGGTCGACTTGCCGCAGCCCGACTCGCCGACGAGCGCGAGCGTCTCACCCGCGCGCAGCTCGAAGCTCACGCGCTCGACCGCGTGCACGTATTGCGACACGCGGCCGAACACGCCGCTCTTCACCGGAAAGCGCGTCACGAGATCGCGCACGCGCAGGATCGGCGGTGCCGCGTGATCGACGGGCGGCTGCACGTCGGCATGCGCAACGTCGTTCGCCGCAGGCGCAGGCGCCGCGGCGCCCGCGCCATCCACCTTGAGCAGCGGGAATTTCTCGGGCGCATCGGTGCCCTGCATCGAGCCGAGCCGCGGCACGGCCGCGAGCAGCGCGCGCGTGTAGCGATGCGCGGGTGCCGCGAACAGGCGATCGGACTCGCCCTCCTCGACCTTCTCGCCGCGATACATCACGAGCACGCGGTCGGCCACTTCGGCCACCACGCCCATGTCGTGCGTGATGAAGATCACGCCCATGTTCATTTCGTCCTGCAGCCCGCGAACGAGTTGCAGGATCTGCGCCTGGATCGTCACGTCGAGCGCGGTCGTCGGTTCGTCGGCGATCAGCAGCGCGGGCCGGCACGACAGCGCCATCGCGATCATCACGCGCTGCCGCATCCCGCCCGACAACTGGTGCGGATAACGCGCGAACACGCGGCGCACTTCCGGGATACGCACGAGATCGAGCAGCCGCAGCGTTTCCGCGCGCGCCTCGGCCGCGCTTTTCGACTGGTGCAGCGCGATCGCCTCGCTGATCTGGTCGCCGACCGTGAACACCGGGTTCAGCGACGTCATCGGCTCCTGGAAGATCATCGCGATGTCCGAGCCGCGGATGCCGCGCATCGTCGAAGCGCTCGCCTGCGCCAGATCGACCAGCGCGCTGCCACGGCGCCGGAACGCGATGCTGCCGCTCGTGATCGCGCCGCCGCCGTGCTCGACGAGCCGCATCAGCGCGAGCGACGTGACCGACTTGCCGGAGCCCGATTCGCCGACAATCGCGAGCGTCTCGCCGCGATCGACGTGAAACGACACGTTGCGCACCGCGTCGAACGTCGCGCCTTCGCGGCGGAACGTGACCGACAGGTCGTCGACGGCCACCACGCGCTGCTCGGGCAGCGTCAGGCCGGACGGGTTACGGCTCGAAGTCATGCGTGTCTCCTCGTACGATCCGGAATCAGGCCGCGTCGTCGCGGTAAATGCCGACGACCGGCGCTTCGCCGACGCGCGCGTAGCCGCGGTACATCCCTTCGGTGTTGAACGGCATCGCGACGTTGCCCTGCGCATCGACCGCGATGAGCCCGCCGCGGCCCGCCAGGCGCGGCAGCTTGTTCATCACGACGTCGTGCGCGGCGTCGGCGAGCGACGTGCCGCGATACGCGATCTGCGCGGCAACATCATGCGCGGTCGCGAGCCGGATGAACATCTCGCCGGTGCCCGTCGACGACACCGCGCAGGTTGCATCGTCCGCATAGCAGCCCGCGCCGATGATCGGCGAATCGCCGACCCGCCCCGGCTGCTTGTTCGTGATGCCGCCCGTCGACGTCGCCGCCGCGATGTGGCCATGCAGGTCGCACGCGACCGCGCCGACCGTGCCGTGCTTGCGATCCGGATCGAGCGGTTCGGCCGGCTGCGGCTGCGAACTGCCGAACGCGAGCGTCGCCGCATCGTGGTCGAGCATCGGGCCGGCCGCCGCACGCGCCTTGATCCATTGCGCATGACGCGCTTCGGTATCGAAGTAGCCGGGCTCCGCCAATTCGAGCCCTTGCGCCTCCGCGAACGCATCGGCACCCGCGCCGGCGAACATCACGTGCTCGCTCGCTTCCATCACGCGCCGCGCGGCGAGCACAGGATTGCGCACGCGCGTCGCGCAGCAGATCGCGCCGGCGCCGAGCGTCGCGCCATCCATGACCGCCGCGTCGAGTTCGTGCGTGCCGTCGGCCGTATAGACGGCACCGTGCCCGGCGTTGAACAGCGGGCAATCCTCGAGCATCCGCACCGCGACGGTGACGGCGTCGAGCGCGCTGCCGCCGTCGGCCAGCACCTGCTGCGCGGCCTGCAGGATCGAGGTCAGCTCGGCACGGTACCGGCGTTCGGTGTCGGTATCCATCGCATTGCGCAGGATCGTGCCTGCGCCACCGTGAATCGCGACGATCGCGGATGAAGTCATGATTTTTTCGGACGAGAGGAAGAAGGGTTGGCGGCCGGCAGCGCCGCTTGCGGCTGCATCAGCCACGGCAGCAGGAATTCGGTCATTTCGGCAGCGGACTTCGCGGACCGGTGCGTGCGCAGCGCGACCGCATCGATCAGCGCCTCGATCATCGTGAGCACGGCCGCTTCCGACGTGGCCGCGAAGCGCCGTTCTGCCTTGACGTACAGGTTCAGCGACGCGATCGGCGCAAGCGGCGATTGCGGGCCGTCGGAAATGCCGAGCACTTGCGCACCGCGCGCCGCCGCGCGGCGGGCCAGCTCGATCGTGTCCTTCACGTAGCGCGGAAATGCGAGTGCGATCACGAGATCGCGCGAGTCGGCCGTATACAAGCGCCGCGCCGCATGCGACGGGCCGCCGAGCAGCGCGAGCGACTGCACGCTGTCGTGGCACACGGACAGCCCGTGCTCCATCAGCCCGGCAAGAAACGCGCTCGACCCCGCGCCGAGGATCAGCACGCGCCGTGCGCCGACGATCGCCTCGACCACGGCCTCGACATCGGCTGCATCCAGTTGCACGCGCGTGTTCTCGATGTTCGCGACGGCCTGGTCGAACACCGCGTCGATCCATGCGGCGCCGCGTACGCCGGGTTCCTGCTCCTGCGCGGAACGCAGCCGTTCGACCGGGCCGAGCGTCGCCTCGAAGCCGCGCACGAGCGCCGCGCGCATTGCCGGATAACCGTCGAAGCCCAGCGCCTTCGCGAAACGGTTCGCGGTCGCGATCGACGCATTCACGGCCTGCGCGAGTTCGTCGATGCGCATCGTCGCTGCACGAAACGGATTCGCGAGCACGAACTCGCCCATGCGCCGATGGATCGGCGTCATCAACGGCATCGCCGACGCGATCCGCTCGGCGATCGCGGGTTCGTCGTGACTGGCGTCGTGTGAAACGAGAGGCGTCATGCGAAGGGTCGTTGCAAGGTAAATGAAAATGAATTTACACAATAAGCGATCAAGAAAAAAATAAATTTTCACCGGGGTTGTCGCGCCTCATGCCGCGCCCGCAGATCGCCTGGGCGGCGCACAGCCCCGCCGCACGGGCATCCGGCGCGCGACCGCCGTGCGTCTCCGCGCGCCGCCACCACCCGGGCATCGGGAAAACCCCGACCATGTTCGTTCGAATGCAAATTCACGTTGACCGGATTCGAATTCGAACATAGGATGCTCGAAAATGATCAGTCGTCAGATAACATCCCCATCTGACGACCACGGAATGTTCGCTTGAACAGCGTAATTTCGATATAAACCGGTAAAGCCGGCGCCTATCAAGATCGGACATCGTATGAATAAGCCGATAAAGCCGGCCTGACCGGACGGCTTGCATGGATCAGGCGGGTGCGCATGCCCGCCCTGCCCAACAGGAGACAGCAGTGAAGACAGTCAAGGCGTTGCGCTGGTGGATCATCGTGCTCGTATGTCTCGGCACGATTCTCAACTACCTCGCACGGAACTCCCTCGCGGTGCTCGCCCCCGAGCTGAAGCAGGTATTCGCGATCTCGACGCAGCAGTACTCGTACATCGTCGGCGCATTCCAGATCGGCTACACGATCATGCAGCCCGTGTGCGGGTTCGTCGTCGACCTGATCGGGCTGCGGCTCGGGTTCGCGCTGTTCGCGATGCTGTGGTCCGTGGTGGGTGTCGCGCACGGCTTCGCGTCGGGCTGGCTGTCGCTCGGCATCCTGCGCGGTTTTCTCGGGCTGTTCGAGGCCGCCGCGATTCCGTCGGGCATGAAGGCCGTCGCCGAATGGTTTCCCGATCGCGAGAAATCCGTCGCGGTCGGCTACTTCAACGCGGGCACGTCGCTCGGCGCCGCGATCGCGCCGCCGCTCGTCGTGTTCCTGTCGATGCGGTTCGGCTGGCAGGCCGCGTTCATGGCGACCGGCGCACTCGGGTTCGTGTGGGCCGCGCTGTGGTACACGCAATACCGGTCGCCCGCCGATCATCCGCGCATCACGCCGCAGGAGCGCGCGCTGATCCGCGACGGCCAGGCGACGATGCCGCCCGTGTCGAAGCGCCGCATTCGCGACGTCGTCACCGCGCGGCGCTTCTGGGCCATCGCGCTGCCGCGCTTCTTCGCCGAACCCGCGTGGCAAACCTTCAGCTTCTGGATTCCGCTGTACCTCGCGACCGAGCGCCACATGCCGCTCACGCAGATCGCGATCTTCGCGTGGATGCCGTTTCTCGCGGCCGATGCCGGCGGCATCGCGGGCGGCTACCTGTCGCCGTATCTCGCGAAACGGTTCAGCCTGCCGCTCATCTGGTCGCGCGTCGCCGGCGTCGCGCTCGGCGCGGTGCTGATGCTCGGTCCGGCGCTGATCGGGCTCGTGTCGTCGCCGTACACGGCCATTGCGCTGTTCTGCGTCGGCGGCTTCGCGCACCAGATGATCTCCGCGCTCGTCAACACGCTGTCGGCCGACGTGTTCGATCCCGAGGAAGTCGGCACCGCGAGCGGCTTCGCCGGGATGGCCGCGTGGATCGGCGGGCTCGGTTTCTCGCTGCTGGTCGGTGCGCTCGCCGACAAGATCGGCTATGCGCCGCTGTTCGCGTGCCTCGGCCTGTTCGACATCATCGGCGTCACGCTGCTCGCGGTGCTGATCCGCGGGCAGTCGAAGCAGGAACGCCTGCTCGCACGGCACGCCTGACATTCGCTCTCACCAGGAATCGCATTCATGACCTCGCTTCTTCATCCGCCCGTGTTCCGCATCGCCGGCCGGCACGCGAACCGCGTGCTGCTCGCGTCCGATGCGGGCGCGACCCTCGAGATCTTCGTGCTCGAGGACGACATCGTGCGTGTGCGCGTGCTGCCCGATGCGACGGCACGCAACCCGCGCACTTGGACGATCGCGCCTGGCCTCGACGACGTGCCGCTCGACGGGCGCGACCGCCTCGACCTGGACGGCTTCGCGCTGCCCGCCTACGAATTCGCCGAAGACGACGACGGCCTGCGCATCGAAACCGCGCGGATCCGGCTCGCGGTGCGCTGGCAAGGCGGCCATTGCACGTGGTCGATGCGCGGCGCGGACGGCACGTGGCGCGTCGCGCTCGCCGACCGCTCGACGCAGGCGTACAACTTCGGCTGGTGGGACGATCGCGCGTATCACTACGTCGCTCGCGAGCGCGGCGACAAGGTGTTCGGTCTCGGCGAACGCGCGGGCGACCTGGACCACACCGGCGCGCGCTTCGAGATGCGCAACATCGACGCGATGGGCTACAGCGCGAAGCACACCGACCCGCTGTACAAGCACATCCCGTTCTACATCACGTGGTCGCCGGACGCGTGCCAGGGGTTCGGGCTGTTCTACGACACGCTGTCGGACTGCGCGTTCGACATGGGCCGCGAGCTCGACAACTATCACGGCCCGTACCGCTACTTTGTCGCCGAGCACGGCGATCTCGACTACTACTTCATTGCGTCGCCCGACACGCCGCTCGCGGCCGCGCGGCGCTTCACGTGGCTCACCGGGCGCCCCGCGCGCACGCCGAAATGGGGACTCGGCTACTCGGGCTCGACAATGAGCTACACCGATGCGCCGGACGCGCAGCAGCAGATGAACCAGTTCGTCGAGCAGTGCGACGCGCACGACATCCTGTGCGATTCGTTCCACCTGTCGTCGGGCTATACGTCGATCGGCGCGAAGCGCTACGTGTTCAACTGGAACCGCGACAAGTTTCCCGACGCGAAGGGTTTCGTGAAGCACTACCGCGACCACGGCATCCGCCTGTGCGCGAACATCAAGCCGTGCTTGCTGCGCGACCATCCCGCGTTCGACGATGCCGCCCGGCGCGGGCTGCTGATCCGCTCGGCGTCCGGCGAACCCGCGTGGGTGCAGTTCTGGGACGAGGTCGGCGCGTATCTCGACTTCACGCAGCCCGACGCGTACCACTGGTGGCGCGAGCAGGTCACGTCGGCCCTGCTCGAATACGGGATCGAGTCGACCTGGAACGACAACAACGAATACGAGATCTGGTCGCCCGACGCGATCGCGCACGGCTTCGGCCAGCCGTTCCCCGCGCGTGAGGCGAAGGTGCTGCAGACGATGCTGATGATGCGAGCGTCGCGCGAAGCGCAGCGCGCGCATGCGCCGGCACAGCGGCCGTTCCTCGTGTCACGCTCCGGCGGCGCCGGCATGCAGCGCTACGTGCAGACGTGGTCCGGCGACAACTACACGTCGTGGGAAACGCTGCGCTACAACCTGAAGATGGGCCTCGGGCTCGCGCTGTCGGGCGTATCGAACATCGGCCACGACATCGGCGGCTTCTCCGGGCCCGCGCCGTCGCCCGAACTCCTGCTGCGCTGGGTGCAGTTCGGCATCTTCATGCCGCGCTTCAGCATCCATTCGTGGAACGACGACGGCACCGTCAACGAACCGTGGATGTATCCGGAAGTCACCGCGCAGGTCGCGTCGCTGATCAAGCAGCGCTACCGGCTGCTGCCTTACCTCTATCACCTGCTGTGGCTGTCGACGACGCGCTACGAGCCCGTGCTGCGGCCGACCTTCGCCGATTTCCCCGGCGATGCGCGCTGCTACGACGAGTGCGACGACATGATGCTCGGCGACGCGCTGCTGGTCGCGCCGGTCGTCGAACCCGGCCACACGGAACGCACGGTCTACCTGCCGGCGGGCGCGCGCTGGATGTGCTGCGCGAGCGCGCGGTCGTTCGACGGCGGTACGAGCGTGACGTTGCCCGCGCCGCTCGACACGCCGGTGATGCTGCTGCGCGAAGGCCGCGTGCTGCCGCTGAACGTCGCGGAACAGCATTTCGGCGCACGCGCCGACACGCGCGGCTTCATCGTCGCGCCGCGTATCGAGGACGGCGTCGCGTACGGCGAATGCGTCGAGGACGACGGCGAGACGGAAGCGTGGCGCGACGGCGAATACGGACTGTGGCGGATCGAAACCGGCCGCGAGGCGTCGGGCACGCTCGGCGTGTCGGTGCGCTGGGACGGCCGCCCGGGCCGCCCGGCCGACCACGTCGAAATCCTGCTGCCCGCGTCGCTGCAAGGCCTGGTCGCCGTGCGCGGCGCACGCGTCGAGCAGGAAGCGCAGGACGGCGCATGGCGCCGCATCGTCGTCACGCTCGACGATTGATACGTCACACTGTACCGATCAGGCGGGCCGTTCGCGCGGCCCGCCGCCCGCCACAGAGGAGGTCGCCAAGCCTCCCGCCCCGTTGAACTGATGAAGAGATCTGGAGATCGATAATGAAAGTACCCGTCAACCGCTTTGCAATCCTTATTTTATCGGCCGCATCGCTCGGCTCGACTGCCGCCCGCGCACAGAGCAGCGTCACGCTGTACGGCGTCGTCGACGATTCGCTCGCGTACGTGAACAACCAGCAGGGCCATTCGAACATCTACATGCGCGACGGCAACCTGTATGCATCGAAGTTCGGGCTGCGCGGCGACGAGGATCTCGGCGGTGGCACCCATGCGATCTTCGACCTGCAGTCCGGCTTCAACCTGAACACCGGCGCGCAGGCCGCCGCCGGCACGATGTTCAATCGCCAGGCATTCGTCGGCCTGCGCAACGATCACTACGGCACGGTGACGGCCGGCCGCCAGTACACGCCCTACTTCCTGTTCGTCGGCCCGTACGCGTCGAGCAGCTGGCTGACCGGCGCGACGGGCGCACATCCGGGCGACATCGACGGCCTCGACACGACGATCCGCGTGAACAACTCGGTCACCTATACGTCGCCGATCTTCGGCGGGCTGAGCGCGAGCGCGATGTACGCTTTCGGCGGCATTGCCGGCGCGACCGGCAAGGGCAACACGTTCAGCGCCGCGCTGCGTTACGCGAACGGGCCGATCGGGATCGCGGCCGGCTACCTGCGCATCAACAGCTCGGGCTCGTCCGCCGGCTTCCTGAACCCGGCCACCGCGCCGTCGGGCAGCTTCGCGGTGTCCGTGCTGAACCAGGGCTACCTGACCGCGAAGGCTGTCGAGCAGGTCGCGGCAGCCGGCAACTACACGCTCGGCGACCTGACGATGGGCGTCAACTATTCGAACGTGAAGTACCTGCCCGGCAACGGCTCCGCGTTCACGGACACGGCCGTGTTCAACACCTACGGCGCACTCGCCGCGTACCGCTTCACGCCGGCGTTCTCGGTGGCCGGCGCGTTCGCGTACACGCTCGCGTCGAAAGCGAACGGCGTCCCGAACGCGGCCCGTTACCAGCAGTATTCGCTGAAGGAGTCGTACAGCCTGTCGAAGCGCACGACGCTCTACGCACTGCAGGCGTACACGCATTCGAGCGGGCAGACGCTCGGCGCGCAAGGCGCGGGCCACGTCATCGACGCGGCGCCGATCGTCGGCGATTCGCAGCAACTCACGCCGTCGACGACGCACGGCCAGTTCGTCGGCATGGCCGGGATCGCCGTCACTTTCTGAGCGCCCCCAGACCTGTCGCTTCGCGCCAGGCCCCCCGAGGGGGTCAAGAAAACTTGGGGCGGCCCGGCGTTTTCTTGAGAACCCGCACGACAGCGCCTTCCGCGCGCTGCCCCGCCCCGGACGATGCGCACTTCACGCGCGCCGTCCGGGCGCCCGCTGTACCCCCACCGCAGCGCTTTCCTCGTTCCGTCCGCTCGCCGCGCGAACCACGCGGGTTTTCTCGATCGTCCCGATACCTTACAATTCGTCAGGTTGATCCCTTCTGCATGCCCCTTCTTGCAGTCCTGACACCGCGGTACACTCGACGCACGCCGTACCAGGGTCCGACGCGCGACGCGCGCGCCGGGCGGCGTCGCGCCTCGTTGCGCCCACAACTGGATGCCCGCCATGCCAGATTCCCGTCCCTCGCCCCGCACGACATTCAAGCCGCAGGTCGTCCTGCCCGCGCTCGCGGTGATCGGTGCGCTGCTCGTCGTGTGCGCGCTGCAACCGAGCGAAGCCGGCGCGCTGTTCTCCGCCGGCCAGCAATGGGTCATCGCGCGCTTCGACTGGTTCTACGTGCTGGCCGTCACCGGCTTCCTCGTGTTTCTCGTGCTGGTCGCCGCGAGCGGCTTCGGCAACATCCGGCTCGGCCCCGACGACGCCGAACCCGAATTCAGCTTCGTGTCGTGGACAGCCATGCTATTCGCGGCCGGCATGGGCATCGGCCTCATGTACTTCGGCGTCGGCGAGCCGATGCAGCATTTCCTGAAACCGCCGACCGTCGACCCCGGCACGCCCGCCGCCGCGCGCGAAGCGATGCTGATGACCTTCTTCCACTGGGGCTTCCATGCGTGGGCGATCTACGGGCTGATGGGGCTCGTGCTCGCGTACTTCGGCTTTCGCTACAACCTGCCACTGACGTTGCGCTCGGGGCTGTATCCGGTGCTGCGCGAACGCATCAACGGCTGGATCGGCCATACCGTCGACGCGTTCGCGCTGGTCGGCACCGTCGCGGGCATCGCGACGACACTCGGCTACGGCGTGATGCAGTTGAGCGCCGGCCTGCATACGGTTGCCGGCTGGGACACGGGCAGCAACGTGTTTCGCATCGGGCTCGTCGCGGTCGTCGTGATCCTGGCGGGCGTGTCGGCCGCGACCGGCCTCGACAAGGGGGTGCGTCGGCTGTCCGAGCTGAACCTGCTGCTGGCGTTCCTGCTGCTCGCGTTCGTGGTCGTCGCGGGCCCGACGGCGTTCCTGCTGCGCGCGCTCGGCGACAACATCGGCCAGTACCTGTCGAGCCTCGTCGACCTGTCGTTCCGCACGTACGCGTATGCGCCGCCGCGCGAGGAAGGCTGGTTCGGCGGCTGGACGATCCTCTATTGGGCGTGGTGGATCTCGTGGTCGCCGTTCGTCGGCATGTTCATCGCGCGCATCTCGCGCGGCCGCACGATCCGCCAGTTCGTGATCGGCGTGCTGCTCGTGCCGACCGCGTTCAACCTCGTCTGGATGACCGTGTTCGGCAACAGCGCGATCTGGCTCGATACGCACGGCGCGGCCGGCGCGCTCGCGCAGACGGCCACCAACGTCGACGCGCTGCTGTTCCGCTTCTTCGATTTCCTGCCGCTGCCGCAACTGCTGTCGATCGTCGCGATCGTGCTGATCGCGGTGTTCTTTGTCACGTCCGCCGATTCGGGCGCGTTCGTGATCGACCAGATCGCGACGCGCGGCAATGCGCACTCCCCCGTCTGGCAGCGGCTGTTCTGGGCCGCGCTGCTCGGGGTGACCGCCGCGGTGCTGCTCGTCGCGGGTGGTCTCGGTGCGCTGCAGGCGATGACGCTGATCGCCGCGCTGCCGGTCGCCATCATCATGCTCGCGCTCTGCTACGGGCTGTGGCGCGGGCTCGCGGCCGACCGCGCGCACTATTCGCAGGACGTCGCGCCCGCGACGACCTTCTGGACCGGCCAGCACTGGCGCCACCGCCTGACGCACATCCTGCGGCAGACGACCGAGGCCGAGGCACGTCAGTTCGTCGCCGAGACGGTCGAGCCGGCGCTGCGCAAGGTCGCCGACGAACTGCGCGCGAGCGGCGTCGATGCGCACGTGCAGCGCGACAGCGACGACGCCGTGCGGCTCACCGTGCCGACCGCCGAACACCGCGATTTCGTGTACGGCGTGCGCGTGACGGTGAAATCCGCGGCCGCGTTCCTGATGCGCGAGGCGGCCGAGCCGGAAGCCGCGCGGGCGCACGTGTACGGGATCGTCACGTTCTTCGAGGACGGGCGGCTCGGCTACGACGTCGAATACCTGCGCGGCGACGAAGTGATCGCCGACGTGCTGCGCCAGTACGAACGTTACGTATCGCTCGCGGGCGACAAGCGCACGCATCTGCTGAGCCGCGCGCCGGGGCACGCGACGGAGGCCGAATGAACGCGCACGCTGCAGCCTTTACAACGCCGCGTCGGTCCGCCACGTTCGACGGAGCCACGCGATGAGCTGGCTCCTGCAAAGCCGCTCCGCCGACATCGTCGCGCTCGGCACGCTCGCCTTGCTTTATCTCGGCGGAGCCGGCATCGCGCTGTGGCGCATCCGGGCCGCGGCGCCGCGCGGCAAGGTTTACTGGATCGTCTGCATGACGCTGCTGGCAGGTGGCGCCATCGCGATGGGCGGCAACCTGTCGCCCGCGCCGAACAGCGGTGAAATGCCGCCCGGTTTCGCGCTCGGCGTCGAAGCCGTCCTGCTCGGCCTCGCGTTCGTTGCCGGCGGTTGTGCGTGGCTGATGCTGCGCAACCGGCGACGCTGACGCGCGCACGTCGCGCGGTTCGGCTTCATCACGCGAAAACGGCAACGCGCCGGGCGGACCGGCCACCGCCTCTTCCCTGGTCCGCTTTATCGCAACACGTTACGCACGCGCCGTCACGAGCCAGCACGCTGCGTCGAAGCGCACGTCCGCGCCGTGGATGTAACGCTCGAACGCCGCGCGCACCGTATCGACCACGCGCCGCCGGGTCGCGTCGTCCGTCTCCAGCAGCGCGAGCCCGACCGGGCCCAGCCGTGAGATGTAGTCGCCCAGCGCCGGCTCGGGCAGCACACATGCCATCTCGACCGGCTCGATCTCGACGTCGGCCCAGCCGCTGTCCGACAGCACCGATGCGATCCGCTGCCGGTCGCCGAACGCGAACTGCCCCGGCGCACCGGGCCGTCGCGCGGGCAGGTTCGGCAGCAACGGCGCGGCGGCCCGCTCGGCCGTCGTCATGAACGGGTTGTCTGCCGCGCTGCGCCACGCGACGAACCGCATCCGCGCGTTCGGCCGCGCCGCGTGCCGAAGGTTCGCGAACGCCCGCACCGGATCGTCGAAGAACATCACGCCCAGGCGCGACACGATCAGGTCGACGCTCGCGGGCGCGAACGCATGCGTCTGCACATCCGCGCGCACGAAGCTGGCGTGAAGGCCGCTACGTTCGGCGCGCGCCTGCGCGGCATCGATCATCCTGGCCGAGATATCGATACCCGTGCATTGCGCATGCGCGCCGAGCCGGCGCGCGATCGCGAGCGTGACCGCGCCCGTGCCGCAGCCGACGTCGAGCACGCTGCGCGCGGACGACGCGGCCGCCGCATCCGCGAGCAGCGTCTCGAACGGCGCGAACATCCGGTCGAGCGACGCCTGCGCATCGACCCAGGCGCGCCCCGACGGGCCGTTCCACAGTGCGGATTGTTCGTCGTTGGGCCGGTTGGTTTCCATCGTCGATTCCCCTTCTGGTTCATTGATCATGAACCGGACTGTGCCGCTTCAAGCCGGCTTGAGGTCAAGGCCCCGGCGGCAACCTGCCGCAGCGGTCCCGACCCGGCTACGCGCCCGGTCTTTTCATATTTCTTACATTTGCGCTGCGTATCGTTGACGACTTTCCTACGGTGCCTCCCATGCGACGACTCTTCCCGCGCGCACTGCTCGTGCGCTGCGCCCCTCTTGTTGTCCTCGCCGCGCTCTCCGCGTGTTCGAATCACATCGATACGCCGGCCGATCCGGCCAGCGCGTCGGTCAACGTCCAGGCCGCATGGGTCGAGATCGGCGACGCGAACCAGGCGATCGCGCGCGTCATCACGAACTACACGCCCGCGTCGGCCGGCGAGCCGCTGTGTCCGCAACTGACCGTCGACGGCAACCTGTCGCGCATGACGCTGCGCGCGGGCGCCGCGACCGTGGCCCAGCGGCCGACCGCCAGCGATCCGTCCGACTCGAAGCCGTCGAGCTTCCCGGTGTCCGTCTGCGAGGCGACGCTGCCGGCCGACGCGCAGGCGGCGAGCGTCGCGGGCCGCACATTGCCGCTGCCGAAAGCGCAGCCGCAACGCATCGCGATCATCGCCGACACGGGCTGCCGGATGAAGAAAGCCGACAACGCATGGCAGGCATGCAACGACGCGACGGTCTGGCCGCTCGACACGATCGCGGCCAGCGTCGCGAAGCTGTCGCCCGACCTGGTGCTGCACGTCGGCGACTACCACTATCGCGAGAACGCATGCCCGCCGGACATCGCCGGTTGCAAGGACAGCCCGTGGGGTTATGGCTGGGATACGTGGCAGGCCGACCTGTTCCGCCCGGCCGCACCGCTGCTCGCGAAGGCGCCGTGGGTCGTCGTGCGCGGCAACCACGAGGAATGCGCACGGGCCGGCCAGGGCTGGTTCCGTTTCCTCGATCCGCGCCCGTATTCGGCCGCCCGCTCGTGCGACGATCCGGCCAACGACAACGACGCGAACTACTCCGAGCCGTATGCGGTGTCGCTCGGCAGCGGCTCGCAGGTGATCGTGTTCGACACCGCGAAGGTCGGCCGTACGCCGCTCAAGACGACCGACGCGCAATTCCGCATCTACCAGAAGCAGTTCCAGACGGTGGCGTCGCTCGCGTCGAAGGCCGGCATGACCACGACGATCTTCACGAACCATCATCCGATCCTCGCATTCGCGCCGATTGCCGGCAGCACGCCCGCGCCGGGCAACCTCGCACTGCAGTCGGTGATGTCGAGCCTCAACGCGCAGGCGTACTACCCGCCCGGCGTGCACGTCGCGCTGCACGGACACGTGCACGACTTCCAGGCGATCAACTTCTCGTCGGGGCACCCGGCGACGATCGTGTCCGGCAACGGCGGCGACAACCTCGACGTCGCGCTGCCCGACCCGTTCCCGGCCGGCCTGACGCCCGCACCGGGCGCCGTGATCGAGCGGCTGTCGCACAACAACAGCTTCGGCTTCCTGATCATGGAGCGCAACGCCGCACCGGCGACGGGCTGGGTGTTCCGCGCGTATTCGGCCGCAGGCAAGCTGCTCGCGTCGTGCAACCAGTCGGGCACGACGCTCGCTTGCGACAAGACGGGGTTCATTGCGCCGTGAGTGACGAGGTTCGATGTGACGGCCGCGTTGCGCGCGCCGGCAAATGTTGAATGTGCTTGCCGCGGCCGTGCTCGCCGGCCTGGCGCTCGCGGCCCATGCCGCGCCGGCCGACACGGTCCTGCTCCTCGGCGCGCCGCCGTCGCGCGTCGTCGACACGATCGGCAACGGCACGCCGCAGGTGACGGGCAAGATCGATGCGGCCACCGCGCGCTTCGCGCCCGACCCGACACTCGTCGCGCTCGGCCGCCGGATCTTCTTCGACCCGCGGCTGTCCGAGCCGCGCGGCATGTCGTGTGCGGGCTGCCACGATCCGGGCCGCGCGTTCGCGCCGACGCTGTCGGCCGCCTCGCTCGCGGGACCCGGCGTGCCGGAAGGCAGCCGGCACGGGCATTTCAGCCAGCGCAATGCGCCGTCGCTGCTCTATGTGCGCTACGTGCCGCGCCGCCACTTCTACCAGGACGACGATGCGCCTGCGCCGTCGCCGTTCGGCGGCCTGTTCAGCGACGGCCGCGCGGATACGCTCGCCGAGCAGATCCGTGGGCCGCTGTTCGATTCGAACGAGATGAACAACCGGTCGCCGGCCGCGCTGCTGCGCAAGGTCAATGCGACCGAGCTCGCGCCCGATCTCGCCGCGCGTTTCGGTGCACCGGTGCGGCGCGATCCCGAACAACTGGTGCGCGCGCTGGGTTCGGCCGTCGAAGCCTATCTGCAGAGCGACGAGATGGCGCCGTTCACGTCGCGCTTCGACGCGTTCCTGCGCACGCGCAAGCCGCTTGCGCCTGCCGAGATGCGCGGCCTCGCGCTGTTCCGGAATCCGGACAAGGGCAACTGCATGACCTGCCATACGCTGTCGGAGACCTCGAGCCGCCCGGAGCGCTCGCTCTTCACCGATTTCGGTTATGACGCGATCGCGGTGCCGCGCAATCGCGCGCTGCCGGCGAACCGCGATCCGCGCCATTTCGACAACGGGCTGTGCGACACCGCGCGTCGGCTGCGCTGGCCCGAGCCGACGCAATGGTGCGGCTACTTGCGCACGCCGGGGCTGCGCAACGTCGCGGTCAAGCAGACGTTCATGCACAACGGCGTGTTCACGACGCTGCGCGATGCGGTCGCGTTCTACAACACGCGCTCGACCGACCCCGGTTTCTGGTACCACGGCGCCACGACGTTCGACGACGTGCCGGCCGCCTATCGCGGCAACATCAACGTCAATTCGACGCCGATGAATCGCCGGCCCGGTACGCCGCCCGCGCTGACCGAAGCGGAAATCGACGACATCGTCGCGTTCCTCGGCACGCTGACCGACGCGCGCTATTCCGGCATCGCCGCGCCTGCTGCTCCAGCCACGCGGATCACCGGAGCCGCCGTGCCGGCGCGCTGACCCTGGCCGAACGGCCAATCGCACGCGCCCGCTTGCAGTCGCCTCACATACTGGTTATATTTACAGTACTGTATTTATGAACAGTGAGGTGCGCGATGGAACATCTGGTCCGTATCGTCAACGACACCGATCGCCAAGTGCTGGCGTGGCTTCGCGCGCAGGCCGGCGATGCCCGCGTCGAGCGCGCGGCGCGCCAACTCGGGCATACGCGGAAGCCATTCCCGTCCGCCGTATGCCGGTACCTGGGCATGAGCGTGCCGGCTACGCTGCGCCCGGCTACCCAGCCGCGCGCCGCCCGCGATTTCTCGGTCGGCGATCGTTACCTGTCGCTGATCCGCCAGCACCTCGCCACGCACTCGGCCGGCCGCTGAAGTGGCGGCGTCCGCCCGCTACGGTGGCACGGCAGGCCGCGGCCGGGTGACCGCGAATGCACGAAGCCCGGCCGGCAGCCGCCGCGCTTACGCAGCAGCAGCCGCGTCGCGTATGAGGCGCCCGAGCGTTTCGAAAGCTGCCTCGTGCGCCGCATCGAACACGCGCGTGCAGGCGAGCCGGATATAGGCGTCGAAGCGGTCGGAATTCGAGAAGATCGAACCGGGCGCGATCTTGACACCGTGCGCCAGCGCGGCATCGAACAGCGCATCGGAACGCACACCGTCCGGCAACGCGATCCACAGCAGCATCCCGCCCGGCGGCTGGTTCATCCGGGTTCCGGCCGGGAAATGCCGTGCAATCGCGTCGATCGTCACGTCGCGCTGTACGCGCAACTGCTCGCGGAACCGGTGCAGATGGCGATCGAACGCGCCCGAGCCGACGAATTCGGCCGCAACGGCCTGCAGCAACGCGGCGTTGTGCCGGCTGTGCGCGAACTTCAGCATCTTCACGCGCGCGTGCCAGCGCCCCGCGCTCACCCAGCCGAGCCGCATCCCGGGGGCCAACACCTTGTTGAACGACGGGCAGTAAATCACCGTGCCGTCGCGGTCCCAAGCCTTGACCGGCTTGACCGTCTGCGGCGCTTCGACGAGCTCGCGATAAGGCTCGTCCTCGATCACGGCCACGCCGTGGCGCGAACACAGCGCGACGAGCGTGGCCTTGCGCTCGTCGGGCATCACGCAGCCGAGCGGGTTTTGCAGGTTCGGCACGACGACCACCGCACGAATATCCGGATACGCGGCCAGCGCCACTTCGAGCGCCTCGATCGACAGGCCGGTCGTCGGGCTGGCCGGGATTTCGAGCGCGCGCAGGCCGAGACTTTCGAGCAACTGGATCAAGCCGAAGAAGGCCGGCGATTCGATCGCGATCGTGTCGCCGGGGCGCGCGACCGCACGCAGTGCGAGATTCACGGCGTCGACGCCACCGCTCGTCGACATCACGTCGTCCGGCGACACGGTCACGCCGTACGACAGCGCGCGTTTGGCCATCGTCTGCCGAAATTCGGGCGAACCGCCGACGGGCCCAGCGTCGGTCAGCAATGTGGGCTTGCGACGTAACAACCGGATCGCCATCGCCTGCAGGCGCTCGGTCGGATACAGCGTGGCCAGTGCGGACGCGCCGCCGAGATTCAACGCATCGGTCGCCGCGTTAGCGCGGTCGATCACGCGCGACACGCGTTCGTGCAGACCCGCATACGGCGGCTCGACGCTCAGCGGCGGTCCGTCGCTTTCCGGCAGCGTGGCCAGCGCGGCTGACGCGCGACGCCGCACGAAGTACCCCGAGCGCGGCTTTGCCTCGCACCAGCCCGTATCCTCGAGCCGGCGGAACGCCTGAATCGCGGTCGACAGGCTCACGCCGTGCTGCGCCATGAACGCGCGCACCGACGGCATCCGGTCGCCGGGCGACAGCGTGCCGGCCGCGATGATGCGGCGGTAATGCTCGGCGAGCCGTTCGTAAAGCGGCTCGCCGTCCATCGGCAAGAGCGTGCGGGATGCATCGGTAAAAGGCGTCATGCGGGCCATCGTGCCCGCGCGGCCGAGGGCACGCCAGATACAGATTCGGGGCAAACCCACCGATACAGCGATGAAAAATCGTCGCCTGCACCGCAACAGATTCCCGTCCCCTGAATCTGTCGTGCCCGTGCCCGTTTCCCTAACCTGATTGCACGCTGTCGCCTCGCCGTCGCGGGGCCGCGCAACCGGGAAAAGGAATCGCCATGCGGACGCAACATCTCCGGCTCGACGCCGGGCAAAGCCACTTTGCGTGGTTCGACAAGGGCAGCCAGGTGATCGTGCTGGACGGCGCACTCGCGGTGACGCTACGTCACGGCGGGCTCGACTGGCTACCCGACGCGCCGCAGTACGTTCGCCGCGTGCTCGACGAAGGCGAATGCCTGACGTTCGAGACGGCCGGCCACGTGGCGTTATCGGCCGGCGGCGCGGGCGCGGTCAGCACGACGGTCGTGGAACCTGCCGGCCGGCCCGGCGCACTCGCGGCGTGGCGCGCGATCCTGCGCCGGCTGTCCGGGCGGGTGCGTGGCGGCCATCATGCGCGCGAGCAGTCCTGACATCGCCACTTGCTTCGTCACGACGGGCGTCACGCAGCCACCGCGTCATTCAGCGATGTGCGGGCGCGATCCGGTCCGGCCATCCCCATCCGCAGACCTCAACGGCTGCCGCTGTCTGCCCGGCAAGCGGCAGCGCCACGCTCACCGTGCGCTCCTGCGCCGCTCGGCCCATTCGAATACCGCCATCCCGGCCAGCATCGCGACGAAGAACACGATCCCCTTGGCCGATCCGAGGCCGATCGACACGATCGCGGGCCCCGGGCAGAACCCGGCAATCCCCCAGCCGATGCCGAACACGGCGCTCCCGGCGACAGGCGCACGGTGATCGCGCGCAGGGCCGGCAACTGCATCGGCAAGCCGAGCCACGACCGCGTCCGGCGCTTCGCCCACGCGAACGCGAACACGGCCACGCCCGTCGCGCCGGCCATCACGAACGCGAGCGACGGATCCCAGCGGCCCGCCAGGTCGAGAAAGCCAAGCACCTTCTGCGGATCGGCCATGCCCGACACGATAAGGCCGACGCCGAACAGCAGCCCCGCCAGAAACGCGAATCCTGCCTGCATGTCAACCTCCCAGCACGTGCCGCCGCACGAATACGGTCACGAAGCCCGCGACCATGAAGACTGCCGTCGCGACCACCGAGCGCAACGCACCACGCGACATCCCGCAAACACCGTGGCCGCTCGTGCATCCGCCTGCGTATCGCGTTCCGATTCCGACCAGCAGCCCGGCCGCCAGCAGGTCGAACCAGCCTGCATCGACCTGCGGCGTCAGGCCGGCTCCGGCGGCGCGCATCGCGAGCGGTGCGGCGATCAGCCCGGCGACGAATGCAACGCGCCAGTCGCGCTCTCCCGCGCCCGCCGTGAACAGGCCGCCGACGATGCCGCTGATGCCGGCAATCCGGCCGTTGAACGCGACGAGCCACGCGGCCGCCAGCCCGATCAGCACACCGCCGGCCAGCGACAGCCACGGCGTGAAATGAATCGCATCAAGCTGCATCGCGCGCCCCCTTCGCGGCCGGACCGCAGAACTGTTCGTACAGCACGCCCATCACCGCGATCGCGGCCGGGCTGTCGAGCGAATAGTGGATGTTCTTGCCTTCGCGGCGCGTACGGACCAGCGCGTTGTCCCGCAACACGCCGAGCTGCTGCGACAGAGTCGGCTGGCGGATGTCCAGCTTCGTCTCGAGATCGCTCACGCAGCGCTCGCCCTGCGACAGTTCGCACAGCAGCAGCAACCGGTCGGGATTCGACAGCACCTTGAGCAACGCGCAGGCCGATTCGGCGGCTGCGCGCATCTGGTCGGGCTCGGGCAGCCCGGCGGGAAGATCGTGGTTCATCAGCGCAGGAAGACAATTAAAGAACAAATATTATATCAATTTATATAATATTGGTTCCGACTGCTTGCCTGGCAGCGACCTTGTGCCCTCTTCGGGCCTGTCCAGGTTCGTTCGCCCGCGTCGCATCGGCGCGAACCACGCCGAGCGCCAGCCTCCTGCCGATGGAGTGCCAAAGTCAGCGCGCGGTGTCGATGGTCTGGCACCCCGAAAGCGCGAATCGCGCGGCCGTGGCCGCGACAATCGAGTGCCTGCGCGCCGGTGCGGCGCCTCAGGTGGGCGGATGGGAGAAAAAGAAGGTGGCGTGAATGGCGCGGCCCGGCGCGAACCGGGCCGCCTCGCCGCGACGCGTCACGCGCCGTCGCACGACGCCGCGCCGTCCAGCATCAGCGTGCCGATCCGCGCGGGCACGAGCGGCGTGCGCGGCACGGGCGGCGTCCAGCCGAACAGCGCCTGCGCGGCCGCGCCGCACACGCGGCCCTGGCAAGCGCCCATCCCGCAGCGCGACTGCAGCTTCGCGGCCGTCCAGCCCGACTCCCGTGCGACCGTATCGAAGCGCACATCCTCGCAGCGGCACAGCAGCGTATCGGGCCGCGCGAGCCGGCGGATCGGCTCGCGGATCGCGAAACGCTCGCGTACCGAATCTGCAAAAGCCTGCCAGTGCGCCCGCCGCGCGACGAGCGCAGCCAACGGCGCCGTCTGCCCGGTCGCCGCATAACCGGCAATTTCACCTTCGACCATCGCCAGCTCGCTGCCACCGACGCCCGTGCACTCGCCGGCTGCGAAGTGCCCGTCGCGGCTCGTGCGCTGGTGCGCGTCGACCGCCACGGCACCGTTCTCGATCCGGCAGCCGAGATGGCTCGGCAGCACCGTATTCGGCACGAGGCCGAAACCGCACGCGAGCCGGTCGCAATCGACATCGAACTCGCGATCGCCCTGACGGATCCGAACGCGTTCGAGTCGCTTGTCGCCGAACGCTTCGACAACGTGCGCATCCGGCCGATAGACGGCCGTCACGAGCTTCGCGGCCTGCGCGAGCTTCGACGGCCAGCGCCACAGCCCCGCGCCGAAGCCGGCCACGTCGCCCCAGGCGGCCTGTTCGAGCACATGCGACACGCGCGCGCCAGCCTGACGGGCCGTCGCCGCGCTCGCCAGCAGCAGCGGCCCGCTGCCCGCAATCACCGTGCGCTGCCCACGCACGTCGAGGCCGTACTTGATCAGCGCCTGCAGGCCGCCCGCGCCGGTGACGCCCGGCAGCGTCCAGCCCGGAAACGGCAACAGCAACTCGCGGGCGCCGCAGCAGAGAATCAGCGTCCGGTAGTCGAGCAGCAGCCCGCGTTCGTCGTCCTCGAGCAGCAGCGTGCCCGGCTGCGTTTCGGCGACGATGCGCGTCGCCGCGAGATGCGTAACGTTCGGTTGCCGCAAGACGGCGAGACGTTCGGCGGCGGCCGGCGTCGGCGCGGCAGTGGCCGCCTGCCGCCAGATCTGCCCGCCCGCCCGCGGGTTGTCGTCGACGATCGCGACCGTCGCGCCGCTCTTTGCGGCGGCCCGCGCGGCCGACAGCCCGGCCGGGCCCGCGCCGACGATCGCGACGTCGACACTCAGTCGTTCCTGGTTCATCGTGTGCGCTCCACCTGCATCCCGTCGCGGCACAGCGTCTGGCAAGCCAGCCGGCGCCGGCCGTCGATCGTCATCCTGCACTCCTGGCAGATGCCCATGCCGCAAAACGGCGCACGCGCCGCACCGGTGCACGACACGCGCGTCGTATCGTCGCCGCTCGCCGCGACCGCAGCCGCGACGGTCGCGCCGTCGGCCACCGTCAGCGCGCGGCCGTCCAGATGAATGATCATGTCAGCGCTCCGGCTACGGGGGACGCGGTCAGGAAGCGTCCCGGCAAATACGGTTCGATCTCGATGGCCGGCCGTTCGCCGGTCATCAGCGCGGCAACGAGCCGCGCGCTGCCCGGCGCCGTCGTCACGCCGAGCCCTTCGTGCCCGACCGCGAGCCACACGCCCGGCCGCGCCGGGTGCTCGCCGAGCAGCGGCAGGCCGTCCGGGCTTGCCGAACGGAATCCCGTCCATGCGCGAATCCCGTTCAGGTCGGCCAGATCCGGCAGATAACCGACCGCGCGGCGCAGCATGCGCGCGAGCACGGGCGGCTCGACGCGGGCATCCTCGGTGTCGAACTGGCGCGACGAGCCGATCAGCAGTTGTCCGGTCGGCCGCGGCTGCACGTTGAACGCGACCGACGTGCCGTCGCTCGCGTGCGCGCTCGCCGCATAACCGAGCTCGACGAGCTGGTGCGACACCTGGCCCGGATAGCGGTCGGTAATGAGCAAATGGCCCTTTTTCGGGCGCAGCGGCAGCTCGGGCAGCAACGTGCGTGCCGCGACGCCGTTCGCGACGACCACGCGTTCCGCACGCAGCGTGTCGCCGCTCGCGAGCGTCACGCTCGGGCCATCGACCGCAACGGCCCTGTCGCGGCGCAACGTGATGCGCGGCGCGCGCTGCAACAGCCAGTTCGCAGTGACGGGTGCATAGAGGATCGCGTCGCCGCGAATCTTCAGCGCGCCGCCGAGGCCCGCGCGCAGCATCGGCTCCAGTTGCGCGAGCGTCGCCGCGCCGATCAACTCGCCCGCCACGCCGTGCGCGGCAAGCGTCGCCTGCTTCGCGCGGGCCAGATCCATCTCGTGCGCATCGGCCGCGAGCCACAGCGTGCCGCAGTTGCGGTACGCGCAGCCTTCCGGCATCTCGCCGCTCAACGCGCGCCACAGCTCGATCGAGTAATGGCTCAGCGCGAGCTCGGCCGCGTTGTCGTCCATCGCGACGAGGTGGCCCATCCCCGCGCCGGTCGCGCCGCCGCTCGCGTCGTCGACGACGAGCACGCGCAGCCCGCGCTGCGCGAGTTCGTGCGCGCACGCCGCGCCGACGATGCCGGCGCCGATCACGACGACGTCGGTCCTTGTTTCGCTCACGACACGATGCCCCAGCCGAATGGATCGTCTTCCTCGATCAGCAGCGTCGCTTCCGCGCTCAGGTGCGCGCTGCCGCGGATCGTCGGCACGATGCCGCCGTCGGCCTGCTCGTAGCTCGCCTGGAACACGCTGCCGATCACGCTCGCCTGTCGCCACACCGCGCCCGGCGCAAGCTTGCCGTCGGCCGCGAGACACGCGAGCTTCGCGCTCGTGCCGGTGCCGCACGGCGAACGGTCGTACGCGAGACCCGGGCACAGCACGAAGCTGCGGCTGTCGTGCGCGGGATCGTCGGCGAACAGCTCGATGTGGTCGATCTCGCCGCCGTTCGCGCCAGTGATGCCCGCGCGTTCGAGCCCTTCGCGCACGGCCGACGCATATGCGGTGAGCGCCGCGACGTTGTCGCCGGCGACGCGCTGCCCGTGATCGCTGATCAGGAAGAACCAGTTGCCGCCCCACGCGATGTCGCCCTTCACGGGGCCGTAACCCGGCACGTCGACCGCGACGCCCTGCGCATGGCGATACGCGGGCACGTTGCGCACGCTGACCGACAGGTCGTCGTGCAGCGTCGCCTCGACGGTGCCGACGGGCGTTTCGATCCGGTGCATGCCGGGGCGGATGCGCCCCATGTGATGCAGCGTGCGCACGACGCCGATCGTGCCGTGCCCGCACATCCCGAGATAGCCGCTATTGTTGAAGAAGATCACGCCGGCCGCCGCGTCGGGCGACACGGGTTCGCACAGCAGCGCGCCAACCAGCACGTCGCTGCCGCGCGGCTCGAGGATGCACGCGGTGCGGTAACGGTCGTGCTCGCGCGCGAGCACGTCGCGGCGCTCGGCCATGGTGCCGCTGCCGAGCGACGGAAAGCCGGACACGACGAGCCGAGTGGGTTCGCCGCCCGTGTGCGAATCGATGATCTGGATGCGCTTCATCATGAGCCTTCCGAAGTGGGGAAAGGAGCATAGCTTCCTCTGTCGCGCGTCCGTCCGCTTGTGGCTTTTCGATGAGGACGACGACGAAATCGGCATAGTGCGAGGCGCCCTTCGCACGCCGCCCGGCCGCTGTGCCGATTTCGTCATTTTGCTCCGCGATACGACTCAAGCGTGATGGGCATTTGCGCGGCGATACTGGTTGCCACACCGACACACCTGTCGGCCGACCGATACGAACGTAGGAGATTTCAGTGAGCCGCAAAGCCATTCAGTGGACCGGGGTTTTCCCGGCCGTCAGCACCCAGTTCAAGCCGGACTTTTCCCTCGACATCGACGCCACGCACCGCGTGGTGAAGAACCTGGTGAACGACGGCGTGTCGGGCCTCGTGGTCTGCGGCACGGTCGGCGAAAACACGTCGCTGTCGACGAGCGAGAAACTCCAGGTGATCGAAGCCGCGCGCGACGCGGCGGGCGGCAAGATTCCGGTGATCGCCGGCATCGCCGAATTCACGACCGAATTCGCACGCAACACGGTGCGTGAAGCCCAGCGCGTCGGCGTCGACGGCGTGATGGTGATGCCCGCGCTCGTCTATTCGGCGAAGCCGCACGAAACCGCCGCGCACTTCCGCGCGGTCGCGACGAGCACCGACCTGCCGGTGATGGTCTACAACAACCCGCCGATCTACAAGAACGACGTGACGCCCGACGTGCTGATCGCGCTGCAGGACTGCGAGAACATCGTCTGCTTCAAGGATTCGTCGGGCGATACGCGTCGCTTCATCGACCTGCGCAACGCGGTCGGCGATCGCTTCGTGCTGTTCGCGGGCCTCGACGACGTCGTGGTCGAGAGCATTGCCGTGGGCGCCGAAGGCTGGGTGTCGGGCATGTCGAATGCGTTTCCGAAGGAAGGCGAGACGCTGTTCCGCCTCGCGAAGCAGAAGCGGTTCGACGAAGCGCTCGCGCTGTACCGCTGGTTCATGCCGCTGCTGCACCTCGACGCGCGCCCCGATCTCGTGCAGTGCATCAAGCTGTGCGAAGAGCTGGTCGGCCGCGGCAGCGCGATCACGCGTCCGCCGCGCCTCGCGCTGCAGGGCGACACGCTCGCGGAAGTGAAGGCGATCGTCGCGAAGGCGCTCGAAACGCGCCCGGCATTGCCCGACGTCGGTCTCTGATCGACTCTCCCCGGCGGCGGCGCAAGGTTTTCCCCCTCGCGCCGCCGTCTCCGGTCCGGCATGGCCCGCACGGGCCCGCCCCGGTCGTTCGAAACCGGGCGACGCCGGCCGGCAGGCGTGCGCCGCTGCTCCGTCGGAGCGCGGCGCACTCGACGCCTGCACCGCCCTTCCCCCAGGAGACAAGCCCATGCCAGGCCAAGGCAATGCTCATCCGTCCGTCCCGCTTTCCCGTTCCGCGCACCCCGACGCGGGTCACGGCAAGTTCAAGAAACAGCTGTCGCTGACCGATCTCACGTTCATCGGTCTCGGCGCCATTTTCGGTTCGGGGTGGCTGTTCGCCGCGAGTCACGTGTCGACGATCGCAGGCCCGGCCGGCATCTTCTCGTGGCTGCTGGGCGGCTTCGCGGTGCTGCTGCTCGGCATCGTCTATTGCGAACTCGGGGCCGCGCTGCCGCGCGCGGGCGGCGTGGTCCGCTACCCGGTGTTCTCGCACGGCCCGCTGCTCGGCTACCTGATGGGCTTCATCACGCTGATCGCCTTTTCGAGCCTGATCGCGATCGAAGTCGTTGCCGCGCGCCAGTACGCGGCCGCGTGGTTTCCGGGCCTCACCGTCGAAGGATCGAGCGACCCGACGACGATCGGCTGGCTCGTGCAAGCCGCGCTGCTGTGCTTCTTCTTTTACCTGAACTATTCGAGCGTGAAGACGTTCGCGAAGGCGAACAACATCATCAGCATCTTCAAGTTCATCGTGCCGCTCGCGGTGATCGGCGTGCTGTTCACGTTCTTCAAGCCCGCGAACCTGACCGTGCACGGCTTCGCGCCGTTCGGCATGCCGGGCATCGAGATGGCCGTGTCCGCGGGCGGCATCATCTTCGCGTACCTCGGGCTCACGCCGATCGTGTCGGTCGCGAGCGAGGTGCGCAATCCGCAGCGCACGATCCCTATCGCGCTGATCCTGTCGATCCTGCTGTCGACGCTGATCTACGTGCTGCTGCAGCTCGCGTTCATCGGCAGCATTCCGACCGCCATGCTCGCGGGCGGCTGGCATGACGTCAGCAAGGCATTTTCGCTGCCGTACCGCGACATCGCGCTTGCGCTCGGCGTCGGCTGGCTCGCGGTGATGGTCGTCGCCGACGCGATGATCTCGCCGAGCGGCTGCGGCAACATCTACATGAACGCGACGCCGCGCGTCGTCTACGGCTGGGCGAAGACGGGCACCTTCTTCAAGGTGTTCACGCGCGTCGACGAAGCGTCGGGCATCCCGCGTGCGGGCCTGTGGCTCACGTTCGGCCTCGCGATCTTCTGGACGATGCCGTTCCCGTCGTGGGAAGCGCTGATCAACATCGTGTCGGCCGCGCTGGTGCTCAGTTATGCGGTCGCGCCGGTATCGGTCGCGGCGCTGCGCCGCACCGCGCCCGACCTGCCGCGGCCGTTTCGCGCGAGCGCGTTCGGCATCACCGGGCCCGCGTCGTTCGTGATCGCCGCGCTGATCGTCTACTGGTCGGGCTGGAGCACGGTGTCCTGGCTGCTCGGCCTGCAGATCGTGATGTTCGTCATCTATCTCGCGTGCCGCCGCTGGGTGCCGACCGCGCACCTGAGCCTCGCCGAACAGGTGCGCTCGTCCGCGTGGCTGATCGCGTTCTATGCGGCAATGATCGTCCTCTCGTATCTCGGCGGCTTCGGCGGCACGGGCCAGCTCGCGCATCCGTACGACACGGTCGTCGTCGCGGCCGTCGCGCTCGTCATCTACTACTGGGGCGCCAACACGGGCGTTCGTTCCGACAAGCTGCAGCTCGACGACGACGAGGACTGACGCGCCCGTCTCCCCTTTCACACCATCCCTTCGGCCGGGCGCCCCACGCCCGGCCCCTGTTTTTTTCCGAGGAAAACCATGCAACTCACAGGTCAGCTCCTGATCGGCCCGTCCGCCGTCACCGGACAGAACGGCACCCTTCACGCGATCGCCGCCGCGACCGGCGAACGGCTCGAACCCGCTTTCGGCGGCGCGAGCCTGCACGACCTGGAGACGGCCTGCGCGCTCGCCGACGACGCGTTCGACACGTACCGCGAAACCCGTCTCGACGCGCGCGCCGCGTTTCTCGACGCGATCGGCCGCCACATCATGGCGCTCGGCGACGACCTGATCGAGCGCTGCGTCGCCGAAACCGGCCTGCCGCGCGCCCGCGTCGAAGGCGAGCGCGGCCGCACGGTCGGCCAGCTCGGGTTGTTCGCGTCGCTCGTGCGCGACGGCGGTTTTCTCGATGCGCGGATCGATCCGGCGCGCCCCGAGCGCAATCCGCTGCCGCGCGTCGACCTGCGCCTGCGCAACGTCGCGGTCGGGCCCGTCGCCGTGTTCGGCGCGTCGAACTTCCCGCTCGCGTTCTCGGTCGCCGGCGGCGATACGGCATCGGCCCTCGCGGCCGGCTGCCCGGTGATCGTCAAGGCGCATTCCGCACATCCCGGCACGTCGGAGCTGGTCGGCCGCGCGATCCAGCAGGCCGCCCGCGAATGCGGGATGCCGGCCGGCGTGTTCTCGCTGCTGTTCGACGCGTCGCGCGAGATCGGCCAGGCGCTCGTCGCCGATCCGCGCATCAAGGCCGTCGGCTTCACCGGCTCGCGCCGCGGCGGCGTCGCGCTGATGCACATCGCGGCCGCGCGCCCCGAGCCGATTCCCGTCTATGCGGAAATGAGCTCGATCAATCCGGTGCTGCTGTTGCCCGCCGCGCTCGATGCGCGCCACGCTACGATCGCGCCGCAGTTCGTCGCGTCGCTCACGCTCGGCGCCGGCCAGTTCTGCACGAACCCGGGCCTCGTGCTTGCCGTCGACGGCCCCGCGCTGCGCGCGTTCGAAGCCACGGCGGCCGACGCCGTGCGCGCGGCGGCCGCGCAGACGATGCTGACACCGCCCATCCACGCGAGCTACGTGCACGGCGTCGCGGCGCTGCGCGATCACGAGGCGGTCGAACTGCTGGCGGAAGGTGCCGAAGGCGGCCGCCATCAGGCCCGCGCGGCGCTGTTCGCGACGTCGGCCGACGCGTTCATCGCGCACCCCGAACTGCGCGAGGAAGTGTTCGGCCCCGCATCGCTGATCGTGCGCTGCCCGGATTCCGACACGCTGCATCGCGTGCTGAAGTCGCTCGAAGGCCAGTTGACGATCGCCGTGCATCTCGCCGACGGCGACGCGCCGCTGTTCGCCGCGCTACGTCCCACGCTCGAACGCAAGGCCGGCCGCATTCTCGTCAACGGTTTCGGCACCGGCGTCGAGGTCGGCCATGCGATGGTGCACGGCGGCCCGTTCCCGGCAACCTCCGACACGCGCACGACGTCCGTCGGCGCACGCGCGATCGAGCGCTTCCTGCGCCCGGTGTCGTACCAGGACCTGCCGGACGCGCTGCTGCCGGACGCGATCCGCGACGGCAATCCGCTGAACGTGCCGCAACGCATCGACGGCGTGCCCGCGCCGCGGGAGGTGAACCATGTCTGAGCACACCGCCGAAGTCGTCCTGTCGCTCGATGAAGTCCACGCGCTCGCGCTGCGCGTGCTGACGCACAACGGGATGTCCGATGCGCACGCGCAGGCCATCGCCAACGTGATCACGCAGGGCCAGCGCGACGAATGCCATTCGCACGGCGTGTACCGGTTGCTCGTGTGCGTGCGTTCGCTGCGCAAGGGCAAGGTCGATCCGCAGGCCGTGCCGACGCTGCGCCGGCTGTCGTCGTCGATCGTCGCGGTCGACGCGCATCGCGGCTTCTCGCTGCTGAGCTTCGAAACCGGGCTGCCCGTGCTGGTCGAGATGGCGAAGCAGCACGGGATCGCCGCGATGGCGATCAACCGCTGCTACCACTTCTCCGCGCTGTGGCCCGAGGTCGAGGCGATCGCGGCCGAGGGGCTGGTCGGCATCGCGATGAACCCGAGCCATAGCTGGGTCGCGCCGGAAGGCGGCCGCGAGCCCGTGTTCGGCACGAACCCGATCGCGTTCGCGTGGCCGCGCCCCAGCGGCGAGCCGTTCGTGTTCGATTTCGCGACGAGCGCGATCGCGCGCGGCGACATCGAGCTGCACGCGAAGCAAGGCAAGGCGATTCCGCCGCACTGGGCGATCGACGCCGACGGCCAGCCGACCACCGACCCGAAGGCGGCGCTGCAGGGCGCGATGCGCACGTTCGGCGGTCACAAGGGCTCGGCGCTCGCGGCGATGGTCGAACTGCTCGGCGGCGCGCTGATCGGCGACCTGACGAGCCGGGAGTCGATGGATTTCGACGAGGGCGTCGGCGCGACGCCGTGCCATGGCGAGCTCGTGATCGCGTTCGACCCGAAGGTGTTCCTCGGCGACGATCTCGACGCGGGGCTCGCGCGCGGCGAGCGGATGTTCGGCTCGATCGTCGCGCAAGGCGCGCGCCTGCCGTCGCAACGGCGCTTCGACGCCCGCGCGCGCAGCATCGCGAACGGCGTGCGGATTCCGAAGGCGCTGTACGACGAGATCCTGACGCTGCTCGACTGAAGCCAGCGGGCGGCGGCGCGCTTTCGTCGCCGATCAACGCGCGACCCGGCCGCCTCCGGGACGGGTCGCGCGGGCGTGCCTCGGCCGCCCGCGCGTTGCCCGCCGGGCACGCCGCACGCGCCGGTTGCCGGCCCCGCGGGCGCCACGCGCCCGGCGGCTGTGGGATAATCGTCCGGTTTGCCCAGGGCGCAGCTCAAGAGGTTGTTCGCACGGGCGCGAGAGAGGCCTTTATTCCCGTGCCTCCACCCTTTTCCCGCGATATTTCTTCAGCAACGACAATGCCCATTTACCGTTCCAAAACCTCCACCGCCGGCCGCAACATGGCAGGCGCGCGCTCGCTGTGGCGCGCCACCGGCATGAAAGACGACGATTTCTCGAAGCCGATCATCGCGGTCGTCAACTCGTTCACGCAGTTCGTGCCCGGCCACGTGCACCTGAAGGATCTCGGCCAACTGGTTGCGCGCGAGATCGAGGCTGCCGGCGGCGTCGCGAAGGAATTCAACACGATCGCGGTCGACGACGGCATCGCGATGGGCCACGACGGCATGCTCTATTCGCTGCCGAGCCGCGACATCATCGCCGACTCTGTCGAATACATGGTGAACGCGCACTGCGCGGACGCGATGGTGTGCATCTCGAACTGCGACAAGATCACGCCGGGGATGCTGATGGCCGCGATGCGCCTGAACATTCCGGTGATCTTCGTGTCGGGCGGCCCGATGGAAGCCGGCAAGACGCGCCTCGCGAACCCGGTCACCAAGACCGTCGAACTGAAGAAGCTCGACCTCGTCGACGCGATGGTGATCGCGGTCGACCCGTCGTATTCCGACGCCGAAGTCGCCGAAGTCGAACGCTCGGCCTGCCCGACCTGCGGTTCGTGCTCGGGCATGTTCACCGCGAACTCGATGAACTGCCTGACCGAAGCGCTCGGCCTGTCGCTGCCCGGCAACGGCACGGTGGTGGCCACGCACGCCGATCGCGAACAGCTGTTCAAGCGCGCCGGCCGCCGCATCGTCGAACTGACGCGCCAGCACTACGAGCAGGACGACATGCGCCTGCTGCCGCGCTCGGTCGGCTTCGCGGCGTTCGAGAACGCGATGACGCTCGACATCGCGATGGGCGGTTCGACCAACACGATCCTGCACCTGCTGGCGATCGCGCAGGAAGCCGGCATCGACTTCACGATGAAGGACATCGACCGCCTGTCGCGCACCGTGCCGCAGCTGTGCAAGGTCGCGCCGAACACGAACAAGTACCACATCGAGGACGTGCACCGCGCAGGCGGGATCATGGCGATCCTCGGCGAGCTCGAGCGCGCCGGCAAGCTGCACACCGACGTGCCGACCGTTCACGCACCGACGCTGAAGGACGCGCTCGACCAGTGGGACATCGTCCGCACGCAGGACGAAGCGGTCCGCACGTTCTACCTGGCCGGCCCGGCCGGCATCCCGACGCAGGTCGCGTTCAGCCAGGACACGCGCTGGCCGAGCCTCGACCTCGACCGCGCCGAAGGCTGCATCCGCTCGTACGAGCATGCGTTCTCGAAGGAAGGCGGCCTCGCCGTGCTGACGGGCAACATCGCGCTCGACGGCTGCGTGGTGAAGACGGCCGGCGTCGACGAGAGCATCCTCGTGTTCGAGGGCTCGGCTCACGTCACCGAATCGCAGGATGAAGCGGTCGAAAACATCCTGAACGACAAGGTCAAGGCTGGCGACGTGGTAATCGTGCGCTACGAAGGCCCGAAGGGCGGCCCCGGCATGCAGGAAATGCTCTACCCGACCAGCTACATCAAGTCGAAGGGGCTCGGCAAGGCTTGCGCGCTGCTGACGGACGGCCGCTTCTCGGGCGGTACGTCGGGTCTGTCGATCGGCCATTGCTCGCCGGAAGCGGCAGCGGGCGGCGCGATCGGCCTCGTGCGCGACGGCGACAAGATCCGCATCGACATCCCGAACCGCACGATCAACGTGCTGGTGTCGGACGAGGAACTGGCGCGCCGCCGCGAAGAGCAGAACGCAAAGGGCTGGAAGCCGGCGCAGCCGCGCCCGCGCAAGGTATCCGCGGCGCTGAAGGCGTACGCGAAGCTGGTCATGTCGGCCGACAAGGGCGCCGTGCGCGACCTGTCGCTGCTCGACGACTGACGGGGCGGGCTGCGGGCTGCACAGAGCCGCCCGCTCGCCTGATCCAGAAGCCGCTCTACGGAGCGGCTTTTTTTCGTCCGACGCCGGCAGAGGCCGCGGCGCTGCCGCCGTCAGTGACGGAACTCGTCGGTGCCACCACCGCCTCCGCCACCACCGCCGCTACCGCCACCGTGGCTGCCGCCGCCGTTTCCACCGCCTTGCGGCCGCGCACCGTAGCCACCACCGCCCCCTCCACCGCCCTGGCGCATCGGCGGAGGCATCGTGCGCGCCTCTCCGCCCGGCCCGGCCGGCGCATGCAGCACGGCCGGCGGCGGACCCGCAGGACGGGCATTACCGCCGGCGTTCGGCATCGGCGCGGGTGCCTGCGGCGGCGGCGTGCGGATCGCACCGTTCCAGCCGCCGCGTGCGGCCGACGGCCGCGCGTCATGCTGCGCGGGCGGGCCGCCCGGTGCGACCTGCATCGTCCCGCCCGGTTGCGGACGCCCCTGTCCCGGCGGCATCCCTCCGGGGCCAAGCCGCGGCTCCGGACGATGCGCCCAGCGATCGCGGTCGTGATACCACGGCCGGTTGCGGTAGTAGCGATCCCAGTACGCGGCGATCGCGAATCCGGTGATCGGGACACCGATGATCGCGCCATACTCCAGCATCGGCACGTAGCTGCCCTGGTACGGATATTCGAGCAGTTGCGCATCGATCCAGCCGCGCACGCCCGGCAGCGCGACATCGCACCACGAGTAGTCGCTCAGGCAGCCGAACACATCCAGCGCCGTGTCGGGCGGGATCTGCGCGACCACCGGATAATCGGGCGCCGGCCCCGCGTACAGTTCGGCCGGCGAATTCGTATAAGCGCTGCTTTGCGCATCGGCGACGCCCGGCGCGGCCGCGAGGCCAAGCAGGACGACGCACAGACTTCGGACAATCGTGTTGCTCATGATGCTCTCCCGCGCGGTGCCGCCGCGCGCCGGTCAGTGCCGATGGCCACCGCCACCCCAATGCCCACCGCCCCACGGGCGGTGCCAGTAGCCGCCGCGGCCACCCCAGTATCCGCCGCCCCAGCGGCCCCAGAAGCCGATCGTCACGGGCGGCCCGTACCAGCCCGGGTAGTATGCGGGGTAGTAGACCGGATACGGCGGCGGCACATAGGCCGGTGCGACATACACGGGTGCCTGCGCGTCGACGTCGGCCGACGTGCCGGGCACCGGTGAAAGGGCCGGACCGGATGGGGCCGGTGCCACCGGGATTTCGCGCTGCGTCACCGTGGCGGGCACCGGCGCGTAATAAGGCGCATAGCCGTACGGGCTTGTGTAGTAGCAGCCGCCGAGCGTCAGCGCGGCGAGCGCGATGACGGCAGGCCTCGCGGCGGGAATCGGGTTCATCTCATGCTCCGGCAGAATCCGCGCGTCGCCGCCGGGCGCGCGCTTGACTCTAGCTTACGTCCCCTGCAGATTTCCGCGGGTATGATCGGTTACTTTTTGTTTCCTGCACCGGACGGTCGTGCGAGCATGGCGCGTGCCGGCACGTCTGCCGCGCCCGCGTTGAAGTTGGCGGAAATGCCCTCAACTTGAACGATGTCAGGCTGACCGGCGCGAACGGGCGTTCGCGAGCACCCGGGTTGCCAGAACCAGGCGGACTTCGGCCCGCCCAGACAGGAACGCGGCTCACGCCGCCATCGACATGACTACGCCACGCCCCACTCTCCGGGCGGACACGCCGCTCGATCCGATCATCCAGTTGCTGGCGCTCGCCGGCGAACAGGGTTATCTGACGCACGCCGACCTCGTCGACGCGCTGCCGCCCGAAAGCGACAGCCCCGACGCGCTCGAGGTCGTGCGCGCCGCGCTCGCCGACATCGGCATCACCGTGCTCGACGAGCCGGCCGCGCCCGCGCCGTTCGCCGGCACGGCGCCTGTCGACGTCGATCGCGACGCGCTCGACGAAGGCCGGGCCGTGCTCGGCGACCTCGCTCGCGGCACGAGCGCGTCGACCGATCCGCTCGCGCTCTACATGCGGCGCATGCAGGCGGTACCGCTGCTCACGCGCGAAGGCGAAATCGTGCTCGCCCGCGAGATCGAGACGGGCCGCCACCAGGTGCTGCACGCGGTGGCCGGCTGTCCGGCGGCGGTCGACGCGCTGCTTGCGCGTCACCGCGCGACGGGTGCGGCCGCCGCAACCGGTCCGTCCGATGACGACACCGCCGACACGCCGTTGCCCGCCAGCTACGACGCACTGCAGGCAGCCGTCTCGGCGTTGCGCGGCGCACTGCTTGTGCATGACTGCCGTTCGGACGAATACCGCGACGCACGCAACCGCATGGCCGCCCTGCTCGGCTCGATCGCGTGGGTCGCGCCGGCCGTCGACGACGCGAGCCGCGTCGTGCGCGCGCTCGCGGCGGCGCCGCGTGACACAGCCACCGGTGAAAGCGCCCGCTTCGACGCGGTCGCGCGACGGGCACTCGCCGCCGCGCTGAGCGACGGCCAGCAGAAGGTGCACGACGCGACGCGCGCGATGCTCGAGGCGAACCTGCGGCTCGTGCTGTCGATCGCACGCAAGTATATGAACCGCGGTGTCGACCTGCCCGATCTCGTGCAGGACGGCTGCCTCGGCCTGATGCGCGCGATCGAGAAATTCGAGTACCGGCGCGGGTTCAAGTTCTCGACCTACGCGACCTGGTGGATCCGCCAGGCGATCACGCGCGCGGTCGCGGATCGCTCGCGCACGATCCGGGTACCCGTGCACGTCGGCGACCAGTACCAGCGCGTGCAGCGGCATGCGCTGCGCTTTCGCCAGCGCACGGGCCGCAAGGCGACGCCGGCCGAACTCGCGGCCGAAACCGGCCTCGCCGAGGACAAGCTGCGCGCGGTGCTCGCGCTGCCCGCCGAGCCGCTCTCGATCGACACGCCGCTGCCCGACGCGGACACCGGCCTCGTGGATCTGATCGAGGACCAGGCGTCGGCCAGCCCGTTCGAGCAACTGGCCGACACGCGCATGCGCGAATGCGTGACGTCGCTGCTGCGGTCGGTCACGCCGGCCGAGGCCGACGTGCTGCGCCGGCGCTTCGGGCTCGGCGGCACCGAGCCCGATACGTACGACGCGATCGCGCACGACGCGGGCATGTCGCGCGAGCGCGTGCGGCAGATCGAGAAACGCGCGCTCGCCACGCTGCGCACGGCCGCCGAGGCCGAGAACGCGCAGTCGTTTCTCGACGCGTGATCGGGTCAAGCGACGCACGGTCGTGCCATCTGCCGGCACGACCGTGCGCTTCGCGCATGTGCTACGTTTGCCATTGACGTGCGTCAAGTTTTGTTTATCGCGTACCGCGACAATGGTCAAAGGCCGACCGGCGCATCGCTCGCCGCGTCCATTTCGTTTGTGCTTCCCCAGGTCCCGCGCCATGCAGACGACCATCAGCCAAACGTACGAGGAAAACCGGCATATCGCGGCATGCCTGCGCGAGGCCGCTCAGCGGCTGGCCGACCAGGGTGCGAATCCGTATCGGGTCGCCGCGTACCGCGCGTCGGCCGATACGGTCGATGCGCTCGACCACGACATCCGCACGCTGTTCGAGGCCGGCGGCGTGGATACGCTCGGCGCGCTGCCCGAGATCGGCACGGGTGTTGCACAGGCCATCGCCGAGCTGCTGGTGACCGGGCGCTGGCGCCAGCTCGACCGTCTGTGCGGCGACGCCGAACGCGCCTCCGCGTTCGAAGCCGTGCCGGGCATCGGCCACGGGCTCGCGCTGCGCATTCACGACCTGCTGCATATCGATACGCTTGAGGAGCTCGAACGCGCGGCCCGCAACGGCCAGCTCGAGACGATCTCGGGTGTCGGCCCGCGGCGCGCGGCCGGCATCCGCAGCGCGCTCGACGACGTGCTGACCCGCCGCCGGCGCTGGCAGGGCCACGCACAAGACGCCGGCCCCGGCACGGAACCGCCGGTCGAACTGCTGCTCTACATCGACCGCCTGTACCGCAACAAGGCGGCCGCCGGCGTACTGCCGACGCTCGCGCACCGGCGCCTGAACGCGGACGGCTACGTGCCGCCGCCCGTGATGCACATGACCAAAGGCGGCTGGCATTTCACGGCGCTGTGCCTGCTGGCCGCCGCGCGCACGCCGGAAGCCGGCCGCCCGACGGACTGGGTGTCGCTCTATTTCTACGACGCCGTGCAGTGCGAGCATCAGCGCACCGTCTTCACCGAAACGTTCGGCTCGCTCGTCGGCAAGCGCATCGTGCGCGGGCGCGAGAGGGAATGCCGCGTGTATTACGCGGGATGAGTCATGCGTCGGAGGCTTCGCTGACGTCGAATGCCGCGTCGAGCACGGACGCGATCTCGCGACACGCATGAGTGAGCGCACGTGAACGACGATCGGAATGTTCCAGATCGAGATCGAACAACGTCGAATGCGACACGTATTCGGCAGCCCTTTCCCGGTTCGGCACGTCAAACCATAACGTCACCATGTAGCCGCCCACCCAGCGCAGCGGCATCACCAGCGTGAGTTGCAGTCTCGTGATCGCGCCGTGGCGGAACCGGAAGCCGTCGTCGCCGACGCGAAACCCCGACCACGCACCGTCGTTCGACACGAACACGGTCAGTGTGTCGTCCGCCGGCGCAAGCTCGGCCGCCGAGACCATCGCCGCGCCCGAACCGTCGCGACCTGCGTCGATCTCCACGAACGATTCGATCCCCCGCTTCAACTCGTCGTAGAAACGGCGCGTGACGTCGAGCCGCGTGTCGTCGGCCACCAGGACCAGTTGCTTGAATCGCGCATGCTCGCCGTATCGCAGCCGCACGTCCGGCTCGTCATCCGGCTCGGCCTCGAGGATGTCGGCCGGCACGATCGCCGCGGGCGGTGCCGCAGCCGCGCGCCGCCGTTTCACCCAGGCCGCACCCCACGTCAGCAGCGCGGTCTGCGTCGCCAGCACGGCGGCCAGCGTCGCGAACCCGGCGAGAAACCCGTAATGCGGCCCGACCTTCGATGCCGCGTACGCGGCCGGAAGCACGTAAAGCAGAAAGAAAAACCACACGCGGCAACCCCGTTGTTCCTGTTTGCGACGTCCGGGCTGGTGTAGCACGGCGCGCCACCCTGCCTCCGGACCTCCCCTGCATCCCGCCAATGACACGCATCGCGCGGGCCGACCGCCTAAGCGCTTTCCGCCTTCGTGCGGCGCACCGGATGACGATGCGCGGCGATGCGCAGCAGCTTCTGGAACGACGGGCATTCGAGATGGTTCGACGCCGGGCACACGGCCGCATGGCGAAGCGCATCGCGCACGGCGCCGAGGCGGCGGATCGTGCGATCGAGTTCGTCGGCCTTGCCGTCGAGCTTCGCGCGATCGATCGCGGGCCGGCCGTCGGTGCCAACCATCGCGAGGATGTCATCGAGCGAAAAACCGGCCTCGCGGCCGAGCGCGATCAGCGCCAGGCGCTCCAGCACCGACTCGTCGTATTGCCGCCGCAGCCCGTGCCGACCGATCGGGACGATCAGCCCCTTTTCCTCGTAGTAGCGCAGCGTCGATGCGGGCAATCCCGTGCGACGCGCGACCTCCGCAATGTCCAGACGGCTCATGCTTGACCTCAAGTGAACTTGAGGTAGCAAGATAGTCGCTCGACTCTGTAAAGACAAGCCCGGACCATCATGAAACCGCTGAACCCGACCCGCCTTCCGCTGCGCCGTGTCGCCGTCACCGTCCACTGCGGAGGCGCGCGATGAGCCCGACCGATATCCTGTTCGACCTGCTGCTGATCGGCGCGGGCGCCACGCTCATGATGGATCTGTGGGCGCTGTTCCGGCGGCGTGCGTTCGGCATTCCGTCGCTCGACTACGCGCTGGTCGGCCGCTGGATCGGCCACATGATGCGTGGACGGTTCCGGCATGTGTCGATCGTCGCCGCGCCGCCCGTGCCGGGCGAGCGCGCACTCGGCTGGATAGCGCATTACACGATCGGCATCGCGTTCGCGGCGCTGCCCGTCGCGATCGCGGGCACGGCGTGGATCGGCACGCCGACGCCGCTGCCCGCGCTCGTCGCCGGCCTCGCCAGCGTGGTCGTGCCATTCTTCGTGATGCAGCCCGCGTTCGGCTTCGGCATCGCGGCATCGCGCACGCCGCACCCGGGCGTCGCGCGCCGGCGCAGCATCGTCACGCATCTGTCGTACGGTGTGGGGCTCTATCTGGCGGCGTTCACGCTCGCGGCGCTGGGCCGTTGAACATGCGGCTTTGCGGGCGCCTTGCGAGCATCGCCGAAGCCTGCGATGCGTCGTGCCGGTGCCCCGTCTCCCGCCGTTCTCGTCGTTTTCGATCCCGCCACCCGGCGCGCCCGGATGGCCACGTGCGTCACTCCCCGCCGCAGTCGATCAGGTTGTGGCGCACGCGCCCGAGCAGCCGTACCAACGTATCGCGCTCGTCGGGCGTGAAGCCGCGCAGCCCGTCGTCGGTGACGGTATCGCCGACTTCGAGCATCTGCGGAAATATCTCGCGCGCCTTGTCGGTCAGCCGGATCACGAACGCACGACGGTCGTCGTCGTTCGCGATGCGTTCGATCCAGCCATAACTTTCCATCCGGTCGAGCAGCCGCGTGAGCGAGATCGGCGTGATCTCCAGCCATTCGGCGAGCCGCGCCTGATTCATCTCGCCCTTCCACGTCAGGTAGGCGAGCACACGGCTTTGCGCGCGCGTCAGCCCGATGCGCTTCGCGCGCCGGTCGAACAGGCGTCCTTGCAGGCGGGCCACGTCTGAAATCAGGTAGCCGATCCGGCTCTCGTAGGTCTTGTCCATCCGCCGATTATAGGGTCAAGCCGTCATCGGCCCGCGGCTCGCGCTCCAGCGATAAGCGCATATATGATAAGCATGCTTATAATTGGCGCCATGCCGGATCGCCGCCCACGGCGACCGCCCCACGGAGACACCCGCTTGAACCCCGCCGCCGACGCCCCCGCCTCGCCCGCCCTGAACCGGCCGATGCTGACCCTGTCGATCATGCTCGCCACGCTGATCCAGACCCTCGACAGCACGATCGCGAACGTCGCGCTGCCGCACATGCAGGGCACCCTGTCCGCGTCGCAGGACGAGATCACGTGGGTGCTGACCTCCTATATCGTCGCCGCGGCGATCGCGACGCCGCTCACCGGCTGGCTGTCCGACCGGCTCAGCGTCAAGCGGCTGCTGATCGTCTCGATCGCGGGCTTCACGGTCGCATCGGCGCTGTGCGGGCTGGCCGAGTCGCTCGTGCAGATCGTCGGCGCGCGCCTGCTGCAGGGCGTGTTCGGCGCCGCGCTGGTGCCGCTGTCGCAGTCGATCCTGCTCGACATCAACCCGCGCGAGAAACAAGGCCAGGCGATGGCGATCTGGGGGATGGGCGTGATGGTCGGCCCGATCCTCGGCCCGACGCTCGGCGGCTGGCTCACCGACAGCTACAACTGGCGCTGGGTGTTCTTCATCAACGTGCCGATCGGCGCGTTCGCGCTGGCCGGCGTGATGACCTTCCTGCCCGCGCGCGCGCCGCGCCCGCACGTGAAATTCGACGCGTTCGGCTTCGCGACGCTGGCGCTTGCGATCGGCGCGTTCCAGGCGATGCTCGACCGCGGCGAACAGCTCGACTGGTTCGGTTCGTACGAGATCCGCATCGAGGCGCTCGTCGCGGCGCTCAGCTTCGCGTTCTTCCTCGTGCATACGGCGACCGTCGGCAAGGCATCGTTCTTCAAGTCGGAATTGCTGCGCGACCCGAATTTCGCCACGGGCACGCTGTTCATCTTCGTGGTCGGCGCGGTGCTGTATGCGACGCGCGCGCTGCTGCCGCCGATGCTGCAGAACCTGATGGGCTACCCGGTCGCGACGACGGGCCTCGTCACCGCGCCGAGCGGCGCCGGCACGATGATCGCGATGCTGTTCGTCGGAAGGCTGCTGAAATACGTGGATGCGCGGGTGCTGCTGCTCGCGGGACTGTCGATTTCCGCGCTCGCGCTCTGGCAGATGATGCAGTACACGGTCGTGCTGTCCGAATCGGACATCGTGTGGCCGGGCGTGGTCCAGGGCTTCGGGCTGGGGCTCGTGTTCGTGCCGCTGAGCGCGCTGTCGTTCTCGACGCTGGCGCCCGACCTGCGCGCGGACGGCACGGCCACCTACAGCCTGATGCGCAATATCGGCAGCAGCATCGGCATCTCGATCGTGCAGACGCTGATGACGCGCAACACGCAGGTCTCGCACGCCGATCTCGCCGCCCACATCACGCCGTTCAACCCGGCCGTACAGGCAATGTCCGGCAGCCGCCTCGACCTCGCACTGCTCGACAGCACGATCAACCAGCAGGCGACGATGATCGCGTACCTGAACGACTTCAAGCTGATGTTCGTCGCGACGCTGCTGATGATTCCGCTGTTGCTGCTGATCCGCCCGCCGCAGAAAACGGCGAGCGTCGATGTCGCGCACGCGGCGATGGATTGACGATCACGGCGGGCGCACGCGACGCGCGCCCGCTGCGGGTGGTTGCATCAGACCTTCATCGTCCCGGTCCGCACGTAGCGCTCGTGCCACGACAGCTCCTCGGCGAGCAGGTGCGGCGTGTGCTTGCCGAAGCTGTCGTGCGACGCGCGCTCGAAGTAATCCTCGAGCATCGGCCGGTAATCCGGATGCGCGCAGGTCGCGATGACCTTGCGCGCGCGCTGCTTTGGCGACAGGCCGCGCAGGTCCGCGAGGCCCTGCTCGGTGACGACCACCGCGACGTCGTGCTCGGTATGGTCGACGTGGCTCGCCATCGGCACGATCCGCGAGATCGCGCCGCCCTTCGCGGTACTCGCCGACATGAAGCACGACAGGTAGCCGTTGCGCGCGAAGTCGCCCGAGCCGCCGATACCGTTCTGGATCTTCGTGCCCATCACGTGCGTCGAGTTCACGTTGCCGTAGATGTCGGCCTCGATCATCCCGTTCATCGCGATGCAGCCGAGGCGGCGCACGAGTTCCGGATGATTGCTGATCTCCTGCGGGCGCAGCACGATCTTCTCGCGGAACGTCGCGATCTCGTCGGCGAAGCGCTGCACGGCGGCCGGGCTCAGCGACAGCGCGGTGGCCGACGCAAAGCTCAGCGTGCCGTCGTCGAGCAGGTCGAGCATCGCGTCCTGGATCACTTCGGTGTACGCGGTCAGGTTCGAGAAACCGGCCGAGCTGAGTTCCGCGAGCACCGCGTTCGTGATGTTGCCGACGCCCGACTGTAGCGGCAGCAGGTTTTCCGGCAGGCGGCCGCGCTTCACTTCGTGGCGCAGGAAGTCGATCAGTTGCAGCGCGATCTGCTTCGACGTCTCGTCCGGCGCGGAGAACGCGTTGCTGCGATCCGGCGCGTCGGTCTCGACGATCGCGACGATCTTGTCGGCCGGGCAGCGCAGGTACGGCTCGCCGATCCGGTCGTCGCTCTTCGTCAGCGGAATCGGCTTGCGGTGCGGCGGCAGCGCGGTGCCGTAATAGACGTCGTGCATCCCGTCGAGGCCGAGCGGCTGGCGCGCATTGACCTCGAGGATCACGTGCTTCGCGCGTTCGAGCCACGTCTTGTTGTTGCCGATCGATGCGGACGGAATCAGCAGCCCGTCCTCGCGGATGCCCGCGACTTCGACGATCGCGACGTCGAGATCGCCGTACAGCCCGAACCACGCATATTGCGCGACGTGGCTCAGGTGGACGTCCTGGTAGTCGACTTCGCCGCTATTGATCTTGTCGCGCAGCGTCGGGTCGGACTGGTACGGCAACCGCATCGAGATGCCGTTGGTGCGGGCCAGCGCGCCGTCGAGTTCCGGCGCGGTCGACGCGCCCGTCAGCACGTTGATCCGGAAGTCCTCGTCGCGCGCGTGCGCCGCGTCGATGTGGGCGGCAAGCGCGGCCGGCACGGCTTTCGGATAACCGGAACCCGTGAAGCCGCTCATGGCGACGGTCATGCCGGGACGGATCAGCGCGGCGGCTTCGTCGGCGGTGCGGACGAGCGAACGCAGGGCGGGAGCGAGGATGCGTGATGAAGACATGGCTGGTTTCTGACGATTTGGTCTGTCGTTGACGTCGCGGGGGTGTCTCCGGAGCGACATGAAGCCCTTGGGGCCGCTCGGGGCGGCCGGCACCACAGGCACGGTCGGAGTATCGCAGAGGCGATCGCCGCGAAATGTCCGCTGAATGCAAAAGATCCTTACCGAATTTGCCGGGTATCGAACGACCGTTCTGTGACAGGCGATCCGCATGCGCCGAATGCACACGAAAGGTGCACGAAAGCCGCGATCGAATGGTCGGCCGACGATCGCCAACCCGTGCGCATTAATCGGCGGATTTCCATTGAAATTTATCGCCTGTCCATCAACAATCGACGACCCGCTGGCGGCGCGGCCAATTGTCGCCCGATGCGGCTGTTCCGGGCCCGACGCAGGTCAAGGTTGCACGCGCCGCGCGCCGCCCGCCGGCATGCGCGAAAATAACCGCCGCGCCGGCCTCGGAGGCCCGTCCGCCCTTGACACCCGCACGATGCGAACCACACTGGAATACGGGTGCGGCCGCCCCGTTTGCCTGCCCTTTCGCATGCGCGGTTTTCGACCGGCCGACACCCACAGGACGCGGTAACACTCTTGTATGTCAGGACATTGATTGAATAAAAAGCAACAAATTACAATTCCGTATATATTTCGCCGATGGACCAAAGAAAAACCGCCACACGCTCCGAGCCCCCCCTGCCACGCACCTGGGATGCGCGGCTCGCGCGCTCGCTTGTCCGACCGCTCGTCGATACGCCGGTCACCCCGAATCACCTCACTACACTGCGTCTGCTGATCGGCCTCGCCGGCGCCTGGTGCCTCGCGCACGGCGGTTTCGGCTGGAGCAACGCGGGCGCGTTCCTGATCGTGCTGTCGAACTTCGTCGACCACACCGATGGCGAGCTCGCACGTATCAGCGGTAAAACCAGCAAGATCGGCCATTTTTACGACCTCGCGGCGGACGCGCTCGTCACGATCGCGCTGTTCGTCAGCATGGGCCTCGGCATCGTCGCCCAGGGCGGCCAGATGGCCGCGTCGCCGGTGCTGCTCGGCGCGGTGGCCGGTGCGGCCGTCGCACTGATCTTCTTCCTGCGCATGCGGATCGAATCGATCGCTGGCAAGGCCGGCACCAAGCAGGCATTCGCAGGCGGCTTCGAGACCGAAGACGTGCTGTACCTGCTGCCGCTCGTGACGCTCGTCGACGGCGTCGAGCCGTTCCTGCTCGCGGCGTCGATCGGCGCACCGCTGTTCGCCGCCTGGGTCGTGATCGACTGGTGGCGCATCGTCCGCCGCGGCAACCTCCCGCAGAACCCTACTGAAATCCAGGCTTCCAAATGACTCCTAGCACGCGCGACGACTCCGTGCTGAGCCCGGCACGCCCCGCGCCTGCACGCGCGGCCGCGTCCGACCCCGATCGCACCGTGGCCGACCGCGTCGGCCATCTCGACCTCGACCGCCTGCGCGGCGACTACACGCGCCAGGGGTCGTTCCTGTATCTCGACACGTTCCTGCCGGCCGACGCGCACGCGAAGCTGGCGGCGGCCGCCCGCGCGATGCAGGCCGGCCTGAACCGCAATTACCTGCCCGGCCACAAGCAGGGCGGCAGCGTGAGCCGCCACACGATCGACGAGCAGGCGCCGTACATCGCCGAACTGTATCGATCGAAGGCGCTGATCAGCTTCCTCGAGAAGGTCACGGGCGACAAGCTGATGCTGTCGCCGAACGACGATCCGCACGCGTACGCGCTGTATTACTACACGAAGCCCGGCGACCACATCGGCTGGCACTACGACACGTCGTACTACGACGGCCGCCGCTACACGCTGCTGATCGGCGTGATCGACGAATCGTCGTGCCGGCTCGACTACGAGCTGCACACGCGCAACCCCGACGTGGCCGACGAACCGGGTTCGGTGCAGATCGCCGACGGCGGCATCGTGCTGTTCGACGGCGACAAGCTGCGCCACCGCATCACGCCGCTCGGCCAGAACGAGATGCGCGTGTCGCTCACGTTCGAATACGTGACGAACCCCGGCATGCGGCCGTGGAAGCGCTTCATCTCGAACATGAAGGACGCGATCGCGTATTTCGGTTTCCGCCAGGTGTTCAAGCAACTGGCCACGCGACGCACGACCGGGTCATGACACGCGCCGGCCTGATCCTGCTGTCCCTCGGGACGGCACTCTTCATCGCACTCCTCGCATGGCAAGGCGTCGGCGCGGTCGCGTCCACGTTTCTCGCGGCCGGCTGGGGGCTCGCGCTCGTCGCCGCGTTCCACGTCGTGCCGCTCGTGATCGACGCGATCGCGATCTCCGTGATGTTCCGCCGCGGCCAGCCGGGCGCCGAACTCGGCAACGCGCTGCGCGCGCGCTGGGTCGGCGAATCGGTCAACAGCCTGCTGCCTGCCGGGCAGATCGGCGGCCCCGTGCTGATGGTGCGCCACCTCGCGCAGCGCGGCACGCGGATGGCCGATGCGGCGGCGGCGGTCACCGTCAGCACGACGATGCAAGCACTCGCGCAAATGGCGTTCGCGCTGATCGGCATCTGCGCGTTCAGCCTGTATGCAACGCACGAGTCGGTCGCGCACCTGCGCACGCCCGCGCTGATCGCCACCGGCGTGCTCGGCACCCTCGCCGCGCTGTTCTATGTCGCGCAGCGGCGCGGGCTGTTCGGCCGCGGCATGCGTCTTGCGTCGAAGCTGCTCGGCCCGCGCGACTGGTCGTCGCTCGCGACCCGGGCCGATGCGATCGACGATGCGGTCGGTGCGCTGTACCGCGATCGTGCGAAGGTCGCGAAGACGTTCGCACTGAGTCTCGTCGGCTGGATCGTCGGCACCGCGGAAGTGTGGCTCGCGCTGCACTTCCTCGGGCACCCGGTCAGCTGGCTCGACGCGCTGCTGCTCGAGAGCGTCGGCCAGGCGATCCGCGGCGCGGCCTTCGCGATCCCGGGCTCGCTCGGCGCGCAGGAAGGCGGCTACCTGCTGCTCGCGCCGCTGGTCGGCCTGCCGCCCGACGCGGCGCTCGCGCTGTCGCTCGCGAAGCGCGCGCGCGAACTCGCGCTCGGCCTGCCCGGCCTGCTCTATCTGCATTTCAGTGAAAGAAACTGGCAGCGGCGCCGTGCGCCGCAGCCGCTCGCCGACTGATCGTTCAGATCCGCCGGCTTTTTGGTTGGAGAACCCATGCGAGCCATCATTCTTGCGGCAGGCCTCGGCTTGCGCCTGCAACAACCGCCCGAAGCGCAGTTCCCGAAGTGCCTGCTGCGCTTTGACGACGTTTCGCTGCTCGAGCGCCATTTGCGCGTGCTCGATGCCGCGGGCGTCGACGAGATCGTGCTCGGGCTCGGCTTCCAGTCCGAGAAGGTCGAGCAGGAATTGAAGCGCCTCGGCCGCCAGGCCGAAATCGTGCTGAACGAGCGCTACGACCTCGGCAGCGTGCTGACCGTGCATACCGTCGCCGATGCGATGACGCGCGGCGGCGACGTGCTGCTGATGGACGCGGACGTGCTGTACGACGAAAACATCCTGCATGCGCTGATGGCCGATCCCGACAAGGCGGTCGACCGCCTGCTGATCGACCGCGACTTCGAGGCCGGCGACGAGCCCGTCAAGCTGTGCGTGAAGAATGGCGTGCCGGTCGAGCTGCGCAAGCAGCTCGCGGTCGACCTCGACTACGACACGATCGGCGAATCGGTCGGCTTCTTCCGCTTCACCGAAGGCACCGCGCGCCGCCTCGCGACGATCGTCGCGGGCTACGTCGACAGCGGCCGCGCGAACATGCCGCACGAGGAAGCCGTGCGCGACCTGCTGCTCGAAGGCGGTCATTCGTTCGACATCGCCGACGTGACGGGCTCGCCGTGGATCGAGATCGACTTCCCGAACGACGTCGCACGCGCCACGCAAGAAATCCTCCCCCTGATTCAACGCACTACCGCTGGAGCCGCACGATGAACGCACGCGAACCCAATTTCACCGAATCGCGCAGCGCACGCCTGCGCCGCATGCTCGTCAGCAGCGACCTCGAATTCCTGATGGAAGCGCACAACGGCCTGTCCGCGCGAATCGTCCGCGAAGCCGGCTTCAAGGGGATCTGGGCGTCGGGCCTGGCGATCTCCGCGCAGTTCGGCGTGCGCGACAACAACGAGGCCAGCTGGACGCAGGTCGTCGACGTGCTCGAATTCATGGCCGACGCGAGCGACCTGCCGATCCTGCTCGACGGCGACACCGGCTACGGCAACTTCAACAACGTGCGCCGCCTCGTGAAGAAGCTCGAACAGCGCGGCATTGCCGGCGTCTGCATCGAGGACAAGCAGTTCCCGAAGACCAACAGCTTCATCGGCGGCGAGCGCCAGCCGCTCGCGGAAATCGACGAGTTCTGCGGCAAGATCAAGGCCGGCAAGGATTCGCAGACCGATCCCGACTTCTCGATCGTCGCGCGTGTCGAAGCGCTGATCGCCGGCTGGGGGATGGATGAGGCACTGCGCCGCGCGAACGCGTATGCGGAAGCCGGCGCCGACGCGATCCTGATCCACAGCAAGCTGTCGCGCCCGGACGAGATCCTGCAGTTCGCACGCGAATGGAGCGGCAAGGCGCCGCTCGTGATCGTGCCGACCAAGTACTACAGCACGCCGACCGACGTGTTCCGCCAGGCCGGCATCAGCACCGTGATCTGGGCGAACCACCTGATCCGCGCGTCGGCATCCGCGATGCAGGCGACCGCGCGCGAGATCCACGAGAGCGAAACGCTGATCAACGTCGAGGACCGCGTGGCATCGGTCAACGAGATCTTCCGCCTGCAGGACGCCGACGAGTACTCGGCCGCCGAGCGCATCTACCTGTCGTCGTCGTCGCGCGCGTCGAACGCCGCGATCGTGCTCGCCGCGAGCCGCGGCAAGGGCCTCGAAGCCGTGACCGAGGACAAGCCCAAGGTCATGCTGCCGGTCGCCGGCAAGCCCCTGCTGCGCTGGCTCGTCGACGGCTTCAAGACGCACGGCGTGAACGACATCACCGTGGTCGGCGGCTATCGCGCCGACGCGATCGATACGTCGGGCATCAAGCTCGTGGTCAACGAACGCCATGCGCAGACGGGCGAACTCGCGTCGCTCGCATGTGCGGCCGAACGCCTGACCGGCGACACCGTGATCTCGTACGGCGACCTGCTGTTCCGCAGCTACATCGTGCGCGATCTCGCGGAGAGCGAGGCCGAGTTCAGCGTGGTGGTCGATTCGTCGTTGACCGAACCGACCAACCAGAGCGTGCGCGATTTCGCGCTGTGCTCGGCGGCGGACGATCGCGGCCTGTTCGGCCAGAAGACCTATCTGCAACGCGTATCGAGCGACGTCGCCGCAGGCACGCCGCACGGCCGGTGGATCGGCCTCCTGAACGTGCGCGGCGCGGGTGTCGATCGCCTGAAGGCGATGCTCGCGACGCTGCAGGCGCGCGACGATTTCGACACGCTCGACATCCCGTCGCTGCTCAACGAACTGATCGCCGCCGGCGAGAAGATCGAGGTGCAATACGTGCACGGCCACTGGCGCGGCGTCAACGATCTGGAAGACTTCCGCCGCGCGGGCGACTTCGCGCACGGCCAGACGCCGCTGTCCGAACCGGGTGCCGGCAACGGGGGCGCGCAATGATCGAAGCGGCCCAGTTCGTCGAGGCCGCGCGCGAACGCGGCTTCGACTGGTACGCGGGCGTGCCCTGCTCGTACCTGACGCCGTTCATCAACTATGTGCTGCAGGACCCGACGCTGCACTACCTGTCGGCCGCGAACGAAGGCGACGCGGTCGCGCTGATCGCCGGCGCGACGCTCGGCGGCAAGCGCGGGATCGCGATGATGCAGAACTCGGGGCTCGGCAACGCGGTGAGCCCGCTGACGTCGCTGACCTGGACGTTCCGCCTGCCGCAACTGCTGATCGTCACGTGGCGCGGCCAGCCGGGCGTCGCCGACGAGCCGCAGCACGCGCTGATGGGTCCGATCACGCCCGCGATGCTCGACACGATGGAGATCCCGTGGGAGACGTTCCCGACCGACCCCGAACAGGTCGGCCCGGCACTCGACCGCGCGATCGCACACATGGACGCGACGGGCCGCCCGTACGCGCTCGTGATGCAGAAAGGCAGCGTCGCGCCGTATGAACTGAAGGTGAACCCGGCGGCGCAGCCGCGCGCGCATGTCGCCGCGCAATCGTCGTCGCGCGCCGCGTCGGCCGATGCGTGGCCGACCCGCCAGGACGCGCTGCAGCGCGTGATCGCGCACACGCCGGTCGATTCGACCGTGGTGCTCGCGTCGACCGGCTTCTGCGGCCGCGAACTCTACGCGATCGACGATCGCCCGAACCAGTTGTACATGGTCGGCTCGATGGGCTGCGTGACGCCGCTCGCGCTCGGCCTCGCGCTCGCGCGCCCCGACCTGCGCGTGGTCGCGGTCGACGGCGACGGCGCCGCGCTGATGCGGATGGGTGTGTTCGCCACGCTCGGCACCTACGGCCCGGCCAACCTCACGCACGTGCTGCTCGACAACGGCGCGCACGAATCGACGGGCGGCCAGGCAACGGTGTCGCGGCACGTGTCGTTCGCGGGCGTCGCGGCCGCATGCGGCTACGCGTCGGCGATCGAAGGCGACACGCTCGACGTGCTCGATACAGCGCTGGCCGGGTCTCACGACGGTGCCCAGTTCGTGCGCCTGGCGATCCGCACCGGCGTGCCCGACGGCCTGCCCCGCCCGACCGTCACGCCGGTCGAGGTCAAGACCCGTCTGATGCGGCACATCGGCGCCGCGCAGACCGAAGCCCACGCTGAAGGAGCCCTTTGATGCTGCTGCTGAACCCCGGCCCGGTAACGCTGACCGAACGCGTGCGCCGCAGCCTGCTGCAACCCGATCTGTGCCATCGCGAAAGCGAATTCTTCGACCTGCAGGATGAAGCGCGTGCGCGCCTCGTCGCCGCGTACGAACTCGATCCGGCCGAATGGGCCGCCGTGCTGATGACGGGCTCGGGCACCGCCGCCGTCGAGAGCATGATCGCGGCGCTCGTGCCGCAGGACGGCAAGCTGCTGGTGATCGAGAACGGCGTGTATGGTGAGCGGATCACGCAGATCGCGGCGCAATACGGCATCGCGCATGATGTGCTGAAGCATGAGTGGATGCAGGCGCCGGATCTTGCGCAGATCGCCGCGCGCCTCGACGCGGGCGGGTACTCGCATGTCGCCGTGATTCATCACGAAACGACGACGGGCCGGCTGAACGATCTCGGCGCGATTGCCGAGGTGTGTCGTTCGCGCGGCGTGAAAATGCTGGTCGATGGCGTCAGCAGCTTCGGCGCGGAAGCGCTCGATTTCGCCGGCGGCGACATCGATGCCGTTGCCGCGACCGCGAACAAATGCCTGCACGGCGTGCCGGGCGCGGCGTTCGTGATCGTGCGCCGCAGCGCGCTCGCGAAAGCCGCAAGCCGCACGTACTACCTCGACCTCGGCCGTCTCGCGAAGCTGCAGGATCAGCGGAATACACCGTTCACGCCGTCGGTGCACGCGTACTACGCGCTCGTCGAGGCGCTGCGTGAATTCGACGAAACCGGCGGCTGGCGCGCGCGCCATGCGCATTACAAGGCGCTCGCGGATCAGGCGCAAGCCGGGCTTGCCGCGCGCGGGATGCCGCTCGTGCTGCCGGAAGGTGCGTCGTCGGTCGTGCTGCGCGCGTACCGGCTGCCGCAGGGGGTCACGTACGAGACGCTGCACGACGGGTTGAAGGCGCGTGGCTTCGTGATCTACGCGGGGCAAGGCGGGTTGTCGAAGGAACTGTTCCGGATTTCGACGATGGGCGCGATTCAAGCGGCTGATGTCGATCGGTTGCTGGAGGGGTTTACGGCGCTGACGCGGTAAACGGTTGCCCTTTCTCGTCGACCTAAGGCCCGTAAGGGCCTTTTTTGTTCTTCGCGGATTTGGGTGGGTGTCGCTTGTCGACCCACAGCGGTCAGCCGTTTCCGTCTCAAGCGGCACTCCCTGCGGCCATTCAGGACCGTCCGTATGGCACCGCACACGCCTTAACGTTTACCGCCTTCCAGTTCGTGGACAACTTCGCGCCACTCCCGGACGCCGTCCAATTCGCTCACAATTGCGGCGACTTCCGGGTCGAACTTAGCGCGATGCAATAGTGGGCCCACGGCATATCGCTTTGCCTCATCGGAAACGTGTTCGAAGTTATGGTGGAAATCCGCCATCGTGAGTTCTCGACCAATGCCTTTGGCTGCCAGGCGAACCAATATCTCCAGTGCGTTACCTTGCGTCCAGTCATATTCTCCCCACGCGGTCTCGCGAAGAGCGTCGAGAGCCGAACCACGAAAATGGTAAAGAACCTCGAAAATGGCGAATTGCCAGGCGGCCAGCCACGCTCCTAAGCCTCGCTTGTCAGACTCGAACCTTTCTGGAGTGGGTTGGGCAGGCGCATGGAGCCGGGATACCAGCATGTCAATTGCGCCGGCTCCCAATTTTTCAGCGACATCGGCGGCTTGCGACTCAAATGCTACGCGGTCATCGACAAGCATTGCGACAGACCGGATCGCCGCATCCAGAGCGCTAGTCTCGACGGTTAAGGCCGCGTGACCGCTTCGGTGTCGGGCGGAAAGGATATTGAGAATTTTTCGCATGCGAAGATCGGTCGGCAAAACGACAGTCCGGCGCTCAACCCATTGAATAATGGAGGTGATGACATGGCCGATATTGTCAACGATCTTGCTACCCCAGTCGACGGCCTCTTCGTAGTCTGCTGCCGCCCCACGCGGTCAACTTTAGCCAACTCGGAGGGGACCCTTGCTTCGCCAACCAGAGGACATTCATGTGGCTTCGGCAGATGACATCATGGAAGGCGCGGAGTTGCCAGACTTCGCCAGTCAATTTCGCTGTGTTGACGGGATCATCGACAACACAGCTGCCGGACAGAACGCGCGTTGAATCCGGTTCTATATCGGTTTCCGTCGATTCTCGTAAGCGAGTCGCGCAGAGAATTCTGGAGTATCGTAGAAGAAATATTGAACGATAAAATCAATCGCAGCATCCTCGTCCACGAACTCCTTCACAAAGTCGCCAGGTCCTGGGCCGGGCACACAGTCCCGAACTGACACCCACCAACGATCAGAAGCATGCCAGACCACTGGAACGGGAGCGTCGATGTCGTCGCTGGCATACCCATTTTTAAAGTTATCACGGAGACTCGGAATCGAGTTTCCCTGGACACTGGTGGGCTTCCTAACCAGATAACCCGAAGGGTATGCACGGTGATCGGGCGAGAAGAACGGTTCCCCGGGCAACTCCAACCCTAGACTACGCAACCTATTGATGGAATTGATTGAAAGTAGCATGGGTAATGTGGTGAACAGGAACAGGAGCCGTAGCGTAGATCAAAATTGACCGTTCATTGTCAACGGTTTTGGCGATGAAGTCGATTGACTGCTTCTGGCCGGTACCCGTCAGCCACGATCGGCGCTTCCCGACCCTCCTCGGTCATACGGCACGGATGGCTTCGAGCGGCCGCTCAGTGTGGTATTACGGCCTTCGATCAACACCGACGACCCTCTCGGCCTTGAGCAGCCTCGCGAGTGAGTTATATTTGCGCGTCGCCCCGCTCGGGCATTACACGACGTAAACGATGACCCAATACCTCGCTGCCGCCTGGGCAACTTTAAAAGATGTGCCAAACATCGTCGGAATTCTGATCACCGGTCTTACCGCACTGATTGCCGCGTCAGTAGCGATGCTAGCCGCAGTCATCGCGGCTCTTGTCAGCCTGCGCAACACGCGCAAGACGCTCGACCACGCCAAGGAGACGCTTGACGTTACGCGGGCATCCAGCGCACGCACGGCCTCGACATTTATTGCTGACAAGCGCCAGAAATGGATTGATGAGCTTCGTTCGGATATGGCCGCTCATCTTGCTGAATCTCAGGAATATGTCTGGCGTTGGCTCGGCCTCCGAACTCACACGGAGGAGATTATGAGGGATTGCAGCATTGCTGAGGACCAACGCCTAGCGGCAGCAACACTGTATCGGCACGAGTTTTCGAAAAACAATGGCGCGCTTGACCGCTCACACCAAGAGCGCCACCATCGTTTGCGGTTTCGTCTCAACCCCGCGGAACCTGCACATTTGCAACTACGCGCTAACCTGGATGCCTTCCGAAAGCTCTTTACAGACGTAGCCAAGGGAGCCGACAGGGAGCCGGACAATGTGCTAATACAGCGCGCGGAAGATTTGGTGGCCCAAACGGATAAATTGACCAATGAGATTCTTAAAACGGAATGGGAGCGCGTTAAACAGGAAGTCGCGTATCCGGATAAAATGATTGCCAAAATTCCCCCACCCGCCTGAGTTTCTATTTTGGAGCTCGAGACCATAATGAGCTGGCACGCTACCGCATGGCAAATCTTCGGCACCTCAACGACCGCCATAATCGGCGTGCTTGCCAGCCTTTACATCGCCACTAAAAATCGCAAGCAGCTCACTGAGCACGGCGCCGCGACGCTAAGCGTGCAGAGGGTCGCAAACGCCCGGTCTGCGGCCACGTTCATCGCCGACAAACGCCAGAATTGGATAGACGACCTTCGGGTGGACGTGTCGCAATACGTGGCGCTGAGTGCAGAGCTGACGGAAGCCTGGAAACGCCTGTTTTCCAGACTCAACGATAACTGGACCCGGTTCCCGCCTGAGCACCAGGGTGATCTAGATGAATACAGCGACGATGTGACCCGTTTTTCTGCTTCCATCGCAGATCGAGACAGCCAGCACTACCAGCTCCTGACGCGCATGGTGCTGCGCTTAAATCACGACGAACTGGCGCATAACGGCTTGGTGATTGCCCTCACAAAGATTCGCAGCCTATTGGGAGATGTCGCGATTCGCGCCGCTGCTCACGAATATGCGAACCAACACCTTTACTCTGGCATCGAGCAGGAGTTGCGATTCGCCCAGCTCTACGCCAAGGTGATCCTCAGGGAAGAGTGGCAGAAACTAAAGCGTGAAGTCGCCGATCCAGAGGGTTTAATGAACAGCATCCTCGCTACCAGCGTTCCTGATGATGCAGCCGTGAAGGCGCTCGTTGAATCAAGCGCGGCCAGCGTTCCTTCGCCCCTTTCCGTCGAGCACGTCATCCCTCTTAGCATGAATAATGTCACTGTGACCAAGTTCAATGAGAACAAGGCACCAGTCCGAACTTACTGAGGTCCAAACTTCGGTATTTCGTAGCGGTCTATAAAGGACACTCTTCCATTGTCCGTCTGATTCACAGAGGCTACCTGTCCATGGTCAACGAACGTGAACACGTATCCATGAGCACGCAGGAGGAAGGCTTGCAGAGCCACTTGGTAGCCGGCTTGAAACGCGACGGACGGCGCAAATACGACAAGATTGCAACGCGCGAGCAGATGCAGACGTACCTCAACTCTCGCGTGTCGATAGGGCGTGTTGCGATGGATATGGTGTGCGGCTATTGCCACAGACATCATTCTCGTACCTGCGGGTGGAGTTGCCGACCAATGTCGCGGCGCTTTCGGCGAGCCCCGGCGGCTTCGGATTAGGGATCAGCGCTTCATAGAGCTAGGCAGGACGCACAAACTAGGTCTGACGCGGTCGGCTATGTACCCCCCCCTTCCCAGCCGAATGGCTGAAGAAGCTGTGAACAGCTGCATTCGAATCAGAAGCCGACGCCCGTGTGTCAGTTTTGTCGCCCGGCCAAGCGTCTCACACTGGCCGTGGGGAGCCCATCAGCGATGGGCAGCACCCGCCTCTGAACTGCCCTTCGGAATTGTCAAAGAGCATCACTCAACAGCGAGCGCGGTTGTCTTCGCTGGTAGTATGACCTTAAAAACTCAACGCGCTCGACCGGCATATGTACCCATCGCTAACCGAAGACAAGCCACTAGGTACCTATGCCGACCGTGACGGCTCTTTCAGGTCTGAATATCAAATCGGCGTCAGGCTGCTCTGGGTAAGATGCCGGCATTGTCGCGGATGCCTGGCGTGCGTTGGCCAGGTCGATAAGATGTTGTCCGGCATATGGGCCGCCATGCCCCGCGCTGTCGCGATTGCCGAGGATTACTCTCGAACAAGGATCCCCGAGTTCTGGAGCAAGCATGATACGTCTCAACGAGACGGGGCGCGCTTGGACGTATGGGGCATATCCATAACCCCGAGCCTTGGAGAAGCAAGATTTGATATTTCCAGAAATTTTCACTTTGACTTCTCGTCTCCGACATTTTCGAAAGACGATTACTGGAACGACAATCCCATCTTACTTCCCGATTTACCTGACCCGTACCATGTGTACGTAGTTCGCGACAGCGTTGGCGGACTCAGTGTGGCTTCGCCAGAGAGTCAATCGCCTTAGGCTACCGCTCCTGACCTGATGGCAAGGCCGCTTAGCGCCACCGCTCCCACATCAACGCATTCTGGCAGTCCGGGTAGTAAATCTGCCGTCTTTGTTTCATTTGCAACACGTCCACTGCTCGCGCAGCGTCACGTGTGTTGCATCGACGGGTTGAATCCGCAGCCGAACACCAACGCTCTACCACGCGTTCCCAGGAAATCTGCAAAGAATCCCTTTTCCCATCGAGACCATGAAAATCCGTCGCTTCGTTCCTTTGCTGGCGCTTGCCGCCGCACCCGCCGTTCACGCCGCCGACAGCCAGCCTTGCGGCGACGATACCGTCACGGCCATCGCCCGCTGGGCCGGTATCGCGAGCGCCCGCATCGCCACGCGCGACGCGGACCGGCTCGTCGTCGCGTCGGCGTGCAAGGTCATGCCGAACGCGCCGGACACGACGATCGCGGCCGTCGCGTTCGATTCGCTTCCGAAAAGCAAGAACCCGGACGATAGCGATAAGCTGCAGGTCGTCGCGCTCGTCGAGGGCGGCAAGGTCGTTGCGGCCGAGCGGTCGGTGGTCCAAGAAGATGCGATAACGGAAGTCGGCGAGAACAGCTATCGCATCGATACGGCACCTTACCGGTTGTCGCCGGACGTTCGTGCGTTCGGCGTCGTGTTCACGAGCAGCGCGCGGGGGCCGAGTTGCCCGGATGCCGCTGCCAGCGAAGAATTGACGTTGTGGGTACGCGAAGGCAAGCGCATCCGCCCGGTATTCGGCACTAACCTCTACGGCTGGGTCAGTAGCGAAGGCACGGCCTGTGGCCCTGCCACCGGCGACGCACGCAGCGAATCGGCGCGCATGACGATCGCCGTCGAGAAAACCGCGAGTCATGGTTTCGCGGACCTGTCGATCACTGCGCACATCACGAAGTCGCAACGCAAGGACGGCGACTACTCGGACACGGGCACGCGCACCGCACGCACGGTAGTCCGCTATGACGGAAAGACGTACGGAATCGATATGTTCCGGAGCTTCTGGTATCCGCCATCGGCGATGAAATAACGCAGCGACCTACTCCGCCACCTTTGGCCCGATCGCCTCGCTCGGCGCCGGCCTGCGCAACACGTCATCACGCACGCGTCGCGCCTCGCGCGCCGTATAGCGATTCTTCAGCCGCAGGAACGGTTTTTCGACGAGGAAATAACTCGCCGTCGCGGCAATCAGCGCCCACACGATCCCAAGCGGAAACGCGTGCGCGACCGGCAGGTCCGGGTTCGCGAACGGCTGCTGCCACAGATAGAGACTGAACGAGATCGTGCCGATGAACACGACCGGCCCGGCGCGCAGCCAGCGCGCGCACCAGAACTCGTTGCGGAAATTCAGCACGACGATCACGATCGCGATCAGCGCGGCTTCGAGCGTCACGCCGTACGTCGCATTCCAGAAGCCGCCGAGCCGATGTTCGGCGAGCGGCATCCCGAGAAGCACGACAACGATGATCGCCGTCACGATGTGCGTCTCGCCGCGCCACGAGCGGATCCACGCTTCGAGCCGTTCGCGGTTGAGCGACGCATAACAACCGATCAGGATCGGATCGACGCCGGTGTGCAGCATCATCCCGAGCTGCCCGCGCAGCGCCGGTGCAATGAAATACGTGACGGCGCGCACCAGCGGCACGATCAGGATCAGCGCGGCCAGCCAGCGCGTGCCGTCGCGGCGGATGCCGTACACGAACAGCAGCGGCCAGAACCAGTAGAACTGCTCCTCGAGCGCGAGCGACCAGAAATGGCCGAGATACCACGCGCCGTCGCGATGCACCAGGTTGTCGGCGGTCAGCCCGAACCACGCCGAGTAATTCCACAGGTGCAGCGCGGCATACAGCCACTGCCGGCGATCGACGTCGAACCAGCCGGCGAAAGCCACAATCGCGACGGCCGCGAGATAGACGTAGCAGGCCGGCCAGATCCGCAGCGCGCGGCGCACGTAGAACGACGTCAGCGCGATACCGCCGGTGCGCGAGAACTCGGCGCGCAGCACGTTGGTGATCAGGAAACCGCTGAGGACGAAAAAGATCAGCACGCCGAGCTTGCCGTCGGCGATCAGGCGCAACGGCGCGTACCAGCCCGTGTAGCCGCCGGGCAGCACGTGCTCGGCATGGCCGACGACGACCATCAACACCGCGACGGCGCGCAACCCGGTCAACTGCGTGACGCGATGGTTCATCGACTGATTCCCGTTGGCACGGTAAAGAAGCAGGAGATAGGCCGGCGCCCCCGATCCGGCGCACCGACATGCCGCCGGGATTTTGTATGAAAAATATCGGAATGAAATTGCTTCAAAAATCCGGGGCGGGCTAGACGCCCATTGGTAAGGGTCAATACACCACCCAAGTTGCCGCCGACCACATATACCAATTCACGCGAATGAACGCGGCCTACCGATTCGACGCCCCGGTTACCGCGACCGGTGCAACCAATTCGTCTATTCGGTACAACCAGAGCACGTTTGCCACGATTCAATACCAAAAAGGCTCCACCGGAGTCGCCCCGATGAAGCCCAAGCCACAACATGTACGCCTCAAGGAGTGTGGCGTAGCCGAAACACCCGCGTCGTCTTGCTCTCAAGCGACAAACACTTCGCTTTCGCTGTCTTCGTCGAGTCCGTCTGCATCGATGGGCATTTGAAGGTCCACTGCAATATGTTTTCCTATGGTCTTCTCAATCAACCTAAGCAACGCAACCTTTCTCGCAAGATAAAATGCCGAAAAATCGTCGGCACGGAGAGCAACCGCATCGATCAGGTGCGATTCCAGAATTGTATTCATCGCCGCATCGTCCAACTGAACCTGCTTATGGCCTTGAAGCTTTGACAAATACGTAGACGGCGCGTGTCCACCGATCATTCGATTGGCTTTATAGGAAATCGGGGTCTTGTTGACGATTGTGTTATACACAGATCGCTTTATGCCATGCACTTCGCACCAATCTTGCGGAAAGATGTGATGAATATCAAGGGCCAAGTCTTCGTCCTCAAGTTCCTGAACACTGGCCTTCCAGAAGAAGTCTTTAGCCCCTTCGCGCAATACCAAGACGTTCAAGCCTTTATATGCTGCCGAGAGACGCGACGACATCCGATCCAGGCGATCCGGATTGAACACGGCATCTGCCACGGTCCTTGGGACTGCGTCATCACTCTCGATCCATGCCAACAAATCTTCGACATCGTTGGCAATGCGTGTCTCGATAGCTCCGCCATAGAGTTCGCCCAAGACACCGCACCAGAACCAATTGGCCAGCTTGTCATAGATCCTGGGTTCGAGCCATCGCGTTCGCAGGTGCGACATGACTGCAGCCAACGGAGCGAGTTGTGAACGATAAGGTAGATCGCGCGGATGATTGATGCATTCCTTTCGCAGAAACTTCGCTGCCAGCACGAATCCCGTTTCGACTGCATCCGCCCATTTCAGGTAGGCACTTAGCGGCATCGAAAGAATCGATGCACGCTTCGCACTGACAGGTTGTACCGACTTCCCCGTCTTGCCCTCCGTAAAATCCGCACGCCGTGCCTCCAGCGTGTGCAGCATCGAGATCGCCTGCAGGAAATCCGTCGATTCAACCTGCGACAGTACCGCCTCCCTGCACAAGCGCGCATAGCGGCCGATCACCTTTCTAGGCGCACTTCCATGCCAGTCATCGCGCAAATTGAAACCGTCTGCTGCGTAAGTCGCAGTAACCAACTCGAACACATTCAACGGCACACCGCCCGTATTGACCTTCTCGAATACAAGACACACTGCCTCCTTAGTCGTCGTTCGTCCAAGTTGGATCACGGGAACCTGATAGCCGCTGAACTTCGCCAGAACTGACTGCTGGAACTCCAAGAACTGCGCCAGCGCGCCTGGATTGTATCTGTTCAAGCCTTGAAGCCAGTCTGCCCACTGCAAGGTCTGGTCGCATGGAAAATACAGGTTCATGTATTCGTTTTCCGGCGTACTTAGATCCAGTTCAATCTTGCGACCGAAATCCGTTTTGAGCAGTCGATCCGGCTCCACTGCAAGAATTGCTTCGTCTAGACGCGTGTCCCCTTCCAATGCCGTCGGAATATGCCAGTAATAATGCCGGTCTATTCGCTTGTTCTTTTCATTTCGCGTTGCTACCGGGGACTTGAGGGCAAGAACCTGAGTCAGCGTGGTCAACCGCTGTTGACCATCAAGAATCAATATTTCCGGCTCCGGCAGCCCTGTCGATGGCACACCTTCGACTGGTCGCACCTGAAACCTGACTTCCCCTCCTGTCTCCAGCAGCATAACCGCACCAACTGGAAAAGATCTGGCGACGCTCACCAGAAGACTCCGCACGTGTTGATCATCCCAGACCCAGCCCCGCTGGAAGTCTGGAAGCTGAATCTTGCCTTTGACAATATCCGACAAGAGATCGGACAAGAGGCGTTTCGTGCTGTCAAAAGTATTCATGTCCGGCCCCCCGAGAACGACGTTGTGATAGATGTAGGTCAGGTTATCGGCAGCGCACCGAAAAAATTGAGTCTTGTTTTATGCACGGTATCCACTTCATGGATGCCGTCAGTTGGACGGATGCCCCCGATCGCCGAGGTGTCTGGACAAAGCTGCAATCGACGAGGCAAATACATACTTGGGTGCCGACGCGAACAACTGTGCCTGAGACACCTCCACTTCTTGCGGTGTTACGGAACAGCCGTCTCTCCCCAGTAAAAGCATCCGATCCTTGGAAAACGGAAATATCTTTGTGCCCTCACCATTGAATACTTGCTCGATTGTGTCACCGATCAGGGGGCCATCCGAACAAATCAGATCGTGGCCGTATCCATCCGGTATTTTCGTTATATGAAACCTTTCTCCCGGTGCAAAGGGCGTCTGATAGGTGAGAAGCGGTAAGAGGAAATACTGAATGATTCGCGCAGCATCTTCCATGTCTCGTGCCTCAGCGATCTCTTCGATCGTGTGCAGATCCAGCACGGAAACAAGATCGTCATCGGCCATCCCCTCGAACAAGTCCGGCAATTTTTCAGCATACTCGATCGCCAGCTCTCGTCGTTCCGGGTGGCGCCAGAACTGACATGCGATGAACAACCGCAATATTTTCTCAATCTCAGGCACCTCGGACAATGCCGCGTCGATAGCATCTGCATCGGTATCAGTTTCAAGCATTCGAAAAATTTCGGCCCATTGCGTCTCGAAGAACGAAAACATCGTCTCAAGCACAACCAGCTGACTTTGAGCGACATCGAGGGTGTACAGATGTCGTATGTAACAAATGGCGCTCGCAGCTTTGGGCTCGTTAGAAAGCTTTCCGAACTCGCTATCGTAGACGTACACAAACGCGTCCGCCCGCGAGGAAAATCGCTTGATGAAGAACTCCGGCACAATGTGGTGCTTTGCTGGTAGATTTTGTTTTTTTCCGGCCATGTAATCCTCGTGTAAACCCGATTCGGCGTGTAAAAACCACCAGAATAAGGCAAGCCAGTCCATTCAGGGCTGTCATTGATCAATGGCTACTGCGACGATCTCCAATCTCGCCTATAGGTGTCGCGGCGTATACTCAAGCCAGCCGATACCAGTGGCTTGTACATACCCGATTGTCGAGCCTGGAGCCGCGGGGTTGCCGGAATGACGCGTAGCTCAATAGCCTTGGCATAATGTTGCAAATCCTTTCCGCTCATGCCCATGTACCCACCGATCGAACCCTACGCCCACGGCCACCTCGACACCGGCGACGGCCATCGCATCTATTGGGAGCGCTGCGGCAACCCGGCCGGCAAGCCCGCCGTGTTCCTGCACGGCGGCCCCGGCGCGGGCTGCAGCCCCGATCATCGCCGCCTGTTCGACCCGGAGCGCTACGACATCCTGCTGTTCGACCAGCGCGGCTGCGGGCGCTCGATGCCGCACGCGAGCCTCGAGAACAACACGACGTGGCATCTGGTCGCCGATATCGAACGCCTGCGCGAGATGGTCGGCGCCGAGCAATGGCTCGTATTCGGCGGCTCGTGGGGCAGCGCGCTGTCGATCGCGTACGCGGAAACGCACCCGGAACGCGTCAGCGCGCTGATCGTGCGCGGCATCTTCACGATGCGCCGCGCGGAATTGCTGTGGTACTACCAGGAAGGCGCGTCGTGGCTGTTCCCCGACCTCTGGGAAGCCTTCGTCGCGCCGATTCCGGAAGCCGAACGCGGCGACCTGATGGCCGCCTACCATCGCCGGCTGACGGGCGACGACGAAGCCGCGAAGCTCGAAGCCGCGCGCGCGTGGAGCATCTGGGAAGGCCGCACGATCACGCTGCTGCCCGATCCCGAACTCGCCGCGCACTTCGCGGACGGCCACTATGCGCTCGCGTTCGCTCGAATCGAAAACCACTACTTCGTCAACCACGGTTTCGTCGAGGAAGGCCAGTTGCTGCGCGACGCGCATCGCCTCGCCGGCATTCCCGGCGTGATCGTGCAAGGCCGCTACGACATCGCGACGCCAGCCCGCACTGCGTGGGATCTGTCGAAGGCGTGGCCGGAAGCGACGTTCGAGATCGTGCCCGGCGCCGGGCACGCGTATAACGAACCGGGGATCCTGGAAGCGCTGATCGCGGCAACGGACCGGTTCGCAGACTAGCCACGCAGCTTCAGGAGGTCGTTTCCCGGCGCGCGGCGCCCGCCCCGGTGGAAGCGTCGGGATTCGACCACTGCTCCCAGTCGCTCTGCTTCGGCGGCTTCGTTGCGCGTATCAGCACCAGCGCAATGCAGAACGTGACGATCGCGTAAACCGTGATCGGTTGCCACGGAATGGCGATGCGCCGGTATTCGTGCGGCAGGTAACGCACCAGCGCCGTCGCGACCGACACGTAGCTCAACAGCATCGCCAGCATCGCGACGGCGGACGTCATCAGCGACATCCCGCAGCACCACATACGTTGCCCGCGTGGCGCGACAGCGGTGCCGACGACCAGCGCGATCGCAGCGGCGATCAGCAGGTCCATCGGCCGGCCATTCGGCAGCAGGTAGCCGAACGTGCCGGTACGCATCGTCGCGAACGAGATCGCCCAGTAATGCAGCGCGGACGAACCGGCCAGCAGGCCGACGGATGCGAAGCGCCGTACCGTCGGTTCGATCGCGGCGTGCGGCAGGTTCAGATAGTCGTTGCTCAGCCGGTTGTACATCAGCGCGAGGCCGGCGACACCCAGCGGCAGCCCGATGAGCACCGTGATCCACGACGACAGCGTGAGCGACGCGGCGCTCAACACCACCCAGGTCGCCACATCCAGCGTCCGTCCCCATCGGCGACGAAATGCCAGCGCAATGTGACCGACGAGACCTGCGATCGCCGCCGCGAACGAAACACCCTGCAGCGCCCACATCTGCCCCGACCATGACGAGAATGCGGCCAGCGACCGTTCGTGCAGGAACAGCATGAACGGGACGAACGCCAGCAAGGCCGTGACGTTTTGCAGGATGCCGTGATACGCGATCACGCGAATCGTCGTATAGCGGCGGGAAACGGGAATGGCAGCGCCAGTTGCGGGCATCGGGCATGCGTGAATGAGCCGGTCGGACCGGCAGCATACTCCCTGATCCGCGCCGCCGCGCCGCGCTTATGCCGTCACAGTGCGGTTTCGACGATCGTCCTGTCGCTGATCGCCCGCTCGACGAGCTGCTCGTCGCCGACCTTGCGGATCGCGTCGTCGAGCAGCCCTTCCGGTTCTTCGGTTGCGACCTTCAAGAGACCCGACAGGCCGCGCGCGTCGAGCACCACCAGCGTCTCCATCGAATCCGCGCGGCTCACGAGCACACGGCGCAACGCCGGCCCCGCGCCGAAGCTCGCGCAGAGCGCAATCGTCTCGCTGCCGAGCGTGTAGTCGAAGTGCTTGATCATGGTCTGTCGTCGTTGCAAGGGAATAGCGACGCGCGACGGCGCGGCGCCGTGACGTCGACGCACCTGCGCGTGCCGCCGGCGCCGGATCGGGGTCCGATCCGCGCGCCGGCATCACCATGCTAGGCGTGCAGTATTAACGAAGACTTAAAACCATGATGACGGCAGCGAAACCCATCCGTCACTCGCCGTCAACGTTTGATGGACGCTAGCCCGAATCCGCCGAAGCGGCATTTGCTCAACGCGGACTGATCGAGAACAACAAGCCGGCGGTATCGCTCGCAATCGCGGAGTAATGCAGTTTTCCGACGCTACGTTCTATCAATTTGGATTCCTTGCGACTCTGCATGGCGAGCTGGATCATGCCCACGATGATCTCGGTATCGTCGTGGGTTTCAGTAGCAGTCGGATTGACGACTGCCGCGATCGTGGCAAGAGTGGCGACGGACTTCAGCATCACCCCCGGTTCGTTGACGCCGATGTGGATAGCGAGTTCGCGAAGCGTTCCATCGGCCTTGTTGACAATACCGGCCAGCTCGACGTTGCGACCGATCGTCTGCTGAAAACCATCGTAGACAGCATCGTGAACGATCTCGAGTTCTGCGAGCGCGTCGTTGTCGCTCGACCTGGAAGCCCGACGATTGTATTCACGGCGAAACTGTTGCGGCGTCAGATCAAGAGAGACGCGCGGCGCGGCCGCGGTAGTCTGGCTTGACGCCGACGACACAGCAGCGACAAGCGAAGCGACTTCACTTGCGTGGTGGTCGGCAGTCTTGGTCACGTCGCCCTGTTCCGGGAGAACGATAGCGGCCACGATCATCGTCAGCATCGACGCCAATATGCCGCCGAAGAATAAAAGCGCGCGCCTCGGCACTGTGCCCGTCTTCTTGTCTTTGAATAGCGACGGCCAGATCAAACCGATCACTGCCAAAACGATGAACAGCAGGCTAACGAAGCCCAATACCCCGGAAACAGCGCGCATTTTATTTTGGCCCTATTTTTATTAATAGGGCATGATACCAAAATGCGAAATCGCGCAGCGGGATATTACATTCCCCTTTCCGCCTCCAGCGGCTCGACCGTCACGCCGACCTTCAGCTCCTGATCCGCGCCGCCGCCGCGGATCACGCCGCGCAGCGGCGTCACGTCCGCGTAGTCGCGGCCGATCGACAGCATCACGTAGTCGTCGCCGGGCGCGCGGTCGTTGGTCGGGTCGAGCTGCAGCCAGCCGCCGTCCTCGGGCCACGCCGGGTCATACACCTCGACCCACGCATGCGACGCGTCGGCGCCGATCAGCCGCGGCTGCCCGGGCGGCGGCTGCGTGAGCAGATAGCCGCTCACGTAACGCGCGGCCAGCCCGAGCGAGCGCAATGCGCCGATCATCACGTGCGCGAAATCCTGGCAGACACCCTTGCGCAGCCGCAGCGCGTCGAGTGCCGACGTCGTGATGTCGGTACTGTTCGGCGTATACGCAAAGTCGGCGTGCACGCGCCGCATCAGGTCCCATGCGGCCTGCACGAGCGCCCGGTGCGGCGTGAAGCTCGCGGCCGCGTACGCGGCGAGTTCGGGATCGCACGCGACATGCGGCGACGCGAACACGAATTCGCTCGCCGCGTCGTAAGGCTGCCCCGCGCGAAACCGCAAGCGGTCGCGCACGGCTTCCCATTCGGTCGCCTGCTTTGCATCGGGACGCGCGATCGCGGGCGGTGGCGCGCCGCGCGCACCGAGCGACCACACGGGCGGCGTCACGCGCACCGTGCTGCGGCTGCGCACGAGCAACGCGTCGTGCGGCTGGTTCAGCGCGAACGACGCGCGTGCGTTGCCGAATGCGTCGATCTCCGTGCAGACGGATTCCGGCGCGGGCTCGATGTCGAGCGCGAACGACAGCACCTGCTGCCGCGGCGTCGCGAGCGGTTGCAGGCGGGCCTGGTGCTGGGCCGATTCGACGCGTGCCGCGTAACGGTATTCGGTATCGTGCGTGACGCGCAGCAAGCGGCCGGGCGCAACGGCGGCCGGCGCGGCCGATGCGGGTGGTACAGCCGGTGCCGCGGCCTGCCGTGCATGGCCGGAACCGGACGGCGTTTTCGCCGCGCCTTTCGTCGTCACCATAGCGTCCTGCCCGCCTCGCGCACGTGGCTGAAATAGCGTTCGCCGATCCGGTTCGACAGCTCCCAGACCGCCCTCACCGTCGCGTCGAGCGCATCGAGCAGCTTGTCGTGCCGGCCGCCGTCGGCGGTTTCGCACAGTTCATGCAGCGACCACGCGGGCACGTCCGGAATCGTCTCGGCCAGCTCCGACAACGCATAACCTTCACTGCGCTCGACCTTCGTCAAGCGGCCGCGCAGCGCCTGCACGACCCAGCCGAGCGAGCGCGGGTTGTCGGTATCGAGCACGACGAGCGACAGCAGCGGCGCGACATCGAAGCCGCGCTGGAAACGCGAGCGGAACGTGATCGTGCTGTCGAACAGCTCCAGCACGAGCTCGAAGCCGTCCTGTCGGTGCACGGCGCCCTCGTCGAACGCGAACTTCAACACGGCACACAGGAAGTCCAGCCGTTCGATCTGGCGGCCGATCGACAGCAATCGCCAGCCGTCGTCGCGCGTCATGTTGTCCGTCTGCGCGCCCGTGATCGCGCCGAGCAGCAGGCCGAGACGCTCCAGCAACTGCAGCGCGTCGTTGCCGATCTGCTCCTCGGCTTCCGGCAGGCCGGCGCTGTCCGCGAACAATTGCGTCGCGTCGTCGATCAGCCGCCATTGATCGCTCGACAGCCGCTCGCGGATAGCGGCGGCGGCGCCGCGCATCCCGAACAGGCACGATGCGATGCCCGACGTGCGATCCGCGCCGCGCGTCAGCGACGTCGCGAGCGTGTGCTGGAACGCTCGCGGCGCATCGACGGCGTTCGGCGCGTCGGCCGCGATCAGGCCGGTGTCGCGGCACAGCGTGTCGATCAGCTCCAGATGCGCGGGACTGTCGACGTCGTCTTCGCCGCGCAGCCGCTCGAGCGCGGCGCGCGCGAGGCGCATCAGGTTGGTCGCGCGCTCGGTGTAGCGGCCGAGCCAGAACAGGTTCTCGGCGGCGCGGCTCGCGATCGCGCGCGGCCGCTCGACGAGATCGTCGGGGCCGAGGTGCGTCTGCAGCAACGTCGTCGAATCGACGATGCCTTCGGTCATCACCCATGTATCGACGGTGCTGCCGCCGCGCGGCATCGGCGCGTTGAACAGCGTGTCGCGCGTACCGACCCGCGACAGCCCGCCTGGCAGCAGCCGCCAGCGCTGCGCGCCGTCGGCGAGCGCGAAGACGCGCAGCAGCACCGGCTTCGGCACGATGCGCGCGCTGTCGTTGCCGTCGGGCGCGTCGTGACGCGGCCAGGTCGGCGCCTGCGACAGCGGCAGATCGGCCTGCACCGTGTAGTGTTCGGGCTGTGCCAGGATCCGCGCGCGCCAGTCGGCGAGCTGCGCCTGCGTAAGCCGCGCGCCGATCACCGGGTCGAACGGGCCGCCGGCCTGCACGTCGGGCGGATACGACGCCTTCACGATGCCGCGCGCGAGCTGCGGCAACGCATCGTCACAGGCGGCCGCCTCGCCGCACCACCATGAATGCACGGCCGGCAGCGTCAGCGTTTCGCCCAGCAGCCCCTCCGCGAGACGCGGCATGAAACCGAGCATCGCCGGCGATTCGAGAAAGCCCGAGCCCGGCGCGTTCGCGAGCAGCACGTTGCCCGCGCGCACGGCCTGCAGCAGCCCCGGCACGCCGAGCATCGAATCGGGCCGCAGTTCGAGCGGATCGAGCCACGCGTCGTCGACGCGCCGCAGGATGCCGTGCACGGGTTCGAGCCCGCGCAGCGTTTTAAGGAAGACGCGGTTGTCGCGCGCGGTCAGGTCGCCGCCCTCGACGAGCGTGAGGCCGAGGTAACGCGCGAGATACGCATGCTCGAAATAGGTCGCGCTGTGCGGCCCGGGCGTCAGCAGCACGATCCGCGAATTCTTCGCGGTCGGGCTGAGCGCCTGCATGCTCTGCAGCAGCGCGCGGTACGCGGACGCGAGCCGCTGCACGCGCAGCCCGCGAAACCCGCGCGGAAACAGCCGCGACACGATCAGCCGGTTTTCCAGCAGATAACCGAGCCCGGCCGCGCCCTGCGTGTGCTGCGCGACGATCCGCCACTGCCCGTCCGGGCCGCGCGCGAGATCGAACGCGACGACGTGCAGCCACGTGTCGCCCGGTACGCGCGCGCCGCGCATCGCGCGCAGGTAGCCGGGATGCCCGGTGACGAGCGCGGGCGGCAGCAGCCCGCGCTGCAGGATCGTCTGCGGCCCGTACAGGTCGGCCATCGTCGCGTTGAGCAGCCGCACGCGCTGCAGCACGCCGCGCTCGATCGCGACCCAGTCCTCGGGCGTGACGATCAGCGGCAGCAGGTCGAGCGACCACGGGCCGACCGCGCCGGCGCCGGCGCGCTGCTCGTGCAACTGATAGAACAGGCCGTTCTCGCGCATGCGCCGCTGCAGCGCGTCGGCGCGGCGATCGAGGTCGGCCACGCCGTCGCTGCCGATCGACGTGAAAAAGCTGCGCCATGCAGGCGCGAGCGCAGGCGCGTTCAGGCCGGCCGCGCTGCCGCGCAGTTCGTCGTAACGGCCGGCGGCGGCCGGCGCCGCGAGCGCGGCGGCCAGTTCCGCGGCGTCCGGCTGCGCGCCGGTATCGAAAAGCGTGGGCATCGCGTCGAGGGCGGCGAGATGATCGGTTTGAATGGGCGACACAGTATCGTTTCGTCTTCAGGGTGCGGCCGCGCACGGGCACCGCCGCACAGGCGGCGGGCCGCTGCGCGCGGCCGCAATCTGCCCGCATCCTAGCACTCCGGCGGGGCCGCCATCGACCGGTGCGCCGAGAGAACGCGAGCCGTGCATCGTCGTGATGCCTGTCATCGGCCGGTCAGGGCCGCCGCAGGTCGAGCGTGAACGGGAATTCGCGGCTCGGCGCGGCGGCAGAGACGTCCATCCGCCCCGGCGTGTGCCCCATCTCGACGAAGCGCGCGAGCCGGCGGCTCTCGGCCTCGTACGCATTGACGGGGAACGTTGCGTAGTTGCGCCCGCCCGGATGCGCGACGTGATAACGGCAGCCGCCGAGCGAGCGCTGCAGCCACGTATCGACGATGTCGAACGTGAGCGGCGCATGCACGCCGATGGTCGGATGCAGCGCGGAGGGCGGCGCCCACGCCTTGTAGCGCACGCCCGCGACGTATTCGCCGACGGTGCCGGTCGGCTGCAGCGGCAGCGCACGGCCGTTGACGGTCACGACGTGCCGGTTGTCGTTCAGCCCCGTCACGCGCACTTCGAGCCGTTCGACCGACGAATCGACGTAGCGCACCGTGCCGCCGGGCGCGCCCTCCTCGCCCATCACGTGCCACGGCTCCAGCGCGCCGCGCAGCGACAGCTGCATCCCGTTCACCGCGATCTCGCCGAACAGCGGGAAGCGGAATTCGAAATGCGGCGCGAACCAGGCCGGATCGAACGCGAAACCGGCGTCGCGCAGTTCGGCCAGCACGTCGTCGAAATCCATCTGAAGAAACGCCGGCAGCATGAAGCGGTCGTGCAGCGCGGTGCCCCAGCGCGTCAGCGGCGTCGTGTACGGCGCTGCCCAGAAACGGGCGACCAGCGCGCGCAGCAGCAGTTGCTGCACGACGCTCATCCGCGCATGCGGCGGCATCTCGAACGCGCGCAGTTCGAGCAGGCCGAGCCGGCCGGTCGACGAATCGGGCGAATACAGCTTGTCGATGCAGAACTCGCTGCGATGCGTATTGCCCGTCACGTCGATCAGCAGGTTGCGCAGCACGCGGTCGACGAGCCACGGTGGCATGTCCTGCCCGTACAGCAGCTTGTTGCGCTGGATCTCCGCGAACGCGATGTCGAGTTCGTAGAGCTGGTCGTTGCGTGCCTCGTCGACGCGCGGCGCCTGGCTCGTCGGCCCGATGAAAAGCCCGGAGAACAGGTACGACAGCGACGGATGGTTGTGCCAGTACGCAACCAGGCTCGCGAGCAGGTCCGGGCGGCGCAGGAACGGGCTGTCGGCCGGCGTCGCGCCGCCGAGCACGAAGTGGTTGCCGCCGCCCGTGCCGACGTGGCGGCCGTCGACCATGAACTTCTCGCTGCACATCCGCGACTGCCATGCGGCGTCGTACAGGAATTCGGTGTGGTCGACGAGTTCGTCGAAGCTCGCGGCCGGATGGATGTTCACCTCGATCACGCCGGGATCGGGCGTCACCTGCAGCATCTTCAGCCGCGCATCGCGCGGCGGCGGGTAGCCTTCGAGCACGAGCTTCACGCCGAGCGCGTGCGCGGTCAGCTCGATCGCGCCGAGCAGTTCGAGATAATCCTCGAGCGCGGCGAGCGGCGGCATGAACAGGTACAGGATGCCGTTGCGCACTTCGACGCACAGCGCGGTGCGCGTGATCCACGCGGCCGATTCGAAGCGCTCGGGCCGGCGCTGCGGATCGTGCGCGACGGGCCGCCCGTCCGCGGCCGTGCCACCGTTGCGCCACTGCATCACGGTCTGCGCGGACGCTTCTCGATGCACGCCGGACAGGTAGCGCGGCGCGTCGGCCGGCCCCGCATAACGCGCGCGGATGGCGGCGGCTTCCGGCAGCGCGGCGCGCGGCGCGAACGGATCGCGCTCGACCAGGTGCGGATGGTCGGCACGCGCGGCCCATGGCAGCGAATCGAGCGGCAGCCGATAGCCCATTGGCGAATCGCCGGGCACGAGGTACATCCGCTCGTCGCGGAAGAACCACGGGCCCGTCTGCCAGCGCGGCCCGTCGAGGCCCGGCGCGTCTTCCGTACGCTGAACCGGCAACACGTAGCCGACCACGCTGTCGAGCTGCTGCTCGAACACCTTACGCAACCGCGCGCGTTCGAGCTCGTCGTCGAGGCGCGAGTCGAACGGGTCGACGTTGACCGGCAGCCGGCGTTCGCGCCACAGGTAGTACCAGACGTCCTCGTAGCCGGGCAGGATGAAGTCGCCGGTCAGGTTCAGCCGCGCGGCCAGCGCGTTGATGAAGCGCTTCGCGTCATCGGTCGTACAGGCGGACGGCTCGCGCTCGTCGGCGAACAGCGACGGGTCGTGCCACACGGGCTGGCCATCCGCGCGCCAGAAGATTGACAGCGCCCAGCGCGGCAATTGCTCGCCCGGATACCACTTGCCCTGCCCGAAATGCAGGAAGCCGCCATCGCCGTATTCGGCGCGCAGCCGCTGCACGAGTTCGGTCGCGTAGCCGCGCTTGGTCGGGCCAAGCGCATCGGTGTTCCACTCGGCGCCATCGCGATCGTCGATCGACACGAAGGTCGGCTCGCCGCCCTGCGTGAGCCGCACGTCGCCGGCCGCCAGCGCGCCGTCGACCTGCGTGCCGAGCGTGCGCACCGCGTCCCATTGCGACTCCGTATACGGCTTCGTCACGCGCGGCGATTCGTACACGCGCGTCACCGCCATCTCGTGCTCGAACGACACCTCGCATTCGTCGATCAGCCCTTCGACCGGCGCGGCGCTGGTCGGCTGCGGCGTGCACGCGAGCGGGATATGCCCTTCGCCGGCGAGCAGGCCCGAGGTCGGATCGAAGCCGATCCATCCGGCGCCCGGCAGATAGACCTCGCACCATGCGTGCAGGTCGGTGAAGTCGACCGACGTGCCGCTCGGGCCGTCGAGCGACTTCACGTCGGGCGTGAGCTGGATCAGGTAGCCCGACACGAAACGCGCGGCGATGCCGAGATGCCGGCACAGCTGCACGAGCAGCCACGCGCTGTCGCGGCACGAGCCGGACGCGAGTTCGAGCGTCTGTTCGGGCGTCTGCACGCCGGGCTCCAGCCGCACGAGATAGCCGATGTCGCGCTGCAGCTGCTGGTTCAGCGCGACGATGAAGTTCACGGTGCCGGCCGGCGTGAGGTCGACGCCGTCGAGATACGCGCGGAACAGCGGCGACGCGCTCGTCTTCGGATCGCAGGCGAGATACGGCGCGAGCTCGGTCTTCAGCGCGTCGTCATAGCTGAACGGGTATTGCTCCGCGCTGGCTTCCAGGAAGAAGTCGAACGGGTTGTACACCGACATTTCGGCGACGAGATCGATCGTGATCTCGAAGGATTCCGTGCGCTCCGGAAACACGAGCCGCGCGAGATAGTTCGAGAACGGGTCCTGCTGCCAGTTGATGAAGTGCTCCGCGGGCTCGACCGTCATCGAGTACGCGACGATCGGCGTCCGGCAGTGCGGCGCGGGCCGCAGCCGCACGACCTGCGGGCCGAGATTGACGAGCCGGTCGTAACGGTAGCGGGTGGTGTGATGCAGCGCGACGTGGATGGACATGGGAGCTCGGTTCGGGTTGGGCCGGCCGCACACGCCGCGTCGCCCTCGACGCGGCGGCCCGGCATGGCGGATTCGGCTAAAGCGCGCGTCAGGTCAGACGAATTCCGGCGACTGCACGACGCTGATCTCGACGCCGACGGCCGTCGCGCCAAGCCCCGTCACCGGCTGCGCGTCGCGATAGTCGAGGCCGACCGCGATACGCACGTAGCGCTCGTCCGGGCAGCGGTTCATGAACGGATCGAACCCGACCCAGCCGAGCCCTTCGACATAGGCCTCGGCCCACGCATGGCCGGCCGGCTGCTGCGTCAGCGCGGCGGCTTGCGGCTGCGCGCCGAGCGCCTGCTGCGGCAGCCCCTGCGACTGCGATTGCGACTGCCCTTGCGATTGCGACTGCCCCGCATGCGACGCGCCGAGCACCTGCTGCATGCCCTCGCCGCTCTGCAGCGCGAGCGCTTCCTCCTCTTCGTCGGCCACGTTCTGCTTCGCGTCGGCGATGCGCTGCATCGCGCTGTCGGCGAGCACGTAACCCGAGATATAGCGCGCGGGAATCTTCAGCACGCGCGCGGCCGCGATGAACGCATGCGCATGGTCGCGGCTCGTGCCCTCGCCGCTTTGCAGCGCGGTTTCCGCATCGACGGGCGCGTCGGCGGCCAGGTTCGGCGCGTATGCGATGCGGCCGTGCACTTCCGTCATCAGCCAGTGCAATGCGTCGAGGCCGTGCGGTTCGATCGGCAGCGCCTCCGCGAGCGCACGCACGGTGTCGCCCGCCTTCGTCAGCGCGGTCTCGCGCTCGAAGATCCACGGCGGCGCATAACCTTCCGGATTGCCGAGAATGCCCGCGCGGTCCTGCGTCTCGACGACGCCGGCCGCGATGACGACGATCTCGGCCTTCGCGCCGCGGTCGTGGCGCACGAGGTCGATCCGGTTGCCGAGCCCGTCGGCGTACGACAGCGTCGGCTCGACGCCGTCGATCGTGACCTGCCACGCGCGCACCGTCTGCCCGGGGCCCGACTGCGGGCGCAGCCGCAGCCGTTGCAGCGCATGGGTGGCTTGATCGTCGAACTGATAACGCGAGATGTGTCGAATGGCGAGTCGCATGGCAAGTCTCAGTCGAAGTTGTAGGCCTGGGCGATTTCGAGCCCGAGGCTGTTGTTGCGGCCGATGAAGTCGGTCAGGAACTCGTGCAGGCCGCTCTTGAAGATCCGCTCGACCGAGGTATCGGACAGCATTTGCAGGATCTTCGTGGCCGTGTCGTGACACGGATGTGTCACGCCGTAATCCTTCGCGAGCAGGTTCAGGCTCGATACGACGCGCCCGTAGCAATAGCGCAGCGAACGCGGCATGCGGCCGTTCAGGATCAGGTAGTCGGCGATGTTCAGCGGCTTGTACTGCACGTCGTACACCCAGCGGTACGAACGGTGCGCGGCCACGCAGCGCAGGATCGTCTCCCACTGGTAGTTGTCGAGGATCGTGCCGACGTGCGACACCGACGGCAGCAGCAGGTGGTATTTGACGTCGATGATCCGCGCGGTGTTGTCCGCGCGCTCGATGTACGCGCCGATCTGCGCGAAATCGAAGATCTCGTTGCGCAGCATGGTGCTGTAGAAGCTGCCGAGGATCAGCGCGGTTTCGCGCTTCACCTCGTCGAGCACGGCCGGCAGCCCGCTCTCCGGCACCGGCTCCGCAAGCGCGCGGCGCAGCGCGAGCCACGCGCCGTTCACGCTCTCCCACGCCTCGCGCGTCAGCGCGGTGCGCACCATCCGCGCGTTCGAGCGCGCGGCCTCGATGCACGCCAGCACGCTCGACGGGTTGTCGCGGTCGCGCAGCAGGTAGTCGGTCACGGTATCGGCCGCATACGCGTCGTATTTCTGCCGGTAACCGTCGTCGGTGCCCGAGCTGACGAGCACCGACGACCATTCGGCCGGCGCGTCGGACGTGCGCGTGAGCGCCATCCGCAGCCCGGCATCGACGATGCGCGCGATGTTCTCCGCGCGCTCGATATAGCGGTACATCCAGTAGAGACCGCTTGCAGTACGTCCCAGAAGCATCTCGTGTCCACTCCGTCTTCGTTCGGTTCGCGCGCCGGCTCCGGCGCGCGCGGTCGTGTCCGGCTCAGTCGGCCAGCACCCAGGTGTCCTTGGTGCCGCCGCCCTGGCTCGAGTTGACGACGAGCGATCCTTCCTTCAGCGCGACGCGGGTGAGCCCGCCCGGCGTGATGCGGATCCGGTCCGACACCAGCACGAACGGCCGCAGGTCGACGTGGCGCGGCGCGAGGCCGGCTTCGGTCAGGATCGGCGTCGTGGACAGCGCCAGCGTCGGTTGCGCGATGTAGTTCGCGGGCCGCGCACGCAGCTTCGCGGAGAACGCCTCGAGCTCGGCCTTCGACGCGCACGGCCCGACCAGCATCCCGTAGCCGCCCGAGCCGTGCACTTCCTTCACGACCAGTTCGTCTAGATGCTCAAGCACGTACTTCAGGCTGTCGGCCTCGCCGCAGCGCCAGGTCGGCACGTTCTCCAGCAGCGCCTTGCGGCCCGTGTAGAACTCGACGATCTCCGGCATGTACGAATAGATCGCCTTGTCGTCGGCGATGCCCGTGCCGGGCGCGTTCGTGATCGTGATGTTGCCCGCGCGGTAGACGTCCATGATGCCGGCGACGCCGAGCACCGAATCGGGGCGGAACGTGAGCGGGTCGAGGAACGCGTCGTCGACGCGCCGGTACAGCACGTCGATCGGGCGGAAACCCTCGGTCGTGCGCATCGCGACGCGGCCGTCGATCACCTGCAGGTCGCTGCCCTCGACGAGGTGCACGCCCATCTGGTCGGCGAGGAACGAATGCTCGTAGTAAGCGGAATTGTGGATGCCGGGTGTCAGCACGGCGATGGTCGGGTTGTCGGCGTTGCCGCCCGGCGGGCACACGGCCGCGAGCGACTGGCGCAGCATCTGCGGGTAGGTCTCGACCGGGCGCACCTTCACCTGCTGGAACAGCTCCGGGAAGAGCTGCATCATCGTCTCGCGGTTTTCCAGCATGTACGACACGCCGGACGGCGTGCGCGCGTTGTCCTCGAGCACGTAGAACTCGTTCTCGCCGGTGCGCACGATGTCGACACCGATGATGTGCGTGTAAACGTTCCCCGGCGGCCGGAAATCGATCATCTCCGGCACGAATGCCTCGTTGTGCGCGATCAGGTGCTTCGGCACGATGCCCGCGCGCACGATCTCCTGCCGATGATAGATGTCGTCGAGGAACGCGTTGAGCGCCATCACGCGCTGCTCGATGCCGAGCGACAGCCGGCTCCATTCCGCGCCCGAGATGATGCGCGGGACGATATCGAACGGGATCAGCCGCTCGGCGGCCTCCGCGTCGCCGTAAACGGCAAACGTGATGCCCGTCTTGCGGAACACACCTTCCGCGTCGTGGGCTTTCTGGGCGAGGCTCGCGGGATTCTGCGTGTCGAGCCAACGCTTCAGGCGCGCGTAAGGCGCCCTTACCATGTCGCCGGATTGCAGCATTTCATCGAATGGCTTCATCGATCTTTTCTCCATCGATCGTTTTCCCCGGCATTGCGCATGCCGGACCGGCGTAATGAATGCTTCGCAAGGAACGTGCCTTGCGATATCCCGTCGATATCCTCCCCCCTTTTTGTGCCGCGCCGGGCACGCCCGCGCGGCATTTCGCACCACAACGGTGCAGCACCCGGCGCGACGCGCGGCAACGGTGCGTCGCGAGCGCGCACGGCCGATGCTGCGCCGCGTCTTTCGAACATAGTTCTCCCGCGTGTCACGACTGTGCAATCTGCACTGCACAAAAAACGGCCCGTCTGGGGCGCCCTGGCACACCTGGAGCGCCGGCTCGGCGGCCGCCGGAACGTCGGGACGAAAAGGTGGGCCGGCACGCGTACAGCGCAGCCGGCCCTGGGGAAGTACCGTCTGCGGCAGCGCGGACAGCTCGACGCGATGAACTGTCCGGTTAGCCGGGTCCGGCACCTCAAACCTATGCAGCCGTAATCCCGCCGACAATGCCCATGCATATTTCGACTGACACCCATCGAAAAAAAACATCGGGCCGACCCACGCGAGGCGCGGTACGCTAGAAAGTTCGTGCAGCGAAGCGGCGCCGCGCCTTCTGACGCCCGACTATAAAAAGCGAAGATCGAAATGGAAGCAAAGTGGCTGGAAGATTTCCTGAGCCTTGCGGATACCAAGAGCTTTTCCCGGGCCGCGCGTAACCGGCACCTCACGCAGTCGGCATTCAGCAGACGAATCGCGTCGCTCGAAACCTGGATGGACGCGAAGCTGGTCGACCGGAGCATCAACCCGATCACGCTGACGCCGGCCGGACAAATGTTCCGCGGGCTCGCCGCGGACATCCTGCGCAGCATGTATGCGGCACGCAATCTCGTGAACGGCTACGACCAGTTCGCGGCCAGCGATCAGGTCGTGCGGTTCGCCGTCGCCCATACGCTCGTCTTCACGCTGTTTCCCGAATGGCTCAAGCAGCTCAACGGCGAGGTCGGCCACGTGACCGCGCGCGTGAACGCGGTGAACGTGCCGGAAGGCGTGCAGCAACTCGTCGAGGGCGAATGCGACCTGCTGCTCGGTTATCACCATCCGCAGTTGCCGATCGTGCTCGACCCGAACCACTTCCCGTTCGTGAACCTCGGCGTCGAGCGGATCCTGCCGGTGTCGACGCCGGACGCGCGCGGCAAGCCCGTGTTCCAGCTGCCGGGCACGCCCGACGCACCGCTGCCGCTGCTCGCGTATTCGTCGGGCGCGTTTCTCGGCAACATTGTCGAGATGCTGCTGCTGAATGCGACCGAGCCGTATGTGCTGCACCGGTGCTTCGAAACGCACATGTCCGAAGCCTTGAAGGGCATGGTCGTGGCCGGGCACGGGATCGGCTGGCTGCCGGAAAGCTGTGTCGCGAAGGAGCTCGCGGAAGGCACGCTCGTGTGCGCGGGTTCCGGCGACTGGATCACCGAACTCGAAATCCGCCTGTACCGGTCGGCGCGCAAGCGCGGGCTCGCGGCCGAGCAGTTGTGGACCTACATCATGAACCGGCCGCGCAAGGCGCTTGAAGGCGTGGTCGATGCCGCCGAGCAAACGGCCGCGCCGGCGATACGCATCGCACGGCGAAGCGCGGACGGCAGCCGCTAATATTCGCGTTCGGGTTTGCGTTCGCGTCCGGTCTGTTCACGGCGCGAACGCGGATGCGGTCTCGGGCAATCCGGCAGTGCCATACATTCGCGTCGCACTGCTTCGTATCGAACGCGACGCCTTTCCGGCCGTAATCGATCATCTCGCCGCAGCCCGTGAAATCACCGTACCCGCCCCGTAATCGACAGCAGAGAAACCGCAAACGTTTGCTTTCGAAAGTCGTACTTCTTACTCATCAATCGTAATGTCCGAATATTCGGCCTGATTTTCCGGGTAGAAATACCTCGTTACACAACAAATAGAAAGTTTCGATTTACCTGTAACAACCCGAATATCAAAAACGTCGCACCCTCATTTCAAATCGCGCGACCTGTATCCGGGCCTACATCAATGCGCATCGAACACAGACGCAAAAAATTCTTTTATCAGTCGTTATGTTTCGGCACGAATGTCGATACCTCCGACGTGATTCAATGCGTGCTCGATCATCGCTACCGAACAGCAATGATCATATTCGGCAATATCGACTTTCTTCAGCATCAAGCGAGTCAGACAAATTCGTCGTTATCCTATTTAAATAGGATTATTCACCCTCGTCCCATTCCAGCCACACGCGGTTGTTGGTTCAAAAACCATCGTGTATCAATAGCGTGTCGCAAAAAGAACGCTGGAAATCTGACTCGGAGTAAATGCGTTGCCATTGATTCCGGACGGGAGGTTGCAATGTCTACCTCGTTTCGACAGCATGCTCGCCCTCTCCTGAGCGTCGTCCTCTCCACGCTCTGCATGAATGCCATGGCCCAGACCCCTGCGTCCGGTCCAGGCACGGGCCGCTACGTGATTTCCTATATCTGCGGCGACGCACGGATCGACGGTACGGCGCCGCTTCCCCCCGACGGCCGCCCGTACAACCTGGGCGTGTCGTTCGAGTCGGCCCGGACCGGGCAACCGCTTGCCAACGTGCAGGTGCGCCTGAGGCGGCATGGCCGCGTGCTCGTCGAATTCAACGCATCGGGATCGCGCTGCCTGTTCAGCGTGCCCGAGGCGAGCTACCGGGTCGAAGGCACCTATCAGGGGGCCATGCAGTTCGCGATCGTCGAAACGGGCACCCTCACCACGCAGTTGCGATGGTGAGCGTCAGCTGACCCGCCCCGATCGCGTCACTCACCGCAGCGTATCGAATCGAGGAGCATTGAATGACTCGTGCAGAACGACCGGACAACCCGCCCGCCAGCCGGCCGAAACCCTCCTGGGGCCCCGGCAAGAACGCGGCACTCAGCTTCGTCACGTTCGCCGCGATCTTCGGCATCTTCGCGTATGCCGAGCGCGACACGGCGACCGGCCATGCCAGCGTGACGCACGACATCTCCGGCGTGATCCGTACCGCCGCCGGGAAATACCGCAACGCGATCGTGGCCACGACTTCCCGCTCGACCGGTGGGTCCGGAACCTCGGTCGCTCAAGGACCGGAGCCGGCGATCGCACCGGTCGCACCGCCCGTCACGCTCGCGGCCGAACCGGAACCCGCGCCGCGGGCAGCGACCCGCGCCGTCGCGAAACACCGGCAACCGGTGCATGCGCCACCCATGGCGCTCGCCGCCAACCCGCACGCCACGCCGGCTCACGGCCACCTCAACGCGCGCTTCGGCGACGCGCATCGCGCGCCGCGAACCGAGACGCTGGCGGGCACGAGAAAGCGCATGGACTTCGCGCCGATGCCACGGCCGTACAACACCGACACGGCGCGCATGCAGACGGCAAGCGTCACGCGCGCGGACCTGGCAGGTGCGCGTGCGCTGGCCAAGGCGCGCTCGTGCGCGCAGAACGACGAATGGAACTGTGTGGAGCAAAACGCGAGCCGGGCGCTCGCGATCGACCCGAAGAACAGCGAATCGCGTGCATTGCTTGGGCAGGCGATCCGCAATCGCCTGTGAACCGGCGCCGCATGGCCGGGCCCGCTGCCCGGCCGTGTGACGAACGGTGGCGTGGATCGTCGGGTGTGCAACCGTTGTGATCGTTTCGAAGCGAGGACACACCGTGGCCAACAATCGCAAACAACACCGCACTGCCGTCGCTCCGTCCAACCGGCGGATCTTCCTGCATGCGCCGCTGATGGTGCTGCTCGTCGCGTCCGGCCCCTGCTTCTCCGCCGAAAGCGATGCGGAAACCGGCGGCGTCAGCGAAATCGCCGGCACCCATGGTGTGCCGGATCCGAAACCGCCGGACGCGCCGACACCGGGTTCGCTCGCACCGGACGCCCCCCCGCCGAATGCGCCGACGCTGATCGCGCAAGCCTCGGGCGCCCAGATGCCGAATGCCGCGGCGCCCGCGGCTCAAACCCCGCCCCCTCAGACATCGGACACGCCGATGCCGAATGCCCAGCCGCCGGCCGCGCAGACACCCGAAGCGGAAACCCCGAATGCGCAGGCGCCCGACCTCCGTACCGCCGACCCGGCCACCGTCCGCAACGACGTGTTCGGCCTCGCGTCGAGCGGCGGCGCGATCAAGGCGCTGGAAGAAGCGAAAGCGCGCCCCGACGTGTTCTCCGCCGTCGATCTCGCGCGGCTCGAGGAACTGTCGATTCGCCAGCAAGTGCGCGGCGGGCGCGACAAGTCGCGCTCGATGACGAGCGCCGACCGCTTCGACGGGCTCGACACCGCCTTGCGCGCCGCCGACGACCTCGACAAGCGGATGCCGCCCACGCCCGAGTATTCGCCGGTCAGGACGGCGCTCGCCGGCGACCGGACGATCGCGTACGCGGCACGCGGCGACATGACGAAGGCCGTCGCGACGTTCGAGACGATTCCGCCCGACGCCGAGATCTCGATCGACGCGCTGGCGGCCGTCGGCGACGCGTACCTGTACCTGAGCGAACCGGGCAAGGCCAACGCCGTGTACCAGCGCGCGCTGAAGCAAGCGACCGCGTCGCCGACGGACAGCGCGACGCGCGGCTTCCAGTACGGCGCGCGCACGCGGCCGATCGAATTGCGCGAGGGGCTGTTCTGGTCGTACGTCGACCAGGGGCGCGCGGCCGATGCGAACCAGGTGCTCGACGACATGGGCAAGTCGCTGCCGCCCGCCAAGGAGGTACGCGTGTGGGGGCCGGAAAACGACGACTACCTGCGTTACTACCGGCTGCGCGCGCAGTACCTGATCTACACGGGCCGCGTGGATGAAGGGATCGCCGCGCTGGAAAAGCTCGAGAAGGAAGTGCCGTTCAACGCGGAGGTCCGTTCCGCGCATGCCGATGCCGTATCGGGCCAGTCGCATCCGCGCCAGGCGATCGCGATGTATCACGCGTCGCTGACCGACCACCCGGACAGCGTGGAAATGCTCGCGGGGCTCGGCCGTGCGGCACTGTCGGCCGACGACTACGCGACCGCGAAGAGCGTCGACCAGACCTTCGACAACACGTTCCCCGACAGCGGCTCCGTGCGCGCATTCAAGCGCGACTACAACGCGTACCGCAGCCCCGTGTTCACGACCGACCTGAGCTACGAGCACGGCAACAGCGCGCTGGCCGACAACAGCTTCACGTCGGACAGCTATGTGTATTCGCAACCGTTCGGTGACAACTGGCGTGTGTTTTCGCACACGTTCTTCGGTTATGCGCAAACCGACAGCGGCAACATCAGCCGCACGCGCACGGGCGTCGGCGGCGACTACCGGCACGGGCCGCTCACGGTCCAGGGCGAAGTCACACGCTCGCTCGGCACCGACGGGCGAACCGGCGGCCGCGGTTCCGTCACGTACAACCTCAACGACTACTGGACGGTCAGCGGCGCGCTCGACTCCAACGACAACACGCTGCCGTGGAAGGCCTATGTCGCGCACATCTGGGGCCGCTCCGCGAACGTCGAGGTCGTGTATCGCCAGAACGACCGCCGCGAAGTCAAGCTGAGCTACGGCGTGAGCCGCTACAGCGACGCGAACTTCCACCAGGAAATTTCAGCGACGGGCACGCAGCGCGTGTACACGTCCGCGAACCAGCTCGTCAACATCTCGCTGGATCTCGGCACCGACAGCAACACGCGGCAGGACGCGCCCTACTTCAACCCGGGCCGCGACTATGCGGCGGCGGCAACCGTCATGCACCAGCTGACGCTGTGGAAGAAGGGCGACATGTCGTTGCAGCAGCGCCTGTCGGCGTCCGGCGGCGTGTACAACGAGCGCGGCTTCGGCACCAGCCCGCTGTGGACCGCCCGCCTCGAGCACGCGTGGACGTTCAAGCACGACATCACGCTGACCTACGGCGTCGAAGTCAGCAGCCATGCGTACGACGGCCAGCGCGAGCGCTCCGAAACCGGCTTCCTGTCGGTCAACCTGCCGTTCTAGCAAGGAGATCGGACAATGCAATCCAGACGGACCTTCATGTGCGGATGCCTCGGCGCGTTTACGGCCTGCTCGTTGTTTCCGGGCGTGGCGAACGCGCGGATGATCGACCTGCTGCCGCCGTCCGATCCGGTCGACGGCAAGACGTTCCGCGTGATCTGCATGCACGACGTGCGCGACAACCTGCTGTCGACCTTCTCCACGTCGACGATGGTCGATCCGTACGCGGTGGATACCGGCACGCTGACGGCCATCTTCTCGTGGCTGCAGACCAACAACTACCACACGGTCACGGTCAAGCAGATCGAGGCGTCGCGGCACGGCGGCAAGCCGCTGCCGCCCCGCGCGGTGCTGATCACGTTCGACGACGGCTACCGCAGCCACTACACGAAAGTGCTGCCGCTCCTCGAGCGCTTCAAGTATCCGGCCGTGATGGGCATCGTCACCGCGTGGATCGATGCACCGCCGGATGTGCCGATCAAGATCAGCGACAAGATCGAGATGCCGCGCGACTACTTCATGTCGTGGGACGAGGTGCAGAAGGTCGGCCAGTCGAATCTCGTCGAGCTCGCGTGCCACACGCACAACCTCCATCACGGCGCGGTCGCGAATCCGCAGGGCAACGAATTGCCGGCCACCACGTCGCACCTGTACTTCGACAACGAGAAGCGCTATGAAACCGATGCGGAGTTCGAAGCCCGTGTGCATGACGACCTGCAGACATGCGTGCGGCAGATTCGCGACCGCACCGGCATCGTCGCACGCTCGATGGTCTGGCCATACGGCGCGGAAAACCAGCCGGTGCGCAAGATCTCGACGTCGCTCGGCATGGACATCCAGTTCAGCCTCGACGCCGGCCCGAATACGCCGGACGTGCCGCTCGACCGGCTGAGGCGGATCCTGATGATGTACGACGTCGACATCGGCGGGTTCGAGCGGTCGATGCGCGAGCCGGCCACCAACCGCGGCGACGTCGACGTGCCCGAGCGCGTCGTGCAGGTCGATCTCGACCAGGTCTACGATCCCGATCCGGCGCGGCAGGAAACGAATCTCGGCAAGCTCGTCGAGCGCATCTACCGGATGCAGCCGAAATCGGTGTACCTGCAGGCGTTCGCCGATCCGAAGGGCACCGGCGTCGCGGAATCGCTGTACTTCCCGAACCGGCACCTGCCGATGCGCGCCGACCTGTTCTCGCGCGCCGCATGGCAGCTCAACACACGCTCGAACGTGCAGGTGTATGCGTGGATGCCGGTGCTGGCGTTCCGGCCGCCGGCCGACAAGCATCACGGCCTCGAAGCCGTCAGCGCATACGGCGGCGCGCCCGCGCGCGAAAACGGCTCGCGCATGTACCGCCTGAGCCCGTTCGATCCCGAAGCACGGCTGTTCATCGAGCAGATCTACGAGGATCTCGGCAAGTACGCGTCGTTCAGCGGCATCCTGTTCAGCGACGACGCCGTGCTCGACGATTACGAGGATGCGGGCCGGCACGCGTTGAGCATTTACTCGCAGTGGGGGCTGCCGGCCGACATCGGCAAGATCCGCGCGACGCCCGACCTGATGAGCCGCTGGACGCGGCAGAAGACGCGCTACCTGATCGACCTGACGCGCCAGCTCGAACAGATCGTGCTCGCGAACCAGAACGCGGGCGACGTGCTGACCGCGCGCAACATCTTCGCGCTGCCGGTGCTGAAGCCGGAATCCGAAGCGTGGTACGCGCAGAACTACGACGACTTCCTCGCCACCTACGACTTCGTCGCGCTGATGGCGATGCCGTACATGGAACAGGCGCAGGACCCCGTGCGCTGGATGGACCAGCTCGTCGACGCGGTGCGCGCGAAACAGCGCGGCTTCGCGCGCACCGTGTTCGAACTGCAGTCGTACGACTGGCATGCGCGCAAGGACATTGGGGGCAGCGCGCTGCTCGCGCAGATGCGGCGGCTGCGCAGCAAGGGCGCGGTGAACTTCGGCTACTACCCGGACAACTTCCTGAACAACCAGCCGGATCTCGACACGATGCGCGACGTGATGTCGCTGAAGTCGCGCCTCGATCCGACGTCGATCAACGCGCTGATGCAGACGCAGCATCAGCAGGGGACGAAAACGCCATGACGACCCACGGCATCATCCAGCGCCTGCAGGATTTCGTTTTCTACTACCCGTTCTTCATGTCGTATCTGTGGATGATCGGCGGCGTCGTGCACTACTTCCTGCTCGAGGAAGGCCGCGTGCTGTCGACGCGGACGATCGCGTCGAGCGGCATCCCGAAGATCTCGATCGTCGTGCCCTGCTTCAACGAAGCCGCGAACGCGCGCAGCGTGATCGGTCACCTGAACGGGATGCAGTATCCGAACTACGACATCATCGCGGTCAACGACGGCAGCAAGGATCGCACCGGCGACATCCTCAACGAACTCGCCGTCGAGATCCCGCGGCTGCTCGTGATCCATCACGCGCACAACGAAGGCAAGGCGGTCGGGCTCACGACCGCGGCGGCCGTGTCGAACGCGGAATACCTGCTGTGCATCGACGGCGATTCGCTGCTTGCGCACGATGCGATCGGCTGGATGCTCGAACACTTCCTGACCGACCCGGGCGTCGGCGCCGTGACCGGCAACCCGCGCATCCGCACGCGCACGTCGCTGCTCGGCCGCATGCAGGTCGGCGAGTTCTCGTCGATCGTCGGGCTGATCAAGCGCACGCAGCAGGTGTACGGCCGCATCTTCACGGTGTCGGGCGTCGTCACGATGTTCCGCAAGACCGCGCTCGCCGACGTCGGCTACTGGAGCTCGGACATGCTGACCGAGGACATCGACATCAGCTGGAAGCTGCAGTGCCGCGACTGGCGCGTCGTGTACGAGCCGCACGCGCTGAGCTGGATCCTGATGCCCGAGACGCTCAAGGGGCTCTATCGGCAGCGGCTGCGCTGGGCGAAAGGCGGCATCCAGGTGCTGATGAAGTATGCGGGCACACTCGCGCGGCCGACGCAGATGATGATGTGGCCGCTGTTCATCGAATACCTGATCGGCATCGCGTGGGCCTACTCGATGTCGTTCATCCTGCTGCTCGCGCTCGTCGACGTCGTCCATCCGCTGCCGCTGAACTGGCACGTATCGGTCGTGCCGCACTGGCACGGGATGCTGCTGGTCGCAACCTGCATCCTGCAACTGATCGTCGGCAGCATGATCGATCGTCGTTACGACGAAAAACTCCTGATGTACTTCCTGGACACCGTCTGGTACCCCGTCGCCTTCTGGCTGATCAGCATGATCACCACCGTCGTCGCCCTGCCCGCCGTCGTGCTGCGGGGCCGCGGCAAGCGGGCCGTATGGGTCAGCCCCGACCGAGGCATTCAACATGAAGAACGCGCCGATTATTGACCTTTCCCTGCGCGCACCGCGCGAAATGATCGCCGAGCGCGGTCGCATCGTCGGGCTCGGGCTCGTCGTCTGGTTCCGCCTCGTGCGGCCCGCGCTGGTGGGCGCCGTGTGGGCATCGATCTGCATCTACACATACCGCTACCTGCTGCCGTTCAACCAGGCGGAGATGCCGATCGAGCAGATGGTGTTCTACGCGACGTGTATCGCGATCATCGGCGGCACGATCGTCACGTGGCTGATCGCGGGGCGCGTCGTGCATCCGCTCGCGTACCGGCTGCGCGTATCGAAGATGCTGCGGCGCTCGGCCAGCGCGAAGGTGCGCTCGGTGCCCGCGACCGCGTTGGCCGGCGCTCGCCGGCGTGGCGCGCGGCGCACGACGCGCATTCTGGTCGCGTCACACGATGCGAACGGCTCGATCTCCGGCATCGAATGGGTAGCCCACGCGGGGCCGCCGCCCCGCGAGTAGATCCGCGGAGACGCGCCGCCACGCACGGGACCGCATCCGTGCGGCGTGGCGCCGCTCCTGACGCCGCGCTGCCGTGCATCGCCGGCAGGCCGGCAACTTCTTGTGGACGAGGTGAATCATGTGCGGAATCGTCGGAGCAAGCGGCCTGAACAATCAGGTGCCGCAACTGGTCAATGCACTGAGCCGGCTCGAGTATCGCGGCTACGATTCATGCGGCATCGCCGTGCAGGACGCCGGCCGCCTGCGCAGCGAACGCACGCTGCGGCGCGTGACGGACCTGCAGGATCGCGTGATGACGCTCGGTCTCGAAGCGCGGACCTGCATCGCGCATACGCGCTGGGCGACGCACGGCGCGCCGTCGGAGATGAACGCGCACCCGATCATGTCGGGCGACACGATCGCGGTCGTGCACAACGGGATCATCGAGAACCACGACGCGCTGCGCACCGAGCTGCGGCAGCGCGGCTATGTGTTTCGCGGCGAAACCGACACCGAGGTGATCGCACACCTGATCCACAGCGTCTATCGCGACGACCTGTTCGACGCGGTCGTACACGCCGTCAAGCGGCTGCACGGCGCATACGCGATCGCGGTGCTGAGCGCGCGCGAGCCGCAGCGTCTCGTCGCCGCGCGCGCCGGGTCGCCGCTCGTGATCGGTATCGGCGCCGAACAGAATTACCTGGCGTCGGACTGCGCGGCGCTCGGCGACCTGACCGACCGTTTCATCTACCTGGAAGACGGCGACGTCGCGCTGATCACGCCGGAACGCATCGCCGTGGTCGACGCGGGCGGGCAGGAAGCGCAGCGCCCGTTGTGCCAGGTGAAGGCGCGCGACGGCGACGTTGCGCTCGGCCCTTACCAACACTTCATGCAGAAGGAGATCTTCGAGCAGCCGAACGCGATCGACAGCACGCTCGACGGCATCGACACGATCTCGCCGGCGCTGTTCGATGCGACCGACAGCACGCGCGCGCTGCTGTCGCGAGTGCGGAGCGTGCTGCTGCTCGGCTGCGGCACCAGCTACTACGCGGGCCTGACCGCGAAGTACTGGCTCGAGAGCATCGCGGGTATGCCGGCGCAGGTCGAGGTCGCCAGCGAATTCCGCTACCGCGATACCGTGGCCGATCCGCGCACGCTCGTGGTCGGCATCTCGCAGTCGGGCGAAACGGCCGACACGATCGGCGCGATCGAGCGCGCGCGCGAGATGGGCCAGGAACTGTCGATGGCGATCTGCAACGTCGCGACCAGCACGATCGCGCGCAACGCGCCGCTCCGGTTCCTCACGCGGGCCGGCATCGAGCTCGGCGTCGCGTCGACCAAGGCGTTCACGACGCAACTCGTCGCGCTGTTCGTGCTGACACTCACGCTCGCGCAGCTGCGCGGCCGGCTCGATGCGGCACAGGTCGCGATGCACCTGAAGCAGTTGCGCGCGCTGTCCGGCCGCATCAGCCATGCGCTCGCGCTGGAAACGCAGATCATGGGCTGGGCCGCGAAGTTCGCGCGCACCGAGAACGCGCTGTTCCTCGGGCGCGGCATCCATTTCCCGATCGCGATGGAAGGCGCGCTGAAGCTCAAGGAGGTGTCGTACATCCACGCGGAAGGTTATGCGGCCGGCGAGCTAAAGCACGGCCCGCTCGCGCTCGTCACGAGCGCGATGCCGGTCGTCACGATCGCGCCGGACGACCGCCTGTTCCAGAAGCTGAAGTCCAACATGGCCGAGGTGCGGGCGCGCGGCGGGCGGCTCTACGTGCTGGCCGGCAATCAGCTCGAAATCGACGCCGACCGCGACACGCACCTGATTCGCGTACGCGAATCGGGTGACCTGCTGTCGCCGATCGTCAACGTGATTCCGCTGCAACTGCTCGCGTATCACGTCGGCTGCGCGCGCGGCGCCGACGTCGACAAGCCGCGCAACCTCGCGAAATCGGTGACGGTCGAATGACGCGGCGCACGCGCCCGGCGCAGGCGGTCGCGCGGCGCGTCGCGGCTGCGCTGTGCGGCGCGTGCTGCGTCGTCGCGGCACCGCCGCCGGCCTTCGCCGGCGCACCGACCGTGCATACGGTCGCCGTGCAGAACTCCCCGCCGCCGCAGGAGACCGGCGACCCGCGGCGTTTCATGCACGGCATCGGCGTGGCCGACGCGGGCAACGGCAACCGCTGGGTGTTCTTCAGCAGCTCGGGCATCGTGCCGCGCGGCGCGCTGCGCAACGGCAACTGGCCGCATGACGTGTACGTCGGCGAGTGGCTGCCCGGCAAGCCGCACCTGCTGCACGTCCATACGTTCATCAGCCGCCCCGAGGCGCAGGAACCGGTGTCGATCGCGCAGAACGCGCGCGGCGACATCTTCGTCACGTTCGAGGACGGATGGAACGCGCCGCAGGAGGTCAGCCAGCGCTACGGCGTCTACCGCCGCGACCTGAAGCCGATCAAGCCCTACCCGAACGACGTCGAGTCGGGCGGTCACTCGGGGCATGTCGCCACGGTCGGCGAACGCTTCGTCGTGTTCTATTCCGCCGACTGGGTCGATGGCGGCGGCGTCGACAACCTCGGCACCGGCAACGGCGTCTATCTGAAAACCTACGACGCGGCCGGGCGCGTGCTGAACCACGTTGCGGTCGCGCCGCACCGCCGCGAGTGGTGGCCGGTGATCGCGGGCTCGCCGCGCAACGCGCTGCTCGTCTGGCAAAAATTCATCGAAGGCAGTACGGACGCGACGCTCGAATACGCGCTGTTCGATCCGGTCACGGCGAAGCTGGACATGCTGGGGCCGTTGAACGAGGCCATCCGGTACTACGTGTACGCGTCGGCCTACGTGCCGGCGATCGACCGCTTCATCGTCGTCACGACGGCGGCGGACGATCGCGGTGTCGCGATGCTGATCGACCCTAACGGGCGCCGCACGGCAACGCTCGGCTGCCTGCCGGCGTCGGTGCGCGAATCCGGCATCGGCATTTCCGACACGCATGCGTATGTGCCGACTCGCGATGGACGGCTGCTGACGCTGGCGCTTGCGCCGGCGGACATTGCGGTGAGCGGCGTGCAGCGTTCACCGATTCCGTGGGGCACGACGGGCATCGCCGGTTTCCCGGCGCGCGGCACGACAATGCATTTCGTGTCGCTGACGCCGTCGGGCACGCGCGAAGCCGATTTCGACCCGGGCCAGCAAACGCCGTTGCCGAAGAGCGAGGCGCCGTGTTCGAGTCATTGACGCCACGGCGAGCGCGGCGTCGCGTGAACCTCGCCAAATGAACGCGTTCAGTCCGCGATCGCGCTACCCTGCCCGAACCGCGCCACGCAATGCCACACCCATTTGGCCGTCTGATAGTCGAGTACACCGCCTCGCACGCGGCCAAGCGCGGCCGGCGTCACGATGCGATCGACGGCGATGCGCTCGATCGCATCGGCCGCCACCTGCCCACGAAACTGCACGCACTCGGCAAGCCTGTCCAGCGACAGCCGGAAACCGCCATGCCACTCGACCCGGCAGCCCGACCGCGCAGCCGCCGCCTCGACCGACGTATCGCGATAGCTCGGATCGAGCACGATCGCGTCGACATCGTCAACCAGACTGACCACGCCGTGCACCTGCGCTTCGATGTAGTTGTCGAGCAGCGGATCGAGGTCGTCGCGGTTTTCGGCCGCGAGCGCGATCAGCGCCGTGCAGTCGTGAATCGCGAAATGCTCGGGCCGGTAATGGCTGTCGGGGTAACAAAAGGTCGTTCGCCGATGCGCATCGCTTCGCAGGCGCAAATGACATGATCCGAAGCGGCGTGACCCGCCGACAGGATCGAGAAGATGGTTCAGTGCGCCGTACTTCGGCCGCAGCGCAGGATCGGCGGCGTCGTACGCCTGCCCGAACATCCTGCTTTCCCAGAGCCAGCGATCGCCGCCCGGATACGCGGTCAGGCCGCCATTACTCGTCGCCGTCTCGAACTGCGACCGGTAGAGGCCGTCGCGGACGATCCGCTCGAGCGTGCCGATGCCGTCGGCCAGTGTGTCCGGATGGAAATTGAGCGTGACGGGAAATGCCGGGCCCGGCCGTGCCGGCGGCCAGGATCGTCGGATATGGGCGATCGCCCGCTCTGCAGGAGTGTCCATGTGTGTTTGTCCGGTCGCGTCGAACGTCACCGGGCCGCGCATCGCCGACAGTATCGTGGCGCTCGCAGTCCGGCGCCGGGTGTTGCTGGCCGTGTCGGAGCACGATCTTACATCGCGTGTGCGCCGATCGCACAACCCGCGCCGCAGTCGCCAGCGCCGCGCGTACCGGATAGACTGTCGCCCGACTCCTTCCATCGGCCGCGGTTTCCGCCTCCTGCCGCCGCCGGAACGCCCTTTTCCGGAGAACGAATGCTGAAGCGCCAGTGGTTTTTGCTTGTGCTGCTGACGGTTTGCCTGATCGGACAACGCGCGTCGGCCCAGTCCGCGCTCGAACTCGAAACCGACGGCACGGCCCGCGCCCTCACCCGCCAGACGCTGCTCGCGCGCCCCGATGCGACGGACATCCACGTGCCGCGCGACATCGCCTACGGCCGGCCGATGACGTTCCGCGCCGTGCCATTCGCCGCACTACTCGGCGACACGCCGCTGCCGGCCGACGGCGTGCTCGAAACCCGAGCGGCCGACGGCTTCGCCGCGCAGTTGCCGATGGATCTCGTGCGCCACCGCGCGCCGGCCGGCGCCGTTGCATGGCTCGCGATCGAGGACCCGGCCCATCCATGGCCAAAACTGCCCGGCAAGCACGTCAGCGCCGGGCCGTTCTATCTCGTCTGGCTCGGGCCGGATGCGTCGTCGGTGCGCGGCGAGCAGTGGCCGTACCAGATCGTGCGCGTCACGATCGAATCGTCGCCGGTCACACGCTGGCCGTCGCTCGCCGTCGATTCCGCGCTGCCCGAAAACGATCCGGCCCGCGCGGGCCAGCACCTGTTCGTCACGCAATGCCTCGCGTGCCACCGCCTCGACGGCGCGGGCAGCAGCCATGCCGGCCCCGACCTGAACACGCCGATGAATCCGGTCGACTACTTCCAGCCCGCCGCGCTGCGCCGCTATATCCGCAACCCGGCGTCGGTGCGCGACTGGCCGGGCCGGAGCATGCCGGCGTTTCCGCCCGATCAGTTGAGCGACCGGGAACTCGACCAGATCGTCGCGTATCTCGCGTATATGGCGCGGCGCAAGGCCGCTCAGTAACGCGCGGTCGGATCACACAAGGAACGTTGATGACGCCAGGCGACACGCTGTTCACCATCGCATCGATCGAGGCCGTGCAGACCCACCCGCTCCGGGCAGCGATCCTGCTGAACGGCGATCTGAACGCGTGCGAACTGGCGGGCGACCATGCCGCGACGACGCTGCACGTCGGCGTGCGCGACGATCAGTCGGGCATCGTGGCGGTCGCGTCGCTTTGCGAGGAGCCGCGCGACGACGACCGTGCGCGGCCGGCGTGGCGACTTCGCGGAATGGCCGTCGACCCTGCCGTTCGCGGCATGGGCTTCGGGCCCGTGCTGGTGCAGGTGTGCGTGCGGCACGCGGAAGAACGCGGGGCCGCGCTCGTGTGGTGCACGGCGCGCGAATCGGCATACCGGTTCTATGAAAAGCTGGGTTTTGTGTCCGATGGTGCACCGGTAACGATGCCGGGGCGCACCGATACCGCGTTCCATGTGATGCGGCGCTACATCGATCGGCACGCGCCGCCTGTCTGAAGCGGACCGCGCGCCGGCGTCATCGGAAGAGAATCGGCGCGGCCCGGCGTACCACCTTGTGCCGGGCCGCCCTCATCACGCTCAGGCTTCCTGCGCGCTCCGCAGCACCGCACGCAACAGCACATCTGCGCCCGCCGCCGCCCATTCGGGCGTAATCGCTTCGGCCTCGTTGTGGCTCAGCCCGTCGACGCACGGCACGAAAATCATCCCGGTCGGCGCGACGCGCGCGACATAACACGCGTCATGTCCCGCGCCGGACACGATATCCATGTGCGTCAGCCCGAGCGCCTCGGCCGCGTCACGCACCGTGTCGATGCAACGCGGCGCGAACGGTATCGGCGGATACGTGAAGATCTGCTCGATCTGCGTGCCAAGACCGGTTTCGTCGGCCACGCGGGCGAGTTCCGCACGCAGCGCCGCGTCCAGTTCGTCGAGCACCGCGTCGTCGGGGTGACGGAATTCGACCGTGAAGAAGCAGCCGCCCGGCACCGTGTTGCGCGAATTCGGCCGCGCTTCGATCATGCCGACCGTTGCGCGCGCATACGGCGCGTAACGACGGCCGAGCACTTCGACGAACGAGATCATCCGCGCGGCGCCGACCAGCGCATCGCGACGGAACTCCATCGGCGTCGTGCCCGCATGCGCATCGACACCGGTGAGCGTCACCTCGTACCAACGCTGCCCCTGCCCGGCCGTCACGACGCCGATCGTCTTGCCGGCCCGTTCGAGAATCGCGCCCTGTTCGATATGCAGCTCGTACGCCGCGTGCACCGGATAACCGCCGACGGGCTCGGCGCCCGCGTAGCCGATCCGTTCCAGTTCCTCGCCGATCGTCTTGCCCGCGGTGTCCGTGCGCGACAGCCCGTATTCGAGCGTATAGACACCCGCGAACACGCCGGCCGAAATCATCGCCGGCGCGAAGCGCGAACCTTCCTCGTTGGTCCAGATCACGACGTCGACCGGACGCTCGGTCTCGATGCCCGCGTCGTTCAGTGCACGCACGACTTCAAGCCCGCCGAGCACGCCGTAGATGCCGTCATAGCGGCCGCCCGTCGGCTGCGAATCGGCGTGCGAGCCCGTCATCACCGGCGCGGCGTCGGGGTTGCGGCCCGCGCGGCGCGCGAACACGGTGCCCATCCGGTCCACCCGCACCGTGCAGCCGGCCTCCTGCGCCCACTGCACGAACAGGTCGCGCGACGCGCGATCGAGATCGGTCAGCGCGAGACGGCAGACGCCGCCTTTCGGCGTCGCGCCGATCTGCGCCATCCGCTCGAGCGATGCCCACAGGCGGTCGCCGTCGACGCGCGGCGCGCTCACGTTGCCGTCACGCATCGCCGTGCTCCGGCGCGGATTGCCGTGCGTAACGGAAATCGCAGCGCTTGCCGCCCTGCATGATCGTGCTCGTGCGCGTGAGTGTGATGTCCGGCGCATAGCCCTGGATGAAATGGCTGTCGCGCGCGCAGCTCAGCAGGTGCCCGATCTCGCCGAGCCCCATCGCGTGATACATCTCCGCGTAGCTGCAGCGATGCACGTCGTAGTCGTAGTGCGCGTCGTCCACGCGCCGCACCTCGACGTCAAGCGCATCGTCCTTCTCCCACAGCACCTGCAGCGCGATGAACGACTTCACGCTCGTGCCGTCCGGCTCCTGCGCGGCGAACGTGCGGCCCGCATCGACGGCCGCGCCGCGCACGGCTTCCGCGATCACGGCCTGCGCGCGCTCGGCGCCGAACTCGCGCTTCATGATCTCGTAGATCGGCTTGATGATTTCCGCTTCGATGCGGCGCCGCGCGAGGATCCCGAGGCGCGTGTCCTCGGGTGCGGCGGCGGATGTCTGGGTCGGTTCGGTCATGGGGATCGTCTTTGTCGTTGATTTACTTGGCCACGGTGCGCGAGCCGCCGAGCACGTCGACGACGGTCCACTTGCCGCCGCGCACCTGATAGATCGTGAACGCCGGATCCTTCAGGTTGCCTTCGCCATCGAACGCGATCCGCCCCGTCACGCCGGGCCGGTCGATCGCGCGGACCGCCGCGACCAGCTTCGCCGGCTGCGTCGTACCGGCCTTCTGCGCGGCCGCGATCAGCGTGGCGGCCGCGTCGTACGCGAACGGCGCATGCAGTTCGATCGGTGCACGATAGCGTGCCTGGTACTGCGTGTCGAACGTCTTGCCGCCCGGCATCCGGTCGAGCGGCAGGCCCGGTTCGAGCGCCGTCACGCCGTCGCCGTCCTTGCCCGCGAGCGACAGGAAGGTCTGGCTCACGAAGCCGCCCGCACCGAGCAGCGGCGCGTTCACGCCGAGCTGGCGCATCCGGCGCGCGATCGGCGCGGCCTGCGCATCGAGGCCGCCGAAGAACACGAGATCGGCGCGCTTGCCCTTGATCGCGGTCAGCACGCCGCTGAAGTCGGTCGTCTTGTCGTTCACGTACTGGCGATCGACGATCGCGCCGCCGTTCGCCTGCACGCCCTTGATGAACTGGTCGGCCAGCCCCGCGCCGAACGACGTGCGATCGTCGATCACCGCGATGCGCTTCGCCTTCAGCGTCTTCACCGCATACGCGCCGGTGAAGTTGCCGCCCGCATCGTCGTGACCCATGATGCGGAAGGCCGTCGCATAACCCTGCTGCGTGTATTGGTGGCCGGTGGACGCCGGCGCGATCTGCGGAATGCCCGCATCGCGATAGACGCGTGCCGCCGGCACGCTGCAGCCCGTGTTCCAGTGACCGACGACACCGATCACGTGCTGGTCGACGAGCTGCTGAGCGACCGCGACGGCCGTGCGCGGATCGGACTGATCGTCGGCCGCGACGAGCTTGTAGACGACCGGCTTGCCGCCGATGGTCGGATGCTTCGCGTTCGCGTCGTCGATCGCGAGTTGCGCACCATTCTGCAAGTCCTTGCCGATACGCGCGGACGGACCGGTGAGCGGCGCGGCGAGACCGATCGCGATCGTCTGCGGCGCGGACTGCGCGAACGCGGGAACGGATGCGGCCAGGGCGGCCGCCGAGAAAACGAGGCTTGCGTGAAGGAACGGGATTTTCATGTGTGGGGATCGGCGATTCGGATCAAAACATGAAAAATATTAAATATTCAGCACCCAAACCCCAAATACCCAATTGTTGGATGCTTATGCCGTTCCCTGCAGATTAAACCAAGCACATGTAAACACAAGATATTTTCAGATTGCCGCTCATCCTGACTTTTCGATAAAATTCGATACATGAAAAATATCGAACAATTACCGCACGATCCGCCGCTGCGCGCGGTGCGTGCGTTCGAAGCATTCGCGCGTCTCGGGTCGGTCACCGCGGCGGCGGGCGAGCTCGACATCACGCCGTCGGCGGTCAGCCATCAGCTGCAACTGCTCGAAGCGTTCATCCAGACGCCGCTGACGGTGCGCGAGGGCCGGCTGCTCGCGCTCACCGACGAAGGGCGCGACTACTACCGCTCGATCAGCGCCGCGTTCTCGGTGCTGCGCAGCGCGACGCGCTTCGTGCGCGACCGCTCGTCGCTGCGGCAGATCACGGTCAGCCTGATTCCGCTGCTCGGCATCGGCTGGTTCATTCCGCGGCTGCACGCATTCCTGGCCGACAACACGGACGTCGACGTGACCGTGCTGTATGCGCATCACCGCAACTACCGAAGCGACGCGTCGGATCTGTCGATCCGCTTCGGCACCGGCGACTGGCCCGGCTACCGCTGCGAGCGGCTGCTGCCGGGCGCGATGGTGCCGATGTGCAGCCCGTCGTTCCTGAAGCGCCACGGGCCGTTCCGCACGCCGGCCGATCTCGCGCGCGCGCCGCTCGTGCACGACGAGGATCGCAGCACGTGGGTCAACTGGCTGCAGGGCGCCGGCGTGCGGCACGTGTCGCATGCGGTGGGACCGATGTTCGAGGACGGCCAGCTCACGCTGAGCGCCGCGCGCGCGGATCTCGGTGCCGCGCTGCTGCGTGCGCCGCTGGTCGAACGCGAACTGGCGAACGGCGAACTCGTGAAGCTGTTCGATCATGCGCTGGACGACGGGCGCGACTACTACCTGTGCACGCGCGAGGACGCGGACATGCCGGATGGGGCACGGCGGCTGGCTGAGTGGTTGAGGAAGATGGCGGGGATTTGAGCGGCGCAGGCTGCTGCTGCGCCGTCGGTCGACCGATCCGGAACGCGACACGCGTATCGGACTTGCCGCGACCTTGCACTGGCGCGACCGGATCGCCATGATGGGCGTTTCACCTGACGGAGGTCGAGATGAACAGTATTCCGGTCGATCTGTCGGATGACCAGCTTGCCGCGTTGACCGCCATCGCCACAATCAAAAACCGCTCCCGAGCCGAGATCGTTCGCGACGCGATCGATGCGTATATCGCGCAGCACACGAAGACATCGGCCGACGACGCGTTCGGTCTATGGAAGGGCCGTCCGGTCGCCAGCCAAGAGAGCTTGCGCGCCGAGTGGTAAAGAAGCCCCGGCGCCGACTGCCCGATCAGCGGTCTGCGCAAACGAGCCGATTCATCCCGACGGACACAATCCCCTACGTTTCCCCCACGAGCGCCCGAGCCGCGCCCGCCCGACCGCGCACAGTGCGTCAACCGCATCGCCGCCCGCCCCCGCCCAATCAAGGGCCGGAAGCAGATAGAAATTCCCGATGCCCCGGATTGAAACAAGCAATTTCACAAGATCAGGGTGAACCCGGATACTGGCAACACTCCACTCACCACTGAAGCAAAGGAACTCACCAGATGCCGATCATCAACACCCAAATCAAGCCGTTCAAGGCAACCGCATACCACAACGGCGATTTCGTGCCCGTGTCGGAAGAGAACTTCAAGGGCAAGTGGTCCGTCGTCGTGTTCTACCCGGCCGACTTCACGTTCGTCTGCCCGACCGAGCTGGGCGACCTCGCCGACCGTTACGCGGAATTCCAGAAGCTGGGTGTCGAAATCTACGGCGTGTCGACCGACACGCACTTCACGCACAAGGCATGGCACGACACGTCGGACACGATCGGCAAGATCAAGTACCCGATGATCGGCGACCCGACGCTCACGCTGTCGCGCAACTTCGACGTGCTGATCGAGGAAGAAGGGATGGCGCTGCGCGGCACGTTCGTGATCAACCCGGAAGGCGAGATCAAGCTGTGCGAAATCCACGACAACGGCATCGGCCGTGACGCGGGCGAACTGCTGCGCAAGGTGCAGGCTGCGCAATACATCGCGGCGCACCCGGGTGAAGTGTGCCCGGCCAAGTGGACGCCGGGCGCGGAAACGCTGACCCCGTCGCTCGACCTGATCGGCAAGATCTGACGATCGCTCCGCGCGCCTCGCACGAGGCGCGCGAGACACACGAATACGGGCCGCCGCATCGCGCGGCCCGCGCCCTCCTCCGGCACGACGTGCCCGACCAGAATCATTAATACGGAATCCGAAACGCCATGCTCGACGCCAATCTCAAGAATCAACTGAAAGCGCACCTCGAAAAGATCACGCGCCCGATCGAACTCGTCGCCTCGCTCGACGACAGCGCGAAATCGCAGGAACTGCTGGCGCTGCTGAACGAGATTGCGTCGCTGACGGATCGCGTGACCGTGACCGAACGCCGCGACGACGCCGAGCGCAAGCCGTCGTTCTCGATCGGCGAGCCCGGCAAGCCGGCCGGCATCCGCTTCGCCGGCATCCCGATGGGCCATGAATTCACGTCGCTCGTGCTCGCGCTGCTGCAGACGGGCGGCCACCCGATCAAGCTCGACGACGACGTGGTCGAACAGATCCGCGCGCTCGACGGCGACTACGCGTTCGAAACGTATTTCTCGCTGTCGTGCCAGAACTGCCCGGAAGTCGTGCAGGCGCTGAACGTGATGTCGCTGATCAACCCGCGCATCCGTCACGTCGCGATCGACGGCGCGCTGTTCCAGAATGAAGTCGAGTCGCGCCAGATCATGGCCGTGCCGACGATGTTCCTGAACGGCACCTCGTTCGGCCAGGGCCGCAGCAGCGTGAAGGAAATCCTCGCGAAGCTCGATACGGGTGCAAGCGCCCGCGCTGCGAAGTCGCTCGAAAGCAAGCCGGTGTTCGACACGCTGATCGTCGGCGGCGGCCCGGCAGGCGCGGCCGCGGCGATTTACTCGGCACGCAAGGGCATCGCGACGGGCGTCGTCGCCGAGCGTTTCGGCGGCCAGGTGCTCGACACGATGGCGATCGAGAACTTCGTGTCGGTGCAGGAAACCGAAGGGCCGAAGTTCGCGACCGCGCTCGAACAGCACGTGAAGCAGTACGACGTCGACATCATGGACGTGCAGCGCGCCGACGCGCTGATTCCGGGCGACGTGCACCAGATCCGCCTCGCGAACGGCGCGGTGCTGAAGGCAAAGACGATCATCCTCGCGACCGGCGCGCGCTGGCGCGAAATCAACGTGCCGGGCGAGCGTGAATACCGCAATCGCGGTGTCGCGTACTGCCCGCACTGCGACGGCCCGCTGTTCAAGGGCAAGCGCGTCGCGGTGGTCGGCGGCGGCAACTCGGGCGTCGAAGCCGCGATCGACCTCGCCGGCATCGTGAAGGCCGTCACGCTGATCGAATACGGCGCGCAACTGCGCGCGGACGAAGTGCTGCAGCGCAAGCTGCGCAGCCTGCCGAACGTGACGATCGTCACGCAAGCGCAAACGACCGAGCTGACCGGCGACGGCAGCAAGCTGAACGGGCTCGTCTACAAGGATCTGCGTACGGGCGAAGCGCAGCGCATCGATCTCGAAGGCGTGTTCGTGCAGATCGGCCTCGTGCCGAACACCGAATGGTTGAAAGGCACGATCGAACTGTCGAAGCACGGCGAGATCGTCGTCGATGCACGCGGCGCGACGTCGGTGCCGGGCGTGTTCGCGGCCGGCGACGTAACGACGGTGCCGTTCAAGCAGATCGTGATCGCGGTCGGCGAAGGCGCGAAGGCATCGCTCGGCGCGTTCGACCACCTGATCCGGCAGGACGTGGCGCCGGTTGCAGCCGCTCAGCCGCAGGCCGAAGAAGCGGTCGCCGCTTAACGCACAACAGTTTGTCTCTCTTGGCCCCGCATGCTTTGGTCGGCGTGCGGGGTCCTTTTTTTGCATCTGCGTCGAGTGGTGGTGGCGCGCAGGTCAAAGCCCCCTTCGTCGCTACACCGTCGACATCAACCTGACGATTTCCCGCCGCAGATAATTCGCGGCCGGACCGAGCCGCCGCCCCGCACGCGTGACCACATAACGATCGAACGAGTGTGCGATCGGATGATCGAGCGGCACCGCGACGACCTGCCCCGCCGCGATCCGCTCCTGCGCCGCCCCGCGCGTCATGAACGCGACGGCGAGATTCTGCGCGGCAATCGCGACTGCCGTCGAAAACCGGTCGCATCGGAATGCAGGCACGACGATGCACCCGATATCGGCGAGGATCGCATCGACATGGGCCTGCAGCCCGAACTCGGCGGGCATGAAGACCACGCGCTCGTTGACGAGCGCTTCCATCTTCACGGATTTGCGCGACGCCATCGGATGATCGACCGAGAATATTGCGCAGATGGGCTCGCTCTGGAACAAGCGCGCGTTCAAGGTCGGATCTGTCGTCGCACCGATCGATACGCAGATATCGACCTGATCCTCCCGGGTCATCGACAACAGCTGCGGAAGCGAGCCGGTGCGCAACTCCACGGTGATACCCGGATATTTTTCCAGGAAAGGCTTGAGGACCATCGAGACCAGGCTCGCTACCGCCCCTTCGCCGGCGGCGATCGTGACCTGCCCGCGTTTGAGGCCGCGATATTCGTCGAGCTGCGCACGAAACCGGCGGGCGTTGCGTTCGCAATCGCGAAAATAATCGACCGCCATCTGCCCCGCTTCCGTCAACTCCATTTTTCGCCCGCGACGGGTGACCAGCGACAACCTGAGCTCGCGCTCGGCAACGGCAACCTGCCGGCTGATCGTCGACACGTTCACATCCAGACCGACCGCCGCCTGGCGCATTCCGCCATACGTTGCGATCGCGACCAGGTATTGCAGCGTGCGCTCCGAAAGACTCCGTTCGACCGTATCCAATGGGTGCTCCAGTGTTGCCTTCAATGCAACATTCTCGCAGCGACGGAGGCAACTTTCCAGACGGGATTTCGCCGATACTCCGCCCCGGAGCCGGCCCGGACAAACAGACAGCCCGCGCCGGACCGAAAACAGGGTGGCCGACCACTCGAGGACATCAACGGAGGAGCAACATGAACGACGTCAGCCAGTCAGTCGACGGCACGAGGCAACCGCGCCAGCCCGCCCGCGCGCGCGGCGGCAAGGAGCCGATCAGCCCCTATGTGCTGCTGTTCGTCATGCTGGTGGTGGCCGCCATCGCAACCTGGGTCGTGCCGTCCGGCGAGTTTGCGCGAACGGTCAGCAACGGCGTCAGCTTCGTCATTCCGAACAGCCTGACACCGGTTGCCCGCCACGGCGTGATGCCGGGCGAAATGTTCGTCGCGCTGGCCAAGGGAATGACCACGTCCGCGCCCATCATCTTTCTCATCCTGTTTACCGGCGGCGCACTGGCCGTACTCGAATCGACGGGCGCCGTGCGCAGCGCACTTGCGCTGGTCGCACCAGGCGAGCGCACGCGATCGCACGTCGCCGCCGTCGTCATCTGCTGCATTTTTTCGCTGCTCGGCACACTCGGCGTGGTGACGAATTCGGTCGTCGCGTTCGTCCCGCTCGGACTGCTGCTCGCAGAGTCGATGCAACTGCCGAAAGAAATCGGCGCCGGCATGATCTATCTGGGCACGTATGCCGGCTTCAACACGGGCATCCTCAATCCTGTAACGACCGGACTGTCGCAACGCCTGGCCGGCCTGCCGATGTTTTCCGGCATGACGTTCCGGGTGTGCATCTATGTCGCGTTTCTGGCGGCCACCGTTATTTTCCTCGTCGCACGAATCCGTGCCGGTCGAATCAATGACGCAACGGTTCCCGACTCGACGACCCGTGCGGCCGGCACCCGGTCGCAGTCTTCCGCGCAACGGTTCGACGCGCGGCAACTCGCCGTCGTCGGCATCGTGCTCGTCTGTCTGGCGGTTTTCGTCTACGGTTCGTCGACGCGCAATTGGGCCGAGATCGAAATGATCGCGATGTTTCTCGTCATGGCGATCGCCGCCGGGATCGTGAGCGGCATGCGCCCGGGTGCGATCGCGGACACGTTCCTCCACGGCTGCGGCGGGCTCGTCAAGGGCGCGCTCGTGGTCGGCATGGCGCGGGCCATCTCGATCGTGCTCGGCGACGGCAGAATCATGGACCCGATCGTCAACACGCTCGCCGGCATGCTCGCACCGCTGGATGCCACACTGGCCGCGATCTGCATGTTCCTGAGCGCCGCGTTGATCCATGTCGGCATCTCGTCCGGGTCCGGCGAATCGGCGGTGCTCGTGCCGATCTTCGCGCCGCTTGGCGACACGCTGCACCTGACCCGACAGGTCACGGTGCAGGCCGTGCTGCTCGGCGAAGGTTTCATCAACTGCTTCAACCCGACTTCCGGTGTCCTGATGGCTGTCCTCGCAACGTCCGGCATCCCCTACTTCAAGTGGGTGCGTTTCGTCACGCCGCTACTGATTGCGTGGTTCGCCATCTGCATCGCCGCCATTGCGACCGGCGTCGCGATGCATTGGGGCCCCTTCTAGTCAGCCGCATTTTTCCTGGACCGCACATGCTATTACCCGACCTCAGTTCCCTCTCCGATCTGCAGCCGCTTGCCGACGACATGCGCAAGCTCCGCTATGCGCTGCATTGCTGCCCCGAACTGGCATTCGAGGAAGTGCAGACCGCGGAAATCGTCGCAAGCCGCCTGCAGGAATATGGCTACACGGTCGCGACGGGCATTGCCGGCACCGGCGTGATCGGTACGCTGCGATCGGGTTCGAGCGAACGTCGTATCGGGATCCGCGCCGACATGGATGCGCTGCCGATCGACGAACGCAATACGTTCGGTCACAAGAGCCTGCACCCGGGACGGATGCATGCGTGCGGCCATGACGGCCATACCGCGATGTTGCTCGGCGCGGCCCGGCACCTCGCACAACGCGGGCGATTCGACGGCACCGTGCATCTGATCTTCCAGCCGGCCGAGGAACGCGGCTTCGACAGCGGGGCCAAGCGCATGGTCGAGCAAGGGCTCTTCACGCGCTTTCCGTGCGACGCGGTGTTCGCCATGCACAACCATCCGGGCGCGCCGGCCGGCACGTTCATGTTCCGCAAGGGGCATTTCATGGCCGCGGGCGACCGGGTCTTCGTGAAGATCATCGGCAAGGGCGGGCACGCCGCCCGCCCGCACCTGGCCAACGACCCGATCGTCGCGGCCGGCAGCATCGTGATGGCCTTGCAGACCATCGTGTCGCGCAACGTCGATCCGACGCAGTCCGCGGTCGTGACGATCGGCAAGATCGCCGGCGGATCGGCCCCGAACGTGATTCCGGGCGAAGTCGAGCTGAGCATCAGCGTCCGGTCGTTCGATGCGGATGTCCGCCGGATGCTGAAGGAAAGAATCACCGCGCTCGTGCACGCGCAGGCCGACAGTTACGGCCTCCGGGCCGTCGTCGATTATGTGGAAGGCTACCCGGTCGTGACGAACGCCGATGCCGAAACCGAGCTTGCGATCGAAGTTGCGAAGGAGCTAGTTGGCGAGGCGCGCGTGACGGAACAGATGGCGCCGTTGATGGGCAGCGAGGACTTTGCGTACATGCTGCAGGCCTGCCCCGGTACATTCCTGAGGATCGGCAATGGCCCGACCGACGGCGGGAACACGCTGCATAGCGCGACCTACGACTTCAACGACGAGAACCTGGTCGTCGGTTCCGCGTTCTGGGCCAGGCTGGTGGAACGTTATCTGCCCGTCGCCTGAGCGATCGATGGCCGCCGTGCTGCATCGCTCGCACGGCGGCCCGTCGTCAACACGCCGTTGCACGGCCAACCCGATCGGGCGTAGGCTTCGTCGAACCTGTCCGTCAACCAGAGAACACCGATGATGCTCGGCACGCCAATCAGATCGTTCGTCATGCTGGCCCTCGGCGCCGCTGTCGGCACGTGGGCACTTGCCGCCGAACCGCTCCCTGTCGGGCGGGACGCCGGCGTTCCAGCCTTCTATGCGTGGACCGACACCGTTCCGGCAACGCCCGGACAATTGCTGCGCGCCGAGCCGCTGACACCCGAGCAGAGCCTCGCCGAAGCCGGCAAGAACATCCGGATCCTCTACACATCGACCGACGGCGTCGACGGCCGCACGCCGATCGTCGTGTCCGGCGCCCTGTTTCTGCCGAAAGGAACGCCGCCGCCAGGCGGCTGGCCGACGATGGCGTGGGCACACGGCACCGTCGGCAGTGCCGGCGTGTGTGCGCCGTCGCTGGCGCGCCGCAGCGAACGCGACACGCGCTATCTGAATGACTGGCTCGCCCGCGGCTACGCGATCGTCGCAACCGACTATCAGGGCCTCGGTGCGCCCGGCGTGCATCCCTACGGACTGACGCGCCCGCTCGCGTACAGCGTGCTCGACAGCATCCGCGCGGTGCAGCACGGCGACTTCGACCTGACGTCCCGCGTCGTCGTGTTCGGGCAATCGCAAGGCGCACGCGCCGCGTTTGCAACGGCCGTCTTCGCGAAGTCGTATGCGCCCGAACTGGCGATCGCCGGTGTAGTGGCAACCGGCACGCCCTATGCGGCCGTTCACGTCCACGCGGCCGATGCCGAGCGCGCACATGCGCACCAGTCGGTCGTCCCGACCTTCGCGTACGACATGCTGCGCATCAGTACCGCGGCGCTGCTCGATCCCGCGTTCGTTCCTGCCGATTACCTGAACGACAAGGCGATGCCGGCGTTCGAACTGAGCCGGCACGCCTGCCTGCATGCGCTCGAAGACAGGATCGTCGCGGACGGGCTCACGTACGACAGCAGCTTCAAGCGCTCGCCCAAACCGGCATTCGAGGCGATCCAGCGGGAAGCCGCCTATCCGGCGCTGACGTCGGATATCCCGATCTTCATCGGCACGGGCGGCAAGGATCGCGACGTGTTCGTGCCGGACCAGATCGCACTCGCCACTGACGCCTGCCGGGCCGGTGACCGGATCGAGTGGCATTTTTATCCGGCACTCGACCACTCCGGAACCGTCAACGGCTCGCTGCCCGATTCCACTCGATTCGTCGCACGCGCGTTTGCGGGCGAACGCCTCGATGGAAATTGCGCGTCGTTATCGTCGAAACTTTGAACAGGCGCTGAAGCGCATGCGCCGACACGTTTCGCGAACGGCTCGTCGCACGCCCGGTCCACCCTCGACGACACGATCGCGACGCGCGTCCGTCATATGACAGACGCCCGCCGCCGACATCACTTCGACGTCGCAGGCGGGCTGCCGTTCGTCGTCCTGACGTTGCTCGATTCCCGGACCAGTTGCTCGGTCATCGCCGCAGCAACCGGATTCGCGCCCGACGACGAATCGCCCTGCCGAGTCGCCCCGCTGCTTGCCGACATCGACGACATCGGCGGCGGCGGCAACGACGGATCGAGCTTCGCCGATTGCCTGACGAGCGCGGCCGTCTCCGGCGTTTCGGATTTCGTTGCCGCAGGCGCTGCGGCCGCGTGGCGTTCGAGGCCATCGCGCTTGCGCGGTGCGCGTTGCGTGACCTGCGACGGCGCGGCCGACTGTGCGGGTTGCGCAGATTGTGCGGCTGGCGGGGTCGAATCCTGTGCATCGACCGTCACGACGTTGACCTTCGGCGGCGGTGCTTTCTCGCTGACGACCGGAACGGCGGGGACAGATGCAGGTGCGGCGCTCACGCGCGCGGTTACGGGTGCAGCCGGCGCAGGCGCCGGTGCGGGTGAAGGCGGCGGGACAGCCGCCTGTTTCGGCGCCGTATCGGCGGCAGCCGGTGCCGGCGGCGCGATGGCGCCCTGCACCGCGTGATCGTTGTTCGCGGGCGCCGTGGCAACCGGCGCGGCGGAATCGCCGATGCCTGAATCTTCGATCGCACGGTGGTCCGCGCGCAGCAGCATCACGTAGGCAGAGCCGGCCGCGGCTACCAGGAGCCCACCGGCAATCATCAAGGTCTTGCGGGTACTCGTCATGCTTGTTCACCGATCATGTCGACGTGAACAAGCCATCATACGCGGCCATCGGCCGTTGATCCCGCATGAATACATTTGGTTGCATTGATGCCGGCGGCGCGATCGTCAGACGTATCGCGCTCGCCGTTCCGGCACGATCAATGCACGGCGCTTACTCCGGAAACGGCAGATCGGTCTGCCCGTCCGCGTGCATGCCGAACGTGTTCAGCGTCATCGCGACGAGCGCGTAGTAGCCGAGCAGCGCAACGAGATTCACGACGGTTTCGTGGCCGAAGCGCGCTTCCGCGCGCACGAACGTCGCGTCGCTCACGCGCCGCGTGTCGTACAACTCGCTCGCGAACGCATGGATCAGCGCATCGTCGTCCGATTCGAATGCAGGTTCGACGCCGCGCCGGATCGCATCGGCCGTCGCGGCCGGCACGCCCGCATCGAGCGCGATCGGATGGTGGATGTGCCACTCGGCCTGCGAGCGCCAGCGCGCGGCCGTCACGAGAATCGCGAGTTCCGACAGCCGCAGCGGCAGACCCGTGCGATAACGGCAGAACGCACCGAGCTTCTGCGCGTGCTGCGCCAGCTCGGGGCTTGCGATCCAGCCGAGAAACGGCCCGTTCAGGTTGCCGCGCGGGCCGCTGAGAATGTCGGCCAGCACGGCCTTCTGTGCGTCGGTGGCCGACGCGGGATCGAAAAGTGGCAGTCTGTTCGTCATGGCGATGATCCGGTGAAGTTCAGTGTATCGACGCCGTCACACGCCGGCCGACGCAAGCGCCGCACCGATCGCGCCGGACAGCCGCTCGACGATCGTATCGATCTGCTGCGAGGTGCAGATGAACGGCGGCGCGATCAGGATGTGATCGCCGTTCACGCCGTCGATCGTCCCGCCCATCGGATACACCATCAACCCGCGCTGCATCGCTTCGCGCTTGACCGCCGCGTGCAGTTTCAATGCGGGGTCGAACGTCGCCTTGGTGTCGCGATCGCGCACGAGTTCGACGCCGACGAACAGCCCGCGGCCGCGCACGTCGCCGATATGCGGATGCGCGCCGTAATGCTCGCGCAGCGATGCACGCAGCTGTTCGCCGCGCGCCTTCACGTTGTCGAGCAGCTTCTCTTCCGCGATCACGCGCTGCACTTCGAGCGCGGCCGCGCACGCGGTCGCGTGGCCGAGGTAGGTGTGACCGTGCTGGAAGAAGCCGGAGCCGTCGACGATCGTCCGGTAGATGCGGTCGCTGACGAGCGTCGCGCCGATCGGCTGGTAACCCGCGCCGAGCCCTTTCGCGATCGTCAGCAGGTCGGGCGCGACGCCGTCTTCATCGCACGCATACAGGTAGCCCGTGCGCCCCATCCCCGACATGATCTCGTCGAGGATCAGCAGCACGCCGTACTTGTCGCACACCGCGCGAATCTTCTTCAGGTACGTGCGCACCGGCGGCACCGCGCCGACCGTTGCGCCCACCACCGTTTCCGCGACGAACGCCGCGACGTTGTCCGCGCCGAGCTCGACGATCTTCTGCTCGAGCTCGTCCGCCAGACGCTGCGCATACGCTTCGTCGGTTTCCCCCGCCAACTGGTCGCGGTACGCATAACACGGGCTCACGTGATGCGCTTCGATCAGCAGCGGCAGGAACGGCTCGCGCCGCCACGCGTTGCCGCCGATCGCGAGCGCGCCGAGCGTGTTGCCGTGATAGCTCTGGCGCCGCGCGATGAAATGGCTACGCTGCGGCTCGCCCTTCTCGACGAAATACTGGCGCGCGAGCTTCAGCGCGGCCTCGACCGCCTCGGAGCCGCCCGACACGAAATACACGTGTTCGAGGCCGGCCGGCGCGGCATCGACGAGCCGGTCGGCCAGTTCCTCGGCCACGTCGGTCGTGAAGAACGACGTATGCGCGTACGCCAGTTGCTGCGCCTGGCGCTTGATCGCATCGATCACGCGCTGGTTGCTGTGGCCGAGACACGAGACGGCCGCGCCGCCGCATGCGTCGATATAACGTTTGCCGGTCGAGTCGATGATCTCGATGCCGTCGCCTGCGACGGCGACGGGCAAGGTGGCGCGCGGGGCGCGATGAAAAACGGTCGTCATGCGTTGCCTCATGGATCAGGACGCGCCGTGTGCGCGTCCGGACGGCACGATGCGCGTCGCAAAGCGCTGCGTGCCGTGTTGATGAATGCTGAAATCGATCGCCGCCGCACCGATCGCGAACACCGCGGTCGCCAGCGTGTTCTCGTCGTCGGGGTCGGCCGGGTCGTCGCGATAGATCGGCAGCCCTTCCGGCGCGCGATCGCCGAGCACGCGCAGCAGCGCGGCTTCGTCGACCGCGTCGATGCCCGGTGTCAGCGCGTCGACGCGCCGCTGCCGGTCGGCCGACGATTGCGTGACGATCTGCGCTTCCGCGTCGCAACCGGGGTGCACGAGATGGTTCGCATGGCCGGCAAGCCGCGCCACGTCGACGACCGAGCAGCGCGCGACGCTCGCTTCGATACTGAGCAGCCGCGCATCGCCGGTCGCGCCGAGCGTATGGTGGAAGCCGCTCGCGCGGGCATGTGTGCGCAGCACGTCGGCTGCCGCGTCGAGCGACGTCGCATCGAGCACGGCGCGCGCGAGAATCATCCGCGGCACGCCCGGCGCGGGCGTCCGGATCCGCAGGTTGTTGATCGCCTGCGCGATGCCCGCGCGGTTCGCGGCAAAGGTATGCCCCGGCAGCGAGCCGGGGTAATAGAAACTGATGAAGCCCGGTTTGCCCGCAGGCTGCACGTCGACGAGCAGGCAGCGCTCGCGCAGGAACGGATCGCCGTCCTCGTTGTGCGCGATCCAGCGCGTGCCGTCCGCATCGCGCGCGGCCAGCGTCGTGCAGCCGTCCGGCGCGTTGTGGATCAGCTCGCCACGGCAGTTCCACAGAAAGATGTCCTCGGCCGGCCAGCCGATGCCCGCCGCGATTCCGTCGAGTTCCGCGACGAGATCGGGGTACGCGGCCAGCGCGGCCTGCCGCAGCGCATCGACGAACGGATGGCCGCGCCAGCGGCGCACGGCCTGCCACGCACCGCTCTGCTGCATGTACGCATCGAACACGGGACGGGCGAGCTCGCCGAGGCGCACGCCGATGTCGAACGGCGCACCGGCGATGACGGGAGAAAGGGAAAGCGGCATGTCAGATGATTCGGTTTCTTTCAGGACACATGTTTCAGGAACTCCTTCAGGCGCGGTGTCGGCGGCCGGTCGATCAAGTCGACCGGATGACCGTCCTCGGCGATACCGCCCTGATCCATGAACAGCAGGCGCGTGCCGACCCGCTTCGCGAAGCCGATCTCGTGCGTGACGACGATCATCGTCATCCCTTCGGTAGCAAGATCCTGCATCACTTTCAGCACTTCGTGGCGCAATTCCGGATCGAGCGCCGACGTCGGCTCGTCGAACAGCATCAGCCGCGGCCGGATCGCGAGCGCACGCGCGATCGCGACGCGCTGCTGCTGGCCGCCCGACAGCTCGGACGGGTAATGATTCGCCCGCGATTCGAGGCCGACCTTGTCGAGCAGCGCCATCGCCTGGTCGCGTGCGTCGGCACGCGACGCGCCGCGCACCTGGGTCGGCCCGAACATCACGTTCTCGAGCGCGGTCATTTGCGGAAACAGGTTGAATTGCTGGAACACCATGCCGGCTTCGAGCCGGATGTTGCGGATCGTCGTCGCGTTGCCACGCACGCTCTGGCCGTCGACGAGCAGCTCGCCGCCGGTGATTTTCTCGAGCGCGTTGATACAGCGCAACATCGTCGATTTACCCGACCCCGACGGGCCGATCACGACGACGACCTCGCCCGCGTCGATCTTCAGGTCGATATGCTTCAGCACCGGCACGTGGCCGAAGCTCTTCGACACGTTCTGGAATTCGATCATGCTCATAGGATGCGCATCCTCTTTTCGACGAGCCGAAGCGTCAGCGTCATTGCACCGGTAAGAACCAAATAGATCACAGCCACCGCGCTCCAGATCTCGACTGCCTGGAAATTGCCCGCGATGATTTCCTGCCCCTTGCGCGTCAGTTCGCCGACGCCGATCACGATGAACAGCGACGTGTCCTTCAGGCTCACGATGCACTGATTGCCGAGCGGCGGAATCAGCCGCCGGAACGCCAGCGGCCCGACCACCTTCAGCAGCACGCGCGGCATCGACAAGCCCATCGCGAGCCCCGCTTCCGTCAACCCCTTCGGGATCGACAGCAGCGCGCCACGCACGACTTCCGCGAGATACGCGCCGGAATTCACCGTGATCGCGATGATCGCGGCCGTCAGGCCGTCGATGCGGATGTGCGCGAGCAACGGCAGCGCGAAATACAGGAACATCACCTGCACGACGATCGGCGTGCCGCGGATCAATTCAATGTAGACCTGGACGAGCACGTTCATCGCCTTCGGTCCGTATGCGCGGAACATCCCCGCGACCATCCCGACGATGAAACCGCCCGCCAGCCCGAAAAATGCGATGAACACCGTCAACCGGACCCCGTCCATCAGGTCCGGCAACGCCGCCCAGATCGCCGACCAATCGAAATTCACTTGTCGCTCCCGTTCGATTCAAGACCGGCGCGGCCACACGGCCGCGCGCTGTTGCCGCGTCACGCTCACATCTTCGGCGGTTCGGCACCGAACCACTTCTTGTAGATCTGCGCGTAACGGCCGTCGGCCTTGATCTTCACGAGCGACGCGTTGACCTTCGGCACGAGCGGGCTGCCCTTCGGAAAACCCATCCCGTACTTGTCGCCGCTGACCGGCTGGCCCGCGACCTGCACCTTGCCCTTGCCTTCGTTGTTCACGAAGAACAGCACGTTCGGCGTGTCGTGCATCGCCGCGTCGACCCGGCCGGCTTCCAGCGCGAGGTAAGCCTGGTCGATGTTCGGGAACTGGCGGATCTCCTTCGGCTTCAGGTGCGCCTTGATCCAGTCGATCGTCGCCGTGCCCGTCTTCGCGGCGATCACCTTGCCGTTCAGGTCGTCGATCGACTTGATCGACGTGTTGCCGACTTGCACCATCGCCGCGAGGCCGCTGTCGTAGTACGGCGCGGAGAAGTCGATCGCCTTCTTCCGCTCCTCCTTGATCGTCATCCCCGACAGCGCGACGTCGATGTTCTGCGTCTGCAGCGCCGGGATCAGGCCCGCAAAATCCATCGGCTGGATCGTGTATTTCCAGCCCTGGTCCTTCGCGATCTCGGCCCACAGGTCGAGATCGAAGCCGACGTACTTGTCGCCTTGCTTGAACTCGAACGGCATGAACGACGTATCCGTCCCGACGACGAGCGTCTTGGTGTCCGCGTGCGCGATGCTTGCGCCGAGCGCGGCAGCAACCGCGACGGCTTTCAGGAAGGAACGGCGACTCATGGTTTCTCTCCGCATGATTGAGCGATGTGACCGGCCAGCCGGCCGGCGGTAACGACGACATCAAGCCGCACCGCAACATGCGATGTCGAATTAAACATTAGTGCAACAAGTGTTGTCAATGGCGATACTACGACAACAAAAAAGTGCGCAACGGGAAAATGCATCGAGACAAACCCGAGCCGCTCGGGCCGGATAGATCGGAGGAAAGGGGGAGATGGGCGGTGTGAAGCGCCGCGCAGGCGGATGGCGGTGCTTGAGGAGAGGATGGTGATTCCGGGTGCGAGCCGGCAGGTTGGCCATCCCGCGCGACAAGCGCGACGGGATGGCGACCGTTCAACCGCGAACGCATTCGCGTTGAACGGCCCGCTCGTTCATGTGGAACGTCGGCGATCCGCCGCGACGTGGCCGGGGTGGCCAGGGCAGCCGTGCGCGCGAAACCGGCAAGCGCCGGCGCGGCTCAACGAACGGGACGGGATTCCCGTAACAACGCCGGCCGGCGACGCGCTGATCCGGCGTCCGTCACGCCGCCACCCCGCTCGCCTGATGCGACACGAGCCGCGCATACGCGCCCTGCCGCGCCAGCAGTTCCGCATGACGCCCGGCCTCGATGACGCTGCCCTGCTCGATCACGAGGATCAGGTCGGCATTACGCACGGTCGACAACCGGTGCGCGATGATGATCGACGTGCGTTGCGTCATCAGGTCTTCCAGCGCCGCGCGGATCTGCTGCTCGCTGATCGTGTCGAGGTGGGACGTCGCCTCGTCGAGGATCAGCACCGGCGCATCCTTCAGGAACGCACGCGCGATCGCAACACGCTGGCGCTGGCCGCCCGACAGCTGCACGCCGCGCTCGCCGACGCGCGTCGCGAGCCCGTCCGGCAGACGCGCGACGAATTCGCCGAGCGCCGCCTGGTCGATCGCACGCTGCACGTCCGCGTCAGATGCGTCGTTCGCGGCGAGCCGGATGTTCGCTTCGAGCGTGTCGTTGAACAGGTAGGTATCCTGCGCGACCAGCGCGATGTGCTGCCGCAGGTCGTCGAGCCGCAGGTCGCGCAGGTCGACGCCGCCGAGCGTCACGCGGCCCTGCTGCGGATCCCAGAAGCGCAGCAACAGGCTCGCGACCGTCGACTTGCCGGCGCCCGACGCGCCGACCAGCGCGACCGTGCTGCCGGGCGGCACCTCGAAGCTCACGCGGTCGATCGCGGGCACGCTGCGGCCCGGATACGTAAAACGCGCGTTCTCGAAACGCACCGCCGGATTGCCGGGCATCGCCTGCGCGCCGTCCGTCACGGTCACGGGTTCCTTCTCCAGCGCGCGCAAGCGGCGCGTCGACGCGATCGTGTCGGCCAGCTGGCGCGCGACCTGGCCGATCTCCGCAACCGGCATGAACGCGGCGACGGCAACCAGCACCAGCAGCGGCAACGACTCGCGCGGAAACCAGCCGCGCGCACACAGCAGCGCGCCGAGTGCCGCCACCGCCAGCCCGCCGAGCCCGCTCGCGATTTCCAGCGCGGCGCTTTGCGCCGACAGGTCGTCGAGCAGCTTCGCGCGCTGCCTGCGGTACGCATCGGCCTCCGCGACGAACGCTTCGCGCCGGCGCGCGATCGCCTGGAACGCGGTCAGTTCCGCGAGCCCCTGGATCGTTTCGGTCAGGTGTGCGCCCAGCTGGCCGAGCGCTTCGCGCGCGCCGGTGCCGAGCCGGTCGACGTCGCGCCGGGCCAGCACGGGCGCCAGCCCGGCCCACAGCAGGAACGGCAGCAACACGAGCGCGAGCGGCCACGCGACCGCCGCCAGCAGCACCAGCACGGCGGCCGGCACGAGCACCGCGACGAACGCGGGTGCCAGCGTGTGCGCGTAGAAATACTCGACCGTCTCCACGTCCTGCGTCGCGAGCGACACGAGATCGCCGGAGCGGCGGCGCAGCAGCCCGGCCGGCGCGAGGCGTTCGAGCGTCGCGAACAGCGCGATGCGCATTTCCGCGAGCAGCCGGTACGCCATGTCGTGCGCGAGCCACGATTCGAGCCAGTGCAGCACGGCCGCCACCGGCGCGATGACGAGCAGCGCCGCGACGAGCGTGGGGCTCGGATGACCGGCCGACACCGCGCCGACCACCATCGCGCCGATCACGCCGACGCCGATGAACGCGAGCACGCGGCCGATCCCGAACAGCACGGTCAGCACGACCTTGCCCTTCCACGGACGCACGAAGCGCAGCAGCGTCTGCAAGGTTTCCGGCCAGCCGATCGTCGCCGCGTCGTCGTTCAGCGGCCGCACCTGCGGGCCCGACGACGCGCGCGCGGTGGCGCCGGCCGTCGCCGCCGCGCCGACGGATTCGGCGACCGCTTCCAGTTGCGGCCCCATCAGCCGCCGATACGGGCCGTCGCGCGCGATCATCGCCGCGTGCGTGCCCTCGTCGACCACCTGCCCCTGGTCGAGCACCAGGATACGATCGGCGCCGATCACGCTGGACAGCCGGTGCGCGAGCACGAGCGTCGTCCGCCCGCGTGTGAGCCGGTCGAGCGCCTGCTGGATCAGCGCTTCGTTCTCCGCGTCGACCGACGACAGCGCCTCGTCGAGCAGCAGGATCGGCGCATCGCGCAGCAGCGCGCGGGCAATCGCGATGCGCTGGCGCTGGCCGCCCGACAGCATCAGCCCGCGTTCGCCGATGCGCGTCGCGTAGCCGTCGGGCAGCGCCGAGATGAAATCGTGTGCGTTGGCGGCGCGCGCGGCCGCGATCATGTCCGCGTCGCTCGCGTCGGGGCGGCCGAGCCGCAGGTTGTCGGCGACGCTGCCGTCGAACAGCGTCGCATCCTGCGCGACAACCGCGATCATCTCGCGCACCTGGCCGGCGTCGAGCACGCGCACGTCGTGACCGCCAATGCGGATCGCGCCGCCCTGCGCATCGTGCTGGCGCAGCAGCAGGCGCACGATGGTCGACTTGCCCGCACCGCTCGGGCCGACGATCGCCACCGTCTCGCCTTCGCGAACCGAAAAGCTCAGCGCCGCGTGCGCATCCGCGCGACGCCCCGGATACGCAAAGCTGACGCCGTCGAATACGATCTCCGGCCGCAGGCCCGTCACGCGCGGCGCGTCGGCGGCCGGCGCGTGGCTGCCCGCGTCGAGCAGCGCGTGGATCGCATTCGCGGCCGACTGGCCGATCATCCCCTGGTGCAATACCGAGCGCAGGTCGCGCAGCGGCCGGAAGATTTCGCTGCCGGCCATCAGCACGATCAGCAGCGCCTCGAGGCTCATGTCGCCGTGCCGCACGCGCCACGCGCCGACCGCGATCGCCGCGGCCGCGCCGAGGCCGGTGCCGAGATCGGTGAAGAGCCGCGTCAGCAGCCCCAGCGCGAGCACCCAGAACGTGCTGTCGGACAGCGCGCGCGCCTTCGCCGCCAGCTTCGCGCCGAACGCGGTGCTCTGCCCGAACGCCTTCAGCGTCGGCAGGCCCTGCACCGCATCGAGAAACTCCTCGCCGAATGCCTTGAATGCGGCCGAGCGTGCGAGCGCCGCGCGCCGGTCGGCGCGATGCACGAGCTGCGGCAGCGCGAGCGTGACGAGTGCCGCGACCAGCAGGATCGCGGCCGTCGGCACGTCCCACCATGCGAGCACCGCGAAGATCATGACCGGCGCGCACGCGGCGATCACGAGCTGCGGCAGGTAGACGCCGAAGAAGGTTTGCAACTGCTCGACGCCGTCGACGACGGCCAGCATCACGCCGCCGGTGCGCTCGCCGCTGAACCATGCGGGGCCGAGCGCGGCGATCCGGTCGAACAGCCGTGCGCGCAGCGTGGTCTGCACACGGCCCGCCGTGTGTTGCGCGAGCACGGTGCGGCGATGGTCGAGCCACGCGCGCAACAGCACGCAGGCCGCCGTTGCAACGACGGCTTCGGCGATGCTGCGTGTCGGCGCGCCGGAAAAGACCAGCGCCAGCACGCGGCCGAGAAACACGAAACGGAGGATGCCGACACCCATCGCGAGCAGCCCGAGCGCGACGGCCGCGGCCACTCGCCAGCGTAGTCCCGCCATCATTGCCCATAGTCGTCGGTCGAAATACATGAAGCCCTCCAGTCGGTGTTTTAGTACGGTTTTTCTTGACCGGATCGAGGCTACCCGCGCCGCCCGTGCGCGGCAAAAGATGATTTTTCAACGGGTGTTGAGTCAACTACAATACCCCGCATGTCGCACCTTCCTCCCCTTAGCGCACTGCGAGCGTTCGAGGCGGCTGTCCGCCTCGGCGGGTTTGCGCGCGCGGCGGCCGAGCTGAACGTATCGACGAGCGCGGTCAGCCACCAGATCCGCGCGCTTGAGGAATCGCTCGGTGCGCGGCTGCTCGAACGCAGCACGGGGCTCGGCGGCATCAGTCTCACGCCGGCCGGCGCACGCCTGCTGCCGGCCGTCAGCGACGCACTGACGCGCCTGACCGACGCCTGCGGCGAGATTCGCGGCACCGCGCAACGCTTGACGGTGTCCGCCAACGCGCCGTTTTCGTCGATGTGGCTTGCGCGCCGTCTCGCGGAATTCTCGTCGCTTCATCCGGACACGCCGCTGCATGCCGTCGTGCTCGACGACGAACCGGATTTCGCGCGCAGCGGCGTCGATCTGGCGATCGTGCACGTGCCCGCGCATCGGCTGCGGGCCGACGACGACGTGCTGATGCGGGAGACGGTGTTTCCGGTATGCAGCCCCGAGCTGTATCCGTACGCGTCGGGGCACGTGTGCGTGTCGCGGCTGCTGCAGGAGATGCACGAGGACAGCCCCGAGATCGACTGGCGCAACTGGGCTTCGGAATTCGGGCTGCCGGACGACTTCGAGACGAAGATCGTCCGCTACAGCAGTTTCAGTCAGGTGATCGGCGCGGCGGTCGGCGGTGCGGGCATCGCGCTCGGCCGCGTGCCGCTCATCGAGCCCGAACTGCGCAGCGGCCGTCTGGTGCCGCTGATTCAGGGCCTCGAACGCGACGCTTCATGGCGTTTCGTGTTGCGCCGCCATCCTTCGACGCGGCACCGGCTGCTCGATCCGTTGATCGCGTTCCTGCGCCGCGAGGCGGATGCGCCGCCGTTCACCGCGAAGATCGTTGCGCCCGCATCCAACGACAGTCACGCGCGGGGCGCGGGCGGTGCTTAAGGGCACAGCTTAGAGCCGGCACGCAAAGCCGGCCTCGCCTGCTCACCGGCCCGTCACGGCGTGGCGAAGAACAGCGCGACGACGCACGCCATCCCGGCGAACCACACGAGCGAACGCAGCGACGCCCAGTTCAGCAGGTACATCAGCGTATAGACGACGCGAATCGCGACGAAACCCATCGCGAGCTGGTCGACGTGGTGCGCATTCGCGCCGTTGTGCCACGCGACGACCAGCGCGGCCGTGAACAGCGCGAGCGCTTCCCACGCGTTCTGGTGCGCGGCCTGCGCCCGTGCGCGCCAGCCTTCGAGTTTCGCCAGGTAGTCGCGCGGCGTACGGTTGTCGTAACCCTTGCGGGCCTTCGCCAGGAACGTCAGCGGGAACGGCAACAGCGCCACGATGAACAGGCACAGCTGGGACGTCGTCATCAAAGTCTCCTCCTTTATGATTACATTGTTCAATGACAAGATCGTCGAGAGCTTAGCATTGCGCCGCGCCGTTCGCGCACCGATTTTCTAGACGGGAGACTCGGCCGCGCATGCCGCCGACCGCCTTGGTCGGCCTGGTTCGCCACCTAAATTTCCACCAAATCGTCGACAAATACGTTAATTAAAACTGGCCGAACACCAATAAGATAGCGCTCAACACTGGCTTGGCGCGCTACCGCGCCGGCCTGCCGCCCCCTATCGCGCCGCCGCGCGCCGAACGACATCCGACCCGAGCCATCGCCATGCCCCGTCCCATCGTCGCCCACATCCGCCCCGACGCCGTCCGTCACAACCTCGACTTCATCCGCCGCACCGCCGCGCAATCGCGCGTGTGGGCCGTGATCAAGGCCAACGCCTACGGCCATGGCATCGAGCGAATCTACCCGGGCCTCGCGGCCGCTGACGGCATCGCGCTGCTCGATCTCGACGAAGCCGTGCGCGTGCGCGAACTCGGCTGGGACAAGCCCGTGCTGCTGCTCGAAGGGATCTTCGAACCGGCCGACATCGAGCTGGCCGATCACCACCGGCTGACGGTGGCCGTGCACTGCGACGAGCAGCTCGACCTGCTGATCGCCGCGAAGCCGCGGCAGCCGATCGACATCCAGCTCAAGATGAACTCCGGGATGAACCGGCTCGGCTATCGGCCTGCTGCCTTCCGCGCCGCGTGGGAACGCGCGGCGAGCGCGCCGTCGATCGGCAAGATCACGCTGATGATGCATTTCGCGAACGCCGACGAAGGCGAGGTCGACTGGCAGCTCGAACAGTTCGATGCGACCACGGCGGGGATTCCGGGCGAGCGCTCGGTGTCGAATTCGGCGGCCGTTCTGTGGCATCCGCGCGCGCACCGCGACTGGGTGCGGCCCGGCACGATCCTGTACGGCGCATCGCCGACGGGCGCGTCGCGGCATATCGCCGATACGCCGCTGATGGCCTCGATGACGCTGACGAGCAAGATCATCGGCGTGCAGACGCTGTCGCCGGAAGAAACCGTCGGCTACGGCCGCCGCTTCACGGCCGATCGGCCGATGCGGATCGGCGTCGTCGCATGCGGCTACGCGGACGGTTATCCGCGCCACGCGCCGACCGGTACGCCGATCGCGGTGGACGGCGTGATGACGCGCGTCGTCGGCCGCGTGTCGATGGACATGCTGACCGTCGACCTGACGCCGTGCCCGAACGCGGGCATCGGGTCGGCCGTCGAGCTGTGGGGCGACCGGGTGAAAGTGGACGACGTCGCGGAGGCCAGCGGCACGATCGGCTACGAGTTGATGTGTGCGCTCGCGCGCCGCGTGCCGGTCGTGATCGTGCCGCCCGGCGCATCGACCGCGCAGCCGGCGCTGCGGACCGGGAGCTACGGACGTTGAGGTGAATGCGGCGATGCGCTGCCGCATCGTTGCGCATCCCGCGCCACTTGCGGGCCGCCTCGGGCGGCCAGTTTGCGTTGCGGCGGACGGAAAATTCGAACTGAAGAAAACGCGTCGGCAACGGCCCGCCCGCTCCGCTCGACGCGCCCGTTCAGCGACGTGCTACGAGCGCCACGTCGGCTTGCGCTTCTCGAGAAACGCATCGATCCCTTCACCGGCATCCTCTTCCATCATGTTGCACGCCATCACGTCGCCCGCGTACGCATAGGCTTCGTCGAGCGGCAACTCGCGCTGGCGGTAGAACATCTGCTTGCCGACTCGCACCGCGGCCGGGCTCTTCGCGACGATCTCCGCGACCTTGCGCGCGACGGCCGCGTCGAGCGCGTCTTCGGGCACGGCCTCGTTGACGAGCCCCCACGCGGCGGCCGTCGCCGCATCGACGAAACGCCCGGTCACGAGCATGTCGAACGCGCGCTTCGCCGTGACGTTGCGGCTCAATGCGACGGCCGGCGTCGAACAGAACAGCCCGACGTTGATGCCCGATACCGCGAAGCGCGCGGTGTCGGCCGCGATGGCGAGATCGCACGCGGCGACGAGCTGGCAGCCGGCCGCCGTCGCGATGCCCTGCACACGCGCGATCACCGGCACCGGCAATGCGCGCATCGCCAGCATCACGCGGCTGCATTGCGCGAACAGCGTGCGGTAGTAATCGAGGTCCGGTTTGCCGCGCATCTGCCGCAGGTCGTGGCCCGCGCAGAACGCCTTGCCTTGCGCGGCCAGCACGACGCAGCGCACATGCGGATCGGCCGCCAGCGTATCGAACGCATCGTGCAGGCTCGCGAGCATCGCTTCGGACAATGCGTTGAACTGCTGCGGCCGGTTCAGCCGCAGCGTGACGACGCCGTCGTGCGACTCGCGCAACAGGATCGGCTCGGCAGTCTCTTGATCGGGTTCCATGATGTTCCGCTCGACGGGTTTCGATCGGGCGCACACGGGCGGCACGCGCCCGCGTTCGCGACTGACATGATCACGAATCGTCCTCCACATTGCGCGCGACGTCCAGCCGGGACGGCCAGCATGCCTGCGCACCGCCGCACGGCGGCGCCTCGGCTTGCGCGCGTTACGGGTGCCGCTGCGCAAGCTTCCCCATGCTCGCGCCTGCGATCAGCGCGACCAGCACCGCCGCTGCATACGTGGCAAAGCCGAGCACCGCGACCGCCCGCAGCGCCGCCATCAGATTCGGCAACAGCATCGTCGCGGCGCCAGCGATTGCGACGCCGAGCAGGCTCCCTGCCTGCCTTGCCGCATTGAGAAATCCCGATGCGACACCCGCCGCATCCGCCGGCACCTGTTCGAGCACGGTCGCGATCATCGGCGCCACGGACAACGCGGTCCCGGTGCCGAATGCCGCCATCGCCGCCCACGCCGCGGGCCACGGCGCGTGCATCGTCAGCGCGGCCGCGAGCGCCGGAACCGCACACGTCGCGAGGAAAAGGCCGCCGGCCATCAGCTGCGTCGCGCTTGCCCGCCCGAGCAGCTTGCCCGACAACAGGTTGCCGAGCGACAGGCTCAATGCGAGCGGCAACAGCATCAGCCCCGTCTGCCGCGCATTCAGCCCGAGGTTGCCGTGCAGGTACAGGCTCAGGATGAACAGCAACCCGAAATAGCCGACATAGACGAGGGTGCCCATCACGTTCATCGCAATGAACACGCGATTACGAAACCACACGAGCGGCACCATCGGATCGGCGGTGCGCCGCTCGACGACGATCAGCACGGCGGCGGCGAGCGCGGCAACCAGAAGTGCGGCGAGGACTTCAGCCGCGCCCGGACCACGCGTCGGCAGCTCGATTGCGGCAAAGCACAGCGCGCCGAGCGCCGTTGCGCTGGCGAACTGGCCGGCCCAGTCGAAGCGCCGCGCGTCACGCCTGGCCGACGCGCGAACCAGCGCCGCCGCCCCGGCCAGCGCCAGCGCGCCGGTCGGCACGTTGACGAGGAACGCGCTGCGCCAGCCGAAATCCTCCACCAGCACGCCGCCCAGCACCGGCCCCACCGACGCGGCGACGGATGCGATACCCGCCCAGACGGCGATCGCCCGCGCCCGCTCGGCCGGCACATCGAAGGTGTTGCGCACGATCGCCAGCGACGCGGGCAGAAAGAGCGCCGCGCCCACGCCCTGCACGAATCGCGCGGCGACGAGCACGGTCACGGACGACGCGAACCCGCATCCCGCCGACGCGCCGATGAAGAGCGCGAGGCCGGCGAGATAGGCGTGCTTCGCACCGAACCGGTCGGACAGGACGCCGCCCGCAAGGATCAACGCGGCGAAACTGAGCGTGTACGCATCGACGATCCATGCGAGCCCGGCGACCGTCGCGCCGAGGCTTGCGCGCATCGCCGGCAGCGCAACGTTGACGATCGTCGTATCGAGCACGGCCATGAACATGCCGATCGCGACGATCGCAAGCGTGAGGCGGCGTTCGCGGGCCGTCGAGCGGCACGCTGGCGTCACGGATACGGGAACGGGAACGGAAACGGGCGTGCAATCGGGCATGAAACCTCCGGGCAGATTTCGAGAGTCTAGAAACGGCGCACGATGCAGAAAAGTGATAATTTCGCTTTTGCCCGATGCAGATGTGCATCACCACGCCCGTCACCACCCTGCCCGATGACGCTGCCGACCCGCATGAACTGGGACAACGCCCGCTTCTTCCTGGCCCTTGCGCGCACCGGCACGCTGCGCGGCGCCGCGGCACAACTGAACGTCGATCAGGCGACGGTGGGGCGTCGAATCGCCGCGCTCGAGGACGAACTCTCGGCCCGCCTGTTTCTCCGAACGCCGGCCCTCTACGTGCTGACGACCGCCGGCGAAGCGCTGCTCGAACCCGCCGAAACGATGGAACGGGCGTCGCTTACCATCGAGCGACGCGTCATGGGGCTCGACGAGCAGCTTGCCGGGTCCGTGCGCATCGCGACGACCGACACGCTCGGCAAGCGTTTCGTCATTCCCGCGATCGCCCGCTTGCGGCGCAGGCATGCCGGTATCGACGTCGTGTGCGTGACGTCGGCGGAAATCGCCAATCTCACGCGCCGCGAAGCGGATCTCGCGATTCGCACGTTGCGGCCGGAATCGCCGGACCTGATCGTCCGGCGGCTCGGGCATCTCGAAACGGGCATCTACGCCTCGCGCCGCTACCTGGCCGAGCGTGGCGAACCTGCCGCGGGCAGTGCGTTCGAAGGACACGATCTGGTGATGTACCAGCAGCCGGTGGTGCCGACGATGTGGGATGCGCTGTGCGGCGAATCGACGTCGCGCGGCCGCGTGATGTTCCAGACATCGTCGACGATGATGCTGGTCGAGGCCGCGCTCGCGGGCCTCGGCATCGCGGAACTGCCGTGCTTCCGCGCCGAAGCCGAGCCGGAACTGGTGCGCCTCATGCCGCGACGATGCAATCATTTCGACGTGTGGCTCGTCGCGCATGCCGATCTCTACAAGACCGCACGCGTGCAGGCCGTGATCGAAGCCGTCGTCGACGAATTCGCGACCGCCGCGCCCTCGGGCCGGTAACGAACGGGCTACCGATTCAGCGCGCGACCGGGTTCCGCCCGCCGCGCCATGCGCGCACGCCCGACCACAGCTGCCCGATACCGCAGAGGAAAAACACGGCGCCCATCCCGCCGAGGGTCAGCACCGTGCCCCAGATCGCGCCGAACGTATTCATTCGCGCGCTCGTCCTGGGTGCGTCCGGCGCGTAGCGCACCTCGACCGTCGCGCCGTCCTGCACGCTGACGTCGCCGCCCTGCGGGTATTCGACCTGTTCGCCCGCGAGCGTCGTGAATGCGATCTCCGGATGATGCGGCCCCGCGTTCAGCTTGATGACGTGACCCGGCACGACCACCGATGTCCGCAGGAACTCGCGCGTCGACTGCGCGTACATGACGTCGCCGATCAGCATGCACGTGCCCACCACCGTGAACACGACGCCCTTCGCGATCAACAGCTCCATGCGCTGCGCGGCGGTGCGGGCGAGCGGTGCCTGATCGATTTTCACTGGCATCTGTCCCGTTCCTGATTGTGGTGGATGCCGGGCGTGATGCGCATGACGCGCACGCACGCCGCCCTCGGCATCCGGCAGGATACGAGCATCTCGGGGCACTGTAAATTGCGCCGCCTCCCCCGCTACCCGCCGCTACTCGCCGCTCGCGACGCGCGCGATCGTCTGCCGCAGCCACACATGCGCGGCATCGCCGTGCCGGCGTGCATGCCAGTGTTGCGCGAACTCGAACGAATCGATCGGGAACGGCGGTTCGAACACGCGCAGGCGCGGGTCGTCGCGCACACGGTCGAGGTTGCGGCGTGCGACGGTCAGCACGAGATCGGTGCCGGCAATCAGATCGTTCGCGACGCCCCAGAACGGCAGGATCACCGCGATATGCCGCTCGTGCCGCAACCGCGCGAGCGCGCGATCGACCTCGTTGTCCATGCCGTCGCGCATCGCGACCAGCGCATGCGGCCGCGCGAGCCACGCGTCGAGCGCGAGTTCGCCGCGGCGCGGCAAGCGGCTCGCGTCGGCCACGCATGCGAACGATTCGACGAACAGCGGCTGCGCATGCAGTTCGCGCTGCAGCGCGGGCAGCACGCCGAGCGCGAGATCGACCTCGCCGTCCATCAGCTGCATCCGCATCGCCTCGCGCGTGGCCTGCGACACGATCAGCTCGATGCCCGGCGCATCGGCGCGCAACGTCTTCACGAGCGCCGGCAGCACGATGCGCGCGCCGTAGTCGGACATCGCGATGCGAAACACGCGTGTGGTCGCGGACGGGTCGAACGCGGCCGGCTCGATCAGCGCGCCGAGCCGCACGAGCACGTCGTTCAGCGGTTCAATCAGTTCGTTCGCGCGCGCGGTCAGGTCGAGCCGCCCCGCGCGCCGCACCAGCAGCGGATCGCCGAAGATCTCGCGCAGCCGCGCGAGCGCGTGGCTCACGGCCGGCTGGCTCTTGTGCAGCCGGACCGCGGCGCGCGAGATGTGACGTTCGCTCAGCAACGCATGCAGCGTGACGAGCAGGTTCAGGTCGATACGAGCCAGATTATTCATGACACGAATATGAAGCATCCGAAAGACGAATTTCCATTCGCCATCTTAATGGATGACAATCATTTCGACACCCTTTCATGACCGACCCAGATGACGACTTCGCTTTCCCTCACCACCCTTTCGCTCGCCGCCGCGGCGTTCGTTGCCGGCGCGCTCGTGCCGCTGCAAGGCGGCAGCAATGCCGCGCTCGGGCGCGCGCTCGGCCACCCGCTGTGGGCGAGCGTCGCGTCGCTGACGGTCAGCCTGCTGGTGGTGCTGCCGGTGCTGCTGGCAATGCGCGCGAACGCACCGCTCGTCGGCGACGCGCTGCAGCGCCCGCTGTGGATATGGCTCGGCGGCCTCGCGGGCGTGATCTACATCACGCTCGCGCTGATCCTGACGCCGCGGCTCGGCACGACGACCTTCATCGTCTGCGTCGTCGCCGGGCAGATGCTCGCGTCGCTGCTGATCGACCATCACGGGCTGATGGGCCTGCCGCAGCGGCTCGCGACGCCTGGCCGCATCGCGGGCGTCGCGCTGATCTTCGCGGGGATGATCGTCGTTCAATGGCAGACGCCCGCGCCGGTTGCATCAGGCGACGCGGCGGCCGCGCAACCCGAGCCGCTGCGTTGAATGCGCAACCGGAATCCGGCCCGCACTCGCGAAGCGCGCGTCAGCCCGCGAGCTTCTTCAGCGCGTCGAGCACCGCATCGCCCTTGAACGGCTTCACGATCCAGCCCTTCACGCCGGCAGCCTTGCCGCGCTCCTTCATCGCCGGGCTGCTTTCGGTCGTCAGCATCACGACGTTGACCGCCGTGTTCGCGAGTTCGCCGCGGATCTTCTCGACCATCGTCAGGCCGTCCATGTTCGGCATGTTCACGTCGCTGATCACGAGGCGCACGCCGGGCGTCGCCTTGAGCTTCGCGAGCCCGTCCTTGCCGTCGACCGCCGTCGCGACGTCGAGCCCGTGATTGCGCAGGAAGCCCGCGACCTCGTCGCGCACCGTGCCCGAATCGTCGACCACCAGAATCTTTGCCATGCCGTATTCCCCTTTCCTTGTTGCTGACTTCAAAACAGTTCGAGTTCGCCCGATTCGACCATCGGCCCCACGTCCTGCACCGATTCGCGGAAATCCTCCGGCGACCAGCTGAGGCTGAACACGAAACGCTGGTCGAGACAGACGGAGCGCCCCGATGCCGGGTCGGTCATCCGGTACTTGAAACAGAGCTGCGGACAGTCTCCGCCGAACGAAATGAACTTCTGCTTGTGATTGACGACGAGCGGCACCTGCACCGGATGGCGCGCGAGTGCCTCGGCGTCGCCGAGATAGCGGTTCTTGAACGCGCCCCACACGAGGTTGGTCAGCTCGCCGAGCACGCTGTTCACGTCGCGGAAATCGGGCGCGCGTCCGTCGTCGCGCGTGCCGCCGAGCATGTCGAGCAGCGGCTGCTCGCTCGTCTGCAGCAGCATGTAGCCGCGGCACCACGCGCTTTCGAGCGCGATCAGGCTGAACACTTCGCCGAAGATGATCTGGTCGCGGACGATGCACGGCGTGTCGTGCTCGATCGCCATGCCCGGAAACAGGCTGTCGATACGCGCCTCGGTGATCTCCGAGATGCCGCGCACGAGCGCATTCGGGTAGTCGCGGCCGAACAGGTATTCGTCGATCGCGCGCTTGAGCGGCGTCATGTCGTCCGCGGCGTAGGCCGCGCACGCCACCCGCGCGAGCGCTTCGGGCAGCCCGTCGCGCGACGCGAGCGATTCGCGGCGCAGGATGATCGGCAGCTCGGGCCGCAGCGCGTCGATCTGCGTCGCGATGATCGCGCTCTCGGCTGGCGAGCCGCCGTAATCCTCGGCCAGCAGGATCGCACCGAGATCGATGTTCGAGCGCAGCACCTTCAGCAGCCGGTTGCGCCGCACGGTCAGGCAGACCAGGTTGTGCTCGTCGCAGAAGCGCTTGATCGCATCGGCGTGCGTGCGGCTGTCATCGAGCACGAGCACCTTGCTGACGGGTTGGTCGACGGTCATGTCAAGGGTTCCTAATGGTCGGTCAGAAGAGTTCGAGCTCGCCGCCGGTGTCCACGGTGGCCGTGTCCGGCATGTGGAAATCGACCGGCGCGTTCGCGCACACGCACAGCGTCGCGCCGACCCGCACGTCGCCGTCGAGCGTCAGGTCGTATGCGGCCACGTGATTGGGCGCGAGCGCGGGCAGGTAGTCGATGCTCGCGCCGCTCAGCAGGTAAGGCGTCGACATCCCGAGATCGGGAAACGGCACGGTCAGCGCCTGGTTGATCGCGCCGCAGCACAGGTTCGCGACTTCCATGAACGCTTCGGTCAGCGGCCGCTGGCCGCTCGTGCCCGCCGTCGCGCCGGCGAAATGGCGGCGCGTCGCATCGTCGTCGCTGAAGCGCAACGCGAGCAGCAAGCGGAAATGCAGCGCGGATATCGTCAGCACCGCAACGTGCTCCGGCACCTTCGGCCTCGATCGCGACGCGGCACGCGCAGGCTCGTGCTCGTGCGCGTCGGCCGCGGACGGCCGGATGTCGCACGTGCCGCCGGACGCGAGCCGCGTACGCGCCGCGTCGAAAAAGATCCGCTCGAAGCCGGCCCTGGCCTGCGCGCTGATCACGCCGCCTCTCCTTCGATTCGCGTGTGCAGCTGCCCGGCGAGCGTCTCGACGGTCGCGAGCGCGGCCGTGATCATCTTGCCGCCGGCCTGGATGTCCTGGAACGTCGCGGCCGTCACGAGATCGTTGCGGTTCAGGCTGTCGCGATAGCTGTTCGACAGTTGCTGCGAGCGCGCGGCCAGCCCGCGCACCTCGCTCGCGACGATCGAGAAGCCGCGCCCGGCCGTGCCGGCACGCGCGGCCTCGATCGACGCGTTCAGCGACACGATCGACACATGCGCGACGATCGCCGACAGTTCCTGGTTCTTCGCGCGCATGTCCTGGTTCTGCGTGGTCAGCGAGATCATCTGCTCGTGCCAGCGCTCGAACGTGCCGGCGAGCCCGCGCAGGCGCGCGGCTTCGTCGGCGATCTTCATCGCCTGCTGCGCGAGCGCGGCGCGGTCCGTCGACAGCGCCTGCAGCGCGTCGCGCTGCGCGCCGGTCGCGGACGCCTCACGCGCCAGCGCATCCTCGAGTTCGGCCTCGCGCTGCGTCCATGCATCGGCCGCTTCCGCATGCGCGGACGCCGCCTGGTCGGCGCGCGCGTCGGCTGCTTCGAGCGCGCCGCGCAATACATCCGTTTCGTGTTCCATCGCCGCGACGAGCCGCCCGCGCATCACGCGAAACACGACCGCCGCCACCACCGCGACGACAACGCCGCCCGCCAGCGCGGCGGCAACCTGAATCATCCACGCCTGCACGATCACTTCGTCACTCCGCCGTGCCGATATCCGCGATGCGTGCGCGCTCGTGCACGGCGTCGTGACCGGCGCCGTCCGCCGCGAAGCGCGCCGGCAGCGACACGATCGTCTCGAACGCGCGATACGGTGCGCCGACATGATCGTCGGTGAAGCGCAGCGCGATATCGCCGCCGTCGCGCTTCAGGAAGTTGCGCACCGCGTCCATGCCGACGCCGCGCCCCGACACTTCGGTCACCGTGTGCGCGGTCGAGAAGCCCGGCCGGAAGATCAGTTCGGCCACATCTTCGTCGGACAGCGCCGCGTCGTTGTCCGCATCGATCCACCCACGCTCGAGCGCGATGCCGCGAATCCGGTCGAGCGCGAGGCCGCGGCCGTCGTCGCTGAGCACGAACCACAGCTCGTCGCGGCCCACGCCGACCGCGATGTCGATCGTGCCGGACGCCGCCTTGCCGACCGCACGCCGCTCGTCGGACGATTCGATGCCGTGATCGATCGAATTGCGCAGCAGGTGCATGAACACGTTCTTCAGCGTCGCGCCGATTTCGCTGCGCACGCGATGGCCGTGGCTGTCGATATGCACGACGGGTGCCGGCTTGCCGAGTTCGGCCGCGAGCGACGGCAGCGACTCGATCACGCCGCCGAGCGCGTCGCCGATGCCCTGCGTGCCGAGCTGGCTCAGCATGCGGCGCACGGAATCACGCGCCGCGTGCCAGTCGGCCGCGTTCGCCGGATCGGCGCCGTCGAGCACGCGCAGGCTCTCGCTGATATGCGCGCGTTCGACCATCAGGTAATCGGCCCCGCCCTGCGCCGGTTCGCCGCTGCGGCCGAGCGTCACCGCGTTGATCGTCGCGTAATGTTCGACCGCCTCGCGCACGCGGGCCAGGTCGTCCATCAGCGCGTCGCGGTTCCACTCGGGGCCGCCGTCCGCGCGGCGCAGCGATTCGTACGCCTGCTCCGCTTCATGAACGATGTTGGTCAGATGCTGGAGGCTGTACGTGCGCGCGTTGCCCTTGATCGTGTGCATATTGCGGAACAGCGCCGCGACGATCGAGTGATCGACGCGCTCGTGCTGGCGGATCATCCGCTCGTTCTCGCTGAGGAAGCCCTTCGCGCTGTGCACGAAGTCGTGGAACTTGTCCTGGCTGATCGACAAAATCTCGCCGATCATCTCGAGGCGGCGCTGCTGCTCGCCGGCCTGTGCGGTCAGCTCGCGAATCTCCGTCACGTCGCGCACGCACAGCATCAGACGCACGACCGTGTCGGTCTCGTCGGTGATCGCCGACCAGCTCAGGTCGAGCCACTTCTCGCGGCCGTCCGGCATCCGCTTCGCGACTTCGTTGACGAGCAGGTGCGCATTGAACTCGAAGTTCATGCTGTCTTCGCCCAGGCATGCGTGCACGGCCGCATCGACCTGCGAACGCGCGTCGGAGCCGATCCCCGAATCGTCGAACACGAGCGCCATCAGGTCGCGGCCGGCGATGTCGCTCGTCTCGAAGATGGTTTCGAGGTACGCCGAATACTCCGCATGCACGACGCCGCCTTCGACGACGGTCAGGATCCCCTGCTGCATGTTCTGCAGCATCGCCTGGATGTCGGCCGTCTTCTGCTTGAGCTGCGCGGCGTTCTCCTGGATCTTCTCGATCATCCCGTTGAACGCGACGATCGAATGACCGATTTCGTCCATCCGGCCCACCGGCACGCGGCGCGTGAAATCCTGGCTCGTCGCGATCTCGCTCATCATCGTCTGCATCCGGATCAGCGGGCGCGTGATCTGGCGATACAGCACGAAGCCGAGCGCGGTCAGCAGCACGATCACCGTGCCGGCGACACCCGCGATCGCGGTCGCCGTCGTCGCGAGCATCCCGTTCAGCGCGCTGATCGCGTCGTCCTTCTGGCGGTTCTTCTCGACGCGCAGCGTATCGACGATGCTTTCGAGTTCGTCGCGATACTGCGCGACGTTCGCGAACAGGTAGGCCTGCGCCATTTCGGGCTTGCCGTCCGTCTTCATCTTCACGGTGTCGTCGATCGCCGCGAAATAGTTCGCGACGCTGTCCTTCGCCTGCGTGACGAGGCCCTCCTGCGCGCGGCCGACCGCCGATTTCGCCTGCACGTCGAGCGCGGCGCGCAGCGCGGCCTGCTTTGCCTTCAGCTCGTCGCGCGCCTGCGCGGCGGTGTTCGCGTCGGGCGCGTAGACGAGCGTCATCGTCGCGATCTGGATGTTCTTCACGTCGGCGACGAGATCCGCCGACGCGAGCGCGCTCGGCACGATTCCCTGGGTGACCTGACGCACCTCGGACGCGCTCTTGCGTGTCTGGTACACGGCATAGATGCCGATCGCGGACAGCGCGAAGAAGGTCAGGACGACTAGCAGCGTAATGCGATGACGGATGGTCATGAGTACAGCTCCCCGCAGCGATCCGGCTTCGATCGCCCTTTGGTCTATTGAAAGAATGTGAGCGCCGAATTATCGGGGATGGTGTATGACTGTCCGATGACCGTAATTCAATCGGTCATTGAGGAAATTGAAATGATTAATTGCGGCGGAAAAACCCTAAAGTTTTTCGCGGATCGGCCGTTAACTACCGGGCACCCGCGCCAAAACGGCTGCGGCGTGTGACGAATCGGCGGCATAGCGGATATTCATTGTTTTATTCGGATTCCGCCGATTCAATTTCATTGATGATCGGTAAAACGTTTGCGCATTATCGCGCGAGTCGATTCGTTTCCGTCCCTTGATTCGAAAAATATCGCATGCGGTGCGCGGGCCCGCGCCGGCCCGCGTCGTCGTTCACGGATCGAGCGCGCCGCCCGACCAGCCGGCCGACGGCCGCGAACCCGTCAGCTTCAGCGCGACGTCGCCCTGCGCGACCAGCCGCTCGCGGTTGCGCGTGACGATGCGCCCGGCCTGCGGCGCGACCAGCACATGCTCGCTGCCGGGCACACCCGGATGCGCGACGATCCGCGCGACGCGCTCGCCGGCCTCGACCGTCGCGCCGAGTTCGCGTTCGTAGACGAGCACGCCCGACACGGGCGCGATCAGCGTTTCCATGTGCGCGATCGGTACGGCTTCGCCGTGCCAGTCGGGCGCGCCGGGCGATTCCGCGATCACGCCGCGGCCGCGCAGGAACGCGAGCACGCCGTCGGCGTCGCGCTCGGCGAGTGCATCCGACACGTCGGACTGCCCGCGCAGCTCGACGGTCGCGACGAGCCGGTCGCTTAAGCCACCGCTGCGCGCCCAGTGCGCGGCGACGGCGCCTTCGAACGCACCGTCGTCGTCCTCGTCCCACAGGATCGCGACATCGGCGCCCAGCGCCGCGGCGAGATCGCGGCCGGCCGGCCACAGGTCGCGATGCAGGTACACGTACGGCAGCGCCTCGGAATCGGTATGGAGGTCGAGCACGATATCGGCGTCGCACGCGGCGGCAAGCAGCGTGCGCTGCCACGCGGCGAACGTCGTCGCGGGCCGGCGCGTGGCCGCCGATTCGTGGAAATGCCGGTTGAAATTGCGGTGCGTCGTTTCGTGGAAGCGGCCCAGCAGCCGCCCCTGCCGGAACTGTGCGAGCCCGAGCGGGTTGGCCTGCGGCACGACCGTCACCGCGCCGCGCAGCACGCCGCGATCGTGCGCCGCGCACAGTTGCGGCAGCAGCCGGTGCAGCACGAGCATGCCCGCGATCTCGTCCGCATGCACGCCGGCCTGCAGGTGCACACGCGGCCCGTCACCGGACGACAGGCGCCACGCGCGGATCGCGAGCGGCTGCCCGTTGTCGCCCGGCACCTGCCAGTTCAGCGTTTCGATCATCGTCTTTTCTCCTTCAGGACCGATGCATCATGCATGACGATTCACGACGACGCATGCGAACCAGCGCCAAGGCTTGCGACGAACGCTGCGATGCGCTCGCACGCGTCGGTCAGCCGCGCATCGTCGACGACGAAACCGAAGCGCACGAAACCCGACGCGGTGTCGCCGAACGCGCTCGCGTCGAGCAGCGCGACCTGCTTCGCGCGGAACAGCCCCCACGTGAACGCATGCGCATCCAGCCCGGTGCCGCGCACGTCGACCATCATGAACATCCCCGCTTCCGGCAGCAGGCAGCGCAGCCCCGGCACGTCGCGCAGGCGCGCGTACGCGAGATCGCGGCGGCGCCGGTAGAGTTCGCGCATGTCCGCGACGATCGCGGCCCGGTTGTCGAGCGCGGTAACGGCCGCCTGCTGGATGAAGCCCGGCAGCCCGTACAGCATGCACAGCGCGAGCCGCTCAGCATGCTCGATCAGCTCGGTCGGGCCGATCGCCCAGCCGACCCGCCAGCCCGGCATCGCATGCGATTTCGACAGGCTGCCGAGCGTCACCGTGCGCTCGGCCATCCCCGGCAGCGACGCGATGCTGACCATCTCGCGCTCGAACGTCAGCGCCGCATATACCTCGTCGGACACGACCCACAGATCGCGCTCGCAGGCGAGCCGCGCGATCCGTTCGAGGTCCGCGCGCGGCATCACGACGCCGGTCGGGTTGCAGGGCGTCGCAAAGAAAATCGCTTTGGTGCGCGGCGTCACGGCCGCTTCGAGCGCGGCGAAGTCGAGATGGAAACCGCGCGACGCATCGACCCGCACCGGCACGAGCGTCGCGCCCGACGCGCGCACGCTCGCCTCGTAGGTGAGATACATCGGCTCCGGCACGATCACCTCGTCGCCCGCCTCGCACAGGCACATCGCCATCGCGAACAGCGCGTTCTGCGCGCCGGCCGTCACGATCACATGCTCGGCACCGACCGCCTGCCCCGACGCTTTCGTGTGCTCGCGCGCGATCGCCGTGCGCAGTTCGGCGCGGCCGCGCACTTCGCTGTAGTGCGTGTCGCCGCCGCGCAGCGCGGCGACTGCACGCTCGACGATCACGTCGGGCGTCGCGAAATCGGGATCGCCGACGCTCAGGATGATCGCCGGCTCGCCGGCGGCAACCGCCTGCTGCGCCGCGTAGTGAATGTCCCATGCGGTCGTGCGCTTGCCCTGCAGGCGATCGACCAGCTTCGAATAGTTCATGCGTCCTCCATCGCGCGGCGTCCGTCCGGCTGCCGCGCCGTCAGTGGGTTCATTCAGCGCGGCATGCGCACGGGCACGCGCCGCTCGAGCCGGCCGAACGCGCGCTCGATCACGAACGCGAGCACGACGTAGATCACCGCGATCGCCAGCAGCGGCTCGTAGGTCCGCAGCGTCTGCGCGCGGATGTAGTTCGCGGCACCGAGCACGTCCATCACCGCGACCGTCGATGCGAGCGCCGTCGATTTCAGCAGCATCACGGTCTCGCCGGCCAGCGTCGGCAGCAGGATCTGGATCGCGCGCGGCAGCCAGACGCGGCGCGCGATCATCGACGGGCGCATCCCCATCGCGCGCGCGGCCTCGATCTCGCCCTTCGGCACGCCGCGCAGGCCGGCACGCAGCACCTCGCCGACATACGCGCCGACGCTGATCACGAGCGCGAACGCGACATACCAGAAGCCGTCGCGCAGGAACGGCCAGAACACGCTGTCGCGCAGCGCGGGCCAGCCCGCGAACAACGAGCCGACGCCATAGTAGATCAGGTAGATCTGCACGAGCAGCGGCGTGCCGCGTATCACCTCGGTGAAACCCTTGCTGACGCGCGCGATGATCGGGTTCGGCGACAGCCGCGCGAACGCGACGGCGATCGCGAGCCCGAAGCCGAATACGGCCGAGATGACGAGCAGCTTGACGGTGGTCAGCACGCCGAGCAGCAGCAGCGATCCGTAGGAAGACAGTACGCTCAGATCCATGACGTTGATCCGGTTCGATGGGAAAGCATGCGGGAAAGCGCGGCGCGGTTCACGATGCCGGCATCCAGCGGCCGAAGCGGCGCTCGATTTCGCGGAACAGCACACCGGACAGCGACGTGATCGCGAAATAGACGGCGGCCACCATCAGGTAGTAATGCATGTATTCGCGCGTCGAGCCGGCCGCCTGCTTCGCGGTGTAGAGCAGCTCGCTGTAGCCGACCACGCTGATCAGCGCGCTGTCCTTCACGAGGATCAGCCACAGGTTCGCGAAGCCCGCCAGCGCGTACGGCGCCATCGCCGGCAGCGTCACGCGCCGGAACACGAGCCCCGGCGGCGCGCCGAACGCGCGGCCGGCCTCGATCTGCCCGTACGGGATCGCGAGGATCGCGCCGCGGATGATCTCCGCCGCGTACGCGCCCTGCACGATGCCGAGCACGATCACCGCCGCCGCGAACCCGTTGACGGCGACCGGCCCGACGCCGATCGCCGTCATCAGCAGGTTGATCGCGTCGGTGCCCGCGTAGTAGAGCAGCAGGATCAGCAGCAGTTCGGGCACCGCGCGGCACACCGTCGTGTAGCCCTGCGCGATCCGTTCAAGCGCGCGCACGCCGGACAACTTCGCGGCCGCGCCCAGCAACCCGAGCACGATGCCGACGACGAACGCGCCGAGCGAAATCTCGAGCGTCACGCCCGCGCCCTGCAGCAGCGCGACGCCCCAGCCGTCCGGGTCCATGCCCAGGTAGCTCACCCATCCCCAACCGTCCATGCCGCCTCCTCGTCCGTGCGTGCGTGCGCCGGTGTATCCGTGTGCCGGTAGCGGCGCGATCAGTGCGGCCAGAGGTCGATCGGGAAATATTTCTTCGCGATCTGCGCGTACTTGCCCGATGCATGCAGCTGTTCGAGCGCCTGGTCCATCTGCTGCTTCAGCGGCGCATCGGCCTTGCGCATCCCCGCGCCGACGCCGTAGCCGAAGATCGCCGGATCCATCTTCACGCTGCCGGGGCCCTTCAGCTCGAACGTCGAGCCGTCCTTCGACTTCAGGAAATCGAGGATGCCGAGCTGGTCGAGATACATCGTGTCGATCCGGCCCGCGACGAGATCCGCGTTGCAGTCGTCCTGCGTGTTGTACAGGCGCACCGTCGCGCTCTTGCCGTACGCCATCTTGATGAACTCGGCGTTCGCGGTGGAACCCTGCACGCCGATCACCTTGCCCTTCAGGCCGTCGGGCGTCAGCGTGAGCTTCGTGTTCTTCGCGCCGACGAAGGTGCCCGGCGTTTCGTAGTACGGCCGCGAGAACGCGATCACCTTCTGGCGTTCCGGCGTGATCGACATCGAGTTGAAGATCACGTCGATCTTGTCGCTGAGCAGCGCCGGGATGATGCCGTCCCACGCGACTTCCTTGATCTCGCACTTCGCCTTCATCTGGTCGCACAGCGCGCGGATCAGGTCGGCCTCGAAGCCGCTCCACTGCCCGGTCGGGCTCTTCATCAGGAACGGCGGATACGGTTCGGCGGCGACGCCGAAGCGCAGCACGCCCGACGACGCATGCGCGGAACCGAGCGGCGCGAGCGCCGCGACGACGATACTGAACAGGCACAGCAGACTGCGTACGACACGTTTCATGGTCGGACTCCTTGCAGGAAAGATAGGGATCGGGCGGGCCGGCCCGCGCGTTCGCGGGCGGCTCCCGTGATTCAGTGGTGCTGCCGGTGCGCGTTGACGAACTGGCGGCAGCGCTCGCTCTGCGGCGCATCGAAGATTTCCGACGGCGTGCCGCTCTCCTCGACGCGCCCCTGGTGCAGGAACAGCACCTTGCTGGACACGTCGCGCGCGAACGCCATCTCGTGCGTGACAAGAATCATCGTGCGGCCTTCGCACGCGAGATCGCGGATCACCTTCAGCACTTCGCCGACACGCTCGGGGTCGAGCGCGGAGGTCGGCTCGTCGAACAGCATGACTTTCGGTCGCATCGCCAGCGCACGTGCGATCGCGACGCGCTGCTGCTGGCCGCCGGACAGGAAGGCCGGATAGACGTTGCGCTTGTCGGCCAGGCCGACGCGTTCGAGCAGTTGCTCGGCGCGCGCGATCGCTTCGGCGCGCGGCTCGCGCAGCACATGCACGGGCATCTCGATCACGTTCTCGAGCACCGTGCGGTGCGCCCACAGGTTGAAGCTCTGGAACACCATGCCGAGCCGCGTGCGGATCCGCTCGACCTGACGCGCATCGGTCGGCACGGTGCGACCCTTGCGGTCGACTTTCAGCCCGATCTCCTCACCGTCGACGACGATGCGCCCCCGGGTCGGCGTCTCGAGCAGGTTGATGCAGCGTAGCAGCGTGCTCTTGCCCGATCCGCTCGCACCGATCAGCGAGATCACCTCGCCTTCGCGCGCGCTCAGCGACACGCCCTTCAACACTTCCAGGTCGCCGAACCGCTTGTGCAGATCTTCCACCTGCACGCGTTCCTCGACGTCCGTTTTCACGCTCTCCACCCGCGCCAACATGCTGTCTCCTGTGTCGAATTCTCACGCCCGTCCCACGCGGGATCGTGGCGTCTTGTTGAATGGCCGACCAACCTCATGCGGAGTCGAGTATAGGTGCTGTTGAACAATGGTTCAACAGTTTTAAAATAATCCGGAGCAAGGGTTTTCGCGGGTTTCGCGACGCTTTCATCACCGTAATTGAACAAGCGTCCGGCACTCCCCTATAATCGGTGCCATGACGATTCCGTAAGGTCACCACGTGAAAAAGACTCCTGGCACGGCACCGGTTCAGGCACGCAGCCGCGGCATCCGAGAAACACCCGCGGTGCGTCAGCAATCGATCATCGACGCGACGATGCGCTGCATTGCGCGCTACAGCTATTCCGAGACCACGATCGACCGCATCTGCGCGGAAGCGAAGGTCTCGCGCGGGCTGATCAATCATCATTTCCAGTCGAAAGACGAACTGATGGCGCAGACCTACAAGCGGCTCGCGACCGACCTGCTCGACGTGTCGCGCGCGGCGGCCGCGAACGCGACGGGCCCCGAGGAAAAGCTCGATGCGATCATCAAGGTCTGCTTCGCCACGCCGGTGTTCGCGCCGAAGAACGTGAAGGTATGGCTCGGCTTCTGGAGCGTCGCGCACAGCGACCCGGTGATCCGCAAGGCGCACAAGGAGCTGTACAGCGGCTACCGGCAAGCGTTGAAGAAGCTGTTCGACCAGATCGCGGAAGTGCGCGGCGGCACCGTCGACAGCGATCTCGCCGCGCTGACGCTGACGGCCGTGATCGACGGCTTCTGGCTGGAGCTGGCGCGCGACCCGACATCGTTCACCGCGGAAGACGCGCTGACGAGCTGCCTGCGCGTCGTCGATACGTTCCTCCCGCCGCCGAAGACGGCCCGCAAGCGGGCGTAACGCATCACGCGCGCACACGCCGCCGGGCAACCGGCGGCGGCAACGACGGCCTCGCACGGTGCGAGGCCGTTCGCGTTTTCAGGCCGCTCGGATCTCGATCAGGTACGGCGCGTCGTGGGCGGCCGCTTCGCTCAGCGCACCGGCCAGCGAGGCGCCCTCTTCGACCCGCTGCGCACCCCATCCGTACGCACGCGCGATCGCGACGAAATCCGGCGTGTGCAGATCCACGCCGACCGGCTCGACGCCAACGTCGACCATCGCGCGCTTGATCTCCCCGTATCCGCCGTTGTTCAGCAGCACGACGATCACGCGGGCGCGGTGCTGCACCGCGGTGCCGAGCTCCGCGAGAGTGTACTGGAGCCCGCCGTCGCCGGCCACGCAGACGACCGGGCGCGACGCGTCGCCGAGGCTCGCCCCCACGGCGGCCGGCAGCCCGTAGCCGAGCGAGCCGAATCCCACCGACGCGTTGAACCAGCTGCGCGGGCGCGGCGCCGCGAACCCGACGTTGCCCGCGTAGACGATGCGCGTCGAATCGCCGACGATCGCCGCATCGGGCAGCGCGTCGCGCACGCTGTCGAGCAGCGCGAGGTCGCGCCGCATCTCGTCGTTCAGTTCCTGCCGCGCCGCCGCTCGGCACGTCGCCGCGCGTTCAATGCCGTCGCCGTCCGGGCGCACGGACGCATCGGCCGGCCAGCTGCGCCGGAGTGCGCGCACGGTTTCGCCGACGTCGCCGAGCAGCGGCAGCGCAGGCACCGCGTTGCGGCACAGCTGTTGCGGGTCGATGTCGATCCGCACGAGCGGCGCGGGTATCGCGAAGCTGCGCGTCGCGTACAGATCGTAGTCGGTCGGCCCCAGCTCGGTGCCGAGCGCAATGATCAGGTCGCTGTCGCGCATCAGCGCGCGCACCGCGTCGCTCGACGCCGACCACGCGATGCCGAGCGGATGCGCGGGCGGCAGCACGCCGCGCCCGTTGATCGTCATCACGACCGGTGCGTCGAGCGTTTCCGCGAGCCAGCGCACGTCGTCGGCCGCGTCGAGCGCGCCGCCGCCCGCGAGGATCAGCGGCGCGCGCGCGGCGGCCGCCTTCGCACGGAATGCGTCGATGCCCTGGGCCGATGCGGGCCCCGGCGCGATGCGCGGCGGCGCGTCCGGCACGGGCGGCAACGCATCGGCAAGCGCCGCGAGCACGTCGAGCGGAATCTGGATATGCACGGGGCGCGGCCGGCCACCCGAAAACACCGCGAATGCGCGCGCGATCGCCTGCGGCAGCGCGTCGGCGCGCGGCACCGTGTAGCTGAACGCGGCGACGTTCTCCGCGAACGCATGCTGGTCCGGCAATTCGTGCAGATGGCCGTTGCCCGAACCGAGGTCGCCGGATGCGTTGACGCTCGAGATCACCAGCATCGGAATCGAATCCGCATACGCCTGTGCCATCGACGTCGCGATGTTCGTCATGCCGGGCCCGGTGATCACGAAACACACGCCGGGCTTGCCGGTCGCGCGCGCATAACCGTCCGCCATGAAACCCAGGCCCTGCTCGTGGCGCGCGCTCACGTGACGCAGCGCGCTGCCGGCCAGGCCGCGATACAGCTCGATCGTATGCACGCCGGGAATGCCGAACACCGTGTCGACGCCGTAGGCGGCGAGCAGATCGACGAGGTACATGCCTACAGTTTTCATAAGGTTTCCATCGTTCAGGACAGGTTTGAAGATCGTACGCCGGCCACGGCCGTCAATGCGCGAGCCCCGGCAGCAGTTCGCGCACACCCTGCGCGAGCATCTGGAACGCGATCGCGGTCAGCACGATGCCGGACAGCCGCTCGACCAGCGTCCTGCCGATCTCGCCGAGCCGGCGGCACCACGACGCCGAGCACGCATACGTGAGCCCGATCACGCCCGCATGCAGCACGCAGGCGGCGCTCAATGCCAGCAGGTCGGCGGGCGTATGGAAGCGCGTCGCGGTCGTGATCACGAGCGACATCACCGCGCTGCCGATCGACAGCGGGAAGATCAGCGGCACCGCGATGTAGTTGCGCCATTGCGCATACTCGAGCCGCGTGTCGCTGCCGCTGCGTTCGTCGTTCGCCGTGCCGCGCATCATCGGGATCGACCACAGGCACAGCACGAGGCCGCCCGTCAGCGTCAATGCGCCGAGCGTCAGGCCCAGCATGCGTAGCAGGAACTGCCCGCCCCATACCGCGCCGACCATCAGCGTCGCGATCCACGCGAACAGCCGGAACGCGATCTGCCGCTGCGTCGCGTCCGGGAAATGCCCGGTGACCGCCGCGTACATCGGGATCGCGACGGGCGGACAGAACAGCGTCAGCAGGCCCGTCAGGAACAGCAGCACGTCGCTCGACGTCAGGGTCATCGTTCGCACTCGGATGCGGTCGGGTGGATAAGGAATGCAATGGCATCGCGGCCGGGGCTGGGTCAGCCGAGTTCGGCGTGGAGTTCGGGGACCGTCGAGAACAGGTCGCCGACGAGGCCGTAGTCGGCCACGCTGAAGATCGGCGCTTCCGGATCCTTGTTGATCGCGACGATCACCTTCGAATCCTTCATGCCGGCCAGATGCTGGATCGCACCCGAGATGCCCACCGCGATGTACAGCTGCGGTGCGACAATCTTGCCGGTCTGGCCAACCTGATAGTCGTTCGGCACGTAGCCTGCGTCGACTGCCGCGCGCGATGCGCCGAGTGCCGCCGACAACTTGTCGGCCAGCGGCTCCAGCACCTTCGTGTAGTTCTCGCCGCTACCCAGACCGCGGCCGCCCGACACGATGATGCTTGCGCTGGTGAGTTCCGGACGATCCAGCTTCGTCACTTCACGGCTCACGAACTGCGACTTGCCGGCGTCGGCCGCTGCCGCGATCTTCTCGACCGCTGCGCTGCCGCCTTCGGCCGCGACCGGATCGAAACCCGTCGCACGCACCGTGATGACCTTGACCGGATCGCTCGACTGCACCGTCGCGATTGCGTTGCCCGCGTAGATCGGGCGCTCGAACGTATCGGCCGAATCGACCGCCGTGATGTCCGAGATCTGCGCGACGTCCAGCTTCGCTGCGATACGCGGTGCAATGTTCTTGCCGTAGGCGGTAGCCGGCGCGAGGATGTGCGAGTAGTCCTTCGCGATGTTCAGCGCGGTCGCTTCGACGTTTTCAGCCAGGCCCGCTTCGAGCTGCGGCGCGTCGGCCAGCAGCACCTTCGACACACCTGCGATCTTCGCCGCTGCGTCCGCAGCCGCTTGCGCGTTGTGGCCCGCGACCAGCACGTGAATGTCGCCGCCGACGAATTGGCCAACCTCGGCTGCCGCCGCCACCGTGTTCAACGTCGCGGCCTTGACCGACGCGTTGTCGTGTTCTGCAATCACCAGTATCGTCATTTCCTTGCGCTCCCTCTTACAGCACCTTGGCTTCGGTCTTCAGCTTCTCGACCAGCGTCTTCACGTCCGGCACCTTCACGCCGGCCGCGCGCTTCGGCGGCTCGTTCACCTTGAGCACTTTCAAACGCGGCGTCACGTCCACGCCCAGGTCGTCGGACTTCACGATTTCCAGCGGCTTCTTCTTCGCCTTCATGATGTTCGGCAACGTCACATAGCGCGGCTCGTTCAAACGCAGGTCCGTGGTCACCACGGCCGGCAGTTGAAGCGACAGCGTTTCCGCGCCGCCGTCGACTTCGCGTGCGACCGTTGCCTTACCATCCGCCACCGTCACCTTCGACGCGAACGTCGCTTGCGGCAGGTTGGCCAGCGCAGCCAGCATCTGGCCCGTCTGGTTCGAATCGTCGTCGATCGCCTGCTTGCCGAGGATCACCAGTTGCGGCTGTTCCTTGTCGACCAGCGCCTTCAGGATCTTCGCGACGGCCAGCGGCTCGACGCTGTCGGTCGATTCGACGAGGATCGCGCGATCCGCGCCGATCGCCAGCGCCGTGCGCAGCGTTTCCTGCGCCTGCGTGACGCCCACCGACACGGCGATCACTTCGGTCGCGACGCCCGCTTCCCTCAGGCGCACGGCTTCTTCAACGGCGATTTCGTCGAACGGGTTCATCGACATCTTCACGTTCGCGAGGTCGACACCCGTGTTGTCCGACTTCACGCGGACCTTCACGTTGTAATCGGCTACCCGCTTCACTGCCACCAGTACCTTGATGCTCATTCATTCCCCCGGAATCGGATCGTTCAGTCCTGCGCGGCTTCCTGCGGCGCGCGTTCGCGCGGCCGCATGTCGCCATCGAAATCGTCGAGCGTCGGGAACGCCATCGGTTCCAGCCGATCGAGCTGCGCCAGGTACGCGTCGTAGCGCTCTAGAACGGCCGCGCGCTCGGCGTCGCCGATATACGGCACGTGATAACCGACGAACGACGGCAGCACGTCGAACCCCGCATAACCGAGCGTGCCGCGCAGCACGTGGCGCAGCATCAGGTCCATCTCGCCGTGCACGCCGTCCGCGCCGAACATGTAGTCGCGGCCGCCGCACGTATAGGCGAGCAGCGCGCGCTTGCCGCGCATTCCGCCGCGATCGTAGAAACGCACGCCGCCATATACCTTGCCCGACACGAGCACGCGGTCGACCCAGCCCTTCATGATCGCCGGCATCGAGCACCAGAACAGCGGGAAGCTCAGGATCAGCAGGTCGCAGGCGACCAGCTTGTCGAGTTCGGCGGCGATGTCGGGGGCGATCGCGTGCGCGGCGACGTTCTCGCGCTGCTCCAGCGCATAGACGAGATAGTCTGGATTCTTCCGCACGCCGAAATCGGCCGCGCTCGCGACCGGGTTCCACTGCATCGCGTACAGGTCGGACACCGTCACGGTATGCCCCTGCGCTTCGAGCGTGCTCACCGCGCGGTGCAGCATCGACGTGGTGAACGACTGCGGTTCGGGATGGGCGTGAACGATCAGGACTTTCATGGTGCTGTTTTTCTCCGCAACGTAACGTTGATTCGGTTGATATCAGACGGACCCGGCCGCGCGCTTGCGCAGCAGCGACAGGCCGATCGCGATACAGGTGGCCGCCAGCAGCAGCGTGGAGACCGACGCGATCGCCGGATCGACGTTCTCGCGCATCCCGTCCCACATGCGGCGCGGCAGCGTGTAGACGCCCCGGCTCGAAATGAACAGCGTGACGACCAGTTCGTCCCACGACAGGATGAACGCGAACACGGCCGCCGACAGCACGCCGGGCCGGATCGACGGCAGGATCACGTAACGCAGCGTCTGCGACAGGTTCGCCCCGAGGCTGCGCGATGCCTGCTCGATCCGCAGGCCGACCGTCGCGAGCGACGCGGATACCGCAACGACCACGTAAGGCACCGACAGCACGACATGCGACAGGATCACCGCCGGATAGCTGTCGAGCATCCCGAGTTCGCCCCACAGCCGGTAGAACGCGAGCGCCGACACGATCGGCGGCACGATCAGCGGAAACAGGATCACGCCGCGCACCAGCTCGCCGCGCCGCGATGCCACCTTCCACAAGCCGATCGCACACAAGGTGCCGAGCGTCACCGAGATCGCCGACGAAACGAGCGCGATCAGCCCGCTCTGCAGGAAGCTCGACACCCAGCCGTCGTCGTCGAGCAGCACGCTGTAATGCCGCAGCGACAGCGCGCCGTCCGGCATCGACAGGTAGTCGCTCGGCGTCAGCGACACAGGCACCGACACGAGCAGCGGCAGCATCAGGAACAGGATCGCGGCCCATGCGACGCCGATCACCAGCGCGCGGCCGGCCGTCAGTCTGGTCTTCATCTTCAATTCCTCCGGTCGGATTCAGCGCGCGCCGAACAGCTCGCGCAGGTCGACGAAGCGTGCGAGCAGCGCGAGCGCGGCCAGGATCGACGCCAGCAGCAGCGACGCGAGCGCCGCCCCGCTGCCCCAGTTCATGAGCTGCAGGATCTGCGTGCTGATGTATTCGGCGATCATCACCGTGCGGCCGCCGCCGAGAATCACCGGCGTCACGTAGAAACCGAGCGAGAAGATGAACACGAGGATCGCCGCGCCGACGATGCCCGGCCGCGTCTGCGGGAAATACACCTTGCGGAACGTGACGAGCGCGCCCGCGCCGAGCCCCTGCGACGCGCGCACCAGCTGCGGGTCGATGCCTTTCATGTTCGCGTACAGCGGCAGCACCGCGTACGGGATCATGAAGTGGATCATCCCGATCACGACGCCGATCTCGTTGCGCATCAGCGGCAGCGGCGCATCGATCAACCCGATGCGCATCAGCAGCGTGTTGACGAGCCCCTGCTCGCCGAGCAGGAACAGCCACGAGAACGCGCGCACCAGCACCGATGCCCAGAACGGCACGAGCAGCCCGAACATCAGCGCCATCCGCTGGCGCGGCCCGACGTGCGCCATCGCATACGCGATCGCATAACCGAGCGCGACCGAGCACACGGTCGTGACCGCGCATACACGCAGCGTCGTCCACAGCACGCGGTGCACACCACGGTTGTCCAGCAGCCGCGCATAGTTGTGCAGGCCGGGCTCCGGCACCGCGAAGCCGAGCCACAGCACGCGCACGAGCGGATACACGTACAGCACGATCAGCACCGCGAGCAGCGGCCCGACCAGCAGCCAGTAGCGGTCGGCTTTCGCGCGGCCGAGCGGGGCGGCGCCCGCGACAGGGGTAGTCAGGGTATTCATCGCATCACGCTCACGAGGCAGCGGCTCAGGACGACATCAGGTCGGTGTACTGCGCGAGCGTCGCTTCGTAATGCTGCGCCCACCACTCGGGATTCACCTTGCACTGTTTGGCCCAGTTCTCCGGCGTACCGGGATTGTCCGCGCGCAGCGCCTGCGGCACGGCGGCCGTCGCGGCCGGCGTCACCGGCCCGTTGCCGAGCAGCGACAGCAGGCGCACCTGCGGCTCGACGCCCTGCACGAACTTGATGAACTGCCACACGGCGTCGCCCGACGGATTGTTCTTCGGCACGCCCCACACGTCGCACGACGCGAGCCCCTGCTCCCACGTATAGCGGAACCGTCCGCTGCTCTCGCGCTGCAGCACGTTCGCGCGCGTATGCCAGATGCACGCCATGCTGACTTCGCCGTTGCGCAGCAGTTGCAGGCTGTCCGCGCCGGAATCCCACAGCAGCACGTTCGAGCGCAGCTCCTTGAGCTTCTTCATCGCGCGCGGCACATCGATCGGGTAGACCTTGTCCTTGTCGACGCCGTCGGCCATCAGCGCGGCTTCCAGTGCGCCGCCCATCCACTTCCACAACCCGCGCTTGCCCGGAAACTTGCCGACATTCCAGAAATCGGCCCAGTTCTTCGGCGGATTCGCACCGAACTTGCGCGCGTCGTAGACGAGCACGTAGCTCAGCAGGTACGACGGCACGCCGAAATCCGATGCGAGCCCCGGCAACGCGTTGCGGCCGACGACCGAATAATCGATCGGCCGCAGGAACCCCTGCTTGCCGAGCTTGATCGCCGCGAAACCGTCGAGATCCATCACGTCCCAGATCACGTTCCTGTTCTCGACCATCGCCTTGATCTTGCCGTCCTCCGGCGACGAGTCGTAGCCCATCCTGATCCCGCTCGCCTTCGTGAACGGGTCCATGTACGCGGAGCGGAACGCGGCGCGCGCCTCGCCGCCCCACGCGCTGAGCACGATTTCCTTCGGGTTCGCGGCCAGCGCATCCTTCGCGCCCGTCGCCAGCAGCGTCGGCGCGAGGCCGGCGGCCGCGCACAGCCGCAGGAAGTCGCGGCGGCGCTGCGACGTCGCGGGTTGAAGATCGCGTGCTTGGTCGAGCAGGTCCTGCAGATAGCGGTTCGTCATGGTGTCTCCTCCAGGCTGGGCAGCGCCCGCACGCATCTCGTCGTTTCCGGGCACCGTTGAATCGGCCGGCGACGACGGCGCTCGCCGCGTCGCGCGGGATGCATCGTTCGTCGCGTCAGTCCGACGCGATCTGGCAGGTCGCGTCGCGCTCCCACTGCACGAACACGTCCATGCCGGTGCGCGGCGACGCGAGTCCGCGCCAGGCCGGCACGTCGGCGGTCACGCAGCCAAGCGCCGCAGTCTCGATCTCGAAGCGGTACGACGAACCGAAATAGCTCCAGTGGCGAATCCGGCCAGCCACTTCGTTGTGCGCGCCACCACACGATGTGGCCGAGACGCCGACCTTCTCCGGCCGCAGCGCGAACAGCAGCGTGTCGTCCGGCCGCGCACCGCAGGCGGGCGCGACGAACCGCGCGTCGCCGACGCGATAGTGCGTCGCCGCGCCATCGCCGCCGAGCGCGACCGCTTCGATGAAGTTGCTCTTGCCGAGGAAATCGGCGACGAAGCGGTTGGCCGGCTGTTCGTACAGCCCGTCCGGCGTCCCGATCTGTTCGAGCCGGCCGTCGCGCATGATCGCGATGCGGTCCGACATCGACAGCGCCTCCTCCTGATCGTGCGTGACGAACAGGAACGTTGCGCCGAGCCGTTCGTGCAGTGCCTTCAGTTCGACCTGCACCTCGCCGCGCAGCTTGCGGTCGAGCGCGCCGAGCGGCTCGTCGAGCAGCACGAGATCGGGATCGAACACCAGCGCGCGCGCAATCGCAACGCGCTGCTGCTGGCCGCCGGACAACTGGCGCGGCAAACGGTCCGCGAGCTGGCCGAGCCGCACGAGATCGAGCGCGGCCTTCACGCGCTTCACCGCGTCGGGCCCCTTCTGCTTGCGCACCATCAGCGGATACGCGACGTTCTGCTCGACCGTCATGTGCGGAAACAGCGCATAACCCTGGAACACCATCCCGAAGTTGCGCTTCTCGGGCGGCAACGCGACGATGCTGCGGCCGCCGACGCGCAGGTCGCCGGTCGTCGGATGCTCGAACCCCGCGACGATCGTCAGCAACGTCGTCTTGCCGGAACCCGACGGCCCGAGGATCGTCAGGAATTCGCCGCGCGGAATGTCGATCGTCGTTTCCCGCAGCGCATGCACATTGCCGTAGCGCTTCGACACGCGGTCGATCTGCAGACCCGCGCCGCTCGCTGTGCGCCCCGCCGATTCCGCGCGAACCGCGTGCGCACCGGGCCCACCCTGCTCCACACCTGCCGTCGTCTCCATCACCGCGCTCATCGCGTGTCTCCTGGTCAACTCACATTTGGGTTGAACGTTCATTTAACAGAACTTATACTATGCCGAAATGCGGTTCGCAAGTAGCGGCGACCCTTGCCGGCTCTGACACAACACGACACCCAACACCAAGGAGACAGTGGCAACATGAGCAACGAGGACATCCGAATCGAACGGCACGACGGGGTCGTGACGCTTCGCCTGAACCGCCCGGCGAAGCGCAATTCGCTCGCGCGGCCGCATCTCGATTTTCTTCGCGACACGCTGGATACGCTCGCGAACGACCCGGCCGTGCGCTGCCTCGTGCTGACCGGCACCGGCAGCGCATTCTGTGCGGGCGCGGACGTCGACGAATGGGCCGAGGCCGAGCGCAACGGCGAGCTCGACACCTACGGCTGGAGCGAGCGCGCGCACCGCTTCGTCGAGGCGCTGGCGTCCTTTCCGCGCCCGACCGTCGCGGCGCTGAACGGCTCGACGGTCGGCGCGGGCACCGACATCGGCTTCGCGTGCGACTTCCGCATCGCCAGCACGGCCGCGACGCTGCGCTGCGGCTACACGGGCATGGGCTACAGCCCCGACATGGGCGGCAGCTGGTTCCTGCCGCGTCTCGCGCGGCCCGACGTCGTACGCCGCTTCATCTTCCTGAACGAACGCTGGAACGCGCAGGACGCGCTCGCGGCCGGCTTCGTGTCCGAAGTCGTCGATACCGACGCGTTCGCACAGCACGTCGCCGCCTTCGCCGCGCGTCTCGCACAAGGGCCGAGCGTCGCGTTCGGCCATGCGAAGGCGCTGCTCGCGCAGTCGCTCACACACACCCTCGCCGAGCAATTGCGCGGCGAGCTGGCGGCCTGCGTCGCGTGCGGTCACAGCGAGGACGGCCAGGAAGCGCTTCGCGCGTCGGTCGAGGGGCGCGCACCTAATTTTGTCGGGAGATGATTCATGGATTTTTCGCTGACTCAAGAGCAGGAAATGCTGGTGTCGTCGCTGCGTCAGTTCGTCGAGAAGGAACTGCAGCCCCATGAATTCGCGGTCGACCGTGCGGACGACGTGCCGCCCGAACTCGCCGATTCGATCCGCCGCAAGGCGCTCGAACTGGGTTTCTACGCGTTCAACATGCCCGAAAGCGCCGGCGGCCCGGGCCTCGACTACGTGACGCAGGCGCTCGTCGAGCGCGAGCTCGGCCGCACGAGCTGGGCGCTGCACGTGTTCGTCGCGCGGCCGAGCAAGATCCTGATGGCGTGCAAGGGCGACCAGATCGAGCGTTACCTGAAGCCGACCGTGCGCGGCGAGCGCGTGGACTGCTTCGCGCTGACCGAGCCGGGCGCCGGTTCCGACGCGATGGGCATCCGCACGCGTGCGGTGCGCGACGGCGACGACTACGTGATCAACGGCAGCAAGCACTTCATCAGCCACGCGGATACGGCCGATTTCGTGATCCTGTTTGCCGTCACCGGCGAGGAGGAAGTGCGCGGCCAGAAGCGCAAGCGCGTGACCTGCTTCCTGATCGACAAGGACACGCCGGGCATGACCGTGCGGCGCGGCCCGCACTGCACGAGCCTGCGCGGCTACCACCAGTCGGAAATCTTCCTGTCCGACTGCCGCGTCAGCACCGCGCAGATCCTCGGCGAGGAACATCGCGGCTTCGATCTCGCGAACGACTGGCTCACCGCCGGCCGCGTGATGGTCGCGGCCAACAACATCGGCCGTGCGCAGCGCGCGTTCGAGATGGCGGCCGAATGGGCGGCGACACGCCAGCAGTTCGGCAAGCGCATCGGCGAATTCCAGGGCACGTCGTTCAAGCTCGCCGACATGCAGACCGAGATCCGCGCGGCGGAACTCGTCACGCTCTACACCGCGCAGAAGCTCGACCTGGGCACGATGACCGACGGCGATGCCGCGCTCGCGAAGCTGCTGGCGACCGAAACGCTCGGCCGCGTGACCGATCATGCGGTGCAGATCTACGGCGGCATGGGGCTGATGGACGAACTGCCGATCGAGCGCTTCTGGCGCGATGCGCGCATCGAGCGCATCTGGGAAGGCACGTCCGAGATCCAGCGGCACATCCTGTCCAAGGAAATCCTCCGACGCTACAGCTGACGCGAACCGTCGCGCCGGCCCGTCCGGCGCGACTTCCGAAAGGACTTTTCATGACTTCCACTCCCGCAGTCAGGAATCGCCGCACCACCGCCGCGGCCAACCTGCGCCGGCTGCTCGAGCCGGCCAGCATCGCGTTCGTCGGCGGACGCGGCATCGCGGGCGCCGTGCAGCGCTGTCGCGACTACGGTTACGCCGGCGATATCTGGCTCGTCAACCCGAACCACGCCGAGATCGACGGCGTGCGCTGCCATGCGAGCGTCGCCGACCTGCCCGCCGCGCCGGATGCCGTGTTCGTCGCGGTGCCCGCGCGGCAGGCGATCGACGTCGTGCGCGCGCTCGCCGAACGCGGCGCGGGCGGCGCGATCGTCTACGCGTCGGGTTTCTCCGAGACCGGCGCCGACGGCGCCGCGCTGCAGCAGGCGCTCGTCGACGCGGCCGGCGACCTGGCCGTGCTCGGGCCGAACTGCTACGGGCTGATCAACGGCCTGAACGGCAGCGCGCTGTGGCCCGTCGCGCACGGCGCGCCGCGCGTCGAGTCGGGTGTCGCCGTGATCACGCAGAGCGGCAACCTCGCGTACAACCTGTCGATGAGCGCCCGCTCGGTGCCGTTCGCGTACCTCGCGAGCGTCGGCAACCAGGCCTCGGTCGACATCGCCCGCCTCGTCGACGCGTTCGTCAACGATCCGCGTATCCGCGCGATCGGCGTGCATCTCGAAGGCCTGAAGGACGTGCGCGGGTTCAGCGAAGCCGCCGCACGCGCGCTCGCGCGCGGCGTGCCGATCGTCGCGCTGAAGAGCGGCACGTCGACGCTCGGCGCGCAGCTCGCGATGAGCCACACGAGTTCGCTCGCGGGCTCGGACGCGCTGTACGACGCGCTGTTCCGGCGGCTCGGCGTGATCCGCGTGAAGGATCCGGTCGGCCTCGTCGAGACGCTGAAGCTGCTCGCGATCGCCGGCGTGCCCGAGCGCCGCACGCTGGCCGCGCTCGCAACGTCCGGCGGCGATGCGGGGCTCGTCGCCGATCTCGGCGAAGCGCACGGCATCGCGTTCCCGCCGGTCGGCGACGCGGGCCGCGACACGCTCGGCAACGTGCTGCCCGCCTACGCGACGATCGCGAACCCGCTCGACTTCACGACGACCCCGTGGGGCGATCCCGACAAGATGCGCGCGTGCTGCGACGCGCTGCTGGCCGATCGCCCGGGCGCGGCCGCGATGATCCTCGACTATCCGCAGGAAGCGACCGGCGAACGGCCGCTGTGCGACATCGCGGCCAACGCGTTCGCGGCGTCCGCGCGCCAGCACGGCGTGGTCGGCGCGGTCATCTCGGTGTTTCCGGACCTGACGCCGCCCGATCACGCGGCGCGCATGGCCGCGGCCGGCATCGCGCCGCTGCAGGGGCTCGCCGACGGGATCGACGCGATCGGCGCGGCGATGACCTACGGCGACACGCGCCGCCGCATCCTCGACGCCGATGCGCTGAACGCACTGCCCGTGTTGCGGGCCGGCCATGGTGACGACGGCGCGGCCACGCTGCACGACGAATGGGCGAGCAAGCGGATGCTGGCCGCGCACGGGCTCGACGTGCCGCCCGCCGAATGCGTCGCCCCCGCCGATGCGCCGGCCGCCGCGCAGCGGCTCGGTTTTCCGGTGTGCGTGAAGGTCGTCAGCGATCGCCTGCCGCACAAGACCGAGGCCGGTGCGGTCGCGCTGAAGCTCGCGTCGCCCGAGGCCGTCGCCGCCGCGGTCGAGCGGATGACCGAGCAAGTCGCGCGTCATGCACCCGACGTGCGCGTCGAGCGCATCCTCGTCGAGAAGATGGCCGACGCGCCGCTGCTCGAACTGATCGTCGGCGTGAAGCGCGAGCCGAACTTCGGTCTCGCGCTCGTGCTCGGCGCCGGCGGCGTGCTGGTCGAGCTGATCCGCGACACCGCGACGCTGCTGCTGCCGGTGCGGGAAAGCGACGTGCGCGACGCGCTGCTCGGGTTGAAGCTCGGGCCGCTGCTGACCGGCTATCGCGGGCGGCCGAAGGCCGATCTCGATGCCGTCGTCGCGAACGTGATGGCGATCGCGCGCTTCGCGCAGGCGCACGCGGATACGCTCGTTGAGCTCGACGTCAATCCGCTGCTGGCGATGGAACACGGCGCGGTCGCGGTCGATGCGCTGGTGAGGCTCGACGCATGACGCCGACGTGAAGCGCACCGGCCAGCTCGCGCGATGCGCGGGCGGGCCGGACCTTGCGCGATGAGCGCCCGCCGGACAGGCTTACCGTGACAGCGCGGTGGCGGAGAAGGTCGGCGCGCGCCAGTTCAACCCGATGATGATGCCGAGCACGCAAAGCGCTGCCGTGTAGTAGCCCGGAGCCGCGGTCATGCCCAGCTTGCCGACGAAATACGAAGCGACCGCGGGCGCCGTTCCGCCGAATACCGCATACGCCGTGTTGTACGCCAGTGCGAACCCGGTGAACCGGACTTCAGGCGGGAAGCTGCGCACGATGATGTACGGCCCGAGCGTGATGGTCCCGACCAGGAATCCGCCGGTCACATAGAGCGGCCACGATACGGCCCCGCCCGACGAGAGCATCCAATAGAACGCACCGCACGTAACGAGCATACCGGCGCAGCCGATTGCGTACGCCCGCCCGCCTCCGATCGCGTCGGCCGCCCAGCCGGCGACGACGCTACCCAGAATCAGCATCAGGATCGACCACGAATTCATCGTGAATACCGTCTTGGCGTCGATATGAAACTGCGACTGCAGAAACGTCGGCGTGAACAGGAAATAGAGTACGAAGACGCCCGAAAACACCCACGTGGCCAACATCGACACGGTGATCGCGCCGCGATGATTCCTGAGCACGATCGACAGCGGCAGCCGCGTGTCGGCCATTCGCTGCGCGCGCAGCGCCTCGAACACGGGCGTCTCGTGCAGATAGCGGCGCAAGTAGACGGACACGAGCCCGAACGCGCCACCGGCAATAAACGGCACGCGCCAGCCCCACGCATGCAGGCTCTCGGAATCGAGGTTCGCGGACAGGTATTTGGCACTCAGCGCCCCGAGCAGGATCCCGGTACACAATCCCGCCATCAGCAATCCGCATGCAAGGCCGACGCGATCGCGGCGCACATGCTCCGAGCAGAAGATCCAGGCGCCCGGCACTTCGCCGCCCACCGACAGGCCCTGCAACACGCGGCACAGCAGGAACAGCAGCGGCGCGACGATCCCGAGCGTCGCATAGCCCGGCAGCAGGCCGATCAGCAGCGTCGGAAACGCCATCAGGAACAGGCTCAGCGCGAACATCTTCTTGCGTCCAATCCGGTCGCCGAAGTGCGCGAAGAAGATGCCGCCGATCGGGCGAACGAGATACCCGGCCGCGAAAACGCAGAACACCTCGAGCTGGGCGAGCCATTCAGGCGTATGCGGCGGAAAGAACACGGTCGCGAGCAGCTTCGTGAAAAACACGGCGACGATGAAATCGTAATACTCGAGCGCACCGCCCAACGACGCCAAGAACAACGTCTTGACGTCGTTGCGCGACAGCGAACGCACATCCGTCGACAGTTCGCCGGGTTGCACGGGGGTTGAATTCATTGCAATCTCCAAACACTTGAAAGGTTCTATTCCGTTCGTTATCTTTATAATCAGTACACTGACATATTGTGTTTTATATCGATAAATTTCTCCGTGCAACCATGGTTTCCCTGACGTCAGCCAAGCGGCGATCCCCGGCCGCGCAATGCCCGGTGGTGGCCGGGCTACAATGTCCCCATCGAACGACCCATCTGGATGTTCCGTCATGACTTCCGCTACGAACAAGAACACGCCCAAACCCGAACCGGACCTGGAGACGGGCCATCTGTGGCAGCGCCCCGGCTTCCTGATCCGGCGGCTGAACCAGATTCACATCGCGCTGTTCTTCGAATGCTGCAAGGGGTTCGACATCACGCCTGTCCAGTACGGCCTGCTGACGACGCTGAACGAGCGTCCCGGTCTCGACCAGACCTCCCTGTGCGCCGAGGTCGGCGTCGATCGCACCACGATGGCCGACGTGCTGCGACGCCTGGAAGAGCGCGGGCTCGTCAAGCGCGAGCCGAGCCCGGTAGACGGCCGGCAGAAGCTCGCGCACATCTCCGCGAAAGGCACGCGAATCATGAACGACATGTACGACAGCATGCGCGAGGCGCAGGTCAGGTTCATGGAGCCGCTGACGTCGAAGGAGCGCACCGAGTTCGTCCGGATGATGATGGCGCTCGTCGAAGGCAACAACCAGCACGGGCGAACCTCGCTCAAGCATTTCGACTGACCCGCACACCTGTCGCGCGGTCAGAACCGGTGCAATATCCCGACGCGCGCGAGCATCTGGCGGTTGTTGTCCGACGGGCTCGACACCGCCATGATCCATGCCTTCGGCTGATCGTCTCCCGACACTTGCTGGTACACGGCTTCCACATAGGCAACCGTCCGCTTCGACAGTGCATAGCGCGCACCGAGAGAGAACTGGTTCGCCCGATCGTCGTGAAGCACACTGTTGCCGCGCATCAGTTCGTAATCGCCGCCGACCGATAGCGCCGCATCGACCTGGTAGCGCACACCGGCCTGATACACGTCGATTCGCGCGTCATTTGCGGTGTTCATCGTATTCGTGTAAAGCACGTTGAACGTCAGCGCCCCAAGCGCATACGTCGCGCCGGCGCCGAAATTCCGGATGCCGCGCATGCCGCTGCCGAGCTGCGGATACCGCTGGTACGTGTAGGCCGCGCCGAGCGACAGCGCACCGATTGCATAGTTGACGCCCGCGCTTTGCCCACTCTGCTGCGCAATCGAACCCGGGACGCCGCCGAACCCGGCCATCACGCCTGCCGACAGGCCGTTCCAGGTCGGCGTCACATACTTCGCGGCATTGGGCATCGCGGTTCCCGACATCCGGTCGAAGTTCGAGCTGCCCGTCACGTTGTTCGGGATGCCGAGGCCCGCAAACGGACCCTGCCGAAAACCGTACAGCCCGGCAATCGCCACCGAATTGTCGTACCGAAGCAGGCTGTCGATCATGAAGTCGTACTGCTCGCCGAACGTCAGCTTGCCGAGACGATCGCTGGCGAGCCCGACATAGGCGGTGCGGCCGAACAGCCCGCCGCCATTGGTCGGAAAGATCGCCCCGGTGCCGAGATTGAACTGGTCGGTCAGCTCGAACACCGCGCGATAACCGCCGCCCAGATCTTCCTGGCCGCGCAACCCCCATAAATTGGGTGACGCGATACCGGTATCCATCACTGTGTTGTGCTGCCCTTTCTGGTTGTTCACCATCGTCAGGCCCGCGTCGAGCACGCCCCACAACTGGACGCTCGACGCATCCGCCCACGCCGACGCCGACGCGGACCACCCGAGTGCACCCATTCCGATCGCCGCCACTTGCCATGCGCGCATTGTCGTTTTCCTTGAAAAGATCTCAACCGTGGCGGCCCGTCTTTGCGCGGGCCGCGTAATTTTCATGAAGTAACTGCGTCAGTGCGACACGTCGCGCCGGAACGTCTCCGGAACGAATGCAGCGCCGATCACGACCGAGACGATCGCAACCGTGACCGGATACCAGAGGCCGAAATAGACGTTTCCATGCGCGACCGCCATCGCCGACACGACGAACGGCAGCATGCCGCCGAACCAGCCGGAGCCGAGGTGAAACGGCAGCGACAGCGATGTGTAGCGGATGCGCGCGGGAAACAGCTCGACCATGAACGCGGCCATCGGGCCATACACCATCGTCAGGTAGAAGATCAGCAGCCACATCAGCAGCACGACCGCGACGCCGTCGATCCGTGCCGGATCGGCGCGATCGGTCCAGCCGGCCGCGAGCAATGTGTGCCGCAGTGCGGCCGGATCGGCACCTTCGATCCTGGCGCCGCCGATCGTCGTGTACGGCGCACCCGATGTGCGCGCCTGTTCGTACGACACGCCGGACGCGCTCAGGAACGCGCGAATCCGGTCGCATTCGGTACGCGGCGCACCGAACAGCGAGAAATGGCAATCGTCCGCATGCACGACCACGGCCGTACGCGCCTGAAACGCCTCGAGCTGCGGGTTCGCATAGTGCGTAAGCGCATGGAAGATCGGTACGGTCGTCGTGGCCAGCAGTGCGCATGCGGTCACCATGATCCACTTGCGCCCGATCCGGTCGGACAGCCAGCCGAAGAACAGGTAGAACGGAAACGCGCCGACCAGCGCGATCGCGAGATACAGGTTGACCGTCTCGGGCACGACCTTGAGCGTGTTCTGCAGGAAGTACATCGAATAGAAATGCCCGGTGCCGAACACCACTCCGACACCCGAAGCCGTGCTGAACAGCATCACCAGCACGTACTTCAGGTTCGCCCACGTGCCGAAACTTTCGCCGATCGGCGACTTCGACAGCTTGCCGGTTTCCTTCATCCGCTGGAACGTCGGCGATTCGGCGAGACGCGTGCGCAGGCAGACGGAAATCACAAGCAGGACCAGCGAGACCAGGAACGGAATGCGCCATCCCCACACCTGGAACGCATCGTGTCCGACCAGCGCGTGCGTCGCGCCCACCACCGCGATCGACGACAGCAGGCCGAGCGTCGCGGTGGTCTGCAATGCGCTCGTATAGAGCCCGCGGCGCCCGTCCGGCGCATGCTCGGCCAGATAGGTCGCGGCGCCGCCCGTCTCGCCGCCCAGCGCGAAGCCCTGCAGCAACCGGAGCACCACCAGCAACACGGGCGCGGCAACGCCGACGTGCGCGTACGGCGGCAACAGGCCGACACCGACCGTCGCGACGCCCATCAACACGATGGTGGCCATGAACGTGTACTTCCGGCCGATGCGGTCGCCGAGACGACCGAAGAACAGCGCGCCGAGCGGACGCACGAGGAAGCCCGCGCCGAATGTCGCGAGGCTGGCCAGGAAGGCGGCGGTTGCGTTTCCGCTTGGAAAGAACAGCGTGCTGAACGTCGCGGCGAGCGCCGCGTAAATGTAGAAGTCGTACCACTCGAGCAAGGCGCCGAACGATGATGCGACGATCAGCGTGAATTCGCTGCGCGTGACCGTGCGCGTCGCCGGGGTGGGCGTCGCTGTCAACATGTTGTCTCCTTCGCCCGGGTCGCGCCGGGCCGATCGTGTTATCCGGCCGATCGCGGGAGCGGCGGCCTGCGTTTCGCGTTCGATCCGGTGGGGCGTCCGTCAGGTACGGGCCGGATGCCCCGCGCGGTCATTTCGCGCGATCCAGAATCTCGAGCGCCTCATCCCGCGCGAGTACCGCCGCGTACTTCTGCGCCATGTCGAAGAGATTGGCGTCGTGCGGAGCGATGGCCCGATCGCCGACACAGTCGGACAGCACGAACGGGCGAAAGCCGTACTGCATCGCGTCCACCACGCTCGCCCGCACGCATCCGCTCGTGACAGCGCCGGCGATCGCGAGCGTGCGCACACCATGCTGCGCGAGCCATGCCGCAAGCGGCGTACCGAAGAAAGCCGACGGGCCCGTCTTGCGCACGACGAGTTCGCCCGCCCACGGCGTCAGCTCCGGCACGATCGCGCTGTCGTGCGCGTGCTCCTTCAACGCGAGCAGCCCGGGCACCTTCGCGGTGAAAATGTTCCCGTCGGCGTCGTCGTCCGCAAACACGATGCGCGTATGGGCAACCGGCCACCCGCGCGAACGCGCGGCCGCAAGCAGCGGCACCGTGCGTTCGATCGCCGGGGCGATGTTGCCGCCGCCGAACACGTCCGGATCGGCGAAGCCGTTCACGAAGTCGACGATCAGCAGGCCGACCGGCGCAACCGGTTCGAGCGCCGCACCGAAGCTCTGGCGGCGATAGGTATCGAGATCATGTGACATCGCGGTTTCCTCAAACGACCTTGCCGTTGCGCACGACCGCTTCCCCGTCGAGGAAAACGTCGCAGTGCCGCAACGGAATGTCGATGTGACAGGTGGTGGTTCGCTGGCCGCCGCCTTCGTTGTTCGGCCCGAGCGAGAACAGGAAATTGCCTTCGAATGCGCGGGCGTCCATGCCGATGGTGGCCTCGCGGTCGTACAGGCCGAGCGTCGACCAGTGGGCCCGCGGTTGCAGCCCCCAGCCGATATGCGAGATCGCATACGCCTCGCGATCGTCGAACGACGCCATGTACTCGGACAGCAACTGCGCGTCGATTCCGCCGTCGATGCGCGTCGCGAAGCCGTTTTCGACCGTGAGCACGATCGGCTCGTGGACGTAGCGCTTCTGCGGAAGCAGGATGTCGCCGCGATCGATCACGATGCGGCCGGACGCACGACCTTCGTCCGGGAACGTCAGCGCGAAGCCGCTCGGCCAGTGATCCCAGCGCCCCGGTTCGTCGACGAAACCGTATTCGGCGATCGCGTCGAACTCGCCGATCGGGCAACGCAGATCGGTTCCCGCCGCCGACACCACATGCATCTCCTTCGCGCGCGCAATGCGCCCGCGGGCCGCCAGTACGCGTTCGCGGTCTTCCAGCGTCGGCACGAGACGCATCAGCACTTCGGGCGGCTCGACCGCGAGCAGGATCTTCGTGCCGCCCTTCAGGATGTCGAGCTGCTCGGGCGAAAACAGCAGCGTCATCAGGTCGAGCACGAGATCGCTCGCCTTGAGCGCGGCAATCGCCGCGCGGTTGCCGGTCAGCGGCGTCGTGCCGAGATACGCGAGCGAATCGCGGCTCAGCGACTTCTCGCCGTTGACGGGCGGCAGGTCCAACCGGTTCACCACCGCACCCATCGACTGGGTCGCGATCAACGCGGTGTTCAGGGTTTGCGGATGGGTGGCCGAACTCGTCAGGATCGTGACGGTTTGGCCTGGTTCGAGGCGAGACAGCGTCAGTACCTGCTTCCACGCGTCGACCATCTGGAAGTCGCTTACGGGCATGATGGGTTCCTTTGAACGGGTATCGTGGATCAGCGCCCGGCCGCGATTTCGAACGGCAGCGGTGCGCCGAGAAATCCGCCGAAGGCCCGATAGAATCCGGCTTCGTCGTCCCATGGGATCATGTGGCCGGCATTCGCGACGTGCGCATGAACGAGATGCGGCACGAGGCGCTGGATTTCGTCAACGTCGGACTGCAGCACGACGTCACCGCGCCCGGCTGTCATCAGCATCACCGGGACGTCGATGGCCGGCAGGTCGCGATGAATGTCGTCGGTGTGAAAGCCGTCGAAGCTCGCGCGCACTGCCCGCTCGTCGCACGTGTGCAGCCATTCGGCGCGAAGCTGCAACTGTTCGTCGGTCCAGGTCGGGCAGAACGCACGCATCGCCTCGTAGCCGGCGCCGTCGCGCGCGATGCGCATCGAGTCGACGTACCATGGGAGCTTCGACGGATACGGCCGCCGCCCCGGCCCCGACACCGGTGGATCGACCAGCACGATGCGCGCCATGCCGGCGGGCTTCGCCGCCGCAGCGCGCACCGCGATCCGCGCGCCCATCGAATGCCCGACGACGCTGTAGCGCTCGAGGCCGAGCGTTTCGGCAAACGCGACGACGTCGCGCGCCTGCGCGTCGAGGCCATAGTCGAGCGTGTCGGATGCCGACGACAGGCCGCGGCCGCGCACGTCGAGAACATAAGTGTCGTAGGTCGTGCCGAAATGCTCGCCGACAAAACCCCAGGTCGCCGCCGGACTCGTGATGCCCGGCACGACCACGACCGGATCCCGCCCGGCACGCAGCCCGTGCCGGCCGCCATAGCGCAGGTAGTGCTGTCGGATACCGTTCGCATGAACGTTGCCGCCATGCATGAAAGTGGAATGCTCGCGCATGAAGACTCCCGTATCGTCAGTACGCGCCGGACAGCAATGCGCCGGCGCCCGGCACGACGGCCTCGAGCCCCAACTGCGTGAGCATCGCGTAGGTCGTCGCGATCGCGGCCGTGATGACCGGCTTGCCCGTCATCGCCTCGACCTTCGCGACGGCCGGCAACGACGGCATCTGCACGCACGCGGACAGCACGATCGCATCGGCGTCCTGGTACGGTAGCGTCTTCACGATGTCGGGCAGGCGCGCCGGATCGTGCCGGCCGACGTCGAGGTTGTCGGGAATTTCCAGCGCGCGATAGGCGAGCACTTCATAGCCTTCGTTGCGGATGTAGTCGACCACGAGTTCGGTGAGCGGCTTCATATACGGCGCGACGACGACGATGCGCTTCGCGCCGATCACCTTCAGCGCGTCGACGAGTGCGCCGGCGCTCGTGATGACGGGCGCATCGCCGCCGTTCTCCTGCGTGCGCTCGCGTAGCCGCGCCTGCGATACGCGGTGATAGCCGTGTCCCATCGCCATGATCGCGACCAGGCACGCATAGCCGAGCACGTCGACGCGCGCGTCGCTCAATTCCACCGCGCAGCGATCGGATTCCGCATCCATCGCTGCGAGTTCCTCCTTCACCACCTTCTTCATCCGCATCCGGCTCGAATGAAATGTGAACCGCTCCGGACGAATCGTCTGACGCGCCTGCAACATGACCGGGATCTCGGTTTCCATCGTCGTGTTGGAACTCGGCACGATCTGGCCGATACGAATTTGCTTGCTCATTACGGATTCCTGTTTCAACGGAGAAGGGTTTCTTGACGTCGGGGCTCGGCGTCAAAGCTTGAAAATGCGCGCCGCATTGCCGTGACAGACGAGTTGCCGCGTCGCGTCGTCGAGCGGCGCCTGTTCGATGAAGTCGGCTGCAATGGCCGTCGACTCGTACGGGTAATCGACCGAAAACATCACCGCGTCGGCGCCCATTTCGCCGATCGCGCCGACCAACGCGGGCGCCGAGCACAAGCCCGACGTCGTGATCAGGATGTTTCGGCCGAAATAGTCGGAAGGCTGGCGTTCGAGCGTCACGCCATGCGAATAAACGGCGAACCGGCTGTCGAAACGCCAGCGCAGGAACGGCAGCCCCTCGCCCATATGGCCGAGGATCAGCTTGACGCCCGGGAAACGGTCGAACACGCCGCCGAACAGCAACCGCAGCGCATGAGTGCCCGTTTCGACACCCCACCCCCACGCCGCGCCCGCCAGTTCCGGATGTCCGTCGAACACGCGTGGCATGATGTATGCGTCGGTCGGATGCAGGTAGAGCGGCACGTCGAGTGCCTGCAGGCAGGCCCAGAACGGGTCGTACGCGCGCTCGTCGTAGTACGTGCCGAACGTGTGCCCGTTCACCAGCGCGCCCTTGAAGCCGAGCGTGCCGACGGTGCGCGTCAACTCGTCGATCGCGGCGTCCGGCGATTGCATCGCGAGCGTCGCGAACCCGCCGAAGCGCGACGGGTGCCGTACGATCTGTGCGGCAAGAAAGTCGTTGCTCTCCCGCGCACGAGCCACCGCGACTGCCGCATCGCGCTCGCCCTGCACGCTGGGGCCGGTCTGGGACAGGATCGTGTAGTCGATGCCCGCGCGGTCCATCTCGGCAAGCCGAAGCTCGTCGAAATCGGCCAGGCGCGCGCCGAGATCGGCCAGCACCGCCGGCGCGATGTGCTGCGTAAAACTCTTTGAGTACGCGTGGAACCCGGGCGTCGAAAAATGTTCTTCCAGCGCGATCTTGCGGATACGGTCGGTCACTTCATGCTCCATTTATTCAGCATACTGACAATTAGGGCGGTATGTCGCGGACACATGCATGCCCGCGGAATCGTCTTCTCAGCGTCCTCCGAACAGGCGCCTGATACGCCCCCAGACGACGCTCCAGATCATCGCGCCGACATTGAACTTCGACGACGCCGGCTCCGCCGCCGGCGCAGCATCGCCGCCAAGCCGCGCGGTGATTCGCGCACCGAAATCGGCGATCATCCGCCGCACGAAATCCTTGACGAGCCCCGATCGCGAAAATTGCGCAAGCGGCCCCTGCAGCATGTATTCAAGCGTGACCGCGACGCGCGTGTGCGTGCCGCCCTGCTCCGGCATGAGTGCATACGTGACGTCGCCGTTCGCGCGCGACCGGCTGATGTTGTCCTGGCCTGCGCCCCGCATCACCGCGCGATGATTCGCGTCGTCGCGCTCGAGCCGGGCGGAGCCCGCAAAATTCGCGGACATCGGGCCAAACTTGATCGCGATGCGGCCCCTGACCTTCTCCACGTCGTGCTCGACGAGTTCCGCGCCCGGCAGACACGCCGTCACCGAGGGCAGATCCCCCATGAACGCCCATACCCGATCGAGCGGGAACGGAACGACGAAGCTGTCGTCGATCGCGGTCCATCCTTTGCGGTCGGAGGCTGTCGCCGCGATGCCGGACGGGCCGGCGTCCTGGATCGGCCGGCCGCGTGGCGCGTCCGGCGCACCGGCTCCCGGATCGGGTCCGGTCCGCTTCGCGTCGAACGTCGCAAAGCCGGTCGTAGCGCGAGTGTTGCCGGCAGACGTCGCCGCCGCGGGCAGCACCGATGGAACCGGTCGGGCAAGCGGGTTGAGTTTCAGGTCGTCGAGTACCCAGCGGATCGCCGCGACGATACCCATGTAACCGGTGCAGCGGCACAAATTGCCCGACAGTTCGAGCCGGATGCGCGCTTCGTCCGCATCCGGAAAGCGCTGCGCGATGTCACGCGCCGTGATGAGCATCCCGGGCGTACAGTAGCCGCACTGCAACGCATGATGCTGCGAGAACGCGCGGCGCAGCCGCGTCATCAGCTCGTCGTCGTCGAAACCCTCGATGGTCCGGATGTCGCGTCGGTCGCATGCGACCGCGAACGTGATGCACGAGCGCACCGGTTCGCCATCGCACAGCACCGTGCACGCGCCACATACGCCATGCTCGCAGCCGAGGTGCGTGCCAGTCAGGTGGTGGGTATCGCGCAGGAAATCGCCGAGATGCACACGTGGTGCGACGTCATTTCGTACGGGTTTGTCGTTGATCGTCAGATCGATGGCAGACATGAAATCTTCCTGTCAAAACGGCCTATCGGCCGAACGCGGCGGCAAGACAGCGCTCGACCGCCGCCTCGTGCATGCCGCGGTCGATTGCATCGGCGTTGGGCATCACGCTCGCGACCGCTTCGGCGATCGCCGCTTGTGTCGCCGCCGCCGGCCCCTGGCGCGCAATCGCGACCGCCAGCGCGTCGAGCGCGGCCGGCGGGCCGTCGAGCGCACCGGCCACGACCCGCGCCAAGCCGCTTTCCGGATCGAATACAGCCGCCGCGCTCGCGTGCGCGAATTCGCCGGTCTTACGGCATAGCTTGTAGTAGCCCCAGCGCGCGGCTTCGCTCGTTTTCGGCACGAGCACCGCGGAGATCAGCTCGCCGTCCGCCAGTTGAGTCGTGAATGCGCCGAGCATGAACGCCGCCGCGCGGACTTGTCGGACGCCCGACGGTCCGGTCAGTTCGAGCCGCGCATCGAGCGCGCTCAGCGCAAGCGGCCAGTCGGCCGCCGGATCGGCATGCGCAAGACTGCCGCCGATCGTGCCGCGATTGCGGATCGCCCGGTACGCGATACCCGATGCGACGGTCTGCAGCATGCCGCCGCGCAGCAACAGATGCTTGCCATCCTCGATTTCCGCATGCGTGACGGCTGCACCGATCCGGATGTCCTTGCCTGCATCGGCGACCTGGCGCAACGCGTCGACGCGCGACACGTCGATCACGCGTGCCGGCCGCGCCAGCCTCAGATTCAGCATCGGCCCCATCGACTGGCTGCCGGCCATCGGCTTGGCGCTTCCATTCCCCTGTTGCAGCTCGTCCAGCGCATCAGCAATCGACGCGCATGCCACGTATTCGAACGCTGCGGCCTTCATCGAATCGTCTCCTCAGCCGCAACCGCGGGATGCACGCCAGATGCGCGGCCGCCCTTCGCCGCATCGATCGCCTGGAGCAGCCGGCGCGGTGTCAGCGGCGTTTCCGACACCAGCGCACCCAGCGGCCGAAGCGCGTCGTTGACCGCATTGAAGAGCGCGGCCGGCGGTGCGATCGCACCGCCCTCGCCCACACCTTTCGCGCCGAATTCCGTGTACGGCGACGGCGTTTCCATATGATGGATGCGCAGCGCCGGCAATTCCGTCGGCCCCGGCAGCATGTAGTCGGCGAGCGTCGACGTCAGCGGCTGTGCATTGTCGTCGTACAGCGTCTCCTCGTAGAACGCGGTGCCGATCCCCTGCGCCGTCCCACCGATCGTCTGCCCTTCGACCACCATCGGATTGATCATCCTGCCGCAGTCTTCGACGATCACGTAGTCGAGAATCTCGACGTGCCCCGTTTGCGTATCGACCGCGACCACCGCCGCATGGGTCGCATAGCTGAATGCGCCCGTATCGACCGCCGGCTTGAAGCCCTGGGTCGTTTCCAGCCCGGCCAGGTCGACGCCTTTCGGCAACGTGTCGGGCCGCAGATACCAGGCGGCCGCGACGTCCGCCAGCGTGACGCTGCCGCCCGCGCCCACGACGCGTCCCGCGTCGAATCGCACCGCGCTCTCCGCTTCATTCAGCAGATGCGCGCCGATCCGGATCAGCCGCGGGATCAGTTCGCGACAGGCCGCCGCGACGGCACCGCCCGCCATCACGATGCTGCGCGACGCATAGGTACCGGTCGAATACGGAGTGAGCGCCGTATCGCCGTGCACCAGCCTGATCTTCTGCACCGGCACGCCAAGCACTTCGTTCGCGATCTGCGCGAGCGTCGTCTCCATGCCCTGCCCGTGCGAATGGATACCCGCGCGCAGTTCGATCCCACCGTCGGCCGTGATGCGCGCTGTGGCCAGATCGTAGCCCGGTACGACAGGCAGGCCCCACGACGCGAACACCGACGTGCCATGCGCCGACTGCTCGGTGAAAGTTGCGAAGCCGACGCCGATCAACCGCCCGTCAGGCTCGCCCTGTGCCTGACGCTGCCGCCAGCGCGGCACGTCGATCTGTTCGACGGCCCGCCTGAGGCTCTCCTGGAAATCCCCGCTGTCGTAGTGCTTCTTCACGACGTTCGTGTACGGCATGTCGGCGCCACGCACCAGGTTGTCGTGACGCACCTCCCACGCTTCGCGCCCGACTGCGCGCGCGATCGCATCCATCGTCAGCTCAATCGCGAAGCACACGCCCGTGCGCGCGACACCACGATACGGCAGGAAGCCAGGCTTGTTAGTCGCCGCGCATTGCGTCCGGCACCGGTAGCCGCGGAAATCGTAAGGCCCGGGCAGGTTGCCGAGCGCCTGCCCGGTCTCGAGCCCGATCGTGAACGGCCACGCCGAGTAAGCGCCGCCATCGATCAACAGATGCGCATCGAGTGCCAGCAAGCGGCCGCGATCGTCCGCGTACGCCGTCAGCTCGTAATGGTGCTGTCGCGTATTCGCGCCCGCGATCAGGTGTTCGCGCCGGTCCTCGATGAACCGGAACGGCCGCTTGTACGTCAGCGCGAGCCACGCGATACACAGCTCCTCCTGCTGCAGCACGCACTTGTAGCCGAATGCGCCGCCGACGTCGGGCGAGATGACGCGCACCTGCGCCTGGTCGAGCCCGAGGCACTGCGCGAGGATCGTGCGGATCATGTGCGGCACCTGCGTCGACGTGATCACGACGAGCTGCGCCTGCGTGTGGTCCCAGTACGCGAGCACGGCCTTGCCTTCCATCGGCACCATGCACTGACGGGCCAGATCTACCCTCTGCTTCACCACGACGCTCGCACGCTGCGCGTGTGCATCGAAATCGATGTCGGCCTTCAGATCGAGAAACAGGTTGTCGGGCCAGTGGTCGTGCACGCGCGTGTCGCTGCGCTCCCGCGCGGCAAACGCATTCGCGAACGCCGGCAGTTCGTCGAGGTCCAGCTCGATCTCCTCGGCGATGTCCTCCGCCTCCGCTCGCGTTCCCGCGAAGCACATCGCGACCGGCTCGCCGACGAAGCGGACCTTGCCCGACGCAAGCGGTGGATGCGCGGACGACTTGTAGCTCGGCAGACTGGAATCGGCGACGATGTCCGTCGCCCCCGTCATGTCTTCCCGTACGATCACCTGATCCACGTACCGGTCAGGCTTGCCGATGCGGCGAACGATCGCGTGCGCGAGCGGACTGCGCAGGAACGCCACTTCCTGCAGGTCTGGAAACGCGTAGTCCGCGACGAATCGCCCTTTCCCGTGCAGGTGCCGCTCGTCCTCACGGCGTCGCACGCGCGCGCCGACGCCGCCGGAATCGACCGGCACCTCCGTCTTCGGTGCCTCGTTCATATGTTTTCCTCCCCGGCCGTCCGCATCGAACGCCCGCCCATTTGCGTGCCCGTCATCAGACGGGGTATACGAGATCATTGGCGATCAGCGCCGTGTCGTACACGGCCTGCCGCTCCTTCAACAGCAGGCTGCTGCCGTTGCGCGCGAACCGGTCGTACAACCGGCCGGCCTGATGAACGGACGTCACGCCTTCGACCAGCGTCTGCAGCAGCACGTAGTTGCTCTGCGCGACGATCTCCTCGTCGGTCGCGTCGAGAATCCGCACGTTCGTGACGAGATGCAGCACCCGGCGTGGCGCGAACATCTGCGTGCGCGAGATCGCGACCGCGCGATCGCGCAACATGTCGCGGCCTTCCGCGTAGACGAGCCCGACCGGCAATCCGCGTTCCGCATTCTCGTACTCGGTCACGCGATACACGCACTGCTCCGCGAAGAACTCGGGCCAGCGCTCGAGTTCGCCGCCGTCCAGCGCCGCGCAGTACTCGGCGTGGAATGCCTCGACAGCCATGCGGGCCGCGATCGCGTCGTCGCGCGCGACCGGTTTTTTATCGAATCCGTTCAGCATCAGAACCCCATCACTTCCCGATAGTGTTTGTACATGGCGCGAATCGCCGCCTCCGAGATCAGGTTGTCCGCGGTGCCGATCTTGTCACCGTCCAGCCGGATCACGCTGCGATCGGTCACGGAACGGCGCACGCCTTCCTGAACGAACTTCATCGCCTCGTTGTCCTCCAGCCCGAGAAATCCCGCCGGCCCCATCAGGTTGCCCTGGCGCAGACGATGACGAACCATCTCGTCACTGTCGTCCTCGTACCCGAACATCGTCCAGAGCATGATCATGCTGTTCGGCCCGTTCGGCACGATGTGGCGTACGCCGAGCGTGTTCATTTCGCGCTGCACGACCAGATTCGGCCAGATCGTCTGCATCGTCACCGACCACTCGGAGTCGAATTCCTTGACGAACTCGAGGAAGCGCTCGTCACGCAGCATCATGCCCTCGTGGAACGACCGCATCTCCTTCTTCTTGTCTTCGTCAACTTGCGCGTAAAGATCGTCGCTCTTGGCCGACGCCATCGTGCCGTGAATGCCGTACTTGCCGTCGGCGATCATCGCGGAACGGTTTCCGGCCACCAGCAGGCCGAACACCACCAGGAACGAATGCAGCAGCGTCGCGTGATACGGGTCTTTCAGGTTCTCGTGATACATCTTCCAGTTGCACGGCAGCTCGTTCTTGTAGAAACCGAGAATACGCAATCGCTTGCCGTTGAACACCGTATCGAAATCGGCGAGGATCTCCGGCGTCAAGTAATCCTCGAGCGGCTCCATGTCGTGCACGAACGACGCGAACACGACGCCGTTTCGCGTCGCGACCGCGAGCTTGCGCAGCCCATGTGCGTCATTGCGGAAATCCTTCGGCATGCCACCCAGCTTGTTCACGCCGCGCTTGAACGGAATGCCTTGCAGGTTGCCTTTCAGATCGTACGACCATTGGTGGTACGGACAGACGAATTCCGTGTTGTTGCCGCGGCTATGCCGGCAGAATTCCGCGCCTCGATGCGCGCACCGGTTTTCGAACACGTTGATCGAGCCGTCCTCTGCACGCGACACGACCACCGGCGTCGGCCCAACGTACGAACGCTTGTAGTCGCCGGCATTCGGCACCTCGGCTTCGAGCGCGACGAAATTCCAGGTGCGACCGTGAAAGATTCGCTCGACCTCGCGCGCATAAACGGCGTCGCTCGTATAAACCCAGTCGGGAATCGCCTGCAGGCCCTCGTCGGGCCACGCGACGGATTCGATCGGAAGGTTTTTTGCTTGCGGCGTTCCGCCGCCGATAATGGTGTCGCACGAATACACGTTGTTCTCCGCTGGGCGCGGCTCGCGCGCCCGAATTGATGTCTATGCCGTCCGCTGGCCCAGTTGCCGCAATTTGATCGCGGGGTCCGCCAGCACCACCGGGTCGACCTGCGTCCCGCGCTCGACCAGCCCACGCAGCGCGCGCAGTTCGCCGCCCTGGTTGAGCGCCAGCGCGTATGCGATCGCGTCGCCACGTAGCCCGATCAACATCGCCTTCCCGTCCGCCGACGGACGTTCGACCCAACGCTCGATCGTGCCGTCCGGCATGCCGAGCATCTGGATGTTCCAGTCGTACTGATCGGTCCAGAACCACGGCGTGGGTCGATAGGCCAGGCGCTCCCCCGTCATGTTCGACGCCGCGACGATCGCCTGTTCCTGCGCGTTCTGCCAGGACTCGAGACGCAGTCGCCGCCCGGGCTCGCCGAACGGAAAGTTCGCGCAGTCGCCCGCGGCATAAATGCCCGGTGCAGAGGTCCGGCAGTATTCGTCGACCAGGATGCCGTTGTCGGTCTCGATGCCCGACAGGCGAGCGAGATCGTCGTTCGGTGTCTGCCCGATGGCGACGACGCAGAAATCGAAATCAGCGCTGCCGCGTGCCGTGTCGAGCCGAACGCCGTGCCCGGTGTCGTCGACGCACAATGCCCCTGCGTCGAAGATGAACTGCACGCCGTGGGACTCATGCTTTTCGCGCAGCCGCTCGGCAAATGCCGCCGGCATCGAGCGCACCAGCAACCGCTGAGCCGATTCGAAGATCGTCACGTCGAGACCTCGCGAGCGCGCACTCGCCGCAAACTCGAGACCGAGGAACCCGCCGCCAATCACGGCAACCGATTTCGCGCGAGCGAGCCGTTCTCGCAGGCGCATCGCATCCGCAAGCGTCCGCAGCGAATACGTGTGCGGGCCGTCGTGCAAGCCTGGCAAGTGCCGAGCGCGGCCTCCTGTCGTCAACAGGCATTGGTCGAAGCGGATCGGCGGCCCGTCCCGGAACTCGGCGCGGCGATTCGCAATGTCGATCCGCTCGACACAATCGCCGAGCCATTCGATGCGGGATGCCTCATAGAACGATGCCTGATGCACCCAGCCGGCGAAGCAATCCTCGTCGTCGCGGGCGAGCAGCACCGTCTTCGACAACGGCGGCCGCTCATAGGGCCGCTCGGGTTCGTTTCCTGCCAGCACGATGCGGCCGCCGAAGCCCCGCGCGCGCAACGCTTCGGCGGCCCGCCCGCCCGCCTGCCCAGCACCGACAATCAGGATCGTCCGCGCCGCCGCCTGTTCGCCGGCCATCGACGTGCTCATAGGTCCACCATGATCGAATCGCCGTCGAGCCGGACGTCATACACGCGCACCGGCGCCGTCGCCGGCGCGCACAGTGCGGCGCCGGTTCGGATGTCGAAGCGCCCCTGGTGCAGCGGACATTCGATGCAGCCGTCGTCCATGTAGCCGTCGCTCAGCAGCGCGAACTGATGCGTGCACACGTTGTGCGTCGCGTGAACGTTTCCGTCGAGCAGGTACAACGCGATCCGCTCGTCGCCAATCGTCACCGGGAGCGGCTCGTCTTCGACCAGATCGGCCAGCTTCGCCGCGAATCTGTAGCTCATCTGCTTGCCTCATTTAATCAGTATGCTGACGAAATAAGACTACCAGCATGCCAAGCGAAGTCAAGAAGACGAAAATGAGCGTTTACCCGCGGGTAGGCAGGGACCCCGCCACGCGCCGATCGGCAGCTACCGGAATGACTGCCGGCTTTGTCGGGAGCCCGTTGCCCTTGGGGGAAACTGCCCTGCGACACTGCCAGCATGCGGACACGCGAATGGAAGATTCGAGCGCATCGCGGCGGTTCGCGCACGCACTACCCGATACCGATCGCGGGACAAACCGATGCAGGCGTCAGGCCCCCGCACCGGCAGCAGACACGGCCCGGGCACCCAAACGACGCGTGTCGCGCGACGCGGCCTCGACGTCACCGTTCGAGGATGACTCGAGGAAAACCAGCAGGGCCGGCCATGGCCGGCCCATGAAGCAAACCGGTTCAGAAGTTGTGCCGCATGCCGACGCGTGCGGCGGCCTGCGTGCGGCTCGTCGACGGCGCGAAGCTGTAGCCGATCACCGCGTCGACGCCGTTCGACGCGCGCATCCAGTCGACGGCCGCATATACGTCGGTGCGTTTCGACAGCGCGTAGTGCGTACCGAGCGCGACCTCGTGCCAATGATGGCCTTCGAACGTCGTGTACTGGTAGCCCGCGACGAGCGACAGCGGCGCGGTCGCCTGGTACAAACCGCCCGCTTCGTACACGCGCATCGTCGACGATTGCCCGTAGCCCTTGAACGTCGTGTTGCTGAAGTCCGCGTTGAGCGTCAGCTTGCCGAGCGTGTACGATGCGCCGATCCCGAAGATCGACTGCGAATTGACCGCAAACGGCGTCGAGTCGTGCAGGTCCGTGACGGCACCCGTCGCCGGATCGATCGTCGCGACCGTCTGCCCGAGCATCGTCGTCACGCCCATCTGCGCATACGGGTCGAGCGCCGCGAGCCCGCGCGGCGAATTGAGCCGCGTATAGTTGCCGCCCGCCGAGAAATTGCCTTGCGTATAGGTCGCACCGACGCTCCACGCGCTGCCGTCGTGGAAACTGCCCGCGTCGTTGCTGAACGAATACATGCCGCCGACCACGAGCCCGTGGAAGCTGTTGCTGACGAACTTCACCGCGTTCTGCAGCCGGTCGCCGCTCTGGCGGTCGAAATCGCCGAGGTGCACGCCGTAGCCGCTGCCGAACGCGCTGACGTTGAACGCCGCCGTGAAGTCGAACGCGAAGTCGTACTGGTTGCCGAACGTCAGCGTGCCCCAGTCGTTGCCGAGCCCCACGTAAGCCTGGCGCCCGAACATCGCGCCGCCCTGGTTCAGCTTGCCCGTGCCGAGCCGGAAGCCGTTCTCGAGCTTGAACACGGCCTTGTTGCCGCCGCCGAGATCCTCGGTGCCCATCAGGCCGACGCGGTTGCCGTACGACACGCCGTCGTCGAACAGATACGCATGCGCGCCGCCCGTATTGTTCACGTAGGTGATGCCGCCGTCGATGATCCCGTACAGCGAGACGCTGCTCTGCGCGTGCGCATAACCGTGGGCCATCACCGACATCAAGCCGGCCAGCAGGAAGCGTTTCTTCATTTCCGGTGTCTCCAGTTTCCGCGCGACGCGGATCGATTGTCGTTGTTCGTGAAAGACCGCCCGCCTGCTTCGCTTCGGCATCGCGGCGCTGGCGAGTATAGGTTTAGTTGAATGAATGTTCAATCGATAGAGGCACCGGTCGGCACCGGTGTTTACACGCATCGGCGATATCTTTATTGAAAAAACGTTCAACCCGTCATAACATCGACCGGCAGCCCCGCGGACGACGCGCGGGCCCGTTCCGAACCTCGGAGTGCACCGGATGACGACCCACCTCAGCCCCGCCGCCGAGCCGCGCCTGCGCTCGGCCTACGAAGGACAGAAGTCTCGCCCGTACGACCCGGGCGCGCCGATCGCGACGCCGCTCGAACTGCACCGCTGCACCGTGCAGCCCGAATGGGTCGACTACAACGGCCACATGAGCGAATCGTGCTACCTGCTCGTGTTCGGCGACAGCAGCGACGCGTTCTTCCGCTACTTCGGCATCGACGACGACTATCGCGAAGCCGGCTGCTCGATCTATTCGTCGGAAACCCACATCCGCCACCTGCGTGAAGCGATGCTCGGCGAACCGCTACGGCTCACGTTGCGGCTGCTCGATGCGGACGACCGGCGCCTGCACGTGTTCCATTCGATGCATCACGCGACGACCGGCGCGCAGCTCGCGACCGGCGAGCAACTGCTGACCCACGTCGACATGCGCGCGAAGCGCTCCGCGCCGTTTCCCGACACGATGCGCCGGCATCTCGACGCGATTCACGCCGAACATGCGCGCGCGCCGCGCGAACCTCATGCGGGCCGTGCGATCGCGATCCGCCGCCCCGCCCCCGCTTCACGCTGAACCATGACGGAGCCTTCCATGCAGACGAACGACGCCTGGCGCACGCGCGCCGGCCAACTCGAAATCGAATCGCGCGCCTTCGTGGATGGCGCGTTCCGCGACGCGCACGATGGCGCGACCTTCGCATGCACGAGCCCGATCGACGGCCGTGTGCTCGCCCAGGTCGCGCATTGCCGGCAGGCCGACGCCGACCTCGCGGTTGCGGCCGCGCGGCGTGCGTTCGAGCACGGCGCATGGCGCGGTGCGACGCCGCGCGAACGCAAGCGCGTGCTGCTGCGCTGGGCCGCGCTGATCCGCGAGCACGCGGACGATCTCGCGCTGCTCGAAACGCTCGACACCGGCAAGCCGATCGCCGATACAACTGCGGTCGACATTCCGTCCACCGCGTATTGCGCCGAATGGTTCGCGGAAGCGATCGACAAGACCGGCGGCGAAGTCGTGCCGGCCGATGCGCATCTCGTCGGGCTCGTCACGCGCGAGCCGATCGGCGTGGTCGCCGCGGTCGTGCCGTGGAATTTCCCCGCGATGATCGCGATGTGGAAATGCGCGCCCGCGCTCGCGGCCGGCAACAGCGTCGTGCTGAAACCGTCGGAGAAATCGCCGCTGAGTGCGCTGCGGCTCGCCGCGCTCGCGGCGCAGGCCGGGCTGCCGGCCGGCGTGCTCAACGTGCTGCCGGGCTTCGGCGACGCGGGCGAAGCGCTCGCGCGCCATCCGGACGTGGACTGCATCGCGTTTACCGGCTCGACCGCGGTCGGCCACAAGGTCGCGCGCTGCGCGGCCGATTCGAACCTGAAGCGCGTGTGGCTCGAACTCGGCGGCAAGTCGCCGCAGATCGTGCTGCCCGACTGCCCCGACCTCGACCGCGCGGCACGCACCGTCGCGCATGCGGTGTTCTACAACACCGGGCAGATGTGCACGGCCGGCTCGCGGCTGCTGGTCCATCGCGAGATCCGCGACGCGCTGGTTGCGCGCGTACTCGCGATCGCGCCCGACTACGCGCCCGGCGATCCGCTGTCGCCCGACACGCGGATGGGCAGCCTGATCGACGCGGCGCAGGTCGAGCGCGTGCTCGGCTACGTCGATGTCGGCCGCGACGAGGCGACGCTGCTGGCGGGCGGCAAGCGCGCGCGTACCGCGAGCGGCGGCCAGTACGTCGAGCCGACCGTGTTCGACTGCCCGCGTGCCGATGCGCGGATCGTGCGCGAGGAGATCTTCGGGCCCGTGCTCGCGGTCACCGCATTCGACGATCTCGATACGGCCGTCGCGCTCGCCAACGACACGCGCTACGGGCTCGCGGCATCGGTATGGACGGCAAACCTGACGACCGCGCACGAAACCGCGCGCCGGTTGCGGGCCGGCACGGTGTGGGTGAATGGCTACGAGGAAACCGACGACATGAACTTCCCGTTCGGCGGTTTCAAGGAATCGGGCAACGGGCGCGACAACTCACTGCACGCGCTGGAGAAATACACGGAGCTGAAGTCGACGATCATCCGGCTTCGGTAAGACGAAACGGGCGGCACCGGCCGCCCGTTTCGTACCGCACGCTTCGAGTTGAACAACGACGCGCTCCCCGATTCATTCCCACCAGGAAACAATCAATCGCCTCCCGGCGATTCACCTCCCCGTCCGCACGCTCTAGACTGTCGCATCGCTCCTCTTTCCGGACCCACGCAATGACCGACGTCCTGCCGCTGACCACCGAACCCGAGTCGGGCCTCCAGTACCGGCTGCGCCCGGCCACCGGGCGCCCCACCGCCCGCCTGTTGCTGCTGCATGGCGTCGGCGGCAACGAAACCAACCTTCTGAACATTGCCGATGCGATCGACCCGCGCATCGAGATCGCGTTCGTGCGCGGCCCGCTCACGTTCGGGCCCGATCAGTACGCGTGGTTTCCGGTGCGCTTCGGCCCGAACGGCCCTGAAATCGACGCGGCCCGCGCGGACGCAAGCCGTGTGCAACTGATCACGCTGCTGCGTGCATTCCGTGCGCAGGACGGTGCAGGCTCCGCATTGCCGGCCGTGATCGCCGGCTTCAGCCAGGGCGGCATCATGAGCGCGAGCGTCGGCCTCACGTCGCCGGACGACGTCACCGCGTTCGCCGTGCTGTGCGGCCGCATCCTGCCGGAAATCGATCCGCTGATCGCGCCGCGCGATGCGCTTCGCCCGCTTCACGCGCTGATCGTGCACGGCCGCTTCGACGACAAGCTGCCCGTCGCCTGGGCCGACACCACCGACGCGAAACTCACGGCGCTCGGTGTCGCGCACGACACGCGGCTATACGAAGCCGGGCACGAACTGACCCAGGAAATGGCCGCCGATTTCGGCCGGTGGGTCGATGAACGCGCCGGGTTGAACTGAGCGCACCGTGAAGCCGGCCCGCGAACGGACCGGCTTCACCGGCGCGATTCGTCAAGCGTTCCGCGCCGAATCGGCGACGGTGCGCGCCACGGGCGCAGCAACCGCCCGCTCGCGCGCGACGCCACGCTTCGCCAGCTTCCAGCCGATCACCAGCGCGAGCACGACGACCGGAATCGTCGCGACGGTCCACGTCCCGCCCGGATAGTCGAACGCCATCAGCACCAGCACGCCGACGAGGAACACCAGCGTGAGCCACGACGTGAACGGCGCGCCGGGCATCCGGAACGACACGGCCTGCAGCTCGCCGCGATCGACCGCGCGGCGGAACAGGATCTGGCACATCACGATGAAGCCCCAGGTCGTGATGATCCCGAGCGACGCCATGTTCAGCACGATTTCGAACGCCTGGGCCGGCACGATGTAGTTCAGCGGCACGCCGATCGCATTGATCGCGACCGTGATCAGGATCCCGCCGTACGGCACGCCGCGTGCGTTCATCCGCGACACGAAGCGCGGCGCCGACCCGCCCATCGCGAGCGAACGCAGCACGCGCCCGGTCGAATAGAGGCCGGAGTTCAGGCTCGACAGCGCGGCGGTCAGCACGACGACGTTCATCACGGTGCCGACGTACGGCACGCCGAGCTTGCTGAAGAACGTCACGAACGGGCTTTCGTGCGAGCTGTACGCGGTCCACGGCAGCAGCATCGTCAACAGCACGACCGAGCCGACGTAGAACAGCGCAATGCGCCACATCACGCTGTTGATGGCCTTCGGCAGCACCTTGCGCGCATCGGCGGTCTCGCCCGCCGCGACGCCGACGAGTTCGATGCTCGCATACGCGAACACGACGCCCTGCACGATCAGCACGGCCGGCAGGATGCCGTGCGGAAAGATCCCGCCGTGATCCGCGACCAGGTGGAGCCCCGGCATCTGGCCGGCGACCGGATGGCCGCTCGCGAGGAACACGGCACCGACCGCGAGAAACACCGCGAGCGTCCCCACCTTGACGAGCGAGAACCAGAACTCCATCTCGCCGAACACCTTCACGCCGATCATGTTCATCACCGACACGATCCCGAGCGCGCCGAGCGCGAACACCCATTGCGGCACGTCCGTGAACACGGCCCAGTACTTCATGTAGATCGCGACCGCGGTGATGTCGACGATGCCGGTCGTCGCCCAGTTCAGGTAGTACATCCAGCCCGCGACGAACGATGCGCGCTCGCCCATGAACTCCCGCGCGTACGACACGAAGCTGCCGCTGGTCGGCCGGTGCATCACGAGCTCGCCGAGTGCGCGCATGATCAGGAACGCGAACACGCCGCAGACGAGATACACGAGCGCCAGCGCGGGCCCCGCGCTCTGCAGGCGTCCGCCCGCACCGAGAAAGAGGCCGGTGCCGATCGCGCCGCCCATCGCGATCATCTGCACGTGCCGCGGCTTCAACTGCTTCGCATAACCGGCTTCGTGCGACGCGAACATCGCATCGGGGTCGGCATGACGGGCATCCGCGCCGCCGGCCGGGTCGACCGGCCGCTCGCTGGTGTGTTTCATTGTGAGTCTCCATTTATTGATGTATCGCGCCCCGCGCGGGGGCGCTTCTGGAACGATTGGAACGGCCGCGCGCGGGCCGCCGGCGGCAGGCGCCGGCGCCACGCGGCCGGTGTCACAGCACGCGCGGCCGGATCAGCGCTTCGGGCCGCAGCGCGTCGTCGAGTTCCGCGTCGGTCATCAGCTGACGCTCCAGCACGACCTCGCGGACCGACTTGCCGCTCGCGTGCGCTTCGGCCGCGACGACCGTCGCGTTCTTGTAGCCGATGTACGGGTTCAGCGCGGTCGCGAGCGCGACCGAACGCTCCATCGTTTCGCGCAGCCGCTCGGGATTCGCGGTGATCCCGCTCACGCACCGCTCCGCGAGCGTCGTGCACGCCGCGGTCAGATGGCTGAAGCTGCGGAACAGCGCGCTGGCGATCACCGGTTCGAACGCGTTGAGCTGAAGCTGTCCGGCCTCGGCGGCGAAGGTCACGGTCAGGTCGTTGCCGAACACCTCGAACGCGACCTGGTTGACGACTTCCGGGATCACCGGGTTCACCTTGCCCGGCATGATCGACGAGCCGGCCTGCATGGGCGGCAGGTTGATCTCGCCGAAGCCCGCGCGCGGGCCGCTCGACAGCAGCCGCAGGTCGTTGCAGATCTTCGACAGCTTGACGGCGATCCGCTTCAGCACACCCGACACCTGCACGAACGCGCCGCAATCCTGCGTCGCCTCGATCAGGTTCGGCGCGGTGCTCAGGTCGAGCCCGGTGATGCGCCGCAGTGCCGCCAGCGCCTTCTCCGCGTACTGCGGATGCGCGGTGATCCCGGTGCCGATCGCGGTCGCGCCGAGGTTGATCTCGCGAATCAGCCAGCCGGCTTCCTGCAGGCGCGCGATGTCTTCGGTCAGCATCACCGCATAGGTCGAGAACTCCTGGCCGAGCGTCATCGGCACCGCGTCCTGCAACTGCGTGCGGCCGAGCTTCAGCAGGCCCGCGAACGCGTCGGCCTTCTCAGCGAACGCATCGCGCAGGCGCCCCATCGCTTCGAGCAGGTGCTCGACCGCGAAGCACGTCGCGATCCGGATCGCGGTCGGATAGACGTCGTTCGTGCTCTGCGCGAGATTGACGTGCTCGTTCGGGTGCAGGTATTCGTACTGTCCGCGCGCGTGCCCCATGATTTCGAGCGCACGGTTGCAGATCACCTCGTTCGCGTTCATGTTGGTCGACGTGCCGGCCCCGCCCTGGATGACGTCGACGACGAACTGGTCGTGCAGGCGGCCCTCGCGGATCTCGACGCACGCAGCGGCGATCGCATCGCGATACGGCTGCGGCAGCAGCCCGAGCTCGCAGTTGGCGTCGGCCGCGGCTTCCTTCACGGCCGCGAGCGCCAGCACGAGGTACGGAAGCGTCGCTATGCTACGGCCCGAGATATCGAAATTCTCTTTCGCGCGCAGCGTATGGACGCCGTAGTAGACCTCGTCCGGAATGCTTCGTTTACCTAAAAGATCCGCTTCGACGCGGAACCCGTTTTCTGCCATCGTGCCCTCCTGAATGTCTCTTGCCGCTTGTCGTGCGCCGCTTGCCGACGCGACGGGTTCGCATTCTATGCCTTTGCAAAAACAAGCTCGCTTATGTATTATCGAAAGCGGTTTTGCGTGGGACGCAACAGCGAGAATCGAATGAAAAAAGGCGCGAGAGAAACCGGCATCGACCACGTGGGCGCGATGCGCGCGTTCGTCAGGGTGGTCGAAACAGGGAGTTTTTCGGCGGTCGCGAAGGAGATGCACGTGTCGACGTCGACCGTCGCGCGCAAGGTGACGGCGATCGAGGAATCGCTCGGCGTCGCGCTGCTGCACCGCTCCACGCACAGCGTGACGCTGACCGAGGCCGGCCACATCTACCTGGAGCGCGCCGTCACGCTGATCGCCGATCTCGACGATACGCTGCGCGTCGTCGCGGAGCTGAATGCGCGGCCGAGCGGCCCGCTGAAGCTCACCGCGCCGGTCGCGTTCGGCCGCCGTCACCTCGCGCCGCTGGTCGCGCCGTTTCTCGCGCGCTATCCGACGATCCAGCTCGACGTGCGGCTCACCGACAACCACAACGACCTCGTGGCCGGCGGCTTCGATCTCGACATTCACGAAGGCGAGAACTACCTGGACAACCTGGTCGTCCACCGGCTGTCGCGCAACGACAGCATCCTGTGCGCGACGCCCGGCTATCTCGACCGCTGCGGGCGGCCGTCGACGCCGGACGACCTGAAGCATCACAACTGCCTGCGCTACGTGCATCCCGAAGGCGATCCGCGCTGGGATCTCGTGAACGGCGACGCGCAGCACAGCGTGCTGCCGACCGGCAATCTCGTCACCGACCATTCGGAGCTGCTGCTCGAAGCGACCTGCGCGGGGCTCGGCATCGCGGAGTTCGAGATCTGGCTGGTGCGCGACCTGCTCGCGAGCGGCCGGCTCGAAGCCGTGCTGCCGCGCTACCGGCTGCAGAACCGGCTGACGGGCGAATTCATCTACATCGCGTATCTGGCGAACCGGCGCAGCTCAGCGAAGCTGCGCGTGCTGAAGGATTTTCTCGCGGAACACCTCGCGCAGATCGGCGAGCTGTCGGAACGGGAGCTGACGAAGATTCGCGGCGAACGCGCGTAGCGCGCGCGTCCGCATCGGTCAGCACGCAGGCGGGCACCGACGCACGCCGCCCGGATCGCGGGCCGGTGGCATCGGCGCGGCGACCGCGTTCAGGCCGGCTGCAGTTCGAACGGGAACGTGACGTGCCCGAACTCGACGCCCTTCGTGTTGAGCATCCGCGGCCGGTGGAAGCCGGCCAGTTGCGCGCGCTGCGCGGCCGTACCGATCTGCAGCCGCTCGAGGATTTCGCTGACGACCATGTAGAGCACGTCGAGATTGCCGTCCTCGATCTTCACCGACAGGCCGAGCGCGCCGTCGGCGCCGAGCTGCCGCGTGCGTTCCGATGCACGCACGCCGATCCCGTAGCACGCATCCGCGCCGAGCTTGCCGACGACCTGCCCGTCGAACGCGTTCATCAGCACCGTGCAATAGCGCCCGTCGCCGGCAACCAGTTCGGGATGCGCCGTCATCGCGCGATGAATGCGTGCCAGCGCGCGAACGCGCTCGGTGATCGCACCGCCGCCCGCTTCCACCGCGTCCGCGCCGTCGGCCAGCGATGCATAGAGACGTGCCAGCCGATCCAGTGAAAAAGCCGGCGTCGGCAGGTTACAGCCGTCGATCGCCCAGTCGACCTCGTCGTCGCGCAGCCCGCACGCGTCGGCCACGACATGCTTCACGCGCACCTGCATCGGATGGTCGGGCAGATGGTAGTCGGCCATCGCGGCGCCGATCGCCTGCGCGCCGGCCAGCATCCCGACGTGCTTGCCCGAACAGTTGCTGCACACGCCGGTCGGCGTGTAGTCGCGCTTGATCCACGACCGGTACACCGCGTCGGACAACGGCGGATGGCCGCCGCAACGCAAGTCCGATTCGTGCGCGGCCACCTTGGCCAGCATCGCCCGCGTGCGTTCGATATGCCGGTCCTCGCTGCTGTGCGACGCGCACATCAGCGCGATGTCCGCGTCGTCGAAGCCGAAGCGCTCGGGCGCGCCCGTCTCGATCACCGACAGCGCCTGGGCCGGCTTGGCCGCCGAGCGCGCGAGCGTCATCCGGAACGGATCGCCGAACCGGGCCAGCAACCTGCCGCGGGCATCGACCACCGCCACATGGGCGACGTGCGTGTTCTCGATCGCATTGCCGCGGTACGTGACGACCGCTGCGCGTTGGGTGTCCATCGTGTGTTGTCTCCTTGCTCGGGGCCTGCTTGCCGGGGCCCTTCCAACCGGTACCGCAGTGTATCGAGTCGTCGCCGCCGCGCGCCGGTCGAGCCATGGAAAGCGGTGTTGCACGCGACGCAAAGGCAGCCGCGTCGCCCACGAAAGCCTGACTGATTTAGTACAAAAACCATTCAAATGTTTACATATTTGGGTCTAATTCGTACAATTGCGATCGCTAACGCGAATCATACGCATTTACATGGACGTGCTCCGATGTTCCGGCCAGTACTGCCCGCATCGAGAAAACGCGCCCGATCACCGAACCTTCCGTTGCTTCCCGATATGCCTGCCCAGTTCAAGACGAGGCCTCGCGCCCTCGTGTCGGCGCTGACCTGCTCCGTTTTCCTGACGCCGCTGCTCGCCTCCGCCGAAACCGCTCCCGCCGCCGCTCCTGCCACCGACGCACCTGCGACACTGCCGACGATCGCGGTCCAGTCGTCCGCGCTGTCGGACATGCAGGTGAAGCGCTCGCCGTCGTACAAGTTCACCGCGCCGCTGCTCGATACGCCGCGTTCGGTGACGGTGATCCCCGAGCAGTTGATCAAGGAAAAGAACGTCACGTCGTTCGCGGACGCGCTGCGTTCGGTGCCGGGCATCACGTTCCTCGGTGGCGATGCGGCCGCGAACCCGTCGGCCGACCGTCCGGTGATCCGCGGCTTCGAATCGCGCAACTCGATCTTCGTCGACGGGATGCGCGACTCCGGGCTGCAGAATCGCGAGACGTTCGCGGTCGAGCAGATCAGCGTGATCAAGGGCCCTGATTCGGTCTACGCGGGCCGCGGCTCGGTGGGCGGCAGCGTCGACATCGTCACGAAGACGCCGAAGAACGACAACTTCATCAACAGCAGCATCGGCTTCGGCACCGACGGCTACAAGCGCGCGACGGTCGACGCGAACCGCAAGATCAACGACACGACGGCCGTGCGCCTGAACGTGATGGGTCACGACGCGAACCAGGCCGGCCGCAACGACGTGTACAACAAGCGCTGGGGCGTCGCGCCGTCGATCGTGTTCGGGCTGAACACGCCGACCACGGTCACGGTCAGCTACTACCATATGAACTCGTACGACATGCCGGACTTCAGCGTGCCGTTCCGTGCGTCGGGCGGCACGCCGGTGCCGACCGATCGCGGGCAGTTCTTCGGGCTGAACACGCGCGACTATCGTTACGGGCAGACCGACACCGGCGAAGTGCGCGTCGAGCATCGCATCAACGACGACTGGAAGCTGAAGAACACGACGATGTTCGGCCGCACGACGCTCGATTACGTGGCGACGAATCCGCAGATCCTCGCGTCGAATCCGAACATGCTGAGCCTGCAGGCGAAGAGCGGCAAGTACGCGACGAACGGCATCGCGAACCAGACCGAGGTGACCGGCCGCACGAACCTGTTCGGCATGCAGCACACGCTGACGGCCGGCGTCGAGTTCAGCCTCGAACAGAACCGCTACGAGGGTTACCTCGTCACCGATGCGAAGGGCAACAACATCCGCTCGGGCGGACCGTGCACGGTGCCGGGCAACTGCACGCCGCTCGCGGGCGGCTGGAACCCGAACATGCCGTGGACCGGCAACATCGTGCTGAACGGCGACAAGAGCTTCCCCGGCGCGACGACCAACACGCGCACGACGACCGCGTCGGCGTACCTCTTCGACACGGTCAAGCTGACCGAGCAATGGCTCTTCAACGCGGGGCTGCGTTTCGACCGCTACGACCTCAACGCGAAGCAGGCCGGCGCGGCCGACCTGTCGAACACGTCGAACCTGTTCAGCTACCAGTTCGGCCTCGTGTACAAGCCGGTGCGCACCGTGAGCCTGTATGCGTCGTACGGCACGTCGTCGAACCCGCCCGGCGCGAACGGCGGCCTCGGCGGCGGCACCGACCAGATCACCGCGAACAACCAGAACCTGACGCCCGAGCGCACGCGCAACATCGAGGTCGGCGCGAAGTGGGATGTGATCGACCAGCAGCTTTCGTTGACGTCCGCGCTGTTCGACACCGAGAAAACCAATGCGCAGGTCAGCGACGGCCTCGGCCACACGATCAACGCGGGCAAGCAGCGCGTGCGCGGCGCCGAACTCGGCTTCGCGGGCAACCTGACGGACAAGTGGCACGTGTTCGGCGGCTACACCTACCTGAACGCGGTCACGGTCGACGCGGGCCCCGGCAATCCGGGCGGCTCGGGTTTGCCGATGGTGATGGTGCCGAAGCACAGCTTCACGCTGTGGACGAGCTACGACGTGATGCCGAAGCTGACGCTCGGCGCGGGCGCGACGGTGATGAGCAAGACCTACGCATCGGTGTCGCCGACGGTGAAGAAGTGGACGCCCGGCTACGCCCGCTTCGACGCGGCCGCGACGTGGCGTGTGAACAAGACGATGGACGTCCAGCTGAACGTGCAGAACCTGTTCGACAAGAAGTATTACTCGAGCGCGTATCCGATCTACGCGACGTGGGCGCCGGGCCGTTCGGCGATGGTCACGCTCAACTTCTATCAGTAATACCGGCCACGCCGGTTGCGGCGGGAAGGCGCGACGCGCCCTTCCCCGCCGCGTCGCAATTCAGCGAACCACAACCAGCCCTTCGTATTCGAGGCAGCGGCACAGCGACGCGCACGCCAACAGCGTGTGCGCGATGCCGCTGCTTCCGGATGGGCTTTTCCGCGATTCCGCTCGACCGGATCGAGCCCGGCGTGCGGGCGCTGGCGCAGTGCGAGCGGATGCAAAAGATGAACGCCTGACCGGTTGCGAAATGGCGCGCGCATGTCGTTGCGCCGCGCACCACGCGCGTCACTCGCGCTCACACCGTTGCAGTGTCATCTCGACGAAACAGCGCCGAATATCCCGGCGTTTCTATTTGTTTAGTAAATCGAATAAAAATATTACAACTCTGTTATTCCGATTGACAGCGGATTCCTCCAAATCCTAGTGTTACGACCCAACAGGATAGCAATAACCCACGGCGAACCCATGGTTCGATCGACCGGGTGATCAACGCAGAAGATGCATATCCGAATGGAGGGGGCAATCATGAATCGATTCACGACGCTTGCGGCGATACTGGCCGCGACGTATGCGTTGGCAGGATGCGGAGGCGGTGACGGCAGCGACGGAACAGCGGCGTCGATACTGACTGCAAGGCCGTCGAACGCCGTGGCCGATACGACCAATCTCGACGACAACCGCAGCCTGTCGTTGACGCAGTATGTCGATCCGCTGATCGGCACGCTCGCGAGCAATTCACCGAACCCGGTGCCGGCAGGACAGGCCGGCAGCGTCGAGCCGGCCGCCGGCCTGCCGTCGGGCATGGTGCAATGGGCGCCCGACACCAACACCACGCCGGCGCCGAACGACAGCCAGGAACCGAACTCGCCCGCCGGCTACTACTACGACATCCATTCGATCCAGGGATTCAGCGTGACGCACATGCCGGGGGCCGGCTGCAGCGGCAACAACGGCGAATTCCCGATCATGCCGACCACCGACGCGACGAAGCTCGTGCCGACCTTCAGTCATGCGAATGAAACGGCGAAGCCCGGCTACTATTCCGTGCTGCTCGATTCGCAGATCAAGGTGGAGCTGACCGCCACGCTGCGCACCGGCTTCGGCCGGTTGACCTACCCGGCCGGCCAACCCGCGCTGCTGGTGCTCGACGCAACGCGCACCAACACGAAAACGTCGACCACCGGTGCGATCACGCTGGTTTCCGACAGCGCCCTCTCGGGCAGCACGATCGGCGGCGGCTTCTGCGGCAACTCGGTGCCGGTGCCCGTGTACTTCTATGCCGCGTTCGACCAGCCCTTCGCTTCGTCCGCGATTTCGCACGGCGTGGCCCAGCTCGGCTTCCGCTCCGGCCAGACGGTCAGGATGAAGATCGGCATCTCGTACGTCAGCGTCGCCAATGCGAAAGCCAACCTCGACGCGGAAAATCGCGGCTGGGACTTCGACGGCGTGCGCACGCAGGCAGACCGCATCTGGAACGACCGCCTCAACGGGATCCGCGTGGCGGGCGGCACGCTCGATGCGAAGAAGAAGTTCTACACGGCGCTCTATCACGCGCTGTGGGCACCCAGCATCTTCAGCGACGTGAACGGCCAGTACATCGGCTTCGACAATACCGTGCATCAGGTCGCCAAAGGCCAGGCGGCACAGTATTCGTCGTTCTCGGGCTGGGACATCTATCGCTCGCTGATCCAGCTGAAGGCGATCCTCAACCCGTCCGAGACCAGCGACATGATCCAGTCGCTGGTCAACGACGCGGATCAGTGCGGCGCAATTCCGCACTGGGTCAACGACAACGTCGAGGACGGCGTGATGCCGGGCGATGCCGGTTCGCTGATCGTGTCGAGTGCCCATGCCTTCGGCGCACGGCGCTTCGATACGCGCTCCGCGCTGCAGCACATGGTGAAGATGGCGAACATCCCCGGCACCGCGTGCAACAACGTGACCACCAACGGCGGACGCGCGAGCTACCTGCAGACCGGCTACATCACCAGCGGCGAGTGGGGACAGGCTTCGTCGACGCTCGAATACACGAGCAGCGACTTCGCCATCTCGCGCTTTGCCGGCGCACTCGGCGATACCGCCACGCAGCGCATGCTGCTGGGCCGCTCGGCCTACTGGCAGAACCTGCTGAACACCGCGTTGACGCCGCCGCTGATCGCGGCACGGCAATCGAACGGCGCGTGGATTCCAGAGACGCCGAGCAGCGGCGACAACTACGTGGAAGGCAATGCCGAGCAGTACACGTGGATGGTGCCGTACGATTCGGCCGGCCTGTTCGCGCAGCTGGGCGGCAATACGACGGTGACGTCGCGGCTCGACCAGTTCTTCACGGTACTCAATGCCGGCATGACGCTGCCGAATTTCTACATGGGCAACGAGCCGACCTTCGAGGCGCCCTGGCTCTACAACTGGGCCGCGCAACCGTCGGGCACGCAGCGCGTGGTGCAGCAGATCATGGGCACCGCGTTCGGCACCGGCCCCGATGGCCTGCCGGGCAACGACGACCTCGGCGCCGTGTCGGGCTGGTATGTGTGGGGCGCGCTCGGCCTGTACCCGCAGATCCCCGGCGTGGCGGGCCTCGCGATCGGCAGCCCGCAGTTCCCGCAGATCGACGTGCGGCTCGGCAACGGCCGCACCTGGCGGATCCGCGCCGAGGGCGCGCCCGCGTCGAACTATGTGCAGTCGCTGTCGATCAACGGCCGCACCCACCCTGCCGCATGGGTTGCCTACGACGACATCGCCAACGGCGCCACGCTGCACTTCACGATGGGCGGCGCTCCGTCGCAATGGGGCAGCCAGAAACAGCCGCCGTCGTTCGGCGTGCCGGTGGCGGTCAACGCGGCCGACAGCTACAACAATCGCGGCTTCAGCGCGGACGGCGCGACCAATACCGACGGCCAGGGTGCGGACTTCGACGGCAGCCTGTTCAGCTACTCGCTGAACGCGCTGGCGGCCGCGGGCGTGCAGCCGGGCAAGCCGTTCGCGGTGGCCGGCGCCAGCGTGGCGGTGGCGGGCGGACCGCTGTCGCTCGACAACACCGTGACCGTCGGCCAGACCGTGATGCTGCCGCCGGGGTCGGTCGGCACCGGTGTCGTGGTGCTCGGCTCGGCCAACAACGGTCCGAGCAGCGGCATCGCGCAGCTGAACTTCGCCGACGGCTCGAGTCAGGCCGTCACGCTGGCGTTCGACGACTGGACCCTGAACGGCGGCAGCGCGAGCGCCAGCTCGACGGTCGCCGTCACGATGGCCTATCGCAACGGCGGCAACGGCCAGCAGGACAACGTCAAGACCTACATCTTCGCGCAGAAGCTTCCCGTGCCGCCCGGCAAGGTGGTCACGAGCATCGTGCTGCCGCGCCAGGTCAGTGCCGGCAAGATGCACGTGTTCGGCATCGGCATGACGGCCTCGTGATGCCCGCATGACCCGCGGGGGACATCGCACGTGACGATGTCCCCTGCTCTCCCCGCTCCCTCCTCGTGAGCACGCGTCGCGCAAGTTCGCGCACACGCATCGTCACGACGCGCGCTGGTAGTAGATGTTCTGCGGATGCCGCGCGTCCGCGAAGAAGAACCAGCGTTCCGCGACCAGCCCCGCATACTGGATCACGAAGGCCGCGCCGAGCGCGACGGCCGCCGCGACCGACGTCGGCGCGAGCGCGCCCGCACCGGTCAGCACGAACGGCACCGCGAACGCGCCGAGCAGGAAACCGGCCTTCACCGCGCGCAGCGTGCCGTTGCCCTGCCCGTGAAAGAACTCCCGCGTATTGAACGCGCTGGCCGTGAAGCCGCGCGATTTCTGCTCGACCTTTTCATTGCGAATCCCCGTCGCGCTCTGCACGGTCGACTTCGGCCGCAGCCGCGCATTGCGCGCGAGCGACGCGAGCCGTGTCGCGCCGCCCGCGAGCGTCAGCACGCAGGCGGCTGCCGCGAGCCGGCCGACCAGTGCCGGCGCGAGCCAGGCCGCACACGCCGTCGCGAGCGTGCAGCCCGACGCGCAGCCGAGCAGCACGAAGTTCACGAGCGTCAGCGGACTCGCCCATTCCTGCAGGAAGCGCAGGCATGCGTAGATCATCGCGGTGCACACGAACAGCGCGACGCTCGCGAGCGCGCCCGCCGCACCAATCAGCAGCGTGCCGGGCCAGCCGAACAGGTGCGCCGCGCCATACGCGAATGCACATGCGAGAAACACCGGCAGCGCGATGCATTCGCGCGACAGCCACGACGTGCGCCACATCGCGATCGCGCGCCATGCGCGTTCGGGGTGGCCGAGATGGAAGAACGACGCGAACAGGCCGAGCACGCCGAACGCGACCGACAGCGCCGCGCCGGTCACGTAGAACGCGGCGGCCACGTCGACGCCGGTCAGCCGCGCCAGCGCCTCGACGATCACGAGCGTCAGCAGCAGGCCCTGTGCGGCGCCGCATAGCGTGGTGAGAAAAACGACCGAAAAGGCTGGGCGCATGGGAACTCCGTCTGGATCTGAATGAAAAACAACGCGTTCAGCGCGGCGTCGCGAGCGAAACGAGATCGATGTCGCCGCGTGCCGCGCGTGCCTCGAACGACTCGTCCGCATCGCCGCCGCCCGACGTACTGCCGCATCCGCCGCCGCTGCCGCAACCGCATGACGCTTCGGTCTTCACGCGCGGCAGGTAATGGTTCGACGGCCGCGTGTCCCATTCGGGCATCAATGCATAACCGCCGCGTTCGCGGATCGCGCGCGACACGTCCGAGTCGGGATCGTGCACGTCGCCGAACAGCCGCGCCGACGTCGGGCACGCAAGCACGCAGGCCGGCTTGCGATCGCGTTCGGGCAGCGCTTCGTTGTCGATGCGGTCCGCGCACAGCGTGCACTTCGTCATCTCCTTGCGGCCTTCGTCGAGCTCGCGCGCGCCGTACGGGCACGCCCATGCGCAGTACTTGCAGCCGATGCACTTGTCGTAGTCGACCAGCACGATGCCGTCAGACTTGCGCTTGAAGCTCGCGCCGGTCGGGCACACGGGCACGCACGGCGGGTCCTCGCAGTGCAGGCACGATTTCGGGAAGTGGATCGTGTCGGTCATCGGGAACACGCCGGCTTCGTAGGTCTGCACGCGATTGAAGAACGTGCCGGACGGGTCATCGTCGTACGGGCGCAGGTCGGCAAGGCTGCCGGCTTCGCCCGACGTGTTCCATTCCTTGCAGCTCGTCACGCAGGCATGGCAGCCGACGCATACGTTCAGGTCGATGACGAGGGCCATCTGGGTCATGGTTGCGCTCCTTCGATCAGCTATCGTCTGACTGCGAGCCCGCCGACGCCGCGCGCCGCAGCCGCGCGGCGAATGCGCCGGTTCCCGCGAAATACGCCTGCACGCGCTGCAGCACGCGCGGCGTGCCGGGCAGCGGCGGCATCGGCGCGAACTGCGGCAGCGTCGTCGCCGCATCGGCTTCGGCCGGATAGATCCGCACCTGCACGTCGTACCAGCCGGCCTGCCCCGTCACGGGATCGGAGTTCGACATCCGCGCACCGGCGCGGGCCGCATCCGGCAACTCGTCGGTGATCACGTGATTGAGCAGGAAGCCGCGCTGCGATTCGCCCGCTTCGGGCCCGAGGTTCCATGCGCCGGCTGCCTTGCCGATCGCATTCCACGTCCACACGGTGCCGGGTTCGACCGCCTCGCTGTAGCGCGCGCGGCAACGCACCTTGCCCCACGGCGATTCGACGTAGATCCATGCGCCGTCGTCGATCTGTTGCGCGGCGGCCGTCAGCGGGTTCACGAACAGGTGGTTCTCGCCGTGGATCTGCCGCAGCCATGCGTTCTGCGAATCCCACGAGTGGTACATCGCCATCGGCCGCTGCGTGATCGCCGCGAGCGGATAGCGGTTCGCGTCGGTCAGCCCGCTTTCGAGCGACCGATGCCAGAACGGCAGCGGATCGAAATAGCACGCGATGCGCTCGCGCAGATGGTCGGGCGGCTGGCGGCCCGACGTGCGGCCCTGCGCGGCGAGCCGGAATTTCTGCATCACGTCCGAGTAGAGCTGGATCACGATCGGCACGCCGAACTTGCGCATCCCGTTGTCGACGGCCCACTGCATGTACGGGCCGTTGCAGTTGCGCATGTACTGCAGCGGCTCCGGCAGCCGGTGGTGGTACACGCAGTTGTTCTCCGCGTAGCGCTGCCACTGGTCGGGGTTCGGTTCGCCGACGACGGCCTTGTCACCGTTCTTGCCGCGCCAGCCGATCAGGAAGCCGGTGCCGGAGTTCGGCGCCGTCTGGAAGTTGATGACGAAATCCGGATAGTCGCGGTACTTGCGCTGCCCGTCGGCCGTCGTGAACGCCGGAAACTTCAGCCGGCTCGCGAGCTCGATCAGCACTTCCTGGAACGGCTTGCATTCGCCGGTCGGCGGCACGACGGGCACGCGCACCGAGTCGACCGGCCCGTCGAATTCGGAGATCGGCCGGTCGAGCACCGACATCACGTCGTGGCGTTCGAGGTAGGTCGTGTCGGGCAGGATCAGGTCGGCGAATGCCGTCATCTCCGATGCGAATGCATCGCACACGACGAGGAACGGGATCCGGTACTCGCCGTCGTCGCGCTTGTCGACCAGCATCTTGCGCACTTCCGTCGTATTCATCGACGAATTCCACGCCATGTTGGCCATGAAGATCAGCAGTGTGTCGATCGGATAGGGATCGCCGCGCCACGCATTGGTGATCACCGAATGCATCAGCCCGTGCACCGCGAGCGGGTATTCCCACGAGAACGCCTTGTCGAGCCGCGCGGGCGTGCCGTCCGGATGGATGAACAGATCCTCGGGGCCCGCCGGCCAGCCGAGCGGGCCGGTGGCGAGCGGCGTGTTCGGCTTGACCTGGGCCGGGTCGTTCGGCGGTTTCGCCGAAGGCGGCACCGCGCGCGGATACGGCGTCTTGTGCCGGAACCCGCCCGGCCGGTCGATCGTGCCGAGCAGCGACATCAGCACGGCGAGCGCGCGGATCGTCTGGAAGCCGTTCGAATGCGCGGCAAGCCCGCGCATCGCATGGAACGCGATCGGCACGCCCTTCACCGTCGCGTGTTCCTTGCCCCACGAATCGGTCCAGCGCACCGGCAGCTCGATCGCGTGATCGCGCGCGACCGTCTCCATTTCGCGGGCGAGGCGGCGGATCGTGTCGGCCGCGATGCCGGTGATGTCGGCCGCCCATTCGGGCGTGCAGTCGGCCACCTGTTCGCGCAGCAGCGTGAACGACGGCGCGACCGGCGTGCCGTCGTCGAGCGTGTAGCGGCCGTCGAGCGCCGGCTCTGCACCTTCCGTGTGATGCAGCACCGCGCGGTTCGTCTTCGTGTCCCACCACATGCGATTCTGCGGATACAGCGCGTTGACCTCCGGCGCGGCCGCATCGCGCACGAACAGCCCGAACGTGTCGGCGTCGTCGCGCTGATCGACCAGCTCGGCCGCGTTCGTGAAGCGCGACACAAATTCGACGTCGAACGCGTCGCGCGCGATCAGCTCGTGCATCAGCGCCATGAACAGCGCGCCGTCGGTGCCGGGGCGGATCGGAATCCATTCGTCGGCGATCGCCGCGTAACCGGTACGCACCGGATTGATCGCGATGAAGCGCCCGCCCGCGCGCTTGAATTTGCCGAGCGCGATCTTCAGCGGATTCGAATGGTGATCCTCCGCGGTGCCGATCATGAAGAACAGCTTCGCGTTGTCGAGGTCGGGGCCGCCGAATTCCCAGAACGAGCCGCCGATCGTATAGATCATCCCGGCCGCCATGTTCGCCGAGCAGAACCCGCCGTGCGCCGCATAGTTCGGCGTACCGAACTGCTTCGCGAACAGGCCGGTGAGCGCCTGCATCTGGTCGCGGCCCGTGAACAGCGCGAAGCGCTTCGGGTCGGTCGCACGCAGGTGCGCGAGCCGCTTTTCGAGCACGTCGAACGCGACCGCCCACGACACCGGCTCGAACTGCGCGTCGCCGCGCTCGGCGCCCGGCTTGCGCATCAGCGGCTGCGTGAGCCGCGCGGGCGAATACTGCTTCATGATTCCCGACGAACCTTTCGCGCAGATAACACCCTGGTTCAGCGGATGCTCGGGGTTGCCGTCGATATAACGCACTTCGCCGTCGCGCAGGTGCACGCGGATGCCGCAGCGGCACGCGCACATGTAGCACGTCGTCGTCTTGATCTCGGCCTGTTCGTCGCGCTCGCGTGCTCGATGCTCCATCGTCTGTCCTCGTTCGCGGATGATGGCGCGCCCCCCGGGGCGCACCCGTGAATCGGTTCATCCATGCTATGCCGGCAGGCGGCCGACATAAAGTCGCATCCTCCGATCGGTCCTATCGGGCGGCCTGATAGTTGGCTAGACAATCCATCGGGCCTGGCCAGGGTCCGCATGCGCGAAGGCCCGGCTCACGACCGGGCCTTCAGCGTCATGCGTTACCACGGCGGATAGGCGAGCAAGTTCGCTGTCGTCGAGATGCTCGCGACGGCCGCAGCACGTCAGCCCGTACGCGACACTCAACGACCTGCTGGAGAACGTGTCGAAGATGCGTGACGCGGCCGCCCGAGGTCAGACAGTCACGCGTTCAAGCGAGGTGATAGCGCAGCCAGAAGGTTTCGCGACACGCGTTGTCGAACGTGAGCCGCGACGGGCTGATCGGCCGCGCATCGGGATGGCGCAGCACGTCGTAGTCGATCCAGCATTCGGCGCACAGCAGGTCGGACGGCGCGCGATCCTGCTCGACCGAGCGGCGCACGATCGCGCCGTTGTCGAAGCGGTATTCGGTTTCGTCGCGCGTGACCTCGACGTCGTCGTCGGTCCAGCGGTCGTGGGAGGTCGCGTGCGACACGATCGATACCGGGCCGGCGAGCCCGTGGATCGCGGCGACGTAGGAAATGAGCTTGTCCATGAAGAGGCGGCGAACTGGCGGATGGCCGCTTCGCGCAACGCATGCTGCGCGAAGCGGCCCGAGCGGCGAGTATAGCCGCGCGCCGATGACCTTGCCGCCGGCGGGGTTTCGTTCCCGTTGCACCTAGCGCAACGACCGCGCGCTACGCTTCCAGCGCGAGCAACGCGAACGTCGCGAGCCAGTGCTCGCCCATGTAGTCGCCGGCCACGTGCGCGAGCGCGCTCGCGAGATGCCGGTCGGCCGCGTCGAGCAGCTTCGCGCGCCGCGCATCGCCTTCCGGCAGCGCACCGGCGAGCGCGCGCTGGCACCACGCGCGGCTCAGGTTCAGCCCGTCGAGGTGCGCGATCTTGCCGTCGCTGCGGTCGCTGACCGTCGCCGGCTCGAACAGCGTCGCCGGCTCGCCGCGCGCGAGATCCGGCAAAAAGCGCGCGAACCAGCCGTCGAAATCGGCTGCCGGCAGCACGCGCCGCATCAGCTCGGCCTCCATCAGCGCGGGCGACAGGAATTCGTCGCCCGACGGCTCCCACGCCTGGCACGCGACGTCGTTCAGGTGCCAGCGCTTCGCGGTATCGACGATCAGCGCCGCGAGCCCGTCGCGCTGCGTGTCGCGCGCGAAGTCGAGCGTAAGCGCCAGCGCGAACGCGGTGTTGAAGTGCGTACCGACGCGCAGCGGATAGGTCGCCTTCGGCAGGAAGGTCTCGAAGCGCGACACGAACAGGTCGGTGAGCGGCGCCATCGCCTTCGCCCAGCGCGCGGCCTGCGGCAGCGCGCCCTTCAGCGCGAGCCGTTCGAGCTGCGCGGACAGCGCGAGCAGCCACGCCCAGCCGTACGGCCGCTCGAAGCCGCCGTTGTGCGGCAACGCGAGATACGCGCGCTCGCCGGCGACGTTCGCGTCGGTGAAGTGCGCGTCGACGATCGCGACGATGCGCTCGGCCTCCGGCAGCGCCGGATAACGTTCGAGCACGCGCAACACGAGCCAGTAGCCGTGCACGCACGAATGCCAGTCGTAGCTGCCGTAGAAGATCGGATGCAGCGCGCGCGGCCCCTGCACGTCGTGCGGGCCTTCGAGCGAATGCGTGAGCTTGTTCGGATATTCGCGGGTCAGGTGCGCGAGCGCGAGCGACGCGAATTTCGATGCGAGTTCAGGCGTGAGTCGGTCGGTCATGAGGATCTCGTCCATCGAGTCAGAAGCGGAATACGAACGCATACATCAGCAGTGTGTTCACGGCCAGCAGCAGCACGGCCGTCGGCCACTGCGCCTTGATCACGCCGTTCTTGTCCTTCAGTTCGAGCAGCGCCGCCGGCACGATGTTGAAGTTCGCGGCCATCGGCGTCATCAGCGTACCGCAGAAGCCGCTCAGCATCCCGATCGCGCCGACGATCGCCGGGTTGCCGTGGAACTGGTGGACGATCAGCGGCAGGCCGATGCCGGCCGTCATCACGGGGAACGCGGCGAAGCCGTTGCCCATGATCATCGTGAACAGCGCCATGCCGACCGTGTAGGCCGCGACGACCGCGAACGGCGAATCGATCGGCACCCAGTCCTTCACGAGCCCCGACACCACGCCGCCGACGCCCGCGACCGCGAACAGCGCGCCGAGCGCCGCGAGCATCTGCGGCAGGATCGCGGCCCAGCCGACCGCGTCCATCGTGTGGCGCGCTTCCCTCAGCGCATGCACGGGCGAATCGCGCAGCATCGCGAGCGCGACGACGAACGCGACGATCGTGCCGAGCACGAGCGAGATCAGCGTCACGCTCTTCGGATCGACGAACGGCAACAGCTTCAGCGCGAACGTACCGATCAGCGTGACCACCGGAATCAGCAGCGCGGGCAGGAACAGCCGGTTGCCGAAGCGCTGCGCGAGGGTTTCGCGGCGCACGGCCGCCGCTTCGCCGGCCTCGTCGGACTTGCCGCGCCCGAGCTTGCCCGAACCGGCGATCACCGCGAGCGCGATCGCGAGGCAACCCGTCACGAAATGCGGCAGCCGCGCGCCGAACAGGAACGTGACCGCGTAGATCCCCCAGAACGCGAAATTGACGACACGGCGAGGGTTCGTGCGATCCGTCAGGTTGAAGCACGCGAACGCGGCGAACATCAGCCCCGCGAGCGTGTACAGCGATTCGAGGCCGATCATCGCGCGCCCTCCTGCCCCAGCAGGCCGAAGCCGCGCGCGAGCCGCCGGTCGAGCAGCGCGAGGCGCGTGCAGTGGATCAGCAGCGCGGCGATCGCGGTCGGGATCGCCCACACCGACACCTGCAGCGGCTCGACGACGATCCCGTTCTGTTCGAGAAAGCCCTTGATCAGCAGGATCGACTGGATCGCGATGAAGATGTCCTCGCCGAAGAACACGGCGATGTTGTCGACGCCCGATGCATGCGCGCGGATCTGCTGGCGCACCGACTCGGGCAGCTCGCCGTGCCGGTTGACGGCGGCGGCCTCGGCCATCGGCGCGATCAGCGGCCGCACCATCTGCGCGTGCCCGCCGAGCGACGTGAGGCCGAGCGCGGCCGTCACCTGGCGCAGCACGAAGTACAGCATCAGCACGCGGCCCGTGGTCGCCGCCTGCACGCGCGAGATCATCCGCCTCGCCTGCTCCTTGAGCCCGTTGCGCTCGAGCAGCGCGATCACCGGCAGCGTCAGCCAGATGAGCCCCATGTAGCGGTTTTCGGTGAACGCCTTGCCGAACGCGCTGACGATGTCGACGAGATTCAGCCCGCCCGCCAGCCCCGTCGCGAGCCCCGCGATCGTGACCACCAGCAGCGCGTTGAAGCGCAGCGCGAAACCGATCACGACGATCGGCACCCCAATCAGCACCAGCATTGCTCTCCTCCTTGTGTCGGATCCGCGGCGCCTCCTTCGCAACGCGCCGCCTGCCCGGTTTGGACCGGGCTCGAATCGCGAAATCTAACACGAGACTTTATCGATAAAAAGTCGACAATTTACTGCTTCGGGTAAACGTTGAAAACCTGTCCGGGCCGTGTGGGGGCGGCGTTTCATCGGAGGAATCGATGGCCGGCTGGCCGCCGCGGGCGCGTCGATCGCAGCACGGATTTCCTGCCCGGGCGCGGCGACCGGCCGGCCGCCGCGCGTGGCGGAGCCCCGGTGCGCCGACTACACTGGAAAGCATCTGCAACGTACGGGAGAGCCGCCATGATTGACGTATTCCAGACCATCGGCAGCCGCGCGTTCTCCGCTCATCTGGCGAAGGACGGGATGGTGACGCTGATGGAACAGCGCAATGAAGTCGACCGCGTGACGCTCGCGACCGCCTATGCCGCGCTCGTCGAGGAGTCCGAGCAGGAATCCGACCTGCTCGATGCGACGGTCGAAGGGATGATGCGCGCGCTGATCCAGGGGTACGCGCGCAGCCACTGACGGCGATCGACGGCACGGCCGCGCATCCGGTGCGCGGCCGGGTGCCGTTATGCGGCCGGCGTGCCGGCGCCCATGCCGAACCACCGGCCCGCGCGCAGTTGCCCGTAGTCGGCCTGCGTGAAGATCCTCAGCAGGTTCGATACGGCGCCGTTGCTGCCGCGGTCGAGCTGTGTCAGGAAGGCCTCGACCTCGTCTCGCCCCGCAAACAGGATCGTGCTGAAGTAGCGTTCGCGCTCGGCGTCGGACAGGTTCGTCGCGCGCAGCTGGTACGGATGGTGAAGCGCCGCGAACAGGAAGTAGTAGCGTTCGGCGTCGTCGCGCAGCACGCGCACCGCGTCGCGGTCGACCGGAAACTCGCGGTGGAAGGATGCGTGTCCGCTCTCGATGTCGATCCGGTACAGCAACCGGTCGTCGCGCTCGATCACGACCGGTGCGTACGGATCGCGGCTGACCAGCGTGGTGTCGGGCGCGGTCACGGCGCCCGCCTTGCGGCCGGCTCCCCGCCGGTGCGGCGGCGCCCTGCCGATGGCGTGACACACAAGCACGCGAAGATGGCGCGCACGGTCATGCGAAAACGGGGTTTCTCGTTCATGTCGCTCGGCAGCATTCGTTCAATGGAAGGGGCAAACGGCGCGCCATGATCGCACGGCGTACCGCCCGCCAGCCACCTGGCGACCGGCTTTCGCGGGCCGCGCGGCGTGCACCGGCCGCCTCCCGATATACCGTGCACCATAGAGGAAATGCACTGAAACGGCGCATGGCACAAATTTTTCGTTGCCGCCGCCCGCGCCGCATGACAGCATGCGGGGCGTTGCCAACCGAAAAGAATGCCGCGCCGTCCGGCCGCCGATAACCCGCCCGGCGGCACCGAACAGGCAGCCCCTTCCATGAACCCGGCCTACCTCCAACACTACGAACCGACCGGAGAATTCCGCTTGTGAACATCGGCATCGTCAACGACCTCCCGCTAGCCGTCGAGGCGATGCGCCGCGCGATCGCGCGACGGCCCGAGCACCGCGTGCTGTGGGTCGCGACCGACGGCGCGCAAGCCGTCGAACTGTGCGCCACGCAGCCGCCCGACGTCGTCCTGATGGACCTGATCATGCCGAAATTCGACGGGATCGAAGCGACGCGGCGGATCATGCGATCCGAACGACCGTGCGCAATCCTGATCGTGACGAGCTGCATCGGCGCGAACGCATGGCGCGTGTTCGAGGCGATGGGCGCCGGCGCGCTCGACGCGGTCGATACGCCGCGATTCGGCGACGGCGCGGCCGGCGACACGACCAAACTCCTGCTCGAGAAGATCGACCAGATCGGCCGGCTGCTCGATGCGCCCGGTGGCACGCGCCTCGCCGCCACGGCCACCCGCGCGGGCGGCGGCCCGCTGGTCGCGATCGGCGCCTCGGCCGGCGGCCCCGGCGCGCTGGCGTCGATCCTCGGCAGCCTGCCGTCCGATTTCAGCGCGCCGATCGTGATCGTGCAGCACGTCGACCGCGCATTCGCCGAAGGCATGGCGCAATGGCTCGACGGCCAGACCCCGCTCACCGTGCGCGTCGCCTGCGAAGGTGACCGCCCGCAGCCGGGCGTCGCGCTGCTCGCCGCGACCGACGATCACCTGCGCATCACGCGCTCCGGCACGCTCGAATACACCCGCGAGCCGGCCGCCACGCCGTATCGGCCGTCGGTCGACGTGTTCTTCAACAGCCTGACCGAACACTGGCCCGGCCGCGTGATCGGCGTGCTGCTCACGGGGATGGGACGCGACGGCGCGATCGGCCTGAAGGCGCTGCGGATGAAGGGTTACCACACGATCGCGCAGGACGAGGCGACGAGCGCCGTGTACGGCATGCCGAAGGCTGCCGCGACGCTCGGCGCGGCGCGCGCGATCCTCCCGCTCGGGCGCATCGCGGGCGAGCTGGCGACGCTCGCGCGGATCTGAGCCCGACGATGAACACGCGCAACACCCATGCCTGCCCTTGCAACAACCTGCATCAATCATGACCAGTGACCTGACTCGCCCGCCGGGCAGCCCGTACACGCCGCACGCCGACGTGCCGGCGATGGTGCTGCTGGTCGACGACCAGACGATCGTCGCCGAAGCCGTGCGGCGCGCGCTCGTCGACGAGGACGGCATCGACTTCCATTACTGCCCGCGTTCGGACGACGCGATGGCCACCGCGATCGAGACGCGGCCGACCGTGATCCTGCAGGACCTCGTGATGCCCGGCACCGACGGGCTGAGCCTCGTGAAGGAATACCGCGCGAATCCGGCGACGCGCGACGTGCCGATCATCGTGCTGTCGACGCAGGAAGAGCCCGTGATCAAGAGCGCCGCGTTCGCGGCCGGCGCGAACGACTACCTCGTGAAGCTGCCCGACCGCATCGAGCTCGTCGCGCGCATCCGCTACCACTCGCGCTCGTACATGAACCTGCTGCAGCGCGACGAAGCCTATCGCGCGCTGCGGCAATCGCAGCAGCAACTGCTCGAAGCCAATCTCGAACTGCGGCGCCTCACGCACTCGGACGGCCTGACCGGGCTGTCGAACCGGCGCTATCTCGACGAATACCTGGCCGCCGAATGGCGGCGCGGCACACGCGAGCGCAGCGAGCTGTCGCTGCTGATGATCGACGTCGACAACTTCAAGCTGTACAACGACACGTACGGGCACGTGTCGGGCGACAGCGTGCTCAAGCAGATCGCATCGACCATCGAGCGCTGTCTCGGGCAGTCGGGCGACCTCGCCGCGCGCTTCGGCGGCGAGGAGTTCGCGGTCGTGATGCCGGCCACGTCGCCGGGCGCCGCGCGGCTGCTCGGCGAGAAGATCCGCCTCGCGGTCGAGGCGCTGCGGCTGCGGCACGCGCATTCGTCGACCGGCAACACCGTGACGATCAGCATCGGCGGCGCGACCATCGTGCCGGCGCCCGGCATGCCGACGACCACGCTGATCGAGGCGGCCGACCGCGCGCTGTATCGCGCGAAGCACGAAGGCAAGAACCGCGTCGAGATCGATCTGACGCCGACGCCGCCGGGCGCCGGCGGGTTCGGCGCGCCGCCCGGCGAATGAGCCCGGGCGTCGCGCTTACGCGGCGCCGAGCCGGCGCGCGTAGTCGTTCGGGTCCAGCGGGCGGCTGAACAGGTAGCCCTGCTGCATGTCGCAGCCGATCTGCTGCAGGAAGCACGATTGCGCCTGCGTCTCGACCCCTTCGGCCGTGACCTTCATCCCGAGCGAATGCGCCATCGCGACCACGGCCTGCGTGATCGCGACCGAATCGTGATGATCGGGCACGCCCGACACGAACGAACGGTCGACCTTCAGGTTGTGCAGCGGAAAGCGCTTCAGGTACGCGAGCGACGAATAACCGGTGCCGAAATCGTCGACCGAGATCCGCACGTTCATGTCCGTGAGCGCTTCGAGCATCGGCAGCACGGTGTCCGTGTCGTTCATCAGCAGTCCTTCGGTGATCTCGAGCTCGAGCGCGGACGGATCGAGCCGCGTCTGCACGAGACAACGATCGACCGATTCGACGAGCCCTTCGTGGAACTGCCGCGGCGACAGATTCACGGCCAGCATCAGGTCGGGTGCGATCGTGCGGCGCCATTCGGCCGCCTGCCGGCAGGCGGTTTCGAGCACCCACTGGCCGATCGCGACGATCTGCCCGGTGTCTTCGGCAACCGGAATGAATTCCGCGGGCGACAGCGGCCCGAGTTCGGGGCTGGTCCAGCGCAGCAGCGCCTCGGCGCCGACCGTGCGGCCGCTGCGCGCATCGACGACCGGCTGATAGGCGAGCCGCAGCATGTCCGTCGTGAGCGCGCGCCGCAGCGACTGCTCGATCGCGAAACGGCGCTGCAGCCGCAGGTTGAGCTGCGCGGTGAAGAACGTGAAGTGGTTGCGGCCGCGCTGCTTCGCGTCGTACATCGCCGAATCGGCATTGCGCATCAGCGTGACGGCGTCGTCGCCGTCGCGCGGCGCGACACTGATCCCGATCGACACGCCGAGCCAGTACTCGTTGTTCGCGATCGCGAACGGCTTCGCGATCACGTCGATCACCTCGCGCGCGAGCACCTCGAGGCGCTCCGGATCGTCGCAGTCGTCGACGAGGATCACGAACTCGTCGCCGCCGACGCGCGTGAGCGCGTACTGGCCGCCCCCGCAAGCCGCGAGCCGCGACGCGACGCTGCGCAGCAGCGCATCGCCCGCGTCGTGGCCGGCCGTGTCGTTGACCTTCTTGAAGCCGACGAGATCGATGAACAGGATCGCGACGCGCGCGGGCCCGGCCGCCGCATCGCGATCGCCGAACAGTTCGCGCATGCGCTCGGCGAGCCAGCGGCGGTTGTAGAGGCCCGTCAGCGCATCGCGCGTGGCCAGGTAGCGCAACTGCTGCTGCGCTTCGCGCACGGGGCCGATGTCGTTGAACGATACGAGCACGGAGTCGGCCCGAAGCTCACCCGGCTTCACGATCGGCACCGCGTTGCCGCGCACCCAGATGATGTCGCCGTCCGCGAGGCCGAAGCCGACCGTATAGTCGAGCATCGGCGTGGCCGTCTCGAGTGCGAGCCGGCTCGGCCAGTCGTCGGGCGCGATCGGCGTGCCGTCCTCCTGCAGCTTGCGCAGGATCACCGACGACAGCCGGCGGCCGACGAGGTCGCCCTTCACGCGCAGCATCCGGTTCGCGCTCGGGTTGCTCGCGACCACGATGCCGTCGCGCGACACGACGAGGATGCCTTCGTTCAGGCTGTTGACGACGAGCCGGTGATGTTCCTCGCTGCGCGCGAGCTGCCGGACCATCCGGTCCTGGTGCACCGCGAGGCCGACGCTGTTGCCGATATCGCGCAATAGTTCGGTTTCCTCATCGCTTGGACGACGTGGCCGGCGGTGATAGACGGCGAACGCGCCGAGCACGGCGCCCGCTTCGTCCAGGAACGGCACCGACCAGCACGCGCGCAGGCCCAGCGGCAACGCGAACGAACGGTAGTCGGCCCACAGCGGATCGGTTTCGATGTCCTCGACGGCGACCATCCGGCGCTCGTACATCGCCGTGCCGCATGAGCCCGCCGCGGGCCCGATCGACGCGCCGTCGATCGCAGCACTGTACTGCGGGGGCAATGACGGCGCGGCGCCGACACGCACGTGCACGCCGTCGGTATCGAGCAGCAGGATCGTGCAGGATGCGCCGTCGCCGAGCAAAGTCTCGGCACGCCGGCAGACTTCGATCAGCAGTTCCGGCAGCGGTGTGTTGCGCGTGATCAGCCTCAGCACGCTTTGCTCGGACGCGAGTACTTCCGCCGCGAGACCGAGGCTGTATCGAGAGCTTTGCGGTTCGGTATTCAAGTTGAATCCTGCCGTCTGTCCGACCGGGTCTGATACGCCCGATTCGTTATCGATCCTTCGTGCCGTTTTTCGCTCCGGGTTTACGCCGATGCCCGGTGCGCCCCGTTGTGCACCGAGCCAAGGTGCGCCGAAATACATTTAACACCAATCCGTGACACCCCGCGCATCCGCGCGCATCAGGGCTTACGCGCGGTCGCGGCGGCGCTTGCGGCCGCCAGTCAGCTTGCCGAAAGACTTGCGCGCCGTGCGACGGCCTCGGGCCCATCCGCGTGCCGCGCGCGCCGCCGTTGATATCGATTCGTCGGATTGCGGTGGCACCCTGCTTCCGCCCCGGTCAATCGTCCGCGCCGGGATGCGGGCGCGGACAGGTCGAACGCGCGGGCCGACTGCACGAACAGGCAAACCGACTGTTCGGCGACCGCGCGGTTGGTCTGCCATGACACCGATTCCATCAGCACGGCCGGCGGCGGAACACCGCGCGCCGCCCGTCAGTCCTTGCGGATGTGTTCGGCCAGGAAGTCGATCAGCAGGCGCACGCGCGGCAGCAGCCCGCGTCGCGACGGAAACACCGCGTGCACCACGCCGCCCTTCGGCGCCCATCCCGGCAGCACGTCGACCAGCGTGCCGTTGCGCAGGTCGTCCTCGACGACCATGCACGGCAATTGCACGATGCCGACGCCATGAATCGCCGCATCGCGCAACGCGTGCATGTCGTCGGTCACGAAGCGCGGATGATGGCGCAACTGCGCGTGCTCGCCGTTCGGCCCGACCAGTTGCCACACGTGATGCCGCGCCGGCCCCCAGTCGAGGCTCGGCGCGCCGGCCAGCTCGGCCGGGTCCGACGGCGCGGCGCGCCCGCCCAGCCACTGCGGCGAGGCCACCAGCCGCTGCGGGCTGTCGCCGAGAATGCGCATCACGAGATCGCTGTCCTCCAGCGGCGGAAAACGCACGCGCAGCGCGAGGTCGAACCCTTCGCTCAGCGGGTCGACGCGGCGGTTCGTCGCCTCGAGATGCACCTGCACCTGTGGATGAGTCGCCATGAAACGCGCGACGAGCTCGCTCACGCGATATTCGAGCAGCGCGGTCGGACAGCTCACGCGGACGATGCCCCGCGGCTCCGCGTGCCGGCGCTCGATCACCTCGCGCGCGGCGTCGGCTTCGACCAGCACGGCGAGGCAGCGCTCGTAGAATTCGCGCCCGGTTTCCGTCACCGTGAAGTGACGCGTCGTGCGCTGCAGCAGCCGCACGTCGTACCGCGCCTCCAGCGCCGCGATGCGCCGGCTCAACGTCGATTTCGGGACATCCAGCGCGCGCCCCGCCTGCGTGAACCCGCCGTGTTCGACCACTTTCACGAAATAGTAGAGGTCGTTCAGGTCATCCATGATTGTTCCATTCATAGAACACTGACGGCATTTTAAGGGACTGGAACGCCGGTTGTTGCGCGAATAGCATCTTGATTCGACGTGGATCGACGTTGTCGATGCGACCGGGAAGGATGTCATTTCAACCGGTTCCCTCGGCCGCCCGGCCGATTCACCGAGCTCGGGGCTCCCCCTCATTTCCTGCACTGTCTCTGGAGGCAACCATGGCAAGCGAACCGATTCGCGACCCGGCGAACGACCACCTGCTCACCCCGCAGAACGCGGCGTTCATCGTCATCGATTACCAGCCGGTCCAGGTGAACTCCATCGCGTCGATGGATCGCCAGCTGCTGGTCAACAACATCGTCGGCGCGTCGAAAGCGGCCGTCGCGTACAACCTGCCGATCGTCCACTCGACCGTCAACGTGAAGACGGGCCTGAACAAGCCGCCGATCCCGCAACTGCGCGCGGCGCTCGAAGGTTATCCGACCTACGACCGCACGAGCATCAACTCGTGGGAGGACGTCGAATTCCGCAAGGCCGTCGAGGCGACCGGCCGCAAGAAGCTGATCATGACCGCGCTGTGGACCGAAGCGTGCCTGACGTTCCCGGCGCTCGACGCGCTGAAGGCCGGCTACGAGGTGTACGTGGTCGTCGACGCCGTCGGCGGCACGTCGGTCGCCGCGCACGAAGCCGCGCTGCGCCGCATCGAGCAGGCCGGCGGCCAGATGATCAGCGTCGCGCAGCTGTTCTGCGAGTTGCAGCGCGACTGGGCACGCAGCGCCACCGTGCCGGCGTTCATCGACCTGTTCATCGAAACCGGCGGCACGGCCGGCATCCAGTTCTCGTACGACAAGAGCTGACCGGCCCGGCGCGCGCGGCCGCGGGCCGGTTCCCACCGGCGGCCGCGCGCGCCCATGCTTTGCCCGTTTCATCCGTTCCGGCAGCACCCGGACGGCATCGCGGCCGGCCAAGCCGCGTTTTCGTATCCGTGATTCAATGTCGATCGAACCGGCGTCGCGCATTCCGGCGGCACGGTGATGTGCGTCCTCATCGAACGACTTTCACGGGATCACCATGACGCATCCTGCCGAAATCAAGGCGCTCGTTTTCGATGTCTTCGGAACGGTCGTCGACTGGAGAAGCGGCGTCGCACGCGGTGCCGCCGCGTTCCTGGATCGCTACGCCCCCGCGCTCGATCCGTACGCGTTCGCCGACGCGTGGCGCGCCGAATATTCGCCGTCGATGGAAGAGATCCGCAGCGGGCGCAGGCGCTACGTGCGGCTCGACGTCCTGCACCGCGAGAACCTCGTCCGCACGCTCGACCGCTACGGGATCGTCGACGTACCCGACGCGGACATCGATGCGCTCAACCTCGCATGGCACCGCCTCGATCCGTGGCCCGACGCCGTCGCCGCGCTGCACCGGCTGAAGCGGCGCTTCATCATCGCGCCGCTGTCGAACGGCAACATCCGGCTGATGGTCGACGTCGCGAAACGCGCGGGGCTGCCGTGGGACGCGATCCTCGGCGCCGAGGTCGTCCGCGCGTACAAGCCATCGCCGCAGGTGTACAGCGACACGGTCGAGATTCTCGGCGTCGCACCGGCCGAGCTGTGCCTCGTCGCGGCCCACAACGGCGACCTCGCCGCTGCGCGCCGGCTCGGGCTGTCGACCGCGTTCGTGCTGCGGCCGACCGAACATGGGCCCGGCCAGACGACCGACCTGCAAGCCGACGATGCGTGGGACTTCGACGTCCAGGACCTGAACGAACTCGCGGACCGGCTCGGCTGCCCGGCTTGAGCGATGCGTGCGCCGGGTGCGCCCGGCGACTGGTAGACTCCGCAACCATTGCCCTTTCCGATTCGCGTGCCCGCATGTCATCTCCGCTGCATCTGGTAGAAGGCAAACTGACCGCGCTGCGCTTCCTCGAGCGCCCGGATCAGGACAGTTCCGAAGGCCATCCGATACGGCCGGTCGACCCGGAAGCCAGGAAGCAATCGCTCGGCTACTGGTTCACGCACAACGTGGTGCCGATCATGGCGGCGCTGACCGGCAACGGCGCCGCGGCCAATGCGCTGGTGTTTCAGCAAACCAGCGAAGACAGCATCCTCGCGAAGCTGAATGCCGAGGCCGACAAGGTCGAGCATCCGGCAACGTGGTCGTACGCGAACATCCGCGACAGCAAGACCTACGTGTCGCAGAACGCATCCGTGACCGTCGGCAAGAACGGCAGGATCATCCTCGCCAAACTTCCGGTGGAAATCGAAATCGGCGGGCAAACGTATCGCGGCTTCCTGGGCGGGCAATGCTTCGACGTCGGCGACGAGGTCGTGGCCGTCATCAACCGGCAGGGCCGCCTGTTTGCGCTGTCGTCTCCCGACCGGCGCTATCTGGCGATGGATTATGCGTGCGGCAATACGGGGCTGGCCGGCCTGACGCACACGCTGTGGCTGGCCTGGAAATGGTCGTTCATCGGCGTGAACTGCCTGGTCGTCCCGATGATGATCCTGGTGCTCTGGACCGGCGACGGCGGGTTTTCCGACCTCGGGCTCGACCTGCTGATGCTGCTGGGCGGGCCGCTGATGATGGGCGTCCTGCTGGCCCTGATCATCGGCGTGCGGCTGTCATGGTCCGACTGGCTGCCGGCGTGGCGCACGTCGAGCATCCTGCATGCACTGGGCCGCCCGGATCTGTGCACGCGCGATTTCGCCGACGCCCGCAGCGAGGCCGAACGCAAGGGCCAGGTGCGCGACACGGATATCGGTCAGATCTATTACGCGTAGGTGCTAGCCGCCGGGCGCCAGTTCCGTTGCGACGGCACGCCCCTTTGCCGCGAGCGCGAGGCGCCGCCAGTTGCGCGCCGCATACCGGTGGGCCTGCTGCAGCGCCACCCACAGGCCGATCTGACGGATCGGTTTCAGGAAACCGCGCGCGCTGAACACGGTCCGCCGCTCGACGCACGTCTTGCCGCCTTCGACCGGCGTCAGCGTGAATTCGTCCTCGAGCAGGCCGACCCAGTCGCGGCACCAGACCGTCGACGCCACCATCCGGTAACGCAGCCGGCGATTCTCGTCGAGCACGAGGATCCGCTGGTCGATCGTGCCGCGATCCGTCGTGCACTGGCGCGTGTTGCCGACGGTCGGCGTGCCTTCCAGCACGCGGCAACTGACCGGCTTCGGCACGCCGAGGCGGAACAGCAACGGCCGCGTGTCGTCCATCCGGGCATGGAGGAAATGCGGCCACACGTGCTCGGGCCGGCAATCGAAAGTCCACTGCGAATGAATTTCCACGACACGCTCCTGGCGGCTGGCGATGCGGATATGACGGGATGATAGCCCTCGCGGCCGCCTTGTGCCGCCCGAACACCGCCGCTTGAGTCCCCCGCTATTCCGGCTCACCGACAAATTCCAACTTCCCCGATTCGCCCATCAACAATGCCCGATTCGCATCCGCCGCCGCGCGCAGGTAATCCCACAGCGCGGTCACGCGCCGCAGCTTGCGCAGATCTTCCCGGCAGGTCAGCCAGAAACACCGCGTGACAACCACGTCGTCCGGCAGCACGGGCACCAGCGCCGGCTGCGTGGCCGCCATGAAGCACGGCAGGATCGCGAGCCCGCCGCCCTGCAGCGCCGCGAAATACTGCGCGATCACGCTCGTCGTGCGCAGCCCGGCCGTCGCGCCCGGCACCGCGCGCTCCAGGTACAGCAACTCGTTACTGAACGCGAGATCGTCGACATAGCTGATGAACGCATGCCGCGCGAGATCGTCCGTGCACGTGATCGGCGCGTGGTTCGCGAGATAGTCGCGCGTCGCATAGAGCCGCAACTGGTAGTCGCACAACTTGGTGACCACGTACGGCCCGCGATCGGGCCGCTCGAGCGTGATCGCCAGATCGGCCTCGCGCTTCGGCAGGTTGACGAAATGCGGGACCGGCAGCAGGTCGACCGTCACGTGCGGATGCGCGGCGCGAAACTGCGCGAGTTGCGGCGCCAGGAAAAAGCAGCCGAACCCTTCCGTCGACCCGATCCGCACGTGGCCCGACAACGCCGCGCCCGTGTTCGCGACCTGGTCGCACGCGGACTGCACGGTCGTCTCCATCGCGTCGGCATACGCGACGAGCCGCTGCCCTTCGGCCGTCAGCGTGAAGCCGCCGGAGCGCGACTTGTCGAACAGCAGCGTGCCGATCGCCGCCTCGAGCGCGCGGATGCGCCGCGCGACGGTCGTGTAGTCGACGCCGAGCCGCTTCGCGGCGCCGCTCGCGCGCTGCGTGCGCGCGACTTCGAGGAAGAAACGCAGGTCGTCCCAGTTCAGGTTGCCGGAAACCGGCTCGGTGGCATGTCGCATCGGCGGGGAAAAAGGGCTGGAGTCTCCGGGCCGGCCGTCGATATGCATAAATGCACATCCAACCGGTTTCTTTATCGGTACATCATGAATCTGCGCATAACTATACTCGACCGTGACCTGCGGACCACGAACCGCGGCACCCACCACGGAGACACCATGCAGACGCGATCCACCCTCGATGAGCATGCGACAGTCGCGACGCCGGCACCCGCCCGCACCGCGAAGCACTACCTGCTGGCCGGCTGGGCCAGCATGGCCGGCACGACGATCGAGTGGTACGACTTCTTCCTCTACGGCACGGCCGCCGCGCTCGTGTTCAACCGCATCTTCTTCCCGTCGCTGGACCCCGTCGTCGGCACGCTCGCCGCGTTCGGCACGTTCGCGGTCGGCTTCATCGGACGGCCGATGGGCGGCATCGTGTTCGGCCACTTCGGCGACCGCATCGGCCGCAAGTCGATGCTGATGATCACGCTGCTGCTGATGGGCGTGCCGAGCATGATCATCGGGCTGATCCCGTCGTATGACCGCATCGGCTACTGGGCGGCCGCGCTGCTGATCGCGATGCGCTTCCTGCAGGGGATGGCGGTCGGCGGCGAATGGGGCGGCGCGGTGCTGATGGCCGTCGAACACGCGCCGAAAGGCCGCAAGGGGCTGTTCGGCAGCCTGCCGCAGACGGGCGTCGGGCTCGGCCTGATCCTGTCGTCGGTCGCGATGGCCGCGGTGGCCGCGCTGCCGGAAGCCGACATGCTGTCGTGGGGCTGGCGCGTGCCGTTCCTCGCGAGCATCGCGCTGGTCGGCCTCGGCTGGTTCATCCGCGCGAAGGTGCCCGAGTCGCCCGACTTCGAGAAGATCCAGCGCCAGGGCAAGGCCGAGAAGTCGCCCGTGACGGCCGCGCTGCGCCGCCATCCGCGCGAGGTGCTGACGATCGTCGGCGCACGCGCCGCCGAAAACACCTGGTTCTACATGGTCGTCACGTTCGCGCTCGCTTACGCGACGCAGCAGCTCCATCTGCCGAAGGCCGGGATGCTGCACGCGATCACGGCCGGCGCCGCGCTGTCGCTCGTCACGATGCCGCTGTGCGGCCACCTGAGCGACAAGATCGGCCAGCGCCGGATGTTCGCAATCGGCCTCGTGCTGATGTGCGCGTTCGCCGCGCCGTTCTTCATGATGCTCGGCACGCAGCAGACGTCGTACGCATGGTGGGCGATCGTGCTCGGCCTCGGCGTCGTGTTCCCGATCCTCTATGCGCCGGAAGCGCTGCTGTTCGCGCAACAGTTCCCGGCGGAAATCCGCTACAGCGGCATCTCGCTGTCGGTGCAGCTGGCCGGCGTGATCGGCGGCGGCTTCGCACCGATGATCGCGACGTCGCTGCTCAAGGTCGGCGGCGGCCAGCCGCACTACGTGATCGCGTACCTCGTCGGCTTCGGCGTGTTCGCGCTCGGGTGTACCTCATTGATGCGCCGGCCCGCGCCTGATCGCGCCTGAACGCGCCTGCGCCGGATCGATTTCAGTTCACCCTGCCGTCCGCCGTGCATGCACGCGCGGCGGATGCCGGGGCCCGTTTTTCATCGCCACACCGTTTTCCGGAGAGTTCCATGAACGCCGCAGTTCCCCAGACCACCCTCGCCCTGCCCACCGCCAAGCTGCTGATCGACGGCGCGTTCGTCGAATCGCAAAGCGCCGAATGGGGCGACATCGTCAACCCCGCGACGCAGGAAGTGATCGGCCGCGTGCCGTATGCGACGCTCGACGAGGTCGACGCCGCGATCGCGTCCGCGCAGCGCGCGTTCCAGACCTGGAAGACGACGCCGATCGGCGCGCGGCTGCGCATCATGCTGAAGTTCCAGGATCTCGTGCGCCGCAATCTCGAACGGATCGCGCACACGCTCACCGCCGAACAGGGCAAGACGCTGCCCGACGCGCAGGGCGACATCTTCCGCGGCCTCGAAGTCGTCGAGCATGCGTGCTCGATCGGCACGCTGCAGCAGGGCGAATTCGCGGAGAACGTCGCGGGCGGCGTCGATACCTACACGCTGCGCCAGCCGATCGGCGTGTGCGCGGGCATCACGCCGTTCAACTTCCCCGGGATGATCCCGCTGTGGATGTTCCCGATGGCGATCGTGTGCGGCAACACGTTCGTGCTGAAGCCGTCGGAACAGGACCCGCTGTCGACGATGCAGCTCGTCGAACTCGCGATCGAGGCCGGCATGCCGCAGGGCGTGCTGAACGTCGTGCACGGCGGCAAGACGGTGGTCGACCGCCTCTGCACGCATCCGGACATCAAGGCGATCTCGTTCGTCGGCTCGACGCGCGTCGGCACGCACGTGTACAACCTCGGCAGCCAGCACGGCAAGCGCGTGCAGTCGATGATGGGCGCGAAGAACCACGCGGTGGTGCTGCCCGATGCGCACCGCGAACAGTCGATCAACGCGCTCGTCGGCGCGGGCTTCGGCGCGGCCGGCCAGCGCTGCATGGCGACGTCGGTCGTCGTGCTCGTCGGCCAGGCGCGCGACTGGCTGCCCGATCTCGTCGCGAAGGCGAAGGTGCTGAAGATCAACGCGGGCCACGAGCCGGGCACGGATGTCGGGCCGGTCGTGTCGAAGGCCGCGCACGCGCGCATCACCGCGCTGATCGACGAAGGCGTGAAGGCCGGTGCGACGCTCGAACTCGACGGCCGCGGCGTGACGGTGCCCGGCTACGAGCACGGCAACTTCGTCGGCCCGACGATCTTCTCGGGCGTGACGACCGACATGTCGATCTATACGGAAGAAATCTTCGGGCCGGTGGTGGTCGTGCTCGAAGCCGACACGCTCGACGACGCGATCGCACTCGTCAACGCGAACCCGATGGGCAACGGCGTGGGGCTGTTCACGCAGAGCGGCGCAGCCGCGCGCAAGTTCCAGAGCGAGATCGACATCGGCCAGGTCGGCATCAACATCCCGATTCCGGTGCCGGTGCCCTACTTCAGCTTCACGGGCTCGCGCGGCTCGAAGCTCGGCGATCTCGGCCCGTACGGCAAGCAGGTCGTGCAGTTCTACACGCAGACGAAGACGGTCACCGCACGCTGGTTCGACGACGACGCGACGGCCGGCGGCGTGAACACGACGATCGCGCTGCGCTAATTACCGGGGCTCGCACATGGAAATCGCATTCATCGGGCTCGGCAACATGGGCGGCCCCATGGCCGCCAACCTGCTCAAGGCCGGCCACACGTTGACGGTGTTCGACCTCGACGCGCACGCGGTCGACGCCGCGGTGCGCGCGGGCGCGACGGCGGCGGCCTCGCCGCGCGACGCGGCCGCGCGCGGGGCGGTCGTGATCACGATGCTGCCGGCCGCGCAGCACGTGCGCGCCGTCTACCTCGGCGACGACGGCGTGCTGGCCGGCGCGCGCGCCGGCGCGACGCTGATCGACTGCAGCACGATCGATCCCGGCACCGTGCGCGCGGTGGCCGAAGCCGCCGCGCAGCGCGACTTCCCGCTCGCCGACGCGCCCGTGTCGGGCGGCACCGGCGGCGCGCAGGCCGGCACGCTGACCTTCATGGTCGGCGCGGATGCCGCGCTGTTCGAGCGCATCCGCCCGGTGCTGCTCGACATGGGCAAGAACGTCGTGCATTGCGGCGCCACCGGCACCGGGCAGATCGCGAAAATCTGCAACAACCTGCTGCTCGGGATCTCGATGATGGGCGTGTCGGAAGCGATGGCGCTCGGCGCCGCGCTTGGCATCGATCCGGCCGTGCTGGCCGGCATCATCAACACGTCGACCGGCCGTTGCTGGAGTTCGGATACGTACAACCCGTATCCGGGCGTGAGCGACACGGCGCCGGCCGCGCGCGGTTATGCAGGCGGTTTCGCGGCGAACCTGATGCTGAAGGATCTCGGGCTCGCGACCGAAGCCGCACGCAGCGCGCATCAGCCGGTGTGGATGGGCGCGCTCGCGCAGCAGCTGTATCAGTCGATGAGCCAGCAGGGACTCGGCGCGCTCGACTTCTCCGCGTGCGTGAAGCTGTACGAGGCGCAGCCCGCGTAACCCGCGCAGCCGACGCCGGACGTGCGCCGACCCGCGATGCGCTTGCGACGCATCGCGGGTCGTTTTGCATGCGGGGGACGGAGAATGCAGGGGGCGGCGGCGCGACAACGCCGCCGGGTGTTCAACCGCGCGGGTTCGACGCCGTCTCGAAGGTCGGATGGCACTCGAACGCGAGTTCGGAGCGCGCGTCGACACGGCGGCCGCCGGTCAGCGATTCCTGCTTCATGCTCGCGCGCATGCCGCGCTGCGTGCAGAAGTTGTTGGCTTCGTTGAAAGCCTTCTCATGGGCGTCGGCCCACGTCGTCGATACGCCGACCGTGCGCGTCGTCACGGTAAATACGTTCGGGTTCGACGTCGCGGTCACGTCGGAAGCGGTCGAACACGCGGCGAGCAAGCATGCGGCAGCCGCGACGGTCAACCATCGCAGGGTTCGAAAAGGGTCTGGAATGGACATGGGAACAGGCGCACGCCGGGTTGGCGTGCATTGAGCAACATAGGCGCCAGTATGCCTGCTCGATCGCCGGAGATCATGCCCTTTTCAGTGAACACATTGTTTCGAATGGTTAAACGATCGCTGGCGCAGGCAAGATTTACAGCCGGCGCTGCCCGCGTTTTCACGCGACGGGTAGTTTTGTCCTGCCGGCGCATCGCTCAATGCGCGCGTTCCTGCCGGATCCTCGCCGACGCTTGCGCCAGATCCCGCCACGCCGGCTGCGCCGGCGCGTAGCGCGCGCGAATGTATGCAGCGAGTTCGGCCATCTGCCGGTCGTCGAACGCGTCGCCGAAACCCGGCATGTAACCGAGCTGGTCGGTGGCCGGCTGGTCGATCCCGTGATGCAGCACGCGCAGCAGGTTGTCCGGCGCGGCCTGGCTGACGCTCGTATTGAGCCCCATCAGCGGGCGCACGCCGAAATGCCCGACTCCGCCCGATTCCGCGTGACAGACCGCGCACGCCGCGTCGAACGCGCGGCGGCCGTTCTCGAGGCCGAGCGTCGCGACGGCTTCCGCGCCGCGCGCCTGCCGGCTGGCCGCGTCGGCGGCAACCGCGGCGTCGACGGGCGGCGACAGCGACGCGAGATAGTGCGCGATCGCCTGCACGTCCGACTCGGGCAGCGACGCGAGCCCCGCGACGACGGGCGCCATCGGCCCGGCCGCGACCCCATGCTGCGCGGAGAAACCTGTGCGCAGGTAGTCGAACAGCGCGCCTTCGGTCCACGGCACGGGCGCGGCCGGCGACGCGACGAGCGGCGGCGCGACCCATCCCTCGGCCTCGCCGCCCGACAGGTACGCAAAACCGCCCTTCTCCGCGCCCAGCGCGTTGCGCGGCGTGTGGCACGCGCCGCAGTGACCGGCGCCGTCGACCAGGTACTTGCCGCGATTCCACAGCGCGGAGCGCGCCGGGTCCGGTGCGAACGGCCGCGCGTCGTGAAACAGCCAGTTCCAGCCCGCGACGAGGCGCCGCTGATCGAGCGGAAACGGCAGCTTCGTCTTCGGCGGCACGTGCTTCACCGGCGGCTGCGACATCAGGTACGCATAGAGCGCGAGCAGGTCGGGCTCGCTCAGCTTCGCGAACGCCGTATAGGGGAACGCCGGGTACAGGTGCGTGCCGTCGCGCGAGATGCCTTCGCGCATCGCGCGCGCGAACGCCGGATACGACCAGGTGCCGATGCCGGTTTCCGGATCGGGTGTGAGGTTGGTCGTATGGATCGTGCCGAACGGCGTATCGAGCGCGAGCCCGCCCGCGTTGGTCGCGCCGCCGGGCGCGGTGTGGCACACCGCGCAATCGCCGGCGAGTGCGACCTGGCGGCCGCGTTCGAGCGTCGCCGCGCTCCACATCGCGCCGTCCGAGCCGCCGGGGGCGACGGGCGCGATCGGCGCGGGCCCCGGCAGGATCGCGCATGCGAGCCCGATCAGTCCGCCGACCACGCCGCCCGCACCGCCGCCGGCCAGCCAGCGGCGCCAGCGCGATGCGCGGCGCGGCGCGTTGCGCGGCCCGTCGCCGGAATCGGCCGGCACCGGTTGCGCGAGCGCCGCGCGAATCCGCCCGGCATCAAACGGCGGTGCGCGAAACCGCACGCCCGTCGCGTCGTACAGCGCATTCGCGATCGCCGCCGCGGCCGGTGCGGCCGCCTGCTCGATCCGGCGCGCGTCGTACGCGGACAGATCGCCGTGCGCGCGATGCGCCGCGTCGTCGAACGCCACCAGCTCGTGCGCGATCGCGTCCGGCTGCGCACCCGGACCGGTTTCGTCATGCGCGGGCCGCGCGGACAATCGCGTACCCATCACGCGCGAAATCGCCGCCTCGATCTGCCATGCGGGCAAACCGGCCAGCGATGCGTCGCCCGGTTCGCCAGCACCCTGCCCGGCCACGACGCGCCGTACCGCGACGTCGCCCGTCGCGCGGTCGACATCGAGATCGACGACCCACGCGGACCAGCGCGCCTCTGCGTCATGCGAGGCAGCTGCAGCGGTTGCGGCCGAAGGTTCGTCACCGCGCGGCGCGGCAGGCACGCCGGCGCCATCGAATGCGAAGCCGCGGCCGCTGACCCGCGCATGGGCAGTCGCATCCGCCGCGATCGGCGCACCCCATGCGGCGCGCTCGCTGACCATCCGGATAATCTCGCGCGGCCCCGCATCCCGCGATGCATCGAGATGCTGCAGACGCAATGCGACCGGGTCGCGCCGCAGCGTGTCCGCGAGTTCGTCGACGAAGGATTCGCGCGCGAACACGTGTGCGTGCCCCGGAATCGCGCCGCTGGTATCGGCCAGCTCGATCGACGTCTGTGCATGCCGGTAGACGAACGGCGCTGCCGGGCCGGGCTCCCCGCCGTCGTTCGTCGAAGCGTGCGGCACACGACCATCGTCCGTTACCGTGCCCGTGCCGGCCGCCTGCGCGCGATAGCGCCAGGTCGTCATCCGCCCGTCGGGCGCGGTGTGCGTTTCGACATCGAGCGACGCCTGCGCGCGTGTTTCGCCGATCGGCCATTCGTAGCGCGCGTGGTGCGTGCTCGATGCGGCGGCGGCTTCATCGCGCGGCTCGTGCGCCATCACACGCTGCGGCTGCACGGGCAGGCTCACGTCATGCTTCATGGCCATCCCGCAGATAACGCGCGGCGCGATGCACGGCCCGGAGGATCTCAAGGTGCGTGCCGCAGCGGCAAAGATTGAAGCGCAGCGCGTCGCGGATCGCCGCATCGTCCGGCGCGGGATGGCGGTCGAGCAGCGCCTTCGTGCTCATGATCATCCCGTTCAGGCAATAACCGCATTGCGCGGCCTGCTCGTCGATGAACGCGCGCTGGATCGGATGCGGCGCGTCGCGCGACCCGAGCCCTTCCAGCGTCGTGACCTCGCGCCCGCGCGCGGCGGCGGCCGGCACGACGCACGAGCGCGTCGCCTGTCCGTCGACGAGCACCGTGCACGCACCGCACTGCCCGAGCCCGCAGCCGTATTTCGGGCCGTTGAGCGCGCAGTCGTTGCGCAGGACCAGCAGCAGCGGCGCGTCGGGCGCGGCATCGTCGAAGGTGTGCGGCGTGCCGTTCACGCGGAACGCCAGCGGCCGCGACGGAGAAGCGGGATGGGACATGAATGGATCCGGAATGCGGAGCGCGGGCCGACGGTCGGCCGGCGGCGGGCACTGTCGCCGGCTGGCACCGCCGGCGCGCGCCTGACATATAACACGCCGAAAAACGCGCGGTATCGGCGCATCGATCGCGCGCCGGCGGCGACACGGCCGGCGCGGGAACCGCGTGCGCGTCAGGCCGCGGCCGCCACGCCGCTGCGCGACGGCGCCACGAGCGGCACGTCGAACACGTCGTAGCCGAACACCCACGACGGATCCTCGTTGGTGCGCAGCCACGTGTTGTTGTGCGACACGAGCTGCACCTTCGACGCACGCGCCGCGCGATTCGCCTCATACAGCGCGAACGCGCCCGCGTAATCGCTGGCACCGACCTCGTCGAGACAGCGCGCGAGCATCGCGGCATCCTCGATCGCCATCGCCGCGCCCTGCGCCATATGCGGTTTCATCGGATGGCACGCGTCGCCGAGCAGCACCAGGCGGCCACGGCTCCACAACGGCAGCGGGTCGCGCTCCAGCAGCGGCCACTTGGTGATCGACGGCGACACGTCGATCAGGTGCTGGATATCGGCATGGAACCCCGCGAACGCTTCGCGCATTTCGTCGCGGCTGCTGTCGACCATCGACACACCTTCGGGCCATTCGGCCTGCGGCACGCCGGTCACGTAGTAATACTCGTCGCGCTTCTCGGTCACGTAATAGACCATCATGTGGCGATCCTCCGACCACCACTTCACGCACATGTCGTACGGCTTGTTGCCGAGCAGCGACGCCGGAAACACCGCGCGGTGCGCGACATAACCCGTGTAGCGCGGCGGCTCCGCGCCGAGCAGGTGCTCGCGGATCCGCGAATTCACGCCGTCCGCGCCGATCACGATGTCGGCCGTGTCGACGCTGCCGTCGGCAAACGTCAGGCGCACCGCGTCGCCGGTGTCCTCCACCGCCGCGAGCCGCTTGCCGAAGCGGATCGTGCCGGGCGTCACCGCCTGCGTCATCAATGCATGGAAATCGCCGCGATGCACGGTCAGGTAGCTCGCGCCGTAGGTCTTGCGCGCGTAGTCGCCGAGCGGAATCTGCGCGAGCACGTCGGCGCTCTGCCAGTCGCGGCTGTACCAGAAATCCGGGTGCGAACCCATCGTGTTCAACGCGTCCTCGCAGCCGATGCGCCGCATGATCTTCATCACGTTCGGGCCGAGGTGGATGCCCGCGCCGAGGCGCGAGAACGCCGGTGCCTGCTCGTACAGCGCGACATCGTAGCCGCTGCGCTGAAGCAGCGCCGCGGCGGCCGTGCCGCCGAGACCGGCGCCGATGATTGCGATACGGGGTGTGCTCATGCGGATCTCCTGATCGTGGGCCCGTCGCCGGACGCGGCGCGAGGACGGGCGGATTGAATGGCGTTTATGTAGCGTACACACTCAATTTATTCAGGACAAGCGGATTGTTGAGCGCTTCAGCCGCATTCGGGAAAACACCGATATTTCGTTGATTAACCGCGTACACAAACGATCACACCGCGCAGAACGTCATTTTAATGCATTGCCATTTTCAAATGTACACACTAGACTTTGCTCGAAATCCGGCGATCTCGCGTCAGCGTGCCGCCTCACCCTTACCGACACGGAGCCTCCCGTCATGAGCAAGACCTACCGCATCGGCCAGATCGTGCCGAGTTCCAACACGACGATGGAAACCGAGATTCCCGCGATGCTGCGGTTGCGCGAAACGATCCGCCCCGAGCGCTTCACGTATCACTCGAGCCGGATGCGGATGAAGAAGGTGGTCAAGGAAGAACTCGCGGCGATGGATGCCGAATCCGACCGCTGCGCGGTGGAGCTGAGCGACGCGCGTGTCGACGTGCTCGGCTACGCCTGCCTCGTCGCGATCATGGCGATGGGACACGGCTACCACCGCGTGTCGCAGGCGCGCCTCACGAAGCACACGGCCGACAACGGCGCGCAGGCGCCCGTGCTGACGAGCGCGGGTGCGCTCGTCGACGCGCTGAAGGTGATCGGCGCGAAGCGCATCGTCGTCGTCGCGCCGTACATGTTGCCGCTCACCGAACTCGTGGTCGACTACATCCGCAACGAAGGATTCGACGTGCTCGCCTACCGCGCGCTGGAGATTCCCGACAACCTCGACGTGGGCCGTCACGATCCGGCGCGCCTGCCCGACATCGTGAAGACGCTGCCGTACCAGGACGCCGACGCGATCGTGCTGTCCGCGTGCGTGCAGATGCCGTCGCTGCCGGCCGTCGCGAAGGTCGAGGCGATGACGGGCAAGCCGGTCATCACCGCCGCGATCGCGACCACCTACGCGATGCTGCGCGAACTCGACCTCGAGCCCGTCGTGCCCGGTGCCGGCGCGCTGCTGTCCGGCGCGTACTGAACGCGGCCCTTCCGACGGAGTCCACCCATGTCCTCGACTTTTCTCCACGGCGCGAACGTCCGCGCGAACGGCATCCGCCAGCACTACCTGCGCTACGGCGGCGCGACCGGCGCGCGCGCCGCGCGCCCCGCGATCGTGCTGATCCCCGGCATCACGAGCCCCGCGATCACGTGGGGCTTCGTCGGCGAAGTGTTCGGCGCGGTGTTCGACACCTACGTGCTCGACGTGCGCGGCCGCGGGCTGTCCGACGCGTCGCCGGCGCTCGACTACAGCCTCGATGCGCAAGCGGACGACATCGTGGCGCTGGTCGCCGCGCTCGGCCTGCCGCGCACGAGCCTCGTCGGCCATTCGATGGGCGCGCGGATCGCCGCGCGCGCGGCCCGGCGCGGCATCCGCGGGCTCGAATCGGTCGTGCTCGTCGATCCGCCCGTGTCGGGCCCGAACCGCCGCGACTATCCGGGCAAGCTGCCGTGGTACATCGACTCGATGGCGCTCGCGCGCGCCGGCACCGACGCCGAAGGCATGCGCGCGTTCTGCCCGACCTGGACCGATGCCGAACTGCAGTTGCGTGCCGAGTGGCTGCATACCTGCGACGAGCGCGCGGTGCGCGCGACGTACGAAGGGTTCCATACCGACGATTTCCACGCGGACGCCGCGCGCTTGACGGTGCCGTCGCTGCTGATCACAGCCGAACGCGGCGACGTGGTGCGCGACGACGACGTCGCGGAACTGCAGCGCGCGACGCCGTCGATGCGGCACGTGCGCGTGCCCGGCGCCGGCCACATGATCCCGTGGGACAACGCGCCGGGCTTCTACGCGGCGTTCGGCGACTTCCTCGGCGCGCCGCTCGCGGCCTGAGCCCGCGCTTCGCCCCCCCCTCTTTCCCTCACGCCTTTACCGGAGCCGACGATGCCAGTCAGCGACACCCAACTGATCGACGCGTGGAAGCAGGTACTCACGCTGTCGCGCCTCGAACCGGGCCAGACCGTCACGATCCTGACGAGCGCGGCCACCCATCCGCAGACGCTGTCGTGCGCGCTGATCGCGACGCAATCGATGGGCGCGATCGTCAACCGGCTCGACCTGCCGCCCGTCAACGGCGACAAGGCGTTCAGCCGCGACCCGCTCGCGTATCTCGGCACGACGCCGCTGACGGGCAACCGCGCGGCGATCGCCGCATTGCGCGAGAGCGACCTCGTGCTCGACCTGATGACGCTGCTGTTCTCGCCCGAACAGCACGACATCCTGAAGGCCGGCACGAAGATCCTGCTTGCGGTCGAGCCGCCCGAGGTGCTCGTGCGGATGGTGCCGACGCTGGCCGACCGCACGCGCGTGCTTGCCGCTGCAAAGAAAATCGCCGCCGCCCGCGAGATGCGCGTGACGTCCGCAGCCGGCACCGCGCTCACCTGCCCGCTCGGCGACTTCCCGCCGACGGCCGAGTACGGTTTCGTCGATGCGCCGGGCCGCTGGGATCACTGGCCGAGCGGCTTCGCGCTGACCTACCCGAACGACCGCACCGCGCGCGGCACGATCGTGATCGATCGTGGCGACATCCTGCTGCCGCAGAAACACTACGTGAGCGAGCCGATCGTGCTGACCGTCGAAGGCGGTTATGCGACGCGCATCGAAGGCGGCGTCGACGCCGACCTGCTGCGCGACTACATGGAAACGTTCGCCGACCCCGAAGGTTATGCGATCTCGCATATCGGCTGGGGGCTGCAGCCGCGCGCGCGCTGGTCGACGCTCGGGCTGTACGACCGCGAGGCGACGATCGGGATGGACGCGCGCGCGTTCGAGGGCAACTTCCTGTTCTCGCTCGGCCCGAACAACGAAGGCGGCGGCAACCGCACGACCACCTGCCACATCGACATCCCGCTGCGCCGCTGCACGGTCGAACTCGACGGCGAAACCGTCGTGCGCGACGGCCGCGTGACCGACCAACCCGCCTGACCGACGAGCCCCCGACACCATGACCGATCTTTCCCACCACGCCGAAGCGAACGTGTATCGCCAGCAGGGTTTCGGCACGCCGCTGCCGCCGCACGGCAACATCGGCCTCTTGATCGTCGATTTCGTGGTCGGCTTCGCCGATCCCGCGACGTTCGGCGGCGGCAACATCGCGCCGGCAATCGCACGCACGACCCGTGCGCTTGCGCTGGCGCGCGAACGCGGCTGGCCCGTCGCGCACAGCCGGATCGTCTACGCGGACGACGGCAGCGACGACAACGTGTTCTCGCTGAAGGTGCCCGGCATGGCGACGCTGACCGAGCACCACCCGAACAGCGCGATCGTGCCCGAACTCACGCCCTCGGCCGGCGAGCTCGTCGTGCGCAAGACCGTGCCGTCGGCGTTCTTCGGCACGCAACTCGCGCCGTGGCTCGCGCAGCGCGCGGTGCAGACGCTGCTGGTCGCCGGCGCGGTGACGAGCGGCTGCGTGCGCGCGAGCGTGGTCGACGCGATGTCGCACGGGTTCCGTCCGCTCGTGCTCGCCGACTGCGTCGGCGATCGTGCGATCGCGCCGCACGACGCGAACCTGTTCGACATGCAGCAGAAATACGCGGCCGTGATGCCGCTCGACGACGCGATCGCGGCAATCGATGCCATGCATGCCCGCGAACGCTGAGTCGCGACCGATCGCGGGCGGCGCCCGCGATTGACGCTGCGCTTTTGGCGACCTAAATTGGCCCGACGCGCGCCGCACGATCCTTCCCCGACGCAACCGGTCGCCAGCCGCGCCGCTCCCGACAGGACACCTCCCCCGTGAACCGCTCCGAACTGCTCGCGCGCACCGGCTGCCTGACCGTGATCCGGTCGCCCGCACCGCCCGTCAAGCCGGCGCCCGGCCAGCCGGGCAGCCTGTCGTCCTTTGTGCCGGCGCTGCCCGAAGTCTTCGTCGCGATTCTCGACGACGGCCGCATCCTCGCGCTCAACGGACACGTCGATCTCGGCACCGGCATCCGCACGTCGCTCGCGCAGATCGTCGCCGAGGAACTCGACGTGCCGGCCGCGCGCGTGACGATGGTGCTCGGCGACACGGCCGCGACCCCGAACCAGGGCCCGACCATCGCGAGCGCGACGATCCAGATTTCCGCGACGCCGCTGCGTTGCGCGGCCGCGCAGGCGCGTCACGCACTGCTCGCGCTCGCCGCCGAACGGTTCGGCGTCGACGCGGCGCAACTGAGCGTCGACAACGCAACGATTTCGGCGGCCGGGCAAACGGCGACGTTCGCCGCGCTCGTCGCCGCGCAGCGGATCGCGCTGACGCTGGACCTGACCATCCGCACGAAGGACCCCGCGCACTACCGGATCGTCGGCAAGTCGTCGCCGCGCGTCGACCTGCCCGCGAAAGCAACCGGCCAGCTCACGTTCGTGCACGACATGCGCGTGCCGGGCATGCTGCATGGCCGCGTCGTGCGGCCGCCGTATGCAGGCCACGACAGCGGCCCGTTCGTCGGCACCTCGCTCGTCGACGTCGATCGCGCATCGGTGGCCGACGTGGCGGGGCTGGTGGCGGTCGTCACGATCGGCGATTTCGTCGGCGTCGTCGCCGAGCGCGAGGAACACGCGATCCGCGCGGCGCGCCAGTTGCGCGCGACGTGGCGGCCGCATCCCGCGCTGCCGCCGCTCGACGCGCCGGCCGCCGCGATCGCCGCCGCGCCGGCAAAACGCCGCGTGCTGCTCGACGAAGGCGATGTGGACGCGGCACGCGCGCAGCCCGACACGATCACGCTGTCGCGCACCTATGCGTGGCCGTTCCAGATGCATGGCTCGATCGGTCCGTCGTGCGCGCTCGCCGATTACCGGGAACCGGGCGACGGCCGGATCACCGTGTGGTCAGGCACGCAGAATCCCGTCTCGCTGCGCTACGACCTCGCGACGCTCGTCGCGCGCGACGAAGCCGATTTCGATGTCGTGCGGATGGAAGCGGCCGGCTGTTATGGCCGCAACGGCGCCGACGACGTGTGCGGCGATGCACTGCTGCTGTCGCGCGCGGTCGGCCGCCCGGTGCGCGTGCAGCTGTCGCGCGCGGACGAGCATCTGTGGGAACCGAAAGGCGCGGGCCAACTGATGCAGGTGACCGGCACCGTCACGCGCGACGGCCGCCTGCTCGGCTACGACTTCACGACCCGCTATCCGTCGAACGACGCGCCGCTGCTCGCGGCGCTGCTGACCGGCGCGATCGCGCCCGAGCCGCGCGTGTTCGAGATGGGCGACCGCACGGCCGTGTCGCCGTACGCGAGCCCGCATCGCCGCTTCGTCTGCGAGGATCTCGCGCCGCTCGTCCGCGCGTCGTGGCTGCGTGGCGTGTCGGCGTTGCCGAACTCGTTCGCGCACGATGCGTTCGTCGACGAATGCGCGGCGCTGACGGGTATCGATCCGCTCGCGTTCCGGCTGCGTCACCTGCAGGACCCGCGCGCGACGGAACTGCTGCAGGCCGTGGCCGATCGCGCGGGCTGGACGCCCCGCCCGCCGCGCACGCAGCGCGAACGCGACGGCGCGCGACTCGTGCATGGACGCGGGGTCGCCTATGCGCGCTACGTGCACAGCCGCTTTCCCGGTTTCGGCGCCGCATGGTCGGCATGGATCGTCGACCTGAGCGTCGATCGCGTGTCGGGCGAGATACGCATCGAACGCGTGACGGTCGGCCAGGACACGGGCACGATGATCAACCCGGATGGCGTGCGCCACCAGATCCACGGCAACGTGATCCAGGTATTGAGCCGCACGCTGAAAGAGCGCGTGCGATTCGCGGACGGCAAGGTCGCGTCGCGCGAATGGGCCAGCTATCCGATCCTGACGTTCGCGGAAGTACCGGACATCGATGTGGTGCTGATGCCGAGGCAGGGCGAGCCGCCGCTCGGCGCGGGCGAATCGGCGTCGGTGCCGGGCCCGGCCGCTGTCGCGAACGCGCTGTTCGATGCCACCGGCGTGCGGTTCTACGCGCCGCCGTTCACGCCCGAGGCGGTCCGCGCCGCGCTGCGCGACGCCGGCCGGCTGATGCATGCCGACGAGGCCGGCGAGGCCGCCACCGCCGGCACGACGTAGGCGCGACTTGCGCCGCTACCGCATCACGCGTCGCCGTCCTCTTCCATCATCTTGCGCAGCAGGAACTGCAGCGCGACACGTTCGCCCGGATTGAGCGCGCCATAGGTGCGCTCCGTCACCTGTCGCGCGAACGGCACCGTGCGCTCGATCAGCGCGAGGCCGCTCGCGGTCGCGCGCACGAGCAGCTTGCGGCCGTCGTTCGGGTCGTGCAGCACCTCGATCAGCGCCCGCGCCTTCAGGCGCTCGACGACGCCGCGTATCGTCGCCTGATCGATCGCGGTCGCCTTGACGATGTCGTTCAGCGAGCACGCCTGCCTTTCCTTGACCGCGCACAGCGTCACGAACTGCGCGGCCGTGAGGTCCGAATCGGGGATCGCTTCCTGGAAGATCGAAACGTGCCGCTGATAGGCGCGGCGCAACAGGTGCCCGACCTGGTCGTGAAAGTCGTAGGAATCCTTGGAAGACGCCATGAAAGTGCAGGCCCGCGCCGCGTGTAAGGGAAAGACAAGGAGTGTACACCCTCAATTCCACGCAACCGGCCGCCGGGCAGCCGCTTCATTGCGGTGCATCAGGATTCGCGGTGCCCGTTACGCAGCATGCCTGACGATCGCCTGACAGGAGCGGATTGCGCCGGTGGCACCGCCGGGACGATCGGCCGCCCGCGTCCGAACCTGCTGCCGCACACGCGTTTGCGCGCTGCGGCAGGCTTTCACGCACACACTCCATTTTTAAGCGCATACGCACGAATATTGTGCATATTCAGGCGCGCTTCCAGATCATTCATACACATGTTTTAGATCGCCTAAAACCCCACTAAAAGCGCGGTTTTCTTCACACGAACGCTTGCCGACACGCGTCGATTTTCATGCCTGTGCGATTCCGTATTTTCTAGTGTGTACGCTATTTAATTGCCGTGATATACAGACTCCAGTGCGCAGCGGAACCTTCGCTCGCGTCGATCGGCCACCCATTCATCCGTCACATTCGAACAGGGGCAACCCCATGTCTACCGCACACCCGAGCGCCGCCGTTTCCCCCGACGACGCGCTGCACGGCAATCTTTATCGCAAGGTCACGCTGCGCCTGATCACCCTCTTCTGTTTGTGCTACTTCGCGGCCTATCTCGACCGCATCAACATCGGGCTCGCGAAACTCCAGATGCTCGACGCGCTGAAGTTCAGCGATACCGTGTACGGGCTCGGCGCCGGCCTGTTCTTCGGCGGTTACATCCTGTTCGAAGTCCCAAGCAACCTGGTGCTGCAGCGCGTCGGCGCGAAGCTGTGGATCGCGCGGATCATGATCACGTGGGGCCTGCTGTCGGGCGCGACGATGTTCGTGCACACGCCGATGCAGTTCTATATCGTGCGCTTCCTGCTCGGCGCCGCCGAAGCCGGCTTCCTGCCGGGCGTGCTGCTGTACCTGACGCAGTGGTACCCCGATGCGCGCCGCGCGCGGATCGTCGCGCTGTTCATGGTCGGCCTGCCGCTGTCGAGCATGATCGGCAGCCCGATCTCCGGCTGGATCATGCGCGCGTTCGACGGCGCGCACGGGCTCGGCGGCTGGCAATGGCTGTTCCTGCTCGAAGCGCTGCCGTCGGTACTGCTCGGTTTCGCCGTGTTGCGCTGGCTGCCCAACAACATCGAATCCGCGCAATGGCTGAACGCCGACGAAAAGCGGACGCTGCGCGCGAATCTCGACGCCGATCCGGCCGGCAACAAGAGCCACGCGCTCGGCAAGGCGTTCTCCGATCCGAAGGTGTGGGCGCTCGGCCTGATCGACCTGTGCGTGCTGCTCGGCCTGTATGCGGTGAGCTTCTGGCTGCCGACGATCCTGCGCGACACCGGCGTGAAGGACGCATATCACATCGGCTGGCTGATGGTGATCCCGAATGCCGCGGCCGTGCTCGCCACACTGTATTGCGGCGCGAGCTCCGATCGCGCACGCGAGCGCCGCTGGCATATCGTCGTGCCGTTCATGGTGTCGGCCGTCGCGCTGACGATCGCGGCGTCGTCGTCGCACGGCACGCTCGGGACGATACTGCTGTTCTCGCTGATCAACGCGGGCGCGGCGGCCGCGATGCCGGTGGTCTGGGCATTGCCGTCCACGTTCCTGAAGGGCTCGGCCGCGGCCGGCGGGATCGCGTTCGCGTGCTCGATCGCGAACCTCGGCGGGTTCGGCAGCACCTATTTCATCGGCTGGCTGCGCGATACGTTCCATTCGCAAAGCGCGGGGCTGGTTGGCTTCGCCGCGTGCATGCTGGTCGGCTGCGCACTCGCGCTCGCGTATCCGGCGAAGCTCGTGAACCGCTGACGGGTTGCGTCGCGTCGCCCACGCGCGACGCTGTCCCTTCTTTTGCGACCGCGCCTGTCGCGCGGTCCGTCCCACGCCCCCGCTTCGTACAGCGCACGCCGCCACGCCGGCGCGTGCGCTTTCCTGCTTTCATTCGTCGTCATCCGCCACGCAGGCACGCCGCCGCGCCATCCACGCATCCGGCCCCACCTCCGGCCGCATCCCATTCATTTTTCAAATGACGCCCAGCCGAATATTTAATTTCCCATCACCGAATCGGCCACCCATACTCGCGAACAAATCCGAGACATAACGTCCACGGCGGCCGGGCCGGCGCTGCGTTCATACGCTGCCGGTTTCGCGCCCCGCACATGGAAGGAGACAACGGCGTGCAACTGGAAGCCACCCACCGCCCCGGCATCGTGCTCGGCGCGGACGACGCATCGCATCGAACCGATACGGCCGCGCGCGACCCCGCGCTGAGCCCGCGGCTGCATAACCCCGATCTCGCGCCGACCAAGGCCGAAGGCCGGACCTGGGGCCGCTACAGCATCTTTGCGCTGTGGACCAACGACGTGCACAACATCGCGAACTACTCGTTCGCGATCGGGCTGTTCGCACTCGGCCTGTCCGGCTGGCAGATGCTCGCGTCGCTCGCGATCGGCGCGGTGCTCGTGTACTGCTTCATGAACCTCACCGGCTACATGGGCCAGAAGACCGGCGTGCCGTTCCCGGTGATCAGCCGGATGAGCTTCGGCATCTACGGCGCCCTGCTGCCCGCGATGATCCGCGCGGTGATCGCGATCGCATGGTTCGGTATCCAGACCTATCTCGCCTCCGTCGTGCTGCGCGTGCTGCTCACCGCCGTCTGGCCGGGCCTCGCCGCCTTCGACCAGAACGCGATCTTCGGGCTGTCCACGCTCGGCTGGATCACGTTCGTCGCAATCTGGCTCGTGCAGATCGGCATCCTCACGTACGGCATGGAAATGGTCCGCAAGTACGAGGGGCTGGCCGGCCCGGTGATCCTCGTCACGACGCTGTCGCTCGCCGCCTGGATGTTCAGCCGCACGGGCGGCCATCTCGCGATGTCGATCGGCAAGCCGCTGACCGGCCTGAAGATGTGGACCGAGATCTTCGCGGGCGGCTCGCTGTGGCTCGCGATCTACGGCACGCTGGTGCTCAACTTCTGCGATTTCGCGCGCTCGTCGCCGAGCGCGAAGACGGTGCGCGTCGGCAACTTCTGGGGCCTGCCGGTCAACATCATCGTGTTCGCGACGATCAGCTTCGTGCTCGCGGGCGCGCAGTTCAAGCTGAACGGCCAGATCATCCACAGTCCGACGGAGATCATCGCGACGGTGCCGAACAAGCTGTTCCTCGTGCTCGGCTGCCTCGCGTTCCTGATCGTGACGGTCGCCGTGAACATCATGGCGAACTTCGTCGCGCCGGCCTTCGTGCTGACGAGCCTCGCGCCGCACCGGCTGTCATTCCGCCGCGCGGGCCTGATCAGCGCGACGGTTGCGGTACTGATCATGCCGTGGAACCTGTACAACAGCCCGATCGTGATCGTCTACTTCCTGTCCGGCCTCGGCGCGCTGCTCGGCCCGCTGTACGGGATCATCACGGTCGACTACTGGCTCGTGCGCAAGCAGCGCGTGAACGTGCCCGATCTCTATACCGAAGCGCCCACCGGCACCTATTTCTACACACGCGGCGTGAACCGCAAGGCGCTCGCGGCCCTCGTGCCGTCCGCGCTGATCTCGATCACGCTCGCCGTCGTGCCGGCCTTCAGCGCGATGACGCCGTTCTCCTGGCTGCTCGGCGCGGCCATCGCGGGCAGCGTGTACTGGCTGCTGGCCGATCGCAAACGGCAATACGACGAGCGCTCGGGCGAACACATCGCGGTCGCCTGCGCGCAACACTGAACACACGCATACGGAGTCACCGATGAGGATCCTGGTAGTCAACGTCAACACCACCGAGTCGATCACCGACGCGATCGCCGCGCAGGCGCAGGCAGCCGCGTCGCCGGGCACGGAGATCGTCGGGCTGACGCCGCGCTTCGGCGCGGAGTCGGTCGAAGGCAACTTCGAGAGCTACCTCGCGGCGATCGCCGTGATGGATCGCGTGTTGAGCTACGACGAGCCGTACGACGCGGTGATCCAGGCCGGCTACGGCGAACACGGCCGCGAAGGCCTGCAGGAACTGCTGACGGTGCCCGTCGTCGACATCACCGAAGCGGCCGCGAGCGTCGCGATGCTGCTCGGCCATCGCTACTCGGTCGTCACGACGCTCGACCGCACGGTGCCGCTGATCGAGGATCGCCTGAAACTCGCCGGGCTCGACGCGCGCTGCGCGTCGGTGCGCGCAAGCGGCCTCGCGGTGCTCGAACTCGAAGAGAACCCGGCCCGCGCGATCGAGTCGATCGTCGGCCAGGCGCAGCGCGCGGTGAAGGACGATCACGCGGAAGTGATCTGCCTCGGCTGCGGCGGGATGGCCGGCCTCGACCGGCAGATCGAGGAGTGTACGGGCGTGCCGGTCGTCGACGGCGTGTCGGCCGCGGTCGCGCTCGCCGAGTCGCTGGTGCGCCTGAAGCTGAAGACGTCGAAGGTCCGCACCTACGCGCCGCCGCGCCCGAAGCGGATCGTCGGCTGGCCAGGCGTCTTCGCAAAATGACGGGCCGCCGGCCGGCTGTCGCGTCGCGCGCGGGCACTGCGTCGCCGGGAGGCATATCGGCATGCGGGACCCGCTAGACCTGAACGCGCTGCCCCGCGACACGTCCGACACCGCGGGCGTGCTCGACGTGCTGGATGCGCGGCTGATGCGCATCCTGCTCGTGCTGCTGACCGAACGCACCGTGTCGCGTGCGGCCGTGCGCCTGAACATGTCGCAGCCGGCGACCAGTGCCGCGCTCAAGCGCCTGCGCACGCTGCTCGGCGACCCGCTGCTCGTGCGCAGCCGCTACGGAATGGTGCCGACCGAGTTCGGCTCGCGGCTGATCGAACCGTTGCGCAACGCGCTGCGCGTGATCGACTTCATCCGCATCCAGCAGCCGAGGTTCGACGCGCGCACGTCGGTGCGCACCTACCGGATCGGCTGCCCCGACTACCTGAACGTGCTGTTCGTGCCGAAGCTCGTCGCGCTGTTCCGCGAGCGCGCACCGAACGCGCAGCTCGTGTTCCATCCGCTCGGCGACGGCTTCGACGACGAGCGCGCGCTCGCCGACGGCGAGCTCGACGTCGTGATCGACAATCGCCCGGCGCGTTCGTCGCGGTTCCGGCAGGACGACCTGTTCGACGATCGCGTCGTATGCCTGATGCGCGCGACGCACCCGCTCGCGCGACGCGGCGCGATGACGGCCGGCGATTTCGCGGATGCGCCGCAGCTGTGCCCGACGCCGTCGTGGCTCGAAGCGTCCGGCGCGATCGACCGGCAGCTCGAACGCGTCGGCCTGCTGCGGCGAATCGTCGTCACGCTGCCGCACTTCGAACTCGCCGCGCATGCGCTGGTGCGCTCCGACCTGATCCTGACCACCACGTACCGGCTCGCACGGCACTACGCGAAGCTGCTGCCGCTCGCCGCGATCGCGCTGCCGGTCGAGCCGCCGGACATCGTGTACCGGATGACGTGGAACGAATCGGGATCGTGCACCGACGGCGTGCGCTGGCTGCGCGGGCTGATCGCGGAAGCGACGCGCGGCTGGCTCGACGCCGAGGCCGCGCTGCCGGCGGTTGCTGCGGTTGTAGCCGCAACCGTCCCGGCGACGCCCGCGCCCGACCCGCTGCGCGTGCCGCGGGCACGCAAGGCAACGCACTGCCGCGCGTCGCGCCGGCCGCTCGTCGCCCGCGTCGCGCGTCATCTGCGCCACACGACGAAATCGCACTAAGCCACGGGCGAAACACACCGGGATACGCGTCACGCGTCGCTCATCGGTTGCGCAAGCAACTTGTATGCAACGACGGCCGCGACGAGCGCCAGCACGCCGCTTACCGTCAGCGCGTCGGCGAACCCGCTCGCGAACGCAACGGGCGCTGCCTTCGCGAGCACGCCGGCCGCCGACGGCGGCACGCGGCCGAGCGCTTGCGCAAGATCGCCGGCCAGCAGGCTCGACATGAACGGCGCATCGGCGAACGCGCGCAGGCCGGGCGCGGCGGACAGCAGCCGATCGAGTTGCGCGTGCGTGCTCGCCGCCAGCACCGCACCGAGCACGCCGACGGCCGTCACGATCGCCGAGAAGCGCGTCGTCGTGCTGATACCCGACGCCATGCCCGTGCGGTTCGGCGGCACGCACGCCATGATCGCCTTCTGCGTATCGCCGTTCATGATGCCGGCGCCGCAGCCCGTCACGAACATGCCGAGCGCGACGAGCCGGTAGTCGCCGCTGGCCGTCAGCGCCGCGGTCGCGAGGTTACCCGCACCGATCAACGCGAGCCCGCCCGCCAGCACGCCGCCGGACGACACGCGCGCGGCGAGCGCCGCACCGAGCGACGGCCCGGCGACCATCGCGAACGCGAACGGCAGCATGCCGAGCCCCGCGTCGATCGCCGACATCCCGAACGCGTTTTGCAGGTACAGCGGCAGGAACGTCATCATCACCTGCGCGCACGCCGCATAACCGAACATCGCGAGCACGGCGCCGACGAAGCGCGGCTGGCGGAACAGCGCGAGATCGATCATCGGCCGCGACTGCCAGCGTTCCGCGCCGATGAACGCGGCAAACAGCGCGACGGCAAGCGCGAGCCGGCCGAGCGTCGAGGCCGACAGCCAGCCGTGCGACGGTGCGCCGATCAGCGCCGCGATCGCGCACGACAGCGCCGCGCCGAACAGCAGGCTGCCGGCCGCGTCCACGCGTTTCGCGTGCGGATCGCGCGATTCGTCGATCGCGACGCGCGCGCCAACCGCCAGCAGCGCGCAGACGGGCAGGTTCAACAGGAACACCCAGCGCCACCCGATCCATTGCGTGATCGCACCGCCGACCAGCGGCGCGATCGCCGTCGCGATCCCCATGCACATGCCCCAGATCGCCCACGCGCGCGCCCGTTCGCGCCCTTCCGGAAACCGGTTCGCGATCACCGCGAGCGCGGCCGTCAGCAGCAGCGCGGCGCCGCCGCCCTTCACCGCGCGCGCGGCGATCAGCCAGCCGGCCGACGGCGCGACGCCGCAGCCGAGCGACGCGAGAAAAAAGAGCGCGAGCCCTGCACCAAGCATCCGCTTGCGGCCGAAGCGGTCGGCGAGCCCACCGGCCGGCAGCAGGCACGCGGCGAACGCGGTCATGTACGCGCTCACGACCCATTCGATCTCGGCGAAGCTCGCGTGAAAACTGCGTGCGATGCTCGGCAACGACACGGCGACGACGTTCGTGTCGAGCACGATCAGCGAACAGGTCGCGGACGCGACGGCAAGCGTCGCGGCAGCCGGCAGGCGGGTGCCCGCGCGCGGGGCGGCGGCCGCGTCTGCGCGCGACGCCGGGGAGGATTGGGACATCGGCAACTCCGGAACAGGATCAACGACCCGTATGCTAGGCTTGCCCGGTATTGCCTGTCATTGACACTCCCACGCTGTTTTATTGACGAAAATTGCAATCATGGACCGGCTCGAATTCCGTCACGTGCGCGCGTTCCTGAGCGTCGCGCAGCACCTGCATTTCGCCCGTGCGGCCGAGGCGCTCGACATGGCGCCGCCCGCGCTCACACGGCAGATCCAGGAAGCCGAACGCGTGCTCGGCGTGCGGCTCTTTCACCGGTCGCGCCGCGCGGTCACGCTGAGCGCGGCCGGCGAGGCCTATCTCGCCGAGGCCAGCGCCGCGTTCGAGCATCTGCAGCGCGGCCGCGAACTCGCCGCGCTGGCCGAACGCGGCGAACTCGGCCGGATCGAGATCGGCTACGTATCGTCCGCCGTCTATTCGGGCACGCTGCAGCGCACGGTCGGCGCGTTTCGCGCCGCACACCCGCGCATCGAGCTGAACCTGCGCGAAGTGCCGATGGACGACGTCGCGAACCAGCTCGACGCGGGCCGACTCGACCTCGCATACGTACGCCCGCCGCTGCCGCTGCCCGGCGGCCTGCGGATCGTCACGCTGCAGCGCGACGTGTTCGTCGCGGCCGTGCCGGCCGAATCGCGCTACGCGGCGATGGCCACCGTACGCGCGGCCGACCTCGCCGACGCGCGCTTCGCGGTGCCCGAGCAGGAGCGCGGCACGCTCGAGGTCGCGCGCCGCGGCCGCTTCGCGCCGGTGATCGCCGCACGGCCGGGCGGCCTGCTCGCGGTGCTCGCGTGCGTGTCCGTGAACGGCTGGGTCGCCGTGATTCCCGATGCGCTCGCCGGTTGCGTGTCGCTGCCGGGCGTCGTGTACCGGCCAATCGCCGGCAAGCCGATCACGTCCGAACTCGCACTTGCGCACCGGCGGTTCGAAAAGGCGCCCGCGGTGCGGGCGTTCCTGCGCACGGTTCCTGCCGCTGCATGACGTACTCGCGCGCGTCGATACCGGCCGTCCCGGCCATCATCACCGCGCGAATATGCATTTCTCGATTCGATGTTTGTCGGCCGGAAACCGATTCCGTAACCTGCCCGGCAGCCGCGCCGCACGCGCGCGGATCACCGAGGACACGCCGCCGATGAACCCCTCTTCCGCCATAGCGCGCCGCCGCATGCTGCAGCGTCTTGTCGCCCTCGCCGCCGCACCGCTCGCGGGCGGCATCGCGCTGCCTGCCCGCGCGGCCGGCGCCGACCTGTCGGGCGTCACGCTCGTGCTCGGCGACCAGGCCGGCGGCCTGCGTGCGCTGGCCGAAGCCGCGCGCGTGCTCGACGGCACGCCCTACCGGTTCCGCTGGGCCAATTTCCAGGGCGCCGCGCCGCTGTTCGAGGCCCAGCGCGCGGGCGCGATCGATCTCGCGCCGGCCGGCGACCTGCCCGTGCTGACAGCTGCACTCGGCGATCCGGCGTTGCGGATCGTCGCGACGCGCGTCGGCTCGCCGGCGTCGCTCGGCATCGTCGTGCAGCCCGATTCACCGGTCCGCGCGGTCGCCGACCTGAAGGGGCAAACCGTCGTCGTGTCGTCCGCACGCGGCAGCATCTCGCAATACCAGTTGTACGGCGCGCTGCGCGAACACGGCCTCGCGCCGCGCGACGTCGACGTGCGCTTCGTGCTGCCCGTCGATGCGTTCGCCGCGTTCGAGGCGAAACGGATCGGCATCTGGGCGACGTTCGACCCGTACTACGGGCATGCGGTAAGACGCGGCGCGCGCATCGTCCGCGACGGCAGCGGCATCAATTCGGGGCTCGCGTTCCTCACGTCGCCGGTCGACACGCTCGACGATCGCGCGAAGCGCGCCGCGCTCGCGGACGTGCTCGCACGGCTCGCCCGCGCGGGCCAGTGGGCACTCGCGCACCCGGCCGATTACGCGAGCGTCTATGCGTCGCTCACGCGCCTGCCGCCCGACGCGGCCACCGACATCGCGCACCGGGCCGCGCTCGCGCAACGCAGCCTCAGCGGCGCCGACATCGACGTGCTGCAGCGCGTCGCCGACCGCGCGGCGGCGGACGCGATCCTGCCGCGGCGCGTCGACGTCGCGTCGATCGCGATCCGGAACGTGTCTGCGTGACGATGCCGCGAGCGGCGGCGTTCAGCGCGGCCGCGCCATATCGAGGTCCGGCACGTCGTCGCCGAACGTCGACGCGACGAGCGTGCGCATCGCGGCGATCAGCAGCGTCGGCCCCGACTGGTTGAACGTGCAGCGCTCGCCCGCGGCCGGCACGGCCCGGTGCAGTACGGCCCGCCACGCGCCGCGCCCGCCGTCGCGCTCGAATGCGGCGAACGGCAGCCGCTCGACGATCGGGCTGCCGTCCGCCCACGACGACGACGGCGCGAACGGCACCGGCGCCCCGCCCGGTGCGCGAATCGACGTACAACCGGACGCGTCGGCGCGCGGGGCGTCATGGCCTTCCGCGATCGCGACCCAATAATCCAGCGGTGCGCCCGTCAGATCCTGAACTTGCATGGCCGTCTCCGTCACCGTCGTTGCAGACGCCATGCTAACCGCTGCACACGCGTGAACGGCGAGTCGCGGATCGCGCCGACCGCGCCCGCCGGCGGCCGGCCGCATCGCTGAAACCCCTCCCCCGAGCAAACCCGCGCCCCCTGTCACCATCGCGTCATTCGTGCGTACAATCATCCGAAGCTTGCCGCCCGGCCCGCAGCAAGCCAACCAGGCCATCACAAACACAAGACTTGCGCCGAACCGGACCCGTTTCCGCACCTTCGGCGACAACAGGACCAGACAATGCGGCGCAGACCGGATCTCACGGGGGGACGTATGTCCACGCACACCCGAAAGCCGTTGGTATCGCTCGTCGTGCCCTTTCACGACGAAGCGGAAGCGATCGATGCATTCTTCGCGACCACCGTTCCGATACTGGAATCGATCGGCACCGCGCGCTTCGAAATCGTTTGCGTGAACGACGGCAGCCGCGACGACACGCTGGACAAGCTGATCGACATCGCGGCCGGCGATCCGCGCGTGCGCATCGTCGATCTCACGCGGCGCTTCGGCAAGGAAGCCGCGCTCACCGCCGGCATCGATGAAGCCGCCGGCGCGGCCGTGATCCTGATCGACGCCGATCTGCAAGACCCGCCCGCACTGATTCCCGCGATGGTCGAACGCTGGCACGCGGGCGCCGAGGTCGTTGCCGCCAAGCGCACCGACCGCATGTGCGATCCGCTGATGCAGCGCGTGGCCGCCGCGCTCTACTACCGCGTGCACAACCGGCTCTCCGAAGTCGAGATGCCGGAGAACGTCGGCGATTTCCGCCTGATGGACCGCCAGGTCGTCGACGCGCTGTGCGCGCTGCCCGAGCGGCGTCGTTTCATGAAAGGCCTGTTCGCGTGGGTCGGCTACCGCACCGAAATCATCGAATACACGCGCGCGCCTCGCAGCGGCGGCCGCTCCAAATTCTCCGGGTGGCGGCGCTGGAACTTCGCGCTCGAAGGCATCACGAGCTTCAGCACCGTGCCGCTGCGTGTGTGGACCTACATCGGCCTCGCGTTCGCCGCGCTCTCGCTCGTCTACGGTGCGTACATCGTCATGCGCACGCTGCTGTTCGGCAACCCCGTGCACGGCTATGCGTCGCTGATTTCCGTGATGCTGTTCGTCGGCGGCATCCAGTTGATCGGTATCGGCGTGATCGGCGAATACCTCGGCCGCATCTATCACGAATCGAAGCAGCGACCGGTCTATCTGGTGCGGCGCCGCTACCGCGCCGACGCCCATGCGGTCCAGCAGCCCGCGGGGCACGCCGCGCAGCCGGACCGTTCGAAGCTGCTGCAGTTTCCGGTCCGGCGCGTCGCCGCGGCCCGACGCCGGCAGGCCGCCGCCGTGGGCGTGCCGGTATCGCGCAACCTGTCGGTCAAGTAACGTCGCATGGATATCTCCAGCTCATCGATACGGACCGACGAACGCGCCGTTCGCGTCTGGCTGACACCGGGCCGCATCGCGCTTTACAGCGCGGTCATGCTGACGATCGGCGTGCTGTTCGTGTCGCTGCTGGTCTGGAACGGCGTCCTCTCGACCGACCCGGGCACGTTCCGCCCCGGCTCGGGATACATGGTGTTCTGGTCCGCGTCGCATCTGATGCTGCACGGCTCGTCGTGGCAGGCCTACGACGTCCCGACGTTCTCGCGGGTGCTCGCCGGCTTGTTCCCGACGACCGGTCGTTATGCGTTCCTGCCGTGGCTGTACCCGCCTTCGTATCTGCTGGTGGTGGCGCCGTTCGCGCTGCTGCCCTATGCGATCAGCTATCCGCTGTTCATCGCGCTCGGCATCGTGCTGCTCGGCGTGGCGGCCTGGCGGGTGTCGGGGCTCGCCGCGACGCCCGGCGCGAAACGTGTCGGCTGGCTCGCGCTGCTTGCATGCCCGGGCGTATTCGTCACCGCGACGTACGGACAGAACGCGATGCTGACCGCGGCATGCGCGGCGCTCGCCGTGTATTTCGTCGATCGGCGGCCGATGCTGGCCGGTTTCCTGATCGGCCTGCTGTCGGTCAAGCCGCAACTGGCGTTGCTGTTCCCGTTCGTGCTGATTGCCGCGCGCGCATGGCGCGCGTTCGCGTGGGCCGCGGCATTCGCCGTCGCATTCACCGCGCTGGGGGTTGCGACGGGCGGCATCGAATCGGTCCGCCTCTTTCTGCAAAATGCCGGCGCGCTGCGTTCGCTGATCATCGAGCATGGCGTGCCGTTCTGGTTTGCATCGCCGACACCGTTCGCGGCGTTCCGCCTCGCCGGCCTGTCGCCGGCACTCGCGTACGCCGGGCAAGCCGCCATCGCCGCGATCGCGATCGCGGCCGCGTGTTTCGTCTGGCACCGCAACCGGGATGTGCGGCTGCGCGGCGCGGTACTGGTCATCGCGACGCTCGCCGCGAATCCCTATGTCTGGCACTACGAACTGTCGTGGCTGTGCATCCCGATCGCGTGCATGATCGCGATCGGCTCGCAGAACGGCTGGCTGCGCGGCGAGCAAAGCGTCGTCGCGGCGATGTGGGCGCTGCCGCTGTACGAGTTCCTGAATCCTTGGATGAAGCTGCCGCAGATCGGGCCTGCTGTCACGTCGGTCGCCTTGCTCATGCTGCTGCGGCGTGCACAGGTCGCCGGCCGCGGCGCGCGCACCGATAGCGTTCGCACGCGCTGAGCGGATTGCCACGCGTTACCGGCGCAGCGCCCTGCTTGATTCGGGCGGATGGCCGACCATCGGAATCCGGCCACGGCATCGCATGAGGCCACTCCCGCGATCCCCCGTGCGCCGACAAGCACGATCCCGATACTTTCTTGCCTTGCAGCGCGCCCGCCGTCGACGAAGCCTGCCCCGACGGTGAAACAGCCCCCCGCACACCCCGCGCATCGGTATTACGAATCGTCCATTTCTGCATACAATATTCGTAACGCCTGTCGTCCGTCCTGCGGTGGACGACACCCGGATCCATACGGTGCAGCGCAGGCCGGATTTCTCGGGGGATGCATGCCCACGCACGCCAGAAAACCGCTGATCTCGCTCGTCGTGCCGTTTCACGACGAAGACGAAACGATCGACGCGTTCTTTGCCGAAACACTGCCCGTGCTCGAATCGGTCGACGCGGTCCGCTTCGAGATCGTCTGCATCAACGACGGCAGCCGCGATCGCACGCTCGACCGGCTGCTCGCGGTCATGGCCGGCGACCCGCGCGTGCGCATCGTCGATCTCACGCGCCGCTTCGGCAAGGAGGCCGCGCTCACCGCCGGCATCGACGAAGCCGCCGGCGCGGCCGTGATCCTGATCGACGCCGATCTGCAGGACCCGCCTGCACTGATCCCCGCGATGGTCGAACGCTGGCAAGCGGGAGCCGAGGTCGTCGCCGCGAAGCGCACCGACCGCACGTGCGATCCGCTGATGCAGCGCGTGGCCGCCGCGCTCTACTACCGCGTGCACAACCGGCTCTCCGAAGTCGAGATGCCGGAGAACGTCGGCGATTTCCGACTGATGGACCGCCAGGTCGTCGACGCGCTGTGCGCACTCCCCGAGCGGCATCGCTTCATGAAAGGCCTGTTCGCGTGGGTCGGTTACCGCACCGAGATCATCGAATACACACGCGCGCCTCGCAGTGGCGGGCGCTCCAAATTCTCCGGATGGCGGCGCTGGAACTTCGCGCTCGAAGGCATCACGAGCTTCAGCACCGTACCGCTGCGCGTATGGACCTACATCGGCCTCGCATTCGCCGCGCTCTCGCTCGTCTACGGCGCGTACATCGTCCTGCGCACGCTGCTGTTCGGCAATCCCGTGCACGGCTACGCGTCGCTGATTTCCGTAATGCTGTTCGTCGGCGGCATCCAGCTGATCGGCATCGGCGTGATCGGCGAATACCTCGGCCGCATCTATCACGAATCGAAGCAACGCCCGGTCTATCTCGTGCGCCGTCGTTACCGCGCCGAGCCTGACGCCGCCGCGCATCCGGCGTCGAAGCTGCTGCAGTTTCCGCTCAAGCGCGTGCACGCGACGCGCCGCCGGCCGGTGGCGCCCGCGGCCGCCGGCCACAGCGCCAAGCGCACCTCCGTCAAGTAACCGGCACGCGGCACATGGACATTCCCCGGCAATCGATGCGCTCGGCGGAACACCCCGTTCGCGCGTGGCTGACACCCCGACGCGTCGTCACGTACAGCGCGTTCGTGCTCATCTTCTACGCGCTGTTCCTGGCGATCTGGGCGTACGTGATCCGCTACGCGCCGGACACCGCCACCAAGCGCCCGGGTGCGGACTACGCGGTGTTCTGGTCGGCGTCGTACGTGATGCTGCACGGCGCACCATGGCAAGCGTACGATCTCCCGACCTTCTCTCGGCTGTCGGCCGCGTTGTTCCCGTCTTTCCGCGGCGAAGGTTTCGTCGCGTGGCTGTACCCGCCCACCTACCTGCTGCTCGTGACGCCGCTCGCACTACTGCCTTTCGCGATCGGCTATCCGCTGTTCGTCGCGTTCGGCATCGTCGTGTTCGGGTGCGCCGCGTGGCGCGTCTCGGGCCTCGGCGCGACGCCCGGCGTGCTGCGCGTCGGCGCGTTTGCGCTGGTCGCCGCGCCGTGCGTGTTCGTCACCGCGATGCTCGGGCAGAACGCGTTCCTGACCGCTGCGTGCGCGGCGCTGGCCGTCTACTGGGCCGACCGGCGGCCGATGTGGGCAGGCCTCTGCATCGGCCTGCTGTCGGTCAAGCCGCAGATGGCGCTGCTGTTCCCGTTCGTGCTGATCGCCGCGCGCGCGTGGCGCACGATCGCGTGGGCTGCGCTCGCCACCACCGTGTTCGGCGCGTTGAGCGTACTGGTGTGCGGCGTCGAGTCGCTGCGCCTGTTCGCCGCCAGCGCGGAGCTCGCGCGATCGCTCATTCTCGAGCATCGCGTGATGTTCTGGTTCGCGTCGCCGACGCCGTTCGCGGCGTTCCGCCTCGCGGGCCTGCCGCTCGGCGCCGCGTATGCCGCACACGCCTGCGTCGCGGCGATCGCGATCGCGGCCGCGTGCTTCGTGTGGGCACGCTCGCGCGACACCCGCGTGCGCGCAGCGGCGCTGGCGGTCGCGACGCTCGTCGCGAACCCGTACGTGTGGCACTACGAGCTCGTGTGGCTCGGTCTCGCGATCGCCTGCATGCTGGCGATCGGCTGGCGCGACGGCTGGCTGCGCGGCGAGCAGACCATGATCGCGCTGATGTGGGCGTTGCCACTCGTCGAATACCTGAACGCGTGGCTGCTGCTGCCGCAAATCGGCCCCGCCGTGACGCTCGGCGCCCTCCTCGTGCTGCTGCGCCGCGCGCGGTCCGGCGCTCACAGCGCGAGCCGCGGCGGCACGTACACGCCGTAGTACGGTCCGACGCCGTCCGCGACGCCGGTCAGCTTCACGCCACCGACAAAGTGGCCCTGGATGTACTTGTACGAGCCGCCGAGCGACACGTCGATGTGGAACGCCGCGAACGCGACGATCGGCACAGTGGTGCTGCTCGACGTCTGCGTGACGACCGGCAGCACCACCGTCGCGCCGACCGGCACCGACGTGTAGAGCGTCGCCTTCACGCCGGTCGCGAGGTTGATGCTGTCGCCAATGCTCAGCGTGGTCGGGTTGCCGGTCACCATCAGCCCGCCCATCGTCGTCGTGTCGGTCGCCGTCGACTGGAACGACGTCCACTGCCCGCCCATGCACAGCAAGCCGTAGGTCTGGCCGTTCGTGATCGAGAACTCGTACGGCAAGCCCGTCAGCGGATTGATCAGCGGCTGGTTGGTCACCGCGTTCCAGTACTGGTTGTAGATGCACTGGTCGATCGCGATCGGAAACAGCCCGCCGGCCGCCACCCCGCCCGGCGCGGCCAGCACTGCCACCGCGGTCGCGCTGCCGGACGCGCCGGAAATCCCCAGCAGCCCGCCGAGCAGCAGCGGAATCGAGCCGCCGTTCACACCCGGCGCGCGCGACACGGTGACCTGCACGGCCGGCACGTCGTACACGCCGGGCGTAATGGTCGTCGCCTGCATGCCCGCAGGGCTGCGCGTCATGTTCCAGTACCCGGTGGCCACCGTGCCGGACGACAGCGCGGCACCGGCCGCCGAATTCCGCGCGATCACGCCGTTCGCCGCCGACGCGGCCTGCGACCAGTTCACCGCGCCGCCGCTCGACGACATCATCGCGTCGGCCCCCGCGAGCGCGGCCGCGTCGGCGGCGTTCTGCAACTGGTTGCGCACGGTGGCCACCCACGCGATGTCGATCGCCAGCGCGCCGAACGACAGCAATGGAATCAGGAACAACAGGAAGAACAGCGCGACCGAACCGCGCTGCCGCGCCAGCGCGACGGGCCGCGCGCCGCATGCGTCATTCATAGAGCATCACCGACGTGGCCGAGACCGTCACCGGGCCGGTCAGCGCGCTGAACGCGGAACCGAGCACCATCCCCGAATACGTGTAGGTCACCGTCACCGTCAGCGCGGTGCCCGACGTCGTCCCGTTCGCCTGCGTCACGGTCACGGCCGGCGTCGTCGCGGTGCCGCCGGTGATCAGGCTGTTCTGCATGTAGGTCTGCGCGACGCTGGCGACCTGCGTCGTGGTCAGCATCGGCACGCGCAGCACGACGCCGGCGCGCGCGGCCTCGCGGCTCGCGTTCGTGATGACGGCCTTGTCGCACAGGATCAGGCTCGTATCGATGATGCCGATCAGCACCATCAGCAGGAACGGCAGCATCAGCACGAACTCGAGGGACACGACGCCGCGCGCGCGGCGGACGCCCGTCGCCCCGCGTGTCATTTTGCGGCCCCCGCTCCCGGCGGCGCGATGCCCGACTCCAGCGCCGCGCCCGACAGCGGCGGCGTGCCGCCTGCCGCCCCGCGCGACGCGAGCCGCGCGCGCACCGCCTGGTAGAAGCGCAGGTTGTCGGCCACCGCCGACGCGGGCAGATCCGCGGACAGCAGCTTCTTCGCCGAATCGGTATTGCCGAGCACGCCATACGCGAACGCGAGGTTCTGGCGCGCCTGCCACGGCGCGTCGGGCAGCCCCGCGACGTCGAGCAGCACGTTCACGCCCTCGCGCGGCCGGTTGCCCAGCACGAGCGACAGCCCGAGGTCGATGCGCAGCCCCTGCGCGTCCGGGTGCGCGCGCAGCGCGTCGCGATACACGGCCTGCGCATCCGCATGGCGCCCCTGCAGGTCGAGCACGGTGCCGAGCCCTTGTGCCGCGAGCGGATGGTTCGGCTGCGCGGCCAGCAGGTCGCGATAGCGCTGCGCGGCCTCGTCGAGCCGGCGCTGCCGCAACGCGATGCGCGCGAGCCCGAGCTGTGGGCCGAGCTCCGCGGGCGACTGCCGCTGCGCTTGCTCGTAGAGGATCCGCGCGCGCTCCAGGTTGCCCGTGCGATAGTTGACGTCACCGAGCCCCAGTTGCGCCGCGAGCGAATCGGGATGCTTCGCGAGCACCTTCTCGTACAGCGTCGATGCGAGATCGACGTTGCCGCCGGCGAGCGCGCTGTCCGCGATGCGCAGTTCGGCCTGCGGATCGTCGCTCTTGTGCGACAGCACCGGCCGCGTCTGGACACCCGGTGCGCCGCAGCCACCGGCCAGCACCGGCAGCACGGCCGCGAGCACGAGCGCGCGTACGACGGATCGTGTCATTTGAACACCTCGAGGAGGCGGATTGCCGCCGGGCCCGCCGCGATCAGGCAGACCGTCGGCAGGATGAACAACATCATCGGCAGCGTGATCTTCGGCGCGAGCTTCGCGGCCTTTTCCTCGAGCGCGACGATCTGCTCGGTGCGCTCGGTGCGCGACAGCGTTCGCAGCGCCCGCGTGATCGGCGTGCCGAACCGTTGCGACTGCGTGAGCGTCGTCGCGAGCGAGCGCGCCGACGCGAAATCGACGCGCGTCGCGAAATGCGTGAGCGTCGCGGACACGTCGCCGCTGAGCGTGAGCTCGTCCGCGCACACCGTCAGCTCGTCGGCCAGCGGCGGGCAGATGCGCGCCAGTTCGTGCGCGACGCGCCGGACGCCCGACGCGAGACTGTTGCCGGCCATCGTGCAGATCACGAGCAGGTCGAGCGCGTCCGGAAAGCACGCGGCGATGATCCGCCGCCGCCGCCGGATCATTGCGCCGAGCACGTACTCGGGCACGATCACGCCGATCACGAACGCGGCGACCATCGCCAGCGCGCGGATCACGAAGTATTCGCCGAAGCGCGGGATGAACGGGCTGAACACGATCGCGACGCCCGCGAACAGCACGCCGCAGCTCAGCTTGATCCCGATCATCGACGACACCGCGCGGCGCTCGCGAAAACCCGCGCGCGCCAGTTGCAGGCCGAGCTTCACGCGCTGCATCGGGTCGAGCACCGGCAGCCGCTCGCCGAGCTGCGCGAGCCGGCGCGTCAGGCCCTGGCGGACTTCGCCCGGCTGCAGCAGCCCCGCCGACGGCGACGGCGCGCGCTGTCCGGCCGCCTGCTGCACGCGCGCGGCGATGCGCCGGCGCGTGCCGCCGCCGGGCCTGGCGAGCGCCACGCCGACACAGGCGAGCAACAGCAGCAATTCAAGGCCACGGGCGGCCAGTATCGATATCGTCATCGTGCGGTATCCAGTCGCGAGATCTTGCGGATCGTCAGCAGCCCCACCGTCAGCAGCCCGGCGGCGATCGTCAGCATCGTGTTGCCGGCGTGCGTCGTGAACAGCAGCATCACGTACGCGCGATTCACGAGGAACAGCGCGCCGATCATCACGAACGGCACCGCCGAAATGATCTTCGTCGTGATCCGCCCTTCGGCGGTCAGCGCGCGGGTCTTCAGGCGGATGTCGCGACGCGTGCGGATGATGCTCGACAGTTCGTCGAGCGTCTCGCCGAGGCTGCCGCCGGTTTCGCGCTGCAGCAGCAGGTAGACGGTGAAGAACGAGAAGTCCGCGATCATCAGCCGGTCCGCCGCCTGCGTCAGCACATCCTTGAGATCCGCGCCCACCCGCAGGCTGTCGCCCATCGTGCGGAACGTCGAACGCACCGGCTCGGCCGCGCTGTCGCCGACCGTGCTGATCGCCTGCGTGACCGGAATGCCCGCGCGCACGGCCCGCACGATCAGGTCGATCGCGTCCGGGAATGCCTCGAGAAAGCGGACCCGGAAACGCTCGACCAGTGCGCGGTAGCTGGCGCGCATCGCGACCAGCGGCAGCCCGATGGTGATCAACGGGCGCAGCACGCCCGGCGGCCCGATCAGCTTCACCGCGACGATCGCCGCGATCGCGCCGGCCACCGTGCTGGCGATGACGATCCGCATGCCGCCTTCGCCGCCCACCGCCCGCACGCGTGTCACGTAGTGCTGCAGCCACGTGCGCACGCGGTTTTGCCGGCGTTCGAGGTTGAACAGCGCGACGCCGGACCCGTCGGCCGCGCCCGCATCGCGACCCGCGAGCAACGGCGACAGGCGCCGCATCCGCTCGCGAATGCGCCGCGCGGGCGTGTGGCGCGCGCGCTCCAGCAGCGACGACAGCGCGAGCCCGATCGCGAGGATCACGACGAACGCGCACACCGCGAACAGGTCGGCGGCCCTCATGGCCGGAATACCTCGGCGAGCGCATCCTCCTGGCCGTAGTACGCGGCGCGCGCCGCGAACGCCGGCCGCAGCGACGACGCGTCGAACACGCCCTTGACCGCGTCGCGCGTCGTGTCGCCTTCCTGGCGGAACGCGAACAGGTCCTGCGTGATGACCACCTCGCCCTCCATCCCGACGATCTCGGTGATCCGCGTGACGCGCCGCACGCCGTCGCGCATCCGCTCGATCTGCACGAACAGGTGCACGGCGCTCGCGATCTGGCGCCGGATCGACAACAGCTGCAGGTTCGCGTTCGCCATCATCACCATGCTCTCGAGCCGGCTGATCGCATCGCGCGGCGAGTTCGCATGGATCGTCGTCATCGAGCCGTCGTGGCCGGTGTTCATCGCCTGCAGCACGTCGAACGCCTCCGGGCCGCGAATCTCGCCGAGGATGATGCGGTCGGGCCGCATCCGCAGCGCGTTGCGCACGAGGTCGCGCTGCGAGATGCCGCCGAGCCCCTCGGTATTCTCCGGCCGTGTCTCGAGGCTGACGACGTGCGGCTGCTGCAGCTGCAGCTCGGCCGCGTCCTCGATCGTCACGACCCGTTCGTGCTGCTCGATGTGCTGCGACAGCGCATTGAGCAGCGTCGTCTTGCCCGAGCCGGTGCCGCCCGAGATCACGATGTTCAGCCGGCACGAACACGCCACCTTCAGCAGTTGCAGCATCGGATGCGAGATGTTGCCTTGATGCGCCATCCGCGCGAGCGTGATGTCGCGCTTCGCGAACTTGCGGATCGAGATCGACGGGCCGCGCATCGCGATCGGCGGCAGCACGACGTTCACGCGGCTGCCGTCGGCGAGCCGCGCGTCGACCATCGGGCTGCTCTCGTCGACGCGCCGGCCCACCGCCGCCGCGATCCGCTGCGCGACGCTCGTCACGTGCGCGTCATCGCGAAACTTCAGCGACGTGAGCTCGAGCCGGCCCGCGCGCTCGACGTAGACCTGGTCGGGCCCGTTGACGAGGATGTCGGTGACCGTTTCATCGGCGAGCAGCGGCTCGATCGGCCCGACGCCGAACATGTCGTTCAGGATCGCATCGACGATCAGCACCTGCTCGCCGGCCGTGATCTTCAGGCGCTCGCGCTCGACCGTGTGCGCCGCCACCTGCTCGATGCCCGCGCGCACCTCGTCGCGCGTCTTCATCAACGCCGCCGACATGTTCATCGACGCGAACACCGCGGTGCGGATCGCATCGAACTTGCCGGAGCGGATCAGCGCCTCGTGAGTGTCGGCGGTCGCGGGTGCGCGTGTCGGCGGCGGCGCGGGCGCGACCGGTAGCGCCGTCGCCGTCGCCGGTTCACGCGGTACCGCTGGCACCGCGGCCGGCGCGGGGTCCGGCGGCGGCCGGTTGCGGTTGCCGAACGTCACGATCCTTTCCTCCACTTGACGAAGCGCGCGTACCACGGCTCGGCGATGGCCATCGGTTCGCCGGTGATGCCGTTCGCGAGCTGCAGGATCCCGTCAACAAAGCCGTGGGCCTTCGCGCCTTCGATCGGCTCGCCGAGGTTCTCGGCGACCGCGAGCGTCTGCGGCTCGTGCGGCAGCTCGCGCAGCGTCGCGCCGCCGAACGCTTCCGCGAAATCGGCCGGCTCGACCCGGCCCGCGACCGGCGCGAGCGGATTGTTCAGCACCATCGACAGCTGCCGCTCGCCCGGCAGCTCCTGCACGAAGCGCGCGAGCCGCGCGGATTCGTATGCGGCGTGCACCGAGCGGTCGGCGACGACGTACGCGAGATCGGACGCCTCGAGCGCATCCTCGAGCAGCTTGCCGGCACCACTGCCGACATCGAACAGCACGTAGTGGAAGCGGTCCTTCAGCATGTCGACCAGCCGCGCGATCGCCCCGTCGCTCAGCGGCACGTCGGCGCCGTACGAGAGCTCGGCCGACAGCACGTGCAGGCGGTCGCCCTTCGTGACGAACATGCGGTCGAACAGCGCGTCGTCGGGGCGCTGCTCCATGTTCAGCAGCTCGACCAGCCCGTTGTTGCTGGACAGCCCGAGCATCGAGTTCGCGCCGCCGCCATGCAGGTTCAGGTCGATATACGCGACGCGGCGGCGCTTCTCGCCCGTCAGGCAGCGCGCGAGGCTCACCGCGATGGTCGTCGTGCCGACGCCGCCGCGCGCGCCGACGAAACTGACGATCTTGCCGGTGCGCCCCTGCACGACCGATTCCGTCGCCGTCAGCGCGCGCCGCATCAGCTCGACGGTCAGCGGCTTGACGATGTAGTCCTGCACGCCGATGCCGAGCAGGTTGCGAAACAGCCCGACGTCGTTCTGCGTGCCGATCGCGACGACCCGCACCGATGGATCGCACACGTCGGCGAGCCGCATCAGGTCCGATACCGGCAGCACCGAATCCGACACGTCGATGACCAGCTGGCGCGGCGAGCGCTCCTGCTGCTGCAGCAACCGGATCGCGTCGTCGCAGGTGCCCGTCTGCAGGTGCGCACGCGTGATCGACAGATCCTGCGCGACGCGCCGGATCACGTCCTCGCTGCCGGGATCGGACACGACCGCGACGAGGTCCGTCGCGCCGGCGGACACGGCGCGCTTGGCATTCTGGCGTTCGAGGACGTTCATGGGCGGCATCGCGATGGCAGCGGAAATCGGTTCAATGGCCGGGCGAGCCGGTCGTCGTCAGCGTCTTGCCGGGGGTCGGCTGCTTCACGCGATCCTCGACGTAGCGGCGCACCGCGCCGGCCGCGACTTCCGCGTCGGCGCCGCCGTACGGCACGGGCGCGACGAGATCCTGCGGCCGCGCGAGCATGATCGCGAGGTTCGTGTAGGTCGCGCAGCCGAACGGCACGCCCGGCCGCCCGAAACCCGCGTCGACGAGATGTGACGGCTGCATCAGCTTCGCGCAGTCGGGCGCCACCGCCTGCACGCCGTCGAAGCCGATCGACCGCGCGTCGGGCAGGCTCAGCGGCGGCGGCGCCGACATGCAGCCCGCCAGCGCCAGCGACAGGAGTGTCAGGACAGCGGTTCGAACTCGCATGGGCGCCTCCGATTCAGTACACGAAGCCCGCGGCGCCGACGAGGCGCGGCGTGTCGCCCGACAGCAGGTCGAGCCCGAGCTCGTGCTGCACCGCGAACTCCAGGTCGCTGCTCGGCCGCGCGACGGTGTCGATCGCCTGCTCCAGCTGGCCGGGCCCGGCCGGCTGCACGATGTACGGCGTCACGATCACGACCACCTCGGTCTTGCTGTCCTGGAAGTTCTTCGACGAAAACAGCCGGCCGATGATCGGCAGCCGGCCGAGCCCCGGGATCTGCGACACGGTGTCGGCCGTCTGGCTCTGCAGCAGCCCGCCGATCGCGAAGCTCTGCCCGCTCGACAGCTCGACCGTCGTCTCGACGCGCCGCACGGTCAGCCCCGGGATCTTGACGCCGCCGGTCGTCACGCTGTTGTTCGGGTCGACCTCGCTCACCTCCGGCCGCACCTTCAGGCTGATCCGGTTGTCGGCGAGCACGGTCGGCGTGAAGTCGAGCGACACGCCGAACGGCTTGAACTCGACCGTGATCGCGCCGGACGACGTGCCCGCCTGCGCGACCGGGATCGGAATCTCGCCGCCCGCGAGGAAGCTCGCGGTTTCGCCGGACATCGCGGTGAGGTTCGGTTCGGCGAGCATCGTGATCAGGCCCTCCTGGTCGAGCGCATCGAGCACGACGTCGATCGACCAGCGCCCCGCGCGAAATCCGCCGAGCACCGAAAACGCGCCCGTCGGCGACAGGTTGAACAGGCCGCTCGTCGGATCGAACAGCGTGCGCCCGTTGAACAGCCCGCCGACGAAATTGCCGGCGCCGCCGAGCGCGCTCCAGTTGATGCCGAGCTGCTGCGTGATGTTGCGGCTCACCTCGGTCACCCGCACGCGCAGGTTCACCTGGATCGGGCGCGACAGCGTGAGCCGGTTGACGATGCTTTCCTTGTCGTGCAGGTACGGCGCGAGCGACTGCATCACGGCGTCCGCGTCGGCCGCGCTCGGCACCTTGCCCGACACCATCAGCGAACCGGGCGCGCCCGACACCGACAGCTTCAACTGCGGAAAGCGGCCGTCGAGCACCGCCTGAAGCGACGCCGTGTCGACCTGCACGATCACCGTCCTGCGCAGGATCGGCCGATGGTTCGCACCGAGCGCGATCAGCGTGGTCGTGCCGGCCTTCTTGCCGAACACGAACACGGTGCGCGGCGACGGTACCTGGATGTCGGCAATCGCCGGATCGGCGACGAACATCGCGATCGCCGGCTCGGGCAGCGACAGCATCTCGCCCTTGCCGGTCGCGATCGACAGCACCGCGCCCGCGTCCGGCGCGCGTGCGCCCTGCGCGAACGCGACGCCGGGCGCGGCGACGCCGGCCAGGCACCAGAGAGCGAACCAACGAATCATGCGCACCATGCGTGTTCCCGTCATCCCGTCACATGCCGGCCGGCGGCCGGCCGCCCCGATCCGTTCACCCGTCATTACGGCGCCGCCACCCGCGGCAGTTGCGCCGTCGCATCCGCCGCGACGTTGCCGCCGCCCGGCAGCGCCGGCAACCCCGGCATGCCGGACGGCAACGGCGGCAGGCCCGGCGTGCCGGTGCCGCCGCCGCGCGACCCGTCGTCGATCGACGAACCGCGATAGATCACGACCGTGTTGTCCTGTCCCGTCGAGCGCGCGCCGCCGGCCTCCGGTCGGGCGGACGGCACGCGCGCAGCCTCGCGGGCCGCACGCGACACGTCGCCCGCCCACACCGGCTGCGTGTCCGGCTCCGGCTCGTCGCCACCCGCCGGTTGCCGCCGGTCGCTGGTCGCGAAGCTGCGCAGCGCGAGCGACAGCGACCCGAGGCGCGTCGCGACCAGCACGACCTGCGCGGTGCGCGGCGCGACCTCGAGCGTGACCGTGCGCGCGCGCGCCGTCGCGTCCGGCGCGCTCGCCGGCGCCTTCGCGCGCTGGAAATCCGAGCCGACAGCGAGCACGCGCGCGCGCCGCACGACCGTCTCCGCTTCGAAGGTGCCGGGCGACGTCGCCGAGCCGCCGATCTGCTGCGTGAGCACCACGTCGACGAAGTCGCCCGGCTGGATCAGCCCCGCGTTACCCGACACGTCGTCGACCGGCACCGAGATCGCGCGCATGCCGGGCTGCAGCGCGGCCGCGAGAAAATCCGGCGCGCCAGCCGGGATCACGTTGTCCGTGCGGATCGCCGTGCCGGCACCGACGCGATTGCGCAGCAGCGCACCCTTCAGATCGGCGCCCGGCTGCGACTCGACGAACGCACCGGGCGGCACCTGCGCGCGCGGCATGCGCTTCCAGCCGAGATCGTTGTCGCGCAGCAGCAGCCCTTCCGGCAGATCGGCGGCCGCGACGCGCACGCGCGCCTGATCCGCGTCGCCGGGTGCCGACGTCGTCGACGCGGCGACGTACAGTTCGCGCAGGATGAACGCACCGATGCCGGCAGCGACGATCAGCACGGCCATTCTCAGAGGTTTGGGCATGGCGGCGTGCGTCCCCCCGGCTAGGTAAGCGAAACCGCGTACGGAGACGGCACCCAGACGGCGAGCGCACCGCCGAATGCGAGCGCGACACCGTACGGCACGCCGCGCACGGCGAGCGCGCGGGCGGGCGCCGCGCGACGCTGCCACGCGATGGCCGCGAGCGCGGCGAGGCCGCACAGGGCGCCCGCCGCGCCGACGATCGTCAACACCGGGAGCGCCAGGGTCGGGCCGGCCCACAGGAATACCGCCGCCGCGAGCTTGACGTCGCCGCCGCCGATCCAGCCCGCGTGATGCAAGCCGCCGAACATCAGCAGCATCGCCGCAGCCGTCGCCACGTGGCTGGCCAGCGGCGCGAGGCTCTCGTGCGCGAGCGCCGCCGCGACGAAATACAGCATCGCGAACGCCAGCACCGCGCGATTGGACAAGCGACGATCGCGCAGGTCCTGCGCCGCGAGCGACGCCAACACGATCGTGGCCACCGACTGCACAAGAATGAGCATGGGAGAGCCGTCCGTCGGCGCACCCCCGGCTGGATACGTTCTACCGATGCGGATCCGTGTGTTCGTCGGCGGCGCGCGGGTTCAGGGGATCAGATCAGGCTCGTCACCTTCGAGATCAGCGCCGTGAACACGCTCGGCAAGCCACCGGAAGTGCTGCTGAGGATCACGCCGACCGCCGCCAGCGCGACCACGACGATGCCGGCCAGCACCGCATATTCGAGCGAGCTGACGCCACGTTCATCACGCAGCAGGGACTTGACGTATTGCAGCATGGCAACCTCCGTGTGACGGGGTCGATGATCGACCGTTGAACGCAAAGACGCTGCATGGGTGCGCCGGCTGCACAGGGCGCTCGCCCATTCGCGACTCTTACGAACGGCCCTGGCATCGGGCTGTTCGCACCCTCGAAGTCCACTCGATCACTACGACGTGCGGCATGCAACGACGGCATCGATCGTTTCATTCGCACGCTTGTTATGCGCCGTGCCGGCACGATGCCGACTGCGCTGATTCGTCTAGGGTATAGACAATTTTTCGGACGATTTCAAATAATTTGGCGTCGGAATGTATTTATGGATAGCGCCCTGAAACAATGAAATTCATACCGGTCATCTATCGAAATTCTTTCTCGTGACATGCCGCATGGTTCAGATGCCGAGACAAACGTTTCGACTATTGCGATGCGTCATTCAGCGCCTGGCTTACAACCCATTTTCATTCTGTTTTCCGGTATGCCGGATCGGGCCGTGAGCGCCGTTTCATGCGGCCAGACCGGCGAAAATGACGAGCCCACATCGCTTTTTTAACCGCCTGATACCCATTTCACCGCCCGGATTCTCCGGTCGATCGGCATGCGAATCCGCGATTTCGCCATTTCATGAATCCCTGAATCGGCGCTTTCCCGATTATCGAATGACGTCAACAAATACGATCGGAATCCTGAACGATTAACCCGCACACGCGAATCCGCTTGCGGTCCTCATAAAACGGCGCACCCGGCCCGGCAACCCGCCGGACGGCGATAAGCATAGTTCAAATCGTTGCTTGTCCCGCGCCGGCAGCGTCCACCAGAATGGCTCGACGCCTCCCGGCCCGACTTCTCTCTCTCGCGACCCGACGTACCATGACCGAACGATTCCCTTCTCCCCTGCGCCTGCTGCGATCGCTGCTGGCGGCCATGCTGATGACGCTGGCGGCCACCGCCGCGCACGCCGACAAGCCCGCCACGATCCGCATCGGCGTCGCCCAGCAAGGCGCCGGCGATCCGCCGACCTTCGGCGGATCGAGCGCCGCCACCGTGCAGTTGCAGCAGCGGGTCGAGAAGGAGTTCGCGGCCGACGGCATCACCGTGCAGTGGCTGTTCTTCAAGGGCGCGGGGCCGGCCGTCAACGAGGCGATCGCCAACAAGGCGCTCGACTTCGCGTATCAGGGCGACCTGCCGGCCGTGCTCGCGCGTTCGAACGGCATCAAGACACACCTGCTGCTCGCCGCGAGCGTGCGCTCGGGCGTCAAGATCGCGGTGCCGCCCGATTCCGCGATCCGCTCGATCAAGGACCTGAAAGACCGCCGCGTATCGATCTTCCGCGGCACGAACCTGCAGCTCGTCGCCGACAACGCACTCGCGACGAACGGCCTCGGCGAACGCGACCTGCGCGTGATCAACCTCGACTCCGCGAGTTCGCTCGCCGCGCTCGCCTCGAAAGGCATCGACGCGTCGGTCGGCGACTACCAGCTGTACAAGCTGCGCGACGCGGGGCTCGCGAAGATCATCTATGAATCGCAGAACGACGGCCCGCAGTACACGCGCCAGACTCACCTGCTCGTGCTCGACGACTTCGAGCGCGCGCATCCGGACATCGTGCAGCGCGTCGTCACCGCGTTCGTGAAGGGCGCGCAATGGTCGTCCGACGAAGCGAACCGCGATGCGCTGTTCAAGCTGTGGGCGAAGAGCGGCGTGCCGTATTCGTCGTGGCAGGCCGATTATGCGAACCAGCGCCTGAAGGATCGCCTGTCGCCGCTGATCGATCCGTTCCTCGTCGCGCGCTACAAGGCCGTCGCGCAGGATGCGCTGAAGCTGAAGCTGATCCGCCAGCCGGTCGACGTCGACGGCTGGTTCGAGCCGAAGTATCTCGACAACGCGCTGCGCACGCTGAAGCTCGAAACCTACTGGCAACGTTACGACGCGGCCGGCAAGCCCCTTTCCTGACCTGGACCTGCCCCGATGAGCGACACCGCGATCCCGATTCCGTCGTCCGAGCTGAATGCGCTCGCCGCGCAGCCGCGCCGCACGGCGGGGCTGAAGCGGCTGTCGTGGCGGCTCGCGCCGTGGGTGCTGCCCGCGCTGTTGTTCGCGCTGTGGACGGTCGGCAGCGCGCGCGGCTGGATCGCGCCACAGATCCTGCCGCCGCCCGAGCGCGTGTATGAAGCGCTCGCCGACCTCGCGACGAGCGGCGATCTCGCGCGCCACACGCTGATCAGCCTGCAGCGCGTGCTGGTCGGCTTCGCGGCCGGCACGCTGCTCGGTTTCGCGACCGGCGTCGCGCTCGGCCTGTCGCGCACGCTGGAGGCGTACGTGCTGCCGAGCTTCAACGCGCTCGTGCAGATTCCGGTGCTCGGCTGGTTGCCGTTCCTGCTGCTGCTCGTCGGTGTCGGCGAACCGCTCAAATACCTGCTGATCGCGCATGCGGCGCTCGTCCCCGTCACGCTGAGCACGTTGCAAGGGTTTCGCCAGACACCGCCCGCGCTCGACGAAGTCGCGCGCGTGTTCGGCTACACGCGCCGGCAACGCATCGTCCACGTCGTGCTGCCGGCCGCGATTCCGACGCTCGCGACCGGCGTGCGGCTCGCGTTCACGAAGTCGTGGCTCGCGCTCGTCGTCGTCGAACTCGTCGCGTCGTCCGAAGGGCTCGGTTACCTGATCGTGTACGGGCGGCAACTGTTCCAGCTCGATCTCGTGATGGCGGCGGTAATCGTGGTCGGCGCGGTCGGCCTGCTGATCAACCGGCTGTTCGATGCGCTCGAAGCGCGCCTGCGCCGCGGCGTGCCGTCCGCGTTCCGCGGCTGAACCGGCCTGCCGGCCCAACCGAAGGAGACCACCCGTGCCGCATTCCGCCACGCCGACGCTCACGCCGGACGATCCGCCGCCGGCCGCCGCATCTCCCCGCCGTCTGCACGCGCCCGACTGGCGCGGCTTCGTGCTGCCGCTCGCCGCGTTCGCGCTGTGGTGGGCGATCGCTTCCGCGCATCTCGTGAAAAGCGGGCTGCTCGTCGGCCCGGCCGACGTGCTGCGCACCGCGTGGGTGCAGGCCGCGAGCGGCGCGCTCGGCCGCGCGCTGTCCGCGTCGCTCGCACGCGAAGCCTGCGGTTTCGCGATCGGTGCGGCGGGCGGACTACTGCTCGGCGCGGCGCTCGGGCTGTCGCGCGTCGCCGCGCGGATGGTCGGCCCGAGCTTCGACACGTTCAAGCAGATCTCGCTGTTCGCTTGGATTCCGCTGATTTCCGTGTGGTTCGGCCTCGGCGACGTCGCCAAGGTCGTGTTCCTGTCGCTCGCCGCGCTGCTGCCCGTTGCCGCGCATACCTGCGACGGCATTCACGCGGTGCCGCGCGCGTATGTCGACGTCGCCCGCGCGCTGCGCTACTCGCGGCTGCAGCTCGTCCGCTACGTGATCCTGCCGGCCGCGCTGCCGTCGATCTTCACCGGGCTGTATCTCGGCCTGATCTATTCGTGGCTCGCGACGCTCGGCGCCGAATACCTGCTGGTCGCCGGCAGCGGCATCGGCAACACGCTGATCGACGGCAGCGAGCAGTTCCGGATGGATCTCGTGCTGTTCGGGATCATCGTCGTCGGCGTGACCGGCTGGGCACTGAACGCGATCGCGCGCGCGATCGAGCGCAAGGTGCTGGCCCGGCGCGGCGACCTGTCGCGATGATCGCCCTTTCCTTCCCTGCCGCAACCTTCTTCGCCCCGCCATGACGACCCTCGCCTCCGATTCGATCGACATCCTCCACGTGAGCAAGCGCTACGCACAACGCGGCGCGTCGCTCGCCGTGCTCGACGACGTGTCGCTGCACGTGCGTGCCGGCGAATTCGTCACGATCGTCGGCGCGAGCGGCTGCGGCAAGTCGACGCTGCTGCGGCTGATCGCCGGGCTCGATACCGATTACGCGGGCGAGATCCACGCCGGCGACGAACGCGTGCGCGACACGTCGCTGCAACGCGGGATCGTGTTCCAGGATCACCGGCTGTTCCCCTGGCTGACCGTCGAACAGAACATCGGCGCCGCGCTGCGCAACGCGCCGCTCGACGCGACGGCGAAGCGACGCGCGGTCGCGGATCACATCGCGCTCGTCGGGCTGAACGGCTTCGAGCACGCGTATCCGAACCAGTTGTCGGGCGGGATGGCGCAGCGCGTCGCGATTGCGCGCGGCCTCGTGAACCGCCCGCGCGTGCTGCTGCTCGACGAGCCGTTCGGCGCGCTCGACGCGCAGACCCGCGCGCGGATGCAGAACGAACTGCTGCGCATCTGGGAACAGGAGCGCATCACGATGATGCTCGTCACGCACGATGTCGACGAAGCCGTTTATCTCGGTGACCGTGTCGTGACGATGGCACCGCGCCCGGGCCGCATCGAGCGCATCGTCGACATCGCACTGCCGCGGCCGCGCCGGCGCGATTCGCCGGAATTCGCGCGGCTGCGCGACACGGTGCTCGCCGATTTCGATGAACGCGACCCACCGGGCAACGATGGCGCGGGCGGCAAACGCATCGGTATGACGCCCCGTCACCGGATCGGCGAATGGCGGCTCGCGTGGTAAGTGCATGACTCATGCGTATTGCTCAGCAAAACGACACATATCGATCATCGAAACTTGCACGCTAAGGTTGTGACGATTCATCGGTTCCGGTTCCGCGCGGTCCCTGCTTGAATGGAGATTCGATCGACCCGACTCCAGGAGACTCCCGATGTCCGAAGTCCAGCACGCCGCTCACCCGTCTTCCCATGCTTCGCACGCCGCGCCGCGCACGGCCGCCGCCCCGCTCCAGTTGCGTCAGGTCGCCGGCCGGATCGGCGCGGAGATCGCCGGCGTCCGGCTGTCGGCCACGCTCGACGACACGACGTTCGACGCGGTCCAGGCCGCACTGCTGCGCCACAAGGTGCTGTTCTTCCGTGGCCAGCATCATCTCGACGACGCCGCGCAGGAAGCGTTCGCGCGCCGCTTCGGCGATATCGTCGCGCACCCGACCGTGCCGCCCGTCGACGGTAGCGCGCACCTGCTCGAACTCGATTCCACGCACGGCGCGCGCGCCAATTCATGGCATACCGACGTGACCTTCGTCGATGCATACCCGAAGATCTCGATCCTGCGCGCGGTCGTGATTCCGCCGTTCGGCGGCGATACCGTGTGGGCCAACACGGCCGCCGCGTACGCTCATCTTCCCGACCCGCTGCGCGCACTGGCCGACACGCTGTGGGCGCTGCACACGAACGCGTACGACTACGCGTCGACGCACGTGCATGCCGACGATGCGCAACTGAAGCGTTACCGCGAGGTGTTCACGTCGACCGTCTACGAAACCGAGCATCCGGTCGTGCGCGTCCATCCGGAAACCGGCGAACGCACGCTCGTGCTCGGGCACTTCGTGCAGCGGCTCAAGGGGCTGTCCGCGCAGGATTCCGCGCACCTGCTGCAGGTGTTCCACGAGCACGTGACGCGTCTCGAGAACACCGTGCGCTGGAACTGGCAGGAAGGCGACGTCGCGATCTGGGACAACCGCGCGACGCAACACTACGCGATCAACGACTACGGCGATGCGCGCCGCGTCGTGCGCCGCGCGACCGTTCACGGCGACGTGCCGGTCGGCATCGACGGCCGCCAGAGCGTCGTGCTGAAAGGGCCGGGCGCGACACTGCAGTAACGCCCGAGCCTTGCGGCGGCACGATTCCCTGCGTGCCGCCGCGCGTTCCACCCGATTCGCCACCCCGGGACACCCGATCATGAACCTGTCGCCACCGAGCCAACGTGTGCACCCGCAACGATGTCGGCCATCCGCCCCGTTCACTTCCGCCAGGAGCGTCGCATGAGCGCCCTACTCGAACCCGCCGCCCAGCCGGTCGACGTGATCCCGCTGTCCGCCCACATCGGCGCGGAAATACGCGGCGTCGACCTCACGCAACCGTTGACCACGCCGCAGATCGCGGCAATCCGCGCCGCGCTGCTGAAATGGCGCGTCATCTTCTTCCGCGAGCAATTCCTCACGCACGAGCAGCATGTCGCGTTCTCCGCGCAGTTCGGCGAGCCGACGGTCGGCCACCCGGTGTTCGGACACGTCGACGGTCATCCTGCCGTCTATTCGATCGCGAAACATCGCAAGGCGACGCGCTTCGAAGGCGAACCGGTGCGCCGGCCGTGGACGGGCTGGCACACCGACGTGACGGCCGCCGTGAATCCGCCGTGGGCATCGATCCTGCGCGGCGTGACGATCCCGCCGTACGGCGGCGACACGCACTGGACCAACCTCGTGCGTGCGTATGAAACGCTGTCCGCGCCGCTGCGCGGTTTCGTCGACGGCTTGCGCGGCCTGCACCGCTTCACGCCGCCGGCCGGTGCGCGCGCAACCGGCGCGTTCGACGAAGCGGTCGAGCGCCGCCCGCTCGTGACCGAGCATCCGCTCGTACGCGTGCATCCGGAGACCGGCGAGCGCGCGCTGTACGTGAGCCCGAGCTTCCTGAAATCGATCGTCGGGCTCACGCCGCGCGAAAGCCAGGCGCTGCTCGAACTGCTGTGGGAACACGTGACGCGGCCGGAATTCACGATCCGCTTCAAGTGGGAACCGCGCAGCATCGCGTTCTGGGACAACCGCGCGACCGCGCATCTCGCGCCAGTCGACATCTTCGATCTCGACTTCGACCGCCAGCTCTATCGCACGACCCTCACCGGCGATGTGCCGGTCGGCCCCGACGGGCAGCCGTCAGTCGCGCTCGAAGGCTCGCCGGTCGAAACGGCGGCGGCCGTCGCGCTCAACTGAGCGCAACCGGCACCGGCGCGCGCGAGCGCGCCGGCCCTTCCGTCAATCGAGCCACACGCCGTCGAACCGGTGCCCGCCGAGCGGCGAGAACGTCAGCCCGTGTACGCGCCGAGACACCGGCAACGACACGATCGACGTCGCGATCGGCGTGAACGGCACCTGATCCTTGAACACGACCTGCGCCTGTTCGTACAGCGCCGTGCGCTTCGCGACATCGCCGTTCGCGCGCGCCGCGCTCACCAGCTTTTCGAAATCCTGGTTGCACCACTTCGCGAGGTTGCTGCCGTGCACCGCGTCGCAACCGAGCAGCGTGCCGAGCCAGTTGTCGGGGTCGCCGTTATCGCCCGACCAGCCGTACAGGATCGCGTCGTGTTGCCCGTCGTGCTTCGCGCGGCGGTTGTACTCGCCCCATTCGTAGCTGACGATCTTCGCGCGCACGCCGATCTTCGCCCAGTCCTGCTGGATCAGTTGCGCCATCAGCTGCGCATTCGGGTTGTACGGCCGCTGCACCGGCATCGCCCACAGCGTCAGGTCGAAGCCGTTCGGGAAGCCGGCCTGCGCGAGCAGCGCCTTCGCGGCGGCCGGATCGCGCGGCGCATCCTTCAGGCGCGGGTTGTACGACCATTGCGTGGGCGGCATCGGGTTCGTCGCGATCTTCGCGTCGCCGTTGAAGACGGTCTTCACGATCGCCGTCTTGTCGATCGCGATGTCGAGCGCGCGCCGCACGTCGACGCGATCGAGCGGCGCGTGCTGCGTGTTGTACGCGACGAAACCGACGTTGAAGCCCATCCCCGAAAACAGCGTCAGCTTCGGGTCGCGCCGCACCGTGTCGAGATCGGCCGGCCGCGGAAACACCGACACCTGGCACTCGCCCGCCACCAGCTTCTGCAGGCGCGCGGCCGGATCGGGCGTGATCGCGAACACGAGGCGCGCGAGCTTCACGTCGTCCGGCTTCCAGTAGTCGGGATTCGCGTCGTAGCGGATCAGCGCATCCTTCTGGTACGTGCGCAGCAGGAACGGCCCCGTGCCGACCGGGAACTGGTTGATGTCGGCCTCGCGATGGCGCGCCGCGAGCTGCGCCGCATATTCGGCCGACAGGACCGACGCGAACGCCATCGCGAGATTGCGCACGAACACGACGTCGGGCGACTTCAGCACGAAGCGCACCGTGTAGTCGTCGATCTTCTCGATACGCTCGACGTTGCGGTCGAAACCGAGATCGCTGAAGTACGGGAAGCTGACCGGGTAGGCCTTGCGGAACGGATCGTCCGGATCGAGCATCCGGCGGAACGTGAACACGACGTCATCGGCCTGGAACGGCCGCGTCGGCTTGAACCACGCGGTCGTCTGGAACTTCACGCCGCGCCGCAAATGGAACGTGATCGTGCGCTGGTCGGGCGATACGTCCCAGCTCGTCGCGAGCGACGGTTCGAGATCGAGCGTGCCGCGCTTGAACTGCACGAGCCCGTTGTAGATCGTGTACGTGCTCGCGTCGAAATCGGTGCTCGTCGTGTGCTGGCCCGGATCGAAGCCGGCCGGGCTGCCTTCGGTGCAGTACACGAGCGTCTTGCCGGTCGGCGCGGCGAGCGCCTGCGTGGCCGCGCCGGCGAGCAACAGCGACGCGGCGATGCAGCGCAGCGCGACAACGGCATGAGGTGCGCCACGCGCACGACGCGCGGCTGACGAAACGAAAGCGTTCTTCATGGTGGCGGAGAGAAAGGACGATGGCTGTCATGCGAATGACGACGGCCGATCTTCGCGCGCCGCCCGCCGATCGCTTACCAATAAATTCGGCGTTGCTTATCGCCGGGGATGCATCCCGCTGCCCGTGCATGAAAATGTCCACGCGAGCGCCGGGGGATTGCCCGACAGCCCTGTCGCGCGCGGCCGGTCGCCGTCAATCCGGCCCCCTGCAGACTCTCCGGAATTGGCGCATCGTATCGGCTGGCAAACGCCGGCACGGGCGCGCCGGGATCCGCCCGGCGCCGTCGCGCCGCCGATTCCTGGAGGACACACGATGTCGATCAGTTCCGATACGCCCGCTCGTCCCGTGAAATCGCCGGGCCCCGATCATCCGATCACGATCGAACCGCATCCGTCGCGCCTGGTGGTCAAGGTGGCCGGCAAGGTCGTCGTCGATACGCGCCGCGCGCTGGCGTTGCGCGAAGCCAGCTACCCGGCCGTGCTCTATCTCCCGCGTGAAGACGCCGACATGTCGCTGCTGCAGCGCACGGACCATTCGACCTACTGCCCGTACAAGGGCGACTGCGCGTATTACTCGATCCCGGCCGGCGGCGAACGCGCGACCAACGCCGTGTGGACGTACGAGCATCCGTATCCGGCCGTCGAAGCGATTCGCGGGCACCTCGCGTTCTATCCGGACCGCGTCGACTCGATCGAGGAAAGCGCCACCGGCACCGATTGAGCGCCGCTGATTTGCATATGCGCATTCATTGGTTGGCCGCCGGCGCGCGCGGCCGTATCGTCCTGAATCCGGCGCGGGCCGACCCGTTGCGTGCCTCGCCCGCATCCGGCCAAGTCCTGCGTCGGCCGCGCCTTCGCGCGCGGCCCGTGAACCCGCACGCAGGACGCTCCGATGAACGACATACCGCACGCAGACGTTGAAACGACACCGGCAAACCCGCGCCGCCGCCAGTGGCTGCACGGCGCGGCCGCCGGGCTGGCCGGGCTCGCGCTCGGGCCGCTCGCGGCCCGGCCCGCGCTGGCCGACGGCAACGGCACGCGGCTGCGCGTCGGCTTCCAGAAATACGGCAACTTCGTCGTGCTCAAGGCGCGCGGCACGCTCGAGAAGCGTCTCGCGAGCCAGGGTGTCGCGGTGCAATGGCTCGAATTCCCGGCCGGCCCGCAACTGCTCGAAGGGCTGAACGCCGGCGCGATCGACGTCGGTACGGTCGGCGAAACGCCGCCGATCTTCGCGCAAGCCGGCGGCGTCGATTTCGTCTATATCGGCAACGAGCCGCCCGCACCGCAGGGCGAGGCGATCGTCGTGCTGCCCGATTCGCCGATCCGCAACGTCGCGCAACTGCGCGGCAAGAAGGTCGCGTTCAACAAGGGTTCGAACGTTCACTACCTGCTCGTGAAGGCGCTCGAACATGCGGGCCTCACGTATGCCGACATCCAGCCGATCTACCTGACGCCCGCCGACGCGCGCGCCGCGTTCGTGCAGCGCAACGTCGATGCGTGGGTGATCTGGGATCCGTATCTGGCGGCCGCCGAGCGGCAACTCGGCGCGCGCGTGATCGCGAACGGCGACGGGCTCGTGCGCAACACGCAGTACTACCTTGCCGCGCGCAAGTACGCGGCGGCGCAGCCGCAAGTGCTGCGCGCGCTGCTCGACGAAGTCGACGCGACCGATCGCTGGGCACGCGACCACGTTCCCGAGGTTGCCACGCAACTGTCGCCGCTCGTCGGCCTCGACGCGCCGACGCTCGAAATCGCACTCAAGCGCGCCGGCTACGGCGTGCAGCCCATTACCGATGCGACGGTCGCGTATCAGCAGAACATCGCCGACGCGTTCAGCGCGCTGAAGCTGATTCCGGGCAAGCTGACGGTTGCCAGCGCGCGCTGACGCGCCGCCGAAACGCGATGCGACGCGTTACGCCGCGGGCGCGGTGCCGATGCGCCGCCATTCGTCGTAGTCGGTGACGAGGCCCGCGTCGTCGATCGCGATATCGGCCGCATACGTGCCGCTTTCGTAGCGATACACGTGACGCGCCGTGCGCGTATAACGCTGCTCGCCGCGCACCAGGTCGAAATCCGGAAAACGCAGCCACGCGGTGCGGATCGCTGCCGAATCGCCGACGGCCAGCGCGAGCCGCCGGATCGGCAGCGTATTGGTCGACGGACTGAAACCGAGATCGATATCGGTCGCGCCCGCGAGCGTCGGTGTATCGACGCCGTCGATCGTCCAGCGCCCTCCTTCGCATGCGATGTCCAGTTGCCGCGGCGGCTGCGTGCCGACCCAGCGGATTACGCGCGCCGAACGCGTGAGCCAGTCGGCGCCGCATGCGATTGCGTAATCGATGCGAAACGGCGTGCCGTCGATCGCACCCGACACCGAACCCGACAGGTCGATTCCCGTACGCGACTCCACGAGCCGGCACCATTCGGCCGACTGCCACGTTTGCACGACCTGCCATGCGACGCATCGCGTGCGCCCGGCTCCGTCCTGTTGCGTCATGTCGCTGTCTCCTGTCAGTCGCGCGGAAGCCGATTTTCGCGCACGAGGCCGCGGAACGCACGCGGCTTCGGCACACCGCATGCCCGCCGGCACCAGCCGGCTTCGAACCGATAGTCAGTATCGGCCCAACCCGCACCGTCAGGCCGACGATGCTTTGGTACCATCGGTCGAGCGGAACACGCTCCGGCACGCATCGTCGTTCGTCGACGACGGTCGTTATCGGCCGGGAACCGGACCAGCAGACACAAGCAGACAACAGGCGCGACTACATGGATTTGTTGGCGACGATGCGCATCTACGTCAGGGTCGTGGAGCGCGGCACGATGTCCGGCGCGGCGCGGGATCTCGACATGGGCCAGCCGGCCGTCAGCGAGCGCATCGAACGACTCGAAAAACATCTCGGCACGCGGCTGCTGCTGCGCAGTGCGCGCACGCTGACCTGCACGGAAGAAGGCCGCATCTTCTACGAGCGCAGCAAGGCGCTGCTCGACGCGGCCGAGGTGGCGGTCGCGTCGGTATCGAAGACGGAACACGCGCTCGACGGCACGATCCGGCTCGCGGCGCCGCAATGCTTCGGCGAGGTCGTGCTGCCGCGCGTGCTGATGCAGGTCCGCACCGCGTATCCGGAATTGCACATCGACCTCGTACTGAACGACGACATCGTCGATCCGGTCACCGAAGGCGTCGACATTTCAATCCGGGTCGGCCAGCTCAACGACGGCGGGTTCGTCGCGCACGCGCTCGGCGAGGTCGCCCGCGTACTCGTCGCCGCGCCGTCGTATCTCGACCGGCACGGCCCGCTCGACACGCCGGCCGATCTCGCGGCCCATCCGTTCATTCGCGTGAAAGGGGTCTTCGCCAACGAGCAGTTGCCGCTGCAACGAGACGGCGGCGCGGTCCAGCACGCGCGGATCCGCACGGTCATGACCACGAGCCACTGGCGCCCGATGTTCGACACGATCGTGGCCGGCGGCGGCATCGGCGTGGTGCAGCACCCGGCCTGCGCCGACGCGCTCGCGCGCGGCGAACTCGTCCGGCTCCTGCCGCAGTACGCGATCCCCGATTTCGCACTCAATGCGCTCGTGCATGCGCAGCGGCCGCTGCCGCCGCGCGTGCGGGCCGTCGTCGATCTGCTGAAGCAGGCAATCCCGCCGCTGCTGACGCAGCGCCACCGCTAACGACGACAGCCACCGGCAGTCATCGATGGCCGCCCGCCGTCACGCCTGCAGCGACTTCCCTGGCTCCTTCACGTGCGCGTCGACTTCCATCTGGTAGAAGCGCGCGCTGACGAAACCGAACAGCGTCCAGCCGAGGAACACGCACAGGCCGCCGAGCATCAGCGCCTGCTCGCCCGAACTGAACAGCGCATAGAAGCTGTACGCGGTGGCCACCATCGCGATCGCGTTCGTCAGCAGCGCCTTGGCCGGCGGCACCTTCGCGACCTTCTGGATCGTGATCAGCGCGGCCATCGACATCACGTAGGGCACGAGGTTCGTCACGACCGCGAGATCGACGATCTTCTGGAACTGGCTGCTCAATTCCGGGCTGATCGTCATCAGCGCCAGCGCGACCTGCGCGACGAGCAGGATCACCATGCCGACGATCGGCGTGCCCGTGCGCGTCGCGCGTGCGAACACCGGCAGGAAGTAACCGACGTCCGCCGAGCTCTTGAACACCTGCGCGACCGTGAACTGCCAGCCGAGCAGCGAGCCGATGCACGCGATCACCATCAGCGCGGTGACGATCGTGCCGACCGTCGGTGTGAACATCGTCGCGAACGCAATGCCGAACGGCGCGTTCGATGCCGCGAGAATCGCGTTGGGCACGATCCCCGCGATCACGTTGGTCGACACGATGTAGAAGATCGCCGACGCGACCGTGCCGCCGAGCACCGCGATCGGCACGTTGCGCTCCGGGTTCTCCACCGCGTCCGAGTTCGCGCACGCCGATTCGAGCCCGAGGAACGCCCACAGCGTCACCGCGATCGAGCCGCCGACGGCCGGCCCGAACGGCAGGTTGTGCGGATTCCACGCGGCGCCCCAGGTCGCACCGCTGAACCAGAACCAGCCGATCAGCGACACGATGACGACCGGAATGATCACGCCCCACACCGTCACCGCGCCGATCCGGCCGGTGATGCGCGAGCCGCCGAAGTTCGCGACCGTCGTGAGCACGAGCAGGAAGATGGTCCACAGGCCAGTCTGCAGCGGCGTCAGCGTCGCGTCGAACAGCACGGTGCCGTAGCCGACCGCCGTGACGCCGATCGCGACGTTGGCGATCACGAGCGACAGCCCGTACGTGTAGTTCGCCATGTAGTTGCCGGCCTTGCCGAACGCGTATTCCGCGTAGCCGCCCATCCCGCCCGGCTTGCGGCTCAGCATCCCGCAGCGCGCGAACGCATAGGCCAGCGCGAGCGAGCCGCCGGCCGTGACGATCCACGACAGCAACGAGATCGTGCCGACCTGCGCGAGTTTCGACGGCAGCAGGATGATGCCGGAGCCCATCATGTTGACTGCCGTCAGGATGGTCAGCTGCCAGACATTCATCCGGTTCTTCGGCGCGGCCGCCGGGGCCGCGTCGGTCATGCGCGCTGCGTTTTCCATGATGTCGATCCTTCGATGTGAGGCCGCCGCGCGGCCGGTCGCTCGTTCGCCCGGTCAGGCACTCAGGCAGTACACGCGGTACGTGCCGTCCTCGACTTCCACGCCGTGCGTGTCGTGCGCGAAGCCCGGGAAGCGCCGGTCGTACGCTTCGAGCGCCTTCAGGTAACCGAGCACCGGGCCGCCGGCCGGCCCCGCGTTCTCGCCCGGCATCAGCAGCGGAATGCCCGGCGGATACGGCACGACGCCGGTGGCGACCGTGCGCCCGGCCAGTTCATCGAGCGTGACCTGCTCGACGCGGCCCTGCACGAGATGCTCGTACGCGCGTACCGGGCTCATCTCCGGCGTCGGCAGGATCGAGAACGCCTCCGACATCAGCCGCGTCGTGCCGAGCTGCTCCATCGCCGCGAACATCGTGTCGGCCAGGTCCTTCAGCCCCATGCCCGCATAACGCGAACCATGCTCCTTCGCGAGCGACGGAATCGCGAGGTCGAGCGGCAGGTTCGCGTCGTAGTCGCGCTTGAAGTCGCACAGCGCGCTGACGAGCGAGCCCCACTTGCCCTTCGTGATGCCGATCGAGAACAGGAACAGGATCGTGAAATCGGTCGTCTTCTCGACGACGATCCCGCGCGCATCGAGATACGCGGTCACGACGCTCGCCGGGATGCCGACCGGCATCAGGCCGCCGGCCGGCGCGACGCCCGGCGTGACGATCGACACCTTGATCGGATCGAGCATGCAGTAGCCATCCTCGATATTGCCGAAGCCGTGCCATTGCGCGCCCGGGCGCAGCACCCAGCACGACGGGTCGCTCGCGAGCAGCTCGGGCGGTGCATCATGGAACGGCAGCGTGCGGCCCGTGCGCGCCTCGAGTACGGTGTCGGGCTGCCAGCATTCGAAGAACCAGTCGCCCTTCGCCGCGTACTCGGCACTCATCCGCGCGATCATCTGCCGGAACGCGACGGCCTCCTCGATCGACTCGTGCGTCAGCGTTTCGCCGCCGGGGCCGTCCATCATCGCGGCCGCGACGTCGTTCGACGCGATGATCGCGTAGTTCGGCGACGTCGACGCGTGCATCATGAATGTTTCGTTGAACTGGCCATGCGGAATCGGGTTGCGGCCGTCGCGCACATGGATGTACGACGCCTGCGACAGCGCGGTCAGCAGCTTGTGCGTCGACTGCGTCGCGAACACCGTGGGCCGGTCCGCATGATGGTCGCGCGGGTCGCCGTGCATCGCATGGCGGTCGCGGTAGATCGGATTGAAACGCGCGTAGCCGTACCAGGCTTCGTCGAAATGCAGGCGATCGACGCTCGCGCCGAGCAGCTCCTCGACACGCGCGACGTTGTAGCACAGGCCGTCGTAAGTCGAGTTCGTGACGATCGCGTGCTTCGGCTGGCGATCGGCGAGCCCGACCGTGAGCGGGTTCGATGCGATCGCCTCGCGGATTGCCGCCTGCGTGAGGCGCTCGGACGCGATCGGCCCGATGATCCCGTAGCGGTTGCGGGTCGGCACGAGGTAGGTCGGGATCGCGCCCGACATCGTCATCGCATGCTCGGCCGACTTGTGGCAATTGCGATCGCACAGCGCGATCTGGTCGCGGCTCACGCTCGCCATCAGGATGATGCGGTTCGACGTCGACGAGCCGTTCGTCACGTGATACGTGCGGTGCGCGCCGAACACGCGCGCCGCGTAGCGCTCGCTTTCGCCGATCGGGCCCGAGTGGTCGAGCAGCGAGCCGAGCTCGCCGACCGAGATCGACAGGTCGGAGCGGAACAGCGCTTCGCCGAAGTATTCGAAGAACGCGCGGCCGACCGGCGACTTCAAAAAGCCGGTGCCGCCCGTGTGGCCAGGCGTATGCCACGAGTATTCGTAGACGCGCGAGAACTTCGCGAGCGCGCCGAACATCGGCGGCAGCACGGTTGCGCGATAGCGTTCGATCGCCGCATGGATGCGCCCGCCGATGAAGTCGGCCGTATCCTCGAGCAGCCACACGAAATCGTCGACCTTGCCCATCACCGTGGCCGGCACCGTCGATGCGACGCTGCGGTCGGCCAGCAGGAAGATCGGCACGTTGGCATTGCGCTGCCGGATCGCGTCGACCACGGCCTCGGACGGCCCGTGGCCGTCCACGCCGAGATCCCAGTCGAGCAGCACGCACTGGATCGACGGATCGGAACGGATCGATACGATCGCATCGTCGGCGGAGGTCGCCGTGAGCACGTCGATGTCACGTTGCACGAGCTCCGCGCTCAGCGTGCGGACCGCGCGCCCGGTTGCCGTTTCCTGCGTGATCTCGTCGTCGACCAGCAGCGCACGCATGCCGAGACGACGGATGCCACCGACGGACGTATTCATGATGTTGCCCTCGTTGTTCCGTTGCTTCGTTGGGGTTGTTCGTCTCGCGAGCACCCGGACGCAGGCCACGGGCAGCGACATGAGACGCTCGCAATTCCGGTTTGATTCGCCATCCAATTCGCTGCCGACTATGCCATAGACGACTTTCAATGAAAAGCCGACGATTCGGCGAAAACGTCGGTCGCTTTCAAATCGGATTTCATGATTTGATCATTTTCATGTGCGCCGCAGCATTTAAATTTGAGATAACTTGATCATTCTCACCCTGCAATAACATTGTCATTTCCGCTCGATTGAACTCGCCGGGTTTTGTTGCTAGGATCGGCTGCGCCGTGCGCTGACCGGTGGCGGCTGCACCCCGCCGCGCAAGGCCAGCTGGCGCGGAGCGCATTCGGCATTCAGCATTCGCGGGAGCATTTGAATCGGCTGCGGCGCATGCCGGATTACGCATGGATTGCGTACCGGCACGAATGCCGCGCCCGCTTCCGCACATTTTCGGGAGAATTCGCGTGAGCCTGTTGAAAATCGCAGTCGAGCCGGCGCTGATTGGCGCCTTCCTCACCACGCACGAACAGGTCGACGTATTCCAGACCGATTTCACGAATATCGCGGCAATCGTCGTCGGAATCGATGCGGCGCAGAAAGTCCAGAAAACCGTTGAAAGAACCGGCTTCGCGATTCCGTTCTTCGTCGCGGTCGAGCCCGACCAGGAAGTGCCGCCGTCGATCCTGCCGGGCGCGAGCGGCGTGATCCAGCTCGGGCACGGCGGCCGTCACTACTACGGCCGGCAGATCTCCGCCGCCGCCGACATCTACAGCGAGAACCTGCTGCCGCCGTTCTTCAAGGTCATGCGCGACTACGTGCAGCGCGGCTACGTCGAGTTCGACTGCCCCGGCCACCAGGGCGGCCAGTTCTTCTCGAATCACCCGCTCGGCCGGATGTTCTTCGACTTCTTCGGCGAGACGATCTTTCGCGCCGACCTCTGCAACGCGGACGTCCGGCTCGGCGACCTGCTGATCCACGAAGGCCCCGCGCTGGAAGCGCAGCGCAACGCCGCGCGGATCTACAACGCGGACAAGACCTACTTCGTGCTGAACGGCACGTCGACGTCGAACAAGGTCGTCACGAGCGCCTTGCTCGCGCCCGGCGATCTCGTGCTGTTCGACCGCAACAACCACAAGTCGGTGCACCTCGGGGCGCTCGTGCTGTCCGGCGCGCGGCCGGTCTACCTCGAAACCGCGCGCAACGCGTGGGGCCTCATCGGCGGCGTCGACAACGCGGCACTCGACGAAGCGCGCATCCGCGACGCGATCCGCGACGTCGCACCCGAGCGCGCCGACCTGCCGCGCCCGTTCCGGCTCGCGGTGATCCAGCTCGGCACCTACGACGGCACGATCTACAACGCGCGCGAGATCGTCGACCGGATCGGGCATCTGTGCGACTACATCCTGTTCGATTCGGCGTGGGTCGGCTACGAGCAGTTCATCCCGATGATGCAGGACTGCTCGCCGCTGATGCTGACGCTCGGCCCCGACGATCCCGGCATCCTCGTCACGCAGTCGGTGCACAAGCAGCAGGCCGGTTTCTCGCAGACGTCGCAGATCCACAAGAAGGACAGCCACATCGAAGGCCAGAAGCGTTACTGCGATCACCGGCGCTTCAACAACGCGTACATGATCCATGCGTCGACGAGCCCGTTCTACCCGATGTTCGCGGCGCTCGACGTCAACGCGCAGATGCACGCGGGCCCGGCCGGCAAGCGCCTGTGGCGCGACTGCGTCGCGCACGGCGTCGATGCGCGCAAGCTGCTGCTGAAGACCTGCCGGCAGATCCGTCCGTTCATTCCGCAGCATGTCGACGGCCGCCCGTGGGCCGACTACCCGACCGAGCAGATCGTCGACGACCTGCGCTTCTTCCGCTTCCATCCGGCCGACAGCTGGCACGGTTTCGAAGGTTATGCGGACAACCAGTATTTCGTCGATCCGTGCAAGCTGCTGCTGACGACACCGGGCATCGATCGCGACACGCACGAGTACGCGCCGTTCGGCGCGCCGGCGCCGATCCTCGCGCGCTACCTGCGCGAGCACGGCGTCGTGCCCGAGAAGGCCGACCTGTACACGATCCTGTTCCTGCTCACGCCGTCGGAGAGCTTCGGCAAGCTGCAGCATCTGGTCGCGCACCTCGCGCAGTTCGAACGCCATCTCGACCAGGACACGCCGCTGCGCGAAGCGATTCCGTCGCTGTGCGAAGCGTATCCGGAGCTGTACGGCACCATGCGCCTGCGGCAGTTGTGCCAGCGGATGCACGATTTCTACCGCAGCCACGACATGAAGCACCTGCAGAAGCAGATGTTCCGGCGCGCGCAGTTCCCGAAGCAGGCGATGCTGCCTCAAGCCGCGAATACCGAGCTGATCCGCAACAACGTCGAGCTCGTCACGCTCGATCGCATCGAAGGCCGGATCGCGACCGAAGGTGCGCTGCCCTATCCGCCCGGCATCTTCTGCGTGGTGCCCGGCGAAGCGTGGGGCGGCCCGGCGCTCGACTACTTCCGCGCGCTCGAAGCCGGGATCAACGCGCTGCCGGGCTTCGAACCGGAGATCCAGGGCGTCTACCTGCAAACGAAGCCGGATGGTACGAAGCAGGCATCGGCGTACGTGGTGGCGGCCGGCGCCGACGCATCGCGCGCCTGATCGCGCACGGCGTGTATCATCGCCGCCATCATGCCCATCCGCCCCCTTCGTCCGCTCCTGCTCGCCGCGGCACTCGCCGTCTCCGTCGCCGCGCATGCGCAGCAGGTCGGCGTGATTGCCGACGGCGTCTACTACACGCCGAACACGCACCTCGCGGCGGGCACGTCGCTGCAAATACTGCCGGACGACGACAAGGGCATCCCGCGCTGCTGCGCGACGATCACCGGGCCTGCCGGCAAGCCCGGCAACCAGATTCTCGACGCGCTGCACGACGACCGCACGATCGCCGCGTATGCGCTGTCGCGGCCGAAATCGGTCGCGGCGGACACGCGCGGCTTCGGCGTGGTCGGCACCGCGCGCTTCGTGCGCCAGGGCGCCCGCCCGGAAGCCGTGCTCGACGGCGGGCTGCAGCTCGCGTTCTCGACCTGCACGTCGGTGGAAGGCACGCATTACCTCGGGCGCAAGGTCGGCGCCAACAAGTTGCTCGTGCACCTGTATCAGTACTTCGACGGCGAGCTCGAGCCGACCTGCAAGGATCGCGACCTGAAATAACGGCACCCGGCCGGCGGCATCGCGCCGCGGCCGGTCGACCATTCACGCCGGCCGCATCACCACGCGTGCCGATAGATCGCCAGTGCGTCGGCCTCCGTCACCTCACGCGGATTGTTCACGAGCAGGCGCGTCTGCAGCATCGCGTCCGACGCCATCCTCGGCAGGTCGCCCTCCCCGATCCCGACCTCGCGCAGCGTGCGTGGGATGCCCGTCGCGACGATCAGCCGGTCGATCTCGTCGATCAGCGCATGCGTCCTCGCTTCGTCGCTGCCCGTCGCCTGCGGCGCGACGATCGCCGCGAGTTCCGCATAAAGCGGCGCGGCGGCCGGCGCGTTGAAGCGCAGCACGTGCGGCAGCACGAGCGCATTCGACAGCCCGTGCGGCACGTGGAAGATCCCGCCGACCGGGTAGGCCAGCGCATGCACGGCCGCGACCGGCGCGTTCGCGAACGCCTGCCCCGCGAACATCGCGCCGACCAGCATCGCCTCGCGCGCGGGCCGGTTGCTGCCGTCGTCGCATGCCGCGAGCAGGTTGCGCGACAGCAGCGTCAGCGCGTGCACGGCCAGCATGTCGGATACCGGATTCTTCAGCCGCGCGGATGTATAGGCTTCGATCGCATGCACCATCGCGTCGATGCCCGTCGCGGCCGTCGCCGCGCGCGGCAGGCCGAGCGTCAGCTCGGCGTCGAGGATCGCGACATCCGCGAACAGGTGCGGCGACACGACGCCCATCTTGCGCGCCTCGCCGACCGTGACGATCGACACGGCCGTGACCTCCGAACCCGTGCCGGCCGTCGTCGGCATCTGCACGAGCGGCAGCCGCGCGCTCGCGACCTTGTCGACGCCGTACATGTCGGTCAGCGCCTGCCGCCCCGGCGCGAGCACCGCGATCAGTTTTGCGACGTCCATCGACGAACCGCCGCCCAGGCCGAGCACGAGCTCGGCATCGGCCGCGACGGCCCGCTCGGTCGCTTCGAGCACCACGTGCTCGGGCGGATCGGCGATCACGTCGTCGATCACGGTCACCTGCCAGCCGTGCGCGGCGAGGCTCGCCAGCGCGGGCGCGAGCACCCCGCTGCGATGCAGGAACGCATCGGTGACGACGCACAGCCGCGCGAGCGCCGGAAAACGTTCGCGCAACAACGCGCCGAGCCGGCGCGCGGCGCCGAATTCGACGATCTGCGTCGGAACGGTACGGAATTGAAACGGATTCATCGGGTGCCTCCCGGTGGCGTCGCCGTGACGGTGTCCGGCTGCACCATGTAGCGCGACACGTCGCGGCGATCGAGCAACGGCATGATCGCCCGGATCGCGATTCACTGGAAGTGCGGCGTTTCCCGATGCATGCCCGATGCACCGCTTACCACGGCACCGTCCGCCCCAGATAGTCGAGATACTCGAGCCCGGGGCGCTCCCGCTTCGCGATCAGCACGTCGACGAGGCTCGGCACGCTCTCGTCGATGGTCAGCCGCGCATCGGGCCCGCCCAGCTCCGTGCGGACCCAGCCGGGCGCCATCAGCGCCAGCGCGCGCGGCGTGCCGGCCTGGCGCGCCGCGAAGCTGCGCATGAACTGGTTCAGCGCGGCCTTGCTGCCGCGATAGACCTCGCGCATCCCGTTGACGTTGTTCGCGACGCTGCCCTGCCCCGACGACATCGCGCCGATCAGGCCGTCCGCGGTCACGAGATCCTGCAGCGCCTCGATCACGCGCATCGGCGCAAGCGCATTCGTGATCATCACGCGCACGAATTCGTCGGTCGTCACTTCGCCGATCGTTTCGTTGGGATCGTTGGTCGTCCCCGCGTTCACGAACAGCAGGTCGAAGCGCCGGCCCGACAGGCGCTCGCGCAGCGCGGCCAGTTGCACCGGCTCGCAGATGTCGAGCGTCTCGATCTCGAGCCGGCCGTCGAACCGGTCCGCGAGATCGTGCAGCTTCGTGCGACCCGATCCTTCGCGCACGGTCCCCGTGACGTTCCAGCCCTTGTCGAGAAATGCCTCCGCCATCGCGAGCCCGAGGCCGCGCGACGCCGCAACGAGCAGGATCGCGGGTGCGTTCCGGTTTGATTCAGTCGATTGCATGGTTTCCGCCTTTGCCGGGTTGCATGATGCGCCCACTATAGGCGCGCACCAAACCATGCGCCAGACGCACCGGATGCAATCGATAGTTGCATCAGACGCCATGCCAGATCGAGCAATGGCGTATCCTGTCCGCATGGAAGACATCGACCTGAACCTCGTCACCGCGCTCGACGTGCTGCTGTCCGAAGGCAGCGTGACCGGCGCCGCGCGCCGGCTTGGCCTGAGCACGTCCGCGATGAGCCGCACGCTCACGCGGCTGCGGCTTTCCACCGGCGATCAACTGCTCGTGCGCGCCGGGCGCAAGCTCGTGCCGACGCCGCACGCGGCCGCATTGCGCGACCGCGTACATGCGATCGCGAGCGACGCGCGCGCCGTGCTGCGGCCGGCGACGGCCGACGTGGACCTGGCGACGCTCGCCGCCACGTTCACCATTCGCGCGGCGGCGTCGTTCATGGAAATGCTGTCCGGCCCGGTGGTCGCCGCGATCGGCGAAGTCGCGCCGCACGTGCGCATCCGCTTCGTGCCCAAACCCGATCGCGATCCGCAAGCGCTGCGCGACGGCACCGTCGATCTGGAAATCGGCAAGCGCGGCGACGACGCGCCCGAGCTGCACACGCGCATGCTCGGTCACGACTGGCACGTCGCGGTGGCGCGCGCCGGACATCCGCTGTTCGCGTCGGCCCGGATCACGCCCGCGCGCTTTGCGGCCTGCCGTCAAGTGATCGCATCGCAGCTCGGCGATTTCAGCGGACCGGCCGACGAGTCGGCGAACCGGTCCGGCTCGGACCAGACCGTGCGCGTGGTCGTCCCCAGCTACCCCGATGCGATGCGCGTCGCGGCCAGCACCGACCTGATCGCGCTCGTGCCGCGCTCGTGCCTCGGCAACGCGTTCTCGCCGGGGCTCGTCGAAATCCTCGGGCTGCGTAGCTTCGAGATCCCGGTCCGCCTGCCCGCGATCCTCGTCTCCGCGCTGTGGCACCCGCGCATGCACGGCGACCCCGTGCATCGCCGCCTGCGCGACACGGTCATTGCCGTGTGCCAGCGCATGTATCCCGATGCCCGCGCACCGCGCACACCGGCGCGCGGCACGAAAACACGCGCGGCCGGCTGACGCCGTGCGACGCGCCCGGTTCAGACCAGCCGGCCGCCGCCGTCGATGTGCAGGATTTCGGCGTTCATGAAGCCGTTGCCCACCAGGAACGCGATCGCGTCCCCGACTTCGTCGGCGCGCCCGACGCGGCCGCCGGGCAGTGCCGCTGCCGCCCCCGCCAGGATCGAATCGCGCGCTTCCGGGCCGAACGCGTCGTACAGCGGCGTCTCGACAAAGCCGGGCGCAACGACATTGACGCGAATCGGTTTCAGTTCCAGCGCGAGCGACTGCGCCAGCGCTTCGACGCCACGCACGGCCGCGGCGATGACGGACGTGCCCTGCGCGGCCGGGCGATCCGCCAGCTGCCCGCCGGTCAGCACGATCGAGCCGGTCGCGGGTATCAGCGGCAACGCGGCCCGGATCGCGTAGACCGGCCCGGCGATACGCTCCTGTATCGCACCGAGCAGATGATCGGGATCGGTCTCGTTCAGCTTGCCGGCGATGAAGCGGCCGGCCGTGACGACCAGGTGATCGACGCGCGTCATCGTGTCGAATACGGCCTGCACCGCGTGCCTGTCCGCGATATCGCCCACCGCGATGCGTGCGCCGCCGATCGCGTGCGCGGCCGCCTCGAGCTTCGCGCGGGTCCGGCCGACCAGCGTGACGGTGGCGCCCCTCGCTTTCGCGGCGGCCGCGGCTGCAAGACCGATTCCGGAACTCCCACCGAATATCACGACGTGCGCGCCGTCCAGTGTCGAAGATTGCGTTGCCTCGTTCATGTCGACTCCTCATCAAGGGTTGAAGGTTCACGAACGTTAAGTCATGCCCAATTTCGCCGGAACATGGGAAACTTGAATAGGGTTCATGCCATAAGGGAATAAGATGGATTCGCTGCGATCCATGCGCGTGTTTGTCCGCGCGATCGAGCTGGGCAATTTTTCGGCGGTCGCTCGCGAGGAAGGCACCGGCCAGCCGACGATCAGCAAGATCATCGCCGCGTTCGAAAAAGAACTGGGCGTCCGCCTGCTCGAACGCTCGACCACCAGCCTCGCGCCGACCGACGAAGGCCGCCGTTTCTACGACCGCTGCAAGCGCGTGCTCGACGAATACGCCAGCGCCGTGGCCGAGGTGCGCGGGCAAACGCTGCGGCCGGTCGGCAAACTGGTCGTCAACGCGCCGCTGGGGCTGGGCGAGCTGAGGCTGAACGCGCTCGTGCTCGAATTCCTCGCCGCGTGGCCGGAGATCGACGTCGAACTGCACCTGACCGATCGCGTGATCGATCTGGTCGAGGAAGGCGTCGATGTCGCCATTCGCCTCGGTCACGTGCTGCCGCCGGATGTCGTCGCGCGACACATCGCGTCGTCGCCGCGCCTGCTGGTGGCCGCGCCGGCGTATGTATCGAAGGCACCCAGGATCCGCCGGCCGGAAGACCTGGCGGCGCACGAGTACGTCGGCTACGCGCGCACGGACATCATCGGAAGCGAACTCGAATTTGCCCGCGGCGACGACAAGGTCGCCGTTCCGGTACGCGGCCGGTATCGTGTGAACAGCTCGATTGCGCTGCGGGAGTGCTTTCTGGCCGGGAACGCGGTAGGCAGCGCGCCGGCGTGGCTCGTCCAGGATCTGATCGACACCGGGCAGCTCGTCCGGCTACTGCCGAAGTGGGACATGGTTCCGCCGCATGCGCTGCACCTCGTGTATGCGTCGCGCCGATATCTGCCGCTGCGGACCCGCACGTTCCTGCAGTTCATGGCGCAGCGGATTCCCGAATTGCCCGGCTTCAGCGCGACCGCGACGATGGCCACGGTCGCATCGCGGCAAACCCGCTGATCGATGGGCGCCGCGGTCGCGGCCGAGCGGGCGCCGATCCGTCGCTGTTTTCGCCATCGGTCGAATCCCGGTTATCGCAGCGCGCCCCGACGGCGGCGGCGGGCCCTTCGGCTAAAATGCCGCACTTTCCACCTTGTCCGGCCCGCTCGCCATGCAACCCGCCTCCTCCGCCCAACCTGCCGCCCACGGCGCCGACGCCGCAGCATCGGCCCGCGACCTCGTCTACGGCCCGAACGACCGGCCGGCGCCGATGGTCGCTTTCGTCGCCGCGCTACAGCACCTGCTGGCGATCATCGTGCCGATCGTCACGCCCGGCCTGCTGATCTGCCAGGCGCTCGGCGTGTCCAGCCGCGATACGACCCTGATCGTGTCGATGTCGCTGGTGATTTCCGGCATCGCCACCTTCGTCCAGTGCAAGCGCTTCGGCCCGCTGGGCGCCGGCCTGCTGATCGTTCAGGGCACCAGCTTCAACTTCGTCGGCCCGCTGATCGCCGGCGGCAGCCTGATGGTCAAGCAGGGCACGCCGGTCGAGACCGTGATGGCCGCGATCTTCGGCGTCGTCATCGCCGGGTCGTTCGTCGAGATGAGCGTGTCGCGCATCCTGCCGTTCGTGAAGCGCCTGATCACGCCGCTCGTCACCGGCATCGTCGTGCTGCTGATCGGCCTCACGCTGATCAAGGTCGGCCTCATCAGCATGGGCGGCGGCTACGGCGCGATGGCCAAGGGCACGTTCGCGAGCGCGGAGAACCTGACGCTGTCGGGCCTCGTGCTCGGCACGATCATCCTGCTGAACCGCGTGCCGATCGTCTGGGTGCGCAGCACCGCGCTCGTCATCGCGCTCGTGATCGGCTACCTCGCGGCTGCTTTCCTCGGCCGCCTCGACTTCACCGGCATGCACCAGGCCGCGCTGTTCCAGGTGCCGACGCCGCTGCACTTCGGCATCGGCTTCTCGTGGTCGCTGTTCGTGCCGATGCTGATCATCTACCTCGTCACGTCGCTCGAAGCGATCGGCGACGTGACGGCCACCAGCAAGATCTCGAACGAACCGGTCGAAGGCCCGGTGTGGATGCAACGAATCAAGGGCGGCGTGCTCGTCAACGGCGCGAACTCGCTGCTGGCCGGCGTGTTCAATACGTTCCCGAGCTCCGTGTTCGCGCAGAACAACGGCGTGATCCAGATCACCGGCGTCGCGAGCCGCCATGTCGGCATCTGGATCGCGGGGATGCTCGTGGTGCTCGGCCTGTTCCCGGTCGTCGCCGGCGTGCTGCAGGCCGTGCCGGAGCCGGTGCTCGGCGGCGCGGCAATGGTGATGTTCGGCGCAGTGGCCGCCTCGGGCATCAACATTCTCGCGGGCGTCCAGCTCGACCGCCGCGCGCTGCTGATCATCGCGGTGTCGCTGGCGCTCGGCCTCGGCGTATCGCAGGTGCCCGACATTCTCAACAGCCTGCCGCACGCACTGAAGAACGTGCTGGAATCGGGCGTCGCGACGGGCGGTATCTGCGCGCTGGTGATGAACTGGTTCCTGCCGGAAAAGAAGTAAGAACCCGATACGTGGCAACCGCGCGGTGTGTCAGGCACCGCGCCGGTCGGCCCGAACGCCGACCGCCGGCGCACCCCGACCGCGCCGGACACCGCGTATCAACGGCAATCCGCGTCGCCCGAAATAAGACAGGCACCCGAAGGACGACGCGCGTATGATGAGCTCATCCGAGCAGTCGTGATCCGTTCGACTGCTCGCCCTCCCTCTTCCCTCTTGCTGCAGCGCGCCCACTGTCGCACGCAGCGCTAAGTCTTTCGTCCCCCCGTCGCGCCACACACGGCGATACAGGCCGGATGCGTTCGCCCTGCGATTCGTCGCGGCCGAACGTTCAGAGTTCAGCAGCTCGTCATGAGCGCGCATCTCTATCGTGGACTCGAATATTGCGCGCTCATTTGCCCCATGCGCCGGCGCAACACGACCGCCCGCATGACGACGACGCAGGCTTCGACACTGTGGTCGAGATCCTGCCTGCGGGCACTGACGACAACACCGCTCGAAATTGGCCCGTGCGGCGGCTTTCGAGTGAAATCGAACGCACTCGCCGTACAAAAAAACCAAGAATCGAACCATAACCGGGAGTCGGAAAATGAGCTGGTACTGCGATGTGGAGCGCGAACTGGCTCACATTAGGGGAGCGATCGGACTGCTCGAGCAAACCCACGACGCCTTCACCAACCGATCGCCAGTGAGCGATCCGGCGTATTGGCGAGTCAAGCTCGACGCACTCCGGACACGATTCGAGCGAAACAAGGTACTCGAATACCAGATCAATGAGCTGTTCGCTCGCCTCGACCGGATCCATGATCCGAACTTCCGCAAATAAGAATCTGCCACACACGTCCGAGCATTCGATGGCGCATCAATTCGGGACCCAACGCATCGTGAATACCGAATTGCAGGCGGTACATCCGCTCGGCGAACGCAGTATCCGCGGCGCCGACCGTCGCGCGAGTCGCCCTGGCCCGGCCTCGCTCGCGAGTCGATCCGTCATCCTTATCGTTTTTCCGGCATGGAGCATCCCGGGAAGCAGCCAAACCGGGACCCCGCCGGACTTCGGAGCACCATCATGATCGATGCCAACCCAAGCAGCACCTTTCGGCACCTGCCACTGACACCCGAACAGGATGCGGAGATCCGGCACTACATCAGGAAGAAGGAGCAACGAGGCGAACCCTGGGACACCCCGGAACTGGCGACGATGCTCAAAGACATGCTCGAGCCGCCTCTCAACGACGACGAGGAGCCGGACGCCGACGTCGAGGAAACCAAGCTGGCCTGCGAGTACGCATTGGCCTCGATCGACGAGGCCATGGAACCTGTTTCCGCGAGCGAGGAACGCACCGCGGCAATGGAGGCCGAGGAGATGAAACACCCCAGGCGGTAGCGCGCCGCCAGGCCCGAAGTTCGAGCCGACGCTGCGCTGCCGTCGTGATCCTGATTGTTTTTGTATCGCCCTTCTGTCTCGTTGCCGCTTGCGAAACGTGGAGCCGATGCGCTGGGTAGGGTGCCGACGCCACATCGCTGCTCACACGTCCTTCAGCACGTGGATGCGATCGCCGATTGCTTCCGATCCGATCGCAGGCACTACCCTGCGTCTCGCCATCCTCGCCGAATCCCCTTTCGAGCCGCCCGCTGCAGCACCGAAGTCGGGCAGACAACTGCCCGGAAGAATTTCAGTGTGCCCAAAGCTGGCCGCGCCGCTCGATCGACGCCACCACGATATTCAACACATGGCGGACGACATCCTCACCCGTCATACCCGCATCGAGGTACTGGCGAACCTTCATGATCCGCGGCTGATGGGTACCGTCGTCATTGTTCATCACGAAAATACTGGCCGTCGCCATATCGGTCATCAGCGCTACCTGAATGGTCTTGCCGCAAACGATCGTTTGCATGCTTAAGGTAGTCATGGCCGGGTCCGGTCTGGTCGTCAGGGCCTCAAGTATGCGCCGCACCGGCCGGGCGAATCCGCCTGTAAACGCCCCTTTTTCAGCCGATTCGCGGGCAATTCGCACACCGGGAGCAGCTTCGACTTATCGGCGCAATCGCGGTGCTGATCGCTCGATCGAACGGTTTCCGCCGATGCCGCCTTGGCTCCGCGATAAACGCTGGTTAGAATCTCGCCAGAGTCCATGCCCCTGAGCCTATGAATTCCCCTCAATCGACCGAAGTACTCGTTAAAGAACGGGCGACGATCGTCTGCTACCGCGATAGCCAGGTGCTGCTCGTCGCGCGCGCGTCGTCGCGCTGGGCGCTGCCCGGCGGCACGATCAAGCGCGGGGAAACGCCGCTCGAAGCCGCACATCGCGAGTTGTGCGAAGAAACCGGCGTCACCGGCCAGCATCTGGTGTACTCGATGCAGTTCACCGGGCTCGCGAAGATCCATCACGTGTTCTTCGCGGAAGTCGGCCCGGACCACACGCCGCAACCGAACAACGAGATCGAGCAATGCCGGTGGTTTCCGATCGACGGCGTCGACGCATTGCGCGCGAGCATCCCGACGAAACGCATCGTCGAGCTCGTCTACAAGCACGAAATCCTCAAGTCGTAGCGCGCACGAAATTCCGTACGGCTCGTGCGTAACGTACGTATCGCGGACGAGCGCATTCATGAGCCGTCGGCCGGCTCGAGTCGTGTTTCGTGGACAGTGACGCGCGAACGCTCAGTGCGAGCGCTTTCTTCGTAACTCGTGCGTGGAATAGACGACGAGGAAGATGCCCAGCATCGCAGCGCCGGACGCCATGAAGTCGTTTGCGGTTCCCGAGCTGTGCAGGGACGTCGGGAAGATGCCGAGACTCAATCCTGCGGCGGCAAGAAGCAATCCAGCAGCCACACCCCAGATCGGTCCGGCGGTCTTTTCGATTTTATTTTTCATACAGCACCCGTCTACAGTCATTACCTGGCCGGTATCGGCAAGAAGCGCCACGCCTACCCCCAGTGATTCCACTATAGCCGGAAAATAATTCGCGAACTTTCAGTAATTTTCCCGATCAAGTTTGCTCGATCGTGGCCGCTTTACAGCGTCGGCCCATGACGCAATTGCACGCCATTCGAAGCGCATTGAATCGCAAGAAGACGGAATGGCGGAAGGCAGCCGGAGTCGAACCGACCCGGGAGTGTCTGACACCCCCAACCGGGTTTGAAGCCCGGCCGTACCACCGGATACGAATGCCTTCCTCGGGGAAAAGAACCAAAAGAACAACGAGCGCCTACGCCTGAATACCCATCCAACCGCTGTCAGGCCGCAGGAAGTGAAGATCGCGGTGGAAGCGAGTATACCCAACCCGATCGAAGAACTCGAGAATCTGGATCGCGCGCTTGCGGCCGAGCCCCGTCGCGTCGCGGAACGTCGCGGCATCGAGCCCCGCGCCGGGCGCCGGCGCGAGATGCGCGACCAGTTCGGCGAGTTCGCGCACGACATCCGCGTGATAGAACAGGTCGCGCACGACCTGATGCACGTCGCCGCGCCGCGCGAGCTTGCGCAGCAGCGTGCGCACCGCGTCCTCGGCCGCGCCCGTGTCGCGGGCCAGGTCGCGTACCCACGGCGGATCGAAGCGCCCCGCATGAATCAGCGGCAGCAGTTGCCGCGCCAGCCCTTCCTCGCGCGGATCAAGGCTCACCGAATGCGACGGCAGGTGCAGCCACGGCCCGCTACGCGCGACTTCGCCGCCGGCCACCACCGCATCGACGAGCGCGCGCCACAACGCATCGCCGACGAGCGGCGCAGCCATCCGCCGCAGGCGCGCGGCGTCGAGCCCCTGCTCGTCAGGCGCGCGCTCGTGATACGCGCGCAGCGTGTCGATCGCCCGCGTCTGCAGCGCGCGCCAGTGCGCATGCGAAATCACCGCGCCGTCGTTCGACGCGGCGTCGCGTTGCCCGATCGCCAGCGCGTCTTCCGGCAACGCCAGCGCGTTCGGCGCAAAGCCCGTCAGATGCGTGAGCATCGTGCGCGCGATGCCGAGCGGCGCCTGTGCGAGCAGCGCATCGAGGCGCCCTGTATCGATCCACACGGCGAGCGCATCGAGCCACGCGCGGCGCAAGGGCGTGCGGCGCTTGCTCGCCGGCCCGAACGGATCGAGCACGCGACCGCCGCCGACGGTGCGCGTCGCCTGCGGATTGCGGACGATGAACCGGTCGCCCGGCAGCGCGAATACCGGTTCGTCGAACACCAGTTGCACGCGCATCCGCTGGCCAGCCACGAGCGTGTCGCCGTCGAGCAGTGCGACATGCGCGACGCGATGCAGCGTGCCGAGATGCACGTGCAGCGGCGCCCAGTGCGTCAGCGTCAGCCCGGCATCCGCGAGCAGCGTCAGCTCGACGTCCACGCGTGGCGACACCGCGACGAGCCGCGCATCGGCGACGGTATCGCCGCGCTCGACATCGGCCTTGTCGACGCCGGCGAGATTCAGCGCGCAACGCTCGCCCGCGCGGCCGGCCTCGACCGGCCGGTTCTGCGCATGGATGCTGCGCACGCGGGTCGCGCCACCCGTGCGCACGATCGCGAGCGTGTCGCCCGTCGCGACACGGCCCGCGAATGCGGTGCCCGTCACGACGGTCCCCTGCCCCGCGAGCGTAAACACGCGATCGACCGCGAGCCGGAACAGGCCGTCGTCGCGACGGGCGCGCCACGCGATCGCCGCGTCGGCCAGGTGACGTTTCAACGCGGCGACGCCCGGATCGTCCACGGCCGTCGCGCGCGTTTCGAAAATCGGCACACCGGCCAGCGTCGAGTCGTGCAGCCATGCGGCGATCTCGTCGCGCACCTGGGCGACGCGCACGGCGTCGACACGATCGCATTTCGTCAGCGCGACGGCGCCGTGCGTCACACCGAGCAGTTGCAGGATCGCGAGATGCTCGCGCGTCTGCGGCATCACGCCGTCGTCGGCGGCAATCACGAGCAGCGCGAAGTCGATCCCGCACGCGCCGGCCGCCATCGTATGAATCAGCTTCTCGTGCCCCGGTACGTCGATCAGGCCCAGCACGTCGCCGTTGTCGAGCGGCGTGTACGCGTAACCGAGTTCGATCGAGATGCCGCGCGCCTTCTCTTCCTTCAGGCGGTCGGTGTCGACACCGGTCAGCGCGCGCGCGAGCGTCGTCTTGCCGTGGTCGATGTGTCCGGCGGTACCGACGATCATGCAGCGGGCCCTGCGAACGGCACGCATTGCGCGACGAATGCCGCTTCGTCGGCGGCTTCGAGGCAGCGCAAGTCCAGCCGCAACGCATTATCGGCAACGCGGCCGATCACCGGTCGCGGCCATTCGCGCAGCCGTTTCTCGAGCTGCGCGAGCGCGCGGCCGCTGCGCTTGCCGTCCGCCGTGCGCACGACGAGCCCGGCGCTCGGCAACTGGTCGACCGGCAGCGCGCCGCTGCCGATCTGGCTGAACATCGGCTCGACCGTCACGTCGAAGCCGCTGCCGAGTGCGGCCTGCAACACCGGACGCACGCGTTCGGCGGCTTCGGCGATCTCATGCCGCGGACGCGTCAGCAGGCGCAGCGTCGTGAGCCGGTCACGCAGGAATTCGGGCGCCTGATAAAGACGCAGCACGGGTTCGAGCGCCGCGAGCGTCAGCTTCCCGACGCGCAGCGCGCGCTTGAGCGGATGTTTCTTGATCTTCTCGACCAGTGCGCGATCGCCGACGATCAGGCCGGCCTGCGGGCCGCCGAGCAGCTTGTCGCCGCTGAACGTGACAACGTTTGCGCCGGCGGCGACGGTTTCCTGCACGGTCGTCTCGTGCGGCAGGCCCCATGACGACAGGTCGGCGAGCGTGCCGCTGCCGAGATCGACGGCGACCGGCAGCCCGTGCTCGCGCGCGAGCGGCGCGAGTTCGGCGAGCGTCGCCTCCTTCGTGAAGCCGCTGATCGCGTAGTTGCTGCAGTGCACCTTCATCAGCAGCGCCGTGCGCGGGCCGATCGCATCCGCGTAATCGTGCAGATGGGTGCGATTGGTCGTGCCGACCTCGCGCAGCCTTGCACCGGCACGGCTCATGATGTCGGGAATGCGGAACGCGCCGCCGATCTCGACCAGCTCGCCGCGCGACACGACGACTTCCCGCTTCGTCGCGAGCGCCGACAGCGTCAGCAGCACGGCTGCCGCGTTGTTGTTGACGACGGTCGCGGCTTCCGCGCCCGTCAGTTCGCACAGCAGATCGTCGATCAGGTCGTCGCGATCGCCGCGGCGGCCGGTGGCGAGATCGAATTCGAGGTTGACGGGCCGCGTGAGCGCGTCGACCACCGCGCGCACCGCGTCGTCGGGCAGCAGCGCGCGCCCGAGGTTCGTGTGCAGCACGGTACCGGTCAGGTTGAACACCGCACGCACGGCACCGGCGCTCTGCGCGGCCAGCGTGCGCGCGACGGCCGCGGCGATGCGCGGCTCGTCGAGCGGCTCGGCCGCCGCCGGGTCATGCTGCGCCGCGGTGCGCCAGCGTTCGAGTTCGGCGCGCACGGCGTTCAGCACGCGTGTGCGGCCATAGTCGGCGAGCAGCGGTTGCAGCGGCGCCGACGACAGCACGCGCTCGACCGACGGCACGCGCGCGAGCACGGCATTCAGTTCATTCAAACCCGGTTCGGTCACGTCGTGGTGGCTCCCGTCTGATGCTTCGCAGACGGCCGAAGCCGGCGCTCGCGCACCGCCCCCGGCCCCCTGCCGTCACTCCGCTTCCCGCGACACATCCGGCCACAGCAGCGGATTCGGCGAGCTGCGCTGATAACCGGCCTCGTTCATCAGCAGATCGAGCGTGAGGCTCGCGAGATCGTCCGCCAGCGGCTCGAACTCGTAGTCCTTCTCCTGATAGCCGATCTTGCGATAGGTCTTGCACTCGTCACACGATTCCGCCTTGACGGCTTCGCTGCCGCCCTCGATCCCGTGATACGCGATGCCCTTCGTCGAATCGCAATGCGAACACTTCGTGCGCACCATGTGCCACTCGGTCGTGCACAGCCCGCACTGCAGGAAACGGTAACCCTGGAACTGGCCGCCGACCCGCACGACGCTGGCGACCGGATGCGTGCCGCAGACGGGGCACAGCCCCGGCTGGTCGAGATACGGAACGTCGGCCGGCGACACGCGGCTCGCCAGGTCCGTCCACACGACCTGCAGCGCGGCCATCAGGAACGGTGCGGTAGCCGGGTCGACCTCCGCGAAGCGCAGCGCGAGGATCGCGTCGGCCTGCGCGTCGAGTTCGGCGGGCGCCATCAGGCGCAGCCGGTCGAGCAGCCTCGCGAGCGACGGGTTGACGAGCCCGGCGCCCTCGACGCGGTCGAGCAGTTCGTACAGCACGGCGCGCCATCGCGGATCGCGCTCGCCGTCGAGCGCCGGCACGAGCGGCATCGAATGCTGCTGCGCGCGCGCGATCGCTTCCTGCGACGGCAGCGGCAACTCCAGCGTCTGCAGCGTCGCATGCTGCGCATCGGCGACGGTGGCCATCAGCCGCAGGTAGCCGCTGATCGGGTTCAGGTCGGCGAGCTTGCGCAGCCGCGCGGCGCGCGCCGAGAACGCGGTGGCGCGCTCCGGCAGGCGAAAGCGCGGAATGGCCGAATGATCGAGTGCCGAGATCTCGGTCGGTTCGAGAATACGTTGTGTCACAGAAATGTCTTCCAAATAAACAAGCGCCGACGGATCGGCGCTTCAGGCAGTTCCGACGGGCGACGGGGCGAGGCCCGCCGCGATCGGCGCGCCGCCCCGGTCCGATGCGTTATTTCACGCTTTCACGGAACCACTTCGGGTGATGCTTGCGAGCCCAGCCCAGCGTGACGGTGCCGCGCACCATCGCGCCGATCGAGCCCTTCACCCACAACGCCGCGTAAATGTGCACGATGATGCTCGCGATCAGCACGAAGGCCGCCACGGCATGCACGACAGCGGCCGCTCGGATCACCCCGATCGGGAAGTAGAACGAGAAGTAGCGCCGCCAGATCACGACTCCCGACAGCAGGAGCAGCAGCAGGCACGCCACCAACGTAAAGAATAGCAGCTTCTGCCCGGCGTTATAGCGGCCGACGGGCGGCAGCTTGTCTTCCTGGTTGGTCAGCACGTCGCCGATCTGCTTCAGCCACTGCCGGTCGTCCGCGTCGAGCGCGTTGTGGTGCCAGAAGCGCACGACCAGGATCGCGAACGACACGAACATCACGAGGCCGACGAACGGATGCAGGATCCGCGTCCACTGGCCGCCGCCGAACAGCGCGGTCAGCCAGAACATCGACGGATGGAACAGCGCGAGCCCGGACAGCGCGAGCAGCACGAACGTGATCGCGGTGATCCAGTGGTTCGTGCGCTCGTTCGCCGAGTAGCGGACGATCAGGTTGGGGTCGTCGTGCTTCATTTCGCGTCCTCCTTGATGCGTCGCGCCTCGTCGCGCGCGGCCGATTCTTCTGCGTCGCTCACCTCGTTCGGACCGACCCGGACGTAGTGGAAGAACCCGGCGAGCGCCGTCAGCGCGATGCCGGCCACCGCGAGCGGCTTCGCGATGCCCTTCCACAGCTTCACCATCGGGCTGATCGACGGATTGTCGGGCAACCCGTGATACAGCGACGGTTTGTCGGCGTGGTGCAGCACGTACATCACGTGCGTGCCGCCGACACCCTGCGGGTCGTACAGCCCCGCATGCTCGAAGCCGCGCTCCTTCAGGTCCTCGATCCGCTCGGCCGCGTGCTGCTTCATGTCCTCCTTGGTGCCGAACACGATCGCGCCCGTCGGGCAGGTCTTCACGCAGGCCGGTTCCTGGCCAACCGCAACGCGGTCGGAACAGAGCGTGCACTTGTACGCGCGATGATCCTTCTTCGAGATCCGCGGAACGTTGAACGGGCAACCGGTCACGCAATAGCCGCAACCGATGCAGTTCTCCTCGTGGAAATCGACGATCCCGTTGTTGTACTGCACGATCGCGCCCGGCGACGGACACGCCTTCAGGCAGCCCGGATCCTCGCAGTGCATGCAGCCGTCCTTGCGGATCAGCCATTCGAGGTCGCCTGCCGGGTTCTCGTATTCGGAGAACCGCATCACCGTCCACGAGTGCTCGGTCAGGTCGGCCGGGTTGTCGTACACGCCGACGTTGGTGCCGACCTCGTCGCGCAGGTCGTTCCACTCCATGCATGCCGTCTGACATGCCTTGCAGCCGATGCACTTCGATACGTCGATCAGCTTCGCGACGCTCCCGGTCACCGGTTCGCGCACCGTGGGCGGTGGCGTCGTGGTGGCCGAGACGCGCTTGATATCCAGCGATTGCAATGCCATCTCTTTCCCCTTACGCCTTTTCGACCTTCACCAGGAACGACTTGAATTCCGGTGTGTACGAGTTGCCGTCACCCACGGACGGAGTCAGGGTATTGGCGAGATAGCCGGGCTTCGTCAGACCCTTGAAGCCCCAGTGCAACGGGATGCCGACCGTCTGGACCTTCTTGCCGTCGACCGTCAGCGGCTTGATCCGCTTCGTGACGAGCGCGACCGCGATGATGTAGCCGCGCTTGGACGACACCTTCACGCGTTCGCCGTGCGCGACGCCGACTTCCTTCGCGAGGTCTTCGCCGATCTCGACGAATTGCTCGGGCTGGATGATCGAGTTCAGCCGCGCGTGCTTGGTCCAGTAGTGGAAATGCTCGGTCAGCCGGTAAGTCGTCGCGGCGTGCGGGAACTCCGGTGCCTGACCGAACGCCGCGCGGTCGTCCGGGAACACGCGGGCGGCCGGGTTGTTCAGCGCCTGCGGGTTGTTCGGGTGCAGCGGGTTCGTGCCGATCGGCGTCTCGAACGGCTCGTAGTGCTCGGGGAACGGACCTTCGTTCATCCCCGCCCGCGCGAAGAAGCGCGCGACGCCTTCCGGATTCATGATGAACGGCCCCATCCCGTTCTCGGGCGGTTCGTCCGCCTTGAAATCGGGAATGTCGGGGCCCGTCCACGCCTTGCCGTTCCAGCCGATCAGCTTGCGGGTCGGGTCGAACGGCTTGCCGCTCACGTCGCACGATGCGCGGTTGTACAGGATCCGCCGGTTCGCCGGCCACGCCCACGCCCAGTTCAGGGTCTGGCCGATGCCGGTCGGGTCCGAGTTGTCGCGCCGCCCCATCTGGTTGCCGGCCTGCGTCCATGCACCGCAGAAGATCCAGCAACCGCTCGCGGTCGTGCCGTCGTCCTTCAGCTGCGCGAACGCGGCCAGCTGCTCGCCCTTCTTCACGAGCGTCCTGGCCGGATCCTTCGGGTCGGGCAAATCGGCGAGCGCACGGCCGTTGAACTCCATCGCGAGCTCTTCGGGCGTCGGGTTTTCCGGGTTCGCGTACTGCCAGGTCAGGTTCACGATCGGGTCCGGATACTTGCCGCCATCCGTCTGATACATCTTGCGCATGCGCAGGAAAAGCCCCGACATGATCTCGAGATCGCTCTTCGCCTCGCCCGGCGGCTCCGCACCCTTCCAGTGCCATTGCAGCACGCGGCTCGAACTCACGAGCGAGCCGTTTTCCTCCGCGAAGCATGTGGTGGGCAAACGGAACACCTCGGTCTGGATCTTCGACGCATCGACATCGTTGTAGTCGCCGTGATGCTTCCAGAACTCGGACGTCTCGGTCGCGAGCGGATCCATGATCACGAGCCACTTCAGCTTCGCGAGCCCCGCGGCCGTCTTCACCTTCGACGGCGCCGCCGCGAGCGGGTTGAAGCCCTGGCAGATGTAGCCGTTCATCTTGCCCGCGCTCATCAGCTCGATCGTCTGCAGCAGGTCGTACTGCTTGTCCAGCTTCGGCAGGTAGTCGTAGCCCCAGTTGTTCTCGGCGGTCGCCGCGTCGCCCCACCACGACTTCATGAAGCTGACGTGGAACGCCTTGTAGTTCTTCCAGTAGCTCAACTGGTTCGGCCGCAGCGGCTGCTGCACGCGCTTCGCGATGTAGCCGTCGAAATCCTGCTCGGCCTGCATCGGCAGCGTCATGTAGCCCGGCAGCAGGTTCGACATCAGCCCGAGGTCGGTCAACCCCTGGATGTTCGAGTGGCCGCGCAGCGCGTTCATCCCGCCGCCCGCGATGCCGATGTTGCCGAGCAGCAGCTGCACCATCGCACCGGTGCGGATGATCTGCGCGCCGATCGAGTGGTGCGTCCAGCCGAGCGCGTACAGCACCGTGCCGGCACGGCCGGGAACGGCCGTGGTGGCGAGCATCTCGCACACCTTCAGGAACTTCTCCTTCGGCGTGCCGCAGACCTGCTGGACCATGTCCGGCGTATAGCGCGCGTAGTGCTGTTTCAACAGGTTGTACACGCAACGCGGATGCTGCAGCGTCGGGTCGACCTTCGCGAAACCGTCGTCGCCGCGCTCGTAGTCCCAGCTCGATTTGTCCGGGTACGCGTGTTTCTCGGCGTCGTAGCCGGAATAGATGCCGTCGTTGAACGCGTAATCCTCGCGCACGATGAACGAGAAGTCCGTGTAGTTCTTCACGTACTCATGCTGGATCTTGTCGTTCGTCAGCAGATAGTTGATGACGCCGCCCAGGAAGACGATGTCGGTGCCGGTGCGAATCGGCGCGTAGTAGTCGGCCACCGAAGCCGTACGCGTAAAGCGCGGGTCGACGACGATCAGCCGCGCCTTGCGGTGCGCCTTCGCCTCCGTTACCCACTTGAACCCGCATGGATGGGCCTCGGCTGCATTGCCGCCCATCACGAGAATCACGTCCGCGTTCTTGATGTCGACCCAATGGTTCGTCATCGCTCCACGGCCAAACGTCGGGGCAAGACCTGCCACCGTCGGGCCATGTCAGACACGCGCCTGATTGTCGAATGCGAGCATTCCCAGACTGCGGACAGTCTTGTGCGTCAGGTAGCCGACCTCGTTGCTGCCCGCCGACGCGGCCAGCATGCCGGTCGTGAGCCAGCGGTTGACCTTCGCGCCGTCTTCCGCCGTCTCGACGAAGTTCGCGTCGCGGTCGGCCTTCATCAGCTTCGCGATCCGGTCGAGCGCATCGTTCCACGAGATCGGTTCCCACTTGTCCGAGCCGGGCGCCCGGTATTCGGGGTGCGTCAGGCGGCTCGGGCTGTGGATGAAGTCGATCAGGCTCGCGCCCTTCGGGCACAGCGTGCCGCGATTGACGGGATGGTCGGGATCGCCTTCGATGTGGATGATGCTCGGCTGCGCGTTCTTCGCACCGTCTCCGAGGCTGTACATGAGGATGCCGCAACCCACTGAACAATAAGGACAGGTGTTGCGCGTTTCGACTGTGCGCGCCAGCTTGTACTGTCGGACTTCGGCCAGCGCTTCGGACGGAGAAAAGCCCAGCAGGGCAAGACTCGATCCGGCGAGCGACGTGGCCGTCACCTTCAGGAACTGGCGCCGGGACATTTGTAGCATGGCGGTCTCGGCGTTATTGTGGGGGTGGGGAAACTGAAAGGAATTATAGACAGTCCACGCAACTATGGCCGTATCCTCGGATCAATACGGACTTGTCCGATTAATTGCATTGCCCTTTTAAGACTAGTCCAGTCGCCAACCTTGATCGGCGCCTCGTACCGCCACCGACCACGCATGAAACGACAGATCACCACCGAGGCGACCCGCCTCGCCCAACGACAGGCCAACTGGGCCCTCACCGCATTCAAGCGCTTCTCGTCCGACCGCTGCTCCGCGATGGCCGCGGGCATCGCGTTTTTCTCCGCGTTCTCGCTCGCGCCGATGCTCGTGATGGTGATCGCGGTGGCCGGCTGGTTCTACGGCGACGACGCCGCGCGCGGCCAGGTGTTCGAGCAGGCGCACCAGCTGATCGGCAACGACGCGGCGGCCAGCATCCAGACGATCGTGCAGAACGCGCACCGCGCGGGCGAGCGCGGCGGCCTCGCGACGCTGATCTCGTTCGCCGCGCTCGCGATCGGCGCGTCGGCCACCTTCGCGTCGCTCAGCGCCGCGCTCAGCGTGATCTGGCCGGCCACCGAAAACCGCTGGTCGAGCATGCTCGGGCTCGTGCGCGTGCGGCTGATCTCGTTCGGGCTCGTGCTCGGCGTCGCGTTCCTGCTGATCGTGTCGCTCGTGCTCGACACCGCGATCACGTTCGTCGGCACCTGGCTGCTGGGCAATTCGCCGTATGTCGTCGTCACGAACCTCGTGCAGTTCTTCGTCGGCATCGCGGTGCTCGCGGCCGCGTTCGCCGCGTTGATGAAGTTCCTGCCCGATGCGCGCGTCGCGTGGCGCGACGCCGCGATCGGCGGCATCGTGTCCGCGATCCTGTTCTCCGGCGGCAAGAAGCTGTTCGCGCTGTACCTCGCGCATGCGGGCACGGCCAGTGCGTTCGGCGCGGCCGGATCGTTCGCGGTCCTGCTGATGTGGCTGTACTTCTCCGCGGTCGTGCTGCTGCTCGGCGCGGAATTCGCGGCGGCACGCGGCAACGCACATCGGCCCGCCGGCGTCGCGTCGGCCGCGCCCGCTCAAACCGATCGCGCCGCCAGCAGCATGCACGACGACTGATTCGCACACGCTGCGCAAAAACGGCCGCGCAACCGGCATCGCGCACGCCGCCGCATCGAAACGCCTCCTTCCCGCCGCTTTGCCACCCCGCCAACCACGCTGTCCGCCGCGCATTCGCGCGGCGTTGACGCGTTCCTTGCATGCCGGCACGTTGATCGCTGCAATCGCAAACGTTTGCTCACCCTCGTTTCCGTGCGTCAACCGGCCGAAACGGGCCCTCTGCCGCAATGTGCAACATCTAGCGAAACAATCGCACCGCAGCAAATGTCAACTATTTCAAAAACAGGAACAGTCGTTGATGTGCTTGATATATATAGACTTTTTGATGCTGTTACCTTTTCGAGACACTTTATTTTTTAAGCTTTCTTGCGTCGATGGCACTGAGCTATTCTCCAATCCGCAACAAATAACGATGAATCACTTGCGTGGAGAAACTCAACGATGAAGAAACTCGCTCTCTCGACCCTCTCGCTCGCCCTGCTGGGCGCCGCTGGCGCTGCTCACGCTCAATCGAGCGTGACGCTGTACGGCGTGATCGACACGTCGATCGCCTACGTTCACGGCAATAACGGCCAAGGCATCAACTCGTGGCAAATGCTGTCGGGCAACCTGCAAGGCAGCCGCTTCGGCCTGAAAGGCGCAGAAGACCTCGGCGGTGGCCTGAAGGCGATCTTCCAGTTGGAAAACGGTTTTGATCCGGGCACGGGCCACCTGAACCAGGGCGGTCGCATGTTCGGCCGTCAGGCATTCGTCGGCCTCGAAAGCAAGCAATACGGTACGCTGACGCTCGGCCGCCAGTACGACCCGGTCGTCGATCTGGTCCAGGCAGTCACGGCTGACAACTACTTCGGCAGCACGTTCGCAACGCCGGGCGACGTCGACAACAACGACAACAGCCTGCGCGTCAGCAACGCGATCAAGTACACGTCGCCGGTGTTCGCCGGCCTCCAGGTCGAAGGCATGTACGCCCTCGGCGGCGTTGCAGGCAAGACGGGTTCGGGCCAGACGTGGTCGGTCGCAGCCGCATACAACAACGGCCCGATCGGCGTTGCTGCTGGCTACTTCTACGCGAACAACCCGACGCCGTCGGCAGGTGTCCGCAACAACTGGACGTCGACGACGTCGGACAACATCGTCGACGGCCCGATCAACGCGGGTTACGTGTCGGCGAAGTCGATCGCCATCGCGCAAGTCGCAGGCCAGTACGTCATCGGCCCGGTCACGCTTGGCCTCGGTTACAGCAACTCGCAGTACAAGCCGGACGCATCGTCGGGCTTCGGCTCGACCGAGAAGTACAACACGGGCCGCGCGTTCGCGACGTATCAAGTCACGCCGCCGCTGCTGCTGGGCCTCGGCTACTCGTACACGAAGGCAAGCGGCAACACGGACGCCAAGTACCATCAAGTTTCGCTGGGCGGCGACTACTCGCTGTCGAAGCGCACGGACGTGTACCTGGTCGGCGCGTACCAGCACGCAAGCGGCACGCAGCTCAACGCAGACGGCACGACGTCGGCAGCGCAAGCATCGATCGGCTCGTACGGCTTCGCCGGCACGAAGTCGCAAGAAATGGTCGCTCTCGGCCTGCGCCACAAGTTCTAAAAACGATGTATCCGGTGTGCATGGCGTCTCCGACGCCTTGCCGCCGAACTGGAAAGCCAGCCTTCGGTTTCGACCGTGGCTGGCTTTTTTTTCGTCCGTCGCCGGCGGGTCGAAATGGCCTGCGCGGGCCGGCGAGCAGAGACGATGCCGACGCACGACCGCCGGCCGGCAGCGGCGCCTGGAGGCTGCAATGCGCCGGAAACGCCGCTTCCGGATGCCCGGGCAGGTCGCTACCTCTCCACCAGGCGACTACCATCCGCAGTTGCCGGCACCGTTCATCCCGTGCGACGGCGCATTCGCCCCGGCATGTCGATTTCGGCGGCCGTCGTGCGTCGTACCGATGTCGGCACGCAGTTTGCGCCCCGGCCAATACAGACAGGAGATTCGTCATGACGATTCAGAAGATCACGCCTTTTCTCTGGTACTCGACGGAAGCCGAAGAAGCAGCGGCCTTCTATGCAGGCATCTTTCCGGATTCGCGCGTCGTCCGCGTCACGTCCGTGCCCGGCACCGACGGCACCCGGATGGTCGAATTCGAGCTGTTCGGGCAGCCGTTCTTCGCGATGAGCCACGCGCGCACGGAGTCGTTCAACCACACGATCTCGCTGCTGGTCAGTTGCGGCGATCAGGCGGAGCTCGACCGCTACTGGAGCGCCCTGCTCGACAACGGCGGCACGGCGGACGGCTGCGGCTGGCTGAGAGACCGCTATGGCGTGTCGTGGCAGATCGTTCCCGCCGATCTCATTCCGATGATGGCCGACCGCGACGCGGTCAAGGCAGCGCGCGTAGCCGCGGCGATGATGCAGATGACCAAGTTCGACGCCGCCGCGCTGAAGGCCGCCTATGAGGGCACCGGGGGCTGACGAAACGTGTCGTGCCTCGGATGCGTGGCGGCGCGCCGGTCTAGCGCCGCGCGAGTCGCCGGCGAGCGCCCGATCGGCTGTTTGCGCGTGCGGCGTCTGCGCAAGCGCTCATGATCCGCGGTGGTTCGGCCCGCATCCCGATCACGTGCACCGTGGTATCCGCCGCTACGCCGACCGCATCGATTCGACGGTCCGCCGCGCGTAGCCGATGAAGGCGGCGAGCGGTTCACCCGACAGGATCGCCGCGCCCGCTTCGCCATCGAGATAGGCGGCACGCGCAGCCGCTACAACCGGCCGGTATGCGTCCGGTAGACGCTCCAGCACCCATGCCGCGGCGACGTCCTTGGGCGCGATCCTGCCGGTCGCGGCGCTGTACCCGATGCGCGCAAGCGCGAGCACCACGCTGCACGCGTCGCCGCGCCAGTCCTGTTCGACATCCCACTGCGCCACGGTAGCGAGAAGCGCGGCCTCAAAATCACACGCGGGCACCGGCTCGAACAGCACGGCCGCCGGCGGCCCGACCAGCGCGACACTGTGCTGTCGCGCCTTCGTCAACATGATTGCCAGATCGTGATCGAAGAGTGCCGGTTCGACGATGCCGGCTTCGAGGTCGCCGCGCTGCCACTCGCCGAACTGCAATTCGCGCCGCGCCGGATGACGCCACGGCACCACCTCGCCGTGCGCGACGACGGTGACCTCCAGCGCACGCAAGCCGCCTGCGCAACCGGGCGGTGACGACGCCGCGAGCAGGTCGAGCATCAGCGCGCGCCGTGCGGGTTCGTCGAGCCGCGCCGCCACCGTCACCAGCAGGTCGATGTCACTGCGTGGCTTCAATCCGCCGTCGAGCGCCGATCCGAACAGGTGGATCGCATTCAGCATCGCGCCGAGATGCCGCTCGATCGCGGAGCGCGCGGCGGCCACCTGCCCAACGATTTCGGTCGGAATGCATTCAGTCACGATGCGCATGCAACGGGCACGGCGTGCCGCGAATGGAAAGCAGCAAGCGTGAATGAAGATTGCCGTTCGGTATTGCGTGGGCGCGGCATGTCATTCGCCACGCGTTGCACGTCGAACCGGACATCGCTGCCGCACGATTTGCGCAGCGCAATAAAAATCCCCGCACGCTTTCGCGTACGGGGATCGTCGGACACTGCAACGGCTGCCGACATGCATCGGCAGCCGTTGCGCGGCATTACGCCGCCGCGTCCTTCAGCTTCTTCAGCGCACGTGCCTTCACGCGCACGCTGGCCGGCTTCGCCGGGAACCAACGCTCTTCGCCCGTGAACGGATCCTTGCCGAAGCGCTTCTTCTTCGCCGGCACGACTTGTGCCGTGATCTTCAGCAGACCCGGCAGCGTGAACTCGCCTGCGCCCTTCTTGTGGACCGAGCCCAGCACGACGTTCTCGAGTGCGGCGAGCACTGCCTTGACCGCCTTCACTTCCACGGCTGCGCGCTCAGCGATGTGCGTTGCGAGCGATGCCTTCGTGAACTTGTCCTTCAGCGGCGTCGGAGCAGCGGGCGCCTTCGCGACGGCGGCCTTCTTGGCCACTACTTTCTTCGCGGGCGCTACTTTCTTAGCAGCCACTTTCTTGGCCGGTGCGGCGGCAGCCTTCTTGGCCACCTTTTTTGCGGAAGTCGCCATGTTTCTCCTACCAGGTGTGGTCGTTCGTTGGATACACGAAGCGTGCAATGCGCGCGCTTCAACGCCGGATTCTACAAGCGCCTTGACGCTTCGTGCAGTACTTTTATGCGTTTTCGCGGGGTTTCCCGCAGGTTTTGTTGCGCCCGACCGACTTCGCCGATGCTCGAACGTCGAAAAACCTCGTTACGTATGCGTCCGAACGCGAATTACGTTCGATATTTGCGCACCTATACTGGGCTCGCTCAATGCCCGGATGCCTCCATGCGCGAAGCCAGATACGTCAAAGGACTCGACGGCCTGCGAGCCATCGCCGTCATCCTCGTTTTCCTGTCCCACAAGGGCCACGTCCTTGCCGTCGACGTCGGCAAGCTTGGCGTGTGGACGTTTTTCCTCATCAGCGGATTCCTGATCGTCGGCGAGCTGCATCGCAACCGCCAGGCGCTCGAGTGCGGCACGATGACGCGCCGCCACGCACTGGCGCTGTTCCTCGCGAAACGCGCGCTGCGGATCTTCCCCGTGTACTACCTGCTGCTCGCCGCGCTCGCGATCGCGCACGCGCTCTTCTACCAGCGCGGCGTCAATCTCGGGCTCGCGTGGCACGCGGTGTTCCTGTCGAATTACTGGATCGGTGTCGTCAAGGACGGCTGGCCGGGCTCCACGTCGCACTTCTGGAGCCTCGCGGTTGAACAGCAGTTCTATCTGATCGCGCCGCTCGCGCTGCTCGCGGTACCCGCCGCGCGACACGTCGCGCTCGGCATCGCGGCCATCGTGCTGTTCGCGGTCGCGCATCTCGCGCTCTACCTGTCCGACGCGTCGCCGGTGCTGATCTACGCGTTTTCCCCGTGGAATTTCGCGCTGATCGCGCTCGGCGGCGTCGGCGCGATGGCGCTCGCCGATCACGGCCCGGCCACCCTGCGCCGCATTCCGCCCGGCTGGCTCGGCGCGGCAGGCGTCGTGTTCTTCCTCGTGCTGCCCGCGTGCACCGCGTTGCCCGACGCGGTCGCGGGGCTCGCGGATCTCGGCCTGTCGGCATCGCTCGGCGCGCTGATGCTGTGGATCGTCAGCGAACCCGAGCATCCGGTCGTGTCGCTGCTCGACTGGGCGCCGCTCGTCTATCTCGGCACGATCAGCTACGGCTTCTACCTGTTCCACAACCTGATTCCCGCGCGCTTCGGCATGCTGCCCGCTCACTTCGCGCACGTGCCGATTCCGGAATTCGTCCGGGAAGCGCTGCCCGAGATGCTGCAATTCGCGCTCGCCGTGCTGCTCGCGCACCTGTCGTGGCGTTATCTCGAAAAGCGGCTGCTCGACTTCAAGAAGCCGATCGCCGCGATGCTGGCCCGGCACTTCGTCGCGCGGCCGGGCACGTCGGCGCGTTGAGCGCCACGAAGACGGCGACACGAAGGAACGGGAAAAACGCGATGCCGGTAACGGCCGGATGCTGATGCACGACGGCGCGGCGTCATTGACCGACTCCGGCAGGACCAACGCCAGCACACACGTCGATGCGCATCGCGCAACAATACCGACGATCCGCTCGCCCGGGCGAGCGCTTCGGCACCGGTTTCAGACGTCGCGCCAGACCACGACCGAGCGCCCCGCTCCACACACGGCACCACTCGTCACTCGAACCCGACGCAACGCGACACGCCAGTTGCACGCACCACGATCGCGCATCGGCAAAAGCAAAAAAGCCCCGGCGCGCGAACGGCCGGGGCCAACGGAACAACCACCACCTGAAACAACGGAGCGCGCGACTGCTTAAGCGACAGCAGCCAGCGCGGGCAAGCAGGTACGCAGGTACGCCTCGAATTCGCGGCTCACTTCCGGGTGCTGGAGCGCAAGCTCGACAGTCGCCTTGAGGTAGCCGATCTTGCTGCCGCAGTCGAAACGCGTGCCGAAGTAGCGATACGCGAGCACCTGTTCGTTCGCGAGCAGCGACTGGACCGCGTCGGTGAGCTGCAGTTCGCCGCCCGCGCCCGGCTTGAGCCGGCGCAGGTGATCGAAGATCGTCGGCATGAACACGTAGCGGCCGACCACGCCGAGGTTCGACGGCGCATCTTCCGGCGCGGGCTTCTCGATGATGCCCGACAGCTTGATGATGTCCTCCTCCCATTCGCGGCCTTCGACCACGCCATACGAGCGGCTGTCCTCGCGCGCGATCGTCTCGACCCCGATCACCGAGCTGTGATAGTGGTCGAACACGTCGACGAGCTGCTTGAGCACCGGCTGCTCGCCGTGCAGCAGGTCGTCGGCGAGGATCACCGCGAACGGCTCGCCGTGCACGAGCTTCTCCGCGCACAGCACCGCATGGCCCAGGCCGAGCGCTTCCGGCTGGCGCACGTAGAAGCAGTTGACGTTGCTCGGCTTGATGCCGCGCACGAGCTCGAGCAGCTTTTCCTTGCCGCGCGCCTCGAGTTCGGCCTCGATCTCGTACGACTTGTCGAAGTGATCCTCGATCGCGCGCTTGCTGCGCCCGGTGACGAAGATCATTTCGGTGATACCGGCGTTGATCGCTTCCTCGACCGCGTACTGAATCAGCGGCTTGTCGACGACGGGCAACATTTCCTTCGGGCTCGCCTTCGTAGCCGGGAGGAACCGCGTGCCGAGACCGGCAACGGGAAACACGGCCTTGGTGACTTTCAACATGTTCGCATCCTGATTGCGTTGACTGCGCCGCGTCGACCAGCGACCCGGCGCGATGGTTTTCCGAACGGCATATCGAGAATCGACGGCACTGCCAATTCCACTCCGCTCATTTTCGATATGGGCCGATTGCCCAATGATTCCGAAAAAAATATAATCCTTTCAACCCGGTCGATCTTGCCGGACCGCATGCCGAAGCGGAAACATATTACCGATTTTCTTGATACAAATTCTTACGATTCGAATTCCTCGATATAGGGCACGCCGCCCCGTTCGAGACCCGGGCGAATCGGTTCGTTCTTCAGCGCCTCGCGGTACGCCGACAGCACGACCATGACCAGCAGTACTGCCGCGCTCGCGATCCAATGCATGTCCATCTTGCCGCTCCTTGCATCAATCAACTGGAGCTTCAAACTATCAGAAAAAAATCGGTAAATAATTGAAGCGCCGCTGGAACCGCTTTCAGATCCGGATAAAACCATCATGCGGAATAGCATTATTTCCGCGCGATATTTTTTTATTCATTGATCGAATTCTTGCGCATTACGATTGGACCAGACTTCCCATTCGTCCATGCTCCACTCCATCCGTCGCAAGGAATCGAATCGCATGCAAGCTTTCAGCGGATCGTCTCTGACCGCGCCGCCCGTCGCCGATCACAAGGAACACGTGATCGACGCGATGCGCGGGTTCGCGGCGCTGCTCGTCGCCTATTTCCACTGCCGCCAGGTCGTCTGGGTCGGCATGCAGAGCTTCCATCACGCTTACGGTCACGCGCTCACCCCGAGCGCGATCGCCGGTTACCTGACCTTCCCGTTCGCGTGGGGTTCCGCCGGCGTACCGATCTTCTTCGTGATCAGCGGCTACTGCATCCACCGCAACGCGGCGCTCAAGCTCGCGGCCGATCCGGCATACCGGCTCGACGCGCCGAACTTCTGGGCGCGCCGGTTCGCACGCATCTACCCGGTGCTGCTCGCCGCGCTGCTGTTCACGCTCGCGCTCGACGCGGTCAGCCTGCAGATCGAGCCCGTCAGCCACAAGATCCGCGACATCGGCGTCACGGCGTTCCTCGTGAACCTGTTCTCGCTGCAGGGTGTCGCCGGCTACACGTACGGGTCGAACGGCGCGCTGTGGACGCTGTCGCTCGAAGTGCAGTTCTACGCGATCTACCCGCTGCTGTTCGCGCTGCGCCGTCGCATCGGCATGCCGGCCGTCGTAGCCGCGGTCGCCGTCGTCAACGTCGCGTCGGCGTGGCTGCTCGAACGGCACGACCTGCAATTCTTCACGTCGTACTGGCTGTCGTGGACGATCGGCGCGTGGATCGCCGACGTGCGCGCGCAGCAGGCCCGCGGCGCGGCCACCGTGCCGTCGCGTGCGTGGTACGGCGCGGCCGCCGTGCTGCTGGCCGCCGGCTGCGGCGCGTTCCATTTCGGCCAGTACGGCGCGTTCCAGCTGTGGTCGGCCGGCTTCGCGTGCTTCCTGTACCGCGCGCTCGCTCGTCCGCCGCAGCCGACGCCGCCGCTGCGCGTGCTCGGCTGGTTCGGCGACTTCAGCTACTCGCTGTACCTGATCCACCTGCCGCTGTTCGTCTGCCTCGGCTCGGTGCTGTTCCACTCCGAGTTGCAACTGTCGATCTGGCCGTCGTTCGCGTTCATGGCCGCCGCGATCCCGGTCGCGTACGTGTTCTACCGTTTGTTCGAACGGCCCGCGATGACGTGGTCGGCCAGCTTCAAGCCGACACGCAGCACCCGCGTGGTCGCATCGGCGCCCGAACGGGCTACCTGACCCGGCCGGTCCGCTTCCGGAGGAGCCCCCGCGCGGCATCTCGCTGCGCGGGGGCTTTTTCATGGCCGGAGCGCGGTCGCACACTGGGTTGAGCCGGATGTGCAACCCGCCTCGATCCGGCCGCGCTACGGCCCGCGTGGGCCGCTCCTGACCGGCTTTCATCACGTGCTTGCCGCCGCGCCGCCTTCGCTTCGCGCGTTGCCAGCGGCGCGCGATCCCGATCGGAACGGCGACCGGCCCGGCTCGTGCCCGATATGGCAGGCAGCAGCCCGACCGCAACTCACGCGACACGGCACCCGAGCCGAAAAGCGAAGCCCCCACGCAGCACAACGCCGCCTGGGGGCCCGTTTACCGCCGGCTCGCGCCGTTACTGCTTCTTCGCTTTCGCGGCCTTCGCCGTATCCGCGAGGATCTTCTCGACCCGCTGCACGTAAGTCTCGGTCCCGAACCGGCGCACCGCCGTCGCGCGCCCGCTCGCGACGAGCCGCTCGCGCAGCGCGCCGTCGCGCTTCAGCGTGTCCAGCGCATCGGCCAGCGCGGTCACATCGCCCGGCTCGCAGAGCAGCCCGTTGTCGCCATCCTCGATGATCTCGACGACACCGCCCGCGCGAGCCGCGACGACCGGCCGGCGCGCGAGCATCCCCTCGACGATCACGCGCCCGAACGGCTCGGGCGTGATCGACGTGTGCGCGACGACGTCGACCGCCGTCATGCACGCGGCCACGTCGCGCTGGAACCCGAGGAAATGCACCCGCTCGTCCATCCCGTGCCGCGCGACGGTTTCGTGCAGCTGCGCCGCGTATTCGTCCTCGCCGAACAGCGGCGCGCCGACCAGCACCACGTGCATGTCGGGATGCCGCGCGGCGGCCTCCAGCAGCACGTGCTGCCCCTTCCAGCGCGCGAGACGGCTGAACGAGCCGACGAGCCATGCATCCTTGGGCAACCCGAGGCGTGCGCGCAGCGCGGCCTGGCTGACGCCTTCCAGCGCATCGAACGGCTCGGCCGAAATGCCGTTGAACACGACGTCGACGTGCTGCGGCGTGAAGCCCGTCAGCGTGCGGAACGCCTGCGCGGACGCGTCGGAGTTCGCGATCACGCGCGTAACGCCGAGCCGCGTGCAGTATTTGATCGCCAGCAGCTGCTTGCTGCCGAAATGATCGGTGCTGACGATGTCGCGCAGGTGCCACACCACCGGCTTGCGCGCGAGCCGCCCGGCGAGCGCGGCAACCACCATCGCGCGCTGCGTATTCGCGTAGATCACCTCGGCGCGGCGCGCACGGCGCGCGACGTCGCGCACGAGCCGCACGAGCTGTTTCAATGCGCCGGCCGACACGCCGCCCTGCTTGCGCACGCCCGCGAGCGCGCCCTGGTCAACCACGTCGACGCGCGCGCCGATCTCGTCGAGCGCCGCGCGGAACGGACCGTCGTCGAACAGCAGCACGTCGGCGTTCGCGCGCATGTGCTTCATGATCTCGAGCAACGACAGCTCGGCGCCGCCGAGCACGCCGCTCTGGTCGAGCACGAGCGTCGCCGGGCCGCGTGCAGCCGGCATCGGCGCGGCGGCCTTGCCGCGCTGCGCGGTCGAGCCCGGCAAAGCTGCCTCCACGTAGTCGAGGAAGCGCCGCCGGAACGTATCGGCGGAAAACCGCTCCGCGTTCGTGCGACATGCATTCGGCGTGAAGCGCTGTGGCGCACGCTCGAAGTCGTCGACCGCCGCGACGATCGCGTGCGGTGTCTGTTCGTCGAAGAACAGCCCGGTCGGGTTCGGGGCCGATCGCGGGTCGAGCACGGTTTCGAGCGCGCCGCCCTTGCCGTACGCGATCACGGGCGTGCCGCAGGCCTGCGCCTCGACGACCGAGATCCCGAAATCCTCCTCGGCCGCGAACACGAACGCCTTCGCACGCCGCATCCGGTCGTGCAACACCGCGAACGGCTGGTAACCCATGATCTCGACGTTCGGGCCGGCCTTCGCACGGATCTTCTGCATCTCGGGGCCGTCGCCGATCACGACGAGCTTGCGCTCGGGCGTGCGCGAGAACGCATCGACGATCAGGTCGATCTTCTTGTACGGCACCATCCGCGACGCGGTCAGGTAGAAATCCTCCTTCTCCGCGTTCAGCGAAAACGCGTCGACGTCGACCGGCGGGAAGATCACCGCCGCATCGCGGTGGTAGACCTTGCGGATGCGCCGCGCGATGAACGCGGAGTTCGCGACGAAACCGTCCACCGCGTTCGCGGTGCGCGTGTCCCAGTTGCGGATGTAATGCAGGATCATCCGCGCGAGCAGCGATTTCGGCCCGTGCGTGAGGTTCGACTGCTCCAGGTACTGGTGCTGCAGGTCCCACGCATAGCGGATCGGCGAATGCACGTAGCTGATGTGCACCTGGTCCGGTCCCGTCAGCACGCCCTTCGCGACCGCGTGGCTGCTCGAGATCACGAGGTCGTACTCCGACACGTCGAGCTGCTCGATCGCGAGCGGCATCAGCGGCAGGTAGCTGCGGTACTTGGTGCGCGCGAACGGCAGCTTCTGGATGAACGACGTCGTCACCGGCTTGCCGCGCACGAACGCGCGGTCGTCGAGGAAATCGACGAGGCTGAACAGGTCCGCGTCGGGAAAGCACGCGACGATCTGCTCGAGCACGCGCTCGGCGCCGGCATAGGTGACCAGCCAGTCGTGGACGATCGCCACGCGCAGCGCACGCGCCGGGTGGCGCGCGTCGGCCCGCCCGGCCGGCTCGGAGCGACGCAGCGCAACGGTATCGCCCGCTTCGGCCACGGCCGCATCGGCGGTGGCGAGATTCAATACGGCGTGTTCCGCCAGATCGCGATTCATACGGTTTTCCTCGCATTGAGACGGACAAACAGGTCGCGCACGAGCGCGCGCAGCCCCGGCGTCATCGTGAGCGACCACGCGACGTTCAGTACCAGCACGATCGCGCACATGCCGATCGACTCGCCGAGCCCCGGCCACGCCTGCGCGAGAAACAGGCTCGCGAGCAGGAAGGCGAGGTGCGCCAGCATGTCGAGCACGATCGCGCGCATCCGGATCGCCGACAGATAGAGCAGCACGCCGTAATCGACGAACGCGCGCACCGCGACGACCACCGCCGCGCCGATCAGCCCGAAGTGATGAATGCCGAACCACAGGCCGCCGACGAAGAACGGCATTTCGACGAGCCCGGCGAACGCCGCGCGGGCCGGGTTGACCTGCGACTGGATCAGGATCCGCGTGACGCTCGCCTGGCCGACGAGCCACACGCTGATCACCAGCACGCGGCCGACCGGCGCCGAATGCGCGGCGAGGTCGGCGCCGACCCACAGCGTGAGGAACGGCGCGAGTGCGAAAATTGCAACGATGCCGACCGGCGTGAACACGCCGTTCAGGAATTCGAGCGACTGGCGCGCGAGCGTGTCCGCGTGGTCGCGGCCGACCGCCGACAGGCGCGGGAACAGCGTGCGCACGAGCGCGTTCGGCAGCATGTTCAGGCGCGTGACGAGGTTCTGCGGCACCGTGTAGTAAGTGACGAACTTCGCGCCCATGCCCGCGCCGAGCATCACGCGGTCGAGCGTGTCCGCGATCATGCTGGTCGTGCTCGCGATCAGCATCCAGCCGCCGAAGTTGAACAGCCCTTTCGCGGTGCCCCACTGCGGCGGATCGATGCGCCGGATCCCGAGCACCTTGATGCTCGCGTGGCCCAGCATCACGGCCGCGATCAGGCGCGCGACGACGGCCGCGGCAAGCACCGTCTGCAGGTTCGGCGCGATCCACCACGCGGCGCCGAGCGGCAACAGCTGGAACAGGAACGTGCCGATCGTCTGGTTCGTGTTGAACACGCCGAACCGTTCGGCGCCGTTGATCGCGCCGGCGAACACCCACGACACGTTCGCCAGCGGAATCGCGAGCGCGAGCCACGGCAGCGCCAGATACACCTCGTGCTGCATCGCGGCCGACACCTTCGTGAAATACGCGGTGTAGATGAACGCGCCGAAATAGATCAGCAGCCCGCCCACGATGCCGGTGCCGAGGTTCAGCCAGAACGCGCTCCAGAACACGCGCGCGCTTTCGTCGTCGTTGCCGCTCGCGAGCGCCTTCGAGATGTGGTTCTGCGCGGCCATGCTCATCCCGAGATCGAGGATCCCGAAATAGCCGATCAGCGTCCACACGAGGCTGACGACACCATATCGCTCGACGCCGAGCGCGTGGATATACGCGGGAACCGTCACCAGCGACACGAAGGTCGGCAGGATCAGCCCGATGAAGTTGATCGAAACGTTCTTGAGTATGCCTTTGTCCATGCTTGAGCCTTGTGTGACGGGGACGACGACGGCGCGCCGCCCGTCACGGTTTCCAGCGATACATCAGCACCTTGCCGCGCGCGTCTTCCTCGACGAACACGAGGTATTCGCCGTTCTCGCGCTTGAAGGCGCTGATGCCGAACGGCACGTCGACCCAGCCGGATGCCTTGCCGACCTCGGTGCCCGGGCTCATCACGCCCACTTCCTTGCCGGTGTCCTTGTCGTACACGTGGATCTTGCCGACCGGCTCCACGGTGAAGATGTAGCGGCCCTCGACCGTGATCCCGATCAGGTCCAGGATCGGCTTCGCGTCGAGCTGCCACGGCAGCGCGACCGTGTAGCGCACGACGGGCGAGCCGGTCGACCACTTGTCGAAGCGCACCAGCACGCGGCCGACTTCCTTGTTGATGCCCGGTTGCGGCGGCGCGTCGGCCGTGTAACCGGTCACGTACAGCGTGTCCGCCTGCGCGTCGTAGATCGAGCGGCGCAGTTGCGTGAACGGCTGCGGCATCGGGTAGGTCGTGACCTTGTCGTACGAGTAGATCGGGTTGCCGGCCTTGTCGACGCCGCCGTACCGGAACCGGTGAATGCCGCGCACGTCGCTCGTGCGCCAGATGTCGCCCTTCGTGTCGACCCACCAGCCCCAACCGCCCGCTTTCGCCTTGCCGGTCGTGTTCAGCTCGAATTCGTCGGCATCGAGGCGGCCGTTGCCGTTCGCATCGCGCCACAGCCAGTCGCCGCCGGGCGGCTTGTTCGGCACCTTGTCGACCGGCCGTGCGCGGCCCGCGATCACGCCCGACGGAATCGCGACCTCACCGTCGCGCTTCGCATCGAAGCGGTAGATCTTCAGGTGATCGGCGTACATGTCGGTCAGGTACAGGAACGTGCGGCCGTCGACGCGGCGCGCGATCGGCATGCCCGGCCACTGGTCCGTATGGAACACGGGGTCGTCCGGATACTTGAAGCGGTTCGACAGGAAGCCGACATATTTCCAGTCCTGGCCCGGCGGCTTCGACAGGTCGAGCTCGAAGCGCTTGTTGCCCGTGTACACGCTGTTCGGCCGTGCGGGATCGAGCCACGCGCCGTCGACGAACAGCAGCCCCTGCACCTGCCAGCGCGGCTTGCCGTCCGGCGTGTAGCTTTCGAGCACCGCGCCGAGCCCCGCGCCGATCGTGTCGTGGCGCAGCCCGATGCCGTTCATCGACACATAGACGTTACCCGCGCGGTCGACGCCGACGCCCGTCAGCCCGTTGAAGCGCTGCGGCCCCGGCCGCCCCGGCACGGGGCCCGCGAAGATGCCGCCGCGCTCGCCGAGCGTGCCGGACTGCGCATAACCCTTGCCGCCTTTCGAGAAGATCAGGATCTGCTGACGCGGCCCGTTGTCCGCGACGAGCACGCGCCCTTTCGTATCGACGGCCACGTCCACCGCGTCGGTGCCGTCGGGCAGCGCGGGCGCGTCGTCGATCTTGCGGCCGTCCGCGCGCATGTGCACGAGGTGCGCGGGCCCGTTGATCGTGTCCGTGAGCAGCCACAGCGTGCCGTCGCCCGCCAGCGCGATGCGGCCCGGCTCGTGCGCGCTCCACGTGCCCTTCTGCTGCATCGCCTCGGCGTCGTATACATCCACCGCGTCGCGCGACGGATTCGTCGCGAACAGCGTCTTGTCGTCGGCCGCGAGACCGCCCACTTCCGCCTTCGCGTCGCCGACTTCCGAGCGCGCGGGGGCCGGCACCTCGTTGACCATCATAAAGCTCGCGGCCATGCGCGCGCGGCCGGTATCGGCCCGGCCGCCCGGCGCCGGCTGCGGCGCCGCGCGAAACGGCGCGGGCTGCTTCAGGTCGCCGATCGTGCGCCGCGAAATGCCGAACCACTGCTTGCCCTTGTCCGGCCAGATGCCGGGCGACTGAAGGTGGCCGCGCTCGTTGCCGACGCCGATCGCGACGTACGCATACTTGCTGTTCACGGCGATCGCGTTGCCGCCGAGGTTGCCCCAGCCGTGCGTGCCGCCGGCGAAACCGAGCATCTTGCCGTCCTGGTAGACGCTCGCCTCGGCCCCGCTCTCGTCCCACGGCGCATTCGTATACACCTTGCCTTCAGGCGTCACCGCGATCGCGCGGATGTCGATCTGCGTCCAGCTGCCGTCGCCATAGCCGAACGTGTTGCCGATCCACGACGTCGTCGCGGGCAACACCGTTTCGGCCGGTGCGGCGCTCGCCAGCAGCGCCGCGCCTACCGTCATGCCAACCAGAATCAGACGTCGCAATGCGCTTCTCCAGACTTGATGCGGAAGCGACCGGCGCGGCCGCGGACTGCCGCCGGCGCACCCTGTCGCTACTAAATAGGTTTCAAACGTCGCGATGCAGGTTACAAGCAAAAATAATCACAAGAAATTTGGAAATATTTGGGGATGTTTCCGCCTGAAATATCGAACCGGAACAGGTTGAAAATCGCACCCGAAAACGGAAATAACGACCGCCTTTCATGCGTCGCGCTGTACAAAGTGCCGCTCTGCGTGGCTTGTCGCGGCTGCGCGGACGTCAACCTTTCATCTCGTGACCGAAATAATCGGCATTTGAACGTTTGTCGTCAGATAAATTGCGCGCGTTTTTTTACCGATTTCTTTTCCCTAGAATCGATTTCGAATCAATATTCCATTTAAAGGCATGCAATACGTACACGCATCGGATGCACGTCGCGAAGGAACCGCGCAATGACCGGCCTCGCGCGACCCGTCGACCTCGCCTCGCCGCAACACGGCCGCATCGTGCAGCTCGACGGGCTGCGCGCGATCGCGGTGGGCGCCGTGTTCCTGCAGCACGCGCTGAAGGCGCCGCTATGGATGGGCGTCGACCTGTTCTTCGTGCTGAGCGGCCTGCTGATCACCGGCATCCTGCTCGAGCGCAAGGCGCGCGGGCAGTCGTACTTCAGCCACTTCTACGCGCGCCGGGTGCGCCGCATCCTGCCGCCGTACGTGCTGCTGCTGGTGGTCTCGACGATCCTGTTCGGCGCGAGCTGGCTGCCGCACTGGCCGTGGTTCGCGTTCTTCTCGACCAACATCGGGCTGTCGCTCGGCAGCATCGGCCACGACAGCCTGAACGTGCTGTGGTCGCTGGCGGTCGAGGAGCAGTTCTATATCTTCTGGCCGTTCGTCGTGCTGTGGTGCTCGGAACGCGCGCTGCTGTGGGTCGCCGCCGCTCTGATCGTTGCCGCGCCGGTGCTGCGCGCGATCGCGACGCCGTGGTTCGATTCGTTCTGGCCGATCTACTACCTGACGCCGTTCCGGATGGACCTGCTCGCGGCCGGCGCGCTGCTCGCGATCGTGCTGCGCCGCGACCGGCGCGCGCTGGAGCCGTTCTACCCGCTCGCGATCGTCGGCGCGCTCGTGTCGCTCGCGATCCTCGGCTGGCTGCACCTGTCGTTCCCGCGCTTTCGCGCCGCGAACACGCCGCTGTCGAATGCGGCGCTCTACAGCATCTCGCTGCTGCTGTGCACGTCGATCGTCGTGATCGCGCTGCGCGGCCGCGGCGTCGTGCAACGCGTGCTGACGAACCCGATGCTCGTCTACGTGGGCACCGTCAGCTACACCGTCTACCTGATTCACCTGAGCGTGCTGTACGCGCTGTGGCCGCTGCACCTGAACCGCTTCGTCACGGCCGCGCTCGCGCTCGCGATCACGCTCGCCTACGCGACCTTGAGCTGGTACGGCTTCGAACGGCGCCTGACGCGCGGCCCCGCGCGCAGCCCATTACCGGCCGCCGCAAGCACGACCGCCTGAATTTCTCTATTTATGTTTTCGACAAGGACAACGCCATGAGCCAAACCCGCAAGAAGGCCATCATCACGGGGATCACCGGACAGGACGGCGCCTACCTGACCAAGCTGCTGCTCGACAAGGGCTACGACGTCACGGGCACCTATCGCCGCACCAGCTCGGTCAACCTCTGGCGCATCGCCGAGCTCGGCGTCAACATGCACCCGAACCTCACGCTCGTCGAGCACGACCTGACGGACGCCGGCTCGAGCATGCGGCTGCTGGAACGCACGCAGCCCGACGAGCTGTACAACCTGGCCGCGCAAAGCTTCGTCGGCGTGTCGTTCGAGCAGCCGTCCACGACCGCCGACGTCACGGGCCTTGGCCCGCTGCACCTGCTCGAGGCGATCCGCGTCGTGAGCCCGAAAACACGCTTCTATCAGGCGTCGACGTCCGAGATGTTCGGCAAGGTGCAGTCGATTCCGCAAACGGAAGCGACCTCGTTCTATCCGCGCAGCCCGTACGGCGCCGCAAAACTGTATGCGCACTGGATGACCGTGAACTACCGCGAGTCGTACGGCCTGTTCGGCAGCAGCGGGATCCTGTTCAACCACGAATCGCCGCTGCGCGGCCGCGAGTTCGTCACGCGCAAGATCACCGACACCGTCGCGAAGATCAAGCTCGGCAAGGCGACCCGCCTCGAACTCGGCAACCTCGACGCCAAGCGCGACTGGGGCTTTGCACTCGAATACGTCGAAGGGATGTGGCTGATGCTGCAGGCCGACGAGCCCGACACCTATGTGCTGGCCACCAATCGCACCGAAACCGTGCGCGACTTCGTGCGGATGGCGTTCGCGGCGGCCGGCTATCAGATCGAATGGGCCGGCAAGGGTGAGCAGGAACGCGGTCTCGATGTGGCGACGGGCAACGTGCTCGTCGAAGTGAATCCCAGGTTCTACCGTCCCGCGGAAGTCGATCTGCTGATCGGCTGCGCGGACAAGGCCAAAAGCAAGCTCGGCTGGGCACCGGAGACGACGCTCGAACAGCTTTGCCAGATGATGGTCGAGGCGGATCTGACGCGGAACCAGCACCATGACACGTTCTGATCTCGAACACGCCCCGCGCCGGGCGTTCGTCACGGGCCTGACGGGCTTCACCGGCCGCTACATGGTGCAACACCTTGAAGCGGCCGGCTACGAAGTCTGGGGCACGGTCGCGCCCGGCTCGCCGCCGTCCGACGATCCGTTGTTCGCGAACTGCACGCTGCTGCCCGTCGACCTGCTCGACGCGGATGCGGTACGCGCGGCCGCAGCCGACGCGCGCCCCGATGCGGTCGTGCATCTCGCCGCGCGCGCGCATGTCGCGCAAGATGACCCGTCGCAGACCTACGCGGTCAACGTGGTCGGCACGCGCAACCTGCTGGCCGCGCTCGCTGGCCTCGACCGCCGCCCGTCGGCCGTGCTGCTCGCGAGCAGCGCGAACATCTACGGCAACTCGACGGCCGGCGTGCTCGACGAAAACGTCCCGCCCGCCCCCGCGAACGACTACGCGATCAGCAAGCTCGCAATGGAGTATGCGGCGAAGCTGTGGGCCGACCGGCTGCCGATCGTGATCGCGCGGCCGTTCAACTACACGGGCGTCGGCCAGAGCGATACGTTTCTGCTGCCGAAGCTCGTCGCGCACTACGCGCGCAACGAACCGCGAATCTCGCTCGGCAATCTCGACGTGCGCCGCGATTTCTCCGACGTGCGCGACGTGACGGCCGCCTATCTGAAGCTGATCGAAACCGCGCCGGCCGGCGAGATACTCAATGTCTGCTCGGAGCGTGCGTATTCGTTGAAGGAAGTGCTGGCGATACTGTCCCGCATCACCGGCTACGTGATCGACGTGACGGTCGATCCGCGTTTCGTGCGGCACAACGAAGTGAAGAGCCTGAGCGGGTCGCGCGACAAACTGCGGCGCGCGGTGGGCGAATTGCCCGTCACGCCGCTCGACGAAACTTTGCGGTGGATGGTGAGCGCGGTGCGTGACGACATGCCGACCGCACGTACGCCGAACGGATCGCGCACGCGCGAAGGCGTGCGCCGTGACTACGGTGCCGATGGCGACAGGACGCCGGCGCGCCCCGTCGCATCGTTATGAACCCGCTCAGCCCCCGAGACCGCGCGCGAGATCGTTGCGCAGGTCGCCCGCGTCCTCGAGGCCGACCGACAAGCGGATCAGCCCTTCGGTGATCCCCGCCGCCGCACGCGCTTCCGGCGTGATGCGGCCGTGCGTCGTGGTCGCCGGATGCGTGATCGTCGTGCGCGTGTCACCGAGGTTGCCGGTGATCGAGATCAGCTTCGTGCTGTCGATCACGCGCCATGCATTCGCGCGCTGCTGCTCGGGCGTGTCGCCCTTCAGTTCGAACGACAGGATCGCGCCACCCGCCTTCTGCTGACGCTTCGCGAGTTCGTGCTGCGGGTGCGACTCGAGGCCCGGATGAAACACGCGCGCGACCGCCGGATGCGAATCGAGCCAGCGCGCGATCTCCAGCGCGTTCGCCGATTGCTTCTCGACGCGCAGCGACAGCGTCTCCATCCCCTTCAGCAGCACCCACGCGTTGAATGCCGACAGCGTCGGGCCCGCGCTGCGCACGAACGGGAACACCTTGCCCATGATGAACTCCTTCGAGCCGACCAGCGCGCCGCCGAGCACGCGGCCCTGCCCGTCGAGGAATTTCGTCGCCGAGTGCATCACGACGTCCGCGCCGAGCTTCAGCGGCTGCTGCAGCACCGGGCTGCAGAAACAGTTGTCGACGACGAACAGCGCGTTCGCCGACTTCGCGATCTTGCCGATTGCCTCGATGTCCGCGAGTTCGGTCAGCGGGTTCGACGGCGTCTCGAGGAAAAACATCTTCGTTTCCGGCCGCACGGCTTCCTGCCATGCGTTCAGGTCGGTCGGGTCGACGAAGGTCGTCGTGATCCCGAACTTGCTGAAGATCTGCGAGAACATCCCGAGCGTCGAGCCGAACAGGCTGCGCGAGCTGACCAGGTGGTCGCCCGCCTGCAGCGCGGACATCACGACCGACATGATCGCGGCCATCCCCGACGCGGTCGCGATGCACGCCTCGCCGCCCTCGAGCGCCGCAAGGCGCTCCTGGAACATGGTGACGGTCGGGTTCGTGAAGCGCGAATAGGTGAAGTAGTCTTCCGAATTCGCGAAGCGCTCGGCCGCGTCGGCCGCGCTCGAGAAGCAGAAGCTCGACGTGAGGAACAGCGCTTCCGAGTGCTCGTTGAAGTCGCTGCGCAGCGTGCCCGCGCGCACGGCAAGCGTGTCGAAGTTGAGGGAGTCGTCCATGTTCCGTTTTCCGTATTCGATGGTTGCGCGTGTCGCGCAAACCTGACCAAAACCAGGCCAAAACAAAAAGCCCGCTATGCATCGGCATCAGCGGGCTTCGGGGTACGACAGCGATCGACTCGGGCCGACTTCCGCCGACCTTCGCTTTAGCTGTTTTGGGAAGTTGCCCCGCGTCCGCAAGCTGATATCAAATCGACGCAAGGCCACATCCTATCACGCTTCGGCGAAAGCGTACGCCGGTGTCACTCGACCGACAATTGCAGGTTCATCTGCGAGCGCTCGGTCTCGCCGGCCGTGTCGCGATCGGCCTGCGACGCCGGCGTGAGGCGTGCACGCTCGATCCTGTCGAGATACTCGGGCGTCACGTCGCCGGTGATGTAGTTGCCGTCGAAGCACGACGCCTCGAAGCGTTCGAGCTTCGGGTTGATGTCGCGCACCGCGCGGCGCAGATCGTCGACATCCTGGTAGATCAGGTGGTCGGCGCCGATGATCTTCGCGACTTCGTCGTCGGTGCGGCCGTGCGCGACGAGCTCGCCACGCGTCGGCATGTCGATGCCGTACACGTTCGGGAACTTCACCGGCGGCGCCGCCGACGCGAAGATCACCGACTTCGCGCCCGCATCGCGCGCCATCTGCACGATTTCGTGCGAGGTCGTGCCGCGCACGATCGAATCGTCGACGATCAGCACGTTCTTGTCCTTGAACTCGATGCTCATCGCATTGAGCTTCTGGCGCACCGACTTCTTGCGCACGGCCTGCCCCGGCATGATGAACGTGCGGCCGACGTAGCGGTTCTTGAAGAAGCCTTCGCGATACTCGACGCCGAGCTTCGCGGCGACCTGCATCGCAGCCGGGCGCGACGAATCGGGAATCGGCATCACGACGTCGATCGGCACGTTCGGCAGCTCGCGCTTGATCTTCTCGGCGAGATAGTCGCCCATGCGCAGGCGCACGTTGTAGACGGGTACGCCGTCGAGGCACGAATCCGGACGCGCAAGGTACACGTACTCGAACATGCACGGGTTCAGCGTCGGCTTCTCCGCGCACTGCTGGCTGTGGAAGTTGCCGGCCGGGTCGATGAAGATCGCTTCGCCGGGCTGCACGTCGCGCACGAATTCGAAACCGATGCCTTCGACCGCCACCGACTCCGACGCGACCATCCACTCGGTGCCGTGCTCGGTCTCGAGCTTGCCGAGGCAGAGCGGGCGGATGCCGAACGGATCGCGGAACGCGAGCAGGCCGTAGCCGGCGATCAGCGACACGATCGCATACGAACCCTGCAGGCGGCGATGCACGCCCGACACTGCCTTGAACACCGAGGCCGGATCGAGCTCGAGGCCCGTGGTCGACAGTTGCAGCTCGTGCGCGAACACGTTGAGCAGCACTTCGCTGTCGGAATTGGTGTTGATGTGCCGGCGATCGATCCGGAACATCTCGTCCTTCAGTTGCTGCCAGTTCGTCAGGTTGCCGTTGTGCGCGAGGATGATCCCGAACGGCGCGTTCACGTAGAACGGCTGCGCCTCGGCTTCGCTCGACGCCGAACCGGCCGTCGGGTAGCGCACCTGGCCGATGCCGTAGGTGCCGGGCAGGCTGCGCATGTTGCGCGTGCGGAACACGTCGCGCACCATGCCGTTCGCCTTGTACATGTGGAAATTGCTGCCGTCCGCCGTCGCGATGCCCGCCGCGTCCTGACCGCGATGCTGCAGCAGCAGCAGGCTGTCATAGATCAGCTGGTTGACCGGGGATTGGGAGATAACGCCTACGATGCCGCACATGGCATGTCCTTCAGAATGACAAAATCGGTTCCGTCCTGCCCGGCCGCGTCGTCACACGCGTACGTACTGGGCCATGCCGTCGGGCAGGAGCTGCTTCAGCTCGTGCACGCCCTGTTCGGCAAAAGGACGCAATAGCGCATTGCGCCAGAAATCCTGTTTGGGCAGTTCGGTCAGCCCGGCCGCCGCGACCAGCAGCACCACCAGCACACAGCCGCGGACGAGCCCGAACATCATGCCCAGCGAGCGGTCGACGCCGCCCAGGCCACTCGCCTGCGCGATCCGCGACAGCAGCGCGTTCGCGACACCGGCGACCAGCACGACACCGATCACGAGCAACGCGAAGGCGATCACCCACTGCGTCAGCGCGCCGCCCGGCCAGTTAGCCGGGATATATGGCACGACCAGCCCGACGTAGCGGCCCGCGATCACGATCGCCGCAATCCAGCCGATCAGCCCGAAAATCTCCGAGACGAAGCCGCGCCACGCACCGCGTAGCGCCGACAACACGATCACCGCCAATACAGCGTAGTCGAAAGCCGTCAGCATCGTGCGTTATTGCGTCAGACCGGCTTCGCGCACCTTCGCGATCGCGGCGGAAGCCGCCGAGCGATCCGCGAATGGGCCCGCACGCAGCAGTGTAGCCGTGCTGCCGTCCGCCTGCTTGCGATGCTCGACATATGCGGGCACGCCCGCCGATTTCAACTTGGTGGCCCACGACCGGGCCGTCGCGTCATCCTTGAACGAACCGAGCTGCACCGCGAAGCGCGCACCGGCCGGCGACGCCGGCGACGATGCATCGCCGCTGTCCGGGCTCGCGGTGTCGGCATTCGCGACCGTCGCGGGCGCCGGCTTCGGCGCGGCGGGCTTCGGCGCGGCCGGTTTCGCCGCGGGGGCGGCCGGCTTCAGCGGCGTCACGCTTGCCGTGGTCGTCGTATCGGGTTTCGCGGCCGGCTTGTCGGCATCCTTCGGCGCGGGCGCCGGGACCGCCGCGATCGCGGCATCGGACGCCGGCGGCTCGTCGTGCGCGACGCCCGCCTGCACATCGGATGCGTCGTCGTCGCGCGGCGCGACCGCCTGGTGCGCGGGCCGGTTCGGGATGTCGATCGCGATGTCGTCCGTCACCGGCTTCGGGTGCGAATCGAGCACCATCGGCAGCACGATCACGGCGGCCACGACGAGCGCGATCGCGCCGACGAGGCGACGGCGCGCGCGTTGCTTTTCTGGAAGGGTCGGATCGAGGAGCAGCGCGTCCGATTCCGGACGCTCGGTGCGGCGTGAGCGTCGCTCGACGCGTTCAGTGCGCTCCGTGCGCACGTTCCGGGAGGTCCCGGTGCGACCGCCGCGCCGCGTGGGCGCGTCGTCGTCTTTTTTGCCGAACGAGAAAATTCCCATGAATGGCTGAGTCCGAAACTGCCCGTCAGTCAGTGTTGCTGCGATTTACGGTAGGCCAGCACGCCGGCAACCGTATGGAAACTGCCGAAAACCACGATTCTATCATTCTCGGATGCTCTTTTTAGTGCATCGCGAAACGCTTCGGCGGGCGACGCGTAACGCGTCACGCTCGAATCGGCCCCCTCCTCCACGCCGGCCTTGCGCAGCGCGGCTTCGAGCTGCTCCGCGGAGGCCGCGCGCGGCAGCGGCAGGTCGGTCACGCACCAGTGGTCGATCTCGCCCTTCAGGTGCCGCAGCACGCCGTCGATGTCCTTGTCGTGCATCGCGCCGAACACCGCGTACGTGTACGGGAAGAAGCCCATGTTGCCGAGATTCTGCTCGAGCACGGCCGCCGCGTGCGGGTTGTGCGCGACGTCGAGCACGATCGCCGGCTTGCCGGGCAGCACCTGGAAGCGCCCCGGCAGCTCGACGTTCGCGAGCCCGAGCCGGATGTCCTGCGCGGACACCGGCAGCAGCGGGCGCAGCGCCTCGAGCGCGGCGAGCGCGGCCGACGCATTGATCAGCTGATTCGCGCCGCGCAGCGCCGGATACGCGAGCGCCGGATAACGCTTCTCGCGACCGAGGTAGCTCCACTGCTGGCGCTCCGCACCTGCCTGCGCCTCGTAGCGGAAATCGCGGCCGACGAGCCACAGGTCGGCGCCGATCGCTTCGGCGTGGTCGACGAGCGTCTGCGGCACGGCCGGATCGCCGCAGATCGCCGGCTTGCCCGCGCGGAAGATCCCGGCCTTCTCGAACGCGATCTTCTCGCGCGTGTCGCCGAGATATTCGGTGTGGTCGATGTCGATGCTCGTGACGATCGCGCAGTCGGTATCGATGATGTTGACCGCGTCGAGCCGGCCGCCGAGGCCGACTTCGAGGATCACCGCGTCGAGCCCGCGCGACGCGAACAGATGCAGGATCGCGAGCGTCGTGAATTCGAAGTACGTGAGCGACACGGGCTCGGGCAGCGACGTGCGCGCGGCTTCGACGGCCTCGAAGTGCGGCAGCAGTTCGTCATCGGTGACGTTCAGCCCGTTCACGCGTGCGCGCTCGTTGAATTCAAGCAGGTGCGGCGACGTGTGGCAGCCGACCTTGTAACCCGCGCGCACGAGAATCGTCTCGAGGAACGCGCAGGTCGAGCCCTTGCCGTTCGTGCCGCCGACGGTAATGACGGGGCACGCGAATTCGAGCTGCAGCGCCGCCTTGACCTGCCCGATGCGGGTCAGGCCCATGTCGATGCCGACCGGGTGCGCGCGTTCGAGATGCGAAAGCCACGCGTCGAGAGTGGGAAAAGTGCTCATCGGATCAAATCTGGATCGGTACCGCCACTACGCCAAAAAACGAAGCGCGCCGCCTGACGCTGAAGCCAGGCGACGCGCAGAGTTCACCACCTTGCGCCGGTCAGGCCAGCGCGTCGGCCGGCTGTCGCTGCAGCAGCGCGAGCAGCTGCGCGATCTCGTCGCGCATCTTGCGGCGGTCGACGATCATGTCGATCGCACCCGTCGTCAACAGGAATTCGGCGCGCTGGAAACCTTCCGGCAGCTTCTCGCGGACCGTCTGTTCGATCACACGCGGGCCGGCAAAGCCGATCAGCGCCTTCGGTTCGGCGATCACGACGTCGCCGAGGAACGCAAAGCTCGCCGACACGCCACCCATCGTCGGGTCGGTCAGCACCGAGATGAACGGCAGCTTCGCTTCGGCCAGCTTGGTCAGCATCGCGGTGGTTTTGGCCATCTGCATCAGCGACAGCAGGCTTTCCTGCATCCGTGCGCCGCCCGACGCCGTGAAGCAGATGAACGGCACGTGCTGTTCGAGCGCGTTCTGCGCGCCGCGTGCGAAACGCTCGCCGACGACCGAGCCCATCGAGCCGCCCATGAACGAGAACTCGAAGCAGGCCGCGACGACGGGCAGCGTGTGGATCGCACCGCCCATCACGACCATCGCGTCGGTCTCGCCCGTCTCGTCCATCGCTTCCTTCAGACGATCGGGGTACTTGCGGCTGTCCTTGAACTTCAGCGTGTCGACCGGCACGACTTCCTGGCCGATCTCGTAACGGCCTTCCGGATCGAGCAACCCGTCAAGACGCTCGCGCGCGCCGATGCGCATGTGGTGATCGCACTTCGGGCACACGTGCAGGTTCGCGTCCACGTCGTTGCGGTACAGCACGGCCTCGCAGGACGGGCACTTGACCCACAGGCCTTCCGGAATGCCCTTGCGGCTTTTCGGGTCGGTCTGCTTGATCTTCGGCGGCAACAGTTTGTCGAGCCAGCTCATCGTATGGTTTCCTGTTCCGTGGCGGGCCGGGCCGCGTGCCCCGTTCCCGCCTTCCTATGTTGGTGTTATCGCGCCGCCTTGCCCGCGCCGTCCAGCGCGGCACGCAGCTCGGCGATGAACGTCTTCAGCGCGGCGGCGGCGCCTTCCGGCGCGGCGCTTTCGAGCAGCTGCACCAGACGGCTGCCGATCACGACGGCGTCCGACACTTCGGCCACCGCGCGCGCCGTTTCGGCGTCGCGGATACCGAAGCCGACGCCCACCGGAACCGGCACGCGCGACTTGATGGCCGGGATTTTACCCGCAATGCTCGAAACATCCAGATTTCCCGCACCGGTCACGCCCTTGAGCGACACGTAGTACACGTAGCCGCTCGCGATCTTGCCGACGTCGGCGACGCGTTCGTCGGTCGACGTGGGCGCGAGCAGGAAGATCGGATCGATCTGCGCGGCGCGCATCTTTTCGGCGAACACGCCCGCCTCTTCCGGCGGATAGTCGACGACGAGCACGCCGTCGACACCGGCCGCCTGTGCTTCGGCCGCGAACGCGTCGACGCCCATCCGCTCGATCGGGTTCGCATAGCCCATCAGCACGACGGGGGTTTTGGGGTCGGTTTCCCGGAAGCGCTTCACGTCAGCGAGCACGCTCTTCAGCGTGACGCCGCGCGCCAGCGCGCGTTCCGACGAGCGCTGGATCACGGGGCCGTCGGCCATCGGGTCCGAGAACGGCACGCCGAGTTCGATCACGTCGGCGCCGCCTTCGGCGAGCGCGTGCATGAATTCGACGGTCTTCGCGGGGTCGGGGTCGCCGGCCGTGATGAACGGGATCAGGCCCTTACGGCCTTGTTCGGCGAGCGCGGCGAAGGTCTGCTGGATACGGGACATGGCAATTTTCCTGGATGCATTGCGTTCGGCGATGCGGCGGCGCGATTCACGCGCATGCCTGCGCGGCGAGCGCGTTCACGCGCTCGTGCGCGATCGCACAATAACTTTCGTTGATCTCGTAGCCGACGAAGTCGCGCCCCTGCCGTGCGCAGGCCACCGCGGTCGTGCCGCTGCCCATGAACGGATCGAGCACGCGGCCGCCCGGCGGGCAGCTTGCGAGCACCATCCGCTCGATGATTTCCAGCGGTTTCTGGGTCGGATGATCGACGCGCTCCGCGTGCTGCCGGTGCAGGCGCGAGACCGACCAGACGTCCTTCGGGTTGTAGCCCATCTCCAGCCACTTGCTGCCTTCGAACAGCTTGCGCGAGCGGGCCTTCTTCGTGTCGGCGTCGTACGGGATGCGGACCGGATCGAGATCGAAGTAATACGCCTTGGAAACCGCGAAAAAGCCGATGTTGTCGTGCACCGACGTGAAACGGCGCGTCGTGCCGCCCATGCTCGGCACGCGCCGGTCCCAGATGATCTCGTTGACCATCGTGAGCTGCGTCTTCAGGAAACTGAAGATTTCGGGCGCGTACTGCCATGTGCAGAAGATGTACATCGACCCGCTCGGCTTGAGCTTCGGAATCGCCAGTTCGAGCCACTCGCGCGTCCACGCGAGAAACACGTCGCCCGACAGCTTGTCCGAGTCGTTGCCGTAGTCCTTGCCGAGCCCGTACGGCGGATCGGCGACGATCAGGTCGATCGACGCGTCCGGCAGGTGCGCGGCATGGGTCAGGAAATCGCGGTTATGCAGTTCGATACCGGACGGCAGCGCGCGCGGCACGGCGGCGGCAGGCTGAACCGCCTCCGCCTCGCTCGCGGCACCGCCGCCCGGTTCTTCGATCAGGTCACGCATCGGTCGGGGTCAGAGCTCGATGCCCGATCGCTCGGCGACCGTGTGCATGTCCTTGTCGCCACGGCCCGACAGGTTGACGAGCAGGATCTTGTCCTTCGGCAACGTCGGCGCGAGCTTCACGCCATATGCGATCGCGTGGCTCGACTCGAGCGCGGGAATGATCCCCTCGATCCGGCAGCAGTCGTGGAACGCCTTCAGCGCTTCCTCGTCGGTGATCGGGACATACTGCGCGCGGCCGCTGTCCTTCAGCCATGCATGCTCGGGGCCGACGCCCGGATAGTCGAGGCCCGCCGATACCGAATGCGTCTCGATGATCTGGCCGTTGTCGTCCTGCAGCAGGTACGTGCGGTTGCCGTGCAGCACGCCCGGGCTGCCGGCGATCAGCGACGCCGCGTGATGGCCCGTGTCGAGGCCGTCGCCGGCCGCTTCGACGCCGATCAGCTGTACCGATTGATCATCGATGTACGGATAGAAGATGCCCATCGCGTTCGAACCGCCGCCGACGCAGGCGATCACCGCGTCGGGCTGCCGGCCCGCGAGCTCGGGCATCTGCACCTTGCACTCGTCGCCGATCACGCGCTGGAAGTCGCGCACCATCATCGGGTAAGGATGCGGGCCTGCGACCGTGCCGATGATGTAGAACGTGCTCTCGATGTTCGTGACCCAGTCGCGCATCGCCTCGTTCAGCGCATCCTTCAGCGTGCGCGAACCCGACTCGACCGGCACGACCGTCGCGCCGAGCAGCTTCATCCGGTAGACGTTCGCGGCCTGCCGGCGCACGTCCTCGGAACCCATGTAGACGATGCACTCCATCCCGAAGCGCGCGCAAATCGTCGCGGTCGCGACGCCGTGCTGGCCGGCACCGGTTTCGGCGATCACGCGCTTCTTGCCCATGCGCTTCGCGAGCAGCGCCTGGCCGATCACGTTGTTGATCTTGTGCGCGCCCGTGTGGTTCAGGTCCTCGCGCTTCAGGTAGATCTGCGCGCCGCCGAGCGTCTCGCTCCAGCGCTGCGCGTGATAGATCGGCGACGGACGGCCGACGAAATGCTTCAGCTCGCGCTCGAATTCGGCGACGAAGTCGGGATCGTTCTGGAATTTTTCATACGCCGCGCGCAGTTCGTCCAGCGCGTGAATCAGCGTCTCGGCGACGAACACGCCGCCATACGGGCCGAAGTGGCCGCGACTATCAGGAAGGTTGTACATGGTGTCTCTCTCGATCGGTCGATGCGCCCCGCTTTCGGGGCCGCACCGGCTTGCATCACCCGGCGTCCGCTTCGCGCACCGCGCGTACGAACGCCGCCATTCGGGCGTGATCCTTCACGCCCTTCGCGCCCTCCACTTCGATGCCACTCGAGACATCGACAGCAAACGGGCGCAGCTGGCGGATCGCATCACCGACGTTTTGCGCGTTCAAGCCACCACTCAAAACGGCCCGACGCGCGAGCTCTGCGGGAATAAGAGACCAATCGAAGACCTTGCCGCTACCACCGTAGTCCGGCACCAGGGTGTCGAACAGGAGGCCGCGCGCTTTCGAATAATGAAGGTCCGATTCTACCAAATCGGACGGCTGCGTCGAGGGGCCGACGCGCACCGCGCGCAGCCACGGCAGGCGGGCCGCGCGGCCGAGCGCATCGCACTGCTCGGGCGTCTCGTCGCCGTGGAACTGCAGCAGCGTGAGCGGCACGTCGCGCACGACGGCCTCGATCTCCGCTTCGGTCGCATTCACGAACAGCCCGACCACCGACACGAACGGCGGCGCCAGGCGCGCGAGTTCGGCCGCCTGTGCGATCGTCACCGCGCGCGGGCTCTTCGGGTAGAACACGAGGCCGATCGCATCGGCGCCGAGCGCCGCCGCGTGCAGCACGTCCTCGGGACGCGACAGCCCGCACAACTTGATGCGCGTGCGCGGCGGCAGGCCGGCCGCGGCGGGAGTCGAAGGAGAAACCGCGTGATCCGTCATGATTGAAGGTCCAGATCGGCCCAGACGCTGCTCCACGGCACGCTGCCGAGCTGCGCGGGCGGGACGGCGAATTCCGCCGGGTAGCCGACGTGGGCGAGGTACAGCCCGTCGGCCATGAACGTGGGCGCCGCGAGGCCGCGGTCGCGCCCGGCCAGCACGTCGGCGACCCAGTCGGCCGGATAGCGGCCGCGCCCGACCGCGACGAGGCAGCCCATCAGGTTGCGCACCATGTGGTGCAGGAACGCGTTGGCACGAAAGCGGAAATGGATGAAATGGCCCGCGCGCCGCACGTCGATCTGATACAGGTGTTTGACCGGCGTCTTCGATTGGCATTCCGACGACCGGAACGACGAGAAGTCGTGCTCGCCGATCAGGTGCGCGGCGGCGGCGCGCATCGCGTCGTCGTCGAGCGGCGTATGGATCCAGCCCGCGCGGCCGGCCAGCATCGGCGAACGCACGGGGTGCACGTACAGCACGTAGTAATAGGTGCGCTCGAACGCCGAGAAACGCGCGTTGAAGGCCTCCGGCATCGGCTTCGCCCATTGCACCGACACGGTCGACGGCAGGAACGCGTTGGTGCCGCGCACCCACGAGAAATCGTCGCGATCGAGTTCCGTGTCGAAATGCACGACCTGCCCGAGCCCGTGCACGCCGGTGTCGGTCCGCCCTGCCACCGTCGTGTGCAACGGCACCCGCGCGAACTCGGCCAGCGCGTGCTCGAGTTCATTCTGCACGGTCTTTCCGTGCGGCTGCGCCTGCCAGCCGCAGAACGCCGCGCCGTCGTACTGGATACCCAGTGCGATCCGCATCACGCCTCGTCCGCCAGTTTCGCGAGCAGCGCACGCGCGTCGTCGCGCGTCGCGGCGTCGTTCGCGTCGACCACTTCCTGCAGCAGCGTCCGCGCGCCGGACAGGTCGCCCAGTTCGACGTACTCGGACGCGAGATCGAGCTTGTTGCGCGCGATGCGTGCGAGTTCGCCCGGCGTCAGCGCGGGCAGCGCGGCGCCCGGCGTGGACGGCAGGTCGAGATCGAAATCGAGCTTCAGTGCACCGAACTGCGCGCCGCCGAGCGGCGGCAGCGTCGACGTCGCGGACGGGCTGCCTGCGTGGCCGGCGGGTGTCGCCGCGTCCGGGTCCCAATCGAACTCGTCGTCCTGGTCGGCCAGATGTTCCGGGGTCGGATCGCTCGAGCCAATCGGCGGGTGCGGCGCGAATTGACCGTTAGTTGCGATTTGTTCGGTGTTGGACGGCTCTGCCCGAGCAGCCGGCTCGTCCGATGCCAGCGACGCCGGCGACAGCTCGTCAGGTGCGCGCGGCGGCAGCGGCATGTCGAGGCTGTTGAGCGCGCTGATCGCGTTCTGCATCAGCGCCGCGTGCTGCGCTTCGGGCGCCAAAGGCGCGGCCGGCGTCTCGGCCGGCTGGTCGGCGGCGGCCTCTTCCACCGGTTCCGTGTCGTTCGGCGCCGGCGGCGCGGCCGCCTCGCTCACGGGCAGGTCTTCGGCGTGGGCGGACGGCAACTCGAGCTGCTCGTCATGCGGCTTCGCCGCTTCCGGCACCGCCGCTCCATCCGCATCGTGCGGCTCGATCGTCTCCGCCGCTGCGGCAGTCGCCGCGGCAAGGTGCAGGTCGGCAGCCGCGTCGCGGGAGACCGGCATTTCGGGCTGGATCGGCAACTCGCGTTCGACGGCCGGCGCAACGTCAGCTTCCGCAGCCGCGGCACCGCCCGCTGCGGCAGCCGCCGTACCCGTATCGTCCGTGCGCCGGCCCTTGCGGCGCTTGCGCCACATGAAACCGGCCGCGAGGACGATCACGGCCGCGCCGGCCACCGCGGCCGGACGCCAGTCCATCTGCTCGGTACGGCGCGCAGGCGCCGCCACGGGTGTGGCCGGTTGCACGGGCACCGATGCCGGTTGCACCGCGCTGGCGGCTACGCCGGACGCGGCTTCGCCTGCCGTCGACGCGGCAGCCGACGCACCCGCATCGTTCGCGGCCGCACGCGGCGCGGCAGGAGCCGGCGCAGTCGACGGCGCGACGTCGTTCGGCCCGGCCGGCTTGCCGATCCCGTGCTTCTGCAACTCCATCAACACGCGGTTCTTCAGCGCCAGCAATTGCTGCAGGCTCGACGGCCGCGGCTGCGACGCGCCCGCGACGGGCGCCGCGCCGGCCGGTTCGTTCGCGCCGGAACCCTGGCTGCCCGGCGCAGGCTGGACCGCAACCTCGCTCGCGGACGACGGCGCCGACTGGATCGCGCCGCTCCACACGTGCGGGCCGCTTGCACCGGCCGCGGGCGCCGCCGGCTGCATGTTGTCGACAGCCGACGCGCCGACCGAAGCCGACGCCCCCGCAGCCGTCGCGACGCTCGCACCACTCACCGGAGCCGCATGCACGGCCGGCGCCACCGGCGCGGATTGCACGGCCGACACCGGATGCGGCGCGGACGCGCCATGCTGCGCGACCGCCGCCCCGCCCGATGCGGCGGCGGGTGCCGAGGCTGCCGCCACACCGGATGCGCCAGAGGCACCGGCCGGCACGAGTGCCGCGCCTGTCGCGTCGAGCGCGGGCACGGTCAGCGTCGCACCGACTTTCAGGCGACTCGCATCATGCTTCATGAACGCCTGCGGATTGGCGTCGAACAGCGCGCGGCCGGCGCGCGCGAGCACACCGGGATCGTGCGACTGCGTGGCCGCTTTCGCGAGATCGTTCAGCGACTGGCCCGGCTGGACCGTCACGGTAAGCGGCGCGGCGCCGGCAGCGGAAGCCGGCAGTTCGCCGGTGCCGGCCGCCCAGGCCGACGCGGCTGCGCCGAGCGCCAGGATCGCCAGCGCGCCACGCACGGCGCGCGACAGACGGGACTGACGCGGAAACAAGGAAATTCGGGACATCGTTGGCTCTATCGCCGCGCGCGGGCGCGGCTCGGATTCGCGGTTGGAAGCGTCAATAAAGTTGCCGCAGAAATGCAAAAGCGTCGCGCGGAACGCGACGCTTTAGGCGGGTCTGTGCGTCGTAACCGCGTAGTTTACTTCACGCGATCGGGTTCGGGCCGAATTCGTCGCCGGCAGGTGCAACCGGCCGCGCCGCCGCCCCGGTCCGCACGCTGCAGCCGGCGCGCCGGGGTGGTCAAAAGAACGCTCCCCGATGAACAAAAGCCCTCGCATCCCGAACGAATCACGCGGCTTTCGGGCGCGCACCGGAGGCTCGCCCGCTCAATAATTCGCACCGCCTGCCGTTAATGGATTAACAGCCGACAATCAAAACAAATCCCACCGGCCCGCCAATCCCATTCCAATAAATTTCAATTGAACGATAAGAAGGCAATTCCCCTCTCTTATCGTCGAATTGAACATTTCGGCCCAGAAAGCCCCGCCCCATAAGGCTTACAGCTCATACCGCCCTCCCCATTGGTCGTACAAAAGCAATCGTTTCACCGGCAATTCAATTACATTACACAAAATTACACAGATCAAATAATTGCGGTCGCTACGATCGACTTCAAACAAGAATCGGCGCAATTCGACCATCGCGTTCGCACATGCCGGAAAGGCGGGAGCGCGGGCCGGGCTGACGCCGTGAGGTGTCAGGGGGTCATCGCGCAGTCGCACGACTGCATTCACTCACCAGCTCGTTACGGGGATCGAACATGGGCTATCAGCAGGGTTTGAGCGGGTTGGCCGGCGCGTCGAGCAATCTCGACGTGATCGGCAACAACATCGCGAACGCAAACACGACCGGCTTCAAGCAGGGCCGCGCGAACTTCTCCGACATGTATGCGAATTCGGTCGCGACGTCGGTCAACACGCAGATCGGCATCGGCACGCAGCTCGCGTCGGTGCAGCAGCAGTTCGGCCAGGGGACGATCAATACGACCCACTCGTCGCTGGATATCGCGATCAACGGCAACGGTTTCTTCCAGATGTCGAACAACGGCGTGACGACGTACTCGCGTGACGGCACGTTCCACCGCGACAAGAACGGCGCCATCGTCGACTCGCAAAACCGCAACCTGATGGGCTATGCGGCCGGCGCGGGCGGCGCGATCAACACCGCGGCGACCGTGCCGCTGCAGGCGCCGACCAACAACATCGCGCCGCAGGCGACGACCAAGATCACCGGTCAGTTCAACCTGAACTCGCAGGACAAGGTGCCGGCCAAGACGCCGTTCAACGCGACCGACAACACGACGTACAACTACAACTCGTCGATCCAGGTCTACGACACGCTCGGTGGTTCGCAGCAGGTCACGATGTATTTCACGAAGGGCGCGGCCGGCACCTGGCAGGCGTACGCGGGCGTGCAGGGCCAGACGCCGACGAATCTCGGCACGGTCACGTTCGACACGTCGGGCCGGATCAGCTCGACGACCTCGGCCGCCACCGGCCAGCCGACGCCGAGCCTCGGCCAGTTCGCGTTCTCGGTCCCCAACACGACGGGCGGCGCGAACCCGCAGAACCTGACGCTCGACCTGGGCGGCACGACGCAGTACGGCGGGAAGAACGGCGTGACCAATCTCGCGCAGGACGGTTTCGCGAGCGGCACGCTGACGACGTTCTCGATCGGCCCCGACGGCAAGCTGACCGGCAACTACTCCAACGGGCAGAGCGCGCTGCTCGGCCTGATCGCGCTCGCGAACTTCAACAACCCGAACGGGCTCGTGAACATCGGCGGCAACCAGTACACCGAATCCGCCGCGTCGGGCGTGCCGCAGATCTCCGCGCCGGGCAGCACGAACCACGGCACGCTGCAGGGGAGCGCGCTGGAAAACTCGAACGTCAACCTGACGACCGAGCTCGTGAACCTGATCACCGCGCAGCGCAATTACCAGGCGAATGCGCAGACGATCAAGACCCAGCAGACGGTCGACCAGACGCTGCTGAACCTGCGCTGATCCGCGCATGAAAAACGCGCCACGCCAGCCTTGATTTCGTCAAGGCCGACGCGGCGCGTCATCTGGTGCAGCCCGGCCCGCGGGCCGGACCGGCAAGCGGGCTTACTTGTCGAGCAGGATGCGCAGCATGCGGCGCAGCGGCTCGGCCGCGCCCCACAGCAGCTGGTCGCCGACCGTGAACGCCGACAGGTATTCGCCGCCCATCGCGAGCTTGCGCAGGCGGCCGACCGGCACCGTCAGCGTGCCGGTGATCTTCGCCGGCGACAGGTCGCGCATCGATGCTTCGCGCTCGTTCGGCACGACCTTCACCCAGTCGTTCGCCGAGGCGAGGATGCCGTTGATCTCGTCGAGCGGCACATCCTTCTTCAGCTTGATCGTCAGCGCCTGCGAGTGGCAGCGCATTGCGCCGATCCGCACGCACAGGCCGTCGACCGGGATCGAGCCCGGCTCGCCCATGGCCGGCTTGCCGAGGATCTTGTTGGTTTCCGCGCCGCCCTTCCACTCTTCCTTCGACATCCCGTTGCCGAGATCCTTGTCGATCCACGGGATCAGCGAGCCGGCGAGCGGCACGCCGAAGTGGCTGGTCGGCATCGCATCGCTGTTCATCGCGGCCAGCACGCGGCGGTCGATGTCGAGAATCGCGGAAGCCGGATCGGCGAGCTGCTCCTGCACCGCGCCGTTCAGCGTGCCCATCTGCGACAGCAGCTCGCGCATGTTCTGCGCGCCCGCGCCCGATGCGGCCTGGTAGGTCATCGCCGTCATCCAGTCGACGAGATTCTCGCGGAACAGGCCGCCCAGCGCCATCAGCATCAGGCTGACCGTGCAGTTGCCGCCGACGAAGTTCTTCGTGCCCTTGACCAGCGCGTCCTTGATCACGTCGAGGTTGACCGGATCGAGGATGATGACCGCGTCGTCCTTCATCCGCAGCGACGATGCCGCATCGATCCAGTAGCCGTTCCAGCCGGCCGCGCGCAGCTTCGGGAACACGTCGTTCGTGTAGTCGCCGCCCTGGCACGTGATGATCACGTCGCACTTCTTCAGCTCGTCGACGTTGGTCGCGTCCTTGAGCGTAGTCTCGTTTTTCGCGAACGACGGCGCTTTGCCGCCCGTGTTGCTGGTGCTGAAAAACACCGGTTCGATCAGGTCGAAATCGCCCTCTTCCTGCATGCGCTGCATCAGGACGCTGCCGACCATGCCGCGCCAACCTACGAGACCTACGTTCATGACTAACCCTTTGATGGAGCTTCCCCGCCATTTCCGTCCCCGCTGTGACCGCGCGGGGAAAAAGGCGGGCACGACGGACGATCAGCGTTTAATGATCGTTTTCGTGGTAATGGTTTTCGTGATGACGATGGCGCGCGCACCCGCACGGGCAATGTTGCCGTGGAGTTTCAAGACCGGGGAGATCAGGGAAATATGCGCCATCGTTCGAGTCTACACAAAGCCGGTTGGCCGCACAACGGCCAACCGCGCGCAAACCGGCCGATTTTGCGGCCCGTTCGCGCCCTTTCTACATGATTGCCTGCGTGGTTGCCGCGCCGCTTACAGCGCCGCGATCACCGCATCGCCCATTTCGGTCGTGCCGACCAGCTTGCCGCCCGGCGTCGCGATGTCGCCCGTGCGGTAACCCTGTTCGAGCACCGTTTTCACCGCGCGCTCGATGCGATCGGCCTGCTCCGCGCGATTCAGCGAGTAGCGTAGCAGCATCGCGGCCGACAGGATCGTCGCGAGCGGGTTCGCGATGCCCTTGCCCGCGATGTCCGGCGCCGAACCGTGCGACGGTTCGTACAGGCCCTTGTTGTTCTTGTCGAGCGACGCCGACGGCAGCATGCCGATCGAGCCCGTCAGCATCGACGCTTCATCCGACAGGATGTCGCCGAACATGTTGCCCGTCACGATCACGTCGAACTGCTTCGGCGCCTTCGCGAGCTGCATCGCCGCGTTGTCGACATACATGTGCGACAGCTCGACGTCCGCGTATTCCTTCGACACGTCGATCATGATGTCGCGCCAGAACTGCGACGTTTCGAGCACGTTCGACTTGTCGACCGACAGCAGCTTCTTCGCGCGCTTGCGTGCCGCCTGGAACGCGACGTGCGCGATGCGGCGCACTTCCGGTTCCGAGTAGCGCATCGTGTCGAAGCCTTCGCGCTCGCCGGCGAACGGGCCGTCCGGTGCGGCGCGCACGCCGCGCGGCTGGCCGAAGTAGATGTCGCCGTTCAGTTCGCGCACGATCAGGATGTCGAGGCCCGCGACGAGCTCGGGCTTGAGCGGCGACGCGTCGACGAGCTGCGGATAGCAGATCGCCGGACGGAAGTTCGCGAACAGCTCGAGATGCTTGCGCAGCCCGAGGATCGCCTGCTCGGGGCGCAGCGCGCGCTCGAGCGAGTCGTACTTCCAGTCGCCGACCGCGCCGAACAGGATCGCGTCGGCTTCCTTCGCGAGCTTCAGCGTCGCGTCGGGCAGCGGATGACCGCTCGCCTCGTAGCCCGCGCCGCCGACCGGCGCCTGCTCGAGCTCGAACGTCTCGTCGAGTGCGTTCAACACCTTCACGGCTTCATTGACGATTTCCGGACCGATGCCGTCGCCGGGCAGCACTGCAATCTTCATGCGTTATTCCTGACTGGGTAGGTTATGGAGGCAGGCCGGCGAGCGCGCCGACAGCGCGCCCGCCTCGAAGGCGATATCAGCCGACCAGCTTGGTGTTGAGCCACGGCTGCTTCACGAGCCGCTCGGCTTCGAACTGGCGGATCTTGTCCGCGTGGCGCAGCGTGAGGCCGATGTCGTCGAAGCCGTTCAGCAGGCAGTACTTGCGGAACGCGGCGATCTCGAACGGATACTCGCGGCCGTCGCCCGTGCGCACCACCTGCGCGTCGAGGTCGATCGTCAGCTGATAACCGTTGAACGCGTACGTGTCGTTGAACAGGTGATCGACCTGCTGCTCGGTCAGCACGATCGGCAGCAGACCGTTCTTGTAGCAGTTGTTGAAGAAGATGTCCGCGAAGCTCGGCGCGATGATCGCGCGGAAGCCGTACTGCTGCAGCGCCCACGGCGCGTGCTCGCGCGAACTGCCGCAGCCGAAATTCTTGCGCGCGATCAGCACCGATGCGCCCTGGTAGCGCGGCTGGTTAAGCACGAAGTCGGGATTCAGCGGACGCTTCGAGTTGTCCTGGCCCGGCTCGCCGTGATCGAGGTAGCGCCATTCGTCGAACGCGTTCGGACCGAAGCCCGTGCGCTTGATCGACTTCAGGAACTGCTTCGGGATGATCGCGTCGGTGTCGACGTTCTCGCGATCGAGCGGCGCCACGACGCCGGTATGCACATTGAATTTTTCCATGATCCGTCTATCCGGTTGAAGGGCCGGCGTTCAGCCGGCGCACATCGACAAATTCTCGGCGGGAATCGTCACTCCGCGGCGCGCTTCAGCGCGTTGCCGGCGGCGTTGACGTCCTGCCCGAAGCCCTGGACGGTATTGCAGCCGGCGAGGCCGAAACCCAGCCCCGCCAGCGCCAGCGCGGCGACCAGCCGCGCGATGACCTTGGATGCCGTCACGCGTTACCCCAGCTTGCGAATGTCGACGAAGTGACCTTCGATCGCCGCGGCGGCGGCCATCGCGGGGCTCACGAGGTGCGTGCGACCGCCCGCGCCCTGCCGGCCCTCGAAGTTGCGGTTCGACGTCGACGCGCAGCGCTCGCCCGGCTCGAGCCGGTCGGCGTTCATCGCGAGGCACATCGAGCAGCCCGGCTCGCGCCATTCGAAACCGGCGTCCGTGAACACCTTGTCGAGCCCCTCGCGTTCGGCCTGCGCCTTCACGAGGCCCGAGCCCGGCACGACCATCGCGAGACGCACGTTCGACGCGATGCGACGGTTCAGCTTCTTCACGACATACGCGGCCGCGCGGATATCCTCGATCCGCGCGTTCGTGCACGAGCCGATGAAGATCTTGTCGACCTTGATCGCTTCCATCGGCGTGTTCGGCTCGAGCGCCATGTAGGCCAGCGCGCGCTCCATCGCGTCGCGCTTGACCGGATCCTTCTCGCGCTCGGGATCGGGCACGCGACCGTCGATCGACGTGACCATTTCCGGCGACGTACCCCACGTGACCTGCGGGACGATCTCGGCCGCGTTCAGCTCGACCACACGGTCGAACTGCGCGCCTTCGTCGGACTTGAACTGGCGCCAGTACTCGACGGCCTGGTCCCATTCCGCGCCGGTCGGCACGAACGGACGGCCCTTCAGGTAATCGATCGTCGTATCGTCGACCGCGACCATGCCCGCGCGCGCGCCGGCCTCGATCGCCATGTTGCAGACCGTCATGCGGCCTTCCATCGTCAGCGCGCGAATCGTCGAGCCGCCGAATTCGATCGCGTAGCCCGTGCCGCCTGCCGTGCCGATCTTGCCGATGATCGCGAGCACGATGTCCTTCGCGGTACAACCGCGCGGCAATGCGCCCTCGACCTTCACGAGCATGTTCTTGCTCTTCTTCTGCAGCAGCGTTTGCGTCGCGAGCACGTGCTCGACTTCCGACGTGCCGATGCCGTGCGCGAGCGCGCCGAACGCGCCGTGCGTCGACGTATGCGAATCGCCGCACACGATCGTCATGCCCGGCAACGTCGCGCCCTGCTCCGGCCCGATGATGTGGACGATGCCCTGGCGCACGTCGTTCATCTTGAACTGCGTGATGCCGAATGCATCGCAGTTGGAGTCGAGCGTGTCGACCTGCAGCTTCGAGACGGGATCGGCGATGCCGTGGCTGCGGTCCGTGGTCGGCACGTTGTGGTCCGACACGGCCAGGTTCGCGCTGATGCGCCACACCGGACGCTGCGCGATCTTCAGCCCTTCGAACGCCTGCGGGCTCGTGACTTCATGCAGCAGCTGACGGTCGATGTACAGCAAAGTCGTGCCGTCATCCTCGGTGTGGACCACGTGGGTAATCCACAGTTTGTCGTAGAGAGTCTGTGCCATGGGTATGCGGGGTCGTTGTGACTACAAGCCTTACGGATGCGGTCGATTATGCCACGCAGAACGCATCGCGGCGCAGGCCGGATGCGAAAAAACCCATTAAAAACAGTGGTTTGGCTGGTAGTGCCAATACCTGTATCGGCATTACCCGGCAAACGGGGCGCGCGGGATCCGCTGAACTGCGACCGCGGATCGCGTCGCCCGGATCGCGCGCGCCGGGCCGAAGCCCCGCGGTTCAGCCGTTCGGATATTCGCGGTTGATCAAATCGAGCCGCAGCATCGCGAGCTGCATGCCGACGTTGCTCATCAGGTACAGATCGCGGCGGCGCATCGCCGGCTGCTGCGCGGACGTATCGTAGAGCGACGGCAGCGCCAGCCCGGCCGGCACCGCCGCCTGCATCCCCGCCGCATTCGACACGCGCACGGCGATCGACGCCTGATCCGCGTGCGTGACGATCCCGACCGTGCCGAGCGCCGCGGCCGAGCCAGCCTGCCGGACGATCGCGGCGGCGACACCGTCGGGCGTCGGGATCGGGCTGCCGGCAACCGCGGCAGGCGTCGCGATCGACGTCACGCCGGCGGTCAGCCCGTACTTCAACGCGAGCACCGTCGCGACCTCCTGCTGCGCGAAAACCGGCATCGCAATCGTCTGACGCAGCCGGAACACCGCATCGGCGATCGCTTCGTTCACCGGCCCCGGTACGGGCACGGTGCCGGATGCCGGCGCGCGACTGCCGAAGCCGTACGCAATGATCGTGCGGATGCGGCTCGAATCGACGGTCGGCGGCGTCCACGAGAAGAAGGTGTCGAACAGGTAGCCGGTCTCGTCGGCAGCCGTTGCTTGGTCGTTCAGCTCGGTCGTCAGCTTGCCGAGCATCTGGCGTTGCAGTTCGGCATCGGAAACCGGTGCGTCGCTCGCGAAACTCGGCGCGCTGGTGGCGCACGACGCGGCGAACACGGAAGTGGAAGCCAGGAAATGGCGGCGGGTCGTCATGGTCATGAGATTCGAGTGAAAAACGGAAGGCATCAGCCCTTCGGGAACGCCTGCATCGTCGCAGCCATCGCGCGGCCAAGCATCTGCGCATACATGTCGTGCACGAGGTACAGGCTGCGATTGCGCGTCCACGGCTGGCCCGATTGCGGGTCGTACGTCGTCGGGAGCGGCACCTCGGCAACGGCTGCCGCCTTCATGCCCGCCTGCTGCGAGGTCTGGATGCAGCGCTTCGCATGGTCGCGATGGCCGACCACCGCGACGGTGCCCATCGCGGCCGCGCCGCCCGCGCGCGATACGGCCACCGCCGCGACGCCTGCCGTGCTCAGGTACACGATCGAACCGTCGCTCGCGATCACCGGCTCGATCGACGACAACACGTCGGTGCCCATCCCGTATTTCGACACGAGAAAGCGCGCGATTTCCCACTGCGCGTAGACCTTCACGGGCTTCAACTGGCGGATGCGGTACACGGCATCCGCGAGCGCTTCGTTGACCGGCCCCGGATCGGGCAGCGCGGACTGGTTGCCGCCCGTGCTCGACGTGTTGCCGCTTGCCGCGTTCGGACGGTTGCCGAAGCTGTACGCGACGATCGCGCCGACCTGCGCGGCCGGGGCCGTCGGCAGGTCCCACGTGAAGCCGACGTCGGTCAGCGCCGGCACGATCGCGTTGACCGTCGCCGCATCGCCGAGCTGCGCGTTCAGTTTTGCGGACATCTGGGCAGCAAGCGCCGTATCGGTGATGGGCGCCGACGTAACGTCGTCGCCGCCGCATGCGCTCAGCAGCGGTGCCGCAGCAACGGCCGGTGCGGCGGCAAGAAATTTTCTGCGTAAAGAGGCCGACGGATTCAGATTCATAAGAAATACGAAACGATGCGAACAGCGCCGGCGACGAGTCGCGGCGATGCAAATCGCGGGTTCACGGGAAATGACAATCGGGCACGTCGCGCGGTTGGAAGACGGGCGACAGGATCGACGCGCGGATCGGATCGCAGCATGCTGTCGATCGACGAGGCTGGATCGTAGTGGGCGTTTATTAAATTGCGGTGAACCTGTCGATCGAATGCGGGCGCATCGTGACGCCGTTTCACCGATGGACGATTTTGTTTCATGTGTGGCGAGCAGGCTTGCCGATGTTTCATCGGTGGCGAGCGATGCGATTCGCGTGCATCGTCGCGCGCTGAACCGTGATCGCCCAATTTCGCGATACGATGATGCAACGCACGTCCCCACGATCGGATCCGGAGCCCACCACGATGAAGCTCGGCCTGAACGAATCGCTTGCGCGCCTCGACTACGAAGGCACGCTATTCATGACACTGTTTCGCCACGGTTCGCTCGACGTCGAACTGTACCGGCCTCGCGTCGAGGACAAGCAGAAGCCGCATACGCGCGACGAGGTTTACGTGATCGCCACCGGCACGTCGCGCTTCGTCGTCGACGGACGCGAATGCAGCGTCACGGCCGGCGATGCGCTGTTCGTCGCCGCGCATGCGGAGCATCGCTTCGTCGGCTTCTCCGACGACTTCTCGACGTGGGTATTCTTCTACGGCCCCGAAGGCGGCGAACGCGGCGAGTGAAGCGTCATGCGTAACGCGCGCAGCGCTTTTCCCGTGATCTTCTAGACTGTCTATTCGCAACGGGCGGCACACGGCCGCCCGGTCTTCACGAAACCGCCAGCAGCCGATTCAGCGGACAGGAGCACAGCATGCGATATGAACTCTATTACTGGCCCGAGATCCAGGGCCGCGGCGAATACGTGCGGCTCGCGCTCGAGGCGGCCGGAGCCGACTATGTCGACGTCGCGCGCGAATCGGGGCGCGGGATGGGAGTGTCGGCGATGATGCGCATGATGGACAGCACGAAGGCGGAATACCTACCGCTCGCGCCGCCGTTCCTGAAGGCTGGCGACCTGGTCGTCGCGCAGACCGCGAACATCCTGCTGTTTCTCGGCGCACGGCTCGGGCTCGCGCCCGACGACGAAGCCGGCCGGCTGTGGGTGCACCAGCTCCAGCTGACCGTCGCCGATTTCGTCACCGAGATCCACGACACGCATCATCCGATCGCAAGCTGCCTGTACTACGAGGACCAGCAAGCGGAAGCGGCCGAACGCGCGGCCGATTTCCTCGAGAACCGGCTGCCGAAATTCCTCGGCTACTTCGATCGCGTGCTCGAACAGAATCCGCACAAGGGCGGCTACCTCGCCGGCAGCGCGCTCAGCTATGCGGACCTGTCGATGTTCCAGCTCGTCGAGGGCCTGCGCTACGCGTTTCCGAAGGCGATGAAGCGCGCGGAGCGGAAGGTCGCGGGGCTCGTCGCGCTGCACGACCGCGTCGCGCAGCATCCGCCCGTCGCGCGCTATCTCGAGTCGGAGCGCCGCATCCCGTTCAACGACATGGGGATCTTCCGGCACTATCCGGAGCTCGACAAGTAACAGCTGCCGACACACGCGCGTCGTCGCGCGCGGCGGCACCGTTCCCGTTCACGCGACCACGCACGTGCCGCAGAAGGTGCGCGCGTGGGTCGACTGTCTGGCCTGAACGCGGCGGCACACTCAGCCGCCGCGAACCCCCGCAGCCCCGCGTCGAACCGGCGCGCGTACTACGCGCCGTGCGATCGCTCGCGCGAGTCCGCCGCCGCGTCGATCGCCTCGACCGAGCGCGTCAGCCACGGCCCGATCTCCATCTCCTCGTAGCGCACGAGCCGGCTCTTGCGCGCACGGCGATACGCCCACCAGATCGCGACGAACAGCGGAATCCACACATAGATCGACAGCACTTCCATCCAGTCGATGCGGGCCGCGAAGAACGCCTGGTAATCCTGCCCGAGCGAGATCACGATGCAGATCGCGATCGCGAACAGCGGCCCGAACGGGAACCACTTCGCGCGATACGGCAGCTGATCGAGCCGGTAACCCTGCTTCAGAAACCCCTTGCGGAACCGGTAATGGCAGACCGCGATGCCGAGCCACGCGATGAAACCCGTGATGCCGACCGTATTCAGCAGCCACAGATAGATGCTCTGGTTGTTGGTCAGCGACGTGAGGAAGCACAGCCCGCCGACGGCCATCGTCGCGTACAGCGCGTTGCGCGGCACACCGCCCGGCGACAGCGTCGCGAACATCGCCGGCGCGCGCCCTTCCGAAGCGAGGTTGTACAGCATCCGTGTCGCCGCGTACGTGCCGGAATTGCCGGCCGACAGCACGGCCGTCAGGATCACGAGATTCATCGCGCCGGCGGCAAGCCCGAAGCCCGCATGGCTGAACACCAGCGTGAACGGGCTCACGCCGATGTCGGTCACGTCGCTCTTCAGCAGGTTCGGGTCCGTGTACGGCACGAGCAGGCCGATCACGAAAATCGCGAGCACGTAAAACAGCATGATCCGCCAGAAGATCTGTTTCACCGCGCGCGGGATCGTCTTGCGCGGATTCTCCGATTCGCCGGCCGTGATCCCGACCAGCTCGGTGCCGAGAAACGAGAATCCCGCGATCAGCGCGACGCTCATCATCGCGTGCACGCCGCCGACGAATGGCGCGTCGCCGGTCGTGAAGTTGTGCCAGCCGACCGGATGCGCGCTGCCGAGCACGCCGGCCGCAATCAGCAGCCCGGCCGCGATGAACGCGATCACGGTGACGACCTTGATCAGCGAGAACCAGTATTCCGATTCGCCGAAGCCGCGCACCGACAGCGTATTCAGCATGAAGATCAGCACGAGGAAAGCCGCGCCCCACCATACGCCCGGCACGGCGGGAAACCAGTAGCGCATCACGATCTGCGCAGCAACCAGCTCGATCGCGATCGTCACGGCCCAGCTATACCAGTAGGTCCAGCCGAGCGCGACGCCGAAGCCTTCGTCCACGTATTTCTCGCCGTAGATCGCGAACGAGCCCGACACAGGCATCAGCGCCGCCATCTCGCCGAGGCCCGTGACGACGAAGTAGACCATGATCCCGATCGCGATATACGCGGCGATCGCACCGCCCGGCCCCGCCTGCGCGACCGACGCGCCCGACGCGACGAACAGCCCCGTGCCGATCGAGCCGCCGATCGCGATCATCGCGATGTGGCGGCCCTGCAGACGGCGCTTGAGCGTCGTCCCGGACGGTGCGGCCGTCTCCGCTGCCGCTTGCAAAGCATCCATAGTTTTCACCTTGATTGGATTTCGGTTCGATCGATTTGATTCGGAATACAAATCGATTGGTTCGGTCATTCGCATTGAAGCCAGACCTTCCCGGCCGCGTCAAACGACGCTGCGCTTGATCGCCTGCAGTTCGGCCGTCGTCACGATCTTTTCGATCCGGAACCGCGGGCTTTCCAGCCAGACGTTCGCGATCCGCCGGTACTCGTCGAGATCCTCGCACGCGAGTCGCACGAGAAAATCGAACGTGCCGCTGACGAGCCAGCAATCGAGCACGGCCGGATTCGCCCGCATTTCGTCCTCGAACGGCGCCTGCGAACGACCGTGGTCGGCCAGCACGATCTGCGCGATCACGACGACCGGCTTGGTCGCGCGCGGCGCCTTGATCACTGCCCGGTAGCCTTCGATCACGCCGAGCGCCTCGAGTCGCTCCACGCGCGCCTGGCACGGCCGCGGCGTGAGATTCACGAGCTCCGACAGCTTCCGGTATGAAATCCGTCCGTCGGTGCGCAGAATGTCGAGGATCCGGAGATCGATCTTGTCGAGCTGCATCTTCTTGTCGGTCATCCGCGTTCGCTCCGGTCGGGTCGTGGCTGGTGCGCGGAACGTCTCCTTTTCCGCGCAGGGGCCACATTATCCGGCCGAAGCGGCCGCGCGCCAATCGGCTAGAACCGCAGCGACAGGCAGGTCAGGCCGCCGTCCATCTTGCGGAACTCGCTCGTGTCGATCACGTGCAGCGGCAGCCCGAGCGATGCGATCGCATCGTGCACGCGCGGATAGCCGGCCGGCGTGATCAGCGTGCCGTTCACGCGCAGCGTGTTGCCCGCGTATTCGTCGGCGGCCGAGATCGCGATCCGGCGGTAGTCCGCGAACGCCGGATGCGCGGCCAGCGCTTCGGTCACGAGCAGCGTGTCGTCGCCGAGCGCGTTGACGACCGATTTCAGGTGCAGGCCGGCGCCCACCGGCACCGCGACGACCGAATAGCCGTAGCGCGACACGAGCGATTCGAACGCGGCGATGCCTTCGGCGTCGGTGCGCCCCGTCAGGCCGATGTAGAAGCGCTTGCCGACCAGCATCACGTCGCCGCCGTCGAGACGGCCTTCCTGCATCGGCAGCAGGTCGCGATGCGCGGCGAGCGCCGCTTCGATATGCACCGTCTCGCCGCGCCGCGCGGGCGCGCCGGGGCGCGTGATCACCGCGAATTCCGGCGTCACGACGGCGACGTCCTCGACGAAGTGCGAATCGGGGAACGCCTCCAGCGGCGGCAGTTCGGTCAGCGCGACGCCGAGCGTGCGCAGCGCGTCGCAATACGCGTGGAACTGCGTGAGCGTCTTGTCATAGTCGGGTGCGCCGAGTTCGGCGGTGGTCAGGCCCGCGGCACAGGACGGCGCGGGACGGCGAACGATCGCTTGCGTAAATTGCATCGACTCCTCCATGGTCATCGCCACACCCGTGCGGGGCACGGGGCAGCTGCGTTGTGTCCGGACCATTATCGGAAGCCAAATTGCGCAATTCGCGTCGATTTCAGCTGCGCCGACAGCCGATTGCGTCGAATTGCATGCGGCAGGCAGCGGATTCGGCAGACGGCCGACCGCTGCATCGCGAACGGCCGCTTTCGCGCGCGGCGCGCCCCATTACGCGCCGGGCCCGAACCCCATCTGCGCGCGGCCGAGCGCCGTAAGATCGCCCTCCCCGCCACGGCCGTCGAATTCGACCTCGAAATGATCGGCCGGGAAATCGGGCGGGCTCTCGCCACGCAGAAACGCGGCCTGCTGGCGCTGCAGGTACGCGTCGTTCTTCGCGCAGCCAGGCGTGGCCGCGATGTACATCACGTTGCTGTCGCCGCTGCCGCGATGCGCATCCTCGACCGCATGCACGACGTCGCCGTGCCAGAACACCGCGTCGCCCGGCGCCATGTGCGGGATCGGCACCAGCGCATCGAGCAGCAGCGCGTGCCATTCAGGCCGGATCGACAGCGCGCGGCCGGGACGTGCGCCGCACAGGTCGTCGTCGGCGACATCGTCCTGCAGCGCGCGCAGCACGACATAGGCCATCGCGTTCGCCACCGGAATCAGCTGCAGCGTCCCGTCGCCCGGCCCCTGCGGCGTCAGCGCGGTCCAGCCCTGGAACGTGCGGAACATCGAACACACGGCCGGCGACGGAATCTCCTCGACGTCGGGGCGGAACGCGGCATCGAACGGGTCGTAATCGCGCCAGCGGCCGGCCAGCACGTGACGGTAGACCTGGCGGAAGTTCGCGCCGAGCCAGCGCTCGACGGAGCCGCCGTCGACATGCGGCGACAGCCCGAGCGACGTCGAGCCCGGCGGCCGGCGGCGAATCCGGTCCGCGTAGGCGGGCACCTGGTCGGGATCGAAATGCGTGTGCGCGCCGTCCGCATGCCGCCACAGGCGGTTCAGGAACACACGCGCCTGCGTGAGCGCCGGCGACTGGCGCACGGCCACCTGCGGCTTCGACCAGTAGACGCCGTAGATCTGCGGCTTGCCCGACGCGAGATTGCCGAAATAGCGGTCCTCGGCACGCGCATTCAACCGGTCGGCGAAGCGGTTCGATTCCAGGTACGCGCCGATCTCGTCATTCCAGTCGCGCGCCTGCTGCGCATCGAATACGCCGCGAATCACGACCGCGCCGTGCGTGCGGACCACGGCAATCGCGTGCGGATCGACGGTCCCGCCCGCGATATCCGCGAACGGCACCACCGGAATCACGTCATGACCATGCGCATGCGCGCGGCGAATCGCGTCGACCTGTCGCGCGATGTCGCCCTCCAGCTCGCGGAACGTCGCCGCGTAACCGGGCAGGTCGGCGCGCAGCGCGCGTTTCGCCGCGCGGATCGCGGCGGGCAGATCGTCAATCGTCAGTTGCATCGTGGTCTCCTCGCTGACGCGTGTCGTGATGTGCTATCAGCGTACGGCGAGCGCAGGGCCACCATCACCGCTATCCGGTCAACTATCGATACAATCCTGACAACCGCGCGTTACTCGGGACGATGACAGACCACGCAAAGCTTGTTGCCGTCCGGGTCGCGAAAATAGGCGCCGTAGTAGTCGCGGTGATAGTGCGGCCGCGGCCCCGGCGGCCGTTCGCAGGTGCCGCCGTGGCGCAGCGCGAGCGCGTGGCAGCGATCGACGTGCGCGCGGGTCGGCGCGTCGAATGCGATCGTGTGGCCATTGCCCGGTTCAGGCGCGCGTCCGTCGAGCGGCTGGCCGAAAAAGAACAGCGGCCGGTCGGTATCGGCCGGCATCCAGCCCGACCAGCCGTCCGGCTCGCGGAACTTCAGGCGCAGCCCGAGTTCCGCGAAAAGCGGCGCGTAGAAATCGTAGGCGCGCGCGGTGTCGCTGACGCCCACGCAAACATGTGAAAACATGGCATCGCTCCGTCGTGACGATCGCTCACGATCATGCCACGGCGCGGTGCCTGCCCTCGCCCGGAGGCCGCGATGAAACCGCAGTACGAGCACGTGACGTTCGCGCCCGGCTGTTCGATCCGCGTGTATCACCGCCAGCTCGCGCGCATCCCGTTCGAATGGCACCGCCATCCCGAATACGAGCTGACGCTGACGCTCAACAGCCGCGGCCAGCGCTTCATCGGCGATCACGTCGCGCGCTACGCGGACGACGATCTGGTGCTCGTGCCGCCCAACCTGCCGCATACCTGGTCGTCTAATGCGCGTATCGACCGCGATGCGCCCGAAGTCGCACTCGTCGTCTGGTTCGATGGCGACTGGGTGCGACGGCTCGCCGACTGTTGTCCCGAATACGCGCCGCTGCGCTCGCTGCTGCGGCGCGCGGCGCCGGGCCTGCGCTTCGATACCGACACGGCCCGCGCGATGCGCGCACGGCTACCGCGCTTGCTCGATCCTGCTCCGCGCATACGGCTCGCGGCCGCGCTCGACACGCTCGCCGACCTCGCGGAAGCCGGCGGCGAACCGCTCGCCACCGCCCATGCCTACGACCGGCGCGACGGAACGTCACCACCCGCCGATGCTGCCGCGCCCGAAGCCGAGCGCCTCGATCGCGTGCTTGACGCGATCGACCGGCACTTCCATGAACCGCTGCGCATCGACGCGCTCGCCGCTGCCGCGCATATGTCCGAACGCACGTTGCAGCGCCTGTTCGTCCGGCATCTCGGCGAAAGCGTCGGCCGCTACGTACAGCGGCTGCGGCTTGCGCACGCGTGCCGTCATCTCGTCGGCACCGACTGGCCGATCGCGATCGTGGCCGCGCGCTGCGGCATTCCGAATCCCGCGAATTTCAACCGCCAGTTCCTCGCCGCACGCGGAATCACGCCCGGCGCATACCGCCGGTTCTTCCTGCAGCACGGCCACCCGCCCGACGACGACGCACCGGCGCTCGAGACACGTCCGCCGTCGCTGGAGCGCCGCACCGATCCGGCGCGCAAATGAAAACACCCCGACGGGATGACCCGTCGGGGTGTCGTGGCGTTGCGTTTCGCCCGACGCGAGCGGCCTGCCGGCCGTTCGCGCCGCGCACGACTTAACGTGCGCTGATCGGCTTCGCTTCGCGCGGCGAATCGCCGATGAACAGCTGGCGCGGACGGCCGATCTTCTGTTCCGGATCGGCAATCATTTCGTTCCACTGTGCGATCCAGCCGACCGTACGTGCCATCGCGAAGATACACGTGAACATCGACGTCGGGATGCCCAGCGCGCGCTGGACGATGCCCGAGTAGAAGTCGACGTTCGGGTACAGCTTGCGCGACACGAAGTACTCGTCTTCCAGCGCGATCTTCTCGAGCTGCATCGCGAGCTTGAACAGCGGGTCGTCGTGCAGGCCCAGTTCGTTCAGCACTTCGTAGCACGTCTCGCGCATCAGCTTCGCGCGCGGGTCGTAGTTCTTGTACACGCGGTGACCGAAGCCCATCAGCTTCACGCCCGAATTCTTGTCCTTCACCTGCTTGATGAATTCGGGGATGTTGTCCGGCGAGCCGATCTGCTCGAGCATGTTCAGCGCGGCTTCGTTCGCACCACCGTGCGCCGGGCCCCACAGACAGGCGATACCGGCCGCGATACATGCGAACGGGTTCGCGCCCGACGAGCCGGCCAGGCGGACCGTCGACGTCGATGCGTTCTGCTCGTGGTCGGCGTGCAGGATCAGGATACGGTCGAGTGCGCGGACGAGCACGTCATTGACCTTGTACTCTTCGCACGGGTTCGAGAACATCATGTGCATGAAGTTCGCGCTGTACGACAGCGAGTTCTTCGGATACACGAACGGCTGGCCGATGCTGTACTTGTACGCCATCGCGACGAGCGTCGGCAGCTTCGCGATCATGCGGATCGCCGACACTTCACGGTGACGCGGGTCGTTGATGTCGAGCGAGTCGTGGTAGAACGCGGACAGCGCGCCGACCGCGGCGACCAGGATCGCCATCGGGTGCGCGTCGCGGCGGAAGCCACGGAAGAAGAAGTGCATCTGCTCGTGCACCATCGTGTGCTTCGTGACGGTGTCGACGAATTCCTTCTTCTGCGCTGCGTTCGGCAGTTCGCCCTTCAGCAGCAGGTAGCAGCTTTCGAGGAAGTCCGCATTTTGCGCGAGGTTGTCGATCGGGTAGCCGCGGTACAGCAGTTCGCCCTTGTCGCCGTCGATGTACGTGATCGCCGAATTACAGGCTGCCGTCGACATGAAGCCCGGGTCGTACGTGAACTTGCCGGTCTGGCCGTACAGCTTGCGGATGTCGATTACGTCCGGGCCCATCGTGCCCTTGTAAATCGGCAGTTCGACGCTCGGCGAGTTGTCGCTGAACGATAGCGTGGCTTTAACATCAGACGGAGTCATGGCACATCCTCAATCGAAATAAAGAAACGGGATTCGATAACGGGCGTAACGCGTTACACGTTGCGCAGCATCTCCAACAGCCGGTGAATATCCGGGCTGTCTAGGTCGCCTTCTGGTTCCTTGCGCGCGAGGAGCAAGTCCATCAGGTCGTTGTCGCTCAGATCGAGCAGGCGCGACAACGCGCCTACGTCTGCATCGGTGAGGTCATGCTCGTATCTGCTGAAGAAACGCTCGAAGATGATGTCGTTTTCCAGCAGACCCCGCCGCGCGCGCCAGCGAAGGCGCGCGCGGCGGTGCGGGTCGGATTGATGCGAATCGTCGCTCATCTCGACCTTAAACCGCGCGGCGGACCATCAGTTCCTTGATCTTGCCGATCGCCTTCGTCGGGTTCAGGCCCTTCGGGCAAACGTCGACGCAGTTCATGATCGTGTGGCAACGGAACAGACGGTACGGGTCTTCCAGGTTGTCGAGACGCTCGCCGGTAGCCGTGTCGCGGCTATCCGCGATGAAGCGGTAAGCCTGCAGCAGGCCGGCCGGGCCGACGAACTTGTCCGGGTTCCACCAGAAGCTCGGGCACGACGTCGAGCAGCTCGCGCACAGAATGCACTCGTACACGCCGTCGAGCTCGTCGCGTTCTTCCGGCGACTGGAGGCGTTCCTTCTCCGGCGGCGGCGCGTCGTTGATCAGGTACGGCTTGATCGAGTGATACTGGTTGAAGAAGTGCGTCATGTCGACGATCAGGTCGCGCACGACGGGCAGGCCCGGCAGCGGGCGCAGCACGATCTTCTGCGGCAGGTCGTTCAGGTTCGTCAGGCACGCGAGACCGTTCTTGCCGTTGATGTTCATCGCGTCCGAACCGCACACGCCTTCGCGGCACGAACGGCGGAACGACAGCGTCTCGTCCAGTGCCTTCAGCTTGACCAGTGCGTCTAGCAGCATGCGCTCGTGCTGGATGTCGAGCTCGTACGTCTGCATGCGCGGCGCTGCGTCCTTGTCCGGATCGTAGCGGTAGACTTCAAAAATGCGTTTTGCCATTTCGGATTCCTTTGACTCGGCTTAGAACGTGCGCGGCTTCGGCGGCACGGATTCGACCGTCAGCGGCTTCATTTGAACCGGCTTGTAGTCGAGGCGATCGCCTTCGCTGTACCACAGCGTGTGGCGCAGCCAGTTTTCGTCGTCGCGGTGTTCGTAGTCGCTGTGTGCGTGCGCGCCACGGCTTTCCTTGCGCGCTTCCGCCGACACCATCGTCGCGCGGGCGACTTCGATCAGGTTCTCCAGCTCGAGCGCTTCGACGCGCGCGGTGTTGAACACCTTCGACTTGTCCTTCAGGTGGATGCTTTCCACGCGCTCCTTCAGGCCGGCCATCTGGTCGACGCCTTCCTTCAGCAGTTCGGACGTGCGGAACACGCCTGCATGCTTCTGCATCGTCGAGCGGATGTCGTTCGCGACGTCCTGCGTGTATTCGCCCGCCGTCGACTTTTCGAGCTTGGCCAAACGCGCCAGCGAGAAGTCGGCCGCATCGGCCGGCAGCGGCTTGTGTTCCTTCTGGTTCTTCACGTGCTCGACGATGTGGTTGCCGGCCGCACGGCCGAACACCACGAGGTCCAGCAGCGAGTTCGTGCCGAGGCGGTTCGCGCCGTGCACGGACACGCACGAGCACTCGCCCACTGCGTAGAAGCCGTTGACCGGTTCCTTGTGATCGCGCGACGTACCGACGACCTGACCATGGATGTTGGTCGGGATGCCGCCCATCTGGTAGTGGATCGTCGGGACGACCGGGATCGGTTCCTTGATCGCATCGACGTTCGCGAACTTCAGCGCGATTTCGCGGATCGACGGCAGACGCTTCATGATCGTCTCGGCGCCGATGTGCGACAGGTCGAGCAGCACGTGGTCCTTGTTCGGACCGACGCCGCGGCCTTCCTTGATTTCCTGGTCCATCGAACGCGACACGAAGTCACGCGGCGCCAGATCCTTCAGCGTCGGCGCATAACGCTCCATGAAGCGCTCGCCGTTCGCGTTGCGCAGGATACCGCCTTCGCCGCGCACGCCTTCGGTGATCAGCACGCCCGCGCCGGCCACGCCGGTCGGGTGGAACTGCCAGAACTCCATGTCCTGCAGTGCGAAGCCCGAACGCGCAGCCATGCCGAGGCCGTCGCCGGTGTTGATGAACGCGTTGGTCGACGCCGCGAAGATCCGGCCTGCACCGCCCGTCGCGAACAGCGTCGTCTTGCCTTCCATGATGTAGACGTCACCCGTCTCCATCTCGAGGGCCGTCACGCCGAGCACGTCGCCGTCCGCGTCGCGGATCAGGTCGAGCGCCATCCATTCGACGAAGAACTGCGTCTTCGCCTCGACGTTCTGCTGGTACAGCGTGTGCAGCAGCGCGTGACCGGTACGGTCGGCGGCCGCGCAAGCGCGCTGGACCGGCTTTTCGCCGTAGTTCGCGGTGTGGCCGCCGAACGGACGCTGGTAGATCGTGCCGTCCGCGTTGCGGTCGAACGGCATGCCGAAGTGCTCGAGTTCGTACACGACGTTCGGCGCTTCACGGCACATGAATTCGATCGCGTCCTGGTCGCCGAGCCAGTCGGAGCCCTTGATCGTGTCGTAGAAGTGGAAGTGCCAGTTGTCTTCGCTCATGTTGCCGAGCGATGCACCGATGCCGCCCTGCGCGGCCACCGTGTGCGAACGGGTCGGGAACACCTTCGACAGCACGCCGACCGACAGGCCCGCGCGCGACAGTTGCAGCGCAGCACGCAAGCCGGAGCCGCCCGCGCCGACGATCACCACGTCAAACTTGCGACGCGGGAGGGAAGTTTTGATTGCAGCCATTCTTTACACTCTCCAGAGAATCTGCGCGGCGTAGCCCGCACATGCGAGCAGCCAGACGATGGTCAGCGATTGCAGCAGCAGGCGCACACCGACGGGCTTCACGTAGTCCATCCAGATGTCGCGCACGCCGACCCACGCGTGGTAGAAGAGGGAAAGCAGCATCACGAAGGTCGCGAGCTTCATCCATTGCGCGGAGAAGATCGATGCCCAGCCTTCGTACGAGAAGTCGTGCGCGCCGAAGAACAGGACGAGCAGAATGACCGTGTAGACCGCCATGATCGTGGCGGTGATACGCTGCGCAAGCCAGTCGCGCAGGCCGTAATGTGCGCCGACGACGAGGCGCTTCGAGCCGATTCGGTTGTTGGCTGCCATTTTCTTAGAATGCTCCGAACAGTTTGAGTGCCATGGCGATCGTCAGTGCGATCGAGACGACAAAGACGACGACTGCCGTCCGCTTGCCGCCTTCCTTCGTGACGGCGTCGTGGTTGACGTCCATCAGCAAGTGGCGAATGCCGGCGCAGAAATGGTGGAAGAACGCCCACGACAACGCGAGGACGATCAGCTTGACGATGATGTTGGAGAGGAAAGCCTTGAAGACTTCGAAGCTGAGCTCTGACGTGAGGCTTTGGTCGAAGAGGAACAGCAGGAACGGCAGGAACAGGAACAGCAGCGCGCCGCTGACTCGATGGAGAATCGACAAAGTCGCTGCCAGCGGCATGCGATATTTCATCGTGATATCGCTGAATCCGATGTTCCGGTATTCCGGCCTCGGCTTTCTTACTGCGTCAGTCATGCTAGACCCCTACTATGTTGTCACACTAATCCGCGATTTTAGCGCCTTTTTATATCGCGCTGCAGCGAAAGTCTGCTCTGGATAGTTGCGCGAACAAGAACAAAGGCGGCCCGAAACGTGCTTCGCGAGCGTGGGAAACGCGAATGCACTCGGCCTGAGCCGAATCATCGTCAACTCAAGTCATTCTGATAGTAGTACCCGGTTGTGACATACCAGCCGCGACGCACTTCCACCGGCCGATCCCCGTATGTATAGGACACGCGCTCGACCGACAGCAAAGGAAAACCCGCCGGCACGTGCAGCAGGTCGGCAACCGCCGGCTCCGCCGCCACCGCGCGGATCTTCTCCGTCGCGCGGATCATCCGCGTGCCGAACTCCGTCTCGAACATCGCGTAGAGCGGCCCCTTGTAGTCGCTCAGCCGCTCGAACGTGAGCCCGCGAAACATCGCGCCCGGCAGCCAGATCTCGTCGAGCACCGTCACCTCGCTGTCGAACTCCAGCAGGCGGCGCACCTGCACGACCGGATCGGCCGGCTTCAGGTCGAGCTGCCGCGCGATCTCGGCCGGCGCGCGCAGGCGCCGGCATTCGAGCAGGCGACTCACGTGCGGATGCTCGGCACCGTCGTCGGCCAGCAGACGAAGAAAGCGAAACTGCGCGCGATCCTCATTGTGCGTCGCAACAAAAGTACCCTTGCCCTGCCGCCGGACCACGAGGTTTTCGGCAGCCAGTTCATCGATCGCCTTGCGAACGGTGCCCTGACTCACCTTGTAACGGGCCGCGAGTTCCACTTCACTCGGGATGATCTCGCCCGGCTTCCATTCACCGGTTTCGAGACTTTGCGTGATCAATGACTTAATCTGCTGGTATAACGGGCTGAACGTCGGCGACGGAGAGGCCGCAGGCGAAGCGACGGGATCACCCGCGCCCGGCTGCCCTGGGCCGCCTGCGCCGGTCTGATTCGCGGTATTCGCCTGGTTCGATGTCATGGCGCGCATTTCATCACAAACCGCACTTTTTCGTCCACTCAATTTCCGCAAAACATCTGTCTTATATAAGACATATGATACCGTTTGACAATGCGCGTGACGGCTCCTACACTCCCGGTCGAGCAAGGGTTCGCGGGTGCAAGAGCGCGTCCCCGGCTACGTGCCACGGCCGTCTCCAGGTTCACCGCGTCTGCCATCGCGAGTCCTCCGCCCTGCTTCAATGCAACGTTACGCACAACGCGCATAGAATGGCGTTTTCGCTAGCGTCCAACGCTTCAACCGTCCTGGAGATTTTCAATGGCTAAGCCCGCAAAGCGCGTTGCCGTCACCGGCGCCGCAGGTCAAATCGCTTACTCCCTGCTGTTCCGCATCGCGAACGGCGACCTGCTCGGCAAGGACCAGCCGGTCATCCTGCAACTGCTCGACCTCCCGCAAGCCCAAGCCGCCGTCAAAGGCGTGGTGATGGAGCTCGACGATTGCGCGTTCCCGCTGCTCGCGGGCGTCGTGATCACCGACGATCCGAAGGTTGCATTCAAGGATGCCGACGTCGCGCTGCTGGTCGGTGCACGTCCGCGCTCGAAGGGCATGGAGCGCAAGGACCTGCTGTCGGCGAACGCCGAGATCTTCACGGTTCAGGGCGCTGCGCTGAACGAAGTCGCGAGCCGCGACGTGAAGGTGCTGGTCGTCGGCAACCCGGCGAACACGAACGCATACATCGCGATGAAGTCGGCACCGGATCTGCCGAAGAAGAACTTCACGGCCATGCTGCGCCTCGACCACAACCGCGCGCTGTCGCAGCTCGCCGCCAAGTCGGGCAAGCCGGTCGCGTCGATCGAGAAGCTCGCCGTGTGGGGCAACCACTCGCCGACGATGTACCCGGACTTCCGCTTCGCGACCGCCGAAGGCGAATCGATGCTGAAGCTGATCAACGACGACGTGTGGAACCGCGACACGTTCATCCCGACCGTCGGCAAGCGCGGCGCGGCGATCATCGAAGCGCGCGGCCTGTCGTCGGCAGCGTCGGCAGCCAACGCGGCGATCGACCACGTCCGTGACTGGGTGCTCGGCACGAACGGCAAGTGGGTCACGATGGGCATCCCGTCGGACGGCTCGTACGGCATCCCCGAAGACATCATCTACGGCGTGCCGGTCGTTTGCGAAAACGGCGAGTACAAGCGCATCGAAGGCCTGGAAATCGACGCATTCTCGCGCGAGAAGATGGACGGTACGCTGGCCGAGCTGCTCGAAGAGCGCGACGGCGTCGCCCACCTGCTGAAGAACTAAATTCAGCACCGTGACGGGCCGCCTCCGGGCAGCCCGGCACCGCAGGGCCGGCACGCAGCACCGCCGTCCCTGCAGCCCGATCCGATCCGGGCACGTTTTGCCGCCCCGCGCTCGCCGCGCATCGGCCCAGAACGCGCCCGAATCCGATTTTCTCCACGTTGACCCGCTTCCCTGACGTAGAAGAGATGGCCGCGCTCACTCCTGCACAAGTGCTGTACGACGGGGCGTCCCCGCCCGCGATCCTGCCATGCTGCGATCACTACGCGGGCAGCGAAAAGCTGATGCGCAAGTCGCTCGCGCTGCAGGCCGAAACGGGCCCCGTGTTCGACATCACGTTCGACTGCGAGGACGGCGCCGCCGTCGGCCAGGAAGCCGCGCACGCGGAACTCGTCGCCGAACTGCTCGGCAGCGCCGAGAACCGCTTCGGCCGCGTCGGCGTACGCATCCACGACTTTTCCCATCCGCACTGGCGCGACGACGTGCGCATCGTGCTGCGCGCCGCGCGCGCCCCCGCCTACATCACGCTCCCGAAGATCGCGAACGCCGCCGACGCGGCCGAAATGGCCGCGTTCATCGAAGGCACGCGCCGCGAGCTCGGCATCGCGCAGCCGATCCCGGTCGACGTGCTGGTCGAGACGCACGGCGCGCTCGCGCAGGCCGCCGCCCTCGCCGCGCTGCCGATGGTCGGCACGCTGAGCTTCGGGCTGATGGACTTCGTCTCCGCGCACCACGGCGCGATTCCCGATACCGCGATGCGCTCGCCCGGCCAGTTCGAACACCCGCTCGTGCGCCGCGCGAAGCTGGAAATCGCCGCGGCCTGCCACGCGCACGGCAAGACGCCGTCGCACAACGTGACGACCGAAGTGCGCGACATGGCCGTCGTGGCCGGCGACGCGCGCCGCGCGCGCGACGAATTCGCGTTCACGCGGATGTGGAGCATCCACCCCGCGCAGATCCGCCCGATCGTCGACGCCTTCGCGCCGCGCACCGACGAGGTCGCGCTGGCCGCCGAGATCCTGCTGGCCGCGCAGGCCGCCGACTGGGGGCCGACGCGCCACGGTGATACGCTGCACGATCGCGCGAGCTATCGCTATTACTGGTCGGTGCTGCGCCGCGCGCGCGCCACCGGCCAGCCCGTACCGGCCGAAGCCGCGCCGCTGTTCGGCCCGGCCGCCGCGGGCGACGCGCCGTGAGCGTGCGCCGCCGTGCCGATACACGCGTTTCATGCATTCGAAGAGGCGCGAACCCGACAGAGGTTTGCGAAACGACAAAAAACGTAACGGAGCCCGAAAACCTGATGAATGCGCGGCCAAATAGGTGAAAATAGCGGCCGCTGCGCGCTTTCGGGGCGCGTGCAGTTTCAAACCGGTCGGCAGTTTCGATTGCCGGCCCTTGTCAACTGATTATCGAAAGGTTCTGACTCCATGAAGAAACTCCTGATCGCTACCGCCATCGGCGCCTTGTCCGCCACGATGCTGGTGTCGGCTCCGAGCGCGTTTGCCCAGGGTACGACCACGACAACCGCGAAGAAGGCAACGGCCAAGCGCCCGGCGCCGGCCAAGCGCATCATCCCGCGCAGCAAGAAGGCACAGGCGCGTGCCGCAGCGAAGGTCGATCCGGTACCGGACGGCGCGGTGAAGTGGTCCTGTAAGGAAGGCCTGTCGTTCGATCTCGCCGGCGACATGAAGCGCGACCAGGTCGTCACGGTTCACTGGGCGAAGAAGAACTACAAGCTGCCGCGTCAGACCACGACGACGGGCGCCGACACGTTCTACGATCCGGCAGCAGGCTTCAAGCTGGTCGTGATCCCGACCAAGGCGATGCTGTTCTCCGACGCAAACGGCGGCGAGCGTCTCGCGGACGAGTGCGTGACGCCGGAAATGACCCAAGGCACGCCGGCGCCGACGCAGTCGAACGAGCTGAAGCCGGCAACGAACTAAGCGCGTTCCCCGCCCCTCGATGTCCGCCCCGGTCTCCAACGTCCGCCCTGCTCCGGATACGGTACTCGTCGATATCGTCGACTACGTGCTGAACGCCGGCATCGACAGCGCGCTCGCGCTGGAGACGGCGCGTCATTGCCTGATCGACACGCTCGGATGCGGACTCGAGGCGCTGTCCTACCCTGCCTGCACCAAGCTGCTCGGCCCCGTCGTGCCCGGCACGATCGTGCCGAACGGCGCGAAGGTGCCCGGCACGTCCTTCCAGCTCGATCCCGTGCAGGCCGCGTTCGGCATCGGCGCGATGATCCGCTGGCTGGACTTCAACGACACCTGGCTCGCCGCCGAATGGGGTCATCCGTCCGACAATCTCGGCGGAATCCTGGCGACGGCCGACTGGCTCTCCCGCACGGCCGTCGCGGCCGGCCGGAAGCCGCTATCGATGCGCGACGTACTGGTCGCGATGATCCAGGCCCACGAAATCCAGGGCTGCCTCGCGCTCGAGAATTCATTCAACGCGGTCGGGCTCGACCACGTGCTGCTCGTGAAGGTCGCGTCGACGGCCGTCGTCGGCCGGCTGCTCGGGCTCACGCGCGACGAGCTGATCAACGCGGTGTCCAACGCGTTCGTCGATGGCCACGCGCTGCGCACCTACCGCCACGCGCCGAACACGGGTTCGCGCAAATCATGGGCGGCCGGTGACGCCACCTCCCGCGCGGTGCGTCTCGCGCTGATCGCGAAAACGGGTGAAATGGGCTACCCGTCGGCGCTCACCGCGCAAACCTGGGGCTTCTACGACGTGCTGTTCGACGGGCAACCGTTCCGCTTCCAGCGCCCGTACGGCACCTACGTGATGGAGAACGTGCTGTTCAAGATCGCGTTCCCCGCCGAATTCCATGCACAAACCGCCGCCGAGGCCGCGCTGCAGCTGCACGCGCAGCTCGCCGCGGCGGGCCGCACAACTGACGAAATCAGCCGGATCACGATCCGCACGCACGCGGCCGCGATCCGCATCATCGACAAGCAGGGCCCGCTCGCCAATCCGGCCGACCGCGACCACTGCATCCAGTACATGGTGGCCGTGCCGCTGCTGTTCGGCCGGCTGACCGCGGCCGACTACGAAGACGCGGCCGCGGCGGACCCGCGCATCGACGCGCTGCGCGCGAAGACCGTGTGCGTCGAGGATCCGCAGTTCACGAAGGATTATCACGATCCGGACAAGCGATCGATCGCGAATGCGCTGACGATCGAGTTCACGGACGGATCGAAGCTTGCCGAAGTGGTAGTCGAGTATCCGCTCGGCCACAAGCGACGCCGCACGGACGGCATCCCGCTGCTGGTCGAGAAGTTCCGGACCAACCTCGCCCGCCGTTTCCCGGCAAAACAGCAACAAGCGATTCTCGACGTGTCGCTGGACCAGGCAAAGCTCGAAGCGATGCCGGTCGATGAGTACGTCGACTTGTATGTGATATAGCCGTCAGATACAGGACTCTTTGTTTCCTAGCCTTAAACCCAGGAAAATCACCATGGCCCACAATCTCCACAAGACCCTCAAGGAATTCGACAGCGGTTCCGGCAAAGGCAAGTTCTACTCGCTGCCGCAACTCGGCAAGGAGCTGAAGACGAAGATCGAACGCCTGCCGGTGTCGATCCGTATCGTGCTCGAGTCCGTGCTGCGCAACTACGACGGCAAGAAAATCACGGAAGAGCACATCGCGCAGCTCGCGAACTGGAAGCCGACCGCGAAGCGCGTCGACGAGATCCCGTTCGTGGTGTCGCGCGTCGTGCTGCAGGACTTCACGGGCGTGCCGCTGCTCGCCGACATCGCGGCCATGCGCGGCGTCGCGGAGCGCACGGGCAAGAACCCGAAGAAGATCGAGCCGCTGGTCCCGGTCGATCTCGTCGTCGATCACTCGGTCCAGATCGACTACTTCCGCCAGAAGGACGCGCTCGACCTGAACATGAAACTGGAATTCCAGCGCAACAACGAGCGCTACCAGTTCATGAAGTGGGGCATGCAGGCATTCGACACGTTCAAGGTCGTGCCGCCGGGCGTCGGCATCGTCCACCAGGTGAACCTCGAATACCTCGCGCGCGGCGTCCACAAGAAGGCGGACGGCGGCGACACCGTGTACTACCCGGATACCCTCGTCGGCACGGACAGCCACACGACGATGATCAACGGCATCGGCGTGGTCGGCTGGGGCGTGGGCGGCATCGAGGCCGAAGCCGGCATGCTCGGCCAGCCGGTGTACTTCCTGACGCCGGACGTCGTCGGCGTCGAGCTGAAGGGCAAGCTGCGCGAAGGCGTGACGGCCACCGACCTGGTGCTGACGATCACCGAAATGCTGCGCAAGGAGAAGGTCGTCGGCAAGTTCGTCGAATTCTTCGGCGAAGGCACGAAGTCGCTGTCGCTGCCGGACCGCGCGACGATCGGCAACATGGCGCCGGAATACGGCGCGACGATGGGCTTCTTCCCGGTCGACGAAAAGACGATCGACTACTTCGAAGGCACGGGCCGCACGAAGGCGGAAATCGCCGCGTTCGAAAACTACTTCAAGGCGCAGAAGCTGTTCGGCATTCCGAAGGCCGGCGACATCGACTACACGAAGACGGTGACGCTCGACCTCGCGACGGTCGCACCGTCGCTGGCCGGCCCGAAGCGCCCGCAGGACCGCATCGAGATCGGCAACGTCAAGTCGACGTTCACCGACCTGTTCTCGAAGCCGGTCGCCGACAACGGCTTCGCGAAGAAGGCGGACGACCTGAACACGCAGTACACGACGAGCAACGGCGTCGACGTGAAGAACGGCGACGTGCTGATCGCCGCGATCACGTCGTGCACGAACACGTCGAACCCGAGCGTGCTGCTGGCCGCCGGCCTGCTCGCGAAGAAGGCGGTCGAGGCCGGCCTCACGGTCGATCCGAAGATCAAGACCTCGCTCGCGCCGGGATCGCGCATCGTCACCGAATACCTGACGAAGACGGGCCTGCTGCCCTACCTCTCCAAGCTCGGTTTCGAAGTCGCGGCGTACGGCTGCACGACCTGTATCGGCAACGCGGGCGACCTGACGCCGGAACTGAACGAAGCGATCACGAAGAACGACATCGTCGCGGCCGCCGTGCTGTCGGGCAACCGCAACTTCGAAGCACGTATCCACCCGAACATCCGCGCGAACTTCCTCGCATCGCCGCCGCTCGTCGTCGCCTACGCGATCGCCGGCAACATCACGCGCGACCTGATGACCGAGCCGGTCGGCAAGGGCAAGGGCGGCCGCGACATCTACCTCGGCGACATCTGGCCGACGAGCGATGAAATCCACGCGCTGCTCAAGTTCGCGCTCGATCCGAAGAAGTTCGAGGACAACTACGCGAAGCTGACCAAGAAGGGCGACCTCTGGAGCAAGATCGAAGGCGAATCGGGCCAGGTCTACGACTGGCCGAAGTCGACGTACATCGCCGAGCCGCCGTTCTTCGGCAACGACTTCTCGATGGAACCGGCTGCGTCGATCCCGACGGTCAAGGGCGCGCGCGCACTGGGCATCTTCGGTGACTCGGTCACGACCGACCACATCAGCCCGGCAGGCTCGATCAAGGAAGACTCGCCGGCAGGCAAGTGGCTGAAGGAAAACGGCGTGCAGAAGGCCGATTTCAACAGCTACGGCTCGCGCCGCGGCAACCACGACGTGATGATGCGCGGCACGTTCGCGAACGTCCGGATCAAGAACCTGATGATCCCGGCGAAGGCAGACGGCTCGCGCGTCGAAGGCGGCCTGACGATCCACCAGCCGAGCGGCGAACAGCAGTCGATCTACGACGCGGCGATGCAGTACGTCGGCGCCGATACGCCGACCGTCGTGTTCGCGGGTGAAGAGTACGGCACGGGCTCGTCGCGCGACTGGGCCGCGAAGGGCACGCAACTGCTCGGCGTGAAGGCCGTGATCGCACGCAGCTTCGAGCGTATCCACCGCTCGAACCTGGTCGGCATGGGCGTGCTGCCGCTGCAGTTCAAGGGCTCGGACAGCATCCAGTCGCTCGGCATCACCGGCGAAGAGACGTACGACATCGAAGGCCTCGGCGACGATTTCAAGCCGCAGCAGGACGTCACGCTCGTGATCAACCGCAAGAACGGCGAAACGCAGCGCGTGCAGGTGCTGCTGCGTATCGATACGCCGATCGAAGTCGACTACTACAAGCACGGCGGTATCCTGCCGTTCGTGCTGCGCTCGCTGCTCGCAGCGTAAGCGCCCTGCTTTTGCAGGTGCCGCAGCCGCCTCGCGGCGGTTGCGGCCGATTTGGTGCCCGACCTCGTGTCGGGCTTTTTTTTGCCTGCGCGCTACGCGGCGCTGCCGCGGGCCTTCGCGCCCGTCCGTGCGTTCTTCTTCAGATGCGTGCGGTTGTATTCGATCGCCGCGCGCACGAGGGTCTTCAGCGCCCGCTTGTCGATCCGGTCGCCTTCGAAGAAGTCGATCGCGCGCCGCGCATTGCCGTCGAGGCCGTCATTGAACAGCGCGCCGGGATCCGGCAGATGCGCGCCGTGCATGAAGGTCAGCTTCACCTTGCCCTTGTGCGCGTTCGCGACCGCGATCATCCCGTCGCACGACCACACGGGGCTGCCCATCCATTTCCAGTCCTCGACGATCCCGTTGTCGGCCGCGAGAATCGTCTGGCGGAGATCGGCGAAGAGCGGGCCGCGCCAGTCGGCGATGCCGGCGATCAGCGCATCGATGCGCGCCGACGGTTGCAGGTCCGTGGTACTCATGCGCGGGCCTCCGTGCCTTCTTCCGGGCGTGCCAGCACCTGTTCAAGCGACTCGAGGAACCGGACCCAGCCGTGCTGCGCGCCGCGGTATGCCTGCTCCTGATCCGCGCGGAAGCCGACCTGCTCCATGCGCAGGTGCGTGCCAGCCGGCGTCGGCGTGAGCGTCCATGTGACGACGCTTTCGAGGCCGTACGCGGCCCACGTGTAGGACAGCGCCCGCGGCGGCTCGATCGTCAGGACCGTGCAGTCGACCGAGCCCCAGTCCGCGCGGAAGCTGAACGCGCGGCCCGCAACGGGCTCGAAGTCGCTCTTCATCAGCCACGCCTCGATCAGGTGCGGTTGCGTGAGCGCGCGCCAGATCTTCTCCGGCGGATGCGGGAGCTCCCGTTCGACGACGACGGAGCGCGTTTCGGTCGTGGCTTGGTTCATTACTGATCCATCCTTTTGAGCAGATCTTCGAGGGCATCGAACCGGTTCTGCCAGAAACCGGCCATCTGGCTTGTCCAGTCGATCAACGGGGCCAGCGCATGCGGCTGCGCGCTGTAGTGCGTCTGCCGGCCTTCGTGACGGTCGCTCACGAGCCCGGCCTGCTTCAGTACGCCGAGATGCTTCGAGACGGCCGGCTGCGAGACGCCCGCATGGGCCGTCAGCGCGGCAACCGTCAACTCGCCGTCCGCGCACAGCCGCTCGAAGAGCGCGCGGCGCGTCGGATCGGCAAGCGTCCTGAAAAGCATGTCGTGTGCGTTCTGCATGTCCAAATCCATAACCCTGTGGTTATGAATCGAAGGATATCCGCTGATCGGCGCAAGTCAAGACGGAATTTCGCGAACGACGTCGTTCGAACTTGCGCGGGCAGCGCATCCGTCGCATCGGCTCGTGTCCGCCCCGGAATTCGAGCGTTTCCTCTAATCCACCATCGCGGCACGCGATCCGAAAGCCCCCTGCAAGACTGCCCGGCGCGCTGTTCCACAGTTCGGGAAACGTTTGCGATCGGCCGGCCCCTTTCTTGTGCACGCGCGAATCCGTTCCTGCCGTGTCGCTTCGTTTGACCACATAGTGCGACGCGGCACACGGCAACGGCCGGTCGCCCGTCACGCGTTCGCGTGTCGATCCGCTCCGCGATCGCGCGCGTTCCGCTGCCGCGACGAACAACTCGTGCGTGCGAACGTCGCGCCTTGCCGCGCCGCCGTACCGCGAACCGGTTCCGTTCGCCGGGCTCGCCATCGCATGCGCGTACGACGCATCGCGTGCAAGCGCGGGCGCGGATGTCAGAACTGACAGCTATGGAAACTGGCAGCTACCCGAACGGCACCGACGCCCTACGCTCGTCACCGCTCGCGGCCCCACAAGGGTCGAGGGCTCCAGCAACGTCGTCTCTCCTAAAAAGGACTCCCGATGAAAAGGAACGCCTGGTTTGCCCTGCCCCTGCCGTCGCCCCGCCGCCTTGCGTGCGTGGCACCGCTCGTGTTCGCCGCCGCTGCGGCGCATGCGACGACGGATTGGGTCGATACTCATACGAAGGCCTTTCTGACCGGCCCGCAGTTGATGGCGCGCAGTGCCGCGCCGTCGCTCGAACTCGCGGCCGGTGAAACGACCAACGTCGTCGTCAGCCTGAATCTGCGCAACGCCGCGCAGCTCAAGCAACTGGCGCGCGACGTGAACCGGCCCGGCAGCGCGCACTACCGCAAGTACCTCACGCACGCGCAGTTCCTCGCCAGCTACGCGCCGACCGAAGCGCAGGTGAAGTCGGTCGTCGACTATCTGCACAAGAGCGGCTTCGTGAACGTCGTGGTCGCGCCGAACCGGCTGCTGGTGTCCGCGCGCGGTACGGCCGGCACGGTGAAGACCGCGTTCAACACGTCGCTCGTGCACTTCCAGTACGCGGGCCGCTCGGGCTTCGCGAACGCGTCGACCGCGCAGGTGCCGCGCGCGCTCGGCGACGTCGTTGGCTCGGTGCTCGGGCTGCAGAGCGTCGCGCGCGCACGGCCGATGCTGCGCGTCGGCAACGTGGCGAAGCCGCAGGCACTCGCGGCCGGCACGGCGACGGGCCACTATCCGAAGGAATTCCCGGGTCTCTACAACGCGACCGGCGTGCCGACCGCGGCCGGCGTGACCGTCGGCATCATCACGATCGGCGGCGTATCGCAGACGCTGCAGGACCTGAACCAGTTCACGTCGAGCAACGGTTACGGCACGGTCTCGACCCAGACCGTCCAGACCGGCGGCGCGGGCGGCAACTACAGCGACGACCAGGACGGCCAGGGCGAATGGGATCTCGACAGCCAGTCGATCGTCGGCTCGGCCGGCGGCCAGGTCGGCCAGCTCACGTTCTACATGGCGGACCTGAACGCCAGCGGCAACACGGGCCTCACGCAGGCCTTCAACCAGGCCGTGTCGGACAACACCGCGAAGGTGATCAACGTGTCGCTCGGCTGGTGCGAGACCGACGCGAACGCGGACGGCACGCTCAACGCCGAGGAACAGATCTTCACGACGGCCGCGGCGCAAGGCCAGACGTTCTCGGTGTCGTCGGGCGACGAAGGCGTGTACGAGTGCAACAACCGCGGCTATCCGGACGGCTCGAACTACACGGTGTCGTGGCCGGCTTCGTCGCCGCACGTGCTCGCGATCGGCGGCACGACGCTGTACACGACGTCGGCGGGCGCATTCTCGAACGAGACGGTGTGGAACGAAGGCCTCGACGGCAACGGCAAGCTGTGGGCGACGGGCGGCGGCGTCAGCACGATCCTGCCCGCACCGTCGTGGCAGTCGGGCAGCAACCGTCAGTTGCCGGATGTCGCGTTCGACGCCGCGCAAAGCACGGGCGCGTATATCTACAACTACGGCCAGTTGCAGCAGATCGGCGGCACGAGTCTCGCCGCGCCGATCTTCACGGGCCTCTGGGCGCGCCTGCTCGCGGCGAACGGTACGGGCCTCGGCTTCCCGGCCAGCAACCTGTATCGCGCGATTCCGTCGAACCCGTCGCTCGTGCGCTACGACGTCGTGTCGGGGAACAACGGCTATCAGGGGTATGGCTACACCGCGGGCACCGGCTGGGATTACACGACCGGCTTCGGCAGCCTGAATATCGCGAACCTCAACAAGCTGATCAAGTCGGGCGGGTTCTGAGCGACGTGTGAAGCGCGGCGCGCGGCGAAGCGGGTCGCGCGCCGGTTCGTGACTTTTCCTTGACCTACTCCGCCGCGGGCTCCTTCGCACGCTCAGGCGCGGCCGGTACGCCGGCCCGATGCGACGGCGCAAACAGCCGCAAGCCGCTCGCGACACTCGCGGCCCCGGCGAAGCCGGCGCCAAGCATCAGCGCCAGCGTCGGCCCGTGGCGCCCCGCGATCCCGAACGACAGCGCGACGAGCGCCGCGCCCGTCGCCTGCCCGATCAGCCGCGCGGTCGCGATGATCCCGCTCGCGCCGCCGCTGCGCTCGGGCGGCGCGCTCGACATCAGCGCCTTCAGGTTCGGCGACTGGAAGAAACCGAAACCCGCGCCGCACAGCATCATCCGCCAGCCGATGTCGATGACGCCCGGCAGCGCCGGCAGTGCCGCGAGCGACACCATGCCCGCGCTCAGCAACGCGAGCCCGATCGCGCCGAGCAGGCCCGGCGGGTAACGATCCGACAGCCGGCCCGCGATCGGCGCGGCGAGCGCGACGATCGCCGACCACGGCGTCATCAGGAACCCCGTCTCGACCGCGCTGCGATGCAGGACGGTTTCGAAATAGAACGGCAGCGACACGAACGCAAGCCCCTGCGCGGCGAACGCGCACACGGCGGTCAGCGCGGACAGCGTGAACACGGGCCGGCGAAACAGGTCGACCGGCAGCATCGGCGCCGGGTGCCCGGCCTGGCGGCGAATCAGCAGCCAGCCGAACGCGAGCGCAACCGCGGCCGCCGCGAACACGACGGAAAGCGGCCCGCGCTGCGCGAATTCGCCAAGCGCGAAGATCAGCGACGCGAACGTGATCACGTTGAACAGCGCGGCAATCGGATCGAACGCATGCTTGCCGCGCGCCGTCTGCGGCAGCGACGGAATCGCCACCGCGAGCGCGAACACGCCGAGCGGCACGTTCACCGCGAACAGCCACGGCCACGCGGCGACCGACAGGATCAGCGACGCGATCGTCGGCCCCACCGCGAACGACACGCCGACGACGAGCGCGTTGAAGCCGACGCCGCGCCCGAGCCGGTGCGCGGGAAACAGGCCGCGGATCAGCGCGACGTTGACGCTCATGATCGCGCTCGCGCCGAAGCCCTGCACGATCCGCGCGGCGGTCAGCATCGGCAGCGTCGACGCGAGCGAACAGCCGAGCGACGCAAGCGTGAACACCGCGAGCCCGGCGATATACACGCGCTTGTGGCCGACGATGTCGCCGAGCGACGCGAACGGCAGCAGCGTCGCGACCATCGCGAGCTGGTATGCGTTGATGATCCACACGGACGCGGCCGGCGACGCATGCAGGTCGGCGGCGATCGCGGGCAGCGCGGTGTTCGCGATCGCGGTGTCGAGCGTCGCGAGCGCGACGGCCAGCAGCACGGCGGACATTGCACGCCAGTTGACGGCCGGCTCGCTGGCGCCGGCGGGAGAAGCGAATTCGGACAAGATGGGGCTCGGCTGACGAGCGACGCGCGGCGTCGCGGATTGAGCGGCGCGGCGGCGTGCGTGCCATGCGGTGAAACCGGCTCGCGTGCCGTCGCGAACCGTATTGTTGCAGAGCCGCATCGAACGTGCAGCCGGCCGCTTCGTCAGTCAGCGAAACGAAAGCTTGCGTGTCGTCGTGCTACGTCGTTGTTCGCGCAACGAACTGCGCCGCCCCGCTGCCGCCGTCACGTCACCGCGCGCCGTGCATTGCGGCCGCGCAGCCATTCGAGCGCGAGCAGCAGGCTCGTCGAGAAGATGATCAGGATCGTCGCGAGCGCGGCGATCGTCGGGCTGATGTTTTCGCGGATACCCGTGAACATCTGGCGCGGCAGCGTCGTCTGGTCGGCGCCCGCGAGGAACAGCGTGACGACGACTTCGTCGAACGACGTCGCGAACGCGAACAGCGCGCCCGACATCACGCCCGGCGCGATCACCGGCAGCGTCACGCGGAAGAAGGTCGACACGGGATTCGCGCCGAGCGACAGGCTCGCGCGCACGAGGTTCTGGTTGAAGCCCTGCAGCGTCGCGGCGACCGTCGTCACGACGAACGGCACGCCGAGCGCCGCGTGCGCGGCGATCAGCCCCGTGTAGGTATTCGCGAGCCCGAGCGGCGCGAAGAACAGGTACATGCCGACGCCGACCACGACAACCGGCACGATCATCGGCGACAGCAGCACGGCCATCAGCAGCCCCTTGCCGCGGAAGTCGGCCTTCGTGAGACCGATCGCGGCGAGCGTGCCGAGCACGGTCGCGACGATGGTCGCCGACGGCGCGACGATGAAGCTGTTCTTCGCGGCCATGCGCCACTCGTCCGACGCGATCAGGTTCTCGTACCAGCGCGTCGAGAAACCCGGGATCGGATAGACGAGGAACGTGCTCGACGAGAACGACAGCGGCACGATCGCGAGCACCGGCAGGATCAGGTACAGCAGCGTCAGCACGACGAGCACACGCAGCGCGACGTACCACGCGCGCTCGACGAACGACATGTGCGGTGCGAACAGCGGCCTGGCGAGTTTCATGGTCGGATTCCCTTTCCCGTTTCCTGGTGCGCGGCGCTCAGCCGAGGCTCACGTTGGTGCGCGTGAAGCGCCCGTACACCGCGTACAGCACGAGCGTCGCCGCGAGCAGCAGCCCGCCGAGCGCGCACGCCATGCCCCAGTTGATCGTCACGTTCGTGAAGTACGCGACGTAGTAGCTGACCATCTGGTCGTTCGGCCCGCCGAGCAGCGCGGGCGTGATGTAGTAGCCGATCGCGAGGATGAACACGAGCAGCGCGCCCGCGCCGACGCCGGGATAGGTCTGCGGCACGTACACGCGCCAGAACGCGGCGAACGGGTGGCTGCCGAGCGACACGGCCGCGCGCTGGTAAGTCGGCGGAATCGACTTCATCACGCTGTACAGCGGCAGGATCATGAACGGCAGCAGGATGTGCGTCATCGAGATGTACACGCCGACGCGGTTGAACAGCAGCGTCAGCGGATGCGAGATCAGCCCGCTGCCGATCAGCGCCTTGTTGATGAGCCCTTCGCTCTGCAGCAGCACGATCCACGCGGCGACGCGCACCAGCACCGAAGTCCAGAACGGAATCAGCACGAGGATCATCACCAGGTTCGCGCGCCGCTCCGACAGCGTCGAGATCCAGTACGCGAGCGGATAGCCGAGCAGCAGCGCGAACAGCGTGACGGCAACGCCGATCACGAATGTGCGGCCGAAGATCGCGAGGTAGATCGACTGGTCGGGATCGGCCTGCACGATATGACCGAAGCCGTCCTGCTTGTGGTCGAGCGCCGCGAGCAGGTAGAACGGCGACATCTGGCTGCCGTTCTTCGCGATCGACTGCCAGTACGCGACGTCGCCCCAGCGCGCGTCGAGGTCGATGATTTTCGCGCGCGTCTGCGCGGGCGTCAGCGCCGCGTCGTTGTCGCCCTTCAGCGGCATCGCGCGCGCCGTCTTCGCGACGAGCGAGCGATAGCCCGGAATTTCGGTGTTCAGCCGCCGCGCGAGCGCGCCCATCGCCTCGCTGTCGGCCACCTTCGTCATGTCGGCCGCGAGCGCGACGTATGCGGCGTCGGCCGGCGGCGCCTTGCGGTCCCAGCCCGACAGCGCGGCGATCGTGTTCGGCAGCGCGGTCGCGATCTCGGGGTTCTGCACCGCGCGCGTGAGCAGCGTGCCGATCGGCACGACGAAGATCAGCAGCAGGAAAATCGCGAGCGGTGCGACCAGCAGCAACGCCATCGTGCGCTTGCGGGCCTCGGCGGCCTTCAGCTCGCGCTTGAGCGCGGCGGTCGACGGCGAGGAAGGCGCGATCGTCATCGTATTCAACGGTTCTCTCCGGCCGGGCACGCTCCGGCGGAATGCCGCGCGACGCGAATGACGCGCCGCGCGGCCGGTTGCATCAGGATGCCTGAACGGTTACTTCGTCGCCCACGCGGTGAAACGCTGCTCGAGCTCGTCGCTGTGGTCGGTCCAGAAGCCGATATCCTCGAGCACCGCGTTCTTGCCGTTGGCCGGCGAGTTCGGCAGGTTCGCGAGCGTCTTCGCGTCGAGCGACTTGATCGCCGCAATGTTCGCGGGGCCGTACGCGATGTGCTGCGCATACGCCTGCTGCGGCTTCGGCGTCAGCGAATACGCGATGTACTGCTCGGCCAGCGCCTTGTTCGGCGAGCCCTTCGGAATCGCCCAGTAGTCGAGGTCGTAGATGCTGCCGTTCCACACCACCTTCAGGTTCTTGCCTTCCTTCTGCGCGGCATCGATGCGGCCGTTGTACGCGGTCGACATCACGACGTCGCCGGCGACGAGGAACTGCGGCGGCTGCGCGCCCGCTTCCCACCACTGGATGTACGGCTTCAGCTCGTCGAGCTTCTTGAACGCGCGATCCTGGCCGGCCTTCGTGCCGAGCACCTTGTACACGTCCTTCGTCGCGACGCCGTCGGCCATCAGCGCGAATTCGAGGTTATAGCGCGCGCCCTTGCGCATCCCGCGCTTGCCGGGGAATTTCTTCACGTTCCAGAAATCGGCCCAGCCGGTCGGCGCCGACTTCAGCTTGTCCGCGTTGTACGACAGCGCCGTCGACCACACGAAGAAACCGACGCCGCACACCTGCGGCGATTCCGGAATCAGGTCGGACTTCTTCGCGATCTTCGACCAGTCGAGCTTCTCGTACAGCCCTTCGTCGCAGCCGCGGTTCAGGTCGCCCGATTCGACTTCGACCACGTCCCAGTTGACGTGCTTCGCCTCGACCATCGCCTTCACTTTCGCCTGCTCGCCGTTGTATTCCACGGCGGTGACCTTGTTGCCGGTCGCCTTCTCGAACGGCTGGTTGAACGCGGCCTTCTGCGCGTCGCCGTTCGCGCCGCCGAAGTTGACGACCGTGAGCTCGGCGGCCGAAGCCGATGCGCCGACTACGGCGAGCGCCAGTGCCAGCGCGGTACGACGCGCGGTAAAGCTTGCTCGGTTCATGGTGGTTCCTCTCCTCTCGTGGTGGAAGTGGGCAGTTGTTGTTGACGACGTGCTACGGAAAATCGGGGAAGCCGTGCTCATGCGAACACGCGCAGGTGTTCGGGCGCGAACGCGAGCGAGACCGGTGCGCCGGGCGAGAACGCGTCGAGCGCGCCGGTGCCGAGCGGCACCTTCACGAAACATTCGTCCTGGCCCGGCAGCGCGCAGCGCATGCGCACGTGATCGCCGAAATAGATGAGGCTGCGCGCCTCGCCGCTCAGCCGGTTGGCGGCGGCGCCGTTCGCGTGCCCGTTCGCGCCGTGCGCGGCGAGGCTCATGCGTTCGGGGCGGATGCACGCGACGGCCGACGCGCCCTCGGTCGCATCGCCGATATGACGGCCGACGAGCTTCGTGCCGTCGTCGAGCCGGAACTCGCAGAACTCGCCGTCGACGCGCGCGATGGTGCCGCGCAGCCGGTTGCTGTCACCGATGAAATTCGCGACGAATTCGTTGCACGGCGATTCGTACAGGCGGTCGACGGTGTCGAGCTGCTGCACGATGCCCTTGTCGAACACGGCGACGCGATCAGACATCGTCAGCGCCTCGCCCTGGTCGTGCGTCACGTAGACGAAGGTCACGCCGAGCTTTTCGTGCAGCGCCTTCAGTTCGTATTGCATGTGTTCGCGCAGCTGCTTGTCGAGCGCGCCGAGCGGCTCGTCCATCAGCACGAGCTTCGGCTCGAATACGAGTGCCCGCGCCAGCGCGATGCGCTGCTGCTGGCCGCCCGACAGCTGCGCCGGATAGCGTTTCGCGAAGCGCTCCATCTGCACCATCTTCAGCGCATGCGCGACGCGCTCCGCGCGCTCGGCGGCCGGCAGCTTGCGCACGGTCAGCGGATACGCAACGTTCTGCTCGACCGTCAGGTGCGGAAACAGCGCGTAATTCTGGAACACCATGCCGATGTTGCGCTTGTGCGGCGGCACATTGTTCAGCAGCTCGCCGTCGAGGCGGATCTCGCCGCCCGTCGGAAACTCGAAACCGGCCAGCATCATCAGGCAGGTCGTCTTGCCCGAGCCCGACGGCCCGAGCAGCGTCAGGAATTCCCCCTGGTGGATATCGAGGTCGAGCGATTTGACGACCAGCGTCTCGCCGTCGTAGGTCTTCCGCACGCCGCGAAAGCTGACGATCACATCATCGGACTTCATCGTGGCTGCCCCCTTGCTTCGCGACAATTGATTTTGAGATGCGAGCCACTATACGGCGCACACGGTTCTACAATAGGGAACCATTTCAATATTACTAGTAGGACCACTTTGGATACCGTGATCCTCGCCGACTGGCTCTCCGCCCGCCTCGACCGCGGCTCGTCCGAGCCGATGTACCGGCAGTTGCTGCAGCAGATGCAGCAGGCCATCCTGACCGGGGAATTGGGGCCAGGAACAAAACTGCCCAGTTCCCGCACGCTCGCGGCGGACCTGTCGATCGCGCGCAATACCGTGCTGCACGTGTACGACCAGTTGACGGCCGAAGGCTACGTGCTGACGACGACCGGCAGCGGCACCTATGTGGCCGACACGCGGCCGGACGCCGCTGCGATCCTGGCGCCGGGCGCCGCGCCGCCGCCGACGGACGCCGATGAACCGGCGCCGGACGCACAGGGCAGCCTGTCGATGCGCGGCCGGCAATTGATCGAGCACGCGGGGGTGTCGCGGCGCCAGTGGGGCGCGTTCATGCCGGGCGTACCGGACGTGTCGGAATTTCCGAGCCGCACGTGGAGCCGCCTGCAGGCGCGGCTGTGGAAGGAAGCGAACCCCGAGCTGCTGACCTATGCGCCGGGCGGCGGCTATCGGCCGTTGCGGCGCGCGCTCGCCGATTACCTGCGCGTCGCGCGCTCGGTCAAATGCTCGCCGGACCAGGTGATCATCACGACGGGCATCCACCAGTCGATCGATCTCGCGGTGCGGCTGCTGTCCGACATCGGCGATCGCGCGTGGGTCGAGGAACCGTGTTACTGGGGCGTGCGCAGCGTATTGCAGGCGGCCGGCCTCACGCTCGCGCCGGTTCCGGTCGACCAGGAAGGGCTCGATCCGCGTGCCAGCGACATGCAGCATCCGCCGCGCCTCGTGCTCGTCACGCCGTCGCATCAGTACCCGCTCGGCATGGTGATGAGCCTCGCGCGACGCCGGATGCTGCTCGAATACGCGCGCCAGCACCGCTGCTGGATCATCGAGGACGACTACGACAGCGAATTCCGCTACGGCAGCCGGCCGCTCGCGTCGCTGCAGGGGCTCGACGACGGCGGCCGCGTGATCTACGTCGGCAGCCTCGGCAAGATGCTGTTCCCGGGGCTGCGGATGGGCTACATGGTCGTGCCCGAGCATCTGGTCGACACGTTCCGCACGGGGTTGTCGGAGTTGTACCGCGAGGGCCAGCTGATGCAGCAGGCCGTGCTCGCCGAATTCATCATGGACGGCCACCTGACTTCGCACGTCAGGCGGATGCGCACGCTGTACGGCGAGCGCCGGCAACTGATGATCGACGCGATTCGCGCGCGCTTCGGCGACGCGCTGCCCGTGATGGGCGACGAGGCCGGCCTGCACCTGGTGCTCGGCCTGCCCGACGCCTGCGACGATCGCGCGGTCACGCAGAGCGCGTTCGATGCGGGCGTGATCGTGCGCCCGCTCACCAGCTACTACAGCCGCCAGGACACCGCGCGGCGCGGCCTGCTGCTCGGTTATGCGTGCGTCGCGCACGAAGGCATCGGGCCCGCGTTCGACACGCTCGCGGATACCATCGAGCAACATCTGCCGCGACACATCACGCGCGCGGCATAGGGCCACTCACGCGCGGCGCGCCGCCCGCGTCACTGCGCGCTGCCCGCGCCGCGATCGAGCGATGCCGCCCGCACCGCTTCGCCGGGTTTCGTGAACACGCGCTGCCGCAACGCGGCGATCTGGGCGTCGCGATCCTGCGGCGACAGGCCGGCCGACTCGATCTGCGCACGCTGCGTTGCATAGTCCGCGTAGCGGCTCTGCCACGATGCGTCGTCCTGCTGCATCTGCGCGACGCGCGCGGCGGCTTCCGGACCGAGCGTCTGCGTCAGTTGCGCGCGCATCGCGTCGGGCGTCGCGCCGCTCTTCTGCAGTTGCGCGATCTGGTCGATCGCGGCCCGCTGCTGGTCGACCCGCTGCTGCGCCGCGCGTTCGTCGGCCGGCATCTGCTGCTCGAGCGCCGCGAGCCGCTCGGCCTTCTGCGCGTCAGTGAGCGTGCGATCCTGCGCGATCTTCAGTCGCGCGAGATCGTAGCGCTGCCGCCACTGCTCCGCGCCGAAAAACGGCTGGCTCCAGTCGCCGAGCGTGCGATACGCGATCGACGCGCGCTGGTCGAGCGCGAGCTGCAGCGCCCCCAGGTCGGACTTGTCGACCGCGCCGGCATCGCGCAATTTCGCGAGCGCGTCGAGATACGCGCGATACCGGTGCCAGACGTCGAGCGCCTCGGCCTGCGCAACCGTGCCGTCGAGCTGCGCGGCGATCTGGCGTATGACGAACGCATCGAGCGCGGCCGCGCTCAGGTCACTCTGCGCGGTCAGGCAATAGTCGAAGAAATCGCGCACCGCGCGCGACTTCGCAAGATGGCCGCCGGCATCGAGCGGCAGCCGCGGCGCGCTGGAGCCGGCCAGCGACGACGGCAGGCCGGTGCTCGCCGGCAGCGCGGCCTGCGGCGGCGCGGCAGCCGCCCCGCCTGCCGCGGCCGCGTCCGGCAACTCGGCGGCCGTGCCCGTCCCGCGATGCCATCCCGCACCGCTCCACATCGCGACGCCGGCGATCGCCGCCAGCCCCACGACACCGTAGACCACAGCGCGCCGCGCCAGCGGCGCGCGCCCTTCACGTGCCGTCATCGATCACACGCCCGCGAGCTTCAGCCGGTTCGCATGCGTGCGGATCACCGCGACCGGGTCTTCCGCATTCGCGCCGCGCACGCCGAGCAACTGATTGATCTCGTCGAGATGGTTCCACTTGTAGCTCGTGCTCAGCACCTGGCCGTACAGTGCGCTGCACTTCGACACGACCCCGTCGTTCTGGCCCGAACCGCGGTTGATCATCACCGTGCCGGTGCCAAACAGCGCGAGCGTCGACGGGTCGAGCGCGTTCGCCGGATCGACGAGCGGAATGGTGCTCGTATCCGTCGCACCCGTGACGCCCAGCACGGAGATTGTCGGCTGGATCGCGGTGCCGGCCCACGAATACAGCAGATGCGTGTTGCCGCCGACGGTTTCCGTCGATGCGCCGGTCTGGCAACTGCCCGGCGCACCGAGGCCCGCGCTCGGGTAGTTCTGGTTGTACGTGGCGGCCTGTGCGGTCGTCAGCGTCTTCAGCGCCGCGAGCGCGTCCTGGTTCGTGTTGTTGCTGCTGCTCGTGAGGATGCCGAATACATTGACGAACGCGGCGATCACCGTCGACGACAGCCCGGTCGGATCGTACGCGAGCACGCCCTGCACGAAGTCGGCGAACTCGGAGCCGCGATGCGGCGTGCCGATCGTCGTCACCGACGCGACCAGATCGGGCGCGACGGCCGCGACATAGCGCGACGTCAGCCCGCCCTGGCTGTGGCCGACGAGGTTGACCTTGGTCGCCCCCGTCGCGGCGAGTACCGTCTTCACGTAGGCCAGCAACTGTTCGCCGCGCCCGTTCGGGCCGTCGTCGCTCTGGAAGCCCGACAGGTTCGCGACATAGACGGTCGCGCCATGCTGCTGCAGGTCCTCCTGGATCCCGTACCAGTACTCGAGCACACCTGCATATTTGTCGGTGCCCGTGAGCCCGTGCACGAGAATGATCGGATAGCGCGTCGCCGCGTAGTTGTCGGCGGGCGCGCTCGCCGCCATCACCGCATGCGTCGTCGCGAGCGTCATCGCCGCGGTCATCCCCGCGAACGGCGCGACGCTCATCGCGCATGCCACTGCCCCTGCCACCACCCTGGAACGCATCGATCTGGCCATGCATGTTCTCCTGATTATTGTGCTGCCGGTGCGAATGAACTCGAATCGACGCATGCAGCGCCCTCGTGTGCGCCGTGACCGTCGAATGCGGGAGTGAAGCACGACTAGCCAACGTTTGCGCCCTGACTAGACACGGTTCTCTAATCGGTTGACGCACCCCGCCCGTTCGGGCGGGGCCGCGTTCGCGCGCGCATTTGCTGCAACGCACACGCGTCGCGCGCTACAGCTTCGCGCTCACGCGCAACCACGCGGTACGGCCCGGTTCCATCACCGGCGCGTTCGCCGGATAACCGAAACCCGCGTTGCCGGCGAGGTTCAGGTGCTCCGTGTAGGCCTTGTTCAGCACGTTGTCGACGCCGACCGAGATCTGTACGGTCTTGCTGACGTTGTATTGCGTATGCAACGACAGCACGCCGAATCCGGCGCTCGAACCGAAGTCCTTGCCGACCACGTTGCCCTCATTCAGGGCATATCGATGCTGCGGCGCAACGATCCGCCACAGGCCACCCGCCGCCCATGCGCCGCGCGTGTATTCGAGCCCGAAACGCGCCTCGAGCGGCGGCATCTGCGGCAATGGATCGCCGCTCGCCACGTTGCGCCCCCACGCATACGCGAGCGACGTCTCGACGCGCAGCGGCGCAACCGGCCGCCACGACACGCCCGCTTCGCCGCCCATGATTTGCGCGTTGACGTTGGTGGCCTGCGTGGTCGAGCCCATCATGCCGGCGCTGTAGTTGAACAGGATGAAGTCCTGCACGTAGCCCGCATAGGCCGACACCCATGCGTCGAACCGGTCGCTCTTGTATTGCGCTCCAATGTCGAGCTGCGTGGTCTTCTCCGGCTGCACCGACGAAAATGCGTTGACCGAACCGGCCGGCCCGCGCTTCGCGGAGAACAGCTCCCAGTAGTCGGGGTAGCGCTCCGCATGACCGATCCCCGCGTACCACGTGACAGGCAGCGACGCGAGATCGCGCTCGTAGCGCACGAAACCGCTGGGCAGCACGCGCGCACGATCGTCGTCGAAGGTCGGATTCGGCTTGCTCATCATCATGCCGCTCACCGTCGCGCGTTTGTCGCGTGCGCTCGCATAGTCGATGCGCGCGCCGCCGATCACGCGCGACACGTCGCTCGCGTACCACGTCAGCTCGCCGAACGCGCCCGCGTTCCACATCGTCGCCTGCGCATCCCACGGCTGGTCGCCGTAGTTTTGCGACCCCATCGCCGAACGCGAATCGAGTCGGTTCGACTGCGCGTCGACACCCGTCACGAGCTTGAAGTCGTCGCCGAAACGGAACGTCGCCGCCGCGCGCGCACCGAACGTGCGGCGCCGCACCTCGGCCGCCATCCGCATCGGCATGCTGCTGGTCGGGTCGGGTTGCCGCAACGTGGTGTTGTCCATCACGTGGTCGGCTTCGTTGTAGTACACGCGCGCCTCGATCCGGTCAAGCACGTCGCCGAGATGCCGCTTGTCGAACGACAGGCCGAACGTCTCGCGGCGGAAATGCGCGCCGTCCATCCCGCGGCCCGCGTACTTCGCGTAACCGTCGCCCGTGCCGGCCGTCAGTTCGACGCGCGTGTGGTCGTCGGGCGTCCAGCCGAGTGCCGCATCGGCGTTCCACTTGTCCCACTGCGACGGCACCGTGTTGCCGTTGCCGTCCTTGTAGTCCTGCGAATGCGCGTGGTTCGCGGTCACGCGGCCGTAGACGTCCGGCGTGCCGGCCGTCACGTCGATGTTCTGGTCGTTGCGCCCGAACGAGCCGCCGACGAGGCTGCCGTCGAAACGCATGCCCGGTTTGTCGAATCGCGGCGTCACGCGCTCGAACAGCACGGTGCCGGCCGACGCGCCCGGGCCATACAGCACGGATTGCGGCCCCTTCACGACGGTGACCTTGTCATAGCTTTCCGGTGCGATGTACGACGTCGGCGCATCCATCCGGTTCGGACACGCGCCGAGCGTCGGCATCCCGTTCGCCAGGATGTTCAGCCGCGAACCGAACATCCCGCGCAGCACGGGGTCGCCGTTCGTGCCGCCGCTGCGGATCGACGTGAAGCCGGGGATCGTTTTCAGGTAATCGGCGCCGTCGCTGGCGGGCAGCGGCTGGCGCGGCGCCTTCGGATCCGTGACGACAACGAGCGGTGTCCTCAGCGGCGACGCGACGACCTCGACGGGCGGCAGCAGCGCGGCCGCGTCGTCAGCAGGCGCGCCGGCCGCGCGCGCCGTTTCGGCCGCGGCGGCGCTGGCGGCCATGGCGCCGACGGCCAGCGCGGGAACGGTAAGTTTCAGCATGCGCGGCATGCGCCGCGCACAGGCATTGCGTGACGCCCGTGGCGCACGCAACTGGAAAATGGTCATGATGGAAAGCCCGAGTGACGCCCTCCACGCGGCCTCGACGGGCCGCACGGATATCGGCGGTGGAACAGAACGGAAGAAAACGCGTCAGGCGCGCTCGGGCGGTGCGCGTGGATACGCGCGCGGATAGCGGTTGGCGCGCACCGCGACGGCAGGCGGCGCGGCGGCGGAAACGGAAACGATGGAAACGGAAGCGAACGACGCGGCGGCAGGCGCGCCGAGCACGGGACTGTGCGCGAAGAAGCCGCAATAGCCGCACGCATCGAGATGCAGCGCGTGATCGTGCGTGCGGCCCGCATCGGGCGACTGATGCGCGCCGTGCTCTGTACTGCAGACGATCGCTTCCGGCGTGGCTGCCTGCGCGACGCGCCACTGCGACACCAGCGGCGCCGCGATCGCGAACCAGATCGCGAGCACGCCGAGCCAGGCGGTCAGGTGACGATGTCGGTGCAGCATGCGCGGCGGCGAGTAAGCGGAATGTAAAAACAGCCGAGATGTTACAGAATGTTCGCCGCGATGGCCAGCCGCACATGACGGTAAACGCAGCGAGGGCGCATGGTTGTCAACACAACCATGCGCCCTCGCCTGCCGTGCGCGTCCGGAGCGCGGCGATCAGGGTGCCATGCGCCGCAGCACGTCGTCGCGCCGGATGAAATGGTGGTACAGCGCGGCCAGCGCATGCAGGCCGATCACGAAGTAGAACGCGTTACCGATCAGCTCGTGTGCTTCCTTGATCGTCGGCCGCAGCGCCTTGTCGGGCCCGAACAGCGTGAACGACACGCCGAGCCAGTCGAGCGACACCGGCTTGCCGCCCATATTGATCATCATGATGCCGAGCAGCGGCTGCGCGATGATGAACACGTAGAGCGCGACATGCGCGAGCTTCGAGAGCCAGCGCAGCAGCACCGCCTGCGGAATGGCTTGCGGCACGCGGCTGACCGCCCGCCACAGCACGCGCAGCACCGACAGCACGAGTACGAAGGTGCCCGCGGTGAGGTGCACGTTCATCCAGAACACACGGCTGTCGCTGCCTTTCGGCCCGCGGATCTCGATGGCCAGGTAGGCCAGCGCCACCAGCAGGAAGATGACCCAGTGGAAGAAGATCGCGGGCGAGCTGTAGCGCGTCTGTTTCGCGAGGATGTTTCTCATGCTTCGTCTCGTGTTGTATGCGGGGAGGGGCGCATGCCGCAATCGGCTCGGCAGCCCGGCAAAGCTGCCACGATTGTAGCCGCACGGGCGTCCGGTTTTGCGCGGCGCAGTCAAATATCGGACGAATCGTCAACGCGCGCCGCGCGGGGCGTTCATATGGAAAATCCGCATCGCGCCCGGAGACGGCTGTGGCACGATGAAGCTTTGGTGTCGACGTTGCGCGCGCATCATGAACAAGGCGTTCTTCGTTGCGGCCTACCGGCTGACCGCCGCGTTGCTCGCGGTGTCGACGACGTTGCACAGCATCGCCGGCTACTGGGGCATGCCCGCGTTCGAGCTCGGCAACTTTCTCAGCTACTTCACGCAACTGAGCAGTCTCTATGCGGCCGGGATGCTGGCCGCGGGGCTCTGGCGCATCGCGCGCCCCGGCTCGGCGCGCTACGAATCGATGCGCGGCGCCGCCGTGCTGTATATGCTGATCACCGCGATCGTCTACGAACTCCTGCTCGCGCGGCTCGATGCGCTGCGCCACGTCACGCCCGCGTTCAACAACTGGGTGCTGCACCGGATCGTGCCGCTCGTCATGCTGTGCGACTGGCTGTACGTGGAGCCGCGCTCGCCGATCCCGCGGCGCAGCGCGTTTGCGTGGCTCGGCTTTCCGGTCATCTATCTCGGCTATACGCTGGTGCGCGGCGCGCTGGAGAACTGGTATCCCTACCCGTTCGTCGATCCGCGGCCGCATGGCTACCTGCCGGTCGCGATCCAGTGTTCGCTGATCGCGCTCGGCGCGGCGGCGCTTGCAATGGGCATCTGCTGGCTCGGCAATCGCGCGAGACAGGCCGGCACCGCGGCGTTCAAGGAAGGATGAAAGTGGAAGAAGGCGGGAGCGTGTGCGCCGCCCGGCGCACACGTGGCGAGGCGGGTGGTCAGCCGCCGTTGCGCGGCAGGAAGTTCATCGGATCGACGACCTTGCCGTTCTGTCGGACTTCGAACTCGAACGTCGAACGGCCGCTTGGGTCGGTGCCCATCTCGGCGACCGGCTGGCCCTGGCGTACCGCGTCGCCTTCGTTGACGAGCAGCTTGCCGTTGTGTCCGTAGGCCGTGATGAGCCCGTTGTCGTGCTTCAGGATCACGAGCGGGCCATAGGCCTTGACGCCGGACCCGGCATAAACCACGCGCCCGTTCGCCGCGGCCCGCACCGAATGATCGGGCCCGGATGCGGCGATCACGACGCCGCGCGTCTTGCCGGCCGTAAACGGCGTCGCGACGACGCCCGTGGCCGGCCATGCCAGCGAGCCCGGCTGCGCGGCGGCGGACGGCTGCCCGAGCGACGTCGCGGCCGGCGGCGGCGCGACGCGCAGCACCTGGCCGGGCGACACCGCATCGGTGGGCGCCATGTGGTTCCAGCTGGCCACGTCCTGCACGCGCTGCCCGTAGGCGCCCGCGATGCCCGCGAGCGTGTCGCCCGGGTTCACGCGGTAATAGCCGGCGATCACGCCCGGCGTCGCGGCCGACATGGGGGTCGACTGACGCGCCGGCTGCCAGTTGTCGGTCCACGGTGTCAGCGTACAGCCCGACAACGCGACGGCCGCGGCGATGAGCGCCGCCTGCGGCAGCCAGCGCGCGAGCGCATCGTGGATGGGAATAGTTTCTCTCAAGGGTCCTCCCGGATTTGCGTCGTTGCGCCGCCCACCGCCCTCCGGCGCGCGACGCACGATGTCCGGCCGGAGGGCCGGACCAACCAGTATCCGACCGCTCTCGCGGCCGTCAGTTTCCACAGCGGAGTCGGCGCGAACGGGCTCACCGGCCCCTTTTTCACGTCGTTCCGACCGGCAAAGATACCATTTGTGGCGGTCAGGGCCGCGACAAGTGCCTGATCCGGCAACAATCTTGCGGCGCCGCACGTGCGTGCCGGCGGCCCGCAAACCGCGCCGTGCGGGCCGCCCGGCGGGCCTGTCCCGGGTCTTCCGCTCACTCGCCGCCCTCGCCCGTCATCTCGGCCCCGTCACATTCCCCCCTTCGATCGCTGCCTATACTCGGTGATGCGCAACGCGATCCAACGACAACGAGGAGCATGACGATGAACAACGCGACGTTTCTTTCCGTGCAGCTCAACGCCGACGATTTCGCCGGTTCCAGCGGCCTGGTCGAATTGCTCAACCGGCACCTGCTGTTCGCGACCGACGTCGCCGAGGCGGCCGACGCGCTTGTCCAGCTGGCGAGCGTCGCGCACCTGACGGGTACGCGCCACAGCGTCGAGTTGCCGGTCCTCGCGATCGAGCGGCTGCGCGAGGCGCTCGACACGCTGAGCGGCTACGACGAAACGTGGCTGCAGGTGCTGGAACCGGCCGAAGCGCTGTTCCGGGATATCGGGCGCGGCACGCGCCCGCTGCACTGAGCGCCGGCGCGGTACGCGCCATCAATAAGAGCAGCCCGTCGTTCCGCAAATCGGAACGACGGGCTGTTTGTACTACGGGGTCGGATCCGGCCGCCTGGGCGGCCGTCCCATTAACGACCCTTGTAGATCGGTGCGTCGTCAGCGATACGCTTGACTTGCCAGCCGGTCTTTGCAGCAGCCGGAGCGCCCGATTCTTGCGCGGCGGCCGGTTGTGCGCCGTAGCCGGTCGTGTCGGCGGCGGCGACGTTCTGTTGCGGGTTCACACGGGCTTCAGCAGCTTGGATGCCTTCCGGGTAGGTCGTACGGTCGCTGCCCAGCTTGTAGCCGGCTTGTTGCACGGCGACCAGTTCGGCCTTCACTTGCGCACGGGTGACGGGCGCGTTCTGTTGGGCGAACGACACGGCGGGAACGGCGAGGACAGCAGCTGCAGCGAACGTTGCGATCAGCGATTTCATGATTACCTCCGGGGATTTTTTTGCTCCGCCGCACACACCATGTCTGCAGCGATGGAACAGAGTTTAGTCCCGACGTCCCCTAGGGAAAACCATGAAAGAACGAAAACACTGTTTCCCCGGAGCCAACAATGTCGGCATCCGGGATAGAGAAACCCTATTCAAAGAATAGATTTTCGCAACAATGCTGCCCTCGCGGGCGGTTACGACCAGTTCGCGTGGAAGCTGCCCGGCTTGTCGGTGCGCTCGAACGTGTGCGCGCCGAAGAAGTCGCGCTGCGCCTGCACCAGGTTCGCCGGCAGCCGCTCGGAACGATAGCTGTCGAAGTACGCGACCGCCGACGCGAACGCCGGAACCGGTACGCCGGCCTTCACCGCGGCGACCACGACGTCGCGCAGCGACGCCTGGTAATTCGCGGCGATGTCCTTGAAGTACGGATCGAGCAGCAGGTTCGCGAGCGCCGGATCCTTCGCGTACGCGTCCGTGATCTTCTGCAGGAAACGCGCGCGGATGATGCAGCCCGCGCGGAAGATCTTCGCGATCGTCCCGAGATCGAGGTTCCAGCCGTACTCTTCGGACGCCGTGCGCAGTTGCGCGAAGCCCTGCGCGTACGAGATCACCTTGCTCAGGTACAGCGCGCGGCGCACCGCTTCGACAAACGCGGCGCGATCGCCGTCGAACGACGCGGCGGCCGGGCCCGACAGGATCTTGCTGGCCGCGACGCGCTCGGTCTTCAGCGACGACAGCACGCGCGCGAACACCGATTCGGTGATGAGCGGCAGCGGCACGCCGAGATCCAGCGCGTTCTGGCTCGTCCACTTGCCGGTGCCCTTCTGCGCGGCACGATCGAGGATCACGTCGACGAGGTGCTTGCCGGTCTCTTCGTCCTTCTTGCCGAAGATCTTCGACGTGATCTCGATCAGGTAGCTGTCGAGCTCGCCCTGGTTCCATTCGGTGTACACCGCGCCGAGCTCGTCGTTGGTCAGGCCCGCGACGTCCTTCAGCACCGAGTAGCTTTCGGCGATCAGCTGCATGTCGCCGTATTCGATGCCGTTGTGGACCATCTTCACGTAGTGGCCCGCGCCGTCCGGGCCCATGTACGCGACACACGGCTCGCCGTCCGACGGCGCCTTCGCGGCGATCTGCTTGAGGATCGGCTCGACCAGGTCGTACGCGTCGCGCTGGCCGCCAGGCATGATCGACGGGCCGCGCAGTGCGCCCTCTTCGCCGCCCGACACGCCGGTGCCGATGAAGTGCAGGCCCGATTGCGCGAGTTCCTGGTTGCGGCGGATCGTATCGGTGAAGTGCGTGTTGCCGCCGTCGATCAGCACGTCGCCCTTCTCGAGCAGCGGCTTGAGCGATGCGATCGTCGCATCGGTCGCTTCGCCTGCCTTGACCATCATCAGGATCCGGCGCGGCGTTTCGAGCGACGCGACGAACTCTTCGAGCGTATAGGTCGGCACCAGATTGCGGCCGGGGAATTCGGCGATCAGTTCGTCGGTTTTCTCGCGGCTGCGGTTGTACACCGACACCGCGTAACCGCGGCTCTCGATATTGAGTGCGAGATTGCGGCCCATCACCGCGAGCCCGATCACACCGATTGCTTGTTTGCCCATTAGTCAATTCTCCGGAAAAAACGGGGCGCGACCTGAACCTGGCCGCGCGCACAGGCGAAAGGATAGTGGAAACCCGGCGGCGATGCGCGCTTGCGTGTCATTGCTCCGCGTGCGGCAGCCGCCGGAACACGACGCTCAGGTTGTTCGCCGGCATCTCGACGACCTCGACGCAGTCGAGTCCGCGATCGAGGCCGAGCGCGACGACGGTTTCGAGATCGCGCACGCCCCACGACGGGTCGCGGCTCCGCAACTGCAGGTCGAATGCTTCGTTCGACGGCGCCGTATGCCGGCCTTCGCGGCGATACGGGCCGTACAGGAACAGCACGCCGCCCGGCCGCAGCAGGCGCGACGCGCCCGCGAACAGCGCGTCGGTGCAGGCCCACGGCGAGATGTGAATCATGTTGATGCAGACGATCGCGTCGAGCGCGCCAACCGGCCAGGCTGCGTCGCGCACGTCGAACGCCAGCGGCCCGGCGACGTTCGCGAGGCCCGCGTGCGCGACCCACGCGGAGATCGAGCGCCGCGCCTGCGCATCGGGATCGCTCGGCTGCCAGCGCAGGCCCGGCAACGCCTGTGCGAAGTGGACGACGTGCTGCCCCGTGCCGCTCGCGATTTCGAGCACGCTGCCGCTCGCCGGCAGCACGCGGCGCAATACGTCGAGGATCGGCCCGCGATTGCGTTCGGCCGCCGGCGCCGACAGCCGTGCGGACGGATCGGGCAAAGGCGTTTGATCGGTCACGATGCGTGCTCCGGTGCGCTGCCCGCGAGGCCCAGCCGCGCGGTCAGCGCGTCGAGCGCGGGTGCGCAACGCGCCTCGACCTTCAGCGTCAGCATCGGATCGGCGCGCGTGTGGCCGAGATTGAGCGCGGCGACCGGCTTGTGCTGCGCCTGCGCCCACACGCAGAAGCGGTAACCGGAATACACCATCAGCGACGAGCCGACGACAAGCAGCGCGTCGGCCGCATCGAGCGCCTGCGACGCCAGCGCGACGCGCTCGCGCGGCACATTCTCGCCGAAGAACACGACGGCCGGCTTCAGCAGGCCGCCGCACGCGGGGCACGCCGGGATGCGAAACGTGTCGAGCCCGGCCCATTCGAGATGCGCGTCGCCGTCCGCGGCCGGCTCGGCCTGCGCGCCCAGCAGTTCCGGATTGTCGGCTTCGAGCACGGTCTGGATCGCCGCGCGCGCATGATGCGCGCCGCATGCGAGGCACGTCACGCCATTGATCCCGCCGTGCAGTTCGATCACGTCGTCGCTGCCCGCACGCTGATGCAGGCCGTCGACGTTCTGCGTGACGAGGCGCTCGATCCGGCCGGCGCCGCCGAGCCGCGCCAGCGCGACGTGCGACCCGTTCGGCTGCGCGCGGCCGACGACGGGCCAGCCGATCATGCTGCGCGCCCAGTAGCGTCGCCGCGCGGCATCGGAGCCGAGGAATTCATGGAGCTGGATCGGCGGCGAGCGCATCCATTGACCGTTGCGGTCGCGATAGCCGGGAATGCCGGAATCGGTGCTGATGCCCGCGCCGGTCAGCACGAGCAGGCGCGGATGACGCTCGACGAAAGTGTGCAGCGCATCGAGCGCGGCCGGATCGACGCCGGCGGATGAGGGGTCGTGCAGGGCTTTATCGTTCATGTTGGCAACACGTGATCGGGCGCGCCGGCAGGCTGTGCGCCCGCATGGGCGGCCAGGCACGCCAGCACATCATACAGAACGCCGCGCGATCGGGCCGACGGCCCGCGCGGCCGACCGGCGCACAAAAAAAGACGCCCATCCGCCACTCGGCGATGGGCGCTTCAACAATTGATCCATCGGGGTAGTGGATCAACTGACAGCACAAACTTGCGGCGTCCGTCACGCTGCGACCGGCGAACGCTTCCCCTGAATTACGCATGTTCCGCGATGCCGCACGCATCGTTGCGCCGCCGGCTTTCCTGCATGATCCGGTTCGGGCTCGCCACGCCGCGGCCATTCGCGGCACGCGAACGAAAACGCCGCGCGACGACTTGCGTTGCGCGCAGCTTCATGACGATCCGGGATCCAGGCCGGGGCCATCCACAAGCGTTCACGGTTCATCCCCGACGGCCGACCGGCACCGGTCGGCCTCGTGCGTCACACATGCACGTCGTCGTTCAGTACGAACCCGATTGCTCGGATGGAACGGAAAGCCGCGCGCTCACGTCGCCTCAATCAACGGCGAAGCGAATGTCCCGGCAGGTCGGCGATTCATGTTTGCAACACGATACGTTGCGATTCGGTCTCTTTTCATTCTCTTGTCCCCGTCTTCGATACGTCCGACCCACTGAAGCGATCGCCGGCCCCACTGCACCCGCGACCGCGCTCACGGCTCGTACAGATATGCAAGGAGCGCACCATGCTTCATGCCGCAAGGCCGCGCGGGCCGAAACAGGGCCGTCGACGCATATCGCGCACCGGCAAGAAGCGCGAACGTTTCGAAACTGAAACGCACACGGCGGCCCGCCGGATCGGTGCAGGCTGCCCGAGCCTGCCGCCGTGCCGCTCGCGCACGGCCCGGGCGGGCACCGAGGCGTTGCATCTGCGCGCTGGCGCCAATCGCCTTACAATCGCCCGACAGTAGCCACACGCACACGAACGGACGTGGGCGCGCGGCCTTGCCCCTTCGCGTGGGTCGCCCCGCTCCCGCCTTGCGCAAACACGTTAGCATTCGGACACGCAGCGCCGCGCGTTCGCGTTGCACCGCCTCCCAGGATTCGACATGACCACGCCCGCCCCCGCCCGCCCCGACGTCGCGCATCGCGTCTTTTCGGCCGGGCGGCTGTCGATCGGCCTCACGCTGCCGCTACTTCGCAGCGACCAGATCGTCGCCGACTTCAACGAACAGCTCGAACTCGCGGCGCTGGCCGATACGCTCGGCTTTCGCGCGCTGTGGATTCGCGACGTGCCGCTGAACAGCGCCGACTATCCCGACCCGGTCGGCCACCTCGACCCGTGGGTGCTGCTCGGCGCATTGGCGTCGCGCACGCGCCGGATCGCGCTCGCCAGCGGCGCGATCGTGCTGCCGCTGCGTCATCCGCTGCATATCGCGAAAGGTGCACTGTCGGTCACGACGCTGTCGGGCGGACGCTTCATCCTCGGGCTCGGCTCCGGCGACCGGCCACCCGAATATGCGGCGTTCGGTGTCGACGCGGAAACGCGGCGCGACCGGTACCGCGCACACTGGGACGTCGTCGCGGCCGCGCTCGGCATGCCGTCTCGCGTGCTGCCCGACGACGCGCCGCCCGACGCGCCCGAATTCACACTGCTGCCGCGCGGCGACGGCGCGGTGCCGATGCTCGCGGTCGGCTCGGGCGGACAGAGCGTCGACTGGATCGCGCGGCACTCGATCGGCTGGATGACGTATCACCGCGATCCGGACACGCAGCGCGCCCGCTATTCGATGTGGCGCGCGGCGGTCGACCGGCTCGCGTCGCCGGCCTTTCGCGCGTTCGGCGTGTCGATGCGGCTCGACCTCGCCGCGCAGCCCGATACGCCGGCCACCGCATTGCCGCTCGGTTATGCAACCGGGCGCCATGCCTTGGTCGACATCCTGCACGGCATGCGCGCGGCGGGCACGCATCACGTCACGCTGAATCCGGGATCGGACCGGCCCGTGCGCGAGGTCATCGAGGAACTCGCGGAGCACGTGCTGCCGGTTTTTCACGACGAGCAGGCGTAATTCGTCAGGAATCCGAATTCATATGGCGCGGCGCACGCGCCGTTACAACCACCTTACGATCCGGCAAGCAGGACGTTCCCACATATCGGGTCGCCTACAGTCTGCGTCAGACACTTACATGACAGAACGTGCAGCCGGAATCGCTGCGATGCGATGCTCGAACGACTCGCAAACGCCCGTACCGCCTCGCGTATGCCCGATTCGAATACTCATCGAAGGAACTATTCGGTTCCGATCGCGATCATGTTAACTTCCGTCCATCGTTCAGCTCGGCGGGCCGCGCGCCGATGCGCGCCCGCATGCCCACTCATGCGACATTTCCTCCTCGGCTGGCTGCTGGCCGCCGTCGTCTCGGCCGCGCACGCGGCCGCTCCCGCCCCGGCCGCCGCGTCGGCCGCCTCCGGCACCGCGCCCGCGCTGACGCCGCAACAGGCGCAGCAGGCACTCACCGTGCTCGAAAACCCGCACGAGCGCGCGCAGGTCGAAACGACGCTGCGTGCGATCGCGGCCGTCGGCGCATTGAGCGCACCCGCGGTCGCCGCCAGCGAAACGGCCGCGGCCAGCGGCGCGTCGGCTGCCGCCGCCCCGAGCGCACTCACGTCGAACGGGCTCGCGTCGATGCTCGTCCGCCAGGGGTCGCGCTGGACCATCGAAATCGGCGGCGCGCTGAAGGAATCGCTGCGCTCGCTGCTCGATGTCGGCTCGGTCGGAAGCTGGTGGCATGACAGGCTGGTGCGCGCCGACGCGCGCGCGGATCTCATGCACACGATCTTCCTCATCATCGCCGTGCTCTTGCCTGCGCTCCTCGTCGAATGGTTCGCGAAGCGGCTGCTGCGACGCGCGCTGGCCACGGTGGCCGCACGGCGCGCCGACCCGTCGCGCCGCACCGCGCCCGATTCCGTCACGCCCGACGATGACGATGCGCCACCGCCGGTTGCCTCCGCCCCGCCCGACGCCGCGCCCGCATCGTCACAAGGTCTCGGCCATGCGCAACGTCAAACCACGCTGCTGCACCGGATGCCGCGCGCGCTCGTCAGCCTCGTGCTGCGCGCGGTGCCGCTGCTCGTGTTCGTCGGCGTCGCGAGCCTGACGATGTCGGTGATCGGCGATGCAGGCACGCCGATCGAATCCGCGCTCGAGGCATTGATCGACATCTACGTGATCTGCCGGCTCGTCACGATCGTCAGCCGGCTGTTCTTCCAGCCCGATGCACGGCAATTGCGGCTGCTGCATATCAGCGATGCATGGGCCGACTTCGCGCAACGTTCGATCGCGCGGATCGTGATCGTGGTCGGCGCGTGCACGGCCGCGGTCGAGATCGCCGCGAACTTCGGTCTCAGCGAGGCTGGTCACATCGCGCTGCTGAAAGCGATCGCGCTTGTTGGGCACGTGATGATCTCGGCGCTGATCCTCCAGTGCCGCCGGCCGGTCGCCGCACGGATCCGCGCGGCCGGCGCGGACCGGCCGACCTTCGCGGTGGTCGGCAACGCGCTCGCGGACGCATGGGCACCCGTGTCGGTATTCATCGTGATGGCGCTGTGGTTCGTGTGGGCGCTCGACGTCCACAACGGCTACCGCGTACTGATCACGCTCGGCGGCCGCTCGATCGCGGTGATGATCGGCATGCGGATGGTATCGATCGTCGTATTCGGCGCGCTTGCGCGGCTGTTCCAGGGCCGCGACGAAGACCGCACGCTCGTCCACCTGCACGCGTACCGCTACTACCCGCTGCTGCGCCAGATCGTATCGGGCGCGATCGGCATCGTGACCGTCGTGCTGCTGCTGCAGATCTGGGGCGTGCCGATCTTCCGCGCATTCGAGACCGGCACGATCGGCCACCGGCTCGCGTCGGCGCTGATGACGATCGCGATCGCGGCCGTCGTCGCGCTCGTCGTATGGGAAGCCGCGAACATTGCGATCGAGCGCCGTCTGCAGCGCTGGACGCGCGAAGGCAATCTGGTGCGCGCGGCGCGCTTGCGCACGCTGCTGCCGATGCTGCGCTCGCTGCTGTTCGTGATGATCGCGCTCGTCGTCGTGCTGACGGGCCTCAGCGAGCTCGGCGTGAACATCGGCCCGCTGCTTGCCGGCGCCAGCATCTTCGGCGTCGCACTCGGTTTCGGCTCGCAGAAGCTCGTGCAGGATTTCATCACCGGGATCTTCCTGCTGATGGAAAACGCGATGCAGGTCGGCGACTGGGTCACGCTCGCCGGCGTGTCGGGCACGGTCGAATACCTGTCGATCCGCACCGTGCGGCTGCGCGGCGGCGACGGTTCGCTGTACACGATCCCGTTCAGCTCGGTGACGACCGTCAACAACACGAATCGCGGGCTCGGCAACGCGGCCGTCAAGGTCAGCATCGCCTATGGCGAGGACATCGATCGCGCGATCGCGACGCTGAAGGAGATCGGCGCCGCATTGCGCGACGATCCGAAATACCACGACGGCATCCTGTCGGACTTCAGCTACTGGGGCATCGACCAGGTCGACGGCGCGGCGCTCGCGCTGGCCGGACAGATGCAGTGCACGGATTCGACGCGCTGGAGCGTGCAGCGTGAATTCAACCGACGGATCGCGGAGACCTTCCGCGAACGCGGCATCCGGATCGCCAATCCGCAGCGCAGCGTCGTCGCGTACGCGGATGGATCGCGGCCGGCCGGCAACGGCGAGAACGGCAGCCATGACGGCAACGGCAATGCCGCCGCAACAGCGCCCCGGCCGCCGTCAAGCGACGAGCCGGCGCGCAAGCCGAACTGACTGGACGGATTAGCGGCCCGTCGCGCTCAACGCGCGGCGGGCTTGGTCACGCGCCGCGTGTTTTTCGCCGCGGAGGTTGATGCATCCGGCTTCGTCGTGCGTTTCGCCGCAGCACGCGGCTTCCGCTTCACGACAGACTCCGAATCGGCGGCAAGCGCATCGCGCTGCGCATGCCATTGTTCGAGCAGCACGCGCGTCTGGTCGGCGATCGTCTCGATCAGCAGTGCCGCGCGCTCGCCATTGAACGCATCCCATTCGAGCACCTGCAGCGCAGAACGCTCCGCGATGTGGAACACCGTGATCTGCCCGTACAGGCTCATCGCGCGCAAGCGCGTGACGGGATCATCGGCCGGCCGCCCCGAGATGCGGCCGATCAGCTCGGCGCTCACGTCGTTGAGCGGCTTGCGCATGCGCTTCATCAGGATTTCGCTCGCGCTCGCCGGCTCCTGGCCGACCTGCTCGCGCGCGAAGAACAACCGCTGGTTCATCGTCTTCGGCGCCGTGAACATCCGGTCCGACAACGCGCGCAGCAGCCCGACGAACGCGTCGATCAGCACGTCGACGTCCGCGTCCGCGTCGAGCATCGCCCACGCATGGCCAACCGACGGCGCGAACACCTCCCAGCCGTTCTCGGCGATCGTCTCCACGCACGCGCGGTAAACGCCTTCCTTGTTCTCGAAGTAGTACTGGAGCGCCGGTGCGTTCACGCCAGCCATCGCGGCGATCTCGCGCGTCGATGCGCCCGCGAACCCGCGCTCGCCGAACAGTTCGATCGCCGCTTCGATGATCCGCTGGCGCGTTTCGTCGCCGCGCGCGTAGCCGCACGCCGACGTGCGACGCAGCTTCTTCGCTTCGTTCATGCCTTCCTCGTCATTCGATCGATCGACATTCTACTTGACACAATTCTAGCAACTGGAATAATTCTTCCACTCGGAATAAATTGGACGCCAGCATGTCGACGCTGCAAGACCCGCCACAGAAAGCAAATCGTCAGGAAACCGGAACAACGCCGCGCAACGAAAAGGTGGGATCGAAGCGGCGCATCCTGCTCGTGGTCGCCGTGCTCGCGGCCATCGGCGGCGCCGTCTGGCTCGGCCGCTGGTGGACGGTCGGCCGCTTCATCGAAAGTACCAACGATGCGTACCTGCAGGCGGACAGCATGACCGCCGCGCCGAAGGTCGCGGGCTACGTGACCGACGTGTATGTGCGCGACAACCAGGCCGTGAAGGCCGGCGATCCGCTCGTGCGGCTCGACGTCCGCCAGTACCAGGTCGCGCTCGCGCAATCGCTCGCGACCGTCGACGCGCGCCGCGCGGATATCGCGCGCGCCGAAGCCGACATCAGCCAGCAGCACGCGAATCTCGAACAGGCCGATGCACAGGCGAAGGTGTCGCAGATCAACGCACGCCACGCGAGCGACGAATACGCACGTTATGCGCCACTCGCGGCGACCGGCGCCGAAACGCATGAACGCGTGGCCGACCTGAAGAGCACGCGCGACCAGGCGGCCGCGACGCTCGCCGCGAACAACGCATCGATCGCCGCCGCCCGCACGCAGATCGCATCGTTCACCGCACAGCTCCAGCAGGCGCGCGCGCAGCTCGAGGCCGCGCAGGCCAGCGCCGCGCAGGCGCAGCTCGACCTCGACAACACGGTCGTGCGCAGCACGCTCGCCGGCCGCGTCGGCGATCGCACGGTGCGCGTCGGTCAGTATGTGCAGCCTGGCACGCGCCTGCTGACCGTGGTGCCTGTCGATGCGATCTACCTCGTCGCGAACTTCAAGGAAACGCAGATCGGCCAGATGCGCATCGGCCAGCCCGTCGAACTGCACGTCGACGCGCTGCCGGACGGCGCGCTGTCCGGCGTCGTCGACAGCTTCGCGCCGGGCACGGGCGCGCAGTTCGCGCTGCTGCCGCCCGAAAACGCGACCGGCAACTTCACGAAGATCGTCCAGCGCGTGCCGGTGCGCATCCGCCTCGCCGCGGACGCGCGTGCGCAGCGCATGCTGCTGCCGGGCCTGTCGGTGACGGTCGACGTCGATACGCGTTCGGCCCGCGACGAGCAGCACCATGGCTGATACGCCCGCCACGATGCCCGCGCCGCCGCACGAAGGCCGCGCGAGCGTGACCGACTGGATCGCGGTCGCGGCCGGCGCGCTCGGCGCGCTGATGGCGACGCTCGACATCTCGATCACGAACTCCGCGCTGCCGCAGATCCAGGGCGAAATCGGCGCCACCGGCACCGAAGGCACGTGGATCTCGACCGGCTACCTGATGTCGGAAATCGTGATGATCCCGCTCGCCGCGTGGCTCACGCGCGTGTTCGGGCTGCGCAATTTCCTGCTGACGAACTCCGCACTCTTCATCGCGTTCTCGATGATGTGCGGCTGGTCGCATTCGCTTCCGATGATGATCGCCGGCCGGATCGGCCAGGGCTTCACCGGCGGTGCGCTGATCCCGACCGCGCAGACCATCATCCGCACGCGGCTGCCGTTGTCGCAGTTGCCGGTCGGGATGACGCTGTTCGGCCTGATCGTGCTGCTCGGGCCGCTGTTCGGCCCCGTGCTCGGCGGCTGGCTCGCGGAGAACGTGAACTGGAGCTGGTGCTTTTTCCTGAACCTGCCCGTGTGCCTGCTGCTGATGGCGCTGCTGGTGTTCGGGCTGCCGTCGGACCGCCCGCAATGGGGCTCGTTCTTCAACGCGGACTGGCTCGGGATCGCCGGCCTCGCGATCGGCCTGAGCTCGCTCACCGTCGTGCTCGAGGAAGGCCAGCGCGAACGCTGGTTCGAATCGCAGATGATCGTCACGCTGAGCCTCGTGTCGCTCGCCGGGATGATCCTGATCGCGTTGTCGCAACGCTTCGCGAAGCGACCGATCATGCGGCTGTCGCTGATGCGCAACCCGCGCTACGCGAGCGTGATCGTGATCGTGTCCGCGGTAGGCGCCGGCCTGTACGGTGTGTCCTACCTGCTGCCGCAGTTCCTCGCGATCGTCGCCGGCTACAACGCCGAGCAGGCCGGCGCGATCATGCTGCTGTCGGGGCTGCCGGCCTTTCTCGTGATGCCGATCCTGCCGCGCCTGCTCGGCAAGGTCGATTTCCGCATCCTCGTGATCTCGGGGCTGCTGCTGTTCTGCCTGAGCTGCATGCTCGACATCAGCCTGACCGCGCAGAGCGTCGGCCACGACTTCGTGTGGTCGCAACTGATCCGCGGCGTCGCGCAGATGCTCGCGATGATGCCGCTCAACCAGGCATCGATGGCGGCGGTCGCGCGCGAAGACTCGGGCGATGCGGCCGGGCTCTACAACATGGCGCGCAATCTCGGCGGCTCGATCGGGCTCGCGATCATCGGCACCGTGATCGACCGCCGCACGACCTTCCATACGGCCGCGCTCCGCGAATCGGTGACCGCGAATTCGCTGATCGGGCAGGACCGGCTGTCGGCCTATGCGGCCAACTGGTTCGCGCACACCGGCGACCTCGCGTATTCGAACATGCGCGCGCTCGGCCAGCTCGCGCAGCAGATCCAGATCCAGGCGGTCGTGATGACCTACTCCGAAACCTTCTACCTGCTGGGCCTCGCACTGCTCGCCTGCGTACCGCTCGCGCTGCTGCTGAGAACGCCGCGCGGGCCGCAGCCGATGTCGTCCGGCCATTGAACCGTCTTACGCGATGAAACCCTTCTCCCTGCCCCGCCACCCTGCGCTCACGCTGTGTGCGGCCGCGTGCCTGCTCGCCGGCTGCACGGTCGGCCCCGACTACCGCGGCGCGCCCGCCGCGCCGGATGCGCCGACCTTCGTGCGCGCGCCGGCATCCGGCATCGACACTCGCGCGCCTGCGCCAAGCGCGTGGTGGCACGCGCTGAACGACCGCCAGCTCGACGACCTGATCGCCGCCGCGCTCGTGTACAACCCCGATCTGCACGCCGCGCAGGCGCGATTGCGCGCAGCACGCGCGCAGCTCTCGCAACAGCGCGCGGCCCAGTTGCCGAAATCGTCGGCCACCGTCGCGGCCATCCGCATGCGCGAACCGGACGTCAGCGCGCTCGGCTCATTGCTGCCGTCGAACGGCTCGAACCAGTCGGGCGGCACATCGCCGTCGCTGGGCGGCTCGGGCCCGCTGCAGCTCTATTCGGCAGGCTTCGACGCGACCTGGGAAATCGACCTGTTCGGCGGCACGCGCCGGGCGGTCGAAGCGGCATCCGCACAAGCGGAGGCCGTCGACGCCGATCTGTCGGACACGCAGGTTTCGATCGCCGCCGAAGTCGCGACGGCCTACGTCGACCTGCGCGACCAGCAACAGCGGCTCGCGCTGTCGCAACGCACGGCCGAACTGCAGCAAACGATGCTCGAACTGACGCAGCAGCGCCGCGCGCGCGGCGTCGCGGCCGATGTGGACATCGAACGCCTGACGACGCAGGTCGAGACCACGCGCGCGTCGCTGATCCCGCTCGATGCGCAGGTGACGGAATCGCTCGACCGGCTCGCGATCCTGACGGGCCGCGCGCCGGGTGCGCTCGACACCGCGCTGTCGGCACCGGACGCCCCGCTGCCGACGTTGCCCGGCAGTGTCGCGATCGGCGATCCGGCCGCGCTGCTGAAGCAGCGCCCCGACATTCGCGCGGCCGAACGCCGGCTGGCGTCGAGCAATGCGCAGATCGGCGAGCATGTCGCCGACTATTTCCCGAAGGTGACGCTGCTCGGCGATCTCGGCTTCAGCGCGACGGACCCCGGCCATCTGTTCCGCAAGCAGAACTTCACCTGGGTCGGCGCGCCGTATCTGCAATGGAACATTCTCGACTTCGGCCGCACACGCGGCGCGGTCCGTGCGGCCGAAGCGTCGCGCGATGAAGCGGAAGCGAATTATCAGAAAGCGGTACTCGGCGCATTACAGGATGCCAACACGTCGTTGCAGCGCTACGGGCACCAGCGCGAGCACGTCGTGGCACTCACCAAGGTGCAGACGTCGGCCGTGCATGCCCGATCGCTGATGGACGAGCGCTATCGCGCGGGCGTCGCATCGATGATCGACCTGCTCGATACGCAACGCGAGGCGCTGTCCGCGCAGCAAAACGTGATCGCCGGGCAAGCCGAACTGATCAAGGACTACGTGTCGCTGCAGAAGAGCCTCGGGCTCGGGTGGCAGACGAACGCGGGGTGACGGTGCCGGCGCGATACACGCACGATTGCGATGTGTCGCGCAGCGCAACAACCCATTGCGTGCGCAACAATACTCGTTCGTTCCCTCCGCAACGAACGGGCCCGCACCGCATCGACGCCGCGGCTATCGAAAACATATCCAATATCAATTAGCCAATCGTCTGACGATCTCTTTTAATTCAGTCGGCTTCCCCACCACCGATCGGATTCAAGGAGTTCCATCGTCATGTCCTCATCCTCCCATCGCGTGCCGAGACGCGCAGTTGCCGCGATCTGCGTTGCGCTTTCCGCCTCTTCGTACGCCGCCGAACTTACCCGCGACACCGGCGCGCCCGTCGGCGACAACCAGAATTCGCAGACGGCCGGCCCAGCCGGCCCCGTGCTGCTGCAGGACTCCGCGCTCCTCGAAAAACTGCAGCGCTTCGATCGCGAGCGCATTCCGGAACGCGTCGTGCATGCACGCGGCACCGGCGCATTCGGCGAGTTCGTGCCGAGCGCCGACATCTCCGACCTGACGAAAGCGAAGGTCTTCACACCGGGTACCCGCACGCCGGTGTTCGTCCGCTTCTCCACCGTGATGGGCTACCGCGGTTCGCCCGAACAGGCCCGCGATCCGCGCGGCTTCGCGGTGAAGTTCTATACGCAGCAGGGCAACTGGGACATGGTCGGCATCAACTGGCCGGTGTTCTTCATTCGCGACGGCATCAAGTTCCCCGACTTCGTTCACGCGAACAAGCCGAGCGCCGTGACCGGCGTGCAGGATCCGAACCTCGCGTTCGACTTCTTCGCGAACACGCCCGAAGCGACCCACATGCTGACGATGCTGTACACGGATGCGGGCATGCCCGATTCGTATCGTCACATGGACGGCTTCGCGGTGCATGCGTTCAAGTTCGTCAATGCGCAAGGCGACGTGCACTACGTGAAGTTCCACTGGAAAAGCCAGCAAGGCGTGCACGGCCTGCGTCCGCAAGACATCGCCGCGTCGATCGGGCGCGACTGGAACATGATGACGAACGACCTGTACGGCGCGCTGAAGCAAGGCGACTACCCGAAATGGGATCTGTACGTGCAGGTGCTCACGCCGAAGGACCTGAACCGCTTCGACTTCGATGCGCTGGACGATACGAAAGTCTGGACCGGCGTACCGGAACGCAAGATCGGCACGATGACGCTGAATCGCGTGCCCGACAACTACTTCCAGTCGACCGAGGAATCGGCGTTCGCGCCGTCGCGGCTGGTGCCGGGCATCGAGCCGTCCGAAGACCGGATGTTGCAGGACCGCCTGTTCGCATACGCCGACACGCAGATGTACCGGCTCGGCGCGAACTACATGGACCTGCCGATCAACCGCCCTGCCGTGCCGGTGGTCAACAACAACCAGGACGGCACGATGAATGCCGGCGACCGCAAGGGCGAGGTGAACTACGAGCCGTCGACGCTGCGCGAGCTCACGCAGGATCCGCAGTACAAGTCCGTGCGCATGGCGCTCGGCGGAACGACGCAGCAGGAAGCGATCCACAAGAAGCTGCTGTTCCGTCAGGCGGGCGAGTACTACCGTGGCCTGTCGCAACAGGACAAGGACGACCTCGTTACCGCGCTGTCCGGTGATCTCGGCAAGGTGACGAACGCGCACAACCAGTACGCGATGCTGTCGTACTTCTACAAGGCCGACGCCGACTACGGCACGCGCCTCGCGCAGGCCGTCCACGCAAACGTTCAGCAGGTACAGTCGCTTGCGGCGAAGCTGACCGAGAACTGATCCCGCGACGCTGTCTCGGTCGACGTGCGCGGTTGCGCCGAGCACGTCGGCCTTATCTCTTCTTCAGGACCTCCCCATGCGATCAGAACGCTTCACGCATGCAATCCGCGCGGCCGCAATGGCGCTCGCGCTGGCCGCGATCGCCGGCTGCGCGCACCTTCCCGATCGACCGGCGTACGGCAAGGCCGATCCCGCCGCGCTGCGTCGCTACGACGGCGACTGGTTCGACGCCGCGCGCGTCGGACGCGTCGACATCCTGCGTGCGTTGCGCGACGCCGGTTATCCGGTCGACGCCACCGACAGCCACGGTTATACGGCCGTGATACTCGCGTCCTACGACGGCCAGCCCGCCGCGCTCGACTACCTGCTGTCGGCCGGCGCCGACGCGTGCCTCGGCGATCGCCACGGCAACACGGCGCTGATGGGCGCTCTGTTCAAGAATGAACCCGGCATCGCGCGGCGCCTGCTCGACACGCGTTGCCCGATCGATCAGACGAACGGCGCCGGCGAAACCGCGCTGGGGTTCGCGACGCTCTTCAATCGCTTCGAACTGATTCCGCTGCTCGTCGCGCATGGCGCGAATCCGAACCATGTCGATCGGCGCGGCCAGTCGCTGCTGCGGCTCGCGCTGTCGCACGACAACGCGGAAGCCGCGGATGCGCTGCGGCACGCCGGCGCCGGGCAGTAACGCTGCTACGCGGTACCGGTAGGCAGATCGGCCGGCCACGCGATGGCCTCGTTCCGGACCATGCGGTGCCAACCGGACCGGCCGCCTATTCGCGCTCGCGACCGGCATCGCCGAGGCGCCTGTGTCCGGAAAAGCCCACGACTCGCTGCATGCATATCTCGTAAAATACGGACCGACGAAGCACGACGATCGTCAGCATTACAGTCGACATCGAGGCCGGCCCGCCGAAGCCCGTGTCGATTCATGGCGTAGCGTCGGCACGCCAATTCACCTCACCCTCACACAGGTTGCAACTTGAAGTCGCGTCACCATTCGCTCCGTCTCCGCCTGTCGACGCTCGTCGCAGCCTTCGCCTCGTGTGTCGCCATGTCGGCGGGTCATGCCGCCGTCAGCCCGTCGCCCAACGTCCGCGCCGCATCGTGGATCGTCGTCGACGGCGAGTCGGGCCAGACACTCGTCGAACATGACGCCGACGCCGAACGCCAGCCGGCCTCGCTCACCAAGCTGATGACGGCCTATCTCGTGCTCGATGCGCTCAAGCACGGCACCGTGCGATGGGACGAGAAGCTGACCGTCGACGCGGCCGTCATCGGTTCGGTCGGCAACGACGAAGCGAGAATGTATCTCGTGCCCGGCCAGCATGTCCCGGTGAAGGAACTCGTCCTGGGTCTCATCGCGGCGTCCGCGAACGACGCGGCACTGGTGCTCGCGAAGCGCATCGGCGGCTCGCCCGAAGGGTTCGAGCAGAAGATGAACGAGATGGCGCACCAGCTCGGGATGAACCACACGCACTACACGACACCGTCCGGCATCACGACGCAGGGGAACACCACGACGGCACGCGACCTGTCGGTGCTGGCGTTGCGCCTGACGAACGATTTTCCGGAGTACTACACCTTCTCGTCCGAGCAGAATTTCTCGTATGGCGCATTCCGCAAGCGCAACAAGAACTGGCTGCTCGGGAAGGATCCTTCCGTCGACGGGATGAAGACTGGCCACACGCAAGCGGCCGGCTACTGCATCGTGGCCACCGCGAAGCGCCGGCAAGCATCGCCGCCGATGACGCGACGCGTATTCGCGGTCGTGCTCGGGGCGCCCACGGCGAACGACCGGATCGCCGGCGCCGGCAGCCTGCTGAACTACGGATTCTCGGCGTACAACGACCAGCCTGCCGCCGGCAGTTCCGGGGCACACGTGGTTACGCAAAGGGTGCAATAAAGCGTTCGCGCGCCGCCCGTGAATACCTGCGCACTCAGAAAAACGCGTCGAGCAGCCGATAGAACGCGATCCGGTCGGGATCGGGGTGTTCGATCCCGTACCGCGTGAAGAAACGCGCGACCCATTCGCTGCCCAGATCCGCTTCGATATCGCGCGCCGCCAGCGCCAGATCCTGATAACGATCGGCCACCCCCAGGCGTCCGCAGTCGATGAATCCGGAGAAGCGGCCGTCGTCGGCCATGAGGTTGGGCAGGCACGCGTCGCCGTGCGTGACGACGCCCGCTGCCCCCCTCTTTTCGACACCTTTCGCCCCCTCCATCGAATCTCCATCTTTCCGCATCAAAGACGCCAACTATTCGACGCACACTCCGACCCGTCAAAGCAGGCAGTGGGCTGCCTGCGATTCCTGGAGTCGCTATGAAGAATCAGAAACGATGCTGCTACGGCGCCGTGTGCGCGCTGGTGGCGGCCATGCTGGCGGGTTGTGGGCCCGCCGAACAGCAGGCTGCCGCGCCGGCCACCCCGGTTGCGGCGATGACGCTGGCAGCCGTGCGCCTCGACGTGAGCGAAGACCTGCCGGGCCGCGTCGCGGCCGTGCGGGTCGCCGAGATCCGGCCGCAGGTCAGCGGCATCGTGCAGCGCCGGCTGTTCGAGCAAGGCACCGAAGTGCGCGCGGGCCAGCCGCTGTTCCAGATCAATCCGGCGCCGTTCAAGGCCGACATGGAGACGGCCGCCGCGTCGCTGCAGCGCGCGCAGGCCGCGCTCGAGCGCGCGAAGGTGCAGACGGCGCGCTTCAAGCCGCTGGTCGAAGCCGATGCGATCAGCCGCCAGGTGTACGACGACGCCGTGTCGCAACGCGACCAGGCCGCCGCCGATGTTGCGCAGGCCCGCGCGACGCTCGCGCGCCGCCAGCTCGACCTGAAATTCGCGACCGTGGAAGCGCCGATCGCCGGCCGTATCGACCAGGCGCTCGTGACCGAAGGTGCGCTGGTGTCGAGCACCGACAGCCAGCCGATGGCGCGCATCCAGCAGATCGACCAGGTCTACGTGGACGTGCGCCAGCCGGCCGGCGCGCTCGAATCGCTGCGCGGCGCGCTCGCGTCGCAGCCGGACGCGTCGGGCAACGGCCTGCCGGTCGACGTGCTGCGCGGCGACGACACGCGTTACGACGTGAAGGGCCGCATGCTGTTCTCGGGCGTCAACGTCGACCCGGGCACCGGCGACGTGCTGGTGCGCGTGCTGGTCGACAACCCGAAGCGCCAACTGCTGCCGGGCATGTACGTGCGGGCCCGCATTCCGCGCGCGCACTACGCGAACGCGCTGACGGTGCCGCAGCAGGCCGTCGTGCGCATGGACGGCAAGCCGGGCCTGTGGGTGCTCGACGCGAAGGGCAACGCGCATCTGAAGGCCGTCGAGGTGGGCGAGCTGACGGACCGCCGCTACCGCATCCGGTCGGGCGTGCAAGCCGGCCAGAAGGTGGTCGTCGAAGGCATGGAGCGCCTGACCGATGGCGCGGCCGTCGCCGCGACCGACTGGAAATCGCCTGACGCGGCCACGACCGCGGCAGCGCGCTGAGTCGGGGAGCGCATTCCATCATGGCTCAATTCTTTATCCGCCGACCGGTGTTCGCGTGGGTGATCGCCCTCTTCATCATCCTGATGGGGCTGATCGCGATCCCGCAACTGCCGATCGCACGCTATCCGTCGGTCGCGCCGCCGTCCGTCACGATCACCGCCACCTACCCGGGCGCAACGCCGCAGACCATGAGCGACGGGGTGCTGAGCCTCATCGAGCGCGAGCTGTCGGGCGTCAAGAACCTGCTCTACTTCGAGTCGTCGTCCGACACGTCGGGCATGGCGCAGATCACCGTGACCTTCAAGCCCGGCACCGATCCGGCGCTCGCGCAGGTCGACGTGCAGAACAAGATCAAGGCCGTCGAGCCGCGCCTGCCGGCCGCGGTGCGCCAGAACGGCCTGATCGTCGAATCGGCGTCGTCCGGCTTCCTGATGTTCATCAGCCTCCAGTCCCAGGGCGGCCGTTTCAGCGAAGCCGAACTCAGCGACTACATGGCGCGCAACATCGTCGAGGAGCTGCGCCGCACCGAAGGGGTCGGGCGCGTGCAGCTGTTCGGTTCCGAGCGCGCGATGCGCATCTGGGTCGACCCGAACAAGCTGATCAACTACGGCCTGTCGATGACCGACCTGACCACCGCGGTCGCCCAGCAGAACGTGCAGATCTCGCCGGGCAGCCTCGGCGCGGAGCCGTCGTTGCCGGGCCAGCGGGTCACCGTGCCGCTCACCGCCCAGGGCCAGTTGACGACCCCCGAACAGTTCGCCGCGATCGTATTGCGCGCCAACGCCAACGGCTCGAAGGTCGTGCTGGGCGACGTCGCGCGGGTCGAACTCGGCTCGCAGTCGTACACCTTCATGAGCCGCCAGGTCGGCAAGCCGGCGACCTTCGCGGCGGTGCAGCTGTCGTCGGGCGCGAACGCGGTCAAAACCGCCGATGCGCTGCGCACGCGCCTCGCGGAACTGAGCAAGGCGATGCCGACCGGCATGAGTTACTCGATTCCGTTCGATACGTCGCCGTTCGTGAAGATCTCGATCGAGAAGGTGCTGCACACGCTGATCGAGGCAATGGTGCTGGTGTTCCTCGTGATGTACCTGTTCCTGCAGAACGTCCGCTATACGCTGATTCCGGCGATCGTCGCGCCGGTGGCGCTGCTCGGCACCTTCACGGTGATGCTCGCGACGGGTTTCTCGATCAACGTGCTGACCATGTTCGGCATGGTGCTCGCGATCGGCATCATCGTCGACGATGCGATCGTGGTCGTCGAGAACGTCGAGCGCCTGATGGCGGAGGAAGGCCTGTCGCCGAAGGACGCGACGATCAAGGCGATGAAGGAGATCACGGGCGCGATCGTCGGCATCACGCTGGTGCTGACCGCCGTGTTCATCCCGATGGGGCTCGCGAGCGGCTCGGTCGGCGTGATCTACCAGCAGTTCACGATGTCGCTGGCCGTGTCGATCCTGTTCTCGGCGCTGCTCGCGCTGACGCTGACGCCCGCCCTGTGCGCGACGATGCTCAAGCCGGTCGAGCCCGGCCATCACGAGAAGCGCGGCTTCTTCGGCTGGTTCAACCGCCGCTTCGAGCGCCTGACGAACTGGTATGAGACCCGCGTCGGCCGGCTGGTCGGCCGCACGGGCCGCATGATGCTGCTGTTCGTCGCGATCTGCGGCGCGCTGGCGATGGGGTTCCGCACGCTGCCGTCGTCGTTCCTGCCCGAGGAGGACCAGGGTTACTTCATCACCAGCTTCCTGATGCCCGCGGATTCGACGACCCAGCGCACGATCGACGTCGTCAAGACGCTCGAGAAGCATCTCGAGTCGCGGCCGTCGATCCAGTCGAACGTGTCGGTGATCGGCTACGGCTTCTCCGGATCGGGGTCGAACGCGGCACTGAACTTCAGCGTGCTGCAGGACTGGGACAAGCGCAACGGCGCGACCGCCGCTGACGAAGCGATGCGCGCGCAGCAGGCAATGGCTGGCGTGACCGAAGGGATGGTGCTGAGCCTGATGCCGCCCGCGATCGACGAACTCGGCAACAGCTCGGGCTTCACGATGCGGCTGCAGGATCGCTCGAACCAGGGCGCCGCGGCGCTCAAGGCCGCCGAAACGAAACTGCTCGAACTGGCCGCGCAAAGCAAGGTCGTCGCCGGCGTCTATCCGGACAGCCTGCCCGCGGGCACCAGCATCCGCCTGGAAATCGACCGGCAGAAGGCCGAAGCGCTCGGCGTGTCGTTCACGAGCATCAGCGACACGCTGTCGGCTGCGATGGGTTCGACCTACGTGAACGACTTCCCGAACGCGGGCCGCATGCAGCAGGTGATCATCCAGGCCGACGCGCCGTCGCGGATGCAGATCGACAACGTGATGAAGCTCTACGTGCGCAACGCGGGCGGCGGCATGGTGCCGCTGTCCGAAGTGGTCCACCCCGTCTGGGCCGAGACGCCGCTGCAACTGGTGCGCTTCCAGGGCTATCCGTCCGCGCGCATCTCGGGCACCGCCGCGCCCGGCTACTCGAGCGGCGCGGCGATGGTCGAGATGGAACGGCTGGCCGCGCAGTTGCCGAAGGGGTATGCGGTCGAATGGACCGGGCAGTCGCTGCAGGAACGCCAGTCGGCATCGGAAGCGCCGATGCTGATGGTGCTGTCGATGATCGTCGTGTTCCTCGTGCTGGCCGCGCTGTACGAAAGCTGGTCGATTCCGCTGTCGGTGATGCTGGTGGTGCCGCTGGGCCTGATCGGCGCGATCGGCGCGGTGCTGTTGCGCGGCATGCCGAACGATGTGTTCTTCAAGGTCGGGATGATCACCGTGATCGGCCTGTCCGCGAAGAACGCGATCCTGATCGTCGAATTCGCGAAGCAGCTGCGCGAGGAGGGCAAGGGGCTGATCGAAGCCACCGTGCAGGCGGCCCGGCTGCGGCTGCGCCCGATTCTGATGACGTCGTTCGCGTTCGGTCTCGGCGTGGTGCCGCTGGTGATCGCGTCCGGCGCGAGCGCCGAAACGCAGCACGCGATCGGCACCGGCGTGCTGGGCGGCATGGTGGCCGCCACCGTGCTGGCCATTTTCTTCGTCCCGGTTTTCTTTGTGTTCGTGATGAGCATCCAGGAGCGCATCTCCGCCTGGCGGGCCTCCCGCCGGAAACCCGCCGCCGCGCACCACGAACAAGAAGGTTGATGCCATGCGATTGCTTATTCTTCCCCTCGTCCTGGCCCTGTCGGCCTGCTCGCTCACGCCGACGCTGATCAAGCCGGCCATGCCGGTGCCGACGGCCTACACGGCCGCCGCGGCGGCCGACCTCAAAGCCAACGCAGCCGATCTCGGCTGGCGCACGATGTTCGGCGACCGCCGCCTGCAGCGCCTGATCGAGATCGCGCTCGAAAACAACCGCGACCTGCGCGTGGCGGCGCTGAACGTCGAGGCCGCCGAAGCGCAGTACGGCATCCAGCGCGCCGCGCGCCTGCCGTCCATCGGCGCCGGCGCGAACTTCACGCGCCAGCGCACGGCGGCCGACCCGCAGTCGAACCCGCCGCTGTTCGAAACGACGCAGAACCAGTACGGCGTGAACGTCGGCATCAGCGCGTTCGAGATCGACCTGTTCGGCCGCGTGAAGTCGCAGTCGGATGCGGCGTTCGCGCGTTACCTCGCGACCGATCACGGCTGCCGCGCGGTGCAGATCTCGCTCGTCGGCGCGGTGGCGGACGCGTATTTCGCCGAGCGCCTCGCGCAGGAGCAGCGCCAGTTGTCCGAGCGCACGCTCGGCGACTGGCAGCAATCGCTCGATCTCGCGCGGCGCCTGAAGGAAGCGCATCAGGCGAGCGGCGTCGACATCGCGCAGGCCGAAGGCCAGGTCGCGAGTGCCACCGCCGATCTGGAAGCGCGCACGCGCGCCGTCGAGCAGGCGCGCAACGCGCTGCGCCTGCTGCTCGGCACCGAACCGCCGAAGGATCTGCCTGAAGCGCTGCCGCTCCAGCAGCAACCGGTGATGACGCAACTGCCGGCCGGCCTGCCGTCCGAGTTACTGTTCCGCCGGCCGGATATCCAGCAGGCCGAACAGAATCTCGTGGCCGCCAACGCGGATATCGGCGCCGCGCGCGCCGCATTCTTTCCGCGCCTGTCGCTGACGTCGTCGATCGGTTTCCTCAGCCCGGCGATGGGCAGCCTGTTCGCCGGCGGCCAGAACGTATGGAGCTTCGCGCCGCAAGTCACGGTGCCGATCTTCCAGGGCGGCCGGCTGCGTGCCGAGCTGGGTCTCGCGGAAGTGCGCAAGTCCAGCGCGGTGGCCGAATACGAGCGCTCGATCCAGGCCGCGTTCCGCGAAGTGGCCGACGGCCTGGCCGGGCGCGAAACCTTCGGCCGCCAGATCGAAGCGCAGACGCGTGTGGTCGGCTCGGCCGAACGCCGCACCGACCTGTCGAACCTGCGCTATCGCGCGGGCATCGAGGGGCGGCTGGAATTGCTGGATTCGCAGCGGCAGCTCTATGCGGCCCGGCAGGCGCTGCTCGACCTGCGTCGCAGCGAACTCGGCAATGCCGTCGCGCTGTACAAGGCGCTCGGCGGCGGCCTCACGGAAAAGGACGTCGCGCCGTCGACGAGCGTGGTGCAGAACTGAACGACCGGCGCTGTGCCCTCCCTCGCGGCATCGGGCAGGCTCAGCGCGATTCAGCCCGGCAACGGGCTGCTCCGATGGTTCGACATCGCACGGCAAACCCCATGACGAATTCCCTGATACTGATTGCAGAAGACGAGCCCGACATCTCGGACATCCTCGACGCGTATTTGACGCACGACGGTTTTCGCACCTACCGTGTGGCCGACGGGCAAGCGGTGCTCGACGTGCAGCCGCACCTGAAGCCCGACCTGATCCTGCTCGACGTGAAGATGCCGCACAAGAGCGGCTGGGACGTGCTCGCCGAGCTTCGGCGGCGCTGCAATACGCCCGTCGTCGTGATCACCGCATTCGACCGCGACCTCGACCGGCTGCAGGCACTGCATGCCGGCGCGGACGACTACATCGTCAAGCCGTTCAACCCGGCCGAGGTCGTCGCGCGGCTGCGCGCGATCCTGCGCCGGTCGGCCACGCCGCCGACCGCGCGCATGCTTCGTGTCGGTGCGCTGGAAATCGACACCGAAAGTTATCTGACGCGCGTTCGAACGGAATCCGCCGAGGTACCGATCGCGCTGACGCTGACGGAATTCCGGCTGCTCGCGCATATGGCTCGGGCGCCGAGCCGCGTCTTCACGCGCGGCGAACTGCTCGACGCTTGCATGGCCGACGTGAGTGCGCTGGAGCGCACCGTCGACAGCCACATCAGCAGGCTGCGCAGGAAACTTGAACAAGCCGGCGCGCCGGGCATGCCCGAAGTGATGCGCGGCGTCGGCTACCGGCTGCGGGGCACGCAGTGACTCCGCCGGCGAGGCCGGGCCGGCAAGATTCATCGAGGACTTCAACACAATGGCCATTCAACTGAAACACACGACTTCGTTCAATGCGGCCGCCGATTCCACCGGCGGTGGCAGCGACAGCGAAATACACGACCCGCTCGCGGCACTCGAAACCCGGCTCGAAGAAATCAAGGGTCTCGCCGCCGAAGCCGAAGCCGATGCCGATGCCGCATCGCGCGAAGCGCTGCTTCACCGTATCGACGGGCTGTTTCGGTTCGTCGACGACCTTCGGTTTGCCGAACAACCGGACACGCCGGCCATTCGAACACTTCCTCGATAACGATCGGCCGATTACGCAACGAATCGGAAGTGATCGGCGAATCGCCTCCGGCATTACCTTCTTTACCGGTTTCTAAAATTACAAAACGCCGTCAATCTTTTCAAAAACATTGCGCTTTATTCGATTTAATTTTGTTTCATATAATCAAAAAAAGTTTGACACTCTGCTTTCGTTCTTGATACCGTCCGATGCAAGCAATCTAACGAATTGCCAACCACGCAAACGATTCCGCTCCACGTTTTTTCGCTTCCGCCGCACCGCAGTGCTCGCCGCCGGCTGTGTCGTTCTCGCGCCGGCGCATGCAATATCCCGATGCATCTCATTGGACGGCTGCCATCCGGCAGCGGGCCGAAGGATCGAATCAAATGAGCAGGACAACGAAACTGTTGCTCTAGCAATCCCGCCCGCGCCGCGTCCGGCGCGGCTGCCCCGCAGCGCGGCGCAGCGCTCCCGTTACCGCGTTTTCCGTATTTCGCCCCCGGAGAAAACCCATCTTTCCGGATTGGGCGAAAGGCCCTGTCGCGTCCGTGCCATCCGCACGCGTGCGACAGAAAACGGCGGTGCATGACCCGCACCGCTGTCGACCGTTGTTGTTGTGCCGTTCGATGTTCAACCGGAGGGGTAATTCAAATGAATCAGGTTGCAGACAAGAAACAAAAGCACATTCGCATCGTCAAGCTCGCATGTGCCGCCGCCGCGGCCGCTTCGTTCGGCATGGCGACCGCCCACGCCGCACCGGCGGCCGGCTGGACGGAAACGCGCACCAAGGGATTCCTGCCGCTCGTGCAGCAGAGCGAAAGCGGTGCGGCCGGCGCGCCTGCCGCGAGCACGGCCGCCGCTGCCGCCGCGGCCATCGAAATGGCGCCCGGCGAATCGGTCGACATCGTGCTCGGGCTGAACCTGCGCAACGAAGCGCAACTCGACCAGTACCTGCACGACCTGCATACGCCCGGCTCGCCGCACTACCGGCAGTTCCTCACGCCGGCGCAGTTCGCGTCGCAATACGCGCCGACCGACGCGCAGGTCGCGTCCGTCGTCGCGCACCTGCGCAAGCAAGGCTTCGTGAATATCGTGGTCGCGCCGAACCGCCTGCTGGTCTCCGCGTCCGGCACCGCGGCAACCATCAAGTCGGCGTTCCGCACGACGCTCAAGCGCTTCACGCGCAACGGCCGCAGCGTCTATGCGAATACCGACGCCGCGCAAGTGCCGAACGCGATCGGCGGCATCGTGGGCGCGGTGCTCGGCCTGCAGAACGTCGAGCTGATGCATACCGGCGCGGCCGGCACGCCGCAAGGCAACACCAGCAACCTGACGATCCCGGCCGGCGCGTCGGCGGTGCCGCACAACCCGACCGAATTCTCGTCGATCTACGGCGGCGACGGCACGCCGAACGCATCGCAAACCACCGTCGGCATCATCTCCGAAGGCGACCTGTCGCAAACGGTGAGCGACCTCAACACGTTCGCCGCGAACAACAGCCTCGGCACGATCAGCAGCACCATCGTGCAGACCGGCCCGGCAGGCAGTTCGTACACCGATACGTCCGGCACCGTCGAATGGAATCTCGACAGCCAGTCGATCGTCGGTGCGGCCGGCGGCAGCGTGAAGCAGGTCGTGTTCTACGCCGCGCCGTCGATGACGCTCACCGCGATCACGGCCGCATACAACAAGGCCGTGACCGACAACGTCGCGAAGGTGATCAACGTGTCGCTCGGCGTGTGCGAATCGTCCGCGAACAGCACCGGCTCGCAGGCCACCGACGACACCATCTTCAAGCAGGCGGTCGCGCAAGGGCAGACCTTCTCCGTATCCGCCGGCGACCACGGCGCGTACGAATGCGCGAGCGGCACGCCGTCGCGCTCGACCTACACGGTGAGCGAACCGGCCACGTCGCCGTACGTGATCGCGGTGGGCGGCACGACGCTGTTCACCAATACGTCGACCAACGCGTACAACAGCGAAATCGTCTGGAACGATCCGAGCTGGCAACCGGGCACCGTATGGTCGACGGGCGGCGGGTACAGCAAGTACGAGGCCGCGCCGTCTTGGCAATCGTCGAGCCTCACCGGGTCGACCAAGCGCGCGCTGCCGGACGTCGGCTTCGACGCCGACCTGCGCACCGGCGCGATCCTGGTGGTGAACGGCCAGACGTCCGATACGCTGTGGGGCTCGGGCTACCTGAACAACGAAGGCGGCACGAGCCTCGCCGCGCCGATCTTCACGGGCATCTGGGCACGGCTGCAATCGGCGAACAACAATGCGCTCGGGTTCCCGGCATCGAGCATCTACAAGTACTTCCCGGCCAACGCGGCGCTGCTGCACGACGTCACGTCCGGCAACAACGGCAGCGGCACCTACGGCTACAAGGCGAAGGCCGGCTGGGACGCGACGACCGGCTTCGGCAGCGTGAACATCTCGAAGCTGAACGCCTTCATCCAGAGCACGTCGGATTTCGCGCGCTGATGGACCGCTGACCGCCCCGGTTCCGGGCGTGCGCCGTTTCGCGCGCCCGTAACCGCATACCACCGCGTAACAAGAACCCGCGACGGCTGCAAAGCCGTCGCGGGTTTTCTGCATTCTGCGTAATCTCGCGGAGCATCATCCGGCGGGACGAGACGCTCGCCGACCTTGCAATCGTTGCGCCAGCAACTTTCATATCGCTTACCCGGTCGGCGCCCGCCCGCTTACGGACTGCAAGGTACACACACTGTTACACAACCCGCTGACACCTTCCGTGCGTGTCGTGCGTTTAACTGAATATATAGATTCGTCGCGGGACAACCGCCATGCGGACACGATCGCGGCTCAGTGCTGAAGCCGATCGCGCGGCCCGCGTGCCCGACAACGCCGCACCACACCGAACCCACTCCATGAAAACCGCACGTGCACACTACCGTCCCGTCAGAACGCTGATCGCGTCGTCGATCATCGTGTCGCTGCTCGGCCTGTCGGCCTGCAACAAGAACAGCGACAGCAGCGCTGCCGTCCCGGCCAGCGACGCAAGCGCGGCCTCGGCGGCACTGCCCGCGTCGACGCCGGTCGCGTACACGCCGCCGACGGCCGACCAGCTCTACCAGATGGTCGCGCCGATCGCGCTGTTCCCCGACAAGCTCGTCGCACTGGTGCTGGCGGGTGCAACGTATCCGGACCAGATGACGGCCGCGAATACCTGGGTGACGCAGAATCCGTCGCTGAAGGGTCCGGCGCTCGCGACCGCCGCCGATACGCAGCCGTGGGACCCGTCCGTCAAGGCGTTGACCGCGTTCCCCGCGGTGCTCGCGCAGATGGCGTCGAACCCGGCCTGGACCACGTCGCTCGGCCAGGCGTACTACAACGATCCGACCGACGTGATGAACGCGATTCAGGTGATGCGCCAGCGCGCGCAGACGTCCGGGCATCTCCGCTCCGGCGGCCAGATGCGGGTCACGCAAGTCGCGCAGGCCGCGCCGGCCGGTTATACGCCGGCCACCGACGCGCCCGTGGTCTACGCCGGGCCGGCAATCGTGCCGCCGCCCGAGCAGGCGATCGAGATCGAGTCCGCGCAGCCCGACGTCGTCTACGTTCCGTCGTACAACCCGACCGTCGTCTACGGCGAGCCGGTTTCGGCCTACCCCGGTTATGTGTATCGGCCGCCCGCATACAGCACCGGCGAAATCGTCGCGGCCGGCGTGATCACATTCGGCGTCGGCATCGCCGTCGGCGCCGCGATCTTCGGGCACCACGACTGGGGCTGGCACGCATGGGGCATGAACTGGGGCGCGCCGCATCCGGACGGCCCGCGCTGGAACGGCGGCTGGCAGCGCCCGGCCGTGGTGTACAACCACACCACGTACGTGACGAAGTCGACCACCGTGATCAACAACATCACCAACATCCGCAACACGCGCATCACGAACAATTACGGCGGCAACGTCACCAACAACACGACGATCGAACGCAATACGATGCAGCCGGGCGCGGAGCCGATGCGCGGGCAGGCGATGGAGCAACGCCCGGGTGCCGCGCCGATGACGATGCCGCACTTCGCTGCGAACGACGCACGCCCCGGTGCCCGGCCGACGCCGGAAGACTTCGCGCAGCGCCGCGCGAACGAGCCGCATGCCGACGCACCGGCGCAGCACCCGCCCGGCGCGATGCACGACGAGCGACAGCAGGCGATGCAGCAGGAACGCGCCGCGCAGGAGAATCGTGCAGTCGAGCAGCAGCAACTTCAGCAACAGCAGCGCAACGAGGCGCAGCAGCAACGCGAAGCAATGCAACAGCACGACGCGGCACGGCAGGAGCAGCAGCAACGGGAGGAAATGCAGCAACGCAACGCGGCGCAGCAACAACAGCGCGAAGCAATGCAGCAACGTAACGAGGCCGAGCAGCAACTGCACAAGGAGACGCCGCCGCGCAACGAAGCGCAACCGCAGGAACACGCGGCCGCGCAGCCGCGGCAACCGGCGCCCGAGCACGCGCCTGCTCCGCATCCGCACCCTGCGGAATCGCATCCGCCGCAGCACGAGTCACGCGAACACCGCCCGGAGTGACAACGCCACACGACGGCAGCGCGACACGGATCACGCTGCCGTGCGAAGACGGCGCGGCTTTTCGCGCCGCACACCTTTTGTATTGCGCGCGACGCGCGCCGCCTGCTTCGTCAACGCTTCCCGGCCTTGCCGCGCCATTCAATCTGCCCAGTTGCGGACGTAGTCCGGCACGGGCACGTTGGCGTCGGCATGAACCGGCGTGCCGCGCGTCGTCTTCAGCGGCAGGATCCCCGCCCAGACAGCGAGCGCCAGATCTTCATCCTTGTCGGACGGCATCGAGTCGCTGACTTTCACGGCCGCTTCCGCAAGAGAAATCCGCAGCACGCTGGTCGCGTTGATCTCCTTCGCATTGCCCGGTCGCGCTTCATGCCTGCGGCCCGCTGCGATCTTGTCCATCAAGGCATCCAGCGCCGCGAGTTTCTCCGCACTGCCCTCCACCACGTCGAACTGCCCGTAGATCACCACGGATCGATAATTCATCGAATGGCTGAAGGCCGACTTGGCCAGCACCAGCCCGTCCAGCAACGTGATGGCGACGGAGGCCTGTGCGCCCGCCGACAGCGCCTTGATCATCCTGCTGCCGTTGGACCCGTGAATATAAAGGTCGTCGCCCCGTCTCCAGTGCGCGGTCGGGATGCAATGCGTGTCCTCGCCGGCGTTGAACGCGATGTGGCAGACGTACGCGTCGTCCACGATGCGGTAGAGCATCGTGCGATCGCGATTCGCCAGTTCGGGCAGGCGGCGAATGGTGGTACGGGATGTGGGAGAGAGGACGGTCTGGTCGTTCATGTTTCGTTTTCCTGTTCGCGCGGCCTTGCGCGCATCGATCGGCCCGCACTCCGGCAAGACGCGGGTATCCGCTCGAACATATATTTGCACTGCGAATTGAATGAAACCGGGATCGAATCGGAATCGTGCGGCATCCACGCCTGATCGACCACTCGATCGGCCCATCGACAGCCGCTCGCCAAATCGAGCAAAATACGCGCGTGCCGCCAGCCGAAACGATCGCCGGAAATACCCGCGTACTGGCCTGCACCGCGAGAACGTGAACAATACGATGCGCGTCGGATCTTCAAAAGAACCAGCTCAAGGATAATTTTTAGAACCAGCCCATGGATTTCGCGCTGCTCATCTCATCGCTTTCCCGACAGGACGGCACGACAACGCACAGCCAGCAGGAAGCCCTCTACCGGAGCCTGCGCAACATGCTGCTGGACGGGCACATTCCGCCCGGCACGCGGCTCGTGTCGACGCGCGTGCTCGCGGCGGAGCTGGGTATCGCGCGCAATTCCGCGGTCTATGCGTACGAGCGCCTTGCCGAGGAAGGCTTCGTGGCGGCCACGCGCAACGGCACGATCACGCTATGGGACGGTTGCGGCCACCCGAGCGCCGCGCACGAAAACGGCCCGGCCCCGGTTCGCCTGTCCGAGCGTGTGCACGGGCTCGAAAACGCCCACCCCGAACCCGAACGCATGATGCCGTTCGTCCCCGGCCTCCCTTCGCTCGACGAATTCCCCGTTGCCCAGTGGCGCCGTTGCATCGAGCGCGCGTGGAAAGTCATCAAGCCCGCCCAGCTCGCGTACGGCCCGGTCGAAGGGCTGCCCGAATTGCGGCGCGCCGTGGCCGCGTACATCCGGGTCTCGCGCGGCGTGCGCTGCGAAACCGGGCAGGTCTTCATCACCGACGGCACGCAAAGCAGCCTCGAATTGTGCGCGCGCATGCTGGCCAACCCCGGCGAATTCGGCTGGCTCGAGAACCCCTGCTATAACGGCGCCCGGACCGCCTTCCAGTCAACCGGCCTGAATATCGTGCCGATCGACGTCGATCACGAAGGGATGGCGCCGACCGACGAACAGTGGCGTACGCAACCGCCCCGGCTGATCTATACGACGCCGTCGCATCAATACCCGCTCGGCGCGCTGATGAGCCCCCGGCGGCGAGCGGCGCTCGTCGAGCACGCGCGTGCGTGCGGTGCGTGGATCATCGAGGACGACTACGACAGCGAGTTCCGCCACGGCGGCCAGCCGTTGCCCGCGATCCAGGGCCTGCATGCCGACGCGCCGGTCTGCTATCTCTGCACGTTCAGCAAGACGATGTTTCCCGCCCTTCGGCTCGGTTTCATGGTGGTGCCGCCGGTCCTGGTCGACCGCTTCACCAGCACGCTGCGCGAACTCGTCCATCGCGGCCATTCGGCCGATCAACTCGCGATGGCCGAATTCATCGACACCGGCCTCTTTGCGCGGCACCTGCGCAAGATGAGGGCGCTCTACGCAGACCGGCGGAGCAGCCTCGAAGCGGCACTCGCCCGCCACCTCGGCACCACGCTGAGCGTTCGGGACAGCCCGGGCGGCATGCATCTTTCGGCGGACCTCGCGATCGCGCTGCACGATACCGAAATCGCCCGCGCCGCATCCGCGCAGGGCTTGCAGCTTCAGCCGCTGAGCAGCTATCGCGTCGGCGATGGCCGTCGCTACAACGGCTTCGTGCTGGGGTATTCCGGGCTGGACGACGCGACGATCGAGACGGCGACGATGCAGTTCGCGGCCGTCATCGAGCAGCACGCACGCAAGCGGCGCTGAGCGTCGCGCGACGCAGCGTCGCTCACAGTTGCGATTCGATCGGAAACAGCCCAAGAAACCACACTTCCATCCGGCGCGCCGTCGACACCTCCGGTTCATGATCGAGCTCGGTGACCTTCCCGTCCGAATCGGTCTGAATCCACTTGAGCCGCCCTTGCCCAGCCGGATCGGTCCTCGGCTCGACACGCCACGCGATCCGGTCGAGTCGCGATTCCAGATCGTTCGCCACCTGTGACGCAATCGCCGGGCTCTCGCAGAAAACGCCGATCTCGGTATTGAGGTTCAGCGAGCGCGGGTCGAAATTCATCGACCCGATGAAAATGCGCTTGTGGTCGAACACGTAGGTCTTCGCATGCAGCGACGCACGCGACGACCCGATGATGACGTCCTTCGAAATGCTCTTGTCGCCCGACGGCCGCCGTTCGTAGAGCCGCACGCCGGCCGCGACGAGATCGCTCCGGTAGCGCCGGTAGCCGGCATGCACGGCCGCCACGTCGGTCGACGCGAGCGAATTGGTGAGTACCGTCACGCGCACGCCGCGCGCCGAATACGCGCGCAGCCGCTCGACGAAGTCCTTGCCCGGCACGAAATACGGCGACACGATCAGCAGGTCATGGTCGGGCTGCAATACGATGGCGCGCAACTGCGGCAACAGGTGCCCGTCGCTGTCCTTCGGCGAATGCGCGATCTTCGACGGATCGTCGTACAGCACCGTCGCGTGCCCCCACGACAGTTCCGTGCCCTGCCCGTGCACGATCCGGTCGAGCCGTTGCCTGGCCTCGAGCACGTACGGGTTGTCCTCCATCGCCCTCAGGTAGTCGCGCAACCGTTCGCGTTCGCGATCCAGCCCGCCCGGCGCCGCTTCGTGCCCGACCAGCGCGTCGATCGGATACGCGTACGGGGAATTCCAGAACGTGTCGAATTCCGTCGAGATGGCTCTCACGGCCGGACCGTGGACGACGACGTCGATATCGCCGAACTCCAGCATCGACGATGCGCCGAAGTATTCGTCGCCGATATTGCGGCCGCCGACGATCGCCGCCTGGTTGTCCGCGATCATCGCCTTGTTGTGCATGCGCCGGTTGACGCGCGAGAACTCGAACACCGTGCCGATCTTCTTGAACCGGCGTGCGGCAACCGGATTGAACAGCCGGATCTCGATGTTCGGGTGCGAACTGATCTCGAGCAGCTTGCGGTCGTCCGCGTTCGTGCCGAGATCGTCGAGCAGCACGCGCACGCGAACGCCGCGATCGGCCGCGCGAATGATCGCGTCGGCCAGTTCATGCCCGGTCAGGTCGTCGTGCCAGATGTAGTACTGAAGGTCCAGCGACCGGTCCGCGCGGTCGGCAAGCAGCACACGCGCATCCAGCGCGTCGACCGGATCGGTCAGCACATGAAACGCGTCCTGCCCCGGATGCATGCTGGCCTGCTGCTGGAACGCGGCGCCCAGCCGCGTGTTTTCCGTGTCGGTGAACGCATGCGTCGGTACGCGATCGGCCTGCGGCGGAAGGCTGGCGCACGCAACGAGCGCCAGCGACGAAAGAATCGCACCCCACGAACGCAGCATGGTCATGTTTGACGCCCCCCACTCCCGGGCGAAGGTTGTTTGTCCTGGCCGCCGGATGAATCACGGGGCTGGCCGGTTATCCACCGCGCTCGGCTGATGTCCGGCAGTCGCGCGTATCGGTCGCGCTACAGCATACTTCGATTGCCGACGGCGCGGCACCCCCTCCGTGTTTTCCCGATCCGGACGTGCGTTCAAGCAAAGAAAAGCCCGCGACGCATGAAGCCATCGCGGGTTTTCGGCATGCCACGACACGACGCGGCATAGCTTCCGTTTCTCGCACGAGAATCGCGCACATTCATTGCCACGTGTGCAGCAGCCGACTACCCGGCAGCGGCGAAACCTCGGACGACTTCACGAAGCAATCCAGCCGTGCCCAAGCCTCGCGATAGCGATACGTCGGCACGCCACCGACCAAGGTGTCCAAGCGAAGCAGCAACCGTTCGATGAAGGTCAGGTACTCGTCCGATACAAACCAGCCTTGCCCTTGCGCCGCGGCCTCGATGCTTTTCTGCAGGATTGCCTCGATATCCAGCAGAAACGCAAGATCGTCGGCCTGAACGGGGGCTTCCAGCATGAAATACGTCATGTAGAGCGCACGCATCAACGCGACCATCGTGTCATGCGTGCCGTTTCCCGATCGCATCGCGGCGAGTGCCAGATGGTATTCGATCGATATGTTGCGAGCGAGCGCCGCCGGTAACGGAAGCAGTGCCGCTTTCGTGCGCGGCGTGCGGCCTTTACGTTTCTGTTTCATGGCTAACCAATCAACGACACGATTCGACATTTACCACAAGAACCCCATTCAATAATGAACAATCGTCAAATCCACTCCCGACACAAAAATCCACACACCATCCAATTTTGATTCATCATCATAAAAACATCATGTGATAGCTTGAAAAGCAACAGCCACCTCAACAGGAGAATAACTTGTCCAGATATCGCGATTTAATCGAGCAACGAGCCGAACTGGAAAGGCAGATAAATGCCGTGAAATCGAGCGAAAGGGCTGCCGTACTCGACGAAGTAAGGCGGCTCGTGATCGAATTCGAGCTCAACGCGCGCGAGGTATTTGGCGTAAATAAAGCGAAAAAAGGTATTAAATTAACCCCGAAGTTCCGCGACCCTGAAACGGGTAAAACCTGGTGCGGACGCGGTAGGACACCCTTGTGGCTCAAAGACAAGGATCCTAAAGACTATTTAATTTCCCGATAAACCCTCAATGCGATATCCGAGCGATGTCGCATTTCTGTATCCGGCAAGCGTATTAAGTCGTTGAAGCCCTGTCCCGCCGCGTTGCCTCCCGGTCGGTCCGCTCCCCCCCTTGGTCGACAGCAAGAACGGCGCGGGCCGAAGTCTTCCGCCCGTCTCGCGATTCGTGCGCATGGAGTCGGATGCGCATCAAGTAACGTCAACCATCCAGGTCTAGGCCATCAGTAACGCACATCGACGATCACGCTGTCGGTGTAGCTACCGACCGGCGGTGTCGACTGATCGGAGTAAATTCGGGCGACATACGGAAATGTCTGCACCGCCGTGCCGTCCGCTGCCCCGCCGCTGCCGACCCGATTCGTTGCCTGCCCCCAGACCGTGCCGCCATTGGCCGCATAGATGTCGTACTGCAAGACGTTCGTGCCGCTCGCCATCTGCCTGCGTCCGTTCGCGGCGGCATGGCTGCCCGGGCTCAGGCCGACGGTATAGGTCATGCCTTTCGTGCAGGTCAACGACAGACTCCCGTTGACCTGCGCGAAACTCGCTACGGTCGGCGCGGATCCGAAGCTCACATCAGGGGCGGCGATCGTGCAATCGTTCGTCACCGTCAGCGTGACCGGAAACGTCGCCGTGTTCTGTCCGTCGTTCCATCCAAGGCAGAATGATCCGAAACCGGCGCCACTGCAGACATGCCAGTTCCACGCAATCGTCAAGGTATCGGTGTAGGTTCCGGCGGCAACATTGCTTCCCAATGCGGTTCGGAAAAATAACGGAAGCGCGACGCTCGAATCGCCGCCCAAACCGAGAAAGCTCACGAATTGGGTGTCGGCCCAGTTATAGAGCTGCCCGAAATTCAACGTCTGCGAGTAATTCTTGTCGGCGAACATCGTATAGGCGATCGCATCGCCGGCGGCACCACTCAGCTTGCCGCCGTTGGCCGACGTGATCGTTCCGTTGATCGCATTTCCGGTCACGAGAAAGGCTAAAAGCGCGCCACCGCACGACAGCCCGGCACTCGGCGACGACGTGGATTGCTGTCGGCTTGACAGGTTCAGCGACGTGACCGAGCCGAACGCCGCCGGCGAAGGATTGGCCGTCGTGCAGTCCGCGTAGGCGGATATCGGGGCAATCGTCGCGATGAGCGCCACGAATGCCGCACGTCGAATGAATCCGAGAAGCGATCTCATGGGATTGACCTCACAGTGACGCGTTGCATGACAGCGGCCCGATACGGCTCGTCTCGGCGGCGTTCACATCAAGCGGAAACGCCGCGCTGCAATGCTTGCCGTCCGGCAACGCCACGTTCAGATGATTGGTGCTCGAGAGCCCTTCGAAATAGGTTTCCCCGTTCCAGCCGACGAGCGACGTTTGCCCACTCTCGCGGTGCGTCACCGTTGAGCCGACCTTGACCGGTTTACCATTCGCGTCGACCAGCAGGATGGTGGCCGACACCACGCGTTCGATCGGAAACGTCACGAGCGCACCGGCACGGTGCCTCACGGCGACGCGCCGTTCGACCATCGACACCCGCATGTTGTCCGGCAGGCCAAGCGGGTCAATCTCGTACTTTGCCCCGTAGTAGGACGGCGCCCACGGCACCAGCAGATGGCCGCCGTTGTCCGTCGTGCCGATGCGCTGGTTCTCGTAGCGCACCGGAATACCTTTCTGCCCTTGCGTGTCGACCAGCACGAACGAATCGTCGACGCGATTGGCCGGCAGCACCGCACCATCCATGACGACCAGCGATCCCTGCATGTCGCCCCAGCGCGTATACCCCTCGCGCGAACCGTATCCGTAGACGCCGCCCTGCACCTGGAAGTAGCGATTGCGCCACGTCATGTCGCCCTGCTGATACCGGGAACCGCCGCCGGCATACGCGAGATTCCAGCCGAAGCCGCCATCGCTCGGCACGCCGCGGCTGTACTGCACGCGCTCGATCCGGTTGTCGTTGCCGTCTCGCGACGCACTGACGCTCACCGTACCCCGGCCACCGAGCGGCACGATCAGCTGAACCTGTGCATCGACGCCGCGGTTGCCCATCGTTCGGTTCAGCGATGCGTAAAGCGTCGCCCGGTCAAAGAGCGGCCGCGTATACGAGACGTTCACGATCCGCATGCGCGAGCCGTCACCGCCGCGTACGTCGAAATAACCCGCGCCGATCGCGCCGCCAATCGCACCGAGATTCAGCGCGCCCGTGGCCTGCGTGCTGCTGCGTACTTGCCGGTAAACGAGGCCCGCCGACAGATCGTATGCCGACAGATCCCGGAATCCGCCGGTTCGCTGGATCCGCTGCAACGAGACGCTGAAGCGTTGCGACGAATAGCCGTAACCGAACGCGTATTGCTGCCCCGACGTTCCGGCCATCGTGCTCTGGCTCGCGGCAACACTGGCGACGCCGAGCCGGCCGACGCCAAGACCGAAACCCAGGCCGCCGAGCGCGAAACGTTCGCCTCCTTCCACGTGCCCTTCGATCGTCAGCGCGTTCGTCAGGCCATGACGCACGGTTCCCGACACCGCAAACTTGCCGTACGAAAGCGAGCTGATCCCGTAGTCGCGCCGCATGGCGCCCGCCGACAACGAGAAATCCGACAATCCTTTCTGCAGCAGCGTATTGGCGACGTAGAACGGAATGGTCGTCGCAACCTGACGTCCGAGCGCATCGGTCGTCACGACGGTGGCCTCGCCCGCACCGTTGATGAACGGCACGTTGTTCAGCGTGAAGGGTCCCGGGTTGACCTGGCCGGTCGTCGCCTTGCTGCCGTTGATGAACAGATCGACCGCAGTCGGCACGGCCGCCTGCCCCGAAAACTGCGGCAGCGGATACGTCACGATGTCCGGACGCACGCTGAAGTCGCGCGCCACGGATATGCCGCCGAGACGCACGGCGCTGGTCCACGAAAGAGCCCCGGTGACAAGGTCGCCCGCCGTATACGTCAGCATCCGGTTCTGATCGGAGTAGCTCCAGGTCGTGTCGTAGCGCAGGTAGCGATTGTCGCCGCGCATGCCCGCGCCGCCACCGTACGATCGCCGGTAGACGCCGGTATTGGTCAGGATGCCCCAGCGATCGAACAGGCGCTGCTCGGTCCAGGCCGACGTATAGCCCGTGCCGCGCGTCGGCGAACTGGTGTAGACGTCGTAGTTGAACAGCAGGCCGCGACTCACCGCGGCAGGCGTCCTGTCGTACACCCTCGCCGATCCGACGGTCTGCTCCGGCAGCCAGTCGGATGGCACGGTCAGGTTCAACCGCTGTGCCGCGCCGTCGTATTCGACCTCGACGCCGTCGAGCTTGGCGAGATCGACCATTTCGTCGGCGGACGCTTCCGTCCGGACGGAAACCTTCGCAAGGTCTCCGGCCCGGACCGTATAGGTCCCGTCAAGATAGCGCACCGGCACGACCTGTCCGGTTGCCAGATGATTGACCACCAGTTCGAGAAACAGCGTGCCGCTACGAACTAACCGAGTGGGCGGCGGCAGTCCCGTGGCGTAGCTTTCCGCGAGCGTCGCATCGCCCGCATGCGCCGCGCTCGCCGCCGCCGCGAATGCAAGCCCGGTAACCCATACGGTGCAGCGCATGCGCGGCATCCGCTCGTTTCCTGCTCGAATATCTCGCACCGGCCCCCCGTCGAGTATCGTGATTGTCCGTTCCGAGCGACCTGTGAAACTACGGATGCATGTCAGCGTCATCCGGACGCATTTCGACGCCTGTCTTGCCGTTGACTGTGGCAACCAGATTCGACTGCGTGGCGAGCTTCAGGTCCTGCGGCAACGGCCAGCGCATCCGAGCACCGGGCAACACGTAGCCCAGCAGCCCCCGCTCGATCTCGGTGCGCTGTTCCCCCGACTCGAACGCAATCTGCGTGATGCGCGCATGCACGACGCCGCGATTCGCCACCACGAGCCAGCGCTTGCCGTCCTCACGAGCGATATGCCAGCCGAGCACCGGCGCCGACGCCGTGGCCGGATCGCGGCGTTTGTCCGGGTCTTCCTTGGTCCATACGCCGTTCCCGTCGACGAACAGCGGTATCGAGTAATGCATCTGGAACCGCACGCCGAGCGACGTATCGCTGCCCTTCCCCCCGGAATCCTCGGCCTGGGGAATCTCGTCGATGAGCACCCGATACGCGTCCTCGGTTCCAGGCGCGACATCGACCAGCTTCGTCAATCGGATCAACTGCCGCTTGCCGGGCAGCACCGTCGCCATCGGCGGGCTGCTCACGACGCGGCGTTGATTCTCCGCATGAAGCTCCTTCCAGTCGGCCTCGCGCCACGCGAGCACGCGAATCTGCAACGTGACCGGCTTGACGTCCTGATTCTCGAGCCACAACGCACTCGCGTGCTGGTCGCTCTCGATCACCGGATCGATCGGCCAGATCATCACCGACGTGGCCGCATGAGCGGCGCCTGTGCATGCGATCGTCGTCGACACCGCCATCGCGGTCGCGTGTCGCATCGTGCGTCCCGGCCGAGCGGTCGCAATCGGATCGTTCATCTCGGATTCCATCCTGATTCAGTAACTGATCGTGACCTGGGCGGTATCTGTATAAGTACCGGCCGGCGTGGAACCGCCCGGCAGACTGAGCGAGCCGTAGATCGGCAAACTCGCGACGCCCGACACCGGCATCGATACCGGCTGTCCGACGTTGAGCGTTTGCGTGTGGGCGGCATCCGCATAGAGCTGATAACCGATGAGCGTTTCGCCCGGTCCCCGCAGATTCCGTTGCGTATTGCCCGACGAGGGATTGAGTCCACCGTCGACGGCAATCTTCAGCGTCGTGCCGGACGAACACTGGATCTGCAGCGCGCTACCGGTCGCTACCGCATTGACCTGCCCGGCCGACACGGCGGGATAGGTGCCGAAATCCAGCAGCCCGAAATTGACGCTGGTTCCGCCGCCCGACACGCCACACCCCGACACGATCCGCGCGCTGATCGCGAAGGTCTTCGTCGTCGGTATCGGCGTATCCGCCATGCCGGCAACCGGAAACATGACAGCACTCAACAGAAGAGCCCGGGTTTTTCGGAGCCACATAGCGATCCCGTCGGGAGATGCGCGTCTTGCGGCACCGTCGGCCGCCGCAAGACCGGAGCAGGTTGGCGAGTGTGCTTACCAGCCGACCGTGACGTTCAGCACGTCGGTATACGTACCGGCCGCGAGAGCGGACGTGCTGGTCTTGTTCACGACACCGTAGATCGGCAGCGCGAGCGCCGTGCCCGCCGTCAACGGTACGGTCTGCGCGGTACTCGCCACATACTGATTCTTGAACGCGTTATCCGAATAGACTTCGTACGGAACGTAAGACGTACCGTTCGCCAGTGCGCGCGTGCCCGTTCCGACGCTGGCCCCCTTCCCCGCGTTCTTGCCGCCGTCGACCGTGACTTTCACCGAGGTCACGTCGGGCGAACAGGTTATCTGAGTCGTGCTCGTTCCGGTCCCGGTCGTTTGCGCATTCAACGACCCGGTAAAGCCGCTCGGCTGCGTGCCGAAGTTGAGCGAACCGAAATTGGTGGTCGTGCTGACCGAACCGCTACCGGCATTGATCGCGCAACCGCTGGTCAGCACGAGCTGCGCATTGACGGTACCGTTGATCGGATTCGATTGCGCATGCGCGAGCCCGCCGGCCACGGCGAACGAGACGGCAAGCAGAGCTTTCGAGTGAGCCTTCATGTTTTTCCCCGGTTAAGTTGATCACTGCATGGTTGACAACTGGAAGCACAACGTTCGCCGGCACCACCGCCAACCAGGCGACGGGACCGATTCAGACAATCCACCCCGAACCATTCGAGTGCCGTCGGCACCAGAACTTTGAGAGGCATGTCGACGTCATCAGCTTGATTCGCAATACGAATTAATTGATTTAAAGCATTGAACACGACGCTTGTTTGAACGATTCCTTACCGATTTCAGGCTTGTTCCGCTCAATCGGTTCGGACTCGATTAAATCATCCACACCGATTGCGGGAAAGAGCACGAACGGACAGGCGAGACGTAGTTTCGGACACCGGCATCTTATCGATATCGGGCAGGCTGTTCGGAAAATACCGGATGCTCCACCGCACGGCGCAGCATCCTCCGCACGATCAGCGCGCCTTCGGTGTCGCGTACCGGATCGGCAAATTGACCCTCGCCTGCGGCAGCAACTTGATCAGCTTCGCCCGAGCCTCGACCGCGTCCTCGAACGACGCAAAACGCAACGTGCTGATGCGCACCGGCGCGAAGTAGGCCGTCGCCACAGGTGATTTGCCGAGCAGACCGGCCACCTCGCGCACGCGATCCGGCTCGACTTGCGAGACGACCAATTCATTGCGGGTCTCGCCCACCACGCCACGCTCGTTGACAAGCAGCGTCGGTCGATCGCCTGCCGAACCGGCACGCATGGATTTGGCGGTTTCGCCCGCATTCAGATGCTTGAAGGTCTGACCACCCAGCAGCACCGATGGCGCATGCGCGTACTGCGCCAGTTCCTGCGGCGACAATTGCTTGCCGGCGATCGATTCGGCCGCATTCACATGCAGCGTTGCGAGCACCGACAGCATCGCGCCTGAAAGCCAGTGCCTGGTGAAAGATTGATGGCTCATGATCCGGGTCTCTCAACGGGCTGCGATGATGCGGTATTCGACGGACAACGGTTTGCTCAGGCGCGTGAGGTTACCGGGGGAGCTGTTGCATCCGGGCTGCGGCACTACGTTGACCGCGTAGACCTCCCAGGTTCCGGCGGATTGCTCACCGTAGAACGCGTAGCTGCCGAGGCCGTAATGGCTGACCTCCGAAACATTGTTCTTGTAGTAGCTGTTATACGGCACTGCAAGCGTCGAAATCGTACCGGACGGCGATTTGACGTACACACCCACGCTGCCGATACAGACACTACCGGTCAGGCGAAGCTGCAACTGATCGACGTTGTCGTTGCCGGATACGCTGAATTGGCCAAGCTTCTGAACGTGCCCGTATCGTATCTGCATGACGTCTGGAAAGGCCCGAGCGAAACCAGGAATCGTCAAATCGGCATCGGCGTGCGATGTGTAGGATCTCGCCTTCCGGACCGCCGCCGCAGCGTCGATCAGACCGAAGCCGTACCATGTCGAATATGCGTTGCCGGCACCATTCGTCTGCCAGCCATAGTCGAGACGCGCGGTGGTCGCTCCGTCGACAAGGTCTGAGCGGGTGTCGTCCGAGGCACTACCGTCGCCGAGGTCGATCCGTGCATCACGTCCGTCACGCGAACCATAACCGGCATCGATCTTTCGCGCGGTGGTGCGCAGAATGTCCCTGACGTCGCGCCACGTCAGCGTCGGGTTGACCGACAGCATCAATGCCACGACGCCTGACACCATCGGAGTGGCCGCCGAAGTGCCATTCATGCTCGAGTACTTGCAGTCGGGATTCTCGCGCAGGTTGACAGGCTCGCCGGCCGTGTCGAAGTCGTTCATCGCTTCGTCCTCCGAGTCAGCCGGAGAACGGTAGCGACTGTAACCGCGGTGACAGCCTGTCAAATCCGTCGAGAAAATCTTCGGACCAGGAACTGTCTCCCCGTACGCGCCACTATCTCCGTCTTCGCCTCCCAAAGCGGTAATCCAGTTGACCGGGCCCGCATTCGAGTAGCTTGCCTTTCTCCCCATCGCGTTGGCGGCGGCCACCATGATCACGCCCGGCTCGAGTCCTTCCGGATCATTGGCCGGATTCTCGCAGGAAATCATGCCGTGCTTGCCTCCAACCGTCGGGCAGTCGCGCGTGGTCTTGGTCGCCGCATTATAAATTCCGGCGTATTCGTTTCCCGTCGCCTTGAGCATGACGAGCCCCTTGCCGTCACGGCGCTCCGGAAAAGACCGGACGGCCTCCGTGCTCGACGTGTCGGTATCGTATTCAATCGGGCTCCGCGGATTGATCCCATACGATGCATTGATGATGTCAGCGTTCTCCGACCACGACACGCCGCCGTAAGCGGCGATCTGATTCGAAGCACCATCGTCGAAGCCGAGAAAGCGCGCACCGCCCAGATTCACATCCGGCGCAACGCCCACGATGCCTTTGCCATTCATTGCCGCGGCGGCTATTCCCGCGACGTGGGTTCCATGAGCTGATTCGATATCGTCTGGCGTGGGGTCGTTCGTATCGTTGAAGAAGTTATGCATCATCGAGCGTTTGACGTTCGGCGCCAGATCTTCGTGTGCGATGTCGATACCGTCGTCCAGCACCAGCAGATTGACGCCCTGCCCGAAAACCCCATCACGAAATACGCTCTCGACGTCGAGGTCCGTCTTGCCGTCGGCCACGTTCGGGAAGCCCGCGAAGTAGCTCCCCGGCTGCTTCAATGCCCATTGATATTTGAAAAGCGGCTCGCACTCGAAAACGAGTGCGCCCTGGAATGGGCAAGCCATTTTCGCCGTACTGTCACCTCCGTTGGCACGGCTGCCCGCGGCGGCACCGGTGCCGGACGCATCGTCGCCGCCGCAGGCAGACAACGCCAGACTCGCGATCAGCGTCACGCCGAATGTCTTTCGAGAACGATAGAGCATGGAATTTTCAGATCGATGTTGATGGGTATGCGCTGGTCCGCTTCCAGGATCGCGCTGCGATGCCGGCGTCGGGATCTTCGCGTCGCGCTCGCACAACGGCGCAACGCACCTTTTCCTGCCATTGACCTCTTCAAGAAATGTTCAGGACGTACTCCAATCCAGATCAACCTCGTCGCATTTACCCGATAACCGGTCTCGACCTGGAATCAATTCGAGTCGATACCCATACCCCCTCACGGCGGTGAGCAGGTAACCATTCTCCGGCGTCAGGTCGAGCTTCCTCTTCAGATTCGACACGTGCGTCCGTATCTTCCCGCGAGCTTCCCCGGTCGAAACGCCCCAAGTCATTTCCTCGAGATAGTTCAACGAAAGTGACTCGCTCAGATTCCGGAAAAGCGAAAGAGAAATATGGAACTCCATCACGTTGACCGGGATGTTCGTTCTCTGCCGCCGGACCTTCTTGCTGAGCAGGTCGAATTCGTACGCTCCGTGAATTTCCCTGCTGGGACGCCCCTTTCTCGCCCTCGCGCGCCTCACGAGCGCATCGACATACGACAGAAAAACGGGACGTGACGCGGTGGTCGCAATATATGCGTCAGCACCCGCGTCCAGCATCGACACGATTTTCCATTTTTCCACGCCCGACGTTACGAAAAGAATCGGCGTTTTTTCGAACGCGCCATTTTTACGGCGAAGCAAGATCCTCCCCGATACGGAATCAAGATCCTCGAACCTCGTTACAAGGACGCTTAAATCTTCTGGATTCGTACAACTTAATATATCGTTGAAATTTCTGAAAAATACGCAATCGTAATCGGAATCTTCCAGATTATTGATAATCCACGATTCTATTTTCGAATCCCTTGATAAAATTGCCGCCCTCTTCTTCGGCATCGTCAAAATCACGCGGCCACCCCTTTTCGTCCTCGACGCTTCAATTCGACACGCACGGCAGATCGACCGACTATCGCTCGGTTCTGCGTCCCCCATCCGAATCACGACCCCGACGATCCACGCAGATACGGAATCACACCCCACTCCACAGCGACCTATCGATCGCAAAACCCGTCGGGCACGTACGTCGCCGTGCGATCCCGGCGCCACGACCGGCCGATACGCGGGTACCGCGGACTTCGACTCACCGAACGCTATACGACGCCGGCATCTCGCCGAAAATCACTCGGACTACATCCGGTCCACCGGCGGAACGCATTTCTGAAGCTCGACGTATCCGCGTAACCGAGCTTTTCGGCAATGTCGTCCATGCGCAAACGCTTATCCAGCAGCAGGCGCTTGGCCCTTTTTTGTCGCACCATATCCAGGACCTCGCGATAGCTGCAACCTTCGTCGGTCAATCGCCGGCGCAGCGTTCGCTCGTTGATGCCAAGATGCCGGGCGACATCACTGCTGTCCGGATACTGGTCGGGAAGGGATTCAAGCAACGAGAGAATGCGCTCCCGATATCCGCGCACTTCCCGCGAGAGCATCGTATCGAGCGCTTCTCCGCTCATCGCGACGGCTGCCTGAAAGACCGCCCGGTTTGCACTCGGTATCTCCTGATCGAAGCAGCCGCCCGGCAACGTGAAAACAATGCTCCGGCCACCGAACCGAACCGGAACACCGAAGTGCGCCTCATACGGGCCCGGATCGTCGGCCGCTTCAGGAAGCCGCAGGCGAATCAATCTGACCTTGTCGCGCAGCAAATTCCTGGTGATCGCATATGACGCCGCGGCAACTACATTGGCATTGAAAAGCCTCAGTTCCGGGGGTAAATCCGGGCTGTCGCGCAGGTCGATGCTGACATCGACGGTACCGGCATCGGACGCGTCGACACGCACACCACGAATATTCTGGTTAAGCGGCAGCATGTACGTCCTGACGACTTGAAGCGCCTCTCCAAAGCTGGCGGCAGTCTTCAGAGCCAATCCGACAACGCCATAGTCCGATAGCCGATAGTGCTCGCCGATGCGAAGCGCTTCCCGCGGCGACATGCTGTTCTGGGCAATCCAGTCGTAAAGCAGCCCGCTAGGCAAGCGACCCGCCGACCGGGAATCGCCCCACAGATCGGGAATCGCGACACCCTTCTCCTTCAGATAATTGATGAGAGGCCGCCATTCGATGTCGAATCCGATGGTGTCGACGTGATCCATCCACCCTCTCTTTCCGTTCCCGTGCTCTATGCAATGACGCCGTGCACCCGACATTTCATCTTTCATTCACTCGTCGTCCATCGTGTATCTGTCATACGCCGAGTTCATCGCGCCCTTCGGTGACGCGGATCAACACATGCTTCTCCAACGAAATCGATGCCCGACGCCAGCTTCGGGACATCGCAAACCACAACGCTGTCACAACGCTGCCGCTCACAATCGGTGCACCCTTTGTTTCCTGTTAATTCGTTATCCGAATTTTTTCATCGGCATTAGAACTCCGACCAATGCGATTGCCCTTCTCGGTCAAGAACAAAGGCCGACATGCAACGGCTCGAGAACGTCCAAGAACCGCATCCGGCCTCCGCGCAATCGATCGAGCGTGTATCGAACGACTACTGTCTGCTCAATGTAAAAATTAGAACATTCGGCCCTGAACCGGGGAAGCGTAACAGCGGACAATGAGCAGGTTTTTTCGGACAACGCAATGCTGCCGCCGTCGCGATGAGAACCATGATCTGCATCGCCAATGCATGCTGGCGAGCTGGTCAGGATCCGGTCGCCGGCCGAAGCGGGCTACCCCTGAATCACTGTCGAACCGAAAGCATTCTCCCATGGCACGATCGGCACTCGATACTCTGCAAATGCAGACGCGCATTCCCGGCAGTTGCCCATCGTGCAGAAACCGGAACGATCGGAGAAATGGTCCGAATAGGTATGACGCCGGACCGCTGAAGGTCCAACCCTTGCCGGAGACGCCGGCGGCATTTTCCGATCGCGGACTCGCATACCCGAGGGTCGGTTGAGAAACGGGCAACGACCGACGATCATCCCCGCGCCAGGATTCAGCAGCTTCGCACGCGTCGGCAGGTTACATGCTGGCGGGTACCGCGGTCAGAATGGCTGGGCGCCCTCAACCTGGCCATCTGCCGAATCCGGAGCGAGCACTCTGCCCAACTGGACCTTGTTGCTCACCCCGAGGTGCGCATAGACACGCTGCAAATAGGTTCTGACCGTTGCGGGCGATAGGCCGATCACGCGTGAAATTTCCTTGTACGAGCGACCGGCAGCAAACTGATGCGCAATCGCCCTCTCCTTGGGTGACAGGACGAACCCATGCCCGTCCGGTGCAAGGGATACATGCAGATAGGATCCGAAATAGCCGATCTCGACCGTCCTTCCCCCCAGACGCGTACGGCAAGGCGCGTCGCTGAAGAGCTGAACGACCTCTCGCGGCAGCGTTCCGCCACGCCACGTCGGCCAGTTCACGGAGATGAACTCGCACAGCCCTCCGCCTATGCCGACAATTCTTCCGTCCTTGTCCGCAATCCCGCTCGAGTGCACGTTGTCTGCGGCCGGAACGGAAAGCATGCGTTGAAGATTCTTCCGCCATGTCTGCAACGTGTATTTCATGAGCTGTCCGAAATATGCCATTTCGATTTCATCGAACGGCCGCGCGTCCTGCCCTCGGTACAGCGTGCAAAAGAAATGATTCCTCGTGAACGGCTCACTCAGCAATACCGATACGCCATGCGCCAGATCGTATTCCCGGCAAAAAGCCCTGACCTCCTCTGTTTTCCCGGGAGCGCTGTAGTTCTCGTCCGTAGAAAAAGCGTGAACCTCCCCGATACGGCGTTCGACTTCTTTCGCGAATGCGTCCTGTGCCGAGATGAGAAGCCACCTTTCCTCGAAGTCTGCCGGTAGTCCGATCAACTCCTTCTTGTAGACCCTCGGTGTGGCTTCATTGGCCCCACGACCAACCAGCCCCCACCACGCGGAACGACAGGATATTGATTGACTGACAAGTGAAACCGCGGAGCCGATGAAGGAAGGGGCGGGAAGTTCGCACGAAAGCGCGTGGACCCGCAAAAAAACGTCTCCGAGGAAATTGATCGAATCAACCGATTCGCTCCGACTTGCCTGCATCACGTATTTCCTAACGAGAAGAATTCAAACGGAATGAATGCAATCGTCGCATCGACGTACGGAAAGCCGGCATGGAGCATTGAGTTGTTGCGGGAGGAACGGCTTGGGGCCAACGCATCGGCTTGATGGAGCCAGTGTCCGGTTGGGCGGAGCCAGTTGGTCGAGTTCGTGAGATTACCGACAGTCGTCGATCTTAAACGATAGGACCGGACGGCGTGATGCCACACCGGCATGGCCTGATGCCTGAGAGGCATACCGGCTGTCCACGAAACCGCCCGGACACCCTGAAAAACAAAAAACCCGTGAAGCCTTGCGGCATCACGGGTTTCGAATTTTCCTCGGCTAACCTTGGAACGGAATATGGTGGGCCCGGCGGGGTTCGAACCCGCGACCAATCGATTATGAGTCGACTGCTCTAACCGCTGAGCTACAAGCCCTGATGAGAAGCGAAGCGCGCTACACGCAGCCCCGGCAACGAAGCCGGGCCGGCATTGTAACAACAAAGACAGCAAAAGAGACAAACGCCACCGGCATCACATGGATACCGGCGGCGTTCACAGGAGAGACGCTGGAAATCAGTTCCCTTCGAGGAACGACTTCAGCTTGTCGGAACGGCTCGGGTGACGCAGCTTGCGCAGCGCCTTGGCCTCGATCTGACGGATCCGCTCGCGGGTGACGTCGAACTGCTTGCCGACTTCCTCGAGCGTGTGATCGGTGCTCATCTCGATACCGAAGCGCATCCGCAGCACCTTCGCCTCGCGCGGCGTCAGCGAATCGAGCACGTCCTTCACGACGTCGCGCATGCTCGCATGCAGCGCGGCATCCGCCGGCGCGACCGTGTTGTTGTCCTCGATGAAGTCGCCGAGATGGGAATCGTCGTCGTCACCGATCGGCGTTTCCATCGAGATCGGCTCCTTCGCGATCTTCATGATCTTGCGGATCTTGTCTTCCGGCATCTCCATCTTCTCGGCGAGCGTTGCCGGATCCGGCTCGAGACCGGTTTCCTGCAGGATCTGCCGCGAGATGCGGTTCATCTTGTTGATCGTCTCGATCATGTGAACCGGAATACGGATCGTGCGCGCCTGGTCAGCGATCGAGCGCGTGATGGCCTGACGGATCCACCACGTCGCATAGGTCGAGAACTTGTAGCCGCGACGGTATTCGAACTTGTCCACCGCCTTCATCAGGCCGATGTTGCCTTCCTGGATCAGGTCGAGGAACTGCAGGCCGCGGTTCGTGTACTTCTTCGCGATCGAGATCACGAGACGCAGGTTCGCCTCGGTCATTTCGCGCTTCGCCTGGCGTGCCTTCAGTTCGCCGGCCGCCATCTGGCGGTTGGTTTCCTTCAGGTCCTTCAGCGGCAGCACGACGCGCGCCTGCAGGTCGAGCAGGCGCTGCTGCTGTTCGCGGATCGCCGGGATGTTGCGCGACAGGACCGCGCCGTACGAATGGCCTTCGGCCGCGATCTTCTCGGACCAGTCGAGATCCGTCTCGCTGCCCGGGAAGCGCGCGATGAATTCCGAACGCGGCATGCCGCACTTGTCGACGACCGTGTGCAGGATCTGGCGCTCGACCTGACGCACTTCATCCACTTGCGCACGCAGCGTGTCACACAGGCGCTCGACGGTACGCGCGGTGAAGCGGATCGTCATCAGCTCGGTCTGAATCGTTTCCTGCGCCTTCAGGTAGGACTTCGACTTGTAGCCTTCCTTCTCGAACGCGCGGCGCATCTTGTCGAACCACTCGCTGATCTGCGAGAACTTGTCGAGCGATGCGCGCTTGAGGGCTTCGAGCTGGGCGGCGTTGGCCGATGCTTGCGCGGCACCGTCGTCCTCCTCTTCTTCCTCTTCTTCCTCTTCCTCTTCGGCTTCCTCGTCCTCGTTCTCGATGGCTTCCGCTTCCTTCGCGGAGAAGCCGTCGGTATCGGCGGTGTCCGAAGCGTTCGGATCGAGCAGGCCGTCGACGAGCTCGTCGACGCGGATCTCTTCGTTCGCGACGCGTTCGGCCATCGCGAGGATGTCGGCGATCGTCGTCGGGCACGCGGAAATCGCCATCACCATGTGGCGCAGGCCGTCCTCGATCCGCTTCGCGATCTCGATTTCGCCTTCGCGCGTGAGCAGCTCGACCGTGCCCATTTCGCGCATGTACATCCGGACCGGATCGGTCGTGCGGCCGAATTCCGAATCGACGGTGGACAGCGCGACTTCCGCTTCCTCTTCGACTTCATCGTCCGACGACGCGGCCGGCGCGTTGTCGTTCAGGAGCAGCGTTTCCGCGTCCGGCGCCTGCTCATAGACCGCCACGCCCATGTCGTTGAACGTGCCGATGATGCCTTCGAGGGCTTCGGTCTCGGTGAAGTTGTCCGGCAGGTGGTCGTTGATTTCGGCGTACGTGAGGAAGCCGCGCTCCTTGCCGAGCTTGATCAGCGCGCGCAGCTTCACGCGGCGCTCTTCGAGCTCCTCGGCCGTGCCGGGCGTGCTCGTCGCGAACGCTTCCTTCAGCAGCGCCTTTTCCTTGGCACGACGATCGCGCACCTTGGATTTGCCCGGGGCAGCCGCGGCTGCGGGCTGCTCGTCGCTCTGATTTGCGTCGTCAACGACGGATACTTCGTTCAGCTTTTTGGTCATGGAGTTCGCCGTACCGGCTATATCGACTCGCGGCTGCTGGACGACAGCCGGTTGAACCGTGGGTGCATGAGTAGTACGTACTGCCGTTTCGTCCGCGGCGGCAGTCGTGTCCCTTGCGCTTTTCGCACTTGCCCGCTTCGCCGCCGGCTTGGCCGGCCCGGAGTCGGGTCTGGCGGCAGCCCGTGTTCTGGCTACCGGCGCCGGCGCAGCCTGAGCAGTGCCGGCCGCGGTTTTCTTTCCCGCAGAAGCTGACGTGGCTGAAGACGTTGTCCTGGTGGAAGAAGCAGACTTGGCCGCTGTGACCTTCTTGGTCGGCTCCGTCGAGCCCTTGCCTGCTGCTTTCTTTCCGCCTGTCGTCTTTGCCATCGCGATTCTCGCCTCTGCTTAGAAAACAAACCGCTGGAAACCTTATATTATAGCACGCTGGGGCGCCCTCTCTAAGCGCCCCGGCCGCCTACAGCCCGAGCCGACGTTTCATGTCGGTTCGCTGCTGGTTCAATTCCGTCAGTTCGGCCAATTCCTCGGGTGTGAAGGTGGATTGCCGCGCCAGCCGGTCAAGCCGGTCGCAGCAGGCGTCATAGCGCATCTTGAGCACCGCCGCCTGCAGCTCCTCCCCCGCGATCCGTTCCTGTTCACGCTGCCGCTCGGGCACCGTCTCGTCTTCCGGATTCTGTAACAGCAAATCGCGGACGTTTTCATCATAGTCCAGAATTTCGCGGAAGATTTCCTCGTAAGTCGCCCCATTCGAGGAGGTCCGCAGGACATCCGACAGCAGCCGGAACTCCGCGCCGTCGCCCAGCGCGCGCGCATGGTCGACGACTTCGGCGAACAGCTCGCCGATGCGCGGCAACGCGCGCAGGGTCGCAATCTGCTCGTCGTCGAGCTGCGACGCGATACGCGGATGCATCACCAGCGTGCGCAGCGCACGCTTTTCGCTGTCCGTCACGCGACGCCGTTCGCTCCGCGCAGGCGCCTGGCGCGGCGGCGCCGCGATCCGCGTATCGACGTCGGACAGCCCCGCGACTTCTTCGAACGGGATATCGAGACGATCGGCGAACATGTGCATGATCTGCGCGCGCAACGCGTTCGCGGGCAGCGCCTGCAGCAGCGGCTTCGCATCGAACAGCGCCTTCGCGCGGCCTTCCGGCTGATCGAGCGCCTTGCCGGCAATTGCTTCGTTCAGCAGAAATTGCGACAGCGGCATCGCACGCTCGACCTGCTCGGAGAACGCCTCCGCGCCGAACTCGCGGACATAGCTGTCCGGGTCGTGCTCGGTCGGCAGAAAAAGGAACCGGATCGTGCGGTTGTCCGCCGCATGCGGCAGGCATGCCTCGAGCGCGCGCCGCGCCGCACGCCGCCCGGCCGAATCGCCGTCGAAACTGAAAATAACTGTGTCGGTCTGGCGCAGCAGCTTCTGCACGTGAATCGGCGTGCACGCGGTGCCGAGCGTCGCGACCGCGTTCGGGAACCCGAGCTGCGCAAGCGCGACGACGTCCATGTAGCCTTCGACGACCAGCACGTACTTGCGCTCGCGAATCGCGAGCCGCGCCTCGAACAGGCCGTACAGCTCGCTGCCCTTGTTGAACAGCGGCGTTTCGGGCGAGTTCAGGTACTTCGGCTCGCCGCTGCCGAGCACGCGGCCGCCGAAGCCGATCACCTGCCCCTTCACGTTGCGGATCGGGAACATGATCCGCTCGCGGAACCGGTCGTAGCGGCGCGCGGCCCCCTGCGCATCGGTTTTCTCGCTGACGATCACGAGCCCCGACTCGACGAGCGACTCGTCGCGATAGTCCGGGAACGCGGTTTCGAGGTTCTGCCAACCGTCCGGCGCATAACCGAGCCCGAAGCGTGCGGCGATCTCGCCGGTCAGGCCCCGGTTCTTCAGATACTGGATCGCGACGGTCGCGCCGCGCAGCTGCTTGCGGTAGTAGTCGCACGCAGTGGACATCGCGTCGGACAATGCGGTCGCAACCGATTTCGACACCGGCGCCGGATAGTCGCCGCCACCGCCTCCGCCCCCACCACCGCGCATCGACGGTTCGTGGGGCACGGTCAGCCCGACCGATTGCGCGAGTTCCTGCACCGCCTCCGGGAACGTCAGCCCCGCGTGTTCCATCAGGAAGCCGATCGCCGTGCCGTGCGCGCCGCAGCCGAAGCAGTGATAGAACTGCTTGGTCGGGCTGACGGTAAACGACGGGCTCTTCTCGTTATGGAACGGGCACAGCCCCATGAAATTGGCGCCGCCCTTCTTGAGCTGCACGTACCGACCCACCACGTCGACGATATCGACGCGGTTCAGCAAATCCTGCAGGAACGAATGCGGAATCACCGTGGGATCGAGCGAAAAAAGACAATACGATGCCCGGCGCACGCATCGCTGAGCGCGCCGGGAGCGGGTTTTACTTGGTGAGCGCGGCCTTGACCTGCGCGGAAACGGCCGTCATGTCGGCACGGCCCGCGAGCTTGCCCTTCAGCACGCCCATCACCTTGCCCATGTCCTGCGGGCCGGCTGCGCCGGTTTGCGCGACCGCCGCCTGGACTTCGGCCGCCACTTCGGCGTCCGACAGTTGCGCGGGCATGTAGGCGCCCAGCACGACCAGTTCGGCCTGCTCTTTCGCAACGAGGTCGTCGCGGCTGGCGGCCTGGAACTGGCTGATCGAATCCTTGCGCTGCTTGATCATCTTGTCGATCACGGCCGTGATGCCCGCGTCGTCGAGCGTGACCCGATCATCGACCTCGCGCTGCTTGATCGCGGCCATCAGCAGTCGAATCGTCGACAGGCGCTCGCTGTCCTTCGCGCGCATCGCGGTCTTCATGTCTTCGCTGATCTGCTCTTTCAAACTCATCTTTCACCCGGGATGGAAACGTGAATCCGACGCCCGCGAACAGGCGTCAACACAAAAACCCGCTTGGGACAGTGTCTCAAGCGGGTTGCTCGAATCCGGCATCGGCGGCTCGCTGCCTGATCGGCCAACTGATCGGTTTCCCGACCGGCTGCACGATTGCGCTTGATCGTCCGTGATCGCGCCCGATCGCACGGAGTCGCCGGTGCGCCGCTTAGCGAACCGCGCGGCGCCCAATCGTTCAGTACAACTTCTTCGGCAACGTCTGGCTGCGGATACGCTTGTAATGACGCTTCACTGCAGCAGCCTTCTTGCGCTTGCGCTCCGCGGTCGGCTTCTCGAAAAACTCGCGCGCGCGAAGCTCGGTCAACAGACCATTCTTCTCGATCGTGCGCTTGAAGCGACGCATTGCAACTTCGAACGGCTCGTTCTCTTTAACGCGAATGATCGTCATGATCCGACACGAATAAAGGTTTGCAGGGAAAGACTACCGAGTATAGCAGAGCGATTGCTCAAAGGCACGGGGCCTGGTCCCGCTAAAACCGGGCCTGCCGGGCATGTCACGCGCCGCGCGAATACTCCGCCGCGGCCTGCCCGGCCGCCGTGCCGGACGCCCACGCCCACTGGAAGTTGTAGCCGCCGAGCCAGCCCGTCACGTCCACCGCCTCGCCGATGAAGTACAGCCCCGGCACCCGCGCGCTCATCATCGTCGCCGACGACAGTTCCCGCGTATCGACGCCGCCCTTCGTCACTTCGGCCTTCTTGTAGCCTTCGGTGCCGTTCGGTGTCAGCGTCCAGCCGGACAGCGCGTCGCCGATCTGGCGCAGCGTCTTGTCGGGCAGGTCTGCAAGCCGCGCGTCGGCCGCGACGCGATGCGTGTCGAGCCACGCATGCGCGAGGCGCGACGGCACCCAGTCCGCGAGCAGCGAACCGATCTGGCGCTTCGACGTGCGCTTCGCGTCGAGCAGGTCGGCCACCGTGTCGCGCTGCGGCAGCAGGTCCACGCGGATCGGGTCGCCGGGCTGCCAGTAGCTCGAGATCTGCAGGATGCCGGGCCCGGACAGGCCGCGATGGGTCAGCAGCAGGTCCTCGACGAATTCGCCGCCGCGCTTCTTGTCGCCGGTCGACACGCGCACTTCGAGCGATACGCCGGACAACGCCGCGAACGGCTCCCAGTCCTGCTGCGCGAACGTGAGCGGCACGAGCGCGGGCCGCGTATCGATGAGCTTGTGGCCGAACTGCTTCGCGAGCCGGTAGCCGAAGTCGGTCGCGCCGATCTTCGGGATCGACAGGCCGCCGGTCGCGATGATCAGTGCGCGCGCGCCGATCGGCCCCGCCTGCTGCGTATCGAGCGTGAAGCCGTCGGACGGCGCGTGGCGCACCGCGTCGACGACGACCGGCCGGCGCCACGCGACGCCGCCCGCATCGCACTCGTGCTTCAGCACGTCGATGACCGCGTCGCTGCCGTGATCGCAAAAGAGCTGGCCCTTGTGCTTTTCGTGCCAGGTCACGTGATGGCGCTTGAGCAGCCCGAGGAAGTCGCGCGGCGTATAGCGCGCCAGCGCCGAGCGCGCGAAATGCGGATTCGACGACAGGTAGTTGTCGGGGCCTGCGTACAGGTTCGTGAAGTTGCAGCGGCCGCCGCCCGAGATGCGAATTTTCTCGGCGAGCCGCGGCGCGTGATCGATCAGCACGACGCGGCGGCCGAGCTGCCCGGCGACCGCGGCGCTCATCATCCCGGCGGCGCCCGCGCCGATCACGGCGATGTCATAAGTTTCCATGGCGCGGATTGTACCTGCCCGGCATCGGTCCCGGGCCGCAGCCAGCGGCGGCCAGCCCTCGCCTGCTATAATTTCCGGTTACGTTGACCTTCCTGCGGCGCGCTCGATACAGCGCGCCCCGCCCGCACCCATGCTCGTTCTCGGCATCGAAAGCTCCTGTGACGAAACCGGCCTCGCGCTCTACGACACGCAGCGCGGCCTGCTCGCACACGCGCTCCACTCGCAGATCGCGATGCACCGCGACTACGGCGGCGTCGTGCCCGAACTCGCGTCGCGCGACCACATCCGCCGCGCGCTGCCGCTGCTCGAGGAAGTGATGGCGCAAAGCGGCACGCGCCGTGACGACATCGACGCGATCGCATTCACGCAAGGCCCCGGCCTCGCCGGCGCGCTGCTGGTCGGTGCGAGCATCGCGAATGCGCTCGCGCTCGCGTGGAACAAGCCGACCGTCGGCATCCATCACCTCGAAGGCCACCTGCTGTCGCCGCTGCTCGTCGCGGAGCCGCCGCCGTTCCCGTTCGTCGCGCTGCTGGTTTCGGGCGGCCACACGCAACTGATGCGCGTGACCGACGTCGGCGTGTACGAGACGCTCGGCGAAACGCTCGACGATGCGGCCGGCGAAGCGTTCGACAAGACGGCGAAACTGATCGGCCTCGGCTACCCGGGCGGCCCGGAAGTGTCGAAGCTCGCCGAAACGGGCACGCCAGGCGCAGTCGTGTTGCCGCGCCCGATGCTGCATTCGGGCGATCTCGACTTCAGCTTCAGCGGCCTGAAGACGGCCGTGCTCACGCAGATGAAGAAGTTCGAAGCGGCGCAGCTGACCGGTGAAGCGCTCGAACGCGCGAAGGCCGACCTCGCGCGCGGCTTCGTCGACGCGGCCGTCGACGTGCTCGTCGCGAAGTCGCTCGCGGCGCTGAAGAAAACGAAGCTCAAGCGCCTCGTGGTCGCGGGTGGCGTCGGTGCAAACCGTCAGCTGCGCGACGCGTTGTCGGCCGCCGCCGCGAAGCGCGGCTTCAACGTGCACTACCCCGATCTCGCACTGTGCACCGACAACGGCGCGATGATCGCGCTCGCCGGTGCATTGCGGCTCGCGCGCTGGCCCGAACAAGCGAACGCCGACTACGCATTCACGGTGAAGCCGCGCTGGGATCTCGCATCGCTCGCACGCTGAGCCGCACAACGTAACGCCTGCGCAGAAATACAAAAAAGGCCGCTCAAACGAGCGGCCTTTTTCATCGGCGCGACAAAACGCCGCGGCGTTATGCCGCCAGCCGCTTGTCGCGTTCGATCAGCGCATAGGCGCTGTGATTGTGGATCGATTCGAAGTTCTCGGCTTCAAGCACGTACGCGACCACGCGCTCGTCCGCATCGAGACGCTGCGCGACGTCGCGCACGAGATCCTCGACGAACTTCGGGTTCTCGTATGCACGCTCGGTGACGAACTTCTCGTCCGGGCGCTTCAGCAGGCCCCACAGCTCGCACGACGCCTCTTCTTCGGCGATGCGGATCAGCGCCTCGACCGGCAGGTCGGCCGCGAGTTCGGCATCGATCGTCACATGCGAGCGCTGGTTGTGCGCGCCGTACTGCGAGATCTTCTTCGAGCACGGGCACAGGCTCGTCACCGGCACGAGCACCTTCAGGAACAGGCGCGTGTCGCCGTTGCGGCTTTCGCCCGCGAGCGTCACTTCATAGTCGAGCAGGCTCTGCACGCCGGACACCGGCGCCGTCTTGTTCACGAAGTACGGGAACGTGACCTCGATGCGGCCGGCCTCGGCTTCGAGTTTCTCGAGCATCGACGCGAGCATCGCGCGGAAACGCTCGACCGTCAGCGGCGCGCGGTTCTCTTCGAGCAGCGCGACGAAGCGCGACATGTGCGTGCCCTTCTGGTCGGCCGGCAGACGCACATCGAGATTCCAGACACCGACGGTCGGCTGCACGTCGCCGCTTTCGGTACACACCGTCAACGGATGCCGGACCGCCTTCACGCCCACGCGCTGAATCGGAATCTGGCGGGTATCCACCGTGCTCTGCACGTCGGGCATCACGAAGGCGGGATTCATCTGGTTCATCTTGTTCAATCCTTGTAAGCCGCGCGTTCGACAACGCGCACGCCGCGTCATGCGGCAGCCGGAAAAGCAACATGGGCCCGCAGGCCCATGTTTTCCGCATCAATGAAGACCGGTTGCGCCAGTCGCACCGACATCGCCCGCGGGCGGTGCCAGCTTATGCGACGCGCTTCGCCTGACCGGCGACATCGGCCGCCGGGTTCAGGAAGCGTTCGCGAATCGATTTCGCGATGCCCGCGCCGTCGAGGCCGCATTGCGACAACAGCTTTGCGTGGTCGCCGTGATCGACGAACTGGTCAGGGAGGCCCAATTGTAGTACGGGTCGGATAACCCCACTCTCCATCAGGGCTTCCACGCAGGCCGAGCCCGCGCCGCCCATCACGCAGCCTTCCTCGATCGTGACGAGGTAGTCGTGCGTTTCGGCGAGTTCGCGCACGAGCGCGGCATCGACCGGCTTCACGAAGCGCATGTTCGCGACGGTTGCGTCGAGTTCCTCGGCCGCGGCGAGCGACGGTGCGACCATCGTGCCGAACGCGAGGATCGCGACGCGCTTGCCTTCCGGCTGCGCCGTGTGACGACGCACTTCACCCTTGCCGAGCGGGATCTCGGTGAGCTCCTTTACCGTCGGCACGCCCGTACCCGCGCCGCGCGGATAGCGCACCGCGGTCGGGTTCGGCTGCTGCAGCGCCGTGTGCAGCATCTGGCGGCATTCGTTTTCGTCGGATGCCGTCATGACCGTCATGTTCGGGATGCAACGCATGAACGCGAGATCGTACGCACCCGCGTGCGTCGCGCCGTCCGCGCCGACGAGGCCCGCGCGGTCGATCGCGAACACGACCGGCAGGTTCTGCAGCGCGACGTCGTGGATCAACTGGTCGTAACCACGCTGCAGGAACGTCGAGTAGATCGCGACGACCGGCTTGAGCCCTTCGGTCGCGAGGCCGCCCGCGAACGTCACCGCGTGCTGCTCGGCGATGCCGACGTCGTAGTAACGATCCTTGAAGCGCTTCTCGAACTCGACCATGCCCGAGCCTTCGCGCATCGCGGGCGTGATGCCGACGACGCGCGAATCGCGCTCGGCTTCATCGCACAGCCATTCGCCGAACACCTGCGTGTACGTCTTCTTCGCGGGCGTGGGCGACGGCTTGATGCCTTCGGCCGGATTGAACTTGCCGGGGCCGTGGTAGAGCACGGGATCGGCTTCGGCGAGCTTGTAGCCCTGGCCTTTCTTCGTCACCACGTGCAGGAACTGCGGGCCGCGCAGTTCGCGGATGTTCTGCAGCGTCGGGATCAGCGAATCGAGATCGTGACCGTCGATCGGGCCGATGTAGTTGAAGCCGAACTCCTCGAACAGCGTGGCCGGCACGACCATGCCCTTCGCATGCTCCTCGAGCTTGCGCGCGAGTTCGAGCACCGGCGGCGCCACGCTCAGCACGCGCTCGACGCCCGCGCGCGCGGCCGCATAGAAGCGGCCCGACATCAGGCGTGCGAGATGGCGATTCAGCGCGCCGACCGGCGGCGAGATCGACATGTCGTTGTCGTTCAGGATCACGAGCAGCTTCGCGTCTTCCGACACGCCCGCGTTGTTCATGGCCTCGAACGCCATGCCGGCCGTCATCGCGCCGTCGCCGATCACGGCGATCGAGAAGCGGTCGTCGCCGTTCAGCTGGCTGCCGATCGCCATGCCGAGCGCGGCCGAAATCGACGTGCTCGAGTGCGCGGTGCCGAACGTGTCGTATTCGGATTCGCTGCGGCGCGGGAAGCCCGAGATCCCGTCGTACTGGCGCAGCGAATGCATCTGGTCGCGGCGGCCCGTCAGGATCTTGTGCGGGTAGGTCTGGTGACCCACATCCCAGACGATGCGATCGTTCGGCGTGTTGAACACGTAGTGCAACGCGATCGTCAGCTCGACCGTCCCGAGGTTGGACGACAAATGGCCGCCCGTCTTCGACACGCTGTCGAGCACGAACGCGCGCAGTTCATCCGCGAGCGGTTGCAGTTGGCGACGATCGAGGCGGCGCAAATCCGCCGGGTCGTCGATGGTTTTCAGCAAGTCGTACATCGTCGTTCCATTGTAGGAAATCAAACGCGCCCGCATTCTTTTGCACGCACCGTAGCGTGTGCGCGGCGGCGGGCTTTCGCGTCAGCTGACCCGGTTCACTACCAGGTCGGCAAGTTCGGCGAGACGCTGTGCGCGTGCGCCGAACGGTTTCAACGCATCATGCGCTTCGGCGCGCAGTTGCGCTGCGAGCTCGCGCGACGCCTCGAGGCCGAGGATCGAAACGTAGGTCGGCTTGTCGTTCGCGGCATCCTTGCCGGCCGTCTTGCCGAGCGTCGCCGAATCGGTCGTGACGTCGAGAATATCGTCGACGACCTGGAAGGCCAGACCCACGGCCCCCGCATAGACGTCGAGCGCAGCCATCGTTTCCGCCGTCGGCGTTTCGCCGGCCAGTGCGCCCATCCGCACGGCCGCGCGCAACAAGGCGCCCGTCTTCATCCGGTGCATCGTCTCGAGCTGCTCGCGCGTCAGCTTGAGGCCGACGCTCGCCAGGTCGATCGCCTGCCCGCCGGCCATGCCGATCGAGCCGCTCGCGAGCGCAAGCTCGCGCACGAGCGCCGCCTGCTGCACCGGCGACAGCGCATCGGCGTCGGTCAGCGCGACGAACGCCTGCGATTGCAGCGCATCGCCGACGAGCAGTGCCGTCGGCTCGTCGTACTGCACGTGCACGGTCGGCTTGCCGCGTCGCAGCGCGTCGTCGTCCATGCACGGCATGTCGTCGTGCACGAGCGAGTAGACGTGGATCATCTCCAGCGCCGCCGCCGCCGCGTTGCGCGCCGCTTCCGTCGCGCCGGTCAACTCGCCTGCTGCATGGCACAGCAGCGGGCGAACGCGTTTGCCGCCGCCGAGGACCGCGTAGCGCATCGCCTCGTGGAGTTGCGCGGGCATCGCGGTTTCAGCGGGCAAATAATGGCCGAGTGCGTCTTCGACACGGTCAAGCACGGACCGCATCCATTGTTCGAATGTCATAGATCGTCGTCTTCGCCGTCCGTGGCGGCCGTTCCGGACGAAAGCGGCTTCAGCGTCGCGCCGTCGAGCACGCGAACCTGCTGCTCCACTTTCTCAAGCTGCTGTTGGCAAAACGCAACGAGGGTCGCACCGCGGCGGTATGCCGTCAGTGAATCCTCGAGGCTCAACGCGCCGCCTTCCATCCGGGCAACCAGCGTCTCGAGTTCCGCGAGCGCCATCTCATAATTGTCCGGCAACGGTTCGGTGCCATTACCGGGCGGCGTGGCGCCTGGGGATGCGGTTTTCGCCATGGACGAGGGTGTCAAATTTCAAAACAAGTCGGACATTCTACGGCAAAAGAGAATTCTCCGATCTGCCGACGTGGGCGGCCTCGCGCATATTCTGGCCCCACCTCCGATGCACAGTGTGCGCCTCCTGATTGTCGCCGGACAAAAAATTGACACAAATCAGGCACTTAATTCTGGCCTTGCGAGGCGAACCGGGTATAATTCCGCGTTTCCCTAAATCGATTTTTCGATGGTTGGGTTGTTCACTGCTTTCACGCTAACACCGGGAGTGGGAATGTCCAATCTGAGCGATGCGCTTCAGTTGAAGTCGGCTCACAGCCAGCTTCCAGTCACTGCATACTTCGATGAGGCGCTACTCGAGCGCGAGATCGAAGCCCTCTTCAAGAAAGGACCCCGTTACGTCGGGCACGAGTTGATGGTGCCCGAAGCGGGGGATTATTTTGCGCTGCCGTCCGAGAAGGAAGGCCGCGTGCTGGTCCGCAACCAGGCGAACCAGATCGAACTGCTGTCGAACGTCTGCCGCCACCGGCAGGCCATCATGCTCAACGGGCGCGGCCACACGCAGAACATCGTGTGCCCGCTGCACCGCTGGACGTACGATCTGGAAGGCGAACTGCTCGGCGCGCCGCACTTCCCCGAGAAGCCGTGCCTGAACCTCGGCAAGAGCCCGCTGCAGAACTGGCAGGGGCTGCTGTTCGAGGCCGAAGGCCGGAATGTCGCGCGCGACCTCGCCCACCTCGGCACGAAACATCACTTCGACTTCTCCGAGTACCTCTTCGATCACGTCGAAGTGCACGAGTGCGATTACAACTGGAAGACGTTCATCGAGGTCTACCTCGAGGATTACCACGTTGTCCCGTTCCACCCGGGCCTCGGCAGCTTTGTGTCGTGCGACGACCTCAAGTGGGAGTTCGGCGACTGGTACAGCGTGCAGACGGTCGGCGTGCACAACGCACTCGCGAAACCGGGCAGCGCGACTTACCAGAAATGGCACGAGCAGGTGCTGAAGTTCCGCAACGGCGTGCCGCCGGAGTTCGGCGCGATCTGGATGGTCTACTACCCGGGCCTGATGATCGAGTGGTATCCGCACGTGCTCGTCGTATCGTGGCTGATCCCGCGCGGCCCGCAGAAGACGACCAACATCGTCGAGTTCTATTACCCCGAGGAAATCGCGCTGTTCGAACGCGAATTCGTCGAGGCCGAACGCGCCGCCTATATGGAAACGGCCGTCGAGGACGACGAGATCGCGATGCGGATGGACGCAGGCCGCCGTGCGCTGATGACACGCGGCGAGTCGCAGGTCGGCCCGTACCAGAGCCCGATGGAAGACGGCATGCAGCACTTCCACGAGTTCCTGCGCCGCCACCTCGGCGACATCTGACGGCCGGTGCGGCGCTTTGTCGCCGCGCCCCATCCGGCAGACGAAAAGACGGGCTTCGGCCCGTCTTTTTTTGTTTAGACTTGGAGTGTCAGGTCATTCGCACTCCAGGGAGCCGTCATGCCACACACCCATTACACCACGCTCATCTCCGCCGCCAATCTCGCCGAGCGCCTGGCCGCGGCGCCCGGCAGCGTCGTACTGTTCGATTGCCGCTTCGATCTCGCCGATCCGGGCGCGGGCGAAGCCGCCTATGCGGCCGGCCATATCCCCGGCGCGCAGTATCTTCATCTCGACCGCGACCTGTCGGGCCGCAAGACGGGCACCAACGGCCGCCATCCGCTGCCGACCCGCGATGCACTCGCCACGCTGCTCGCCAGCCGCGGCCTCAAGCAGGGCCAGCAGGTCGTCGCATACGACGCACAAGGCAGCGCCTATGCGGCGCGCCTGTGGTGGCTGCTGCGCTGGCTCGGCCACGATTCGGTCGCCGTGCTCGACGGCGGCCTGCAGGCCTGGGAAGCGGCCGGCCAGCCGCTGGCGACCGACGTGCCGCAACCGGCCGCCGGCGACTTCCGCGCGGGCGCGCCGCTCGAATCGACGGTCGACGCGGCAGCCGTGCTCGCGAACATCAAGTCGCCCACGCGCGTCGTGATCGATGCTCGCGCACCGGACCGCTACCGCGGTGAAAACGAAACGATCGATCGTGTCGGCGGCCACATCCCCGGCGCGCGCAACCGGTTCTTCAAGGACAACCTGACCGCCGACGGTCGCTTCAAGACCGGCCATGAACTGCGCGAGACGTTCTCCACGCTGCTGGCGGGCATCGAACCGAACAGCGTGATCCTGCAATGCGGCTCCGGCGTCACCGCCTGCCACAACGCGCTTGCGCTGGAGATTGCGGGGCTGCACGGCGCGTCGCTGTATCCGGGTTCGTGGAGCGAATGGAGCGCCGATCCGTCGCGGCCGATCGCCACCGGCCCGACGCCGTAAGCGAAGGCGAAGCGCAGCAACGGAGCGGCGGCATGTGCCGCCGCTTGCCGTTTACAGCACGCCGTACTTGCGGAACCACTCGATCGCGCGCTTCCAGCCGTCCTCGGCATCGGCCTTGACGTAGCTCGGCCGGTAATCGGCGAAGAACGCGTGGCCGGCATCCGGATACACGACGATCTCCGATGCGCGTGCAAGCTTCGAATCGCTGGTCTGGATCGCCTTGCGCATGTCGGCGAGCGACGCCTGCGTGATGTTCGTATCCTTTTCGCCGTAGAGCCCGAGCACGGGCACCTTCAGCTGCGACGCATGATCGACCGGATTGAACGGCGTCATCTCGTCGGTCTTGCCCTCGACGAACCCGTACCACGCGACGGCCGCGCGCACGTGCGGGTTGTGTTCCGCATACAGCCACGCCTGGCGGCCGCCCCAGCAGAACCCCGTGACGCCGAGACGCGCCAGGTCGCCGCCGTTCTTGCCGGCCCACGCGACGGTCGCATCGAGGTCCTCGGTGACCTGCCGGTCGGGCACCTTGCTGATGATGTTGTCGAACAGATCCTTCATCGTCGGATACTTCGACGCGTTGCCCTGCCGCGCGAACAGGTCGGGCGCGATCGCGAGGTAGCCGAGCTTCGCGAAGCGGCGGCAGACGTCGGCGATATGCGCATGCACGCCGAAGATCTCGTGGATCACGATGATGACCGGCAGGTTCGTCTTGCCGGCCGGCTGCGCGCGATAGGCCGGCACGCTTGCGTCGCCGGAGCGGATCTCGACGGTGTCGACGTCCAGCCCGGCGCTGTCGGTCGTGACCGTCTGCGCCGACACGGGCAGCACGGCCGCCGCGAAGGTGCCGCCCAGCGCGGCCTGCATGAACTTGCGGCGCGAGAACGGAACGTGGGGGACCAGGCTGTCGACTTCGGGTTTCAACATGAATGCACTCCTCGATTGAGCGCCACCGTCACGATCATGGATGCGGCATGACGGAGCATCGTGTCGGCGCGCGGCGCGAATATCGCGGCGGTTGGCACCCCGCCGCAAACGAAAACTCGGACAAGATGCCCAATAATCCGTTGTCGCGTCAACTGTCAGATGTGTAAGACTCAATTACGACGATTCGATCCGGCCGCTCCAATCGTAGCGCGGCCAGTCTATTTCGATCGTCGTTGCGCGACCGAATGCTCGCGAAATGAAAAGGAAAACGCGCGGACGATGCCGCCCGGCAAGCGCACACACGACCTTCCGGCTGCCCGCAAAAAAACACGGCCGGGGAACACGCATGTCGTGCGCGCGCCCCGCCCGCTTGTCGCGCGAACGCGCGGTCAGTGCAGCTTGACGCGCGGCAGCGTCGTGCGCCGCAGCCAGTGCGCGACGGTGTCGAGCATCATCCGCGGATAGCCGTGCAGCGCCGCGATGTGCAGCCGGTACAGCGACATGTACATGAAGCGCGCGAACAGCCCTTCGATCAGCATGTTGCCGCCGATCAGCCCGCCCATCAGGTTGCCGACCGCGCTGAAGTGGCCGAGCGACACGAGCGAACCGAAATCGCGATACGTGAACTCCGGCAGCGGGCGTCCATCGAGCCGGCAGCCGATCGCCTTCAGCAGGAAGCTTGCCTGCTGGTGCGCGGCCTGCGCGCGCGGCGGCACGTTGCGTTCGTTGCCAGGCCACACGCATGCCGCGCAATCGCCGAGCGCGAACACGTTGTCGTCGGTGAAGGTCTGCAGCGTGCGGCGCACGTCGAGCTGGCCAAGCTTGTTGACCTGGAGGCCGTCGAGATGCGAAAGCACCGACGGCGCCTTGATGCCGGCCGCCCAGACCGTCAGGTCCGCGCGCACCGTCTTGCCGCTCGCGGTATGCACGAGCCCCGGCGCGACCTCGGTCACGCGCTCGCTGAGCATCAGCCGCACACCGAGCTTTTCGAGCAGCTCGGCAGTCGCCGCCGACACGCGCTCCTGCAGCGCCGGCAGAATCCGCGGCCCCGATTCGATCAGCACGATGCCGACGTCGTGACGCGGATCGAGCTTGTGCAGCCCGTACACGGACAGCACCTGTGCCGTGTTGCGCAGCTCCGCGGACAGCTCGACGCCCGTCGCGCCGCCGCCGACGATCACGACCTGGATACGCGGCTCGGCCGTATCGCCCGGTGCGGTCGGCGCCGGTGCCTGGTGCTCGGCGCGCATGCACGCGGCGATCAGCCGCTTGCGGAAGCGCTCGGCCTCCCCGACTGTATCGAGCGCGATCGCGTTTTCCGGCGCGCCCTGCACGCCGAAGAAGTGGGTCGTGCTGCCGATCGCAATCACGAGCGTGTCATATTCCAGCTCGCGTGCCGGCAGCAGTTCCTCGCCGTCACTGTCGTTGATCGGCGACAGCGTGACGCGCTTGGCCGAGCGGTCGAGCCCGGTCAGTTCGCCCTGCTGGAACTCGAAGCCGTGCCAGCGCGCCTGCGCCGCATATTCGAGCTCCTGCGTGAACGGGTCCATGCTGCCGGCCGCCACCTCGTGCAGCAGCGGTTTCCAGATGTGGGTCGGATTGCGGTCGACGAGCGTGACAAGCGCACGCGCGGGACGATTGCCGCGCGCGCCGTAACGGTCGCCGAGCCGCGTCGCCAGTTCCAGGCCGCCCGCGCCTCCGCCTACGATGATGATCCGATGCATCTGATTCCCCCTTTGCGATTCGAAACTGCTGCCGCCGGACGCCGCGAACGCGATGCATTCGTGCCGCCCGGTGGATTAACCGGTTCGGACATCATCGATGTGCAGTTCGAAGCACTTCGATGCGTCCGATCCCGGAACGCGGGGCGCGCCGCCCCCGCTTCAATGACATGACCGACATGCATTGTCCGGGAGCTTGCGCGTTGACCACAAGCAAACCATCTCGATATTCAGCATCCCTGCAACAATATGCCGCGGGAAACGGGGACCGCTCGGGGGTGCGTCAGTGTGCCTCTTCCCAGTTCGCGCCGGCACCCACCTCGGCGACGAGCGGCACCTTCAGCTTCGCGACGCCGCACATCATTTCCGGCAGCTTCTCGCGCACGAGCGACAGTTCGTCGTCGGGCACCTCGAGCACCAGTTCATCGTGCACCTGCATGATCATCCGCGACGCAAGCCGGTCGCGCGTGAGCCAGTCGTCCACCGCGATCATCGACAGCTTGATCAGGTCGGCTGCCGTGCCCTGCATCGGCGCATTGATTGCCGCGCGCTCGGCCGCCTGGCGGCGCGGGCCGTTGCCACCGTTGATCTCCGGCAGCCACAGGCGGCGACCAAAAACGGTTTCGACGTAGCCCTTCTCCTTCGCGATCGCGCGCGTGTCTTCCATGTACTGCGCGACGCCCGGATAGCGGGCGAAATAGCGGTCGATGTAGAGCTTTGCCGCGTCGCGCGTGATGCCGAGGTTCGACGCGAGCCCGAACGCGCTCATCCCGTAGATGAGCCCGAAGTTGATCACCTTCGCGATCCGGCGCTGGTCGGAATGGACCTCCAGCGGCGTCACGCCGAACACCTCGGCGGCCGTTGCGCGGTGGATGTCCTCGCCCTGCGAGAACGCGCGCAGCAGCGACGCGTCGCCCGAGATGTGCGCCATGATCCGCAGTTCGATCTGCGAATAATCGGCCGACACGATGCGGTGGCCCGGCGATGCGATGAACGCCTCGCGGATCCGCCGGCCTTCGGCCGTGCGCACCGGAATGTTCTGAAGATTCGGATCGTTCGATGCGAGGCGGCCCGTCACCGCGACGGCCTGCGCATAGTTCGTGTGCACGCGACCCGTTGCGGGATTCACCATCCGCGGCAGCTTGTCGGTATAGGTCGACTTCAGCTTCGACAGCCCGCGATGCTCGAGCAGCAGCTTCGGCAGCGGGTAGTCCTCGGCCAGCTTCTGCAGCACCTCTTCGTCGGTCGACGGCGCACCGCTCGGCGTCTTCTTCACGACCGGCAACTGCAGCTTCTCGAAGAAGATCTGCCCGATCTGCTTCGGCGAACCGAGATTGAATTCGCCGCCCGCCAGTTCGTACGCCTGCGCTTCGAGTTCGATCAGGCGCGTCGCGATTTCGGTGCTCTGCGCCTGCAGGCGCACGTCGTCGATCAGCACGCCCGTGCGTTCCATCTTGCGCAGCACGAGCGACACGGGCATCTCGATCTCGCGATACACGCGCTCGAGGCCCGGCTCGCGCGTGACCTGCGGATACAGCGCGTGATGCAGCTGCAGCGTGACGTCCGCATCTTCGGCCGCGTACTCGGCCGCCTGCTCGAGCGCCACTTCGTCGAAACCGATCTGCTTCGCGCCCTTGCCGGCCACGTCTTCATACTTGATCGTCTTGACGCCCAGATGACGCAGCGCGAGGCTGTCCATGTCGTGCGTGCGGTGCGATTCGACCACGTACGATTCGAGCAGCGTGTCGTGCTCGATGCCGTTCAGCGCGATGTCGTAGTTCGCGAGCACCTGCGCGTCGTATTTCATGTGCTGGCCGACCTTCTTGCGATCGGCCGATTCGAGCCACGGCTTCAGGCGCGCGAGCACTTCGTCGAGCGGAAGCTGCTCGGGCATGTCGGGGCCGCGGTGCGCGACCGGCAGGTAGGCCGCCTTGCCCGGCTCGACCGAGAACGACAGGCCGACCAGCCGCGCGAGCATCGGGTCGAGCGCGGTCGTCTCGGTGTCGAACGCGGTCAGCGCGGCCGCGTCGATTTTCGCGAACCACGCGTCGAACTGTTCCCAGGTCTGGATCGTGTCGTATTCGCGCACGATGTCGGCCGCCACCACCGGTGCCGGCTCGCCTTCCGGCGCATCGGCGCCGCCGCCTTCCGCCGGGGCGCTGTCGACTTCGCGCAGCCACGTCTTGAAGCCGTAGCGCGCGAAGATGTCGCGCATCAGGTCGCGCGCTTCGCCGTCGCTCTTCAGCGACGCTTCGATCGATTCGAGATGCGGCGCGAGATCGCAGGCCGTCTCGACGGTTACGAGCGTGCGGCCGAGCGGCAGGAAGTCGAGCGCGCGACGCAGGTTGTCGCCGACCACGCCCTTGATCTCGCCCGCGTGCTCGATGACGCCGTCGAGGCTGTCGTATTGCGCCAGCCATTTCACGGCCGTCTTCGGCCCGCACTTCTCGACGCCCGGCACGTTGTCGACGGTGTCGCCGATCAATGCCAGATAGTCGATGATCCGCTCGGGCGGCACGCCGAATTTCGCGATCACGCCGTCGCGGTCGAGCGTCTCGTTGGTCATCGTGTTGACGAGCGTGACGTGGTCGCTCACGAGCTGCGCGAGATCCTTGTCGCCCGTCGACACGATCACGTTCATCCCGTTCCGTTCGGCTTCGCGCGCGAGCGTGCCGATCACGTCGTCGGCCTCGACGCCTTCGACCATCAACAGCGGCCAGCCGAGCGCGCGCACGGCGCCGTGGATCGGCTCGACCTGCAATGCAAGGTCGGGCGGCATCGACGGACGGTTTGCCTTATAGTCGGCATAAAGGTCGTCACGGAACGTCTTGCCCTTTGCATCGAACACGCAAGCGCTATACTCTGCACTGACTTCCTTGCGCATACGGCGCAGCATGTTGATGATTCCGTAGAGCGCTCCTGTCGGCTCCCCGCCAGGGCCACGCAAATCAGGCATCGCATGGTAGGCCCGATACAGATAGCTCGAACCGTCAACCAATAGCAGGGTCTTACCTTCCAGATTTCGTTCTTCAGGCATTATGAACAAGAGAAAAGTGATTCCGAGTCTGCGTTCGCTCGCAGATCAAGAACGCGCGACGGCCAAGAAGGCGCGCGCATCGTGGCAGATGTTCACGATTATGGCAGAGTTTATCGAGGCGACCGAGTACCTGTCGGAGATCCGCCCGGCTGTCAGCATCTACGGTTCTGCCCGCCTCAAACCCGATACGCCGCACTACAAGCTGGCCGCGCAGATCGCGCGCAAGCTGTCCGACGCCGGCTTCGCCGTGATCTCCGGCGGCGGCCCCGGCATCATGGAAGCCGCGAACAAGGGCGCACACGCCGGCAAGGCGCCGTCGGTCGGCCTGAACATCGAGCTGCCGCACGAGCAGGCCGGCAACCACTACCAGGACATCTCGCTGCGCTTCCGCCACTTCTTCACGCGCAAGGTCACGTTCGTGAAGAACTCGGATGCGGTGATCGTGATGCCGGGCGGTTTCGGCACGCTCGACGAGCTGTCCGAAGTGCTCACGCTGATCCAGACGAAAAAATCGCGCCTCGTGCCGATCATCCTCGTCGGCAGCGAGTTCTGGAAGGGGCTGCTGCAATGGTTCCGCGACCAGCTGATTCCGATGGGCCTGATCAATCCGGAAGACATGGATCTGATGCAGGTGATCGACGATCCCGACCAGGTGCTCGAAGCAGTGCTCGCGTTCTACGAGGACAGCGGCGAAGAGGAAGGCGAAGGCTCGGAAGAGCAGCAGCCGCGGCCTGACGAAGACCGGATGTTCTATCTGTAATCCATCCGTGGCATGAGCCGGCCCGACGGCCGGCGCACTGCTTCCCGCGCGGCAGGCCGGCGATTTTGCCACCTGCCGCGCGTCACTTTGTAACGCGCTGTTAATCGGGCTTCGCGGCCGCGCGCCGTCGAATGTCAAATCCGTGCAGCCGGTGCCGCGCGACGCGGCGCAATCGGCCATACCCGCGGCCCGCCATTGTCAAATTGCGCGGCCCGAAACCCGCACCCCGCCCTCGCCGGTCACCAACCCGCTGTAATAAACCCGCCTCGCCTTTTCCGTCACGCGCCAGCACACTGCATTCTGTCGGCGCGGCGTTCCCCCCGGTGGAACGGTCCCCCTCGCTTCCATCGCGTCGCGCCGGCCTATTCATAACGACCTCACGGAAAAGAACATGCAACGCTCGCTGATCGCCCTCGCCTTCGCCGGCCTCGGCCTTTCGCTGTCCGGCCTCGCTCATGCAGTCAACGTCGACGTCAACATCGGCACGCCCGCGCCGGTCGTCGTCGCCCCCGCACCCGTCATGGTCGCTCCGGGGCCCGCGGTCATCGTCGGCTGGCATGGCGACCGCTACTGGGACGGCCACCGTTACTGGGAACGCCGCGAGTGGGAAGATCACCAGCGTCATCGCGGTCACGACGACCACGACCGCCGCGGCGACGACCGACGCGGCGACTACCACTGCCCGCCGGGACACGCGAAGAAAGGCGAGTGCTGATCGACCTCGCCATCGCCTGACAAGCAGGGCCGCCCGCGCGCTTCGGCGCCGGGCGGCCTTGTCGTTTCTGGCGACCCGCTTCGGGATAGCGCGACCGCCGCCGGGATACCGAATGGGGCATCCCGGTGCGGGCCGATCGCACAACTCGCAGGCAGTCCCGCCGCGCATCTGCGCAGTCGATCTCGCGCTGCGGACACACGATACTGAGTGGTAGGATCGGCCTCACACAAGGCCATTTCCGCCACCATGCCACTCATCAGGATCTGGGCAGTCAACCATGCCCTCGCGTCCGGCATCGCCGCGCCGACCGACATCCTTACCGCGGCCAATCATCTCGCCCCCACGACGCCGGCCCGCCGGACAGCCGCCCCGTTCCGGTGGCGCATCGAATCGAGCGACGGCCGGCCGGTTCGTACGGCCTCCGGCCAGCTCGTCCCGGTCGACGGCGCGATCGACGGTGGCAGCGCCGCCGATGCGATCTGGCTGACCGCGCCGTTCGTCGCCGATCTGGAGCGGCTGCTCGCACGCCCCGGCTCGCTCGCGCCGCTGCTCGACGCGCTGCGGCGACAGCATGCGCGCGGCACGCTGATCGCGACTTATTGCACGGGCGCGTTTTTGCTGGCCGAGGCCGGCTTGCTCGACGGGCGCGCCGCCACCACGCACTGGTCGAAAGCCCCGAGCTTCCAGGCGCGTTACCCGGACGTCGCACTGCGCGCATCGGAGGTACTGACCGAGCAGGACGGCATTCTCTGTGGCGGCGCCATCACGTCGTATCAGAATCTCGCGCTGCGCCTCGTCGACAAGCTCGCGAACCCGCGTCTTGCGGCGTCCGTCGCGAAGCTCATGCTGATCGACATGAACCGCATTTCGCAGGATTCGTACATCGATGTCTCGCAGATGAGCCGCGCCGGGCACGATGATGCGGCTGTTGCGCGCGCGCTGCGCTGGATGGAAAGACACCTGCGCGAGCCGTTCAGCCTTGCCCGCTTGAGCGAGCACGTGGCGATGAGCGAACGTACGCTGCATCGTCGCTTCAGGGAGGCCGTGGGGGCACCGCCACTCAAGTATCTGCAGACGCTCAGGATCGAGGTCGCGAAGCGGCTGCTGGCCGAAACGAAGATCGGGGTCGACGCGGTCTGCGAGCGCGTCGGCTACACGGACATCAGCGGCTTTCGCCAGCTCTTCAAGCGCGAGACAGGCATTGCGCCCGGCGAATATCGCCGCCGCTTCATGCGCTAGCCGCCGAGCATCGGCATCGATCGTAATGTCCGGAATGGCATTGCCGAATGGCAGTTTCGCCACTTCGCGCGCAAAGGTGCGGTTCCTACACTGGGTTCACGTCGCCCGGAACCGGGAACGACGCCCTCTCAACCGCACCAGGACAACATCATGCCGATGATCGACGTCGCGATCCCCGAAGGTGCGCTCGCGCAGCCTGCCGAAGCGCAATTGATGAGCGAACTGACCGAGATCCTGATCCGTCACGAAGGACTCGACCCGAGTGACCCACGCGTGCGGGATGTGACGTGGATCTTCGTCCACCGGCCGGCGGCCGTGTACCGCTCCGGCGAACTGGCGCCCGCACCCATCTACCGGATCGTGCCGACCGTGCCGGAAGGCCAGTACACGGACACCGCGCGCGCCGGGCTGATCGCCGACGTCACGGCCGCGGTCGCCCGCGCGGAAGGCGTCCCACTCGACGCCATCGCGTCGCGCGTCTGGGTGCTGCCGACGGAAATCGACGACGGCTGCTGGGGCAGCCGCGGCGTCGTACGCCGCCTGCCGGACATCATGGAATATTTCGGCGGAGCGACGCTGCGCTCGCTCGGGGAACAGCGGCTGGCGATCAAGCGGCAGGCGGACGCGATCGGAATGCTGGAGGCCGTCCTCGATGCGATGCGAGATACGCATCGCGATCGGTCGCACGGCGGCACCGCCACACCCGCGCACTGACGCACGCGCGCCGGTATCCGACAGCCGAACGCATCGGCGCGCTCGCAACCCGAACGCCGCGCGTCAGGCCGGCGCCCCCGCCAGCAGGAGTGGCGCGAGTTCCGGATGCGCGCCGAGCCGGGCCGCAAGGAAATCTATCAGCAACCGGCTCCGCAGCGGAAGATGAGTGCGCTGCGGCATGCACAGATAGAGCCCGTAGCGGGAAGTGGCGTGCTTCGTCAGCAGCGGCACGAGACGGCCCTCGCGCACATGCGCGTGGACCGAATAACCGAAGAACTGACCGATCGCGGCACCGCTCAGCACGATGTCGAGCTCGGCGTCGATGTCGTTGGTCGCGATGAACGGGTGCACCTGTTGCGTGTCGACGCGGCCGTCGACGAGGAATTCCCATGGAAACGGCTTGCCCGTGCGCGGATACAGGAACGCCGTGCAGCGGTGATCGCGCAATGCATCGATCGTTTGCGGCTCGCCGTGGCGGCGCAGATACGCCGGCGCCGCACAGACGACCAGTTGCAGATCGGCGACGCGACGCGCGATCAGCCCGCTGTCGGGCAGATTGCCGGTCCGCACCGCGATGTCGATCCGCTGCTCGACGATGTCGGCCATGTCGTCGCTGACGATCAGCTCGGCCGTCACGCCCGGCTGCCGGTCGCAGAACTCGCCGAGCAACGGCGCGAGAAAGCGCCGGGCGAGCGAGTAAGGTGCAGCGACGCGGATCGTGCCGACCGCGTGCGCGCGATCGTCGTCGAGCGTACGCAATGCGGTTTCCAGTTCTCCGACCGCGCCGCGGCACTGCGCGAGCAGGCGCTCGCCCTCGGCCGTCAGCGCGATGTGATGCGTCGAGCGCTGGAACAGCCGCACGTTCAGCAGCGCCTCGAGCGCAGCGATCTGCTTGCTGGCCGCCTGCGGCGTCATGCCGAGCTCGCGTGCGCCCGCGCTGATGCCGCCCGCGGCTGCGACGCGGACGAATACCGTCAGCGCCTTCAAACGATCCATTCGGTGCTCCTGTCGAACCCGGCACGTCCGGGCACTCGTCAATGGCGTCGCGACGCCGGTCCGTCAAGTTGAATCGGTTACAACCGGATCGGTACTACTCGCGTGCCGCCCCGCTTCGCACAATGGCGCCATCTTCGACGATCAGCCCGCACGGGCCGCTCACCATGAACCTGCGCTCGTTTTCCATCGCCTCCCGGGCCACCGTCGCGGCCGCCTCGATCATCGCCGGTGCGTCGTCGCCCGCGCTCGCGGACGATGCGCCCGCCCGTGTCGTCGAAACGGTGCTGCTGCGGACCACGCACGCATGGGACGGCTCGCCCTACCGAGCCTACCCGACGCATCAGCCCGAGGTGACGGTCGTACGCTACACCATCCCGCCGCACGCCGTACTGCCCTGGCACACGCATCCGTCGATCAACATCGGCTACGTGCTGTCGGGCCATCTGACCGCCGTACGCCGCAGCGACGGCAAGCGGCTGGCGCTCGGCCCCGGCGACGTGGTGCCGGAAATGGTCGATGGCGCGCATCGCGGCGAGACCGGCGACGAGACCGCCGAGCTGATCGTGTTCTACGCCGGCACGCCCGGCGCACCGCTGACCGTTCCGGACGGCGAAGACTGAGCGCCGGCCCTTCGGCCGGCTCGTTTCACCCTGACGCGGAGCGCCACCCATCATGTCCGATTCACACACCCTGTCCACCCCCTCCTCCACGACGCGGCCGCTGCCCCGGCTCGACGGGCGCGTCGCGCTCGTCACGGGCGGCGGCACCGGCATCGGCCGGGCGGCCGCACTCGCGTTCGCGCGCGACGGCGCCCGCGTCGTCGTGGCCGGACGCCGCGCGGCGCCGCTCGACGACACCGTGCGCGCGATCGCCGAACGCGGCGGCGAAGCGTTCGCGATCCCCGTCGACATCGCCTCGGCCGACAGCGTACGCGCGCTCGTCGACGCGACGCTCGAACGCTACGGCGCGCTGCACGCGGCGTTCAACAACGCCGGCACGGAAGGCACGTTCGCGCCGATCGTGGAGCAGACGGTAGCCGACTTCGACGACGTGATCGCCACCAATCTCAAGGGCACCTGGCTGTCGATCAAATACGAGATGGAGGCGATGCTCGCGCACGGCGGCGGTGCAATCGTGAACACGTCGTCCTGGCTCGCGAAAGGCGCGCTTGCCGGCTCGTCGACCTATTCGGCGAGCAAGGGCGCGCTCGATGCGCTGGTGCGCGCGGTCGCGCTCGAAGGCGGCCCGCACGGGATCCGGATCAACAACGTCAACCCCGGCATCATCGACACGCCGATGGCGCTCCGGTTCGGCGACGACGAGATGTTCCGCCCGTTCGCCGCGTTCACGCCCGCGCGACGGATCGGCACCCCCGAGGACGTGGCGGACGCGGCCGTCTGGCTCTGCAGCGACGAAGCGCGCTTCGTGACCGGCGAATCGATCCTCGTCGACGGCGGCTACACGATCGGCGGCATGCGCTGATCGGCGCCGCACGGAGGATGAATCAATGGAATACGTGAGACTGGGAACATCCGGGCTGAAGGTGTCGAAGCTGTGCCTGGGCTGCATGACCTACGGCGATCCCTCGTGGCGGCCGTGGGTCGCGACCGAGGACGTAGCGCGCCCGTTCATCCGCGCGGCACTGGACGCCGGCGTGACGTTCTTCGACACGGCCGACATCTACTCGGGCGGCGAGAGCGAACGCATTCTCGGGCGCGCGCTGCGTGATTTCGCGACACGCGACGACGTGGTGATCGCGACCAAGGTGTTCTTCCCGACCGGCGACGGTCCGAATGCGCGCGGGCTGTCGCGCAAGCATCTGTTCGCGAGCATCGACGCGTCGCTGCAGCGTCTCGGGACCGATTACGTCGATCTCTATGTCGTTCACCGGTTCGATCCGGATACGCCGATCGACGAAACGCTCGACGCGCTCGACGCAATCGTGAGGAGCGGCAAGGTCCGTTATCTCGGCGCCTCGTCGATGCATGCGTGGCAGTTCATGAAGATGCTCGCATTCCAGCGGCATCACGGCCTCGCCCGGTTCGCGTCGATGCAGAGCCAGTACAGCCTGATCTGCCGCGACGACGAACGCGACATGCTGCCGCTGTGCATCGAGGAAGGCGTCGCGTACACGCCGTGGTCGCCGCTCGGCCGCGGGTTGCTGGCCGGTTCGCGCGATGCCGGGACGACGCGGGCCGCGACCGACCGGCAGATGGTGTCCTGGTACGACGGCCGCGATGCGGTCGCGGCGACCGTCGAGGCCGTCGGACAGGTGGCGCAGGCACGCGGCCTGCCGCCCGCCCGGATCGCCCTCGCGTGGGCACTGCGACGGCCCGGCGTCACGGCACCGATCGTCGGATTGTCGAAGCCGCATCACGTGACCGATGCGCTCGCGGCGCTCGACCTGACGCTTGACGATCGAGAAACCGCGCTGCTCGAAGCCGCGTTCGACCGAACGATCGAGCCGGTGCAGTGGTAATCACGGCTACGGCAACCGACCGGGTCGAGTCAGGAGGCTGAAGCCGAGCAATCCACCGCCAGCAGGCCGGACGGCGCAAAACCCGGCGGCCGCGCCCCGCAGGGCCCGCCGGTCGTCACGCTTACTGAAACGCCACTTCCGCAAAACTCCGCAACTTCCGGCTATGCAGCTTGTCGAGCCCGTTCGTGCGCAGGATCTCCATCGCCTTCACGCCGATCTGCAGGTGCTGATCGACCTGCCCGCGATAGAACGTGTCGGCCATCCCCGGCAGTTTCAGCTCGCCGTGCAGCGGCTTGTCCGATACGCACAGCAGCGTGCCGTACGGCACGCGGAAACGGAAGCCGTTCGCCGCGATCGTCGCGCTTTCCATGTCGAGCGCGACCGCGCGGCTCTGCGACAGCCGCTGCACCGGCTCGCGATGATCGCGCAGTTCCCAGTTGCGGTTGTCGACGCTCGCGACCGTGCCCGTGCGCATCACGCGCTTCAGTTCGACGCCCTCGAGCCGCGTGACGTCGGCCACCGCGCGCTCCAGCGCGAGCTGCACTTCGGCGAGCGCCGGAATCGGCACCCACAGCGGCAGGTCGGCGTCGAGCACGTGATCCTCGCGCACGTAACCGTGTGCAAGCACGTAGTCGCCGAGGCGTTGCGTGTTGCGCAGCCCCGCGCAGTGACCGAGCATCACCCACGCGTGCGGGCGCAGCACCGCGATGTGATCGGTGATCGTCTTCGCGTTCGACGGACCGACGCCGATATTGACCATCGTGATCCCGCTGCCGTCCGCGCGCTTCAGGTGATACGCGGGCATCTGCGGCAGGCGCGGCGGCGCGGCGCCCTCGGCCGGCTCGCTGCCGAGGTTCGCGTTGTACGTGACGACATCGCCCGGCTCGACGAACGAACTGTACTGGCTGCGGTACGCACGCACCTCGGGATCGGTGCTTTCCGTCATCATCGTGCGGCCGAGCTTCACGAACTCGTCGATGTAGAACTGGTAGTTCGTGTAGAGCACGTAGTTCTGGAAATGCGTGGGCGACGTCGCCGTGTAGTGACGCAGCCGGTGCAGCGAGAAGTCGACGCGCGCGGCCGTGAACAGCGCGAGCGGATGCGGTTCGCCCGGCGCCGGCTCGAACGTGCCGTTGACGATGCGGTCGTCGAGATACGACAGGTCGGGCGTGTCGAAGATGTCGCGCATCGCGAGCAGGCGGTCGCGGTCGAGCTCGCCCTCGAGATGGATGCCTTCCGGAAACGCGAAATGGATCGGAATCGGCTGCGACGACACGCCGATCTCGATCTTGACATGGTGGTTCTTCGACAGCAGGCGCAATTGCTCGCGATAGTAGTTCGCGAAGAGATCGGGGCGCGTGACCGTCGTCTCGAACACGCCGGGGCCCGCGACGAAACCGTACGAACGGCGCGAATCGACGTGCGTGTTGACGTCGGTGCGGATCCGCACGAACGGGTAGCACGCGCGCACGTGCTCGGTAATCGGTTCGTGGCGGCGATAGCGCGCGAATGCGTCGCGCAGGAAACCCGTATTCGTGTCGTAGATGGCGGACAGCCGCGCGACGGCGGCGATCGAATCGTCGAAAGCCTCGACCGACGGGCTCTCGGGCGTCAGCACTCGGTGCCGGCGGCTCAAATCGTTCTTCATTTTCATCACCTCGTCTGATCCGACGACATTACCACGGAACCCGGTCACCCTTATGGCCGCCCGGATACACGCAGGGGCCGGATGGTGCGCAGTATTTGCTAAAATCGGTGGGTTCACTGGAGACTCATCATGAAGCCGCTCATTCTCGTCGCCGCTGCCGTCGCGTTTGCCGCCGCCAGCAGCGCTTACGCCGCCGGCGCCACGCCTGACGCCGACGCGCAGGCCCGGGCCGAGGCCAACGAAGCCGCCGGCCTGCCCGATCTCCGCAAAATCAACCGGCCGGCCGCCGAAGTCTCGTCGAAAGTCGACTTCGCCGACATTCGACGCACGCCGAGCTTCCACGAAAAGAGCAAGAACGGCACCGAGGTCACCGAGTACCGCGACCGCGGCAAGCCGGTCGAGATCGACGTGAAGTCGAACTTCGGCACGCGCTACCAGATGAGCTCGACGCCCGACACGTCGCCGAAGCCGCACGACGCGGGCATCCCGATCACGCGCCTGCCGTCGCTGAACCTGCGCTACTGATTTCGTGGCGCGCCGTGTCGATCACGGCGCGCCGCCTCCCCTCCACCTGCTGTTGCGACGCACGCCGCCCGCGTGCCGACAACCTGACCTGACGCATCTCGCATGGCCGTTTTCACTGCTGTTTCCGACTCCGATCTCGCGCAATGGATGCGCCACTACGAACTGGGCGACGTGCTTGCGTTCCGCGGCATTCCGTCCGGTATCGAAAACAGCAATTTCTTCCTGACGACGACACGCGGCGAGTACGTCCTCACGATCTTCGAAAAGCTCACGGCGCAACAACTGCCGTTCTACCTCGACCTGATGCGCCACCTGGCCGGCCACGGCGTGCCGGTGCCGGATCCGGTGCCGCGTGACGACGGCGCGCTGTTCGGCGAGCTGCACGGCAAGCCGGCCGCGATCGTCACGAAGCTCGACGGCGCGGCCGAACTCGCGCCGGGGGTCGAACACTGCATCGAGGTCGGACAAATGCTCGCGCGCCTGCACCTCGCGGGGCGCGATTACCCGCGCAACCAGCCGAACCTGCGCAGCCTGCCGTGGTGGCAGGAGAACGTGCCGGCGATCGTGCCGTTCATCACGGACGCGCAACGCACGCTGCTCGAAGGCGAGCTCGCGCACCAGGCCAGCTTCTTCGCGTCGGACGACTACGCGGCGCTGCCGGCCGGGCCGTGCCATTGCGACCTGTTCCGCGACAACGTGCTGTTCGCGCACGCGGCGCCCGGCACCGGCCACAACGTGCGGCTCGGCGGCTTCTTCGACTTCTATTTCGCCGGCTGCGACAAGTGGCTGTTCGACGTCGCGGTGACCGTCAACGACTGGTGCGTCGACCTCGCGACCGGCGTGCTCGACGTCGCGCGCGCCGATGCGCTGCTGCGCGCCTACCAGACGGTGCGGCCGTTCACGGCCGAGGAGCGCCGCCACTGGAGCGACATGCTGCGCGCGGGCGCGTACCGCTTCTGGGTGTCGCGCCTGTACGACTTCTACCTGCCGCGCGCGGCGGAAATGCTCAAGCCGCACGACCCCGGCCATTTCGAACGCATCCTGCGAGAGCGTATCGCCCATACGCCCGCGCTTCCCGAGATCCAAACCGCATGCAACTGATCGAAGTGCCCGCCAAAACGGGCTATGTCTGGTTCCGTCAAGGCGTCTGGCTGTTCCGCCGGAACCCGCTCGCGTTCATCACGCTGTTCTTCACGTACCTGCTGGCGATCACGCTGGTGTCGATGGTGCCCGTGATCGGCTCGGCGCTGCCGCTGGTGTTCATTCCGGGCATCGCGGTCGGCTTCATGGCCGCGTGCCGCGACACGGTGGCCGGCAAGCCCGTGATGCCGACGATCCTGATCGACGGCTTCCGCTCGTACGGCGCCGTCGCGTCCCAGCGGCTGCTGGTGCTTGGCGTGATCTACGTCGCGTCGATGGTGCTGGTGTTCGCCGCGTCGTCGTTCGTGGACGGCGGCGCGCTGTTCCACGTGATGATGGGCGCGGCGGACGAAGCGAGCACGACGCCGGAAACGCTCGCCGCGCAAGGCACGCTCGGCGCGCTGTTCTTCGCGACGCTGCTCTATCTGCCGATCTCGATGTTGTTCTGGTTCGCGCCGGTGCTGGTCGCGTGGCATGACGTCCCGCCCGCCAAGGCACTGTTCTTCAGCATCGTCAGCTGCTGGCGCAATCGCGGCGCGTTCACCGTGTACGGCGCGCTGTGGTTCGGCGTCGCGCTCGGCACGTCGCTCGCGCTGTCGCTGCTGCTGCAGGCGCTCGGCGCCGGCGCCTATGCGCTGACGATCATGATGCCGGTGACGATCATCATCGTCACGATGCTGTACTGCTCGTTCTACGCGACCTATCGCGGCTGCTTCGGCGTGCAGGAGCCGGGCGCGCCGACCGCCACGTCGGGCCGCTGAAACCTCTCCCGGCCGGCGCGCGCTGCCGGCCGTCATGCTGTTCCGCGCGCCGGGTTGTCTCCCGGCGCCTCTCCCGATCCCCCTGTTTCGCGGCATCCGCCGTCGGGCGCACCTTGCCAGGCTCCCCTGTTCAACCCGATCTTTTGCGCGCAAAATAATTTGTGTGCAAATTGTTCGCGCGTCCGCCGCGCCTCCCGAATCATGGACCGCCCACCCTCGCTACCCCAGACGCTCGACGAGCAGCTGTGCTTTGCGCTCTACTCGACTTCCCACGCGATGACGAAGGCGTACAAGCCGCTGCTCGACAAGCTGTCGCTGACCTATCCCCAATATCTCGCGATGCTCGTGCTGTGGGAGCGCGACGACATCGCGGTGAAGGACATCGCCGCGCGGCTCGACCTCGATCCGGCTACCGTCACGCCGCTGCTCAAGCGGCTGGAAGCGCTTGGCTACGTCGAGCGCGTGCGCAGCGCGGCCGACGAACGCGTCGTGAACGTACGCGTGACGCCTGAAGGCCGTGCGCTGAAGGATCGCGCACGCTCGGTGCCCGCCGATCTCTTTTGCGCGATGCAGCAAACCCCCGAGTTCCTGGTCAGGCTGCGCGCCGATCTCCAGCAGTTGCGCGACGCGCTGTCGGCCGCCAACGAACGCTGACGAGCGAGCGTCGGCCGACCGGCCCGGCACTGCCGGGCTTTTTCTTCAAAATTTCATTTGCACACTAATGATTTGTGTTCTATATTTTCTTCGTGGCCGGCGACATCCCGTTCGACCGGGCCGCTTTTCTCCCCTTTTCCCGACAGGAGCTGCACGATGAACATTCTGTACAAGACCAGCGCCACGAGCACGGGCGGCCGCGACGGCCGCGCAGTATCCGCCGACAACAAGCTGGAAGTGAAGCTGGCCGCGCCGCGCGAACTCGGCGGCACGGGCGCGGAAGGCACGAATCCGGAACAACTGTTTGCCGCAGGTTACTCGGCCTGCTTCCTGAGCGCGATGAAATTCGTCGCCGGCCAGAACAAGCAGGCGCTGCCGGCCGATACGCAGGTCACGGCGGAAGTGGGCATCGGCCCGAACGACGCAGGCGGCTTCGGGCTCGACATCGAGCTGCGCGTGTCGCTGCCGGGGCTCGACAAGGCCGACGCGCAGGCGCTGGTCGACAAGGCGCACCACGTGTGCCCGTATTCGAACGCCACGCGCAACAACGTGCCGGTGCGCCTGACGGTCGTCTGACGCGACCAAGGTCGCGAATGCAAAAAGGGCGCGTGCGGCATCTAGCCGCACGCGCCCTTTTGCATGACTCGCCGGAGCGGCGGGCCGGCGGGCCCGCCTCGCTGCTTAGCGCGAGCCGAGCGAATACGGACGGTTCATCGCCGCTTCGCGATCGATCTTGCGCATACGGAATTCGAGATCGTAGATGTCGGTCGCTTCGGACAGGTACGCCTCGGCGCGCTCTTTACGGGCCGTTTCAGCGTTCTTGGTCAGCATCAGGAAGAGGTGGCTCAGCAGGTACATGGTCGATCTCGCAATCCAAAGGTTCTTTGACTAGGGTTTTCCCGAATTATAGGGAAAACCCTAGGCTTTGGCCAGCGTCGATCAGACGATGCGTCGTTCGGTCGCCACAGTCCGGCGATGTGTTTCGAAAAAGGCCCAGATCATCGAGCTCGCATCGGGGCCGACGGCCGCATGGAACGGCACGGCTTCGTCGCCGCCGGCCCATGCATGATCGAGCCCTTTCACATGGCAGAGCCGCACGACCGGTTCGCCATCGCGGCAGACATCGGTGATCTGCGCGCCCGACTCGCGCGTCTCGACCCGCTCGCCGCCGCGCAGCGCGCCGCGGCTGTCGGCCAGCCCGTTCAGGCGCATGAACTGCACCGTCAGCTGGTCGGCATTCTTCGGCGCGACGACGTGGTCGCCGTCGCCCTGGACGATCAGCGCGGGCATGCCCGGATACGTACCGGCCTCGACCAGCGCATCGACGGCCGCGGCCGGGTTCTGCCGCAGCCCACGCCGCATCACGTCCATCGCGGTGATGCCGGAATTCGCCTCGCCGAGCGCGGGGCCCGAGTGCAGTGCCACCGCCGCGAAGCGGTCGGGATGGTGCAGTGCAAGAAGCGCCGCAAGGCCCGCGCCGGCCGACAGCCCCGCGACGTAGACGCGCGACGCATCGAAACCGTGTTCGTCGACGACCGCGTCGACGAGCGATGCAACCGAATTCGCCTCGCCGCGGCCCGCGCGCTCGGTGTCTTCGTACCAGTGCCAGCAGCCATGCGCGTGCGCACGCAGCGACTGCTCTGGATACAGCACCGCGAAACCGTGCTTGTCGGCCAGCAGGTTCATCCGCGTGCCCTGCACGAATTCGTCGACGGACTGCTGGCAGCCGTGCAGCATCACGACGAGCGGCATCGCGCCACGCCGGCGGCCGGGCGGCACGTAAAGGCCATACGCGAGATTCTGGACGAGACGCCCGAGCGCGGGCGTCATCGGATGTTCGCCGCGCGTCCATTCACCCGCCGCCCATGCCGCCGCACGCGGACGCACACGCGATTCGCGCGGCGGGGACAGATCGGATACGGCGGGAGAGGCAGCGGCCTCGAGTGCGTCGCGTGTGATGCGCTGCGCATCGCGCACCGCATGTTTGGCGGCCGGAGACAGCATGCGTTTCATGCCGCCCAGCCACACCTTGGTCAGACTTTTGGTCATCGATCGGGCTCGCAGTCAGGAAAAATAGGGGCGCCATGAGAAGGCGCCGCAACGGATGCATCGTTCGGCTTTGTGCAATGCACCATAACATTGTTTCTGGGATTTTTCCTGCGCGCGGATAGTTCCCGGTGGCGCAAAAAACGGGGCGCGTGCGCACGCGGCGCTATACTGGGGTTTCGCCGCTTGTATCCGTTGTAGTCGTTCTTCCCGGCTCGCGCGTTGATTTAAGCATCCTCCCCGCCTCCGTTCGTCCGTTTTCCGATGTTCGACCTGTCGTCTCACCTGTGGATCATGATCACCGCGTTCGGCGGCGCCGGCCTGACCTTGCCGCTCGCGATCACGATTGCCGTCTGGCTCGCGCTCGGTTACTCGTGGCAGCGCGCCACCGCCTGGCTGGGCGTGCTGGCGGCCGCGATCGGCGTGGTGGCGCTGACGAAGATCGCGTTCCTCGGCTGGGGCATCGGCATCCGCGCGTGGGATTTCACGGGGTTCAGCGGCCATGCGATGCTGTCGACGTCGGTCTATCCGGTCGCGATTTTCCTGATGCTGATCCGCACGCGCACGCCGGTTCGGATCGTCGGCATCGCGCTCGGGCTCGCGGCCGGCGTCGCGGTCGGCGTATCGCGTGTCGCGCTCGACGCGCATTCGCCGTCCGAATCGATCACCGGCTGCATCGTCGGCGCGATCGCCGCGCTCGCGTTCATCGCCGGCTCGTGGCGTGCGGTGCCGCACCGCTGGTCGGTGCCGGCGGTCGTCGCGAGCCTCGCGCTCGTCACCGTCGCGCTGCACGGCATCACGGTGCCGTCGCATCGCTGGGTCACCAAGGTTGCGCTGCAACTGTCGGGGCACGAGCGCCCGTTCGTCCGCGCGCGCTGGAAGGCCAATCCGAACTACCGCCCCGCGTCGCAGCCGTCGTCGCTGCAGCGCACCGAATCGGCGACGCACACGCTCCACACGTGACAGGCCGCCCGGCCGTCACGCCCGCCTCCTTTCAGGTCTGACCAATTCATGCACACCGTCGCATGATCGGTATGTCGAGCGTTATAACCCGCCCTATATTACGATTACGTTTTCCACCCATTCAAAACGAATCCACCATGCGCTCACCCGTCCGTCCGCTTCGCCGCACCCTGCTCCGCCTGCTGCCGATCGTCACGCTTGCCGCCGGTGTCGGGTTCAGCGCGCCCGCCTCCGCCGCCGACGAACTGGTCGTGTCGGCGGCCGCCAGCCTGACGAACGCGTTCAAGGCCGTCGGCGACGCGTACGAGAAGCAGCATCCGGACACCAAGGTGCTGTTCAACTTCGGTGCGTCGGACGTGCTGATGCAGCAGATCGCCAAGGGCGCGCCGGCCGACGTGTTCGCATCGGCCGACCAGAAGGCGATGGATCGCGCGGCCGACGAAAAGGTGATCGTGCCCGGCACGCGCCGCGACTTCGCCGCGAACTCGCTCGTGCTGATCGTGCCGGCGGACAGCCACGCGGCCGCGCCGACGTCGCTGAACGACCTGACCGCGCCGGGCGTGAAGCGCATCGCGTACGGCGACCCGGCATCGGTGCCGGTCGGCCGCTACACCGAAGGCGCGCTGCGCGCGGCCGGCGTGTGGGACGCCGTCAGCGCGAAGGGCGTGCTGGCCGCCAATGTGCGCCAGAGCCTCGACTACGTTGCGCGCGGCGAGGTCGACGCGGGCTTCGTGTTCGGCACCGACGCCGCGATCATGCCCGGCCGCGTGAAGGTTGCGCTGACGGTGCCGACCAAGACGGCCATCACCTATCCGATCGCCGTGGTCAAGGACAGCCGCCACGCCGCGCAGGCGCAGTCGTTCATCGATTTCGTCTCGTCGGCGCAGGGCCAGGCCGTGCTGTCGACGTTCGGTTTCAAGCCTGCGGGCAAGTGAGCATATGGAGATGCAAGGCGCCTGGGTACCGCTGCTGCTGTCGCTGAAGGTCGCCGGCTGGGCGACCGCGCTCGACATCGTGCTCGGCGTCGCGGCCGCGTTCGCACTCGCGCGCTGGCGCTCGCCGATGCGCGACGTCGTCGATTCGCTGCTGACGCTGCCGCTCGTCCTGCCGCCGACGGTGCTCGGCTATTACCTGCTCGTGCTGCTCGGCCGGCGCGGCGTGTTCGGCGCCTGGCTCGACCAGCTCGGCATCGAGCTGGTCTTCACGTGGCAAGGCGCGGTGATCGCGTCGATGGTCGTCGCGTTTCCGCTGATCCTGAAGTCGGCGCGTGCTGCATTCGAAGGCGTCGATCCGCATCTCGAACGCGCCGCGCGCACGCTCGGGCTCGGCGAAGCCGCGGTGTTCTTCCGCGTGACGCTGCCGCTCGCCACGCGCGGGATCCTCGCGGGCGCGCTGCTCGCGTTCGCACGCGCGCTCGGCGAGTTCGGCGCGACGCTGATGATCGCCGGCAACCTGCCCGGCCGCACGCAGACGCTGTCGGTCGCGATCTACGCGGCCGTGCAGGCCGGTGACGACAGCACGGCCAACTTCCTCGTGCTGGTGACGTCGATCACCTGCGTGCTCGTGCTGCTCTCGGCCGGCTGGCTCGTGCCGGCGCGCGCGTCGCGGAGTCAGCTGACATGAAGCATCTGTCTCGTCCGTATCGGCTGTTTCGCCCGGCGGCCGGCTTGCTTCGGCGGAGGCCCGCATGAGCCTCGTCGTCGACATCCGCAAGACCTACGCGAACGCCGAGCGCCGCTTCACGCTCGACATGTCGTTCACGGCGACGACGCAGCGCGTCGTGCTGTTCGGGCCGTCCGGCGCGGGCAAGAGCATGACGCTGCAGGCGATCGCCGGCCTGCTGTCGCCGGACGAAGGCACGATCACGCTGAACGACGAACCGCTGTTCGACGCCGCGCGCCGCATCGACGTGCCGACCCGTGCACGCCGCGTCGCGTATCTGTTCCAGGATTACGCGCTGTTTCCGCATCTGAACGTGCGCCAGAACATCGCGTTCGGGCTCACGCCGGGGCTGCGCAACCCGCGCGCGAAAACGGTGCCGCCCGAAGTCGCGTACTGGCTGCACGCATTCGATCTCGAATCGCTCGCGGGGCAGTATCCGTCGCAACTGTCGGGCGGGCAGAAACAGCGCGTCGCGCTGGCGCGCGCGCTGGTCGCGCAACCGCGGATCCTGCTGCTGGACGAACCGTTCGCGGCGCTCGACGGCGCGATGCGCCAGCGCATGCGCCACGAGCTCGCCGAACTGCAGGCGCGGCTCGATATCCCGATGGTGCTGATCTCGCACGATCCCGACGACGTCGCCGCATTCGGCGACCAGGTCGTGCAGTTGAGCGAAGGACGCGTGCAGGCGACATCGCCGCACGCCGAGTGGCCGACGCGCGTCGCATGAGCGCGCGAGGCCGTGGTCGTGGCAGGCACGTTGGAGCCTGAGAGAAGCCGCATGTAGCGGCACAAGCTGAAAACGGAAACGAAGCCGGCGCCAAGCAGACGCTGCGCGACGCCGGCTTCACTCCGTCCCTCTTCGTACGCGCGCCGAAGCGCGCCACCCTGCCTGGGCCGTCAGCCCGTCACCGCGAGAATCACGCTCGACGCCTTGAACAGTGCGATTGCCCGCCGGCCGTCGGCGAGCTGCAGCGCATCGACGCTGTCGTTGGTCACGACGGCCGTCAGCGTCCCGCCGCCGTCGAGCGCGAGCGTCACTTCGCTGTTCACCGCGCCCGCCGCGACGGATTCGACGCTGCCGTGCAGTTGGTTCCGTGCAGACACCTTCAGGTCGGGTGCGCCATCGTCGACCGCGAGCACGACCCACGACGCCTTCACCAGCGCGCATGCGTCCGCGCCCGCCTGCAGACCGAGCGCATCGGCGCTTTCGTGCGTCAGCACCGCGACGACCGGCTGCCCGCCTGGTAGCGTGAGCGTCACCTCGTCGTTGACCGTGCCGCGCACGATCGACGCGACCTTGCCGAACAACTGGTTGCGCGCGCTGGTCTTCATCCCGATCCGGCCGATCAGCGCCCAGTCGACGTCGAAGCCGGCAACGGCCGCGCTCGCGGCCTCGATGAAACGGCGATGCTCGCGCTCGATCGTGCGGAACGCGGCGATCAGCGACGTCGCGCGCGCGGTCAGCGTCGTGCCGCCGCCGCCCTTGCCGCCCGTCGAACGCGCGACGAGCGGTTCGCCGGCGAGATTGTTCATCGTGTCGACCGCATCCCATGCGGCCTTGTAGCTGAGGCCGACGGCCTTCGCCGCGCGCGTGATCGAACCGGTGTCGCCGATCGCCGCGAGCAACGCGATGCGCGTGGCGCCGCCGAGCGTCTGCTCGCCTGCGCGCAACCACAGTTCGCCGCCCAGTTCGAGCGGTTCGGAGGACGGGGAAGAATGCGGTGCGTCGGTCATCGGGAGGCGTGCGGGAAACGGGTGGCCATTATAGTCAGCGTACGCCGCTCAACCCGGCTTGCCATCGAGCTTCGGCGGACGCAGGCTGGCCAGCAGCGCCTCGGCGTCGCGCGCCGCGCGCTGCTCGAGCGCCGCGCCGTAACCGCGCACGAAACCGAGCTGGTACGGCGGCGCCGCCAGCTGCTCGAGATGATGCAGCGCGACGATCGTGTCGTTCGCTTCGCCCAGCACGCTCTGCACGCGCGTGAGCGTCTTGACCGTCTCGGTGCGTGTACGGCGCGACGCCAGCGATGCAAAGAATTCGAGCGCATAGCGCAGCCGCTTCGCATCGATCCGCACCTGATGGCGCGCAGCGGTATCGAGCGAAGTGAGCGACGGCGATGCATATAGTTCGCCGAACAGCCGACGCACGCGCTTGGTCGCATGACGCCGCAGCGAGGGCGCGTCGCCGGCTTCGGCAGGCGGCAGCGCGAGCGAGCTCAACCATTCGAGCCAATCGAGCGTCAGCCGCGCATAACGGGCCGAGTGCAGCGCCTGCCGCAGTTCGACGCGCGCGGTCACGCACTGCGCGCGCGCCGCGTCGAGCGTGCCGTCCCAGTCGGCGCCGCCGCCGTCGGCCGCGATCAGCGCGGGCAGGCTTTCGGTCGAAAACACGTCCCAGTCGCGCACCGTGCCGAGCAGCGCGGCAAGCCAGCGCAGGTCGACGCCGAAGGTGTCCTGCCATTGCCGGTCGGCGAACAGCGGGAAGAAGCGCATCAGCGTGCGCAGGCGGCGCAGCGCGACGCGCATCTGGTGCACGAATTCGGGATCGTCGCGATCGAGCACGCCACCCTCGTTGCCGAGCCATTGCGCGGCGATGTCGCCGGACAGCGCGAACAGCGCGGTGCGCTGCGAGCGGATGCCCGTCAGGTCGACGAGCTGCGCCTTGACGGGCCTGGTGGCAGCCGGCTCGCCCGCACAAGCACGGTCGATCACGCTCGTCAGTTGCACGAAGGCGGGCCATGCGCCGCTCAGTTCGCGCGCCGCGGCAAACAGCGCGTGCAGCGCGGCCGTGCGCGCGGCGAGGGTTTCCCAGTCGGGCGCGGTGAGACGCAGCTCGACGTAGCGGCGCGGCGACTCGCCGCCTCCGTGCAGCGTGACGTCGTCGAGCGTCATCTCGACCACGACGCCGCTATCGTCCGCCCACCGCCCGCGCCGCCGTTCGCTGACGAGGCGCAACGCCGTCGATTCGGGCAGTTCACCGGCGGCCGAGGGCGCGGTGGCGTTCGGCGCGACGCCGTCGACTTCGCCGATCGCCGCATCGGCATCGGCGGGCGCGGCGGTCACGGGGATAGGTAGCGGCATCGCGACGACGATCCCCGCATGCTCCGCGTCGAACAGTTCGCGCTGCGTGACGCCGGGCGCGAATGCCCTGGCGCGGGACGCGACGACCCGCCTTCCATGCGCATTCGATTCGACCCAGGTCCACCAGCTCGCGCCGGGGCTCCGCTCGGCCTCCTCGACCTGGCACGGCTCGATCGTCACACGTTCATGGCCTCGACGCATCCGGACCTGCGGACAAATTCGCCAAGCGCGCACGAGTTCGGCGCCGAAGTCGCGCTGCGTGCCACGGGCGCGACTCGCAGCCTTGACCGGCCAACCTTCCAGCGACAGCGACAACACGATTTCCAGCACACGCGACATGGAGGCTCCCGCACATGAAGAATCGCCGGCGCATCGACCGCGCCGGCGTCGCCTGTGAAGCAACTTCCATAGTACACGTCGGAAAACCGGTCAGGCGACGATCTGGCCCTGTCGCCCTGTCGCACATCAAACGGCGTATTGCGCGATGCCGTTGCCGAACGACCAGTCCTCCTTCAGCACCTCGACGAGACTGATGAATACGTCCTGCTGCCGCACGCCGGGCTGCTGCGCGAGGTTCTCCGCAATGGTCCGGTACAACGCCCGCTTCTGCTCGAGCGTGCGCGTGTTGTTCGCAGTGATCTGGATCATCACGAGATCGTCGCTGCGTTCGATATCGAGGTAATGGCGGCCGAACACGAAGTTCTCGGCCGCATGCTCGGTCACGACCATGAAGATGTCGTCCTCGGGCACGTTGAACGTGTGCATCAGCGCGCGATGCACGCCGTCGACGAGTGCCGCGCGGTAGGCGGCCGGTTTGCCTTCGCGCACTGCGATTCGGGTGAATGGCATGGTCCTGCTCCTGTCGGTGACATTGAAGAACGGAAACACGGCGTCAGGTTAGGTCCACCGAACTATAATAAACAGCCATCGACGCATATTTCATCCATTTACATCTGAAATGAAAGTACTCGACCTCGATGCCGTGCGCGCGTTCGTGCTGGTCGCCGATCTCGCCAGCTTCACGCGCGCCGCCGATGCGCTCGGCACCACGCAATCGGCCGTCAGCCTGAAGCTGAAGCGGCTGGAAGCCCACCTCGGCAAGCCGCTGCTTGAGCGCACGCCGCGTGTGGTCAAGTTGGCCGCCGACGGCGAGAACTTCCTGCCGGCCGCCCGTGCGCTGCTCGACGCGCACGACCACGCGCTCGGCGCGATCTCGGCCGGCACGCATCGCCTGTCGCTCGGCGTCAGCGAGCACGTCGCGGTGCCCGACCTGCCGGCCGTGCTCACGAGCCTGCATCGGCAGGATCCGGGGCTGTCGCTGGAAATGCATCTCGGGATGTCGTCGAGCCTGCTCGTGCAATACGACGAACGCCGGCTCGACGCGGCGATCGTGCGGCACGAACCCGGCGAGGATCCGCCGCGCGAAGACGGCGCGCTGCTGTTTACCGAACCGCTGGCCTGGCTCGCCGCGCCGGACTGGGCACCGCGCGCGGACGAGCCGCTGCCGCTCGCGGTGCTGGCCGGCCCGTGCGGTGTACGGGCCGCCGCGCTGCGCGCGCTCGACCTTGCGGGGCGGCCGTGGCGCGAGCGCTTCACCGGCGGCGGGGTCGCGGCGGTCACGGCCGCCGCCGCGGCGGGGCTCGCCGTCTGCCCGCTCGCGCGTCGCGTCGCGCCGCGCACGCTGGTCGACGTCGGCGCGAAATTCGGGCTGCCGCCGCTGCCGCTGTCGCAGGTCGTGCTGTATTCGCGGGTGCGCGACGCACGCGCAGCCGCCGCGTTGCGCAGGTTTGCCGACAGCCTTGCAATCTCGGCGTAAACTAACGGGTTCCGCCGCCCGCAATCTCCTGAAGAATTCCGATGAAGCCCGAAGCCCGCAAGCACCTCCGCGCCAACCTGCTGATGCTCGCCGCCGCCGCGATCTGGGGCACGGCTTTCGTTGCGCAACGCCTGAGCCTCGACGTGATCGGGCCGTTCCTGTTCACCGGGCTGCGCTTCCTGCTCGGCGCGCTCGTGCTGGTTCCGCTGCTGATGCTCAACGCGGCATCGCGCGCGCAACTCGCGGCGATCCGCCGCGATCCGGCGCTGCTGCTGCCGGGCCTCGCGCTCGGCGGGCTGCTCGCCGTGTCGATCTCGCTGCAGCAATTCGGCCTGCAGTACACGCGGGTCGCCAACGCCGGCTTCATCAGCTCGCTGTATGTGGTGATTGTGCCGCTGATGGGCGTGTTCGCGCGTCACCGGATCGGCGCGGGCACCTGGTTCGGCGCGCTGCTCGCGGCGATCGGCCTGTATTTCCTCAGCATCGACGAGCATTTCTCGGTGCTCTACGGCGACTGGTTCCAGCTCGCGGGCGCCGTCATCATCGCCGCGCACGTGATGGCGGTCGGCCATCTCGCGAAGCGCCACGATCCGCTCGTGCTCGCGTTCATGCAGTTCGCCGTATGCGGCGTGGCGTGCCTCGTGGCAGGCCTCGTCATCGAGCCGGTCAGCGTCGCGATGCTGCGCGGCGCGCTGCCGACGCTGCTGTACGGCGGGCTGCTGTCGGTCGGCGTCGGTTATACGCTGCAGGTCGTCGCGCAACGCGACGCGGCGCCTGCGCACGCAGCCGTGATCTTCAGCATGGAAGGCGTGTTCGCGGCGATCGCCGGCTGGGCCGCGCTCGGCGAAACGCTGACGCTGCGCGCGCTGTTCGGCTGCGCGCTGATGCTGGCCGGTCTGCTCGCGTGCCAGTTGCTGCCGAACGGCGACGCCCGGAAAAAGGACGAGGACGCGCTGCCGGCGTGACACGCACCGTCCCTATAATGGCGGTTCGCGTGACTTCCACGCCAACCGCTTCCGACAGGCCTGCTCCGTGACGTCCACTTCCGTCGATCCCGCCGCCGACCTGCTGCGCGAACGCGCAGCGCACTACGCCACCGAGGCGGCGCTGTTCCTGCGCGACCAGGCGCTCTCCACCGCATCGCACGACCTGCGCAGCCCGCTGAACGCGATGCATAGCTGGGCGTACGTGCTCGAACGCCAGCTCGCCAGCGCCGACCCCAACCTGCAACGCGCGCTCGCGGGCATCCGCACGGGCATCGACCAGCAAGTCGCGCTGATCGACGACGTGCTCGACGCGCCGCGCGCGGAAACCCGCACGCTCGCGATCGCGCCGCGGCCGTTCGCGCTGCGCGCGCTGCTCGACGACACGCTCGCGCTGGTCCGTTTTGCGCTCGCCGATGCACGGCAGGTCGCGCTCGATGCAACGCTGCCGGACGGCGAACCGTCGCTGACCGCCGACCGCGAACGCATCGCGCAGGCACTCTGGACGATGCTGACGGCCGCCGTCGAGGCCAGCGCCACCGGCGGCCGCGTGACGTTCGCGTGCGCGCGCGACGGCGCGCAGTTCGTCGCGCGCGCCACCTGCACCGTGAACGCCGACGCACTCGCCGATCCCGCGCAGCCGCACGCGTTCGAATCGTTCGCGCGCCGCGAGATGCTGCGCGAGCGCGATGCGAAGCGGATCGCCTGGGCGCTCGCGCTCTGCCAGCGCGTCGCGCTCGCGCACGGCGGCACGTTGTCGCATACCGCGTTCGCCGACGGCGCAACCGCCGTCATCACGTTCTCCGTCCCCTGCGAGGCGCCGGTGTAAGTCATCGGCCGTTCGCTCGATACATTACAAATTCCTTTCTGGCTCTATACTGATGGGCCTTACATAACCGGAGCGATTCTTTGGTACAGATCTTCGCGCTCATCGGCGCGTTGTTCCTGGTGGCCCTGAACGGGTTTTTCGTCGCGGCCGAATTCGGCCTCGTCAAATTGCGCGCCACGCGCGTCAAGACACTGGCCCGCAAGCACGGCCTGCGCGGCCGCATCCTCGGCATCGTGCACGGCCGGCTCGACGCGTATCTTTCCGCGTGCCAGCTCGGCATCACGCTCGCGTCGCTCGGCCTCGGCTGGGTCGGCGAACCGGCCTTCGCGCAATTGATCGGCCCGCTGCTCGACCTGATCGGCGTGCAGTCCGAACGCGTCGTGCACCTGATCTCGCTGGTGTTCGCGTTCTCGCTGATCTCGTTCCTGCACATCGTCGTCGGCGAGCTCGCGCCGAAATCGATGGCGATCCGCCAGTCCGAGAAGGTCGGCCTGTGGGTCGCGCTGCCGCTGTATGCGTTCTACTGGGCGATGTATCCGGCGATCTGGGTGCTCAACAACAGCGCCAACGCGGTGCTGCGGCTCGCGGGGCTGTCGGCCGACCACGGCGGCGACGCGCACTACTCGACCGACGAGCTGAAGCTGATCCTGCGCAGCCGCCGCAGCACGGCCGGCAACGCGGCCCAGCCCGCGCGCGGCACGTACAGCAACGACGAGTGGAACACGCTCGCGCATTCGCTCGATTTTTCGTCGATGACCGTGTCGGACCTGATGCGGCCGGCGCATGAAATGATCGGCCTGCGGCGCGACCTGCCGCTGCCGGACAACATGGAGATCGTCGCGCGGCACCGTTTCAGCCGTTATCCGCTGTTCGAGGATGCGTCGCGCGAACAGGTGAGCGGGCTGATCCACCTGAAGGACCTGCTGCTCGCACGTCACGCCGGTGCGGCACTCGAAGACCTGTCCGACTACGTGCGCCCGGTGCAGTACGTGAAGCCCGACACCCCGGCGCTCGACCTGTTCCGCCGCTTCCGCAAGGGCGCGCCGCACTTCGCGCTGGTCGGCAACAAGGGCGAGAAGCCGATCGGCTTCCTGACGCTCGACAACCTGCTCGGCGCGCTGGTCGGCCAGATCCACGACGAGTTCCGCCAGGGCGACGCCGACTGGAGCCGCCTCGACGACGGCACGCTGATGGGCAAGGGCAGCCTGCCCGTCGTGTCGCTCGAGCAGGCGCTCGGCATCGACATCGACGAAGGCCGCGCGGAATCGGTCGGCGGCCTCGTGATCCAGGCGCTCAGCGACCTGCCGACCGAAGGACAGCGCGTGTCGTTCGACCGCTTCGACGTCGTCGTGAAGAAGATGAACGGGCCGCGTATCGTGCTCGTGCGCGTCTATCCGAAGATCGCGAAGGAGGCCGACGAATGACGGCCTTTCGTGGTCGTCGCCGCACGCGATGAATGCAACGCTGCCGCGCTGCTGCGTGATCACGCCGGAACCGGTGTCCGCGTCGGCAGCCGATTGCGCGGCGTTCGTCGACCGGCTGGCGGCCGTGCTCGCGCGCGGTGAAACGCTCGTGCAACTGCGCGTGAAATCGTTCGACGCGGCCGCGTTCGCGCGGCTCGCCGCCGCGGCGCTCGCGCGCTGCGAAGCGGCAGGCGCGCACCTGATGCTCAACGGCCCGATCGATGCGGCCGGCGTGATGCGGCTCGACGGCGCCGGCTGGCATCTCGACGGCGCGGCATTGCGCGCCGCCACGCAGCGGCCGTTGCCGGCCGGGCGATGGGTGTCGGCCGCATGCCACACACACGACGACCTGCTGCTGGCCGCACGCGCCGGCGCGGATTTCGTCACGCTGTCGCCCGTGTTGCCGACGCTCAGCCATCCCGGCGCGCCAGCGCTCGGCTGGAAACATTTCGGCGCGCTGGCCGCGCAAGCGGCGATGCCCGTCTACGCGCTCGGCGGGATGACGCGCGCACACCTCGGCGATGCGCGCCGCCACGGCGCGTACGGTATCGCGGGTATTCGCGGGTTCTGGTAACTCTGGGCGTATCTGCAGCGCAAGCCGGGCGCTGCTGCGCCCGGCCGTCGGACAATCACGCTCTCACGCTTTCACACGCTCATGCGTTCAGGTTCGGTCGCACGCCGCGCCACGAACCGTCGTCGATGAGACGCGCGTCGTGCGTAAGCGCATACCGGTTGACGTCGCCCGTCAGCCACGCGACGAGCGAATACGGCGGCAATTCCCCTTCATCGACGCGGTCGCGCGCACGCGCCGGCGTCTCGAACACGACCTGCCCTCTCGGCGCATCGAACGGCACCGCATCGGGCGACAGATTCAACGCGATCGTCAACGTCTCGTCGTCGGCGAGCCGCCACGATGCGAGCAGCGCGTCGGCATCGCCGTCGCCGTCCGCCTTCAGCGCATGCGCGTCCTGCGGCCGGCAATCGGACAGCCGCGGCGAGATCAGCTTCGCGCGCACCGCGAGCGCCGACTGCACGAAATGCGCACGATCGGCGTCGCGCGCGGTTTCGTCGAAGATCAGCGGGATCTGCGGCGTGAGCAGCGACAGCGCGAGCGCGGCCAGACCGCCCGCTTGCGCCGGGTCGCCCAGGCCGCTGTCGCGCCACGCGCCATCGGACAACACCAGCGACGTCAACGACAACCCGCTGTCGGCGCCCATGCCTTCGGGCTGGAAGGCCGTGCCGGACGCGGTCAGCGCGCGGGCGAGCGTGTGGATCGACTGGTGCGTGGAAATGCCTTCGTGTGGCGACGTATCGCGCCCCGTCAGCCGGTGCAGCGCGCGTTCGCCGCAACCGTTCCACTGCGCATCGAAATGGGTATCGGCAAGATGCGCCGGATGCCGCTCGCTGCCGAGCACGAGATGGATCAGCCGGTCGGCCGGCACGGCCGCGCGCACGCGGTCCGCGATCTCGCGCAGCCACGACACGCCGATCCGGTCGGCCTCGCGCAGGCGCAGCCCGTCGCAACGGTATTCGTCGATCCAGTACAGCGCGTTGTCGCAGAAGAAATCGCAGACTTCCGGATGATCGAGCGCCAGCGGCGGCGCCTGCAGCGGATCGTCGCGCGTATGGAAGAACGGCGCCGCGTAGTGGCGCAGCGCGTCGGTGCCGCTGCCGAAGCGCGCGTAGTCGAGTTCCAGCAGCACCGCGAGACCGTAGCCGTGCGCGTCGTCGATCAGCGCCTTCAGCGCATCGGGGCCGCCTTCGGCCGCGAGCGGCGCGAACGGCAGGCTGTCGTGCGGCGACGCGAGCAGTTCCAGCGCGGTCACGCCGAGGCGCGCGAGTTGCGGCAGGCGGCGGCGCACACCTTCGAAGCCGCCCACTGCATGCGGGCGAATCGCGTAGAGCGCGATGTCTTCCCACGGGCGCCCGCGCCAGAACGTGTGGCGCCACGTGAACGCGCGCGGATCGACGACCTCGCTCGGGCCGTTGAGCCCTTCGGGTTGCGAGCGCGACGCGGGATCGGGAATCGATACGGCATCGTCGAGGCGATAGCGGTAACGCTCGCCCGCACCGCAATCGGCGAAGACTTCGAACCAGTTCGGGCCTGCCGCCGCCATCGGGACGAAGGTCGGACCGAAGCCGGTATCGAGTTCGAGCTGGACTTGCGTGCTGCCCGGCGCCCACACGCGAAAATGCGTGCGCGGCGTCGCGCAGAGCGCGCCACAGGGCTGTGCGCCGAACGGCAAACAATGAATGTAGTGCTGCGCATACGGATCGTGCGGACAATCGGACATCATGCGCTCCTCGTGCGTGCCGAGCGGCATGGCCGCGCCAGCGGCGCGGCGCATCGGGGCCCGGCATGCGATGGCCAGGCGGGGGGAGAGAAACGAGTATGCGCCGGATTCGCCACCTCGATGCGGCGTGGTTGGACATTTTTAAATACGAATCGACCCCTGGAAAACCGGCGTGCCGGCACGCGCCGAGTCGGGTAGTCGGCATACCGGAATGATCGCTCGCCTTGTTGCGCTAACCGCACACGCTTACGCTCTGCGCCATGCTCGCGGACACGTCGTCCGCACCCGACCCGAGGACCCCGCCATGTCGCTTCCCGCCAGCGCCGCGAAATTCGATCCGGCACGCGCGCACGAATACGCCGAGCAATCCCGCATCGCACTCGCCGGCTACGATGCGTGCCATGAACTCACCGCGTGCATGCTCGCGTCCGCGATCGGCGCCGCCGATGCGCGGATCCTCGTCGCGGGCGCGGGCGGCACCGGGCAGGAGATCTGCGTGTCGGCCGCGCTCGAGCCGGGCTGGCGGTTCACGGCCGTCGACCCGTCCGCGCCGATGCTCGCGCTCGCGCGCTCGAACGTCGAAGCCGCGGGCTTCGGCGCACGCACGACGTTCGTCGAAGACGGCGTCGATGCGCTGCCCGACGCACCTGCGTTCGACGGCGCGACGCTGATCGGCGTGCTGCACCATGTCCCGGGCGACGATGCGAAGGCCGCGCTGCTGCACGCGATCGCGCGGCGCCTGAAGCCCGGCGCGCCGCTCGTGCTCGCCGGCAACCATCGCCGCTACGCGGACCACCCGCGCCTGCTCGACGCGTGGCAGCAGCGCTGGCGCATGAAGGGCGCCACGCCCGACGCCGTGCGCGCGCAACTCGCGAAGATCCTGCAGGGCGCCGATCCGCCGGGGTCCGAGGAAGCCGTTTTCGGCCTGCTGCGCGATGCGGGCTTCGATGCGCCGCTGCGGTTTTTCGCGAGCCTGTTCTGGGGCGCGTGGATCGCGGTGCGGCGCGCATAACGGCTCGAAGCGGCTCGAAACGGCCCGCCACGCGATTCGCGTGCACGCGATGCGCGCTAGGTATGATGTCGTTCCCGCCCCCCTTCCGGCCTCGACATGCTCACCGTCCATCACCTGAACAACTCGCGCTCGCAGCGCGTGCTCTGGCTGCTCGAAGAACTGGATGTGCCGTACGAGATCGTGCGCTACGAGCGCGATCCGAAAACGATGCTCGCGCCACCCGCACTGCGTGCGATCCATCCGCTCGGCAAGTCGCCCGTCGTCACCGACGACGGGCGCACGTTCGCGGAATCGGGCGCGATCATCGAGTACCTGGTGGAACGTTACGGCAACGGTCGCCTCGCGCCGCCGCCCGGCACGCCGGAGCGGCACGACTACACGTACTGGCTGCACTACGCGGAAGGGTCGGCAATGCCGCCGCTGCTGCTCAAGCTCGTCGCGCTGCGGATCGCGCATGCGCCGATGCCGTTCTTCGCGCGGCCGATCGCACGCAAGATCGCCGCGACGCTGCAGTCGGGTTTCGTCGATCCGCAGATCGCGCTGCATCTCGGTTATATCGACGACACGTTGAGCCGCACCGGCTGGTTCGTCGGTGATAGCTTCAGCGCAGCCGACATCCAGATGAGCTTTCCGCTCGAAGCCGCGACCGCGCGCGGGGGCAGCAGCCGGCATCCCGCGATCGCGCGCTTTCTCGATGCGATCCACGCGCGGCCCGCGTACCAGCGGGCACTGGAACGGGGCGGCCCGTACGAACTGCTCAAGTAACCGGCGTCAACTCAGCAATCCCGCCGCGACGTTGATCGACAGCCCGAGCACGGCCATGTTGAAGTAGAACGACAGGATCGACTGCGCGAGCACCGAGCGCCGCGCGGAACGGTTCGTCAGCGACACGTCGGCCGTCTGCGATGCGACCGCGAGCGTGAATGCGAAATACAGGAAATCCCAGTAATCGGGTTCGGGGTGCTGGTCGGGGAAGCGGAGCGCGCGGTCGCTGCTCGGCGAGCCGTAGTAGAGCCGCGCGTAGTGCAGCGTGAAGATCGTCGGGATCAGGAACCATGCGCCGAACAGCGTCGCGCCGGTTACCGCGTAATGGCCGAGCCCCGCGCGAAACCCGACGCCCTTGGCCGTCGCCAGCTCGATCGCGATCGCGGCCACGCTCGCGACCGTCGCGAGGCACACGACGGTCAGCACGGTGGTGGCGTTTTCGTCCTCGCGGATCGCGATTTCGCGCACCTTGTGATGGTGCGCGGTGACCATGCGCACCCACATCAGCGCGAGATACAGCCAGATCGCGCAATCCCAGCCGATCAGCGCACGCACGGTCGGACGCAACGGAAACGGCAGCAGCACCGCGCACAGCAAGCCCGCGACGAACGCCGCGACCATGCGCGGGCGGTTGCGTAATACCTGCGGATAAAACGTCATCGTGAAATTCCGAAAGCGGATGGAAAGGGTTCGGCCGGCGCGCGAGAGGCCCGCTGCGCCGCACCGGCGGGTACCGCCCCCGATTATCGCCATTCCATCGTGACGTGGCGATGGGCGCGAGCGCCTAAGATAAGGGGATGACTGCCACCGCCCCCCTCTGCCGCCATCCCGCGAACACGGCCGGCCGCGACTTCGTCGTGGGCGATCTGCACGGCTGCGTGGACGTGCTGCGCGCGCTGCTGCACGACATCCGCTTCAATCCGGCTCGCGACCGCCTGTTCTCGGTCGGCGATCTCGTCGACCGCGGCCCCGCATCCGAAACCACGCTCGACCTGCTCGACCGCCCGTGGTGCCACGTCGTGCGCGGCAATCACGAGGAAGTCATGAGCCTCGTGTCGCGCGGCAAGCTGTCGCCCGACGCATGGCGCGGGATCGGCGGCGATTGGGGCGCAGACCTGCCGCCGGAACGGCTGCACGCACATGCGGCGCGCGTCGACGCGCTGCCGCTGGTGCGCGTGATCGGCGACGGCACCGGGCGCTTCAACGTGCTGCATGCGGAATTCTTCGGCTCGGACGCCGACCTCGACACGGGCAGCTATTCGCACGACGTGCGCGAGCGGCTGATCTGGGGCCGCGATCTCGTCCAGGGGCTCGCCGATCCCGCGCGGCAGGCTGGGCTGTCGCTGACCTGCACCGGGCATACGCCGGTGCGCGCGCCGCAGCGGATCGGCGCGCAATGGTTCATCGACACGGGCGCGTTCTCGCCGTCCGGGCGGCTCACGCTCGCCGAGCCGCGCACCGGCAGCACGTGGTCGATGACGCAGGCCGAAGCGCGCGAACGCCACGCGGGCGACTGGCCGCTGCCGTAACGTCTTTACGTATTCACACCTTCGCACCTTCGCACCGGCAACGGCATGCGGACGGACGCGCGCGACCTAACCGACCTGGCTCAGCTCGAACACCGCGTCGACGGCCGTGCCGTTCCAGTTGTATTCGAGATAGGCCGCGTGATGGCAGTCGCGCAGCAGCGCGGTGCGGAACGCCGCCAAGCACTCCCCACTCGGATCGCGCACCGACGGATAGACGATTCCCGCGCCGCCGGCATTGCGCACCGCGCGGCCGAGCGCCTGCCCCGCGCTGTAATCGAGCGGATGCAGCAACGCCGGATCGCGCTGCGGCCACGTGCGCACGTCGGCCACGGCGCCCTGCGCGAACACCGTGTAGAGCCGCATCTGCTGGCGCATCGGTGGCTCCCTGGTCGCCGCCATGAACAGCGCGCTGTGATAGCGCGTTTCGGCGATCGCCGTATCGCGCGAGCGGGCGCAGTAGAACACGCCGTAGCTGCCGTCGGAAAAGCGGCTGCCCTGCGGATTCAGGTGCGTGAACGCGGCCATGATCGGCCCCCAGCCCAGCCCGTAGCGGCGCTCGGCGGTCGGCACGAGATCGAGCGTGCCGACTTCGTTGCGGATGCGGTCGTTGGTCAGCGATTCGAGCGCGTAAAGCGCGTCGAAATCGTCCGATGACGCAACGCGGTCGAACAGGTTGATCGCCGGAAAACGGGTGGGGATCACGCGATAGGCAGGTGCCCAGTCGACTGCGGTCGTGGGCCATTGTTGTGATTCGATCGGCATCGTCACGCCCAGCCACCTCGCATCGCGTCGAGATATTGCCGGACCGCGACCAGATCGCCGACGTTGCCGGCCAGCATCCGGTCGAGTGCGCGCTTGCCGCCGAACGGCGCCGCATCGTTGGGCCGCTTGACCCATGCGTCTGCCGCGGCCGGCTGCGGCAGCAGGATCTGCAGCGCCTTGTAGATGCCGAGCAGCAGCGATAGCCGCTCGAGCGTATCGCGCGGCAGGCGCGCCGATGCCGGCGTGGCCTTCCACTTGAAGAACGTCGAACGGCCGGGCGACCCGAGCAGCACGATCTGCTCGTCGATCGTCAGCTCCCAGTCGCGCGCGATGTTGAAAAACGCACGCAGGCCGGCCGCCGACATCTGCGCGACCGAAGCCTGCGGCGGGGCGGAATGCGATTCGTAGGCGGGCTGTGACATGATCGTTAGTCTCGAAATGAATCTACTAACAAGATTAGTCCATTTTCGTATTTTTGCAAGGGTCGACACCCGCCGACCGTCCAGCGGTGGCCGCCCCGCGCATCCGACAAAACGATATTTTTTGTCCATTCTGGACTCTTATTTTATTTTCTGCGTTAATGGCCGTGCGGACCCCGCGTGCAGACGCGGTTCGCGTCCGCGGAACCGTGTCGTACAGAAACCGGAAGCCCCCCGCCAAGGAACGCACATGAAGAGACTGATTGCCGCTGTTTCGATCGCCCTGCTCGCGGTATCCGCAGGCCCCGCCGTCGCGAAGGACTGGAGCACGATCCGGTTCGGCACCGATGCCAGCTACGCGCCGTTCGAGTCGAAGGCGCCCGACGGCAAGCTCGTCGGTTTCGACATCGACCTCGGCAACGAGATCTGCGCGCGCCTGAAGGCGAAGTGCGTGTGGCTCGAGAACGATTTCGACGGGATGATTCCCGCGCTGAAGGCGAAGAAGTTCGACGCGGTGCTGTCGTCGATGTCGATCACGCCGCAGCGCGCGCAGCAGATCGGCTTCACGACGAAGATCTACAACCAGCCGACGCGGCTCGTCGTGAAGAAGGGTTCGCCGCTGCTGCCGACGGCCGAATCGCTGAAGGGCAAGTCGATCGGCGTCGAGCAGGGCACGACGCAGGAGACGTATGCGAAGGCGTACTGGGGCAAGCAAGGTGCGAACGTCGTGTCGTACCAGAACCAGGACGGCGTGTATGCGGACCTGACCTCGGGCCGCCTCGACGCGGCGCTTCAGGATGAAGTACAGGCGGCGATCGGGTTCCTGAAATCGCCGCGTGGCGCGAACTACACGTTCGTCGGGCCCGAACTCGTCGACGAGAAGGTGCTCGGCATCGGCGCCGGCATCGGGCTGCGCCAGGAGGACACGGACCTGAAGGCGAAGATCGACCGCGCGATCGTCGACATGGTCAAGGACGGCACCTACAAGCGGCTCGCATCGAAGTACTTCGACTTCGACATCTACGGCGGCTGAAACGGCGTCGCGCGCGTACGGGCACACCACCCGTCGCGCGCGTCCGACCGCCCTCCCCTCACCACCGGACGGCAACGGCATTGCGCCGTTCGCCGTCACATCGAATGCTTCATCCGCCGCGTGCATCGCGCGACGTTCCATACATCATTCGGATTGCAGATCAATCACTCACGGGAGCGACGGGCCATGCATCCGGATGGCGTGCGACTTCGTTCAGTAGGCGAAGACCGGGCGTCGAGGTATCGGCGCCCGTGCGCACATGCCCTTGCGAATCGGGTTCGCGTGCAGGAAAGTGCCGACCCGGCGCGGATGACCGGCAATCAGCCGGATCCGCCTCGCACCGGGCGCGGAGAGATGGCCTGTCGATGCATGCCGGCCCGCTGCGAGAGCGAGGTTCGACCGGCGATGCGCCGAATCACTGCGATCGCGGCCTGCCGGCAGCGGCGTGTGATGATCGATCATTTTTCTACCCCGTTTTCAGTCTGATGTTGTATCGGCAACCGGACGATGCCGGTGCTCCGACGATCAGGCGACGACGGTCCGTGCTCGCCGGAACGCAACTGCTGTGCCGCGTTCCGCCGCCGCATCCCCGCGGACTGCATCCTGGCCGGTATTGACAGGGTTCGCTGCCGGACCGGACAGACCTCGCGTTGTCGACTTTCGCATGCCCTCATTCGCAAGGAGCGGGCCAGCTTCGCGCGAGCCCGTCCGGACAAGGGGTTGGCCGGTCCGGGCGGCAGCCGGAACGGGCGCGGAATGCCGGAAGTTGCGAAACTGAAACATGCGATGCGCGGCGTGCGTCGGCCGCGTGGCGGCCAAGCCTTGCCGGATAAGGCTGAACAATGGACCACGGAATTTTTACCGACGGGCGTCCAGCCGATCGGCCCGATTCGCCGCGCAAATTCGCCCGGCTGCCCAGACGAAATGTTTCATGCGCTTTACATGCGGTCGGCAGCCCGGGGGATGCAGGTCGTCCGCGAGAGGGAATGGCGTGTGCCGGGACGGCCGATCGCGCGGCTATACTGCGACACCGACCCGCGCCCCGCGACACCACCCTGCCCGCAAGACCGCCCTCGATGATCCGCACCGCCTATGTCGCCGAACGCACCAGACTGATCCGCTTCGGCGTGTCGGGCCTCGGCTCGACCGCGCTGCATGCGCTGATCGCGGCGGCGATGTTCGCGCTGTTCGACGCAACGCCCGTGATCGCGAACGCGACGGCGTTCGCCTGCTCGACCACGTTCTCGTATCTCGCCAACACGCTGTGGAGTTTTTCGTCGCCCGTGACGTGGGGCAACTTCGTGCGTTTTCTCGCCGTCGCGCTGGCCGGCCTCGTCGTGACGATGCTGCTCGCGCACGGCACCGAGACGCTCAGGCTTGCGCGCGCATGGAGCGTCGTCGCGGTCGTGCTGTGCGTGCCGCCCGTCACGTTCGTGCTGCACCGGCTCTGGACCTATCGCTGAACCGGTTCACGCGCGCATCGTGCGCCGCTCAACCGACCCGCTGATGCCCCGTGTCGCCGGACGGCGCGCCGTCATGCCCGCCGTTGTCGCCGTTGTTGTCGTGATCGTTGAGCCCGTGCTCGATCATCATCCGGTAGAGCGTCACGCGCGAGATACCGAGTTCGGCGGCGGCCTTGTTGATCCGGTGATCGTTGCGCAGCAGCGCGTTCTCGATCGCGGTGCGCTCGGCGAGCGCCCTCGCCTGTTCGAGCGTCACGGGTTCGGTTTCGCCGGGCGTGTCGAGCCCGAGATCGTGCGGCGTCAGCAGCCGGCTCTCGGCCATCACGATCGCGCGCCGCACGCGGTTGATCAGCTCGCGCACATTGCCGGGCCATTCATAGCGCCGCATCGCGTCGAGCGCGGCCGACGTGAAACCGCTGATCTTGCGGCCGCTGTCGGCCTTGTATTTCTGCAGCACGTAGTGCGCGAGGATGTCGATGTCCTTGCCGCGCGCGCGCAGCGGCGGCTCGTGAATACGCAGCACGCACAGGCGGTGATACAGATCCGCGCGGAAGCGCCCGGCCTCGACCGCGCCGTCGAGATCCACGTGCGTCGCGGAAATGATCCGCACGTCGACCGCGATCGATTCCTGCCCGCCAAGCCGCTCGATCTTCCCTTCCTGCAGGAAACGAAGCAGGCTCGCCTGGCTTTCGACCGGCATGTCGCCGATTTCGTCGAGAAACAGCGTGCCGCCGTTCGCCGACTCGATCCGGCCCGCGCGCCGCTGGTTCGCGCCGGTGAACGCACCGCGCTCGTAGCCGAACAGTTCCGACTGCAGCAGGTGATGCGGAATCGCGCCGCAATTGATCGCGACGAACGGCCCCTTGCCGCGGCTGGAACGCTCGTGAATCGCGAGCGACGTCAGTTCCTTGCCGGTGCCCGACTCGCCCGAGATGAACACGCTGGCGTCGGTCTTCGCGACCTTGCGGATCGTGCTGAACAGCTGCTGCATCGCCTCGCAGTTGCCGATCATCCCGTGTTCGCCGATCGACGCCGCATAGGCCGCGCCGTCGACGCGATCGAGCGCGGCCATCCCGCGCGCATGGCCGAGCACATGCGAAATCCATTCGTAGGGCAGCGGCAGCGTCACGTAATCGAAACAATAGCTGCGAATCAGTTCGCGCACGGCGGGCGTGATCGTGATGCCGGCCTGCGCGATGGAGATCCAGCCGATCGCCGGCTGGCTCAGGCACGCCTTCAGCGCCGGATATTCGCGCGACGTGAACCCGGTGAAATCGACCAGCCCGGCGGCCACGCTCACGCCGGAAGTCATGTTCTGCGCGGCGCCGGCGGTCTTTGCGACCGCAATCTCCCAGCCAAGCTCGCGCAGTTGCGCAAGCAACGGCTCGTCGGGCGAACGCATGATCACGAACAGCTTGCGTCCGGCTTCGGGAGCGGTGACGGACACATGCGTCAGCTCGGGCGCCGCATGCCCGTTTGCGTCGGGTGACCTTGCAACCATCGTTGTTCCCCGCTTGGCGTTGGTATCGCGCATCGGCTCGCCGCCGCGTGCGACGACCTCGATAGAACCGACATATTGGCCGCATTTCCGTCCGAATAAAATCCCCCTGCGCATGAATCGCGCCGGGGTGGACACTGTCATGAACGGTATATCGATACGGCAGGCGTGCGGCTAGATGGGTGTTATCCCGGTGGCGGGCGCGGCGCGAACTCGGGAAAGACGGGCAACCTGCCCGCAAAGCCGCGCCGGTGCTGGCGCGCCGCGCGCGCATGCGATCCGGCGGACGCAAAAGTGCTGCGCCGGGGAGCGCCCGCGCGGCCAGTCGACCGGGCAGGCGTATACCCGCGCTACCGGTTCCGATTGACTTCGGTCAATCGTCAGAGGAAGTCGGTTGATGCACGAACGCAACAGGCGCGATCCGGCACCGCGCATCGCGGCGCGGCGGATGCGTCACCGGCCCGACGCGAGCGGCACCGGTACGTTCGCGCGGCCGCGGCCGGCCGGCGTGCCGTCGTGTTCGCCATACGTGGCGGCGAGCGCGTCGACCCGCGCGAGATGGTGGCGGTTGTCGTGATCCCACGGATGGAAGCTCGGCCGGAAAAAGCTCAGCCATTCGCCCGCGATGCGCGGAAACAGCCCGCGGCGCGGCCCGTACAGGAACGCGAGCATCCGCAGCATGCCGCGCACGTGATGCCCGGCGCCGCGATCGCGCCACAGCAGCGTCACGTGCATCAGGAACACGGTGGGCCAGAACGTCAGCGTCGTCAGCAGATACACGCCGATACGGATCAGATAACGGCGCGGCCCCGGCTTCATCGCGGCATTCCAGACGTCGAACGACACGGCCTTGTGCTCGGTTTCCTCGAGCGCGTGCCAGATCCACATCTGGCGGTAGCCTTCGACCGAGCCTTCGAGGCGCGTCGGGTCGCGCAGCAGCCAGTCGGCGAGCATCGCCGTGTAGTGCTCCGCCGCGACCGTATGCGCGAGCTGCACCGAATGCGGCAGCTTGCGCTTCATGAAGCCGAGCACCGCCCACACGCGCTTGTCGAGCTTGCGCGCGGGCAGGTGGTTCGCCTGCATCAGCTCGTTGTATTCGACGTGCTCGCGCGTATGCATCGCTTCCTGGCCGATGAAGCCGAGCACCTGCTGCTTCAGCACGGGATCGTCGATCCGGTCGCGGTAATTGCGCACCGAATCCATGAAGAAGCGCTCGCCGGCCGGAAACAGCAGCGACAGCGCGTTGAAGAAATGGGTCACGTGCGACCCGAGGCCATGCCAGTCCTTCGCGCGTTCGACCGGCAGGTCGAAGCGCAGGTCGCGGCGCACCGGCATGATCCCGGCTGCGGTGGCGGAAGCGGCTGACTTCATGTTGATCGTTCTCCTTGTTCCGGAGCGGCCCGGCGCGTCATCCGACACGGCCGGCGCGGGCCCCGGCGGCGCGTCGCGCACCGCCAAAATCTTGACATCGACAGATGTAAAGATAGGCCGCCCGCGCCGGCGCGCGCAAGCCGCGCGGTAGATGCGCGCTTCCAAACAGGGCACGGTCGAAACGGTGGAAAAAACGGCGCTCGAACGGCGCCCGGACGCGCCGCGATTCGAACGCGCGCACCGGCTGGCGAGCGATGCGCGGCGGTCGGCACGGCGCCCCGCCGTCGCCGCGAAAGCCCGGTGCGGCGGGCGTTTCGCGGCATCCAGAGGCGACATGCGGCACGCGGCTGGCCGCCCCGGTAGCACCGATTCATACACGCGGCGCACTCGCGTGGTGCAACCTCGGGCGCGCGGCCCGCGAAAAATTCAAACGCGCGTTCCATTTGCGCTTCGGGCCATCGCGGGCGCCGCGGCCCGCGACCGTCCGCGACACGCCGGCCGCGGGGCAATCGCCACGTGCGACGGCCCGCTGCGCGCTCGCCTACAATAGCGGTTTTACGAAACCTCTTTCAGGAGAAGTCATGTCTGTCACCACGACCGAATCGGGCCTCAAATACGAAGACCTGACCGAAGGCACCGGCGATGTCGCGCAAGCCGGCCAGACCGTCAGCGTCCACTACACGGGCTGGCTGACCGACGGTCAGAAATTCGATTCGAGCAAGGACCGTAACGACCCGTTCGCGTTCGTGCTCGGCGGCGGCATGGTCATCAAGGGCTGGGACGAAGGCGTGCAGGGCATGAAGGTCGGCGGCGTGCGTCGCCTGACGATCCCGCCGCAACTCGCCTATGGCCCGCGCGGCGCAGGCGGCGTGATTCCGCCGAATGCGACGCTCGTGTTCGAAGTCGAACTGCTCGCCATCTGACGACGCAACCGGCCGGTTTCCGTTCGATGGAACGCATCGCCTCCCCCGCCATCGCGCTGCGCCGCTACGACACGTGCGAAGCGTCGGACGTGCACGACTTCCATCAGGTCGTGCTCGGCGTCGATGGCGCGATGGTGATGGCGGTGGACGGTATCGGCCAGCGCATCGACCGGCACGCGGCCTGGCTGATTCCGGCCGGCGCGCGCCACGACTACGCGGGCCTCGGCGACAATCGCCAGCTCGTGATCGACCTGCCCGCCGCGTCGCTCGCGGTGCCGCAGCGGCTGTTCGACCGCGCGCGCGCCGTGTCGATCGATCCGGCCCTGACGTCGCTCGTCGCGCAAGTCGCAGCGGCCGCCGCGCAGCTCGATGCGCCGGCCGGCGACGCACGACAGGCCGCCGCGCACCGTTTCCAGTGGCAGGCCGCCGCGCGCCTGTGCGGCGCGCTGCTCGACGACGCCGGCATCGCCGCGCCGCTGTCGGGCCTCGAGTCGGGCCTGGATTTCGCGCGCATCGACCGCTGGCTGCGCGCACGGCTCGCCGAGCCGCTGCGCATCGCCGATCTCGCCGCGCACTGCGGCTACGGGATGCGCCGGTTTCATCAACTGTTCGTCGACGCATTCGGCGAAACGCCGCATCGCTACCTGCAGCGGCTGCGGCTCGACGCAGCGATCGTGCTGCTCGCCGACGGCCGGCATCCGCTCGTCGACATCGCGGGCATGGTCGGCTTCGCGGACCAGAGCACGTTCACGCATGCGTTCACGAAACGCTTCGGCGTCGCACCGGGACGCTGGCGCGGCGAGCGCCACTGAGCGGATCCGTTCTGCGGAATACGCGACAACGCATGTAGCTGCACGGTTCGTGCAGGCCGCACCCGTATCGGTCCTTTCATAGCCTTCGTCTTCCACGCTTTCGGCTTCTGCACATTCGCAGCCCGGCCCCATCGCATCGCGCGTATCGACGCTTCACGTCCCGCTGAAACATCGCCCACCCGCCGCGTCCTACGATGGACGCATGAACACGACCACACCCTCCCCCGTCTTCCCGCCCGCGCTCGCTCGCGTCGTCGCGACCGTCAGCATCGGTTTCGTCGTGACGCAGCTCGACGTGACGATCGTCAACATCGCGCTCGCGCATCTCGCCGCCGACCTGCACCTGCCGGTCGCCGGCCTGCAGTGGGTCGTCGATGCGTACACGCTCGCGTTCGCGGTGCTGATGCTGTCGGGCGGCGCGCTCGGCGACCGCTTCGGCGCGCGCCGCCTGTATGTCGCGGGCCTCGTGCTGTTCGCGCTCGCATCGCTCGCGTGCGGCGCCGCGAGTGCGCCCGCGATGCTGATCGCGGCCCGCGCGCTGCAGGGCGTCGGCGCCGCGGCGATGCTGCCCAATTCGCTCGCGCTGCTCAACGACGCGTGCCGGCACGACCCGCACCTGCGCGCGCGCGCCGTCGGCTGGTGGACGGCGGCCGGCTCGATCTCGATCGCGGCCGGCCCGGTCGTCGGCGGCCTGCTGATCGCGGCGTGGGGTTGGCGCGGCATCTTCCTCGTGAACCTGCCGTTATGCGCGGCGGGGCTCGCGGCCGCGTTCGCATGGGTGCCCGCACGCCGTGCGACTGCGGCGACTGCGGCACCGGCCGCACCGTCCCGGTCCGGCCGCGCGCTCGACCTGCGCGGCCAGCTCATCGCGATCGCGATGCTGACCGCGCTGACCGGCGCCGTGATCGAATGGCGGCCGCTCGGCTTCGCGCATCCGGTCGTCGCCGGCGGTTTCGCGCTGGCGGCGCTCGCCGCGCTCGCGTTCGTCGCGGTCGAATCGCGTACGGCCACGCCGATGCTGCCGCTGTCGCTGTTCCGCCATCGCACGTTCAGCGCGGCCGTGCTGTTCGGAATCTGCGTGAACCTCACGTACTACGGCACCGTGTTCGTGCTCGCGCTCTACCTGCAGCGCGCACGCGGCGAATCGGCATTGCAGGCGGGCCTCGCGTTCCTGCCGCTGACGGGCGGTTTCCTGCTGTCGAATCTTGCGAGCGGCCGGATCGTTGCACGTCACGGCCCGCGCATGCCGATGCTGGCGGGTGCGCTCGTCGCCGCGCTCGGTTACGGGTCGCTGCATTTCGTCGACGCGTCGACGCCGCTGGCCTTCCTGCTCGTGCCATTCCTGCTGATTCCGTCGGGCATGGGTTTCGCGGTGCCGGCGATGACGACGGCCGTGCTCGCGTCGGTCGCACCCGAGCGGGCCGGCATCGCGTCGGCCGTGCTGAATACCGCGCGGCAGGCCGGCGGCGCGATGGGCGTGGCGGCGTTCGGTGCGCTCGCCGGTGGCGGCGGCGCGTGGCAGGTCGTGGACGGGTTGCGGATCGAAACGGCCGTATCGGTCGCGCTGCTGGTCACGGCCGCGCTGCTCGCGACACTGGTCCGGCCCGATGCGCATCGCGGCGCGTCGCCCGCGAGTCAGGCGCTGCCGGCTGCGGATTGACCGTGTGCGTTCATCGCGGTCACGCTTCGCCGGGGTCGCGCTGGATCAGGTGACGCCACGGAAAAACGTTGTCCTTGAAATGACTCACGTAGCCGCCACTGCCGGCCTGGATCACCATGAACTGAAGCCGCGGATGCAGTGCCTGCAGCGCTTCGAGTTGTTCGCGATCGAGACAGGTATTCCTCAACGTCAGCGTGTGGAGCCGCTGGCCGGCGTTGCTCTTCAGCAAACGCTCGTAGACATCGAACGACGTCACGCTGCCGGCATCGCGCTTGTGCTTCCACGTCGAGTGCAGCTCCGTCGATTCGGAAAAATCGAGCCAGCCGAGCGACAGCAGGTTGTCGCTGCCGGCAAGACGATCGATGAACTGCTGCGTGTCGTATCCGCCGCCAATGCGCAGCCGGTTCAGATGCGGCAGCGGCACCTCGAAGAAGTGCGCATCGGGTGCATTCGGCACCGCCAGCTCGGTGAGAAACGGCGCCTTCGCAGCGAAGCGGGCAATCTCGCCGCCCTCCTCCATGATGAGGTCCCGGCGAACGATCATCGACAGGTTGTGATCGGCCGGCTCGGTCGGCTTCACGTACAGCGAACGCAGCATCGGAAAGCGCGCGTCCGAATCGAGCAGCGGACCGAAATCCCATTCGCGCGTGCCGTTCGCCCCTTCGTCCGGGCCGCTGAACGCCAGATCGGTCACGAGATCCGCGACGTGCCGGTCCGCAAGACATTGCAGTGTCCAGTCGAACGGCTCCTCCCACGCGTCGCCGAAGTACCGGACATGCAGCCCGGCCCGCATCGGCGCGACGACGACATGGTTGAAATCGGTCTGCCACAACGGTTCCGCCGGATCCGTATGGTCATGCCCGTCCTCGGCTCCCTCGCGCTCGCAGTGGTCGTGGATACGGCGCTGCAGGTCGAGCAGCAGCCGATAGCCGGCGGAATCCAGCGGATGGGTCATGGTGATGCGGCTCCGGTCGACGACGATCGCGACAGTCTATCCGACGGTGCGACTGCCTCGCATGACGCTCACCGCCGCGTCGCGCCTGCTTCGTCGTCGAGCTTCCGCACGATCGTCTCGGCCGCCTTCACGGGCCGCCCGTCGTCGTGCCGCAGCGCGAGCTTGCGGATCGCCCGCCCCGTGTGGCGATCGACCAGCACCGAATGCGGCTCGCCGCGTGCGAACAGGTTCGCCTCGCCCCACTGCCGCAGCATCACGATGACCGGAAACAACCCCTCGCCCTTTTTGGTCAGCGCGTACTCCTGATACGCGCTGCCGTCCGACGCCGGCACGACGTCGAACACACCGGCGTCCACCAGCATCCTGAGCCGGTCGGACAGGATGTTGCTCGCGACGCCGAGGCTCGCGCGGAAATCGCCGAACCGGCGCACGCCGTCGAACGCATCGCGCACGATCAGCAACGCCCAGCGATCGCCGACGATATCGGTCGCCCGCGCCACCGGGCACGGCGAATCCGCAAGACTTTTCTGCCTGGCCATGTTCCTCTCCGCAATCGTGCCGGCCGCCTTCGCGGCAGCGCCGGCCATCCGTGCGCGGGCCCGTCGCCCGCCGCACAACAAGTTGCATTTTAAAACTACTTTTCCTACACTCACACTAGTTTCAAATTGCAACTACATTGCGTGAGGAAACCCGTGGAGTCTTCCTGTCATTCAAGCACCGTGCCGTCAAACGCATCGAACGCGGCGCATCCGGCCGACGGCGGCCGCCTGTCCGCGGCCAGCGTCGCGCTGCTGGCCGTCTGCTGCGCGGCGAGCGTCGCGAACGTCTACTACGCGCAGCCGCTGCTCGATTCGATCGCGCGGGATTTCGGCGTGTCGCAAGCGGCCGTCGGCGGCGTCATTACCGCGACGCAGCTCGGCTGTGCGCTCGCGCTGCTGTTCGTCGTGCCGCTCGGCGACCTGCTGAACCGCAAGCGCCTGATCACCGTGCAGCTTCTGCTGCTGACGGCGGCCTGCATCGGCGTGGCCGCGGCGTCGACGCGCATCGCGCTGCTGGCGGGAATGGTCGCGGTCGGCCTGCTCGGCACCGCGATGACGCAAGGGCTGATCGCGTGCTCGGCCGCACTCGCGGGCGCCGGCGAACGCGGGCGCGTGGTGGGTGCCGCGCAGGGCGGCGTCGTGATCGGGCTGCTAGCCGCGCGCTCGCTGGCGGGCGTCGTCACCGACGTGGCCGGCTGGCGCGCGGTCTACCTCGTGTCGGGCGCGCTCGCGATCGCCATGCTCGTCGTGCTGTCACGGCTGTTGCCCGACACGAACGGACCTCGCGAACGCATCGGCTACGCGGCGTTGCTGCGCTCGATGGTGGCGCTGCTGCGCGATGAACGCGTGCTGCGCGTACGCGGCGCGATCGCGCTGCTGATGTTCGCGGCGTTCAGCATCTTCTGGAGCGCGCTCGTGCTGCCGCTGAGCGCGCCGCCGCATTCGATGTCGCATACGCAGATCGGCGCATTCGGCCTGGTCGGCGCACTGGGCGCGGCGGCGGCCACGCGTGCGGGCCGGCTCGCGGATCGCGGGCGCGGCGAAACGACGACCGGCGCCGCACTCGCGCTGCTCGCGCTCTCGTGGCTGCCGCTCGCGTTCGGCGATACGTCGATTGCATTGCTGATCATTGGCATCGTGCTGCTCGACATCGGCGGGCAAGCCGTCCATGTCGTCAACCAGAGCATGATTCTCGGTGCACGTCCCGACGCGCATGCGCGCCTCGTCGGCTGCTACATGCTGTTCTACTCGGCCGGCAGCGGGCTGGGCGCGATTGCGTCGACGATGATGTATGCGCGCGCCGGATGGACGGGCGTCTGTGCGCTCGGTGCGGTCGTGAGCGTTGCCGCGCTCGGCGTATGGGCCGCGACGCTCAGGCGAGCATGACGTGTGCCGGTGATGCCAAGGGAATCAGGAAAAGCCGGCCCGCCCACTTCGGGCGGCCGGCACGCGAACCGGCCGCGCACGCGCGCCGGTTCGACCTTCGATTCGGCACGCCGGTTGCGTGCCGCGGGGGCTTCAGCCGGCCGTCTGGATCGCCTCTTCGTACACGCTGGCGACGCGCCGCGCGATCACCGCGTTATCGAAATGATCGCGTGCGTAGCGCTTGCATGCGAACTCGTCGGGCAGCGTGATCGCGCCCGACAACGCGGCGCCGAGCCCTTCCGCGATCGCGTCAGCACCGGTCGACGGCAGCACGAGATCGTCGGACAGCCCCGCGACCGCCTCCGGCAGCCCGCCGACCGGCGTAACCAGCACGGGCGTGCCGGACGCGAGCGATTCGACGGTGATCAGCCCGAAACCTTCGAGCGCGACCGTCGGCACGACACTGACCGTCGCCGCGCGGTACAGCGCCGCGAGATGATGGTCGGGCACGAAGCCGAGCAGCTTCACGTTGTCCTGCAACCCCGCCCCATCGATGCGCTGCTGCAGTTCCTCGCCGATCTTGCCCTTGCCCGCGATCAGCAGCAGCACGTCCGGTTGACGATGCTTGATGAGGCCGATCGCATCGATCAGATCCTCCAGCCCCATGCGCCGCACGAGCCGGCGCACGGCCAGCACGATCGGACGGTCCTGCGGCAGCTGCAGCTTGTGTCGCGCCTCGACGGGCGTGAGCGGCGTGTCGAACTGCGCGGTATCGACGCAGCCGGGAATCACGCGCACGCGTGACGGCTCGATCCCGTAGCGGTTCGTCAGAATCTGGCCGAATGCCTGCGACAGCACGATCAGCCGCGACGAGCGCGTATAGACGGCCTGTTCGAGATAGCGCTTCGCGCGCTGGCCGAGCGACGCGGCGCCCTCGACCTGGCTTTCGTCGGCCCACGGCCCCTGGAAGTGCGACACCTGCGGAATCCCGCGCGTCACGTCGAGACCCGGGAACGTGTACAGCGCGAAGTGCGACGAGATCACGTCCGGCCGCTCGCTGCGGATCTCCTCGCGCAGCGCGCGCCGCGCGGCGAGCATCCGGCGCGCGAGCGGTTCCGATGCGGGACCGAAGCCCTGGATCGCGCCGCCCGTGTCGTCGGCGACCTTCGGCGAGCCCGCGACGAGCCCGCGCACCTCGACGCCCGCGCCCGGTAGCGCGCCGACGAGCGAGTAATACATCCGGTCAAGGCCGCCCGCGCGTTCGGGGAACCAGTGCATACCGATCTGCAGCGATTTGATCGGCCGGGAAGGTTGAGACATCACGGTTGCTCCTGCGTGACTGCATGCTCGACCCGCTCGAAAGCGGACGGCTGCGGGGGTTGGCCGATGCGCCGATAAAGCGCGATGTACTGGGCGCCCATGTGCGCCCAGCCGAAACGGGTCATCAGTTCGCGGGCCGCGTCGCCCATCGCACGGCAGGTGTCGCGCGATGCCGCGAGCGAGCCGATCGCCTGCGCGAGCGCGGCCGGATCGTCCGGATCTTCCAGCACGATCCCGCATTCGCGCGTGATGATTTCCGCGCCGCCCGCCGTGCGCGCGGTGACGACCGGCAGACCGGCCGCCATCGCCTCCAGCAGCGACAGGCTCATCGCTTCGTAGCGCGACGGAAATACGTACGCGTCGACCGAGCGCATCAGCGTCGGCATGTTCTTCACCAGGCCGAGGAAATGCACGCGCGAATCGATGCCGAGCGCACGCGCCTCGTCCGGATACGGGCTGCCGGGCAGATACCCGGCCACCGCGAGATGGACGTTCGCCGGCAGCTTCGTCAGCGCCTTCAGCACGGTGCCGAGGTTCTTGCGCGGCGTGCGCAGGTCGCCGACGAACAGCAGCAGGAACGCATCGTCCGGCAGCTTGAAGGCCGCACGGTCGGCTTGCGCGCCCGCGAACGCGCTGCCGTCGACGCCGTTGTAGATCACGCTGATCTTGCGGCTGTCGATGCCGAGCGCGGCGATCTCGTCGGCCACTTTCTGCGACACGGCGGTGATCGCGCGCGAACGCCGGTACGCCCAGCGCTCGAGCACGGTGTTCACGCGCGTGTAGACGTACTGGTAAGCCGACCACAGCCCCTTCGTGGGCCCGAACGGGTAGTACGGGCTCTTGAACCAGCCACCGTGCACGAAGTGCGCGGTATTCACGTCGGCCTTGATCCACGAAATGAAGCCGTTCACGTGCAGCACGTCGTAGTCGCCGCGGTGCGCGCGCAGCCACCACGCGCTCTTCAGCGCGAACACCTGCTGCTTGACGAGATTCGACGGCCAGAAGCCGCCGACCTTCACGGGCACCCAGTGCACGCGCGGGTCGGCCAGCAGCTCGGGCGCGACGTGCGATGCGACCAGCGTGACCTCGTAGTTCTCGGCCAGCGCCGCGCGCGCGATTTCGTAATTGACGCGGCCCTGCCCGTCGTTATGTCGCACGACATGCGTGACGATCGCGATTCTCAATGCTCGCCTCCCCGTGAACGCGCGGCGGCCAGCAGGCGTTGTGCCTTTTGCCAGTGCGCCGCGGAAAGAATCGAAAAAATGGCTGTAAACATCAGCAGGCCGCCCGTGCCGATCAGCGAGTTCGTGAACACGAGCATCGCGAACGTCGACAGGCACAGGCTCAGGCACGCGCCGACGAACTTGTCCTTGCGCAGCTTGAACGCCGCGCGCAGCGTGCGGCCGAACAGCATCACGACGCCGGCGAGGTACAGCAGCGTGCCGGGCCACCCGAGCACGAACGGCACGTTCATCACGCCGCTGTCGAAGCTGCCGTACTTGCCGAGCTCGCCGCTGTCGCTCGACAGCTTCGTGGATGCGCCCGTCGCGCCCATCCCTTCGCCGGCGACGTCGGTGAATGCCGTCTGTGCGAAGGTCGCGTAGAACTTGTTGCGGTCGTCGTAGCTGCGGTCGTCCTTCAGGTTCGTGATCGACTGGAGACGCTGGCCGAGACGGTCGGCCACCGGCCCGACGGTCAGGAGCGGTACGCACAGTCCGACCAGCACGACGCCGCTGATGAGGATCCGCATCCGCACGCGGTTGTTCGACTGCGCGAGCTGGATCGCAAGCGCGATCACCCAGCCGCCCCACGTCGAGCGCACCAGACACAGCGCGAACGACACGAAGCCGGCCGCCCCCGCGACCCAGCGGATCTTCTGCGGCGCCGCGAGCACGAACACCAGCGCGCCCATCATCGCGAACGCGAACGGCCCCGACGAGTTCATCGTGCTGAACACGCGCACGCCATACGGCACCGGCTCGCCCTGCGAACCCATGTCCGACCCGATCATCCACAGCACGTCCCACTGCGGCATCACGAAGTACTGCACGACCCCGTACACGCCCATCACGAGCATGCCCCACATGAACGTGGACAACAGCACGTCGCGGTACTCGGGATAGTCGCGCGCGTTGACCATGATGTGAAAACCGATCAGCACCGGGTACACCCAGTTCGCGAGGTCGTAGGTCGCGGCCATCACGCCGCTCGACACGATCCCGACGAGGTACGCGTACGTGAGCCCGAACAGCATCAACAGCACGGGTATGCCGCGCCGCTGCGCGAGCACGCGGTAATGCCGGATCAGCCCGAAGCCGGCGATCATCGTCACCGCGAGCGGCGCGACCTGGATCAGGCTCGTCGGCGTGAACGCCCCCTTCGACCAGTCGGCGAGACGCCGCACTTCCGGGCTCAGGAACCACACCCACCACATGAAGCCGACGTAGCGCGCCGGGCTCTTGAAATACAGCCAGATGCCGACCGCGATGGCCAGCACCGGAAACGCGAGCGTCAGCACCTTGCCCTGGTGAACGGCGATCAGCGCGGCGGTGAACGTCCACAGCCCGGCCTGCCCGACCCAGTGTTTCGGTTCGGCAAACCAGCTGCGATTGCGCGACGGTGCGCGTTCGGCGGTAATCGTACTCATCGATGCGCACTCACCGCGACGAAGGACGCGAATCCGCGAGCGGCATCGCCCGCCCCGCGGCCGCCGGCGTCCGGCGCCGGCGCAGCATGTCGCGCGTGATCCGCACGTGCTGCTCGGCGAACGCCTGCGTGGTCAGGTCGCGCTCGCGCAGGCACGCGACGGCAGCCCGCGCGCAGTCGAGCGCCGCGACCGGATCGGCCGCGAAGCGGTCGGCGGCCTGACGCATCGCCTGCGCGTCGAACGCCGGCACATACGCGGCCGTATCGTGCGGGAAATAATCGCTGAGCCCGCCGACGTCGGACACGATCATCGGCTTGCCGACAGCTGCCGCCTCCAGCATCACGGTGATGCCCGATGCATGGAAGTTCGGCCGCAGCGGCACGACGATCACGTCGGCCCACGCGTACAACTCGTGCTGCTTCGCGAGCCCCGACGCCGAACCGATCTTCACGTTCGGCGCATGCCACTCGCGCGGCACGCGGCGGCGCGTCGCGAGCCGCACGTCGTAGCGCTCGTCGCCGCCGAACGCGGCGAGGAACGTGCGCCAGTCGCGGTCGCGGTCGTTGCCGATCGCCGCGATCCGCAGCGGCCGGTTCGGCTGCCACTGGCGCGGCTCGGTGATCGGGAAATCCTGCGTGTTGAGCCCGTAGTAGACGAACTCCGCATCGCGCCCGAGATAACGGCGGCACAGCTCGGCGTTGTCGCGGGCGAGCGTGGTCAGTGCGTCGGCGCGCGCGATCAGCTTGCGGTACAACCAGCGGCGCGGGCCGCCGAACGTGCCCCACTTGTCGAACAGCCACACGCTCTGCGCGAGCAGCAGCGGGCGCTTGCCCTGCGCGCCGGCGAGCTTGAGGATCAGCGACGCGGCGAGATGCTCCTGTTCGGTGTGCGTCCAGATCACGTCGGTGTTCAGCAGCGCGGCGCGGTTGCGCCACGCATGCACGACGTCGAAACCGAGCGCCGCCTTCAGCGCGCGGCGCGCGAGGCTGGCGATGCGATTTTCGCCGCCGTCCTGCGAATAGGACAGCCGGAATTCGTCGGATTCGGCATGGTGATAACCGTACAGGCAGCCGATGTTCTCGCCTTTCCGGTAGGTACGCGGATCGGCGCCGTAAAACAGATGGACGTGGACTTTGGTCGCTGTCATTCAAGCGCTCCGGGTTCGGCCGCGCGCGGCATCGCGCGCGGCGCGTTCATGACGTCACCGGCGGCATGGCCGCACGGTGCGGGGCGACGGTGGCGCGACGCGCATCGCGCGCGCCGCGGCGCACCGCGCGCCAGTGCGCGAGCACGCGGCCGCGCCGCGCGGTATGCAGCGACAGCAGCACGTGCGCGAAGCCCGGATAGACGCGCGTGCCGACCAGCGCCCACCACCACCACGCGATCTCGCGCCGTACCGGCGGCAGATGCTCGCGCAACGTCAGTTGCAGGTTGTACGCGCCGTTGCTGATCGCGTTCAGCGACGCCGCGTCGCGCCGGTCGTCGTCGAAGCGTTCGGCGGGATAGTGATCGACGGCGATCGCCGGGTCGTACAGCAGCTTCCAGCCCGCGCGCTGCACTTCCATGCTGAACGCGGTGTCGTTGTGGGTCTGCGCGCCGGCGCCGCGCAGCCGCGTATCGAAACGCAGCGCGCCGATCGCCGAACGCCGGTAGCTCATGTTCGCGCCCTTCAGCGTGTCGACTTCGCGCGCGCCGCCGACACCGAGGTGATGATTGCCGACGATCTTGCCCGACAGCGTGAGCCGGCCAACCAGCTCGCGCGATTCGTCGAGCAGGCGGCCCTTCTCATGTACCCAGTCGCGGCCGCCGACCGCGCCCACGCGCGGATCGGACAGGAACGCGGACTCGATGCGCGCGAGCCAGTCGGGGTGCGGCGCCGCATCGTCGTCGGTGATCGCGACGATGTCGCCTTGCGCGGAGTCGAGCCCCTTGTTCAGCGCGGCGACCTGCCCCGGCACATCGACCGGCACGATACGCAGCGGCAGCGCACCGCCGACCGACGGATCGGCGAGCCGTTCATGCGTGGCGTCGTCCTCCGGGCGCGCGACGACGATCACCTCGTCGGGCAGCCGGTGCTGCCGCTGCAGCGCCAGCAGGCAGCGCGCGAGGTCGGCGGGACGCCGGTAGGTCGGAACGAGCACGGAAATTTTCATGGCGGTTCTCCAGTCGATCGGTCAGGCGCTCAGGTATTCGTGCACGGCCGCATAACCGCGGCCGTAGCCGCGCGACTTCGGCGGCACGCCGTTGAAGATCCCGCCTTCCAGATCGACGCCCGCGGTGCGCAGGCGCTTGATCGCGTCGGCGATCTCGCCTTCGGTATGCATGCCCGAGCGCAGCACGAGGAACGTCGAGCCGGCCATGCGGCCGATGATGGTCGCGTCGGTCACCGCCAGCACCGGCGGCGAATCGATCAGCACGACGTCGTAACGCTTGCTGAGCCCTTCGAGGTATTGCGGCAGGCGCGTCGACATCAGCAGTTCCGACGGGTTCGGCGGGCGCGTGCCGGCTGCGATGAACGACAGGCCCGGAATCGGCGTCTCGCGCACCGCGTCCTCGAGCGCCGACTGGTCGCTCAGCAACTCGGACAGGCCCGGCTGCGGAGTGAGGCCGAAGTAGCGGTCGAGCAGGCCGCGCCGCATGTCGGCGTCGACCAGCAGCACGCGCTTGCCCGAATGCGCGAGCAGCACCGCGAGGTTGACCGCCAGGAAGCTCTTGCCGATGCCGGGCGTCGGGCCGGTCAGCACGATCACGCGGTTCTTCGCGTCCATCATCGCGAACTGCATCGCGGTGCGCAGGCTGCGCAGGCTCTCGACGCTGAGATCCTTCGGACGCAGGCTCGCCAGGATCGGCCGCGCGCGGCCACCGCCCTTCTCGGCCGCGGCGTCGAGCTTCGCCAGCTCGGCGCTTTGCGGCACCAGCCCGTACAGCGGCAGGTTGAACGCACGCTCGACGCGGTCGGGATCCTCGATCCCCTGGAACATGTTGCGGCGCAGGAACACGACGCCCGTGCCGAGGATCAGCCCGAGGAACACGGCGGCCGACAGGATCAGCACCTTCTTCGGCTTGACCGGGTCTCCCGGACGCAGCGCCGAATCGACGAGGTGGATGTTGCCGCCCGTGCCGGCCTTCTGCACCGACAGCTCCTGCACGCGGTTCAGCAGCAGCACGTAGATGTCCTCGGCGACCTTCGCGTCGCGCTGGAGCTGGACGGCCTTCACTTCGGTCGCCGGCAGGCTGCGGAAGCGGTTGCTGAACTTGTCCTTCTCGCCCTGCAGCTCCGCGAGCTGCTGCTTCGCGGCGATCACCATCGGATGCGAATCGGTGAAGCGCTGCGCGAGCGACGCGAGCTGCAGGCGCTGCGCGGCGATCTGCTGCTCGTACTGCACGCTGCCCTCGAGGTAGACCTTCGCCTCGTCGCTCGCGTTGATCGAGCCCGACGTGCGCTGGTACTGCGTCAGCGCGGCTTCCGCGCGTTCGAGGTCGGACTTCAGGCGCGGTTCCTCGCCCTTCAGGAAGTCGAGCATCTTGGTCGTTTCGGCCTGCTTCGCGACCACGTGCTGGTTCAGGTACGACTGCGCGAGCGCGTTCGCGATCGCGGCGGTCTGGTCCGGGTCCTTGCCTTCGAGCGAGATCTGCACGACGCCCGTCTGCTTGCCCTGCTCGGTCACCTGGATGCCGGTCTGGAAGCCGCTGATCGCGTCGAGATCGTTGTAGCGGACCACCGTGAACTGCGTGCCGGGGCGTGCGACAAGCTTCTGCACGAGCAGCGTCACGCCGCCGCCCTGCGCCGATTCGCCGACGCGGCCCGACAGCAGCCGGCCGCCGTTCTCGTCGGCCAGCGCATAGGTGTCGTTCGGGCCGGCCGTCAGCGTCAGCTTCTTGCCTTCGAGCGCGGGCGCGACACTGATCGAATCGATGTCGGCGACTTCACCGCCCCATGCATACGACTTGAGGCCTAGCCACGGCCGCGCCGGCACGCCCGGTGTCGCGACGCGCGCGGCGAGGCTGCCGATCACCGGCAGCGTCTTCGGCATGACCGAGAAGTTCAGCTTGAACTGCTCGACGACCGGCGCGACGACGCCGCGGCTCTTGATGATTTCGATTTCCGCATCGGTCTGCGCCTGCTGCGGACCGGTGTTGATCATCGCGCCGGTCTGCGTCTGCGTCAGCGCCTGCGACGTGTTGTCGTTGCTCTCGACCCGCACGTGCACATCGGCCTGATAGACCGGCTTCGCGATGTAGCAGTAGAGGCCGGCGAGCGCGATGACCGTCACCGCGATGCCGAGCAGCAGCCAGATGTCGTCCATGATCACCTGGAGCAACTGGCCGAGGACGACGTCCTCTTCCTCGGTTTTCACGGACAGATCCGCGTAGGAGTGTTTCGCTTGCGTGTTCACCATTCGTTCCCGCTTGAGTGGTGCCGGGGCGGAGGCGCCGCCCCGGCGGGCTATCAGCGCGTGATTTGCTTCATGTAGAAAATCGTCTGGATCGTCGGCAGCACCTGCTGCAGCACACGGTTGAACTGCACCGAGCCGGCCGTGCTGACGTAGACGACGTCGAGCGGTTGAAGCGGGAAGCGGCTCGACAGCATCAGCGCATCGGGCTGCGTCATGTCGAGACGGAATACTTCAGGCTTCGTCGGGTTGTCGCGCATCCCGCGCATCACGTAGATCTTGCGCGGGTTCGCATCGGTGTCGAGGATGCCGCCGCCCGCCGTCAATGCATCGGCGATGGTCAGCTTGCCCTTGAGCATCGGCACCGTGACCGGCGTCTTGACCTCGCCCATGATGAACACGCGGCTGTCGCTGCGGTCCGGCACGTTGACGATGTCGCCCGGCTGAAGCATCACGTTCTGCCGCACTTCGCCGCGATCGAGCACGCCGTTCGCGTCGAGCGTGTAGAGCTTGCCGTCGCGCGTCAGGCGCACACGCTGCAGGTCGGCGTCGGTGGTCGAGCCGCCCGAGCGCGAGATCGCGTCGACCAGCGTCAGCGGCACGTCGCTCATCGCGAGCGGGCCCGGCGTCTTCACTTCGCCCGTCACCTGCACCTTCTGGCTGCGGAACGACAGCACGCGCACGTCGAGCTGCGGATTCTTCACATAACGCGCGAGACGCGTGGCCAGCTCGTCACGGGTCTGCGCGATCGTCTTGCCGGCCACGTGGATGCGGCCGACGAACGGGAAGAAGATCGTGCCGTCGGCGGACACCGTCTGGCCGTATGGATCGGCCTGGCCCGGCAGCGACGACGAATAGGGCTGCTGCAACGCGCCCGCGATCGTCTGCGTCGTGTTGCCGCCGCTCGAGAACGACTGGCCCTGCGGCGTCGTCAGCTCGGGGTGGTCCCACACGGTGACGCCGAGGATGTCCTGCGGGCCGACGCGGTACACGTACTGCGACGGATCGGTATAACGTCCCGGCGGCAGCGGGTGCTCGACCTGCTGCTTCTGCAGCTGGTCCATCACCACTTTCGCGTCGATGTAATGAACCGGATAGGTCTCGGCCGCTTGCTGCCGGCCTTCGTCCTTCAGGTTCGACGAGTCGAGGTAGTTGCCGGGCGCGGTTGCACAGGCTGACAGAAAAGTCGTCAGCGCGACGGCAAGCGCCACCGGGCGCATCGGGCGTTTCAGCATAGTTTCTGTAGCCATCCTTGAACCAGACGTTCGATCTGCGAGTAGCTCTCGCGGTAATCGGCCTCGGGGCCGCCGTGCGGATCGGCAATCTCGGCCCCTTCCCACTTGCCAAGCAGGTGGACCTTGCCGCGCGCGAACGGATCGACCGCTTCGACGGCCGCGATCTGTCCGCGCTCGCTGACGAGAATCAGGTCGGCGTCGCGCACGATCCGGCGCGACAGCCGCCGCGAGCGGTGGGTCGTCGCATCGACGCCCCGCTCGGCGAGCAGGCGCCGCATCACCGGATCGATGCCGTCGCCGTCGTTCGCATGCACGCCGGCCGAGTGAAACGTCGGGCGCGGGCCGCCGCGTGACGCGAGGTGCGACTTGAACAGCATTTCCGCCGCCGGACTGCGGCAGACGTTCGCGTGGCAGACGATCAGGATGTTCCGGAACATGACGCCTCGTAACGAGTGACGGGAAAGGGTTACGCGCTGGCGCGCGCGGTGCCCGGCACGCGGGCCGCGACGGCCTGGCGCGAGCCCGGCCGGCCGATCGGGTGGTATTCGATGCCCTGCTCGCTCATCGTCTCCGGCTCGTACAGGTTGCGGCCGTCGAAGATCACCGGCGCCTTCCACAGGCGGCCGAGCGCGACAAAGTCGGGGCTCTTGAACACCTTCCATTCGGTGACGATCACGAGCGCGTCGGCATCGCGCGCGGCCTGTGCTTCGTCGTCGACGAAGGTCAGGCGCTCGAGCCAGCTCGGGTGATCGGCGAGATCGAGCGCGATCACCCGGCGCGCTTCCTGCTGCGCGACCGGGTCGTACGCGGCGACACGCGCGCCGCGCGACAGCAGCTCCGCGATCAGCTCGCGGCTCGGCGCTTCGCGCATGTCGTCGGTGTTCGGCTTGAACGCGAGGCCCCAGATCGCGAACGTGCGCCCCGTCAGGTCTTCGCCGAAACGCGCGACGATCTTGTCGGCGAGCACGCGCTTTTGCGTGGCGTTGACCGCCGACACGGCCTTCAGGATCTGCAGCGCCTGGCCGTGCTCGTCGGCCGTGCGGATCAGCGCCTCGACGTCCTTCGGGAAGCACGAGCCGCCGTAGCCGCAGCCGGCATACAGGAAGTGATAACCGATGCGCGGGTCGGAACCGATCCCGCGGCGCACCGACTCGATATCCGCGCCGAAGCGGTCGGCGAGGTTCGCCAGCTCGTTCATGAACGAGATGCGCGTCGCGAGCATCGCGTTCGCCGCGTATTTGGTGAACTCGGCCGAGCGCACGTCCATGTACAGCGTGCGTTCGTGGTTGCGGTTGAACGGCGCGTACAGCTTCTTCATCAGCTCGCGGGCACGCTCGCCCGGCACGTCGTCGTCGCAGCCGATCACGATGCGGTCCGGCCGCGTGAAATCGTCGACCGCCGCGCCTTCCTTCAGGAATTCCGGATTCGACACGACCGAGAACATCTGGTCGCCGCCGCGCTTCGCGAGCTCCTCGGCGACCGCGGCGCGCACGCGCTCGGCCGTGCCGACCGGCACCGTCGACTTGTCGACGATCACCTTGAAGCCCGTCATGTACCGGCCGATGTTGCGCGCCGCCGCGAGCACGTACTGCAGGTCGGCCGAGCCGTCCTCGTCGGGCGGCGTGCCGACCGCGATGAACTGCACGTCGCCGTGCGCGACCGCGGCTTCGACGTCGGTCGAGAAGCGCAGGCGGCCGGCCGCGCGGTTGCGCGCGATGACTTCCTTGAGGCCCGGCTCGTGGATCGGCACGCCGCCGTTGTTCAGGACGTCGATCTTTGCCTGGTCGACGTCGAGACAGAACACGTCGTGCCCGATGTCGGCGAGACAGGCGCCGGTGACAAGACCTACGTAACCGCTGCCGATGATAGTCAGATTCATGATGTGTCGGACCTCGTGACCAATGATTCGAAAATCGTTAAACCGGAATGCCTGCGTGGCACTGCCGCTCGGAAAAATGCCGGGCCGCCCCGGGTTTTCCGCTCCGCCGAAAGTCCCGTCTCGGGGACCCAGCGCGAAGCGGCACGCCTGGGGCGCTCAATAAGCGTTGCTGCCAGTGAAGCCTTTCCAGAGCGTCAGCGCGACGATCTTGATGTCGAGCCAGAACGACCAGTTCTGCATGTAGTACAGATCGAGCTTCACGCGTCCCATCATCTTCTCGATCTGGTCGGTCTCGCCGCGAAAGCCGTTGATCTGCGCCCACCCGGTGATGCCGGGCTTGATCCGGTAGCGGAACATGTAGCCCTTGACCAGATCCTTGTAGATGTCGTCGTGCGCGAGCGCATGCGGGCGCGGGCCGACGACCGACATCTCGCCCTTCAGCACGTTGATGAACTGCGGCAGTTCATCGAGGCTCGTGCGGCGCAGGAACCGGCCGACCGGCGTCACGCGCGTGTCGTTCTTGGTCGCCTGCGTGACCTGCCCGGACACTTCCTGATGCACCTTCATCGAGCGGAACTTGTAGATCTCGAACTCGTGCCCGTCGATGCCCTTGCGCTTCTGGCGGAAGAACACCGGCCCGCGCGACGTCAGCTTGATCAGGCCGGCGATCAGCACCATCACCGGCGCGAGCATCGCGAGCGCGGCCAGCGCGAACAGCCGGTCGAACACGAATTTCGGCAGGATCCGCACATCGGTGATCGGCGACGCCGCGAGATTGATCGCCGGCACGCCGAGCACCTCGACCACCTCCTGGTTGAAGAACGACAGCGTGCGCACGTCCGGGATGAAGCGGATATTCACGAAGTCGTGGCGGAACACCGTCACGATCTGGTGAATCCGGCGCTCCTCCGAAACCGGCAGCGTGAGCCACAGCTCGCTGATCGCCCGACTGCGCACCAGCCACACCAGCGATTCGAACTGCCGCTCGATCCGCACGTTGTCGAGTGCGACTTCGCCCGGCGCTTCGCTTTCGTCGTACACGCACACCGGGTTGAAGCCCGCTTCCGGCCGCGCCCGCATCTGTGCGATCAGCCGCCGCGCGGCCGGCGTACCGCCGACGATCGCGACCGCCTTCAGGTTGTAGCCGCCGCGGCGCAGTTGCCGCAGCACGACGTGCACGCAGGCCTTCGAGCCAGCCAGCAGTGCCATCGTCGCCAGCGCCCAGTAACCCAGCCACAGTCGCGACAGGTCGCCCGACTGGTGAAAGCTGAAGCTCATCAGGATGCCGGCGAGTTCGACCGCGAGCCACGCGAACGCGACACGCCCCATCAGCCCGACGAGACGCTTGCCGCGCCACGACTGGTAAATGCCGACGGCCGGAAAGAACACAACGACGAGCAGGCAGTCGAACAGCACCGTCGTGCGCTGCAGGTCGTTGAGCCAGATGCTGCCGCCGTGCAGCGCGGCGGCGATCAGCGCCCCCGTCACGACCATCGCGATATCGATGATTCTCGCCAGCACGCTCAACATGTCTGCTTCCTCTCTGAACAGGCGTTTGCCGAACAGCTCCTTGCGCAGCCCGTGCCGCACATTCGATTCAAACGTTGCATGACGCTATTGAAGCGACAAGAAAATTTCTCCTCAAGCGCACAAGTATTTCGAAAAATAATCGGAAAATCTTGCCGTGATATTTTTTAATTAAAGCGGCACGTTTTCCCGAATTGTTCAGGAATTGGAAATTTTTCGGAATCTTTACAATTTCCGCTGATCCTTTGCGGGCGGTCATGCCCGGCCGAAACACGGAATTATTTTTTATTTTTTTATTGGCATCGGATGCTATCGATGAAAAATTTCCCGGATGCGCGCCCGGCGAATGGCGGGCAATGGGTCCGGTTTTATTGTCGATTTACTTCATGCTAAAACGACAGGCACTGACTTCAACCGTGGAGAGTGTCATCATGAATGCTCCGGCCGTGGCAGCCGAAACGCGCCCTTCTTCTTCCGCCGCACCCGCCGCGGGCACGCGCCTCGCCGTGCAGCCGGTGATTCTTGCCGGCGGTTCCGGCACACGCCTGTGGCCGATGTCGCGCGAACGTTTTCCGAAACAGTTGATCGGCCTGCTCGGCGATCATTCGCTGCTGCAGTCGACCGCACTGCGCCTCGACGGCCTGACGGCCGCCCATCCGCTGAACGACGACGTGCTGATCGTGTGCGGCGAGGATCACCGCTTCACGACCGCCGAACAGCTGCGCCTGACGGCCAAGCGCGCGACGATCATGCTCGAGCCGCTCGGCCGCGACACCGCGCCCGCACTGACGCTCGCCGCGCTGCGGCTCGTCGCCGGCGGCAACGATGCGGTGATGACCGTGATGCCGGCCGACCATGCGGTCGCCGACCTGCCGCGCTTCCACGCAGCCGTCGCGGCCGGCGTGCACTGCGCGGCGCAAGGCAAGATCGCGACGATGGGCATCGTGCCCAAGCACGCGGAAACCGGCTACGGCTACATCCGCGTCGGCGCGCCGCTCGGCGACGCCGCGACGGGCAGCCTCGACGTGCGCCGCCTCGACCGTTTCGTCGAGAAGCCGCATCTCGAACTTGCTCAGCAATACGTCGCGTCGGGCGAATACTGGTGGAACAGCGGCATCTTCATCGTGCGTGCGTCGGTCTGGCTGAAGGCGATCCGCCAGCTCGAACCCGCGATCTACGCGGCCTGCGAACAGGCCGTCGCACAGGGCAAGGCCGATGGCGATTTCTTCCGCGTCGATCGCGATGCGTTCGCCGCGGCGCCGTCGAATTCGATCGACTACGCGGTGATGGAACCGCTCGCCAGCCTGCCGCAACTGTGCGAGAGCGTCGTCGTGCCGCTCGACGCGGGCTGGTCGGACGTCGGCTCGTGGGATGCGATCTGGCAGATCTCGCCGAAGGACGATGCCGAGAACGTCGGCCGCGGCAACGTGCTGTTCGAAGACGCCGAATCGACTTTCGCACATTCGGAAAGCCGGCTCGTCGCCTGCGTCGGCACGCAGAACCTGGTCGTCGTCGAAACGCCCGACGCCGTGCTCGTCGCGGACAAGTCGCGCGTGCAGGACGTGAAGAAAATCGTCGGGCGCATCAAGGCGCAACGCGGCGCGGAAGCGACCGATCACCGCAAGGTGCATCGTCCGTGGGGCCACTACGACTCGATCGACATGGGCGAGCGCTTCCAGGTGAAACGCATCGTCGTGAAGCCGGGTGCGCAACTGTCGCTGCAGATGCACCACCACCGCGCCGAACACTGGATCGTCGTGCGCGGCACCGCGTGCATCACGCGCGGCGACGAAACGTTCCTGCTGTCCGAGAACGAATCGACGTACATCCCGCTCGGCGTCTCGCACCGCCTTGAGAACCCGGGCAAGATGCCGCTCGAACTGATCGAGGTGCAGTCGGGCGCGTATCTCGGCGAGGACGACATCGTCCGCTTCGACGATACCTACGGCCGACAGTAATGCATCACGCGCCCGGGGCGCCGCTTCGACAGCGGCGCCCGCGGGCGTGGCAGGCAACAGGGTGGTAAGACGGACTTCCGCGCGGGCGTCGTGGCACACGACGGCCCGCGCGTTTCATTCGAACGGCGTTCAGCCTACGCGGTACTCGTATTCGCGACGCTCCGGCTGCACCGGATCGTTGCGGCCTTCGGACAGCGCACCCGAGTGACGCTCGGCGATAAAACGCTTGATGTCCGACTCCGCGCGCGCCAGCGCGGACAAGCCGGCCAGCACCTCGCTTTGCGGCGCGCGCGCCGGCTCGTCGCTCGCACCGTGGCGATCGATCCACTGGCGTGCCCAGTCGAGCGCGTACTGCTCCGCTTCCTCGGCATCGGTAAAGCGCGGACCGATGAGGCCCGAACGCTCGACGCGCCGCTCGTCCTGCGTGATCTCGGCCCATGCGCGATACATCAGGTTCTGCACGGGCTGCGCGATACCGCAGATCGTATAACCGCGATATTCGTCGACCTGCGGTTCGGCCGCGGCGAAGCTCGCCGACGACGGGCGCGCATGGCGCAGTTCCGCGGCCGGCGCGCCGGGCACCGCGAACGACGCACCGGACGGATCGCCCGTTTCGTCGTTCGGCATCGCGCTCATCGACGCACCTTCGCCCTCCCAAACGTTTGCCTGCGCAACCGGCAATTGCCACGATTCGGGGTTTTGCCAGAACACGCCGCGCAAGCGATCGTTGTCGGGCACGGGCTCCGCGCGACGCGCAGGAACGACCGCTTCCGGCGGCGGCGGGATATACGCGAACGTGCGCCCGCTGAACTGGGTCAACGCATCGATCATCTGCAGCAACGTGCCGTTCGCGAGCCATTCCTCGTAGCGGCGGCGGCACGTCGGCCCGGACGGATAACGGCCGGGCAGCTTGGACCAGGCTTCACCGGTCGTCAGGATCCAGAGCACCGCGTTGGCAACGACGCGCGGTTCGGCTCGTGGACGCCCACGACGATTCAGCCGGATGGGTTCATCGGCGATCAGCGTTGAAAGACGAAACCACTCTTCATCGTTAAGCTCATCGAAGAACATAGTAGATCTCTCCACGCAGCCAGGCCGGGCTGCGATTGGCGGCGCCGTCGCGATGCTTCGCGTCGCGGGGCGGCCAGGTTGCACATTATGGTTATCCGGTGTTGTGCATGCCGGCGCGACACCGCACTTTCACGGTGCCGCCATTCCCGGCAATGGCGCACAAATCACGGTCTCACTCCAATGTGGGAATTTTTGTGCACGAAGCATACCATCCTCAGGGTTTATCTCAATATGACAATGACTTAATGTTACGCACTGAAACAACCTGCCATGGATAGGTAATCTATTTACGCATGAATTTTTTTGCGAGATCTTTATGCGCTCCGCTGCAAAAGCCCGCCTGGCGGGGCTCCGCATGGTCTGAAGAATGCCCGCCAATAGGCCTTTTCGGGCCGCTCCGACCCTTGCCGGCAACAATCTCCGGAATTGCTTCCGAAAATCGGTAAATCAGAGGAAATTTCGTAACAAGATATTCACGAATCGGTAAATCATTCGAATACCGCTCAGTCGAATTATCTCCATGCACAATCTTTTTATTGTTTCTCCGCGAGTGATGAAAACACGGTGACGCACGATGCACATTGTTTCTCCGCATGCAAATCGTGACGCCTGTTACATCTTCGCGGCGGCCGGCGACCGGCAGCGCCGCACCATGTGCGGAAATTCTGTTTCGGGTCGGAACGGAAAAACGGAAACCGGCGTGCAGGACGTGCGCGTCAGCGCAGATCGCCGGCCAGCGACGCGGTTACGTCCGCGTCCACGCGCTGCGGCGGCATCGTGTAGGCCGGGTGATCGCAGCCGATCGACAGCCCTGCCCCGCCCTTGAGCGCCGCGCGCATCGGCGCATCGAGTTCGAAGCGCACGAAGTGCACAGCCGAGGTCTTTTCGGCGTTGTCGCGGTCGAGATCCTCGTCGGCGTGCGCGTACACGCTCGCGTGCCCGTCGACCCGCAGGTACACGCGATCCTCGACGCCGATCAGCCGCGCGAGCGCCGCGCGCCGCTCGACCTCGTGCTCGTATTCGATCTGCAGCGTCGCCTTCAGGTTGGTGCCGTCGGGCACGAGCGGCAGGTACGCTTCCAGCTCCCCTTCGATGCCCGCCTCGTCGAAGATCTTCTCGATGTGCAGCATCTCCTGGATCTGATAGCGGATCGTCGTCTCGTCCTCGAACAGGAAACGCAGATGGTTGCCGAGCGCCACCGCGCGGCGGCGCTTGTACGCGACGAGCCGCGCGTGTTCGGTCCTGCGGATCTTCGCGTACGCTTCGAGCGTCAGCAGGGAGTCGCGGGTCAGCGTCATGGGATGTCCTCGTGGGTCGGCCGGCATCGGCTCAGATGCCGTACGCGCGACGCAGCAGCGTGAGCGGATGCGCGAGCGGCGCGGACGGCAGCCCCTTCTCGTCGATGCCCTGCACGATGTGATGGCCGGCGAGCGCGCAGTCGGACGACACGAAATCCGGCTTCGGCTCGGCCATCGCCTTGAACACGGGCGCGCCGATCCGCATCGCGTCCGCATGGAACTCCTTCTTCACGCCGAACGTGCCCGCATGGCCCGAGCAGCGCTCGACGACATTCACGCGCGTATCGGGCACGAGCGACAGCGCGTCGGCCGTCTTGCGACCGATGTTCTGCACGCGCGCATGACACGGCACGTGATACGACACGGTGCCGAGGCCGGTCTTGAAATCGGTCTTCAGCAATCCGTCGCGATGCCGCGCGATCACGTATTCGAACGGATCCCAGAATGCGTCGGCCACCGCGCGCACGGTTTCGTCGCCGGGGAACATCAGCGGCAGTTCGCTCTTGTACATCAGCACGCAACTCGGGATCGCGCCGATCAGCGCGTAGCCTTCGCGCGCATAACGTTCGAGCACGGGCATGTTCACGGCCTTCTTCGCGGCGACGCCCGCGAGGTTGCCCTGCTCGAGCAGCGGCATCCCGCAGCAGGCTTCGCGCGTGACGAGTTCGTACGGGATGTCGTTGTGCGCGAGAATCGCGAGCAGGTCGTGGCCGATGCCCGGTTCGTTGAAATTCACGTAACACGTCGCGTAGATCGCTACCTTACCGGGCGTGCGTTCGCCGTCGCGCACGGGCGGGTTGGCCGAGCGCTTCGCGGCGCGGCGGAACTTGCGCGGCGCGAACTCCGGCAGCCACGCGTTGCGATCGACGCCGAGTGCCGCTTCGAGCGCATGCCGCGCCGGCGGCGTACGGTTCACCGCGTTCACCGTCTGCGTGACGATCGGAATGCCCGCGAAATGACCGAGCGCATCGGTGTTCGACAGTATCTTGTCGCGCAGCGACGCTTCGCCGCGCTGGTAGCGCGCGGCCTTGCCGCGCAGCATCAGGTGCGGGAAGTCGACGTTCCATGCGTGCGGCGGCACATACGGGCATTTCGTCATGTAGCAGAGGTCGCACAGATAGCACTGGTCGACGACCTTGCCGAACGCTTCCTTCGGCACTTCCTCGATATCGCCCATCGGCGTGTCGTCGACCAGATCGAACAGCGCCGGAAACGCGCCGCACAACGACACGCAGCGCCGGCATCCGGCGCAGATGTCGAACACGCGCGTCATTTCCGCATCGATCGCGGCCTGGTCGTAGAACGCATCGGACTGCCAGTCGAGCGGATGCCGGGTCGGGGCTTCGAGACTGCCTTCCTTGTGGGGCATGGGGCGCTCCAGCGTGGCGCGCATGCGCGCGCGCGCCGCCCGCGCGCTGCGGGCAGCGATGAACGAACGGCCTGCCGCTGGCCGGTCACCCGGCACGTGCCGTGCGGCCCGCGGCGGCCCGTCAGTCGACGAGGCTGTCCAGCGCCTTCGTATAGCGGTTCGCGTGGCTGCGTTCGGCCTTCGCGAGCGTATCGAACCAGTTCGCGATTTCGTCGAAGCCTTCGTCGCGTGCCGTCTTCGCCATGCCCGGATACATATCGGTGTATTCGTGCGTTTCGCCGGCGATCGCCGCTTCGAGATTCAGCCGCGACGAGCCGAACGGCAAGCCCGTTGCCGGATCGCCGACCGCTTCCAGATATTCGAGATGGCCGTGCGCATGGCCGGTTTCGCCTTCGGCGGTCGAGCGGAACAGCGCGGCGACGTCGTTCTGCCCTTCGACGTCAGCCTTCGAAGCGAAATACAGATAGCGCCGGTTCGCCTGCGATTCACCCGCGAATGCGGCCTTCAGGTTCTCTTCGGTTTTGCTGCCCTTGAGTTGAGCCATTTGCGCCTCCGTGCGAGTCGGCGCGGCCGCGTATGAAGCCGGGCCGATGATGTATGTGGGGAACGATGCGTTTGCCGGGGCGCGCGCATCGCGCTCTTTAATCTAGGCGCTCGCGTTCGCATCCCCCAATAGGCTTTTTCAATGCTGGTGATAGTGCCGGGTGCTGGAATCGTCGGGAAGGCGGGTTCGGCGCGCGGTGCGCCGCGCTCACGCGCAGCTCATGCGTCACGCATCCGTCGCGCGCCTGAGCAGCAATTCGCGTTCGCGTTCGTTGCGCGTCAGTTCCGCCGCGCGGCGGAACTCGGTCTTGGCCTCGTCGGCGCGGCCGAGCTTCGCCAGCAGGTCGCCGCGCACGCTCGGCAGCCAGTGATAGCGCACGAGCGCGGGATCGTCGCGCAACGCGTCGACGAGTTCGAGCGCCGCGGCCGGCCCGAACGCCATGCCCACGGCCACCGCGCGATTCAGCTCGACGACGGGCGACGGCGCGACTTCGGCGAGCGCGTCGTACAGCGCGACGATCTGCGCCCAGTTCGTGTCCGACGGCTGCCGCGCGCGCGCATGGCAGGCGGCTAGCGCAGCCTGCAGCGCATACGGCCCGCGCACGCCGCCGAGCTTCGTCGCCCGTTCGAGCGCCGCGAGCCCGCGCCGGATCAGCAGCGGATCCCAGCGGCTGCGGTCCTGGTCGAGCAGCAGCACGGGCCGGCCCTGCGCATCGGTGCGCGCATGCATGCGCGACGCCTGCAGCTCCATCAGCGCGACGAGCCCGAGCACTTCACTCTCGTCCGGCGCGAGCCCGGCCAGCACGCGGCCGAGCCGCAACGCCTCGTCGCACAGCGCCGGACGCGTCCAGTCGTCGCCCGCGGTGGCCGCATAACCTTCGTTGAACACCAGGTAGATCACTTCGAGCACCGATGCGAGCCGCGCGGGCCGCGCATCGGCGGCCGGCACCTCGAACGGCACGCGCGCCGCCGCGAGCGTGCGCTTCGCGCGCACGATCCGCTGCGCGATCGTCGGCTCGGGCGTCAGGTACGCGCGCGCGATCTCGCCCGTCGTCAACCCGCCGAGCAGCCGCAGCGTCAGCGCGACCCGCGCATCGGTCGACAGCACCGGGTGGCACGACGTGAAGATCAGCCGCAGCAGGTCGTCGCCAATGTCGTCGTCGCTCGCGTCGGCGAGTGCATCGGCGATATCGGGAACGACATGCGCTTCGAGCGCGTCCATTTCGTGGCCAAGCTGGTCGCGCTTCGCCGCATGGAGTGACTCCTGCCGGACGCGGTCGAGCGCGCGACGCTTCACGGCCGTCATCAGCCACGCGGCCGGGTTGTCGGGCACACCGTCGACGGGCCAGTGCTCGAGCGCCGCGACGAGCGTGTCCTGCGCCAGTTCCTCGGCCACGCCGACGTCGCGCACCACGCGCGCGGCGCGCGCGATGATTTTCGGCGCCTCGATCCGCCAGACCGCTTCGATCGCACGATGCGTCGCCTCACGCGTCACGACGCGTGCCCCTGCGCGGTCGCGTCCTGCTCCATGTACATCAGCTCCCACGTGTGGCCGTCCGGATCGGCGAACCCGTGGCCGTACATGCCCGGGTACTCCAGCGGCGGACGCGGCGTGGACCCGCCGGCCGCGCGCGCCTTCGCGACGACTTCGTCGACTTCGGCACGGCTTTCGCACGACAGGCACGACAACGCCTGCACGTGCGTCGCCGGATCGACGATGGTCTTGTCGGTGAAGGTCTGGAAAAACGGCCGCACGAGCAGCATCGCGAAGATCGTGTCGCTGATGCGGATGCAGGCGGCCTGGTCGTTCGTATAGGCCGGTACGACCTCGAAGCCGAGCCCCTGGTAGAACGCCTTCGAGCGCGGCAGGTCGGTCACGGGCAGGTTGATGAAAACCATTTTGTGCATGACGGGTGCTCCGGTAGGAATGGATTCAGGCTTCAGGCGGAAATTCAGGCGGCGTTGCCGCGGCCGACGTGGAGTTCGCGGAACCGCTCGACCGCGTCGCTCGGCGTGAGGTCGTCGAGCTCGAACAGCGGCCGCACCTCGATCTCGCAATCCATCTCGGCGCCGAACGGCGCGGGGAACCGGCGCGTCCATTCGAGCGCCTCGTCGCGCGAACGCACCTGGATCAGCGTATAGCCGGCGATCAGCTCCTTCGTTTCGGCGAACGGGCCGTCGATCACCGCGCCCTTGCCGCCCGTGTAGCGCACGCGCCAGCCGCGCGCGCTCGGCCGCAGCCCGTTCGCGTCGAGCAGCACGCCGGCGTTGGCCAGTTCCTCGTGATAGACGGTCATGGCCTCGACCAGCCGGTTGTCCGGCAACGCGTCGGATTCGCTGACGGCGTTCGCCCGGATCATGATCATGAATCGCATCGTTCACTCCTTGTCTTCGGTGGCAGGAGGCGTCCGTTCATCGGCGCCTTATCCTGACGACGGGCGGCACCCGGCCGAATCGACACGCGCCGCTACGCATCAGGGTAAATACCGAGTCACGGCATTCACAGGAAGCATGGGCCGACCGCGCGCACCTCGACCGTGCACCATTGCGCGGCCGGGCACTGGCGCGCGATCTCGATCGCTTCTTCGCGCGTGTCGACGTCGACGAGGAAGAAGCCGCCGACCATCTCCTTGGCTTCCGCGAACGGGCCGTCGAGCAGGCGCGTCTCGCCGTCGCGCACCTGCACGCGCGTGCCGCGCTCGGAGCGCTCCAGCGACTCGACGCCGCGCAGCACGCCGCGCGCCTTCAGCGTCTCGGCGAAATCGACCATCCGCGCGTACAGCGCCTGCCCTTCGTCGAGCGTGCGTTCGGCGCGCTGGTCGGTCGGTTCGACAATCAACAGCATGTAAGACATGGGCTTCTCCTGTGGGGACGGGGTGCAGCAGCGTTCACTGCGCGATCGGCGTGCGACACCCGATGCGAAAGCGTAACAGCCGCGGCAGGGCCTGCCTGCATCGTTAGCCATCCAGCACTGGCCGGACGGCCAATTCGGCCGCTTCCTGACATTTTGCCGTCAAGATGCGTTCCCGAACTGTCGGATTTTCTTCCAGTGGACCGTCCCATGTCACACCTGCTTCCGTCGCTTGCCGTTGCGCTATCGCTTGCCCTCTCCTTCCTGCCGGCCGCGGCGGCGCTGCCGGTCAGCACCGGCTGCGGCGGCGCGACCACGGCCATCGCCGACCTCCGCAGCGCCCGCGGCCCGTCGCCGATGGCCGGGCAAACGACCTCGATCGAGGCGGTCGTCACCGCGGCGTTCGGCGGCGCCGACGGCCTTGGCGGTTTCTTCGTCCAGCAGGCCGACGCGCAACGCCGGCACCGGCCGGGTGTCCCGGAAGGCCTGTTCGTGTACGCGCCGAAGGTGCGTGCGAACGCCGGCGATCTCGTGCATCTCACGGGCAGGGTCGACGACCGATACGGCCGCACGCAGCTCGTGCTGTCGGGCGGCATCGCCGTCTGCGCACGCGGGCAGACGGTCACGCCGGCGACGCTCACGCTGCCGGTCGCCACCCCGGCCGTGCTGGCCGCGCACGAAGGCATGCGGGTGCGCCTGCCGCAAACGCTGACGGTCAGCGATACCCACGAACTCGGCCGCTACGGCAGCGTCGTGCTCAGCAACGGCCGGCTGCGCATCCCGACCCAGGTCGCGCCGCCGGCCGAAGCCGCTGCATATGCGGCGGCCAACGCGCTCAACCGCATCGTGCTCGACGACGGCTCGAACCGCCGCGATCCCGCGACGGTCCGTTATCCGTCGCCCGCGTTGAGCGCCGCCAACACGCTGCGCGCGGGCTACACGGTGCGCGGCGTCGAAGGCGTGCTCGAACTGCGCTACGACACGTGGCGACTGCAACCGGCAGCCGGCGCGGCGCCGGTGTTCGACGCCACCGCGAATCCGCGTACCGATGCGCCGGGCCGGCATCCAGACGCCGATGTGCGCGTCGCGTCCTTCAACGTCTTCAACTATTTCAACGGCGACGGCCAGGGCGGCGGATTCGACGCGCCGACCAACCGCGGCGCGAAAACGCACGCCGTGTTCGTGCGGCAGGAAGCGAAGATCGTCGCCGCGTTGCGTGCGCTGCGCGCCGACGTGATCGGGCTGATGGAAATCGAGAACAACAGCTACGGCAACGCGAGCGCCGTGCGGCGTCTCGCCGCGCAACTCGGCGACGGCTGGCGCGCGGTCGATCCCGGCACCGCGCGGCTTGGCCGCGACGCGATCGCGGTCGCGCTGCTGTACGACAGCCGCACAGTCGAGCCGGTCGGGCGCGCCGCCACGGTCTCGCTCGGCCGCCGCCACCGCCCGCCGCTCGCGCAGACCTTCCGACGCATCGACGGCACGCGCGCGTTCACCGTCGCGGTCAATCACCTGAAGTCGAAGAACTGCCCGCACGCGACCGGCGCCGACCTCGACCAGTCCGACGGCCAGGGCTGCTGGAATGCGGCACGCACGCGGGCCGCCACGCGCATTGCCGACTGGCTCGCCGCGTCGCCGACGGGTGTCGCAGCCGACGGCGTGCTGCTGATCGGCGACCTGAACAGCTATGCGAAGGAAGATCCGGTCCGCGCATTCGAATCGCACGGTTACGCAAACCTGGTAACCCGCTTCGTCGGCGATGCTGCGTACAGCTACGTATTTCGCGGCGAAGCCGGCAACCTCGACCACGCGCTTGCCACCTCGACGCTCGCCGCGCGCGTGAAAGCCGTGCACATCTGGCACATCAACGCCGACGAACCGGTTGCACTGCAATCCGTGCCCGATTACAAGACACCCGCGCAACGGTCGTCCTACTACGCACCCGACGCGTACCGCTCGTCGGACCACGATCCCGTCATCGTCGATATCGCACTTGACGACAGCGGCACCGGGCCGGCCTCGGGCGCGAACCGCGGTCCGCGAAACAGCGTGGACTAGTGCATTTGCATCAGCACAACGCATGCAACGGCACTATTTACCTGATGCCCCTGGCGACGCCATATTTACCGGGCATTCATTTCGTATCGCTGCCCGATACGCCGACTCGCCCAATTGCGAAATTTTTTCAACCGCTGCGCCGCCCCGCACGACGGGGCTTCGCGGCGATCCTGCCGACAAATTGAAAATTTGTCTCGAAACTCAATCGGATCAAGTGAATCACACTAGTTGCTGGGATTCGTCTTATCTTCAAATTAGCCTTGAATCGAAGGAGGATAAACACCATGGCACTCACCGACTCGATCGAACACAAGCTGGACCGGGGCCTGTCCGACATCCGGCGCACCGGCCGGCGCGTGGGCCGCACGACACGGTCGGCCGCTCGTGACCTGCACGCCGACGTGACCGACGATCTGCGCGGACTGGTCGACGAACTGGAAGACCTGCTGAAAAACGATGGCGACGGCGATATCGCCGCGCTGCGCAAGCGCGTGCAGTCCCGGCTCGATGAAGCGCGCAGCACGCTCGACCACGCGTCGGGCAGCGCGGCCGCCCGGCTGCGCGATTCGGCCGAACGCGTGTCGCAGGCCGTGCACGACAACCCGTGGCAAACCGCCGGTGTCGTCGCGGGCCTCGCGTTCGTTGCGGGCCTGCTCCTTTCTCGCCGTTGAACGGCGCCGGCCGCCCTGCTGCCCGCCCCGCTGCCCGCCCTGTCCGTCCTCAATCAGACAACGAAGGAGAATCGCCATGCAGAAATCTCTCGCCATGAAAGCCGCCGCCGCCGTGATGCTCGGCAGCCTCGCGCTCGCCGGCTGCACGACCACGCCCGACAAACCCGAAAACGCGTCGACCAGCGCGTCGAAGCGCCAGTCGATCGACGCCAGCGTGAACGCAACGCTGTCGCGCCTCTATTCGACGGTGCCGGGTTCGCGTGAGCTCGTCGGGAAATCGCGCGGCGTGCTCGTGTTCCCGAACGTGCTGCAGGCCGGCTTCATCGTCGGTGGCCAGTCCGGCAACGGCGCGCTGCGCGTCGGCGGCAGCACCGTCGGCTACTACAACACGTCGTCGCTGTCGGTCGGCCTGCAGGCCGGCGCGCAGTCGAAGGCGATCGTGTTCCTGTTCATGACGCAGGATGCACTCGACTCGTTCCGCAAGTCGGACGGCTGGGCCGCCGGCGCCGACGCATCGGTTGCGGTCGTGAAGGTCGGTGCGAACGGCGCGGTCGATACCACCACGGCCACCGCGCCGGTCGAGGTGCTGGTTCTGACCAACGCGGGCCTGATGGGCGACCTGTCGGTGAACGGCACCAAGGTCACCCGGCTCGATATCTGACGACGCGGCGCGCGGCCTCAGGCCGTGCCCGCTTCCCGGCAGCGCCGCGGCCCCGGCCGCGGCGTTTTCGCATGGGTCACGCGCAGCGGCTATGATGGCGGCACCTTTGCGGGCATACTCCGGTTGGGCCGCCCCTGCGATGCGTTTCACCGCGAACCCGTGACGTTCGCGAGCCGATCGTGCCCCGGGCAACGAGATTCAATCAAACCAAGCATCAATCTGCGCGAATGCCACCCATGGATAGCGGACATCACGACCACCAAAAGTTCTTCTATTTCCTGCTGTTCGCGGTCACCGTCGGCATGTGCGGGATTCTCGCGCCGTTCTCCGGCGCCGTGTTCTGGGGCACCATTCTCGCGATCCTGTTCCAGCCGGTGCAGCGCTGGCTCGCCGCGCGTTTCGGCAAGCGACGCAACCTGGCCGCGCTCGTGACGATGACGCTGATCATCCTGATCGTGATCCTGCCGCTCGTGTTCGTCGCCGGCACGCTCGTCCAGGAAATCGCGTACGTCTACCAGGAACTCAAGACCGCGCAGCCGAACTATGCGCAGTACTTCCAGGACATCATCCACGCGCTGCCGACCTCGATCCAGCGCCTGCTCGCGAAATACGGGCTGACCAACATCCCCGGCATCCAGAAGAAGCTGGCCGACGGCGCCGCGCAGATCAGCCAGTTCGCGGCGGCCCAGGCATTCAGCATCGGCCAGAACACGTTCCAGTTCATCGTCAGCTTCGGCGTGATGCTGTACATGGTGTTCTTCCTGCTGCGCGACGGCGGCGAGATCGGCCGCCGCGTGCGCCGCGCGCTGCCGCTCGACGAAGAGCACAAGAACCTGCTGCTCGCGAAGTTCACGACGGTCGTGCGCGCGACCGTGAAAGGCAACATCGCGGTCGCGCTCGTGCAGGGCGCGCTCGGCGGGCTGATCTTCTGGATCCTCGGCATCCAGGGCGTCGTGCTGTGGGGCGCGCTGATGGCGTTCCTGTCGCTGCTGCCCGCGATCGGCGCGAGCCTCGTGTGGATACCGGCTGCGCTCTACTTCCTGGCGACCGGCGAGATCTGGAAATGCGCGATCCTCGTCGCGTTCTGCGTCGGCGTGATCGGCCTCGTCGACAACCTGCTGCGCCCGATCCTCGTCGGCAAGGACACGAAGATGCCCGACTGGGTCGTGCTGATCTCGACGCTCGGCGGGATGGCGCTGTTCGGCATCAACGGCTTCGTGATCGGGCCGCTCGTCGCCGCCCTGTTCATGGCGAGCTGGGACATCTACGCGCGCGCCGAACAAGTCGAATGACACCCCGCGTGGCCGCGTGCCACGCACTCGGCTGCCGGCGGTCCGCACACGCGCGGAAGCTTGCGCATCGCAGCCGATGCTGCCCGCTTCGCATTGCTCCGCACGTTCCCTCTCCTCTGCCGCGTGACCAGAAAAAAAGCGGCGTGACGCATCTGTCACGCCGCCTTTTTGCTGGCGATCACTTTAGGGAGAGAGGCCGGGAATATATGGGATAAGTCCCAAACCGAGTCCCGTTTGATCGAACTCACCGCGTTCGACAACCCTTTACCGCAACCCGCGGCCGGCATCGCGCGCCGCGCCGCAGGCCGATCACGCGTCCGGATCGACGCGCAGCACGAGCTTGCCGCGATGATCGCCGTCGAACAGGCGATTCAGCACGTCGGGCGCGTTTTCGAGACCGTCGGCCACGGTTTCCTCGGCCTTGAGCCGACCGTCGCGCAACCAGCCCGCGAGCGTCTGCACGGCTTCGCGGCTCTTGCGGTAGTCGAGGATCAGGAAGCCGCGCATCGTCAGCCGCTTCGAGATCAGCACGCCGACGTCGTCGGCCGCGCGCCCGCTGTTGTAGTTCGAGATCACGCCGCACAGCGCGACGCGCCCGCCGATCACCATCCGCGACAACACCGCGCGCATCACCTCGCCGCCGACGTTCTCGAAGTTCACATGCACGCCGTCCGGCGTCGCCGCCTTCAGTTGCTGGCGGAAATCGTCGGCCTTGTAGTCGACGGCCGCGTCGAAGCCGAGCGTCTCGGTCAGGTAGCGGCACTTGTCCGCCCCGCCCGCGATACCGACCACGCGCGCGCCGTGGATCTTGCCGATCTGCCCGGCGATCGAGCCGACCGACCCGGCCGCCGCCGACACGACCAGCGTTTCGCCGGGCTGCACCGGCGCGATGTCGGTCAGCCCGTAGTACGCGGTCAGCCCGCTCATCCCGCACGCGCCGAGCAGCGTCGGCAGCGGCAGGCCCGACTGCGCGGGCAGCTTCACGAGCTGCGCGACCTGGTCGGCCGGCACAACCGCGTAGTCCTGCCAGCCGACGAGCCCCTGCACGAGATCGCCTTCCGCGAAACCCGCGTGGCGCGACGCGACCACGCGCCCGATGCCGAGTGCGCGCATCACCTCGCCGATCGCGACGGGCGGCAGGTACTGCGGCACGTCGCTCATCCACACGCGGTTGGTCGGGTCCATCGACAGGTACTGCACACGCACGAGCACCTCGCCGTCCGCGAGCGCCGGCACCGGCGTCTCGACGAACGAGAAATGTTCGCGGCCGACCCGCCCTTCCGGGCGCGTCTTCAGCAGCAGTTGGCGGTTCACGGGTGTCGACACGATGTTCTCCTCCGGTAGTTGTTGTGCGGGATGCGCGTCAGACCGCGCACATGCCGCCGTCGATCACGAGTTCGGCGGCCGTCACGAAGCGGCTCTCGTCGGATGCGAGATACACGGCCGCATGCGCGACGTCGTCCGGTTCGCCGAGCCGGCGCAGCGGAATGCCGCGGGCGAGCTTGCGCGTTGCGTCGCGTTCGCCGAGCGTCTGGAACAGGGGCTCGACGATCCCCGTGCGGATGAACGCCGGGTGAATCGAGTTGCAGCGCACGTCGATCTCGCGGCGTGCGCAGTCGATCGCGACCGACTTCGTCAGCGACGCGACCGCCGCCTTCGACGCGTTGTACGCGGTGAAATCCGGCTCGACCTTGAACGCAGCGACCGACGAGATGTTGATGATCGACGCGGGGTGGCTCTCGGCCAGATAGGACAGCGCATGCTTGCAGCCGAGCACGATGCTCTCGACGTTGATCGCCATCACGCGCCGCCATTCGTCCAGCTCGATTTGCGCGGGCGAGCCGATCGAGCCGACCCCCGCGTTGTTGACGAGCACCGACAGCCCGCCCATCGCATCGGTCGCCTGCGCGAGCAGCGCCTTCCAGCGCGCTTCGTCGCGCACGTCCTGCGTCGCGGCGAACGCGACCGGCGTTGCGTGACCCGCGTTGAGTTCCTGTGCGAATGCGTCGAGCACCGCCGCTTCGGCGATGTCGGTCACGAACACGCGTGCGCCCTGCTCGACCATCCGCCGCGCGATCGCGCGGCCGAGGCCGCCCGCGGCACCCGTGATGTAAGCGCACTTGCCTGCGAGGCGCGAAGAAACGACTGTCATGGAACCTGCTCCTATCGTGAATCGTCGTCGCGCAACGCTGCCGCGACGGGTTTTCCGTGTGTATCCCGGCTGACAGATGCCGGTTGACGGCGCCTCGGCGTGACGAGGTGCCTGACGGTTTCCGCAAGTATATCGAGACGAACGTGACGCGCGCCGGGCAAGCCGGGCAGCCGGCCCCCAGTCGAACGACAGCCAGCGTACGCGAATGCCGCCAATCGATGAAATGAATATTCGTTATGCCCGGTCATAGATTATGTTCATGACCTTCGCGCGCCAACGCCAGCGCGCAAGCCGGCGCGGCCGATCCTGCCGATCAGCCGGTTGTGTGATTCAGGGGGATAACGAACGTTGCGTTCCGCGACCGAAAGGAAGCGCTCGGAAAGAGGAATCGGGCCATTGCCGGGCGATCGCAAGCAACCACACAGCGGCGCAGGAATCCCCGCCGCCGAAACCAACAACCGTCAGAATCCGTCGCCCGATGGCGCGCGCACGAACGCGCAGAGCTGCGGCGAATGCGTGTCGATCATTTGCTGGAACGGCGCACGGTGCCCGTACGCGATGCCCGACACGAGCAGCAGGCAGACCGCCGCGACGCGCGGCGAGAACGCGCGCTGGCGCGCACCGTCGTAGCCGCGCAGGAACACCAGCGCGACCAGCGCGCCGAGCATCCAGCCGACGACGACTTCGGGAATCGTGTGCGAGTGATCGAACACGCGCGCCACCGCCGTGATCGCGCCGACGGCCAGCCCGGCCGCGATGCCGGGCGCCTTCCCCGGCCGGAACGCCTGCCACAGCATCGACAGCGCGACCGTCCACACGGACGTCGACAGCATCGTATGGCCGCTGATCACGCGGAAATCGAATTGCGGGAGTTCGATGCCGCACCCGGCATACAGGATCTTCGTTGCACCGACCAGGCCCATGCCCGCGGCAAGCAGCACGCTCCAGCGGACCGCGAGGCGCCAGTCGGTCAGCGCCAGCCACGCCGCACACGTCAGCGCGATCGGCAAGGTCAGCGCGGCATCGCCGATGTTGCTGATGTCACTCCACATAACGGACTTCGGACGGCTATCGAAAGGCCGCAGTTTACCGTATGCGCGCCGTGCGTCTGTGTCAGCCTGTTTCAGGCTGTATCAGCCCGCGACACCGGTAATCAAAAGCAGGTTCGTACCGGTGATGACGGCGAACAGCGCCCACGCGGCAACCTGCATCCCGCGGCCGATCGCGTGCGCGCCCATCGTGTTGCGATCGCTGACCGACCGGATCAGCGGCCACATCGCAAACGGCAGCTGCAGGCTCAGCAGCACCTGGCTCCAGACGAGCAACTGCCCGACCGAGCCGTCGCCGAGCCACAGCACGCCGATCAGCGCCGGCACGAGCGCGAGCCCGCGCGTGATCAGCCGGCGCTGGTAGCACGGGATCTTCGTATGCAGGAAGCCGTCCATGATCACCTGGCCGGCGATCGTGCCGGTCAGCGTCGAGCTCTGCCCCGACGCGAGCAGTGCGATGCCGAACAGCAGCGCGGCCGCGCCACCGGCGATCGGCGTAATCAGCTTGTAGGCCTGTTCGATGTCGGTCACGTTGTGCTGGCCCGTCTCGTGAAACGCCGCGCCCGCGACGATCAGGATCGCCGCATTGACGAGCATCGCGACGAACAGCGACACGAAGGTATCGATGCGCACGAGCGCGAGCGTATCGCGGACCACGCCGCGCGCGCCGCCGACCACATGCCGCGTCTGCACGACCGACGAATGCAGATACAGGTTGTGCGGCATGATCGTCGCGCCGACGATGCCGAGCGCGAGCACGATCGCGTCCTTGCGGTCGTGGCCCGGATCGCCGGGCACGAGGCCGCCGACCACCGCATGCCAGTCGGGCGGCGTGAGCGCGACCTGCGCGACGAAGCAGAACGCCATCGTCGCGATCAGCGCGAGCACGATCGCCTCGATCTGCCGGAAGCCCTTGCCCTGCAGCCCGAGCACGATCAACGTGTCGAGCGCGGTCAGCACGATCCCCCACGCGAGCGGCACGCCGAGCAGCAGCTTGAACGCGAGCGCGCAGCCGAGCACTTCCGCGATGTCGCACGCGATGATCGACACTTCGGCGGTGACCCACTGCACGATCCGGCCGAGCCGGCCGTAGCGGTCGTAGCTGGCCTGCGCGAGATCCTTGCCCGCGACGAGGCCGAGCCGCGCCGCGAGCATCTGCAGGAAGATCGCCGCGAGGCTCGAGAACGCGACGACCCACAGCAGCGAATAGCCGAACTGCGAGCCGGCCTGGATGTCGGTCGCCCAGTTGCCGGGATCCATGTAGCCGATCGCCACGAGCAGGCCGGGGCCGAAGAAACGCTTGAGCTTCTGCCAGCGCGGCGCGCCGGCGTCGATCGTGATGCTGCCCTTTACTTCCGACGGGCAGAAAGGGGCAGTGGCGGTAGTGGGGAGGAAGGGCATGTAAACAGGGGATCGGGATCGCGACACGACGATTTTACGGGTATCCGTCCCGTTTTCTCGCGCGCGTCGGCGCATGCGACGCAACGCGTCTCGTCGCCCGCGCAAAACGCGGCTGCGGGCCCCTCGTCCGCATCGTGCAACGCGGTGCCGTGGGCGAGGATCTTGTCCCGCTCGGCGACGCGAAATTCGGTCGGCGACATCAGCAGGCGCTGGCGAAACAGCTTCGCGAGCCGCTCGCCGCTGCCGAACCCCGTGCGACGCGCGACCTTGTCGGCCGGCAGCGTCGTATGGATCAGCATGTGGCACGCGCGCTCGAGCCGCACATGCTGGACGAACTCGGTCGGCGTGACGCCGATCTCCTTCTTGAAGCGCCGCAGGAAATTGCGCTCGCTCATCGCGGCGGCCTGCGCGGCGTTCGCGATCGAGATGCGGTTCACGCTCTGCGCGCGCAACCGCTGCGCCGACATCCGGATCGACGGGCTCGCGCTCAGTTCGCGGAACGCCCACATCGACTGCGCATAACGCTGCTCGACCGGCCGCAGCATGTTGCTGGCGATCTCCCGCGCGGCGCTGTCGCCGAGATCGTCGCGGAACATGTCGAGCGCGGCGGCGAACACGTCGGTTTCGCCGGCCTCCAGTTCGATCGTCGTGGCGGCACGGCGCCCGGCCCGGCCGGGCCGCATGTCGATCGCCGCCGACGGCCGCTGCGTGGCCGCGAGCGCGGGCAAGTCCATCGCGTCGACGATCCAGCGCGCATGATGACGAATGTCGGTCAGGCGCCGCTGCAATGCAGCATCCCAGTTGACGGCCGCGCGGTCGCCGTGAAGATGAAAGAACGCGAGCGCACGGCGACTGTGCTCGTCGCCGAGCGGATCGGCGGCGATTCTCACGCCGGACGACGACTGCAACAGTCCCCCGCTTTCGGATACGTACTTCAACTGGTAATCCGCACTGAACGCATGCAAACGATTCGCCAGATTGAAAGCCTCGCCAAGACGCGCGGCCTGGGCCAACGAAAACCCCGTACTCAAATAGATAACGACCCACCTCTGATCTGCTGCATTCACTGGCCAAGCCCCCGACTTGTTTCGACTTCTTCTAATACCGTCGAACTGTCAGGCTTATATTTGGTTTGAATGCGTGCGACAGGACGGCTATCCCGAAATATGAAGCGACGGCATCTTAGCCGAACGGGTCACGCCTTTGGCGCGAAATGGCCGACGGGGACAGCATGATGGCGGATTACTACAGGCTGCCACCGGCCGCTGGTATGCCGCCATGGAATCACGCTTCTCTATGCGGCCGATTGTTGCGGCCATCATTTATCACGGGCCGCATTGTGTTGCAGCGCGTATCGGTTCGAACGGCATCGACATGCAGCGAACGCCATCGATCGCCGTGCACGAAAGCCCGCGCATCCGTTGCCTGCGCATCCTTTAGAATCGATCCACCGTTGACCACCCCGCCCGCACCCCGTGCCCGCCGACCACCGTCTCGACCTGAACCTGTTTCGCGTGCTCGACGCCGTCTACGTGCACGGCGGCATCGGCGCGGCCGCCCGTGCGCTGCATCTCACGCAGCCGGCCGTCACGCACGCGCTCAACCGGCTGCGCGCGCATTTCGACGATCCGCTGTTCGTGCGCCAGGGCAACCGTGTCGTGCCGACCGAGCGCACGCGCTCGATCATCGCGGACGTGCAGCTGCACCTGAACGGCCTGCAGGGCACCGCGCGCGACCCGTCGGCATTCGATCCCGCGACGCTCGACCTGAGCATCGCGGTGGGCATTCGCGACGTGCTCGAATCGATCGCGCTGCCGCGGATCGTCGCCGCGTTCGCCGACGAAGCGCCGGGCCTGCGGCTCGTGAGCCGCCGCATCGCGGTGCCCGACATCGAGCGCGAACTCGCATCGGGCAATCTCGATCTCGTCGTCGATCGTCGCGTGCAGACGGGCCCGCGCATTGCCACCGAACACCTGCTCGACGATTCGCTCGTCGTCGCGCTGCGCCGCGATCATCCGCTCGCGCGCGACGCGCTGCGGCGCGGCGATTATTTCGCGGCGCAGCATATCGCGGTGTCGTCGTTCGGCGAACCGCAATCGCTCGACGTGCTGCTCGGCAGCGATGGACGCTTCCGCGATATCCGGCTCACCTGCCAGCACTATTTCGCCGCGTGCCAGATCGCGGCGACCGGCGACCTGCTGGTCACGTTGCCGCACACCTATGCGTTGCGGATGGTCGCGCTGCTGCCGATCGTCGTGCGGCCGCTGCCGCTGCGGCTCAAGCCGTTCCCGCTCCTCGCGTACTGGCACGAATCGCGCGATACCGACCGCGCGCACCAGTGGGTGCGTGAACGCATCGCCGCGCTCGTGCGCAGCAGCGCCGGCGCCGCCGACGCGTAGCACGCTACGGACGCCGTTCCGGGCGAAACGCTATGCTGACGGCTTTGCACTGCCACGCAGCGCCTGCCGCCTTCTTCCCGCTTACCGGAGACTTGCCATGTCGCTCATCCATGCCGCTGCCGTCCTCGATGCCGACGCGCCCGACTACGTCGTCCAGTTGCAGGCCGGCACGCACGCGCTGACCGGCGACGAAGGCCCACACGAAGGCGGCCAGGACCGCGGGCCGGCGCCGTACGAGTTCGTGCTCGCCGGCCTCGCGCAATGCACGGCCGCGACGCTGCGCATGTATATGCAGCGCAAGTCGTGGCCGACCGCGCGCATCGACGTGCGCACCGAGCTGCATGCCGATCGCGAAGGCGTGCAATACGTGCGCCGCGTCGTGACGCTCGACGGCCCGCTCGACGACGCGCAACGCCAGCGCCTCGCGGAGATCTGCGAGAAGACGCCGGTCACGCAGTTCATCAAGCGCGGCACGCGGATCGAGACGACGTTGAACTGACGCGCGATCGCCACGCGCAAAACAAAACGGGCGGGCCGCGCACGATGCGCGGCCCGCCCGTCCTTCGATGCAGTCAGGCGCTTACAGCCCGAGCGCCGACAGATCCAGCTTGCCGCCCTTCATCGGCGGACACCAGAAATACGCGCCCGTCAGCGGCCGCGTGAAACGGAACAGGCCGTCGACGATGCCGTCTTCCGCGCCGCTCATCCGGCGCATCTGCACATCGAACGCGCGGAACGAGCAGCCGAACGCGACAAAGTACAGGCCCGCGCGGCGCGCGTCCGACCACGGCGACGAACGGCGCAGCATGAACGCCTCGGGCTCGAAGCTTTCCTGCGCGGTGCGCTTCACGTGCGCGAACTCGGGCGCGTCGTCGAGTTCCTCGTTGTCCGAACGGCGGCGCCCGATGATGTTGTCCATGTCGCCGGACGGGATGCGCTCCATCTGGTCGAAGTCGTGCAGCCACTGCTGCACCGCGACGAAACTCGCGCCGTCGAGCCCCGCGCCCTGCCCCGTCACGATCGCCGCGTCGAGCGCGTCGTCGCCAGTCGGGTTCTCGGTGCCGTCCTCGTAGCCGGACAGGTCGCGATCGTTCGAATAGCGGAAGCCGTCGACGGTGTCCTGCAGCGCGAACGCCGGCGCCAGCGCGCGTTCGATCGCCCGCGCACGCAGCACGATCTCGCCGCGATCGTCGGCGCGCAGCCAGACCCACACGTCGGCCGGCGTCGCCGGCAGCGTGCGGTCCTTCACCGCGAACGCCGGGTAGTCGGTCAGGCCCGGAACCGGGCGCCCGAGGTGCGCCGCCAGCGCCTGTCCGAAACCGACGACCGTGTCGCGCCCGTCGACGATCTCGCGCAACGCGGCGAGCGCCGCCGCCACATTGCCGTCATTCGAAATCGTGAAAGTGAGGTATCGGGCCGCCGTATCGATCGGAGCCAGGATGCCTTGCTGAACGTCGCTCATCGTTTCCTCAGGAATGGTTCGTGGTGAATCTGCGAGGGCCGCGTCGCGCGCCGCTCGTCATGCCGGGGCCGCGCCGCGGACAGCCCGCGAAAGCAGGGCCGAAACCCTGAATACTAACCGTATCGACGCCGCAACGCCGCATTCGTCGGACGTTGCAGCGCGCCGGACAGTACTGATAGAATCTTTACACGTCTTTTCGGCGTCCTTTCAACCGTTCACTTCAGGGGAGGTGCAGATGTTCCGAATGCCAGCAACCTTCCCGAACGTGGTCCCACGGCGTAGCTGATCCAGCCCGCCGTCCGCGCCGGCTCCCGAGTTTTCCGCTAACCCGTCAGCCGCGCTTTTTCCCGACAGCCCGTTTCGTTCCGCCCGCGTTTTCCGCGCGGCTCCGGCTGTTGCGTTTTCGACGTTCTCCGAACCGGAAAGTCCCGTCGCGCGATGCGCCGGGCAACGATACATGACCAGAAAAACCACCCAACTGGGCGGCCATGCATTCCAGGCCGTCTTCGGCTTCACCTTCCGCTACTGGCGCCAGCAGCCGGCCCGCATCGCCACGGTCGCGGCGTTCGCGCTGCTCGCCGCGCTCGCCGACGTGCTCACGCCGCTGTTCGCCGGCCGCCTCGTCGACGCGCTGTCGACCGGCCTGACCGACCGCGCCGCCGCGTGGCATTCCGCCATCACCGCGTTCGGCACGCTCGCCGCGCTCGGCATCGGCGCGACGCTGCTGCGGCAAGGCGTCTACCTGAACATCATCACGCTCACGCTGAAGATGATGAGCGAGATCGCCGCCGCGTCGTTCCACCGCGTGCAGCGCTTCTCGACCGACTGGCACGCGAACAGCTTCGCGGGTTCGACCGTGCGCAAGATCACGCGCGGCATCTGGGCGCTCGACCTGCTGAACGACACCGTGCTGATCGCGCTGCTGCCGTCGGTCACGATGCTGGTCGGCGCAACCGTGCTGCTTGGCACGCACTGGCCCGTGATGGGGCTCGTCGTCGGCGTGGGCTCGCTGCTGTACATCTCGGTGACGGTCGCCGTGTCGCTCGGCATCGTCGCGCCGGCCGCGCGGCTCGGCAACCTGTGGGATACGCGCATGGGCGGCGCGCTCGCCGACGCCGTGAGCTGCAACGCGGTCGTCAAGGCATTCGGTGCGGAAACGCGCGAGGAAGCGCGGCTCGCACGCGTGATCGGCAAGTGGCGCCAGCGCACGCGCCGCACGTGGGTGCGCGGCACGTTCAACGGCGGGTTGCAGGGCGCGATGCTCGTCGCGATGCAGGCCGCGATGATCGGCGTCGCGCTGCGGCTGTGGGCGAACAACGAGGCGAGCGTCGGCGACATCGCGTTCGCGCTGACGATGTTCTTCATGCTGCAGGGTTACCTGCGCGACGTCGGCATGCACATCCGCAACCTGCAGCGTTCGGTGAACGACATGGAAGAGCTCGTCGCGCTCGAGCGCCAGCCGCTCGGCATCGATGATCGTCCCGACGCACCGGCGATCCGGATCGGGCAAGGCGAGATCCGCTTCGAGCACGTGACGTTCCGCTACGGCAACCATCCGGTGCCGCTGTACGACGACTTCTCGATGCGGATCGCGCCCGGCGAACGCGTGGGCCTCGTCGGCCACTCGGGGTCGGGCAAGACGACGTTCATCAAGCTGATCCAGCGCCTGTACGACGTGTCGGGCGGCCGCATCACGATCGACGGGCAGGACATCGCCCGCGTGCGGCAGGATTCGCTGCGCGGCCAGATCGCGATCGTCCAGCAGGAGCCCGTGCTGTTCCACCGCACGCTCGCGGAGAACATCGCGTATGCACGCCCCGACGCGAGCCGCGCGGACATCGAGCGCGCCGCACGTCTCGCCAGCGCACACGACTTCATCGTCGCGCTGCCGGACGGTTATGACACGCTCGTCGGCGAACGCGGGATCAAGCTGTCGGGCGGCGAGCGCCAGCGCGTCGCGATCGCGCGCGCGTTCCTCGCCGATGCGCCGATCCTGATCCTCGACGAAGCGACGTCGAGCCTCGACAGCGAAAGCGAGCTGCTGATCCAGCAGGCGATGGAACGGCTGATGGTCGGCCGCACGACGCTCGTGGTCGCGCACCGGCTGTCGACCGTGCGCGCGCTCGACCGGCTGCTCGTGCTCGATCGCGGCAAGGTGATCGAGGAAGGCAGTCACGACGCGCTGATCCGTATCGACGGCGGCATCTACCGCCGGCTGTTCGAGCGGCAGGCGCTGGAGCTCGCGAAGGGGCTCGCCGATTCGCCGCGGCGCACCGCGGACGATGACGCCGGGCCACTGGGCGAACCGGCCGAGGCGTGATGCAGGCGGGTCGCGATGCGGCCCGGCGGTGGGGTCATCACCGCCGGGCCGGGCCGTGTCGACCCGACCGGATTCGGATCGAGGCCGTGCCACGTGCACGGCCTTTTTCTCGTCTGCGGATATCGCCGGCTGCCCCGCCACCGCGCGGCGCTGAGTCGTTTTTTCCGGGATCACTTATCATGTCGGCCAGGAAATTTGCGACGAGGGATCGATCATGTTTACAGGAATTGTCCAGGGCGTAGGCGCCATCAAGGCCATCAAGGATCACGGGGAGCTGCGCACTTTCAGCATCGAATTCCCCGAGCGGTTTACCGACGACATCGAGATCGGCGCCAGCGTCTCGGTCGACGGCGTCTGCCTGACGGTGACGACGATCCATTCGCCGGAGCTGATCGACTTCGACGTGATGTTGCCGAGCCTGAAAATCACCACGCTGGCCGACCTGTCGACCGGCGCACGGATCAACGTGGAACGGGCCGCGAAGGACGGCGCGGAAATCGGCGGGCATCCGCTGTCCGGCCATGTCGACTTCCCGGGCACCATCCTGCACATCGCGACGTCCGAGCACAACCGGATGATCCGCATCGGCGTGCCGGCCGAGTTCAAGCGTTACGTGTTTGCGAAGGGCTATATCGCGATCAACGGCTGCAGCCTCACCGTGTCGGACGTCAATCGCGAAGAAGGCTGGTTCGAGATCTGGCTGATTCCCGAAACGCGGCGCGCGACGACCTTCGACGCGAAGGGCGTCAACGACAAGGTCAACATCGAGATCGAGCGCAGCACCCAGGTCGTCGTCGATACGATCCGGGAATCGGTCAAGGAAACGCTCGGCGAACTGACCGGCATCGTCACGACGTTGCTGGCCGAAAAAGGCGTCGATATCGAGGAACTGCTGGCTCGCCATGTCGCGCGCCTGCCGAAGAAGTAACAACGGATGCCGGTTGGCTAGGTGATCCGCTGGATCACCGAGTACCGGCTGCCGTCGGAAAACACCTCGACCCACGGTTCCGATTCCTCGAACGTCCAGAGGACGAGATCGAGGCCGATCAGGTCGTCCCAGTCGTCGTCGGGCCAGGGAACGTGCCACCCGCCCGCGACGGCGACCACGCCGGTCGTATAGAGCGGGCATTGCCTCATCCATTCGCGCGCGTAGTCGTGCGCCGCGAGGCCCTTGAAGTTATCGTTGAATCCCCAGTCGCGTTGCCACCCGTATGCGCTCAGGTAGGCGTCGATCGCAGCCGAGCCGAAGCGGAACACCGCTTCGATCGGCGGCAGCGAGGTCGCGTCGGAGCGGCACAGCGGGTGTTCGGAAGGAACGGGTTGCGCGGAAGTCTCCACGCGGCCTGACGCGCCGTGCTCGTCGAGATACACGTTCAGCCAGGTGCCATCGCGCTCGACGGACACGCACAACGCGCCCGCGTCGACACCGTGCCAGTATCCGGTGACGGGTGCTCCGTCATCCGCGAAACGGTATTGACGGCATGGCCTGGCAAGGCGATGCGCTTCGGTCAGGAAATCGTCGAGTGTCATCGGATGTCCGTCGCCCGGTTTTCGGCACCTTGTGTACGAAGAACGTATTCCGTCATGTCAGGAATGCGTCAACCCTTTGCGCCCGTCCCGAACACCCGGGTTCGGCGCTGCGACACCCGGCGCACGCCCGCCAGCGAACCAGATTCGGACAACATAGATCACCAGTACACCGATGACCAACCCCGACAACACGTCGGACAGGTAATGCCCGCCCTGCGTCGGCGTCGAAACGATCATCAGCGCATTCAGTGCAATCCCGATCGGGAACACAAACCGGACATGGCGCAGCGAATAGGCAAAGCTCAGCGCAAGCATGACGTGCAGCGACGGGAAGGAAATGAGCCCCTGGGCCGATGCGAATATCACTTCCCGGGCTGCTCCGCTTCGCAACCGCGCAAAGTCGGATACGGTCGAGACGGTACCGGGGTCTTGAATATTGAAATGCAGGAATGCGCTCTCGGCCGGAAGAAAGACAGAGATCAGAATCGACACGATGACCGAGACGATGAATTGCACGACGAACTCGGCGTAGTCCCGCGAGTTCGAAGTAATCGCAAGAATGACGGGGATGGCGAGGAGTTGCACATCGCCGGACACATACGCGAGCCCAAGGACGGCGTGCATCCAGTGATGCATCGTCACCCAGCGATACGTTTCCAGCCAGTGAAATCCGAGTGCGGCGTCAACCGCCACCAGGGCGTCGCCCACGAGCGGGAAGTTGGTCGTGACGCACAGGTATTGAAAGACCAGCGCGACATGCGTGAACACGGCCAGAACCGCGATCCATTGAAGTGAATGCGCGACATTTTCATAGAACGCCTTTCTGGCGGGCACCTTGTACGGTATGCGCGAAATCAGCCAGAACGCCAGGGCAACAGCAAAGACAACCGAAAGCATTCGCGCACTTTGCACCAGGCTGCCCTTTTCGATTCGAAAATCGACGCGGTACGCCCAGATCAGGTCGACGAGTATCAGCAGGACGGTCACCAACCACGCGGCCAAGTAAATTTTCTGGCTATTTTTCGACATACGTCATTCTCATTTTTCTGTGTCGATCCCGCCGGGACGAGCCAATACCGGCAGAGGGTCCAATGCATTTTCTGGCGATGCGTGCGGGATTGTCGGCGATACAGGTGATCGTGTCGAACCCCTCAACCCGACCGAACACCCACGACACCCGCCGTATTTCCCGCCAATTCGCGGCGAACCCATTTTACGGAGTCGCTTTCCGCCGCGCCATCCCCCGGCTCCAATGCGCGCGCCCCGCCTCACTCCGCCTCAGCCTGCGCCCCCTTCCCCACCGCCACGCGCTGCGCGCGATAAATCCCCGCGTGCCCCGAAAACAGATACGCGACGACACACGCAACGATCGCATACACGCCGATGTCCGCGCCGAACAGTTCGATCGCCATGATCGTCGACGCGATCGGCGTGTTGGCCGCGCCCGCGAACACCGCGACGAAGCCGAGCCCCGCGAGCACGGGCACCGGCAGCGCCAGCACCTGGCCGAGCGCGTTGCCGAGCGTCGCGCCGATGTAGAACAGCGGCGTCACTTCACCGCCCTTGAACCCCGACGCGAGCGTGACGACGGTGAACGCGAACTTGCCCGCGAAATCGTAGAGCGGCAGCGGGCCGTGAAACGCGGCCTCGATCGTCGGGATGCCAAGACCGAGATACTGCGGCACGTTCAGCACGGTGGCGGCCGCGGCGACCAGCAGGCCGCCGAGCACCGGCTGCAGCGGCGCATAGCGGATCACGCGGCGGAACCACGCGGTCAGCGCATGCGTCGCATACGCGAACAGCCGGCCGACGACGCCGAACGCGATGCCCGCTACCACCGTCACGGCCAGCCCCGTCGCCGACACGGCCGGCACGAACGGAATCGCATAGGCCGTGTGATGCACGCCCCACGCGCGGCACACGACGTCCGCGACGATCGCCGACGCGACGCAGGTCAGCAGCGCGTCGTACCGCACGCGCCCGATCGCGAGCACCTCGAGCCCGAACACGGCGCCCGCGAGCGGCGTGCCGAACACCGACGCGAAGCCGGCCGCGATGCCGCCCATCAGCAGCACGCGACGATGCTCGCGATCGAGGCGGAATACGTGCGTGACACGATCGGCGAGCGCGCCACCCATCTGCACGGCGGTGCCCTCGCGGCCGACCGAGCCGCCGAACAGGTGCGTGACGACGGTCGCGACGAGCACGAGCGGTGCCATCCGCTTCGGCACGAGCGCCTTCGGGTCGTGAATCTCGTCGATCAGCAGGTTGTTGCCGCGCGCGACCGACTGGCCGAAACGATGGTAGATCCATCCGGTCGCGAAACCGGCGGCCGGCAGCCCCCACAGCAGCCACGGATGCGCAACGCGCGTGCCGGTCGCCCAGTCGAGTGCAATCAGGAACAGCGCGGAAGCCGTGCCGGCCAGCGCGCCGAGCAGGGCCGAGAGCGCGAGCCAGCGGCACACGTAGCGCACGGTCGCGAGAAGATCGGCAGAAGTCGTGAAAAACATGATTTCCAGATTCGACAGAACATCAAAACCTGGGCGGCAGAATACCGCATGGACGGCCTGCGACCTCCTGACAACCCAGGAACACGCAGGCATCATCAGCCGGGCAAACCGGCGGTTGAGGGCCGCACCGCGCGCCACGCGCCGGAAACGACCGCACGGAGGCATGCCATCTCCGCAGGCGGCAATTGTACGTGACGCCACGCATCGCACGCAATGCGGCCGCCGGCATACCGGAACCGGACGGCACCGCGCCCCCCGGCGCGCCGTCAGTCGCGCAGCGGGCGCGTGATGCGCGAGATCAGTTGGGGCGCGATCCGATCGAGCGGCAGGATCGCCGACGCCGCGCCGATCGCCGCGGCCGCCTTCGGCATCCCGTAGACGGCGCTGGTCGCCTCGTCCTGCGCGATCGTGTAGCAACCCTTCGCGCGCATCGCCTTCAGGCCGAGCGCACCATCGCGCCCCATTCCCGTCAGCAGCACGCCGAACGCATCGCCCTGCCAGCCGTCGGCGACGCTGTTGAAGAACACGTCGATCGACGGCCGATACGGCGTCTCGACCGGATGCCGCGTATAGCCGAGCACGCCGCGCGGCGACAGGTACAGGTGATCGTTGGTCGCCGCGAGCAGGACCTCGCCGGCCTGCGGCACGCTGCCCTGCCGTGCGACGCGCACCGGCAGCCGCGTATAACCGTCGAGCCACTCGGCCATGCCGAGCGCGAACGCCTGGTCGACGTGCTGGACGATCACGATCGCGGCCGGGAAATCGGCCGGCAGCGCACGCAGCAACGCGGTGAGCGCGGTTGGCCCCCCCGCCGACGCGCCGATCGCGACGAGCGTCGGCTGGCCGCGCGCAGGCGTCGGCCCCGGTGGCACGAGCGCCGCGGTGCGGCTTTCGAGCAGCCGGCCGATCTGGTCGATCTTCGCGAGCAGCGCCTGCGGCGACGCGTCGGTCGACAGCCCGAGCGCGAGCGTCGGCGTGTCGACCGCGTCGAGCGCGCCGGCGCCCATCGCCTCGTAGACCGACGACGTGTTCGCGCTGACGCTCGCCGTCACGATCAGGATCGCGCACGGTGCGCGCTCCATGATCCGGCGCGTCGCTGCGACGCCGTCGACCTTCGGCATCACGAGATCCATCAGCACGACGTCGGGCGGATGCGCGACGCAGAAATCCACCGCCTCGTCGCCGTCGGTCGCGACCCACAGCACGCGGTGGTCCGCGCGCAGCGCGAGCACGCGGCGCAGCGCCTCCACGGCCAGCGGCAGGTCGTTGACGATACCGATGTTCATCCGCGCGCGCCCCCGATCAGGTCGTGCACGGCATCGAGCAGCGCCTCGTCGTGGAAGCTGCTCTTCGCGAGGTAGTAGTCGGCGCCGGCGTCGAGCCCGCGGCGGCGATCCTCGTCGCGATCCTTGTACGACACGATCATCACCGGCACGCGCTTGAGCATCGGATCGCTCTTGATCAGCGTGACGAGTTCGATGCCGTCCATGCGCGGCATGTCGACGTCGGTGACGACGAGGTCGAACGCATCGCTGCGCACCGCGTTCCAGCCGTCCATCCCGTCGACCGCGACCGTCACGTCGTAGCCGCGCTTCTCCAGCAGCTTGCGTTCGAGTTCACGCACCGTCAGCGAATCGTCGACGACGAGCACGCGGCGGCGCCGGTCGGCGAGCGCGAACTGCGGATCGCGCGTGACGCGCGCAAGCTGCCCGCCGCGCACGAGCTTGTCGACCGAGCGGATCAGATCCTCGACGTCGACGATCAGCACCGGGTCGCCGTTCTCGAGCAGCGCGCCGGCCGCGATGTTCTGGATCTTGTGCAGGCGGCTGTCGAGCGGCTGCACGACGAGCATCCGTTCGCCGAGGAAGCGGTCGACCGCGACGCCGTACAGCTCGGGCTCGCCGCCGACGACCACGACCGCCGTGCTCGTGCGCGCCGCGTCGGGCTCGCCCGCATCGAGCAACTGGTGCGCGGCAACGAGCCCTGCGCGCCGGCCGTCGAACGGAAAATGCGGCTGCCCTTCGAGCACGTCGATATCGTCGTGCGCGAGTTCGAGCGTGCGGCGCACATGCGCGAGCGGGAACGCATACGGTTCGCCGCCGACCTCGACGAGCAGGCTGCGGATCACCGACAGCGTGAGCGGCAGCTGCAGCACGAAGCGCATGCCCGCGCCCGGCTCGTTGAAGATCCGCACCGCGCCGCGCACACCGCGCACCATCTCCTGCACCGCGTCGAGGCCGACGCCGCGGCCCGACACGTCGGTCACCGCGTCGCGCATCGAGAAGCCCGGCAGCAGCAGGAATTCGAGCAGTTCGGGATCGGACAGCCGCGCGGCCGTCTCGTCGTCGGTCAGGCGCTGGCGCACGACCGCCGCGCGCAGCGCGTCCATGTCGACGCCCGGCCCGTCGTCGATCACGCTGACAAGCAGCGAGCCGGCGCTATGGCGCGCCTCCAGTGTCACGCTGGCCTCGGCCGGCTTGCCGCGCGCGCGCCGCGCGTCGGGCGAATCGACGCCGTGATCGATCGCGTTGCGCAGCAGATGGCCGAGCGGCGCGTCGAGCAGGTCGAGGATGTCGCGATCGACCTGCGTGCCTTCGCCGACGATCGAGAAGCGCACCTGCTTGCCGAGCGAACGCGCGAGATCGCGGACGATGCGTGGATACGCACGCGTCGCATCGCCGAACGGCCGCATCCGGCATTGCAGCGCCTCGTCGTACAGCTGCTCGGCGATATGCGTACTGCGCCGCTCGAAGCGGTCGAATTCGTCCATGCGCTCGGCGAGCGAACGCTGCAGGTCGTTGAGCATGTGCCGCACTTCGTTCATCGACGCGAGCATGCCGGAGTCGAGATCGTCGGCGAACTGTTCGACCATCAGATCGAGCGACCGGGCGGCGTCGCGCTGCGCGCGCTTCACGCGCAGCATCGATTCGGCGAACGGCTTGAGCCAGCGCGATTCGACCAGCGATTCGCCGGACAGGCTCAGCAGCCGGTTCAGCGTATCGGCACGCACGCGGCGCATCGCGCCGGCGCCGGCGATACGGCCGGCCTGGGCCGGATCGGGCACCGTGCCCGACACCGCGAGCGGCGGCACCGCGGCGCTTGCGCCAACGGGCTCGTTCGCGGCGCCGTCGTGGTCGCGGTACGGCACGACCGATGGCGGCACCGGCGGCGGGACGACAGCCGACGCGTGCATCGTCTGGGCGCCGTCGGCGCCCGTCAGCGCCGCCGCGAACACGTCGATCTCGGTCGACGTCACCGGCTGCCCCTGCGGATCGCCGACGCGCACCAGCAGGTCGACGCCGGCAAGCAGCACGTCGACGTGCGTGGCCGTCAGCGCGATCGTGCCGGCCTGCGCGGCGACGAAGCACTCTTCCATCCGCCCCGCGATGTCGACGCCGAGCGGCACGCCGACGATGCGCGCGGCGCCCTTCAGCGAATGCGCGGCGCGCATGCAGGCCTCGAGCGCGACGGAATCGGGCTCGCCCGATTCGAGCGCGAGCAGCCGCTCGGACAGCGCCTGGGTCTGCGTGCGCGTTTCCTCGCGATACAGCTCGAGCAGCGACAGGTGGCTCAGATCGTCATCGCCGCTCATCGCATGCTCCGTGTCACGGCGTCGAACAAACGGTCGTCGTCGAGCAGGCCCACCGACTTGCCGCGCCACGACAGCACGCCGCGCGACAGGCCGGCGCTCGCGCGCCCGACCGTCGCCGGCACGGGCACCCAGTCGGAGGCGCCGAAGCGCAACACGCCCTCGACTTCGTCGACCGGAAACACGACCGGCTCGCCCTGGTGCGCGGCGACCAGCAGCCGCGTGAACCGGCCGTCGCCGCCGCCGTTGCCGCCCTTGCCCGCTCCGAGGCCGAGCAGCGCGCCGATCGAGATCGCGATGCGCAGCGTGCCGCGGATGTTGACCACGCCGCGCACGGCCGAATTGCGGCGATGCGGCAGCGAATGAATCGGGCGTGTGCCGGCGATCTCGCGCAGCACGCCGATCGGCAGCGCGAGCCATTCGTCGGCCACGCGAAACGCCAGCGCCGCATGGTGCGTATCGTCGTCGGCGCGCACGCGGGTCGTGCCGTACGCGCTGATCCGGCGCGTGGCGTCGGCCATCTCGGCGTCGCCGAGCGGACGCTCGAGCAGCCGCGCCGCGTGATACGCGTAGACCGGGCAATTCAGGCAGCGCTGGCAGTCGTTCAGCCGCTCGCACGAGCGGTCGCCGCGCGTGCCGATCCGGTTCCAGCAATCGTCGACGTCGATCGTCGTGTCGTCAGTGGCAGCGGCGTCGCGGTTCATGGAGTCCTCTGGTCATCGCGGTGTCGGTCCCGATCCCGTATTCGTATCAGCCCGCCGAGCGCCGTGCGCGCTCGAGCAGCCATTGCGCGCCCGCGCGGTCGCCGCCGACGTCGAGCAGCGTCGCGAGATGGGTCAGCGCCTCGTGGTGCGTGGGCCGCAGGTACAGCGCCTTCCGGTAGAAGTCGCCGGCTTCCGCGGCGCGCCCGCGCGCATCCGCGATCAGCCCGTTCAGGTAGAACGCATCGGCATGCGGCCCGACGCGCGCCGAGAACTGCGCGAGCACGCGTTCGGCCTCGTCGAACGCGCCCGCATTCGCGAGCGCCTGCGCATCCTCGAGCGTCGGCGCGATGCCTTCGACGACGGGTGCGGCGGCTTCGGCCATCACCACCGATCGCCCGGCCCGCGCGTCGAACGCGGCCGTGTTCACGGCCGGCGGCGTCGCCGCGAACGGCTGCAGCCCGTCGCCGAGCCAGGCCGGCGGCGCGACCGCCACCACCGGTCGCGGCGCCGCGACCGGGGCAACCGTGAAGCGCTCCGCGCGCCGGTACGGCGCCGCCGTGTGCAGCGGCGCGGCCGGCCGGGCCGCGTACGCATCGGCCACCGCACCGGCCGGCTCGCGATGAAACGCGAATGCCAGCGGCACACGCGCCGAGCGCATCCCGTGCCGCATCGCGACGCCCGTTTCGGCCGGCCCGACGAACAGCATGCCGTCGTCGACGAGCAGCCCGTCGAGCGAGCGGATCACGCGATCCTGCGCATCGCGGTCGAAGTAGATCAGCACGTTGCGGCAGAACACGAAATCGTAGCGAATGCCCGTATCCGCGCCCGGATCGACGAGGTTCGCGTGACGGAACTGCACGCACGCGCGCACGCACTCGTCCAGCAGCCAGCCGTCGTTGGCCGGCGTGAAGTACCGCGCGCGAAACTCCGTCGCCGTCCCGCGGAACGCGTTGCGCCCGTAACAGCCGAGCCGCGCCTGCTCGATCGCGCGCGCGCTGAGGTCGATCGCGTCGATCGCGAAGCTGGCCGGGTCGAGCCCCGCATCGAGCAGCGCCATTGCCGCCGAATACGGCTCCTCGCCCGTCGAGCACGGCGCGCTCAGCACGCGAATCATGCGGCCGGGCATCGCGGCTTGCCGTTCCGCCGCAAGCCGCGCGAGCGTCGCGAATGCCTCGCGGTCGCGGAAGAACCACGTCTCGGGCACGACGAACAGCTCGATCAGCGCGCGCCGCTCGTCGGCCGACGCGTTGAGCTGCTGCCAGTACGCGTCGAGCGCTTCCTGCGTCACCGGCGGCCGCGCGGCCGACAGCAAGCGCTCGCCGTCCGCCTGCAGCGCATGCACGCGTTCCGTCAACGCACGCGTCAGGAATTCGTTGCCGAGCGAATCGGGGTCGATGCCGGTCTCGCGCAGCAGCCAGCCGCGAAATCGCGATTCGGACTCTTTCATGCGGACCCCCCCCCGTGGCCCGGCAGGCCGTCGAACAGATACAGGCGCGCGACGTCGTCGATCAGGTCGGTCACCGACACCTGCTGCACGACGCCGTCGGGCGTGTTCGCGACGAGCCCGAGCCAGCGTGTGCGCGCGGTCGAGATGCCGCTTGCGCGAAACGCCGCGCGGTCGATCCGCATCGTCTGCGTCGCGCGCTCGACGATCAGGCCGATCACCCGCTCGCCGTCGCCCTGGCCCGCGCCGTAGCGCACCATCACGAGCCGCGTCGAGCGCAGCGCTTGCGCACGCCGCCCGAGCGCCAGCATCGGCACGTCGATCACCGGCACCGGCTGGCCACCGCGCATCAGCAGCCCGGCGATCCATTCGGGTGCGCCGGGCACGGCCTTCGTCGTCGCGAGCGGCAGCACCTCCTCGATGCCGGCCGCGTCGAGCGCATAGCGCCCACCGTCGAGCTCGAACATCAGGAACAGCGCGTGTGCGCCGTTCTGCGGATCGGCGCGCGTCACGCGTCGACCTTGAAACGCGACACGCTGGTACGCAACTGGTTCGCGACCAGCGTCAGGTCGTCGATCGCCTGCGACGACTGGCGCAGCGACTCGGCCGTCTGCTGCGCGGCCTCCGACAGCTGCGACAACGCCTGCGTGATCTGCTCGGCGCCGTTCGCCTGCGTCTGCATCCCTTCGTTGACCATCTGGAAGCGCGGCGCGAGCGTCTGCACCTCGGCGATGATCTGCGACAGCTGCCCGCCGACCTGCTGCACGTCGAGCATCCCGCGGCGCACTTCCTCGGAGAACTTGTCCATCCCCATCACGCCCGCCGACACGGCCGACTGGATTTCCTTCACCGTCTGCTCGATGTCATAGGTCGCCACGGCCGTCTGGTCGGCGAGGCGGCGGATCTCGGTCGCGACGACCGCGAAACCGCGGCCGTACTCGCCGGCTTTCTCGGCCTCGATCGCCGCGTTCAGCGACAGCAGGTTGGTCTGGTCGGCCACCTTGGTGATCGTCGCGACCACCTGGTTGATGTTCAGCGCCTTCTCGTTGAGGATCGCGAGCTTCGCGTTCACCGAACCGGCCGCGTCCATCACGCTGCGCATCGTCTCGCCCATCCGCGTGAGCCCGCTCTGGCTCACGCCCGCGAGCGTCGCCGACTGTTCGGCCACGCCGGCCACCTCGTTCATGGTGCGCAGCAGGTCGCGCGACGTCGCGAAGATCTCGCGCGAGGTCGCACCGATCTCGGTCGTCGTTGCCGCGGTTTCGTTCGCGGTCGCCTGCTGTTCGCGCGACGTCGCCGCGATCTCGGCGACCGACGTCGTCACCTGCAGCGACGACTGCTGCGCACGCGAGACGAGTTCGGTCAGCTCGTCGGCCATCCGGTTGAAGCCCGTCTCGAGCGTGCCGAATTCGTCGCGGCGGCGCAGGTCGAGGCGGCGCGTCAGGTTGCCGGTGCGCATCACGTCATGCACCTCGACGAGCCGCGCCATCGGCACCGTGACCGAACGGAACAGCCCGTAGCCGAGCCCCAGCGCGGACAGCAGCATGATCGCCAGCGCCGTCGCGAGCACGACCTCGGTGTCCTGCACGGATTCGCGAATCAGCTTCGCCGACTGCTCGGCGAACTTGCGGTTTTCCTGTACCAGGATGTTCGCGTTGCGCACGACCTCGGTCCACGCCGGCAGCGCCTTCGCATAGGCGGCCACCGCGTCGCTGTGCGACGTGCGGCTCTGCTGCACCGCATCGTTCAAGAGCGGCAGGTAGCGGTCATACGCGCCACGGAAGGTCGCGAAGCGCTGCCGGTCGTCGTCGCGGAACGTCGTGGCCTGATAGTCGACCGACAGCGCGTCGATCTCCTTCACCGCATCGGCGATCTTCGCGAGATCGCGATGCACGTTGTCGGGGTCGGTTTCGACGAAGATCGACTGCTGCAGCAGCGTGAACGATTCGTTGACCGAACCGCGCAGCGACGACGCGAGGTACACGCCGGGCAACGAGTCGCGCTCGATGCTGACGGCTTCGCTGTTGATCGCGCGCAGTCGCTCGTACGACACGCCGGCTGTCACCAGCATCAGCACGAACAGCACGCCGAAGCTGAGCAGGATGCGATTGCCGAGCGTCAGCCGGGCAGCGCCGATCGTCGTATGCAGGCTTTCATTGGTCGCGCGGGGCGTCACGGTGGCCATGTTCGTTATGGGCTTTCTAAAATCAGCGTTGAAAAAATCCGCGCCCGCCTGCGCGCCGGACGGCGCGCCACGAGCGCATCGGGGTCGGATACGGAAGGCGCGGCGCCGGCAGGCCGCGCCGCGAAATCACCGCTCCGCTTGCACCGGCAGCCGAAGCGCGACCATGAAGCCGCGCGCCGTATTGCGCATCAGGATCTGGCCGCGATGCCGCGCCGCCGTCGCGCGGACGAACGCGAGCCCGAGGCCGAAGCCGCCGCGCGCCGCGCCATGCGCGGATTCGAGCTGCACGAACGACTCGGTCGCGGCCGTGCGCTGCTCCGGGGCGATGCCGGCGCCGGTATCCTCGACGCCGATCTGCCAGGCACCGTCCTCGCCGCTCAGCGTGCAGTGCACGTCCGTGCCGGCCGGGCCGTACTTCAGCCCGTTGTCGATCAGGTTCGCGACCGCGCGCGTGAGCATCATGCGATCGCCCATCGTCACGCACTCGGTGTCGGGCACGTGCGCGACGACCCGGCTGCCGAACCCGGCCGCTTTCTCCCAAAGCTGGTCGACGGCATCGACCACAATCTCGTTGAGGCTGACGACCTCGTGCGCGCGCCGCTCGGACTGCGCGCGGGTCAGGTGGATGAAGCCGTCGGCGAGCGCGAGCGCGCGCCGCGCATGGCCGGCGATGCGCTCCATGATCGCCGGCATGTCGCCGTGCTCGGTCCGGTAGACGTCGAGCAGCGCGAGGATCGACGTCTGCGGCGAACGCATGTCGTGCGACAGGAAATCGAGCGCCTCGTCGCGCTGCCGCGACATCAGGTACGAATTCGAGTGATAGCGGATCCGCGCGGTCAGCTCCATCGCATCGGGGAGCTTCACCAGATAGTCGTTCGCGCCGGCGATGAACGCCTCGCGCTTGACGATCGGCTCCTCCTTCGCGGACAGCACGATGATCGGCACGCGTGCGGTGCCGGCGTCCGCGCGCCATGCGCGGACGAGATCGAGGCCGTCGATCTCCGGCATCACGAGATCCTGCAGGATGACCGTCGGTTTCACGTCGCGCGCGACCGCCATCGCCCGGTGCGCGTCGGTGCACACGTGCAGATCGATGTCGTGTTCGCTGCGCAGCGCGCGACGGATCACCTCGCCGACGAACGGTTGATCGTCGACGAGAAGGACTGATAACCCCGATTCAAGACAATCCGAGGCATTATCACCGCTTGATTCTTTCATAAATACAGTTTCAAACGCCGAAACTCCAATCGATTCTTTCATAGGAGTTGTTTATCCGACTTGGACACTATCTCATTTTGGCGGCTGAAAACCCCACCTGATTTCGCCGATTTGGCCTGTCGGCACTGCCTTGCAGGGCTCCGGACGTCGTTTTTTCCCCGTCGACGGCCGCATTACCTCCGCATTCTTTCTCTCAATAAAGATAACCGGCTGATTCTAAATGAAAATAGAACACAGCATCTATCTCCTTCGGTTTAGATTTGCCAAATATTCAGAAAGAGCCGGAATCAGATAAATCGGATCATTTCCGGATTCGAAAGACGATAACGTTTGCGAGTTCGGCGCCATAAGGCTTGCATGCGCTGCAAGGCTGGCTGCCTGTCGCATTGGGGGCCGGATGAAAATGGGCCGGATCGGCGGGCGGGAGGAAGAAAAAAAAGCGCCGGGCGAGGATCGACCCGTGCGTACGGCGGGCCGGCAGGGAGCCGGCCCGTGCGATGGTGGCGGGGTGGCTGCTTACCCGCGCCCGTGCTGCGCGGACACTTCCTGCAGGTCGAGGTCGCGTTCGACCGTGTGCAGCATCTCGTCGTGGATATGGCCCGAACGATGCAGACGCAACAGCTCCGCGCGCCCGGCCTTGATCGCGGCCAGCACGACGTCGTAGTGCGCGGTGCGCACTTCCGGCGGGTACGTGGGCTCGTTCTTCGCCCGTTCGGTCAGTTCCGCGCGGTACGTGTATTGCTCGAGCAGGCGCGGATGGATCACGACCCCGTTCTCGTCGCGCACGAGCGGCTGGATCGCCGCAAGCTGCGCGGCCTCGACGTACGCCCACGTCTGCGGCTCGGTCAGGTGATGCGCGGCGCGCTCTTCGCGCTGCGGCAGGCGCAGCAGCCGGATCAGCGGCCCGATCGTCGTGCCCTGCAGCAGCACCGTGACGAGGATCACCGCGAACGACGCAACCAGGATCACGTCGCGGCCGGGCATCGCCTCGGGCAGCGACAGCGCGATCGCCAGCGTGACGACGCCGCGCATCCCGGCCCAGCTCATGATCGTCGCGGCCTTCCAGTCGGGCGCGTCGCCGCGCCGCGCGATCCCGCGCACCGGCCACTTCAGCGCCTCGACCGCGTAAATCCATACGAAGCGCGACACGATCACCGCCACCAGCACCGCGAGCACCGGCGGCACCATCGTGCCGAGCACCTGCTCGAAGCCGCCGAGCCGGTGCATCGCGCCCCGCAGCGACAACCCGATCAGCACGAACACCATCGCTTCGAGCAGGAACACGATGACCTGCCAGAACGCGGTGCCGCGCGTGCGCACGGCCGCCGAGAACACCTCGTGCTGATGCCAGCCGATGATCATGCCGGCCGTGACGGTCGCGATCACGCCCGACACCTCGACCATTTCGCCCGCGATGTACGCGATCCAGCCGGCGATCACCGCGACGGTGATCACGAGATAGTCGTCGTCGAGCAGCTTCAGGAACCACACGACGAGCTTGCCGACCAGGAAGCCGACCACCACGCCGCCGAGCCCGAGCTCCGCGAAGCGCACGACCGCATGCTCGAGGCTGAATGCGCCGGTCAGCGCGGCCGCGACGGCAAAGCGGAACAGCACGAGGCCGGCCGCGTCGTTCAGCAGGCTCTCTCCTTCGAGCAGCACCATCAGCCGGCGCGGCAGCGCGACGCGTTCGAGCACGGCCTTCGCGGCAACCGCGTCGGGCGGCGACACGATCGCGCCGAGCGCGAAGCACGCGGCCCACGGCAGCGCCGGCGCCACCCAGTGCACGGCGAAGCCCACTGCGAACGTCGTGAACACGACCGCACCGATCGCGAGCAGCAGGATGCCGCCGACGTTGCGCTTGAACTCCTCCCACACGGTGAAGTACGCGCCGTCCATCAGCAGCGGCGGCAGGAACACGAGCAGCACCAGTTCGGGATCGAGGTTGACCGGCGGCAGGCCGGGGACGAACGCGATGCCGATACCGCCGATCAGCAGCGCGGCCGCGGGCGGCAGCCGCAGCCGCTTGGCGAGGTATTCGAGCGCGACGATCGCCAGGAATGACAACAAAACCAGCTTGAATGCCGAGACGGGAGACATGAATCGACCTCGTGAAGAATGAATTCGCGCTTTCCGGTGTCGTACCCCGGTCGGCAGTTTGGCGCGATTACATCACGATGCCATGCCCGCAGTCGAGCGCGTTGGGCCCCGTCGCAAGGTGTGGGCGCGATGCCGGCCCGACGCCGGCCCGGTGCGCGCGCCGCCATGAAAAACGGCACGCGGGCCGGCACGATCGCCCGCCCGCGTGCCGTCGCGGCACCGCGCTGCCCGCCCGCGCGTCAGCGGCGCCGTATGACCATCAGCCGCAGCTCGGTCATGTCTTCGATTGCGTAACGGATCCCTTCGCGGCCGAGGCCCGAATCCTTCACGCCGCCGTACGGCATGTTGTCGACGCGGAACGACGGCACATCGTTGATCACGACGCCGCCGACTTCCAGCTCGTCCCACGCGCGCTGCGCGTGCGTGAGCGAATCGGTGAACACACCGGCCTGCAGCCCGAAGTCGCTGTCGTTCACGCGCGCGAGCGCGTCGTCGAACCGGTCGAATTTCTCGAGGATCGCGACGGGGCCGAATGCCTCCTTCCGGTACAGGTCCTGCTCATGCCCGACGTTTTCCAGCAGCGTCGCCTCGAACATCGCGCCGTCGACCTTGCCGCCCGCGACGATCTTCGCGCCCGCCGCGACGGCCGCATCCATCCAGCCCGATAGCCGGCGCGATTCGGATTCGGAGATCATCGGGCCGACGAACGTCGACGGATCCTTCGGATCGCCCATCTTCAGCGAACGCGTCTTCGCGATCAGCTTCTCGCGCAGCGCGTCGTACAGATCGGCATGCACGAGAATCCGCTGCACGCCGATGCAGCTCTGGCCCGACTGGTAGTACGCGCCGAACGCGAGACGCTCGACCACGTAGTCGAGCCGGTCGCGCTGGTCCGCATCGACGATCGCGGCCGCGTTGCCGCCGAGTTCCAGCACGACTTTCTTCTTGCCGGCCTTCTCCTTCAGCGCCCAGCCCACGGCCGGCGAGCCCGTGAACGACAGCAGCTTGAAACGCTCGTCGGTCGTGAACAGATCGGCGCCGTCGCGATGGGCGGGCAGCACCGAGAACGCGCCCTTCGGCAGGTCGGTTTCCGCGAGCACCTCGCCGATGATCAGCGCGCCGATCGGCGTGCGGCTCGCGGGCTTCAGCACGAACGGGCAGCCGGCCGCAAGCGCGGGCGCGACCTTGTGCGCGGCGAGGTTCAGCGGGAAGTTGAACGGCGAGATGAACGAACACGGGCCGATCGGCACACGCTTCGTGTAGCCCGAATAGCCCTGCGCGCGCGCGGAGATCTCGAGGTTGATGATCTCGCCATCGATGCGCACCGATTCCTCGGACGCGACGCGGAACGTGTCGATCAGCCGCGTCACCTCGCCCTTCGAATCGTTGATCGGCTTGCCGGCCTCGATGCACAGCGCCTCGGCCAGCTCGTCGAAGCGCTCGCGAAAACGCGCGACGCAATGGTCGAGCACGGCTTGCCGCTTGTAGGCCGGCAGCTCGCGCATCGGCTTCGCGGCGTCGACCGCCGCGCCGATTGCCGCGTCGATCGCTTTCGCGTCGGCCAGCGCGACGCGCGTCGCCACCTTGCCGCTGAACTTGTCCGTCACGTCCAGATCGGTGTTCGCGTAGACGGCTTCGTTGGCGAGGTAGTACGGATAGGTTTCCTTCAACATGGAACGACTCCTTCCTGTGGACGGGGAATTCAGAGTTGCGCCGACAGGCGCTTGATCTCGCGGTTCAGCACGCGCTCGTTGTCCGAATAATCGATCGGCACGTCGATCACGTGCACGCCCGGCGACGAGAAGCACTCGCGCAGCAGCGGCTCGAGATCGTCGGCCGATTCGACGCGATGCCCGTGCGCGCCGTAGCTTTGCGCATACGACACGAAATCGGGGTTCTGCAGCGTCATCGCGAAATCGGGGAAGTTCATGTTCTCCTGCTTCCAGCGGATCATCCCGAACGCGTCGTCGCGCAGGATCATCACGACGAGGTCGAGCTTCAGCCGCACCGCCGTTTCGAGCTCCTGCGAATTCATCATGAAGCCGCCGTCGCCGCATACGGCGATCACCTTGCGCTGCGGATGCACGATCTTCGTCGCGATCGCCGACGGCAGGCCCGCGCCCATCGACGCGAGCGCGTTGTCGAGCAGCAGCGAGTTCGGCTCGTGCGCGCGCCAGTAGCGTGCGAACCAGATCTTGTACATCCCGTTGTCGAGACAGACGATCCCGTCGACCGGCAGCGCGTTGTACAGGTCGTTCACGATCCGCACCGGGTACATCGGGAAGCGCGGATCGTGCTGGCCCTTCTCCAGATGCGCGTCGAAATGCTCCTTGATCATCGCGAAGCGCGCGAAATCCCAGTGCGGCTGCGGGACGATCGCCTCCGTCATCTGCCACACCGCATTCGCGATGTCGCCGACCACCTCGATCTGCGGGAAATAGACCGGATCGACCTGCGCGCCGAGGAAGTTCACGTGGATCACGGTTTTGTCGTCCGCGCGCATGAAGAACGGCGGTTTCTCGATCACGTCGTGGCCGACGTTGATGATGCAGTCCGCATGCTCGATCGCGCGGTGCACGAAATCGCCATCGGACAGCGTCGCGTTGCCGAGCCACAGCGGGTGCGACTCGTCGATCACGCCCTTGCCCATCTGCGTCGTGAAGAACGGGATGCCGGTCTTGTCGACGAATTCGACGAGGATCTTGCGGGTGGTCTTGCGGTTGCCGCCCGCGCCGATCATCAGCAGCGGATGGCGCGCGGCCTGGATCGCGTCGACCGCGTGTGCGATCGCCTTCTCCTCGGCTACCGGCCGCCGGCTGTAGCTGCGCGGGATCGGCTTGCCGTCGCCCTCCTCGTGCGCGATATCTTCCGGCAGTTCGAGGTGCGCGGCGCCCGGGCGCTCTTCCTCCGCGCGGCGGAACGCTTCGCGCACGGCCGACGGGATGTTGCCGATCGACACGATCTGCCGCGTGAATTTCGTGAGCGGCTGCATCATGTCGACCACGTCGACGATCTGGAAGTGGCCCTGCTTGCTGGACTTGATCGGCTTCTGTCCGGTGATCATCAGCATCGGCATCCCGCCGAGCTGCGCATACGCGGCGGCCGTCACGAAGTTCGTGGCGCCGGGCCCAAGCGTCGCGAGACACACGCCGGTGCGCCCCGTCAGGCGGCCGTAGGTGGCGGCCATGAACCCGGCCGCCTGCTCGTGCCGGGTCAGCACGAGCTTGATCTTCGATCGCCGCAGCGATTCGAGCAGATCGAGGTTTTCTTCGCCGGGAATGCCGAACACGTACTCGACGCCTTCGGCTTCCAGCGCCTTCACGAACAGATCCGATGCTTTCATGGGGGACTCTCGGTTGATGCCGCCTGCCCGGCATACGGACGCGCGGCGTACATGACGCGCGCCGGCCTACGGCACGCGGACGCTTTACCTACTGGACACAAACCACGGCACTGCCCGCCGCGCGACCTGCAACGCGCGGCGGTGCCTCCCGAGACAGGAGGACGAACGGACCCGCCCGCACGCGGCAAGCGCGCACGGGCAGCAAAGATGTTTTTGATTGTAGACGGATTCGGAAGATTTCGACTTCGGCCGAACGGCCATTCCGCACGCAAACGAAGCGGGCGGCCCTACTGTAGCGGCCATGGAATTCAACACGCCACATCTGTGAACCATGGTTGACGCATTGAAATTAATGCCCTACATTGCGCCTACGTACAGCATCCGGACCACCGACGTGTTCGACGCATGGTTCGCCGGCCTGCAGGATCGCGTCGCGAAGCGCCGCATCCAGGCACGCATCGACCGCCTGTCGATGGGCAATCCGGGCGACTGGAAATCGGCCGGCTCGCCTGTCGTCGAAATGCGTATCGACCATGGCCCCGGCTATCGCGTCTACTACGTCCGGCGCGGCACGATCTGGGTCATCCTGCTCTGCGGCGGCGATAAATCGACGCAACAGGCCGACATACGCGCCGCACACGCGATGCTGGCGCATCTCGACATGGAGTGATCGATGGACAAAATCAAGACCCGGCCGTGGGATTCGGCCGACCATCTGAAGACCGAAGACGACATGGCCGACTACTTCGAAGCGTGCCTGCAAGAGGCCGGCGACGATCCGGCCTTCATCGCGCACGCGCTCGGCGTGATCGCGCGCGCACGCGGCATGTCGCAGGTCGCGCGCGATGCGGGCCTGTCGCGCGAAGGGCTGTACAAGGCGCTGTCGCACGACGGCAACCCGAGCTTCGGCACGATCCTGAAGGTCATCAAGGCGCTCGGCCTGCAACTGCACGGCTCGAAAGCGCACGCGTGATGCGCGGGCGCGCGGCATCGCGCCGTCCACGCGCTGCCCGCGGCCGCATCAATGCAGCCAGCCGGCCGCCCAACGCGGCACCAGCGACACCAGATACAACCCGAGCCCGATCAACCCGCCGACCAGCGTGCCGTTGATGCAATAGATCGTCCGAATGGCATACCGGACCCGTAAAGGCAATGTGCGCCCCTATACTCGTCGGGATGACAGCAACCGGCCGGTATGCATTGGCGACATCTGTCATCACGCGATGATCTCACCGATTCCCTATCAGTCAGGATTCCTGTTGGTTATTTCACGCGGAGGCGCTTCGACGTACGCATCGTCGAAACCATTTCATCCTTATTGACGTATTACGTTAAACGTAATACCATGCCCGTAATGATCAGATCGTTCCGATGCAAAGATACCCGGTTGCTGTTTGCCGGAGAATTACCCAGGCGCTTCCGTACGATCGAAACCGTTGCTACCCGGAAACTGCAAATGGTCGCCGCCGCGAAAGAACTGCGTGACTTGCGGGCCCCGCCCGGCAACCGGCTCGAAGCGTTGCAAGGCGATCGGGAAGGTCAGCACAGCATTCGCATCAACGAACAATGGCGGATCTGTTTCGTATGGAGCGACGATGGTCCGACCCAGGTCGAGATCGTCGACTATCACTGACTGGAGCTTTGCATGCTCAAGAATGGAATGCGCCCGATTCATCCGGGCGAAGTCCTGCGGGAAGAATTCCTCGTTCCGCTGGAAATGAGCGTCAACGCACTGGCGCTCGCGTTGAACGTGCCGGCGACACGCTTGCACGAAATCGTCAAGGAACGGCGTGGAATCACGGCCGATACGGCTTACCGGCTCGCGCGCTACTTCGAGACGTCGCCGGAATTCTGGTTGAACCTGCAGACCGCTTACGATCTCAAGACACTGCCGACGCGCAGCGAAATAGATCGCAAGGTCGAACCGCGCGAGCGCTCGCACGCGTAGGCACCGCAGCCGCCGTTCGCCGGCGCGGCCGCATCAATGCAGCCAGCCGGCCGCCCAGCGCGGCACCAGCGACACCAGATACAACCCGAGCCCGATCAACCCGCCGACCAGCGTGCCGTTGATGCGGATGTACTGCAGATCCTTGCCGATGTTCAGCTCAATCTGCCGCGACATCTCGCGCGCATCCCAGTTGCGCACCGTGTCGCGGATGTGACGCATCAGGAAATCGGCGAAATCCGGCGCCATCTCGTGCACGGCCTTCTCGACATGCTCGTTCAGCGACGCGCGCAGCGCCGGGCTCTCCGCGAGCCGCGCGCCGAGCCAGCCGCCGAGCGTCGCGGCCTGGCGGTGCAACGCCGAATCGGGGCGTGCGAGATCGGCCTTCAGCCACGCGCGCAACTGGTCCCACAAGTCGCGCGCATACGTGTTGAACGCGTCGCCGTCGCGGATGTAGCGCTTGATCTCCTCGCCCTTTTCGATGAACGCGGGATCGTGCTTCAGCCGCTCGGTCAGTCGCACGACCGTCCGGTCGAAGCGCTGCCGCAGCTCGTGCTCGGGGTCGGCCGCCACGCCTTTCAGCACGCGGCTCACCGCGCTCGCGAGCATCCGCGCACCGTTCTCGCCGAACCACTGCGTCGGCATGATCTTCTCGACCTTCGGGTACTGCGTCTTCAGCCATTCGACGATGAAACCCGCGATCACCTCGCGGTTCTCCTCCTTGCCGAGCACGTCGACCACCTGTTCGATCGCGTCGTCGAGCAATTGCTGGTGGCGGCCGTCCTTCGTCAGCGTGTCGAGGATCGCGCCGGCCGATTGCGACAGGTCGACCCGGTCGATCACCGCGCGGAACGCGTCGTGGACGAACGACTGGATCCGCGCATCGTCGGTCATGTCGAGCGCGAAGCTCATCAGCTTCGTCACGTAGCCGCCGAGCGCGTCGGTGTTCGCCGGCTCGCCGAGCCACGCGCCAAGTTTCTGCGCGGGATCGTGCTGGCGGATCTGCGCGGCAAGCGCGTCGGGGCCGAGGAATTTCTCGCGCACGAACACCGCGAGGTTGTCGGCGATCTTGTCCTTGTTCTTCGGAATGATCTCGGTATGGCGCGACACGAACGGAATCGGCACGCGGCGGAACAGCGCGACGACCGCGAACCAGTCGGCAAGCGCACCGACCATCGCGGCCTCGGCCACGGCCTTGACGCCGTCGACCCACGGGCCGCGCGGCAGCAGGATCGTCGCGACGAACACCGCGACCGCGGCCAGCAGCAGCCACAGCGCGCGGCGCTTGCTTCGTTTCAGTTCGAGGGCTTTGTCTGGCGTCATGGAGGACCGGCGAATCGGCGATGCCGCTAATATCCCCGATTTCGCGTCAACCGACAAACGCGCGCGCCGCAGGTGCGCCGCTCGCCCCGCCGTTACATGAACGTCTTCAGGTTCACCGCCGGATCGGCAAGTTTCACGGGATCGGGCACCGCCCCCGCCGCGATCAGCCGGCGCGATGCGCCGATGTCACGGCCCAGGTTGGCTGCGGCCACCGCGACGATCCTGCCATCATCACCCAGCCCGAACACCGTGAACGGCCCGCTCGCCGGATCGCCGCGCACGACGATCGTGCGTTCGCTGCCGAACAGCCCGAGCATCTGCAGGTTGCAGTCGTACTGATCCGACCACAGCCACGGCAGCTCCGCATAGGTTTCGTCGGCGCCGAGCAGGTTCGCGGCCGCGACGGCCGGCTGGTTTTCGGCAACCTGCCACGATTCGATCCGCACGTGACGCCCGAGCAACGGATTGAAATGCATCGTCACCTCGCCCGTCGCGAAGATCGCGGAATCGGCCGTGCGGCAGCCGGCGTCGACACGGATCCCGTTGTCGACGTCGAGTCCGGCCGCCTGGGCGAGCTCGACATTCGGCACGACACCGATGCCGACCACGACGATATCGGCCGGCACGTCGCCGCGATCGGTCTCGACGATCGCGCCGCCGGACGGCGCGCGACGAATCGCGCGCGGCAGCGTCGCCATCTGGAAGATCACGCCGCGCGCGTCGTGCAATTGACGCGCATACGCACCGACGACTTCCGGCAACGCACGCTGCAGCAAGCGGGGCGCCGGGTCGATCACCGTCACGTCGCAACCGAGCTGGCGCGCCGCGGCCGCGACCTCGAGGCCGATGAAGCCGCCGCCGAGCACTGCGACGCGGCGGCCTGGAACAAGTTGCGCGCGCAACGCACGCGCATCGTCGACCGTGCGGACATAATGCGGCTCGACACCTTCGTCGATCGCACCGCCGAACGTGCGCACCCGCGAGCCCGTCGCGAGCACGAGCCGCGCGTACGGCAGCGTCGTGCCGTCGTCGAGCCGCACACGCTGCGCGGCGCGCTCGATCGCGTCGACCCGCGTGCCGAGCCGCAGCTCGATGCGCTGCGCGTCGTACCACGCCGCGTCGCGGATGAACGCGCGCTGCTCGCCGCCATCGGTCAGCAGCGCATCCTTTGACAGCGCGGGCCGGTCGTACGGCAGCTCGCGCTCCGCGCCGATCATCACGATGCGCGCCGCGGCATCACGTTCGCGCAGCGCTTCGGCCGTGCGCCGCGCCGCGTGGCCCGCGCCGACGATCACGAACGGGTCAGCCGACATTGACTTCCACCTGCCCGTCGACGATCCGGATCGGATAGGTCCGCACCGGCTCCGTGATCGGCGCGCATTTCGGCGCGCCGGTGCGGATGTCGATCAGCCCCTGGTGCAGCGGGCATTCGACGCAACCATCCTCCACATAACCTTCGGACAGCCGCGCATGGCCGTGCGTGCAGAGGTCGTGCATCGCGAACAGTTCGTCGCCGATCCGAAACACGGCGATCGGCTTCTGGCCGGCGACGCGCGCCGCCGGTTCGTCTTCGGAGAATTCGTCGAAAGTGCCGAGCGGATGCCACTCGGCCAGCGTTGCTTCGGTCATGTCGGTTCCTTGCTTCGTCAGATCGGGGTGGCGAGCAGCGTCTGCACGCGCGACGTGTCGTAGATCACCCGCTTGGTCTTGTAGCGCAGCCCGTCGGGCGTGCGCACGACCGTGTCGTAGTACTTGCCGGCCTGGTACACGTTCGATTCGCCGTTGCTGCGCGTCTGCACGACGACGTAGTTGCTCTCGGTGTCGATCTCGCCGTCGCGTTCGGCGACGATCGTCAGGCCCGACGTCATGTGCCGGTACGTGTGCTCTTCATAGATGTTCGCGTGCCGCAGCGACACCACGCGGTCGCGCAGCATCCGCTGGTTCGTACAGTGGACGATCCCGACCGGCAGCCCGAGATCGGCGTTTTCCTTCGGCACGATTTCGTACAGGCAGTCCTCGGTGAACATCTCCGGCCACTGCTCGATCCGGTCGTTGTCGAGATGGCTGATGTAGCGGTTCTGCAGCATGTAAATCTCGAACCACGTCTTCATGTCTTCCGTCATTTCGCGCTCCCGCTTCAATAGCCCATCAGCTTCTGGTAGCCGACCCAGAACTTGCGGATCAGGCTTTCGGTAATCACCGTGTCCTGCTGGTCCGGATTGCCGCGCGACATCTCGATCACCGACGTCGCGTCGCCGTCGCGCACCGTGCCGCGCTGCACGAGCTCGGTCGCCTCCGTGTCTTCCATCGAGATGTAGCCGGCCGGCCCGACGAGATTCGCCTGCTTGATGCGCAGCGCGCGCAGCTCGGGCGTGTCGTCCGCGTAGCCGAAGAAATGGAAGATCAGCTCGAAGTTGTCCGGGCCCTTCGGCAGGATCTGGCGCGCGACCAGCGTGTTGTGGATCTGCTGGATCACGAGCTGCGGGAAGATCGGCTGGATATGGTTCGTGCAGTCCTCGTCGTATTCCGACACGAGATCGAGGATCGATTCGTCCTCGAGGTGGAAGCCCTCGTCGAACGAGCGGATGTTCTGCTGCTTGTACGCGGCCGATGTGTCGTCGTTCGTCTTCGTCACCGTGATGATGCTGTGCAGCCCGTGGTTCGCGTCCGGAATCGAGCGCGCCTTCATCCCGACGCGGAAGATGTTGAAGGTCGTATGGAACAGGTGCAGCATGCTCGCGTGATACGGATCCTTCACGTTCTCCATGTACAGCTTCCAGTTCGACTTCGAATACTGGCGCGTGCAGCCGAGATACTCGATCGGCTTGTGGAAGATCCGGTCGATCCACGGGCGCATCTGCTCGCCGAGATAGTCGGGCAGCGGCATCACTTCATCGCTGAAGGTCGCGAACACCAGCCCGTGATAACTGTCGACGCGCAGCTTGCGCAGCCCGTGCTGCTTCGGATCGAAATCGGCAGGCATCCCCGACATGCCCTTCTGGCCGCGCCGGAACGGCACGCCGAGCAGGTTGCCCTGGTTGTCGAAGCTCCACTGGTGATAGACGCAGGTGTGCGAGCTCGCGTTGCCGCGCGACTTGCGGCACACCTGCGCGCCGCGGTGCGCGCAACGGTTCACCCACGCGGACAGCGTGCCGTCCTCGGTGCGCGTGACGACCACCGGCGTGTCGCCGACGAACGTGCTCTTGAAGTCGCCGGCGTTCGGGATTTCCGCCTCCAGCGCGACGAAGTTCCACGTCGGCCCGCGGAAGATGCGTTCCTGCTCGCGCTCGTAGACCGCTTGCGAGCTGAACACCTTGTATGGCACGCGCGAGCCGTCGTCGTGCGGAAAGGTCACGTCGGATGCATCGCCGCGGGCGGCGAATACGACGGGCGATTCTGTCTGCTCCATGTCGGACTCCTTGTCGATCTGTTTCGTTGAATGCATGGAGCCCATTTTTGAAAAGCTAATATTCGCCGTCTATCCGGAAAGTGCGATTGCGGCGGTGCAATATCCACTTTCGGCGGATTTCTGAGCTAGCATGGCGGCACACACGATGCCGCGTCCGGTCGCGACTCATTCGTCGGATCGAAACGCGGCGTCCCCAATTAGGCTGATGCCCATGTCCCCAACGTCGTTCGAGCCGCTCGCGCTGCGCGCGCACCGGCTGTTCGAATCCCGCGATCTCGACGAGACGCGCGAGCGGATCTCGCGCGTGATGCAGCCGCATGCGCTGCTGCCGAACGGGCGCGTGCACGGTGCGTCGCACATGGATTTCGTCAAGCTCGGCGGGCTCGGGATCGGCACGATCGCGTTCGGCGACGCGATGCGCGTGCAGGTCGACGCGGTCGACGGGTATTACCTGCTGATGTTCTGCCTGTCCGGCCAGGCCGAGGTGCGTGCGATGGGGCGGCAGCTCGGCGTCGATGGCCAGACCGGCGTGCTGTGTGCGCCCGGCGAGCGCTTCGACGCGGTACTGTCGGCCGATTGCGAGCAGTTCGTGCTGCGCATCGACGCGGCAACCGTCGGCTCGCTGACCGGCGACCCGCGCGCGACGCTCGACCCCGTGCTGCACATCAGCGACGCCGCGCTCTCCGCGTGGCGTCAGCAGCTGATGCTCGTCGCCCGCTCCCCCGAACTGCTCGAACGCGCGAACGCGAACCCGCGCGTTGCGTCGCAGCTCGAACATCTGCTGATCGACCTGCTGATCGAAGGCCATCCGCCGTCCGTGCTGCGCGCGTCGCACCGCGACCCGGCGCCGGGCTTCGTGCGGCGCGCGCAGGAGTTCGTGAACGCGCACTACGCGCAGCCGCTGCAGCTCGCCGATATCGTCCAGGCCGCCAACGTGCCCGAACGGACGCTGCGCGATGCGTTCCTGCAGTTCCGCGGGATGAGCCCGATGCAATACCTGCGCGCGACGCGGCTCGACCATGCGCGCGAGTTGCTGCGCGGCACCGCGTCCGACCGGCGGATCGCCGATGTCGCGCTCGATTGCGGGTTTACGCACCTCGGACGGTTCGCGATCGCTTACCGGGAAAAGTTTGGCGAATCGCCGTCGGAGACGCTCGACGGGAAGCGTTAACGTCGTCAGGCTGGCGCACCCGGAAGCCTGCCGGCTGGCCCTGAGATGGGAAGGAACGGCATCGGATCGCGCCGCCCTCTCCAAATTTGTCCGCGCACGCGGAAACAGACCGTTAGTTGCGATTCATAGCACCAACGACCGCCGTTACGCCCCCGGCACGATCATTTCCCGCGCAATCGCGCAGAACGCGGCCGTCGCCGCGCTTTCGCCGTGCAGCCGGCGGCTCATGATGATCGGCGACGTCGCAGCCGGTTCCGGCAAGCGCCGGTAGACGACCCCCTTCACACGCACACCCTCCACACTCTCCGGCACCAGCGACACGCCGACCTGCGCGGCCACGAGCCCGAGCGCCGTCTGCAATTCGCGCACCTCATGAACGGCGGCCGGCACCAGCGCGCCGTCGCGCAGCGCGGAGAGTTGCTGATCGGCGAAGCTCGGCCGCGGCGTGCTCGGATAGACGATCAGCGTCTCGTTCGCGATATCCGCGAGCGTCAGCGGCCGGGCCGGATCGGCGAGCGGATGCCCGACCGGCAGCGCCGCGATCAGCTTTTCCTCGATCAGCGCCTCGCGCACGACCTGATCGTCGTCGAAACGCAGGCGGCCGAACCCGACGTCGATCCGCCCGCCCTTCAGCGCGCCGAGCTGTTCGAGCGTGAACATTTCGATCAGCGACAGCTCGACGTCCGGCTGCGCCTCGCGAAACGCGCGGATCACGTCCGGCAGCGCGCCGTACAGCGTCGACGGCACAAAGCCGATCACGATCCGTTCCGACGACTGCGCGAGCCGCCGCGTCAGCGGGCCGAGCTCGTCGGCCTGGTCGACGAGGCGCTTCGCCTGCGCATAGAACACGCGCCCTGCGTCCGTCAGCTTCAGCGGCCGCGCGCCGCGCTCGAACAGCGGCAGCCCGATCTCGTCCTCGATCGCCTGGAGCTGCCGGCTCAGCGGCGGCTGCGTCATGTGCAGCCGCTCGGCCGCCCGCGTGATGTTCATTTCCTCGGCGACGGCGATGAAGTAGCGGAGCTGACGCAATTCCATTTCATGCCTCAAAGGTATGGAAGTAGTCGGAAAGAGTGTTGGACGACGCGGGGCGGGAATTCCTACCATGTGCACCAACAGGAGGAATCGCATGATAGCAACTGCCGCCACCATCGAACGCATCGAGACGTTGCTCGTCGACGTGCCGACGATCAGGCCCCACAAATTGTCGGTCGCCACGATGAATTGCCAGACGCTCGTACTGGTCCGAATTCGATGCACGGACGGTATCGAAGGCGTCGGCGAGGCGACGACCATCGGCGGTCTCGCGTACGGCGAGGAGAGCCCCGAGAGCATCAAGGTCAACATCGACACCTACTTCGCGCCGCTGCTGCAGGGCATGGACGCGACGCGCCCGGGCGCCGCGATGGCGCGTGCGCGCAAGCTGTTCCAGGGCAACCGCTTCGCGAAATGCGCGATCGAAACCGCGCTGTTCGACGCGCAGGCGCGTCGTCTCGGCGTGCCGCTGTCCGAACTGTTTGGCGGCCGCCGGACCGACGCGGTCGATGTTGCCTGGACGCTCGCGAGCGGCGACACGCAGCGCGACATCGCGGAAGCCGAAGCGATGCTCGACGCGCGCCGCCATCGCGCATTCAAGCTGAAGATCGGTTCGAACGCGGTTGCCGACGACGTCGCGCACGTGATCGCGATCAAGCGCGCGCTCGGCGAGCGCGGCGACGTGCGCGTCGACGTGAACCAGGCGTGGACAGAAACCGATGCGATCTGGGCCGGCGCGCGGTTCGCGGAAGCCGGCGTGAGCCTCATCGAGCAGCCGATCGCCGCGACCAACCGCGCGGGACTGAAACGTCTCACGCAGCTCGCGCAGGTGCCGATCATGGCCGACGAAACGCTGCATGGCCCGGTCGATGCGTTCGCGCTCGCGCAGGAACGCGCGGCCGACGTGTTCGCGGTGAAGATCGCGCAATCGGGCGGCCTGCAGGGCGCGGCGAGCGTCGCGTCGATCGCGTCGGCGGCCGGCATCGAACTGTACGGCGGCACGATGCTCGAAGGCGCGGCCGGCACGATGGCATCCGCGCAACTGTTCAGCACGTTCGACTCGCTGAAATGGGGCACCGAGCTGTTCGGTCCGCTGCTGCTCACCGAGGAAATCCTCGTCGAGCCGCTGCGTTACCAGGATTTCAAGCTGCACCTGCCGGCGACGCCCGGCCTCGGCATCACCTTCGACTGGGCCCGCATCGAACGGATGCGACGCGACGCCCGCTGATCCCCACACGACAACCGAAACCGGAGACACAGATGAACAAGCAAGCCATCGACGCACTGCTGAAAACCTTCGACGACGCCGCCGAGAAACCCGGCAACCCGCGCGTGCGCGCGATCGTCAACCGGATGGTGAAGGACATCTGCTACACGATCGAGGATTTCGACGTGCAGCCGAGCGAGTTCTGGACGGCGCTCAACTACCTGAACGAAGCCGGCCGCGAATTCGGGCTGATCGCCGCGGGCCTCGGCCTCGAGCGCTTCCTCGACGTGCGGATGGACGAGGCCGAGGAGAAGGCCGGCATCCAGGGCGGCACGCCGCGCACGATCGAAGGGCCGCTGTATGTCGCGGGTGCACCGGAGTCGGTCGGCCATGCGCGCCTCGACGACGGCAACGATCCGGGCCAGACGCTCATCATGCGCGGCCAGGTGCTCGGCAAGGACGGTGCGCCGATCGCGAACGCGCTCGTCGAGGTATGGCATGCGAACCATCTCGGCAACTACTCGTACTTCGATCAATCGCAGCCTGCGTTCAACCTGCGTCGCTCGATCCGCACCGATGCCGAAGGCCGCTACAGCTTCCGCAGCGTGCTGCCGGTCGGCTACAGCGTGCCGCCGGGCAGCAAGACCGAGCAGCTGCTCGACCAGCTCGGCCGCCACGGTCATCGTCCCGCGCACATTCACTTCTTCGTTTCGGCGGACGGTTATCGTAAGCTGACGACGCAGATCAACATCGAAGGCGATCCGCACATCTGGGACGACTTCGCATTCGCGACCCGCGAAGGGCTGATCCCGAAGATCAAGCAGGCCGAAGGCGCGGAAGGCAAGCCGTATGGTGTCGACGGACAGTTCGCGCTGATCGACTTCGATTTCTCGCTGCTCAAGGAAAAGCAGGACGTGCCGGCGAGCGAAGTCGAGCGGGCCCGCGCGCAGGCCTGAGCGGCCGCCCCGTTCGACGAATCGATAACGCAAGGAGTGCAGGATGCTGTTTCATGTGGAAATGACGGTCCGTCTGCCGACGGACATGGATCCGGTCAAGGCGGCCACGCTGAAGGCGGAAGAAAAAGCGATGTGCCAGCGGCTGATGAACGAAGGGACCTGGCGGCATCTGTGGCGGATCGCAGGGCAGTATGCGAACGTCAGCATTTTCGATGTCGAGAGCGTGCAGCAGTTGCATGATCTGCTGAGTCAGCTGCCGCTGTTTCCGTATATGGAGATGGAAGTGCGGGCGCTGTGCCGACATCCGTCGTCGGTTCGGGAAGACGATCGGTAATTCGCGTAGCGGCCCATGTGCCGGTTACCCGGCACGTGGGCCCGCGCGCGGCTATTCTACCGTGGGCAACGATGTGACGAATTCGGCTCGATCGCCAACCTGGTCCAGTGTCCAGCGCCGCTGAGTGCGCAGTTTGACCCATCGGGTGCGCTCGCCATCCTCGGACGTGTGTCCGATCGACACCTTGGCCTTGCCCGTTGAGTAGTTCACGCTGAGCGTGCGTATATCGCCCGTATTGCGCATTACCGAACTGTTGTCGTAACCGATTAACACGAATTTCCGGTCCTGCCATCGAAACGTATACGTGGTCGATCCCATTTCCCAGCTCCCCGCGCTGGAAAAACGACTCAACGTTACCCGCAACGTACCCCGGCTGATACCCACACCGCCCTCTTCCAGCGCATCCGAAAGGCACGGCGATTCCCGCGTCGGTATCAGCGTTTCGTTTCGCAGTGCGAGCGCGTACTGACCGTCTGGTCGAGCAAAGGCGACGACAAGGATACGAGGATTCGCGTCGAACGGGTTCTCGCACATGCCGTCATGCGCTATCACGTTCGCAGGATCCGTGTCACGCAGGACCAACACAAGATCGTCGCGGCCGTCGCCGTTCAAGTCGCCCTTATCCTGAAGTTCAAGCTTCCAGCCCTTGGGCACGAAGCCTTCAGGCTTTGCAGCCAACGTCGCGATGGACGGGGACGGTATGTCCCGCCTGTCCTGCGCAGCCACATGTGCTGATACGGCAACCCCAAGCCAGATCGCCAGCCTTGCCAGACTCGAGGACGTCGCGAGTTTGGTCACGCTCGGAATATTCTGCACGATTCTCATAGCTTTTTTCATGAATGAAACGCCCTGCGTTTGCACGCGATATCAGCTCTCTATTGCCGTCTCCGCCGTTCATCTAGAAGTCACTGACTTCGCGACTTCTCCTGCCACCTGTAGTCCGTTCAGCGACAGATCCATTCGAAGCGGCTTATCCGGATCGAGCTTCTTTTTCTCAATCACCCGCTTCCAGTCTCCTAGCGCTCCGGGGGCGCGGTACAACGCAACGATCGCAACGTACTTCGTCTCGCGTTGCATGGGCTGCGACAGACTCGACGACGCGCCAGGACTCACAACTGTCGACATATCTGCCTGCAGATCCTGTGCGAGAACGGTCCGATCGTTCTTCAACAGGTCCTCATATGTTGCTTCATCGAACATGTTGCGATCCTTCAACTGATATACGCGAACCGCTACCGACGTCGCTCGCCCCGCCTCGTCCGGATTCAGTGCAGCCCGTGCCGCGAGATCGACATTCAGCACCTTCACCTGCTTGAAAAACACGGCGCGATAGGCGTTCGACGACGCATCCGAGACGGACTGCCAGGCACCGCAGCCCGACAGAAGCAATGCTGCGGCAACGGTTGCCGCATTTATTCGATTGAACATGAAGGCTCCGGAATCAGATCGTGCGTGGCACGAAATGCGAGTTCGATTGAGGTGTCGGAAATGCCTCGTAGATACCGAGCGCGATATCGATCAGGCGCACGTCCTCGGAGGGCAACACCGTGGTCCAGCCGAGACGAGGCGCAGGATCTGCACGTCCTGCCCCGACAACCGGACTCGGAACGAAGCGGGACGACACTTTCATTCGCAAATGCACATCGGCTTTCACGCCGACATACAAGCGAATGAACGCCATCAACTCGCGATGCAACGACGCGCCCCGCAATAGTTCGTGTGCTTGCTGTGCATCGACGGGTTGCAGCGTCACACATACGGCACGGCTGCGATACGCGATGCGCCGGCCGAGCACGTAACCCCCGCCGAGCCCGACGCGCCGGTCGTCCCGTGAAGCTGCAATCGCCACGCGTGTCGACGTCAGCGGCCTCGGCTGGCCGGCGCTCGTCGTCACAGCCCAGAACTCGTCGACGCGAACGCCGACGCGCGGCGCGGCAAGCGCAATGACGCCGGCCAGCCCTTCGGATGTTCGCGTGCGCTGAATCAGGAGACCGAGCAGCGCCAGCATTCGCGACGCCGGCAAACCGGCACGCGCAGGCTTGTCGCCCCATCCGAATCCTGCCAGACACAACAGGCTCCGGGAATAATCGTCGACACCGCCGGCCCGAAAACGCTCAGGATAGCGGTATTTCTTCCATGTGCGGTACAGCAGCGTCGCGATGCGATGATTGAACGGGTCGAGAAACGCCTCGACCGCTTCATGTCCCTCTTCGCGCAGCGCGATCTCGTCGACCGTATGCGACGGCATCGCCGCATCGACCCCGTACAGCCCCATGAACGTTGTGCGGATGGTCGGCGGCGCATTGCCATCCTCGTCGTCGATCTCGACCACCGCCATCTCGCCGGCCGGAAAGCCCAAACGAGGACGCGGCTGGAATCGCACCGGCTCGTGTTCCGGCGTATCTCGCGTGCCGAATCCGGGCGTGTCGGGATCACCGGCTTCCAGCAGCCGACAGAACTGCATGAAGTTCATCTTCGGCGCACGCGCCAGCAGGCTCCCGACAATGACCGGAAGCGCTTGTGCATCGGTCGCTTCGATGCCAACCCGATTGAATGACCGCGTCATAGTGCCGCCCTCTGCACCTTGCCGCGCGGCCACTCCGTCCGAAGCTGGGACGGCAGGCTGACGATCGCCAGCTTAGTAAAAAGGTTGATCTCCGCGTATGCCTCGAAGAACCGATGCAGCAATTCCCCGAACAGCATCACGTCGCCTTCGCCGGAAAAAGCGTGCGAGTCGAGCGTGATCTCGATCAGCACGCCCCGCTCGACCGCACCGCCCGACACCTCTTCGATCAATTCCTGCGACACATGCAAAATTCCCGCGAGCCGTCGCCGGTTCAGCTCGTCGCTGGTCCAGTCGTAAAGCGCCAGGGCGCCGCGCAACACTTCCGCGTTCATCATCGACAGGAAGTTCGGCGCCAGATGCGACAGCACTCGCCACTGAAAACGATCCTCCGTCGGCGGGTACAGCGGCAACTTCGGCGACACGAGATTACGCACGCCGGCAACGCTTTGCGTACTGACCGCAATCTCGTTGAGACTTGCCTCGCGCAAACCCTTGCGCGGCAGCATCCCGTTCGTGCCGGTCACGCGCAAGGACAGGCTCTCCTCTGGAAGCGTGTCCATCGTTTCCCACGCATGACCGCCGAGAATCACCCAGGTTTCGTGCAGCCCCGACATGCCGGGACGCACGCGCGTATGGAAATAGCGCTCGGGGGCCTCGTGCCGCAGCATGCCGCCTCGATGACGGAACGTGGCGAACGGCACGTATTCGTATCGTTCGGCCGTATCGTGGTCGAATGTCGCGATCGCGTCGACCGAATACGTTTCGACATGCTCGCCCTGATGGCCGGCCGGCACGACGCGATATTCGGATTCGTGATGATCGATCTCGATCGGCTCGGCATCGAGTTCGAACAGGTTGATGACCGGCGTGCAGAACAGCCGCACGTTTTCTGCGCTGAAACGCTGGTCCGACGGATACGCGTGCTTCAGTACGATTTCGAGTTCGAAGCGGGTCGCACCTTCCGGAAGCTTCGCGACATCGAGTCCGCACAAGTCGACGAACAGAAACTTCTCGCGAAACGTGAAGTACTCGAGCAGAAGCTGATACCCGGAAAACGCGGCATCGGCCTTGGGCCACAGCCGCTCTTCCGTCGAGAATCCCGCGGGCTCGATCGTGACACCGGCGAGCGGCACCGGTTCGCCGTCGCGAATTTCCGGGATGCGCCAGCAGATCGCGTCGACCTGCCTTGTGAGCGCGAGATGCATCGCGAATGCGGTCGGAAGATCCGCGTTCAGATGCACACGCAGGCGCGACAGGTTCGTTTCGTTGCGCAGTGCGGATCCCTCCAATGCGAAGCCGATCCTGATCACCGACCGGCCGTCATGTCGCACGGCCGGACCGGCGTGGGTAATCGTAACCGGCTGAAGCGCGACGGGTTGTGTGGTCCGGTACAAGCACTGGATCGTTCGCGACGCCGAACCTTCGACACCGCCGGGCGACGGGACATTGATCGGTGCTGATCTGACGGATGCGCCGGCCGGCACCACTTCGGTCTTCTGCAGTTTCTCCGCGAACGGCATCAACTCCACGATCGACAGCGACGGAATCATCCGCAGATAGTGCGGCCACAACAGGCTGACGAGTCCTTCGGTCAGTTCTGGCAATTCGTCGTCGAGTTTTTGTCGGAGTCGGCCGGTCAAGAACGCGAAACCCTCGAAGAGCCGCTCAACGTAAGGGTCGCGATCACCTACGCGATCGAGATTGAGCAGACGCGCGCGATCGGGATGCGCCTTCGCAAACTCCTTGCCGGATTCGCGCAGATAGCGCATTTCCGCTTCGTAGTAGCGCAGGATGGAATCGTTGTTGTCCATGAGAATCCGTTACGAAAGGGTCAAGGCGCGAGCGGGATCGAGCACGGTGAGTTCGGCCTGCAGTTCGGCAACACGACGCATGAGCGCCGGTTTGTCGGCATCTTTGCGGCTGCTCATCGTTTTCAATGCCTTGACTAGTTGTTGCTTGACTTCGAACGTCAGCGCCGGCTCCCAGCGCATCAGCGACAGTGACCGCGACGACGCATCGAGCTCGGCAAGCAGCGCGAGCGCCGCATCGGGACGGCCGGCATGATCCGCCAGCCGGGCCATCACGAGCCGCTGCAGGTAGCGATGCCGATCGGTTTTCATGCCGGGCAGCGCTTCAAGCCAAGCGAAGGCCGTCTCGATGCCGTCGCGCGCTGCCAGTTCGCGTGCCTGGGTCTCGATTTCAGGCCAGTCGCCGGCGGCGTCGCCGTCGCTATCCGCGGAGACCGGCAGCGGCGCCACCGTCTCGCCCGCCTCCAGGTCGCGCACGACCGCGTGCCGGGCGATCCATTCGAGCGTCGTGTCGTCGGCGAACGGCGTGCCGTCGCTGAATGCCAGCCGTTCGATGCCCGGCAACCGTTCGAGAAACAGCGCAAAGTCGGCGCGCAGCAGTTCGCGCCACGCGCTGTACGGCGTACCGACGTGATCGAGCGCGACATGCTGGAAGTACTGCAGATCGAACCACAGGTGATTCACGCCTTCCATGAACGCGCCCTCGACACGCTCCAGCAACTCGTGCCAGTGCTTCTGCAGCACGAGACGCTTCATCTGCTGGCGCAACTCGGCGCGCGGCGGCGCCAGACGCGTATGCGATGCGGCATCCGCTGGCGGCACGTCATGCAAGGTGTCCCAGCGAACGCTGCGCACGAGGCGCACCGACGGCAAATAGCCGTTTTCCTGATCCCGCAGCCACACCGACATCGAACGTGCCTGATCGAGCAGGTCGCGCGCAGACGCGATCGCCCCGGTCGAAGCGGGAACCGAAGCGATCTTTTGCGACGAGACCACGCCAGGATTCGCACTGCGAGCTGGTTCCTCCCTGCGGTCGAAACGGGTAACCAGCGGCTGCAGATTCGGCCGCGCGGCCTCCGGCCAGTTTCCCGTTTGTTCGACGAGCACGTCGAGCGCAGCAAGCGCACGTTCGAGATCGGCCAGCGCAAAGTCGCCACGGCTGTCCAGCGTCTCGATCATGCGCGAAGTCGCCAGCATTTCCATCGCCGCCCGCTTCGCCTCGGCTCGCGCGGGCAGCGCGGCGTCGCCGAACCGGTCGACTAGCGAAGCAGCCAGTTCGAGTCCGTCGGCAAAGCCGGCCGGACCGTCCTGCCGCAACCTCGCAAACGTGTAGTAGCCGACCAGACGCAGATCCTTCCCGGTTTCCTTGAGCAATTGCTCGCAGGTGCGGACGATCAGGCCGTCGTCGATTCCCGACAGCTTGTTTGCCTCGTCCTTCAATTCGAAGAACGCATCCTCGTAGCCGGGATCGCGGCCGCACGCGTGTTCGCCCGGTATCGGGGCCAGCCATGCCGCCCAGGTGGTCTGTCGAGATTCCTGCAGCGAATCAACGCGAGGTCCGCCGACGAGTGTCTTTACGAAATTGGCAAGCGTCATGGCAGGTCTCAGAACGTAAATGCGTCGCCGAGCAAACGGAGGGCGTGTCCGAACGGTTTGGTGGAGGCATCGGAAGATGTGGAATTCGTCGCCAGCGAAGACACCGCCATTCGCGGATCGCCCTTTGGTGGTTTCTCGACGGGCGCGCTCGGACGCGCTTCCGCTATCGCGGTCGTCTCACGGGGCGCCTTCCTGGACTCCAGCGGCATCGCTTCAGCCGGCCATGTCATCGCACCCGGCAGCCCCGGTGGCAACGGAACGGCAGCGTGCCTGGCTCCGGCAATCGCGGCAGCCGGCAACGGCGGCGGACTGGCCATCGACACCTTCGGCCCGGCACTCGCCGCCCCGGTCATGAAAATCCGTGCAGGCAGCACGAAGTTGCGCAACTGGAGAACGTCGAGCGGGCCGGCGCCCGCCTCGCTGCGCAGTTGCACCTTCAGCGGGATGCCCTGGCTCGTATCCGGCGTCCAGGTCAGCAGGTAACGTGCGTTGTCCTGTTGCGTGACCTTCGCTCGCTCGAACAGGCGCACCAGTCCGAAGCGCCCCTGCGAATCGAGCGCCGTCCGCAAGCCACCCTGCTCCGTCTGCCATTCGATATGCGACAGGTTTTCGAGCGACTGGCCAGGCCATTCGAACGACGTCCATTCCTGCTTCTGGTTGAAATAGTGCAATTCGCGGCCGGACAACACGAATCGCATGTCGGTGACGCCCGGCGTCGGCACCGCCTGCAACTCGTAGCGCACGCGTGCATCGCCCGACGGGAACAGCACCGTCGAAATGCGCGTGAGTTTGTTCAACCCGCTCAGGAAGCCCGGATCGATCGTCAGCGCACCGGAATTGGTGCCCTGTGCGGGCATCCAGCGGTCGCCCTGCCGCTCGATGACGCCGGCGAGCTGCGTCGTTACGAATTGCGTGATCACGCCACCATCGGGCCGTATGAAGCGCGCCATTTCGGGCAGCGACGCGTCGTTGTCCGAGTCCGCGAACGGATAGCGGCCTCCGAACGACTTGTTCCAGTCGGCCACGATCGCCGCGCGCCAGATTTCGTTCAGGCTCGACGCGGCCGGCTGCACGATGACCTGCCATGCCTGATCGAACGGCTCCCGGAACAGTGCGCCGAAGCCGGACCATTGCTCGCCGAGGCTCGCTGCAACCCGACTCGCATAGTCGCGGCTGTCGGCAATGTCGGATGTTTTGCCCTGCAACACCGACTGGGCGGCCAGTCGCGCAACCGCATCTGGATCGGCGCTGGAGACGATTTGCGACGTCTTCAGGCGCATGGCCGTGATGCGCTCCAGATAGCGGGCGAGGCTCAGGTCACCGGTCGCGGCCATTTGCGCGGCGGCGGCTTTGCCGTTGGCCGGCACACCGGAGACGAGATCGCTGCCGGTCAGACGCAGGATCGGGCCGAACGCGGCCGCCAGTGGCGCAAGCTGCGGCTTAACCTGCTTCGACGGATCCTTTTCGTCGGCGCCGACGAGCTGCTGCGCCTTGCTGATCAGCGTGTCGGACAGCGACTGCGTGCTGGCACCTGTTCCCGCCTGATAGACGATCGCGTTCATCAGCGCGACGAGCGGCGAACGTTGCGGATCACCCAACAAGGTCAATTGATCGGCCGTGGCGGAAAGCGTCGGTGCCGGTTGCCAGCGCACGCCATTGAGGAACTGTGCCCAGGCGCGCGCATAGTCGTCGAAATAGCGTTGGCGCAACTCGTCCTTTAGCGTCGACGAGGACTGGCCGGCGGCCTTGGTGTCGGAAAGCACCCAGTCGCTTGCCACGTCGTGTTGCTCGCCGGCTTCGTCGATGGCCTTGGCGATCCGTTCGTCCCATGCTGCGCGCGTGAATACGCCCGGTATGGTCATGGTCGTGTTGAACAAACCAGGGCTTGTCGCGCCACCGGCACCGGCCTGGGATGCCGCGTCACCCAGCAGCGTGGAAAGCGACACCGGCGGGTACTTCGGCGTCGCTTCGTCGAGGATCTGCTGATAGACCGCGTCCCGTGAATTCTGAATGCCCCGAACACCGATCACCGTCTGGCGAGTCGCTGCGATCAAGGTACTGTCCGGAACGATTGCCAACGCAGCCGCGGTCGACTTCGCACCGGGTCCCAGATGGTTCGTGAAGAATGCAACGGCTTGCTGCCGCAAGTCCTCCCATCTGCCTGGCGACAACGACGAATTGACGGGGTGCGCCGGCATTGACGTCGCGACGAGCTGGGGTGTCAGGAACGCGGCCACCGCGCGCTCCGGCTTCGCGAGCATCAGATAGGTCTTGAGCGTGTCGTACGCGGCCTGTACTTGCGCATCGCCGCCGCTGGCGATTTCTGCGTCGGATAACGATGCCAGTTGATGCAGTCGCGCCTCGAGCTGCCGGCGAATCGGGCCGACGAGAATGCGGTTTGCCGCATCGGCGTAGTGCGGCCAGAGGGCATCGAGCAATGCGTGGTCGCGATTCAGGCCGAAGCGGGCACTCAGCTGTGCGCGGGAGCGCTGGTGAATTTCAAGCGTGTCGATCTGTCGGTCAAGATGGGTAAGCGTCTGCAGGGACTGTGTCGGATCCTTGGCTTCCTTGAGATTCACGACCGTGTCTGCCGCACTTCCGATCGTCGCGCGGTTGACGAATCCGGACAGCATCGTGCCGGCAATCCAGCAGCCGATCACGGCTGTCGCCATCCACGCTGCCGTGGACGACAGCGAAAAGCCGACTCGGCGACCATGAACCTTGCGGCAGTGATCGGCGACGGTTTGCCAGATCGTTCGATGTCGAGGACCGAGTGGCGAGTCGTCGTCGCTCGTATCGCTTGATAACGGCAGTTCGAGTTCGCGCTCCTTGAACAACGGGGCGAACAGCAGGCCGTGAACCCCATGTTTCCAGATACGGGATTGGTTAGCTTCCAGCACGAGACCCGTCAACGCAGAGCGCAGATTGCCAATATGCTGAGACAACTCGACGGGATAGCGATCGCGTGCGTCTTTGGTGAGGCGTACAACTCCCGTGCTCGCCAGATCGTAGGTGAGATCTTGCAGCGACGAATCGATACCGTCTGCATTCAGGCGCGCGTTCGACCAGGTAAAGCCGATTGCTTCATCCAGGCTCGACGTCATGCTGCCGAAATCGGTGGCGTCGAGCAGATATGCGGGCGCCGCCCAGCGCAGGGCACGCGCGTGACGCGCCAGTTGCCGGCTAACGCCATCGACGTCGAACGGCACATCGGCTGAACTGCGATTACGTGTCACCGCAACGATCGCATCAATCGGGCGGTACCGGCGCAGGCGGCGGATCTGATCGAGCCATTCCGTCTCGAGCGTGTCTCGGGTTTGCCTGGCGTACAGCAGGATCGTATCGCCGGTGATGACATACCCCGTGTCGGCAAGTCCTGGTGCCAAGCGCTTTACCAGCGGCAGGTCGCCGGCGACTAGCACCCATCGTTCGCGATAGCGCCAACGCCTGCCGTGACGGTCACGCAGGAAATTCCGCAGCGTCGTAGCTCTGTCGACTGATCCCGGTGGACCGCTCTGATCGTTGTGGTCGACGGACGCTGCGCGTTTGCCTGCGTCGTAACGAGCGAACCAACGGGATGCTCTCAGCGAGGCAATCGAAAGCAGCACAAACTCGAAGTACTTGATCGACAGGATCACTATCAGCAAACCCACCACCAGCAAAAGCTCGATGATGATCCGGGTATCGCGCGACCATCCGTGACGGGGCCCCTCAATCCATACCACGCTACTGAGCACCAGAAAGACGATCAGCGCCGCGATACCTATGAAGAGGCCTGCCGGCCGAGTCTTGTTGTCGTTCTTGTTATCGTTCATGTCTGCTTTCTGCACATGAGGGCGATCAGTTCTTCACCTTCGCCACACAGCACTAGTTGCGGGTCGCCCGTTGTCCAGGCACTTTCTGCAGCAAGGGCGGCAGCCAACCACGGCCCTGCGCCGGAACAGTCGCCCACCGACGTCTCGAGCGAGATCCATCGCGTTTCGTCGGGAAACGACGCGACTTGCCGAACTGCACTGACTCTTTCGCCGGTCAGGCCGTGCGTCCACGCCGTGCGCAGACGGTCGCGCGAAGTTTGTCCCCAGCGCACGGCAAGCTCAAGCGTTCGGGCGGCGGTATCGAGCGAGCCTCTGGCGGGGCGATGCAACCGCAACCCGACTGGCATGGTCGGTGACTCAAGGCGCGGGTGTCCGACGAGCAGCGCGACACCCGCCTCTGCAACGCCATCGGACAAGACAGAACTGATTGCATCGCGAAGCTCAACGGCGACCAGCAGGTGGACCGTATTCACAGCTCGGTTGTCCAGCCAAGCGTCCGTTCGGAAGAGCGAAATCGTGTGTTCACCCGGTGTGACGTCCACCTTCAACGCAGGCACTCGTTCAGTGAGCACTTCCCGTAGCCGGGTCTCGAAAACCTCGGATTTCAGCCTGGATCGATGATGAAGCTCGATCTGAAGCGTCGTTCTCGGTGGAAGCGTATTAAGCTGCGGCAGGAGACGGTCTATCAAGCGTTTGAGCAGCCACGTACACACGGCATGATGCCGAGCATGTTCAGTGAGTTCGTTACCCGGATGAAAATGCATCTCCGGAATGTCGAGCCAACGTGCATTGACTTCACTATCCGCGACTGCGCCGCTCGGCCGAAGCTTCGCCAATTCAGTTCCCGTCAGTATTCCTTCAAGCGAGTTTTCCGAATCGTTCGCGGCGAAGCACCATGCATGGCCCAGTATCGCAAGCGGTCTGCTCGACATCGCGTGACATGCCTGCTCGGCTTCATCACAAACGCGGTTGATCGCGATCGCCTGATTGCGACGGGTGTAGCCGTGCGCGAGCCACGCGAATAGCAGGAAAGCCCAGAATAGGAATGGATAACCAACGACACAGAGCCCGAACCACAGCGTATTCGTCGTGCGGTCCGTCGGCCAAAATGTGATCGTCAGTCCTGCCCCGGCCCCCATGACGAGCACCAGCAGGGGCGTCCAGACGATCATCGAGGCTCGGGGCGGAGGCGGCACATCCACACGCGGCGGTACGCGATTGAAATCGACGGGCATTGCTTACTTAACCTGAGCTCCGGTCGACGAGGCAATGAGGGCCGCCCCACACCGCGTGCGATCGCCATCGCGCGATAACGGCGTGGTGCAATCCTTCATACTGCCGCTGCCTTCGACGATTTCGTTGTCGCCGTGGATCGGGCACGAGACTTTGTCACCCACACGGGCGGCCCGGCGACCCTTTACCTTGATGCGATCCGAACCGGTCAGGATCTTGCCGCCGTGGCTCGTTGCGTCACCTTCGTATGCGAGATTTTTCACTACGAAATCCCCCCGATTTTATTACCGAGCGCCAATTGATCGGTACGTTTCCCTGGCAATTGATTGATATGCGATTGCACGTATTGACGCATCGTTACCACATGAACAATTAGAGATTTTTTCCTTCCTTTTATATATCGAAATCCCAGAAGAAAACATCGGACCACCATCGCCCTTAATGACCCTGTCGTACAAATAGTATGTGCGGCCAAGCCAATAAAATCGAATATGCGCTTCCCCACCCCCTGCATAAGGAGCATATGACAAGAAGAATAAATCTTTCGCATCTTGTTTGCTACCCGGAGTCTGAAAATTCACCTTTCCATCAACCCCATTTCGATAGATCAGGACTCCATTCTCTGTTGATTGACAAAGCGACGAAACAGATTTTTCAAGTTCGCAGTTGAAGATCGCCACCTCTTTTGTAGTGCACATTCCTTCGGCGCGCGCGACCACCACCGAAGCAATGCCAATGATTGAAGTAGAGACAAATTGATAAATTCTCATAAATTACTCTATCGAAAGACTCAAGAGATGTACCACCCTATTGCGGCGACAACGGCAATCATTATTTCCAATCCGCCAGTCATGACTCGTTGCACAGTCTTCGCATGAGACATTTTTCACTTCATTCTTTCCATCATTAATTGATGCGGCACTAAAATGGCATTTTTAGGAGCATAGAATTCCCCTTCAATGGGATTTCTGACAACATGCCAAATTAGACGCCCATTAACCATCCTCAGGAAAGCATTTCCGTTCTTTGCACCAAAAAATGAATAGAAATTGACGAAAGCCGATTTTCCATCACCACCAATAATCCCATCGATATTTTTATTTTCTTCATCATCGCAGTCTATTTTGTTTCCGTTTTGCGCGATCGCACAATATTGACCATAAAGTCTATCCCCCTGTTTTTTTAGGTCAATTGAGAACGTCATGGTGCCAGACGAATTACTCCAGCCCCACTCGCCGACAAAAGAATCCATGGGTGACGCGCACCCACTGGCCGAAACCACAACGAATACGCATCCTAAAATTAGACTCTTAACTCTATCTGCGACATTGATCATTTGTAGTCCAAGCATCTATCAACTCGTTTTGTCCATCCATCCAAAAATTTATAATTTTTATTCGGCTTCCCTTTTTTATCGTACGCAAGGTAGGTATAATATTGCTTCCGCACCACTCCAATTTTTTGCACGAGCTCATCCTGATTTTCAATGGAATTGATGCTGTCTATAAAAAATTTCGACATCACATTGTCGTGTGAAATTTCAATATAATAATCCGAAGTGAGCAGCTCCTGAATTTTTCTAATAGCCTGGCCAGATGTTATCGTCCAGTCGTATATATTCAGTGCAGTTTTTTCATTTAGTATCTTGCAAAAACCGCGAGGCTCCCAGTACCGCTTCAGATATATCACCTTAGCCTGATCATCGGTCAGTGCTTTCAGGTTTTCCAACGTCGGCTCCACGCCGACGTCATCTTGGGCGTATGCTTTCCAAGTAGCCCACGCGATACCTTTGTTAGTAGCCCCTCCAGAGTCATTTGGATCATTCACAAATCCACCCTCATTGAAAAGAACTATCTTTGATACTTTTTCAAAACGCACTTTACAGTCACATTCAAGCGCGAAGTTTGCTACGAGTCCAATTGCATTAATATGGCAAACATCCTGATCCGGAAAATCCGAAACACCAGCCATCACATCGGCCCACCACGCGAGCGCTTCGATCCGCTTCTGTTCTTCCTCATACTGGAGCTTCGGCCCCGTCTGCTTTTCCAACTCGGCGACCAACTGCTTCCATTTCGACGAATTCGCCCACTCACTTTCATGTTTCACGATCAACCGCGACGCCGCCTGCATCAACCACGGATATCCACCGCGCTCGGTCCGAGACAGTGCGCATAATTCATAAGCCGCTCGCTTGCCATCTCCTGCCGTAAACAACGCGTCATACACCTTAAGCATCAACGGACTGAGCTTCGAACGCGAAGCAAGGTCGTCAACATTGGCGCCTCTCGCATAATCAACCCACGCCTGCGTTGTCACAAAGATCGTATGCGCCGGATCATGGGTATCCGCCAGGCACTCGAAATCAATCCACTTCTGTGCGAATTCTCGGGTCACCTGGCCGCCCGCGTGGTTAAAGTCGCACACCCAGCCGTCAATCGGTTGACCGTGTGCATTCACCCCGTGAACATGCCACCAGTTCACCGGATAGCCCGGATCGGGATTCGGACGCGGCTCGGCAACTCGTCGATCCGGGTCACGCGCCAGTTCAGCAAGCGAATACACCTGAACGACGTCCGTCTTTCTCAACTGTGGGTCAACACCAGGGAAAAATTTCTTCTTGTCTTGAGTACGTTGATACAGCACCGTACCCGGCGCGATCCGCAGGATCGTCGGCTCGGATGGCAGGCCCAGTGCAGTCCAGTCCTCCTTGTTCGGACTGTGTTGATTGACCCATGCACGTCCTTGTTCGAGGAACGACTGGATGCTGTCATCGCAGAAGACTTCGATGTGTGCCATTCGGGTTCCCGAACTACACTGGTTCAGCGAGTCGTAGCGCCCCAAGTGCCCAATCAGGTCTCCTGCCTTGACCGGAATGCCGGACGCGTCACCTGGCGCACCTTGGTCAGTCGTCACGACGACCCGATCAAATATAGAGTCCTCGACAGTCTCTTCAGCAACCGGCCCACCGTTTTCCTGGCCGAGAAAGACCCACTTACCGATCGCACTCGACGGCTCGATGTATTCACCTGCTTTCTGTGGATACAGTGATGTCCCACGAAGATCCGTCAACTGTCCCCACGGCTTTCCGTTCATCGCCTCAATCTTTCCGATGCCGACGTTGGCCCCTTGCGGCAGAATCGCGATGGGGCTACCGCCCGGGGTCTTGCGAATACGCAGCCCCTGCTGTGCCGGATCGGGAGCCTGCCCGCTTCGGCCTGACGCTTGCTTGTCCTGCGCATACTGCGTCACCAGCCATTGCCGCGGCCAATACGGCGGCTTTTCCCGCTTCGGGAAGTTTGCGTAGTCTTCCCAGGACATCAGATGCATGTATAGGCTGTAAAACGTCAGCTTCGTGTCCCGTGGGAATTCCATCGTGTGCCGCACCAGCGCGAAGGCCGTGCTATACGGTGCCTCGTACGGCGATCCGCCATCTGCCGTTGCAACCTCGCTGACTGGATAGGTTTTATTGGCGCGAAACGCGATCAACACGCCATCGGCGATGCAGCGCAATCCTCCGTCGAGGTCCAACGACTGCCCAGCGCCGGCCTCCGTGACATGGATGCCGCCATGCCACATGCCGTTACTGCTCGCGAGATAGGTACCGGACGACTCACGCTCGGCCAGCAACCGATAAATGTCATGCTCGTTGGTGAATCGAGTGGATGCCTCGGACTTGCCCTGCCCTTTGCGCAAAAACGGAAACGCGAACGGCAATTGCTTCAAACTGGCTTTGGCAGGCTGCTGCGGCGTCGGTGATTTCTTCGGTGCGGCTTTGGTCGCCATGGTCGGGCTTACTCCGAAAATCCGAAATTCAATGTGTTCTTCACGTCATTGAGCGGCACTGCGGACCAGGTCGGAAATTTGAAGCTACCGCCGGCGGCGTCGTTCACGGTCAGGTTGCCTTTCAATTCGATCTCGCCCGCAGGACTCCCGAAAATGATCTTTCCGCCTGCCAGCTTGATATAAGCGCCCGCGCCGTCACCAATCGTGACGCCCTTTCGACCGGTTATCGTGACTTCGCCGTCCGACGAACTCATCAGCATGTCCTGCATTGCCATCAGTTCCATACCATCGCCTTGTGCCTGAATCTGGACCTTGCCCTTTGCCGCGAAGAGCCGAATTCCGAACTTTGCCGCGAGGAACGAAATCGCTTCGCCGGCCGCCACCGTGATGCGTTTCATCACACCGATATCGAGCCCTTCGCCGGCCGTGACGAACATCTGTTTGCGTGCTGCGATCTGAACGTGCCGCCCACTGGCGATGCCAACACCTTCCGGCGCACTCGCAACGATGACGGGCTTCTGGAGGCGGCTCAGCTTCTGCTCGATCAGCACGCGTTGCTGGTTGGCCTCAGCCTGTAGCGCCTTTGCCACGTTCGCGACGTCATTGAGTGAACGCAGAATTTCTTCAGCCTGCGCGAACGTTGCGTCCGCGTTCTGCATGGCAAGCTGCTCGCCGGCTGCACCCGGTTGTGCCTCGGCCGATATGAGCACGCCGTCCGCTGCCCTGATCGACGCGTGTCCGTCGGTGGCAAGTTCGGCCCCCTTTCCGCGCGCCTTGCGGTCGGTGTCCACCATGAAGCCGAGATTCAGCTGGCTCGCACGGAACGGCGTGATCAGATGGACGTGTTCGTTACCCTCCTTATCCTCCATCCGCAACTCATTCCGAGCGGCAGTACGAATCAGGTTCCGCGTATGGTTCAGGTTGTTGACCAAATCCGGATGCACGCTGTCGTGCATCGCCCCGATGATCACCGGCCGATTCGGATCGCCGTCCGTATGGACAATGGCCACTTCCGCGCCATCGATCAGCGGAAAGTGATGCCCATAGTTGTCGCCGCTATACGGTTTCGCAAACCGCACCGGCCGGCTCGTGCCGCCCGGGCTCCATTCATCGAGATCGAACGGCAGCTTGATCACGTACCAGCCCTGCTCGGTCAGATACGCGTACTTGTAGTTGCCCGGCGACGTAATCCGTGCAGGCAAGATTCCGTCGACCACCGGTCGTGAAACCAACACCATCGGCGTGCGCCACACGCGATCTGACGGAATCCCCTCGAACACCACCCAATACGCCTCGCTGCGCCCGCCACGCGTCTCGACCGACGTCACGAAAATCCCGTGCTTCGCATCGACCGGATTCGGCGCGACCCGCATCACCTCGCCGGCTTCGAGCCAGAACGGATTGCCCGTCCCCTTGAAGATGATCTGTCCGGCCAGATAAGCCTCGTGCCGCAACCGTGCCACGCGCTTACCTTCCTCCGGCGTCTCGTAATGTTCTCCCCAGCGATAATCGACCGAGTTCGTCGTCTTGTCGTCACGCGCGACGTTTTCCTCGACCAGCAGCGACACCCCGGCCTGCCGATGGTTGTAGTCATGCAATCGCACCGTTTCCGGCACGCGCTGCATTTCGCGCCCGAGCGTCTTGATCGCATCGGCCCCGACGCTCTCCAGCCCCGAATCACGACGATACGGAACCGTGCGCTGCTTGCGCGCATAGGCATCCAGATCGTCGCCGAACACGACCACCGCGCGATCCTTCTTCTGTTCCCACCGGAACCATATCCCTGCCTCGGCGCAGATACGCCGGATGAAGGCGAACGTGGTCTCTCGATACTGCGTCACGTACTCGCGACGCTTGTACTCGCCTCGCAACTGGAACTGAAAATCGACGCCCGCGCGATACCCGTAATGCCGCAACGTATCGGTCACGATCTCTTCGACCGACTGCTTCTGAAACAGCCGGCTGGTCACCCCGCGATCGAGATCCGCCAATGTCGGCTTCAGCACAACCCGATAGCGCGTCTCGTCAGCCGACGTTCCGAGCTCGTCGAACCGGGTGATGATCCCGTGCACCGTATATGCCGGCGGCTTCGTGCTGAATTGCCCGGCGTTCTCCCCGAACATCTTCTGCAGATACCCCATGTCCGGATCGACCGGATCGACGATGAACTTCGCCTGCCGCCCCAGCACCTGATCCATCGGAATGCCCGCGACCGGGCTCGTGAATTCGATCTCGTACCGGTACAGCTGGCTGATCCGGTCCAGCCCGGTGAACGTCAGGATCGAGAACGGCGCCGGTTGCGGCGCCAGTTTCAATTCATAAGCCTGCGAAGGCAGAATCATCGACATGGGGTCCCTCGGTTGCGCAAACATGCGGCACACCGGAGCGGCTCTCGTCACCCCGGGGCGCCGCACGCGACTAACGCCTGATCAGTTCTTGGCCTTCGGCATCTGCGACACGAGCGACAGCCCGATGTCCATCCCTTCGACCTGGAAGTGCGGCACGATGAACAGCTTGATCCGGAAGAAACCCGGGTTGTCGTCGATATCCTCGACCGTCACCTTCGCGTCGCGCAGCGGGTGCGATGCCTGCAACTCGTCGCCCGGATCCTTCATCTCGGTCACGAGCCCCTTGATCCAGCCGTTCAGTTCGAGTTCGAGCAGACGGCGATCCTTGGTCGTGCCGATGTTTTCGCGCTGAATCAGCTTCAGGTAGTGCGCGATGCGCGACAGCAGGAAGATGTACGGCAGCCGCGCGTTGATGCGGCTGTTCGCCGTGGCCTCCTTCGTCTCGTACAGAGCAGGCTTCTGCGTCGAGCTCGCGGAGAAGAAGCACGCGAAGTCGTGGTTCTTGTAGAACGACAACGGGATGAAACCGAGATTCGCGAATTCGAATTCGCGCGTTTCAGGGATCAGCACCTCGGTAGGAATCTTCGGCTGATAGCCGGTGCCGAGGTCGTACAGGTGGACCGGCAGATCCTCGACCTTGCCGCCCGCCTGCGGCCCGCGAATCTGCACGCACCAGCCATTGCTGACGAAACTGCGCACCATGTTCGCCGCGAACGCGAACGACGCGTTCACCCACAGGTACTTGTTGTGATCGGGGCCCTTGACCGCTTCCTCGTAGTTGAACGCCCGCACCGGCGCCGTATCCTTGCCGTACGGCAGGCGGCCGAGCACGCGCGGCATCGTCAGGCCGACATAGCGCGCGTCGTCGGTATCGCGGAAGCTTTTCCACTTGATGTATTCGGCGCGATCGAAGTAGTTGCCGATGTCCTGGATCGCTGCCACTTCCTCCATCGACTGCTTGCCGAAGAATGCGGGCCCGACCGAGCCGATGAACGGCATGTGCGCAGCGGCGGCCACCTTCGAGATGTTCCGCAGCAGCGCAACATCCATCGGCGAATTCGCAAACTCGAAGTCGCTGATCATCGCGCTGATCGGCTGGCCGCCCGGCGTGTCGTATTCCTCGATGTACGTCAGGCGATACAGGCCGCTCTGGATCAGTTCAGGCGTGTCCTCGAAGTCACGCTGCAGCGCATCCTTCGACACGTCCAGCACCTCGATTCGCGCATTCTTGCGGAAATCGGTACGGCTCACGAGCATCTTCAGGCCGCGCCAGCGTGCTTCGAGCGCCTGGAATTCCGGCGCATGCATCACCGCGTCGAGCTGGCGGCCGATCTGCCGGTCGAGCTGGCCGATATGGAAGTCGAGTAGCGACTTGTCCAGCCGGTCGACCGGCTGGCTCGCCTTCGCAACGAGTTCGAGGAACGCGCCCATCCCGCGCGCGATGCGCTCGTCGGCCGACGCCTCGGACAGCATGTCGTTGTCGCGGAACGCCTCGAGCGGGCGTGCTTCGTTGACGGGCTTCAGGTTGATATTGCTGCACAGCGATGCATAGACGCTGTCGATATCCCCGTGCGGGGCGTCCAGCACGACGGTCTCGGTCGCGCCGGCGTGCTGCGTTTCAGTGGGTTTCATCTCAGGTCCTGTCTGCGATCGAATCGCTACGATGTTGCGGAATGCGCTGAACGCGCGCTTTGCCCAGCGTCGCTCACGCATGCCCTTCCGGCTGCGTCGCGGCGGTCGCGATCTGCGCGAGTTCGCCACGAAGCTTCGCGGACAGGCGGTCGTCCTTCAACACCTTCTCGAACTCGCGACGGAACGTGCCGTTGTCGAGCAGGTTCGATTTGAGGTCGCGCAACAAATTGCGCATCGCGAGCAGCGCCTGAAGCTCGGGAATCTGGCGCGCCACCTGCTCGGGCTCGAAATCCTTGATCGACCGGAATGACAGGTTGACGGGCAACTCCGAACCATCGCCGGCTAGCGTGTTGTCCGCAGCGATCCTGAGATCCGGTGCGTAGTCGGCCAGTACGGCATCGAAGTTGTTCTTGTCGATGTTCACTTTCTTGCGCTCGGCCAGCGGCGCCTGCTCGCGGCCGGCGCTGAAGTCGCCGGCCACCAGCAGCTTCAGCGGTAGCTCGACCTTCTTTTGCGCCCCGCCCGTATGCAGATCAAGGGTGATCGACACCCGGCTCTTCGGGATCTCTCGCTGAAAGCTATCCAATTCGTTCTCCTTATCTCAGGAAGCTTGAAGACTCCGCGATGCGCACCCGTAACCACCGGTGCGTCGTCGCTCACGTCACCTTTGCTGACCCCCGCAACGCGTATTGACGGACGACGGATTCGGATATTCGCGGCACGACATCCGATTCAGGCGGCAAAAAATATCATGCACTTTCGCATGAAGTAAACCACCAAAATCAAAAATCTATCACCAACCTCACATATAGCCTCAAAAATAAGACTAGTACGAATATAAAACCCAGTCCTCCAACCCACCAGACCGAGATCGCCCCACACACCAGATCAATACCAAATTCCGGATCACATCACACAAACGATTGATTTTTATACAAAAAATACGCACACAAAAATCACACTCATCCCAATAAAACAGCGCACCGCGAATCCATCCACTACAAAGATAAATTCATCCACGCAATCTCGAATTCAATCACACACATATCCCGATATTAATGACACAGTTGTTGACGATCATCTAAATCACGGGGTATACGAAATCGGAAAACGATGGTTAGAATCGGCCCCTCATAATTCCTAATCGATATAGACCACACCATGCGGATCGAAAAGCCGCTCTGGCATGAAGGGCTGATTCTCGCGCAGCAACATTTCCAGCAGCAGGACCGCTGGAACGGGTTCGCGCTGCAACAACTGGCGTCGGCTATTGCCGTATCGCCTTGGGGAACGCTGAACGTCGACGTCGACGAAGAAGCACTGGCCTCCGGCCGCCTGAAGCTCACACGGCTGCGGCTACGCTTCCCGGATGGCACGCCGGTCGACACGACCATCGCAGACGCACCGCCGCCCGCTCGCGACCTCGTCGGCGACATTCCTGCCGATACCCAGACCGTCGAGGTGCTCGCCGCACTCGCGCTGCCCGATGCGAACGGCAGCAACTGCCGCTTCGACGAAACGGCGCTGGCCCGCCCGCGTCGCGCGTACCGAGAATTCGTGAAGGTGACGGACCTGAACGGAACAGCGGAAACCGAAATCGCCGCCGAGCGCCACGCGGTCCGGTTACTGTACGGCTACGAATCCCACGCCGACGATACGGCATGTGCGATAGCCCGCCTGACCCGCACGACGACCGGCCAGTTCCAGATCGATCGCGGATATGTGCCGCCCTGTCTGTCGCTATCGGGTCATCCGCTGCACATCGAGCGCATCCGACGGCTTGCGGATATCCTCGCCGCCAAGAGCGCGCTCCTCGGTGCGCGCCGCAGCGAGCGGATCGAGCAGGTGGCCGAATACGGCGTCGCCGACGTCCAGCTCTTCTGGCTCCTGCACTGCATTCATCAAGCGTGGCCGCAATTGCGCTTCCTCGCGTCGCATCCGGCGCAGCCCACGGATCGCCTGTACCAGGTACTCGCCCAGCTGACAGGATCGTTGACCACATTCTCGACGCGCGTGTCGCTGACCGACATTCCACCTTACGATCACGCCGCGGCACATGAAGTCTTCGCAACGCTCGAATCGCTGATTCGCGATCTGCTCGACGCGATCATCCCGTCGCGCGTCGTGTCGATTGGACTTTCACACACGACGCCGACGACCTGGGCCGGCCAGTTCCGTGACGAGCGCATCACCGAAGGCGTGGCGGACTGGTACCTGTCCGTCAATGCCGCGCTGCCGGCATTCGAGCTCGTCGAACAGTTTCCGCGCCTGTGCAAGATCGGCGCGCCGGACGACGTCGAGCACATCGTCAATTCCGCGGTGGCCGGCATTCCGCTCAAGGCCGTACAGCGAGTGCCGGGCGCTATTCCGGTCCGGCTGGACAACCACTATTTCGCGCTCGATGCGCATGACGCCGCGCATGCGCGGATGCTCGCCGCACGCGCGTGCCAGATCTATCTGCCCGCGTCGATTCCGGACGCGTCGATCGAACTCTATGCGGTGCTGCGCTGATGAATGCCATCGTCTCCACTCGTCACGAATCCGCGCTGCTTGCGCGAGAGCCATCGTCCAGCTGCTCGCCCCGGCCTTCGATGCGGGCGCTGCTGCGCGATACCGCGCTGCTCGTTACCCACCTGTCGAACGGCGGGCAGATCGACAGCCAGGAGAACCTGCGTCAGCAGTGCATCAGGCTCATCGCGCAGTTCGCGACGGCGCTCGATGCGCAAGGGATCGCCGCCGATATCCGGGACGATGCCGTCCTCGCCCAGTGCGGGCTGATCGATGAAGCGGCATTGCGTTACCTTCCCGCGTCGGACAAGGGGAACTGGGAGTCCCGACCGCTGCAGGTCGAGCGCTTCGGCACTCACGACGCGGGAACGCGCATCTACGAGCGCCTCGATCACCGGATGCGAGAACCCGCGCCGAACGTCGACCTGCTCGAATGCTATGCGGCCGTGCTCGGCCTCGGGTTCCGCGGCCGTTACGCTGCCCGCTCGGGCCTGTCGGTCGAAGCCCACGATGGCGAAGCGAAATGTCAGGCCGTGATCGCCGCGTTGGTTGCACAGATCGATCAGTTGCGACCGGCCGCGCAGCCGGGGTTCGTCACCGACCGCTCGAACGCGCGGCTGATCGACCGGCTCAGACGCCTGTCGCCGTGGGCGATCGCGGGAATGGCATGCGTGATCGCGATATGCGTGTGGCTCGCATGGGATCGCATCCTCGACGCGGAACTGGCACAACTCGTCCAGAAAGCGAAACGGCCGTGACTTCCGATACTGCTCTCCCGCGGGCGGCAACACGCGCCGACTCCGATGCCGCGCGCGCGGCCCTCTCGGGCCTCGGCTACCCGCTGCGCACGGTCGTGATGATATCGGCCGCACTAGCGCTTGCCGTCATCGGATGGGTTTTGCCCGTCGACCGCGGCGTCATGTGGGGATTGATTGCTATCATCGTCGCGCTATCGGCGCTGATCGTCTGGCTGCATTCGCGCAGATCGACGCACGCCCGCGAACGGAACGTGCACGTGCTTGGGCAACTCGGCGCGGCGACCGCCGACCTGCCCATCGCGCTGCGCACCAGGATGCCGCTCGCCCTCGTCACCGGGGACGGTCTACCCTCCTTGTTCGATCGCGACGCAACAAGGTCGCGTTTCGTCCACGTCGGCGACGGCGCCATCTGGTTGCGTGCCGATCACCCTCAAGATCTTCCCCGTCTTGCCGTCGCCGTCCGCCAGTGGCGGGACGGTCATGCCCCCGATTGCGTCGTGTTATCGGTCGCGCCGGGACTTCATGCTAACGACGATGTGTTGTCGCAAACGCTGCGCGTCATCCGGCAGGCGGTTGCAGATACGTCGCGCATGCTTGGCGCGTCGCTGCCGGGCTACGTCGCGATCTATCAGCGGCTCTCCGATACAGCCGTTTCAGCGGGGCCTGCGCCCCAGTGGTATGGCGTATCGACAGGCTCGCCGATCGCGGACATGCACCGTTTCGACTCCGCGATCGACGCCGCCGAATCCGATGCCCTCCATGCCGACGGAAGCCGCGCAGTCGCGGCACGCGCCGCCGGCATGGGATCAATGATCGGATGGACTCGCCGAATCGTGTTCGACACGCTGACGGACCGACGCCAGCCTGCGTCGCCCTGGCCGTTGTTCGGCGCAGGCTGGGTCGACCATGGTCCCGCGACGGGCCCCGGCAAGCCATGGGAACGTGAAGTCCGATCGCGCATCGGTATCGCACCGGTCGCGCTACCTGCATCGCCTGCTCCATGGCCGCTGCCGCAGCCGCTGATCGCCACGATGCCGCGCCGGTCGTGGCGATCACCTCGCTTCGCCGCGGTCGCACACGTCGTTGCTATCGTTGCTTGCGCAGCCACAGTCGCCATCTGCGGCGCCGCGAAAAACAACGAAACGCTGATGACCCGAATCGGCGAACACGTCGAACGCTACAACCGTCTCCCCGCTACGCAAGATGCCGCGAAGCGCGACGCGCTCAAATCCCTTTCGTCGGACCGCGACCAACTCGACCGGTATGCCCGAATCGGCGTCCCGCTCCGACTGTCGTTCGGCACGTATCGCGGCGCTCGAGCGCTGCCGATACTCAACGACGCGATTGCCTCCTACGAACCGCCCGCGCCGCCGCCCGCCGTCATCACGCTGGACAGCATGTCGCTGTTCGATAGCGGCAAAGCACAGCTGAAGCCTGGCACCACGCGCGCGATGGTCGATGCGATCGAGCTGATCAAGGCGCATCCCGGCAAGCGCGTGCTCGTCGCCGGCTATGCGGACGACCAGGGCCGCCCCGACCGCAACCTGAAACTGTCGATCGACCGAGCGACCGCCGTGCGCGACTGGCTCGTCGATGCGTCGGGTTTGCCGACGACGCAATTCGCGATTCAGGGTTACGGCGATACGCGCCCGGTCGCGGACAACGCAACACCCGCAGGACGGGCGAAGAATCGCCGGGTCGAAATCACGCTGGTGCCCGATATGCCGGCGCCGGCCGCTTCGATCCGCACCGCGATGTAACACACGTTTTGGTTCCCGGGGCATCCGCCCCGGGTTTGTCAGCGCCGGAATCCGGTTCCGGCGATTCGCAGTACGAATAAGAAGGAGTGAACAAATGGCAATTCCTGCCTACATGTGGCTCAAGGACGACGGCGGTGCGGACATCAAGGGTTCAGTGACCGTCCAGGATCGCGAAGGCAGCGTCGAACTGGTCGCGTTCGATCACGGCGTGCACATTCCGACCGACGGCAACACGGGCAAGCTCACCGGCACGCGCGTGCACAAGCCGATCACGCTGACGAAAGAGACGGACGCGTCGACGCCCTATCTGTACAAGGCCGTGACGAGCGGTCAGACGCTGAAGTCGGTCGAGATCAAGTGGTACAAGATCGACGACGCGGGCAAGGAGAAAGAGTACTTCAACACGAAGCTCGACAACGTGAAGATCGTCGCCGTGAAGCCGAAGATGCTCGACATCAAGAACCCCGACTACGAGAAACACAACCATCTCGAAGACGTCGAACTGCGCTACGAGACGATCACGTGGTCGTACAAGGACGGCAACATTATCCACAAGGACACGTGGAACGAACGTTCCTGATGCGCTGACCGACTGGCGGGATCCGGCACGCCCGCGCGCCGGGTTCCGCTGCGCCAGTCGCCCATTCGCAGTCGCGCCCCGCGGTTCGCATGGGCATCGACGAATGCACGCCCTCCTCTCTTCCTGATCCGCTATCGACATGACGCCGCCTCTCCGGGACGCCTCCCATCTCATTCGCCGTCTCAATCCTCATTGCACGCGCGCGCTCGAAGCCGCCGCGAGCCTGTGCCAGACCCGGCTCGCGGACGAAATCGCGGTCGAGCACTGGGTGCTGAAACTGATCGAAGCGGCTGACGGGGACATTCCGGCGATCCTCCGCCACTACGATCTCGATATCGATGCGGTATGGGATGCGTTGATCGACGTGATCGACCGCATGCCACGCACGTTGCGCGGCATGCCGGCGCTGTCACGGCAACTCGCCACGGTGATCGAGGATGCGTGGACGCATGCGGTGTCGGACGATTCCGACGGCATCATTCGCTCGGGCCATCTGCTGCAGGCGATCGTCGACGCGCCACACGTCTTGCGCACGCAGCGTGCGTGGCCGCTATTGTCGGTTTCAAGCGCGCAGATCCGACGCGTGCTGCCCCGGATCGGGCGACGTTCATCCGAGAACGCGTCCGATGAAATGACGTTGCAGCCGAAAACGTCGCCAACCGTCGATCACGCCAGCCATGCAGAGACGGAAGCCTCCATCGATCATCACGCCCGGCAGGCACCGTCTCGCGCCACCGACGACAACGCCCTCGCGCGCTTTGCGCTCGACCTGACCGAAAAAGCCCGCCGTGGCGAGATCGATCCCGTCTTCGGCCGCGACCGGGAAATCCGGCAGATGATCGACGTGCTGGCACGCCGCCGCAAGAACAACCCGATCCTGGTCGGCGAGCCGGGCGTCGGCAAGACTGCGCTCGTCGAAGGACTCGCGTTGCGCGTGATCGAAGGCAGCGTTCCGAAAACGATCCGCGACACGCGCATCCTGACGCTCGACCTCGGCCTGCTGCAGGCCGGCGCAGGCGTGAAGGGCGAATTCGAGCAACGACTGAAGAACGTGATCGACGAGGTACGAACATCGGCGACACCCATCCTGCTATTCATCGACGAAGCGCATACGCTGATCGGCGCGGGCAACGCGGCGGGCGGCGCCGACGCCGCCAACCTGCTCAAGCCGGCGCTCGCGCGCGGCGAGTTGCGCACGATCGCGGCAACCACGTGGGCCGAGTACAAGGAATATTTCGAACGCGACGCCGCGCTCGAACGGCGCTTCCAGGTCATCAAGGTCGACGAGCCGGACGACGACACGGCTTGCCTGATGCTGCGCGGGCTCGCAAGCCGCTATGTAACGCATCACGACGTCCACATTCGCGACGAGGCGATCGTCGCGGCCGTGCGGCTGTCACGCCGCTACATTCCGGCCCGGCAGTTGCCGGACAAGGCCGTCGATCTGATCGACACGGCTGCCGCGCGCGTGCGCATGGCGCTCGACGTGCCGCCGGTAGAACTGCAGCAGGCACGCGCGACACTGACGGCACTCGAACTGGAACGCGCCGCGCTCGATGCGGATTCCCGTGCCGGGATAGGCAACCTAGCCGAGCGGCGCACCACGATCGACACGGAACACGACGCCGTGCGCGACACTGCCGACATGCTGCTCAGCCAGTACACGCGAGAACGCGAAATCGTCGACATCTTGCGCACCCTTCGCGGCGCGGCCGGCCCCGCGCCCGATCCGGTGGCCATTTCCAATGCCATCGATGCGCTGTCGACCGTTCAGGGCAAGTCGCCGATGATCTCCGCCGATGTCGATGCACAAGCCATCTCACGCGTCGTCGCCGAATGGACCGGAGTGCCGGTCGGCAATCTCGTCGACGACGAACTGCGAAGCCTGCTCGCGCTCGAAGCGACGCTCGCTGCGCGCGTGGTTGCGCAGGACGATGCGATCGGCGTACTGGCGGAAAGCCTGCGTACCGCCAAGGCCGGCCTGAAGAACGAGCACGCACCGCTCGGCGTGTTCCTGCTCACCGGGCCGTCCGGCGTCGGCAAGACCGAAACCGCGCTGGCGCTCGCCGACCTGCTGTTCGGCGGCGAAGCCGCGCTGACGACGATCAACCTGTCCGAGTACCAGGAAGCGCATACGGTATCGCAGCTCAAGGGCTCGCCGCCCGGCTACGTCGGTTACGGACGAGGCGGAGTCCTGACCGAAGCCGTGCGTCAGCGTCCGTACAGCGTCGTGCTGCTGGACGAAGTCGAGAAAGCGCATCGCGACGTGCTCGACATTTTCTATCAGGTGTTCGACCGCGGCACGATGCGCGACGGCGAGGGACGCGAGATCGATTTCCGCAATTGCGTGATCGTGATGACGTCCAATCTCGGCAGCGCGCAAATCGACGATGCAATGGCCGAGGATCCGGCGATCACGCATGCAGCGCTGCGCGAAGCCGTTCATCCACAATTGGTCTCGCACTTCCAGCCCGCGCTGCTCGCACGCTTTCAGACACTCGTCTATCGGCCGCTCGGCGCGGCAGCGCTCGCGTCGATCGTGCGGATCAAGGTGGACAAGATCGCCGAACGCCTCCATCGGCAAAACGCGGTGACCTTGACGTGCGCGGACGACCTGATCGAATCGATCGCGCAGTACTGCGTGTCGCGCGAATCCGGCGCACGCAACGTCGACGCGTTCCTGAACCAGCGCGTGCTGCCGGTCGTGTCCCGCGAACTGCTTGAACGGATGGCATCGGGCACCACGCCAGGGCAGATCCTGTTGTCGGCCACCACCGAAGGATCGTTGACGATCGACTTCGTCGACGCGCGGGCGGTCGGCGATACCGGCACGACACGATGGAACGACCGATGACCGCCGGCCCCTCGCTCTACGACATGCTGCTCGGCCAGATCGGCGGCGAACCGATCGGCGCTTACGACGACCGGACGCTCGAATGCCTGAGCGTGCAGCAGAACGTACGCCGCATTCTCAATACGCGGGCCGGTGCGCTCAAGCACCTGCCCGACTACGGGCTGCCCGATCTCACGAACATCTACAAAGCGCTGCCGGCATCCGCACACTTGCTCAAGCAGCAGATAGAAGCGACGCTGCTGAAGTACGAGCCGCGCATTCGATCGATCGACGTCGGGATCATCGACAACCGCGACCCCGGCATCCTGGTCAGCTTCGAGATGACGTGCCACCTGAGGAACGCCGGGCTCGTGCGTTTCGGCACCTACTTCGAGCCGCCGGGCCGCCTGCGCGTCGAACGGCGCATCGATCGGTCATGACCACGCCCAATCAATGCCCGTGCGCGAGATGCGCCGCGAACCCCACCCTCCCCGGCGCGATCTCGTCCTTCAGCGTCAGCGCCGGAATCTCGTAGTCGCCCGCGTTCTGCCGCCGGAACGGAATCGGCTGCGTGGTCCACAGATCGTCGAGACGCTCGCCAAGCGCCGCGCGCGTTTCCTCGAAGCGCGCTTCGTTCATCTTCCCCGTCCGGTAGATCACGAACGGCGGCAACACGTCGAAACCCGGGTAATACAGCATCCCGTGCTGAATCGGGAACAGCACGTCGTCGATCGGGCCGTTGATGCCGCGCGGGCTGTAGTGCGACTCCCACCCGCCCGCCGTGACGATCACCATCGCCCGCTTGCCGGCCAGCGACCCTTCGCCATAGCGGTTACCCCAGCGCGTGTCCGAATGCTCGCCGACACCATAAGCAAAGCCGTACGCATACACACGCTCGACCCAGCCCTTCATGATCGCCGGCATCGAGAACCACCACAGCGGAAACTGCAGGATCACTGCGTCGGCCCACTTCAGCTTGTCCTGTTCGCGCGCGATGTCCTCGCGCTGCGTGCCGGTCGCGAACGCATGCTTCGAGTCGAGCGACGGATTGAAGCGCGCACCGGCCTCGCGATCGGTCACGTCGTTCGCGTCGAATGTCGCCTTCCAGTTCATCGCATACAGGTCGGTCACCTGCACCGTGTGGCCGGCCGCCTCGAGATGCGCGACGGCGAAGTCGCGCAGCGCGCCGTTCAGCGAACGCGGTTCGGGATGGGCATAAACGATCAGCACATTCATGTTTGTCACTCCGTTGATTGAATGACTGCAGGATGCGGCCGCCGAAGGTATATTTGAAATGAATTCCTGATATTCCAGGTATAGCCATGAATAATCTCAGACGGCTCGATCTGAACCTGCTCGTCACGCTGGACGTGCTGCTCGCCGAGCACAACGTCACGCGCGCGGCCGACAAGCTGAACCTGTCGCAGCCGTCGGTCAGCGTGCAGTTGCAGAAACTGCGCGACCTGTTCGGCGATCCGCTGCTGTTGCCGGGGCCGCGCGGAATGCGGCCGACCGCGCGCGCGGAAGCGCTGCGCGAGCCGGTGCGGGACGCGCTGGAAGCCGTCGAACGCGCGGTGAGCCCCGCCGCGCCGTTCGATCCCGCGACCGCGACGAACACGTGGCGCGTGGCCGCGACCGACTACGGCGAATCGACGATCGTGCTGCCCGCGCTGAACACACTGCGGTCGGCCGCCCCCGGCACGCGGCTGGCCATCGTCGAGCTCGTGCCGCCGCGCATCGAGCAGGACGCGGAGCGCAACGGCATCGACCTGGCATTCCATACGACCGAGGGTTCGCCGGCCGGCATGCGGCGCCTGCCGCTGTTCGCCGAGCGGTACGTGCTCATCGGCCGCAACGATCATCCGAAATTGAAGCGGCGCCCCACGCTCGCGCAGTTCGGCACGTTCGAACACGTGATCGTATCGCCCGACGGCGGTGGCTTCTTCGGCGTGACGGACGAAGCGCTCGCGAAAGTCGGCGCCACGCGGCGCGTCGTGCTGTCCGTGCCGCATTTCCTGTTCGTGATGTCGGCCGTCGCCAGCACCGATCTCGTCGCGATGCTGCCCGAGCGGCTGGTGCGCGACGTGCCTGCGCTGCGTGTGGTGGAAGCGCCGGTCGAGGTGCCCGGCTACGAAATGTCGATGCTGTGGCACGAACGCGTGCATCGCGATCCGGCGCATCGGTGGCTGCGGGAGACGATTGCAGCATCGGTATAAGCCAACGACGGCGACCGGATTCGGCACGGCGGGGAACGGCGTGCCGGACAGTACCCGATTACCGGTTTCGGTCGCCTTCGCCCGGGCCGCCCGGCCCTGCTGCAAGATTCTTCATTCGGGACTTGAAACCGCCTCGAACACTGTATATATTTACAGTGCTTTTGCACCATTTGACCCGAATTCCGTCACCCATCGACGGACGGATTTTTGTGAGGCGACCATGTTCCAGTCATCCGCATTCGATCCCGAGCAACCCGGTTTCAACCCAATCCACTTCGAGCGCGCCGCGCGGCAGGCGGTCGTCGATCTTCAACGCGTCGTCGGCGCCCCCGCGCAGCGGGCGCTCGGCCTGAAGCGGCGCAGCCATCCGGCCGCGGTCCGCACGATGAGCTGGGAGGCGCTGTTGAATGTCGAGGAGCTTGCGTTCTCGAACCCCGGTTTCCTGAACCGCAACGACCCGACCGTCGTCGATGCATTCATCCGGCTGCGCGACAGCCGAATGGTCGCGGCAGACATCGAGGAAGCCGTCGACTGGAAGCGCGACGACGACGATCTACCGGCCGTCTATCTGATCGTCAAGGCGATGCTCGAAGCGGAAGAGACAGAGGCACAGCGCGTCGAGATGGAATGACCGCGGCGGCCGGCGCGGCCTTCCGGTCAGGCCGCGCCGGCGCAAGCGCCGAATCCCGGGACAACGCATGCCATCGCGGCCACGCGCAGCCGCGCCATCAGAGCCGCGCCGCGAGCCGCGAACCCTGATCGATCGCGCGCTTCGCATCGAGTTCGGCGGCCAGTTCCGCGCCGCCGATCAGGTGCACCGAGCGCCCGGCCGCCTGCAGCGGCGCGAGCAGCGCGCGCTGCGGCTCCTGCCCCGTGCAGAGCACGATCGTGTCGGCTTCGATCAGCGCGTGATCGGTGCGCTGCTCGCCGTACGACACGTGCAGCCCGCGCGCATCGATCCGCTCGTAGTTCACGCCGCCGATCATCTTCACCTGCTTCATCTTCAGCGTCGCGCGGTGGATCCAGCCGGTCGTCTTGCCAAGCCCCTTGCCGAGCGGCGCGGCCTTGCGCTGCAGCAGCGTCACTTCACGCGCGGGCGCCGCCACCTGCGCACGCGTCACGCCGCCGCGCGTCGCGGCCGGGTCGGTGACGCCCCACTCGGCCTTCCACTCTTCCAGGTCGAGCGCCGGCGACTCGCCGTCCTGCACCAGATACTCGGCGACATCGAAGCCGATCCCGCCCGCACCGACCACCGCGACCCGCCGGCCGACCGGTTGTTTGCCCGCGAGCACGTCGATATAGCTCAGCACGTTCGACCCATCCTGCCCGGGAATCTTCGGGTCGCGCGGCGCCACGCCAGTCGCGAGCACGATCTCATCGTAACCGCCGGCGATCAGGTCGCTCGCGTCGACGCGGCGGTTCAGGTGCAGGTGCACGCCGGTCAACTCGACCTGGCGACCGAAGTAGCGCAACGCTTCATGAAACTCTTCCTTGCCCGGCACCTGCTTCGCCATGTTGAACTGGCCGCCGATCTCGGCTGCGCCGTCGAACAGGTCGACCTGATGGCCGCGCTGCGCGAGCACGGTCGAGCACGCGAGCCCGGCCGGCCCCGCGCCGACCACGGCGATGCGCTTCGGCTGCTGCGCGGGCGCATAGTTCAGTTCCGTCTCGTGGCACGCGCGCGGATTCAGCAGGCACGACGCGATCTTGTTCTTGAACGCGTGATCGAGACACGCCTGGTTGCAGCCGATGCAGGTGTTGATCTCGTCGGCGCGGCCCTGCGCGGCCTTGACGACGAACTCGGCGTCCGCGAGCAGCGGGCGCGCCATCGACACCATGTCCGCGCAGCCGTCCGCGAGAATCTGCTCGGCCACCTCGGGCCGGTTGATCCGGTTGGTCGTCACGAGCGGAATGCCGACCTCGCCCTTCATCTTTTTCGTGACCCAGGCGAACGCGCCGCGCGGCACCGACGTCGCGATCGTCGGCACGCGCGCCTCGTGCCAGCCGATCCCCGTGTTGATGATGGTCGCGCCCGCGCGCTCGACGGCCTTCGCGAGCTGCACGGTCTCGTTCCAGTCGCTGCCGTCCGGAATCAGGTCGAGCATCGACAGCCGGTAGATCAGGATGAAATCGCGGCCGACCGCTTCGCGCGTGCGCTCGATGATCTCGATCGGCAACCGGATGCGGTTCTCGTACGAACCGCCCCACTGGTCGGTGCGCTTGTTCGTATGCATCGAGATGAACTGGTTGATCAGGTAACCCTCGGAGCCCATGATCTCGACGCCGTCGTAGCCGGCTTCGCGCGCGAGCTGCGCGCAGCGGACGAACGCGCGAATCTGCCGCTCGACACCGCGCGCGCTCAGTTCGTGCGGCGCGAACGGCGAGATCGGCGACTTGATCTTCGACGGCGCGACCGCAAACGGGTGATAACCGTAACGGCCCGTATGCAGGATCTGCAACGCGATCTTGCCGTCGTCGGCATGCACGGCATCGGTGATCACGCGATGCCGCCGCGCGGCGCCCGACGTCATCAGCGTGCCGCCGAACGGCTTGGTCCAGCCGGCCACGTTCGGCGCGAAACCGCCCGTCACGATCAGGCCGACGCCGCCGCGCGCGCGTTCGGCGAAATATTCGGCGAGCCGCGGCAGTGTCTTGCGGCTGTCCTCGAGGCCCGTGTGCATCGAGCCCATCAGCACACGGCTCTTCAGCGTCGTGAAGCCGAGATCGAGCGGCGCGAGCAGGTGGGGAAAGGTTGTCGTCATGATGATCCTGCCTGATAAGCGATGCCTGTCATCGTAGGCGCGCGCCGCCTTGAACGTGAGGGGGCAAACAGCCATAATGCTTGTCATTTCCGGCCAAAACGACATGACCTCCCCACCCGCCAAGGACCGCCTCGGGCTGCGCCGGCCGACGATTCCGGTCGCCTATACGCGCCTGCTGCTGCAGGCGCTGGCCGCGCGCGGCGTCGACCTGGCCGCGGTGCGCGCCGGCACGGGCCTGCGCGACGCGGTGCTGGCCGAACCGGACGCGCGCGTCGCGCCGTCGCAATGGGGGCGGCTCGTGCTCAATGCGATCGAGATCGGTGGTGATCCGGGCATCGGGCTCGCGTTCGGGCTGCTGCTGAAGCCGACCGTGCACGGCTTTCTCGGCTACGCGACGCTGACCGCGCGGGACATCCGCGAAGCGCTGTCGGTCACGCAACGCTACTTCCGGATGCGCAACCGTCAATATCGCCTGACCTACGCGGAGGACGAACGCGGTGCGACGCTCGAACTGCACGGCGTGCAGGCCAGCCCGGTGCTGCAGCATCACGTGATGTTCGAGTTCGTGCTGACGGGGCTCGCGCAGAACATCTCGCAATGGGCCGGGCGCGCGTCGCCGCCGATCGCGCTGCGGTTCGTGTGGCCGGAACCCGCGTATTTCGCGCGCTATCGCGACCAGTTGCCGCCGGTCGAATTCGGCTGCGCGGCGAACGCGCTGTGGATCGCGCGGGACGTGCTCGACTGGCCGCTGCCGCTCGCCGATGAAGTCGCGCACCGGCAGGCGCTCGTGCAGGTCGAGCGCGAATACGCGCAGGTGCGCCAGGAGGAAGGCGATCTGGTCGAGCGCGTGCGCGCGGAACTGGCGCGCCGGGCCGGTGATTACCCGGGGCCCGAAACGCTCGCCGACGCGCTGCTCGTCTCGACGCGCACGCTGCGGCGGCGGCTGGAGGAAGCCGGTTCGAGCTACCGGCAATTGCTCGACGAAGCGCGGTTTCGCGACGCGAAGCAGCTGCTCGCCGCGTCGGATCTCGACCTGAAGACGATCGCCGAGCGGCTGCAATTCACCGACCCGGCGAATTTCACGCGCGCGTTCCGGCGCTGGGCCGGGCAGACGCCGAGCGCGTATCGGGAAGCGGCGGCGGGCGTGACCGTGCCGACGTCGACCAAAGCACCGGTGAGCGAATAACACTGGAATATCCGCGGCCCGGTGCAGCGGCCCGGGAGCGTCAGCATCACACGCCGGGCAACCCGTCGCCCCGCAATACCGGACGATCCGCCGAAAGCGTTGGCGTATGATGGGCGCCACATCAAAACGACGCTGCGCGAACCGGCGCCCGCTCCGACCCATGCCCAATCGCACCACCCTGATCGAGGCCACGATCGACCGTGTCGATACCAACCTCATCCGAGTCAAGGCCGATGTCAGGAACTCCCCGTCATACCGCGTGACGATGCAGAACGTCTGCTACTTCGTCACGGCCAACGACGTCGACGAGGACGCGTTCAAGCAGATCGAACAACTGAAGCCCGGCATGCCGGTGCGCGCGTGCACATTCGAGCATCGCGGCCGTCGCCGGATCGCGTGGATCAGGAGCGACAAGCTGGCGATCGCGCCCTACGACGTGGTCGCGCAAACGCGGCGGAACCTGTCGCTTCTAGCCTGGGCGTCGTGCCTGCTCGTGCTGAGCTTTGGGCTCGCTGCCGCGGCACTTCATTCGGGCTGGGCGTTCGTCTCGGCACTGGCCACTGTCGCGGGCATCGTGACGCTGATGGGCACCCTGCTCGCCATCGCCGGCTTGTCCGACCTGATCTTCCAGCCGCAGCGACGCGAAGCCCAGCAGAGCTGGCCCGGCGCACCGTCCGGTTTCGACGTGGAGCGGAGCCGCTCATGACGAACCACGCGATGCAGACCGTCTCGGGCCGCGTGACGGCAATCGGCCAGCAATCGATCGAGACGAAGGTCTGGAGCAACAACCTGGGCTGGACCACGCAAAGCATCGAGGAAATCACGCTTCACCTCGATTCGCTCGCGTCTCCGCTCATGTTCAGGACCAACGGGACGACGCGCCTGTTCATCGCCAACGGCGATCGATTGAACATCGCCTGTGTCGACGGCCAGGATCGCCAGATCGTCTACGGCATCCGCAACATGACCGACGGTTCGGCCTATCTGCTGCGCCCCGCCAAAGTCGCCAGCGCCCGGGCCGACGTCACCGTCATGCTCGGCTGCGTGGTCGCCGCCGCCGTGGTCAGCGGGATCGTATCCGTGGTGACGCTCAGCACGGAATCGATGTTCGACGTGTTCGCGCTGATCAGCGCGTGTGCAATCGGATTGGGCGTGCTGAGTGCGATCCTGCGCATCCTGTTCGGCGTGATCCTGTGGCCTGAAATCAGAAGACTGGCGCAGCCGGGCGGCAAACGCGAAATGAACGCGGCAACGACGGCGCTCTCGCTCACGCAGGAAGAAACCCCGCACGTGCGCATCATCTGATCGTGCCGGGCGCGGCCCCTGCGCGAGCGAACGAAGCACACCCCGGATCGCAGCGCAGCGGTCACCGCCTGACTCGCCGTCAGCGCGCGCCGCTCGTTCAGGTCAAATCGGATCCGCGCGAACGCGCATCGTCGCCGAGATAGATCCGCGCGCCACCATCCCCGTCGCCCGCATCGATCCGCACGTCGCCCGTTGCGGCGACGATCGCGTCATACACGGCATCAGAGACACACACCACCGGCACCGCGATCGCATACAGCTCGGCGGCCACGATCGCGCCGATCGAGATGATCAGGTCGCGCTCCTTCAGCACGATCGCAACCGGCCCCGTGCCGTTGCGCACGGCTTCCGCGAGCACGCTGCTGCTCGAACTCGAACCCTTCGCGTGCGGCATCACCATCACCTTGCCGGCGAGACTCGCGCCGGCCTGCGGATGCCCGCGATCGACGATCCTGCCCGCGCCCGAGTCGTAACCGCCCCAGAAGCTGAGCGGCTTGTCGAGCACGAACGGGCGCGCGCACGCGCTGCCCGGCACGAGCGTGTCACCCGTCAAACCCTTGCCCGTCGCTTCAGTCATCGAATCGCACCTTTCCTTCGAACGCCGATCGCACGCATTCGCGCATGCTGCCGTACGCCACCGTCACGCCGATGTTCGCGGGCGCATACGACGCCCATTTCCCCGAGTTGGTCATCACCAGCCCCGACAGTTGCTTCATCACGGGCGTGATGTACGTGCAGGTGTCGACGACGATCTGGATGCCGCGCGCGGCGAACTTGTCCGCGAGGCCGGTTTCGCCCAGCTCCCACAAAATGAACCGGCTCGTGTTCACGTAGAAATCACAGGCCGGCTTGCCGTCGAATGCGTCGAGCAACCGGTCGAGCGTGCGGAATTCGGCGAGCGAGAAATGCGGCGTGCCGAGCGCCACCGCGACGAGTTCATCGCCGTCCGCGCCGTGGTTCAGCGTGCGGCGAATCTCGTCGAGATCGGCCATCGAAACATCGACCGTGCGATGCGCCGCGCGGCCGTGCAATGCGGCGTCGAGCGTCGGCGCCTCGGGCGTCACGCCCACCGCATGGAACAGCGCGACGGCCCCGCTCGATGCGGCGGCCGCGCCCAGCGCCTTGAGTTCGTCTTCGGTGGTATCCGCCGGCAGCCCGACGATCGCCGGCACGACCGCGCCCGCGATCTTGCCGACAGCCAGGCCGAGCGCGGCGAAATGGATATCGCGCGACGGCAGGTGGCTGAAATCCGGCGCGTTGAACACGATCCGCGCGGCGCGGTTCGCTTCGACGTGAAGCCCCGCATACGGTGCGCGCCCGGTGATCGCGGCGGCCAGATCGAGGAAATCGCCATACCGGCTCGTGCGCGCGCCGAGCACCGAGTTCGCGAACACGATCGCATTGGATTCCGCCCACGCGATCTGCTCGCCTTTCGCGGGACGATGCTTCAACTGATACGGCGCGCACGTGAAACTCGATTCGCAGCCGAGTTGCAAATGCGCGTCCATCAGGCGCTGCGCGTCGCGCTGGATCGTGCGGTCGCCGTGGTACAGCTCGGGATGGATCAGGTCGAGCGACCCGACGTTCAGCGTGGTCGGCACCGCGACCTTCGCGCCCGTGTCGACGAAATACTCGACGAAATCGAGGCTGGTCTGGCCGTGGTAAAGACAGCCGTCGATATGCGCGGACGTGATGTCGATCAGGTGCGGCGCGGACATCACGTGCGCCGTGCGCGCGACGATCCGCATCGCGCGGGCGACGCCGTCGCCGAAATCCCCGCGCAACATTGCGTCGTCGCGGTCACTCAACTGCAGCATCGGTTGCTCCTCGTGACTCGTACCGGCGGCGCCGGCCCGTGAAATCCGTCAGAGGACTCTACAACTGGAAATAAAAACTGTCCAGATCGCCATCGATCCGGGCAGATTCAAAACCAATTTACGATCCGGAATACGCTGATCTCTGCACTCCGGCCCGCTCAAAGCGGCAGATGGCTCGAATTCCGCTCCAGTTCTCTGCAACGTGCGGCGCCGTCCGACAAGCCGGCCCGTCTAGCGTTGCGCGGTGAGGCTGAACAGTTCATCGCGCAGCGCCTTCGCACGGCCCTGGCCGAACTGCGTCTCGAATTCGTCCTGCGCGGCCTGCCACGCAACCTTCGCCTGCGCGAACGTGCGCTCGCCGAGCTTCGTGAGGCTCAGCGCATGCGCACGCGCATCGTGTTCGGACGCGGCCGTCGCGACGAAACCGTCACGCTGCAGCGGCTTCAGCGCGCGCAGCAGTGTCGTGCGATCCATCACGAGCGATTCGGCGAGTTCGCTCATCAACAGACCGGGCCGATGCGTGAGGTTCACCATGATCGAGAACTGCGCGGGCGTGACGCCGACCGGGGCCAGATGGCGTTCGTACAGCTGCGTGACGAAACGCGCCGCCTGACGCAGCGCGAGGCAGTTGCACGCTTGGGCAATCTTGATGTCGTTCATGTTTGGCAATTTATATGTGCATATGCATAAAGTCAATGTACACTCCGCCGTAACAGGGCCGGCGGCCGGCCGAGCGCATCCGGCGCCCCGCCATCGCGTCAAGGAGACGGACATGGACTACATCGACAAGCTGCGGATCTTCCGGTCGGTGGTCGAGATGCGCAGCTTCACGCGCGCCGCCGACATGCACGGCCTCGCGCGGCCTGTCGTGTCGCGTGCGGTCGCGGATCTGGAGGCGCGCTTCGGCAGCCGGCTGCTGCACCGGACCACGCGCCAGGTGTCGCTGACCGAAACGGCCGAGCGCATCTACGAGCGCTGCGCGGCCGTGCTCGACGAGCTCGACGCGCTCGAAGTGGAAGCGCAGTCGCAGACCCGCGAGCCCGAAGGCCTGCTGCGCCTCGTCGCGCATACCACCGCCGCGCTGAACCGGCTCGTGCCGCTGATCGCCGGCTTCAAGAGCGCGCATCCGAAGATCCGCCTCGACGTCACGCTGACCGAGCGCCCGGTCGATCTCGTCGGAGAAGGCTACGACATCGGCATCGTCGTGCCGTACATGCTGACGAGCGAAACGACCGTCGTGCGGCTGGTCGAGCGCATTCCGGTCGTGATCGTCGCGACGCCCGCGTATCTGCGCGCGCATTCGCACCCCGAGACGCCGGCCGACCTGGCCGATCATCCGTTCGTGCCGCTGTCGCCGTCGCTGCGCCGGCCCGCGCTGTCGTTCCGAGTCGACGGCGACACGCTGACCCTGCCGTACCGCTTCGACATCTCGTCGAACAGCCCCGTCTTCAATCGCGAAATGGTGAAGCACGACTTCGGTATCGGCGTCGTCCCGAAAACGCTCGTCGAAGCCGAACTCGCGTCGGGTGCGCTCGTGCAGTTGCTCGCGAACGCCGATCTCGTCGATGCGTTCGTCGAGATCAAGCTCGCGTACGCGAACCGCGCGCTGCTGCCCGCGAAGGTCAAGGCGTTCATCGACTACACGGCCGCCTATTGCGACCGCGAAGGCGGGATCGTTCCGGCGGCCGCCTGATCCGGCGCCCGGACGCGCCGGCCTGCCGCCGATTGGTACAGCCACGACACCAATTTGATCCAGCCCCGGCCATCGCTTCGCGCCACCGCAGCCCCTAACATGTGCACATGCACAACACTACGCTCACCGATGACGATTGCTTCGCGGTCCGGCAAGCCGCCCGCCGGATCTCGCAGTTCTACGAGCGTTACCTGTCGCGGGCGGGCGTCACGCCGTCGCAGTACAGCATTCTCGCGTTGCTGCGCGACCGGCCGGACCTGACGATGTCGGCGCTGTCGTCCGTGCTGGTGATCGAGCGCACCGCGCTGCTGCGCGCGCTCAAGCCGCTCGTCGGCGCGGCGCTGGTGACGGGACGGATCGAGCCGCCGTACCGCCGCCAGACGTTCGCACTGACCGCGCACGGCGAAACGAAGATCGCCGACGCGCACGTGCACTGGCTCGCCGCCCAGGAAGCGTTCGAACGGCGCTTCGGCCCGACGCAGGCGGCCCGGCTGAGAGACGAATTGTTCCGGATCACGCACAACCTGCCGGAACGTTAACCCCTTTCCCGATCGACGACGCGTCGTCGATCGCCTCAATCAGTGCATATACATAGGTGAATCGATGGATACGACCCAAGCCGCTGCCTCCCGCGAAGCAGCCACAATCGACCGGCCGGCGAAGCAGCAACGCCGCGTGCCGTGGATGCGCATCGCGGTGGGCGCCGTCGTCGTCGTGGTTGTCGCGGCCACGCTCGACTGGCTGTTCGTGCTGCGCTTCCAGGAAAGCACCGACGATGCGTATGTCGGTGGCGACGTGACGGTGCTCGCGCCGAAGGTCAACGGCTTCGTCGACCGGATTCTCGTGACCGACAACCAGCGCGTGAAGGCCGGCGACGTGCTCGTGCAGCTCGATGCGCGCGACTACGATGCGAAGCTCGCGCAGGCCGGCGCCGAAGTCGACAGCGCGCGCTCCGCCGTGACCGAACTCGAAGCGAAGCAGCAACTGCAATACGCGGTGATCGGCCAGCAAGCGGCGGACAAGAACGCGTCGTCGGCCGAACTGACGCGCGCCTCGTCGGACCGCGTGCGCTATCGCGAGCTCGTGAAATCCGATGCCGTGTCGAACCAGATCGTCGAGCGCGCGGACGCCGATTATTCGAAGGCCGGCGCGGCCGTCGAACGCAGTGATGCCGCGCTGCTCGCGTCGAAGCGGCAGCTCGACGTGCTCGGCGCGCAGCTCGCCGATGCGCACGCCCGCGTGAACACCGCGCTGGCCGCGCAGCGCGTCGCAGCGCTCAACGTCGAATACACGACGATCCGCTCGCCGGTCGACGGGTACGTCGGCAACCGCACCGGCCGCGTCGGCATGCTCGCGAACGTCGGCGTGCCGCTGCTGACGATCGTGCCCGCGTCGGGGCTGTGGATCGATGCGAACTTCAAGGAAGACCAGCTTCGCAAGATGCGGGCGGGCGATCGCGTCGACGTGTCGCTCGATGCGTCGAGCACGCGCCTGCGCGGCCGCGTCGACAGCGTCGCGCCGGCAACCGGTGCGACCTTCAGCGTGCTGCCGCCCGAGAACGCGACCGGCAACTTCACGAAGATCGTGCAGCGCGTGCCCGTGCGCGTGCATCTCGATCCGCAGCCGGGCCTCGAGCACGTGCTGCGCCCCGGCTTGTCCGCGGTCGTGACCGTGCATACCGACCACGCGAGCTGAGCGGGAGCCGACGATGACCACCGCGTTTTCCGGCGACCCCGCGTCGCAACCGACGAGGCAGCGCGTCTTCGCGTTCGCGCTGATGTGCGTCGGCTTCTTCATGGCGACGCTCGACATCCAGATCGTCGCGTCGTCGCTGCGCGATATCGGCGGCGGTTTGTCCGCAAGCCAGGACGAGCTGTCATGGGTACAGACGGCCTACCTGATCGCCGAGATCATCGTGATCCCGATGTCGGGCTGGCTGTCGAAGGTGATGTCGACGCGCTGGCTGTTCGTCGCCTCGGCCGTCGGCTTCACGATCACGAGCATGCTGTGCGGGCTCGCGTGGGACATCAACTCGATGATCCTGTTTCGCGGGCTGCAGGGCGCGCTCGGCGCCGCGATGATCCCGACCGTGTTCACCACCGCGTTCGTGCTGTTCCCCGGCAAGCAGCGGCTGATCGCGTCGACGACCATCGGCGCGCTCGCGTCGCTCGCGCCGGCGATCGGCCCCGTGATCGGCGGCTGGATCACCGACCAATGGTCGTGGCACTGGCTGTTCTACCTGAACCTCGTGCCCGGCATCGCCGTGGCCGCGCTCGTGCCGCGCTACGTGCATATCGACGAACCCGATCCCGGCCTCATCAAGCGCGGCGACTATCTCGGCATCGTGCTGATGTCCGGCTTCCTCGGCTGCCTCGAATACGTGCTGGAGGAAGGCCCGCGCAAGAACTGGTTCGGCGACGACGCGATCGTCATCTGTGCATGGATCTCCGGCATCTGCGGCTTCCTGTTCATCGTGCATGCGCTGACCGCCAAGGATCCGATCGTCGACCTGCGCGCGCTCGCCGTACGCAACTTCGGGATCGGCAGCCTGCTGTCGTTCGTGACCGGTATCGGCATCTTCGTGACCGTGTTCCTGACGCCGCTGTTTCTCGCACAGGTGCGGGCGTTCAGCTCGCTGCAGATCGGCATCGCGCTGCTGTCGGTCGGCGCGTTCCAGTTGCTCGCGCTGTGCGCGTATGCGTTCGCCGCACGCTACGTCAGCTTGCGCGCGCTGCTCGTGTTCGGGCTCATCTGCTTCGGCCTCGGCTGCTACCTGTACACGCCGATCACGCACGATTGGGGCTGGCGGGAACTGCTGCTGCCGCAGGCGCTGCGCGGCATCGGCCAGCAGTTCAGCGTGCCGCCGATCGTGACGATGGCGCTCGGTTCGCTGCCGCAGTCGCGACTCAAATCGGCGAGCGGCCTGTTCAACCTGATGCGCAATCTCGGCGGTGCGATCGGCATCGCGGTGAGCGCGACGATGCTCAACGACCGGCTGAACTTCCACTACCTGCGCCTGAACGAGCACGTGAGCGCCGGCGAACCGCAGATCGCGTCGCTGCTCGACCACCAGGCCGCGTACTGGACGTCCATAGCGGGCAATACGCTGAACACCGCGCAAGCGGGGCTCGCGAACCTGCATCACCTGATCTATCGCGAAGCGCTGACGCTGACCTACGCGGATGCGTACTACGCGCTGTCACTGTGCTTCGTCGTCGCGCTGCTTGCCGTCGCGTTTTCCAAACCCATTACCTTGAACGCGCCGCCGCCGGACGCGCACTGAGAATCTCATCATGAAAAAGCTACTCGTCGCCCTCGCCGTCAGCGCGTTCGCCGCAGGGTGTGCGGTGCAGCCCGCGCAGCATCCGGCGCTGCACGATTCGGTTCAGACGCTCGCGCCTGCTGCATGGGATACCGATGTGCCGCGCGCGGACATCGACGCCGCCGCGTGGTGGGCGCAATTCCACGACCCCGTGCTCGACCGGCTGATCGCGACCGTGCTCGACGGCAACCTCGACCTGCAGGCCGCCGCCGAACGCGTAAAGCAGGCGCAGGCGCTGACCGTGCAAAAGCGCGCGGTGCTGCTGCCCGAACTCGACGCGACCGCGCATGCGGCCGACGCGCGCCAGAACACGCCGCCGCCGCTCGGCTATGTGCGGCAGGCCGGCGCGGGGCTTGCACTGAGCTGGTCGCCCGATGTGTTCGGCGGCGAACGGCTCGATTTGCTCGCCGCGCAGGCCGAACTGGTCGGGCAGAAGCATGCGGAAGATGCGATGCGGCTCGCGCTCGCGGCCGACGCGGCATCCGCGTATGTCGATCTGCGTTGGGCGCAGCAGGAACTGAAGATCCTGCAGGACAACGCGAAGATCCGGCAGCACGCGCTCGAACTCACGCGCAAGCGGCAGGCGTTCGGGCTGTCGACGGAACTCGACGTCACGCGCGCGCAGAACCAACTCGACGCGCTCGAAGCCCGGATTCCGCCGACGCAGGCGCAGATTTCGCATCAGCTCAATCTGATTGCCGTGTATTCGGGGCGCACGCCGGAATCGGTCGATCGGCTCGTGTTGGTGCAGGCGGGCGAGATTCCCGCGCCGCCGGTCGGGTCGCCGGGGACGTTGCCTTCGCAAGCATTGTTGCGGCGGCCTGATGTGTTGAGTGCGTATGCGCAGGTCGAGCGGCGTGCAGCGCAAGTGGGTGTTGCGAAGGCCGAGCGGTATCCGAAGTTTTCGCTGAACCTGACGGACGGGATTCTGGCGGCGTCGTATCTCGGGTTGCCGACGCTGACCGACAACCTGTTCAGCGCGGCGTTGAGCGCGACGAGCCCGATCTTCAACGCGGGGCGTATTACCGCAGATATCACGCAGAGCGAAAGCCGGATGCGCGAGTCGGAACTAGGGTTAAGGCAGACGATGTTGCAGGCGTTGCGGGAAGTCGAGGATGCGCGTGCGAATCTCGTCAGTTCCGATGAGGCGACGCGGAGGCTCGATAGCGCGTTGGCGGCTTCGGACAAGGCGCTCGGGTTGGCGAATCAGCTCTATAAAGGCGGTGCGACGGATTTTCTGGATGTGCTGTCGGCGCAGGAGGTTTATCTAAGGGATTCGGATTCGCTCAATCAGGTCAAGCGCGAGCATGCGCTGGCCGCGGTCGCGCTTTATCGGTCGCTTGGGGGTGGGTGGAGCAGGAATGAGGCGGCGGTTGGGCCGGGGGCGGAGGCTGTGGCGGAGAATTGAAGGCCGGAGGGACGTCGGGTTGGAAGGGATTATCAGAGATTTCGTGTTCGAGGCATGACGTGACGCAACTTAGATCAAGGTTACCCCCAAGGCACCGCCAAACCCGCTACCGCGATCAACAAGCGAAACGGCAAAGGTAGCAAAACGGTCGAGGTGACGGCATAGCAGTCCCTTCCGCTCGAACCGATTTACGCGGTCGTCTTTTTCGACGCGCTGAGGATCAAGATTCGCGAGGATGCCGTGGTGCGCAACAGGGCGATCTGTCTGGCGCTGGGCATCCTGCCGGACAACGCACGTGACATTCTCAGCCGCTGAATCGAAGGCACAGAGGGCGCCAAATTCTGGATGGGGTCTTCAAGGATCTGAAGACGCGCGCATCAGTGACATTCTGATTGTCGTCACCGATGGCCTGAAGGCGATGTCCAAAGCACTGGCTGCGATGCTTCTCGTTGCTCAATGTTTGCCACTTGGGGCATCGACTCTGCCCATGGGAGGCTCATTGCCTGTTTCCTCCGTCTCGATTAAACCGATTCCATTCCCGGTCCACCACCCCTTGTGCGATGTACGGATCGTTGTCCGCGGGGCGAATGCCTGGGTCGTTTGCATCTCCTTTCTGGCCATCGGCTACCATGATGCGAACCCTGTCACCAGGCAGAAAGATCATCCATAAACCGCCCATGATTTTTCCATACTTCGGTATCCGAACGTTTTCGGCCTTGTACCAGTCGCCCCGCGTCTTGCCGTCCTGCTTCTTGTCAACCAGCCAACGCACCGTCAACTTCAGATCCGGCTGCCAGACAGAAGGGATGTCGCTACAGCACATATCGCCGCCACCGCCAGACGGTTTGCCGTCCGCCCTTACCGGTGACACATTGGGGCCAGCGCCGGCCACACCTGATCCCTCAGGACTTTCAAGCCCCCACTGGTGGATGTACCAAGGTGAATAGTTCAGAGTCGATGCGCCAATGCTCAGCGTGTCGTAGTGCTTCGGCAGGTTAGACAGGTCAAGCGGCTGCGCAATCGGACCGGGGTGCTTGTCACATGCTCCGAGGCCAAACACGGCCGCAAAGGCAACGATCTGGATCGCACGTCGCCCGTAACAGGAAAGTCGGTCGGTCATCGTGAATAAGTCTACGGATTAACAGGACACCAGGGCTGCTCCGCCCCGGATCGCCTTAAGCTTGCACTCGACGCAGATTTTCTTCGGACACGGATCAAAAATCTGGCCCTTAGGTCCTGGCAAGTAGTGAGAGACTGCGTACGTAGCAGATTCTCCTGTCGCCCCGCTCACCACGTCGCTCGCATCCATATTCAAGAAGATGCCGCTAACCTCGGCGTGGAATTGGTGCGCGCGCAGCAGGATCTGCTTCTGCGCCCGCGCCATACACGCTGGCCGAGCCGATCCCAGTGGAACTACACCTTGGCCCCGCCGAACTCGTCGGTATAAATGCCGACTGCGGAACCACAACGGTCGCCGTCTACATCTGCATAGCGGGCTTATGGTGTTCGGATGGGCTGCAAAAAGGCACAGATTTGCGTTGCACCTCAATCTCAACCAGGAAGAAGTACACGTTCGGCTCGCCGCAGGCGTGCAAGCGCAGCATCAGACGACACGCCACACCCTGCGCCCGACGGCTACGTCACGTTACAGCGACGGCCGCTTCAGCTTCACCCAGCGCTGCACCGACGGCCGCTCCCACTGCGCGCGCGCATAGTCGGCGAGCCGCTGCGGCACCGGATCGTCGTTCAGCACCAGACGATTCAGCATCACCGCCAGATCGACATCCGCAATGCTCCACTCGCCGAACAGGTTTGCCGCGCCCGGCGCGAGCAGCTTGTCGGCGGCCACGAACAGCTTCTGCGCGGCGGCCAGCGCCAGACTCGACAGCGGCTCGCTCGTCGGGCCGTAGAACAGCACTTCGGTCGATCGTTCCGTGCGGATCGGCATCAGGTCGCTGCGCAGCCACGCCTGTACCTGCCGCGCCCGCGCGCGCTGGCGCGGCTCGGCCGGATAGAGCCGCGTGCCCGGGAATGTCTCGTCGAGATACTCGGTAATCGCCGACGATTCCGACAGCGCGAAATCGTCGTGCACGAGCGTCGGCACGCGTTGCGTCAGCGACGTCGCCGCATAGTCCGGTGCGAAATGCGCGCGGTTGCCGAGATCGACGGTCACCAGTTCGTAAGGCAGCGATTTTTCCTCCAGCGCGACGAAGACCGACATCGCGTAAGGGCTCGCGTATTGCGTATCCGCGTAGAGGCGGAGATTACCGGTTTGCACTGCAGGCTCCTTGTGGGTACGGAGGTCGGCAACTGCGGGTTGGTGCGCCGACAAGCTCCGGTGGTCAATGCGGTGTGCGTGACAGATTAGCAGTGGCTTGAAACGCGGTGTGAGTGGTTTCGTGTGCGTGGTGGCTGCGCGGTCATCCGGCGTCGGGCCAGCGGTATCCGATCACTTCGTTCAGCGGATACGCGAGTTCGCGCACTTCTTCCAACTGGTTGCCGCCGAACAGATGCACGTGTTCGGCGTCGTGACGCAGGTAGAACCCGACATGCCCTTTCCAGCTCGCGGGATCGTCGCGCGTCAGGATCGCGATGCAGCCGTACACCGGACGCTCCAGCGGCCGGCCCCATTCGAGCCACGAGCGCGCGAGCGCGGAGCCCGTGCCGCGAATGCCGGCGTGCGTCATGCACCAGTTGACGAACGACGAGCACCAGGAAATTTTGTCGTCGTAGCCGACCAGATTCGTCTGGTTGTTGTATTCGACGATGCGCGGGTTGATGCTGCCGGGCGGGTGGCGGCGGATGCCGAGTTCGGCCAGCGCGACGGACATCCACGGCGGATGGCCGGCCTCATGTTTGCTCTCAGAGTTCGATCGGATCACTTCGTTCTCGGGCGACTGTGATTTGTGGTCACGATCTTCGCACGAATGCCGCGGAGCGACGAGTGGCTCCGGCACCGTGACGCCGGACGAATGATCCGTCCCTCACGCATTCCCCACTCCCGGTGGGAAATGAAGCGACCAAACAGGCGTTTTTCAACACGTCCCGGCGCCCCACACTGCGTCTGTCCGCCGGTTTTCGGCTCTTTCCGACGAGGTCAACCATGACGCAGCCCCTTCTCCCCCGCGACGACACCTATGCACGCGGTCTCGCGTTGTTCGAGCACCTGCACGGCGCGCATAGCGGCAAGGATCTCGCCGAGTCGCGCGAAACCCTCTGCCCGGATTTCCTGACGATGACGATGCAATGGGCGTTCGCCGGCGTGCTCGACCGGCCCGGGCTCGACCTGGCGACCCGCGAGCTGGTCGTGATATCCAGTTGCGTGACGCTCGGGTACGCGTTGCCGCAGTTGCGCGCGCACGTCGAAGCCGCGCTGGTCGCCGGCGCGACGCGCGAGCAGATCATCGAGACGATCCTGCAGACGATGTTCTATGCGGGCGGTGCGGCCGTGAACAACGCGCTGGGCGTCGTCGCGGAAGTGTTCGCCGCAGCGCCTGACACCGGCGAACTCAAGGCGCCGAATCCTGAACCGCAAAATGATCCAGCGCGAACGCGATGAACGCGCGGAGTTTGGCGGGCGCTCCGGTATCGCGCGCATAGAGCAGGAAAAAATCGCGGCCGCGCGATTCGTACGCGGCCAGCAGCAGACGCAGGCGGCCGGCGTCGAGGTCGGCCTTGACCAGCCCGAACGGCTGCAGGATCACGCCGCCGCCAGCCAGCGCGGCCTCGCGTAGCGCGGGGCCGCTGTCGACGCGCAACCGGTACGTGACGGGCACTTCGATCGCGCCGTCCGGCCCGTCGAACCGCCACCGATAACGCGGCCCCCAGCGCGTATGGCCGAGGCAATCGTGATTCAGCAGATCCTGCGGCCTAGCCGGTGTGCCGTGGCGCGCCAGGTATTCCGGCGACGCGCACACGACCATCCGGTAGTACGACGGCAACGGCCGCGCGACGAGCGACGAATCGGCCAGCGGCCCGACGCGAAACGCGAGATCGATACCGTCGCCGACCGGATCGACCGCCGCATCGGTCAGCACGAGCTCGATATCGACACGCGGATATTGCGCGAGAAAAACGGCGACCGCCGGCGCGAGCTGCGTGACGCCGAACGAAATCGGCGCCGCGATGCGCAACTGGCCGGCTGGGTCGCCGCCTAGTGCCGACGCGGCGTCGTCGGCCGTCTCGACCCGATCGAGGATGTCGCGACAGCGCTCCAGATACAGCGCGCCGGCCTCGGTCAGATGGTGACGTCGCGTCGTGCGGTGAAGCAGCTTCACGCCGAGACGCGCTTCGAGCGCGTTCAGATGCTTGCCGACCATGCTCGGCGACAGACCGAGCCGCTCGGCCGCGGTGGTCAGACTGCCGGTACTGACGATCTCGACGAACACCGACATGCTATCGAAGCGATCCATGGTGGTTGGGTGGGGTGAAATGGGGGGGAGCGTCTGGGTCGGCGCAATCGGGCGGGTGTTGCGCTCAATCTTCGCATGAATGCGGAGGGTGGCCGTGCCATTCCCGCGTTGTGGTTTTCTTTCGGTTTGCTTGTGTTGTGTTGGCTGTGGACGCTTACGGCCGTCATGCGCGTTGCGGATTCAAGGCCGTAGTGGTCATGGCGACATGACAGTTGTTAAAGGTGGCCGTCGAAACGCGTCGCAGCATCCGCAGACGGTAGCGCCCCGTCGGTCGGCCGCGTTCGTGCGGAAACGGTAATCCAGCAGCCAAGGCCGCGCGAAGCGGCCCCGGCCTTTTAGAGTGCAAACGGGTTTCGCCCGCCCGGCTGATGATCGGGCTGCTCGCGCAGTGCAAGCCCGGCGTGGTCAGGCCTGATGCAGATTTGCCGGGTTATGTGATTGATCTCGAGATAGACGAGATCACCCGGTTGAAATCCGAACAGCTTGAAATGCGCATCGACGACGCTCATCCAGGGCAGGTACGGCCAGCCCCGCTTGGGCTTGTCAGGCGTGCTGCGGAGAATCATCTGAAGCACCGTGCTCGGCTTGCGCGGTTTGCGCTTCTTGGGACGTGAATTACTATTGGCGTCAGCCATTTTCAACTCCTTGTTCGAGTTGGTTGTGGTCAGCGGGTCGTTTGGGTTGCCGCCCATGCGGCCCGCGCTTCTTTGCTGCGTTGAAATCCCCTTCTCTATTCCCTCTTCCCTTCGTTGCGTCTTGTCTGGCAAGACGATCGTTCTATCGACCACCGGTGCGAAGAGTTCTGCGTTCAACTTCCGATGGACGAGAAGCAAGGCTTCATGACCAGTGTAGCTGCGCTGGCATCTCAGAAATGGGGAGTTGAGGGGGATTGGCCAATCGGTATAGGGATGCAATCGGCACAAAACTGACGCTGTGAATGGGGCATTTGACGTTCCTTTGTGCTCGCCGAATTCCTAAAACTAGTCGACCGGAGTGACCATGGTTTGCCGCTGCCGACCCTGAGTTGCCGTTCGACTCGGCGCGACGTCTACGGCAGCTTCCAAGAAGACACAGTCTTGCGAACAAATGTCGGCCGGCGAGGGCTCGGCTAGAGCCGACGTTCCGACATGATGGCCCAATGGATTTCATGAACAGCCACTTCGTGCCCTCGATTCAACCAGAATCCCCCCCAACGAGTGATTGCCGATAGCATTACGATTAGCGAGCAGAGTGCTCTCAAGTCTTCCCTGCACGGTTGGTCCGTCGAACTGTGGTCTTCGTCACAGTCTTTCCACTTGCTTGCTTTTTTATCTTTCTCTTTCTCGCCTCTGCGAGAAATTTTGCAGATTCCGGAATGTGTAGAAGACTTACAGTGAACCCATAATTCTGGAGTGTCTTCCCACATATTCTCAAATTAACTTTGCTGAAAAATGGAAGATCAAGTTTTGCTCCCAATGGACCATCAATAATCGCGAACACCACCTCATAACGACTACCGACCGGCTTTATGGGTAACTTCGCAAAATTCTGCTTAACGAGCTGCTTGTTAACCTCAGCAACGAAACCTGGCTCACTAACCAATAGAGTCGACGACACGAGTCCTTGTGCGAAGAGGTGACTCAACGTCGCCGAACTTCGCCCTCGCTTAACATGAATAAGCCTATTTTTTCCCGCGCGCGTCGAATCGACAGCATACAGATCACATACTTCAATTTTGCTAGATTTTCCACCAAATGAAATCAGTTTACGATCAAGCATTGCATACTTGCGCGGGAGATTAGCCGCAACAGCTTCGTTGTATTCCCCCTCGCCATCATGCTCGTACTCTACAAAGGGCTTTCCAAAAGAGCATCTTGCAAGATCGGCGAAATATTTCTCCACTTTATTTTTGAATGAAGACTCAACGCGATACCAATTTCCCGCATTCAAAACATAAAGCGCTTTATTGTAGTTTATCTCAGCATATAAACACTTGTAAGTAGAATAAACCTTGGGCGGCAGACCCGACGCCAACACCATATGAATGCCGCGGTGTCGCAACGTATCCAAAGTGGCGTCCGAGCGCAGCGAATTCTTAAGATCTCGAATATCGAGAGCAGAATGGATCGACGACTCCAATTCCGCGCGCGTGTAACAAAACCCCGTGACCTCCTCCCAGTTAATAATTTCCGGAATGGCAAGCCACATAGTCGAAAAATCATCACCCTCAAATGATTTCCATAGTATTTTATCAAGCTCGTCAATAATATCCGACCTATCAACCGCCTCCAAATTATCTACCCACGCAAATGCGCCAGCCTGTCCGTTATCGGTCTTTCGGTAATCTCCAGCCAAGGATCTTTTAAGTGCAACCTCAAGAACTTTCCTCAGCTGCGGAAGATCTATACCAACACTTGTTTTAAGGGAATCCATTCCAGCCAAAACTTCCCCGAGATCTTCCTTGTAATTATCCAGTGTAAATCCAACAAGCCCACGCAATAAATCTTGCTGCTCATTAATCCCATATTCGGCAACAGAAGTTGCGCGTAACGCTTGCGTTCTACTGATTCGCGGCGTAGCCTCGAATGTCTGACGATCAATCGATGCAATTTTATCCGGTGATATACTGTTAAGCGCAACTCGAATTCCAAAGCGCGTTTCAATGCACTTCGCATCCAACATATACCGACCGTGCCCAAATGCAATTGCAAACTGACGATCCTTGACGGTCGTCACGAGAAGAGCAGATACGCTCTTATTTTTCAGCCCATCCAATCCGGCAGATCGATTTATTTGAGGAGCAATGAAGCCGATCCACTCCGGCGTTGACTCAGTTAATGGCCTTCTTACATATAACCTTCCAAATTTACCATTGGCCCCAAGCGAGTATTCATCCGTATCAATTTGCGTCGGCCTTCCGTCTCGATCCAGCGGTTTTGCAAGAAATTCGCGTTTAGACCAAAATTTCTTGGAGACGCCTCCCTCAGGCTTCTTGAGTAAAAAAATATTCAACGATATTTTTTTGTGTTTCTTTTCTTCGTCTCTCGTAGCCAATTTTTGCCCCCAAGCATCGATTATTTTTCAGATTCCAAAACCACGCAACACACCGATTGCACTTACTCCAACGCAGAGTGAATTTCTTACCGCCGTGCCGTAACAGTCTGCACTTGAAGAATATGCAAGAGGCACGTGAGATACGAATGCATCAAACATGTTGCAGCTTATACTATTCGTAGATTTTCGACGACCTGAGCGTTCATGTCGAATGGCCGTAGCTCACCGAATCAAGTCATGAAACACACCGAGACATCACCGTCGCCTGATGCAAAGAGCCGCGCATCAAAAAACATCGATAATCGCATCTAGTAGATTCCTCATCCGGCTGACCGACATCGAGAAACTGTTCCTATTGAACAACCCAATTCACTATCGCCTGCACTTCCGACCCAAGGCGCTGATAGCCTTTCTGCACTGGCAAATGCTTCGCGAAACATTCCTGCCGCTTCTCCTCGGCCACCCGCCCCGCCCCACAAGCAGCAATCCCCGGAATCGTCACATCCCTCCAAAGGATATAAACCCGCTCCCCCTGCCTAACCGACACCGCCAACGTATTCGGCCCTTCCGGCACCCCATCCTGGCTTTCCCCAAGCAGCAACGCCTTCACCACCGCATCACCCGGCTTCCGCTTCACCGGCAACTCGGCAAACCGAAACGCCGCAGCGTCATCGCTGAACACATCCGTATAAAGCGTCTCGTTATCGAAGATAACGGCAACATCATCGGTAGGCTTAAGCCCCGCATCCGCCGTCTTCGCCCAAGCTTTCAAAAGTGGAACCGTCGTCACAACAAGCTTCACCTTCCCGTCATCCGACTTGAAGAACAGTCCATCCGGACCCGGCATCATCCCGTCATCGGCGACAACGCTTTGCACGGTACTCCCCGCCTTCCCGGAAAACCCTTTCGCGTTCACCGTCCCAACAAGCTTCACCAGCCGCGCATTCACCTCAGCCGCATATTTCTTATCCAGATCCGCCCGATCCTCCATCCTGGCCGCACTAACTTCCGCAGCAACCTTCTTCCGATAAGCAAGATAAGAATCCGTCGGCGACGCAATCACCTTCGCCCCCACCGCAGCAATCACCGCGACGAGCACCACCGCCCCCACCCCAACCTTCAATCTGGAAATGCGTTTCATTTTTATTAACGTCCCCAAAACCCGACCCGAATGCAAAACGGCTGCCGTGACCCCACGGCAGCCGTCCCTCAGAAACGCATCATTCTAAAACGCCAAACAGACTTTATTCATCCACCTTGAACGCCGACACCAGTTTGGTCAATTCCGCCGCCTGCTGTTTCAAACTCGCCGCCGCCGCTGCGCTTTCTTCGACCAAAGCCGCATTCTGCTGGGTCATCTGATCCAGCGACTGCACCGCGTCCCCAATCTGATCGATCCCGGCACTCTGCTCCAGACTAGCCTCGGCAATCTCGCTCATCATCGCGCTGACGCCTTGAACCTGCGAGACAACGTCACTCATCACCTTCCCCGCCTCGCTGACCAACCGCGACCCGGTATTCACCGTCCCCGCGCTATGCTCGATCAGCGCCTTGATCTCCTTCGCCGCCTGCGCGCTACGCTGCGCCAGATTCCGCACTTCCGAAGCCACCACCGCAAACCCGCGCCCCTGCTCCCCCGCCCGCGCCGCCTCCACCGCCGCATTCAGCGCAAGAATATTCGTCTGAAACGAGATGCTGTCGATCATCACGATGATCTCGGAGATCCGCTGCGACGCGTTGCTGATCTGCTCCATCGTGCTCACGACCTCGCCCACCACCTGCCCGCCGCGAGCCGCCGTATCCGACGCGCCGTTGATCATCTTCGCGGCGGTCGTCGCCGTCTCGGTGTTGTTCCGCACCACGGCCGTGATCTCTTCCATCGACGAAGCCGTGCGCTCCAGGTTGCTCGACTGCCCTTCGGTGCGCTCGCTGAGATCGGCATTCCCTGACGCGATCTGCGCGGAGCCGGTCGCGATCGACGCGGACGCCGCGCGAATCCGGTGAACCAGCGTCGACAGCGACGACACGAACCGGTTGAACGCATCCGACAACTGCCCGATCTCGTCCTGGCTCTCGACCGTCATGCGGCGCGTCAGGTCGCCCTGGCCGCTGGCGATCTCCGACAGCAGCGTCGCCGCACGCCGGATCGGCGCGGCAATCGCGCGCCCGACGAGCCAGATCACGAGCAGCGCGACACCAAGGCCCACCACCGCCGCGACCAGCGCCGCGCTGCGGATCGCGCGCGTCACCGGCCCGAGCAGTTCCGCCTCCGGCACCTCGACGACGACATACGCATTCAGCTCCGGAATGAACGACGTCGCGATGAAGCGCGCGCCGCCGTCACCGTTGTAGCTGAGAGTCGCATACGGCTTGCCGGCGAGCAGCGTCGACGACGCATCGCCCGGCAGGCCCGGCTGGTCCTTCATGAAATGCTTGCCGTCGATCAGCGACGTATCGCGATGCATCATGATCGCGCCGTCGGGACGCACGAGATACGCGAACCCGGTCTCGCCGATCCGATAAGCGGCAATGCCCTTCGCGAGCGCATCGACGGACAGGCTCATGCAGGCCGCGCCGATCGGCACGCCGTCGATCTCGACACGGCTGTTGATGAACATCATGTAGCCGCCGAGCGTCACCTCGCGATCCATGTTCACGTCGAACGTCTTGCCGGACGACAGGAAGCTGGTCAGCCACTGATCCTTGTCGGTGACCTTCCGCTGCAGGCCGGCTTCGTTGTAGTAGTTGCCGCTCTTCACGGACACCCACTGCACGGACGCCGCCTTCTGCTCGTCCTTCACGTTCTTCGCGAGCTGGATCCAGTTGCGCGTGCCGGCATCGGGTTCGCCGTCGGCTTCCCACTGCAGCAGGAACGCATCGCGTGCGAGAATGCGCGACGCGGCGATCGGCCCGGCCATCTGCCGCTGCACGTCGGCGCGAATGCCGTTCACTGCCGTCGGCAACTCTTCGCGCACGACGCGGTCGCGCACCGCGTTGCCGATCAGACGGATGCTGAGTCCGCTCGAAATCGCGACGAACACGAGCAGGCAACTCGTCATGCTGAGAATCAGCTTGTTCTGTATGGAAAGCTTGCGCCAGAAATGCATGGGGAACCCTCGATAACCGCTCGGTCTGAGCCAGTTTGGGATATCGGCATGCACGCGCGGAAGCGCATCGCTGATTTCAGATATCGATCATGCGAGATTCGTTATGTCGTTGACAGGCGGGCATATGCGGCCGCCTATACGCGCAGGATCAGTGCAAATCAGTACGCAACGAAGATCGTCACGCGCCGATTCCGCGCCCGCGCGGCCGCATCGTCACCGGTCACGAGCGGCTGCGTATCGGCTCGCCCGATCGCCGCAAGCCGATGTGGCGCCACGCCGCGTTCGGTCAGGTAGCGCACGACGCTCCCCGCCCGCGCCGACGAAAGCTCCCAGTTCGATTCGTATTTCGCGTTCGCGATCGGCACGCTGTCCGTGTGTCCTTCGACGAGGATGTCGCCCGTCGCATGCGCGCTCAGTGCCTGCGCGATCTGGTTCAGCACGGGCGACGCATCGGGCAGCAAGCGCGCATCGCCGACATTGAACAGGATCTTCGCGTCGATGCCGATCTCGACACCGTGCGGCGCTTTCACCAGCGATATCCGCCCGTTCGTTTTCAACGAATCGAGCAACGCGAGCCAGGCCGGCGCGCGTTCGGGCACGGCACTACTCGCAGCACCACCGGCGTGCCGCGCAAGCGTCTGATATCGCGCGTCGAGCGCGTTGTATTTCGCGAGCTGGAGCACATACAGCGCGAGAAACAGCACCATCAGCGTCGTGATGAGATCCGCGTACGATATCAGCCAGCGCCCGGACTGCGCGCCGTCGAGTTCGTCGTCGTCGCGATCGGCGGCGGTCGCACCATCAGTTCGGGCTGTCATGCCGAAGATCCCTGTTCGTCGTACCGCATACGCAGCCCATCACGCGAGCGATTCCGCCGCGCGCCCGCGCACGTCGCCGGTCAGGCGCGTTTCGATCGTATGCGGCGACTCCTTGCGCGAAATCGCCAGCAAGCCGTCGAGATACAGCTTGCGGAACCGCAGCTCGCTATCGATCTGCGCGCGCAGCTTGCCGTAGAGCGGCAGAAACACGAGGTTCGCGAACGCTAGCCCGTACAGCGTCGCGACGAACGCGACCGCAATGCCCGGCCCGAGCTGCGCGGGTTCGAGAATATGGCTCGTCACCTGCACGAGCCCGAGCACCGAGCCGAGAATGCCGAACGTCGGCGCATATCCGCCGGCCTGCTGCCACACGCGCACGGCGGCCAGGCGGCTGCGCTCGTACGCGTCGAGCTCGCGCTGCAGTGCATCCTCGAGCACGGCGGTCGACACACCATTGGCCAGCAACTCGAGCCCGCGGCGCGCAAACGGATGAATGCCGCTGACGTCCATCGATTCGAACGCGAGCAACCCGTCGAGCTTTGCGCGGTCACCCCATTCGAGCAGGTCGGACAGGTTCTTGCGATCGACCTCGCGCGCACGCACGAACGCGAGCCGCAACTGCTTCACCGCGTCGAAGAAGCGCGCCCAGGTGTTCTGGATCATCACCGCGCCGAGCGTGCCGCCGAGCACGATGACGAGCGCTTCGAACTGGAACAGCATCGAGAAATGCCCGCCTTCCAGCGAAAAGCCGAACACGATCGCCGCGCCGCCGAGCAGCACACCGGCCAAGGTCAACAGATCCATACGCGCCTCCGTGTCATGCATCCGATGCCGATGCGACGGACGCGATGCCCGTCGCAGGTGCCTTGGCCGCACGAACGGCATCCAGCACGCGTTGCTCGATGTCCTCGATCTCGATCGGGTCAAGCTTGAGTTCGCGGCGCATCACCCACGACACCTCGTTGCGCCGTGCCTCGGTCATCACGGAAAACAGCTTGTCGGCCACCGCGCGATCGTCGAGGTTCGCGATCAGTTTCGCGAGATCGTACGTATCGAACCCGCTGATCACGTCGAACAACGTGCGCTGGTCGACCCACACGAGATCCTCCAGCGCCTGCACGTCGCCGCCGCGGCGCGCGCGCCTCGAGAAGTACGCGACGCCTTTTTGCTCGACGTAGCTGAGCACCTTCGATTTGCGGAACGCGAACACTTCTTCGGCAATCTCGCCGTTCGACAGCTTGTTGAGCAACAGCGTCTTCTCGACGCCGATCAGCGATTCGAGATCGGCCAGTTCGATGAGTTCGAGTTCGCTGTTGATCGACACGTCGAGATCGTGATCGGCAACCTGCTGCGCGCGGTCGATCACGCGCGCGGCATCGAACGTGACGACCTGGCGCGCATCCGATGAAGCCGCATAGTCGGATGCACCGCCGGCCAGGTCCGCCTGCGCGGATTCGATCGTGACGAGGTTGAGCTTCTCCATGCGTCGCAGCATCGCAAGCACGTGCGGCCGCGAATGGCCGGCAATCGCTCGGCACTTGCGGATCACTTCCGCGAGCGGCACCGAGGTCTCGGCCGCATGGGCCTGCATCGGCCGGCGTGCCCACGAATCGCCGGATTCGCGCGCATCGGCGCCCGCCATCAGCGCGAGCACATGCGCATACGACAGCACGCCCGGCATGAAGTCCGCATGCGTATAGGTCGCGAGCTGGTCGTCCTTGCGCTTCACGCGCCGGATCATGGTCCGCACGATATGGCGCAGCAGCGCCGACACGCGCTCGATTTCATCGTCGAGGATGCCGGCCGGCACGACCGTGAGCTGACAGAATGAAAGCGCCTTGGCGGTATGCGCACGCGGCTCGGCGGCGAGCAAGGCCGATTCCCCGAAGAACTCGCCACGGCCGAGCGTCGCGACGATGACACGCTTGTCTTCGCATCGCGTGGACAGCTCGACCTTACCGTCGGTGATCAGAAAGATCACGGGCTCACCCGCGAAACCCTCGGCGTAAATGATTTCTCCTGGCGCCGCCGTACGCGTCCACGATTGCTGACGATTCAAGTCGATTCCCCTGCTGCGCTGACTTTTTTGTCCGGCTGCGCCGCGCTTCATGCGCGATCATCGCCGTTCCCCGTGCTCCCGTTTACGACACGAGCCGGGGGGTTCTTTAACGTCATCGCATGGGCTCCGGACACGTCATCGGCAGCGAAACGTTTGCGCAGCGGATACGACGCGACGCATCAGGGAAAACGACAAACCGCCGCATGTCCGGCGGATCGCCCACGCCCGCAGCGATCCTTACTCCCAGCCTTCAACGCACACGAACGCGCGCGGCTCACTCGTGCACGCCCCATGACACGAGCACCGCATGGATGTTGCGCGCGTACTCGTCCCGCAAGCGCGGCGTTTCCGAGTGATACGCACCGATCGCCTGCCAGGTGTTCCCGTAACGGACCATCTTGCGCTTCAGCATCCACGCGGCGACGTAGATGTTCACGCACGCATCCTTCAACGCGCCCGGCGGCACACCGTAGCGGCGCAACTCGCCGAAGTGCACCGAGTTGATCTGGGTCTGGCCGACATCGATGCTGCCATCCGCGTTGCGATGCACGGCGGCGGGATTGCCCTTCGATTCGTACCAGGCGATCGCGCGCAGGATCTGCGGGTTGACGCCCTGGTAGCCGGCTGCCCGCTCGAAGCAGGCGCTGCCGGGTACGGCGTCGTCCGCACGCACCGGCGCAATGGACAGCGCGGTCAGCAACATCGCGAACCACAGCCGTGGCGCGCAACTTGCCCGCATCGAGACCATCCGCGCCCGGGTCGTCACGTAGCCGCCGCTTCGATCCTGCCGCTTCATTGCGTCATCGCCAGCGCAGCTGTGCCGGCCCCCGTCGTACGCCGCTCGTGCACGCTTTTCGCGAGCGCGTCGTCGAGCTTCTTGTCCTCGGCGGCGAGCGCCGCACGTGACTCGTCGGTCACGACGAGTCGCACCTGAAATTCCGGCACCTTCTTCACGGGCAGCGCGTGGCGCTGCTTCTTCGTGTGACGCCCGCCCGCCGGCGCGGGTGCCTGCGCTTCGTCGTCACCGCCCGCCCCCGGCGGCAGCGACGCGTACGGCGGCAGCGGCGGAAACACCTGGTTGGATGCGGCAGGGGCAAACGGCGCACCGTCTCCGGGTGGTGCCGCAAACGCGGTGCCGCACACGAGCATGGCCGCACAGATCGACAGTCGTCGCATCGTGATATCTCCTGTCACTGGGTCTGGGTCGGTGCGACTTGCACGCTGTACGGCCGGCAACTCCCGGCCGCGACGTTCTCGACGCGCACCGACGTGCCACGCGGCGTCGCAATGCCGCGCCGGAGCGACTGGTTCAGGTAGCCGAAATCCTGCGGCAGCGCGGCCACGCGTATCGTCATCGGCTGCGTCTGCTTCGACGCCAGCGCGCCGACCTTCGCCAGCAATGCGGTCAGTTGGGGATCGCGTGCGCCAAGCGCATCGGCAGGTATGACGAAATCGACGAGCGGCGTCGACGCAGTGGGCGCGTCGTTGTGCGCATTCGCGTCCTGACGTCCGGATTGAAGTTGGGCGCAGCCGGCCGACATGACCAACGCAGCGGCACTGACAAGCATGAAGAACGGTTTCACGTGATTCTCTCGCGGGCACTGGATCTGCGTTATCGGCAACGCGTCCGCGATGTTTACCCCGGTCGCGCGCGAAGCCCGCCGCACGAGACTTCACGACGCGCGTCGATTCCTCCGATTTAAGCGCCCCATGATCAGACGCCATTCGTCCGATCGTTGAACGCGTCGCGCGTTTCCAAGCGTGCGCCGCACGTGATCCGGCGCGTCAGAACTCCATGTCGAGTTCGTCGATGTCTTCCTGCTCGGCCTTCGCTGCATCGATCCACTCGGCGACGAACGGATGCGCCAGCACGCGCATGCAGTATTCGGCGATCTCCGGTTCGAGCTTCACGTCGTAGGTCAGGAAGCGCGTGACGACCGGCGCATACATCGCATCGGCAATGCCGATCTCCGCGCCGAACAACCAGGGCCCGCCATACGCGGCCAGGCACTCGTGCCAGATCGTCACGATCCGCTGGATGTCGTGCTGTGCGCGCGACCAGATCCGGAAGCCGGGGAAATGCGCGCGCAGGTTCATCGGCAGCGCGGAGCGCAACGCGCTGAACCCGGAATGCATCTCGCCGCAGATCGACCGGCAATGCGCGCGCGCATGCCGGTCGTCAGGCAGCAGCCGCGCCTGCGGCCGAATTTCGTTCAGGTATTCGGCGATCGCGAGCGTGTCCCACACCGCATTGCCGTCGTGTGTCAGGCACGGCACGAGAATCGACGGCGACAGCAGCAGCAATTCCGCGCGCGACGCGGCGTCGATCGGCACGCTGACCGTGTCGAATGCAAGCCCGCTCAGCTTCGCGAGCAGCCAGCCGCGCATCGACCACGACGAGTAATTGCGGCTGCTGATGGTCAGCGTCGTCTGTCCGGTGGATTCCATGTCGCTCCTCTGCTGAATGCCGTTCGTACCCCTGCACCGATAACGGACGCCGCGTGACGTCACCCGCACCACACCTGTGCGGCAGATTCGCCGAACTGGCGCAGCGCCGCACGATGTCGCGGCACGCATCGCGCGCCGGACCGGTACGGCAATGCATCGCCCCCGGCCAGCCGTCGTCGCGCGCCACCTGCGCCACAGCGTTCCCGTACCGCGTGCAACGCGCGTGCCAGCCGCGTGCTGGCACACGGCTTGCCTCGTTCAATGCAACGCGGCGCAACGAGCGAAGGTCATGAATCTGCTTGCCTATCCGTTTTACCAATGGTCTGCAGAATGCCTGCGCCCGGCGCGTGCATGGGCCGCCACCACACGCGCGACGATGTCGCTGTGGCCGCCCGCCACGTCGACCCCGACGGGCCGCATGCTCGACGCGCTGTGCGAACTGCTCGAATGCTGCGCGTTCTCGCATCGGCGGCCGCCGTTCGGCATCACGTCGATCGTCGTCGACGGCGAAACGGTGCCGATCGTCGAGGAAGCCGCGGCGGTCACGCCATTCGCCACGCTGCTGCATTTCCGCAAGGCGCACCCGGTCGCACGTCAACCGCGCGTGCTGATCGTCGCGCCGATGTCCGGGCATTTCGCGACGCTGCTGCGCGGCACGGTGCACACGATGCTCGCCGACCATGACGTGTACATCACCGACTGGCACAACCCGCGCGACATTCCGCTGACGGCCGGACGCTTCGGCTTCGACGAATACGTCGTGCACGTGATCGATTTCATCCGCCATATCGGCCCGGACGCGCATGTGCTCGCGATCTGCCAGCCGACCGTCGCCGCGCTCGCGGCGGTCGCGCTGATGGCGGCCGGCGGCGATCCGGCGCAGCCCGCGAGCCTGACGCTGATGGCAGGCCCGATCGACTGCCGCGTGAATCCGACGAAGGTCAACGCGCTCGCCACGAGCCAGCCGATCGAATGGTTCGCGCAGAACCTGATCAGCGTCGTGCCGGCGGGCTTCATCGGGGCGCAGCGGTGCGTGTATCCGGGTTTCGTGCAGGTGGGCGCGTTCATGTCGATGAACCCCGACCGTCATGCGGCATCGTTTGCCGACCTGTATTACGAGCGCGCGAAAGGCGACCCCGCGAAGGCCGACACGCTGCGGCACTTCTACGACGAATACTTCGCGACGGCCGACCTCACCGCGGAGTTCTATCTGGAAACGGTCGAGAAGGTTTTCCAGCAATACGCGCTCGCGCGCGGCGAGTTGACGGTCGGCGACACGCTCGTCGAACCGGCGGCGATTCACCGCACCGCGCTATTGACGATCGAAGGCGAGAAGGACGATATCTGCGCGGTCGGCCAGACGGTGGCCGCGCAGGAACTGTGTTCGGGGTTGCCGCCGTATCTGAAGACCCACCACGTGCAGACGGGCGCGGGCCACTACGGTGTGTTCAACGGCAGTCGCTGGGAAACGCAGATCTATCCGATCGTGCGCGCGACGATCCACGACAACGAACCGTACGATCGCACGGCGGATGCGGACGGCAACGCGAACGGCACGCACTACGTCACGCTGCGTGCGCTGCTCGATGCGCGCGCAACCGGGCCCGACGCGGCGGCCGACACACGACCGCATCACGCCCACTGAACCGGTGCAGCGGCGCAAAAAAATCGCCCCGCCGTGATGGCGGGGCGAGATAAACGACAGCCTTCAGGCGACGCGCGAAGGCATGACCTCGCGCGTCCGGCCCGTGTTACGAGCAGGCCTTGCCGTGCGATGCGTGGTAGCCCTTCGCCTTCGCATCCGCTTCCGACATGTAGCTGCCGTGCTTCGTCTTGCCGTAGTACTTGTCGGTCGAGCAGTGGTAGACCTTCGTGCTGTCGTTGGCCCACACCTTGCCCGGGCCGCCGCCCGGCGCCGCAGCTGCGGTCGTCGCGGGCGCGCTCTTCGCGGGCGCGGCACCCGAAGCAGCGGCTGCGGAAGCCGCCGTCGCCGGGGCCATCGCGGCCGGCGCGCTGGCGGCAGCAGCAGCCGACGCGCCGTACCAGGCCTTCACGCCCTTGTGGCCGGCACATGCGCCCTTCTTCGACGCGCCCGAGTAGAACGAACCGTCCTTGCACAGACCGGTCGTGCCAGCCGGCGCGCTCGCCGGAACCTGTGCGAACGCACCGAGCGACATACCCATGCCTGCGACCAGCGCGGCGATCAACATCGTCTTTTTCATAGTCCTCTCCTGATTTGCCTGAATGGTGAAAGCGTCCCGGGCGTACCCGAGGGATATCCCGGTTACCGCACCCAGCGGCACACGCGATGGTGGTGGTGATCGTAATGGCACACGCGGTGCGAATGGGCTTCGGCAAGCGTCGGCACGAGGACGACGCAGGCAACGGCCGTCGCGGTCAGGATCTTCGCGATGCGGGTCATGACATTCTCCTGGGTAGGGCAGCCGGTGATCCGGCTGGTACCTCCTTAACGCCGGTCGTCGACAGGCCGTGCACGCACTTGCGCCGAATTGACGATCTTTGACAGCGCGTAACAAATTGTCACGCGAAGCTGACAAAAACGCCCCGCCTGCTTTCGAAGCTTTCACGACTGAAACCCTTCGGAATTCGAATGAAGCTCTCGTGCGCTGAAGTCGGTCGTTGTTACCGGAGCCGGCAGCGTGCGCGGCGACAAGACCCAAGAAAAAACCGCCCGAAGGCGGTTTGTCGCGAGCATGCGCATGACGCGCAGACAGAATCAACCGGCGGCTACGCCCCCGTCTCTCCCCACGGCGTCGGCGCGGGCACCTCGCACGGCCCGTCGACGTCGATCGACTTGAAATCGGCCGGCCCAACGATCTCCAGATACTCCATGTCCGGCGAGTAATCGAACAGGTAGTGAACGATCCCCGGCGCCTGATGCACGCAGTCGCCGGCGGACACCAGCGTTTCCTGCTCGCCGTACATGAAGCGCGCCCAGCCCTTCAGCATGATCACGATATGGAACTCGGCCTCGTGACGGTGCCAGCCGGTGCCCGCCGCCGGTGCATGATTCGCCCTGACGAGCTGCGCGACGACCTTGCCGTTCGTCGCGGCCGCAATGCCGAGATCTCGGTACAGGAAGAAGTCGCGCAGGCCCTCGCCTTGATACGCGGTGTCCTGCGGCTTCACATGGGAAAAATGGGTGGTCGTCGGCGTGCTCATCGCGATGCTCCTTCATCGACAGGATCACGCGTGACAAGCATTTAGCGTTCCAGCACGGATGGATCGACGGCCGCAACGCTGCCGACTTACTTCAACCGCCCCGACAAAAACTGCCCGAGCCGTTCGCTCTTCGGATTCACGAGAATCTCCTGCGGATTCCCTTCTTCCTCGATCTTCCCCTGATGCAGGAAGATCACGTGGTTCGACACGTTGCGCGCGAAGCCCATCTCATGCGTGACGACGACCATCGTACGCCCCTCCTCGGCGAGCTTCTGCATCACCTTCAGCACTTCGCCGACGAGTTCCGGATCGAGCGCCGACGTCGGTTCGTCGAACAGCATCACTTCGGGCTCCATCGCGAGCGCACGCGCGATCGCGACGCGCTGCTGCTGGCCGCCCGACAGGTGCGACGGATACATGCCTTCGACGCGCGGCGCGAGGCCGACCTTCTCCAGATACTTGCGCGCCCGTGCGATCGCTTCGTCCTTGCCGATCCCGAGCACGGCCATCGGCGCCTCGATCACGTTCTCGAGCACCGTCATGTGCGCCCACAGGTTGAAGTGCTGGAACACCATCGACAGCTTCGTGCGCATCCGCTGCAGCTGCTTCTGGTCGGCCACGCGCAGCGAGCCGTTGCGGTCGCGCGTAGTCTGGATCGGCTCGCTGCCGATCGTGATCTGCCCCGAGCACGGCTGCTCGAGGAAGTTGATGCAGCGCAGGAACGTGCTCTTGCCGGAGCCGCTCGAGCCGATGATGCTGATCACGTCGCCGGCCTTCGCCTTCATCGACACGCCCTTCAACACCTCGTTGTCGCCGAACTTCTTGTGCAGGTTGTCAACGGTGAGCTTGTACATGCTTGGTCCTTCCTTGCGAATCTTGCGAATGCATTAATGGCTGCGCGGCGAGAGATACGCGAGCCAGCGCGTCTCGAGCTTGCGGAACACCCAGATGAGCGTGAACACGACGGCGGCGTACAGCACGGCCGCGATGCCGTAGGCCTGGAACGACATGTACGTCGCCGAATTGACGTCGCGCGTGACCTTCAGGATGTCGGGCACGGTCGCGGTGAACGCGAGTGTCGTCGCGTGCAGCATCAGGATCACTTCGTTGCTGTAGCTCGGCAGCGAGCGGCGCAGCGCGGAAGGCAGGATGATCCGTGTATAGAGCTTGAAGCGCGACATCCCGTAGGCTTGCCCGGCCTCGATCTCGCCGGCCGACGTCGACTTGATCGCGCCCGCGAAGATCTCCGTCGCATACGCGCATTCGTTCAGCACGAACGCGAGCAGCGTACAGTTCATCGCGTTGCGGAAGAACGTGTCGAGCAGCACGTGATTGTGCACGACCTGCAGACTGTAGATGCCCGTGTAGCACATCAGCAGCTGCACATAGAGCGGCGTGCCGCGGAACACGTACGTATAGAGCCACACCGGGCCCGAGATCCAGCGGTTCGACGATGCGCGCGCGATCGCGAGCGGCACGGCGAGCGCGAAGCCCAGCGCGATCGACACGACCAGCAGCCACAGCGTGATCGCAAGGCCGCTGAAACGGTAGCCGTCGGTGTAGAGATAGCTTTGCCAATACTGGCTGACGAGTTCGATCACAGTGCGAGCCTCCGGACGCCGACGGAATAACGCTTCTCGAGGTGATGCAGCACGACGTTCGACACCGTCGTGATCGCGAGGTAGATCGCGCCTGCGGCCAGCGTGAAGAAGAAGAAATCGAGGGTGCTCTTGCCCGCGTCCTGCGACGCCTTGACGACGTCGGCGAGGCCGATGATCGACACGAGCGCGGTGGCTTTCACGAGCACCTGCCAGTTGTTGCCGATGCCGGGCAGCGCGAAGCGCATCATCTGCGGGAACAGGATGCGGCGGAACACGCGCCAGCCGCTCATCCCGTACGCGAAGCCTGCTTCGAGCTGGCCGCGCGGCACCGCGAGGAACGCACCGCGGAATGTTTCCGTGAAGTACGCGCCGTAGATGAAGCCGAGCGTGATGACGCCGGCCACGAACGGGTCGATGTCGATCTGGTCCCAGCCGAGCATGTCGGTGAAGTTGTTCAGCAGGATCTGGATCCCGTAGAACAGCAGCAGCATCAGCACGAGATCCGGTACCGCGCGGATCAGCGTCGTGTAGAAGGTGCCGATCGCCTTGAGCATGCGGTTCGTCGACAGTTTCGCGCTCGCGCCGACGAGGCCCAGCACGAGCGACGCGGCAAGCGACAGCACCGCGAGCTTCACGGTCTCGACCGTGCCGGCCCACAGCAGCGGGCCAAATCCTTGGAAGATCATATAAGGGATCCAGAACGATGTGGCTGGATTGTCAATAGCCATTACCCGCGCATCAAACGATTTCTACGCACTACCTGATGCAACCTGCTCATCAAGCCCGACGCATCCCGTGACGCGGGCGGCGCCCGGTAACAGACGCGGCGCGCACCGCAGCCGATGCGCGCCGCATGGTCGGTCAGCCGCCGTAGACGTCGAACGCGAAGTACTTCTTCTCGAGCTTCTTGTACGTGCCGTCCTTGATGATGTCGGCGATCGCGTGGTCGATCTTCGCCTTCAGGTCGGCGTCGTCCTTGCGCAGGCCGATGCCGGCGCCGTTGCCGAGCGTCTTCGGATCGTCGATGTCCTTGCCGGCGTATTCGAAGTTCGCGCCGCGCGGCGTCTTCAGGAAGCCGATGTCGGCCTGCACCGCGTCCTGCAGCGCCGCGTCGAGGCGGCCGGACGTCAGATCCTGGTACACGCCGTCCTGGTTCTGGTAAGGCACGACCTGCACGCCCTTCGGCGCCCAGTACGCCTTCGCGTAGGTTTCCTGGATGGTGCCCTGCTCGACGCCGACCGACTTGCCCTTCAGCGATTCGGCCGTCGGCTGCAGGTTTGCGCCCTTCTTCGCGACGAGGCGCGTCGGCGTGTTGAACAGCTTGTCGGAGAACGCGATCTGCTCGGCGCGCGCCGGCGTCATCGACATCGACGACAGCACGCCGTCGAACTTCTTCGCCTTCAGCGCCGGGATCATCCCGTCGAAGTCGTTTTCGACCCACACGCATTTCGCCTTCAGGCGGGCGCAGATCTCATTGCCGAGATCGACGTCGAAGCCGACGACCTTGCCGCTTGCGTCCTTCGATTCGAACGGCGGGTAGCTGGCGTCGACGCCGAACCGGATCGTCGACCAATCCTTGGCGTGGGCACCGACCGCGATGCAGGCAAGGGCAATACTGAGCGCGAGTTTCTTCATGGCGTTCCTGTCAGAGGCGAACTGGGCAAGGGCGCCGGCGCTGCCGGCACGGCGACTCCGCCGCGAACCCTTCCAACCCGGAAATCGCCCCTTTTGGCGACATCCGAAGTTGTACATACAACTTTGCCTTTTCGGGGGCATCGCCAGCAATCCGTGTTTATCTCTATGTCGGCGAGTTTTAGTCGCGGGTCGAGAATATCCTTATATTTCAATTAATTACGCATTACGCAATGCTGAATTAAGACTTTCTTGATGCCTACAGTCAAGACCGGACGGCACGTGGCACCTGTCTATACTCCCCGGGCCGCGCCGACCGTTTCCAGTCCGACCAGCCGGTAGCCGAACTGCAGTTCCGTCAGCAGGTGCCGCGGACGCGCCGGCACGGGTTCGAGTTTCTGCCGCAGGTTCGTCATGTACACGCGCACGTAGTGCGCACGATCCGCGTCGTGGATGCCCCAAACCTCGGCCAGCAGTTGCCGCGCGGCGATCACGCCGCCGCGCGCGCGGATCAGCGCGGCGAGCAGCCGGAATTCGAGGCGCGTCAGGTGGACGGGCGCGCCGCCGCGGACGACTTCGTGCCGGCCGAGATCGACGGTCACGTCGCCGAACCGCACAACCGACGACGTTTGCCCGTCGGCCGACACGAACGCCGCGCGCCGCAACTGCGCACGTGCCCGCGCCAGCAGTTCGGGCACGCCGAACGGCTTCGGGAGGTAATCGTCCGCGCCCGCGTCGAGCGCCGCGACCTTCTCCACTTCCTGCTGCCGCGCCGACAGCACGATCACCGGCACCGTCGACCACTCGCGCAGCTCGCGGATGAACGTCTTGCCATCGTCGTCCGGCAGCCCGAGATCGACGATCACGAGATCGGGCTTGCTGCTCGTCGCATACATCCGCGCCTCGCGGGCCGTCGACGCCTCGCAGGTGTCGAGCCCTTCCTGTTCCAGCGCCATCCGGACGAAACGGCGGATGTCCGATTCGTCCTCGACGATAAGTACCCTCGATCTGATCATGTGCGGCTCTCGTGTTCGATGTCGGGCGGCGCGCCCAATGGCAGGCGAATCTCGAACCGCGCGCCGTGCGGATCGAGCGGCACCGCGCGGATCGAGCCGCCGTGCGCGTTGACGATGCTGCGGCACAGCGCGAGCCCGAGCCCCACGCCGCTGATCGACGATTCCTTGCGTTCGCGCTCGAACGGCTCGAACAGCGGCTCGGTGTTGCGTGCGACGAAGCCGGGCCCGTCGTCCTCGACGAACACGTAGAGCGTTTCGCCGAACACGCGCGCGCGCACCGACACGGCCGCATCCGCACCCGCATACTTCGCGGCGTTGTCGAGCAGGTTCATCAGCACGCGCTCGATCAGCAGCGCGTCGACGTCGATCAGCGGCAGGTCGGCCGGCAAGTCGGCACTCACGTCGCGGCCGGCCAGCACCCCGGCCGAATGCGCGAGCGCGCTGCCGACGATCTCGTCGAGCATGTGCCACTCGCGATTGAGCCGCACGCCTTCGCTCTGCATCCGCGCGAGGTCGAGCAGGTTCACGACGAGCCCGTGCAGCGCCTCGGCCTGGTTGCGAATGCCGTGAGCGAGTGCCGCCGGCTGCCCGTCGGCCAGACGCTCGGGCCGCTCCAGCGTCTCGGCCAGCCCGCGGATCGCGGTCAGCGGCGTCTTCAGGTCGTGCGACACGGCGGCCAGCAGCGCGTTGCGCAACCGCTCGCCTTCGATCCGGACGAGCGTGTGCTGTGCGACGCCGACGTAGTGCACGCGTTCGAGCGCCATCGCGATCGACGAGCACAGCGCGTCGATCAGGCGACGATCGTCGGGGTCCGTCGGCACCGGCTGCGCGTCGCCGAACAGCACGAGCACGCCGCGCACGCGCATCGGCGCCTTCAGCGGCAGGTACTGCGCGGCCGCACGCTCGAAAGGCGGCATCCCGCACCCGGCACTGCGCGCCTGCTCGTATGTCCAGTGCGCAGCCGACAGATCGACGAACCACGCGCCGGGCACGGGCGCCAGCCGGTCGTCCGCATCGGGCAGCACGAGCGCGACGCGCACGCCGAGCAGCGGCGCGATCGTGCCGGTGCAGATCGACGCGATCTGCTCGGTCTCGATCGCGGCCGACAGATCGTGCGCGACCCGCGCGAGCGCGGCCGAGCGTTTTTCGTTCGCGCGCGCGGCGCGTGCCTCCGCACGCAGACGCGCCGCGAGCTGGCCGATCGCGAGCGCGACGGCCAGCATCAGCGCGAACGTGAACACGTACTGCGTATCGGACACCGCGAACGACAGCCTCGGCTCGACGAAGAAGAAATCGAAGCAGCCGACGCAGACGAACGCGGCCCACGCGCCGGCCAGCCTGCCGAGCCGCAGCGCGATCAGCACCACCGTCATCAGGAACAGCATCACGACGTTCGACAGATCGAACACGCGCAGCAGCGCGCTCGCCGCAAGCGTCGCCAGCGCGCAGACGAGCGTGGCCAACAGCAGCGGCACCGCGTACTGCGACACCCACACGTGCGCGCGCGGGCGCGCTTCGCGCACGGCCAGCGCCGGCCGCGTGTCGGGCCCGGCGCCCGCGATGCGGTCGGCCATACCCGCGCACGCGCGCAGCACGGTCCGCCAGCGCTCGTGCCGTGCGCCGGCCTCGCGGTGGCGGGCGGCGGTATCCCGCAGCCCCGTTACCCGTCGATTCGCTTCGTTCACGTTCACATCCATGATCGCTTCCGGCAATTGAAACGCCGAACGGCCCCGCGCACGCCGCGAGGGCGTGAGCGGGGCCGCGACGGCGCGTTCGGTCAGATAAACGGCGTCAACAGCATGTCGATCAGCTTGATGCCGATGAACGGTGCGACGATCCCGCCGACGCCGTAGATCAGCAGGTTGCGCCACAGCAGCTTCTCGGCCGGCTCCGCCCGATATTTCACGCCCTTCAGCGCGAGCGGAATCAGCGCGACGATGATCAGCGCATTGAAGATCACCGCCGACAGGATCGCCGACGTCGGGCTGTGCAAGCCCATCACGTTCAGCGCGCCGAGCGCCGGATACGTCGCGACGAACGCGGCCGGGATGATCGCGAAATACTTCGCGAGATCGTTGGCGACGCTGAACGTGGTCAGCGCGCCGCGCGTCATGATCATCTGCTTGCCGACCTCGACGACCTGCATCAGCTTGGTCGGGTTGCTGTCGAGGTCGACCATGTTGGCCGCTTCCTTCGCCGCCTGCGTGCCGCTGTGCATCGCGACGGCCACGTCGGCCTGTGCCAGCGCGGGCGCGTCGTTGGTGCCGTCGCCCGTCATCGCGACGAGATGGCCCTTCGCCTGGTGCTCGCGGATCAGCCGCAGCTTGTCTTCGGGCGTCGCTTCGGCGAGGTAGTCGTCGACGCCGGCTTCCGCCGCGATCGCGGCCGCGGTCAGCCGGTTGTCGCCGGTGATCATCACCGTCTTCACGCCGACCTTGCGCAGCTCGGCGAAGCGCGCGGCGATCCCGTGCTTGACGATGTCCTTCAACTCGATCGCGCCGAGCACCCTGGCGCCGTCGGCGACGACGAGCGGCGTGCCGCCGCGCCGCGCGATATCGTTGACGGCCGTCTCGACCGCCTGCGGAAACGGGCCGCCGAGCGCATCGACGTGCGTGCGGATCGCGGACGCCGCGCCCTTGCGCACCTGCCGCTCACCGATATCGAGGCCGCTCATCCGCGTGCGTGCGCTGAACGGCACCGCGATGCTGCCGTCGACCGCCCTCACATCCAGCGCGAAACGCTGCTTCGCGAGCGTGACGATCGAGCGCCCTTCGGGCGTCTCGTCGGCCAGCGACGACAGTTGCGCGGCCTCGGCCAGCGCACGCTCGTCCACGCCGGGCGCCGGCCGGAACTGCACGGCCTCGCGGTTGCCGAGCGTGATCGTGCCGGTCTTGTCGAGCAGCAGCACGTCGACGTCGCCGGCCGCCTCGATCGCGCGGCCCGACGTCGCGAGCACGTTCGCGCGCATCATGCGGCTCATCCCCGCGATGCCGATCGCCGACAGCAGCGCGCCGATCGTCGTCGGAATCAGGCAAACCAGCAGCGCGATCAGCACGGTCAGGCTCACGGCCGAGCCCGACGCGTTCAGCAGCACGCTGAATTGCGAGAACGGCAGCAGCGTCACGCAGACGAGCAGGAAGATGATTGTCAGCGCAACGAGCAGGATCGTCAGCGCGACCTCGTTCGGCGTCTTGCCGCGTTTCGCGCCTTCGACCATCGCGATCATCCGGTCGAGAAACGCTTCGCCGGGTTGCGCGGTGATCTTCACGATGATCCAGTCGGACAGCACGCGCGTGCCGCCCGTCACCGACGAGAAATCGCCGCCCGACTCGCGGATCACCGGCGCGGATTCGCCGGTGATCGCCGATTCGTCGACCGACGCAACGCCGTCGATCACTTCGCCGTCGGCCGGAATCGTGTCGCCGGCTTCGACGAGCACGATGCTGCCGGCGGCGAGCTCGTCGCTCGGCACGCGATGGCTCGTGCTGCCGAACTGCTTCGGCTCGTCGAGCACCTTCGCATACACGCGCTTGCGCGCCGCGCGCAACGCGTCGGCCTGCGCCTTGCCGCGCCGTTCAGCCAGCGCCTCGGCCGCGTTCGCGAACAGCACGGTGAACCACAGCCAGCACGCGACCGCGAAGATGAAGCCGGCCGGCGCGTCGCCGGTGCCGGTCAACGCCTGCAGCCACAGCGCGGTCGTGGCGATGCTGCCGAGATACACGACGAACATCACCGGGTTCTTCAACTGCACCCGCGGCGCGAGCTTGCGGAACGCCTCGCGCAGCACGGCCGTCCAGCGCATCGGCGGCACGCCGCCGATCGGCATGGCCGCCTGGTTGATCGGGCTTTCGATATGAGACATGAGTGACTCCGTTATTGCTGCGCTTGCCGCGCGCCGGCTGCGTGGCCGAATGCACGGTCGAGTGCGAGATTCAGGTCGAGCACGCGCACGCGCGGTTCGCCGAGCACGCCGAGCTGGCGCGGCACGGCGATCCGGTCGACCAGTGCCGCAACCTGCGCGGCATCGACGCCGCGCGCCTGTGCGACCCGCGCCGCCTGCAACCGTGCGTTCGCGACCGAGATCTCGGGATCGAGCCCCGACGCGGACGCGGTGACGGCGTCCGCCGGCAACGGCGTGCCGTCGGCAAGCCCGTTCTCCTGCCGGTACGCCCGCACGCGCTGCGCGATATCCGCGAGCAGCTTCTTGCTGGTCGCGCCCTGGTTGCTCGCGCCGCTGCCGGCCGCGTTGTACGGCTGGTCGACCGTCTTCGACGGATCGGCCGGATCGGTGCCGGTCGTCGCGCTCGGCCGCGAATGGAAGTAACCGGCGCGCGTGAAGTGCTGCCCGATCACCGCCGAGCCGATCGTCGTGCCGTCGCGCTGGACGAGACTGCCGCGCGCCTGCGCCGGGAACAGCGCGTTCGCGACGCCCGTGGTGAGCAGCGGATACGCGATGCCGGTGACGAGCATGAACAGCACCGACGATGCGATCACGGGCCGGACGAGGCCGCGCGTCGCCGCGCCGAACGAAGAACCGGGTGCCGGCGCGGCGGCGGCCGCTGCCTGGCGATTGCCTTGCATCATGATGTTTCCCTCAGAACAGTTGGCCGCCCGACATCAGCAGGTGCTCGACGACCGGGCCGAGCGCGAGCGCGGGCAGGAACGTGAGACCGCCGACGACGAGGATCACGAAGATCAGCAAGCCGGCGAACAGGCCCGTCGACGTCGACAGCGTGCCCGCGCTTTCCGGCACGCGCTTCTTCGCGGCGAGGCTGCCCGCGACCGCGAGCATCGGCAGCAGCGTCAGGTAGCGGCCGATCAGCATCGCGAAGCCGATCGTCGTGTTGAAGAACGGCGTGTTCGCGTTCAGGCCCGCGAACGCGGAGCCGTTGTTGGCCGTGCCCGACGTGTATGCGTACAGCACTTCGCTAAAGCCGTGCGGGCCGAGGTTCGCGAGGCTGTCCACCGTCGAGTGCAGCATCGCCGCCAGCGCGGTAAAGCCGAGGATGCTGAACGGATGCGCGAGCACCGCGAGCATCACGAGCTTCATTTCGCGCGCCTCGATCTTCTTGCCGAGGAATTCCGGCGTGCGCCCGATCATCATCCCGACGAGGAACACCGTGAGAATCGCGAACGTGAACAGGTTGATCAGCCCGACGCCGTCGCCGCCGAACACGTTGTTCAGCATCATCTGCGCGATCGGCACGAGCCCGCCGAGCGGCGTCAGCGAGTCATGCATCGCGTCGACCGAACCGGTGGTCGCAGCCGTCGTGACGGTCGCGAACAGGCTCGTCTGCGCGATGCCGAAGCGCATCTCCTTGCCTTCCATGTTGCCGCCCGGCTGCACGGTGCTCATCTGCTGATCGACGCCGAGCCCGGTGAGCAGCGGATTGCCGTGCTGCTCGGCCTGATAGATCACGGCCAGGAACCCGACGAACATCACGACGAACGCGCCGAGAATCACCCAGCCCTGACGGCGCCGGCCAATCATCGTACCGAGCGTGTAGGTCAGCGCGGACGGAATCAGCAGCATCGACAGCATGTGCAGCGTGTTGGTAAGCGGCGTCGGGTTTTCAAACGGATGCGCGGCGTTCATGCTAAAGAAGCCGCCACCGTTCGTGCCGATATGCTTGATCGATTCGAGGCTGGCAACCGGCCCCATCACGATCTGCTGGCGCACGCCTTCGAGCGTGGTCGCCCACGCGTCGGACGCGAGTGTCTGCGGCATGCCCTGCCACACGTACACGAGCGCCATCACGAAGCTGAGCGGCAGCAGCACGCGATAGGTCACGCGCGTGAAATCGACCCAGTAGTTGCCGATGTCGGCCGCGCTCTTGCGGCTCAGCCCACGGATGAAGCCGCCCGCGGCCGCGACGCCGGTTGCCGCGCTGACCACCATCAGGAACGTGATGACGGCCATCTGCGAGAAGTTCGACAGGCTGCTCTCGCCCGCATACGCCTGCCAGTTCGTGTTCGTGATGAACGACGCGGCCGTGTTGAAGGCGAGGTCGGGGCTTTGCGCGGCGCGCTGCAGCGCATCGAACGGCAGCGCATCCTGGATGCGCAGCAGCAGATAGCCGAGCAGCATCATCCCGGCATTGCTGAGCAGCAGCACCATGCCGTAGCGCTGCCACGACATCGCTTCGTCGGGATTCACGCCGAGCAGTGCATAGGTACGGCGTTCGGCCCACGCATGGCGCGGGCTCGTGAAGGCGTGCGCGAGCCATGTCCCGACGACAGGCACCAGCGCCAGCATGATCGCGAGAACGATCGCGAATTGAATGAAGTTGTTGAACATGTCGACGCTCGCTCAGATCCGGTCGAGGCCGGTGATGAAACCGGCCGTCAATACAAAGAACGCGAGCGTGAACAGTACGAAAAGCAGATCGCTCATGACATCCACCGATAGTTTCGAATTGCTGTTGAATCGCGCCGATCAATACCGCTCGGGCTTGATCAACGCATGAAACAGATAGATAAAGAGCGCGATCGATAACGCGCCGGTGATCCACAACATGGCTTTCCCCTTTTTGTTCGGTTGCGCGGCTTATCCACGCGATCGTCGGCGCATCGGGCCTTGCCGTATCGGCGCGAGCCCGGATGACGCCCCCATGCTCGGCTGGCGAATGGGATGCGACAGTGTAGAAATCCGCGTATCAAAGCGGTGTTCATTTTCTTTACAGGGAATAAAAAAGCCGTAAAGAAGAAAGCCAGTGGAACCGGTGTCTTTACGCGTTCTTTTCAGGGTCGATGCGAGTCTATACACCGTATCACCACTGCGGCTCATAGAATGGGCGCCATGAACAACACGAGATCTCCGCGGTGCGGAGCATGATGCGACCCGGGGATGAAAGCATGAAACCGACCAGAACCGAATCCGCTGCTTCACGCGATCTGCCGCCCGTTCGTTCGCGGCGCCGGTCCCCCGCGGACGAACTCGTGCTGCTGTCGATCCGCGTCGAATCGGACAACCTCGCGCTCGTGCGGCGCCGCTTGCATCAGGCCGTCGGCGCCGCGCTCAACTTCTACACCGCCGCGATCGACAACCGCACCGGGCGCGCGTGCATCGAGCTCGAAGTCGCGCGCTCGCAGGCGTCGCCGGCGATCCTGTCGATCCTCCGCCTGCTGCCGGCCGCCGAATTCGGCACGATCCGCCTGTTGCAGCACTAGCCGGCGTTCGCCGCGGCCACGCGTGACACGCGTCACGCGCCCCACCCTTTCATCGATTCGAACGCGCGTATCCGGCGCGAACGCGCGCGGTTCTTCACGAGCCGCGTGCGTTCGCCGCCGGTGCGCGCGACGGATCGTCGTTCCCGTCGTGACGGGCCTTTCCAGGAAGCACTCTCCATGAAAAAAGCAGTCGTCGGTACCCTCTCCCTCGCATTCTTCGGCGCCGCCGCGCATGCGCAAAGCAGCGTCACGCTCTACGGGATGCTGGACGCGGGTATCGTCTATACCAACAACCAGACGGGTAAAAACGCATGGCAGCAAGGCAGCGGCCTGCTGTCGAATACCGTCTTCGGCCTGAGCGGCAACGAGGATCTCGGCGGCGGCCTGCATGCGCTGTTCCGCCTCGAGAACGGCTTCAACCTGAACAACGGCACGCAGTCGTACCGGAACACGATGTTCGGCCGCCGCGCGTACGTCGGCCTGCAGAGCGACCAGTACGGCGCGCTGACGCTCGGCCGCCAGTACGACGCCGTCGTCGACTATCTCGGCCCGCTCGCGATGGCGAACAACGGCGACGGCAACAACCTCGCGTCGCATCCGTTCGACAACGACAACATCGACGATTCGTTCTACATCGACAACGCGGTGAAATACACGAGCCCGACGCTCGCCGGCTGGCAGTTCGGCGGCCTGTACGGGTTCAGCAACGCGGCCGGCGGCTTCGCGAACAACCGCGCGTACAGCGCGGGCGTGTCGTATGCGAACGGGCCGGTCAACCTCGGCGCCGCGTACCTGCAGCTCAACCGCGGCGGGCTGACGGCCGGCGGTGCGCTGTCGAACAACGACGGGGCGAACTTCCCGGCCGTGCGCCAGCGCGTGATGGGCGCCGGCGGCAGCTACGCGTTCGACCGGCTGACGGTCGGCGCACTGTGGACGCATTCAATGTTCGACGAAACGGCCGAGTCGTCGCTGCCTGGCGCGCTGAACGCACTGCGTTTCGACAACTACGAGGTCAATGCGCGCTACGCGCTGACGCCGGCGGTCTCGCTCGCGGGCGCCTATACGTTCACCGAAGGCCGCTACGACGACGCAACCGGCAGCCACCGGCCGAAATGGCATCAGGTGACGCTGATGGCCGACTACGCGCTGAGCAAGCGTACCGACGTGTATGCGGAAACCGTGTACCAGCACCAGTTCGGCGTGCCGTCGGGCACGACGCTCGGGTTCGCGAACGTCACGGGGCTCGCGGCTTCGTCGACGAACACGCAGGTGGTCGCGACGGTCGGCATCCGGCATCGGTTCTGACGCGGGTGGCATCGTGCGTCGGAACGGGCCGCTACGGTCACGTGAGTGGCACGACGTCCGGTCGCGATGCCAATCGACGCGCAAGCAAGCCGCGCATTCCGTCCACGCAAAAAAGCCCCGGCGCGCCGCAATGCGCCGGGGCTGGCATGACGCCGAGAACGGGACGTCAGATCACCACTGGTACGACGCACCGACGCCGACCGCCGTGCCGGAGCCGCTCATGCCGACGCCAGCGCGGACCTGCAGGTTCTGCGTAATCCGCGCGGTGCCGCCGAGCGCGACCGCCTGCTCCCTGCGGTAAGAACCGCCGCCGATGCCAACGGACAGCGTCTTGCCCGGGTCGACAGACGGAATCATCGACAGTGCGGTCGCCGCGGCAATACCCGAGTACGCACACTTCGCGACATCGTTGATCTGACCTTGCAGGCCGCCCATCGCCTGGTTCAGCTGGTTCACGTTGACCGCGTCCGTGCCGTTGACACCCGGCGCCACGTTGCTGATCGTCCGCTCGTTGCCGGGCGAACCGACCGACACGGTATTCGGCGCGCTCGCGACGGATCCCGCGCCCAGCGCGACCGAGTTGACGCCCGACGCCGTGGCGTTCTGACCGAGCGCCGTACTGTTCGCGCCACTCGCACTCGCATTGCCACCCACCGCCGTGCCGTTCTCGCCGGACGCGACCGCGCTGCTGCCCATTGCGGTGCTGTTGCTGCCCGAGGCCGTTGCGTTGGCACCGTTCGCGGTGCTGTTGACGCCGGACGCCACCGAATTGCCGCCCGTCGCGGTACTGTTGTCGCCCGACGCGACCGAATTGCCGCCGATCGCCGAGCTGTTGCTGCCCGAGGCCGCCGCGTTGCCGCCCATCGCCGTGCTGTTGTCGCCCGACGCCTGCGAATTGCCGCCCGTCGCCGTGCTGTTGCTGCCCGACGCGTTCGCGTTGCCGCCCGTCGCCGTGCTGTTGTCACCCGACGCCAGCGCGCTACCGCCCGTCGCCGTGCTGTTGTCGCCCGACGCCTGCGCATTGCCGCCCGTCGCCGTACTGTTCGCGCCCGACGCCTGCGAATCGATGCCCATCGCCGTGCTGTTCTGGTCGGACGCCGAGCCCGACACGGTCTGCATCGAGGTGATCGTCGTATTGATCCCGGCGATCTGCGTGCTGAGCACGTTGTACTGGCTCTGCAGCGCGTAGAGCTGGCTGCCGTTCACCGCGTCGGTGCTGGCCGCCGCGATGTCGCCTGCCGCGACGTTCGTCAGCCGCACCGCCGTGGCCGCGCCGACGCCACCGAGCGTCACGCTGTCCTGCGCCGGACTGTCGTACGAAACCGCGTTGCCGACCGCCGCCTGGATGTTGGTCAGGCTCGTGCTCAGGCTGCTGACCGAACCGGACACCGTGCTCAGGCCCGTGGACAACGAGCCGAGATTGGTCGCCGTCGACGTGGACAGGCTCGTCACAGCGTCGTTCGTCGCGCTGAGGCCCGTCGACAGCGAGCCGAGGCTCGTTGCTGTCGATGTCGACAGGCTCGCAAGAGTGTTGTTTGTCGTGCTCAGGCCGGTCGACAGCGAGCCGACGCTCGTGGCCGTCGATGTCGACAGGCTCGTTACCGTGTCGTTCGTCGTGCTCAGGCCAGTCGACAACGAACCAACGCTCGTGGCCGTTGACGTCGACAAACTCGTTACCGTGTCGTTCGTCGTGCTCAAACCCGTCGACAACGAACCAACGCTCGTGGCCGTCGATGTCGACAAGCTCGTTACCGAATCGTTCGTCGTGCTCAAACCCGTCGACAACGAACCAACGCTCGTGGCCGTCGACGTCGACAAGCTCGTGACCGTGTCATTCGTCGTGCTCAAACCAGTCGACAGCGAACCAACGCTCGTGGCCGTCGACGTCGACAGGCTCGTCACCGTGTCGTTCGTCGTGCTCAGGCCAGTCGACAGCGAACCAACGCTTGTGGCCGTCGATGTCGACAGGCTCGTTACCGTGTCGTTCGTCGTGCTCAGGCCTGTCGACAGCGAACCAACGCTTGTGGCCGTCGATGTCGACAGGCTCGTTACCGTGTCGTTCGTCGTGCTCAAGCCGGTCGACAGCGAACCAACGCTCGTGGCCGTTGACGTCGACAGGCTCGTCACCGTGTCGTTTGTCGTGCTCAAGCCGGTCGACAGCGAACCAACGCTCGTGGCCGTCGATGTCGACAGGCTCGTTACCGTGTCGTTCGTCGTGCTCAAGCCAGTCGACAGCGAATCAACGCTCGTGGCCGTCGACGTCGACAGGCTCGTTACCGTGTCGTTTGTCGTGCTCAAGCCCGTCGACAACGAGCCAACGCTCGTGGCCGTCGACGTCGACAAGCTCGTGACCGTGTCATTCGTCGTGCTCAGGCCCGTCGACAGCGAACCAAGGCCCGTTGCCGTCGACGTCGACAGGCTCGTGACCGTGTCGTTTGTCGTGCTCAAGCCCGTCGACAGCGAACCGAGACCCGAGGCCGTCGACGTCGAGAGTGACGTGAGCTGGCTCATATTCACCGCATCGGTCGGATCCACGCCTGCAGCAACATTGGACAGCGTCACCGGGGATGATGCGCTGCCACCGCCCAACGTGACCTTGGTATGGGCCGCATCGTCGTACTGAACAGAGTCAGCAACGACGGTCGAGAGGCTCGTCAAGTTCGCGTTCGTTGCGCCAAGACCGGTGGATAGATTTGATACATCGCTATTCGTCGCGCTCAAACCCGTCGACAGTGAACCAACACTCGCGGCCGTCGACGTGGAGAGGTTCGTCACCGTGTCGTTTGTCGCGCTCAAGCTCGTCGACAACGAGCCAACGCTCGTGACCGTCGACGTCGACAGACTCGTCACCGTATTGTTCGTCGTGCTCAGGCCAGTCGACAGCGAACCAACACTCGTAGCCGTCGACGTCGACAAACTCGTCACCGTATTGTTCGTCGTGCTCAGGCCCGTCGACAGCGAACCGACACTCGTTGCCGTCGACGTCGACAGACTCGTTACCGTATTGTTCGTCGTGCTCAACCCGGTCGAGACGCTCGTCGACAGGCTGAACAATTGCCCGCCATTGACGGCGTCGTAGCTGTTTGCAGCCACTTTGCCGTTCGCGACACCCGTGAGCGAATTCGCGGTAACGCCGTCAACGCTGAAGAGGCTCAGGCTTCCGTGGATCAAGTTGCCGGTGCCGTAGACTTCCATCGGGACGTTGAGAAACAGCCCGTTCCCGTTCAATGTCATATGCAGAGTCGGGCCGACGGCGGCAAAACTCGCCTGATTGGTCGAGGCACCGATCGCCATCTGGCACGCAGGGCTATTCGCCTGCCCCATCGAGCTGGGATCGCCCAGCGCGGTACAAGAAGAATCGGTTCCGTCGTTGAAGTACGCGACGTCGTTCGAAAACGCGCCGGATGCACCGGCAAACGAAAGGACCGGCAGCGACGACAGCGCGATGACGCCGGCCAGTGCCGAAAGCCTGAACCCTGTCGTCCGCTCGCCCGCCCCGTCGATACAACGCGAGTCGCCCTGGCGCTCCGACTTGCTTCGCTTGCTCGTCGCCGAACAATGTTCGCTCACGACGACCCACGCCCCGCGCACCCGATTGAATACAACCCGAAAGATTCGATTCATTACAACCACCCCTGTTTTACCGCCGTATCCCGTTTCCGGCGCTCGGCGAAGATCAATTAACGTCCAACGGATTGAATATCCAAGCAATCCGGCGATGCAGCCGGAAACTCGAAATCGGCGTACCGATTACGCTGGAAGGATGACTCGCGCGACAATTGGAAACTCAACTTGCGCCAGTCAATCTGGATGAGCGCCGATTAATATCAACCACTAAAACGGCGGATCTGCATTTACCCAAACACCGCAAATCACCTGAAATTCGGCATATCCATCGATCATCAAGATATCGTCCAGAGTAATTTTGGGATATAGAATTTCTTCGAAATAAATGTCAGAAACCTTGAAATACGCGCCAGGAAACCGACCAGGCAAATGGAGCGGAAACACACCGCGTCAGTGCTGGGTAGCACGGAGCGGCAGGCGCCGGCATGTTCCGGAGAATCGCGAATCGGGGCTGGAACCGAACCGGGGCCACATCGATGCAGCACTCGTGCGATATTGACCAGCGCCACCTCGATGCACGATCAATCCCGATGATTGATTTTCGAACTTATACGATTTCCGAGAAACGCCACCTCCCTTAAACTAGTCTCTCCGTGGCATTTCGAGATTCTCAAAGCACCCGACTTCGCCAAGCTTCCGGGAAATCCCGCGAACTCCACCTCACCCCCGACGATAATCCCCGTCGAAATAAAACCGTCCAGAAAAACAAACTCACATTCCTCTCGATCGATTATTCCGAAACCGGTCCACACTATGACCTCATGGACTCGCCGCAGCATCCGGCGCGAAAGCATCTACTTGATTTGCGAATGGCTGACCAGCTTTGCGCTGTTTCTGCTGCCGGTGTTCTTCATGCTTTTCTGCATGGTGCTTTTCGGCGTCTGGTATTTCGGCTCGGTCGAATGGTGGCTGGGTGCGGCCTCGACACTCCTCGTCGCCGGCATGGGCGTGACGGCAGGCATATTCGGCATCGCGTCGGCCAGCTTCGCGCCGCCGCGCGACACGCTCGCGGCCGCCGAACACTGTCGACAGGACGACGCGGCGCCTCCTCCTCCGCTCGATTTCATATGGATGCAATCCGTTCCGTGCCATCACCCGATGGGTGACGAGGGCGGCTTTCGCGTCAACTGCTTCAACATCGACTGCACGCGACGCACAACCGGTCGGGCACCGCGCTTTCCTACCGGAAAACCACCGTGCCGGTAGCGAAGGACCCTGCGTCCCCGTGGTTGCCGCCGCCCGCGCCCGGCCGCGGCCGCGGCCGCCCCGGCTTGCCTTTCTCGAAAAAAAATCGCAAAGTCGGTGCAGCCGCGCCAGACACGCTTCGCCCGGTCCGCGCACACTGCGCCGGGCGCATCGATGCCCCCCACGGACCACGCCGATGGAAGGCAGCACATGACGAGCCCCCTTCTTCACGGACGCAGACGCTCGGCCGATCCCGCATCGGCCGGATGCCCCGCGGTTGCATCCGGTTCGCCGTCACGGAGCGACCACCACACCGGTCCGCTCGCCGGTCGGGCGCCCCGCGGCGCAACCGCCGGGAACCCGTCTCGCCAGGCACCCTTGCCCCACGGAGCGTCGACATGACCTTACTGCAGGACACCCAAGTCATCGTGGCGGACGATCATCCGATCACCCGACTCGCCATCATCCGTGCGATCGACGCGCTGCCGGGCTTCAAGGTCGCAGCGGGCGTCGGGTCGGGTCACGAACTGCTGGAGACGCTGGGCAAGCAGGCCTGCGACCTGATCGTCACGGACTTCGCGATGCAGCAGTCCGAGCCCGACGAGGACGGGCTGCGGCTGATCGCCAGACTCGGGCGCCTGTACAAATCCATCCCCGTGGTCGTCTTCACGATGCTGACGAACGGCGGCGTCCTGCACCAGCTGTGTCAGATGGGCGTAGCGGGACTCGTCGGCAAGGACGAGGATCTCGCCGCACTCGAGCAAACCTGCGCGCGCGCGCTCGGTGCCAACCGTCCGTACCTGTCGCCGGGAATGGCCGCTCGCCTGGCCGAAACCGGCGAGCTCGCGGTCGGTGTACGCCCTTCGGTGCTGTCACTGAAGGAGCTGGAGATCGTCCGGCTGTTCGCCCGCGGCACGTCACTGACCGACATCGCCCGCCAGCTGAACCGCTCCATCACGACGGTCTCCACGCAGAAGCGCTCGGCCATGCGGAAGCTCCACGTGACGACCAACGCGGACCTGATCGCCTATGCCCGCGAGCAGGGGCTTGTCTGATGCAGAATTTCCTGAAGGAATTCGACGACTCGCCGCTGCGCTCCTTCTATTCGCTGGAAAACAATCTCAAGCGCGAGCGGCGGGTCTTCTCGATGGTGATCGTGCTGCTGGTCTTCGCGGCCATCGCGGCGGCGGCGATCACGATCACCGCGCGCCTTTCCAGTTCGCTCCGTCACGAAGAACAGATCGCCCAGTCATACGAGCAGGACACGGCCGATGCCGTCCTGCAACTTCGCAGCGCGCTGCTGACCGCGAACATGGTGCTCGAGCTGCGGGCGAACGGCGTACTCGCGCCACATCAACAGCCGTTCCCGCATAGCTGCACGTCGGCTCAGCCGGCCACGTCGGCCGACGCCGTCACGCTGCGCGAGAGCTGCGACGAAGCCGTGCAGCTGCTGGCCGCGGCCGGCCGGCGCCGCGGCATACAAATGATTCTGGCCGACGGCAGCGCCGCATACGGACACCAGTTCAACGCATGGCCGATCCTGCCGATGTCCGCGCCACCCGAAGCCTCGGCCCGAAAGCTCGTCGATATCGTGTACGAACGGTTTCGCGCGCGTGGATACGAACCGCTCGCCGCGGCACGCGCCAAGCGCGTCGTGTGGGTCGCCATTCCCGAACACGGCAAGAACGACATACCGGTGATGGTGGCCGCGTCGCTCGTCACGAAAGGCGATGCGGTCTACGCCGTCGCGCTGACCAGCATGGACCTCAGCGAGGTACTGCAGCCGCAGATCGCCGATCTGTCAACACCGACTCCGATCGCGATCGACGAAGAAGGCACGCCGCTCGTCGCGGCATCGGACGCCGCCGCCGCGCGCGCCATCAACGCTGCGCTGACCCACCGCACGGACGGATCATTCCACTGGATTGCGCAGTATGGCTGGGCATTGCGACGCCCGGCTGCCGTGCCCGGCTTCGGGCACATGATCTACGTGCTGCCATGGGATCAGCAGATCCGGTCGATGCGCTTCGAGCTGCTGCTGATCCTGTCGGTCACCACGGCGCTCATCGTGCTGCTCCTCGCGATGTTCCGCTACTGGAACTATCGGTTCCTGACCCGCACGTACTCCGAAGCATCGCGGGCACTCGAGAACGAGATGCTCAACCATCTTCTCGTGCAAGCGACGCCGGTCGGCCTGTGCGTCGCGCGCAAGGCCAACATGGAAATCATGGTGGCCAACCAGCTCGCACGCAACCTGCTCGGACTCCAGCCGTCCGACACACGTCTGCCCGAAACGCTCGCAGGTCAATTCGGCGTGCGCCGGCAGGACGTGTCGACCAAAGGCGGCACGCACATCTTCCAGTTCACGTTCTCGCTGGAACGCAGCAAGGGTGGCAGCATGCACCTCGAAATCACCTACGCGCCGGCCGTACTCGATCGCGAGGAAGTGCTTTTCTGCGCCATCACCGACATGACCGAACATCATCGAGCCGAGCGGTTGCTGCGCGAGGCGAAGCGCACCAGCGAGGAGGCCGCCCGTGCGAAAGTTAACTTCTTCGCGTCGATGAGCCATGAGATTCGCACGCCGCTCGCGTCGCTCGTGGGCAACATCGAACTCGTCGCGCTGGGCCCGCTCGCGGCGGAACAGCAGGCGCGCGTCCGCGCGATGCAGAGTTCCGCGAAAGGGTTGCTGCAGGTCGTCAACGACGTGCTCGACTTCTCGAAAATCGATGTCGGCGAACTCAGCCTGAGCGAGGAATGGGCATCGATCACCGATCTGCTGTGCCGTATTGCATCGTCCTATGCGCACCTTGCGACGCAGCAGGGATTGCGCTTCTTCACCGTATTCGACCGCGCCATCCCGGCGCCGCTGTATTTCGATCCCGTACGCGTGTCGCAGATCGTCAACAACCTGCTGAGCAACGCATTCAAGTTCACGCAATCCGGCAAGATCGTGCTGCGCGCCCGCTGGGTCGACCAGAAACTCGAGATCAGCGTCGTCGATTCCGGCATCGGTATCCCCGACGAGCTCAAGGCGCGACTGTTCCAGCCATTCACGCAAGGCAACAGCAACCGCTTGGCCCAGGCCAGGGGCACCGGCCTCGGGCTGTCGATCTGCTCGCGCCTCTGCGCACTCATGAACGGGCATATCTCGCTCGACAGCACGGTCGGCGTCGGCACCCGCATTGTCGTCGAGTTGCCATTGCGAACGCAGGACCCCGCCATGCTGTCTGCCGAGTGGACGTTGCCGGCGAAGCGGCCCGTCCTGCTCTGTCGTGCGCACGAATACCAGGAATGGCTGACCGGCCTGTTCGATCTCGATGCGTCCGTTCCGGTCGTCGTGTCCGACCTGCGCCAGCCGCTCGAACCCGGCGCGTACGACTACCTGATCGCCACCGACGAGTTCGCCGCGCGCGACATCCATGCGTGGTGGGGCAAATCGGAATCGGTCGTGCTGGCGACGCAGGACGGCCCGCTGGTGCCGCACGCCGACGAAAGCGGCAACGTCGTCGTTTCGCTGTTCAGTCCGATCGGAATCAAGGCCGCCACCCAGATCGCGCGGCCGGGCCACCGGCGCCGGACGGCACGACCTGCGCAGAGCGGCGCATCTGCGCCTGCCGCCCGGGCCCACTTCGACACGGTGACCGTACTGATCGCCGAAGACAACCTCCTCAACCGCAGCCTGCTGCGCGATCAGCTCACGACGCTCGGCGCACGCGTCGAGGAAGCGGGCAACGGCGAGGAAGCGCTGGCGCTGCTGGCCAAGGTCCCGGTCGATGTCGTGCTGACCGATATCGACATGCCCGTGATGAACGGCTTCGCGTTGCTGCACGCGATCCGCAACTCGGGAATGCGCCTGCCGATCTACGCGGTCAGTGCCAGCGCGCGCCCCGAGGATATCGCCGAGGGCCGCGCGCGCGGCTTCACCGACTACCTCACCAAGCCGGTACCGCTCGCGACACTGGCGAACGTCCTCGAGAACACCAAGGTTCCCGTCGATCCGCCGTCCGACGCGACCACGTCGCCCGACGACGACGCGGACCCGCCGATGCTTCCCGTCGTGCCGGACGAGTACGCACGGGTGTTCGTCGAACAGGTCGAGACCGATCTTCATGAACTGGCCGCGATCGTCCATGCGCACGACACCGTTCGACTGGAACGCTGGCTCCATCGCGTCGCCGGCGGGCTGGCGGTGCTCGGCCCTTCCCAGCTCGTCGAACACTGCCAGGATCTGCGCACCCTGCTCGCCGAGACCGCAAGCTGGGACAGCGATATCGACGCGCAATGTGCGGCGATCGCCGATGCACTGCAGACGATGCGCGCGACGCTCGCGCCGGTCGTTTGCACGCCGGACGGCCCGCCGGACGCGCATGCACGCGGTTCATCCGGCGGGTGATTCTGCCGCTCCCGGTCATGGCCCGGTTCATTCGGCCGGGCAGCGCTGCGACTTGTCTATACTTGTCGGCCGGACAACGCGCCGTTGCCGGACGCGGGCGGGCGCGGCACGGCACGACCGCCGGAGCACCCTGCGCAATCCCGCATGGACGCAACACGCGCGAGCAGGGAACATTCACCCGTCCCGGACGAACGCCGCCAATCGAATAGCGACGCAATGACCACACCGATCTATCAGGAAATCAAGGACTTCATCCTCGCGCGCATTCATGCCGGCGAATGGGCGGAAGGCGACCAGGTGCCGTCGGAGAACGAGCTCGCGCGCGAATTCAACGTCGCGCGGATGACCGTCAACCGCGCGCTGCGCGAGCTGACGGCCGAGCAGGTGCTCACGCGCACGCGCGGCTCCGGCACGTATGTCGCGTCGCCGAAATACGAATCGACGCTCGTCGCGATCCGCAGCATCTCTGACGAAGTCGCCGCGCGCGGCCACGGCTATCGCGCGCAGGTGCTGCAGGTCGGCGCGGCCATCGCCGATGCGAAGCTCGCCGACGAACTGCAGCTCGACACGGGCAGCCCGATCTTCCATTCGCGCGTGCTGCACTTCGAGAACGACACGCCCGTGCAGCTCGAGGAACGCTGGGTCAATCCGGCCTGCGCACCCGAATACGCGTTGCAGGACTTCACGACGACGACGCCGAACCAGTACCTGACGCGCGTCGCGCCGCTGCAGCGCGTCGAATACCGGATCGAGGCCGCGATGCCCGACACCGACACGCGCCGCCATCTGACGATGGACGACCGCGAGCCGTGTCTGCTGCTGCATCGGCGCACGTGGTCGCAAGGGATGGTCGCGTCGGTCGCCAACCTGTGGCATCCGGGCAGCCGCTACCGGTTCACCGGGCATTTCTGACGCGCGGCATCAGCGCGCGCCGGGCCGCCCCCATCTCTCGATCGCACTGACCGCCAGTTTCAAACCGTCCTCCTGCGCGATACGCGTGCCGAGTTCCGCGGCACGCGCCTTCGTGTCGCCGCGTTCGGCAAACGCGATCGCCCGCGCAAGCGCGGCAGCGTCCACGCGCCGCCCCGCCACCGGTGCATCCGTCACGCCAAGCCTCTGCAACCGGTCCGCCCAGAAGAACTGATCGCCCGCGAACGGCACGACGATCGATGGAATGCCGGCCCGCGCGGCCGAATGCGTGGTGCCCGACCCGCCGTGATGGATCGCCATCGACGTGCGCGGGAACAGCCAGTCGTGCGGTGTTTCGCCGATCACGCACACGTGCGCCGGCAACAGCGACGCATCGATGCCGCTCCAGCCCGGATAGAACAGCGCGCGCCGCCCGGCGAGCGCATGGACCAGCGCGTCGGCCATCGCGGCCCGGTCGAACCCGGCCATGCTGCCGAAACCGATATACACCGGCGGATCGCCCGATTCGAGAAACGCGGAAAGGTCGGGCAGCGGCGTCCATGCGCGCGCATCGATCCGCCACTGGCCGCATGCAAGCGCCTGCGACGGCCAGTCGGCCGGCCCGGACAACAGCGCCGGCGACACGCCGTACAGCATCGGATGGTCGGTCCACACCCGCTTGCGCGGCGGCAACCCGCAGACGCTTGCGCGCGCAGCGTTCGTCGCCTTCCTGAAGGCCTGCCACAGCAGCGCGTTCACGAACCGGTGGCTCGCGCGGTTCAGCCAGCGCGGCAACTTGCCCGGCGGCAAGAACGGCGACGCGAATTCCGCGGTTGGCGTGATCGGGATCATGCCCGTGCCGATTGCCGGCACACCGCGATACTCGGCGACCGACAGTCCGACGAACGACGCGAGCCCCGACACGAGGATCGCGTCGCAACCGGCCGACGCGTCCGCGATTTCTCGCATCCATGCGGCCGTGTTCGCATTCGCGATCGCCGCGAGCGCCTTCGACGTGTCGTTGAAGCCGCCGCGCCCGCGCACCGCCTCCGACAACGCGCCATCCGGCGCTATCGCGCGGCGGATATCGCCGGACAACGGCGCCGACGGCACACCGAGCGCGGCAGCCGAGCCGAGCGTCGCGGCGTCGGCCAGCAGCCGGACGTCGTGGCCGGCGTCCATCAGCGCACGGCCGAGCGCCGCAAGCGGGCGCGTGTCGCCTTCGGTGCCGTAGGTGGCGATGACGAGCTTCATGCATGACTCCTCGTGCGCAGCGGAAACGAACGGAAACGGGTGGATTCATAAAAGTGCACGTCGTATACTAATGCAATTCGTGCACTTTCAGTCAATCCCTCCCGCCATGCCGATTCCGACCGACGATCCGGGCCGCCGCGCGCGCAAGCGCATCCAGATGCTTGCGCATCTCGCCGCCACCGGCGCGCGCCTATTCGATGCACACGGCTACGAAGCCGTCACGATGGAGCAGATCGCCGCGCAGGCCGACGTCGCGAAGCGCACGCTGTACAACCACTTTCCGACGAAGGAGGCCGTGCTCGCGCACTGGCTCGAAGGCGAACTCGCGCGCGATCTCGCGCATCTGCAGCGTGATGTTGCGCGGCGCAAGACCTTCGCGTCACGCATTGGCTGCGTGCTCGACGCATCGGCCGCGTGGTGCGAGCAGCATCCGGTGTACCTGCTCGCCTATCTGCGGCACCGCTTCCTGAGCATCGGCGCGGTCGAACCGGAAAGCGGCGGAGAGAACGGCAGCGATATCGCGCTGGTGTGGCAGCAACTGATCGCCGCGGGGCAGCAATCCGGCGAACTGAACGCAACGCTGCGGGCCGACCAGCTCGCGACGTGGTTCCATCACCTGTATCTCGCGGCGATGCTGCGCTGGCTGACCGTGCCGGGGTTGTCGTTGAAACGGGAGTTTCAGTCGGTCGCGAAGCTGTTTGTCGAAGGCGCGGAAGCGAAGCGCTGAGCGGCGCGAGCCACCGGTCAGGCGGTCATCAACTCACAAGCGCCCGAGCACGACCGCGAGCAGCGAGCGCAAGAAACGGGCGACCGCCGCGCCGCATGCGACAAACGCGCGCTTCATTTTTTCCGCGACGCTTTCGCCGCCGGTGTGCCGCGTTGCGCGGCGGCAGCATCACCGCCCGACGGCCATTGCGTCTCGTCGAGCAAACGGTCGAACAGCCGCGCGCGCTCGTCGTCCGACAGCGGGCACAGCCCGAACATCGCCGATAGCGCGAGGCCCCAGGCCGCCTTCCAGCGCAGCAGCGCAAGATCGGGATCGCCCGATTCGGCCGCGATGCGCTTCGCGTTCTCGCCATCGATATCCCGAACCCGCTGCAGCGGCGCGGGATCCTCGACCAGCGCGGCCATGATCGCGAGCGCCGCCGACGGCTGCTGGTCGATCACTTCGCGCATCGTCGCGATCTGCGCGGACAGCGTCGGCTGCGCCTCACCGGGATCGCGTGCCGCCAGGTAGTCGCGCTGGAATCGTTGGTAGTACTCCTGCTGATGTTCCATCAGCGCGTTCAGCACGTCGCCTTTCGTACGGAACTGATGCATCAGCCCGCCCTTGCTGATGCCGCTTTCGCGCGAAATCGCATCGAACGTGAGCTTGCCCGGGCCGTCGCGCTCGAGGATCGCGAGCGCCGCCTGGATCGCGGCAGTGCGCGTTCGCTCGGAACGCGTCGGGTTATCCATGAACTTTCCCCGGTATGGAGTGGCGCAATGCGACCGCGCCGAACCGGCCCGACCGCATGCAGGAAGTGCGCGGAGTCTATCACAAACAAACCGCCTGGTCGGTTTACATCCGGAAATGGCGGTGCTACGATCGGCTCCCGCATCGGCTCCGGCCGGATTCAGCGCTGTTTCGCGCACCGGTCATCGGTATGCGATCGCCGCCTGCGGCGCGGCTGCTGGGCCGATGAGTACTGCCGGACCACCTGCCGCTCCCGATATTCATGCGGTCATTACGCCCCAAAAACAAACCGTTTGGTTGGTTTTTTTATGAACCCCAGGCGGCGACGCCACCCTGTTGCACCACCCTTCGCACCGGCGCTACCGGCGCGGACCCCACCCCGGAGAATCAGATGAATCGATCGATCAAGTCCAGCTACCTGCTCAATGCCGCACTGTGCGTCGCGCTCGCCGGATGCGCCGGCGTCCAGCCCGCCCGCTACAGCGGCATCGAATCGTCGCCCTACCTGCGCAGCGATCCGCAGGACAAGTCCGGCCGCGTGCCCTACCGCTACGCGCTGCCGGCGGACTGGCATCAGTACCGGAAGCTGATTCTCGACCCGGTCGCCGTCTATCGCGGCACCGACCATCAGTTCGGCGACCTGACCGACCAGGACAAATCGACGCTCGCCGCGTACATGGGCGACACGTTCGCGAAGAAGCTCGGCAAGCGCTTCGAGCTGACGAGCACGCCGGGCCCCGACACGCTGCGTGTGAAGCTGACGCTGACGGGCGCCGTGACGACCACGACGTTTGCTGGCGCATTCGCGCATTTCGATCTCGCGGGCAACGTCTACAACGGCGTGCAGGCGATCCGCGGCCGCGAAGGCGCGTTCACGGGCTCGGTCATCTACGCGGTGGAGATCCGCGATGCAGCGACGAACCGGTTGATCAACGCGTACGTGACGAAGCAGTATCCGAATGCGATGAACATCGGCGCGAGTTTCGGCGCGCTCAGCGCGGCGAAAACCGGCATCGACAAGGGCGCCGATGCACTCGTCGCGCAATTCGACTGACACGCGCCGGCGCACGTTGGCGTGTTTCGCGCGCGTGTATGCCCACTGGCCGCGGGCCGCGCTCTTCTGGATCGTTCCGCTCGCGGCCGCCGCGTTCTGTATCACATGTGGCGTCGCGTCGCTCGGCAGCCGCGGGCCGACGATCACGCTCGCGTTCGCGACAGCCGACGGACTGGAAGCCGGCCGATCGACACTGCGGCTGCGCAACGTCGAAGTCGGCCGCGTCACGAACGTACGCGCGTTGCGCGGGCAACCGGGCGTGCGCGTCGAGGTACGACTGAACACCGATGCTCAGGCACTGGCGGTTGCGGATACACGCTTCTGGATCGTGCGGCCGCGCATCGGGCCCGGTGGCCTTTCCGGTCTCGATTCGTTGCAGTCCGGCGCCTACATCGCGGCCGCGCTCGGCGATTCGCGCGAACCGCGCACGACGTTCATCGGGCTCGATGCACCGGCGCGCGCGCGTCGGCCAGGTGACCGGTTATGCACTCGATACCGGCGGGCACGGCGTCTCGATCGACGTGTTCGTCGCCGCGCCGTTCGATCGGTATGTCGACGCGGATGCGCGCTGGTGGCAGGCGGGCGGTCTCGGCCTGCGGCTCGACGCGGGCGGCATGACACTCGGCACGCCGTCGCTCGCCGCGCTGCTCGCCGGCGCGCTCGCGTTCGCGGCGCCGCCGGGGCGCACGTCGATCGACGCGGCGCCGGACGGCGCGCGCTTTCGCGTGGCCGACAACGAAATCGACGCGATGCGCACGCCGAACGCGCCGGCCGCGCCCGTCGTGATGCGTTTCGATCGTTCGCTGCGCGGCCTCGATGTCGGCGCGCCGGTGGATTTTCGCGGCATCGAACTCGGCAACGTGACGGCCGTCGGCACCGAATACGACGCAGCACGCGGCGACGTAACGATGCGCGTGACGATGGCGCTCTACCCCGATCGCCTCGGGCAGCGCTACCGCGACGTGCTCGGCGACGGCAACACCGATGCCGGCAAGGCACTGCTGCGCGCGCTCGTCGCGCGCGGTTTGCGCGGCCAGTTGCGCATGGGCAATCCGATCGCGAACCGCTCGTACGTCGCGCTCGACATGTTCCCGCACGCGCCGCCCGCGTCGGTCGACACGAATCGCGAGCCAATCGCGCTCCCGACCGTGCCCGGCACGCTCGACGTGCTGCGCGTACAAATTGCGGATATCGCCGGAACGCTAGCCCGGATGCCGCTCGATCGGATGGGCGCGAATCTGAACGCAGCGCTCGTCAACACCAATGCGCTGTTCGCGCAACTCGATACCGAACTTGCACCGCATGCGCACGATGCGCTGAGCAACGCACGACAGGCATTCGCGGCCGCGCAGGCGACGCTGCGGCAAGAAGGTGCGAACGCATCGAACCTCCACCGCACGCTGGCGCAATTCGCACGAGCATCGAGTACGCTGCGCGCATTGGCCGGCGATCTGGAACAGCATCCGGAATGGTTGTTACCGAATGTATCGGGCACCACGCATCCGGCCCGTACGGCGCCGTGAGCGCGTCGCGCGGCACTGACGGATTTTTACGACGAACGCACGCACTGCATGCCAAATTTCCCGCGCAGCAGTATGCTGGTGTCGTACGGCTGCGCACGGTGCCTCGGGTAACCCCGCCATTCGCACGTTGTCGCGCCGCCGTCGCAACCGCAATCATGCGTTGCAAGGAGGGATTCGTGATGACCACCACGCATCAGCACTTCCACCTCGAACTACGGCACGCCACCGCGCCGACCTATTTCATCAGCTACCTGTTTCCCGCCTTGCTGTTCGTTTACGAACTGCTGCGCGTCGGCCAGTGGATCCGCGATCACGGGATGCAATTCGCCGCGTTCAAGCAGATGGGTTACGAGTATCTGCTGATGCTGCTGTTCGTCGGGCTGCAGATCGTCGTCGAGGCGATCTTCCTGCTCGGCGCCGCGATGCGCCGCGACAATCGCGACTTCGAACACCGGTTGCCGAACGTGATCCTCGGCATCGGCTGCTCGATCGCGCTGCTCGCGATCGATCTCGCGATCCAGCTGGCGTTCTGACAACGGGCGGGCCCGGCCCGCCGGTTGCCGGGGCGCTCAGGCGCCCGCGTCGCGCAGGAACGTCGCCACGGCGGCCAGCACGTCGTCCGTCCGCTCGCGGTGCGGCATGTGCCCGCATTGGCCGAGCAACAGGAACGACGACGGCCCCGCGACGCGCGCGGCGATCCGCTTCGGATGCACGTCCGACCCGTATTCGTCGTCTTCGCCGTGAATCGCGAGTGTCGCGCATTGCACGCGCGGCAAGTCGTCCTCGAGATTCCAGTCGCGAAAGGCCGGCGACAGCCACGTGTCGACCCACGCGCGCAGCACCCATTCGGCCTTGTCGCCGTGATAACGCGCGAGCCGGTCGAGTTGCCCCGGTTCGTCGAACTGCTCGCCGGCGTCGCGAATGCCGGCCAGCGTGCGATCCTCGACGAATGCTTGCGCGGCGACCGTGACGAGCGCGCGACAACGATCCGGATGCGCGGCGGCACATCCGACCGCCATCCCGCCGCCGACGCTGTGCCCGAACGCGACGAACGCATCGACGCCGAGCTGTTCGAGCAACGCGTCGAACGCGTGGTCGGCCTCATCGCGCACGAAGGTCGTGCCGAGCGTTCCCGGATGACGGTCCGAGCGGCCGAAGCCGAGGCGGTCGTACGCGATCACGTCGCGTTGCGTGGCGCTTGCGAGTTGCGCGGGAAAGTCGCGCCACAGATCGACGCAGCCGAGCGAATCGTGCAGCAGCACGATCGGTGCGGCCGGTGCGGATACGCCCGCCGCGTCCTGCAGCGGACGGGCGCGCCAGCGCTTCGCAAAGAGACGCCCTTGCGGCGTCTCGATGGTGGTCTCCTCGATCAGGCTCTCGGTCATGTGTCTGTCGTCTGCGTAAAAGCGGCCGTCCATGGACGGCCCCATCGAATCGCCGCATGTTGGCCCGCGAGCGCGCGCGGCGTCAAGCAAGCCCTCACCGCGCGCGGGCTCATTCGGGCTGCGGCGGCAGGTAGTCCATCTGCGCTTCGTCGTACAGCCGGTAGATCAGCGCCTGCATCGCGCGGATGTCCTCCGATTCGTCGAGCATCCGCATGCTCATGATGATCGGCGACACGAGGTTCGGATCGTCGAGCGGCTTGTAGCTGATGTCGTCGCGCTTCAGCCCATACACGCTGTGCGGCACGACCGACACGCCCTCGCCCATCGCGACGAGGCCGAGCGCGATCTGCAGTTCGCGCGTCTCGTAGATCCGCCGCGGTTGCAGCGCGCGATCGTGGAAGGCAGCAAGCACCTGGTCCGCATAGCTCGGGCGCGGCGCCTTCGGGAAGATGATCAGCGTGTCGTTCACGAGATCGTGCAGCGACAGCACGGGCTTCGCGCTGTCGAGCACATGGCCGACCGGTAGCGCGACGATCATCCGCTCTTCGCGCAGCACGACGCGCCGCACGCTCGGATCCTCGTGGCGGATACGCCCGAACCCGACGTCGATGCGCCCTTCCTTCAGCGCCTTGATCTGATCCATCGTCGACATCTCGTGCAGGCTCAGCTCGACGGCCGGATACTCGCTGCGAAAGCGCCGGATGATCTTCGGCAGCATCCCGTACAGCGTCGAGCCGACGAAACCGACCGACATGCTGCGCTCGATCTTGCCGACCCGCTTCGTCATCGATTCGAGTTCGGTCGTCTGCGCGAGCAGCTGCACCGCATGCGAATAGAAGAAACGCCCCGCGTCGGTCAGCTTCAGCGGCCGCGCGTTACGCTCGAACAGCGGCACGCCGAGCGTCTCCTCGAGCTGCTGGATCTGCCGGCTGAGCGGCGGTTGCGCGATATGCAGCCGTTCCGCCGCCCGCGTGAAATTCCGCTCCTCGGCGACCGCGACGAAGTAGCGGAGGTGTCTCAACTCCATTTTCGATGTCTCCCGGACAGGGTCCCGACGTCAAGCCACCGCCGGACCATGCCATGACGATACCCCAGGCGGCGCCAACCGCCACGCGCCGCCCTGCGCCGCCCAAAGCAAAACGGGAAGCCCGCGAGCTTCCCGTTGTTTCATCGACGCCGCCTGACGGCAGCGTCACGACCGCCCATCACACCTCGGTCGCGTAGAGCGCGTCGCGCTGCGCGTTGCTCAGCGAGTCGAGCGGCACGTCCGGCAGCTGATAGCAGATCATCGTGCCGTACAACTCGGCGAGGCAGTTGCTGCCGGCGTCGAGCGCGTAGCCGTCCTCGCCGTCCGGTGCCGGCGGGTACACTTCGCGCCACGCGTTGATCGCGGCTTCGATTCGCACGATGGAAACGGGTCCGGCCTTCCGCTCGGCGGGTGATGCGCTCATGGATTCCTCTGGGATGCGCGCTCCGCGGGCCGTGCCGGCCCGGATGGAACGATGGAAACGCCGGGCGCCGCCGGCCGCCGCGCGCCGCGCGCGCCGGATGCCGATCCGCGCTGCGCCTGTCGCGCCGGCCGGGCCGTGGCCCGGTAGGGTCGGGCAATATAACCGGCTTTGACCCCGTGCAGGCAAAAGCCGGGAAAAAAAACGGGAAGCGCAAGGCTTCCCGTTTCATCGCACGTCGCGCGGCTGCGTGCCGCGCCCGCGTCAGCCCGCGGTTTCGCGATTCGTCACCGATTGCGGCTGCGCGCCGCGGCTCGCGGCGATCCACGGCGCGATCTCCATGTCTTCATAGCGCACGAAACGGCTCTTTTTCAGGAACCGGAAACCGAGCCACACGACGAGGAACAGCGGAATGCCGACATAGGTCGCGATCACGCCGGCCCAGTCGATCCGGTTCGCGAGGAACGCCTGATAGTCCTGCCCGAGCGCGATCACGAGGCACAGCACGAACGCGAACAGCGGGCCGAACGGGAACCACTTCGACTGGTACGGCAGCTGGTCGAGCGCGTAACCCTGCTGCACGTAGCCCTTGCGGAACCGGTAGTGGCTGACCGCGATGCCGAGCCACGCGATGAAACCCGTCATCCCCGACGTGTTCAGCAGCCACAGGTACACGGTCTTGTCGCCGTACAGCGACGTGAAGAAGCACAGCGCGCCGACAGCCGTCGTCGCATACAGCGCGTTGCGCGGCACGCCGCCCGGCGACAGCTTCGCGAACACCTTCGGCGCGCGGCCTTCGGTCGCGAGGGTGTAGAGCATCCGCGTCGACGCGTACATGCCCGAGTTGCCGGCCGACAGCACGGCGGTCAGGATCACCGCGTTCATCACGCCGGCCGCGAATGCGAGGCCCGCGTGGCGGAACACGAGCGTGAACGGGCTCACACCGATGTCGGTCACGTCCGTCTTCAGCAGGTTCGGGTCGGTATAGGGAATCAGCACGCCGATCACGAAGATCGCGAACACGTAGAACAGCAGGATGCGCCAGAACACCTGGCGCACCGCGCGCGGGATCGTCGTGCGCGGGTTCTCCGACTCACCGGCCGCGACGCCGATCAGCTCGGTGCCCTGGAACGAGAAGCCCGCGATCATCGCGACGCCCATCAACGCCGGCAGGCCGCCCGCGAACGGCGCGTCGCCGATCGTCAGGTTGCCCCAGCCGTTGCTCGGCGCGCCCTTCAGAATGCCGAAGATCATCAGCAGGCCGACGCCGATGAACGCGACCACGGTGACGACCTTGATCAGCGCGAACCAGTATTCGGCTTCACCGAAACCGCGCACGGTGAGCGCGTTGAGCAGGAACATCACGCCGAGGAAGGCCGCGCTCCACCACACGCCCGGCACGTCCGGAAACCAGTAGTGCATCACGAGCTGCGCGGCGACCAGTTCCACCGCGATCGTCACGGCCCAGTTGTACCAGTAGTTCCAGCCGAGCGCGAAACCGAAGCCTTCGTCGACGTATTTCGCGCCGTAGGTCGCGAACGAACCCGACACCGGCATGAACGCGGCCATCTCGCCGAGGCTCGTCATCAGGAAGTAGACCATCAGGCCGATCAGCATGTACGCGACCATCGCGCCGCCGGGGCCGGCCTGCGAGATCGACGCGCCGGACGCGACGAACAGGCCCGTGCCGATCGAGCCGCCGATGGCGATCATCGTCAGGTGGCGCGCCTTCAGCGCGCGATGAAGCTTGGGTGGGTTCGCGGACGAACCGGGTGGGTCGGATTTCGGAATTGCGGACATAAACGAGACGAACGTTGAGCGGGCCGGCATCCGTAGCCGGCGCATGCGGAATCGGAGCGCGAGGCGCGTCCTGCGATGCATTCGATGCGGCCCCGATACGCGTTGCGCGGCGGGCGCCTGCGGCGAAGCGCGGATTCTACCTGATTCGCCACGGGGACAGCGCACGCGCAAACGCCCGCCGCCACGACGGAGATTTCGCAGAATCAAGGAGTTGGCGGCATCCGTTCCACGCATGGCGCGTCCCGGTGCAATAACCACGAATGCATGGGGGTTATCGGGTTTACCGATTCGCAAAAAGTACGTGCCTTCCTGTCGCAATCCGCCAAATACCGCGTCGATACGCCAAATCAACCGATGAGCGCACCATTATTCAGACAAAACGACCGATACTGGTAATTGATTCAAATCAAATCGCCCGCGTGCAATGCGGTAATGATGCGTAATCGTTTCGAATCGCCGTTCCCGCATGCATGTTTTGCATGCGCACGCGAGTTGCAGGAATTCGCGAGATAATGCGGCTTAATTCGAAATAATCAGCGCGCGGAACCGTCGACGACGCGAATATCCGCCGCCCGCCCCCCTCGAGGATGAAGTCATTCCCACTGCCCGCCACGCTGCGCCGCCATACGGCGTCGATCGTGGCACGCGTTCTGTCGCCCCGCGGCGTGCTCGTTGCGGGCATCGTCCTGCTGATGTTCAGTTGGGGACTTTCCACGTCGCTATTAATCGAGGCGCGGCGTGACGCGTATGATCATGCGGTCGAAAATGCGCGCAACCTGATGTTGCTGATCGAACGCGATATCGCGCGCAATATCGAACTCTACGATTTGTCGCTGCAAAACGTCGTCGACGGCATCGCCGATCCGGAACTCATGACACTGCCGCCGCGCCAGCGCCACCGGCTGCTGTTCGACCGCGCGGCGACCGGCGAGTATCTCGGATCGATATTCGTGATGGATCCGCACGGCAATATCGTGATCGATTCGGGCGCATCGCCGCCGCGCAACGGCAATTTCGCCGACCGCGACTATTTCGCCGCGCAGCGCGACCGGCTCGTCCAGGGGCTGTATCTCAGCCGGCCGTATGCGTCCCGGCTGCGCGGCGGCGCACTGACGATCGCGCTCAGCCGCCGGATCACGCTGTCCGACGGCACGTTCGGCGGCATCGTCGTCGGCACGCTCAGCGTCGACTACTTCCGCGCGCTGCTCGACGGCCTCGCGGTCGGCAAGCACGGCAGCGCGGCGATCGTCGAGGACAACGGCACGCTCGTGTCGCGCCTGCCGTACGACGCACGCGTGGTCGGCCTCGACCTGCACGATTCGCCGCTGTTCATCGAGTCGCTGCACAGCCGCGCCGGCGAGCTGACGGGCACCGGCACGATCGACGGCATCCGGCGCGTCTATGTCTACAAGCATCTCGCCGGCCTGCCGCTGATCGTCGACGTCGCGCCCGCCGAGATCGACATCTACGCGTCGTGGCACCACCGCGCGGTCTGGACCGTCGTGCTGATGTGCCTGTTCACCGGGTTCATCGCGTGGGGTTCGCTGGCGCTGTCACGCGAGCTGAAGCGCCGGCAGATCGCCGAATCGAAGCTGTACCGGCTCGCGCACACCGATTCGCTGACGGGCCTCGACAACCGCGGCACGTTCGACACGGTGCTCGCGAAGGAGACGCAGCGTGCGTCGCGCAGCGGCCGCCCGCTGTCGGTGCTGTTCGTCGACGTCGATCACTTCAAGGCGTTCAACGACTACTACGGCCACCTGGCCGGCGACGAGGTGCTGCGCCGCGTCGCGCAATCGGCATCGCGCTGCCTGCGCCGCGACGGCGACCACGTCGCGCGCTACGGCGGCGAGGAATTCGTCGTCACGCTGCCCGACACCGACGCGCGGGGGGCGGCGACCGTCGCCGAAGGTATCCGGCGCGCGATTGCAGGGCTCGACATCGCCCACGTGCAAAGCCCGTACGGGCGCGTCACGGCCAGCATCGGCACGGCGACCGCCGCCGACGGCCGCATGAACGCCGCGACGCTGCTGCGGCGCGCCGACGAGGCGCTGTACCGCGCGAAGTCCGGCGGCCGCAACCGCGTGTCGGACGCGCAGCCGACGCAAGACGCGGCGTGACGTGACGTGATGTGACGTAACGCGGCGGCCGGCCCGGCCGGACCGCCCCGCCGTGGACAGCCCGCGCGCGTTCGGCTACGTTACGTCTGCTGCGCACGCGGCGCGGCGCCGGCCCGCGCAGGCCGCCGTGCGCGATCCGGCCACCCCAGTTCCGTCATGACCGCTTCTCTCCCTACCCGGCTGCCGCTGCTCCTGCGCAACGCGCTTCGCCCGCTGTTCGACCCGTACCGCCGCTACCGGCACGCGAAGCTGATCCATGCGGCGCGCGTCGCGCTCGCGATTCTCGTGTCGATCGGCCTGTCCACCGGCCTGCGCGTGCCGCACGGCGAGTGGTCGACGATCACCGTGCTGATCGTCGTCGGCGGGCTGCAGCATCACGGCAACATCCGCAAGAAGGCGGCCGAGCGCGCGCTCGGCACGTCGATCGGCGCGCTCGCGGGGCTCGGGCTGATCCTGCTGTATTCGGTCGTGCACGCGCCGCTCGCGATCTACCTACTGATGGCGGTGGCCTGCGGGTTCTGCGCGTATCACGCGATCGGCAAGGCCGGCTATATCGCGCTGCTGTCGGCGATCACGATGGTGATCGTGGCCGGGCACGGCGACAACGAGATCGTCGACGGCCTGTGGCGCGCGGTGAACGTGCTGACCGGCATCGCGATCGCGCTGGCGTTCTCGTTCGCGCTGCCGCTCTATGCGACCTACTCGTGGCGCTACAAGCTGGCCGACGCGCTGCGCGCGTGCGCGGCCGTGCATGCGCGGCTCGCGGGCGACCGCCACGTGAGCGACGACACCCACCTGAAGGAAATGGCCGCGCTGAGCGCGCTGCTCGTGCAGCTGCGTTCGCTGATGCCGTCGGTGTCGAAGGAATGCGAGACGTCGATGATGCAGCTCGAGGCGATCCAGCGCAGCCTGCGCCTGTGCATCGGCTACCTGGAGATCCTGTCGAGTGCGGTGCCGGCCCGCGACGACGTCGCGGCCCGCGAATACATGCGCGTCGACATGAAAGCCGTGAACCGGCGCATCCGCGACACGCTCGTCGGCGCCAGCCGCGCGCTCAAGTTCGGCACGCCGGGCCGGCTCTCGCCGCGCCGCCGGCCGGCCGATCCACCGCACGACGCGCCGCCGCCGCAACTGTCCGGTTATGTGTCGATCACGGCCAAGCTGGCCGGCGAAGTCGATCAGTTGCGCGAGAAGCTGCTCGATACCGCCCAGTCGTGGAATATCTGAAGCAAGCGGGAATCCGGGTTTCGCACGCCTGTCTTTCATATTCCTTTCGGTACGGTGGGTCGGCGACCTGACGACGACGGCCCCGCCCTTCCACCGATCCGGCCCCGGAAATACGGCCCGCGACTGCAGCTTGCCCGGCCCGTTTCTGCCGCCATTTCGCGCCGATTCGCACGGCGTTCTCCACCTGGTTAACCGCCCGCCAGGCCCGCCGCGACAGGCCCGACGACGAATCCGCGCGAAAATCAGCCCTTGCCCCAACTTCCCGGACAGCCGATACTCGCATATTCCGCGAAATACGATCCCACCGGACCCAATCCACGGTAATTCCTATGAGCACGATTCTCGAAAGCCTCCCGACCGGCCAGAAGGTCGGTATCGCCTTCTCCGGCGGCCTGGACACCAGCGCCGCGCTGCACTGGATGAAACTGAAGGGCGCCGTCCCGTACGCATATACGGCGAACCTCGGCCAGCCCGACGAAGACGATTACGACGCGATCCCGAAGCGTGCGATCGAATACGGCGCAGCCGGCGCCCGCCTGATCGACTGCCGCGCGCAGCTCGTCGCCGAAGGCATCGCGGCGCTGCAAAGCGGCGCGTTCCACATCACGACCGCCGGCGTCACGTACTTCAACACGACGCCGATCGGCCGCGCCGTGACGGGCACGATGCTCGTCGCCGCGATGAAGGAAGACGGCGTCAACATCTGGGGCGACGGCAGCACGTACAAGGGCAACGACATCGAGCGTTTCTACCGCTACGGCCTGCTCGTGAACCCGGATCTGAAGATCTACAAGCCGTGGCTCGACCAGACGTTCATCGACGAGCTCGGCGGCCGCGCTGAAATGTCCGAATTCATGCGCCAGGCGGGCTTCGCGTACAAGATGTCGGCCGAGAAGGCCTATTCGACCGATTCGAACCTGCTCGGCGCGACGCACGAAGCGAAGGATCTCGAAAGCCTCGAAAGCGGCATCAAGATCGTGAACCCGATCATGGGCGTCGCGTTCTGGCGCGACGACGTGAAGATCGCCGCGGAAGAAGTGACGGTGCGCTTCGAAGCCGGCCAGCCGGTCGCGCTGAACGGCATCGAGTTCACCGACCCGGTCGAGCTGCTGCTGGAAGCCAACCGCATCGGCGGCCGCCACGGCCTCGGCATGAGCGACCAGATCGAGAACCGGATCATCGAGGCGAAGAGCCGCGGCATCTACGAAGCCCCGGGCCTCGCGCTGCTGTACATCGCATACGAGCGTCTCGTCACCGGCATCCACAACGAAGACACGATCGAGCAGTACCGCGAGAACGGCCGCCGTCTCGGCCGCCTGCTGTACCAGGGCCGCTGGTTCGACCCGCAGGCGATCATGCTGCGCGAAACCGCGCAACGCTGGGTCGCGCGCGCGATCACCGGCGAAGTGAAGATCGAACTGCGCCGCGGCAACGACTACTCGATCCTGAGCACGAAGTCGCCGAACCTCACGTATCAGCCGGAACGCCTGTCGATGGAGAAGGTCGCATCGACGTTCTCGCCGCGCGACCGGATCGGCCAGCTGACGATGCGCAACCTCGACATCACCGATACGCGCGACAAGCTGCGCGTGTATTCGCAAGTCGGCCTGCTGACGCCGGGCGAATCGTCGGCGCTGCCGCAGATCAAGAGCGACGAGAAGTAAGTCGCGCTGTTGATTGCGGCCGGGCGGCGGGTTCTGCCGCCCGGCTGTGTTACACCATCTCCCTTCCTCAGTGAAGCGCCAGCGTGGCTTCCTTCACGTCGTCAAGCAACGTCGCTGTTGGTCGCCGGCGTTCAGCCTGCAAGTTCTTGCAGACACTCGTCGCTGAATTTCTCGGCCGCCGTACGTGCAAGCGGTCACTCGTCGGCCCTTTTGTCTTGATGTCCGATCGTTACAAATACTTCCCCGGTTTCATCGTCACATAAGACCCGCGCCGGCACTGACACATCGCCAAACTCCCTCTGTAATTTCGCATTCCAGCCATCGACGATCAATTTTGCGAGCTCGGCAGCCTGGTCGGTATCAATGTCATCAAACATCCCCGTTATTTCAATCAGATTTATCCAGAATTGAATTTCGTGAGAAGCCTTTCCGTCGCTCAGCAGCCTTTTGTACACTTCGTCACGGAACAATTCAGAGACGAATATCGCCCCGCCCACAACCTTGAAATCTGGCAAAAACAATTTCCCAAGGCGGAAAAGAAAATCATAAACCAGACCACGATCCTTATAGACAACATGAACATAGTCAAGCCCAGAAACGCCAGCACACTGATTAACAGATACAAACGATGCGAAGTCGAATGATTTGGAATTATTCATTATTTTTCTTTTGAAAATTTATCCAGTATGAGGTGGCCCTACCTTGAGCTTGTCTACGCGCTCACGCCCACTTTCGAGGACGCCATGCATGCCGGCGCTTGGCACAACAGGTCGGCACCATCAAGCCTCGCCATCACGAGTCGCCCGAATTTCGAGAGAGTCTGTCAGTGGCTTTGATCAGGTCCGGAATTCTGAATTTCCCGACCATTTTCACAATATTGCTCTTTGCCAACTCCAAATCGATACCGGCAGCAGTAACAAACAGCGGCTTCGAACTGCCTCCGCGCAGAATTTCTGCGTTTTCTGGCGTTCCCAGGAATTTGGTCTTTGCGACGCCGACTACCGGAACCTTGCCATCAAGGTGTTGCCACAACCGCATACCGAGGCCTGGACACTCGTCGGCGCCAAGCGTCACATAGCCATCGACGACGATACATTCAAGCGGATGTTCGACACGCTTCAGCAACTCGATGATGCACGGCAATTCACGCAAATAGAATTTTCCGGGGATGTAGCTTGCCAGACTATCGACATTGGCCGTCAGTCTCTCGACCACTACGTTGCTTTCCCAGGATTCAATCACCATTCCTGCGGCGAGCGCGCTGTCATCGGAGTAGGACACGTCGACGATTAAAATCACGTTACCTCACGCCCGTCCACAAAAATCTTAATGGAGGAGTTGCCTCCCTTGACAAATGACTCAAGATCAAGGTACTCGCCACTGCCGTGCTTGATGCCCGTTAACTCGAATCCGTCGACGTGCAATTCTCCCAAATGCGGAAGATCCGCCAAGCTCAAGAATTTCACGCCAACATTTGCCAATTTGAGCACTGCAACATCCCTCAACATCCCGCAATCGCTCAAATATCGAAAGAATTCATCTCCAACATCTCCGCCAAAGAGAGTCAGATCATCTGATACCTCGAGCTTCTCGACATCGTGAACTGTAGAAACGGGAAAAAATCGAGCCTCCCTTACTATTCGCGGAATAGCTTCAAGAAAACCGTTGCACGCACTCAAGATTACGAGCCGCCCGCCCTCAGAAAAACGCATCCCGCCATAAAACTCGGCATTGGTCGTTATATCTACACTCTTCAGCCCACCTGACGAATACCACTCATAAACCTCACCAAATTCATCATTAGGAACGTCAAAATAAACCATCCCTCCAGCCTCGGTCCACCTGGCCTCTGAATACACGATGCCATTCCGCAGAAAGACTTCCCGCGTGCAGGCACCGTCATCAAATTCATATCCGATTCCGCTGAATGGCCGCCCCTGGTACAACGGCACCTCATAGTCAGACAACATTCCGGTCAGATCAACCTGATCAAATCCATCACTAGGGCTCGCGCAAATTGGACGGTAGCCCCCCACTTCGACACCATCCACCAGCTCTATCGCGCGCACCCTTTGATCTTTCCCAATTTCGAAGGCAACTCCAGAAAACTCCTTTCCGGAAAGAAAATATCGCCCACCTTTCCGCTCCATTAACTCGATATTTACCCTGTTCAACTCTATTGCCTCCCGGTAATGACATTGACCTTGGGTGGAATGATCCCACTACAATTCCGACATGCCATGAACGCGCCTCCTTGAGTTCCGGCCGCACTGCTCCGCCCCAGCTTTATGGTCGCAATACTGATATCAGCCAGGTTCAGCGTGGCCGGATTCGGCACTGCGTTGTAGATGTAGTTCAAAGACTGAACCTCCGCGTGCAAGCCAGGTATCCCTGCTATGGTCGGAAACGAGTCGTGACTCGAAATATAGCCCTCGATCTGCCGAACTGTCTGGCCATTAAGCTTCTGACCGGAATTGCTATACGCGCGAGCAACCGCATCCACAAATTTACCCTGATCGACAATCACAAACGTATCGCCATCTGCAGACATCTTGACTCCGGGAAACGTCGGCACCTTTGCAAGAATGTTGCTGAACGGAGGGGTTTGAATGCCAAGTGCGGCAGATCCCCCTACCGAGACTGCAGGATTTTTGCTTCCCTCCGCGATGAGCAACCGCGCCTCGCCTACCGCTCGCGCCTCGACACTGACAGCAGATCCCATTACGGCTGGCGACGACACACCTGTCAGGACTGAGGCACCTGTCCCTACAGGCATACCATTCAGACCGGCATAGACCTCCGCCGCGAGTATAGTCAGTTCGTTTGCACAAAGGACGGCATTTGCTACACATCCAGCTGCGATTCCCGGACCGAACAGCACCCCACCCAGCACACCGCCGAGCACCCCTCCGACATAAGGAGCGGCAGCATTCATCATCCCTGATGCTTGATCCGCATTGGCGCCCTGTGCCTGCATCAACGTTTTCAGCAACTGGGGGTCGCATGGCTTGGTACCACCGCCGCACGCGATATCCAGTGCCTTGCGCAGCGGACTCTCGGGCATACCGTGAACCGCCGACCCGTTGTTCAGCGCCTCGTTCTGCGCCGCAGCAGCCCCACCTTGTGCATCCTCCCCGGCAATCCCAGCTGTCAAACCACCCAGCAACGTCGACACGCCGACGATCGTCGCGCGCTGGCCATCTGTCAAGGTCGCGGCGCCGCCTGCCTGATCAACCAGGCGTGACGTAACAAGCGCGCTAACAGCCCCACCAATCGCCCCTCCTCCACACCCCTGACCAGTCGCGGCGCCAGCCGCGCAGCCGAGCGCCGCGTGCGAGGCCATATGGGCCAGCGTTTCTGGAAGACCGTCGCCAAAGTCGCCGACAGCCTTTGCATTACCGATCGCGTATGCAGCAGAAGCAGCCGCATCCCGAACGAAACTGTCCCGCAGACTATCGAGGAAGCTTCCCCCGCCAATCAACGTCTGCGTGCCGGCCTGAATCGCCGCATTGGCAGACAACGCGAGCATTGCACTCGGCAACGATCCCGATGCCGCACCCGCTTGCGGCACCAGCGCATTGCCCGTGTTCTGCACACCGGCCCATGCCGCAAGACTCGGCGCACTGCCTTCAAACGCTGCATTGGCGCTGAAACCGAACGAACCGCTGGCGCCGTCGAACGTGATCCCGTTCGTCAGCCCGGCAGTCACCGCGCCGATCAGGCCATTCTTCAGGCTCGCGGCGATATCGACCTTACCGCTCGCAACGACCTGACCGAGCGCGCTGGATGCAAACGCGCTCAACCCGACTGCAATCATCGTGTTGGCCAAGCCGCCAACGGCCAGCGAACCACCTGCGGCACTTGCCGCCGCGGTGATGGCCGCGCCCGTCAGCCCCTGCTGAGCCGCCATAAATGCCGCTGTGGCTGCCGCGTCGGCTGCTCCCGACATCGATGCAATCGCAGCCGAAATTTCCGGCTGCATCATGACCGCTGCGGCAACAGCGACGACCATCGAGAAGATCTGCGTCATCCCGAACGCGCCGCCTTCCTTCACGAAATCCTGGTGAAGGTTGTCGCTCAGCGTCGTCTGCGTGAAATTGCCGCCCAGTTGCTGTTGAAGCGCCGCAAGCGCTTGCCGGGTCCCGGCCTGATCGATGGTTCCGTCGGCCGCGAGCTTCTGCAACGCCCCACCGATCTGGTTCAGCGCCTGAACATTCAGCTCCATGTTCGCCGCGCTCATGAACCCGCCCGGCTGCACCACCGTGCCGGTCGTATTCAGGTAGCCGCCGTCGACCTTCTGCCAGATCGCGCCGACGTCGACCTGGTTCGCCTGGTTGGTGAGCGTGTGCGTGTCGACGCTCAGCGTCCCCGACGCCGTGATGCTCCCCGTATTGAGGATGCTGCCGTTGCCGTCCTGGTTGAATTTCAGCGCGACGTCCGTGCCGGCAATGTTCCCGCCGGCCGACATCGCCGTCGTGTTCGGCGACAGATACACCTGCGGCATCAGCGCGGTGATCGTCGGGCACGACGCCGTTCCGATCGCATGACACGTCGGGTCCGGCACCGTCTGCTCGACGTACCACAGCATCGGCTTGTCGAGCGTGTTGATCTGCTCCTGCGTCAGCGCCGCGCCAAGCTGCAGCCCGTGCGACTTCGAATACTCGAGCGCGTTTCCGTACAGGTACTCCTTTGCCTGCTCCGTCACCGACATGTTGCGCTTGCTGTCGTACGACAAACCGTCGACGAAGCTCGACTTGCCCGTCTGCTGGAGTGCGGCCTGCTGCAGCAGCAGGTCCTCTTCCTGCGGATTGAAATAGAACAGCGTCGATGACGGCTGGAGATTCGGCGGCAGGTTGTTCAGCAGATCCTGCGCCCCCAGCAGCCCGCTCCCGCCGAGCGATTCGTTGACGTATGACGCCTTGCCGGCAACCGGCGTCGGCAGCGTACCCATCCCGACCGCACGCGGAATCGACAGGTTCAGCCCCGGCAGCGTCACCGGACTGAGCGTGATCACGCGCTGCGGAGCCGCGACCTGCGGCGTATACGTGTTCGGCGTCGTGATGCCGTTGATCAGCTTCTGCCCGCTCAACGACACCGACGTGCCGAGCACGTTGCCGACGTTCTGGATCTGGCCGCCCGACGAAATCGACAGGTTCGGCGCCTGGATCGTCGCCGCGATGTTGCCGACCGGCGTCGGCGGATTGATGGTGCCGCCGGTGCCCGTATAGGCGCTCCCGTACAGCGCCTTGCACTGTTCCGGCGTGCCGCAGGCCCAGATGTCGTGGCGCTTGTCGCTGCTGAACATCCCGGTTTCCTGCACCCAGTGCGAGTGCCAGTACGCGTTCAGCACCTGCGCCTCGTTGACGACCGGCCCCGCGACGGAAATCGTCGCGTTGTTGCCGGCCGCGATCAGGCTGCCGATGTTCGTCAGGCTGCCCGCGTTGACCTGCAGGTTGTTGCCCGCGCTGATCACCGACGAACTGCCTGACTGCTGATCGACATAACCTTCGCAGTAGCTCTCCTTGTAACCACCGGCGGTCATGCAGCCGGAATACTTCTCCTGTTTGCCGTAGTTCTCGTGGACCGGAACGGGCGGCGGCAGGTTGTTGGTAATCGCGCCCGAGACGTTCAGCTTGATGTCGTTGCCCGCGACGATATTGCCCGACGTGTTGTTCAGGCTCTGCGCCGGCGTGGTCGAGCCCGCGGTCGAGCCGACGCCGCCGATGACGATGTCGTGGCCCGCCAGCAGGTTGCCGTACGTGTTGTTGATCTGGCCGGCCGCGATGACGAGGTCATGACCGGCGTAGATCGTCGCGTTGTTCTGCGCATAGCTGAACGTCGTCGTGGTCGGATTGTTGCCGCGCGGCTGGCCCGCATTGCCGCATGCGGCGTTCGGCACCCCGGATGCGCAGCCGACCTGACTCGAATAGTTCTGCTGGTTGCCGCCCTGATTCGTGAGCGTCCCCGACGCAATGCCAACGTTGTTGCCGGCGTACAGCAAACCTTCGTTAACCAGATTGCCACCGCCGACCGTCAGGTTGCTACCCGCCGCAATCATGCCCGTAGGCGTCGAAGAACTGAGTGTCCCGGTAGACGACGGCGCCCCAGCCCCCGTGGAAATGTTGAATTGCGCGGGGGCAATGTTGTAATTCACATTTCCTGAGTTCGCGACGGAGACAATTCCGAGCGATTTCAGCTGCGACAGGAATGCCGAATATTCACCCTGATCGACTTGCCTTACCGACTGGTTCACCACCGTGGGCACCACGGCGCCATTGCTCAGATTCTGGACGACAAGCGACACGTTACCTTGGGCCGCAATTTGCCCCCCACGGTTCGACAACGCATTCGCAGACAAGTCAATCGAGCCACCTGCGGAAATGACACCCGAAGTACCCGGCTGCTGACTCGTGGAAGTCTGATAGATCGTCGGCAACTTCAGCGAAACGGTCTTTACTGCGCCGGGCTGCGGGCCGGTTCCGACATACCACATCGGCTGGCTAGATGCATTTCCGCTGTTCCCATAGCGGGTGGCGGTCATCACTTGATTGAATGTGACATATCCGGACCCGGCCACCGGCGAGCTCGGATTGAACGTGCAGTCCCGGGGGCAAGGGCTGTCGTCGAAATACCCGACGTCGTAGCCGTGGACGGTGCCCGTCGGCGCAAGCAGATCGCCAAGCGTCACGTTCCGATTGCCGCTGAGGGTGCCGTAGAAGGTACTGCCGCTGTCGTTGGCGACGGGGCCGTAGTATTGGAACGACTCCGAGCCGACGGTGCCCGACCATAGCAAGTTCGGGTCTTCGACCACGGATCTCGTGGTTACCGCTCCCGTCGGTGGCGTCTGGTCATTTACCACGGCGCCCGCCGAAATACTGATGTTCCGCCCGGCATTGATCGACCCGCCCGTGTTCTGCAGCGTTCCGCCCAGGCGGAACACCACATCCCCCCTCGACTGCGTCGTCGCCCCCTGGTTGTCGTAGTTCCAGCCGGATACGGTCAGCACGCTCCCCGCCTCGACCGTCCCGCGGTTCGTCGTATTGCCGTTCAGCGTCAACGCGTTGTCCGCGTGCATCACCGCACCACCCGCGTTGTTCAGCGTGCCGTTGAAGGTCACGTCGCGGCCGCTGACCTGCCCGTGGTTCTCGAACGTCCCGCCGCCGGACGACAGCGTCAGCGCCGCGGTCCCGGTCATCGTGCCGTAGTTCGCGATGCCGTTCAGGCCGGTCAGCGCGACGCTCTGCCCGCCGTAGTTCCAGGTGCCGCCGACGTTCACGTAGCCGGCGGTGATCGACAGGTTCCCGCCCTGGCTGATCGTCCCCTGCAGCGGATCGAACGTCATGTTGGCGACGTTGATGCCCATGTTCCGTTGCGCGAGCAACTGTCCGTCCGCGTTGTTGAACGCGCCGTTGCCGCCATTGACCGTCAGCGACACATCGCCGGTCGCCCCGGTCCCGACGCTCGGATTCCCCGCAAAGATGATCCCGCTCTGGTTGTTCAGCGAACCCGCGTTGATGCCGAGCGCATCCACCGCCATCAGCGACCCGCCGACGTTCGTCAGCCCGCCGCCCACGGTCACGTTGGTCGTCGTGCCATTCACCAGCCCCGCGTTCGTGAAGTTCGACGCGTTGATCGTCGTCGCGCCGATCGACGCGAGCGATGCCCCCGCCGCGTTCGTCAGGTTCGGCGCGGATACATTGAGCGACCCGGCCAGCACATGCGCCGCGTTATACAGCCCGTTCTGCGACGTGATCGCCGCATTGCCGACCACGTTCACCGCGTGACCGCCCGCGAGCGTGAGCCGGTTCGACGCCTGTGCATTCAGCGCGCCGCCCACCGTCACGTTGCCGAGCGTCACGTTCGCGCCGCTCGCCTGCAGGTCGTGCGACGCGACGATCGTCGCGTTGGCGGCATCGACCGTCCCCTGCGCGGAGACGGTCACGTTCTTCGAACCGGTCACCGTCCCGTTGAGCGCCACGTTGCCGCCCGACACCCCCAGTTGACCGGCCACGACGCTCGAGCCGCCGAGCGTGAGGCTCTGCCCGGCATGCAGCGTCGTGTCGCCATTCGACGACACGCCCGCGAGCGTCACATTGCCATTGACGCCGTTGACGTTCACCGTACCCATCGACGACACCGCGCCCGTCACCTGCGCGTTGTTCGCCGCCTGGATCTGCACGTTTCCGCCGGACTGCAGCGCGCCGTTGACGGCGACGCTGCCTGCCTGCGACGTCGCGAACACACCGCCGACCGCAGTCGTCGCGCCAAGCGACAGGTCGCCGGTCGACGTCGCCGTGAACTTCCCTGCTCCCTGGATCGCGCCGAGCGTAACGCCCGCGCTGGACGTGACGCCGATATCCTTGCCGAACGTCAGTGCGCTGCCGCCCGTGATAGCGCCGCCCGTGTCGAGACTTGCGCCCCCGAGGCCGAACAGTGCGCCGCCGAGCGTCATCGCGCCGCCGGACGTCAACGTGGTGTCGCCGTTGGCAAGCCCGCCCGTCAGCAGTGCCAGCGTGCCGCCGGCACGCGCACCGAAATTGCCGACGGACACGAAGTCGCCGCCCACGACGAGATTGCCGTTCGTCGCGCTCAGCGACGTATCGGCGTTCGAACGAATTGCGCCGGCGATGCCGAGGCTCCGTCCCGCGCCGGCCGTCAGGCTTGCGCCGCTGCCGACGCTGCCGGCGATCACCACGTCGCGCGCGGCGGCGATCGTCGCCGCCTTGCCGGACGTCAGGCTGCCGTTCACGACCACGTCGCCGGCGCCGTTGTGTCCCTGCGCGCGCAAGTCGATCGCACCGCCCGTCTGCGCGCTGCCGATCGCGAGGTCGTTGCCGGCCGTCATCGCCAGATCGCCGTCGGTCGCGACGCCGCCCTTCACGGCGATGCTATTCGCCGCGCTGACCGTGGCCTGCTTGCCGAACGCGATCGATGCCGCGTCGATCGAGCCGCCCGCCGTCAGCTTGCCGGCCTGCTGCGCGGCGATGCTGCCGACCAGCGTCATGTCGCCGCCGGACGCCAGCGTCGCATTGCCGCCCGACACGGTTTGCCCCGACAACGCGATCGCCTGCCCTGCCGTCACGTTCAGGTTGCCGCGCGCGGTCGCGTTCGCTGCTGCGGCGCTGCCGTTCGACGCGGTGATACTCAGGTCGCCGGCCGTGTTCACGTCGGCAAGCGCGACGTTGCGTGCGGCGGTAATGCCCGTCGTCCCCCCCGCATTGATCGCGTGATTCACGTTGACGTCGCGCGCCGCCTGCAGCGAAAACGCGCCAAGCGCGGTGGCCGCGCCGCCAAGCGTCACGTCGCCGCCGCCCGCATTGCCGTTCGCGACGACCGACAGATCGCCCGACACCGCCTGTACGCTGACGAGGCCGACATTGTTGCCGCCCGTCACCGACACGCTCGCGCCCTGCAGCGCCCCCGACAACGCGACTTCGTGCGACGCGGCGAGCGTCGCGGCCTGGCCGAACGCCACCGATCCCGCGCCGGTGATGTCCCGTGCGGCCGTCAGCGTGCCGCCAGCCTGCCCGGCCACGCTGCCGCCGATGCCGATATCGCGGCCGGCCTGGAGCGTCGTCATGCCGGCCGCGGCGATCGTCCCATTCAATTGCGCATCGACGCCGGCGCGCACATCGAGCGCGCCGCCCGACGTCGTCGTGCCGTTCAGTTGCACGTTGCCGCCCGATGCGGCCACCTTCATGTCGCCGGCAGACTGCGACGTGCCGCTCACGACGACATCGTTGCCCGCACTCAAGGTTTGCGCCGCACCGTTCGCCAGTGTGCCCGTCACCCGCGCGTCATGCGCGGCGGTCACGGTCGCGGCACCGGCCGCCTGCGCGGCGCCACGCACCACGGCATCGCCGCCGCCGGCGTGGCCGAGCGCCTTCAGGTCGAAGGAGGTCGCCGATACGACATCGTTGACGGACGCATCGTTGCCGCCCGTCAACTGCACGCTCCTCGCCTGAACGAGGCCGCCCGATACCGCATTACGCTGCGCGGCGGCGTCGAACGCACCTTGCAGGAACGACTGCTTGCCAGCGCCGACGATATCGCGCGCCGCGCGCAGCGTGCCGGTCGCGTCGCCGATCAGCAGCCCGCTGCCGGTGTCCAGATCGCGCCCGGCGGCGAGCCCCATGTCGCCAACCGCGCTCGTCGTCGCGCCGAGCAACAGATCGCGTCCGGTCGTCACGTCGAGCGCCGCACCGCTGTTGATCCCGCCGGTCGCAGCCAGATCGCCGGCGTGCGCGGCGATCGTCATTGCACCGCCCGACTGGGCCGCGCCCGCGATCACGGCGTTGCGCCCCGCGTCGATGCCGACCGAGGTTGCCCCTTGAAGCTTCCCGGGCACCGACACGTCCTGCGCCGCGATCGCATCGATCCGCCCGCCCGCAGCGGCCGTGCCGTCGATCGTCAGGTTGCCCGGGCCGGTATCCGCGCGCGATCCTTTCGCCCTCAGCGACAACGTATCGTCCGCCTGCACGTTCGTCACGCTTGCATTGCCTGCCGCCGTAACTGCAACCGTGTGCCCCTGCACCAGCCCGCCCTGCACGACATCGCGACCCGCATCGAGCGTCGCGGCCTGCGCGAGCGCAATCGTGCCCGCGCCGGTCAGATCGCGGCCGGCGCCGAGCGTGCCGGCCCCGTGGCCCTCGAGCTTGCCGGTCACGTCGATATCGTTGGCCGCGCCGACATGCGTGTCGCCGATCGTCAGCACCGTGCCGGCGATGCCCGCATTCCCGCCGGCCATCGCATCGAACGCGCCGCCGCTCGCCAGCGAGCCGCCGATCGCGATGTCGCGGCCGGCGCTCAGGGCGGTGTTCAGCGCCGAGGCCGTCTTGCCGCCGAGCGCGATATCCGTGCCCGCCTTCACCGCGAGCACGCCGTTCGTCGCGATCGAGCCCGTCGACGCGACATGCCCGCCGCGCGCATCGAACGTCGCATTGCCGATGGCCTGCAACACCCCGCTGTGTTCGATGTCGCCGCCTGCGCGCAGCAGCACGTCCGAGTTGCCGGTCACCGCGCCGGTCGTGCGCAGGTTGCCGGCCGATGCGAGCGTCATCGATGCGCCCGCCGTCACGTCGTGCAGCGTCGCATGACCGCCCGCGTTCAGGTCGACCTTGTCGCCGCGCAGCGAACCGGTGAGCAGCGTGTCGCCGCCCGACTGCAGCGTCGCCGCGCCGCCGAACGCCAGCGCCCCCGCCCCGCCGATCGCGCCGCCGGCCGTCAGCGTGCCGCGCCCCTGCGCGATCACCGTGCCGTCCGTGCGCAGATCCCGGCCGGCGTTGACCGCGAGATCGCCAAGCGCCGTCGTGCGCCCCTGGCCGAGATCGATCGTGCCGGCCGCGTCGGCCGACAGGTTGCCGCCCGATTGCAGGGTGCCGGTGCTCGTCAGCGCGCCCGCGGCATTGCGCAGCGTCATGTCGCCCGATGACACCAGCGCGCCGCCGACCGTCGTGTTGCCGCCGCCGATCACGTCGAGCGGCCCCGCCGCCTGCAGCGTACCGTTGACCGTGATGTCGCCGTCCGAGCGCAGCGCACCCGCCGCTGCCGCGTTGACCACACCGCGCAGCGTCGTCGGGCCGCCGCTCGTCATGTCGAGCTTGCGGCCGGCGTTGACGGTGCCGTCGACAACAAGGCCGCGCACCGCGCTCAAGGTCGCATCGGTGGCCGCGTCGAGCTTGCCGCCGACCGACAGCGCGCCATTGCTCGATGCCGCCAGCGGGCCGCCCGCGTGGAGCGTGCCGTTCACGTTCAGGTCCGCAGCCGAACGCAAGGTCGCATCGGCGAGCGCATTGACGCCCCCGTTGATCGCGAGGGTGCCGCCGCTCGCCGCATTCAGCGATCCGGCCGTCTGCAATGCGCCGTTGACCGTGAGGTCGCCGGCGGCGTTCAACGTGCCGCCGGCGAGCGAGTTGACGGTACCGTCGATCGCCAGTGCGCCGCCCTTCGCGTTGACGGTCAGTGCCGCATTCGATTGCACGTCCTTCAGCGCGACCGAGCGCGCGGCGCTCAGCGACACCGCCCGCCCCTGCAGCACGCCGATGACCGCGAGGTCATTGCCGGCCTTGGCCGTGACGTCGTTCGCGAAGACGGTGCTCCCGCCGATCGCCACATCGTGGCCCGCGTTCAGCGTCGCGCCGCCCTTGCCCACGACCGATCCGCCGAGCGTCAGGTCGTGCCCGGCCGTCAACGCCGCATCGCCGCCGACGCTGGTCTTGCCGGTCAGCGACACGTCCTTCGCCACCGTCAGCACGACATTGCGTTCGGCCGCGAGCGTGCCCTGCGACGTCACGCTGCCTGCGCCGGCGGCGAGCGTCATGTCGCCGGCCGCCTGGACCTGACCGGCGTTGCCGATCGTCACATCACGCGCGGCGTTGACGCCGAGCGTTGCGCCGCCCGCGAGCATGCCCGTTACCTGGACGTCGCGCCCGGCCTGCACGGACGTCGGCGCATGCGTCGCGCTCGTGCCGTCGCCGCCACCGGCGAGCGTGCCGCGCACGACCACGTCGCGCCCTGCGGTTACGGTGGTTTCGCCGAGCGCCGCAGCCGTACCGTTGAACGCCACGTCGCCGTTTCGGGCGGTGACGGACAACGCTCCGCCCGCCTGCACATCGGCCACGCCGGCGTTGTTGCCGGCCGTGATCCGCAGGTCGTTCGCCAGCACGTTCAGGGCCTGCGTCGTCGAAACGTCGCGAGCCGCGTTCAGCGACATGCCGCGCGCCGCGCCCACCGTTCCGTTCAGCAGGATGTCGGTACCCGCCTGCATGTCGATCGCGCCGTTGCCTGCGATCGGTCCGCTGGTCGACACGCTGCCGTTCGTCGCGGTCAGCGCGATATCGCCGACCGCCTGCATCACGCCGCCGACGCCCAGGTTCCCGCCGGCCTGCAGCGTCGCCGTCGAGCCGGCCACCACGGTGCCCGTCGTCGCGAGATCCTGCGCGGCCGTGAGCGACATCATCGCCGCAGCCGTCACGTCGTGCAACGACGCCGCCCCGCCTGCCTGCATCTGCACCGTGTCGCCGCGCAGCGAGCCCGTCAGGCGCGTATCGCCGCCCGATTGAAGCGTCGCCGCCTGCCCGAATGCGATCGCCGCCGCGCCGCCCATCGCGCTACCGGCATTCAGCATGCCGTTGCGCTGGCCGATCACCGTGCCGTTCGCGACGAGGTCGCCGCCCGCGCGCACCGTCAGGTCGCGTTGCGCCGTGGTTTGCTGCGTGCCGAGATCGACCGCGTGCGCGGCGTCGATCAGCAGATCGCGGCCCGCCTGGATCACGCCGGTGCTCGTCAGCGAGCCCGCCGCGTTCTTGAGGGTAACGTCACCCGTCGACAGCACCGTGCCGCCGATCGACGTGTTCGCGCCGCTCGTCAGCGTCAACGGGCCCACGCTCTGCAACAGCCCGTTCACGCTCGCCGCGCCGCTCGACGTGACGGCCGCATCGGACAACGCGCTGACGGTGCCGCCAATCCCGAGATTGCCACCGCTCGTCAGATCGAGATGGCCCGCGCTTTGCAGCGTGCCTGTCACGGTCGTATCGCTGCCCGACTTGAGCTGCGCGGTCGACATCGACGTGACCGTACCGTCGACGGTCAGCGTCCCGTTTTGTGCATGGGCCTGCAATGCACTCGACGACTGCACGTCATGCAGCGTCATCGACTGGCCGCTGCCCAGCGTCACGTTCGTGCCGGCGAGCGAACCCGTCATCGACAGGTTGCGTCCCGCCTGCGCCTTCACATCCTTCAGGAATCCTGTACTACCACCCAGCGCGATGTCACGCCCCGCGTCGACGCGTGCGCCGCCACGACCTGCCAGCGTTCCTCCGACCGTCACGTCACGGCCCGCCGTCACGGCGATGTCGCCGGTGAACACGGTCGTGCCCGTCAGCGTGACATCCTGTGCCGCATTCGCGGTCAGCGCGCCTGCGCCGTTCAATGTGCCGGCCGACGCGATGCTGCCGGTCGTCGCGGTGATCGCGAGATCGCCGATGGCGCGGACGGCGCCGCTGCCGTTGACGCCGACGTCGCGCTGCGCCGACAGCGCCACCTGCGTGGCGCCGGTAAGCGAACCGTTCACGGCGATGTCGCGCGCCGCCTGCACGTTCGTCACGCCCGCGACGATCGCGTTGCCGTTGAGTGCCACGTCGCCACCGCCCGCCGTGCCTTGCGACTTCACGTCAAGCACGGTGCCGACCTGCATATCGCCGATCGCTGCGTTGTTGCCCGCACGAACGTGCAGATCCTGGTCGGTCCGCAGTGCGCCCGTGGTGGCGACATCGCGACCGGCTGCCAGCGTCAGCGTCTGCGACGACTGAACCGCGCCGCTGACGCCGAGATCGCGCCCGGCCTGCAATGTCGTCGTTGCGTTGCCGATCAGGCTGCCCGTCGTCGCAAGATCCTGCGTCGCGGCAAGCGACATCGACGACACCGCCTGCACGTCGTGCAGCGACGCTGATCCACCCGCCTGCGTCTGCACCGTGTCGCCGCGCAACGAGCCCGTCAGGCGCGTATCGCCGCCCGACTGAAGCGTCGCAGCCTGCCCGAACGCAATCGCCGCCGCGCCGCCCAGCGCCCCGCCCGCGTTCAGCGTGCCGTCGCGCTGCGCGATCAACGTACCGTCCGCGCTCAGGTTGCCGCCCGCCCGCACACTCAGGTCGCGCTGCGCGAGGGTCTGTTTCGCGCCGAGATCGACCGCGTGCGCGGCATCGATCCGCAGGTCGCGACCGGCCTGGATCACGCCGGTGCTCGTCAGCGAGCCCGCGGCGTTCTTGAGGGTCGCATCTCCCGTCGACAGCACCGTGCCGCCGATCGCCGTATTCGCGCCGCTCGTCAGCGCGAGCGGCCCCGCGCTCTGCAGCATGCCGTTGACCGTCACGCCACCGCTCGATGCGAGCACCGCGTCCGACAGCGCGTTCACCGTGCCGGCGATCGAGGCGTCCCCGCCGCTCGTGATATCGAGCGAACCGGTGGTCTGCAGCGTGCCGTCGACGCTGAAGCGATTCGCCGCGCGGAACGATCCCGTCGACAGCGTGTTGACCTGCCCCGCGATCGCGAGACTCCCGCCGCTGGCAACGTCGAGGCGATCGGTACTCTGCACGCGACCGAGCACGGTCGCGTCGCCGCCCGATTGCAGCGTGGCGCGGGACTGCGACGTCACACCGCCGTCGACCGTCAGCGAGCCGCGCTGCGCGCTCGCCTGCAACGCGCCCGACGATTGCACGTCGTGCAGGGTCATCGATTCGCCGCTGCCCAGCGTCACGTTCACCGCGGCCAGCGCGCCCGTCATCGACAGATTGCGCGCGGCCTGCGCCTGCACGTCCTTCACGAAGCCCGTATTGCCGCCCAGCGCGATGTCGCGGCCGGCGTCGATCCGCGCCCCGCCGTGCCCGGACAGCGTGCCGCCCACCGCCACGTCGCGGCCGGCGCTCACCGCCGTGTCGCCCGTGGTGCCGGTCGTGCCGAGCAGCGCGACGTCCTGCGCGCCTTGCACCGACAGGTTCGATGCGCTCGCCAACGTGCCGTTCGACGTCACGCTGCCGGTGCGCGCCGTCAGCGCGAGGTCGCCTGCCGACTGCACGGTGCCTTGTGCGCCGATCGTCACGTCGCGCCGTGCGTCGAGCGCCAACGTCGAACCGCCGGTCAGCGTGCCGTTCACGGTGATGTCGCGCGCGGAGGCGAAGCGCGTGGCACCGGTCGCCTGCGTATTGCCGTTGAACGCCAGGTCGCCGCCGCCGGCCCCGCCCTGCGCGCTCACGTCGATGGTGCCGCCCGCGTGGATATCGCCGACGCTCGCGCTGTTTCCGGCCCGCACGCTCACGTCGCCGTTCGCCAGCAGCGCACCGCTCGCCGCGACATCGCGCCCCGCGCTGGCAGACAGGTTCCCGCCGCTGGCGACACGCGCGGTCGTGGCGAGGTCGCCTTCCCGCGCCGTGAGCGTCAGGTCGCCGGATGCATTGAGCGGCCCGGCCAATACGATGCTGCGTTGTGCGCTTGCATCGACCGTGCTGCTATCCAGCCGGCCGTTGACGTGGACGTCGCGCGACGCACGCAGCGACGTGCCGGCCACGGCCAGCGCCGTGCCGTTCAGCGTGACGTCGCCGCCCGCTCCGCCCTGCGCCGCAACCGCCAGCGCACCAGCCGTCTGCACATCGCCCAGCGTGACGTTCGCGCCGCCGGCGATCGCCACGTCGCTGCTGGCTTGCGCATTGGCGACGTTCACGCTGCCGCCCGCGGACACCGCGAGCCTGCCGCCGGACTGGATCGTGCCCGTCGACGTCACGTCTCCGTCCGCGCTGATCGTGTAGCCGCCGACGCCCAGGTGCGCGCCCGTCATCGATACGTTGCCTGCGCCGTGCAGCGTCGCCTGCTGCTGCGCGGCGGACCCGGCGACCGACACGTCGCCGTTTGACGACATCAGCAGGTCGCCTGCGTTCGCGGCCAGTTGCGCGTCGGCCCGCACGCCCATGCCCGCCGCGGTGCTGATCACCTGGATCTGGCCGGCGGTCATCGCGCCGAACGCGGTTGCGTCGATCGCGAGCGACCGGTTCGCCCCGCCGTTCGCGGCATTGATCGCGGCGGCGGAATTCGCCGCGCCGTTCGACGCGGTGCCGTATGTGGTGCCGTACGCATCCGCCGCCGTCGGCGCCACGAACTGCCGCCCGGCAACCGCGTTGATCCGCGTGCCCGCATACAGCGGCGCGTTGATGCCGATCGTCTCGCCGATCAGGTCGATCGTGCCGACCGTCCCCTCGATCCCCGCGCCCGGCCCGTTGACGCCGGCATTGCCCTCGATCTGCAGATGGCCGCCGGTCACGTTGTAGCCGATCGCCTTGGCGTTCGCAAAGTCGGTCACCGCGCCGCCCACGCTGCCCAGGAACTGCGGCGCGCCGGTCGACAGCGAAACGCCGATGGTATTGGTGAAGCCCGTGCCGCGCGTCGTGATTCCGTTCGGGTTCGCGATGACGACCGCCGCCGGCGCGCCGAACACTTCGAGCGGGCCGTTCAGCAGGCTCGCGTAGGCACTGCCTGTCGACGTCACCTGGTTGACGATCACGCTCGCCGTGCGACCGTTCAGGTTCGCATTCGCCTGTACATTGCCGCCCGTCAGCGACGTCCCCGACATCAGGCTGTTGTTGAGGATCAGGCCGACCGGGTCGATATTGAACTGTTGATACTGGTTCAGCGAAATGCCGGCCGCGTTGGGCGCGGTGATATTGACGACCGGCACGCCGCCGCCCGCCCCCGTCGTCTGCGTGATGCGCGGCTGAAACGTAATCGGCGCGGACGGGTCGACGATCGGCGCCGCCGACGCCATCTGCATTGACAACCGGACGCGCATCGTAGCCAGTTCGACCAGCCGTCGCCACGCAGCGTCATCGAGGCGGCGGTTTCCGGCGCCCAGCACGCCGGCCGCGCCGCGCCCCTGCTCGACCGTCATCGTGATCGGTCCGATGAACATCGTCAGCGCGACGATCGCGCAGGTCGCCCGCTGCCACCAGCGATACGGGTGAACGACCGGTGCGACCGCCAGGAAACGCGGCGCACCTGCCGCGGACCGCGCACGCGCGCCGATTCGCGCCGCACCGGCGGCGGCGAGTTGCTGCAGGACCTTACGCTTGGACGTGTTCATCTATTTTTTTCTTCGTTCTTCCGGGCTTGCGCCCTGCGTCTCACGCCATCGGCCGGCCGACCGTGGCGTCGCGCGATGCCGGGATTTCCCCGCCCGGAATCGCGTGAGTGATCGCCGGGCATCGGCCCGGCACAACTGCTTGCCGCCTACTGCTGAATGCGCGCGCTCCGGATCAGGTCCGCGACGACCTGCGCCGTGGCCTTCTCCATCGCGACCTGCTCGAGCTGCTGCCGCAGCATGTCCTTCGCCTGGTCGAACGACGGCACCTGCGTCGCGCGCTTGTCGTCGACGCGCAGGATCCAGTACTCGTCGCCGACCTGAATAGGCTCGCGCGTCAGGCCACCCTGCGGCAGCTTCACGAGCGCTTCGGCGAGCGGCTGCGGCCAGTTCTGCGTATTGCCCGCCTCGATCGGCGTCTTGAACGAGATCCAGTTCAACGCGCCGCCTTGCATAGCAGCCGGCCCCTTGCTGAATTGCCGCGCGAGCGTGCCGAAGTCCTCGCCTTTCCTGAGTCGCGCGATGATCTGCTTCGCGGTGTCCGCGTCGTTGACCGCAATCGCGCTCGACTCGTATTCGTTCTCGCCGAGCCCCGCGACGATCGCGTCGTAGCGCGCCCTGACGTCCGTCTCCGGGACCGGTGCCGGCTTGACCTGGTCGTGCAGGTACGCCTGCGTCATCGCCAGTGTCTTCGCCTGCTCGACCGCGGCAACGACTTGTGGCCGGGTGTCGTAGTGCTGCTTCAGCGCCGCCTGCCGGAACAGTTCGCGTGCGATCAGCTGGTTCTTCATCGCCGCCCGCAGCGCCGGCGTATCGGGCGCCTTCGATGCGCGCACCGCTTCGTCGACCTGCGTTTGCGTGACGGCCACGCCGTTCACGCTCGCGACGGCATCGGCAGGCATCGCGGCGACCGTATCCGCCTGCTTCTTCGCGGCCTTGTTCAGTGCATGCGCCTGTGTCGCTACCGTGCCGCAAAGCATGGCGGCGACGAGCGCAATGCCGGTCCGGCGCATGCGCGCCCGCAGATTCCGTTGCATCGCAATCAAGCGACCGTTCGAAAGACGATTCATGAGGTTCTCCTTCATTCAGTCCGACCAGTTGAGTGTTGCCAGCAGCACGGTGGCTTTCCTGCCGAGCGCCGCCGGCTGCGCGAGCGCCTGCCCGACCAGCACTTCGGCCGAGACCGTTCCGCTCCTCAGGCGCCATTGCGCGCGCGTGCCCACGCCGGCGCCGACGAGCGTCGGCCAGCCGCCCTGCGCATTCAGGTGGGTCTTGCCGCCATCGAGAAACACGTACGGTTCGATTCGCGCGTCGCGCCAGGCGGGCACGTTCTGCCACGCAGCCTCGTTACGGACGAAGAGGCCGCTGTCGCCTGCGATCCCGCCTTCCGTGAACCCACGGACCGAACCCATGCCGCCCAGGAAGATCTGCTCGTTGCCGAACAGCGCTACGCGGCTGTATTGCGCACGCAGCGTGCCGCGATAGGCCCATGCGCTCCCGGCGAGACTGCCGAGCGCAAACTGCAGCGTGCCGGTTGCATCGAGCTTCGTGAACTGGCTGTGCGCGTCATCGATGCCGATGTCCGATGCGTCATGGTTGGCCGCAAGCCAGGGCAGTCCCTGCGATACGCCGACGTCCCAGGTCGCCGCGGCGCCCTGCCCACGCGCGACGAACCGGGCCAGTCCATTGAGCGCGACGCGCAGCATCGTGAGGTTCTGCGGCGAGAGCGGCAGGCCGTTCACATCGCGCTCGGTGCGCAGCTTGTTGAGCGTCACGTCGACGCTCAGGCGCCCGCTCGACGATCGCACGAGCACATCGTTCCAGCCGAGCATCTGGCTGAACGTGCGGCCTTCGAGCAGCGCGACGTCCCCGATCGCCTGCTGGTACTCGGACATCGACACCGTGTAGCTGAAGGTCTGATACCCGTACGGCACCGCCGCCGAAAACACGAGCGCGTTCGTTTCGGTCGTCCCCACGTAGTTGAACGACAGCGATTCCTGCAGCCCGATCACGTTGTCGGCCTCGATGCCCGCGCGATAGCGCGTCTTGCCGGTCTGCGAGCTGCCGTAGTTGTCGATGCCGAAATCGTAGTGAAGACGGTCGCCATAGCGGTTCGAAATCGCGACGACCGAATCCCCCGGCGCTTCGCCCGGCAGGATGCGGATCTCGGCCTGGTTGCGCCGCAACCGGTTGATCTGGTCGACGCCCTGCTCGAGATCGGGCAGGCGCAGCGGATCACCCGGTGCGCTCGCGAACGCCCATGCAGTGCCGGCTTCGGTCAACAGGCCGCCGCCGCGCACCTCGTACCATTTTTCGTTCGGGTCGCGCGGACGCAGCGGCTTGCCGTTCAGCGTCAGCGCGGCCACACGCCCCGGGACGAGATTGATCTTCAGCGTGCCGGACGCGAGGTTCTGCGGGCCCAGGTACGCGCGCGTCGTGATGTAGCCTTGGGCGATGAAGGCTTCGGTCAGCCGGCGCAGCAACAGGTTGATCCGGTTGCGCCCGAGCTGCTTGCCGAGAAACGGTGCCGCAATACGGTCGAGCGCGGGCTGCCCCAGAATCGTGTCGCCCGTGAATTCGACGCGCTCGATCAGGAACATCGGCGCCACGTCCGGTAGCGTTTCGACATCGGTGCCCGGCGGCAGGTCGGGCATGGCCGGCTGTTCGGGCAATGCGATCTGCGCTGGCGGCTGCGCGATTTCCTCGCGGCGTTGCCGGTCGCGCTGTTCCTGGAGCAGGCGCTGCGCGGGGTCCTGCTCGGCGCGCGGCACCGCGAGCCCCGGCGGCATCACGCCGAACCCCGGCGGCGCGCCGGGCGGCAATCCGCCGGCGAGCTGCGCGCGCACGCACAACGGCATCGCGCCGATCGCCAGCGCAAGCACCCGGACCATTCCCGACGACATGCCGCCCCTCACAGACCGAACCACGACACGAGGCCCAGATGATTGCGGTTGCCGATCGTCACGAGATCCCGATGCGGCGGCCGAATCGTCACCACGCCGCCGGCCGCCAGCACGCCTTCGGGCGCACGGTACGCGCCGCCCTCGATATCCGCCTCGCCCGTCAGGCGCACCTTGCCGGTTCCGCCGCTGAACAGGCCGCCGGTATCGCTCCGATAGATGGCCGCCCAGCGATTGCCGAACCATGCCTTCAAATCGTGATCGCGGTTGATCACGGCATAGCCCGCCACGCCCTGCGCGAGTGTCTTGGGCGCATCGAGCGTCAACCCGCCTAGCGCGCGCACCGTACCGCCCGTATTGGTAATCTGCGTGCCGGCCTTCAACAGGATGTCGGTGCCGGCCTCGATCGCGCCGCCGAAAGCCTGCACGCTCGACGATGCGCTCGAGCGGCAGAAGACGAAGCACGTACGCCGGAGCGATGCCTGGCCCGTGAAGATCGCCTGTGTCAGCAGGCTGTCGCGCGCGGCGATGCCGATCGCACCTCCGTTCGAAAGAATCGATCCGCCGATGTTCCTGACGTTCGCGGCACGCACGGACACATTGCCTTCGTCGGCGGTGATGTACGCAAGCTTGGAGGCGTCCGCGAGCGCGCCGTAGTCGACCGTGAAGCCGTCGCTGCGATGCCGGAAGAACAGGAATCGGCTGCCTTGCTCGGCAAACCCGATCACCGCGCCGTTCTGCACGCCCGTACTGTGATCGACGACGTTCTCCAGATCGCCGCCGGCCGCGATCGAGATGTTCCGGTTCGACAGGATCCGCGCGTTCTGGTTGACGATGTCCGCCCCCGCGGTCAGCGATACGTCGCCCTTCACGCCAAACAGGATGCCGATCCGCGTCTGCGGCTGCGACTGGTTCAGGATGCGGCCGGCCGCGTTCAGCGTCACCGCGCCTGCCGAGTCGGCATCCGCGTCGATCGCGACCTGCCCCTGCACAAGTGAACCGACGTTCACGATGTCTGCGCCGCTCTTCAGCACCACGCCGCTCTGCGACGACGCCACCGTCGAGCCGGCCATCGCGTCGTCGGGCCGCAGTGCGATGCTCGCGCCATTCAGCTTGATGCCGCCCGATGCCAGCAGGCTGCTGCCGGTGAACGCAATGGCATCCGTCGCGGAGAGGCCGGCGCGACCGCCGTTGACCTTCACCTCCGTGTCCGTCAACGTCACGCTGCCCTGCGCCGTCACGGCGAAATCCCCCGCGACGCCGAGCTTCGTGTGCGAAAACTCGACGTTCCCGTTAGAGGTCAGCGTGAAATCGCCCAGCGACGCATTCATCGGGCCGGCGCTGCGCACGCCGGGCCCGCGGTCGGTCACGATCAACTGCACGCGGCCGCTGGTCAGACTGCCGGCAGCGGTGATATCGATCGCGTAGGACGACGCAGTATCGGGATCCGTCGTCGCGCTGCGCGCCAGCCAGTCGTTGGCGTTATCGGTCGGCGACAGCCCCGTGTTCAGTTCAACCCGGCTGCGGCCGGCCAGCAGGCGCACACCGGCGGTCGCCGACGAGAATGTGTTGTCGATCGGTCCGTCGACGCGAATCGTCTTCGCGATCATGTCCAGGCCGATCAGTGCGCCGGCCAGACCGCCCGGGCCGACGACGATCGTTCCGGTCGACGTATCGATCACGATGTTTCGCTGGATCACGCCCGGTGCGATCTGCAGGTCGTTGAAACTCACATTGCCGGTGGCAAGGGCGACATGCCCCGTATTGACGAACGATCCGCCGTTGATCGTGATGCCGTTCGGGTTCGCCAGCACTACGTTCGCGCGCGGCCCGGCCACGGCGATCTCGCCTTCGATCAGGCTGCGGTTCGTGCTCGTCACCTGGTTGACGATCGTGCGTGCGTTGATGCCGACGTTGTTCAGCGTCGCACCGGCGGTCGTCACGTTGAACGACGAGTAGGTGTTGCTGGAGACGCCGGCGACCGCCGGCGCGAGGTTCACGAACTGCCGGCCGTTCGGTCCCGCCGACACGCTTGTCGGCGTACCGCCGTCCGGAACGATCCCTGCGGCGACTGCGCAATGCGGCAGCCCCCCTGCCGTCGCCAGGCAAAGGAAGATCGTGCGCAGGCCCCCGATGCCTGCGCACCGAAACAAATCGATGCGTCCCATCTTTGAATCACACGCACGGCTTCGCCGGCCGCGCGCCCCTCGGTTAATCTGGTCGTGTGGTTGTACGGATGTAGTTCTTCCGTAATGCTTTTGTGAGTTACCGAGGCGGACTAACGGCACGCACACCACCTTTCTTTAGGGTATATCCCTAATTAATTTTTATTTCAAATTCACAAAAAATATTACGAATGCATTTCACGCGGTCGCGCCGGGTCGGCGCCACCGCCCGCCACGACAATCACGAGTACCCGTGCAACACCCCATGTCCCTCCACATCGTCCTGCCACCTCTCACCGTCATCCACCTGAACGGCCCGATCAACAGCGGCAAGACGACGATCGGTCTCGCGCTCGCACGCGCGCTGCCCGACGCGCGCTTCATCGACGGCGACGATCACGACGCGCCCGACGATGCGCCGTTCGACGTGCAGTGGGCGATCGCGCTCGAACGTCTCGTCATGCAGATCACGAACGCACGTGAGCGTCATCTGGTCATCGCCTATCCGATCGGCGAAGCGGAATGCGAACGGCTGCGCGCCGCCTGCGATGCACGCGATGCGCGGCTGTTCGTCGTGACGCTCGCCCCGCCTGAAGCGATCGCGTCGTCGAATCGCGGCTCGCGCGCGCTGACGGACTGGGAGCGGAGCCGGATCGCCGAGATGTATCGCGAAGGTTATGCGTCGCGGCCGTTCAGCCAGATGGTGCTCGATACGTCCGATGCGACACCCGACGCATGTGCGGCGCGTATCGCGCAGCAGGTCGCGGCGACGGAGTCGTAACCGGCACACCTGCCCGCGCCCTTCAGCCGGCACGCGGATCACTCGCAGCAGTCGGTGACAAGTGACTTCATCGACCAACATAGGAAAACGTTTACTCCTCCGATGCTTCTTGTTAGCATCGTCCTCGCTCGGCTTGAGCGGCGTCATGGAAAGCCGATTGTAAGCCTCAGCGATTCCGGAATTTCACGCAATTTTCCACTTCATCGTTCCAGCCGTCGAGCCACACCCGCTTTCTGTATTTTGGAGTGCTTTCTACAGGCAACCGATCTCCTCCCCGGCGATCGTGCGCCATAAGAGGAAAACGTTATCCACAACGTGGCGCCCAGCCACGGACCATCAGAGAGAGACACCATGAAGAACAGGATCATCCCGTGCGTCGTCGCCGTTCTGTCCGTTGCGTGCCTGTCCGCCTGCGGCGGTGACGACCCGGCCAGCCCGGCCGCCGTCGCCCGCCAGCAAGCCACGACGATGGCGCTCAGCCCGTCGAACCCGCCCGGCTCGAACTTCAACCTCGCGCCGTTCACGCTGCAGTTGCCGACCGGCTCGTCCGGCAAGGTCGACACGGTGAGCGGTTCGTCGCTCGCGGGCGGCTACGTGAACCCGACGTATTTCTACACGGACGCGAGCGACGGCTCGATGGTGATGATGGACCCGACGCAGGGCTGGACGACGTCAGGCTCGCTGCACCCGCGCACCGAACTGCGTGAGAACACGATCTGGCCGACGTCCGGCACCAACCGACTGAATGCGACGGTGGCCGTCACGCAGGTACCCAGTCACACGACGATCGGCCAGATCTTCCAGGGCACCGGCCCGAGCAAGCCGCTGTGCGAGCTGCAGGTCACGTCCGGCGGTGTCGTGCAACTGCTGCTCGAAAACACCAACCAGGGCGGCTCGGCGAAGACCACGGCGATCACGACGGTCGGCGTCGGCACGAAGTTCAGTTATGCGCTGAGCCTGAGCGGCACGACGATCACCGTCACGGTGAACGGCACGACCAAGACCTTCACGATGGATTCGAGCTTCGACGGCGAGAGCTTCTACTTCAAGGCCGGCGACTACGATCAGACGGCGGTGTCAGGCACACCGCTGACGACGCCCGGCACCGTCGCGAAGTTCTATGCGCTGACGCTGACGCATGCGTGATCGCGCTTCATGACGCAGTACGCCGGACGGGCACGCAACGCGCGCCCGATCCGGCGTTTCAGTGCACGCGCCGCGCTTACGGGTGATGCCGCACGCCCGCCACGGCCTCTTCCCTCGCGCCCTTCCGACTCAACATCAGCGTGACGATCGCCGACACCGCGAGCGTGCCCACCACCACATAGAGCCCCGCCGCATACCCGCCCGTCACGTGCTTCAGCCAGCCGATCGCGAACGGCCCGACGAACCCGCCGAGATTGCCGATCGAGTTGATCATCGCGATCCCGGCGGCCGCGCCGGCGCCGGACAGGAACGCGCTCGGCATCGCCCACAGCGGCGCCTTCGCGGCACTGATCCCGATGTTCACGACCACCAGCGCGAGCACGGTCAGCAGCGCGGTGCTCGCCTGCCCCGCGAACACGAAGCCGATGCACGCGAGCACGCACGGAATCACGACGTGCCACGTGCGCTCGCCGGTGCGATCCGAATGCCGCGCCCACGCGATCATCGCGACGACGGCGGCAATGCTCGGGATGCCGGTGAGCAAGCCTGTCTGCAGCGCGGTGAAGCCGAACTGCTTGACCATCAGCGGCGCCCACAGACCGAGCGTGTACAGCCCGGCCGACGTGCCGAAGTAGATCAGCGCGAGCGCCAGCACGCGCGGATCGCGCAGCGCCTGCCACGCACCGGCCGTATGCCCGACATGCGTGTGGCGCGCGTCGGCTTCGGTCTTCAGCTTCGCGATCAGCCAGTCGCGCTCGTCCGCCCGCAACCACGCGGCCTTCGACGGCGAATCGGTCAGGCACTTGAGCACGACGAAGCCGAGCACGACCGCCGGCAGCGCTTCGACGATGTACAACATCTGCCAGTCGGCGAGCCCGAACATCGGCGGCATCTGCATGATCGCGCCGGACAGCGGCGAACCGATCGCGGTCGAGATCGGCGCGGCCGCCATGAACCACGCGGCGGCCACCGCGCGCTGCTTCGCGGGGAACCACAAGCTCAGGTACAGGATGATGCCGGGGAAGAACCCGGCTTCGGCCACGCCGAGCAGGAAGCGCAGCACGTAGAAGCTGGTCGGCCCGGCCGCGAACGCGGATACGGCCGATACGAGGCCCCACGTGATCATCACGCGCGCGATCCAGATGCGCGCGCCGACGCGGTGAAGAATCAGGTTGGACGGCACCTCGAACAGGAAGTAGCCGATGAAGAACAGCCCGCCGCCGAATCCGAACGCGGTCGGCGACAGGCCGATCGCGTGGTTCATCGTCATCGCGGCGAAGCCGACGTTGACGCGATCGAGAAAGCTGACGAAGTAAAGCAGCATCACGAACGGAATGATGCGCCACATCAGTTTCCGCGCGACACGGGTTTCCAGTTCCGCTTGCATGTGTCTCCTCCTTCGAGGTCAAGCCGTGCTCTGTCTGTGAATGCTCGTCGGCGCCGCCACAAAGCGGGCGGGCCGGCGCCCGGCTCGCGTCGAACGCGCGAGTCGCGGACAGGAAAATGCGGCGGACGATGAACGAGTGGCAGCCGCGTTACTGGCTGCGCTCGCGCACCGCCGTGATCGGCAAGATCGTCAGGCGGTGGTCACCGCGTTCGCGACGCGCTCGCAGACGGCTGCCGTCACCTGCGCGGTGGTCGCGCTGCCGCCGAGGTCACGCGTGTGCAGCGACGGGTCGGCCGTCACGGCCTCGATCGCCTGCATCACGCGCGCGGCGGCTTCCGTTTCGCCGAGATGCTCGAGCAGCATCACGACCGACCAGAACGTGCCGACCGGATTCGCGAGCCCCTTGCCCATGATGTCGAACGCGGAACCGTGGATCGGCTCGAACATCGACGGATAACGACGCTCGGGATCGATGTTGCCGGTCGGCGCGATGCCGAGGCTGCCGGCGAGCGCGGCGGCGAGATCGCTGAGGATGTCCGCGTGCAGGTTGGTCGCGACGATCGTGTCGAGCGACGCCGGCCGGTTGACCATGCGCGCGGTCGCCGCATCGACGAGTTCCTTGTCCCACGTCACGTCGGGGAATTCCTGCCCGATCTGCTTCGCGATCTCGTCCCACATCACCATCGCGTGCCGCTGCGCGTTGCTTTTCGTGATCACGGTCAGCAGCTTGCGCGGACGCGACTGCGCGAGCCGGAACGCATAGCGCATGATGCGTTCGACGCCAGCGCGCGTGAGGATCGACACGTCGGTCGCGGCCTCGATCGGATGGCCCTGGTGCACGCGGCCGCCGACGCCCGCGTATTCGCCTTCGGAGTTCTCGCGGACGATGACCCAGTTCAGGTCGTCCGGCCCGCAGCGCTTCAGCGGCGCGTCGATGCCGGGCAGGATGCGTGTCGGGCGCACGTTCGCGTACTGGTCGAAGCCCTGGCAGATCTTCAGGCGCAGGCCCCACAGCGTCACGTGGTCGGGCACGTCGGGGTCGCCCGCCGAGCCGAACAGGATCGCATCCTTGTCGCGCAGCGCGTCGAGGCCGTCGGCCGGCATCATCGCGCCGTGCTGGCGGTAGTAGTCGGCGCCCCAGTCGAAATCCTCGAACGCGAATGCAAAGCGGTCGCTGCCGCGGGCCAGCGCTTCCAGCACCTGCTTGCCGGCCGGCACCACTTCCTTGCCGATGCCGTCGCCGGGAATCGTTGCGATACGGTAGGTCTTCATGCGGACATCCTCGATTGATCGTGAGCGTGAACGCACTTTACCGAACCGGCAGTGCAGGAACCGGTGCTAGACTCAAAGCATCTTTAACTTCAATTCACGAATCCCGTCATGACGGATACCGTCCAGCCGGCCGATCTCGGCTTCTTCTCGACGCTGGCCGCATCGGGCAGCCTGAGCGCGGCCGCGCGCGAACTCGGGCTGACCGCGGCGGCCGTCAGCAAGCGGCTCACGCAGATGGAGCGGCGCGCGGGCGTGACGCTCGTCAACCGCACGACGCGGCGGATGATGCTGACGCCCGAAGGCGACGTGTATCTCGACTACGCGCGCCGGATCCTCGACCAGATGGACGAGCTGGGCGAACTGCTCGGCAGCGCGAAGCAACGCCCGAAGGGGCTGCTGCGCGTGAACGCGACGCTCGGCTTCGGGCGCAGCCACGTCGGCCCCGCGATCTCGCGCTTCGTCGCGCGCTATCCGGAGGTGTCGGTGCAACTGCAGCTGTCGGTGATGCCGCCGCCGCTCACCGACGATGCATTCGACGTGTGCATCCGCTTCGGCGAGCCGCCCGACACGCGCGTCATCGCGCGACGGCTCGCGCCGAACCGCCGGCTGCTGTGCGCGGCGCCCGCGTATCTCGCGCGGCACGGGATTCCCGCCACGCCGCACGACCTGACGCGGCACAACTGCATCGGCATCCGGCAGGGCGACGAGGGTTACGGCGTGTGGCGGCTGACGAGCGGCCGCGGCGCGGCGCGCAACACGGAAGCCGTGCGGATCAACGGCAACCTGACGACGAACGACGGCGAGATCGCCGTGAAGTGGGCGCTCGACGGGCACGGGATCCTGATGCGCGCGGAATGGGATATCCGCGACTATCTTGCCGACGGCCGCCTGGTAATCGTGCTGCCCGACCATGAAACCCCGAGCGCCGATATCTATGCGGTGTATGCGCAGCGTCACCAGATGTCCGCGCGGATTCGCGCGTTCGTCGATTTTCTGGCGGAGGAGTTGGGGCGGTTGAGGGCGGTGTAGGGAACACCGTGCGGATCGCGCGAATCGCGGTCACTACATGCGTCCGGCATGGACAACGCTCGGGGGCCGAAGCGCTCTGCACCTGGCGCTTCGCTCTGAATGCGCACGGGCTTGTCTCGACTGGACGGACATCAAAGAGAAAATATTCTGGCGAAACACGGCCAATAATCGCCAGAATATTTACATCGCCATGCACCGGACCTCACCCTGCGACGCGACTCGCACTGCCCGCACGGGAACAGGAACGCATGGCCGGCGCATTCCACCTCGCGAACGATTGATCCGCCTTCGTACAGCGCGCCTCGTTCACGCCATCGCCACCTGACTGTCCTCGCGGTCGTTCATCTCGACGATCTCCGGCACCGGCCGTCGCGCCATGGCCCCCGCGACGACCACGCCCTCCCGATCCTGCTCAAACCGCTCGACGATCCAGTCGACGAACGCGCGCACGCCGGGCGATACATGCGGACGCTTCACGTAGACCGCCGATACGGCGATCGCGCCCGGCCGCCAGCGCGGCAGCACTTCCCGCAGCCGTCCCGCGTCGATCAGCGGCTGCGCGGCGATACGCGGCGGCTGGATCAGCCCGAGACCATGCACGCCGCACGCCAGATACGCTTGCTCGTCGTCCACGCTGACGATGCCGTCGAGCCGGACCTTGCGCACCGCGCCATCCACCGTGAAATCGAGTTCGGCCACACGTTGACCGGGAACGAACGCCCCGCTGACCGCACGATGCGCTGCTAGCTCATCGAGCGTGCGCGGGACGCCGTAGCGGTCGAGATACGCGGGGCTCGCGCACGTCACGCGTTCGAGCGCGCCGAGGCGGCGCGCGACGAGCGACGAATCGGGCAGCTCGCCGAGCCGGATGCTGCAGTCGGTCGCGTCGCCGACGCGATCGGCCGCGCGCCCGGACACGCCCAGCATCAACACGAGATCGGGATGCCGTGCGTGAAATTCGCCGAGGGCCGGCAGCACGATCGCACCCGCCACCGATCCCGGCAGCTCGACGCGCAGCGGTCCGCTCGGACGCAGCGCGGCGCCGCGGATACTGGCTTCGAGTTCATCGACGTCCGCGGTGATGCTCAGGCAGCGCCGGTAGTACGCGTCGCCTTCGGGCGTCGCGCGCAGCGCACGCGTCGTGCGCACCAGCAACGGCATGCCGAGCGCCGCCTCGAGCTCCTGCACGGTGCGCGTCGCGGTCGCGCGCGAAATGCCGAGCACCTGCGCCGCGCGCGTAAAACTGTTCATTTCGACGATGCGCGTGAAGATGCGCATCGCGCGGATCGGATTGTCCACCGGACACCCCTGCGTGGTTGCAGCCTGCCGCGACGCGCGCGTGTGCGCGCGCCGTGCATGCGTGTCGAGGAAAGCCGCGCAGCCGGCGCGGCCGTCAGTTCAGCCGGTTCAGCCGTTCGCCGCCGTAGCGCCGCGCGCCGGTTCGTCGAGCAGCCGTTGCGCCAGCGCGAGGCCGTCGTCGCGGGTCGCCGCCGCGTGCAGCGGATAGCCCCAGACCTTCGCGAACGTGCCCGAAAACGCGTCGAGCGCGACGCGCCGCGATGCATCGGGCTCGATCGCGATCATCGCGGGGATCCATTCGCGCGACTGCGCGCGGTTGGCCTTGCTCCACTTCGCGAGCTGCTTGCGCAGTTCGTGATCGCCGGCGTCGTGATCGTCGCCGGACGGCGCGTCGTCGGTCAGAAGAACGAAGCGTTCGCGGCGCGCCAGCAACGCGTCGAGTGCATCAATCAGGTGGGTAGGATCGGTGTGCGGCGAGCGCGCGTAACGCAACCAGACAAACGGGAATTCAGTCGTGACGATCTGCATGTCGACCTCCAGATGAGAACGATTCTCATTTTATGGATCGAGACCCGACACGTCATTTCTCATCCCGGCCAAGAGCTTTTTCAATCCGGCCAATCGCGCGCGCCGGCGCGATCCGCGCGTTCAGCGTTGCCGGTCGGTCAGGAATTGCGTCGGCGACTTGCCGGTCGCCTTGCGGAACATCGTCACGAAGCTGCTCGCGCTCTCGTAGCCGAGATCGATCGCGATCTGGTGCACGCGGCGGCCGGTCGTCAGCATCCGCAGCGACAGCGCGACGTGCAGGCGCCGGCGCCAGTCGCCGAGGCTCATGCCGAGCTCCTTGGTGGCGAGCCGCGTCAGGCTGCGCTCGCTGATGCCCGCGCGCCGCGCGAGTTCGGGCAGCGGCGACTTGTCGGCCGGATCGTCGAGCAGGTGGTCGACCAGCTTGCGCAGCCGGCGGTCGGCCGGCATCGGCAGGTACAGATCCTCGACCGGCGCCGCGACGAGTTCGTCGAGCAGCGTCGCCATCAGCCGACCCTGCGGCCCGTCGACGTCGTACAGGTTCGGGAAGCTCGCCGCCTTCAGCAACAGCTCGCGCAACAGCGGCGACGCGGACAGCGTGCAGCAACGTGCGGGCAGGTCGAGCGCGGCGTCGGGTTCGACCAGCACCGCGTAGAACGTCGCGCCGGCCGAGCCGCGCGCCGCATGCGGGACGTCGCCCGGAATCCACACCGTGCATTGCGGCGGTGCGCTCCACACGCCGCCGTCGATCTCGCAATAGATGACGCCGCTCAGCGTGTAGAGCAGCTGCGCCTGGCGATGGCTGTGCCGCTCCAGCCGCCATTCGGGCTCGACGACCGAGCCGCCGAAGACGACGAGCGGACGCGGCACGTGATACACGGCGGCGTCCGCTGCGGGATCGGTGTGCGGTGGAAGGTTGCGCATGAAACGGTCGACGAGGGAAGAAACCGGACGCCGTGCCCGCGCGCCCTTTCGTGCTTATACCAGAAAGGCGCCGGCGCGGCCGGGCCGTTCGCCGGCCTCGCCTGCGGCCGCGCGCCGAACCGAATACAATGCCCCGATCCCCGCCGCTGCGCCAACCTGCCGGAGCCGCCATGTTCGACTTGACCACGCTGACCACCTTCACGGCCGTCGTTCTGGGCCTGTTCCTGATCCCCGGCCCCGCCGTGCTGCTCGTGCTGAGCCGCACCGTGCAGGGCGGGCGCAAGACCGGCATCCTGACCGGCCTCGGCGTCGCAAGCGGCGACTTCGTGCACACGCTGTTCGCGGCCGTCGGGCTGTCGGCGCTGCTGATGACGTCGGCGCTCGCGTTCAACGTCGTGAAGCTGGTGGGTGCCGCGTACCTGATCTATCTCGGCGTGCGCGCGCTGCTGGAGAAAGCGTCCGATCCGTCGCTGCCGATGGTGTCGCCCGTCACGCCGCTCAAGGCGTACCTGCAGGCGATTCCCGCCGAAGTGCTGAATCCGAAAACCGCGCTGTTCTTCCTCGCGTTCATGCCGCAGTTCGTGCATCCGGAACGCGGCTCGACGTTCGTGCAGTTCGCGGTGCTCGGGCTGATCTTCGTCATGCTCAGCTCGCTCTACACGACGCTGATCGCGTGCTCGATCCGCCCGCTCGGCCGCATCGTGAAGCGGCTCACGTGGCTCACGCGCTGGCAGGGAAAGATCATCGGCTCGATCTTCATCACGCTCGGGCTGCGCGTGGCCGTGCAGCAGCGCTAGGAACGGCAACGGGTCGCGCGAGCACCGGCGGACCGGACAACAACAACGACACCAACCGGCAACGACGATCCGATCCATGGCCGACTCCCTTCGCGCACCGCGCACACGCACGCGCCGGCGTTTCGCCTGGGCGCTCGCCATCGTCGCGGCATTCGTGCTCGCTACCGGCTGGCTGCTGACGCCCCGCGATCCGAAACCGCGTGAGGTCCTGGCGCCGCCCGGCACGTCGCACGTGACGATCGCGCTCAGCGATCTCTACATGCCGTTCCTCACGCCGGAAGAAAACGCCGACTTGCGCAACCGGCTGCCCGACAGCGTCGAGATCTTCGCGCACTACACGCGCACGACCACCACGTACAGCCTGCTGTCGTGCAGTTCGGGCCTCGGCTGCATCCCCGACCCGCAATGGGTGCAGCACGTCGCTGAAGAGATGCGCAAGATCCCTGCCCGCGTCACGCCGCGCGGCAGCCCCGACACGCCGCGCACGATCAGCTTCGACCTGCCGCACCGGCTCGACGGCGGTTATTCGATTGCGTCGTTCATGCTGACGCTGTCGCCGGAGGCGTTGACACGCCAGCCGGGTTACCACGCGCTGCTCGCGAGAGCCCGCCAGCCCGACACCGGGCTGCCCTCCGGCGGCGAGCCGAACCTCGAGTACGGGGTCGGCTTCGAGGATCACGATGTCGCCCGCGACCCGCGCGACGTGCAGGACTGCCTGCAGACGGTCATGCCGTCCGGCGTGCCCGACGTCGGCATCCCGATCGTCGTGACGCTGACGACCGGCTCGCCGCGCGTCACGCTGACCGGCAGCGCGCGCTGCCCGCTGTCGGACGCCGCGGCCAACGCCATTCGCGCGGTCGACGTGATGCCCGGCAGCAGCGCGCCTGCCGCACCGGGCCGGCTGCCGCCCGGCCGGATCGCCGCCGCGCAGGTCGGGCTCGACCTCGATCATCAGGACGGCGCCACGCTGCTGTCGGGCCCCGTCGTGCCGACTGCCGCGATGACGCGCTGGTACCGGCGCAACGACGAGGGCCCGGATGCGTACCTGATCGAATTCGGCCCGTATCGCCAGCTGGAAATCCGCATGCGCTTCGACAACGCGCATCCGGTCAACGGCATCCTGCCGATCCGCACCGAGCGATGGACGTTTTTCGACGATGCGCTCGTCGGCTACACGGCCGACATCGATTACTTCCTGAATACGCAAAAGGGCCTGGTCGACTTCAATACGCACTGGGATCAGTACTTCCACGACGGCAAGACCGTGTTCACGCAGATGACGACCCGGCCGTGCGACGACGCCGTCTTCTGCGGCGACGACGTGGCCGGCAATCCGGAAGCGCAGGCCGCGAGCGCCGACGTGCGGGCGGCCGGACGCGATGCACTCGCCGAGATCAGGGGCTGGATGGCCAAGCCCTACGACGCGCTGCAGGCCGAAGCGCGTTCGACCCTGCAATTCCGCGCGACGCTCAAGCCCGTCGGCAAACGCTGACGCGTCGCCCGCCCATGTCCGCCGACGCAGACCGCCTCTACACCGATTCGCGCCTCATCGCGGTCTACGACCTGTTCAATGCGGGCGATCACGACTTCGCGTTCTACGCATCCGTCATCGGCGTCGCGCGGCAACGCATTCTCGATCTCGGTTGCGGCACCGGCACGTTCGCGCGCCGGCTCGCGGCGGCCGGGCACGACGTCGTCGCGATCGATCCCGCGCCGGCGATGATCGATTACGCACGACGCCAGCCGGGTGCCGACGCCGTGCGCTGGCACGCATGCGCACTCGACGGCCTGTCGACCTGCGCGCCGTTCGACGCGGTCGTGATGACCGGGCACGCGTTCCAGTGCCTGTTGACCGACGACGCAATCGACGCGGCGTTGCGCGGCGTGCGGCGCGTGCTCGCCGACGGCGGCCGCTTCCTGTTCGACACGCGCAACCCGCGCGTCGCGCCGTGGCGTGCGTGGACGCCCGAGCATTCGGCATGCAGCGTCGAATCGCGCGAATTCGGCGTCGTCGATCTCCATCATGCGGTGAGCGCGGTCGACGGCGCGATCGTGACGTTCGACACGCACTACCGCTTCCGCCGCGACGAATCGCAGCTGACGAACACGAGCCGACTGCGTTTCATCGCGCAATCCGAACTGCGGGCACGCGTGGCGGCCGCCGGATTCTCGTCGGCCGACTGGTACGGCGATTGGCAACGCGCACCGTTCGACGACGCGACGAGCGCGGAGATCATCGCGATCTGCCGTGCATGAGTGCGCGTTCGTTTACGTCAGCCCGCAACGTTCCGCGTATCCACCGCGCGTGCGGCCCGATTTCCCGATTAAGGAGCCTCGACCATGCCCTTCCCGCTTGATCCCGCGCCGGTTCGCGCGCTGCTCGAATGCTATCTGCGCGCGAAGGACCAGAACCGACCCGCGCTGATCGCCGACTGCTTCGCGGCCGATGCCGAGCTGAGCTTTTCGCTTGCGAACGACGATATCGATTTTCCGCCGCGCGTGGCGGGCGCGGCGGCCATTGCGCGCACGCTGGTCGAGGAATTCAGCGAGCGGTTCGAGCGATGCCGGACCTATTACCTCTGCACGGAACCGGCCGTCGACGCGCATGGTGTCAGCACGATGCCGTGGCTCGTCGTGATGCGGCAGAAGGACAACGGCGCGTTGCGGATCGGGCATGGCGCGTACCGCTGGCAGTTCGCGTGCGACGTTGAGGACGTGGCGCGGATCGCCGCGCTGCACATTCATATCGCGCGGATGGATACGATCGACGATCCGCGGTCGTCGAAGCTCGACGTGCTGCATGCGTCGTTCGGGTATCCGTGGCTGCCGGTGCATGCGTTCGCGCGCGGGTTGGCGGATGTCGCGGCAGCGCAGCCGGATTGGGCGTTTCTGGCGCCGTTCCGGCAAGCGGCGGCAGCGGCAGCGGCATAACCCACCCCGCACGCGTGCGTGCGTGCGTGCGGAATCTTCCGGCATCACGCAGCATCCGCGCCGCCGCGCTTAACGCGCCGCGTCGAGCACCTGCCGCACGCCTTCCCAATCGAGCCCGAACCGCGCGAGATACTTACGCAGCCGGTCCGCATCGTTCGGCTGCTTCTTGCTCTGCCGCGACACTGCGAACAGCGTGCGCCCGGCTTCCGACAAACTCGCCGACTCACGGCACACGTCGAGCACGCGCTCAAGCTGCGCGCGGTCGAACAGGTCGAGTTCCGCCGCACGCGCACCGAACACCGCGTCGACGCACGTGTCGGATGCCCCCGCGACGCCCGGTAACGACCACGTGCGCGTCAGCCGCTCGACTTCCTGTTCGGCCAGATCCTCGGTAATCCGCCCCGCATCGGCCAGCGTCGCCATCCGCGTGACCGATGCGGACAACTCGCGAAAGTTTCCTGCCCACGCCGCGCGCGGTGACGCCGCGAACGCGAGATAGCGCCGCTTCGCCTCGACGTTGAAACGCACCTGCTCGCCCTGCTCGCGGCCGAACCGGTCGAGCTCGAATTCGAGGTTCGGCTCGATGTCCTCGCGCCGCTCGGCCAGCCCCGGCAGTTCGTACGTCCACAGATTGATCCGCGCATAGAGATCCTCGCGGAACGTGCCGGCCGCCACCATCTGCCGCAGGTCGCGGTGCGTGCCCGCGATCAGCTCGAAATCGCTGGACGCCTCGACGTCCGCGCCGACCGGGAGGAAGCGTTTCTCCTCGATCGCCTTCAACAGCATCGCCTGCTCGTCGAGCCCGAGTTCGCCGATCTCGTCGAGAAACAGCAAACCGCCGTCCGCCGCGCGCAGCAACCCCGCGCGCGCCGACTGCGCGCCGGTGAACGCACCCTTCACGTGACCGAACAGCGTCGACATCGCCGCGTCGCCGCGCAGCGTCGCGCAGTTGATCTCGATGAACGGCCCCGCGAGCCGATGGCGGCCGCGCTTCAGCTCGTACACGCGTTTCGCGAGAAACGACTTGCCGGCGCCCGTCGGCCCGACGAGCAGCATCGGCGCGCGCGAACGCACGGCCACGCGCTCCAGTTGCTCGATCAGCGCATTGAAACGCGCGTTGCGCGTCGCGATGCCGGCCTTCAGGAACGACACCGTTTCGTCGCGCTCGCGCGTGAAGCGCTGCGCGATCCGGTTGTAGCGCGACAGGTCGAGATCGATCACCGACACCGTGCCCGGCCCGCTCGGCCCTTCGTCGGTCTGCCGCGGTGGCCCCGTCTGCACGAGGCGCGCGGGCAGGTAGCGCGCTTCCGCCAGCAGGAACCAGCAGATCTGCGCGACGTGCGTGCCGGTCGTGATGTGGATCAGGTAATCCTCGTGATCGAGGTCGAACGGATATGCACGCGCGTAGTCGTGCAGCGTCGCATACACCTCCTCGAAATCCCACGGATCGTGGATCGTCATCGGCGTGAGCCGCACGTCGGTATGCGGCGACAGGCGCGCGAGATCGCCCCGCACCTGTTCGGCGAGGCGCGTGTGGCTCAGCGGATGCAGCAGCTCGAGCCGGTCGACCGGCAGGTCGGGCTGCTCGCACAGCGAGATCGTCGGCCGCCATTTGCTGTAGCGGCGCGGCGCGCGGCCGCCCTGGTCGAGCACCGTGCCGAGAAAACCGATTGCGACGGTCTTTCGCATGTTTATCTCATGGGATAAGAGGCGATCTGATTGTATCGGATTTTCTCGATCGCCCTGCACTGGCAAGGCCGTCGCGAACCCACCCCGAAAACTCAATTTCCCTTTACTTTCAAACGATTAAGAAATTTTTCGAGCGCCGCCACGCCCGCTGGCACGCTCCTCGCTAAGTAGAAGGCGCCGGATGTCCCGCTGGCCCGCGAGCCAGGGTTCACCAAGCCCTGCTGGTGCGCCGCCGCCGAACCTCGTTCGTCGCGGCAGCGCATGCCGCCATGGACAGATGAAGGCAAAGGGGCGCGCGAGGCATGCCACGTCCGGGTTCGAATCCCGGGGCGCCCGCTGTTCGGAAGCTCATAGGTCGAGCAGCCGGCGAAAGCCGGCCGGTGGCGGGTTCGAATCCCGCTCGAACGCTGTCCGCAAGGACAGTCTTTTGATGGAAGCAGTACCCGCCGGTGCGGGCCGCAAGGCCCGCCGCGCGTCGGACCGGTTGCGGTTCCGCGCGATCGGCCGGGCGGCCGGACGGCCCGCGCGAATGCGCACGACGACGCGAGGCAGGATGCGTTGCCGTGCCGCACCCGTGCCGGCCCCGCGCCGCCCGCCCGATTGCGTCGCACCGCGATTCGCACGATGCGCGTCACCCGGCGGTCATTTAAAAAAAGGACAAGAATATGTGGAAGCGTCATGTAGTGAAAAAGAACGAACGCGCGCTGCTGATGAGCGAGGGCGATTTCGTGAAGGTGCTGGAACCGGGCGTGTTCAAGGCCTTCGATCCGTTCAAGCGCCTGTCGGTGCAGACCGCGCGTCTCGACGCGCCGCTCGCCGACGAGGCGCTGGCCGACTACCTGCGTCACGATGCGCAGGACGTGCTCGCGCAATACTTCGTCGCGATGGATCTCGCCGACGACGAAGCCGGCCTGCGCTATGAAGACGACGTGCTCGTCGAGATCCTCGCACCGGGCACGCGCCGTCTGTACTGGCGCGGCCTGAGCACGCACCGTCTCGAACGCGTCGATCTCGCGCAGAACAGCACGCTGCCGGCCGCGCTCGTGAAGCGCATCGTGCAACCGGCGCTGCGTGCGCGCTGCGTGGCGGGGCTGACTGGCGTGCTGCTGGCGCAGGTGCCGGCGTACCACGTCGGCGTGCTGAAGATCGACGGCAAGATCGAGCGGCTGCTGGACGCGGGCGTGTCGGCGTTCTGGCGCTTCAACCGCGACGTCGCGGTCGAACTCGTCGACCTGCGCGTGCAGGCGCTCGAAGTCGGCGGGCAGGAAATCCTGACGCGCGACAAGGTCGCGCTGCGGCTGAACCTGTCGGCGACGTGGTGCTATGCGGACGTGCTGCATGCGTTCGGCCAGTTGCAGAAGCCGGTCGAACACCTGTATCGCGAGCTGCAGTTCGCACTGCGTGCGGCCGTCGGCACGCGCTCGCTCGACGAGCTGCTGGAGGACAAGCAGTCGATCGACGACGTCGTGATCGCACAGGTGCGTGCACGCCTCGAAAACTCGGGCGTGGACGTGCGCAGCGTCGGCGTGAAGGATATCGTGCTGCCGGGCGACATGAAGACGATCCTCGCGCAGGTGGTCGAAGCGGAAAAGGCCGCGCAGGCAAACGTGATTCGCCGCCGCGAGGAAACGGCGGCGACGCGTTCGCTGCTGAACACCGCGAAGGTGATGGAAGAAAACCCGACCGCGCTGCGGCTCAAGGAGCTGGAAACGCTCGAGCGCGTCGCGGAACGGATCGACCGCATCTCGGTGTTCGGCGGTCTCGACCAGGTGCTGAACGGACTCGTCAGCATCAAGGGCGCTTAATGCATGAAACGGCGCGGCATTGAGGTGCCGCGCCGGACGAATGAACGAATCGGGTGAAGCAGATGAGCAACATGGATTATCAGTTGATGGAACTGGCGCACGGCAAGCCGGTGAAAATGTGGACGCAAGGCGTTGCCGTCGAGGACGAAGCGCGCGCGCAACTGCGCAACACCGCGCAGATGCCGTTCATTTTCCGCCACGTCGCGGTGATGCCGGACGTCCACCTCGGCAAGGGCTCGACGATCGGCAGCGTGATTCCGACGAAGGGCGCGATCATTCCGGCCGCGGTCGGCGTCGACATCGGCTGCGGGATGATGGCCGCGCGCACGACGCTGACGGCGTCCGACCTGCCGGACTCGCTCGCCGGGCTGCGCAGCGCGATCGAACGCGCGGTGCCGCACGGCCGCGCGCCGGGCCGCCGCGATCCGGGTGCGTGGGGCGATCGCACGCCGGCCGCCGTGACGGAATCGTGGAAAGCGCTGCTGCCGGGTTTCCAGCGGATCGTCGACAAGTATCCGAAGCTGGAAAAGACGAACCACTACGCGCATCTCGGCACGCTCGGCACCGGCAACCACTTCATCGAAGTGTGCGTCGATGAAGCGGACCACGTGTGGTTCATGCTGCACAGCGGCTCGCGCGGCGTCGGCAACGCGATCGGCAGCCTGTTCATCGAACTCGCGCAGGCCGACATGCGGCAGCACATCGCGAACCTTCCGGACCGCAACCTCGCGTATTTCACCGAAGGCAGCCGGCACTTCGACGACTACGTCGAAGCGGTCGGCTGGGCGCAGGACTACGCGCGGCGCAACCGGCAGGCGATGATGGACGCGGTGATCGGCGCGGCGCGCGGCGTGATCGGCAAGCCGTTCGCGGTCGACGAGCACGCGGTGAACTGCCACCACAACTACGTGCAGCGCGAACGCCACTTCGGCGAAGACGTGCTCGTGACGCGCAAGGGTGCGGTGTCCGCGCAGAAGGGGCAGCTCGGGATCATTCCGGGTTCGATGGGGGCGAAGAGCTTCATCGTGCGCGGGCTCGGCAACCCGGAAAGCTTCTGTTCGTGCAGCCACGGCGCGGGCCGGACGATGAGCCGCACCGAAGCGAAACGCCGCTTCACGGCCGCCGACCAGGTGAAGGCGACGCAAGGCGTCGAATGCCGGAAGGACGCGGGCGTGGTCGACGAAATCCCGATGGCCTACAAGGACATCGACGCGGTGATGGCGGCCCAGCGCAGCCTCGTCGAAGTCGTGCATACGCTGCGTCAGGTGGTGTGCGTGAAGGGATAGCGCGACGTGGTCGACAGTCGGTGAAAAAACGAACGGCGCGGTGCCTGCGGGCATCGCGCCGTTTTTACTTGTGCGTACGCCCGGCCCGCTGCCGTCAAGAAACGTACGTGCCCGCACACAGCACATCGCCGCGCCGGTCGCGACCCGTTGCGGCGGTATACTCGGTCTCGTTCGCCAAAGCGCGCCGCATCACGCGCCGCCGCACTCGACGTGCACCGCTTGCTGACGATGCGCTTGCAGTCCGACGTCTTCCGCCCGCCCATTCACAGCCGATACGAACCGTCATGTCGCACCGCCTTTCGCTCGCCCTCGCCGCCCTCCTCGTTACTTCCTCGCTCGCCGCGCAGGCTCGCCCGCTCGCGCGGCCGCCAGTCGAGCGCGACTTCAAGAGCTGGTCGGTCGTCTGCGACAACGGCAACCGCTGCATCGCCGAAAGCCACGCCGACGATATCGACGATGCACGCACCAGCCTCATCCTGCGCGTGACGCGCGATGCCGGCCCCGACGCACAGGCGTCGCTCGACATCTTCGCGTCGGCACCGCTGGACCTGCGCACCGCCCGCGTCGACGGCCGCCCGTTCGATGCGATGCCGGCACAATGGCATGCATCCGGCGACAAGACCAACGACGACGTGCACCCGTTCCGGATCCGGACGAGCGATCCGGCCACGGTTGCCGCGTGGCTCGCGGCGGCGCGCAATGCGCAGCTGCTGAGCTTCGGCGATCCGGCGTCGGCACAAACCGCCCCCACGCCGTTGTCGGGATTGAATGCCGCGCTGCTGCTGATCGACGACACGCAGGGCCGCGTCGGCACGGTCACCGCGCTGCTGCGCCCCGGCACCCGGCCCGCGTCGTCGGTGCCGGCCGCGCCGGCACTGCCGCCCGCCATCGCGCCGGCGCCGCCCGTCGCCGACCTGTCGGCCACCGAGCAGCGCCCGCTCGTCGACGCGGTGCTCGCGAAATTCGCCAGCGACGTGAAGCAATGTGCGGCCGATGTCGAAGACGAGATGTCGGCCGGTGATCGCAGGAAGATGTCGCGCGCCGTGGCGATCTCGGCCGACGAAGCGCTCGTCGCGATACCGTGCCAGACGAGCAGCATGTATAACCACACCGACCTGTGGTACCGCGTGCGACGTACCGCGCCGTACGCGCCGACGGCAATGAATTTCGGCGAGAACGCGAACGCGGGCCTCGATTCGGCGTCGTTCGCGAACGAACTGACCGAGGCCGGCTACGATTCCGCGAACGCGACGCTGTCGAGCAAGGTCAGGCTGCGCAGTGCCGGCGATTGCGGCTCGACCGCGTCATGGATCTTCGACGGCCGACGCTTCGTGCTCGACGACATCGCCACGCACGCCACATGCAACGGCCTGTTCCAGGATCAATGGCCGCGCCTGTATCGCCGGGCCGACGCGACAGGAAACCGCTGACGCGCGCATCGCGCCGATACGCACCGAAAAAAACACAACAATCCGAGGGGCCGCCCCATGCATCTCCCGTCCATCAACGCGTCGCGCGCCGCAACCGCGACCGCGACGCAGCGCACGCTCGGCTGGCGCTTCGCGCTTTCGTGCGTGCTTGTCGCCGTCACCGCATTCGCGTTCGCGCCGGCTCACGCGGCAAGCACCGACGATTCGGTCGAGATCCCGTTCTGGTCGCGCAACTGGACCGGCACGATCGGCAGCCGGCACGTCGACGTATCGCTGTCGCGCGTCGCCGACACGGTATCCGGCTGGTACTGCTACGCGCCCTGCGCGTCGGACAAACGCTATCGGCTGGCGCTGAAGGGGTCGCTCGATGCGCACGGCGCGACGCTGTCGGAACGCGACATCGGCGCGAAGACGGATGCCGATCGCACGACGGGCACATGGCGCGTCGCGTCGCTCGACGGCACGGCGACCGGCACGTGGGCGTCGCCGGACGGCAAGCGCGCGCTGCCTGTGTCGCTTGCGCCGAAACGCGACGGCCGGCCGTTTCCTTACGAGATCCGCCTCGTTGCGGACAAGCTGCCGGACGATAGCGGATCATGCAACGACGTGCCGCACGTCAGCGCGATCCGCCTGTACGATCACGGCCGCGTCGTGCAAACGCTGCAGACCGATTCGCAAGGCACCTGCAACCTGTTCACGCCCGAATTCGCCGACGTGAACTTCGACGGCTGGCCCGACCTGATGCTCGCGCAATCGATGGGTGCCGGCCCGAACATTCCGTACCAGACGTGGATCTTCGACCTGAAGACGCGGCGCTTCGCCGATGCTCCGCAAGGGCTGCAGGACATCACGTCGCCGGACTTCGATCCCGTGCACCGGATCATCTGGACGAGCTGGCGCGCGAGTTGCTGCGAGCACGGCGTGACGACCTACCGCTGGCAGGGCAACGACGTGAAGGAAATCGATTCGGCCAGCAGCTACATGCTGCCCGTACTCGACGGGACCACGCGCCGCTATTGCTATGTCATACCCGGTTACGGCGACGGCTATATCGAGTTTCCGGAGCGCATCGAACAGACCGGCACCGGGCTGCGTTCGACGCTGGGCAACCCGAAAGGCTGCGACGCGAGCGATTCGCCGTCCATGACGCGTGTGTATATCGACATCTGGAAACCGGGCACGCCCGGCCACGCGCCGACGCTCGTGCGCACCGAGAAGGTCACGTGGAAGCGTACGCAAACCCGTGCCGGCATGAAGTTCTGCCCCGACGTGCCGTTCTACGACAACGGCCGCATCCGCCGCATCGTGCTGAGCGACGATCCCGAGCAGTGCAGCGCCGAGAATCCCGACAAGAACTAACGCGACGCACGCCCGCACGGGCGTGCCGCCGTCACGTCACGCGCCGACGATCGAGATCGAGAACCCGTCCCAGCCCTTCTGCCCGACCGTCTGCACGGCCGTCGTCGTGAGCTTCGGCTCGGCCACGAGACGCGCGAACCCGTCGCGCACGCCGACCACATCGGACTCGCGATTGTCGGGATCGGCCACGCGCCCGCCGCGCACGACGTTGTCGACGACGATCACCGTGCCGGGCCGCGACAGCTTCAGCGCCGCGTCGAGATAGACGGGGTTGTTGTCCTTGTCGGCATCGATGAAGATGAAATCGAACGGCGGCTCACCCGCGTCGACGAGCCGCGCGAGGCTGTCCTTCGCGCTGCCGACGATCACCGACACGACCTCCGCGAACCCGGCACGCGCAATGTTCTGCGTCGCGACCTTCGCATGCTCGGGGTTCAGCTCGAGCGTCACGAGCGTGCCGCCCTGCGGCAACGCGCGCGCAAGCCAGATCGTGCTGTAGCCGCCGAGCGTGCCGATTTCGAGGATGCGCCGCGCGCCGCGGATCGTCGCGAGCAGCTGCAGCAGCTTGCCCTGGTTCGGCGCGACGTTGATCGCGGGCAGCCCGGCCGCGTCGCTCGCCGCGAGCGCGGCGTCGAGCGCGTCGTCGGACGGCACGAGCGTCGCGGAGAAATACGCATCCACCTGGTTCCACTGATCCTGATCCATCGCGCACCCCTAGTCTGCGGAAAAAGGCATTCTATGCGCCGCGAACCCATAAGCAACAAACCATTCGTTCTAAGGACAGCAGCGCACGTGCTCCTATAATCGCCGGACAGCCGGACTCTCGACCTTCACAACAACAAACGGAGCACCCATGACCGATCAGGCCTCTTCGAACTGGCGTCTCGAAACCATCGCCGTGCACGGCGGCTATCGCCCCGACCCGACCACACGCGCGGTCGCGGTACCGATCTACCAGACCGTTGCGTACGCATTCGACGACACGCAGCACGGCGCCGACCTGTTCGATCTGAAGGTCCAGGGCAACATCTATACGCGGATCATGAACCCGACGACGGACGTACTCGAGCAGCGGATCGCCGCGCTCGAGGGCGGCATTGGCGCGCTCGCGCTCGCGTCGGGGCAATCCGCCGTCACGTATGCGATCCAGACGATCGCCGAAGCCGGCGACAACATCGTGTCCGCGAGTTCGTTGTACGGCGGCACCTACAACCTGTTCGCGCATACGCTGCCGCAATACGGGATCACGACGCGCTTCGCCGACCCGCGCGACCCCGCATCGTTCGAGCCGCTGATCGATGCGCGCACGAAGGCGATCTTCGCGGAATCGGTCGGCAATCCGCTCGGCAACGTCACCGATATCGCCGCACTCGCGGAAGTCGCGCATCGACACGGCATCCCGCTGATCGTCGACAACACGGTGCCGTCGCCGTACCTGCTGCGCCCGTTCGAGCACGGCGCGGACATCGTCGTGCACTCGCTGACGAAGTATCTCGGCGGGCACGGCACGAGCCTCGGCGGCGCGATCGTCGATTCGGGCAAGTTCCCGTGGGCGCAGCACGCCGACCGCTTCAAGCGGTTGAACGAACCCGACGTCAGCTATCACGGCGTCGTCTATACGGAAGCATTCGGGCCGGCCGCCTATATCGGCCGCGCGCGCGTGGTGCCGCTGCGCAACATGGGCGCGGCGATCTCGCCGTTCAATGCCTTCCAGATCCTGCAGGGGATCGAGACGCTCGCGCTGCGCGTCGAACGGATCAGCGACAACGCGCTGAAGATCGCGCAGCATCTCGCGCGCCACGAGAACGTCGAGTGGGTGAACTATGCCGGCCTGCCCGATCATCCCGACCATCCGCTCGTCGCGCGCTACCTGTCGGGCCGCGCACCGGGCATCCTGACGTTCGGCGTGAAGGGCGGCCGCGATGGGGGTGCGAAGTTCCAGGACGCGCTGAAACTGTTCACGCGGCTCGTCAACATCGGCGATACGAAGTCGCTCGCGACGCATCCGGCGTCGACGACGCACCGGCAACTGTCGCCGGCCGAACTCGCGAAGGCCGGCGTGAAGGAAGAAACGGTGCGGCTGTCGATCGGCATCGAGCATATCGACGACCTGCTCGCCGATCTCGACCAGGCGCTCGCGCAGCTTTGACCGGAACGGGCGCGCGGGCTGGCCGGCGCGCGCCCCTCTCATCAAAAGCCTTGACCCTGGAGCGGCTTCAGGGTGTTCAATCCCCGGTTGACGCCGGGGCATCGCCCGGCGCGTACGAACCGCGCGACGCATCAGGTGCAGGACAGTACGCCCGCTGCGGCCCGCCCACTGCCCGAGGCCACATGACACCGACCGCGAAGCTTGCGCTGCTCACGTTACCGCCTGTGCTGGCGGCCTGTTTCGGCGCACTCGCGGCCGCATGGCGCGCGCCCGGCCCGAAGACGTCGAGCGTCATCCAGCATTTCACCGGCGGCATCGTGTTCGCGGCCGCCGCGCTTGAACTGCTGCCGCAGGACCGCGCGCACGCGCTGTTTCCGGTCGTCGTCGGTTTCGTGCTCGGCATCGCGCTGATGCTCGCGATCCGCGCGCTGTCCGGCGCGATCGAGACGCGCTTCGAGGAAGCGCGCCTGCCCTTCAGCCTGATCATCGTCACCGCGATCGACCTCGTCGTCGACGGCCTCGTGCTCGGCATCGCGTTCTCCGCGAGTGACGAAAGCGGCATCATCCTGACCGTCGCGCTGACGCTTGAAGTGCTGTTCCTCGCGCTGTCGGTCAGCGCGGCGCTCGCGGCGGCCGGCATCGGCCGCACGCTGTCGATCGTCGTGCCGGTCGCGCTCGCAGCACTGCTGAGCATCGCGGCCGTGGCCGGCAACGCGGCGTTCGCGGGGCTGCCGGCGAATATCTACGCGGCGCTGCTGGGGCTGGGTACCGTCGCACTGCTGTACCTCGTCACCGAGGAACTGCTGGTCGAAGCGCACGAAGTGCCTGAGACGCCGTTCGCAACGGCCGCCTTCTTCATCGGCTTCATCGTGTTCTTCCTGATCGAAGGATCGGTGAAGGCCGGGTAAGCCGCGCGCGACAGCGCGCTGGCTACCACGTCGTCGCGCCCGCCGGATACGTATCGACGAAACGTGTGCCGTTGACGGGCGTGACACCCTCGTTGCGCAGCGCGGCCCACAGGTCGATCGCACGTTCGCGCGACTTGCGGCTGCCGTCGTCGGTCAGCACGTTCAGCGCGATCACTTCGTCGCGTGTCGTCAGCTGCAGCTGTTCCTTCAGCTTGCGCGACTGATGCGATGCGGTACGGACTTCACCCAGCAGAATCCGCTTCTCCGCGACATTCGACTCGCCGCCCGCGTCGGCCGGCACGAACGTCAGCCGGCCGTTGTCGACTTCGCATTGGCCGCGCGTGAACGTCGCGCTCCACTCGCCTGCCGGCACGGCCGCGAATTCGCAGCGCATCCGCTCGTTCACGCGGCTGCCGACGTCGTGCGCCGACGCGTGCGACAACGCCCGTTCCGGCCAGCCGGCCGCCATCGCCGCCGTCGACATCAAGCAGGCGGCAAACACGATTCCTGTTGCGATAGTGCGCATGGCGCGCTCCTTGTCATAGGGGGAAACGGCCGAGCGGTGTCACCGCGATCGACCGTGAATGAACGATCAACGCATCGCGAAGCGGTTGTCGTGCGCATCGACCGTCGGCGCCTTCTCGCCGCGATGCACCGTCGAACGATGGATTTCCTGATTGCGCGCAACGGTTGCCGGGCTCGCCGGATAGTCGTGATTCGGGCTCGGGATCACGCCGTCGTGCCGCGCGCGCACCAGCTCCTGGCGCACTTCCTGCCGCGTCTTCGCTTGCGCGGCCGCGGCTTGCGAGAAGGCCGCGATCGACAGCGCGGCAACGGTCAAAACGATCATCGGTCGCCGAATGTTCATGGGGGTCGCTCCTTGCGGGTATCCGTGACGGGAGCCTTCACTTTGATCCTGCGGCGGTGCGGAATCGTGAGCGCAGCATGACGATTTCGTCACGGTTTTCGCATGCACTCCATCGCAGTGCGAATGAACCTACGCATGAATCGATTTCCTCATGACGTCGCGATGACATTTTTCTCATTTGTCCCTCACCTTCACGATCCGAACGCTTTCCAGAATCGCCAGCGCGTTCGCGACATTTCCGCGCGCAGGCCACAGGCACGACGCAGGAATCGACCGATGCACGGAAGAACGATCATCTTGAACCTCAGGGACACTCCATGAAAACTCCAGTTCGGCTCGTCATGACGTCAGGTGCGCTGCTCGCGACCGCCCACGCGGCGCACGCGTCGGAAGTCACGCTGTACGGCCTGTTCGATACGTCGCTGACGTATGTGTGGAACGCCAACGCGGACGGCAAAAACCTCGTCGGCCTCGGCAACGGCAATCTGCTCGGCAACCGCTTCGGCGTGAAAGGCTCGGAGGATCTGGGCGGCGGACTGAAGGTGATCTTCACGCTGGAGAACGGCTTCAATCCGAATACCGGCGCGCTCGGGCAAGGCAACCGGATGTTCGGCCGGCAGGCGTTCGTCGGTCTCGAAAGCGCGCGCTGGGGCACGCTGACGCTCGGCCGCCAGTACGACGCGCTCGCCGACGTCGCGTGGCCGGTGACCGGCGACTTCTACTTCGGCAGCGTCTACGCGACGCCCGGCGACGTCGACAACTACGACACGTCGTCACGCACCGACAACGCGGTGAAGTACACGTCGCCCGTGATCAGCGGATTCCAGTTTGTCGGCATGTATGCGCTCGGCGGCGTAGCGGGCAAGAGCGGCGCGGGACAAACCTGGTCGGCCGGCCTGTCGTACAGCAACGGCCCGGTCGACGTGGCCGGCGGCTACTACTACGCGGCCAATCGTTCATCGCTCGCCAACGGGATCCGGACCGACTGGAACGGCACCTCCGACGGAACGTTCGACGGGTCGCTGGTCAACGGCGGCTACCTCTCCGCGAAATCGATCGGCATCGCGCGCGGCGCGCTGCGCTACAACTTCGCGCCGTTCGCGCTCGGCGTCGACTACAGCAACGCGCTGTACAAGGCCGATGCGATGTCCGCGTTTCACAGCACGCAGAAGTACGACACCGCGCGTGGTTTCTTCAACTATCAGGCGACGCCCAGCCTGCTCGTCGGTGTCGGCTACAGCTACACACGGGCCCGCGGCGATACGAGCGCGACCTATCACCAGGTGTCCGCAGGCGCCGATTACGTGCTGTCGAAGCGCACCGATCTTTATGCGGTCGGGGCATGGCAACGCGCGAACGGAGAACAGCGCACGCTCGACGGCGGCACGCAAACGGCGCAGGCGTCGATCGGCTCGTATGGCTACGGCGGCACGCGCACGCAAGGCATCGTCAATCTCGGGTTGCGCCACCGGTTCTGATCGAGACGGCGGCACGCGCGCCTGCGTGCGTGCGTGCGTGCGTGACGAAAATGTCACGTTCCGCTCAGGTTCACGATGCGTCGTGCCGCTACGATCGGAACGGTAACGGGCACGGCCCGTTCCCACCCACGCAGCGGATCGCTGTCGCACGACACGATCACGCGTTCAGCCCGGACTCGTCGAGTACCGGGCTTTTTTTTGATCGCGGGTCCGGCACTCACGGTGCGGGATTGCGTTGCGGGAACAGGCAAGGATGCGTCTTCACGTACAGGTTCGGATTGCCGCAGCGATGCCCGGCATAGTCGATCTGCTCGCCCGGCATCAGGTCGGTCGGCACCGGCTTGCGCGCGGCGGCCGACACGGTCGTGCCGGGATCGGAACGTGTCGGTACGCAGCCCGCGAACAACGGGACGATCAGGATTGCGATCAAAGACAGGCGAATGGCGGGACGATGCACTTTTCGGTCCGGAATGAAAGTCTGAACGGGACCGCCCGCGTTCGATGCTGCTGTCGCGAGCGGTGAAAAAGCCGACGACCGCGATGGCCATCGGCAGACTTCATGTTCCACTTCCCGCTCATTGCGCCCATGACGCGAACATGACGATTGCGTCATGCCGATCGAGCGCGACCCGCACGCCGCCGTGCAATCTGACGTTTTTTTCATCTCCCGATCACGGTGGCGCACGGCTGCTTTCGCATACTGGGTCCACGGTTCGCCACCCGGCGACCCTGATCAAGGAGAGCACTCAATGAACACCGCAAAACTCGCAGCACTGTTCGTCACCGCCACGCTGTCGCTCGGCCTCGCCACGCAGGCCGCGTTTGCACAGTCGCAGACGCAAACGCAGGGCAAGACCCGCACGCAGGTCGTCAACGAACTGAAGCAGGCGCAGCACGAAGGCGTCGTGCCGACGGGCAAGACGCAGTACCCGCCGACCGGCGAGATGGTCGCGCGCAACAAGGAGCTTCACGGGATTTCGGTGCATCGCGGCGAGAAGGCGCCGCAAACCGACAACCACGACGACCTGGCCAAGCGCTGATGTTGCGCCGGCAACCAATCGCGGGCAGCGCGCCGCGCGCGGCCGCCTCACGGCGAACGCGCGGGCGTGCCTGCCCGCGGGTCAGGCGGCGCTGGCCGGTGGCCGCTGTGGCTCGGCCGGCCGCCGCGGAAAGCGCAGCCAGAACGTCGTACGCCGGCCGGGGTCGCTGTCGACGCCGCATTCGCCGCCGTGGTTGTCCATGATCGACCGGACGATCGCGAGGCCGAGCCCCGTCCCCGACGCCGAATTGTGCCGCGACGGATCGACGCGATAGAAGCGCTCGAAGATCCGCCCGACATGCTGCGCGTCGATGCCGGGCCCCGTATCCGACACGGCGATGGTCGTCGCGCCGCCCTGCTCCACGCAGTCGATCGTCACGACGCTGCCGCGCGGCGCATAGGTCAGCGCATTCGACAGCAGGTTGCTCAGCGCGCGCTGGTACAGCATCAGATCCGCATCGACCCACGCATGGCCGTCGACCTTCACCGACACGCCCTCATCCTCCGCGAGCGACTCGTAGTAGCCGGCGACACGCCCGGCCTCCTCCGCCGCATTCAAGCGCCGCACGTCGATCGACGTGCCGGCCTGTTCCGAGCGCGCGAGAAACAACATGTCCTCGATCATCCGCGACAGCCGCTGGTATTCGTCGATGCTCGACTCGATCACGTTCCGGTATTCGTCCGCGCTGCGCGGTTGCGACAGCACGACTTGCGCGGCCGCCTGCAGGTTCGTGAGCGGCGTGCGCATGTCGTGCGCGAGATTCGACGAGAACTGGCTCAGCCGCGTGAACGATTCGTCCAGCCGCGCGAGCATCCCGTTGAACGCATGCTCCAGCTCCTTCAGCTCGCCGGACGTATCGAGTTCCGGCAGCGGATGGGCGAGCCGGCTCGACGACATCTGCTCGGCACGCGCCGCGAACCGCCGCAGTGGGCTCAGCCCGAGCGCCGCGATGCCGTACGCGATCGCGGCCGCGAGCACCACGCCGAACACCTCGATCACGACGATCGTATAAGCATGCGTGCGCAACAGCAGTACGTCGGCGCTGCGGTCGTACTGCACCGCGACGCGCACCACGGGCGCCCCCGCGCCGGCGAGCGGCACGGTCGTCACGAGATACTGGTGCCGCGCGCCGGGCGGCGCGACGCCGACCGGCACGCGGCCCGCGTCCATCGACAGCAGCGGCGCATAGAGGCGGAAACCGGGCGTGCCGACGAGGCGCGTGCCCGCCGCATCGTAGATCGCGAGATCCATGTTCGGATGGCCGTGCAGCTGGTCGATCCAGATATCGGTGTTGCGCGCGACCTCGGCCGTCGTGCGCGCGTCGGCCAGGTGCCCGCCCAGCGCCGTGGAAATGCCGGCCATCTGCTCGGCCGCCGTCGTTTCGACGCGATTGCTCAGCGCTTCGTAAAGTGCGAAGCCGCTCGACGCGAGGATCACCGACGTCGACAGGATGATCAGCGCGGTCAGGCGTCCGCGCAGCGTGCGCGGCAGCAGGCGCGCGATCATGCGGCCGCGCCGCTGCGCGCTTCGAGCACGTAGCCCATCCCGCGCACGGTGTGGATCAGCTTCGGTTCGTACGCGTCGTCGATCTTCGAACGCAGGCGCCGGATCGCCGAATCGACGACGTTCGTGTCGCTGTTGAAGTTCATGTCCCATACCTGCGACGCGATCGTCGCGCGCGGCAGGATCTCGCCCTCGCGGCGCATCAGCAGCCACAGCAGCGCGAATTCCTTCGCGGTCAGCAGGATCGTGTCGCCTTGCCGCGTGGCCTTGCGGCGTGTCAGGTCGAGTTCGAGATCGGCCACGCGCAGCGTGTTCGAATCGCGCGGCTGGCCGCGCCGCAGGATCGACTTGATGCGCGCGGTCAGCTCGACGAAGTCGAACGGCTTCGCGAGATAGTCATCCGCGCCGAGCTCGAGCCCCTTCACGCGATCGCCGACGTCGTCGCGCGCAGTGAGGAACAGCACGGGCGTCGACTTGCTGCGCCGCAGGTTCTGCAACAACGTCCAGCCGTCCTGCCCGGGCAGCATCACGTCGAGCACGAGCAGGTCGTACTCCTCGGTCTCGGCCTGATGCTGGCCCGTGATGCCGTCCTCGACCCAGTCGACGACATAACCTGCCTCGGTCAGGCCCTTGCGCAGATACGCGCCCGTCTTCGGTTCATCCTCGACAATCAGAATTCGCATCACGCATTACCCTTGAAGAAACCCAGCCGGCGCAGCATGCCCATGCCGAAACCGCCGCGAAACGCGGCGCGCCACGACACCGCATGGCTGACGCGGTACAGCACGGGCAGCACCAGCAGCGTCAGCGCCGTGGACGACAGGATACCGCCGATCACGACCGTCGCAAGCGGGCGCTGCACCTCGGCGCCGGTGCCGGTCGCGAACGCCATCGGCAGGAACCCAAGCGACGCGACGAGCGCGGTCATCAGCACGGGGCGCAGCCGCGTGAGCGCGCCTTCGCGCACGGCGACGTCGAGCGGCGTCCCTTCATCGCGCAGGTTACGGATGAACGAGATCATCACGAGACCGTTGAGCACCGCGACGCCGGACAGCGCGATGAAGCCGACCGCCGCCGTGATCGACAGCGGAATCCCGCGCAGCCACAGCGATACGACACCGCCGCTCAGCGCGAACGGTATGCCGGTGAACACGAGCAGCCCGTCCTTCACGTTGTTGAACATCACGAACAGCAGCACGAACACCATGAACAGCGCGAGCGGCACGACGAGCTTCAGGCGCTCGCTCGCGCTTTGCAGCTGTTCGAACTGCCCGCCCCACGATACCCAGTAACCGGCCGGCACGCGCACGTCCTGCTGCAGTTGCTCGCGCGCATCGGCGACGAACGAGCCGACGTCGCGGCCGCGCACGTTCGCGCTGACGACGACGCGCCGCTTGCCGTCCTCGCGGCTGATCTGGTTCGGACCGGGTGCGACGTCGATCGTCGCGAGTTCCGCGAGCGGCACGTACGGCGCCGCCGCGAGCGGCGCGCGGGCACCGGCCGCCGGTGCGGGCAGCGCGATCGGCAGCCGCTTGATCGCCTCGATGTCCGAGCGCAGCTCGTCGGGCAGTCGCACGACGATGTCGAAGCGGCGATCGCCCTGGAACAGCGTGCCGGCCTTCTGCCCGCCGACGGCCGCGGCCACCGTGTCCTGCAGGTCGGCGACACTCACGCCGTAGCGCGCGAGCTTGTCACGGTCGAGCGTGACCGTCAGCACCGGCAGGCCCGTGGTCTGTTCGACCTTCACCTCCGACGCGCCCGACACCTTCTGCAGCGCGGCCGCGATCTGCTCGCCGGTCTGGTTCAGCACGGCCATGTCGTCGCCGAAGATCTTCACGGCGACGTCGCTGCGCACGCCCGAGATCAGTTCGTTGAAGCGCAGCTGGATCGGCTGCGAGAACTCGTACGCGTTGCCCGGCAGCTCGGCGAGCGCCTCCTCGATCTCGCGCACGAGCGTGTCGCGCGGTTTCTTCGGGTCCGGCCACTGGTCGGCCGGCTTCAGCATGATGTAACCGTCCGACAGGTTCGGCGGCATCGGGTCGGCGGCGATTTCGGCCGTGCCGGTGCGCGCGAACACGCGCTCGATTTCGGGGAAGCGCGCCTTCAGCGTCTTCTCGATCGACTTCTGCATCTCGACCGACTGCGACAGGCTCGTGCCGGGAATCCGCAGCGCGGAGACGGCCAGGTCGCCTTCGTTGAGACTCGGGATGAACTCGCTGCCGAGCCGCGTGGCGAGCCCGAGCGTGACCAGCACGATCGCGCCCGCGCCGATCATCACGCGCGCCGGGCGCGTCATGAACGCGGCAAGCACCGGTTCGTACGCGCGCCGCGCCCAGCCCATCAGCCGGTTCTCCTTCTCCTCGACCCGCTCGCCGATGAACAGCGCGACGGCCGCCGGAATGAACGTGACGGTCAGCACCATCGCGGCCGCGAGCGCCATCACGACCGTAATGGCCATCGGATGGAACATCTTGCCTTCGACGCCGGTCAGCGCAAAGATCGGCAGGTACACGACCATGATGATCAGTTGCCCGAAGATCAGCGCGCGGCGTGCCTCCTGCGATGCGCCGAACACTTCGGCAAAGCGCTCGTCGCGCGTGAGCGGCCGGCCGGCGGCGGCCTGCGCATGCGCGAGCCGCCTCACGCAGTTCTCGACGATCACCACCGCGCCGTCGACGATGATCCCGAAGTCGAGCGCGCCGAGGCTCATCAGGTTCGCGCTCACCTTCGCGTTCACCATGCCAGTGAAGGTCATCAGCATCGACAGCGGAATCACGAGCGCGGTGATCAGCGCCGCGCGGATATTGCCGAGGAACAGGAACAACACCGCGATCACGAGGATCGCGCCTTCGAGCAGGTTCTTCTTCACCGTCGCGACGGCCTTCTCGACGAGCACGGTGCGGTCGTACACCGGAATCGCCTTCACGCCGGACGGCAGCGTGCGGTTCACGTCCTCCATCTTCGCGGCGACGGCCTTCGCGACGGTCCGGCTGTTCTCGCCCATCAGCATGAAGACCGTGCCGAGCACGACTTCCTCGCCGTTCGACGTCGCCGCGCCCGTGCGCAGCTCGCGGCCGATGTCGACTACTCCGACGTCCTTCATCCGCACCGGCACGCCGCCGACGTTGGTCAGCACGATGTTCGAGATGTCGTCGACGGTGCGTGCCTGACCCGGCACGCGCACGAGATACTGCTCGCCGCGCTTCTCGATGTAGCCGGCGCCGACGTTGTCGTTGTTGCGTTCCAGCGCGCGCACGACGTCGGCGAGCGTCAGCCCGTACGACATCAGCTTCGCCGGATTCGGCGCGACGCGGTATTCCTTCACGTAGCCGCCGATCGAGTTGACCTCGGTCACGCCGCGCACGTTCCTGAGCTGCGGCCTCACGACCCAGTCCTGCAGCTCGCGCAGGTCGGCCGCCGTATAGCGCGTGCCGTCGGGCTTGCGCGCGGCCGCGTCGGCCTCGACGGTCCACAGGTAGATCTCGCCGAGGCCCGTCGACGTCGGGCCCATCGCGGGCGCGATGCCGGGCGGCAGCTTGTCCTTCGCTTCCTGGATGCGTTCGTTGACGAGTTGCCGCGCGAAATAGATGTCGGTGCCGTCCTTGAAGATCACGGTGACCTGCGACAGCCCGTAGCGCGAGATCGAGCGCGTCTGCTCGAGGCCCGGCAGCCCGGCCATCACGGTCTCCACCGGATAGGTGATGCGCTGCTCGGCCTCGAGCGGCGAATAACCGGGCGCGGCCGTGTTGATCTGGACTTGCACGTTGGTGATGTCGGGCACCGCGTCGATCGGCAGCTTCTGGTAGCTGAAGACGCCCAGCGCGGCCACGGCCGCGATCGCCAGCATCACGAGCCAGCGGTGCGCAATCGCAAAGCGGATCAGGCGCTCAAACATGACGGAATTCCTTGAAACGGGGAACGGTCGCCCGCACCGGACGGGCCGCCCGGCCGGTCACCCGGAGGGGCGTATTGCGCGCCGCAGGGCGGGCCACGTTTCGGGCCGCGAATCGTGCAACGGCACGCGCGTATCGCTCATTCATGTTCCGCGCTCCCCTTGCCGAGCTCGGCCTTCAGCACGAAGCTGTTCGACGCCGCGTATTCCTGGCCCGGCTTGAGCCCCTTCAGCACTTCGGTCGCGCGTTCGTCGCGCCGCCCCGTCTCGACGGCCTGCGCGACGAACCCCTTCGGCGAGCGCACGAACACCGACGGCGCGCCGTCGACGTCCTGCAGCGCGTCGCTCGCGACCGCGAGCGGCACACCCTGCCTGCCCGCGTCGACCGACACGTTCACGAACATCCCGGGGCGCCACACGCCGTCCGGGTTCGGCAGCACGACGCGCGCCGGCGCGGTGCGCGTCTGCTCGCCGAGCAAGGACCCGACATACGCGATCGGGCCGCTCGAACGCGATTCGAACGCGGTCGCGCTGACGGTCGCGTCGCGGCCGACCCGCACGTCGTTGAGCCGTTGCGCCGGCACGGCCATCTCGGCCCATACCGTCGACAGGTCGGAGATCACGAACATGCTGGCATCGGCGGCGATCGCCTCGCCGGGCGTCGCATGCTTCTCGACGATCGTGCCCGCGAACGGCGCACGCAGCTCGTAGCGGTTCAGCGCGCCCGCGCCGACCGGCGCGTTCAGCGCGGCGAGCTTCTGCCGCGCGTTCTGCACGGCGATCTCGGCCTCGCGCAGCTGCACCTGCGCCTGCTGGTAGTCCTGTTCGGCCGAGATGCGCTCCTTCCACAACGTGCGTTCGCGCTCGTAGGTCGCGCGTGCGCCCGACAGCCGGCGCTCGGCCGTCAGCAGTTCGCTGCGCCGGTCCGCGAGATCGGTGCTCGCGATCACGGCCAGCACCTGCCCCTTCGCGATGTTCTGCCCGAGCGACACCGACACCTGCTCGACGATGCCGGCCACGCGCGGCACCACGTGCGCGGTGCGATCCTCGTTGAACTTGATCTCGCCCGGCAACTGGAACGGTGTCGCGATCTGCGCGGGGCCGGCCTTCGCGAGCGCGATCTTCGAGGTCGCCAACTGCGCGTCGGTCAGCGCGATCGCGCCGTCGGCGCGCGCGAACGGGAACGACGCCGCGTCGTTGCCCGCCTTGATGTCGATCGTCGCATCGAACACGTGCGGCTTCGCGATCGATTGCGCGGACACGAACTTCTGGCCGGCCGCGTCGAAACGCAGCGGCTCATGTGTGCGGTCGTAGCGGACCAGCGTGCCGGACACGGTCACGCCCTTGTCGGCCGGCTTGCCGTCGACGAACGGATAGACGACGAGGCGTGCGTCGCCGGGTTTTTCCGTCATCACGATCTCGACGGCGAGCCTGCCGCGCTTCAGCACGACGCCGCCGCGCGCGCCGACGCCATCGGCCGGCCGCGCGGCTTCGGCGGCCGCGGGCGCGGATGCGTTGCTCCCGCCCCGCGTGACGGCGAGCGCGCCGAGCGCGATCCCGGCGGCGCCGAGCACGGCCGCCGCAATAACGATGATTCTGCTGCGTGACATGATGATCCTTCAGGTAAGAGGGGCGCTTATCGCGCGACGGCCGCGAGCGGCGTGCCGACGAGACGGCCGATGTCGGCACGGGCGGCGTGCGCGCCGGCGAGCGCGCGTACGTATTGCGACTGCCCCTGGAACAGCGTGCGCTGCGCGTCGAGCACGTCGAGGAAGCTGAACTTCCCGAGTTCGTAACCGCGCGACATCGCGTCGAGCGCGAGCCGCGCGGCCGGCAGGATGTCGGCCTTCAGCCGCTGCGCTTCCTGCTCGGCGGCCTCGAAATTCGCGTATGCCTGCGTGAGCTCCAGCCGCAGGCGCGTGCGTTCGCGATCGAGATCGGCATTCGCGCGCTCGGCCTTGTGCGTCGCTTCGAGCAGCGCGCCCTTGTTCGTGTTGAACAGCGGGATCGGGATCGACACGCCGACCACCGCCTGGTTGTCCGGCACGCCGCCCGTGGTCACCCGCTTCACGCCCGCGCTGACCGTCACGTCCGGAATGCGTCGCGCGCGTTCGAGCGACACGGCCGCGTTCGAGCGCAGCATCTCGGCGCGCGCGATCCGCGCGAGCGGCGCGTCGTCGAGCTGCGCGCTCAGCGCGGACAGCGGTTCGACCGGCGGCACGGTTTCGAGGTCGCCGAGCACCGCGAGCCGATCGCCGCGCGCTTCGCCCATCACCGCGTTCAGCTTCTCGCGCGCGACCTCGACGCGACCGCGCGCGGTCACGACTTCGATCTGCACGCCGGCCGCCGCCACGTTTGCCTTCGTCGCCTCGACCGGCGACACCTTGCCGGCCTGCGCGCGACGCCCCGCGAGATCCGCGGAGCGCGCGGCGATCGCGGCCGATTCCTCGGTGACCTGAAGCTGGCGCTGCGCGGCGAGCAGCCCGTAGAACGCGGCGATCACGTCGGCGCGCACGACGGCGCCCTGCTCGTCGAGCGATGCGTTGGCGGACTCACGTCCGTACGACGCGACGTCGAGCCGCGCGCGACGCTTGCCGCCCAGCTCGATGGTCTGGTTGATCAGCGCGGTCGACGTGCGCTCGGCGCGGCTGAAGCCTTCCTGCAGGAACGACACTTCGGGATTGGGGCGCGCGCCGGCCTGCATCAGCGCGCCGGCCGACGCATCGACGTCCGCGCGCGCGCCGCGCAGCGCCGGATTGTTCCGGGCCGCGACCGCGAGCGCATCGGGAAGCGTCAATGACGTGGCAGGGAGTGCGTCGGATGGCGGTGCGCTGCCGGAAGCAGCCGGGGCCTGGGCCGGCCCCGGCGACAGCGGCGGCTGCGCATGAGCTGTCGCGGCCATCGCGAAGACGATGGCCGCGGCGAGAGTGAGCTTGAGCATGTTCGGTTCTGCGGTAACGGTTTGCGACCGATGCTACGGTCCGGCCGCAGTGCGAACATGAGGCGAAGATGACATTTCCGTCATCTTGGGCACGGCTGCGTGCACGCGTGCGGCACCCCGCTGGAACGGCGTCCCGCGTCGACGATCAGGAGGATTCGGTAAACGTGCGGCGCGACGGCCGCACGGAAGACTGCAGCGGTGCGGGGAATCGGCATAGGCGTGCCGACCTCCCCGGTATGCGAATCAGACGGTCCCTTGCTTCGCGCGCCGGCGTTGCACCAGCCAGTCGAGCAGTTGCTGCCCGTCGCGTTCGCCGAACCAGCGCGCGTGCCCGATCAGGTAGCCGTCGTACGCGATGTCGACGATCGCCGGCGCATCGATGATGCAGCCGAAATACGCGACTTCCGACAGCGCGAACTCCGTATGCACGATCGGCAGCAGCGCGACCAGCGCCGCATACGCGTCGTCGCTCAGCGGTTCGAGCGATTCGTAGCCGTCGAGCAGCGCGTCGATCTGCGCATATTCGACGCGCCGCGCATCGGCCGGTGCCATCCAGTCGACGGTATTGCGCTCGATCGCGAGCGCAAGATCCATCACCGCGCAAGTGCGATCCGACAAACCGAAATCGAGCACGGTGCGCACCTGCGCGCCGGGCCCTGCATCGGTCCACAGCAGGTTCGACGCATGCCAGTCGCCGTGCGTCCACAGCGGCGGCAACGCGGACAGCAGCGGCACGAGGCGCGCGTGATACGGACCGATCGCGTCGGCCACGTCGCCGCGCCAGTCACGCGCACCGAGCGCGCGCACGAGCAGCGGCTGTGCTTCGACCCAGCGTTCGAGCGCGCCCGCCAGATCGGCCGACGACAGCACGCGAAAACTCGACAGCAGCGTGCGAATGGGCCGCGCGGGCGCATCGTAGCCGGCCGACGCGCGATGCAGCTCGGCGAGCGCGCGGCCGGCCGCGTACGCGTGCGAAGGATGCGTGAACGGCTGCCACGACATCACGCCGCGATACGGGTCGACGCCGGGCGCGAGCACATGTACCTCGTAGGTCCAGTCGCCGGATGCGAACGCGGTCGCGCCGTCGCGATCCGCCAGCACATCCACCACCGGCATCCCGCGTTCACGCAGATGCGCGATGAAACGATGCTCTTCCTCGAGCCCCGCGACATCGCGCAGGCTCACGTGATGACGCTTGACGAACAGCCCGCGCCCGTCCGCCATCCGCACGAGCACGGCCGCCGCGAACTGCCGCGGGCTGTGCCACGTCAGCCGGGCCGGCTCGCCGGCGCCGTCGATCCGCGCGAGCACCGCCGCGACCTCGTCGTGCGTCATCAGCGGCCAGTCGCGTTCGGCCTGCACGCCGTCGACGCCGAATTGCGGCGGCGCGACGTCACGCGATACGGGCCCGTCCTGCTCGAGTGGGAATGACATGAACGACGTTGCTCCGTAGTTGAATCGGCGCGTGACTCAGCGCGCACCGCCGCCCGGCGCGAGCGCGCCGCCGGCCGCCGCGCGCAGCGTCGCGGCCGTCCGGCTCCAGTCGCGCCAGCCGACGACGGCGAGCCCGATGAACAGCGCATAGAGCCCGGCCGTCAGATACAGCTCCTTGAACACGAACATCCCGACGTACACGACGTTCACGATGATCCACAGCCCCCACGACGCGATGTAGCGCCGCGCGGTCCAGTATTGCGCGACGAGGCTGAACGCGGTCAGCGACGCATCGACGAACGGCAGTGCCGCATCGGTCCAGCGCGCCATCATGCCGCCGAGCAGCGCGCTGCCGACGACAGCCGCGATCAGGTCGGGCAGCATCTGCCGCGGCCGCACGCCCGTGACCGGCGCGACGTCGCCTGCCGATGCCGCGCCACCGCCGGCCTCGCTCGCGCGCTGCGCGAGCCAGCGTTGCCAGCCGTACACCTGCAGCACCGCGAACGCGCCCTGCAGCAGCATGTCCGAGTACAGCTTCGCATCGAAGAAGATCCAGCCGTACAGCGCGACCGACGCGAGCCCGACCGGCCAGCACAGCATGCGCCGCTTCGCGGTCAGCCAGATCGCGAGCGCGCTGACGATCACGCCGGCGATTTCGAGTGGGGACATCGTCTGTGCTCTCCAGGTTGGCGGCCGGGGCCGCGCGTCATGCGGCCGGTTCCGGCCGGTCAGAAATCATAGGTCAACGACACGCGCGCGGTGCGCGGCGCACCCGGGAACAGGTACGCATCGCCCTGCTGTTCGCCCGCGTCGCGCCAGTAGAACTTGTTGAACAGATTGTCCACCGACACGCGCAGCACCGTGCGATGACCGCCGATCTTCGTCGTATAGCGCGCGCCGAGATTGAACACGAACCACGACGGCACGCGCGCGGTGCCTTCCTCGTTCGCGTTGCGGGCCGCGCTGTACTCGACGCCGCCGAGCACGTTCAGGCCCGCGACGCCCGGCACCGCGTAATCCGCATACAACGACGCGCGCAGCGCGGGCACGTTGATGATCTGGTGCCCTTCGTACGCCGGCGACCCCGAATCGTAAGCGCGGGCGCGAATCGCCGCGACGCTGGCCGTCAGCCCGAGCCGCTCGGTGACGCGCCCGGCCGCGCCGAGCTCGATCCCCTGGTGCCGCTGCGTGCCGCGCTGCACGAACGTGTAGGTCGTGCCCGACGCATCCGGATCGGCGAACTGGAACGGCTTGCTGATCGAGAACACGGCGGCCGTGAGGCTCAGCCGGTCGAGCCAGTCGTATTTCGCGCCGAGCTCGATCTGGTGCGACTCGACGGGCGGCAGGAACGCATACGCGTTGGTCGCGCGCACGGGCGCCTGGTCGCCGAGCGACAGCGCCTTGCTGTACGACGCATACAGCGACAGCACGTTCACCGGCTTGTAGACGAGCGCGACCTGCGGCAGGAACACCGAGCGGTCGGTGCGCGTATCGGCGCCGTCGAGGCTGCTCCAGCTGCGCTGGCGCAGCAGCACTTCCTTGCCGCCCGCGAGCACCTGCCAGTGTTCGCCGATGCTGATGCGGTCGAGCCCGAACACGCCGTACTGCCACGCGTCGAGGCGCGGATACGACGGCCCGGGCGAATTCGGCGACGGCGCGAAGGCGACGTCGGGCCCGTAGATGTTCTCGCTGCCCACGTAGTCGTACACGGCGTCGGCCATGTGCACGACGCGGCGCTGCACGCTCACGCCGAGCGTCAGCTCGTGCCGCAGCGGCCCGGTCGCGAACTTGCCGGTCGTGACCGCGCGCAGGTCGTCGTTGCGCCGGTACTCGCCGGGGCTGCGGAAGTCGTAGACGTCGTAGTCGCCGTTCGCGCCGAAGAAGAACGGCGACGTCGCGCCGGCCGTGCAGCTCGCCGCGTACGAGCAGCCGTACGCGAACGCGCTGTTGTCGTCGATCATCGTGCGGCTGCGGCCCGCGGCGATATAGGCCTTCCAGTCGTCGTTGAACTGGTAGTCGAAACGCGCGTTCAGGTTCAGCGCGTCGGTGGTCACCGGCTTCGCCCACGGCTGCGTGCCGAGCGCCTTCGACGTCGTGTTGACGGACGGCACGACGGTGCCGCCGAGCAACTGGTAGCCGGGCGCGGAACGCTGGATCCACTGCTGGAATTCGGCGTTGAGCTGCAGGCTCGCCCGCGGGCTGATGTCCCAGTCCGCGGCGATCGAGCCGAACGTGCGCCGCCCGTTCGTGCCGTCGATGTACGAGTGCATGTTCTCCTTCGCGGCATTGATCCGGAAGCCGAACTGGTTGTCGGGGCCGAAACGGCGGCCGAGATCGACGGCCGCCGACGTCGAGCCACGGCTGTCGACGCCGGTCGTCACGCTCGCGACGTTCGCGGAGCGCTTCGTCACGAAGTTGATCACGCCGCCCGGCGCGACGACGCCACTGTCGATGCCCGCGAGCCCCTTCAGGATCTCGACGCGCTCCTTGTTCTCGAGCGGCACGTTCTGCTCGCCGGACACCGTCAGCCCGTCGATCCGGATCGCGCTCGCGAGATCGACCGGGAAACCGCGGATCGCGAAGCCCTCGTAATAGCCGACCGGCGCATAGTCGTTGACGACCGACGCGTCGTTGCGCACGACGTCGCTCAGCCGCTTCGCCTGCTGGTCGTCGAGCAGCGCGCGCGTCATGACACTCACCGACGCCGGCGTATCGCGCAGCGGCGTGTCGTCGAGCCCCGCGACCGACGCGTTGCGCACGCGAAACGCATTGCCGCGTTCGCCACTCACCGTGATCGTCGGCAGCGTCGCGCTGCCGGCCGCATCGGTATCCGGTGCCGGTGTGTCGCCCTGGGCCGCGGCCGCCTGCGCCGCGATAAGCGTGATGCCGAGACCGACACCGAGCCCGACCTTCGCGCGCCGCCGCCGTGCGGGCAACGCTGTTGTTCTATTCACCGTCATTGTTCTGGATGGAAAACTCGCCACTCGACCCTGTCGAAACACGTTACGAAGCTGCGAAGCGCGCGCCCGCGCACGAACCCGTTCCCGATCGCCGGACGCATGCGTCGGCACGATATTCATCAGACGAATCGGACGATACGGCACGCATGCGGGCCGATCGGACGGGAAGACGCAGGATGGGACATCGGATTCAGGTGACGCACCGGGAACCGACGCAGCCGTCGACGGGTTCGTCGGGTGCCTGTCGGGCGGCCGGCTGCATCGCGCGGTCTTGTCATGCGGGGGGCGCTTCGAACGCCACGGTGCGAACGGCGGGCACTTGCGCGCGCCGTTCACTGGAACGGCGGCCTGCCCGTCGCGCGCGACATCGCGGCGTGGCGCGCATTTTACCCCGGGCGGGGCCGAAGGCCGTGGAATTGGGCGGAACGGGGGGAAGAACAGCAGGAAGGGCGAAACGCGATTCGTGCAACACGGCAACGGCGTTGCTGTAGCCGCGATGCTCGTCGCGTGCGGCAATTTCGAAGACCAGCCCGATCATGCGCCGGTCATGCAGCCGGAAACCGGAGCGGGAATGATCTCCCGCTCGCGGTTCACGGGCCGCTCAGAACCCCTGCATCGTCACCGTCGGATCGACGACCAGATGCACGACGCCGTAAATGATCGCGCCGACGAGCAGCGCGAGCAGGATCGCCACGAACGGCAGCAGCGTGAAGTTGACGTTCGCGAGATCGGCCGCGTGCGCCTTGCTGTTGCGCACGCCGAAGAAACTCCACAGGACCAGCTTGATCATGCCGAGCAGTTTCATGATGTTGCTCCTTTCGTCTATCGGTTGACGCTATCGTCGATCCGACCGGCATCCGAAAAAAGAAGCAGTTGCGCGCGATTTTCGCGCAGCACGCCATCTGCGGCGGCATGTCGCAGGCGCGTCAGCGGTCGAGCACGAGCGGCTCCGTGGCCCCTTGCGCGGGCCGCGCGACGCACAGCAGCGCGCAGCCGGGTTCGACCGCCGCATCGGGCGTTTGCTCGTAATCGACCGCGCCGGACAGCACGCGCGTCGCACATGTGCCGCACGAACCGGAGCGGCATTCGGACGACACGGCGACGCGCTGCCCTTCCGCGAATTCGAGCAGCGTGCCGTCGACGGGCGTCCACGCGACTTCCCGCCCCGTGCGCCGGAACACGACCGGCACGCTCGCCACCGCCGGCATGCCCGCCGCACGGGTCGCGGTGCGGGCCACGCTCGACGGCCCGAACGCCTCGAAACGGATGCGCTCGTCCGGCACGTTCAGCGCGCGCAGCCCGTCGTACAGGTCGCGCATGAACGCCGACGGCCCGCACAGGTAGAAGTCGTAGTCGTCGAACGGCAGGATCCGCTTCAGTTGCGCGATGTCGATGCGGCCCGCGTGCGCTGCCGCGTCGCCTTGGGGGCGGCTGTCGAACCAGTGGAGCGACAGCCGCGCATCGGCGGCCGCGACACGCGCCAGATCCGCCGCGAACGGCCGGTCGGCCGCTTCACGCGCACCGTGCACGAACACCACGCGGCGCGACGGCGCGGCGTCGGCCAGCGCGCCGCGCAGCATCGCGACCATCGGCGTGATGCCGATGCCGGCCGACACGAGCACGGCCGGGCGCGGGCTCGCGGCATCGAACGTGAAGCGGCCGCGCGGCATCTGCGCGTCGAGCGTCATGCCCGCCTGCGCGTGATCGTGCAGCCAGGCCGATACGTGCCCGTCGCGCTTCACGGTGATCCGGTAATGTGCGCCACCCGGCGCATCGGACAGCGTGAAGCTGCGAATCGACGGCGTGTCGCCGCCCGGCAGCGTGATACGCAGCGTCAGATGCTGCCCGGCTTCGTAGGCGGGCAACGTGCCGCCGTCCGCCGGTTCGAAATGGAACGAGCGGATCGCGCGCGCTTCGTCGACGATCCTCGCGATGCGCAGCGGCCGCCACGCGCTTGCCGATACGGACGGCGCGGATGCGGGTGCTGATGCAAGTGCCGATGCGGACGGCACCGGCGCGACCGTCGCCGTCGCCGCACCACCGGCACCCGCCGCCATCGCCGCGAACTGCGGCGCGCGCTCGACCGCCGACCATCGGAACGGCAGCACCGCGCGCATGCGCCGCACTTCCCGCACATGGAACCGCACGACGCGCTGCGCGCCGTCGAACGACGCGACGAGCGGCCCGTCCCACACGATCTCGGCGCGCGCGGCGACATACACCAGGTCGCCGCTGTCGAAATCGACGAACAGCAGCCCCGCGCGCGGATCGTGCTGCAGGTTGCCGAGCGTGTTGAAGAAGCGGTTGCCGCTGAAATCCGGCGTCGTCAGCGTGCGCGCATCGTCGACGCGCACGAAGCCCGGCATCCCGCCGCGATGCGACACGTCCGCGCCGCGTGCGGCACCCGCGTCCGCCGACGTGTTCGCGCTCGCGACGAAGAACGTATCGGCCTGCGCGAGCAGCGCGCGATCCGCATCGTTCAGTTGGTCCGACACGTCCGGCGCGCCGTGCGCATCGCCATCGCGCGCGACAAACGTCGGCGCGCGGCCCTGGATGTACTTCGCGCAGTTGCCGAAGCTCTGCTCGACCGCGATCGTCAGCGCATCGTCGTCGACGGCGCGCACGACGCCGTTGACGCGATTGCGCCGCCGCGTATCGAACTCGATCCCGAGCCCGCCGAGCGGCGCGCCCGGCCGCCACGCGCCGGCCAGCGGATCGCCCGGCAGCGCGGGCGCGGCGATGCGCAGCGTGCGCGCATCCGGCGACGTCATGAACCCCGGCGCGCCGGCCCGCAACGTCGCCCACGGCTGCCCCTGCGCATCGACGCCGCCGAGCACGAAGAACGGCAGTTGCGCGAAAAACGTCCGGTGCTGGTCCGGCATGAAGCGCCGGATCCCGCGCCGGCCGGCCGAACCCGCGGCCTCCGTGACGCCCGCGCGCTGCTGCACGGCGAGTTCGCCCGCGTGAAACGGCGCGGCATCGAGTTCCCAGCCTGGTACGACGGCAGTCGGGGCGTTCATCGCGTTCTCCGGAGAAGGCGTGGCGTTGAGTGAGGTTACGCGGCGAGCAAGCCCGCGCGCGTCGTCGGCATGCCGACAAAGCCCGGCAGCGCCTCGACGCGTGCGAGCCATGCGCGCACGTGCGGATACGGTTCGAGCGACACGCCGCCTTCCGGTGCGTGCGCGATGTACGTGTACGCGGCGATATCCGCGATCGTCGGCTGCGCGCCGGCCGCGAACGGCTTGCCGGCCAGCTCGCGATCGATCACGTCGAGCAGCTTCGCGGCCGTGCGCTTGGCCGCATCCTGGTCGAGCGGCGCGCCGAACACGGTCACGAGCCGCGCCGCGGCAGGCCCCGTCGCGATCGGGCCGGCCGCATACGACAGCCAGCGCTGCACGACCGCCGCGCCGGCCGGATCGTCGGGCAGCCAGTGCGCGTCGCCGTAGCGCTTCGCGAGATACACGAGGATCGCGTTCGAATCGGCGATCACGGTACCGCCGTCGTCGATCACGGGCACCTGCCCGAGCGGATTGAGCGCGAGGAACGCCGCTTCACGCTGCGCGCCGGCCGCGAGATCGACCTCGACGGTCTCGGACGGCAGACCGAGCAGCGACAGGAACAACCGGACGCGGTGCGCGTGCCCGGACAGCAGGAACGAATAGACGCGGATCGGTGCGACGGGCTTACCGGCGGCGGGCTTGGCGGACATGAAAACACTCCGGAATCTCGCGCCGCCGGGAATCGGCGACGAACGGCCCCAGCGTAACGCTCGCCGTTCGCGGCCAGAAGACGGATAATTGCTGAAACATTATCCTCTCCTATAGGACAATCGACGATGGCCGATCTGCGCGACGTGAACCTGAACCGGCTGGCGATCTTCGTCGCGGTGGTCGATGCCGGCTCGCTGACGGCCGCGGCCGAGCGGCTCGGCCTCGCGAAGACGGTCGTCAGCACGCACATGCAGCGCCTCGAATCCGAGGTCGGCGCGAACCTGCTGGTGCGCACGACGCGGCGGTTGAGCGTGACCGACGCGGGGCGCGCGTTCTACGACGCGTGCCGCGACATCATGCGCGCCACGGAAAGCGCGCTCGACGCGGTGTCGTCCGATACGGGGCCGCTGCGCGGCACGCTGCGCGTGAGCGTGCCGATCGACTACGGCGCGCTGGTCGTCGCGCCGGCCGTCGTCGCGCTGCGCGACGCGCATCCGGGGCTCGACGTCGAGCTCGTCGCGAACGACCGCGTCGTCGATCTCGTCGCGGACAACCTCGACGTCGCGATCCGCATCGGCCGCCTCGCCGATTCGAACTATCGCGCGGTGCAGCTCGGCACGTACGAGAAATGGCTGGTTGCAAGCCCTGCGTTCGTCGCACGATACGGGCTGCCGCGCGACACGGATGCGCTCGCCGCGCTGCCGTTCGTGATGCTGTCGACGCTGCCGCGCCCGCACACGCTCGAACTCGACAACGCGCGCGGCGGCAACGCATCGGTGCGCTGCGTCGCGCCGGTCGTGTCGAATACCGCGACGGCGTGCCGCGCGATCGTGCTCGCGGGCGGCGGCTTCGGGTTGCTGACGGATTTCTCGACCGCCGACGACGTCGCGGCTGGCCGGCTCGTGCGGCTGCTGCCCGCATGGCGCGCGGCGCCGGCCGGGATTCATGCGGTGTATCCGTCGACGCGGCTGCCGTCGCCGAAGGTGCGGGCGTTCATCGATGCGATGAAGCAGAGGATCGACGACACGCGGCCGGCACGCAAGACGAAACGCGAACGCTAGCGCACGCCGAATTCCGTTGCGGCTGCGCGCCGCGCCGTTGCCGGCCCACGCATTCCATTCCTCCGATGTATCGCGACATCCTCGCGACCACGCATCGCCATGCAAGGCGCTCATGCGCGGCATGAAAACTAATCGATTGTTGGCGCCCCGGATCGACGCCGACAATCCGCTGCATGCCCCTTCGTTTGCGGTACGGGCCACTCACCCTCCCAATCGGCACGTCACGATCCATGAACCATCCAGTCCCCCTCTCCTGCATCGCCGAGGCCCGCACGGCCGCGCCGGCACCGTTCCTTGCCCGTCCCCGCACCTGCGGCGAAGCACTCGTCGACCTGCTCGAACGTTATGGCGTCGAATGCGTGTTCGGCATTCCCGGCGTGCATACCGTCGAGCTGTATCGCGGGCTCGCCGAGTCGACGATCCGCCATGTGACGCCGCGCCACGAACAGGGGGCCGGCTTCATGGCCGACGGCTACGCGCGCGTCACGGGCCGGCCGGGCGTCTGCTTCATCATCACCGGGCCGGGCATGACCAATATCGCGACCGCGATGGCACAGGCCTACGCGGATTCGATCCCGATGCTGGTGATCTCGAGCGTCAACGCCCGGCGCGAGCTCGGCAGCGGCGACGGCCGCCTGCACGAGCTGCCGTCGCAGCGTGAAGTCTTCGCGGGGCTCACCGCGTTCTCGCACACGCTGCTCGACGCGGCCGATCTGCCGCAGGTGCTCGCGCGCGCCTTCGCGGTCTTCGAAAGCGCACGGCCGCGGCCCGTGCACATCGAGATTCCGCTTGACGTGATCGTGATGCCGACGCCCGCGCTGCCCGCCGCGCCGCCCACGCTGCCCGCCCGCCCCGCGCCGGACGCCGGCGCGCTCGCGGCGGCCGCGGACCTGCTCGCCCATGCGCGCCGGCCACTGATCCTGGCGGGCGGCGGCGCCGTGCATGCGGCGGCCGAATTGCGCGAGCTCGCCGAACGCCTGCACGCGCCGGTCGCGCTGACGATCAACGCGAAGGGCCTGCTGCCGGCCGGCCATCCGTTGCTGATCGGCTCCACGCAATCGCTGCCCGCCACCCGCGCGACGATCCGCGACGCCGACGTGGTGCTCGCCGTCGGCACCGAGCTCGGCGAAACGGATTACGACGTCACGTTCGACGGCGGCTTCGCGATCGATGGCCGGCTGATTCGCATCGACATCGACGCGCAGCAGCTGATGCGCAATGCGCGCGCGGAGATCGCCATCGCCGGCGATTCGCGGCTGGCGCTCGGCGCGCTGTCGACCCGCCTGCACGAAAAACCGGCGCCGACCCCCGAAGCCGGCTGGGGCGCGCCGCGCGTGGCCGCCGTGCGCGCCGCGATCGCGTCCGGCCACGACGGCCCCGCACGTGCGCAGGCGCGGCTGATCGACACGATCGTCGCGGCGCTGCCTGGCGTAATCGTCGCCGGCGATTCGACGAGCCCCGTGTACGTCGGTAATTTCACCCACGACGCGCACGCGCCGCGCAGCTGGTTCAACTCGTCTACCGGTTACGGCACGCTCGGCTACGGGCTGCCCGCCGCGATCGGCGCGAAACTCGCCGCGCCCGCACGCCCGGTCGTCTGCCTGATCGGCGACGGCGGCCTGCAGTTCACGTTGCCGGAGCTCGCGAGCGCGGTCGAGGCCCGCGTGCCGGTGATCGTGATCGTCTGGAACAACCGCGGCTACGGCGAGATCCGCAAATACATGGTCGCGCGCGACATCACGCCGGTCGGCGTCGATCCGTACACGCCCGATTTCCTGGCGCTCGCGCGCGGCTTCGGCTGCGCGGCGCACGCGGCCGCGACGCCCGACGCACTGGCTGCCACGTTGCGCGACGCCGTCGCGCGCGCGATTCCGACCGTGATCGAGATCGACGAAGCGACATGGTTCGAGCAGGTGCAACGATGAGTCGGGCCCCCGATTTTCACTTTGATCCGCCGCTGCGTACCGGGCTTTTCATCGACGGCGCGTGGGGGCCCGGCGCCGACGGCGCCACGCTGCCGATCGTCGATCCGTCGACTGAAGCGGTCCTCGCGCATGTGGCTGCCGGCGGCAGCGCGGACGTCGAGCGCGCCGTCCAGGCCGCGGCCCGCGCGTTTCCCCGCTGGAAACGCACGACGGGTGCCGCGCGCGCGGCCCTGCTCCGCACGATCGCTCGCGGCGTCGACACGCACCGCACACGGCTCGCGACGCTGCAGTCGTTCAATAACGGCAAGCCGTTCGCCGAAGCGGAGATCGACGTCGCCGACGTGATCGCCACGTTCGACTACTACGCCAGCCTCGCGGAACGCGTCGACACCGACGGCGAAACCGAGGTCGCGCTGCCCGGCGACGACCACCGCGCATGGATCCGGCGCGAACCGGCCGGCGTCGCCGCGCTGATCGTGCCGTGGAATTTCCCGATGGTGACGACCGCGTGGAAACTCGCGCCCGCGCTCGCGGCCGGCTGCACCGTCGTGCTGAAGCCGTCCGAGATCACGCCGCTGCCGGAACTCGAACTCGTCGCGATCGCCGCCGCAGCGGGCCTGCCGCCCGGCGTGCTGAACGTCGTGACGGGCACCGGCCCCGACGTCGGTGCCCGGTTGTGCGCGCATCCGCTCGTCGCGAAGGTGTCGTTTACCGGCAGCACGGCGGTCGGCGCGCAGGTCATGAAAACGGCCGCGGACACGATCAAGGGCGTCGGCCTCGAACTCGGCGGCAAGTCGTCGATCGTCGTGTTCGACGACGCCGATCCCGACCACGCGGTCGAGCTGATCGCGGGCGGCGGCCTGTTCAACGCGGGGCAGATGTGTTCGGCGACCTCGCGCGTGCTCGTCGCCGCGCCGCTCGCCGACGACCTGATCGCGCGCCTCGCGCGACGGATCGACGCGACCGTCGTCGGCCCGCCGTTCGCGCCCGGCGTGCAGATGGGCCCGCTGACGAACCGCGCGCAATACGAACGCGTGAAGCGCCACATCGCGCAAGGCCGAGCCGACGGCGCGCGGCTCGTGACGGGCGGCGACGTGCCCGCCGGCCCCGGTTACTTCATCCGGCCCGCGCTGTTCGCCGACGTGCCGGCCGACAGCGCGCTATGGCGCGACGAAATCTTCGGGCCGGTGCTGTGCGTCCGCACGTTCGACACCGAGGACGACGCGATCGCGGCCGCCAACGATACCGAATACGGGCTCGTCGCGACCGTCGTCACGCGCGACGCGGCACGCGGCAAGCGGGTCGCCGACGCGCTCGAGGCAGGCGTCGTGTGGATCAACACGCCGCAACTGATCTATCCGCAAACCTCATGGGGCGGCTACAAGCGCAGCAGCGTCGGACGCGAGCTCGGCCCGTTCGGGCTGGCCGCATTCCAGGAGATCAAGCAGGTCATGATGCCGGCCCGCTGAGGCCGTCCAGCCCATGCGTTTATGTCATGCCGCGCATGCGGATATTTCGTTTGTTGCGGAAATTTGACCTCCCTACAGTTCATCCACACCCCGCGCCGCCGTTCGGCGACCGGCATCGAACCACCCGGCATCGTTCATCAGGAGACGGCCATGCAACACTTCAAGGCGGGCAGAAGGCAGGTGATCAAGACCCTCGGCACGGCACTCGCCGCATCCGCCCTTCCGATGCCGTTCATCAGTACTGCGAAGGCACAGACGAGCAGCTTCGCGGGCAAGACGCTGCGCATCCTCACGTGGTCTGACGATACCGGTGCGGCCGCGCTGCGCAACATCGCGGAAACGTTCAGCAAGCAGACCGGCGCTCGCGTGATCGCCGACCGCGCGGACGGCACGTCGGGCATGGTCGCGAAGGTCAAGGCCGCCGGCGAGCGGCCGACCTACGACGTGATCACGCTGGCCGGCGTCGGCGCGGCCGGCCTCGCCGACGCGGGCCTGCTCGCGAAGCCGGACCTGAACCGGCTGCCGAACCTGAAGGACGTCGCGCCGCAGTACCGCACGGGCGCGAACGGGTTCGGTGTCGGCTACCTGCTGTGGTCGGACGGGCTGATCTACAACACGTCGACCGTCAAGACCGCACCGGCGAGCTACGAAGCGCTGTGGGATCCGAAATATGCGGGGCGCCTGTTCCTGCCGCCGCCGGAGTGGGCCGAGGCAGTCGATCTCGCGATCGTCGCCGCGAAGCTGGCCGGCGGTTCGCAGCAGAACATCGAGCCGGGCTTCCGCAAGCTCGCGGCGCTCAAGGATCGCGTGATGACGCTCGGCGAAAACCCGAACCAGGTCGCCGACCTGTTCCGCACCGGCTCGCTCGACATCGGCGGCATCTATTCGCCCGCGTTCTTCCCGGACCAGATCCGCAAGCCCGACTACAAGATGGGCGTGACGTACGGGATGAAGGAAGGCTTCGCGACGCAACTGATGTTCACGGTGATTCCGAAAGCGCACCCGGGCGACCTCGACCTGATCCATGCGTTCATCAACCACACGCTCGACGCGGGCGTGCAGGGCCGGATGGCAGCGGACGTGCTGAACGGGCCGGTGAATTCGAAGGCCGTGATCCCGGCGGAAAGCCGCGCATTCGTGCCGTCGCCGCAGCAGATCGCGGAGAAGGCCATCCTGCACGACGACAAGGCGCTCGCGGCCGTTCAACCGGCGTGGATCAAGCGCTATACCAGCCTCTTCGCGGCCTGACGACATGGCCTCGCTGCCTTCCTCCCGTCACGCGGAACCCGTCGCCGCCGGCCCGGCCGGCGGCTCTTCGGCCGCCGCTGCCGCGCGGCCCGGCGTGCCGCCGTGGCTGCTGCTTGCGCCGATCCTCGCATTCCTCGCGGTGCTCGCGGCGGCGACGCTCACCGTGCTGCGGATGAGCGTCGGTACGCCGGGCGACGAATGGCGCACGTTCACGCTGCAGAACTACGCCGATCTCGCCGACCCGTACTTCATGCACTCGCTGTGGCTCACGCTGCGCCTCGCGTTCCAGAGCATGGCGTGCGCGGTGCTGCTCGCGATCCCGGTCGCGCTGGCGATGGCGCGCGCCGAATCGCGGCTCGCGCGGCGACTCATGCTCGCCGGCGTGCTGCTGCCGCTGCTCGTCAACCTGCTGCTGCAAGGTTACGGCTGGCTCGTGATGCTCGGCCCGGCGGGCCTGCTCAACCGCTCGCTGCTGGCGGCCGGCGTCATCGAACGGCCACTGCAGCTGCTGTACCACGAACTCGGCGTGCTGCTCGGGCTGATCCAGACCGCATTCCCTCTCGCCGTGCTGCCGCTGTCGAGCGCGCTGCGTGCCGTGTCCCGCGCGTACGACGAAGCCGCCGCGACGCTCGGCGCGACGCGCTGGCAGACGCTGCGGCATGTGACGCTGCCGCTCGCGATGCCGGGGCTCGTATCGGGCGCGCTGCTCGTATTCGCCTACAACGCAAGCGCGTTCGCGGTGCCGCTGCTGCTCGGCGGCCGGCGCGTGCCGATGCTCGCGGTGCTCGTGCACGACCAGGTCGCACCGCTGCTCAACTGGCCGGCCGCGTCGGCCTCGGGTGTCGTGCTGATGGGCGCGACGCTCGTCGTGATGGCGGTTTCCCAGCGCCTCGTGCGCGCCCTGCAACGTGACGAGGTGAACCGATGAATGCCCTTCTGCCGCGAGCACCGCTGCCCGGCCGCCTGAGCCGCGCGACCGGCACCCTCGCGACGCTCGTGCTGTGCCTCGCCGCACTGCCGATCGTGACGATGATCACGATGTCGTTCGGCTCGTCGGGCACGCTCGAATTCCCGCCGCGCGATTTCAGCCTGCACTGGTACCGCGCCGCCTGGCAGACCTTCGTGACCGCCGATGCCGGCAGCGCGCAATCGATGGGCGCCGCGCTGACGACGAGCCTCGTCGTCGCGATCGCGACGATGCTGGTCGCGACTGCGGTTTCGGTACCCGCCGCCTACGCGCTGTCGCGTTACCGCTTCCGCGGCAAGACGTTCGTCGAGCAGCTCGTCGCGCTGCCGATCGTCTATCCGCTCGTCATGCTCGGCCTCGCGCTGCTGCTCGTTTTCAACGCGCTGCCGGTCGAACTCGGGCTCGTGCGGCTCGTCGTTGCGCACGTGATCCTGACGCTGCCGTTTACCGTGAAGAACTGCGCGGCATCGGTCGCGTCGATCGGCCCGGAATTCGAGGAAGCCGCGTGCCTGATGGGCGCGAGCCCGCGCCGCGCGTTCGTCGATGTCGTCCTGCCGCTGATGCGGCCGGGCGTCCTCGCCGGCATGCTGTTCGCGTTCATCGTGTCGTTCAACGAGTTCACGGTGACGTTCTTCCTGTACAGCGTCGACACGATGACGCTGCCGGTCTGGCTCTACAGCCGCACCGTGTCGTCGCTCGACCCGACCGTGTTCTGTTTCGCGGTGTTCACCGTCGCGATCGATTTCGCGCTGATCTGGATGCTCGAAAAACTCGTCGGCGACAAGGGCGTTGCGCTCTGATACGCGCACGACTCCGCCCTCGCCCATCCAAGGACTCCCCATGACCCAGCTCACCCTTCAGAGCGTGACGAAGCGCTTCCACCACGCGTATGCCGTCGATCACGTCGACCTGTCCGTGCCGGACGGCAAGCTCGTCTGCTTTCTCGGCCCGTCGGGCTGCGGCAAGACCACGCTGATGCGGATCATCGCCGGCCTCGAGACGCCGACTTCCGGCACGATCACGTTCGCCGGCCGCGACCTCACGCACGTGCCGGCCAACCGGCGCGACTTCGGCATGGTGTTCCAGTCGCTCGCGCTGTTCCCGCACATGACGGTCGCGCAGAACATCGCGTATCCGCTGCGGCTGCGCAAGACGGCCAGGACGGCTCAAACGCGGCGTGTCGCGGAGCTGCTGGAACTCATCCAGCTTCCGCACCTGGCCGACCGGCTCGTCACGCAACTGTCCGGCGGGCAGCGCCAGCGCGTCGCGATCGCTCGCGCGATCGCTTCGTCGCCGCGCCTACTGCTGCTCGACGAGCCGCTGTCGGCGCTCGACGCGAAGCTGCGCGAGGCGATGCAGGTCGAGATCCGGCTGCTCCAGCAACGGCTCGGCATCACGACGATCATGGTCACGCACGACCAGCGCGAAGCGATGACGATGGCCGACGAGATCGTCGTGATGGAGAAAGGCCGCATCCAGCAGGTCGGCCGGCCGCTCGACATCTATCGCGATCCGGTCAACGAATTCGTCGCGGATTTCATCGGCCTCGGCAACATCCTGCCGGTCGCGTGCGACGGCGACGACGCGATCGTGCTGCCGGGCGGGCAACGGCTCGCGATCCGGCGCGCGCCCGACGCGCCGCGCGCGGACGACGCCGTGCGCCTGCTGATTCGCCCCGAGGACGTGTGCGTGCGCGCGGCCTCGGCCTCGCCGTCCGCGCCGAACACGCTCGCCGGCACGGTCACGTTCGTGCGCGACGTCGGCGCGTCGATCGAGGCAACGATCGATTGCCGCGGCTTCACGCTGACGGCCGCGACGACGCCGCGCGAGACGCCCGACCTGCACGTCGGCATGCCGGTCGCCGCCGAGCTACCCGCGCATGCATGCAAGCTGATCGCCGCACGCGGCGCCTGATTTCCTGTTCTTTCCCCAGCGCAGCAACAAGGACTCCACCATGAACGCATCGACCCAAGCCCACCGTCTCGTGCGACGCCTGCTCGCCCGCACCGCCCTCGTCTGCACCTGCGCGGCGGGTCTCGCCGCCGTCGCGCCGCTCGCGCATGCCGACGCACTCGACACGATCGCGAAATCCGGCGTCGTGCGCATCGGCGTGTTCGAGGACTACCCGCCGTTCGGCTCGATCGGCCCCGACATGAAGCCGCAAGGTTACGACATCGACATGGCGACGCTGATCGGCAAGGCGCTCAACGCGAAGGTCGAGCTCGTGCAGGTCACCGGCGACAACCGGATGGCGTATCTCGCCGACCGCAAGACCGACATGCTGCTGTCGGTCGGCCAGACGCCGGAGCGCGCGAAGGTGATCGATTTCTCGAACGCGTATGCGCCGTACTATCTCGCGGTATTCGGCCCGAAATCGCTCGCCGTGAAACGCACCGCCGATCTCGCCGGCAAGTCGGTCGCGGTCGCGCGCGGCACGCTCGAGGACCTGAGCGTGAGCAAGGTCGCGCCGCCGAACGCGACGATCAAGCGCTTCGACGATCCGAACGGCGCGATCGCGGCGTTCCTGTCGGGGCAGGCGCAACTGCTCGTGGTCGGCAACGACGTCGGCGCGACGATCATCGCGCGCCATCCGTCGATCGATCCGGAGCAGAAGTTCTCGCTGTTCAGCTCGCCCGATCACGTCGGCCTGAACAAGAACGAGCCGCGCCTGATGCAGAAGGTCAATGATGCGATCGCCGGCGCGAAGAAAAGCGGCACGCTGAACACGCTGTCGCAGAAGTGGCTGCACGCGGCACTGCCGGCCGACCTGTGATGCGCGCCGCGCCCGCCCCGCATTCACGACGAAAGGTATCGTCATGACCTACGTGTTCGACTTCAGCGATTTCGGCCTCTACGCCGGCATGCTCGCGCGCGGGATCGGCGTGACGCTCGGCCTCACCGCGGCCTCCACCGCGCTCGGCGGCCTGATCGGCACCGCCGGCGCGTGGGCCGCGCTCGCCGGCCCGCGCTGGGCACGCACGCTCGTCGCGGCCTACGTCGAGCTGATCCGCAATACGCCGTTCCTGGTCCAGCTGTTCTTCATCTTCTTCGGGCTGCCCGGGATCGGTGTGCACATCGACGAAGCGCAGGCGGCCGTGCTGGCGATGACGGTCAACCTGGGCGCGTATGCGGTCGAGATCCTGCGGGCCGGCATCGAATCGGTGCCGCACGGGCAAACGCAGGCCGCGCGCGCGCTCGGGCTGCACGGCCGGCAGGTGTTCGGCCAGGTCGTGCTGCCGCAGGCGCTCGCGAACGTGTACCCCGCGCTGCTCGGGCAGGTGCTGATCGTGATGCTCGGCTCGGCCGTCGTGTCGCAGATCTCGGTGCCCGACCTGACCTATGCGGCGAACTTCATCCAGTCGCGCAATTTCCGTGCGTTCGAGATCTACATCGTCGTGACTGCGATCTACCTGCTGCTGTCGATCGCGTTGCGCATGCTGCTCAATCGCGCCGGCCGCCGGCTGTTCGCGGGCCGCGCGCCAAATAGTGCGGCCGCCGCACCGCGCCGCTCGTGCGTCGCCCGCTTTACGTGGCGCGCGCGTTCCCCTGAAACCGGCCTCCCGACGGAGCGTGCCCGATGATCGAATTCACCTTCCAGGATATTGCGTGGAACCTGCTGCTGGCCGCGCGCTGGACCATGCTGCTGTCGCTGATCACGTTCGTCGGCGGCAGCGTCGCCGGGTTCGTGCTGCTCGCGATGCGCATCTCGCCGGTGCCGGCGCTGCGCCGCTTCGTGAGCCTGTACGTCGAGCTGTTCCAGGGCACGCCGTTGCTGATGCAGCTGTTCCTCGGTTTCTTCGGACTGCCGCTGATCGGCATCGACGTGACGCCGTGGGTCGCCGCATCGGTCGTATTGACGTTGAACGCGAGCGCGTACCTGGCCGACATCTGGCGCGGCTGCGTCGACGCCGTGCCGCGCGGCCAGTGGAGTGCGGCGGCCAGCCTCGGCATGACGTGGACGCAACAACTCCGTTATGCGGTGTGGCCGCAGGCATGGAAAATCGCGCTGCCGCCGACCGTCGGCTTTCTCGTGCAGGCGGTGAAAAGCACGGCGCTGACGTCGATCATCGGGCTGACCGAACTCACGAAGACCGGCAACATCATCACCAACGCGGTGTTCAAGCCGTTTCCGATCTACGCGATGGTCGCGCTGCTCTACTTCGCGATGTGCTTCCCGTTGACGTGGTACGCCCGCGTGCTCGAACGCCGCTACCGCGTCGCGAAGGCACGCTGAACCGGCGCCGCGCGCGCCTCATTACGATGCAGGTATCCCCCATGATTTCCATCAGCAACGTTTCGAAGTGGTACGGCCAGTTTCAGGTCCTCACCGACTGCACGACCGCGGTCAGGAAGGGCGAAGTGGTCGTCGTGTGCGGCCCGTCGGGCTCCGGCAAGTCGACGCTGATCAAGACCGTGAACGGCCTCGAGCCGTTCCAGCAGGGCGAGATCCTGGTGAACGGCCAGTCGGTCGGCGACAAGAAGACGAACCTGTCGAAGCTGCGCTCGAAGGTCGGGATGGTGTTCCAGCATTTCGAGCTGTTCCCGCACCTGTCGATCACCGAGAACCTGACGCTCGCGCAGGTCAAGGTGCTCGGCCGCGGCAAGGACGAGGCGAACGAGAAGGGCATGAAGCTGCTGGATCGCGTCGGCCTGAAGGCGCATGCGCACAAGTTCCCGGGCCAGCTGTCGGGTGGCCAGCAGCAGCGTGTCGCGATCGCGCGCGCGCTGTCGATGGACCCGATCGCGATGCTGTTCGACGAACCGACGTCCGCGCTCGATCCCGAGATGATCAACGAAGTGCTCGACGTGATGGTCGAGCTCGCGCAGGAAGGGATGACGATGATGGTCGTCACGCACGAGATGGGCTTCGCGAAGAAGGTCGCGCATCGCGTGATCTTCATGGACAAGGGCGCGATCGTCGAGGACGACCGCAAGGACGATTTCTTCTCGAATCCGAAATCGGAACGCGCGAAGGACTTCCTCGCGAAGATCCTGCACTGAACGCTGCCGCGACGCGTCGTGCCGCACGACGCGCCGCACCCGCCCCTTCCGATCGCCCGTTCCATGCCGGCCTTTCCGATGAAACGACTGCCTTCCCTCAACGCGCTGCAGATCTTCGACATCGTCGCCCGCCACGGCAGCTTCACGCGCGCCGCCGAACAGCTGTGCCTGACGCAGGGTGCGGTGAGCCGGCAGATCCTCGCGCTGGAGGCGTTCTACCAATTCCCGCTGTTCAAGCGCACGCCAAAGGGACTGACGCTGACGGCGGAAGGCGAACTGCTGTTACCGACGGTGCGCGAGAGCTTTGCGCGCATCGAAGAGGTGTCGATGCGCCTGTCGCGCCGGCGCACCGAGCTTGCGCTGAAGGTGCCGACCTGCATGATGCAGTGGATGTTGCCGCGGATCATGCGGTTTCAGTCCGAGCACCCGGAACTCCAGGTGCAGATCACGACGACCTGGGGCCATCACGTCGATTTCCGCATGGAGCCGTTCGACGCCGCGGTGATCTACGCCCCCGGCGCCGGCCCCGACATGCATGCGATCCCGCTGTTCGAAGAGCGGCTCACGCCGGTATGCTCGCCGGACCTGCTGAACCGGCATCCGCTTTCAAGCGTCGACGACCTGGCCGACCATACGCTGCTGCATCCGACCCGCGATCACCGCGACTGGAAACGGTGGCTCGACCATGCGGGCGCACCGCACGTCGACTCGACGCGCGGATTGAGCTTCGAGACGCTCGACCTCGCCACCCACGCGGCGATCGACGGCTACGGCATCGCGATCGGCGACCGGACGCTCGTCGACGAAAGCGTGGCGGCGCACCGGCTCGTGACGCCGTTCGACGTGTCGCTGCCGACCGGGATGGGCTACTACTTCGTGTATCCGGGCGGCGCCGAGCAGCAGCAGAAGATCCAGCTGTTCGGCGACTGGATCACGGGCGAACGCGAGCGCCAGACCTCCGTTTTCAATCGGCCCGCGTGAGCCGGCTCATCGGCACGGCACGCAAGCGCTTGCGTGCCGCATACGGCCGCCCGGCGCGCCCGACCGGATCCGGCCCGCGCAATGCCGGCATGCGGCGATTCCCCCACGCTTCCAGTTCGCTTTCGAACCGCTCCGCAACAGTGAATAAACGAGATTATTGAATCCAAACATTCCGATATTTAATTTGCGGTTTATCCTCTAAACTTGTTCATGGCAATTCGCTGACCTGCGCTTGCCGAAGCACTTCAATTCTCCGACTCATTAAATCAATCAAGGAGTTTGAAATGTAAGCCGCCCCAATTTCATCGGGAACCACACCGTCGATTCGTGTCGACGCGATCAGTGGGGGCTCGACGACCGAGTGGTGCTGGGATGGTGATGGCTGAACGCGTGGCGGATATACGGGTTCCTGATCGAGCGTGCCTGGGGCGCAAAGGATTTGCGCCACGATCGGCGCAATGCGAGCATATTCTCGCATTGCGCTGCTTTTTAATTCGCTCCACATTGATTGCATCAATTCATCGCCACATGGAACCGAAATTAAAAATGACGACCTCCCGACATCCGCTTTTCAACCAAAAATCGACCGCCTTTTTATTTACTCAAAAGACGATTAAATCGCACAAGCAAACGACGCAGCGTCCAGTGCGCCGTGCAGTTGTCGCTTTTTTTCATTTTCAGCCTGCCATTGCCGGGCGGTGACGCGAACGGTGCAATGCCTGCCGATTACCCGATCTCCCTCAACGTCCCCAGCAGCACCTTCCTGCAACTCGCCACCATCTGCGCTTCCGGGTCGCGATAGTCGGTGAGCAGCCACGCCGCGCCGACGTTCGTCATCGCGCCGACGAGCGCGAGCCCGATCAGCCGCTGCTCGGTGCGCTCCGCGGGCGTCGTCGCTTCGCCCGGCGCGCCGATCGCCATGATCAGCTTGCCGAAGTCGATCAGCATGCGCTGGTAGGTCATGTCGGTGTCCGGGCTCACGCCCATCACCTCGAGCAACAGCACGCGCGCCGCGCACGGGTCGCGCAGGAACGCGAAGAACGCGGCAAGCCCCGCGTCGACGCTCTCGCGCAGATCGCCGCCGCGCGCGGCGACCGCCTGTGCGACCGCGTCATGCAGTTGTTGCGCGTGATGCAGGTAGGTGCAGCGCAGCAAATCCTCGGTGCTGGCGAACGCCGCATAAAAATAGCGATCGTTCAGCTTCGCTTCCTGGCAGATCGACCGCACGGTCGCCTTGCGGAACCCGACCGTGCCGAACACGCGCGTCGCCGCGCGGATCAACGCATCGCGCCGCTCGGCGGCACGCACCTCGGGCGCCACGCCGCCATACGACCGGCCCCGTTTTTCCGTTTCGAGTGCTTTCTCCATTCCGCTATTTGACATCAGGACACCCGAAAACTAAAGTGGTGACGACCAACACCACAATAGACGCGCCGCTGGCGCAGCGCAAGCGGAACGGGAGGAACGACGGATGAAGGGGTTTTCCGGGAAAGTCGCCGCGATCACGGGCGCCGGTTCGGGCATGGGCCGCAGCCTCGCGGTCGAGCTCGCGCGGCGCGGCTGCGCGGTCGCGCTCGCCGACGTCAACGATGTCGGGCTCGCCGGCACGGCGGCCGCCTGTGCGCAGCACGGCGTGCGCGTGAGCACGCGGCGGCTCGACGTCGCCGACCGCGACGCGGTGTTCGCGTGGGCCGAATTCGTCCGCGCCGAACACGGCAAGGTCAACCTGGTCTTCAACAACGCGGGGGTGTCGCTGGCCGCCAGCGCCGAGACCGCGCGCATCGCCGATCTCGAATGGATCGTCGGCATCAACTTCTGGGGCGTCGTGCACGGCACGCAGGCGTTCCTGCCGCATCTGCGCGCGTCGGGCGACGGGCACGTCGTCAACACGTCCAGCCTGTTCGGGCTCGTCGCGATGCCGACGCAAAGCGCGTACAACGCAACCAAGTTCGCGGTGCGCGGCTTCACCGAGGCGCTGCGGATGGAGCTCGAACTCGACGGCGCGCCGGTGAGCGCGACCTGCGTGCATCCGGGCGGCGTCGCGACGAACATCGTCGACGCGAGCCGCGTCGATACCAGCATCCACGCGCTCACGGGCCAGGACGAAGCGACCCATCGCCGGCAGGCGAACCGCCTGATCAACGCAACGACGGCCGACGATGCCGCGCGGCAGATTCTCGCGGGCGTCGAGCGGAATGCGCGCCGCGTGCTCGTCGGCGCCGACGCGCGCCGTCTCGACCGGATCGCACGCGTGCTCGGCGCCGGTTACCAGCGGCTGATGCTGCGCTACGTGCGCCGCGCCCGCGCACGCAACCTCGAACGCACCCACGCCCCGGCCGCACTCCCGACCACGCCGACCAAGGATCCCGCATGACCTCGACGACGACCGACCGGCGCGACGCGCCGCCCGCCCCCGGCGCCCGCCGCGACGACGGCGACAACCGCGACCTCGACGTGCTGATCGTCGGCGCCGGCCTGTCCGGCATCGGCGCCGCGTACCACCTGAAGCAGCGCTGCCCGCATGCGAGCGTCGCGATCGTCGAGGCGCGCGAGGCGAGCGGCGGCACCTGGGACCTGTTCCGCTATCCGGGCGTCCGTTCGGATTCCGACATGTTCACGCTCGGCTACAGCTTCCGCCCGTGGCATAGCGACAAGGCGATCTCGGACGGCCAGACGATCCTCGACTACATCCGCGACACCGCACGCACCTACGGCATCGACAAGACGATCCGCTACGGCCAGAAGGTCGTCGCGGCCGACTGGGATTCGAACCGCGCGCGCTGGACGGTACGCATCGAGCGCACGCGCGACGGCGCGGCCGACACACTCGTCTATACCTGCCGTTTCCTGTTCATGTGCAGCGGCTACTACGACTACGACGCCGGCTACCGGCCCGACTGGCCCGGCATGGACACGTTCGAGGGCAAGCTCGTGCATCCGCAGCACTGGCCGAAGGATCTGTCATACGCGAACCGGCGCGTCGTCGTGATCGGCAGCGGCGCGACGGCCGTCACGCTCGTGCCGTCGATGGCGACCGACGCGCAGCACGTGACGATGCTGCAGCGCTCGCCGACCTACATCGTGTCGCTGCCCGCACGCGACAAGATCGCGAACGCGCTGCGCCGCGTGCTGCCGTCGCGGCTCGCGCACCGGCTCGTGCGTGTGAAGAACGTGCTGCTGACGATGTACCTGTACAACGTGTCGCGCCGCAAACCCGATCAAACGAAGAAGTTCATCATCCGCGCGGCCGGCAAGCAGCTCGGCCCCGGCTTCGACGTCGCGAAGCACCTGACGCCACGCTACATGCCGTGGGACCAGCGTGTGTGCCTCGTGCCGAACGGCGACCTGTTCAAGTCGATCCGCGCGGGCCGCGCGTCGATCGTCACCGACGAGATCGAGCGCTTCACGCCGACCGGCCTCAAGCTGAAGAGCGGCCAGCAGCTCGACGCGGACGTGATCGTCACCGCGACCGGGCTGAAGGTGAAGATGCTCGGCGGCGCGCGTGTCACGGTCGACGGCCGCGCGGTCGACCTGCCCGACACCGTGTCGTACAAGGGGATGATGTACAGCGACGTGCCGAACCTCGCGTCGTCGTTCGGCTACACGAACGCGTCGTGGACACTGAAGGCCGAGCTGATCGCGCGCTACGTGTGCCGGCTGCTCAACCACATGCGCGCGAACGGTTACGACACGTGCGTGCCGCGGCTCGGGGCCGGCGATCTCGGCGACGTGCCGGCCGTCAACCTGAGCTCGGGTTACATCCAGCGCGCGGCCGGCATCCTGCCGAAGCAGGGCCACCGCAAGCCGTGGAAATTCCATCAGAACTACGTGCTCGATCTCGCATCGCTGAAGTTCAGCGCGCTCGCCGATTCGGCGATGCATTTCGAACGCCGCGCGAAAGCCGGCCCGGCCGCCACCGCGCCGGTTGCCGAACCCGCACTCGAAACCCGGTGAGACCGACATGACCCATACGCTTCATCTGATCCAGAACGTGCTGCTCGGCGTCGTCGCGGTGCTCGCCGCGCTCGTGCTGTTTTCCGGTTATGTGGCCCGTCGCGTGACGCGCGCATTTCCGCCCGAAGGCCGTTTCGTCGACATCGGCGGCGACCGCATCCACTACGTCGAATACGGCAACGGCCCGCCGATCGTGTTCGTGCACGGGCTCGCGGGGCAACTGCGCAACTTCGCATACCTGCCGCTCACGCGGCTCGCGCAGCAGCATCGCGTGATCCTCATCGACCGGCCCGGCGCCGGCCGCTCGATCCGCGGCGCGGGTTCGCAGGCGAACGTGTTCGCGCAGGCCCGCACGGTCGCCGCGTTCATCGACGCGCTGCGGCTCGACAAGCCCGTGCTCGTCGGCCATTCGCTCGGCGGCGCGATCGCGCTCGCGGTCGGCCTCAACCACACGGACCGCGTGAGCCGGCTCGCGCTGATCGCGCCGCTGTCGCACCAGCAGCCCGAGCCGCCGGCGCCGTTCCGGCCGCTGATGCTGCCGTCGCCGCTCGTGCGCCGTTTCGTGTCGTGGACCTTCGCGATCCCGCTGACGATCCTGACCGGCCGCAAGGCCGTGCGCCAGGTGTTCGCGCCGGAAGACGTGCCGCGCGACTTCCCGGTCAAGGGCGGCGGGCTGCTCGGCATGCGGCCGCACGTGTTCTATGCGACGGCGACCGACCTGCTGTCGGCGCCCGCCGACCTGCCCGCGATGGAGCGCCGCTACGCGGACCTCGCGCTGCCGGTCGACGTGCTGTACGGCCGCGCCGATCCGATCCTGAACTGGCGCGAGCACGGCGACGCGCTGGCGAAGAAATCGGCGCGCGTGCGGCTGATGGTCGTCGAAGGCGGTCACATGCTGCCGATCACGATTGCCGATGCGACGGCCGACTGGCTGCTCGAAGTCGCCGCCGCGCCGGCCGATGCCGCCGCGCAAGCGGCGCGTGTCGAGCACTGAGCACCAAGCACCAAGCACTAAGCACTAGGCACCAGGCCGGAACGAAACGAGGCCTGATCCCGTGCCGGACCGCCGGCGCTGCGGCGGAATCAGGCTTCGTCGTCGGGCACCGACAGCCCGAGATCCGAGATCACCTCGCGCGCGCTGCGGAATGCCTCGACCGCGGCCGGCGCGCCCGCGTACAGCGCGCTGTGCAGCAGCACCTCGCGGATCTCGACGAGGCTCGCGCCGTTGTTGAGCGCTCCGCGAATATGACCTTTCAGTTCCGTGCTGCGGCCGAGCGCCGCCAGCATCGCGCACGTGCACAGGCTGCGTGTCTTCAGGTCGATCCCGCCCCGCTGCCACGTGCTGCCCCACGCGTGTTCGTTCAGCCAGTTCTGCAGCGGCCGCGAAAAACCGTCGAGATCGCGCATCGCGCGCTCGACGAACGCCTCGCCCATCACGTCGATCCGCCGCGCCTTGCCGTATTCCCTGTCCTGTTCGCTCATGTCGGTGTCCTGTGTGAGGTCGTGACCGTTTCGGCGGCGCCGGCGGCCGGGAGATTTCGCGCCATGTTCACGGGGCCGGCGCGTTTCGTCAAAGACGCGGCCCTCGGTTCGCGGCCGATCGCGTGACGCGATGTCGAACGCTACGTAACATTGCGCCGCGCGTTACGGCGGCTCACGGGAACATCGCCCTGTACGCACTGACGCACCTTACGCGCCGGCCGCGCGAAACCGTCATTCATGCGTTTAAATCGCGTTGATATTCCCGATTTTCGCAACAAAGCGCGACACCGTTTCGCGGAACCTGTCGTGGCGCGGAATTTGCAGTGCAGGCTTGGACACACTTCCAATGTCGAGGCCAACATGCACAACATTTTCAAGAAGACGACGGTAACGATGGCCGTCACGTCGCTGCTCGCGCTATATGGTTGCGGTTCGGTCGACGGACCGACGACCCCGCCGACGATCAAGCCGAGCACGTCGGGGACGGGCGGCAGTTCGGGGACTTCCGGCACGTCGGGCGGCGGTTCGTCGGGGACGTCGGGGGGCGGTAGTTCGGGGACTTCGGGTACGTCGGGGACTTCGGGTACGTCGGGTACTTCCGGCACCTCGGGTACGTCTGGCACCTCGGGTACGTCTGGCACCTCGGGCACTTCCGGCACGTCGGGTACTTCCGGCACCTCGGGCACCTCCGGCACTTCGGGCACCTCCGGCACTTCGGGCACTTCCGGTACGTCGGGTACGTCTGGCACCTCGGGCACTTCCGGCACGTCGGGCACTTCCGGCACCTCGGGCACTTCCGGCACCTCGGGCACTTCCGGCACCTCGGGCACCTCGGGCACTTCCGGTACCTCGGGTACTTCCGGTACCTCGGGTACTTCCGGCACCTCGGGTACTTCCGGTACCTCGGGTACCTCCGGCACGTCGGGCACTTCCGGTACCTCGGGTACTTCCGGCACCTCGGGTACTTCCGGCACCTCGGGTACTTCCGGCACCTCGGGTACTTCCGGTACCTCGGGCACTTCCGGCACCTCGGGTACCTCCGGCACGTCGGGCACTTCCGGTACCTCGGGTACTTCCGGTACCTCGGGCACTTCCGGTACGTCGGGTACCTCTGGCACGTCGGGCACTTCCGGCACCTCGGGCACTTCCGGTACGTCGGGTACCTCTGGCACGTCGGGCACTTCCGGCACCTCGGGTACCTCCGGCACCTCGGGTACTTCCGGCACCTCGGGTACTTCCGGCACCTCGGGCACTTCCGGCACCTCGGGTACGTCTGGCACCTCGGGTACCTCCGGTACGTCGGGTACTTCCGGCACCTCGGGCACCTCCGGTACGTCGGGTACTTCCGGCACCTCGGGCACCTCCGGCACCGGCGTCACCCCGCTCGGCAATGTCCTCCAGAAATCCGGCAACCTTGTGACGGCACTCGGCACGACGGTCGCGAACGGCGGCGCGCAGATCGGCGGCGTGCAGATTCCCGGCACGAACCCGACGACGGCCACCAGCATCGGCAACGCGGTCACGAGCCTCGGCAACGGCGTGCAGTCGCTCGGCAACGGTGTCGCGGCCGGCCTCGGCTCGATCGGCGTGTCGGCGAACCCGCTCGGACCGACGCTGACGTCGACCACCGGCCTGCTGACCGGCGCCGGCGGCACGGTCAACAACCTCGGCAACGCGGTGAAGAGCCTCGGCTCGGGCCCGCTGTCGCCGCTGTCGCCCGTGACGACGCTCGTCGGCGATCTCGTCAACACCGTCGGCGGCGCCGTCAACTCGACCGCGTCCGGCCTCAACACGGCGCTGAACAGCTCGCCGGTCCAGCAGCTCGAGACGCAGGTCGGCAAGGTGATCAACCCGATCACGAACACGCTGACCGGCGGCGTCACGACACCGGGCGCCACGCAGACGCTCGGCGGCGTGACGCTGCTCGGCACGCCGCTCAACGGCCTGTTGAGCACGCTCGGCAACGGCCTCGCCACCGCCGGCACGAAGGTCGGCGGCGCGACCGACAATCCGCTCGGCGCGGGTCTCGGCGGCGTCGTGGCCCAGCTCGGCAATACGGTGACGTCCACCGGCGGCCTCGTCCACGACAACAACGCAGGCAGCTCCAGCAGCGGCACGGGCGGCAGCAACCCGCTCGCCCCGATCACGGGCCTGCTCGGCACGCTGACGGGCGGGCTCGGCGGCGGCAGCTCGAGCGGTTCGGGCGGCACCAGCGGCACGAGCGGCGGCCCGCTCGGACCGGTCACGGGCCTGCTCGGCTCGCTGACCGGCGCACTCGGCGGCCTCGGTTCGAGCGGCACCAGCGGGACCGGCGGCACGAGCGGCACCGGCGGCGGCCCGCTGGCACCGGTCACCGGCCTGCTCGGTACCGTGACGGGTGCACTCGGCGGCCTCGGCTCGGGCGGCACCAGCGGAACCGGCGGCACGAGCGGAACGGGTGGCTCGGGCGTCGGCGGCCTGCTGGCGCCGGTCACCAACCTCGTCAACTCGCTGACGCCGCTCGGCGCAAGCCTCACCGGCACGGTCACGACGCCGGGCGGCAACGTGACGGGCACCCTCGGCGGCCTGCTGACGAGCGGCCCGGTCGGCACGCTGACGGGCGCGCTGACGACGCCGGCCGGCGGCGCCGGTGCCGGCGCGACGGTCACCCCGAGCGGCGCGGCCGGCACCGTGACGACACCGGCCGGCAGCGGCACCGTGGCGGCCGGCCTGACCGGCAGCTCGAACGGCGGTGCCGCGGGTGGTGCAGCCAACCTGCTGTCGCCGGTGACGAACCTCCTCGGCGGTCTGCTGGGCGGCGGCACCAAGAAGTAACGTCTTACCTACCAGAACCACAGGCCAATGGCCGGGCACGCATCAATACAAAGCCCGGCCGACGGCCGGCGTCACCCGCCAAGCGGGGGCGCCGGCCCTCATCCCGACGAGGATCCGATCATGAATTCCACGCTCGACGGCATCGCCGCGGTCCAGGACCGCCCGCCCCGTTCCGCCACACCGTTCCGTGCCGGCCTGCTCGGCATCACGGCCGGGCTCCTCGCGCTGTGGTTCACGCGCGATCAGCCGGCCCTCGACGCCGCGACGCGCGCGATCATCGCGAGCCTCGCGATCATCGGCACGATCGCGGTGCACGAAATCCTCATCTCGCGCGTCTACCTGCGCCCGAGCGCGGGGCTGTCGCGCCAGGCCGTGCGGCCGCTTAGCCTCGCGCGCGTCGCGACACGGCTCGGCGCGCTCACGTCGATCTACGCGGGCATCGGGATGCTGTACTGGCTGCTGCCCGAATATCACGGCGATTTCTACCTGCCGTTCTGGTCGCTGCTGCGCGCGCTCGCGCCGTACGTGATCGTCGCCGCGCCGTTCTATTTCATGTGGATGGACCGCCATCAGCGCGAAACCGACGACGCGTACCTGCTGTGGGGCCGCTTCCTGTTCCGCCGCGAGAAGCCCGCGAGCTGGCAGCCGGTGCGCGAGATGCTCGCCGGCTGGGGCGTGAAGACGTTCTTCCTGCCGCTGATGACCGTCTATCTGTCGAAGGACGCCGATCATCTGACCGCGTCGCTCGCGCACGCGATGAGCGCGCCGATGTCGCTCGCGACCTTCACGTTCATGTACGACCTGTCGTTCACGATGGACCTGATGTTCGGCACCGTCGGCTATCTGTGCACGTTCCGCATCCTCGACAGCCACGTGCGCACGGTCGAACCGACGGCACTCGGCTGGGGCGCCGCGCTGATCTGCTACCAACCGTTCTGGTCGCTGATCTCGGGCCACTACATCCGCTACGAAGGCTCGCTGTTCTGGGACAACTGGCTGCTGTCCGCGCCGACGCTGCGCGTGATCTGGGGCGCGCTGATCATCCTGTTGCTGCTGACGTACGCGCTGTCGACGATCTCGTTCGGGCTGCGCTTCTCGAACCTCACCCATCGCGGGATCATCACGTCGGGCCCGTACCGCTTCACGAAGCATCCGGCATACATCACGAAGAACCTGTCGTACTGGATGGTGTCGGTGCCGTTCGTCGAGCCGCTCGGCTGGCAGATCGGGCTCATGCACTGCGCCGCGCTGGTCGCGGTCAACCTGATCTATTACCTGCGCGCGAAGACGGAAGAACGCCACCTGATGCGCGACCCCGACTATCGCGCGTATGCCGAATGGATCGCTGAGCACGGGCTGTTCGCGCGGATCAGGCAGGCGTTCGGGGTGCAGCAGCCGGCCTGACGCATCGGCCGGAGGCCGGGGCGGCGCGCAAGTGTCGACGTTTCGCCGGCCCCGGCGCACAATGGCGCTCCCCGACGGACGGTGCGCGATTCGAACGATGAACGGCAAAACGATACGACCGGCTACCACCGGCGACGCGGCGATCGTCGCGCGCATCCTCTCCGATGCAATCGCGTTCAAGATCGCCCACGACGACATGGCATGGGGACACCGCTCACGAACCAAGCGCGACGTGCTGCCGATGCTCGACGACGGCAATGTTCACATCGTCGAGCAGGACGGCGTGGCCGCCGCGATCTTCATGCTGACGTGGCAGGACGAAGAGTACTGGGGGCCGCAGGACCCGGTCGCCGGCTACGTGCACCGGCTCTCGGTGCGTGACGGCTTCCACGGCCACGGGCTCGGTCGCCACGCGATCGACTGGTGCGCCGATCAGGTGCGCGCGCGCCGGCGCCCGTTTCTGCGGCTCGATTGCGATCCGCGCAACGCGCGGCTGTGTGCGTACTACGAGGCGCTGGGGTTCGTGCGCGTGTCGCTGCGGCCGATGGCGAGCGGGTATATCGCGTCGCTTTACGAGCGCGCGGTGGCGAGCTGACGGTCACGCTCGCGCAACACGTGCTGGCGTGCGTGGCAACCATGCACCCGCCGCCCTCCGAACGCGCCGTGTTCGCGCGCATCGAGCATCGCCGCACGCAGCTCCGTTGCGGCCAATTGTCGCGAAACAACGCTTTTCTCCGCTTTTCGTCGCTTTTCCCCGCCAGTCCGATTGCCCAGCTCGATCGCCTGGCGTATGGTTCCGGCCGTCCGCGTGCGCCCCGTCGCCCGGACACCCGACCGTCGTCCCGCACGACGGCCGCGCGGGCCGTGCCCGCCGCTCACCGTCTCCGCGATGCCGCCCGCCGGCGCCGCGCATTCATGAGGAAAGAGGCGTGATCCACAAAGTCCTGATCCTGTTCGCACTCTGCATCGCGGGCCTCGCCGCGATCGCCGCCGGTTTCCAGCACATCCCCAGCTGATTCGCGGCCCCGGCTCGCTTCGCCGAGCCCGGGGGCCGCACCCATTCCTCTCCCTTTTTGCGATGAACCCCTTTCTCGAACCGCCCGGGACGGGCGACCTTTGCCATGCGCATCGACGTACAGCATTCCCAGCACGACATCGACGATGAACTCGACACGCTCCACGCACGCCTCCACCAGCCGGGCCATCGCCTGCACGGCCTGCCGGCCGTCGCGCTCGGCCGCTCGGGCCTGATCGTTCGCCACCGCGAGGCGGACGGAGAATACTTCCTGTACATCGAGGATCCGGCCGCGCGCCAGCTCGCCGGCTACACGGTGTTCAACCGCCTTCCCGAAATCCCGCGCCGCGCGGACCGCTACCTGCGCGCGCCGCATACGCGGCTGCGCGGCTCGTCGCAACGCCAGGGCCTCGCGACGACGCTGTATCGCTGGGGGCTCGACGCGGGCCTGTGCCTGATCAGCGGCGCGCGCCAGTCGGTCGGCGCCGCGCAGCTGTGGACCACGCTCGCGCTGGATTACCGGCACGGCTTCGTCGATATCGAGGGCCGCGCGCTGCGCTATCTCGGCGAAACCGTCGCCGACGACGTGCACGGCGCGCTGCATACGCGGCGGCTGTTGCTCGGCAACGGATGGGGAATCGGCGCATTCGCACGCGCGGCCGGGATGGCCGACGCCGATCGAACGCCGATGCGATAATCCGTCCGGTCCGCGTGACGCGGCTGCGCACCACGCCAACCGAAACGCCCATCGATGACCACCGATCCCCGAACCGACGCCGACCGCCGCATCGACATCGTCGCCCTGTGCGGCAGCCTCCGGTCGCAGTCGTACAACGCCGCGCTGCTCGATGCAGCCGCGCACGTCGCGCCGCGCGGCATGCGCATCACGCGCTTCGATCGCCTCGGCGAATTCCCGCTGTTCAATCCCGATGCCGAATTTCCGTCGCCCGCCGCCGTGCGCGACCTGATCGATCGCCTGAACGCGGCCGACGGCGTGCTGATCGCGAGCCCGGAGTACGCGCACGGCGTAACCGGCGTGATGAAGAACGCGCTGGACTGGGTCGTGGGGTGCGAAGCCGTCGTCCACAAGCCGGTCGCGGTGCTGAATGCATCGCCGCGCGCAACGCATGCGAACGCAGCGCTGCGGGAAACGTTATCCGTGATGTCGGCGCACATCATCGAGCCCGCGTCGATCACGCTGCCGATCCTCGGGAGTCAGCTCGACGCCGCGGGCATCGCCGCGCATCCGCCGTTCGCGTCGGCGCTGGCCGAAGCATTGCAGGCGCTCGGCGCGGCGATAACCGAAGGCGAGCCGCCGCACTGACGTTGCGCATCCGGCAACGCATCGCAGTCCCAATGAATCGGACATTGCGCCTGTCGACAGGCGCAATGTCCGGCCCGAATCATCGTCCGCGATAGATCGGATTGTCGCGGGTAATCGAACCCGATTCGCTCGCGGTCGGCGACATCGTCCCGTATCCGCTCGCATCGGCGGCCGACGTACCGGTCGAGCCGATCTTCGTCAGCGCTTCCGCCAGTCGCGCCGGATAGTGCGGATCTTCACCCGTCTGACGGTAGCCGGCCGCGTGCAGTGCGGCCAGCTCGGCCGTGACCTCCGCGCGCGTCACGGTGGACTGCGGCGCGGCCCATGCGGAAACGGAAGCGGTCGCGGCAACCGTCGCGAGAACATACAGTGCAAGCTTGTTCATCTGATCTCTCCTGAGCATCGACGACGTTGTCGATGGAGAGTGAGTCGACCCGCGAGCGCAAAGATGACACGCGTCGACGAAATTTTTTCGACGTCGCGTCCGACGCGAACGGCATACGCATATGAATGCCGACCGACTGTCAGATTTCGACGGCTCGCGCGACTACAAGGTCGTGGCCACGCGCCACCCTCTGTTCTCGTTCAAAGGGTCCGATATGAAAAGCAGAATCTGGATACTGATCGCGTCGCATCTCGCGACGGGTCTCGTTGCATTCGCAGCGGGCATCTACGTGCTCCCGATCCTGACGGCATCGGAAGGCGCAAGCGCCGTCGAACTGCAAGTGGCCGCCGAAAACACCCGACATACCGGCCGCTTCGAACGCGACCTGCCGGGAAGCGATCCGCTGCACTGGGCCAACGGCAAGCTGACGATCACCGACTCGTCGATCGCCTTCGAAGGCGACATCGCGCCGGGGCCCGACTACAAGATCTATCTCGTTCCGGAATTCGTCGACACGCGAGCGTCGTTCCTCGCGATCAAAGCGCGTGCCGCACGCGTGGGCGACCTGAAGACCTTCGGCAATTTCATCGTGCCGCTTCCCGACGACGTGAATCCCGCGCAATACACGACGGTCGTGATCTGGTGCGAGCGCTTTTCGAAATTCATCAGCGCGGCCCGGTATCAAAGCGCAACGACGTCGGGCCTGGTGGCGATGTAATTGCCCCGGCTGCAATGGTGCGAGGTCGTGCTACCGGCTCTTGCTCCGCGTGCCCTTCTTCACCACCTTCGCGCGCGGTGCTTCCTTCTCGGGCTGCGCGCCGCCGCCGGCGAGATCCTCGAGCCACGCGAGCGCATCGACGTACGACAGGAACTGTTGCAGATAGGCCGGCGACAACTCGCGCATCGTCGCCAGCGAGCGGTGCACGAGGCTGTTCGAATTGAGCGGCCCCGCATTGCGCGGCACCTGGTCGAGCGACTGGCGATACTGCTGTTCCGTGCGGACTTTCGACCACATCGTGCGGAAGTAGTCGACCAGCTCGGGATCGAGCCCGCGCCGGTCGGCCTGCGCATCACGCGCGAGCCGATCGACGAGCCCGGCAAGCGCGCCGCGCGGCGGCGCATCTGCCGCGGCTTCCGCCGTCTCGCTCACTACCGCTGCGTCATCGGCCCGCGCGACGACCGCCGCAAAACCTTCGATCAGCGTCGCCAGCCGCGCGTCGAGCAACCCGCGCGCGTCGCCATCGAGTGCGGCCGCGCGCCGTTCGAGTGCGTCGATCCGGTGAAAGCGCACGGGATCGAGCCGATCCGCGCCCTGCTCGCGCCATGCGTCGAGCGTCGCGCGGGCGTGCGTCGCGTCGCCCGTCACTGCGCCTTCCCTCCGTTCGATGCGCTCTTGCGCGGCACCGGCGCGATCTCCACGCGGCGGTTCTTCGCGCGGCCTTCATCGTCCGCATTCGAGCTGACCGGCTGTTCGGAGCCGAACGCGGCCGCGAACACCGACGGCGCCGGCACGCCGGCATCGATCAGCGCACGCGTGACGGTCAGCGCGCGCTTGGCCGACAGTTCCCAGTTGTCCGCGAACTGGCGGTTGCCGGCATGCACCTGCTGGTCGTCGGCAAAGCCGCTGATCATCAGGATCTCGTCGCGCGTCTTCAGGTAGGCGGCCAGCGGCCCGGCCAGCGTCTTGAGCAGGTCACGGCCCGCGGGCTGCAACTGGTCGGAGTTCAGCGCGAACAGCACGTTGCCGCTGATGCCGATACGGCCGTTCACGAGCGTCACGCGGCCGGCCGCGAGCGGCCCGGCGAGCGCCTGTTCGAGCGACTTGCGCTGCTGCGCTTCCTGCTGGCGCGCGCGCACGGCTTCCTCGAGCTTCGACGTGAGCTGAAGCTGCATGCCGATCACGCCGACGAGGATTAGCACGAACGCGCCGAGCAGCACCGACATCAGGTCGGCGAACGCGGGCCACACCGGCGCGGATGGCGCGCCGCCGTCGATTTCGTCGTGCATGCGTTACGCTCCGACGGGCGCCCGCCGGCCGGCGAGCTGCTGCAGATCCTCGACGATCTGCTTCTGCGACATCATGCTCAGGTCGATCACCTCGCGCGCTTGCGCGACGTAGTACTCGAGCTGCTCGTCGCTGCGCGCGAGCGATTTCTCGAGCGCGGCCTCGATGCGCTGCAGATGGTTCAGCAGCTTGTCGTTCGATTCGCCGAACACCTGCACGGCCATCCCGAACGCATCGCCGAGGCTCGCGACCTCGACGGCGCCCGCGGTGACCTGCGCGGCCACCGAGTCGAGCTTGCGCGTTTCGGCATCGACGGTGTCGTTGAAGCGCGCGCCGACACGGTCGAGCAGGTCGGCCGACGTGCTGACGAGCGCGTCGATCGCGGTGCGCTGTTCGGTCGACGCGTGATTGACCGCGCCGAGCAGCGTTTCGAGCGTCGCGAGCAGGCGGCTGCGTTCCTCGAGCGTCGCGGTATCGCGCACCATGCTGTCGGACAGGCGCTGGCGCAACTCGGCAACGACGTCGGCCGCGGCCTTCGGCGCCTCCGACGCGGCCTGCACGAGGCGCGCGATCTCGTTGATCGTGTCGCTTGCATGCACCTGCGCCTGCGCGGTGATGTCGTTCGCGGTGCGGGCCAGCGTGTCGCAGATGTCCTGCTGGCGCGTCGCGGCCTGCGCACTCGTCTGCGCCCATTCGTCGCGCAGCGCGGCCGCCATCGCGGCGAGCGAATCGTTCCACGCGGACAGGCGCTGTTCGTCGCGTGCGGCGAGTTGCGTCTGCAGGCCCGTGTGCGAATCGCGGATCGTCGTCAGCAGGTCGTTCGACCGTTGTTCGAAGGTCGTTGCCTGCGAGGTGAGATCGCGTGTCGTTTGTGCGAGCGCATCGCAGATTTCCTGCTGGCGGCCCGCGCTATGCACGCCTGCACGCTGCCATTCGTCGCCGAGCTTCGTCGCCATCGCAGCCAACGAGTCGTTCCACGCGGACAGGCGTTCTTCGTCGCGTGCGGCGAGTTGCGTTTGCAAGCCCGTATGCGAATCGCGGATCGTCGACAGCAAATCGTTCGAACGTTGTTCGAAGGTCGTTGCCTGCGCGGTGAGATCACGCGTCGTTTGCGCGAGTGCGTCGCAGATTTTCTGCTGACGGCCGGCGCTATGCACGCCCGCGCGTTGCCATTCGTCGCCAAGCTTCGTGGCCATCGCGGCCAGCGAATCGTTCCACGTCGACAGGCGTTCTTCGTCGCGTGCGGCCAGTTGTGTTTGCAGGCCCGTGTGCGAATCGCGGATCGTCGACAGCAGGTCGTTCGAGCGTTGTTCGAACGTTGAAGCCTGCGTGGTGAGATCGCGGGTCGTTTGTGCGAGTGCGTCGCAGATTTCCTGCTGACGGCCGGCGCTATGTACGCCCGCACGCTGCCATTCGTCGCCGAGCTTCGTCGCCATCGCGGCCAGCGAGTCGTTCCACGCGGACAGACGTTCTTCGTCGCGCGCGGCGAGTTGCGTTTGCAAGCCCGTGTGCGAATCGCGGATCGTCGACAGCAGGTCGTTCGAGCGTTGTTCGAAGGTCGTTGCCTGTGCGGTGAGTTCACGGGTCGTTTGTGCGAGTGCGTCGCAGATTTCCTGCTGGCGGCCGGCGCTGTGCACACCCGCACGCTGCCATTCGTCGCCGAGCTTCGTGGCCATCGCGGCCAGCGAATCGTTCCACGTCGTGAGGCGCTGTTCGTCGCGCGCAGCCAGTTCGGTCTGCAGCCCCGCGTGCGACTCGCGCATCGCGGCAAGCGCCGCGCCCGAATGCCGCTCGAACGTCGCGGCGGCTTCGCCCAACGCGCGCGCATGCTGGCCGGCCAGCGTCTCGCCGACCTGCTCCTGGCGCGACAGCGCATCGCGCCATGCGTCCGACAGGCGGCCTTCGGTCGATTCGAGGCGGGTCGCGACGCCGTCGAGCAGGTCCGTCGAACGCTGCGCGAACGTGTCGGTGAACTGGCCGAGCGTCGTCTGCAGTTGCTGCGCAACGGCGTCGCCCGCGCGGCGCTGTTCATCGAGCGCGCGGTTCCACACGGCCGTCACGTTGCCGGTGGTCTTCTCGAAACCGTCCGTCAGCCCGTCGAGCTGACGCTGCACGGCGCCCGTCACGGTGTCGCGCAGCGCGGCCATCTCCTGCGCGAGCCCCGTCATCGTCGCCGCGACGACCGGTTGCAGCGCGGCACCGGCTACGCGCGCGCTTTCGGCGGCGCTTTCCTTCAGCGCGTCGCCAACGTTCGACGCAAGGCCCGCGTACGCACGCTCGGTCCGGTCGAAAAACGCCTGCTGGCTGTCGAGCTGGCGATCGTGCAGCGCGACGCTGCGCGCCTCGAGCGTCGTCATCATCGTCTGCAGCCGGTCGACCAGCGCCGGCATCACGTCGGCCTGGCGCTGCAGCAGCCGGAACGATTCGTCGCGCTGGTGCGCGGACGAGTGCACGCGCAACGTCGTCGCGATCTTCGCGTCGAGCTGCTGCGCCGCGTCGATCCGCTCGCGGCGCACGAGCGCGGACAGCAGCCCGAGCATCGCGGACGTCGCGACACCCGCGATCGACGTGCCGAACGCGAACCCGAGGCCCTTCACCGGCGCGATCAGCGACGCGCGGATCGCGTCGAGATCGGTCGCGCTTTCAAGCGCGGCGCCCGTGCCCTTCAGCGTCACGACCATCCCGAGCAGCGTGCCGAGCATGCCGAGCAGCACGAGCAGGCCGACGAGGTAAGGCGTGAGCGACGGGCCCGGCAGCGCGACGCGCGCGCCTTCGACGCGCGCACGCACGGCGCTGCGCAGGCCCGGGTGCAGCGTGTCGAGCCACGTGTCGAGCTTCGCGGGCGGCTCGGTCAGGCCGGCGACCGCGCGCGACAGCGTGGCGGTCGCCTGCCGGTAGCGCAGCAGTTCCCACGCGCCGGCGACGTAGCACGCGCCGATCAGCAGCGTGACGGCCGACGCCAGCGGGTTCGACGCGACATAGCCGACGCCGATCCAGCACACTGCGAGCAAACCGGCGACGAAGACAACGAGATCAATGCGAATTCTGGACATAGCGTGTTGATTAGCAGGTGCGAAGGGCCGCGAGCAGCCCGTCTACCGTTTGAAACCGGACTTCGAGTTCGGCAAGCAGGATGCCTTGCATCTCGTCTCGAAACGTGTCGAGCCATGCACCGGGCACGAGCGCCTTGACGGCCGCGCCGTCGGCGACCGCGCCGTCATCGGTGGGGGCGGCGGCAGCAGCGGATTCGGCATCGGCCAGCGCCTGCCGTTCCGCGTCGCGCAGCCGCCCGAAACGCGTGCCGAGCAGCGCGGGCACGGCCGACAGCAGGCTGCGCTCGCGCGCGCCGAGCACGCGCTCCATGATCGCGTCGAGCGTCGCGAGCCGCGCCATCCCGGACGAGCGCGCGGCGAGCGCGCCCCGCAGGCGGCCGCGCAACTGGCCGATCGCCGTTTCCATGTCCTGCTGCAGGGACAGATAACGCTGGCGGAAGTCCGCGAAATCGGCCGTGTCGGCGGCCGGCGGCGGCAGGTCGCCGGGCCGGCGCCGAGAACGCGGCCGGTTGGTCGCCGCGATCGCCTGCGCGAGGTCGTGGCGCACGCGCGCGAAGTCGCGCTCCGCGTCGTAGCCGCGCACGCCGGCCGCGACGCCGGGCGGGCTCGCACCCAGCGCGGACGACAGCGTGATCGCGTCGGTCCAGCCGAGCCACTGGCTCAGCCGGTCGGACAGCGTTTGCCGGGATTCCGCGACATCGGCGTCGGCCAGGCGCGCGAGCAGCCGGACGAGCGTCGGGCCGGTCAGTGCCGGGCGCGGGGAAGCGTGCACCATGCTGCAAACCGTCAAAAAAGGCAGCAGTTTACACGGCGTCGGGAGGTCGACCGCCAGAATCGGGGAAGCGGCGCCGTCGCGCGTGCCGGGCGACACGCGCGAACGCCCGCCGCGCAAGGCTCGGCGGGGGGCGACAGGGAACCGGGAAGACAGTCGGCGACAGCCTGGCAAGTCGCCGGAATCGGGCTGCCGGGCGCATCGCGAGGTGCGTGATGACGAAGAAACGGCGTTTCCGGACGACCCACGGTTTCCGGAAACAGGATGCGCGTTGGCGCCGTTTGAGCAGCTCGCTCCGGCAGCCGGCCAGGCAAATGGCCAGCCGCCGTGCAATGCAAACCGGAATCCGAAGCGGTCAGATCCCCGCTTTCGGCGCGTTCAGGATCAGCCGCAGCCCGAGCAGCGTGATCGCGCCGGCCGCGATGCGGTCGACCCACTTCTTCGCGCGCAGGTACAGCTCGCGCGGCCGGCGCGTGGAAAAGCACAGCGCGACGATCGTGTACCAGCCGAACTCGACGCCAAATACGAGCGGCGGCAGCGCGAGGTAGCACCACAGCGGCGGATGCTGCGGGAGCAGCGCCGCGAAGATGCTGCCATACCAGATTGCCGTCTTCGGGTTGCTGAGCTGGGTCGTGAGGCCCGTCAAGAACGACTTGCGCGCGCTGCCGGCGGCCATCGCCTGCGGATCGTCCATCGCGATCGGCCGGTCGGCGCCGCGCCAGATCTTCGATGCCATATAGATCAGGTACGCGCCGCCCGCCACCTTGAGGCCCACATACAGCCATTCGACGGCCTGCAGCAGCGTATAGAGCCCGGCCAGCGCGACGCCGCCGAACACGATGCCGCCCAGGCCCATGCCGAGCGCGGTGGCAAGGCCGTCGCGGCGCGACAGTCCGATCGAATTGCGGGCAACCAGCACGAAACTCGGGCCCGGAATCATCGCGCCGAGCCACAGCGCGGCCAGGATGGCGAGTACGGCAGCCGATGCAGTCATCGAAGTCTCCTTGGTCAACGACGCCGATTCGCCGACGCCTGCGTGTCGTTTCCGACGGTCGAAGCGCTGATTCTGGCACGCTTCCCGTGCGGCCGAAAGCGTCCGCGCGCTGCTATGCTGGCCGTTTTTCCCGTCATCCCGCACCGCCGCCCATGATCGAGATCCGCGCCGCCCGCTATCCCGACGACGCCCGCGTCGTCGAAGCGATCTTCCGCGAGTACATCGCGAGCCCCACCGTCAGCCTCGAATTCCAGGACTACGAGCCCGAGATCGCCGCGCTGCCCGGCAAATACGCGGCGCCGCGCGGGCTGCTGCTGCTCGCGTGGCACGGCGAGCGCGTGGTCGGCTGCGGGGCGTTTCGCGAGATCGACGCGGCGACGTGCGAGATGAAGCGCGTCTATGTACGCCCCGAAGCGCGCGGGTTGAACGTCGGCCGCCAGCTCGTCGAACGGCTGCTGCGCGACGCGAAGACGGCCGGTTATGCGCGCATGTGCCTCGACGTGCTGCCCGAGTTCGTCGCCGCAAGGCAACTGTATGCTTCGCTCGGCTTCACGCCCGCGCCGCCCGTCACGTTCAATCCGGTGCCCGGCACCGAGTTTCTCGGGCGCGATCTGTGACCCGCGCGGCCGGCATGCCCTTCCTCCTTTCGACCCGACACCCCGCCATGCGCGTCCTCCGCCTGTCCCTCCTGCTGCTCCCGTTGCTCGCGGCGCTGCCTGCCGGCGCCCGCGCCGCCGAGCTGCCGAAGTCGATCGCCGCGCAACTGCCGCCCGACTACCAACCGCTGCTCGCACAAGCCGGGCCGGATCTCGGCAACGGCCGGCACAGCTTTCTGGTCGTCGTGCATCGCGCGGTCGATACGCGTGAGCAGCCGTCGCCGCGCCCGCTGCTGATCTTCGAGGAACAGCCCGATCACGCATTCCGGCTCGCCGCGCGCAACGACGAGGTCGTCCTGCGCGCGAACGACGGCGGTCAGTGCGACCCGTTCGATCCCGAAGACGCCGCCGACAACGGCCTCTCGGTCAAAGGCCGCTATTTCACCGTGCAGAACTTCGTCGCGTGCGGGCAGCACTGGACCGACTACGTGACGTTCCGCTACGACCCGCGCACGCACGGCTGGGTATTTTCGAACCAGATCGTCACCGTCTCGTATCCGCTCGACGACAAGCCCGACCACGTCACCGTCACGCGCGCCGACGCGCACCAGCCGGTGTCGTTCGCGCAGTGGAAACGCAAGGACTGACGCGACCGGCGAAGCGCGCCGCAACCGAGTGCGGTGCGCCGGCCGCCGCCTGCCCGCACCGGTGCGCGGCCCGTCTGTCGCGCTCGCCGCCTCCCCGCCCCGCGGATACTCGCGGGCACATGCCAACAGGACTACCATAGGCGCTCGCCGTCGCGCGACCGCGCGCCGGCACCGCACGCGGCTCGCCCGCACGCCTTCTCACGTAGAACCCGCGCAGGAGGACGTCATGACGCAACACTTCGACGCGATCGTCATCGGCACCGGGCAAGCCGGCCCGCCACTCGCCGCGCGGCTGTCGGCCGCCGGGATGAAGGTCGCGATCATCGAGCGCGGCCGCTTCGGCGGCACCTGCGTGAACACCGGCTGCATCCCGACCAAGACGCTGATCGCAAGCGCATACGCCGCGCAGCTCGCGCGGCGCGCCGGCGAATACGGCGTGTCGGTCGGCGGCCCCGTCACCGTCGACATGAAGGCCGTGAAGGCGCGCAAGGACCAGATCTCCGGCCGCTCAACCCACGGCGTCGAGCAATGGGTGCGCGGGCTCGCGAACACCACCGTGTTCCAGGGTCACGCCCGCTTCGAGCGCGCCAACACGGTGCGCGTGGGCGACGCGCTGCTCGAAGCCGAACGCATCTTCATCAACGTCGGCGGACGCGCGCTGGTACCGCCGATGCCGGGCCTCGATTCGGTGCCGTACCTGACCAACTCGACGATGATGGACGTCGACTTCCTGCCCGAGCATCTCGTGATCGTCGGCGGCAGCTACGTCGGGCTCGAATTCGGCCAGATGTACCGCCGCTTCGGGTCGAAGGTCACGATCGTCGAGAAGGGCTCGCGCCTGATCCGCCGCGAGGACGAAGACGTATCGCAGGCCGTGCGCGAGATTCTCGAAAACGAAGGGATCGACGTGCAGCTCGACGCGACCTGCCTGAGCGCGCGGCGCGACGGCAGCAATATCGTGGTCGGCCTCGACTGCGCAGGCGGCGGCCGCGAGGTCGCGGGCTCCCACCTGCTGCTCGCGGTCGGGCGCGTGCCGAACACCGACGATCTCGGGCTCGACCGCGCGGGCGTCGCGACCGACGCGCGCGGTTATATCGAGGTCGACGAGCAGCTACGCACGAACGTGCCCGGCATCTGGGCGCTCGGCGACTGCAACGGGCGCGGCGCGTTCACGCACACCGCGTACAACGACTACGAGATCGTCGCGGCCAACCTGCTCGACGACGATCCGCGCAAGGTGTCCGACCGCATCACCGCATACGCGATGTATATCGATCCGCCGCTCGGCCGGGTCGGCATGACGCTCGCGGAAGCGAAGCAGACGGGCCGCCGGCTGCTGGTCGGCACGCGCCCGATGACGCGCGTCGGCCGCGCGGTGGAAAAAGGCGAGAGCCAGGGTTTCATGAAGGTGATCGTCGACGCGGACAGCCACGCGATCCTCGGCGCGTCGATCCTCGGCGTGACGGGCGACGAAGTCGTGCACGGCATGCTCGACGTGATGACCGCCGGCGCGCCGTACACGACGATCAGCCGCGCGATGCACATCCACCCGACCGTGTCGGAGCTGGTGCCGACGCTGCTGCAGGATCTGCATCCGGTCGAATGACGCGTGGCGGGCAGCCATGCATCGGCGTTTCACCGGGGTCGGACGGTGTGCGAAGATGGCCGCTCGCCACGACACCCGGGAACGCCATGGACCGCCTGCAAACGATGCAGATCTACGTACAGATCGTCGAACGCGGCAACTTCACGCAAGCCGCGGACGCGCTGCAACTGCATCGGCCGGCCGTGACGAAAGCCGTGCAACAGCTCGAACAGGAACTCGGCATCCGGCTGCTGAACCGCAGCACGCGCCGCGTCAGCGTGACCGCCGAAGGCGAGGCGTTTTACGCGCGCTGCGTGCAGTTGCTCGGCAGCATCGACGACGCGTTCGCGTCGTTCCCCAAGCAGCGCGCGGCGCCGAAGGGCCGGCTGCGGCTCGACATCGCGCTCGCGCTTGCGAAGACGGTCGTGATTCCGGCGCTGCCCGATTTCCAGCAGCGCTATCCGCAGATCGAGCTCGTGCTCGGCGCGAGCGACCAGCCGTCCGACCTGATCGGCGAAGGCATCGACTGCGTCGTGCGGGTCGGCACACTGAAGGATTCGAGCATGGTCGCGCGCACGGTCGGCGCCGTGCCGATGGTCACGTGCGCATCGCCCGCGTATATTTCCCGCCACGGGTTGCCGCGCACGCTCGACGATCTGCGCGCGCATCGGGCCGTCAACTTCTTTACCGGCAGCAATCGCCGGGTGCTCGAATGGACGTTCCGCCCGAACGGCGAAACCGTCGCGCTGAAGCTCGCGAGCAGCCTGCTCACGAACAACTCGGAAGCGCTGCTGTCCTGCGGGCTGGCCGGCCTCGGCATCGTGCATGCGCTGCGGCCCGCGCTGCAGCCGAGCATCGACTCGGGGCACTTGATCGAACTGCTGCCCGGCGTGCCGGCCGTGCCGAAGCCGATTTCGGTGCTGTACCCGAACCGCGCGCATCTGCCCGACAAGGTGCGCGCGTTCATCGACTGGCTGACCGAGCTGATCGCGCGCCGCTATCCGGTGTAGAACCGGTCATGAACCTGCACGAACGCAGTCGACGAAGACGATACGCTTGCAGCCCGATGGATCCGGACGAAGGTCCGGGCGCGACTTCCACGCGACCGCGTTGCGTGCGTCACCGCGCGACGCGATAACCCAGCGACCGCTCCAGGTACCGCGCCAGCTGCTCCCGGGAAAATGCCGGCTGCTCGATCCCGCTGCCGTCGAGAAATTCGATTACATTGCGGCAGTCCCACACGTAATTGTTCTGGTAGAGCTCGGCGGTACTCATGCCGTCGCGAATGTTGTCGTCGAACAGGCTCAATAACGGATAGAGCGGCGCGTCGATATCCGACTTCCACGCATCGCGCCATTCACGGAACGGCACGACCTGAAACCGCAGACCGAAGTAGCGTTCCAGCCTCGAGAAGAATTCCCTCAGCGTCAGGTCGGTCTCGGGTGAATTGATCAGGTTGAATTTCAGCCCCAGCGCCGCCGGATTGCGTGAAATCCGTGCCAGCGCTTTCGTCATGTAATCCACGCTCGTCAGCCCTTCGCGCAGGTCCTGCAGATCCGGCACGGCACCGAGCGCAATGCATGTCTTCACCAACCGCCCCCACCACTGATAATCCGCGCTCACGCCGGTCTCGCCGTGAAACGTCGCGTATCCGAGCCGGAAGGTCATCAGCGGCAGGCCGCGCTGCGCGGCCAGATCACCCATCTTCTCCATCACCCATTTGCTGCGCGTATAGCCGATGTCCTCGAGCACCGCCGGCAGGTTCTGATCGATGTCGTCCGCTTCGGTCATCATCGTCTTGCCGGTGAAGCGATGCCCCCAGCTGTACACCGAGATCGTCGACAGCAGGATCAGCGCCTTGGTTCGCCGGCACCCGGCGAACGCAAGGACCTCGAACATGCCGTCCACGTTGATCTTCTTCATGTACGAATACGGCTGGATGAAATTGACCGCGCTGGCGGAGTGGTAAACGATGTCGATTTCGTCCGCCAGCACCGCGTAGTCGTGCTCGTTCATGCCCAAGCGCGGCTGCGTGAAGTCGCCCGCCCACACGCGGATGCGCGATCGCGCGTCCGGCCCGAGGTTCACGTCGTAGGCATGCAGCTTCTCGTCGATCCGCACGCGCGCCGCGGCGGCATCCTGCGCACGCACCACGCAATGCACCACCGCCGACGTCGTCGCGAGCAGTTCGGCCAGCAAGTGCACCCCGACGAATCCCGTCGCACCCGTCAGCAGGATCGTGCGCGGACGCGCCAGCAGCGCCGTGTCGAAGGCACCGCTGAAATCCGCCTGCTCCGGTATGCGGATATCGTTCGCCAGCACATAAACGGGCTCGCGCTCGATCTCGGGTGCCACCACGGCGACACGCCGCTCGATCTCGCCCGCGAGCCGCTCCACCGATGGATGCTCGTAGACGTCCCGGATCAGCATCTTCGTCCCCACGGCATCCGACAGCGCCCGTGCGAGCTTCGCGGTCAGCAGCGAATTTCCGCCAATGTCGAAAAAACTGTCGGTCTTCCGAAAGGACGCATGTCCGATCAACGCGACGAATGCATCGGCCACGATCCGCTCGACGGCGGTGTACGGTTCCCGCTCCGTCCGGTTGCGCTGTTCCGCACGGTAACGATGTTCGAGCGCGGCTCGGTCGGTCTTGCCGTTCACCGTCATCGGCAGGTCGTCCAGCAGCACATGGCTGACGGGCCACATGTAGTCGGGCAGCGTTTGCCGCACGCTCGCCTTGAGCGCGTCGACGACACGCGCGGGCGACGCGCCGGATTCGCGCGGCACGACAAACGCGACCAGTTCCGGCCCGGTTCCGGCCGCGCCGGGCAACGCCAGCACCACTGCCTTGCGTACCTCGCCGGACCCGACGAGCGCGGCGTGAATTTCACTCAGCTCGACCAGATTGCCCCGGATCTTGACCTGATCGTCCAGGCGCCCGAGGAACTGGATCGAGCCATCGTTCAGCCAGCGCCCGAGATCGCCGGTGTGATAGACGATCTGGTCCGGACGCTGCGGATGCGGACGGAATTTCTCGCGGGTCAACGCAGGGTTGCCCAGGTAGCCGCGGGCCAGGCTGCGCCCGCCGATGCAGATCTCGCCGACCTCGTCCGCCGTCACGGATTCCAGTGCGTCGTTCAGGATCAGGATCTCGGTGCCGTCGATGGGCCGCCCAATCGAGTCCGGACGGCCGAGCGCCGCGTCCGGAACGACGTGGCAAGTCGCGAAGATCGTCGCTTCGGTCGGCCCGTAGTAGTCGATGACCGTGTAATCGATCCCGCGGGTATCGATCGGGCCCAGCTTTTCGCCGGCGGTAAACAAGTATTGCAGCGTCAGTTCCGCCGGCTGCCCGACGCCCACCACATCGGCAACCATCACGGTGGGCACGTACGCATGCGTGATCCGGTGACGGGCGAAGAAGCCCACCAGCGCGTCGGCGTCGAGGCGCGTTTCATCGTCGGGTAAAAACAGCGTCGCGCCCGAAGCAAGGGTCGACCAGATTTCCCACTGCGATACGTCGAAGCCGAGGCCGGCCATCAGCGTCGCACGGCTGTCGGCGTTCATCGCGAAACGCGTATTGTGCCAATCGACGAGTGCCGCCACCGCGGCGTGTTCGACGATCACGCCTTTCGGCGCCCCGGTGGAACCGGACGTGAAGATCACATAGATCGCGCCGTCCCGCGCATCGAAACGGGGCGTCGCACGCGCGGCGTCCCGATCCGGTCGCCGCGCACTCAGGTCGGCCACGCAAGCGAACGGGATGGCCGCATTCCGCGGTGCCGCGCCGGCCGTCAAGACCAGCGCGGCATTGCATTCGCGCAGGATGGTGTCCTTGCGGGCATCCGGATAGCGGTCGTCGATCGGCACATAGGTCGCGCCCGCTTTCAGGATGCCGAGGATGCCGACAACGAAGTGCGCGTTGCGCGACGCCTCGATCGGCACCAGGCTGCCGCGTCCGATTCCCCGGTCCTGCAATGCATCGGCAACCGCGTCACTCAAACGGTCCAGCGCCTCGTAACTCAGGGTTTCGTGCCCGGAGACCACGGCCGGCCTGTGTCCCCCGCAGGCCGCACGCATTTTGAATTTATCGAGCACGTTCGATTGAGTAGTCATCGTTTTTATTCCTCATATCGAAAACAACAGATCTCAATATAGGCGGCGACAAACAAAAAGCAATTTCACACGCGGTCATCACGCATCGCGAAACGCCGGGATGATTTGATGCATTTGGCGAAGCATTCGACGATGTTCCGGGTCCGCGACGGCACGCGGCTGATTGTTATTCTTCGAATAACAATCAATGATTTCGTCACGCGTTTATCCGGCGCGGTCACGCGCCTACAGTGCTCCTTCATCAACCCCCGTTCATCGAAGGAGCAATCCATGTCCCGCATCGTTCGTTTCCATCGCATCGGCGGCCCCGACGTGCTGCAGATCGACACCGTCGACGTGCCCGCGCCCGGGCCGGACGACATCCAGTTGCGCGTGAAGGCAATCGGCCTGAATCGCGCGGAAGTGATGTACCGCAGCGGCGAATACACGTTCATGCCGCGCTTGCCCGCATCGCTCGGTTATGAAGCGTCGGGCGTCGTCGCGGCGGTCGGCCGCAACGTGACGGCATTCGCGGAAGGCGACGCGGTGAGCGTCGTGCCGGCGTTCTCGTTTGCCGACTACGGGATGTACGGCGAGGTGGTCAACGTGCCCGCGCATGCGGTCGTCAGGCATCCGGACAGCCTGTCGTTCGAGGAAGCGGCCGCGACCTGGATGATGTTCGTCACGGCCTACGGCGCGCTGATCGAACTCGGCGGGCTGCAGCGCGGCGACGCGGTGCTGATCGGCGCCGCGTCGAGCAGCGTCGGGCAGGCGGCGATCCAGGTCGCGAACCATATCGGCGCGGTGCCGATCGCGCTGACGCGCGGCGAATCGAAGCGCCAGGCGTTGCTCGACGCGGGTGCCGCGCACGTGATCGTCGGCAGCCCCGCCGACCTGCCGCAGCAGGTGGCGGAGATGACGGGCGGCAGCGGCGCGCGCATCGTGTTCGATCCGGTCGGCGGCCCCGACGCGGCCAACCTGCTGCGCGCGCTGCGCCCCCACGGCACGTTCTTCCAGTACGGCGCGCTCGACACGCGCGACATCCCGGTGCCGGTGATGGACCTGCTCGCGCGCCACCTGACGCTGCGCGGCTACGAGCTGTTCGAGATCGCCGGCAACGCGCAGCGGCTCGAACGCGCGAAGCGCTTCATCGTCGACGGGCTCGCGGCCGGCGCACTGAAGCCGCTGATCGACCGCACGTTCGCGTTCGACGACATCGCCGAAGCGCATCGGTACATGGAAGCCGGCGCACAGGTCGGGAAGATCGTCGTCACGGTCTGAGCGGCGCATGGCGGGCGGCGGCCTCGGCGAGCCGCCGCGCCGCCCGCTCAGCTTTCGAAGTACCGCGGCCGGTCGATATCGGCCAGCAGCCCCGGCTGCGTCGGTGCCCAGTCGAGCGATGCACGCGTGCGCTCGCTGGTTGCCGGCGCATCCATCCCCGCGAACATCGCGAACCAGCCGAAGTGCTCGCCCGCGTCCGCGCTCGATTTCGCGACGACCGGCAGGTTCAGCCGGCGGCCGATCACCGCCGCGATCTCGCGGAACGGCACCCCCGTATCGTCGACCGCGTGATAGCGCGCGCCGGCCGCGCCGCGCTCGACCGCGAGCCGGTACACGCGCGCCGCGTCGAGCCGGTGCACGGCCGGCCAGCGATTGCCGCCGTCGCCGAGATAGGCCGACGCGCCCTTTTCCCTGGCGAACGCAATCAGGCGCGGCACGAAGCCGTGGTCGCCGTCGCCGTGCACGGACGGCGGCAGGCGCACGACCGACGCATGCACGCCGCGCGCTTCCAGCGCGGCCGCGGTGGCTTCGGACGCACGCGGATAACCCGACGACACCGGCACGTGCGGATCGTCCTCCGTCGCCTCGCGTCCGGGCGCGACGAGCGCGAGGCCCGACGTGACGACCAGCGGCCGTGCCGAGCCCGCGAGCACCGCGCCGATCGCTTCGATCGCGCGACGGTCGAGCTCGCAGTTCTGCGCGAAGCGCGAGAAGTCGTGATTGAATCCCGTATGGATTACCGCATCGGCGGCGTCGGCGCCGCGCGTCAGGCTGTCGTGATCCTCCAGCGACCCGCGATGCACGTCGGCGCCGGCGGCCGAAACCGACGCGGCGGCTGCATCGGACCGCGCGAGACCGAGCACCGAGTGCCCGGCGGCAACGAGTTCGGCAACGACGGCGGCGCCGACGAATCCCGACGCTCCAGTGACAAAGACACGCATGTTCAAACCCTCCGGGTGGAATGGAGGCTTACTATCTGTCGACGGCCGCTCGCGGTGAAGTCGTGACGGTTTACCGGTAAACGAACTAACAGGATATGGCTGAGGCCCCCGACAACCTGCTCGGCGCGTACCTGCGGGACCGCCGCGAGAAACTCGACCCGGCCGCGCTCGGGCTGCCGGCCACGCGCCGCCGCACGCCGGGCCTGCGACGCGAGGAAGTCGCGCAGCGCGCGCACGTGAGTGCCGCGTGGTACACGTGGCTCGAACAGGGGCGCGGCGGCGCGCCGTCGGCCGACGTGCTCGATCGGCTCGCCCGTGCGCTGATGCTGAACGAAGCGGAACGCGAGCACCTGTTCCTGATCGGCGTCGGCCATCCGCCCGAGGTGCGCTATCACGCACCCGCCAGCGTGACGCCGCGTTTGCAGCACGTGCTCGATTCGCTCGACGCGAGCCCCGCGATCGTGCGCACGGCGACGTGGGACGTCGTCGCATGGAACGACGCGGCGGCCGCGACGCTGACCGACTATGCCACGCTGCAACCGTCCGCGCGCAACATCCTGCGGCTGATCTTCGTCGATCCGCGCGTGCGCGCGGCGCAGTCGAACTGGGCGCGCGTCGCGCAATTCGCGGTGGGCGCGTTTCGCGCCGACGTCGCGCGCAGCGGCGCGACGCAGGCCGTCCAGGCGTTCGTCGACGAGATGCGCGCGGCGAGCGCCGAATTCGACGCGATGTGGCGCGACCACGATATCCATTCGCATGACGAAGGGACGAAAGAGATCCGCCATCCGAAAGCCGGCCGGATCGCGCTCGAGTATTCGGCGTTCTCGGTGATCGGCCGCCCCGACCTGAGCCTCGTGATCTTCACGCCCTCGACGGCGGCCGACCGCGCGCGCATCCGGGCGCTCGTCGCGGCCCGAGAACAGGCACGTGAACAGGCCGGCGCGCAGCAAGTGCCGGCTGCATGACCACGCGTAATCCGGAGCGACGGCTGCGTCGCGGGCCATGCACCGCGCGGCGCAGCCCGCCCCGCCGGCCGCGCCCATCCGTCCCCATCGCCCCGCGCGATCCCATCGCAATCCGCACTGATTCCCAGTCGAATATTTAATTTTCACCTGGCGTAGCGCGCGCTTACCCTTTCGGCATCGCATCACAGGGCCACCGGCCCTTCCCTGGAGCATCCCCGATGACCGATCCCGGCACCGCGCAAGCCGTACACCGCCCGCATGCGGCTTCCGTGTCCTATGGCGCGCTCGCGCTGCTGGTACTCGCCGGCCTCAACCTGCGTCCGTTCCTGACCGCGTTCGGCCCCGTGCTCGACGTCGTGCGCGCCGACACGGGCCTCGGCTTCCGTGCGGCCGCGCTGCTGACCACGCTGCCGTTCGTGCTGATGGGGGTCGTGGCCGGTGTCGGCGTCGGGCTCGCACGGCGCTTCGGCGAGCAGCGCGCGCTGACCGCCGCGCTGGCGCTGATCGCGGCCGGCTGCACCGCGCGCCTGTGGGCCGGCGGCAGTGCGGGCCTGATCGCGACCGCGATCGTCGCGGGCGCCGGCGTCGCCGTGGTCCAGGCGCTCGTGCCGGGCCTCGCGAAACGCTGGTTCGTCGACCGGCTGCCGCTCGCGATGGGGCTCTATTCGGCCGCGCTGGTCGGCGGCGGCGCATTCGGCGCGGTCGCGAGCCCGTGGCTCGCCGTGCACGGCGGCTGGCATCTCGCGCTCGCCGTGTGGGCCGTGCCCGCGTTCGTCACGCTCGCGCTGTGGCGCGCGAAGGCGCCGCACGACACCGTGCACGCGACGGCCGCCTCGACCTCGATCACCGCGTTCGCACGCATTCCGCGCGCATGGCAGCTCGCGCTGTTCTTCGGCCTCAGCAACAGCGGCTACGCGAGCCTCGTCGCGTGGCTGCCCGCGTTCTACCGCGGCGTCGGCATGAGCCCACAGGCGAGCGGCAACCTGTTCGCATGGATGGCGCTGTTCCAGGCGACCGGCGCGCTCGCAATGCCGATGCTCGCGAAACGTTCGCCCGACCGGCGCAACGTGCTGTGGCTCACGCTCGCGCTACAGGCGACCGGCTTCGTCGGGTTCGCGACGCTGCCCGCGTTCGCGCCGTGGCTGTGGGTCGCGAGCGTCGGCCTCGGTCTCGGCGGCTTCTTCTCGATGAGCCTGATCGTCACGCTCGATCACCTGCACGACGCGCGGCTCGCGGGCGCGCTCGCCGCGTTCGTGCAGGGCGTCGGCTTCCTGACGGTGGCGGCGAGCCCCTGGCTGATCGGCTGGCTGCGCGACGCGGGCGGCGGCTTCGCGATCGCGTGGTGGATGCACATCGCCGTAATCGCGGCGATGGCCGCGCTGAACGCCGCGTTCTCGCCCGCCGGCTACCGGCACAGCATGGTGCGCATCACCGGCGCCGCGCACTGAACCCGATTTCCTGATCCGGGCGTTCGCCGGCCTCTTCCGGCGACCGTCCAGCCGCCCGCGCATGGCCGGGCGCGGGCCGTCACGCCCATCGGCCGCTGTTCGCTTCACGACAAACACAATCAATCGGTATTGGAGACACAAATGAAAAAGCTCGTTCTGGCCGTCGCGCTCGCGCTGACGGCAGGCGCCGCCGCCGCGAAAGACCCGGCGGTCCTGCGCCTCGGCGTCGATCCCAGTTATGCGCCGTTCGAATCGCTCGCGCCCGACGGCAAGCTCGTCGGCTTCGACATCGATCTCGGCAACGCGATCTGCGAACGGATGAAGGTGCGCTGCGTATGGGTCGAGAACGCGTTCGACGGGATGATCCCCGCGTTGAAGGCGCGCAAGTTCGACGGCGTGCTGTCGTCGATGAGCGTGACCGAGAAACGACTCGCGCAGATCGCGTTCACGGACAAGATCAACAACGTGCCGCCGCGTCTCGTCGCGCGGCGCGGCTCGAACCTGCAGCCGACGCCCGAGTCGCTGCAGGGCAAGAGCGTCGGCGTCGAGCAGGGTTCGACGCAGGAGACCTACGCGCGCACGTACTGGGAACCGAAGGGCGTGATCGTCCGCACGTACCAGACGCAGGATCTCGTGTACCAGGACCTGCTATCGGGCCGGCTCGACGCGTCGCTGCAATCGTCGGTGCAGGCCGACCTCGGTTTCCTGAAGACCGCGAAGGGGGCGAACTTCGAATTCGCGGGGCCGGCATTGCATGATCCGAAGACGCTCGGTGTCGGTTCGGCGATCGGTGTGCGCAAGGACGATGATGCGCTGCGCACGCAGATCAACCAGGCGCTTGCGAGCCTGATTCAGGATGGGACTTACCAGCGCATCGCGAAGAAGTATTTCTCGTTCGATATCTACAATTGACGCGATGGCGAGTTGGCCGGTGACGGCCGGCGGAGAAGGCGAAGGGGCGTCGTGCATGAGTGCGCGGCGCCTCTTTTTTTTGGGCGGCGGTATCTGAAGACGCAGCAGCCATTCGCGGATCACGGCGCCTTCGGTCCAACCTTGGCCGTTGCGTGCGCAACGACGACCCTCGTCATGTTCCCGCGCGCGCCAGCGTCTTCATCACGGTCCGTATCTCGCCGACCATTCGCGGATCAAACGTGGAAGTGAGTCCGCCCGACGTTTGACCAGCCGCCTGCGACCACGTGACGTTTTTTGAGGGTTATACGACCTTTGAGCCTTCTGTGTCGCCTTTCATAATTGGCATGGAAGACGAGTCAAGTGCACCGAAAAGATTGCGCTTTGAACCGTCGGCTTGGTCAATCACGAGGCAGAGAAAGGAACACACGATGAGGCTCAGGAACAAGTCAGCTTTGATCACCGGTGGTACGAGTGGCATCGGTCTTGCAACCGCCAGGCTCTTCATTGCCGAAGGCGCCCGCGTAGCGGTTACGGGTCGCGACGATGCCGTATTTGAACGCGTGAAGGCCGAGCTTGGCGAGAACGCGCTCGTTCTCAAGGGCGACGTCCGTTCGATCGCGGACATGCGGGCGATTGCCGCGGAAGTGAAAGAGCAGTTCGGTGGGCTGGATGTCGTGTTCGCCAATGCGGGTCGGGCGTTCCCGTCGGCAATCAACGACATCGACGAGGCACTCTATGACGAGATCCTGGACATCAACGTCAAGGGCGTGGTGTATACGCTCCAGGCGGCGCTCCCGATCTTGCGAGAGGGTTCCTCAGTCATCCTCAATACATCGTTCGTCGCGCAGACCGGCAAGCATGGCATCTCGTTGACCGCCGCGGCGAAGGCGGCCGTCCGATCCCTTGCCCGCAGCTGGTCCTACGAGTTTCTCGACCGCAAGATCCGCTTCAACGCGATCGCTCCCGGCGCGATGGACACGCCCCTGATCAGCAAGTGGGGGATGTCCGAAGAATGGGTTCGCGACCGCAAGGCCGAGTTCGCCAAGGCTATCCCGGTGGGCCACATGGGAAAGGCCGAGGACATTGCCTACGCGGCGCTTTATCTCGCCAGCGACGAATCCTCCTACGTCGTCGGCACCGAACTGGTCGTCGATGGCGGTGCGTCGCAACTTTGAGGCTTCGGTTTCCGATGTCGGAGCCCTGCACGACATCCCGGCGCCTCCCCGTGTGAATCACATGCCCGCCGCGCCTTTCGTCGTGGCGGTCCGGCAATCCGGCCCGACCTGGCTGCGCTCGCAGACGGGGCCGACGTACAAGGAGAAAATATCTTGACCGACAATAGCGAAAACAACGCGTCCGGCCAGCGGCCGATTGGCGCGGACCGTTCCCGCCGCGATGTGCTCAAGCTTGGCAGCCTCGCCACGCTCGGCGCCATCCTGGGAGGCGGAACCCTGCTTGGCCGCCCCACTTCCGCTTTTGCGCAGGCGGGCAACGACGGGATGCTCTCGCCGTCCGATCCGCTCGACATCGTCATCGCGGTCTATCCCGGCGGGACACTGCTCGATTTCGCCGGCCCCAGCGAGATCTTTCACCGGCTACCGAACACGAACGTTCGCTATGCGAGCCTCGATGGCGGTTATGTGCCGCTCGAATTCGGCGTCATGTATGGCAAGACCGAACGACTAGCCGATATCGAGAAGGCAGGCCTGATTCTGGTCCCCGGCGGATCCAATCTGACGGCGCCGATGCAGCCGGCATGTCAAGCGCAGATCCGGCGTCTGGCCGAGCGCGCCGACCATGTGACGTCGGTGTGCAACGGGTCGCTCGTGCTCGCTGCAACGGGCATTCTCAAGGGCAAGCGCAGCGCCTGCCATTGGGCCTTCGTCAACAAGCTGTCCGAATATGGCGCCATCCCCGTTCCGGATCGCTTCGTGGAAGACGACAACGGCCGCTTCATGAGCGGCGGCGGCGTGACGGCGGGCATCGACTTCGCCCTTCGCGTGGCCGCGAAACTGCGCGGTCAACAGGCCGCCGAATTCACGCAACTCGTGATCGAATACGATCCCGCGCCGCCGTTCCATTCCGGCCATCCCCGAGATGCCCGGCCAGAACTCATCGCGATGGTCGACCAGAAACTGCCGGGCGCATCCAAGGGACTCGCACGCATTCCAGGTGTTCGCTGAAACGCTTCCACGCGTTGTGCGCGAGGCCACACCGCGGGCCTCGATGAAGGCCGCAACCGGCATGGTCTGCACGCCCCGTCGGCCCAAGCCGGTGCGGCCCACTTCAATTCAAGCCAAGATCGGAAATCATCGAATGCGACAGACTCGTCATTGTTTTGCTGCCCTTGCAGCCTGCATCGCCCTTTTCGCTGTTGCGCCACCTGCAACGGCAAGTGACGCCCAGCGTCCGCCCGAAGCGGCCATCAAAGCCGAAAATGCACGATGGGCGGACGCCTTCGCGCGAGGTGATTACGCTGCGATAGGTCGCCTCTATACCGAAGACGGCGCACTGTTACCGCCCGGGGGCGACCGGGTCACCGGCCCCGGCGCGATCGTCGCGTATTTCACCAAAGGATATTCGGGATCCAGGCCTGGCACCGTATCCTTCGACAACTACGAGTTCTACGGCAACGACCGGATGGTGACCGAAGTGTCGGATGCCGAGATCCGCGATCAGGGCGGCAAGCTCAAATATCGCGGCAAGCAGATCCTTGTCTTCGTGAAGCAGGGCGACACCTGGAAGCTGCATCGCGACATCTGGAACAGTTACGCCCCCTGAAACCCGACGCTCGTCGGTGTCGATGAAAGTCTCCCGGGCGGTAGGTCAAACCGCAGTGGCCTGATCCATCGGAGTGGGAAAGTGACGCGCTGATCGGCCCTCGATCAGCGCTCACCGTTCAATCTGCTTTCGCGTCGGATCGATTGCGGCGGATGTCCATGCAGTTTGACGAAGGCCCTTCGCATCCGCTCCGGATCGGCAAACCCCACCGCGAGCGCAATCTGTTCGATCGGCTCGCTACCGCTCTGCAGGCGCAGCCGCGCAGCTTCAACGCGCAAGCGCTCGACCGCCTTGGCGGGCGTTTCACCCGTTTCCCGGCGAAATGCGCGTCCGAATTGCCGCGGACTCAATCTGGCGGCATCGGCAAGTCGCTCGACAGGCAGCGCTTCGGCAAGATGTTCACGGGCGAAATTCAGCGCGATGCGGATACGATCCGACTCCGGTTCCATTTGCGACATCGCCGAGAATTGGGACTGCCCTCCAGGTCGGCGATATGGAACGACCAAATACCTGGCGACAGCGCGCGCGATTTCCGCGCCCATGTCTCGTTCAATCATCGCGAGCGCCAGGTCTATTCCAGCGGCGATGCCCGCCGACGTCCATATGCGGCCATCAGCGATATAAATGCTGTCACTCTCGACCCGGGTGCGAGGGAAGCGCGACTGCAACTGGGCAGCGTACAGCCAGTGCGTCGTTGCTCTCAGGCCGTCCAGCAAGCCGGTTTCCGCCAGCAGAAACGCGCCCGTACACACGCTTGCCACCCGCGACGCTTTGGCGCCCAATTTCCTGGCCGCGGCGATGTTCTCCGATGTCTGCATCGGTTCGATATCACCGCCCACGAATATGACGGTGTCGAACGCGCGCCGCCCGACCGGCTTCGTCTCGATCGGAAGGCCCGCATTGCCAAGCACGGGGCCTCCGGCCTGCGAGATGACCTGCAGATCGTATGGGGTATGGCCGGCGGCCCTGACCACCTGATTAAAGGCCGAAAGGGGTCCGGCCAGGTCAAGCGCATCGTAGCCACGGCAAACGAAGAATCCAATTCGATGCATGATGATGTCGTGATCGAAAACCGTCGAAGTGACTTATTTTACGGATAACCCTTAAATAGCGCCATTCGATATTTTCTTGCGAGTTGGCCGATGGCGGACGTCGTCCGACCTGAATATTTGTTGTATGTCTTCGGGGAAACGCGAGACGGCGGCAAAGACGGGAAGCGGCCGCAAAGTACGACCGTCTCACCCGACCTGCAGTTGAATGTCAGTGCCAGTCGCCGGCGAATCGACGCGGTTGATAAGTACCGTTGTTCCAGATAAAACGCGCGGACTTGCCCGACGCGGCCTTGCCCCTGGGGCGCACAAGAAGGTCATGGTACCCATTGGCCGTGTGTGGACTAAACGACAGCACGTAGTGCGCCTCCGTCGTGCTTTCCGCATCACACGCATCCTGTCGGGCGTCGCTCGAATTCGTGCCCATCCCGGCCTTCTTCTTCACGCAATCGCTAGCCTCATCCTTGTCATAGGTCGACCAATCAGTCAGCGCGGTGAAGATGGGCATCACGCGACCCTCTGCATAACGATACAAGCTCAGTATCTCGGTCGTATCGCTATGTGCGGTCGATGTGTAGTTGTTGTCGAAGCGCACGCCAAAGGCCGTTTCCCGGTCGCTGATTCGGTAGGGAACAAGATCCATGGCAACGGATGCGTTCCACAATAGCGGCGACGTATCGACGCGCTCGCTTCGGTCACTCGCGAGCAGGTGGAATCCTTGCTCGTCGCGGGTCAGGACGCCTGTCCACAATGCTGCTTCGACGTCATCGTTCGGGCGCTGTACCAATGCGGCCACGACCCACAGCGGCCCTGACATGGATGGCCCATGCGTCCACGGCGCCAGCGCGAGACCCTTGACGCTATCCGCTGGTGCCGGATTCTTGCCCATCAGGGTACGCAACGCGGCTTGCTGCTGATCCGTGTCGCTCACGTCACTCTCGGCAAACGAGCAATTTGCGACCAATGCCAGTATGAGTGCCAACGCCGTTTGCACGTAAAAGTGGCGTTTCCTGCTTTTCCTTTCGCCTGGATATCGCCGCCCCGACGATGATTCTTCTCCGCACTGCTCCTGCCTGTTAATCAACATGACTCGTGTATTCCTCGGATGCCTAACTTCCAATCAGTTGCATGCAGACTTTGTCGAGCCAACGTATCTCGCCGACTTACATTGTCGATGACCGCCGGACATCGCTTCAAACCGCCAACCCCCGAGCTTCATGAAGCATCCATTTCGCAAATGCCTGTAGCGGCCCTTCGCTCAATTCGATCGGCTCGGGCAGAACGAGGCAGAAGTGTTTGGCAATCGACTTGCCGTCCGGCCAGGGCGCAACCAAACGGCCTTGTTCAAGCTCGGTCTCGATGTAAAGACGCGGCACCAACGCCACGCCCAAACCGGCCAGCGCCGCTTCGATCAGCATGGAATGGAGATCGTAACGCGCGCCGACCGCCGAATTGGTCAGCGCGATGCCGGACTCCTGTGCATAGAGCTGCCACGCGTCAGGATTTTGTCGCCGGTGCAGGCGCGGCAATTCATCCAGCGATACGTTCGCACCGGCGCCTTCGAGAAGCGCCGGACTACAGACGGGCACCAGCACCTCCTCCAGCAGGTGATGCAGATGCATGCCCGCCCATGCCGGATGCTCGAAATGAATCGCCGCATCGAAACCGCTGCCGGCAAGCAGGAAGGGTTCCATCCGTTCGGCGATATGCACGGTAATGTTCGGATGCCTGTCCTGAAAGCGTTTCAGTCGCGGGATTAGCCAACGGGTGGCGAAGGTTGGAATGGCAGCGATATCGATGCTCGCGCCCTCGATCGGCTGCCCCATCAGATACAGGCTGTCCCGTTCCAGCCGGTCCAGAATCTCGCGAACCTGCCCCGCGTATCGCATGCCGTTGGGGGCGAGCCGCACCCGATTTCCCACGCGCTCGAACAGCGCGACACCCAAAAACGCCTCCAGTCGACCGATCTGGCGACTGACGGCACCCTCGGTCAGTGCCAGTTCCTCGGCCGCGCGGGCGAAGCTGCCGTGTCGAGCCGCGGCCTCGAAAGCCTGAAGCGCGGAATTGCTTGGAATCTTGCGTCGCATGAGGGTCTCGCCGATGGGTATGCGCCTGACGTCAGCTTGATCAAAGATCACTGAAGGCTGACTTTATTTCGTTATCTACGCGGAACGCATCAGCCTACCATTACATTTCCGCAGCGACCATCGGTCGTTCGCGGAAAAATACTCATCCGGCCCGAAGGATAATCTGATGATCTACACCGTGGAATGCAGCTTCGCCGACCCCGGCAGCGAAGCCGAATGGAACGACTTCTACAGCCTCGAAAAGCTGCCCGCCCTGATATCGGTTACCGGCTTTCACACGTCGCAGCGCTTCAAGGCGTTGAGCGACGGTTGCCCGGTCTACCTGGCCGTCCACACGATCGACGGGCTCGAGATCCTGACGGGTGACGAATATCGCCGGAAAGGCGGCGGCAATTTCGCCCGGTGGCAGCAACACATCACCGACTGGCATCGAAATCTGTACAGCGATATCGGCGTTGCGCCGGCGGTCGATGCGGACGAACGCCTCGCGCTGTGTGCAAGCGGCCCCGAACCGCTGATCCGGATGGGCGTCACGCCGCTGGCCATGCACGCGGTTGCGCTGGAGAAAAGCCCGGAACGCCGTTGGCTCGCCACGCTGCCTCGGCGAAACGCTCAGTCGGCCGAGAGCGTGCCCGACGGCGTCCACCTCTACGCGCCGATGACGGAACAACTGACCCGCTTCCGCACCGTGTCGACCGAACAGGAACAATAGATCCGCGATGCCCAACGTCACCATCCATATCACTGCGGGGCAAATGCCGTCGGACGAGCGGCTGGCCGAGCTGTCCGGCGACTGCGTCGAACTCTGCACGCGCGTCCTTGAAGCGGCGCTCAAGAACGTTCACGTCATCTTTGTCGAGGTTCGGCATGGGCACGGCCATCCCGTTTTCGCGGAAGTCCAGTATCGCGTCGAGACGTTTCGCACGCCCGCGGTCATGGACTCCTTCATGGAAGCGCTGGATAACGCCATCGTCCGCTGCACCGGCCTCACCGCGCGCATCCGTTGTTTCGGTCATGCCGCGTCGAACATTCACGCCCGCAATTAATCGGTCCGGAGAAGCATTGTGTCCACCGTTACCTTTCCCAGTCAGCAAGCCGGCGATTTCACGATCACCGCGATCAGCGACGGTTACCTCACCGCCAGCCTCGACTTCCTGTCGAATATCGACGCGTCCGAGGCTTCCAGAATGCAGCGCGATGCCGGGCAGAACGAGCCCGCCGCGGTGCATATCAACTGCTACGTGGTACGCGGCGCGGGCCGCACGATTCTCATCGACGGTGGGGCCGGCGGGTTCAAGCAATGGGGCGGCCGCCTGCAGACCAACTTGTCGCTTGCCGGCATCGAGCCAGCCACGATCGACACGATCCTGCTCACGCACGCGCATCCCGACCATGTCGGCGGGCTGGTGAATCCGGCCGGACAAGTGGCCTTTCCGAATGCGGAGCTCGTAGCACATCAACGCGAGGTCAAGTTCTGGCAGGACGACGGAAATCTGAGCCGTGCCAGCGAGCGGGCCCGCGGCAACTTCCTGATCGCGCGCCAGGTATTCGACGGCTACCGCGACAGGCTCCGTACGTTCGACGACGGCGAAGTGCTGCCCGGCATCAGCGCGATATCGCTACCGGGACACACGGACGGGCACACCGGCTATCTCGTCGAATCCGGCGATCGCGGCCTGCTCGTGTGGGGGGATGTCGTTCATTTCCCTCACATCCAGATCAAACGGCCAGACGTATCGATCGCATTCGATCAGGATCCGTCGCTGGCAGCCGCCACGCGCTCACGGCTGTTGGACCGGGTCAGTTCGGACGGGCTTTTGATCGCCGGCATGCATTTGGGCGAACTCGGTTTCGCGCGAATCAGGCGAACGACGGGGGAATACGGTCTGTTTTACGAGACCGACGCGTGAACGTCCGGCCGAAGACACATGTGCAAGGTGGCTCCTGGCCGAATCTGAATCCGAATGCGATGCCGATGTCCCGCGACACGTAAATGCCACACAACGCGTTAGTGCGTGTAGATTAGGACCTCGCCGCGACCTGTCGCTGTGTCTTCGAATCGGTCGCCATCCGAGTCAATCCTGAAGTTGCACGGGAGCCGGCATGAACACGAAGCACAGCAAGAAAGGACATCTCGAAGCCGCGGCATCGCACCACGAGCAGGCCGCGCGATATCACCGCGAGGCGTCGCGGCATTTCGAGGACGGCAAGGACTTTGCCCACGCGGCCCATCAGGCGATGATCGCCCATGGTCACACGCTGCATGCGATCGATCAGGCACACGACGCCGGCGCGCACGGCGCCAATTCGCCATCCACCCCACCTTCATCGTCCGGCTCGAACGCGAGTGCCGCGGACGTGGCCAAGCTTCATGCTGCGGCCGTCGAGCTGCACACGCAGGCCGCGCAACACATGCGTCACGCGGTCAAGCTGTTCGACCAGGATCGCAGCGCGGCCTCGCACGACGCCCAGCTGGCGCTCGCCCTTGCGCTGCGCGCGTTGTCCAATGAAAACGAAGCGGCCCGACTCTTCGTCAAGCTCGCGACCGGCAGTGCTGCGTGAATCGACGCTGATCGAATTCAGGCCGGTCACATCCTGTCTGGCGGGGAATTCGGTGTGATGCGGTATCCCTTTGCGCACGCCGCACGGCACCCGGTTGTCGCGCGGACCCACGGTCGTGGGTCGCCCGTATCGATCCGCGCAACACCCGTTATGGTGTAAGCGGCTAGGCTGTTCGTTCCAGCAGGTTGGTGGCGAACGACTTCGCATGCGCGACGGCTTCCTGCGCGTCGGGGAATACACCGAGCTGCTCCCAGTGCTCTTCGGCCGCGTACGTTCCTTTCACGCCGAGCGCCCGCTGAACGCGCAATTGCGCGGCGTATCTGCCATCCTCCAATGGTCGGGCAGTTGCGATCACCTTGTGCGGCAGATCGGATCGTTCGGGCTGAACCAGCTCGACCGGACCGCCGGGTGCGCCGACATCCTTCAACTCGTTTCTGGCATTGCAGTCGGGGCAGTAGAAGCACCACCCGTCGTCCTCCTGCCTGGACCTGACCTGACCGCGAGCCAGCACGGCACGACATTCAACGTTTTCGCAGATGAACGGCATAGCAGTCTCCGGAGTTGTTTGGTGGAAATCCTAGCATGTCCGCCGACGGCCAACCATCGGCAATGTTTCCGTGCGTCAAGCGAGCGCCAGGGTCTTTCGTTTTTCTGCGTCGCGCCTGGGTGGCGCGTTGAACAGCCGCCCGTACTCCCTGCTGAATTGCGACGGGCTTTCGTAACCGACACGATACCCGGCTTCCGCCGCACCCAACCCTTCCGCCAGCATCAGACGGCGCGCCTCCTGCAAACGGATCTGCGCACGAAAACGCAGCGGGCTCATGTGCGTGGCCGCCTTGAATTGCGCGTGGAACGTCGACACGCTCATGTCCGCGAGCGCGGCGAGTTCGTCGATGGCGAAATCTTCGGTGAAGTGCTGGCGAATGAACACGATCGCTCGCTGAATCCGGCTGATACGGCCGGTCTGATACGCAATCTGATGCAACATGCCGGCATGCGGCCCGCGCAACAGGCGATAGAGAATCTCGCGCTCGATCAGCGGCGCGAGCGCAGGCACGTCGTCCGGTGTGTCGAGCAGATGCAGCAGCCGCGTTGCCGCATCGATCAGGTGCGGCGTCGCGGCTTCCACCGCGATCGCGGGTGAAGCGCGCTCCGCGCCGCGATCGGGCTTCGCTGAATCGTGCATGAGCATGTCGGCGAGCGCCTGACGGTTCAGCGGCAGTCGCACGCTGAGATACGGCTTGTCCGCGCTGGCCTCGATCACCGCACCGATCACCGGCAAATCCAGGCCGACGATCAGGTAGTTCGACGGATCGTACTGATACGCGCGGCCGCCGACCACCGCACGCTTGCGCCCTTGCGCGACGATGCAGCAGGACGGTTCGTAGAGCGTATGCACGGGTTCCGTCGTGGCCGACGAGCGCAGCAGGCCCAGACCCTCAATTGCTGTGTCGACCGCGCCGTCCGCGGGCGCATGGCGCGCGATCAGCGCCGCGAGGTCAGTGATTTTTTCCATGGTTCGAGTGTCGCATACCCGATCGCGGCCCGCATCGCAGCCGCCGCATTCTCGGAGAATCGTGCAAGAAATGCGGACTCGCGGGATATCGGCCTCCGCCCGTTCCACGCGATGCTGTCGGTTCTTCACCTGAACCGAGGAACGGATATGACTAGCGACAACATCGAACAGAAAGTGGTCCTGATCACGGGCGCGAGCAGCGGCATCGGCGACGCCACCGCCCGCTATCTGGGTGCCCGCGGCGCCCGGCTCATGCTTGGCGCGCGTCGCACCGAACGTCTTGCTACCCTCGCCGGCGACATTCGTGCCAATGGCGGCACCGCAGCGTGGCGCGCGCTCGACGTGACGCGTCGCGACGACAGCGTCGCCTTCGTCGAAGCCGCGCTCGCCGAGTACGGACGTATCGACGTCATCGTCAACAATGCGGGCGTCATGCCGCTGTCGCTGATGGCATCGCTGAAAGTCGACGAGTGGGACCGCATGGTCGACGTCAACATCAAGGGCGTGCTGTACGGCATCGCGGCCGTGCTGCCGGTGATGAATCGCCAGGGTTTCGGCCAGATCGTCAACGTATCGTCGATCGGCGGGCTGCGGGTGTCGCCGACCGCCGCCGTCTATTGCGCGACGAAGTATGCGGTGCGCGCGATCTCCGATGGCCTGCGGCAGGAGAACGACAAGCTGCGCGTCACGAGCATTTGTCCGGGCGTCGTCACGTCGGAGCTGGCCGACACCATCACGGACCCGGTCGCCGCGGACGCAATGGCGACGTACCGCAGTATTGCGCTCGAACCGGACGCAATCGCTGCGGCAATCGCGTATGCGATCGCCCAACCCGCCGACGTCGACGTGAACGAGATCGTCGTGCGCCCGACTGCGACGATCACGGGTTGACGAAAGACCCGGAATCGAAAAAAGCCAGCCCCGATCGGGGCTGGCCTTGCCGCGTTTGCGCCACGCAAACCGCCGTCAGCGCCGCCGTCGCTCAATAGTGACTGCGCCCCCACAGCGTCGCCGGCTCGTCGAGCAGATGACGCAACCCGCCGCGTTCAATCGTGCGTTCCGCGACTTCGTTCACCCGCTCGAGAATCGCGTTCTCGTCGACCGACAGCACCTTCCGATCTTCCATCAGCACACGCCCGCCAACCATCGTCATGCACACGTCGGCTGCGTTCGCGAAACACGTGACGCGGTACACGGGCATGTTCATCGGCATCATGTGCGGCCGGAACAGGTCGACGAGGATGACGTCGGCGAACTTGCCGGCTTCGAGCGAACCGACTTCGTGATCGATCGACAGTGCTTTCGCCGCGTCGATCGTCACCATCTCCAGCACCTTGCCGTGCGGCAGCACGTCCGGGTCGCGGAAATGCCGGCGGTGGTAATGCATGCACTGCCACATGTGGCGGAACATGTCGTAGCCGCGATCGGGCGCCGCGCCGTCCGACGCGATCGCCACCGTCACGCCCGCGTCGATCAGCTCGGGCACCGGGCAGCGCCCGATGATCGACATGATCGCGCTCGGGTTGTGGACGATCGCGGTGCCCGTCTCCACGCAGGCGGCGATGTCGTCGTCGGTCAGGTCGATGCTGTGCGACATGAACGACGTCGGGCCGAGCAGACCAAGCTCGCGATGTGCGAACGCGAGCGTGCCGGCGCGATGGCCGTCCTGCGTGAACGTCAACCCGCGCTCGCGCGCCAACGCGCCGTAGCGCGCGGCCTGGTCGCGGAAGTCGCGCTCGTATTGCACGAGTTCCGGGTCGTGCTCGGGGCCGTACACGGGCAGCGTGAGCGCGATCCGGATCCGGCCGTCGGCGTCGCCGTGGCATGCGTCGATGATGTCCTCGCACACGTCGTACATCGTGTCGAAATCGATGTCGCGTGTGTCGCCGCCGTCCGGCGTGTGGCGTGTGTACGCACGCGGCGCGGGCGGACGCGACGGGCCGACCGCGACGATCGAGCGCGTGCCGGTGCGCACGACCGCGTCGCAATGGCGCCGCGCGTACACCGGATCGTCGACGCGCATGATCGAGTTGCCACCGCCGAGCAGCGACACGCCCGTCGTCACGCCGGCCTTCAGCCGTTCGAGCGCGGCGAGATGCGATTCGGTCTCCCAGAACGCCTCGTCCGATGCGCGCGTGTAGATCGTCTCGGCTGCGGCCGACCACGCATCGCCGTCCGCGCCGCCAATCGTGCGCAGCATCGCGTGGCCCGCGTGCGCATGCGCGTCGATCAGCCCCGGCAACACGGCCTTGCGGCGCGCATCGATCGTGCGCGCGGCGCGATAGCGCGCCTGCAGTTCATCGGTGCCGCCCACGGCGACGATGCGATCGCCCTTCACGGCAACCGCGCCGTTGTCGATCACGCGCCGCTGCGGGTCCATCGTGATCACGCAGCCGTTCGCGATCAGGATGTCGATCGCTTCGCGCGGGTCCTCGCGTGTTTCCTCTCGTTTTACCTCGGTAGTCATCGCGTATTGTCCTGTTGTGGTTCGGGAGGGTCATGACGAAGCCGCTGTCACGCGGAGCCGACCGGCGCCGCGACACGGGCCTTCAGCTTGCGCTGCACCGCGCTGATCGCGATGAACACCACCGCGTTCACCGCGAGCGCGACGAGCCCGGGGTTGATCGACGTCAGCGTGTTCGACGCGCCGGGGAACAGCGACGCGAGCGTCACGCCGTAGTAGTTCGTCATCGCGATCACGATCGCGCCGGCGACGATGCCCGCGAACGCGCCTTCACGCGTGCCGAACGGCCGCCTCAGGAAGCTCGACGCGAGCATCGGCACGAGCTGCGTGAGCAGGCTCGACGAGAAGATCGCCAGCGTGACGAAGGTCGCGCCGCCGCGCAGCACGAAGTAGACGACCACCAGCGTGAAGATCGGCAGCGCGATCCGCGCGACGCGCGTCACTTCGCGGTCGGTCGCGTTCGGCGCGAAGCCTTCGCGGTAGATGTTGCGCGCGATCGTCGTCGACGCGTTCAGCATGATCAGCGAGCCCGGCACCAGCGCGGTCAGCAAGCCCGTGCCGCCGACGATGCCGACGAACCACGCGGGGAAGGTCTGCTTCACGAGCCGCAGCAGCGCAAGATCGGTCTGCGCACCTTCGAGCCCGTGCACGGTCATCACGGCCGCGAAGCCGACGAGGAACAGGAACGCGATCAGCACCTGGTACAGCGGCATCAGGATCACGTTGCGGCGCAGCGCGCGTTCGTCCTTCGCAACGTAGATCGCGGTGAAGCCGTGCGGATACAGGTAATAACCGAGCGACGTGAGCAGGATCGTCGAGTTGTACCAGCTCAGGTTGAAACCATGCTCGGGCATGCGCAGCAGTTCGGGATGCGCGGCGTCGATCTTCGCGAACATCTCGCCCAGGCCGCCGTAATAATGCATCGGCAGGTACAGGCCGAGGAAGATCGCGATCGCGAGGATCAGCACGTCCTTGAAGATCGCGATGCTCGCCGACCCGTGAATGCCCGACACGACCATGTAGACGGCCATCAGCGTCGCGGCGATCCAGATCGCGGCGGCCTGAGGAATCAGCCCGTACGACATCTCCGACACGATCACGCCGAGCCCGCGCAGCTGGATCATCAGCAGCGACACCATCGCGAACACCGCGACGATCGACACCAGCACGCCGATCGCGCGGCTGTCGTACTTCGCCGCGAAATAATCGGCGAACGATACGAGCCCGCGCTCCTTCGCGTAGCGCCAGACTGCCGGCAGCATCCAGTAGCCGATCACGAACGCGAGGCAGCCGTACGACAGGATGTAGAACGCCGGCACGCCCTTGCTGTAGGTCCAGCCACTCGCGCCGAGGAACGAGAACGTCGAGAACGCCTCGCCGGCCATCAGCAGGAACGTGAGCAGCGAACCGAAGCCGCGCCCGCCGACCGCCCACTGCTCGAGCGTGAGCTTGCGGCCGCGGCGCGCCATCACGCCGATCGCGAGCGCGAACACGGCGAACGCCGCGATGATGATGATCGAAGCGTTCATTGCGCGTCTCCCGTGCGGCCGTCGCGGGCCGCGTCGCGCTCGTCGAGATGGAACAGGATCGCGAGGATCGCGGCCGTCGCCGCCATCCAGATCAGGTTCCAGACGAGCAGGAACGGCAGCCCGAACAACAGCGGCCGCACCTCGGCGATCGAGCCGCCCGCATACATCCCGACGAACGGCAACGACGCCAGCAACAGTTTGAATTTCATGTGAGCCTCCTCCGGAAGACGCGCGTGCGCATCAGGACATCAGAACTTCTGGCGGATGCCGACCACCACCGCCACTTGCGACGTCGTCGACGACGGGCTGTCGGTGCCGTCGATCCACGCCGTGCCGACCGACGACGACGCCTTCTGGTAGAAGCCGTTCACGTACACGTCGGTGCGCTTGGACAGCAGGTACTGCGCGCCGGCCGACACCTGCTGGTAGTGGCCGCTGTCGCCGCCGCGCGCAACCTTCGTGTACGTGTAGCCGGCCGCGGCCATCAGCGCGGGCGTCACCATGTAGCGCAGGCTGCCTTCGTAGTTGTTGAAGCGCAGCGCGCCGCCCGTCACCTGACCGAAGTTCGAGCCCGTGTACAGCAACCCGAGCGTCGCCTGCCCGATCGCATAGCTGCCGCCCGCGCCCCAGATCTGCTGGCTGATCGCGCTCCCGAGGCTCGCACCGAACACCGATTCCGACGTCGGATAGTAGTTATCCGAAGCAACTGCGCCGCTCGTGCTGACCGCCGGATGGTTCACGCGCGCATACGCGGCGCCTGCATTGAGCGGCCCGTTTGCGTACGTGACGCCCGCGCTCCAGCTGTTGTCGTTCGCGAAGCCGGTCGAGTTCGAGAAGCCGTACACCAGGTTCGCCTGCAGCCCCGCGATCGTCGGCGACACGTACTTGACCGCGTTGTTGAGACGGAACGTATTGTTGATGTCGTCGTTGTCGAACGGGTGCGTCGAGTTCTGCACGAGGAAGCTGCTCATCTGCAGCGAGCCGAGGATGTCCTGCGTCGAGTTGTACTGGCGGCCGAGCGTCACCGCGCCCCAGTTCGCGCCGCTCAGGCCCACCCACGCCGAACGGCCGAACATCCGGCCGCCCTGCCCGAGCGCGCCGTTCGCGACGTTGAAGCCGTTCTCGAGCCGGAAGTTCGCCTTCAGACCGCCGCCGAGATCCTCGGAGCCGATCAAGCCCCAGCGCGGGCCCGATTCGTTGCCGCCCGTGAACTGCCACAGCGCATGGCCCTTCGCGTTGTTCGTGTAGGTCACGCCCGCGTCGACGATCCCGTACAGCGTCACCGTCGACTGCGCATGCGCGGCGCCGGCAAACAGCATCGCGATCGCGGCGCCCATGCTTGCGGCGCCTGTCTTCCCACCCTTCATTCGCACCATCTCCGTCGTCTCCGCTCCAAACCTGCTCATCGATGTTGTGTTGTGTTTTGTTGGTCCTGCCCATGCATCCCGATCGCGTTGCATCGAGTTGTCTAGACAGTCGCTGGATGGTATCCAGCCGCAATCACATCAAGAAATGAAATGTTCAACTGGCCAGCAGTTGAAAATCGAATGGATGGGAAACGCGCGGGGCCTATGCGACCCCGCAAGACAAACGAAAGTGAGCAGGCCCGCTGGACGGGGCCCGATTTGCTCAGACGTGAATGGCTCGCGTAAGCAAGCTGACGGAATGGCGCGCGCGCCGCGCCTATGCGGTTTTCCCTGAGAGCCCGTGCATCGGCCGGCGCAACGCGGCGTCGAACGGGTTGGTGCGCGGCCCGATCGCGTCGGCCTGGCGCCGCAGCAGTTCGACGACCATCGGCATCCGGTCGTCGCCGAGGCGCGACGCGAGCGTGCCGACGCTCAGCGCGCCGACCGGATAACCGGTGCGATCGAGGATCGGCACCGCGACGCCGGCCATGCCGTCGAGCACGCCGCTGTTGCGGCCCGCGTAACCGAGCTGCCGCACGCGTTCGATCTCGGTGCGCAGGTACACCTCGTCGAGCACGCCGTAGCCGCGAATGCGCGGCACGTTGAAGCGGATCACTTCCTCGCGTTCGGCTTCGGGCAGGAACGCGAGGATCGCGAGGCTGCCCTGCCCGACGCCGAGCGCGATGCGCCCGCCGATATCGCCGGTAAACGAGCGGATCGGGAACGGCCCTTCGCACAGGTCGAGACACACCGCGTCGAAACCGCTCTTCACGAGCAGGAAGATGGTTTCGCCGAGGCTTGCGCACAGCCGCAGCAGCGCGGGGCGGCACAGCGTGCGCATGCTGCTCGGGTTGCCGGCCAGCGCGGCGAGCGCGAAGAAATCGACGCTCAGCCGGTACAGCTTCGACTGCTCGTCCTGCTCGACCATCCCTTCGGCGATCAGCGACTGCAGGATCCGGTGCGCGGTGCCCTGCGTGAGGCCGACGGCCTTTGCGAGGTGCGTGACGCGCACGCCGTCCTGCTGCATGCCGGCCAACGCACGCAGGATCGCGAACGCGCGCTGCAACATGCCGGTGCCCGGCGCGCCGGCCGGATCGGCTTCCTCGTCGGCGCCGGATGCGTGCGCGGCGGGCGTGCCGCGCATTCCGGACGAAAGGGGTTCCTGCATGCCGGCTCTCCTCGACAATTTCATTGAACGGAATACGTCAGCCGCCATTGTCGTCCGGCCGAAATTCGCCAGGCATCCGGGTGTGCACGGGATTGACGCGTGCATTTCGCGGTCCGGTCGCCCTTCATTCAACGGAACGATTTGCATGCGATTCGCCGATCCATTCCGGTCATTGGAATTTTTCAGAAATTCATCCCGTTGAGCAGAATTCGAAATTGACGCTCCGAAATATGGCTGGCTAGAGTCCGCGTCATTGGTGCACCGGCCACTCGGTGTGCGAACCCGGAGCTCCCCATGTCGTTTCTCACGCTGTCGGATCTGACGAAAACCTTCGGCGACCTCACCGCCGTCGCCGACGTCAACCTGTCGGTCGAACAAGGCGAATTCGTGTCGCTGCTCGGGCCGTCGGGCTGCGGCAAGACCACGACGCTGCAGATGATCGCCGGCTTCGTCGACGTCACGCGCGGCCGCATCGCGCTCGACGGGCAGGACATCACGCACCTGAAGCCGAACCGCCGCGGGCTCGGCATCGTGTTTCAGAGCTATGCGCTGTTTCCGCACATGAGCGTCGCGGAGAACGTCGGCTTCGGCCTCGACATGCGCGGCGTCGACAAGGCCGAGCGCGCCGAGCGCATCCGCGCGGCGCTCGCGCTCGTGCGCCTCGATGCGCTCGCGCACCGCTTTCCGCGCGAGTTGTCGGGCGGCCAGCGGCAGCGCGTCGCGATCGCGCGCGCGGTCGTGATCGAGCCGCCGGTGCTGCTGCTCGACGAACCGATGTCGAACCTCGACGCGAAGCTGCGCGAGGACATGCAGTTCGAGCTGCGCGCGATCCAGCGCAAGATCGGCACGACGACGATCATGGTCACGCACGATCAATCGGAAGCGCTGTCGATCAGCGATCGCGTGGTCGTGATGGAAGCCGGCCGCATCACGCAGACCGACACGCCGTACCGCGCATACGAGCGCCCGGAAAACCGCTTCGTGTCGCAGTTCATCGGCAAGGCGAACCTGCTGCCCGGCACGATCGTCGCGCACGACGGCGACGCGATCCGCATCGACCTCGGGCACGATCTCGCCGAGACGGGCCGCACCGCGCACCTGCCGCCGCGCGAACGCGACATGCGCGTCGGCGATGCGGTGTCGGTCTGCATCCGGCCCGAGAAGCTGCGGCTGTGCGCGCCCGATTCAGGCCGCTTCGCCGCGACCGTGACGAGCCGCTTCTTTCTCGGCAGCCAGTGGCTGTACCGCGTCGACAGCGCACTCGGCGAAGTGCTCGTGTGCTGCCAGAACGAAGGCGCTGAACCGCTCGCGGAAGGCGCGCCGGTCGGCATCGACTGGCACAGCGATGCGGTGCGCGTGATGCGCCGGGAGGCCTGAATGCGACAGCCTTCCCGCCCGCTGCCCACCGACGGCGCGACGGCCGGCCTCGCGCGGCCGGCCGCGCCCGACGCCGTGCCGGCCCGCGCCGCCACCGGGCGCACGAAACGCGCGACATGGCGCGCGCATGCGCCGCTGTGGCTGATGTGCGCGCCCGCGTTCGCGCTGTTCGCCGCGCTCGTGCTCGTGCCGCTCGCGATGACGCTCATGCTGACGTTCTACCGCTACGACCCGGCCACCGGCCCGATCGCCGCGTTCCAGTTCGGCAATTACGCGGAAGTGCTCGGCTCGTCGTACTTCCACACGATCTTCGCGCGCACGTTCGGGATCGCCGCGCTGACGACCGCGATCTGCGTCGCGATCGGCACGCCGGAAGCGTACGTGCTGTCGAAGATGCGCGACCCGTGGCGCTCGCTGTTCCTGCTCGCGATCCTCGCGCCGCTGCTCGTGTCGGTCGTCGTGCGCGCATTCGGCTGGAGCATGCTGCTGAACACGAGCGGGCTCGTGAACCAGGCGTTCGGGCTCGTCGGCCTCGGGCCCTACAAGCTCGAATACACGACCTTCGCGATCGTGATCGCGCTGGTGCACGTGATGCTGCCGTTCATGGTGATTCCGGTGTGGACCGCGCTGCAACGGCTCGATCCGCAAACCGAGCATGCGGCGCTGTCGCTCGGCGCGTCGCCGTTCACGACGCTGCGCCGCATCGTGTTGCCGCAGTTGATGCCCGGCGTGCTGTCGGGCAGCCTGATGGTGTTCGGGCTGTCGGCGAGCGCGTTCGCGATTCCCGGCCTGCTCGGCGGACGCCGGCTGAAGGTCGCGGCCACGGCCGTCTACGACGAATTCCTCGGCTCGCTGAACTGGCCGCTCGGCGCGACGATCGCGGTGCTGCTGCTGGTCGCGAACCTCGTCGTGATGCTCACTTACTACCGCGTGCTCGAACGCCGCTACGCGCGCAGCCTCGGAGGCGCATCGCGATGAGAAAGAACGGCCCCTTCGCCCTCGCCTTCCACACGCTCGTGATCCTGTTCGTGCTCGCGCCGCTCGCGATCGTCGTGCTGGTTGCGTTCACCCCCGACGAAACGCTGACACTGCCGACCCACGGGCTGTCGCTGCGCTGGTTCCGCGCGATCCTCGACTATCCCGACTTCGTCACCGCGTTCTTCAACAGCGTGAAGCTCGCGTTCGCATCGGCGACGCTGTCGCTCGCGATCGCGTTGCCGGCGGGCCTCGCCATCGGCCGCGCGGCGTTTCCCGGCCGCGCGTTCCTGAACGGCCTGCTGCTGTCGCCGCTCGTGATCCCCGGCCTCGTGCTCGGCATCGCGCTGCTGCGCTTCTTCGCGCTGATCGGCGCGACCGGCTCGTTCGCGTGGCTCGTGCTCGCGCACATGATCGTCATCACGCCGTTCGTGATGCGGCTCGTGCTCGCGTCCGTCGCGGGCCTCGACCGCAGCATCGAGCAGGCAGCGTGCTCGCTCGGCGCGGACCCGTGGACGACGTTCCGCCGCATCACGCTGCCGATGATCGTGCCCGGCATCACGGGCGGCTGGCTGCTCGCGTTCATCAACAGCTTCGACGAGCTGACGATGTCGATCTTCGTCACGTCGCCGCAGACGGTCACGCTGCCGGTGCGCATGTACATGTACGCGACCGAGTCGATCGATCCGATGATGGCGTCGGTGTCGGCGCTCGTCATCTTCATCACCGCCGGCGCGATGCTGCTGCTCGATCGCGTGTACGGCCTGAACCGCATCCTGATCGGCCAACACTGATGTCGACTCCCGTTTCCCGTTCCCCAAACGACCCGGCAGACGGCGCGCAGTTCGTGCGCGTCGCCGAGCGCGAGCGCGCTGCCGTTGCGTTCACGCTCGACGGCCGCCCCGCGCACGCGCTCGCCGGCGACACCGTGCTCACCGCGATTCTCGTCGCGCAACGCCGCGTGCGCGTCAGCGAATTCAGCGGCCTGCCGCGCGCGGGCTTCTGCCTGATCGGCGCATGCCAGGACTGCTGGGTGCGCACCGAGGCCGGCGCGCGCGTGCGCGCATGCTCGACGCCAATCGCCGAAGGCATGCGGATCGTGACCGGCACGCCGCCCGCACCGGACGGAGGCGCGCAATGAACCACGCACTGCAACCGGTGATCGTCGGCGCGGGCCCGGCCGGCGTGCGCGCGGCCGAGGCGCTGGTCGACGCGGGGCTGCGCCCGGTCGTGATCGACGAGAACGCGCGCTGGGGCGGGCAGATCTACCGGCAACCGCCGGCCGGCGGCGCGTTCGCACGCGGCAAACGCACGCTGTATGGTTTCGAAGCCGCGAAAGCCGACGCCGTGCACCGGACGATGGCCGCGCTGCTGCCGCACGTCGACTACCGGCCGGACACGCTTGCGTGGGCGTGCGGCGCGGGCCGCGTCGATACGCTGCAGGACGGCCACGAAGTGACCGTGCCTTACTCGCACCTGATCGTCGCGAGCGGCGCGACCGACCGCATGCTGCCCGTACCGGGCTGGACGCTTGCGGGCGTCTATACGCTCGGCGGCGCGCAAGTCGCATTGAAGGCGCAAGGCTGCGCGATCGGCCGGCGCATCGTGTTCGCCGGCACGGGGCCGCTGCTTTACCTCGTCGCGTACCAGTATGCGAAGGCCGGCGCGCAGGTCGCGGCCGTGCTCGACACGAGCCCGCTGCGCCGCCAGGCCGCCGCCGCGCCCGCGCTGCTGCGCATGCCATCGATCTTCGCGAAGGGGCTCTATTACATCGGCTGGCTGCGCGCGCATGGCGTGGCGATCGAAACGGGCGTCACGCTCGAACGCGTGCTCGGCGAACAGCATGTGACGGGGCTTGCATGGCGCGCGGCCGGTGACGATGCACAGCTGCATGTGCTCGACTGCGATGCGCTCGGCCTCGGCTTCGGCCTGCGTTCGGAAACGCAGCTCGCCGATCTCGCCGGCTGCCGGTTCGGTTTCGATCCGGTCAATCGCGCGTGGCTGCCCGAACGCGATGCGGCCGGCCGCACGTCGGTGCGCGGCCTCTACGTCGCGGGCGACGGTGCGGGCATCGCGGGCGCCGACGCGGCCGAAGCGTCGGGCCGCCGCGCGGCGCTCGCGATGCTCGACGATGCCGGCATCGCGTCGCCATCGCCGTCCGGCAAACCCGATGCGGCGACGCTGGAACGCACGCTCGCGCGCGTCGGCGCGTTCCGCGCGGGCCTCGAAGCGGCGTTCGCGCCGCCCGACGGACTGGCCGCGCGCTGCCCCGACGACACGATCGTGTGCCGCTGCGAGGAGATCGATGCGGGCACGCTGCGGCGCTGCATCCGTGCCGGCGCCGCAACCGAACTCAATCGGCTGAAGGCGCTGACACGCGTCGGGATGGGCCGCTGCCAGGGCCGCATGTGCGGCGACGCGGCCGCGCTCGTGCTGGCCGCCGAAACCGGCCGCCCGCTCGCCGATGTCGGCCGGTTGCGCGCGCAACCGCCGGTGAAGCCGTTCCCGATCTCGGCCGCGCTCGCAGGCGACGACGTCGCGGCGATTCCCGACGAGGCGCGCGATGAGTGAGGCCCGTCATTACGACGTTGCGATCGTCGGCGGCGGCCTCGTCGGCGCGTCGGCCGCGCTCGCGCTGACACGACGCGGCCTGCGCGTCGGGCTGTTCGAGCGGCGCGACTGCGGCGCGCAGGCGAGCGGCGTGAACTACGGCGGCGTGCGCTGCCAGGGCCGCCCGGCCGAGCAGTTGCCGCTCGCGCTGCGTGCGCGGCGCATCTGGGATCGCCTGCCCGAGCTGATCGGCATCGACGGCGAATTCGTCGTATCGGGCCACTTGCGGCTCGCGCGCAGCGACGCCGATCTCGACGCGCTCGACGCCTACGCGACGCTCGCCGGCGAGCACGGCTTGCCACTGCAGGTGATGCGCGGCGACGCGTTCCGCCGTCGTTATCCGTGGCTCGGCCGCGCGGCGCTCGGCGGCTCGCTGTGTGAAACCGACGGCCATGCGAACCCGCGCCTCGTGTCGCCCGCGTTCGCGCGTGCTGCCCGCGCGGCCGGTGCGGACGTGTTCGAGCACACCAGCGTCGACGACGTTCGCCACGACGGCGCGCGCTTCCACTTTCTCGCGGGCGGCCGCGCATGCACCGCGACGTGGCTGATCAACTCGGCCGGCGCGTGGGCCAACACGATCGCCGAGCGGTTCGGCGAAGCCGTGCCGATGGAGCCGATCTACCCGAACATGTGGGTCACCGAACCGCTGCCGCCGTTCATCACGCACAACCTCGGCGTGTACGGCGGTGGCGTCTACGCGCGGCAAGTGGCGCGCGGCAACTGCGTGATCGGCGGCGGGCGCGGCCGCGGCGACGGCGAATTCGGCCAGCCGTCGGTCGATACGACCCGCGCGGTGATGCGCGATGCGTGCGCACTGCTGCCCGCGTTGCGCGACGCGCTGCTGATCCGCACATGGAGCGGCGTCGAAGGCTGCACGCCCGACCACAACCCGATCATCGGCGCGAGCGGCACGACTCCGCGCCTGCTGCATGCGTTCGGTTTTTCCGGCGGTGGCTTCCTGCTCGCGCCGGGCGTCGGCGACGTACTCGCCGACCTCGTCACGACCGGCGAAACCGCCACGCCGCTGACTGCCTTCTCGATCGGCCGCTTTGCCCCGCAAGCCGCGCCGGCCGCCCCCTTCCCCCAAGAGGAGACCTCTCGATGAAACTGCTCGGAACGATCGCGGCCGCAGCCGCACTCTGCATGGCCGGCGTCAGCGCGCCCGCGTGCGCGCAAACGAAGACGATCTACGTCGGCATGAACGGCGGCCCGATGGAAAAGGCCTATACGAGCCAGGTGCTGCCCGACTTCGAGAAGGCGAACAACGTGAAGGTCGTCGTCGTGCCCGGCACGTCGTCGGACGTGCTCGCGAAGCTGCTTGCGAACCGCAACAAGCCGCAGATCCACGTTGCGTTCCTCGACGACGGCGTGATGGCGCGCGCGGTCAGCCTCGGCGTATGCCAGAAGCTCGACGATTCGCCGGTGCTGAAGGAGCTGTATCCGTTCGCGCGGATGAAGGACGACGTCGGCGCGGGCGTGCAGCTCGGGATGACCGGCATCGCGTACAACAAGAAGCTGTTCGCGGAAAAAGGCTGGACGCCGCCGACGTCGTGGATGGATTTCGCCGATCCGAAATACAAGGGCAAGGTCGTGTTCCAGTCGGCGTCGAGCAGCACGTTCGGCCTGCACGGCTTCCTCGCGATCAACCGGCTGCTCGGCGGCAACGAGCAGAACGTCGAGCCCGGCTTCAGCAAGTGGGCAAGCACGGTCGGGCCGAACGTCGTCGAGTACATCCCGAACTCGGCGAAGATCTCCGAGATGGTGCAGACCGGCGAAGCCGGCCTGTTCCCGCTCACGCCGACCGGTGTCGGCGACCTGCAGGACAAGGGCATTCCGGTCGCGTATGCGAACCCGAAGGAAGGCCCCGTGCTGCTGCTCGTCGACCTGTGCGTGGTGGCGAACAATCCCGATCCGCAGCTCGCGCAAAAGCTCGCGCAATTCCTGCTGTCCGCGCCCGCGCAGACGAAGGCCGCCGAGGCCGGCAAGCAGATCCCGACCAACCGTCTCGCGAAGATGCCCGCGGCGATGCAGCAGAGCCTCGGCAATGTCGACGATCTCGTGCGCAAGGTGACGGTGGTCGACTGGACCGCGATCAACGCACGCCGCGCGCAGTGGGATACGCGCTGGAACCGGCAGATCGAGCGCTGATCCCGCACGGGCGCGGGCGCGGGTGCGTTACCGCAGCCGCTCGGCGAGCGCGCGGGCAACCATGCTCAGCGCGTCGCCGCGTTCGAGCGCGGCGCGCGGCCGGGTGGCGTCGCCGTGCGCATCGAGCGCACGCGGCGCGAAGTCCGGCGACGACGAGAACTTGACGATCGTCAGCGCGGTCTTCGGATCGACGAGGATCGACTGGCCGAAGCGCCCCGCCGCCGCGAACGAGCCGTCGCCGTCGTTCACCTGATACCAGTAGTCGCGATACGCATCACCGTCCTTGCCGGGCACCACGTTGCCCTTCGCGAACAGCGCCGCGTTGTGCGCGGGCTGCAGCGCCGCGCGAATCGTCGCGGCGGGCAGCGCGCCCGGCGCGCCGCCGAGCCCGGTGCGCACGCGTTCCGCGAAGCGCGCGGCATCGCGCAGCGTCGTATACAGCCCGCCGCTCGCCATCGCCATCGCGTTGCGGTCCACGGCGACGTAAGCATCGTCTTCCGCGAAATCGCGCCACAGCCACCGCTCGACCAGCGCGCTCCACGACTGCCCCGTCGCGCGCTGCATCGCCCACGCGACGGCTTCCGGCGAGCCGTTCTGGTAGAACCACAGGCCGCCCGGCGCCACGTCCGGCACGCGCCGCACGGTCTGCAGGAACTCGACGATGCTGGCCGGCGCGCCTTCGCGGTGCGGCACCAGCCCGACGGCGCCGAACAGGCCGAGATCGGGCGGCACGCCCGGCGTATAGGCGGTGGGCACTTCCATGTCCAGGTTCTGCTGCAGCGTCGCGCTGCCGAACGGCGTGTCGGCCAGTTCCGGCACCGCGCGCGACAGCGGCGCGCCCGCGTCGAGCACACCCGATTCGATCATCTGCGCGGCCAGCAGGCCCGTCACCGATTTCGTCATCGACGCCCATGCGTGCGGCTGATCGGGCCGGAAACCGTCGAAATACCGCTCGTAGATGACCCGGCCGCGCTGCACGACGATGAAGCCGTCGGTATGGGTCGCGCGCAGGTACGCATCGAGCGTCAGCGTTTCGCCGCCGATCGTGACCGGCAGCGCGTCGAGACCGGGCGCCGGTTGCGCGGGGAGCGGCATCGGCGCGGCCGCGTGCCGGATGCCGGCCGTCGGCGCGAGCAGCCGCGTGTTGCTCAACGCCCAGCGCAGTCGCGCCGGCGTGAACGCGTTCGCCTTGTTGACGGCCTGCTCGGCCGGCGGCGGAAAACCCTGCATCACGCCCGGCGCGGCGACGTCAGTCGCGGCGGGTGCGGTCGCGGCGAGCATGAGCCCGCCGGCGAGCATGAAGGTGCCGGCCAGCCGGCGGGTGCGCCGGGTAGCGGTAAAGCGTCGATGAATTCGCATCGAGTCATGCCTCGTAGTGAAAAGTGAACGGGCGACGTGCCCGGCCATCAGGGTTGCTGGCCGTCGATTCGCAACAGGTTCGACACCGACGCGACACCGTCGACGCGCCGCGCGGCCGTCGCCGCGAGATTCACCTGGTTCGTATCCGTGACCGAACCGGCCAGCGTCACGTTGCCGTCGCGCACCCGCACGAGGATGCGCGTCGCGTTCAGGTTTTTGGTGCGCGCGAGCGCCGTGCCGACGCGGCGTTGCAGCTTGCGGTCGGCTGCCTTGCGTTGCGCCGGCGACAGGCTGGCCGGCGCAGGTGCCTGCGCGGATTCCTGCACGGGCGCCGACGACGGGGCCACCGCGCTCGCGGCATCGGATTGCGCATGGGCGGCAACGGCGCAGCACGCCGCCATCAGCAGCCCCGCGGCAAGTCGGAATGAAGTACGCATGATCGAATCACACTCCGGAAAAGCGGTTGAAGGAAACCTCAGAACTGCGTCATCAGGCCGATCGACACGCCGGTCGTCGCGCTCGCGCCGCGCCGCAGGTTCAGCGCCGCGATCGTCGCGGGGTCGCGCATGTATGCGCCGGTCATCCCGTTGCGGTCGACTTCGACATACAGCTCGGTGCGCTTCGACAGGAAGTACTCGGCGATCGCATAGGTCGTCAGCTTGTGGCCGTCCGCGCCCGACGCGTTGCCGAGATTGCGCGCGCGGTCATAGAACGCGGCCGCGCTCAACTGCACCGCCGGCAACGGCTGCACGACGACGCCGAACGACGGGATGTCGTCACGCCGCGACGGCGCACCGGCCTTGTTCGCGGTGACGTTCAGCGACGCATAGCTCAGGTAGAAGCGGGCACGGCCGAGCTGCAGCGTGCCGCCCGCCTGGATCGTCTGCGCCGATTGCGAGCCGTCGGGGCTGTACGTCTTCGCGTATGACGCACCGCCCATCAGGTCGGCCAGCGTATACATCGCGGCCGCCGAATAGTTGGTGCCCGCGCGCGACGCGCCCGCGACGCCGCCCGGCGAATAGCTCGCGCCGACCCGCAGCCCGCCCGCCTGCCCGAGATACTTGACCGTGTTGTTGAAACGCGAATCGAGCGTGAAGAAGTTGCCGTCGAACAGCACGCCCGGCTCGACCGACAGCGACTGCCCTCGCCCGCCGAGCGGATCGAGCGCGATGCCGAGATCTTCGGCCGCGTTGAACTGGCGGCCGAGCGTCACGCGGCCGAAGTCGCCCGACAGGCCGACATACGCGGCCTGCGAAAACAGCGTGCCGGCCGTCTTCACCGCGCCGGTGCCGCTGTTGAACGCGCCATCGAGCACGAACAGCGCCTTCAGCCCGCCGCCGAGATCCTCCTTGCCGCGCAGGCCGAACTCGTTGCCCGCGATGATGTTGTTGTTGAAGCCGACCTGACTGCCGCCCGGCAAGCCGTTGACCCAGCGCACGCCGCCGCCGATCCGGCCGAACAGCGTCACGCTGGACTGCGCGTGCGCGGCCCCCGAAAGCGCGCCGATCAGCGCCGCTACCATCACCTTTCTCATGCGTCTCCTCCTTGTTGTCGAATCGTCTCTTTTCTTGCTTTCTTGCTTCCCTGCCAATCGATAAGGATTACTGCGTTTCAGGAACGATCTTTATTCCGGTACGGCCGACGCTGCGGCGTCAGCCGCGCGACTCGCGCATCGCGCCCGGCGTGTCGTGCGGCCGTTGCGCGAGGCGGCGCAGCGAACGCTGCGGATCGAGGCACAGCACGCCGAGCGCGCCGCACAGCACAAGCACCACGCCGCATACGAGGCTCGCCTGCTCGAAACCGCGCGCAGTCGACGCGCCGGCCGCCTCGATCAGCATGCCCGTCACGATCGGCGCGCCGAGGCCCGCGAGCGACGCGAAGCCGTTGCTGAGCGCGAGCACGCCGCCGCGCTGGGCATCGGGCGTGACTTCGGCCAGCATTGCCGGGCCGATCGAATACATCGTCAGCGTCATCCCGCTGCCGAGCGTCAGCGCCGCGAGCTTCGCCGCGCGCGGCAGGTCCGGCAGCGCAAGCGCCGCCAGCAGCAGCCCCGCGATCGCCAGCGTCGTCGCGACGAACACGCCGCGCCCGTAGCGCGACGGCACGCCGCGCGCGAGCAGCACCTGCGACAGCCACGCCAGCGCGAGGCTGAGCGGCGAAGTCGTCGCGACGAACAGCGCGAACATCCGGCCCGCCGCATGCGGCTCGAAACCGAGCCCGAGCTGCAGATAGGCCGGCATCCACGTCAGGCTCATCGCCAGGATCCAGTTCGCCGCGAAATGCCCGAGGAAATTGCCGATTACCGTGCGATCGGTCAGCAGCAGCCCGTACGGCACGCGTTCGTCGCGCGCGAGGCCAGCCGTGCCTGCGACGCGGCCGCCGCGCACGAGCGTGCCCTCCTCGCCGCATGCGGCCCATGCGACGCACCACAACGCGCCGAGCGCCGCGAGCAACGCGAAGTTCGCGCGCCAGCCCCAGTGCGTCGTCACGACCGGAATCGACAGGCCGGCGATCAGCATCCCGAGCGCGCTGCCCTGATGCAGCAGCGCGACCGGCAGGTTGCGCCGCGCATCCGGAAACCACTTGTAGAGCGCGTGCACGGCGACCGGCGACGCAGGCCCTTCGCCCGCGCCGAGCAGCACGCGGCACGCGATCACGACCCAGATCGACCCCGCGACCAGCATCGGCAACTGCAGCACCGACCACGCGGCCGCCATCCCGAACAGCAGCCACTTCGCCGGCCAGCGGTTCGCGGCGATGCCGCCCGCGACGGCCGCGACCGCGAACAGCCAGTTGAGGCTGCCGCCGATCAGGCCGAACTGCGTCGGGCTCAGGTGCAGCTCGCGCATCATCGGCACCGACACGAGCCCGAGCGCCACCTTGTCGAGAAAATTCACCAGCATCATCAGCGCGAGCATGATCGCGATCGACCATGCCCGTGCCGGGCGGTATTGCGTGTCGCCTGTCGTCATCCGTGTCTCCGTGTTTTCTGTCAGGGCCGTCGTGCGCGGCCGCTACGCGTCGTGCTCGCCCAAGCCCGGCACGTGGTCGTCGCCGTCCGGCAGCCCCAGCGAGAACTTCACCGGAAAGCGCACGGCGAGCGCACCGTCGATCTCGCGGGCGACGCCGCGCGCACGCACGTGCGGATCGGCGAACAGCTCGTCCGGGTCGAGAAGCGGCGACACCGGCAGGTCGAATCCGCGCAGCGCGCGCATCCAGTCGTCCAGCGTGCGGCTCACGAATACCGACTTCAGCAGTTCGCTGACCTCGCGCTTGTGCCGTTGCCGGCCGATGCGATGTACAAAACGCAGATCGCGCAGTGCAGGGAACGCGTCGCCGAGCGCATCGCCCAGCGTCATCCAGAACTTGTCCTCGAGGATGCCGAGCGCAAGATGGCGGCCGTCCGCCGTCTCGAACAGGTCGTTGTCGGGCATCACCCACGACGCATCGGACGGCGCTGCGCGATGTGCGCGCGACGCCCATGCGGCGGGCGCCGTCCACGCAAGCGTCGCGTCGTGGATCGATACATCGAGGTGCTGCCCGTGCCCGTTCGCACGTGCGCTCGTCACGGCCACCGACAGCGCCAGCGCCGCATGCATCGCGGCCGCGTAGTCCGCGAGCCGCACGCGCGGCCGCCCGACCACGTCGTCGACCTGCGCCGGGATCGCCCAGTAACCGGCTTCCGCGAGGAAATTCAGGTCGTGGCCGGGGCGCGCCGCATTCGGGCCATCCTGCCCATAGCCCGAAATCGAGCACATCACGATGCGCGGGTTGATGCGCGCGAGCGTGTCGTAGCCGATCCCGAGACGCGCCATCACGCCAGGCCGGAAGCCTTCGACGACGGCGTCGGCTCCGCGCACGAGATCGAGAAAGCGGTCGCGATCCGCCGGCGCCTTCAGGTCGAGTGCGACCGACCGCTTGCCGCGGTTGAATTGCGCGAACACGGCATCGCCGAGCAGGCGCGACGCGTCACCGGTGAGCGGCGGCTCGATCTTGACGACGTCGGCGCCGAGCTGCCGAAGCAGCGCGCACGCATGCGGGCCCGGCAGCAACTGGCTCAGGTCCAGGATCGTCACGTCGTTCAGGCACGACCACGCGGGTTTCGCGTGCGGCTGCGCCGGTTCGTCATCGCGCGGGGCATCGATCGTCATCGCTCACGCTCCCGCGCCGGCCGGTTCGAGAATCGCCTTCGCGATCGTGTTGCGCTGGATCTCGCTCGTGCCGGTCAGGATCCGGAACATCCGCAGCTTGCGGAAGGTCTGCTCGACCGGATGGCCGCGCGTCACGCCGACGTTGCCGTGAATTTGAACAGCCTTGTCCGCGACTTCGAAACAGCGCTCCGACACGAACAGCTTGCACGCGGCGGCCGCCATCCGCAGGTCGGCGCCCGCGTCGGCGAGCATCGCCGTGTGCGCGATCATGCTCTCGCACGCCCACAGCGCGGCGGCCATGTCGGCGAGCATGTGCTGGATCGCCTGAAAGCGCGCGATCGGGCCGCCAAACTGCCGGCGCGTGCGCGCGTAATCGAGCGATGCACGATAGGCCGACATCGCGAGGCCGAGCATCGTCGGGCAATGCAGCAGCCGGTTCACGTTGATCCGCGACATGCCGAGCTTGAAGCCGTTGCCGACGCCGCCGAACACGTTCTCGCGCGGCACGCGCACGTTGTCGAAACGGATGTCCGCATCGATGTGCTGGCCCGACATCGGCACGTATTCGTGCTCGACGGTGACGCCCGGCAGGTCGAGATCGACGAGCACCGCCGTGATCTGCGGCGGCGTCGCGGCCGCGTCGGTCACGCACATCACGATCGCGAAATCGGCGAACGGCGCGCCACTGATGTAGTGCTTCGCGCCGTTGATCACGAGCGAGTCGCCGTCCTCGGTCGCGCTCGTGCTGATGCTCATCGCGTCCGAGCCCGAATGCGGTTCGGTCAGCGCGAAGCAAGTCGATTTCTCGCCGCGCATCACCGGCTTGAAATAGCGCTCGAGCTGCTCAGCCGTCGCGTACTTCAGCATGTTGCCGACGCGCGGCGGCCCGCCCAGTTCGCCGAGCACGTGCGGCGCAAGCGCCGCGCCCGATGCGGCGAGGTCGGCCTTCAGCGCGCAGGTCTCGACGATCGACAGGCCCTTGCCGCCGAGCGCGACGGGCAGGCTCGCGGTGTAGAAACCGAGTTCCGATGAACGCCGCCACACGCGGCGCAGCACGTCGCGCGGCCACACGGCCTCGGAGTCGAGCCGCAGCTCGCGCTCGATCGGGCGCAGTTCGTCGTCGACGAAACGCAATACGGCCGCGCGCAGCGCGACGAATTCGGGGCGGTCCAGATGATCGAACATGGTGGTGTCTCCTTCAGTTGACGCGGCGCGCGACGCCGTGCCAGTACTGCTCGCGTACGAGCTTGCGGGCGATCTTGCCGCTGGCGTTCTTCGGCAACTCCGCGACGAAATCGACGGCGCGCGGCAGCTTGTAGTCGGCGAGCAGCGCACGGCAATGCGCGACGAGATCGGCGGCCTGCGCGTCGCGGCCGGGCTTCAGCACGACGACGGCCTTCACGGCCTCGCCCCACTTTTCGTCGGGCACGCCGACCACGCACGCTTCGAGCACGTCCGCGTGCCGGTACAGCGTCGCCTCGACTTCCGTCGGGTACACGTTGAAGCCGCCGGAAATGATCATGTCGTTCTTGCGGTCGACGAGGTAGATGAAGCCTTCGTCGTCGGTGCGCGCGAGATCGCCCGTATGCAGCCAGCCGTCGACCAGCACCTCGCGCGTCAGCTCCGGCGCATTCCAGTACCCCTGGAACACGTCCGCGCCGCGAATCACGATCTCGCCGATCGCGTCGCCTTCGACTTCGCGACCGTTCGCGTCGACGACACGCACCTCCGTCTCACCGAGCGGCCGGCCGCACGACGCGAGTCGCGCATGATCGGACAGCAGCGCGTAAGCGTGATCGGCGATGCCGAGACGCGTGACGCCCGACGTCGACTCGCTGGCGCCGTAACCCTGCGACAGCACCGGGCCGATGCGCGACCACGCCTCCTCGATGCGCGCCGGCGCCATCGGCGCCGCGCCGTAGCCCAGCACCTTCAGGCTGCGCAGGTCGGCGTGCACGAGGTCCGGCTCGTTCAGCACCATGTTGATCATCGCCGGCACCATGAACGCGTGCGTGATGCGCAACCGCGCCACGTCGGCGAGGAAGCGCGCGGGCTCGAATGCGTCGAACAGCACGAGCGTCGCGCCGCAGAACAGGTACGGCTGCATCAGCATGCCCGACGCGTGCGTGATCGGCCCGATCAGCGCGAGCCGGTCGCCGGGCTGCGCGGGGCGGTCCATGCCCAGCACGATCTTGCGCAGCGACGCGAGTCGGTTGCCATAGCTCTGCATCGCGGCCTTGATGCGCCCCGTCGAGCCGGACGAGAAATGCAGCACCGCGAGATCGTCGATGGCCGGCGCGTAGTCGGGCATCGTGCTGCCGCCCTGCGCGAGCAGCGTTTCGTAATCGAGGTAACCGTCGGTCGCGCCGTCGAGCGATACGAACCGCTCCACCGACGCGAAGCCCGGCGAGTCCGGCGTGTAATGCGTATAGCCGCGGCCGCCGATGAACGCGACCGGCGTGCAGTTGCCGACGACATCGGCCGCCTCGGCCGCGGTGAAGCGCGGATTCAGCGCGGCCTTCACGAGGCCGGCCTTGTACAGCGCGCACTCGATCTCCACGAGCTCGATGGCGTTGCGGGCCTGCACGGCGATCCGCGCGCCGGGCGCGAAGCCCAGCCCGCGCAGCGCGTTCGCGAGGCGCGTCGAACGCTCGTCGAGCTGGCGGTAGGTGACGGCGCGGTCGCGATGCAGCACGGCGGGCTGGTCGCCCCAGTAACGGGCCGCGCGCCGCAGGAAGTAGGCGAAGCTCAAGCGAATTCTCCTGGTCGAACGATGCCGCCAGTCTGTAAGATGCACGGGCATCACCACAATGCATCACTGGCTATAAAGTCATAACCCATGGGAATCCCCTGATGGATACGCGCGATCTGGAATACCTGCTGGCCGTCGAACGGCACGGCAGCATCGGCAAGGCCGCCGACGCGTTGGGCCTGTCGCAGCCGGCGCTGACCAAGGCCATGCAGCGGCTGGAGACGCAGGTCGGCGTGACGCTGTTCGAGCGAACCGCGAGCGGCATGACGCCGACGCCGGCCGGTGCGCGGTTCGTCGCGCGCGCGCAGCGGATCGCGCTCGAATTCGACGATGCGATGCAGGAGATGCGCGCGATCCGCGGCGGCGAGCAGGGTGTCGTGCGGATCGGTTACTCGCCGACCGTGCCGACCGCGCTGGTGCTCGGCGCGTGCCGGCAACTGATCGGCGAACGGCCGGCCGCGAAGCTGCGGCTGCGCTGCCGGCTCGCGCGCGAACTGCTCGACCTGCTCGCGGCCGGCGAGCTCGATCTTGTCGTGGCACCCGCGCCGACGCAGCCGGACCCGACGCTCGCGCGCGTCGAGCTGTTCAGCGACCGCCTGTCGGTACTCGCCGACGAAGCGCATCCGCTGCAGCGCAAGCGCGGCCTCACGCTCGCCGATCTCGTCGACCAGGAATGGCTGCTGCCCGAGACGACGCTGCCCGTGCGGCGCCAGATCGACGACGCGTTCCGCGCGCGCGGCCTGGCCGGCCCGCGCCTGCGTGTCGAAACGGATTTCGGCAGCACGTCGCTGCTGCACCTGCTGCGCGGCACGCCGCTGCTGTGCGTCGGCGGAACCGAGGCGCTCGATCAGCTCAACGGGCTGCGCGCGCTCGACCTGCTGCCCGGCGAACTCGACCTCGGACGGCGCATCGCCGCGATGCATCGGGCGGGCGCGTACCTGCCGCCGCTGGTACAGCGCATCGTCGCGCTGCTGCAGGCGCGCGTGAAATAGCCGCGCGCCCCCGCCGCGACCATCATTTGCGGGAGTGATGACACTCCCCTTTTTCTGCGGATTTGACCGGGAAGGCGGTGCCGACAACACTAGCCCGCAGTGCCGCACAGACGGCGCGCGCCCGCCTCCCCCTTCAGAGTCCGCCATGTACCCGACCGACACCGTGCAATCCCCGAGCGCCACGCGGCCGCTCGCCGACCGGCAACTGCGCCGGATCGTCATCGCCTCCGTCGCCGGCAACGCGATGGAGTGGTACGACTTTTTCGTGTACGGCACGGCCGCGGCGCTGGTGTTCGGCCACGTGTTCTTTCCGCCCGGCGCGTCGCCGCTCGCGGGCAGCCTCGCTGCGTTCGCGGCGTTCGCGCTTGGCTTCGTCGCGCGGCCGCTGGGCGGGATCGTGTTCGGCCACGTCGGCGATCGCTACGGGCGCAAGGCGTCGCTCGTGTGGACGCTGCTGATCATGGGCGCATCGACCTTCGCGATCGGCCTGCTGCCGACCTACGCGCAGGTCGGCCTGTGGGCGCCCGCGGCGCTCGTCGCGCTGCGCCTGCTGCAGGGCATCGCGTCCGGCGGCGAATGGGGCGGCGGCGTGCTGATGATCAGCGAGAACGCGCCGCCCGCGCAGCGCGGCTATTACGCCGCCTGGAGCCAGCTCGGCGTGGGCGGCGGCTTCGTGCTGTCGTCGGCCGCGTTTCTCGCCGCGCAGGCGCTGCCGGACGACGCGTTCCGCGCGTGGGGCTGGCGGCTGCCGTTCCTCGCGAGCATCGCCATCTTCGCGATCGGCATCTATATCCGCCGCCATCTGCCGGAAAGCCGCGACTTCGAGCAGGCCGGCAAGCGCGGCGCGCAGTCGCATCTGCCGATCGTAGAATGCCTGCGCCGCCACCCGAAGGAAATCCTGCTCGCGATGGGGCTGCGCGTGGCCGAGAACGGCGGCGCGTACATCTTCCTCGCGTTCTCGCTCGTCTACGGCAAATACGTCGGCATCCCGAACGGCGTGATGCTGACCGGCGTGATGATCGCGATGATCGTCGAGATGGGCGCGATGCTCGCGTGGGGCCGGCTGTCCGACCGGATCGGCCGCAAGCCCGTGTACCTGATCGGCGCGCTGAGCCTCGTCGCCTGCGCGTTTCCGTTCTTCTGGCTGCTCGACACGCGGGCAACGCCGCTCGTGTGGCTCGCGCTGACGGTCGGCACGGCCGTCAGCCACGGCGCGATGATCGGCACGCTGCCCGCGCTCGTCGGCGAGCTGTTCAGCACCGAGGTGCGCTACTCGGGCGTCGCGCTCGGCCACGAAGTCGCGTCGATCTTCGCGGGCGGGATGTCGCCGCTGATCGCGACCGCGCTGCTCGCGCGCTATCACGCGTCGTGGCCCGTCTCGCTGTTCCTCGTCGCGCTCGGCCTCGTCACGGTCGCGACGCTGTGCGTGATGCGCGAGACGCGCACCACGCAGCCCGACGGTTCGCACGGCGACGCGGCGTGACCGCGCAACGCTCAGCGCGCGCCGGTGCGCCGCGCGCCGTCGAATGCCGGTGCCAGCCCGAGGTGGTCGAGCAGCCGCGCGAACTCGCCGAGCCGCTGCCGCATGTACGCGGGTACGTCGACCTCCGCGTAGTCGTGGAAGCCGGCGCCCGTGCGCACGCCGTCGCGCCCGGCTTCCATGTTGCGCACGACGCTGTCGGCTGGCGCGAAGCGCGGGCCGATCTCGCCGGCCAGGTACGTCGACGCGTAGTACAGGATGTCGCAGCCGCCCCAGTCGATGAATTCGAGCAGCCCGAGCACCGCGAAGCGCGGGCCGAAACCGGTGCGGATCGCCGTGTCGATGTCCTCGGCGCTCGCGACGCCCTCCTCGACCATCCGCGCGGCCTCGTTCATCGCGAGCGCCTGGATGCGCGGCACGATATAACCGGGCGCCGGCCCACAGATCACCGGTTTCTTGCCGACCCGCACGAGCAGCGCGGCAAGTCGCGCGACGACGGACGGATCCGTCGCGTCGCTGCGGCTGATCTCGACGAGCGGCATCAGCAACGCGGGGTTCAGCCAGTGCGCGTTCAGCATCCGTGCGGGATGCGCGACATGGCGCTGCAACTCGGTGACGACGAACGTCGACGTCGTCGACGCAATCGTTGCGCGTGCATCGACGTGTGCGCCGAGCCAGCGCAGCGCATCGGCCTTCGCGTCGAGCACTTCGGGCAGCGCCTCGAACACGACGTCGGCGTCGCGCACCGCTTCCGCCGCGCCGTCGCGCGCGACGAGCGCGATGCGTGCGACGACGGCGTCGGCCTGCACGGCATCGATGCGGCCGAGCGCGACCTGCGCGTGCAGCGGCCGTGCGATCTCGTCGCGCGTACGTGCATCGAATGCGCGCCATCCGGCCGCGTCGCGCGGCTTGAAGTCGACCAGCGTCACGTCGAGCCCCGCGAACGCGAACACGAGCGCGATCCCCTGCCCCATGCGTCCCGCGCCGAGCACGTGCACGCGCGTCACATCGGCGGCCGCGATCATGCCGCGTACCCCGCATCGAGCAGCGCGCGCATCGCGTCGTGCGGCAGCGCCGCCAGCCCGAGCCGCTCCAGCGTGCGGCCTTCCGCATACAGGTCACGCACGGCGACCGCGCTCGCGATGCTCAGCAGCCCCTGCGCGACGGGCGTCGGCACACCGGCCCAGCGCCCGCACGACACGATGAGCGACAGCCCCAGCCGGGTGTCCTCGAGCATGTAGCGATGCGTGCGCAGATCGATCTTCTCGCGCCAGTCGCCGCTATCGGTCAGCTTGCCGTGCGCGCCTCTCCCGTACATCCACTCGTCGCCGTCGGCCGCGTAGTGATCCGCAAGCGGGAAATGCGGCGCACGATAACCGAGCGCTTCGCGCACTGCAATGCGCTCGGCGTCGAGCGCGTTCGTCACACGGCGGATCGCCGGTTGCGTGCCTTCGTTATGGATGTCCCACGCGTCGAAGTGTTCGAGCGGCCCCGCGTTCATCAGGATCAGCGGCGGATGGATCACGGGCCCCGCGTTCATCAGCGCGCCGGACAACGCGTCCTCGACCGGCTCGACCGACGGATAACCCGCGCGCAGCACGTCGAACGCCCAGCCGGCCGCATTCGCCGGAAACACGCCGGTCGGCAGGCGCGTCGCATACGCGCTGATCACGACCTCGTTGTCGCCATGCTTGCGCACCAGGTACGGCAGCGTGCCCGTCTCGGCGAACGCGACACGCGAACGATTGCCGGCATCGGCCGCCGCGCGCGCGAACACGACACTGCCGAACGTGCCGGGCGGCAGGAACACGACCTGGCCGTCCTCCAGCAGCGGCGCGACCTGCGCGGCGAGTGCGTCGTGCGACGTGGCCGGCAGCGGCACCACGACGAGCCGCGCGCCGCGCAGCGCGGCCGCGAGATCGTCGGTCAGGCGAATCGCGCCGGGCGCGTCCCCGAGCGGAACCGGCCGCTTGCCGCGATAGTCGGTCACGTTCAATTCGCCGAGTTCGCGCAGCCGCGCGTGCGGCTCGCGATCGCGCCGCCACCATGTCACGTCGTGCCCCTTTTCGAACAGGTCGATAACCGCCGCATGGCAGCCGTGGCCGCCGCCCAGTACACATACCTTCATCGTCGTCTCCGGTTGATCAAGTGTGATCGAGACTACGCGGCCGCCCCCGTCGCGTCGCTTCAAAACGCGCAACGGCACGCCCGTTCGCGCAACGCAATCGCGGCACTGCGCATGCGCCGCCCGCGCGCACCGACGCGCCAACGCATCCGCTCCGAGGCCCACGAATGGATATCGCCCTTTCCCGCCATGCGCCGAACCGGCTCGGCACACTGCAGGCGCCCGACGAAGTCGAACGCGCGGTCGCGCACCGGCTCGGGCCGCACCGGATGGCCGCGCGCGGCCGCGATCCGTTTCGCGCGGAACTGTACGAGGTGCCGCTGCATCACGGCGCACTGCTCGAACTCTGCTACGGCCGCGAAACGCGCATCGATTTCGGCGGCGACGCCGATCATTTCCTGTTCAGGCTGACGCTCGCGGGCGCATGCGAGCTGCAGGCCGGCGCCGCGGTCGCGCAGGCGGGCCCCGGCGAGCTGACCGTGTCGTCGCCCGCGCTCGCGAGCCGCCTGAGCACGAGCCCCGATTGCCGCAACCTCGTGCTGCGGCTCGAACGCGGCGCGCTCGAACGCAAGCTGCAGGACATGCTGCACGCGACACTCACGCGACCGCTGCAGTTCGAACTCGCGGCCGGCGGCACCGGCACGGGCGCCGCACTCGTGCTGCCGACGTTCGAGTATCTGTGCCGGCTCGGTGCGCAGCCTGGCATCGGCACGGCCGCGACCACCTTCGGCGCCGATCTCACCGCGTGGCTGATGTCGCTGCTGCTCACGCACCTGCCGCATTCATACAGCGACGCGCTCGCGCGCGGCACGCCACTGCTGCCGGCGCACGTGCGCCGAGCATGCGACCACGTCGACGCGCATCTCGGCGAACCGCTCGCGCTCGCCGCGCTGGCGGCTGTCGCGGGCGTTGCACCGCGCACGCTGCAGCACGCGTTCCGCGCGTTCCTGCACACCACGCCGGCCGCCTACGTGCGCGAGCGCCGGCTCGCCGCCGTGCACGCGGCGCTGCAACGCGGCGACGCGCGCAGCGTGACCGACGTGCTGATCGCGCACGGCATCCATGGCTTCGGCCATTTCGCGAAGGCGTATGCGCGGCGTTACGGCCACGCGCCTTCCGTCACCGCGAGGCAAACACGATGACGCACTCCGCCCCCGGCCGCCCCGCGGCCCCCGCCCGCGCCGAACCTTCCGCGCGCGACGCCGACGCGCACGACGGCCTGCGCGTGCAGGATCTCGATCTCAACTTGCTGAAGACGTTTCGCGCGGTCTACGAGGAGCGGCATGTCGGCCGCGCGGCGCTGCGGCTCGGCGTCACGCAGCCGTCCGTCAGCTACGCGCTCGGCCGGCTGCGGCTGATGTTCCGCGACGCGCTGTTCGTGCGCACCGGCACCGGTGTCGAACCGACGCCGCGTGCGCAGCGGCTCGCGCTATCGGTCGACAAGGCGCTCGCGATCCTGCAGGACGTGCTCGACGAAGGCTCGCGCTTCGCGCCCGACAGCACGCAGCGCGTGTTCCGCCTGCACATGAGCGATTTCGCGGCGAGCGCGTTCCTGCCGACGATGCTCGCCGAATTCGACCGCCGCGCGCCGGGCGCGGTGATCGAGACACTGCACGTCGACGAATGCCAGCTCAACGTCGCGCTCGAATCGGGGCGGATCGATTTCGCGCTCGGGCATTTCGCCGATGCGTCGAGCCACTTCCAGCGCGCCGCGCTGCTGCACGAACGCTGCGTGCTGTTGATGCCGCGCCGCACCGCGCAACGCGTCGCGCTGCCCGACGATTTCGTGCTCGACGGCACGGCGCCCGACGCGCTGCGCTTCGTCGCGGTCACGTCGCATCCGCAATCGATGCAGTTGCTGGAACGGCACGGGCTGATGCCGCGCGTACGCGCGGCGCTGCCCGATTTCATGGTGGTGCCCGCGCTGCTGCGCGACGGCGACTACGCGCTGATCCTGCCGGAGACCATCGCGATCACGTTCGCGGCGCGGCAGCCGTGCACGCTGTACGAGATCGCCGACGCCGGCGAATGGGCCGTCAATGCGTACTGGCATCGGCGCTTCGATGCGGACCCCGGCCATCGCTGGCTGCGCGCGTTGCTGCTCGAACTGTTCAGCATCGGCCAGCAGGCGCCGTTCGACGCATGGCTCGCGCCGCAGCCGCCCGCCTGCGCCTAACGACGCACGCCGGCGCGGGCCGGCCGGCGTGGCCGCGAAGCTCAGAACGACGTGAGGATGCCCGCGACGATCGAGCTGGCGGTCGCGCCGGCCTTCGCAACCGCGACGCCGCCGCCCGCCGCGCCGTTGACGACGAAGCGCGCATGCGCGCCGTTGCGCACCATCGCGGCGCCCGTGTACAGCACCGTGCGCTTCGACAGCGGATAGTCGAAGCGGATGCCATACGAATCGGCGTTGCCTTCGCTGTCCGCGACCTTGCGGTAGTGGCCGACGCTCAGCAACAGCGACGCGCGCCCGATCGGCACCGTCGCGCTCAGCTCCATGATGTCGCTGTGCGGATACGCGCTCTGGCTGTCGATCGCGGTCGCGACGTCGGGCCCGCCGCGATGGCGCATATACAGCGCGGCGACCTTCACGACGCTGAAGTCGTACGAGATCGCGCCGACCGTGTAGTTCCCGTTCGCGGCCGGGCTCGTGTCGCCGAGCGCGGATGCGGCAACCGGGCTGAACTTCTGCTGCATGTAGTCGATGTCGACCGACAGGCCGCTGCGTGCGTAGTTGACGCCCGCGCCATACGTATCGCCCAGCGTCGCCGGTTGCCCGGCCGCGCCGTTGGTGCCGCGTGCGGCCATCGCGCGCAGCATGAAGCCCGCATAACGCGGCGACGTATAGCGCATCGAGTTGCGCACGCGCAGGAATGCCGGCCCGACGAAGTTGTTGGTCGCATTGCCCCACGCGAGCCCCGCGCCGAGGCCGGGCAGGCTGTACGTGACGAGCGTCGTATGCACGATCGTATAAAGCTCGCCGAACTGCACGCCGCCGAACGGCCCCGTGATGCCGACCCACGCTTCGCGCCCGAACAGCGCGCTGCTGTTCGACAGCGCGCCGCTCGCCGCGTTGAAGCCGTCCTCGAGCTTGAAGATCGTCGCATAGCCGCCGCCGAGATCCTCGACGCCCTTCAGCCCCCACTGCGACGCGAACAGGTTGCCGCTGCCCATGCGCGTCACGTGGTTCGGGCCGGCGTTCGCGTATTCGATCGCGGTGTCGACGCGGCCGTAGAGCGTCACGCTCGATTGCGCGGCGGCGGGCAGCGCCGCGCTGGCGAGCAGCACGGCAAGCGGTACGGCAAGCCGGTCGGCCCGCCTGTTCGGATGGTTCATCGTTGTCGTCCCGTAGAAGTGCCGGCGCCTGTCGGCATCGCGCCGTCTGGTGTGAAGCGCGTTCGCCGCGAAGGGCCAACGCCGCCAATGCAAAACGGGCCGAGTCTAGGAACGACAATTTCGGACGTCGACGCAATGCGATCTATAACGCTTATAGACGCGCCGCATGAAGCGCGCGCGCCCCGCCGCACGCACGTTGCGCGGCACCCTGCGCACACGGCCTCGGTGTTTTCTTTATCCGGGTCGGTAAATGTCCGTGTGGCGCGGCTGTCACTCCGGCTATGGCGGCCGAATTTGGCCGACTACGCTGCGTCTCCGATCGTGTCACCCGCACGCTTTCGCGCCGCGCCGGCGCCAGCCAGCAAGGCCGATGCCGCGCATCCCCACCGCCCGCTCCTGGAGAATCCGCATGTCCGCATCCACGGCCCGCGCTGCCGACGGCAAGCGCTATACGTACGAATGGTATGTCGTCGTCATCTGCATGCTCGCGTACGTCTTTTCGTTCGTCGACCGCCAGGTCCTCGTGCTGATGATCGAACCGATCAAGCGCGACCTGCACCTGTCCGATACGCAGTTCAGCCTGCTCAACGGCTTCGCGTTCTCGCTGTTCTACGCGGTGATGGGGCTGCCCGTCGCGTATCTCGCCGACCGCTACGCGCGCCCGCGGATCATCTCGATCGGCATCGCGCTGTGGAGCGTCGCGACCGCCGCATGCGGGCTCAGCCAGCATTTCGTGCAGATGTTCATCGCGCGCATGGGTGTCGGCGTCGGCGAGGCCGCGCTGTCGCCCGGCGCGTATTCGATGCTGGCCGACTACTTCCCGAAGGAGAAGCTCGGGCGCGCGATCGCCGTGTATTCGCTCGGCTCGTTCATCGGCGGCGGCGTGGCGTTCCTGATCGGCGGCTACGTGATCGCGCTGCTCAAGCATGCGAGCGCGTTCACGCTGCCGGTCGTCGGGCAGGTGCATGCGTGGCAGGTCACGTTCCTGATCGTCGGGTTGCCGGGGCTCCTCGTCGCGCTGCTGTTCGCCGCGACCGTGCGCGACCCGCAGCGCAAGGGGCTCGCGCAGGATCGCTCGGGTGCCGTGCGGCGCGTGTCGATGCGTGATTCGCTACGCTTCGTCGGCACGCACCGCGCGACCTTCGCGTGCCACTACCTCGGCTTCTCGTTCTACGCGATGACGCTGTACTGCCTGCTGAGCTGGACGCCCGCGTTCTATATCCGCCGCTTCGGGATGACGGCCGTCGAAGCCGGCTACACGCTCGGCATCGTGCTGCTGGTCGCGAACACCGCCGGCGTGTTCTGCGGCGGCTGGCTCAACGACTGGCTGCTGCGGCGCGGCCGCAGCGATGCGCCGATGCGCGCCGGCGCGATCGGCGCTGCGTGCATGGTGATCCCCGCGACGCTGTTCACGCAGCTCGACTCCCTGCCGGCGTCGCTCGCGATGCTCGTCGTCGCGATGTTCTTCGCGTCGTTCCCGATGCCGACGTCGACCGCCGCGATGCAGACGCTCGCGCCGAACCAGATGCGCGCGCAGATCTCCGCGCTGTTCCTGCTCGTGTCGAACCTGATTGCGCTGGGGATCGGCACGACCGTCGTCGCGCTGTTCACCGATCGCGTGTTCGGCGCGCCGGCGGCGGTCGGCCATTCGATGTCGATCGTCAACGTCGCGGCGGCCACGCTCGCCGCGCTGCTGCTCGCCGCCGGGTGCCGGCACTATCGCCGTAGCCTCGATCGCGAACGCGGTCATGCGTCGGCCGCGGTGTCGCGTTCGGCCGATGCAGGCGACGCGGTCGCTGCACGCTGATCGCAACTGGCCACCCGACTATTATCAATTCAACTGATTCAGGCATCGTTTTTTTATCGATTTGATTTATGTGATGCCCGTCCCTATTCTCGATCGCATGACGGCGCGGTGTCTGCCGCGCCGCGTTCCCCTTACCCCACGGAATTTCCCATGCAAGCGAACCGCCACCAGGTCCGGATCGACGCGCTGATCGACGCGGCGCAGGACATTCGCTGCTTCCGGGTTTCGCGCGTGGACGGCCAGCCGTTCGACGCGTACGAACCGGGCGCCCATATCGACGTCACCGCACCGTCCGGCATCACGCGTCAGTACTCGCTGTGCGGCAACCCCGACGAGCGCGGCAGCTACCTGTTCGCGGTGAAGAAGGAAGCGCAGTCGCGCGGCGGCTCACGTTCGCTGCACGACGACGTGACGGTTGGCACCGAATTGTCGATCGGCGCGCCGCGCAACCTGTTTCGTCTGACCGATGCCGCAAGCGAGCACGTGCTGATCGCGGCCGGTATCGGCATCACGCCGCTGCTGTCGATGGCGTATGCGCTGCACCGGCGCGGCGCGCGCTACCGGCTGCATTACTTCGCGCGCAGCCGCGAACATGCGGCATTCGTCGACGAACTGTCGGCCGAACCGTTTGCGTCGCACGTGACGTTCCACTACGGCGTCGAGCCCGACGTGCTCGCGGCCGAACTCGGCCGCTGCGTCGCGTCGATCGATGCGCGTGCCCATGTCTATACGTGCGGCCCGGGGCCGTTCATGGATGCGGTGGTCACGGCCGCCGCGACGCGCGTTCCCGACGCGTCGATCCATCTCGAACGCTTCGCGGCGGACCCGGCCGCCGCCGATACGAATGCGAATGCGGATTCCAAAGCCGACGCCGGCCCGGCCGACGGCTTCGAAGTGCGGCTGCAGCGCAGCGGGCAATCGGTGCGCGTCACGCCCGACACGTCGATCGTCGACGCGCTCGCGCGGATCGGCATCGAGGTCGACACGTCATGCGGCGAAGGCGTCTGCGGCACCTGCATGGTGCCCGTCATCGACGGCGAACCCGATCATCGCGACCACTGCCTCAGCAAGGCCGAGCGCGCGAGCAACACGGTGATCTGCTGCTGCGTGTCGCGCGCGCGCTCAGCGGTGCTCGTCCTCGATCTCTGACGCGCGCGCCCCGGCCGTCACGCGTCGTCGAAACGCTCGACGATCTCGGCCAGCAGCGCGCGCATCCACGCGTTGCCCTCGTCCTCATGGAAGTGCTCGTGCCAGTGCATCGTCACCGGCGCGGGCGGCAGCGTCACCGGCAGGTCGTAAAGCCGGAACGCGTTGTCGCGGTTCAGGATCTGCGCAAGCCGCTTCGGCAGCGTCGCATAGAGATCCGTGACCGACAGCACGCTCGGCAGCGCGACGAAGTGCGGCACTTCGAGCGCGATGTTGCGGCCCACGCCCTGCGCGCGCAACGCGTCGTCGAGCGCGTGATGGCTGTGCTCGACCGATTTCACGTTGACGTGCGCGGCGCGCACGAACTGGTCGAGACTCAGCGCGGCGCCGGCCGGCAAGCCGCGCCGGCGGCCCGTCATGCACACGTAGGTTTCCTCGAACAGCACGTGATGGCGCGTGCGCGGCATCAGTTCCGGCAGGTTGCCGATCGCGAAATCCAGCCGGCTCGCGCGCAGCGCTTCCTCGATCTCCTCGACCGGCATCGGCTGCACGCTCAGCGTCGCGCGCGGCGCGCGCTCGCGCAGCGCCTGGCAGATCGCCGGCAGGTACGCCATCTCGCCCGCGTCCGACAACGACAGCCGGAACGTGCGCGTGCTGGTCGCCGCATCGAAGCGCTCCGCATAACGCAGCGCCACGCGCACCATGTCGAGCGCCTTGCCGACGATGCCCGCAAGCTCGAGCGCAACCGGCGTCGGCTGCATGCCCGAACGCGTGCGCACGAACAGCGGATCGTCGAACAGCGTGCGCAGCCGGCCGAGCGAATAGCTGACGGCCGGCTGCGACAGCGCGAGCCGCTCGCCGGCCTTCGTCAGGCTGCGTTCCTCGACGATCGCCTGGAACACGCGCAACAGGTTCAGATCGAGATGATCGACCGATGTCATCGTGACCTCCATCATTTGCCGTATTTATTGACTCGCCAATTTTAGATCAATTTGACGGATATGTAGCGGAAGACGAGACTGGTCTCTCGATACCGCGCCCCGCGCGGCCCGTTTTCGCGACTCCTTCCCCACGACAACGATGAGCGACATTCCCTACCAGACGATCGACACCCGTGCGCTGCACGGCCTCGCGCAGCCCGACCGCATCGCGCCCGCGATGTATCACGACCCCGCGCTGTTCGAAGCCGAGCTCGACCGCATCTTCTACCGCACCTGGATCTGGGTCGCGCACGAGAGCGAACTGCCGCGGCCCGGCGACTTCATCACGACGACGATCGGCCGCCAGCCGGTGATCGTCGTGCGCGACAAGACCGGCGACATCAACGTGCTGCAGAACCGCTGCCGCCATCGCGGCGCGACCGTGTGCGAATCGCACAAGGGCAACGCGAAGGGTTTCACGTGCCCGTATCACAGCTGGTCGTATGCGCTCGACGGCACGCTGCGCGCGCTGCCGTATGGCGACGGTTACGAAGGCGTGTGCGAGAAAGGCGACCTGCCGCTCGTGAAGCTGCGCGTCGGCGTGTACCAGGGGCTGATCTTCGCGAGCTTCAACGACGACATCGAACCGCTCGAGGATTTCCTCGGCGGCGCGAAGCCGTGGATCGACCTGTTCATGAAACAGGGCGCCGGTTACCCGATCAAGGCGAACGGCGAGCACAAGTTCAAGTTCAAGGGCAACTGGAAGATCCAGCTCGAGAACACGACCGACCTCTATCACTTCCCGGTCGTGCACAAGTCGTGGATGAAGTCGATCGACGACGAAACGGCTGCCGCGATCACGAGCTTCATGACGAACGAGGCCGCGTTCTGCCGCGGGCTTGGCAACGGCCACAGCCTCGCGGTGCTGATGCCCGAGCTGATCGACCTCGACGAAGACGACGGCGCGCCGCTGCCCGAGCGCTTCGCGCCGCTCGCCCAGAAGCTCGCCGAACGCCACGCACCGGACGAAGTGCGCCGCATCGTGCGCTCGCTGATGGGCGTCGGCTTCAACCTGAACCTGTTCCCGAACCTCGCGCTGTCGATGGCGTTCTTCCGCGTGCTGCGGCCGATCTCCGCGAACGAAACCGAGATCCGCCACGTCGCGCTCGCGATGGACGGCGGCCCCGACGAAGCGAACCGCGAGCGGCTGCGCATCCACGAGCACTTCCAGGGACCGTTCGGCTTCGGCAGCCCCGACGATGCGGAAGCGTGGGAGCGCGTGCAACGCGGCGCGCATGCGGGCCCCGATGTGCCGATCCTCGTGAATCGCGGGCTGAACCGCGAGACGACCGCCGCGAACGGCGAAAAGACCGCGCATGCGACCGACGAGACCGGCATGCGCGAGGCCTACCAGCAATGGCGCAAGATGATGGAGCAACAGTGATGGACGACCGCAACGCCCTTTTCTCGCAGCAGACCTTCGCCCACGCGGTCGAATTCGTATGGCGCGAAGCCGAGATGCTCGATCGCCGCGACTATCGCGCGTGGCTCGACCTGTGGGATCCGGCCGGCCACTACGTGGTGCCGATCGCTCCCGACGCGACCGACTTCGCGGCCACGCTGAACTACGTGTTCGACGACCAGGACATGCGCGAGAAGCGCGTGCAGCGGATGGTGTCCGGTTATTCGGCGTCGGCGACCGACGCGGCGCGCACGGTGCGCACCGTGTCGCGCTTCACGCTGGAAAGCGGCAGCGCCGACACCGTCGAGCTGAAATCCGCGCAAGTCGTCGTCGCGTACAAGCGCGGCGTCGCGACGCTGTTCGCGGCCGACGTCACGCACAAGCTGCACGTCGACGCCGAAGGCGAGATGCGGATCGCCGAGAAGGTCGTGCGCCTGATCGACTCGACCGAAGCACTCAGCGCGATCGGCTTCCTGCTGTAAGCCGTGGCCGGTTCGCCGCCGAAAACGCAACGGTGAACCGGCAACCTTCACCTTTCCGGACGACCATGCCCACACTCGAAGTTTTCCTGCCGGCCGGCCATGACGACGCACGCAAGGCCGAACTGATCGCACGATTGACCGGCGCGACCGTCGATGCGATCGGCGCGCCGATCGAATCCGTGCGCGTGCTGCTCACCGAATTGCCCGCGACGCACATCGGCCTCGGCGGCCGCACTGCGGCGGACGGCGCGCCGCCGTCGCTGCCGGTGATCGTCGCGATCCTGATCGCCGGGCGCACCGACGCGCAGAAACGCGCGCTGATCGCCGCGTTGTCCGATGCCGGTGCGAACGTGCTCGACGCGCCGCTGCAGGCAACGCGCGTGATCATCAAGGACATCCCGAACACCGACTTCGGCATCGGCGGGCAAACCGCGCGGGCGCTGGGACGTTGATGATGTGCGGGGCGTCGTTACGCCGGTCGTCGTTATACGTGCTCGCCGGCGAGCGGCAGCGTCACCCGGCAATCGAGGCCGCCGCCATCGGCCGGACTCGCGCCGATCCGGCCGCCGTGGCGCGTCACGATGCTCTTGCACAGCGACAGTCCGATCCCGTTGCCGCCGGCCTTCGACGACGAGAAGCCGTCGAACAGCCGGTCGTGCGCGCCTTCCGCGATGCCCGGGCCGTTGTCGATCGCGCGCAGCTCGGCGTGCCCGGCCACGTTCGCGGTGCCGAGCGTCAGCGTGCGCGGCATGCGTTCGCAGCCGGCGAACGCCTCGATCGCGTTGAACGCGAGATTCAGGATCACCTGCCCGATCAGCACGCGTTCGCAGCGGATCGGCAGCGGCGCATCGGCCTGCACGATCGCGACCGTCACGCCGGCCTCCTTCGCGCGCAGCTCGATGAAATACGCGACGTCCGCCAGGATGTCGCGCAAATCGGCGACCGCGGCGACCGTGTCGCGCCGCACGATGAACTCGCGCACGCTCTTGATGATCAGCGCCGCATGCTCGGCCTGCCGGTCCGCGCTGCGCAGCCCCCAGATCGCATCGTCGACGGCGCCGCGCCCGTTCAGCCGCTGCACCGCGCCCTCGATGAAGTTGCGCACGGCCGCGAGCGGCTGGCTCAGTTCGTGCGCGATCACGGTCGCCATCTCGCCCATCGCGTTGTAGCGGCCCGCGTATTCGAGCATGCGCGCCTCGGCGCGGCGCGCGTCCTCGATCGCGACTTCGTCGCTGACGTCGCGGAACTGCACGAGCAGCCCGTCGAGATCGCCTTCGATCTCGACCTGCCGGCACGTGATGCGCAGCCAGCACGTCGAACCGTCGCGCCGCACGATCCGGTAGCGCTGCGGCTCGGACGGGCACGTCGACGGCGCATCGCGCAACTGCGCGACGAGCCGGTCGCGATCGGCCTCGGTGCAGTAGTCGAGCACCTCGCCGAGCGCTTCGTCGGGCGCGAGCCCGAGCACGCGGCGCCCCGACTCGCTGATGAACTGCGCGCCGCCGTGCGGCGTGACGACCGCGACGCCTTCATCGAGATCCTGCATGAACTCGCGCAGCCGCGCCTCGTAACGACGCAGTTGCTGGCGGATCGCCTCCTCCGCGCTGATGTCGCGGAACTGCACCATCACGACATCGTGCCCGCGCAGCGGCACATAGGTGGCGATCGCCTCCGACAGCATGTCGACGCCCGTGCGCGACCGGTAGCACCACTCGTACACCTGCGGCCCGTCGACCATCGCGCGGTCCATCGCGCCCACGCCGATCTCGCGCCGGTACTTCGGTTCGGGGCGCGTCATGTCCGGCGCCTTCAGCGGCAGCAGTTCCTCGACGGAAAAGCCGAGCGCGATGCACGCGGCGCGATTCGCCCACACGATCGCCTTGGTCTGCGCGTCGTGCAGCAGCACGCAGGTGGTCAGCGCGTCGAGCAGCCGGTGGAAATCGTCTTCGTCGGGAAAACTCATGATCGGATTCGGAGGAAGGCGCGCGGTGTCGCGCGGCCGGAAACCCAACATAGCACCGGCGCGCGCCGCCCGCATCTGAAGATTTCTTTAGGCCGACACGGATCGTCACCAGTCGCGCGGCCCAACGCACCAATTGCTGCGGGTTTTCGGCGTTTCTAGACTGGCTGCATCGTCGTGCTGCGCAGTGAAATGCCGCGCAACCCGCATGCCGCCCCGCAATCGAACCTTATCCGCCCAGGAGACAGTCATGCCCCACGCCGCCCTCGCTATCGAACCCGCGCCGACCCCGGCCGCGCAGCTGTCGCCGCTCGACGCCGTGATCGAGACCGTCGCCGCGCGCCGCGAAGAATTCGACCGCCTGTCGCACGTGCCGCGCGACGTGATCGCACTGTTCAAGCAGGCGGGCATCTATCGCGCGGGCACGCCGCGCCGCTTCGGCGGCGATGCGCTTGCGCCGACCGCGTTCCTCGACATGATCGAACGGATCGCGACCGCCGACGGCTCGGCCGCGTGGGTCGCGAGCTTCGGCTCCGCGAACGTCTATCTCGCCGCGCTGCCGCTCGACACGCAGGCCGAGCTGTACGCGAGCGGCCCCGACCAGGTGTTCGCGGGCGGCCTGTTCCCGGTGCAGCCGGCGCAGCCCGCGCCCGGCGGCTGGCGCGTGAACGGCACGTGGAAATTCGCGAGCGGCTGCAAGGGCGCCGACTGGCTCGGCGTCGGCATCGCCGTGCCGGGCGCGCAGGACGCCGCGCCGAACAAGCCGCGCACGGCCGTGTTCCGCGCCGCCGAGGTCGAGATCGTCGAGAACTGGAGCGTGGTCGGCATGCAAGGCACCGGCAGCCACGACCTGCGCGTCGACGACCGCTTCGTGCCCGACGCATGGACCTTCGTGCGCGGCGGCGAGCCGACCGTCGACGAGCCGCTGTACCGCTACCCAACCGTCGCGTACGCGGCGCAGGTGCTGGCCGTCGTCAACCTCGGGCTGGCGCGCGCGGCGCTCGACGTCGTGAACCGCATGTCGGGCGGACGCCAGACGACGACCGGCGCGCCGCGCCTCGCCGATCGCGCGTATTTCCGCATCGAGCTCGCGAAGGCCGAGGCGCAGCTGCGCTCGGCGCGCGCATTCTTCTACGATGCGACCGACACGGTGTGGCAATCGATCCTCGCGGGCAACCCCGTGACGCCCGACCAGGTCAGTCTGCTGCGGCTCGCGGCCACGCAGATCGCCCGCGAAGGCGCGAGCGTCGTCGAACGCGCGTACCGCTTGGGCGGCACGGCCGCCATCTATCGGTCGCATCCGCTGCAGCGGCTGCTGCGCGACGCGATGGTCGTCACGCAGCACGCGTTTCTCGCCGAAGGCAACTTCGACGGCGCCGGTGCGGTATTCACCGGCGTCACGCCGTTTCCCGGCTACCTGTAACTTGCATCGGCTGAAACCGCTTTCTTGAAGGTGCATGAAGCCGCTGCGCCGTCGCCGGCCGGCTCATGCACTCAACCGATTCCTCTGGAGAACCCGATATGTCCGGTTCGAATCCGCTGCCGCTGCGCGTGCTGTTCTGCTGCGGTGTGTCGCAAAACTTCTTCGACCTGCCGCGCGAGAAGATCGGCGAAGTGTGGCAGGCGTACGGCGCGATGCTCGCCGCCGTCGAAGCGATGCCCGGCGTGCGCGTGCTCGGCGTGATGGACGACGACCGCCTCGTGGTCGGCCAGGCCGACGGCGCGCCGTGGACGTTCTACATCATGGCCGACGTCGCCGATTTCGATACGACGGTCGCCGTGTGCAACCTGTATCGCACGACGCCGGTGGGCGAATACAACCTGTGGCGCTACGGCAAGATCGAGGCGCGGGTCGGCCGCGCGCTGACGGTGCCGCCGGCCGCGCGGCCCGCGTCGTGAGGCAGGCGATGACCGACCTGTCACCCGGCCTGCTCGACGCGCTCGCGCAGCGCGTGGCGGCGTTCGACGCCGAGCGCGCGGTGCGCGCGACGATCACGCGTTACATGGCGCTGTGCGACGTGCCCGAGGATGCCGGCGACGGCCCGCCGCTTGCCGGCCTGTTCACGGCCGACGCCGTGTGGGAAGGCATCGGCCCGCAGTACGCGCGCAAGTTTGGCCGCCTCGAAGGCACGGCCGCGATCGTCGCGATGCTGGGTCGTTATCTGCCGCCCGATCCGCATTTCTCGTCGAACCTGCATTTCCTGACGTCGGAATCGATCGACGTCGGCGCCGGCAACACGACCGCGCGCGGCCGCTGGATCATGCTGCAGGCGTCGTGCTACACGGGCGGCACGGCCGAGCTGATCGCCGCGCGGCTGACCGTCGATTTCGTGCCGGCCGCCGATGGCTCGACCTGGCTGATCCGTCATTTCCGCACCGAACGCGTGCTCGACGGCCCGTGGCCGCTCGCCGCCGCGCCACGGTCCTGATGCTTTTCACCGCTTCCGCACGAGATCGACCATGACAGGCTTCATCGACACCTTCACGCTGGGCGGCCCGGGCCCCACGATCGCGATCAAGGACACGATCGACATCGCGGGCCATCCGACCCGCGCGGCGAGCCGCGCGCTCGCCGATGTGCCGCCGGCCGCGCAACACGCGGACGTGGTCCGCCTGCTGCTCGACGCGGGCTGGCAGATCGCCGGCAAGGCAAACATGCACGAGCTCGCGTTCGGCATGACCGGTATCAACGACTACACGGGCACGCCCGTCAATCCGCAGGACGCATCGCGCATTCCGGGCGGCTCGTCGAGCGGTTCCGCATCGCTCGTCGGGCTCGGCGCGGTCGACGCGGCGCTCGGCACCGACACGGGCGGCTCGATTCGCGGGCCGGCCGCGTGCTGCGGCGTGTTCGGGCTGAAGCCGACCTTCGGCCGCGTGTCGCGGCGCGGCGTCGCGCCGGCCGACACCACGCTCGATTGCGTCGGGCCGTTCGCGCGCGACGTCCGCACGCTGGCCGCGGTGATGGCCGCGATCGCACCGGGCTTCGATCGTGCGCGCGCAGCCGCATCCGCGGCGGACTGCACGGTCGCGCACATTACCGTCGACGCCGATCCGGCGATCGCCGCCGCGCTCGACGCGGCGCTGCGCGCGTCGGGCCTGCGCTCGCACGCAATCGTGCTCGACGAGATGCCGGCCGCGTTCGCCGCCGGGCTCGCCGTGATCAACGCGGAAACGTCGCGCGCATTCGGGCATCTGGTCGCGACGGGCAAGCTCGGCGCCGATCTCGATGCGCGGCTGCGCACGGCCGCGACGACGACGCCTGCCGCACTCGACGAAGCCGAAGCGGTGCGCGCGCGCTTCACCGCGCAGGTCGACGCCGCGCTCGAACACGCGGACGTGCTCGTGCTGCCGACGCTGCCCGCGTTGCCGATCACGCTGCAGCAAGCGCGCGACGGCGTATCGGTGATCGCGATGTCGTCGCTGATCCGGCCGTTCAACCTCAGCGGCCACCCGGCGCTCAGCGTGCCGCTGCCGCTGGCCGGTTCGCCGCTGAAGGCCGGCCTGCAGATCGTCGGACGCAAGGGCGCGGACGAACAGGTATGCTCGATCGCCGCACACTTCGAAGCGGCGCTCGCCGCATGAATCACGATGCGGGCGCAGCCACGACAAACGCGCGCTCGCGAACCAGGGAATCACGCACCATGTCAGATCGAGTCGTCCTCGTCACCGGCGCCGCGCGCGGGCTTGGCGCCGTCATCGCCGAGCGCTTTCATGCGGCCGGTTATCGCGTCGCGCTGGCCGATATCGCCACCGACGCCATTCATGCGCATGCGCGCGAACTCGACCCGAGCGGCGCACGCGCGATCGCGCTGCCGCTCGACGTCACGTCGAAGCGCGATTTCGAAACGGCGCGCGACGCGCTCGTTGCTCGCTGGGGCACGATCGATGTGCTCGTCAACAATGCGGGCGCATCGAAGGTCGTGCCCGCGATGGAGATCACGGCCGAGCAGTTCGACCAGGTGATCGACGTGAACCTGCGCAGCGTGCTGTTCGGCTGCCAGGTGTTCGGCCAGTATTTCGCGACGCGCGGCGCGGGCCGCATCGTCAACATCGCGTCGCTCGCCGGGCAGAACGGCGGCTCGGCAACGGGCGCGCACTACGCGGCCGCAAAAGGCGGCACGCTGACGCTGACCAAGGTGTTCGCGCGCGATCTCGCCGCGCAGGGCGTAACCGTCAACGCGATCTCGCCCGGCCCGCTCGATTTGCCGATCGTGTATGAAAGCGTCGCGCCGGAGAAACTGCGTCAGGTGCTCGCGAACCTGCCGGGCGGCAAGCTCGGGTCGGCCGGTTTCGTCGCGGACGCAGCCGTGTTGCTCGCGTCGGGCGACGCGCATTTCGCGAACGGTGCGTGCTGGGACATCAACGGCGGGCTGTACATGCGCTGAACGCAGGGCCCGACCGGTGCTCTAGCGCGACGACGCCCCGTCGTCGCCCCACACGACCATCACGTCGCGCACGAGCGCGGCGATCGACGTCGCGCCGAGCTTCTCCTTGATGCTCGCGCGATGCACGTCGACGGTCTTCACGCTGATCGACAGATCCGACGCGATCTGCTTGCTGCCCTTGCCGTCGACCACGCCGCGCAGCACTTCCTTCTCGCGTGCGGTCAGCGCATCGAGCCGCTGGCGCAACTCGCGATGACGCTGGCCGACCGCATGCCGCTGCTGCGCGAGCCGCAGCGCGCGCTGCACGCGCTCGAGCATCTGCTGCGAGTTGTACGGCTTCTCGACGAAATCGATCGCGCCGTTCTGCAACGCGCGCACCGACATCGGGATATCGCCATGCCCGCTGACGAAAATCACGGGCAACGTCGCGCCGCGCGCATTCAGTTCGGCCTGCACGTCGAAGCCACTTTTCTCCGGCATCCGCACGTCGAGCACCAGGCACGCGGGCAGGTTCACGTCGAAACGTGCGAGAAAGTCGGCGGCGTTCGCGAACCCTTCGGACGCGATGCCGACCGATTCGAGCAACCACGCGAGCGACGTCCGCATGCCGCTGTCGTCGTCGACGATGTATACGATCGGTGCGGGTGACGTCATCGCGGGTGTCTCGCTCAATATCGGTATGGGTATCGCACGCGCCGCGCATGAAGCCGGTTGCCGGCTCGTCGCGAGCGTCGTTCGCTGGGGGTGTGCGGCACATCATAACGAGCCGAAAACCCGCTGAATACCCTTTTACGTGCCGCACGAACGCGCAATCGCGTTTTTTTCGCGCGCTGCGCGGTGCGCCTAGGTAGAACCTTTAGACGCGTTGGCGAGAACGCCATCTCCATCGTCAATCGTGCGAATGGTCGGCCGCATTTTCGCGACGTACGCTTGGGTCATCGTCGACGATCCGGCGCTGCATCGGCAGACCGCGCAATCGTCGCCTTCGTCCCATCAGGAGCACCCATGTCCGCCACATCCTCCACGACCGAACTCCCGCGACCGGCGCGCGTCGAACCGTCCGACGCGCAGAAGGCCTTCCGGCAAGCGATGGCCCACCTCGGCGCGGCCGTCAACGTGATCACCACCGCGGGGCCGCACGGCCGCTGCGGAATCACCGCGAGCGCCGTCTGCTCCGTCACCGACGCGCCGCCGACGTTGCTGGTGTGCCTGAACCGGTCGAGCGCGATGCACGCGACCTTCGAGCGCAATCGCCATGTGTGCATCAACGTGCTGCCGGCCGAGCACGAACTGCTCGCGCGGCATTTTGCGGGGCTCACCGACCTGCCGATGGAGCGGCGCTTCGACCTGCCCGTGTGGGACCGCGGCGAACAGGACGTGCCCGTGCTGCGCGATGCGCTCGCAAGCCTTCAGGGCACGATCGCCGAGATGAAGGAAGTCGGCTCGCATTCGGTGATGTTCATCGAGGCGACGTCGATCCGCGTGCGCGACGACGGCGACAGCCTGATCTACTTCAGCCGCGCGTTTCATCGTGTGTCGCGCACGGCGTGCGTGCGCTGAGGCGTCAGCTGACTATGCGGCAGCACGCAACGCGCGTTGCCCGGCCGCGAGCGCGGCGCCCGCGAACAGCGTCAGCGCCGAATACACGAGCCCGCGCGCGAGCCCCGCGCTGTCCGACACCCAGCCGATCGCGACCGGCCCGGCGATCTGCCCGAACGCAAAGACCGTCGTGAACGCGCTGATCCCCTTCGCCCAGCCGTCGGGCGGCAGGTTGTGCCGCACGAAGGCGGTCGTCGATGCGACCGCCGACAGGAACGTCGCGCCGAACAGCACGCCCGACGCGAACGCAGCCACCGGATGCACGAACATCGCGGGCATCAGCGTCGCGACGCCGAGCAGCGCATTGAGCACGGCCAGCGCCTGGCCGCCACGCATCCGGTCGAGCAACCGCGACCACAAGCGTGCCGATACGACGGTCGCCACGCCGAGCATCACGTAGAACGCGGAGACCACCGTGCCGCTCATCCCCGCGCCACGCAACAGCGCGACGATGAACGTCATGTAGCCGATGTAGCCGACGCCGAACAGGCCGTAGCCGGCCAGCGCGAGCGCGAAACGGGCCGGGCTCGCGGCGGCGCTCGATGTCGCGCCGTCGCGCGGCGCGGCCGGTGCCGCGTGCGCATGCTCGATGCGGCGCGCGGCTGACACGGCCACTGCCGAGAACAGCACGCACGCAACCGCGAGCGCGAACCAGGCCGGCTGCCAGCCGTGCACGCCATGCGTGAGCGTCGCCGGCACGAGCAGCGACGACGCGACGATGCCCCACCCCGTGCCGCCGTAATAGAGGCCGAGCAACAGCCCCGCATCGCGCGGCGACGCCGACGCGAGCCGCGCGGCCAGCACGCCACCGCTGATGAAGATCAGCGCGCTGCCGACGCCCGTCGCGAGCCGTTGCACGAGCAGCGCGTGCATGTCCGACGTGAGCCCGCAGGTGGCCATCAGCAACGCTGTGAGCACGCAGCCGGCCGCCAGCAGCGTGCCCGCATGCCAGCGCCGCGACAGCAGCGGAAACACGAGCGCGCCGATCAGGTAACCGGCCGCGTTCGCCGTGTTCAGCGCGCCGGCCTGCGCGAACGTCCAGCCGAGATCGGCCTTCATCGGCGGCAGCAGCAGCGCATACGAAAAGCGTGCAAGGCCGAGCGCGATCGCGCTGCCGAGCGACAGGCCGATCGCGAGCCGCCAGGCTGCCATGCGGTCCGGGTCGGTAGCGCCGGCGTCCGGCCGCGACGGGCCGGCATGCTCCGGTTGCGGTGCTGCGCGCATCGAGTGTCTCCTGTGTCGTTCGAAGCCGGGCAAGTCGTCACAGAGGAACCGGCGTTCCGCACGCGCCCATCCCGGCTGTCGAGGCTTCCGATCCGGTCGAACGATCATACTTGAGCAGGCACGGGGCAAGCGCGGGAGAACGGCAGCCGCTTGCTTGCGCTACCCCCGCAATCCGGCCACGAAGGCCGTGAACAATGCACGTCCCTCGGGCCACTCCGCCAATCCCGCTGCCGAATTCAGATGGCCGCGCGGGCCGAGCAGCAGCGGCATCGCGCCACGCTCGCCCGCCCATGCAAGGCCGCGCCCGGACGGGTCGTACCCGTCATCCGAACTGGCGATCGCCAGCACCGGCACGCCACCGAAATCGCCGCCCGGCACCTTCGCGAACGCGCTGGCCGCGGCCGGAAAACGCGGGCCGCCCGGATCGGGCACCGCCACGAGCAATGCGCCGCGCACGACGCGCGTCGACGCCGCACGCCAGTGCGCGAACAGCAGGCAACCCAGCGAATGACAGATCAGCACCGGCGGCACCTCGGCTTGCGCGACGGCTTCATCCAGCGCCGCGATCCAGTCACGCAGGTCGGGAGCATCCCATGACGCAGGCGCCATGCGGATGGCACCCGCATGCGCGGCCTCCCAGTGGCTCTGCCAATGATCCGGTCCCGAGTTGCCGATCCCCGGCACGATCACGATCGTGTGGTCCATCTCCGTCTCCCTCTCCATGAACAGGCGAGCTCGCAGTCTCGTCTGCCGGAAACCGGCCGGGAATGGCAAATCATCGGATATTGAGACAATATGCCGATGAATTAACGGAACGGGAAAGCGGAGATGTCGAACGGAGAACTCGATCGCCTGGATCTTTCGATCCTCGAGGCGCTTCAGGAAAACGCGCGGATGCCGCTGTCCGAAGTGGGCCGACGCATCGGGCTATCGCAGCCCGCCACGTCGGAGCGCGTCAAGCGGCTGGAAGAACGCGGCATCATCGCGGGCTACGGCGCGCGCATCGACCCGGCCGCGCTGGGGTTGGGGATGATGGCCATCATCCGGCTGAAGACGACGCACGAACACATCAAGCCTGCGCTGCGCGCGTTCGCCGAGATGCCGCACGTCATCGAGGTCCACCGGATGACCGGCGAGGATTGCTTCTTGCTGAAGGTACTGGTGCCGACACCGGGACAACTGGAAACCATCATCGACGCGATTGCCCGCTTCGGCGCGGTCACGACGTCGCTGGTGCTCCGGTCCGAGCCGGCCAAACCGCTCGGCAAGGCGCTGCTCGGCTGACACGGGCATCGGGCCGCCGGCGTGCCCCTGCCGAGCGGCGATGCGTTCGCACGCATGGCCGCCGCGAGCGACGTCGATCACGACGATCAAGGCGATCGAATTCCCGATGAAAAATCGCCGAATTCAAAGCACCGATCCCGATTCCGGAGATTTAAAAAAAGATATCGAATCCGTCATTCGCTTTATTCGTGCTTTACGGCGCGTGATTCGCCACTCCCCCGTGTTTAGCACGCTTCGGCTAAAAACCTTGCAACGCATTGCATTCGACAATTCGTCAGACTAATATCAACGCCACTCATCCGGTATTCACGAAATGCCTGATGAGGAGTGGCAACTTTTTAGCCGCGCTTTCATGTTGAAGCACTCATGTTCACCACAGGAGAGTTGACATGCAGGAAACCCAGCAGATCGAATTGCTTGACTGGATGCAGGAAGACACGCACCCCGAGGCCGTCGACATGATGGTCGAGGACGCCGTGGTGCCGTTCGGCACCGCGCTCTGGCCGGTCTGAGCGGGCCACCCGTTCTCGCGGAAGGGCATCGGCCCTTCCGCCGTTTCCGGAGACACGCATGCTGAACCTGCACCGCGCGCTCGGCTTTCACCCCGCGCTGCGCGACAAGCTTGCGCGCGGCGAGTCGGGAAAACTGCTGGTCGGCCATGACACCCGCAATCGCGACATCGCGTTGCGCGCGTTTTCCGCCCTGCCCGATTCGCTCGACGCGGCCACCCTCTGCCTCGAAACCACCCCGCCCGCCGACATCGCCGCCGCGCTCGAGCGCGCCGACCTGTTCGTGCTGCTGTACGACTCGTCGTGCCTGCCGACACCGTCGCCGAGCGGGCCGCCGTTCCTCGCCGCGATCCGCCCCGCGATCGTCGAGCACTGGAGCAAGTCGGTTTTATTCAAGGATTACGGCCCGCACCTCGACGAAGCGTTCGCCGAGTCGCTCGACGACATCGCGGCGCGCAACTGCCGGCTGATCGACGCGGCCGCGCACGCGTCGCAGATCCGCTTCATCGACGAAGCGGGCAACACGCTGACGGGCTCGCTCGCGCCGGACCAGAAATGGACGAGCGTGGACGGGATGGGCAATCTCGACGTCGTGCCCGGCGAGATCGCGACGCACATTACCGACCTCAACGGCTCGGTCGTGTTCAGCGGCACGTTTCTCGGCACCGTGCCGTTCGCGATCAAGTACAAGGTGGCCGAGCGGCTCGCGACGCTGCATGTCGAACGTAGCATGATCGTCGGTTTCGACAGCGACGATCCCGGCTTCCGGCGCGATTTCGCGACCTATCTCGACCGGCACGCGAATCACCGGCGCATCGAGGAATTCGGCATCGGCACGAACCTCGGGATCCGCGGCCTGTACGGCCGCAACGCGGGGTTCGAGGAACGCCATCCGGGCCTGCATCTCGGGCTCGGCGGCGGCGAAAACGGCAGCCATCATCTCGACCTGATCTTCGCGCGCGGCACGCTCGCGCTCGACGACCGGATCGTGTTCGACGGCGCGTTCGCCGTCTGACCAGGCAGTCGCATGCTCAGGCTTCGGCGGCCGCCTCGCTGCCGAGCCACTTGAACATCACGAGGCAATCGACGAAGCCGAGCCGCGCGTGACGGTACGCGCGCGGCAGTCGGCCGACGATGTCGAATCCGAGCTTCTGCCACAACGCGACCGCGACCTCGTTGGTCGCGACCACCGAATTGAACTGCATCGCGAGGAAGCCGCGCTCGCGCGCGACCTGCTGCGAGTGCTCGCACATCAGGCGGGCGACGCCGCGGCCGCGCGCGGCATCGCTCACCATGTAGCCGCAGTTGCACACGTGATTGCCGGGCCCGGCCGCGTTCGCCTTCAGGTAGTACGAGCCGAGCACCACACCGTCCTCTTCGGTGATCCACGTGCAGAGCGGCGCGTCGAGCCAGAGCGCGCGTGCCGCTTCGAGTGTTGGCGCGGGATCGAATGCGTAGGTTTCCTGAGCAGCGACGATGGCGCGGTAGGTCGGCCAGAAGCGCGGGAAATCGTCCTCGGTCATCGGGCGAAGCGTGATCATGCGAATTCTCTCGTGAAGGGGATGTCGGCGGGCATGCAATCGATCGTACCGCGATTCATCGATGGCCGCCGTCTCGCAGCACGCCGCTCCGATACGCGCCCGGCGGCACGCCGTACCAGCGTTTGAATGCCTGCGAGAAACTCGACAGGTCGCTGAAGCCGAGCCGCTCGGCCACCTCCGCGAGCGACAGGCGCGCATCGCCGAGCAGCGTCTCGGCCAGCGCGCCGCGCGCCTGCGCGAGCAGCGCGCGAAACGTCGTGCCCTCCTCCTGCAGCCGGCGCTTGAGCGTGCGCGGGCTCGTGTTCATCAGCCGCGCCATGTCCTCGAGCGAGAACGGTGCGGCGCCAGGCGTCGCGGTCAGGTACTGGCGCACCATCTCCGATGTGCCCACGCGTGCGCGCCGCGCTTCGACCAGCTGGCCGCACATCTGCTCGCACATCGACACCGTCAGCGGATTCGCATGCGGCAGCGGCCGGTCGAGAAACGCGCGGTCGAATGCAAGGCTGTTCGCGCGCGCCGAGAAAACCGGTTCGATGCCGGCGATGCGCGGCGCGGGTAGCGACGGCGCGCGCGCGGCCTGCAGCGTGAAGCGCGACAACGCGAAATCGTCGCCGCCGATTTCCTGCAGCAGCACGGCCGCGGCCGCCATGTCGCGTTCGACGACGAACCGGCTCACGGCGCCGTCGAGTTCCGGCGCGCCGAAGTTGAGCACGCCCGTGTCGGGTTCCTCGCGGTACGTGATGACGGTGAACGCATACGTGAGCGGCAGGAAACGCATCGCCAGCGCAAGCGCGTCGCGCGCGGTCGCGCTCGCGATCAGTCCGTAGCCCCACACGCCGTACGCCGAAAAGTGATAGCGCAGGCCGACCTCGAACCCGAGGCCCGGCGCGCGCCCGAGCGCACGCAGCAGGTTGCCGGTCAGCCGCAGCTCCTGCGCGGCCGTCACCTCGACTTTCGGATCGTCGAGCTGCGCATTCCCGAGCCCCGTGCCGGCCAGCAGCGTCGTGTGCGGCACGCCGCGTTCGTCGCCGAAATCGACCAGCAGCCGGGCGCTGGCCGGACTCCGGGTGAAGTCCCAGAAGCTCATGCGGAGAAACCCTCGAAGCGCCGATTTGGCCCAAATACTAAAACAATTGTCCCGAAGCAGCATTGGTGTTTTCCCATGCGGCCAGCACCATCGGCGTCATCCAGTCGTCGTCCGAACGACGCCATCGCCCCCTTAGGAGACACCATGCGACCGAGTCGCCCGACCGATCCCGCCACCCGCTTCGAACGCCGGCGCGAAACCTGCGCGCGCGACCGCATGCCGACGCACACCGCTTGATCCATCGACCATCAGGAGACGATTCATGAGCAAGACTTTCGACTACATTGTCGTCGGCGGCGGTTCGGGCGGGTGCGTCGTCGCCGGGCGGCTGACCGAGGACCCGGCCGTGACCGTCTGCGTGCTCGAGGCCGGCGGCCGCGGCGACGGCGCGGTCGTCAACGTGCCGACCGGCGCGGTCGCGATGCTGCCGACCCGCGTGAACAACTGGGCCTTCGACACCGTGCCGCAGCCGGGGCTCGGCGGGCGCATCGGCTACCAGCCGCGCGGCAAGGCGCTGGGCGGCTCGTCGGCGATCAACGCGATGGTCTACATCCGCGGCCATCGCGTCGACTACGACGGCTGGGCCGCGCTCGGCAACGAGGGTTGGGCGTACGACGACGTGCTGCCGTACTTCCGCCTGAGCGAGCACAACGAACGCTTCGACGATGCGTGGCACGGCCGCGACGGCCCGCTGTGGGTCAGCGACCTGCGCACCGGCAACCCGTTCCATGCGCGCTATCTGGAAGCCGCGCAACAGGCCGGCCTGCCGCTCACCGACGACTTCAACGGCGCGCAGCAGGAAGGCGTCGGCATTTACCAGGTCACGCAGAAGCATGGCGAACGATGGAGCGCGGCGCGCGCGTACCTGTTGCCGCACGTCGGCCGCCGCGACAACCTGACGGTCGAGACGCATGCACAGGTGCTGCGCATCCTGTTCGACGGCACGCGCGCCGTCGGCGTCGAAGTGCGGCAGCACGGCGAAGTCCGCACGCTGCGCGCGCGGCGCGAAGTCGTGCTCGCGGCCGGCGCGCTGCAGACGCCGCAGTTGCTGATGCTGTCGGGCATCGGCCCGGGCCGTGAACTCCAGCAGCTCGGCATTGCCGTGCGGGCCGATTTGCCCGGCGTCGGCCGCAACCTGCAGGATCATCCGGATTTCATTCTCGGCTACCGGTCGCGCAGCGTCGACACGATGGGCGTATCGGCGCGCGGCGGCCTGCGCATGCTGCGCGAGTTCGCGCGCTTTCGTCGCGAACGGCGCGGGATGCTGACGTCGAATTTCGCGGAAGGCGGCGGTTTCCTGAAGACGCGCGCCGGCCTCGACGCGCCCGACATCCAGCTGCACTTCGTCGTCGCGCTCGTCGACGATCACGCGCGCAAGCTGCATGCCGGCCACGGGCTGTCGTGCCACGTGTGCCTGCTGCGGCCGCGCAGCCGCGGCTCGGTGACGCTGCACAGCGCCGATCCGCTCGCGGCGCCGCGCATCGATCCCGCGTTCTTCGACGATCCGCGCGACCTCGACGACATGGTCGCGGGCTTCCGGCTCACGCGCCGGCTGATGGAAGCGCCGGCGCTCGCCGAGTGGATCACGCGCGACCTGTTCACCGCGAACGTCACGACCGACGACGAGATCCGCGACGTGCTGCGCCGGCGCACCGACACCGTGTATCACCCGGTCGGCACCTGCCGGATGGGGCACGACGCGCTCGCCGTCGTCGATCCGCAACTGCGCGTGCACGGCCTGCAGGGGTTGCGCATCGTCGATGCATCGATCATGCCGACGCTCATCGGCGGCAACACCAATGCGCCGACGATCATGATCGCCGAGAAGGCCGTCGACCTGATCCGCGGCGTTTGCCGCACGTCCGCGCAACCGCATGCCGATACCGTCGGTGCATCGATTGACCGCGACGCCGTACTTGCATCGTGCGCCGCACACGCTGCCATTCAGCCGGAGGACACCCGTCATGTTGTCGCCTGAAACTTCCCGCGCGATCGAACCGGCCGCACCTGCCGCACCGCTCGCGGCGATCATCATCGGCGCCGGTTTCGCCGGCATCGGCATGGCGATCGCGCTGCAACGCGCCGGCATCCACGATTTCGTGATCGTCGAACGCTCGCACGACGTCGGCGGCGTGTGGCGCGACAACAGCTACCCGGGCGCCGCCTGCGACGTGCCCTCGCACCTGTACTCGTTTTCGTTCGAACCCAACCCGGCCTGGTCGCGCGTGTTCGCGCCGCAGCCCGAAATCCATGCGTACGTGCAGCATTGCGCACGCAAGTACGGCCTCGCTCGCCATCTGCGCTTCGGCGCCGAGGTCGAGCACGCACGGTACGACGAAGCGAGTGCACTGTGGCGCGTCACGCTCGCCGACGGCACGACGCTGAGCGCCGCCGTGCTCGTCAGCGGCACCGGCCAGTTGAGTCGCCCCGCGATGCCCGACCTGCCCGGCATCGACACGTTTCGCGGCCGCGCGTTTCACTCCGCGCACTGGGATCACGGCTATGCACTGGCCGGCAAGCGCGTGGCGGTGGTCGGCACCGGCGCGTCGGCGATCCAGTTCGTCCCGGCGATCGCCGGCGACGTGCAGCGCCTGGTCGTCTTCCAGCGCTCGCCGGCGTACGTGATGCCGCGCCCCGACCGCGCGTATCGCCCTTGGGAAAAGGCGCTGTTCCGCCGGCTGCCGTGGGCGATGAAGCTGCATCGCGCGTCGATCTACCTGCGCTACGAATCGCGCGCGATCGCGTTCACGCGCCTGCACGGGCTGATGGATCTTGCGGTCGGCCGGCCGTTCCGCAAGCTGCTGTCACGCGACGTGCCGGACGCCGCGCTGCGCGCCCGGCTCACGCCCGACTACCCGATCGGCTGCAAGCGCATCCTGTTGTCGAGCGACTATCTTGCCGCGATGAGCCGCGCCAACGTCGAGCTCGTCACGCAGCGGATCCGGCGCGTGACCGAAGACGGCATCGAGACCGTCGACGGCGTGCACCATCCGGTCGATGCGATCGTCTACGGCACCGGGTTCGCGGCAACCGAGTTCCTGTCGCCGATGCGCATCACGGGCCGCGACGGGCTCGATCTGAACGACGCGTGGCGACGCGGCGCGCAGGCGTATCTCGGGCTCACCGTGCCCGGCTTTCCGAACTTCTTCATGCTGTACGGCCCGAACACCAACCTCGGCCACAACTCGATCGTCTACATGCTCGAAAGCCAGATCGCGCACGTGATGCGCTGCGTGCGCGCGATGCGGCGCGACGGCGCGAACGCGATCGACGTCGACGCGCGTCGCTACCGGCGCTTCAACGTACACGTGCAGCAGCGGCTCGCCGGTTCGGTGTGGAGCAGTTGCAAGAGCTGGTACGTCAATGCATCGGGGCACAACAGCACGAACTGGCCGGGCTTCACGTTGACCTACCGGTGGCTCACGCGTTTCACCGGGCTGTCCGCGTACCGCTTCTCGCATCCGCTGCCCGACGCCGCCGGGACGACGCACGGCGTGGTGGTCGCGCCGCCCACAGGCCGGCTGGAGGCGCTCGCCGCCGCGTCGCTGCGCGGCTTCCTGCGCGTCGCGTTCCGGCCGCTGATCGGTCCGCCGTTCGGCGCGCGCATGCAGCGCCGCGTCGTCGCGTTGCTGTCGCCGCTGATGCCCGGCGCGGGCGGCACGCTGCGCTACCGCACGTCCGCGCATCGCGTGCCGGTCGAAGTCGTCGCACCGAAACGCGGTGATGCGGGCGGCGCGATCCTTTATCTGCATGGCGGCGCGTTCTGTCTCGGCGGGCCGCATACGCATCGCGGCGTGACGACGCGGCTCGCGAACGACGCCGGCCTGCCGGTGTGGGTGCCCGACTACCGGCTCGCGCCCGAGCATCCGAGTCCGGCCGCGCTTGACGATGCGCTGGCGACGTACGACACGTTGCGCGCGCAAGGTCATGCGCCGCACCGGATCGTCATCGCCGGCGATTCGGCCGGCGGCGCGCTCGCGCTGTCGCTCGCCATCGCGCTGCGCGAACGCGGCGAGCCGGCCGCCGCCGCGCTGCTGCTGATCTCGCCCGTAACCGACCCGGCGCTCGGCGGTGCGACGCTGGCATCGCGCCGCCACGACGATCCGATGATCCGGCGCGGCTGGCTCGAACAGGGGCTGCGCTGGTATCACGGCGCCGGTTCGGCCGCGGCGCGCGGCCCGCTCGACACCGACCTGCGCGGCCTGCCGCCGATGCTGATCCAGGCCGGCGACCAGGAGGTGCTGCTGTCGGATGCGCAACGGCTCGCGCATCATGCAGTCGCGTGCGGCGTGCCGTGCCGGCTGGAGATTCATGCGGCGCGCTGGCATGTGTTTCATCTGCAGGCGTTTTACCTGCGGTCGGCACGGGACGCGTTGCGGACGCTGGCGGGGTTTGCGATGGAACGCGTCGCCGCGACGGCGTGACGACGAACCGGTGACATGCGGCGCTCGGCCGGACGCCGCATGCGCGACCGCCATACGCGCTTGCAACGAAGCGACACCGTTTTGCGAAAACCGGCCGGTTATTTTTTTCTGTCGCACGCGGCCGTCATGATCTCCCGCAAGCCCCGGCGCGCCGCCGGGGCGATACCCCCACCCTGGCGGAGAGATGATGAAAAGAAGGCACACCCTCAACACGCTGGCGCTGCTCTGTTGCGTCGGCATCCAGTGCGCGACGTCGGCGTTCGCCGACGAACCGAAGAAGGTCGCGTTCGTCGACACGGGCAACACCGGGCGCAGCGTAATGGCCGAGGCGATTGCCGGCCAGTTGATCGCGCAGCGCCACGCGCATGTCGCGGTGATCTCGCGCGCGGTCGACGAGGATCCGTATGACGAGAAGCCCGAGGAAAACGGCGTGATCCTGATGAAGCGGCGCGGCATCGACACGTCCGCGCACCGCTCGGTGCAGTTGAACGCGAACGACGTCAAGCATTCGGACGTGATCCTGACGATGACCGACAAGCACAAGGAGAAGGTGCTCGCGCTCTATCCGTCGGCGGCCGGCAAGGTGTTCACGCTCGCCGAATACGCGACCGGGAAGCACCTCGACGTGCCCGACGCATGGGGCAAGCCGATGGACTTCTACGAATCGGTGACCGCGCAGCTCGACACGTACATTCCGGCCGCGCTCGACAAGGTCGCGAGCACCGCACCCGCGAAGCCGTAACGCGCGACAAACCTGTCGGCTTGCCGGTTGCGCAATGTGCGGGCGCCGGCGGGTTTGCCGTTCGTGTCATTCCGTCCCGACACCCCGCCCACGGCGCGTGCCCTTCATCGCGTCATCGATACAGGCCATTCGGCCGAATCGCCGCCGTACGCCCCGGATGAAAGAATGATCTTCGTCCGGGAAGCCGGCTTCGCTGCCTGACATCCCGAACCCTGAAGCAGCGCATGCGCTGCGGCCGCAACGCCGTCGCGCTGCGTGCCGTCTCGCGCGGCAATCGGCAGCGTGGTGCATCGCACCCCGTTCACCCCGCCGGTCGCAGGCCAAAAAGCCACATCGTTTCCATCACCCTTTTTGTAGCTTATAAGTTACAATACTATCCAAGTTCGAACTGCTTCGCTATCAGCGCGACAACGGTCGCGAGCCTTTCACCGAATGGCTGAACGCCGTGCGCGACAAACTCGCCCAGGCGCGGATTCGCGAACGCCTGCGCCGCGTGCAGACAGGCAATTTCGGCGATTGCGAGCCTGTCGGCGAAGGCGTGATCGAACTGCGCATCCATGTCGGCGCCGGCTATCGCGTGTACTTCGGCCGGTACGGCGGTGCACTGGTGCTGCTGCTGTCCGGCGGCGACAAGGGCAGTCAGCCCGACGACATCAGGCGCGCAAAGGAACACGGGTTGAACTGGAAACGGAGGCAAATGTGAACAAGCTCAAAGGCGCGGTATCGCACCACGACGCGGAAGTCGCCGAACTCGGCGCCGACCGCGAACTCGCGGTGGCCTATCTGCGCGTCGCCATGGAATCGCTCGACGATCCCGACAACCGCGCGGCCGGCCTGCTCGCGCTGCGCACGGTCGCGGAAGCGTACGGCGGGCTCGGCGCGGTCGCGGCCGAAGCCGGCATCAGCCGCGAATCGCTGTATCGCACGCTGTCCCCCAACGGCAACCCGACGCTGAAAACCCTGCTCGCGGTGCTCAAGACCGTCGGCCTGCGCCTGTCCGTCGTCCCCGCGCAGCCGGCGCACGCGTAAGTGGCACACGGCCGGCTTACGGCCGGACCATCCACACGAGCAGCATCTCGGCCGGCGCGGTATCCGTCCCCGCCGGCGGATGCTCGATCGTCGGCTCGACCGCCAGCGCCTGCGCGATCGTCGCCGCATCGTCGATCGGCGTCGTACGCACGAACGTCATCAGCCGCGCCGGCCGGTGCAGCACCTCGCGATACAGCGCGCCGTACCACAGCGGCCGCATGCCGAGCGCATCCTGCAACACGTACGGATAACGCCACAGCCGCAGCACGAGGCGGCTTTCCGGCTGGCCCGGATCGACGTGGACGAACACGCGGCGCGTGCTTTCGCCGTGCGTGTAGCGCGGCAGCACGGGTAACGTATCGGCGGTCGCCTGCGGCAGCAGCCAGCGCAGCGCGGTGGCCGGCGACCACGGCGTCGCGCGCTGCCAGCCGGCCTGCGCGAGATGACGGTCGAGCGTGTCCGACGTCGCGCTCCATTGCAACGGCAGATATTCCTCGCGGTCGCCGCCGATCTCGGTGCGCCGCGTCGGCACGCGCTCCCATCCGCCGCGCAGCCACTGGTCGACAGTCATCGCGACCACGTCGCCGACATGCGGGCGCGACGCGCGGTCGAGCTGCCATTGCGCGGGCACCGTCCAGACGCCCGCCGTCGCCAGCACCACCACCACCGCGACGAGCGCGCCCCGCGGCTGCACATGCTCGTGCACATGCCAATACGCATAGGCGCCGGCAAGCAGCGCGAACCAGGCCAGCCCGAGGCTCCAGCCGCCAAGCAGGCCCGACAGCCAGGTGTCGCCGACGTACAGCCGCGCGAAACCGCCGAGCACGATCCACAGCACGACGGCCGTCACGACCGGAATGCGCCACAGCGCGGGCCGGTCGCGCGTCAACACCCAGCCGAGGCCGCTGCTCGCGAGGATCGCGAACGCGGCTTCGGCATCGGGCAGCGGCACGTGCAGCGCGCCGGGCGGCAGGCTCGCGGGCGTCGTGCCCGGCATGCCCGCGCCGAACACCGGCACGAGCACGAACGCGATGCCGACCGTCGCGAGCCACCACGCGGCCGTCAGCCAGCAGCGATGGATCAACAGCCAGACGAGAAACGCGGCCGCGACGATCAGCCCCGTATCGTGCCCGTGCAGCACGGCAACCGCGCGCATCGTGGCGTCCACGGGCGGCGTGCGCAGGTTCTGCAGGAACGCGTACAACGCGATGTCCGCGTGCATCAGCGGATCGTTCGCGACGACATCCTGCACGAGGCCCGCGAACAGCCACACGCAGCCGATGAACAGCAGCGCGAGCACGGGCACGGTGCCCGGCAGGCGACGCACGCGCGCGATCGCGCCGTTCAGCCGCGCGCCGAGCCGCGGCCAGCGGTGCGCACACGCATGCATGGCCGCGACGAGCGCGCGGCGCAGCAGCGGCCAGCCGCGCCGCAGCGCGACGCGCACGCCGATCCACACGAGCGCGACCAGCGCGGCGACGACCAGCAGGATCGCGGCGACCCGCACGCTGATCGCCGCGGCCAGTGCGGCCGACGCGCCGAACAGGATGCCCGGCGCCACATGCGCGGGCGCCCATACGAGTGCCGAGATCACGTTGACCGGATAGAACGACCGGCGCGGCAACGTCGCGCAGCCGACGACGACCGGCACGACCGCGCGCACCGGCGCAAGGAAGCGCGCGAGCACGATGCTCTTCATGCCGTGACGCAGCACGAACTCCTCGCCGCGCGTGTAGGCGGCTGCATAGCCGAAGCGCGCCCACGCATTGCGGATCACGCCGCGGTAGCGCCGTCCGAGCTCGTAGCTGATCCCGTCGCCGACCACGGCGCCGACGGCCGCGACACCGATCGTCGTCCAGCCGTCGAGCGCGCCCGCACCGATCAGCGCGCCGGCCGCGAACATCACGGCGCCGGCCGGCACGACCGTGCCGATCAGCGCGATCGCCTCGGCGCAGGCGGTCAAGAACACGACCGTCAGCACGAGCAGCGGATGCGCGCCGATCGCGCCGATCCACGCGTGGATCGTGTCGCTCATCGCACGCTCCACCGCAGTGCGGCGCGGCGGGCGAACACCGGGTCGGCAGTGGCGTGGGAAACGTTCATCGCGGGATGCGCGCGGTCGCGCCGGCGTAGGCGGTCAATCGAACTCGTGCTGCCGCGCATCGGCCTCGAGCGGCGCGTCGTGGTAGCCGACCGTCGCGATCTCCTGCAGATAGCGCGCGAGAAACGCGCCGATCGATCCGGCGGCCTCGAATTGATGCACGTGACGGAATTCATGGGTCATCAGGCGGCGCGTATCGTGCCCGCGCAGCACATACACCGCATGGCCGAGGGTCAGGCCGATCGTCCCCGGCGACAACAGCCCCGTGTCGCGGGCGATCGCGGCAAGCGTTGGCGTTTCGGGAAACGGCATGCGGTCGACGATCACCACGCGGATCCGTTCCGGCTGCGCGACACCGACCGTGCGCGCGTCGTCGACTTGCGCCGGCGTCAGCGGCGCACCCTGGGCGATCCCGCGTGCCGCCTCCGCTTCGGCCCATGCGACGGCGGCGGGCAGCGCGGACGGCAGGATATCGGCAAGGTCGATCATCGCGGGGCTCCTTAGTGGCGTAGTGGCATCGGGCACCAGTTTAGTCCCGAATCAGCAGGGTTCGCGGGGCGGCTCTCGACACACCGGCCGGCGCGCCCCGGTCGCGGTAGTCATCCGGGAATACCCGGCCACGCACGCGTTCCGCATCGTACCCTTTCCCGTGGATTATTTCGTTTTGGTGCACATTCCGCATCCGGCTATCTCGAAAATTTCCTGGATGTGTACCGTTTTCGGATTCGGCGGAATATATTGGTCGGAAGAACAGCCGCGGCGGCAACCGGACAGCCGTTCGCGGCGTCATCCCGAAGAGGATCGCTAGAAGATGATCAGGGTAATTCTGGCTGACGATCACGCAGTCATGCGGGACGGACTGCGTTACATCCTGGAGATGGCCGGCGGTTTCGAAATTGTCGGCGAGGCGAGCGACGGCTCGGCCACGCTCGCGCTGGCCGAGCGCGCCGCCGCCGATGTGCTGCTGCTCGACCTGTCGATGCCCGCGCCGACCGGCATCGAGCTGATCCGGCTGCTCAAGCGCCACGCGCCGTCGCTGCGCACGCTCGTGCTGACGATGCACGCGGAGGCGCAGTACGCGGCGCGTGCGTTCAAGGCCGGCGCAACCGGCTTCCTGACGAAGGACAGTGCCACCGCCGAGCTCGTCGAGGCCGTCGGCAAGGTTGCGGCGGGCGGCGTCTACGTGAGCCCGTCGGCGGCCGAAAGCCTCGCGCTCACGCTGCGCGCGCCGGCCGCGGCGCTGCCGCACGAACGGCTGTCCGCACGCGAGCTCGACGTGATGCACCGCATCATCGCGGGCCAGACCGTCACGCAGATCGCGTCCGAACTCGCGCTGAGCGCAAAGACGGTCAGCACGTACAAGACGCGGATCCTCGAGAAGATGGAATTGCCGCACGAAGCCGCGCTGGTCCGCTACGCGGTGCGCCACGATCTCGACCCCGGCGTCGACGACGCATGACGGCCGCCCTTCACCTCCCGCCCGCGCCCCCGGACGACGACGAGCCGGACGCGTCGCGCCTGTTCATGTCGTCGCTGCCGCCGCGCCGGCGCGAGCGGCGGCTCGCGCTCGCGACGGTCATCGTGTCGGCGATGTTCTTCGCCGCGCTCGCGCCGTTCGCGGGCGTGCCGCTCGCGCCGGGCTGGGCGTTCATCCCCGTGTATCAGTCGGCGATCGTCGTCAACGACATGGTGACGGCCGGCCTCCTGCTCGGCCAGTACGCGATCCTGCGCGAGAAATCGCTGCTCGTGCTCGCGGGCGGCTACCTGTTCACGGGCTTCATGGCCGGCACGCACATGCTGACCTTTCCCGGGCTGTTCGCGCCGACCGGCCTGCTCGGCGCCGGCGACCAGACCACCGCGTGGCTGTACCTGTTCTGGCACGGCGGGTTTCCGCTGGCGGTCGCCGCCTACGCGCTGCTGCGCGTGGCGTCACGCGCGCGTCCGGCCCCGATCCCGGTCTCGGCCCCGAAGCGCCGTGCAGCGATTCCGGTAACGCTCTGCATCGCCGCGGCGGGCGGCGCGACGGTCGCGCTCGCACTGCTCGCGACCGCCGGCCACGACCTGCTGCCGCGCATCATGAACGGCAACCGGATGGCCGCGACGATGACGAACGCGATCACGGTCGTCTGGGGGCTGAACCTGGTCGCGCTGATGCTGATGTGGCGGCAGCGGCGCCACCATTCCGTGCTCGACCTGTGGGTGATGACCGTGCTCGTCGCGTGGCTGTTCGACATTGCGCTGTCGTCGATGCTGAATCACGGGCGCTACGATCTCGGCTTCTACGCGGGCCGCGCATACGGCCTGGTCGCATCGGGTGTCGTGCTGTTCGCGATGCTGTTCGAGAACGGCCGGCTGCATGCGCAGACGGTGCGCGCGCTGGCCGGCGCGCGCTACCAGCATCTGCTCGTCGTGCAGAAGAGCGCGCAGCTGAACGATGCGAACGAGCGGCTCGAACAGCGCGTCGCCGCGCGCACCGCGCAACTGAGCGCGTCGAACCGCGACCTGCGACGCGAAGTCGAGGAACGCGTGCGCGCGGAGCGGGCACTGCAGGCTTCGCGCGAGGAACTGCGCGAGATCGCCGCGATCAGCGCGACCGCGCGCGAAGCCGAGCAACGCCGCATCGCGCGCGAACTGCACGACGAACTTGCGCAGACGCTCGCGACGCTGAAGAACGATCTCGAATGGCTGATCGACCACGTGCCGCAGGACGACGCGCCGCTTGCACGCAAGATCGCGACGATGCACACGCTGTCGCGCGGCGCGGTGGCCGCGACGCGCCGCATCGCGTCGGACCTGCGCCCGCTGATGCTCGACGATCTCGGTTTCGCCGCGGCGATGCAATGGCTCGTGGAAGATTTCCGGCACCGTCACGCGATCGTGTGCACGCTGCACGTCGACCCGCCCGAACTGCAGCTCGACGAGCCGTATGCGACGGCCGTGTTCCGCATCGCGCAGGAAGCGCTCGCGAACGTCGCGCGGCACGCGGCCGCGTCGCATGCGAACGTCGAACTCGTGTGTGGCGACGATGCGATCGCGCTGACGATACGCGACGACGGCGCGGGATTCGATCCCGGCGTGCCACGCAAGTCGAGCTCGTTCGGGCTGGTGGGTTTGCGTGAGCGCGCGTATCTCGTCGGCGGCACGCTGCAGATCACGACGACGCTCGGCGAGGGTACGACCGTCGAGGTGGAGATTCCGCTGCCGCACGCGCCCGTGGCGGTCGCGCATGGCGGGGATGGGGTTTCGCGGGGGTAGGTGCGGCGATTACGGTGGCGCAGTCAGGTGTCGAATGGCGACAATCTCGACCTGCTCATCGACATACATGTCCCGATTCCGAAGGCTCAATCGACTGCCTTCGTCGCGCGTGCCGCTTTCAGCATGCGTTCGAGTTCTGCCTGAACGTTGGTGGCATCGATGTATTCACCGGTCCGCCGCGCCTCGTCGCGCGATGCCATGCCACGCGCGACAAACTCGCGCTGCGCGCGTCGGCGCGCAATGGCATCGCGAAACATTTTCATCGTCATCTTCATTGCACGCTCCACACGCCACATTTTCAGCGCATGGTAGCGCATCGGCATGATGCGCAAAGAGTCGGCCTGCTGAGCGCAATGCACTTGCCGCACGGGCCCTGGCACGACGCTACAATTCGTCGCCGCCCTGCACATCCGTCGCGCCAACGCGCCGGCCACCCGCCCCCCCTTCACCACGATGAAAACCATCCTCACCTACGTACTCTGCTTCGTCGTCGTCGCGGCCGGCTGGCTGGCGGTATCGCTGCTGTGCTGGCCTGTCCTGCTTGCACTGCAGGCGCTGACGACCGCCCTGTTCATCCCGCATCCGGCGGGCAGCTACGTCGGGCTCGGATTCGTGTCGACCGCGCGGCTGATGGATTTCCCGACCAGCTTCGTCGGCGCCTTGTCGGTGCCGTTCATGAATGTGCCGCTCGGGTTCATCGCGATCATCTGGTGGTTCGGCGTGTTGCTGATCGTGCCGTCCGCCTTCAAGCGTTACCGCACCAAGCCGCGCGGCCGCACATCGCGGACCGTCCCGTGGCGCGCGGCCCGCTCGCTGCTGATCTTCACCGCCGTGCTCTTCGTCGTCGCGACGCCGTTCCTGCGGCGCTACGAAATCGTGACGCAGGATCACCTCTACGTTCGGCACCTGTTCGACTGGCACGAGCGCGCGTATCCGCTCGCGTCGCTGAAGGAGATCCACGTGGACATGCCCGAATACAACCGCGGCATCATCACGTGGGACTTCAGATTCGACGGCGACAACCGCTTTTCGACGACCGCGCCGGACATCGCCGCGCTCAAGTACCTGCTGTCGAACACGCACGCATCGACCAACTTCAAGGTCGTCGGGAACCAGGTGATGATGCGGTGACGCCGCGCGTTCACACCCGCGCCGCCACCATCCCCCGCTCCGAGCGCGTCCACGCGACCAGCGCGCCGATCCCGAGCAGCGCGAGACACACGATCGGCACGATCATCGGCCCGAACGCGGTGCCCGTCACCTTGCCCGCGAACGGCATCAGGTTCTGGCTGAAGAAACCGCCGAGGTTGCCGATCGAATTGATCGCCGCGACGCTCGCGGCAGCACGCGCGCCGGCGAAGTAGCGCGGCGGCATCGACCAGAAGCACGGATACAGCAGCGGGATGCACGCGCCGCCGAGCACGAGCGCGACGAAGCGCAGCGGCGTCGACGGCAGCACGAGACTCAGCAGGAAACCGAGCGCGCCGAGCGCCGCGACGATCGCGATCGTGCGCAGGATGCTCTTCGCGCGGCGCAGCTTCGCCGGCAGCCACACCAGCAGCAGCACCGCGAGCGCCCACGGCAGCATGCTCAGGAAGCCGTTCGTGGTGCTCGACACGCCGAACGATTTCACGAGCGTCGGCAGCCAGTACGTGACGCCGTACAGCGACGTCGACATCAGCATGTAGGTTGCCGCGAACAGCATCACGCGCGGATCGAGCAGCGCCTTCCACGGCTGCCCGTGCTCGGCCTGCGCGGGCTTCTCGCGTTCGAGCGCGGCCGCGACGATCTGCTTCTCGCGCTCGTCGAGGAACGGCGCTTCGCGGAACGACGCGGGCAGCACGCGGAACACGACGATCGCGACGATCACGGCCGGGATGCCCGTTGCGATGAACACCCACTGCCAGCCCGCCAGCCCCCACACGCCGTTCAGGCTCAGCAGCACGCCGCCGACCAGCGAGCCGAGCATGTTCGCGAGCGCGCTGCCGAGCGTGAAGATGCCGAGCACCTTCGCGCGGTAGCTCTGCGGAAACCACAGCGTCAGGTAGTAGATCACGCCCGGATAAAAACCGGCCTCGGCGATGCCGAGCAGGAAGCGCAGCGAGCAGAACGCGGGCATCGACGTCGTGAAGCCCATCAGCACCGTGATGAGACCCCACGTCAGCATGATCCGCGCGAGCCACACACGCGCGCCGTAGCGATGCAGCGCGAGCGTGCTCGGCACCTCGAACAGCAGGTAGCCGATGAAGAACAGCGACGACGCGAGCCCGAACGCGGCCTCCGTCATCCCGAGGCTGTGCACCATCTGCAGTTTCGCGAAGCCGACGTTCTGCCGGTCGATGAACGCGATCAGGAACATCACGACGAGGATGGGCAGCAGGCGCCGCGCCACCTTCGACATGATGCGCTGTTCTTCGGCGGACGCGGGGTCCAGGGTTTCGGTAGCGTTCACTGCAGGCTCCTTACGTGAATCGGTTGCGTATCGGTTGAATCGGCGCCGTGCACAACGAAGGCGCGGGCGCGGGATGTTTCGATGAATGGGGTCCGGCGCAAGCCGGCGGCGTTCAGCCCGACCGGTAGTCGTCGAGCATCGGCGCGAACATCTCGTGCCACGCACGCGGCTTCGCCTTGATCGTGCCGGCCAGGTACAGGAATTCGACGTAGTCCATCAGCTGGTTCGGCCGCACCGAGAAACGCGTGTCGGGCGCGGCGAGCATCCGCATCACGTCGTCGTGCGACACGCCGACGCCCGACGACGCCGCATAAAGCGCGGCCGCCGCGCGCGGGTCCTGCGCGATCAGGCGGTTCGCTTCGTCGAGCGCGCCGAGAAACGCGGCGGCCAGCGCGGGCTCCGTGTCGACGAGCCGCTTCGGCGCGAACACGACGTCGAGCGTCAGCGGGCCGAGCACGTCGACCGAGCTCACGACGCGGTGGATGCCCGGCTGCCGCAACTCGAGCGTCGAGAACGGCGGCGACGTGAAGTGCGCGGTGACGCCGTTCTCGCGGCGGATCAGCGCCTGCATCGCCTGCGGATGCGGCAGGTTCACGGTGATCGAATCGAGCTGCGCGAAATGCGCGGGGCCGAGCTGCCGGCTCGCGACCATCTGCAGCACGACCGCCGACAGCGACGTGCGGATGCCGGGCACCGCGATCCGGTCGGACGGCGTGAAGTCGCGCAGCGACACGAGACCCGGCCGGTTCGCGTTCAGCGACAGCGACGTGGTCGACAGCCCGCTGATGCCGATTACCTCGACATTCGGAATGCCGCGCGCCCGCGCCCACAGCTCGATGAAGCCCGGCGCGCCGGCGCCCGCGAAATCGAGCGTGCCGGCCATCATCGCGTCGTTGACGGAATTGCCGCCGTCGAGCAGCACCCAGTCGACCGCCGCGTCGCGCACGCCGTGCCGCGCCGCGTGCCGTTCGAACAGGCGCTGCTTCTCCATCACGAGCAGCGGCAGGTACAACACGCCATAACCTTTCGAGATCCGGACCGTGCGCGGCTTCGCGCGCACGAACGACGGCGCGGCGAGCACGCCGAGCCCGGCGGCGATCAACGCGCGGCGGCGCGGCGACGTCGTCATGCCCGGGCCCCCGCGCGGCGGGCGGCAAACAGCGACGCGAAGGCCGGCGTCGTGCCGCGCCGCGCGTGCGTCGTGCCCGTGACATGCTGCATGTTGCCGTCTCCTTGAGTATTTCTGGTATTAATGCCGTCCTTGCGTGCTGCTTCCGGCTCGACACAGGTTATCGACCGAGTCTGAGAAAATGCTGACATCCCGTCCCCGGGAAAACCCCTAATCCACCTACCTACAAAACGGCACCATGCGCATTCTCGTCGTGGAGGACGATGCCGAAATCGGCGCGGCGATCCGCAGCCGCCTGGCGCGGCTCGGCCACGCCGTCGATCTCGAAACCGACGGCGCGACCGCGAACGGGCTGCTGCGCGTCGAGCGCTTCGACCTCGTCGTGCTCGATGCGAACCTGCCCGGCATGGACGGCTTCGCGGTGCTGCGCAACCTGCGCGCGTCGGGCAGCACGACGCCCGTGCTGCTCGTCACCGCGCGCTCGGCGATCGACGACCGCGTGAGCGGCCTCGGCTTCGGCGCCGACGACTATCTCGTGAAGCCGTTCGACTACCGCGAGCTCGACGCGCGCGTGCAGGCGCTCCTGCGCCGCAACAGCGGCCACGCGAACGACGTGCTGACGCTCGGCGGCCTCGTGATCGACCGCAGCAGCCGCCTCGCGGAACTCGACGGCCAGCCGCTGTCGCTGTCGCGCCAGGAATTCGCGCTGCTCGAAATCCTCGCGAGCCGCCCGCAGCGCATCTTCTCGAAGGAGGAACTGCTGAACCAGCTGTTCAGCTTCGGCAACGAGCCGACCGCGAACGCGGTCGAGCAGTACGTGACGCGCGTGCGCAAGAAGCTTCAGGGCAGCTCGGTCGAGATCCGCACCGCGCGCGGGATGGGGTATCAGATTGCCGCGCAATAACTGGTTCCCGAAGACGCTGTTCGGACGCACGCTGCTCTTCATCGCGCTCGTCGTCGCGACCGGCGCGCTCGCGCTCGCGGCGATCGCACGCTACTACGCAGGGGTCGCTGCCGAACGCGCATACGACCAGTTGCTCGCCGGCGCGTCGATCCAGGTCGCGGAGAACCTCTACGTGCAGGGCGGCGTGCTCGCGCTGAATCCGCCGGTGGCCGCGCTGTCGACGCTGTCGCGCTACGACCTCGTCTACTACAAGGTCGTCGATTCGCGCGGCATCGTCGTGGCCGGCTACAACGATCTGTCGAGTTCTGCGACGCTCGCCGCCGCAAAACAGGGCCCCGCGTTCGCGAACGCCGTCTACCAGGGGCACCGGATCCGCACCGCGACCATCGCGCGCTACATGCCCGAGGAAAGCACGCCGGGCTGGGCGCTCGTGACCGTTGCGCAAACCACCAACGCGCGCCAGCAGCTCACCAACGACATGAGCATCAAGGTGTGGACGCTGATCCTGCTGATGAGCGTGCTCGCGATCGTGGCGAGCGGCCTCGCGATCCGGCACGGCCTGCGTCCGCTCGCGCAGATCGGCACGATCATCGCCGCGCGCGACCCGGCCGACCTGCGGCCCGTGGCCGTCGACACGCCGAGCGAGATCGACGCGATCATCGGTTCGATCAACGGGCTGATGCACCGCCTTGCCGAGCGGATCAACGCGATGCAGCGCTTCATCGCCGATGCCGCGCACCAGATGCGCACGCCACTCGCGCGGCTCGACGCGCAGATCGAGCTGCTCGACGGCGAGTCGGACCCCGCGCGCCACGCAGCGCGCCTCGACGCGCTGCGTGCGACCTGCGCGGATGTCGGCCGGCTCACCGGCCAGCTGCTCAATCATGCGATGGTGATCCATCGCACCGAGGCCGTGCCGCTGCAGCCCGTCGAACTCGTCGCGCTCGCGAAGGACGTGCTGGGTCGCACGATTCCGCTCGCGGGCGAGCGCGACGTGGCAGTCGCGTTCGCGAGCGACGCGCCGCTCGCATGGATCGACGGCGACGCGATCAGCCTGCAGGAAGCGCTGTCGAACGTGCTGCACAACGCGCTGCTGCACGGTCATGCGGACGACATCGTCGTCGCGGTCGCGACCACGGGCAACGCCGACGGCGCGGTCACGCTGACCGTCACCGACAACGGCCGCGGGATTGCGCGCGAACACTGGGACGCGGCACTGCAACCGTTCGTGCGGATCGCGCCGGACGGCAGCGAGCGGCGCACGGGGTCGGGCCTCGGGCTCGCGATCGTGCAGGAAGTGATGAAGGCGCACGGCGGGCGCGTCGGATTCGCGTTTCCCGAAACGGGTGGGTTTGCGGTGGTGCTGACGTTTCCGCGCGCGGCGGGGCACGCGGACGGTACCGGCAAACCCCGCGAACAGCCAGCCGCCTGAGCAGGTTTCCACCGCGCGGCATCGGTTCGCCGAACACTGGCACCTCAACCTGTCCGGACGATCCAGGCAGCTCATGACTGTGCCCGACGTTTCAGGGGACTATTTCGGATCGGGGCGCCATGACCGCTTTGTCAATCACTCGCGCGCAATGTCATAGGCAATCCGAAAACCCGTGTGTCCGGTAGACGTATCCCGCGGTCGCCCCGTCCGGGCGGCGATGCGGTAGCGATAGCAGTAGTCGCGATGACACAGATACGAACCGCCTTTCAGCGTATGCTCCCGCTCCTCGAGCGCCTGACGGTTCCGGGCCTTTCCCGCGCTCGACAGCGACTGCGTCGCGAACGGATCGGCGCACCATTCCCAGACATTGCCGCTGCAGTTGTACAACCCTGCGGGATTCGGCGAAAACGCATCGACCCGAACCGTGCCGGCGTAACCGTCCGGCGACGTGTTGAGATGGGGAAACACGCCGTGCCAGATATTGCAGCACTGCATCTCGTCGGACGGTTCTTCATCCCCCCACGGATACCGGCGCGCTTGCGCGCCCCCTCTTGCCGCATGCTCCCACTCGGCCTCGGTCGGCAGCCGACCGCCGCACCACGCCGCAAACGCGCGGGCGTCGTTCCACGACACGTGGACCACCGGATGCTGCTCGCGTCCCGTCATCGACGAACCGGGCCCCTCCGGCGCCGCCCAACTGGCGCCATCGATCGCCAGCCACCACGGTGCGTCCGCGACCCCCACGAGATGGTCCGCGGACACGGAGGACGATCGAAACACGTAGCTCCAGCCGATGCGCTCGGCTTCCGTCAGATAGCCGGTCGCGGCGACGAACTCCGCGAACCGCGCATTCGAAACGGCATAACGATCCATCCCGAAGGCGCGCAACGTGACGCGCCGCCGCGGCCCCTCGCCGTCAGCCTTGATGACGGGGGTATCCGTGCCGACCCAACTCCTGCCTGCTTCGAACCAGACGATGTCCCGGCTCGACGGCACACCGGCGCCTGTACTGTGGGCGCCGGACGCGGATGCATGCGCCGAGACTGCCGACAGTTGCTGGCGCTGTCCCGCTCCGGGACAGCACGATCGATGCTTCTCGCTGCTCAATTTTTCTCCCCGCTGGACAACCCGTTCCTCGTGTTTGCCGGCCACTGCATGCCGGATCGCGGCATGCGTGGCACGTCAACCGCCCGACGTCGGCCCGGCCGGGGCCGCGCGCTTGCGCTCGACCTCGGCGCGCATCGCCTGCGCCTGGACGGCCAGGTGCGAGCGCAACCGTTCGGCTCGATCCGCGTGGCTGCGGGCCAGAAGCTGCGCGCCCCCGATCGCGCCTTGGGGCGGCAAACCCAGCCGCGCGTATTGCTCCTGTGGCGCGTCGTTGGCCCGCATCAGATCGCGCATGAGTTCGGCCATCCGCAATTCGACCGACTCGTCGTACAGCGGCCGCTCCTGTCGCGGATCGTCATCCAGATCGAACAGCAGCGTCCCCGAACGGTACGCGTATCCGATGGGCCGGCTCGCGATCTTCATCGTCCTCACTCCCTTCGAAAACGAAAAGGGTTCCGACAATGCGATATCGCGCAGTTCGTCGACACCGAACATCTCCCGCATGTGCGTCGGCATCAACGTATATTCATACAGCGGTTCGTTACGGTCCGGGTCGGGGCCCGAGCGCATGTACACGTAACGCCCGTCCGTCACGTTGACCTGCTCGCCATGCATGCCGAACAGCGCGGCCTCTCGAACGGGAACGTCGTCGTCGATCGTTTTCCCGAGTGATCCGCCCTGCATGTCCGGCGTGGGTTGCAGACCGAAAAAATCGAGCAGCGTCGGCGCCATGTCGATCATCTGAACGAGGGACTGGCGCCGTACGCCCGTCCGACGAGACCGCGGATCCCAAATGAAGAGCGGCGTGTTGGCGAGTTCGTTGAACCACGGCTGGACCGTCTTCGCCCACCACCCGTGTTCGCCGAGCATGTATCCGTGGTCGGTACAGACAATGAGCATCGTGTCGCGCCATAGATCCAGCTCGTCCATCAGGTCGAGGATCCGCCCGAGCGAGTGGTCGCACATCGACACGAGCGACGCGTACCCGGCTTGCGCCGTACGAATGTCGCCGTCCGTCTCGTCGGCGGAAACAGGACCGTAAGGCGGCCAGTCGAAGTGCGCGTCGCCTCGATCGCCCGGATAGAGGTCGCGATACTTCGGATAGCTGGCAAACGGCTCGTGCGGATCGAACGTCTCGATCTGCAGGAACCACGAATCCTTGTCGTGATTCTTCCTCAGGAACGCTTCCCCCGCATCGAATGTCAGCGTTTGCGGATGAAGATCCTCGGTCGGGTAATACTGGCGATTCACGAAATCCTGCCGCGCGGATTTCTCCTTCAGCGCGCCTTTGAGCCGCGCCGGCATCGGGGGCGGCCCCAGCTCCGCTTTCCACGGATCGCCCTCCTGACCCCGGAAGAATTCCCAACTGCTGTATCGCGTGTGATAGGTCGCGCCGCCATCTTCCCAGTAGTGCGGATGATCGCTCGCCAGATGGGCGTGAATGCCCTTCTTGCGGAGCATGTCGGGCATCGAATCGTCGAACGGCTCCAGCGGCCCCCAGCTTCGATGCAGAAAGTTGTAGCGTCCGGTGTGCAGTTCCCTGCGCGCCGGTATGCACGCCATGCTGCCGATATAGCAGTTGTCGAAGGTCGCGCTGCGTTCGGCGAGCCGTTGGAAATTCGGTGCGTTGACCCATGTGTTGCCGTACGGCGGCAGCATGTGCCGGTTCAGGCTGTCGTACATGACGAGTATGGCTTTCATGATCGGTTCAATTCTCTTTGCGTTCGATTCGTTGCGGGTGGCTCGTTCCGTCGGGCTTGCGCGTCGTCTCGTTCACGCGCGTCGTGCCGCCTGGACGGCCGCGCCCACTTGCGTGATGCGCGGCATTCGATGAATGAATGGTTTCCGTCTTACCGGGCCTGCGGATTGATGCGGAGCCGATTGCGTACCTCGCTGACACCCGGCACGCGTTGCGCGACCGACGCGGCGAGTGCGGCCTGCTCGGCATCCGCGACTTCCCCGGACAACGTGACGACACCGGACCGCGCGAAGATGAGCAGACGGCTCGAATCCAGACGCTTCGTTCGAGCCAGCGCACCCGCCACCTGTTTGCGCAACCGTCGGTCTGCTGCCTTCGTCACCTTGCGCAACTCGCTGCCCGACGTCGACGCCGACGCGGGCGTCGATGCCGCCCCGCCCTGCGACTCCTGAGCCGCCGCGCTCAGCGCAATCATCACCATCATCGATGCCACGATGTACCGGCATCCCGTTCTGCGAACCTGCATGTCGTTTCTCCCGTGATTCCCCGGCGTCGCCGTCGCCCCTTGCGCCGCGACGCCGCTGGCAATGCCTCTAGAACTGCGTCATGACGCCGATCGAGACGCCGCTCACCGTGCGTCCGTCGGGACGCAGATTCAGTGCCGAAACGTTCGTCGGATCCTTCTTGTATGCACCCGAAAACCCGTTCCGGTCGAACTCCACATAGAGCTCCGACCGTTTCGACAGGAAGTACTCGAGCATCGCGTACGAGGTCAGCTTGCGGCCATCCGCGCCGGCAACGTTTTTCAGGTTGCTGGCCATGTCGTAATAGGTGGCGCCGGTGAACTGCAAGGCCGGGGTGATCTGGTAGACGATGCCCACCCCGGGAATGTTGTCCCGCCGCTCGCTGCCGGTCGCGCTCGCCGCGGAGACCGCCAGTGCGCTGTAGCTCAGATAAAGCCGCGTCGGCCCGAGTTGCCACGTCGCGCCGCCCATTGCGGTTTGCGCCCACTGGTTGGTGCTGGCGCTGTAGGTCTTCTGATACGCAGCCGCAAGCAGCAGCGTGCGGAACTGGTAGCTGGTACCGACCGCCAGATTCGTTCCCGCGTGCCAGTCGCCGGCCACGCCTCCCGGCGAATAGCTGGCTCTCAGCGTGAATCCCCCGAGGCGGCCGACGTATTTGACCGTGTTGTTGAATCGCGCATCGAGCGTAAAGAAATTGCCGCCCCAGACGATACCCGGCGAAATCGCGAGCGACGGGCCGTTGGCCTGGTTCGGATCGAGCTGAACGCCGATATCTTCAGCCGCGTTCAGTTGACGTCCCAGCGTCAAACGCCCGAACCCTCCCTCCAGTCCGACATATGACCTCTGCGAGAAAAGCGTACTCGACGTTTTCAACGCGCCCGTGCCCAGATTGAATCCGCTCTGCAGCAGAAAGACGGCCCTCATGCCACCGCCCAGGTCTTCCTTGCCCGTGAAGCCGACGGTATTGCCCGCCATCGGATTGTTGTCGAATCCGACTTGCTGCCCGCCCTTTCCGCCATCCGTCCATCGAACGCCGCCGCCGACCGTGCCGAACAGCGTCACGCTCGACTGCGCGTGCGCCGCGCCGGTAACCGCGAGCGCGATCACGCCAAAAGTCAGTCTCCTCACCACGCCACTCCTTTAATAATCAATAATCCTTATTAAATTTCCGGCTTGACCGGAAGGCATCGAACCAGGCTTCTCCGAGCCCTATGCGAGCCGGACGCGAATCGATTCCTGACGTACCGCGTTCGCGTCCGGTTGTTTCCTATCGATCTTCTTGCATCTGCCACTCCCCTGGTCGCGGCAAGTCGACGGGAGGGAAACGGACACCTTTCGCGGCGGGCAGGACGTCAGCCGTTTCGACTTGCCAACGCAGCAGGCGCTCCAGCAACCTGGCCTCGACGTCGGAAAATTCAGGGGCCCCCGCCAGGTTGGTCGTCTCGCCGGGATCCGTCGCTCGACGATACAGTTCAGGCGCCTCGTAGAGTCGCCACACATAGGTCCATTCCGGCGTCCGTATGACCGCGGCCTTGCCCACGGTTTCGGGCTGCCCGCTTTGCAGTTTCGCCTTGATGTCGTACGGAAAGCCCGCCTGTTCGAAATGATCGACTTCCCGGGTCAGGAAACCGCCCTCGCTGAATACCTGCTCCCGATGCGTCTCCCCGGCCACCAGGAGGCAGGGCGCGAAGCTCTTCCCGTAGTGCGCATGCGTCGCCTCGAGGCCGGCCAGCTCGAGCAGCGTGGGAAACACGTCGATCATCTCGACCATCGCGCTCGAGGTCGTGCCGGCCACGCCCGGCCTGGACGCGCCGGATACGATGAGCGGATTGCGCAACAGGCATTCGTGCACGCCCGACGGCCACTTCTCGGCGAGCCCGAAGTCCCCGATGTATTCGCCATGGTCCGAGAAGAACGTGGTGATCAGGCGCCCTGGCTCGGTGGCGCGGCCAGCCGCTTCCATCACGCGGCCGACATGGTGATCCAGTCTCGACACCATGCCGTAGTACACGGCGCGCAGCTCCCGCCATTGCGCGTCGGTAAGGCGATCCCATCCATGCGCCTTGGCCAGCGCATCGACGTAACCCGGCATTCGGCCGCGACCGACCGCGCGGTCCGGCACCGCGGCGCGGTCGTACATCGAGAACCACGGCTCCTCGGCCTCGAACGGCGGATGCGGCGCGAACAGCGGGACATACAGCACCCAGGGTTCGCGAGGCGGAGAGGCGAGCCAATGCTCCGCCGTGCGAATCACCACTTCGTCGTATTCGATGGCGGCTTGCTCCTGCGAACGCTGCCCTCGATAAAACGCACGCACCATCGGGTCCGCAGGGTCCCCTTGGGCCTTGCTCCGCAGGAATTCCGCCGCGCTTCGCCGCGTTTCTTCCGGCAGGAAGCCATGTTCATGCGCCGAGCGTTCGGTCGCGCCGGCCGCGAACGAGTCGCCGCGCCCGCCGGCGATCGCGACGTGATAGCCGCTCTCCTTGAATACGCGCAGGAAATTCGGCTCGTCCGGCCCGAGCAGATGACCGAGCGTTCGATGTCCGGCAACGTGCGGATATTGTCCCGACAGGAACGAGACGCGCGACGGCGAACAGACGCTGTGCTGTCCGAACGCCTGCGTGAATGCAACACCGTCGGCGGCGAGCCGGTCCAGGTTCGGGGTGAGGACGGGTGTCGCGGGATGGATCGCGTGAACACAGTCCGCACGCAACTGGTCCGCAACGATGATGACGAAATTGGGCTTCGTAGTCATGAAATGTCCGGTAGCAAAACACGAGTCGATGTCAGCGAACTGACCTGATTGCGGTAATGACGACCGCGCCGAGCAACGTCGCGCAACCTGCCGCGATGAACAGCGCGTCGAATCGGATGGCGCCGCCCGGCGTCGTCAGCCAGGTGGCGAACAGGGAAAGGGCAAGCTGGGGCACGACGTTCGCGAGATGGAACACACCCATGTCCTTGGCCGCGGCGTTGCGGTCGGGCAGCACTTCGGTCACCAACGCAAGGTCGACGGCCAGGTACGCGCCCTGTGCCACGCCCATCCATGCGATCACCACCAGCAATTGCGAGAACGTCGCGCAGTACACGAGCGCAGGAAACCCGAGCGCCATCCCGATGCCCGCCCCGATCACGAAGACCTTGCGGCGCCGCAGCCGATCCGACAAGCGACCGAACACCAATGCACTGGCCGTCATGGCCGTCGTGGCCACCAGCAGGCACATGAACATCGCGTGAGGCGTCTCTTTCGCGGACAGGCCGATTCGGTCCCGCAGATAGAACAGCAGGTAGTACTGCAAACTGCTCACACCGAACAACACCAGCGCGCGCGACAGCCACGCGATCGCGAAGTCCGGATGCCTGACCGGATTGGTCCAGAAACTCGACGCCAGCTGCCGCCACCGCAGCGGTTGCACCTGGCTTTCGTCCAGCCGCCTGTCGTCGGCCAGCACGACGAAGCAGGCAATGGCCGCCAACGCGATCGCACCCTGCATCAGCGCGATCGAAACGAGATCGGGGGCCAGTTGCCTCGCGATCCCGACGCCCATGAGAATGCCGATCGGCGGCGTGAATCCGACGATCGACGAATAGAGGCCCAGCCTGGCGGACCGGACCTGATCCGGAAGCACCGCATTGAGGCCGCTCAAGGTCGAATTGAAGGTCAACGCCATCAACCCCCATCCGAGCGCGAGTTGCGCGGGGGTGCGAGCGGTCGCCAGGATCGCCATCGCGCCAAGCCCCCCCAGCATGCCGCCCAGGATCCACGGTTTGCGCATTCCCCAGCGCGATCGCGTGTGATCGCTCAGCACACCGAATATCGGCTGGGCAATCAGACCGATGAACGAGCCGATGCCGAGCGCCCGCGCCAGCACGGTGGCCTTGTCGGCCGGCGCAATCCTTTCCGCCAGCATCGGCAGGATCATCATCGGATACGGCAACATCGCCAGCCAGACACCGACGAAAGCGACCGTCAGCGTCACGCCGAGATACCGGTTGCCCTCTTTGCGGGCCGATATACACATCAATTCGTCCATACCCTCTCCATTCATCGTCGAATGACGGCCCGCGCCTGCGGCACCGCCGTCCGCTCAGCGCCCGAACATCCGCCCGTCGAGATGCACCGCTCCCGCGATCGCATGATCGGTCGCCGCGCGCGCCAGCGCGACGCGATACGTGCCGTCCGCGATCCGCCATTGCCCGGCCTGTCCGTCGAACCGGGCCAGCAGGCGCGGATCGACCGTCAGCGACACGCGGACGGATTCGCCCGCGCGCAGCGTCACGCGCTCGAAGCCGAGCAGCCGCATGCACGGCGCGCCGCACGCATCCGTCAGGTAGAGCTGCGGAACGTCGTCGCCGTCGCGCGTGCCCGTGTTGGTTACCGTGAAGCGCGCCGTCACCGTGTCGCCGCCGTCGAGTCGCAGGTCGTCGTACGCGAAACGCGTATAGCTCAGGCCGAAACCGAAGCCGAAGCGCGGCGGCCGGCCCGTCTTCGCGAACCAGCGATAGCCGACCTCCGCGCCCTCGTGGTAATGCACGTCGATCGGCGTGCCGAGCTCGACATCCGCGCCCGGCAGCGCCGGATGCGGCGTATCCGCGATATCGGCCGGGAACGTGACCGGCAGGCGGCCCGACGGATTGACGCGGCCCGTCAATATTTCCGCGATCGCCTGCGCGCCCGCCTGGCCCGGATACCACGCCTGCACGATCGCGGCGACTTCGCCGCTCCACGGCATCGCGACCGGGTTGCCGGTCTGCAGCACGACGACGGTATCGGGGTTCGCGCGCGCCACCGCGTCGATCAGCGCATCCTGTCCGAACGGCAGCGTCATGTCCGGGCAGTCGAAACGCTCGCCTTCGTGACGGATCGCGTTGACGATCACGACGTCGGCGCGGCGCGCCAGCGCGACGGCGTCCGCGACGTGCGCGCCGCTGTCGTATTCGACGATCGCGTCCGGCAGTTGCGCGCGCAACGCCGCGAGCGGCGACGCGCCGCCGAAGCACATCGCGGTCGGCCCGAGCAACGGATGACTGCGCATCGGCACGACCGCCGTATAACCGCCCTGCGGCATCACCTGGCTGGAGCCCGATCCGGACAGCACGCCCGCCTGCGCCAGGCCCCCGATCACGGCAATGCGTCGCGCGGCTTGCGCGAGCGGCAGCACCTGCCGCGCGTTCTTCAGCAGCACGATGCCCTCGCGGGCGATCTGCAGCGCGATCGCGTCGTGCGCGGCGAAATCGACCGGCTCCGGCGCACGCTCGCGATCGATGCCGACCGCATAGCAGGAGCGCAGGATGCGCGTCACCATCTCGCCGATGCGCGCCGGCGGCACCTTGCCTGCGTCGTATGCGCGCCGCAGCGGCGCGTTGAACCACTCGGCCTCGTCGAGTTGCGCGCCCGAGTGCTGGTCGAGGCCCGCGAGCGCGAACTCCCAGCCGTACACGGCGCGCCAGTCCGACATGATCCAGCCCTTGAAGCCCATCGCGTCCTTCACGACGTCCTGCAACAGATGCCGGTTGCCGCTCGCATACGCGCCGTTGACCAGGTTGTAGGCGGCCATCAGCGCGCCGGGCTCGCCTTCCTCGATCGCGATCTGGAACGCGAGCAGGTCGCTCTCGCGATGCGCGTCGGGATCGATGACGGCGTTCAGGAAGAACTTGTTGGTCTCGCTGGCATTGAGCGACACGTGCTTGAGCAGCGCGATTACGCCCTCGCGCTGCGTGCCCGCCACGAGGCGTCCGCCGATCCGCCCGGACAGCAGCGGGTCTTCCGACACATATTCGAAGTTGCGACCGTTGCGCACGTCGCGCACGAGATTGATGCCGCCGCCCAGCGCGACGTTGAAGCCGCGCGCGCGCGCCTCCTTGCCGATCGCCGCGCCCATCCGGCGCGCCAGCGCCGGGTGGAAGGTCGCGCCAAGTGCCAGCCCGGCCGGGAACGCGGTCGCCCGCTCGTCCGGGGTTTCGGTATGACGCAGGCCGAGGCTGGTGTCGGCCAGCTTCAGCGCCGGTACGCCGAGACGCGGCACGCCGCCGACATAACCGGCGATGACGGGCAGGTCGGCCGGCACGCGCGGCTCGCGGCCGGTGCGGCCGAAGACCCGCACCATCAGGCTGTACAGCAGCGAAAACCGCTCGTCGTCGGTCATGCGGGCTTCGGTTTCTCGCGCACGCGCGTCGGGGTCAGAGTCAGGGCGACCCGCCGGCGCAGCGCTTTCGCCGGCCGCGATTGCGCCCGAACACGCGGGAGATTCGATGGGAGTCTGCAGTAGGGTCGAGGATTTCATCACGCGTTGCTTCGAATGAATGGGACCGGCCGACACCCGCTTGCATCGTCAGCCGAACAGTTCCTGCCAAATAATTATCCGAGTGGATAATTATTGTTTTGAGCGTGCGTGTCAAGCGTGCAAAGGCGGTATCGACGGCGGGGTTTTCCCCGACCCGCGCGGGCCACGATGTCGCGCCGGCGCGCGGGATCGGACCGGAACGACCCGTTGCGGCCAATCCGGCCGGACGGCACAATCCGGGGATTCGATCGAGGACAGGACAGATGCAGATTGCCCGGCAGGCGCAGCAGGAACGCAGCGAACAGACCCGTTCGGAAATTCTGGGCATCGCGCTCGAACAGTTCTCGACCCGCGGTTTCGACGCGGTCAGCGTGCGCGACATCGCGGACGCGGCCGGCGTGAACCACGCGATGATCCGCTACTACTTCGGCAACAAGGAGAACCTGTGGCGCGCCAGCGTGACGCAGTTGTTCGACCGGTTCATGGAGGGCGTGGCGCTACCGGACCCGGCGTCGGACGCGTTCTCGATCGATGCCGTCAAGCAATACATCCGCAACTACGTGCGGTATTGCGCCGCGCACCCCGAGCATGCGCGGCTGATGATGCAGGAAGCCAATCGCGATTCGGAACGCCTGCAGTGGATGGCGGAAACCTTCGTGCGGCCGCGCCACGACCGCTCGGTGCCGCTGATCCGCTACGTCAGCGAGACGACCGACGGGCTCGCGCGAATCGACCCGGTCGTGCTGCTGTACATGATTACCGCGATCGCGCAGGTGCCCTACCTGCTGACGGCGGAAATGCGCTATGCGCACGGCATCGACGCGCTCGACGAGAAAGCGATCGATGCGCATTGCGACGCCGTCGTCGCGTTCATCTTCCGCTGAGCGGCCCGGCGTGCGTGCGGCAAGCCGCGCCGGCGCCACGGTGCGGCATCGACGCGATGCCGCGACAGGTTCGCGCGACTAGGCCGCGACCTCTCCCCCGAGATACGCATCCCTGATCCGCTCGTCCGCGAGCAACGCCTTCGCCGGCCCTTCGAGCACCACGCGCCCCGTCTGCAGCACATACCCGTAGTGCGCGATCTCCAGCGCGAGGCTCGCGTTCTGCTCGACCATGAACACCGTCACGCCCTGCCGGTTGATCGCGTCGATCAATTCGAGCACCTTGTCGACGTAGAGCGGCGACAGCCCCATCGTCGGTTCGTCCATGCAGATCAGCTTCGGTCGCGCCATCAGCGCGCGCGCCATCGCGAGCATCTGCTGCTCGCCGCCCGACAGCGTGCCCGCACGTTGCGCGAGCCGCTCCCTCACGCGCGGAAACAGGTCGAGCACGCGTTCGTAGTCTTCAGCCACCGCCGCGCGATCGCCGCGCGTGTACGCACCCATCAGCAGGTTCTCGCGCACGCTCATGTCTCCGAACAGCCGCCGTGCCTCAGGCACGGCCGCGATCCCGCGCCGCACGCGCTGCGGCGTCGCGAGCGCGGTCACGTCGTCGCCGTCGAAGCGCACGACGCCGCGACGCGGCCGCATCAGCCCGAGGATCAGCTTCATCGTCGTCGACTTGCCGCTCGCGTTGCCGCCGAGCAGGCTGACGATCTGGCCGCGGCCGACTTCGAAGTTCACGTCGAAATGCACCTGCACCGGCCCGTAGAACGTGTCGAGGTGTTCCAGTTTCAGCAGCGCGTCGGTCATGGTCGTGTCGGGTCCGGAATAAGAGGCGGTCATGCGGCCGCCTGCGCCGCGCGATCGGCCGGCGCGCTGCCTGCATGGCGGCGGCCGAGATAGGCTTCGATCACGCGCGGATCGTGCCGCACGTCGCGCGGCGCGCCTTCGGCGATCTTCACGCCGTTGTCGAGCACCATCACGCGGTCGGACACACGCATCACGAGTTCGAGCTTGTGCTCGATCAGCAGGATCGTCAGGCCGCGCGCCTTCAGCGACTGGATCAGTTGCAGCATCTCGGCCGTCTCCGTCTCGTTCATCCCGGCCGTCGGTTCGTCGAGCAGCAGCAGGCGCGGATGCAGCGCGAGCGCGCGGCCGATCTCGACGCGCCGCCGGTTCGCGTACGACAGGCTATGCGCCGGGTGATCGATGCGCGGCGTGAGCCGTTCGCCGAACCCGGCGACGATCGCGCGCGCCTCGTCGCGCAGCGCCGCCTCCTCGCGCCGCACCGACGCGGGCCGCACGAGCGCGCGCAGCACCTCGGCCGCCGCGCCGAGCACGGGCCAGCCCGGCCGCGCCGCGCGCAGTCGCGCATGCGCGCCGATCAGCACGTTGTCGAGCACGCTCAGGTTGCCAAACACGCGGCCGTGCTGGAACGTACGCGCGATGCCGAGCGCCGCGAGCCGTTCGGACGCCGTGCCCGTGATGTCGCGGCCGTCGAACGTCACGCGGCCGGCGTCGGGGCGATCCGCGCCCGCGATCAGGTTGAACAGCGTCGACTTGCCCGCGCCGTTCGGCCCGATCACGCTCAGCAGCTCTCCGTCGGCGAGCGTCAGGCTCGCGCCGTCGAGCGCGGTCACGCCGTCGAAACGGCGCGCCAAACCCTGCACGTCGAGCAAGGGTCGGGTGGTGGTCATCGCATTCCTCCTCACACCGTGCCGAGCAGGCCCTGCGGCCGGAACCGGACGAGCAGCAGCAGCACGACGCCGTAGATCAGCATCCGGTAGTCGGCGGCCCAGCGGAACAGCTCGGGCAACCCGATCAGCGCGATCGCACCGGCGATGCCGCCGAGCACGTTGCCGAGCCCGCCGAGGATCACCATCGTCAACGCGAGGATCGACACCTGCGAATCGAAGGTCTGGTGATTGATATAGCTGTACAGATGCGCGGCGATACCGCCGCTCACGCCGGCCGCAACCCCGCCGACCGCGAACGCGATCGCCTTGTAGCGGTTCGGCGCGATGCCGTGCGCGCGCGCGGCGACGTCGTCCTCGCGCACCGCGCGCAGCGTGCGGCCGAGATGCGAGCGCAGCAGCCGCACCTGCACGAGCGCGAACCCGACGAGCACCGCGAACGTGAACCAGTACGCGGCGCGCGCGGTCGTCGCCCACGACAGCGGCGCGATGCCGGTGATGCCGAGCGGGCCGCGCGTGAGGCCGTCCCAGTTCAGGATCACGAGGCTCACCACTTCGCCGATGCCGAGCGTCGCGATCGACACGTAGTGCCCGCGCAGCCGGAACGCCGGATAGACGAGCAGCGTGCCGAGCACGGCCGTGATCGCGCCCGCGCACGGAATCGTCACGGCCGGCGACCAGCCGAGATCCGACGACAGCAGCGCCGACGCATACGCGCCGATCACGAGCAGCGCCGCATGGCCGAGCGAGATCTGACCGACCGTGCCCGCGACGAGCGTGAGGCTCAGTGCGAGCAGGCCGTACAACCAGGCGTTGGTCAGCGTCTGCAGCACGTACGGCGACGCACCGAGCCACGGCAGCACGGCCGCCAGCGCGACCAGCGCCGCGAGCACCGGACGCGGCACGCGCACGGCCTTCGCGGCCGCGAGGAAGGTGCCCGTCATCGGCTCGGCGGGCAGCGCGCGCTTCGCGCTGAACAAGCCGTTCGGCCGCCAGACGAGAAACACGATCAGCAGCCCGAACGCGAACAAGTCGCGATAGCTCGTGCCGAACAGCGCGACGCCGTAGCTTTCGACGAGACCGAGCAGCAGGCTGCCGGCGATCGCGCCCGGCACGTTGCCGAGCCCGCCGATCAGCAGTGCGACCACACCCTTCAGCGTTGCCTGGAAGCCCATCGCCGGATCGATGCTGTTGTAGTACATGCCGACCAGCAGCCCGCTCACGCCGCCGAGCGCGCATGCGATCGCGAACACGGTCTGGTTCACGCGATCCACGTCGACGCCCATCTGCAGCGCCGCGTCGCGATCCTGCGCGGTCGCGCGCACGGCCCAGCCGAGCCGCGTGAAGCGCAGGAAGCCGTACAGCAGCGCGGCCGCCGTGATACCGATGCCCGCGATCAGCAGGTCGAGCGAACCGAGCGTCGCGCCGGCGATCCGCACGTGCCAGTCGGGTAGCGGCGTCGGCACCGCGCGCGGGTCCGCGCCGAACGCGAGCTGCGCGAGCTGGTCGAGGATGAAGCTGATGCCGATCGTCGCGAGCAGCGGCGCGATGCGCGCCGCGTGGCGCAGCGGTCGCAACCCGATCCGCTCGATCGCGACGCCGAGCGCGCCGCAACCGACGACGACCGCCGCGAGCGCGACCGGCAGCGGCAGCCCGAAGCGCGTCAGGCACAGCCAGCCGATGAACGCGCCGACCATGTAGACCGAGCCGTGCGCGAAGTTGATCAGGTGCGACACGCCGAAGATCAGCGCGAGCCCGACCGCGAGCAGCGCGTAGATGTTGCCGACGATGAGGCCGTTGAGCGTGTAGTCGAGCCAGGAAGCCATCATGATGCGTCCGGGTGCCGAATCAGCGCGCCGCGAGCTGCGGCTTCGCGCCGTCCCACAGCGCCCACTGCCCCTGCTTCACGACGAGATACACGGTGCGCGCGCCCGCGACGCGGCGCGTCTGCGGATCGAAGCGCACCTTGCCGAAGATCACGCTCGGCACGTCGCTGACCTTCGCGAATCCGTCATGCGCGGCCTGGCGCGTCGTGCCGTAGCGGCGCAGCACCTCGGCCGACAGGATCAGCGCATCGTATGCACGCGCAACGAACGAATCGGGATCGGCGTGGAATTTCGCGCGATAGCGCTGCACGAACGCCTGCACCTCGGGGCGCGGCTCGGCCGGGAAGAAGTTCGATTCCGTATAGACGCCGTCGACGGCCGCGCCGCCCAGTTCGAGGAACTTCGGCGAATACACGGAGCCGACCGCCGCGATCGGCAGCGTGACGCCCGACGTGCGTGCCTGCCGCACGATCTGCGCGCCGTCCGCGTAGTACGAGATCAGCACGATCGAATCGGGCTTCGACGCGCCGATCCGCACGAGCGTCGAGCGGAAATCCTTCTCCGTCGGCTGGTAACCCTCGGCCGCGACGACCTGCGCGCCGAGCCCGGCCACCGCCTTCGCGAAGATGTCCTTGCTGGTGCGGCCCCAGTCGGTGTTCAGGTACAGCACCGCGATCCGCTTGAAGCCGAGTTCCTTCACCGCGTAGCGCGCGAGCAGCGGCTGCTCCTCGGCCTGGCTCAGCGCGGTACTCCACAGGTAATCGCCGCCCTTCGTGAAATCCGGATGCGAGTTCGTGAAGCCGAACTGGACCAGTTGCCCGCGCTGATAGATCGGCGAAGCGGCCATCGACGTCGCGCTGGAGAAATCGCCGAGCTCGATCGCGATGCGCGGATCGGCGACGAACTTCTGCGCGATCGCCACCGCCTGACGCGGGTCGCTGCGGCTGTCCTGGAAGTCGATCGCGAGCGGCCGGCCGTGTATGCCGCCGCTGCCGTTGATCTCGTCGAGCGCGAGATCGAAGCCGCGCTTCCATTGCTCGCCGTACTGCGCGTCCTGGCCCGTGAGCGGCCCGCTCACGCCGACCACCACCGGCTCGCCGGACACGCCCGCCGCGAGCGCGCCGCCCGTCGACAAGCCCCATGCGGCGGCAAGCGCCGCCACCGTGCCCAGCACGCGCCGCCATGCGCCGCGTGCGTCGTTCCCCGAAACGTTCATGCCGCCCCCACCTTCAGTCAGTCGAAAAGAGTGAGGGCATGTAACCATCCGGTTCAGGGCGATCCAACGAAGTTTTGCGCATATCGATATCGGGCGCGGCGCGAAGCGGATCACGCTCGCGAACGGTCATCCGCATGTCGTGTATCGCGCGGTATGCGAGCGTGCATCGCATCGCTTTGATTCGATTGGCGTTTCCCGCTCGATGCCAATCGCATCCGATGCGCATGCGTGCACAGCAGGCCGCCGCGTCACCCGCACGCTTCGCAGTTTTCGCGCTGTCGATAGCAAAAATCATTATATGAATCGCGCATGCTCGCACTCCTACAATGCGCAAATCGCATCATCGGAACGCGTCATGGAGCTGCATCAACTCGAAGCCTTTTCCGCGGTCATGTCGGCCGGCAGCGTGACCGGCGCGGGCGAACTGCTCGGCCGCTCGCAGCCGGCCGTCACACGTCAGATCCAGGAGCTCGAAGCCGATCTCGGTTACGCGCTGTTCGACCGGCACGGCCCGCGCGTCACGCCGACGCGGCGCGCGTTCCTGCTGTACGAGGAAGTCGAGCGCTCGCTGGTCGGCCTGCGCGCGATCGAGGCGCGGGCGCGCGCGCTCGGCAACGAAGCAGCCGAACCCGTGCGCATCGCGGCGACGCCTTCGCTCGCCGCCACGCTCGTGCCGGCCGCGCTCGCCGCGCTGCCCGACGACGCGCATGCGCCGCACTATCAGTTGCGCAGCGAATCGGCCGAGCATGTCGTGCACGAGGTGCTGGCCGGCACGGCCGACGTCGGCGTCGTCACGCTGCCGATGGCGCACGCGGGGCTCGACGTGCACTGGATCGCGCAAACACCGTGCGTCGCCGTGCTGCCCGCCGGCGACCCGCTCGCGGCGAAGCCGCGCATCGCGCTGCGCGATCTCGCGCGCCGCCGCATCGTCACGGTCGCGAACCGGCACCGGCTGCGCCAGCGGATCGACGCGGCGTTCGCGGCCGCGCGTGTCGATGCGCGCGTGTTCATCGAAACCAATGCATCGCTGAATGCGGTGATGGCCGCACGCGCGGGCATCGGGATCGGCATCGTCGATCCGGCCATGGGCGTCGCGCTGCCGGTGGACGGCGTCGTCGCGCGTCCGCTCGACGTCGACATCCCGTTCGCGTTCGGCGTCGCGACGCCGGCCGGCAAGGCGCGCACCGCCGCCGTCGATGCGCTGCTCGACGCGCTGCACCGCACGACGCGCGCGCTGCTCGACGACGTGGTCTTTCACGAAGCCGCCGCGCACGACGCGCTGCTGCGCGGCGACCGGCTGCGCAGCGATCGTTCGGCTCGCACGACGCGCGCGCGCCGCACGCGCCCGGAGGCCGCATGACGACACCGCTCAGTACACTCAACGCACTCGACGCCCTCGAAGCGCGGCTCGCGCAAGACCTGCGCTGGCTCGACCTGCCCGCGCCGTCGTGGGTGCCGCCGCGCGAGGCCGACGGTACGCGCGTGCTCGACGTCGCGATCGTCGGCGGCGGCATGGCGGGGCTCGCGGCATCCGCCGAACTGCGCCTGCTCGGCATCGACAACCAGTGCGTGATCGACCGTGCGCCGGCCGGCTACGAAGGGCCGTGGGTCACGTTCGCGCGGATGGACACGCTGCGCTCGCCGAAGCAGCTCGCGGGCCCCGCGCTCGGCCTGCCCGCGCTGACGTTCCGCGCGTGGTTCGAAGCGCAATACGGCCGCGACGCATGGGACGCGCTCTACAAGATCCCGCGCACGCAATGGATGGATTACCTGCGCTGGTATCGGCGCGTGCTCGACCTGCAGGTGCGCAACGACACCACGCTCGTTGCGCTGCGTCCGCGCGACGACGGGCTGCTCGCGCTCGACGTGCGCGGCAATGGCGAAGCGCAGACCCTGCTCGCCCGGCATGTCGTGCTCGCGACCGGCCGCGACGGGCTCGGCGGCCCGTACGTGCCGCCCGTCGCGCAACGTGCGCCGCGCACGCGCTGGGCGCACTCGTCCGAGCCGATCGACTTCGTGGCGCTCGCGGGCAAGCGGGTCGGCGTGGTCGGTGCGGGCGCCTCCGCGTTCGACAACGCGGGCACCGCGCTCGAAGCCGGTGCGGCGCGCGTCGACCTGTTCTTCCGCCGTGCGGACATTCCGCGCATCAACAAGCTGACGGGCATCGGCAGTCCGGGCCTCGTGCACGGTTATGCCGATCTCGACGACGCGACGAAGTGGCGCTTCATGCACTACGCGTTGACGTCGCAAACGCCGCCGCCGCGCGACAGCGTGCTGCGCGTATCGCGCCACGCGCACGCGCACTTTCACGCGGGCAGCCCGATCGAGACGCTCTCCGATCATCCGGACGGCCTCGACGTGACGACGCCGCGCGGGCGCTACCCCGTCGACTTCCTGATCTTCGCGACGGGCTTTCATTCGGACTGGACGACACGCGCGGAATTCGCGTCGTTCGGCGCACACGTGCGGCGCTGGAAGGATCGCTATCGCCCGGAACCGGGCACGTGGCTCGACGAACTCGCCGAGTCGCCCGATCTTGGCCCCGCGTTCGCGTTCCAGGAACGCGAGCCCGGTGCGTGCGAAGCCGTCACGCGGATCCATTGCTTCAACCATGCGGCGAGCCTGAGCCACGGCAAGCTGTCCGGCGATATTCCGGCCATCAGCGCGGGCGCGAGGCGGCTCGCGCGCGGCATCGCGAGCCGGCTGTTCGACGCCGATCGCGACCGCCATTACGACGCGCTCGTTGCATACGCGAACGCCGAGCTGCAAGGCGACGAATGGCGCGACGCGGATGCGTGAGCGCGCGTCCATCGATCACATCAACGACGAAGGGAAATCGAAACGATGACTGAATCCATCATTCCGGCTGGTGTGCCGGATACGATCGACGCGGTGGCCGGCCTGCGCGACGGCGATGCGGTGGCCGCACTGCGCCGCGCACGCGACAAGGTACTGGTCCATACGCGGCTGAGCGAGGCCGCGCTGTTCGATCCCGCGTTGCCTGATCTTTCGCTGATCGAAAGACTGCATGCGGCGCGGTATGTCGCGTTGAAGTCGAACGCCGATGCATTGGCCTCGACATACCGCACGCGGCTGCTCGATGCGGGCGGCACCACCGAGGACATCGCACGCGCGAACACCGACGCATTCGACACGCTTCCCCCACGCCTCGGCGCGATCCTCGTGCATGCACGGCTGTTGGCACTGGCCCCCGTCGATGCGCGCCCCGCCGATCTCGACGCGCTGAAATCGGCCGGACTCACGACGCCCGCGATCGTCGCGCTGTCGCAGCTCGTTGCGTTCGTCGCGTACCAGTTGCGCGTCGCGGCAGCTGCGCGAGCGCTTCAGGCGCGCGCCGCCAAGGAGGCCGCATGACGACGTCCACGCATGGCTTCACATCCGACACGCTCGGCTGGCGCGCGTGGCTCGACACCGTTTCGCTCGATGCCGCGACGCCCGATCAGCTGACCGTTCTCGAGGCGAGCCACCCGCACGCGAAGACCTCCGACTATTACCTGCTGCTCGTCCACCTGCCCGAGATCCTGCGGCAGCGCTCGGGCGTGTTCAACGCGATCATGTATGGCCCCGGCGGGCTGTCGCGTGCGGAGCGCGAACTAGCCAGCACGGCTGTATCGCGCGTGAACGGTTGCGTGTATTGCGCGTCGGTGCACGCGCAGCGCTTCGCGCAGCTCGCGAAACGCACCGATGCGATCGAGCAGGTGTTCGACGATCCGGCAACGGCCGGCACGACGGCACGCGAACGCGCGATCGTACGCTACGCGATTGCACTGACCGAGCGGCCCGACACGGTCGACGCGGACGACATCGCCGCGCTTGAAGCCGAAGGGCTGACGCACGAGGAAATCCTCGATCTGTCGCACGCGGTCGCGATCTTCGCGTGGGCGAACCGGTTGATGCTGACGCTGGGCGAGCCGGTTTTTCCTGAGCCGGCAATCGACGCCTGACACGGCGACGCACACCGGGCGGCATACGCTGCCCGGGTGTCGCCCGGCACATCGATCATGCGATGCGTCGACGATGCAAAACGCGCGACCCCAACGTGCATCGCGCGTACCGCCGCGGAAGTCGCAGCAAAAAGCGGCGTCTGCTCCACTCAGCGCCAGCTTCCGACGTAATCCGCAACGAACCGCTCGAACGCGATCGGCGCCCGGCCGAGCAGCGCCTGCACGTCGGCGCTGACGGCCGCCGCCTGGCCGGCCGCGATCATCCGGTTCAGGCTCATCAGCACGTCGATCGACCATGCGTCGGCACCCGCTGCGCGCATGGATTCGATCGCCGCATCGTCCGTCACCGGTACGTATTCGACCTTGCGCCCGAGCGCCGTGCCGATCCGTGCGGCCACATCGGCGCTCGACAGTGCTTCGCCACCCGTCAGCTCGTAGATCCGGCCCGCATGGTCGGCCGGGTGCCGCAGAATCGTCGCATCGACGGCGGCGATGTCGCGCACGTCGACGAACGACACTCTCCCGTTGCCCAGCGGCAGATACAGCGTGCCCCCGCGGATCATGCCCGCGTAGTACGTCACGAAGTTCTGCATGAAGCAGTTGGGTCGCGTGATCGTGTACGCGATGCCCGACTCCATCACGAGCCGGTCGATCTCGCCTTGCACGCGACCGATCGCGATCGACGACGCGGCATCGGCGCCCGCGCCCGACGAGCGGACGATGTGCGAGACGCCGGCCGCCCTGGCCGCCGCGACCGCATTGCCGGCCAGCGTCACCATGTCGGCCTGCAACGGCAGCAACAGGAACAGCGTGTCGACGCCCTGGAACGCACGCGTCAGGCTCGCGACGTCGGCAAGATCCGCGCGACGCGTTTCGACACCTTCGACCGCCCTGCCGCTGTTCGAGCTGGCGATCACGTGCGCGCCGGCCGCCTTCAGTTGCGCGACGAGTTCGCGCCCGATCGTCCCGGTCGCGCCGGTCACGAGAATGGTGTGGGACATGATGTGCCTCCTGATCGCAAATGGAATGCGCGCCGTAGTGCCGGACCGCGGCACACGACACGACCGGCTTCATCCTAGTCGCGCCCATTCATGCCGAATAGTCCATAATGTGTCGAATTAATTTCAACGCTTTCGATCGAATCGCCATGAACGATCTGCGCGTGCTGGAAAGCTTTCTCCGGACCGTGGAAGCCGGTAGCTTCTCAGCGGCGGCCAGCCGGCTGGGCGTTACGCCCGCGGCCGTCAGCAAGCACGTCGCGAAACTGGAGCGCAGCCTCGGCACGCGGCTGTTCCGCCGCACGACGCGCAGCCTCACGCTGACGGAAGCCGGCGAACGGCTGTACGCGGAAACGTCGGCGGCGGCCAGCGCGCTGAGTCAGGCGATGGCGACGCTCACCGAGCGCGACGCGCGTCCCGCCGGCACGCTGCGCATCAGCATCGCGCCGGGGTTCGGGCGCCAGTACGTGTTGCCGCTGATGCCGGCGTTTCTCGAACGTTATCCGGACCTCCGGCTCGACTGGAGCCTCGAGAACCGCCACGTCGATCTGGTGAAGGAAGGCTTCGACGCCGCGATCGGCTCGGGCGTCGAGGACAACGCGAACGTCGTCGCGCGCGAGCTGGTGCCGATCAGGTTGCTGACGGTCGCCTCCCCCGCGTATCTGGCGAAGCACGGCGAACCGGCGACGCTCGCCGAGCTGTCGCGCCACGACTGCATCCGCTTGCGCTCCGCAACGACGGGCCGCGTGCGCGACTGGGCATTCACGATGAATGGCGAAACGGTGACGGTCCCGATCGACGGGCGCATCGTGCTGACCGATCTGGACGCCATCTGCGATGCCGCCGTGGCAGGCATGGGGCTCGCGCGGCTCGGCGCACATCATGTGCTGCCGCATCTGGACGAAGGCCGGCTCGTGCGCGTGCTCACGCGCTATCCGGCGAGGGCCGGCACGATCTACGTGTACTACGCGCACGCGCGCCTCACGCCGCCGAAGGTGCGTGCGTTCGTCGAGTTCCTGACGGAGTCGTTTTCGCGAAGCGACTGGCGGGCGCGCGTCGACACGTTCGGCTGACGGGGATCGACAGGCGGGTGGCTTCCTGCCTGGCTTCCCGACGCGGGCCGCCGCGCGTTACGCCTTGTGCGTCGACAGCAGAATGCTCGTCTCGGTACTCGCAATGCCGTCGATCAGCCGGATCGCGCCGAGCACGCGATCGAAATGCTCGAGCGAATCGGCGTGCAATTCGGCGACGAGATCCCAGCGCCCGTTGGTGCTGTGGATCGACGCGACGTTCGGATGCCCGCGCAGCACCTTCACCATCTCGGCGCCGCGATTGCCCTGCACCGCGATCGACATCAGCGCGCGGATCCGGTGCCGTTCGGCCGCCGGCTTGAGCCGCACCGTATAACCGACGATCACGCCGTTTTTCTCCAGCCGCGTCAGCCGGTTCTGCACGGTCGCGCGCGCGACGCGCAATTCCTTCGCCAGCGCGACGACGGGCAGTCGCGCGTTGTCGCGCAGCAGTGCGATGAGCTGCCGGTCGACGTCGTCGAGCGTGATCATGAACGGGCTTCCTGTTGAGCGTGAGCCGGCCACCAGCGTGCCGGAGACTACGCATTCCGGCCAGCGTGAATCTGACAAAATGCCAGAATCGGCCAGCATTCTGCCAAGTCTAGCGAGAAATCTGCCACTTTTGCTGTCTTTTTGTTGGCTCGACTCACGGAAATAATGACTCCATCGACCGGCCGAATAGGCCGCGCCGCCGCTTTCAGCAAGCCCGCGCCCGCGCCGAAGCATCGCCCGGTCGACCGGAATGCCAGGACACCCGTACCGGCACAGATAATGGAGACAGACCGATGACTCGCTTCCTCGACGTTCCCGCCACCGCCCGACTGATCGCCAAGACCGGCGTCACGACGTTCCTGCGCGAACTCGTCGACACGCTGCGCGCCGATTACCTGCACTGGGCCGATTTCGACAAGTCGCCGCGTGTCGCCTGCCACTCGCGCGACGGCGTGATCGAACTGATGCCCGTCGCGAACGCGTCGCTGTTCGCGTTCAAGTATGTGAACGGCCACCCCGTCAACGCGGCACGCGGGATGCACACCGTGATGGCGTTCGGCGCGCTCGCCGAAGTCGATACCGGCTACCCGCTGCTGCTCGCGGAGCTCACGCTGACGACCGCGCTGCGCACGGCCGCCACGTCGGTGCTCGCCGCGCAGGCGCTGGCACGGCCCGACTCGCGCACGATGGCGCTAATCGGCAACGGCGCGCAGAGCGAATTCCAGGCAATCGCGTTCCACACGCTGCTCGGCATCGACGAAATCCGCGTGTTCGACGTCGATCCGCTCGCGACCGACAAGCTCGTGCAGAACCTCGCCGCGTACCCTGAATTGCGCGTCGTGCGTGCCGCGTCGACCGCCGACGCCGTGCGCGGCGCCGACATCGTGACGACCGTCACCGCCGACAAGGCCTACGCGACGATCGTCACGGCCGACATGATCGAGCCCGGCATGCATCTGAACGCGGTCGGCGGCGATTGCCCCGGCAAGACCGAACTCGAAGCGAGTGTGCTGCACGCGGGCCGCGTGTTCGTCGAATTCGAACCGCAGTCGCGCATCGAGGGCGAGATCCAGCAGATGCCGGCCGACTTCCCCGTCACCGAACTGTGGCGCGTGCTGCAGGGCGAAACGACCGGCCGCGAACGCGCGGACGAGGTCACGGTGTTCGACTCGGTCGGCTTCGCGCTCGAGGATTACTCGGCGCTGCGCTACCTGTATGCGCTCGCTCAGCAGCACAACGCAGGCGTCGAGATCGCGCTGATTCCGCCGGCCGTCGACCCGAAGAACCTGTTCGCGCTGATCGACGACCCGGCCGCGATCGCGCAGGGTCACGCGACGTTCGTGACCGAAGCCGTCGCCGCGTTCGCGCGCTGACCGTTTTCCCCGGGCGGCCCGTGCGCCGCCCGGCTCCCTGCCTCTCGCTCCTGTCTTCCATGAATCTCGTATCGATCCAGGCGCCGGCCGCCGTCGTGATGATCCGGCCACACCGCTTCCTGCCGAACCCGCAGACCGCGGCCGACAACGCGTTCCAGCGCACGGCCGCGGGCGGCGCAGCCGACACGTCATCGGTCTCCGCCGCCGCACGCGACGAAGTCACGGCCGCCGCGCGGACGCTCGCCGATGCGGGCGTGCGCGTGCACGTGTTCGACGACCACGGCGAGCGCGACACGCCCGACTCGGTGTTCCCGAACAACTGGTTCTCGACGCATCCGGGCGGCCACATCGCGCTGTATCCGATGCACAGCCCGAACCGCCGCCGCGAGCGGCGCGCGGACGTCGTCGAGATGCTGAAGGCCGAATATCGCGTGCAGGACGTGATCGACTATTCGGGCCTCGAATACGACGATGTCTTCCTGGAAGGCACGGGCGCGATGGTGCTCGATCACGTCGCGCGCATCGCGTACACCGCGCGTTCGCGCCGCGCCGATCCGGTCGCGCTCGAACGCTTCTGCACGCACTTCAATTTCGAGCCGATCTGCTTCGATACGGCTGATGCCGCCGGGCGTCCGATCTATCACACGAACGTGATGATGAGCGTCGCGACCGAGTTCGCGATGGTCGGCCTCGACCTGATCGCCGATAGCCGGCGCCGCGACGAGATCGCGCGCCGCCTGACCGAAACGGGTCGCACGGTGATCGCGCTCGATCAATCGCAGATCGCGAACTTCGCGGGCAATACGCTGGAATTGTCGGGCAAAGGTGGGCGCGTGCTCGCGCTGTCGCGGCGTGCGTTCGATTGCCTCACAGCCGACCAGCGCGCGACGATCGAACGCTCCGCGCGGCTGCTGCCGCTCGACGTGCCGACGATCGAACTGGCCGGCGGATCGGTGCGCTGCATGCTCGCGGGGATTCATCTCGCGCGGCGGGCAAGCGCGCCGGACGTGATCGCCGTGGAATCGGCCGCATCGCCACGCGAGACGACGCCGCAGGTCTGACCGACAGGCTGGCTAAACAAAAACGGCTGCCGATGCGATGCAACGGCAGCCGTTTTCGTATTCGAAGGACATCGATGCGGCGACGCATCCAAGAATGCTCCGGTATCCGAACGATACCGGCGCCCGCCGCGTCGCTCACCCAGCCAGCAGCTTCAACCCCGCCGGCAGCGTTTCGCCGAACACACGCACCGTGTCGGCTTCGTCGAACGCGATCGCTTCGCGCACCATGTCGATCCATGCCGCCGACGCATTCGCAGCCGACAGACGCTTGATCACCGCGTCACGCATCTCGTCCGGCAGGTCGCGCGAACGGTCGCCGGTCATCCGCGCGATCTGCGCGGCCGCGAACGCGGCCGGCTCGACCTGCTTCCAGTCGAGCGCGAACAGCGCGTCGAGCCAGCCATTGGCGACTTCCGCAGGCACGACACTGTGCGCGCTGCCGTAGAACGGCCGGCGCGCACCGATACGCCCGAGCGCCCATGCGCACAGCGCACGCTCGGCCGGCTTCTGCAATTGCACGATCAGGCGCTCGGCCAGCTCGACCTTGCGCTCGACGGGCAGCCGTTCGAGCGATGCGGACAAGCGCGTCATGTCGGCCGGGCCGACCTTGCCCGGATCGAACGGCAGCTTGCGCCGCTTGTCGTCGGACGGTTCGAGAAACGCGATCGCATCGCGCACCTGCGTCTGCGCGTCGTCGTCGAGGCCGCCGGCCACGCGCCGCCACAGCGTCCACCACTCGGACCACACCTGCGCGTCGTTCACGTATTGAATCCCGTCGTCGAACAGCGGCCACAGCTGCTCGATGCGCCATGCGTCGAGCGGATGGCCGAAGCCCGGGCGCAGGCAATAGCCGGTGAGATTCAGCCATGCACGCTCGTGATCGGCCGAGCGCCGGCGTCGCCGCGCACGCGCGAGCAACGCATCGAACAGTTCGCGTGCGAGCGCGACGTCCCACTCTTCGCGTGCGCCGAGCACGTGTTCGAGCTGCGCGCGCAACCGGCGCGTGTCCTTCGGCGTGACGTCCGCGGCCTTGCTGCCGAACGAGCGCTCGATCAGCTCGATGGCTTGATCGAGCCGCGGATGCCGCGCGAGCGCAGCGTCGCCGTCATGCGCCGGCGCGTCGCCGCGCAACTGGAATTCGAGCCGCCAGCGGCGCGCCGCGTCGTCGGTCGCGATGCAATGCATTTCGAGCGTGCCGACCTCGGTCAGCGACGCGGTGAGCTTCACCGGCGTTTCGCGCGCATCGCTGCCCGCCTGCCGGTCGACGACCGTCGCGATCGGCGGCAAGCGCACGAAATCGCCACCGTCGAGTTCGACGAGATCGCCGGGCCGGTACGCGGTCTCGGCCACCGTCGACACGAGGTGGAAGCGCACCGGCTGCCCGAGTTGCAGCGCGAAGGTACGATCCTCGAGCCGGATCTCGCGGCCCTCTTCCGCGCCGCGCGGCAGCAGGCAGACGCCGCGCGCGGCCGAATCGGTGGCGCCGTCGTCGAGCACGAGGAAATAACTGCGCGCGGAACCGCCGCCGATGCGCGGCGCATGCCCGGCGCGCGCGAGCCCGTAGGCCACCGCGCCGCGCGCGACCGCCACGTCCGGATGCGCGTTGTGCAGCACGTCGAGCGGCGCGCCGCGCCACGCGCCGAGCGTCTGCGCGAGACGGCCGGCGAGCGCGCCCGCGCGGAACACGCCGCCGTTGAGCAGCAGCGTGTCGGGCAGCGGGCCTTCCGCATGACGATTCAGGAACGCGGCGACGTGCCGCGTGACGGCCGGGTCACTCGCATACGGCAAGCCGAATTCGACGATCGCGGCCCGCGCGCGGCGCGGCAGTTCGCCGGCCTCGACCTGCGGAAAGAAACCGTCGACGACGATCTGCTCGACTTCCTGCCGCGTCAGCTCGGCCGAGCGCGCGCCGCCGACGAGCTTGCTGCCCGCGCCGAGCAGCGTGACGGTGACGGACGCCGGCGCGTCGTCGCCGAGCAGCCGCTCCTTCGCCGCACGGCAGCGTTCGACGAGCTGCGACAGGCTCGCGGCCGACAGCCGCGTGCCGGGCTCGGTCAGCCGCGTTTCGACCAGGCGCGCGAGCGCGAGGTCCATGTTGTCGCCGCCGAGCATCAGGTGGTTGCCGACGCCGACACGCGTGAAGGTCGGCTCGCCTTCGTCGCCCGGCGCGACATCAACGAGCGTGAGGTCGGTCGTGCCGCCGCCGACGTCGCAGATCAGCACGCGCCGCGCGTCGGCGAACGTGTCGCGCAACGACTCGCGCTGCCCGTACAGCCAGTCGTAGAACGCGGCCTGCGGCTCTTCCAGCAGCCGCAGCGCGGGCAGCTTCGCGCGCCGCGCGGCTTCGACCGTCAACGCGCGCGCGCCGTCGTCGAACGACGCGGGCACCGTCAGGATCACGTCCTGCTTCGCGAGCGGCGCGTCGGGAAAACGTGCGTCCCACGCATCGCGCACGTGCGCGAGATAACTCGCGCTCGCGTCGACCGGCGACACCTTGTCGACGCCGTCGGCCGCGCCCCACGGCAGGATCGCCGCGAGCCGGTCGACCGACGCGTGCGACAGCCAGCTCTTCGCGCTCGACACGAGGCGGCCCGGCACCTGCGCGCCGAGCGTGCGTGCGTAACGGCCGATCACGGCCGGGGGCGCTTCAACCGCGTTTGCCTTCGCTTTCGCGTGCTCGCCACCCGACCACGGCAACCGCAGCGCGTCCGGCGGCAGCTCGCCCGCCGCCGGGTGATAGCGCACCGACGGCAGCAGCGGCTGCGCGGCCACCGCGCCGGGGCCGACCAGTTGCTCGACGTCGAATACGCGGATCGCGTCGGACCCGGCTTCGACGTACGCGACGACCGTATTGCTCGTGCCGAGGTCGATGCCGACCGTATAGCGCTTCATCGTGCTCAGGCGGCGCCGCGCACGTCGAACTCGACCTTCCAGCGCTCGTTCGTGCCGCTCGGGATCGCTTCAAGCTCGAGCGTGCCGGCTTCGGTCACGCGCGCATGCAGCTTCACCGGCACGATCTCGCCGACCGTGCGCCCTTCGGCGGGCAGCGTCGCCTGGATTTCCTCGAGCTCCTGCAGCTCTTCCGCCGACCAGTAGTCGAGCAGCGTGCCGACCTGGTCCTGGCGGCGCACCGACGAACCGAAGAAGCGGAACTGCACCGGTTCGCCGACGACGAGGCCGAACTCCTGCGGCGGCAACGCTGCGTCCGAGCCTTCCTCCATCCCGAACGGCGCGACGCACAGCGCCTGCACCGGCGGTTCGAGCCCCGGCACCGCCGGCATCGCCGATTCGATCGCGACGTAGTACGCGCGCGCCGTGCCGCCGCGAATCCGCACGCCGCGGCCGCGCTTCACATAGCCGTAATAAGCCGCACCGCGCGCGACCGCGAGATCGAGATCCGCGCCTTCGAGCAGGCGCGCGGGCGGCGCGCCTTCGGCGGCGAGCCAGCTATTGAGCGTATCGAGCACGCGCTGCGTGAGCAGCGTCGACTTGAACACGCCGCCGTTGAACAGCACGGCCGTCGGATGCAGGAACGTCGCGCCCTGCGGCAGCGTGCGCTGCACGCCTTCGAGCGTGTCGAGCGCCGCGACCTGGCGGCCGAGGAACGCCGCGAGATGGCGCGTGATGCCCGCGTCCTGCGCATACGGCAGGCCGAGCTGCGTCAGGCCGACGCGCGCGCGGCTCACCGGGCGCGCGGCCGCGTCGACCTGCGGGAAGAAGCCTTCGAGGATCGTCTGCGTGAGTTCCGCGCGCGTGAGTTCCGTGCGGATCGAACCGCCGATCAGCTTCGAGCCGCGGCTCGGCACGACGAGCGGCACCGCGTCGGTCGACGGGTCGGACAGCAGCGTTTCCTTCGCGGCGCGGCACGCGTACGTGAGTGCGCGCAGTTGCCACGGATCGGCCTGCGTGCCCTGCTGCGCGAGCTTGCGTGCGACGATGTGTGCCAGCGCGAGATCCATGTTGTCGCCGCCGAGCAGGATGTGCTCGCCGACCGCCACGCGATGCAGTTCGAGATTGCCGTCGCGCTCGACCACCGCGATCAGCGACAGGTCGGTCGTGCCGCCGCCGACGTCGACGCACAGGATCAGGTCGCCGACCTGCACCTGCTTGCGCCAGCCGCCCTGGCTCTTCTGGATCCAGCTGTAGAGCGCGGCCTGCGGCTCCTCGAGCAGCGTCATCCGCGAATAGCCGGCGGCGCGTGCGGCCTCGGCGGTCAGTTCGCGCGCGGCCGGGTCGAACGACGCGGGGATCGTGACCGTCACGTCCTGGTCGGCGAACGGCGCATCGGGATGCGCGTGGTCCCACGCTTCGCGCAGGTGCGTCAGGTAGCGGATCGAGCTTTCCAGCGGCGACACGCGCGCGACCTCGGGCGGCGCATCGCTCGGCAGGATCGCCGCGCGGCGGTCGACGCCCGCGTGGCACAGCCAGCTTTTCGCGCTCGACACGAGGCGGATCGGCGTACCCGCGCCGCGGGTGCGTGCCATCTCGCCGACCGCGAAGCCGCGCGACGCCGTCCACGGCAGCGTCAGGTCGCCCTGCGTCAGTTCGCTTTCATGCGGCAGGTAGAGGAACGACGGCAGCAGGTCGCGCGATTCCAGCGCGCCGGGTGCGGTGAGCTGCGCGATCGGCAGCACTTGCTGCGTGATCTTTTCGCCGTCGCTCGCGGCGCTGTCGACATACGACAGCGCGCAATGGGTCGTACCGAGGTCGATACCGATCGAATAGCGCGGATCGTTCACAGTTCCACCTCCGCCGGTGCGACCACCGATGCGTCGTGGCTGCCCGTCAGCTTCGGCAGGCGCACGTCGGCCACGCGCCAGCCGCGATGGCTGACGGTGCCCGTGAACGGCGCCGAGCCGACCACGTTGCCCGTCACGCGCACGGCCGTCGCGTCGAAGCCGGCCGGCAGCGTCACGCGGCTGCCTTCGGCTTCGTCGCGCACCGGCACGATCGTGAAGTGTTCGCGCAACGCGGCGCGGCAGCCGTCATGCACGAGGCGTGCGGCCGCGCCGATCTCGGCGTCCGCGTAGCCGGCGATGTCTTCCTCGACGAAGTCGATGAAGCGCGCATCGCGCTGCAGCAGGCCGAGCAGTTGCAGCGCGGCCTGCGGGCTCGCTTCGCGCAGCTCGGGCGCCGGCGCCTTCACGGGCGCGGGTGCCACGGGTGCCGCGGCCGGTGCCGGTGCGACCGGTGCCGGGGCGCCGTCGCGCACGCGCAGCACGCCGGCCGCGAACTCGCGGTTGCCGAGCACGGAGAAGAACGTGCCGACGGCAAGCGACAGCCGGCCGAAGAAGGACAGGTTGGATTCGGGCATGGGGTCTGGACTCCTGTGGGCTCGCGTCACGGCGAGCGATCTTGCCTGGGCGCCGGGCAGCGGCGTGCGCGATGCGCACTGGCGCCGCCCGGCGCGTGATTCGGTCGCGCCCTCGCGGGTGCGGAAAACCCGTATTTTGCCCTGTGGCGGGCGAACCGGGCAGAAGTTGGGGGACAGAACATCGCGGCGCGACGGTTTCGGCCGCGGCGGATCGTACCGGATTGCACGTCAGGCGCGATCGATCGCGATGCTGCGGCGCGTCAGCGCGTATAGCCCCGCAGCGCGGCCTTCGTTTCGAAATCGCGCGACAGCATGCCGAGCGTGACTTCGCCGAAGCGCGCCAGCAGCGACGCTTCGGCGTCCTTAAGCGTGGCCGACAGATGCGCGTTGACCGCCTGTTCGACCAGGCATTCGGGCTCGTCCTCGGGCACCAGATCGGAGAACAGCGGCGGTGCGCCCACCGCGCGATAGACGTCGAGCAGCGTGATGTCGTCGAGCGCGACGCTCAGCACCCAGCCGCCGCCGTGCCCTTTCTCCGACTGCACGTAGCCGCAGTCGCGCAAGCCGCCCAGCAGGCGCCGCACGACGACCGGATTCGTGCACAGCATCGTCGCGATCGCTTCCGACGTCAGCGGGCCGTCGGCCTGGTCCATGTGGATCAGCGCATGCAGCATGCGCGACAAACGACTGTCGGTTCTCACGGGCGGGACTCCCTTCTCTCGAAACTTCTGAAGTTGCATGAATGATACCATCGTCCTATCATGCAACTTCACGTGTTTCATGAGTTGGCCGCCAGCGGGACACGTCGTCATCCACGCACATTCAGGAAAGGAGTTGGTGCATGCATACCCATCATGAAGTGATCGTGATCGGCGGCAGCTTTGCGGGGCTGTCGGCCGCGATGCAGCTTGCGCGGGCGCGACGCCGCGTGCTCGTGATCGACGCCGGCCGGCCGCGCAACCGCTTTGCCGAACACGCGCACGGTTTTTTCGGGCAGGACGGCAAGCCGCCCGCGCAGATCGTTGCCGAGGCCGCCGCGCAGCTTGCCGCGTATCCGACCGTGCAGCGGATCGAAGGCGAGGCGCGCACGGCCGAGCGCGATGCGGACGGCCGCTTCCACGTGACGCTGTCGGACGGCAGCCGCGCGAGCGCCGACCGGCTGATACTCGCGACCGGCATCCGCGACGAACTGCCCGAGTTGCCGGGGCTCGCGGAACGCTGGGGCATCAGCGTGCTGCACTGTCCGTATTGCCATGGCTTCGAGGTGAGCGGCCGGCAGCTCGGCGTGCTGGCCACGCATCCGCTGTCCGTGCATCAAGCGATCCTGATTCCGGACTGGGGCCCGACGACGTGGTTCACGCAGGGCGTGGTCGACGCGAATGAAGAAGAAGCCGCGTTGCTCGACGCGCGCGACGTGCGCATCGAGCGCTCGCCGGTCGTCGAGATCCTCGGCGATGCGCCGCGGATCGACGCGTTGCGGCTCGCCGACGGGCAGGTCGTGCCGATCGATGCGCTGTTCGTCGGCGCGCGCACGGTGATGGCCAGCGATCTCGCGCAACAGCTCGGCTGTGCGTTCGACGAAGGGCCGCTCGGCCCGGTCGTCCGGGTCGACGCGATGAAGCAGACGAGTGTCACGGGCGTATTTGTGGCCGGCGACGCGTCGACGCCGATGACCAATGCAACGTTCGCGTCGGCGTCGGGGGTCGCGGCCGGTGTGGGGGTGCACCGGTCGCTGATTTTCGGGCTGCACGCGTAAGCGCAAGGAGGCGTGCAGCCGCGGCGATGGATTCATCGCGTGATGTACGGTTTAATGCCCGGCAACGCCAGCATTAAGGGATATGAAATGCTCGATCTCGATGACCTGCGCCTCGTTCGCGCGATCGGCACGTCGCGCTCGTTGGCTTCCGCTGCCCGGTTGCTCGATCTCACACCGCCCGCAGTCACGATTCGCCTGCAGCGGATGGAAGCGCGCTTGAACGCGCGGCTCGCCGTGCGGCAGCCGAAAGGCATTGCGCTGACCGACGAAGGGCAACGGCTTTACCAGGAGGCTGTGGACATTCTCGAGCGCGTGGAAGCGCTACCGGTCAACATCGCGGGCGACCACGGCGACGTGCAGGGCACGCTGCGCGTCGTCGCTCCGCTCGGCTTCGGGCGCAAGTACGTCGCCCGGATCGTGCGCGACGTGCAGCGCGCGCATCCGAAGCTGGAAATCTCGCTCCACCTGTCGGAGAGCCCGTTGACCAGCGCGTCGGGGGCCGACGTGGTCGTCCACGTCGGCAGCCTCAAATCTTCTTCGTGGATCGGGTATCCGCTCGCGCCCAACGAGCGTTTCCTGTGCGCGAGCCCCGCTTATGCACGTCGCATCACGGAACTGAATCATCCGTCCGACCTGACCCGATACGACTGCCTGTGCCTGCGCGAGAACGACGAGGACATCCCGCGCTGGCGCTTCTCGCCGAGCGGCGACGCCAAAGGCGAGCCGCGACGCGCCACGGTGATCCGCGTCACCGGCGCGCTGTCCTCCAACGACGGCAGCGTCATCACGGATTGGGCGCTGGCCGGGCTCGGGATCGTCGAGCGCTCCGAGTGGGACGTCGCCCCGCTGCTGGCGAACGGTAAGCTCGTCCGGTTGTTGCCCGGCTGGAACCTGCCGCCCGCGCCGGTGACGGCGCTGCTGCCGTCGCGCACCGGCCGCTCCGCGCGGCAACGCGTTTTTCTCGAAGCCGCGACGCGGTTTCTCAGCCCGCCGCAGTGGCGCGGCAAACCATGAGCGCGCGCTACGGCACGCCGATTCTGCCGATTAAACGGCATTTAATGACGGATTAGGTGTGCGTTAAACACCGCGCGCGGCGACGGCCCTACAGTGTTCGCATCGGCAACCCTCCAAGGCAACGCAGCGTGAACATTCAAACCCTCAACACCCCGGCCGCATTGATCGATGCCGGCCGCATGCGTCGCAACATCGACCGCATGCAGGCGCATCTGGACGCACTCGGCGTCCGGTTCCGGCCGCACGTCAAGACCACCAAATGCCGGCACGTGGTCGACGCGCAGCTCGCGGCGGGCGCGCGGGGCATCACGGTGTCGACGCTCAAGGAAGCCGAACAATTCTTCGCGGGCGGCATCCGCGACATCGTCTACGCGGTCGGCATGGTGCCCGCCAAGCTGGGCCAGGCGCTGGCGCTGCGCCGGCAGGGCTGCGACCTGAAGATCGTCGCCGACAGTCTGCCCGCCGCACACGCCATCGCGGCATTCGGGCGCGAACGCGGCGAGCGCTTCGAAGTGTGGATCGAGGTCGACGTCGACGGCCATCGCTCGGGCGTCCCGCCCGAGGCCGACCTGCTGATCGACGTCGGCCGCGCGCTGGTCGACGGCGGGATGACGCTCGGCGGGGTGCTCGCCCACGCGGGCTCCAGCTACGAATACAACACGCCAGAAGCGCTGGCGGCGATTGCCGAACAGGAGCGCAGCCGCACCGTGCGCGCCGCCGAGCGTCTGCGGGCCGCCGGATTGCCCTGCCCGGTCGTCAGTATCGGTTCGACGCCCACCGCTCTCGCGGCGGAACGCCTTGACGGCGTCACCGAGGTTCGCGCCGGCGTGTACGTGATGTTCGACCTCGTGATGCACAACATCGGCGTGTGCGAACTGTCCGATATCGCGCTGTCGGTACTGACCACCGTGATCGGACACCAGGAAGAGAAAGGCTGGGCAATCGTCGACGCAGGCTGGATGGCCATGAGCCGCGACCGCGGCACGCAGCGCCAGGGCCGCGATTTCGGCTACGGGCAGGTCTGCACCGAAGATGGCGATGTGCTCGGCGACTACGTGGTGAGCGCCGCCAACCAGGAGCACGGTATCGTGTCGCGCGCGGGCGCGCCCGACGCGGGCATCGCGCAGCGGTTTCCGATCGGCACCCGCCTGCGCATCCTGCCGAATCACGCATGCGCGACCGGCGCGCAACACCCCGAATATCAGGCGATCGACGAAGACGGCGTCGTCCACGCATGGCCGCGCTTCTACGGGTGGTGAACGGCACTGCGCATTCGCGTCATCCGCCCAGACATTGACTATTTGTCTAAATTTGGACACACTTTAAACCTTCTCGAATCGCCCTGCTCCGGAAAAACTCACCCGACATGCCGACAGACGCCCGACTCCTCCTTCTCGACCGCGACGCCGTCGGGCCCGCCCTTCAGGCCGAGCAAGTGATGGCGGCGGTTCGTGAAGCCTTTGTGCTGCACAGCCAGAGGGCCGGGCGCGTGTTCCCGGTGGTCCGCGAGAAGCTGCATACGGGCGGCGTGTTCGGCATCAAGTCGGGCGACGTCGCGAGCCAGGATCTTCTCGGTTTCAAGGCGGCCGGATTCTGGCCCGGCAACCGCGGCCTCGGCGGCGAGCCGCATCAGGCAACCGTCGCGCTGTTCGATCCGGCCACGGGCCGCCCGCTGTGCATCATGGACGGCAACGCGATCACGACCGCACGGACCGGCGCCGCAGGCGGCCTCGGGCTGCAGCTGCTGGCCCGCCCCGACAGCACGCGGCTCTGCGTGTTCGGCACCGGCGTGCAGGCGCGCGTCCAGCTCGACTACGCGCTCCGGCTGCTGCCGCAACGTTGCACGGTGCAGTACGTGAACGTCGGCGGCGAGCCGGATCCGCTCTTCGAATCCGCTTTCCGGGAACGATGTACGATCCGCGTGGCGCGCGACCGGAACGACGCGGTGGCCGATAGCGATGTCGTCATCACGGCAACGCCCGGCGGCGGCGCGTTGTTCGATGCGGACGCGGTTCAGCCGGGCACCCACCTGACCTGCGTGGGCGCCGACACGGCAGGCAAGCGCGAACTTCCGGCCGGCGTGCTGGAACGCGCGCGCATTTTCGTCGACGATCACGAGCAGGCGCGCAGCATCGGCGAATGCCAGTGGGCGCCGGACTTGCCGCGCACGGAAATCGGCGACCTGCTTGCCGGAACGGTGTCGATCAGCCGCGCGCCGAACGAGATCACCGTATTCGACATGACCGGGCTCGCGCTGCAGGACCTGACCGTCGCGCGCTTCCTGTACGCACAGGCTCTCGAAAACGGCACCGGAATCTCCATTCCGTGGCCCTGGTAAACGACCTCCCTCACTTCAACCGCATGCGTCTCGCCAAAGTATCCGCCCTCTCGTTCGACCTGGACGACACCCTGTGGCCGTTCGGTCCATCCGTCGCACGCGCCGAAGCGACGCTTCGCGCGTGGCTGATCGAGCATGCGCCCGATACCGCGAGCATCCTGCCCACGCAGCAGACGATGAGCGAGTTACGTGAGGAATACGAACGTTCTCGCCCGGACCTCGCCAACGACTTTCGCGCGCTGAGACTCGGATCGATCCGGCTTGCGCTGGCACGCGCGAACGCGGATGTCGCGCTGGCCGACCCTGCGTACGAAGTCTTCTATGCCGCACGCAACCGGGTCGAGTTCTACGACGATGCGTTGCCGGCGCTGGCGTGGTTGAGCGCCCGGTTTCCGTTGATTGCGGTGACCAATGGCAACGCGGATCTCCGGCTGACCGGCGGCGGCGAATACTTTCGGGAAACGCTCAGCGCGCGTGCGTTCGGGATCGCGAAGCCGGAACCCGAAATCTTCCATGCAGCGGCGCAGGCACTCAGTGTGCGTCCGGCGGAATTGCTGCACGTCGGGGATGACTACCACCTCGATATCGTCGGCGCATTGAACGCGGGGCTTCAGGCGGCCTGGGTGGTGCGCGACCCTCAGCCGGACGTGGCGCGCGAGACGCAGCATCCCGCGTCGGCGCACCTCACCCTCAGCGACCTGTCGATGCTGTGTCGCGCGCTCGGCGGGCCCGACAAGCTGCCGTGACCGCGGGCGAGCGAAACGGTGCGGCCGATCATGCCGTCCGGCGCGATCGGCCACCCTTCGTCACGCCGCCTTGCGCGCCTCCGCGATCCGCTGCGGTGCCTTGGGCCGCGCATACAGCCGTTCGAGATACGCACGCAGTTGCGGGAACGGTTCGATCAGGTGGCATTCGCTGGCCCAGTCGATCAGGTAGGCCGTCACGCAATCGGCCACCGTCAGCGTGTCGCCGACGATGAATTCGCGCCCTTCGAGATGCTTGTCGAGGATCACGGCCATCGTCGCGAAATCCTCGCGCGCCAACTCGATGTCGGCCGGCGAACGCTTCTCCGGCGGATAGAGGAACGTGTGCCGCGTGATCCGCCACAGCGGCTGCTCGAGCTCCGTCACCGCGAACATGACCCACCGATACACCTGCGCACGCACCGCCGGATCGACCGGCAGCAACGCCTTCTCCGGGTACTTGTCCGCGAGATACAGCACGATCGCGGCCGACTCGGGAATCACGCGATCGCCGTCCACCAGCACCGGCACCTTGCCGGCCGGATTGATGCGCAGGAATTCCGGCCGCTTGTGCTCGCCCGCGAGCAGGTTGACCGACACGAACTCGAAATCCGCATCCAGTTCCTTCAGCCCCCACAGCGCGCGTTGCGAGCGGGTGCCGGCGAATCCGTAAAGCTTCATCGCAAATCTCCATCCAGAAATGTCGGGAAAATGTCCGCAAGCCGGCCACGGCGCGTCGACCCATCAACGCATCAACGCGAAGCGGCGGCCGCGATCGTTCACGCGCCGGGAATCGCCAGCACCGGCATCACGTCGATCGACTCGCCCGGGAAAATCGTGAAATGCGGATGGCCTTCGAACAGCGCGGCCGCCGCCTCGTGTGACGCCGCCCGCACGACGGTGAAGCCGCTCAACGCGTTGGACGTGTCCTGGATGCCGCGGGCATCGATGGTCTTGGTCTTGCCGAGCGGCCCGCCCATCTCGACGATCGCATCCTGATGACGGTCGACCCACGCATGCCACGCGGCCATACCTTCCCGCTCGCGCGCGTGCCGCTCCTGCTCCGGGAGCGCGACCCACGCCTGCATCGCCGGGCTGTCCTTGCTGCCGAGGAATACGGCGAGATACAACTGCTGTTGAGCACTCATGCTTTCTCCTCCGGTGACGGGCGCGACGGGCTGCCGCGCCTCGACCTTGACAAGATAGGTTGATATCAACACAATTGCAACATGGCACGAAAAGAAAAGCTCCCTTTCGAAACGACGCTGATGGTGCGCGATTGCTGCCTGTGCCTGCACATGCAGCGCGCGGCGCGCAACCTTGCGCGCATCTTCGACGATGTGCTGCGTCCGCTGGATCTCACCAACGGGCAGTTTTCGCTGCTGATGTCGCTGAACCGGCCGCAGCCGGCTCCGATGAAATCGGTCGCGTCGCTGCTCGCGATGGACCGCACCACGCTGACGGCCGCGCTCAAGCCGCTCGAGCGGCGCGGGCTCGTGACGATCATGCAGGATCCGGACGACGGGCGCAGCCGCCTGCTCGAACTGACGCCGGCCGGCCACGACCTGCTGGCCGAGGCGTTTCCGCTGTGGCAGCAGACCCATGCCGAGATCGAACGGCAATTCGCGCCGGGAGAAGTCGATCTGTTGCGCGGCCAGTTGCGCGCGCTGTCGGTAGAGCCGGCGGCACGCGACTGAACCGGCGCGCGGATCGCGGCCGCGTGCCGCCCTACTTCCTGCCCTTCTTCGGCAGCAGCAGTTGCGCGAATTCCTGCAGGAAGCGCACGGGCCCGTGCGCATGCAGCGCCTGCCCGCTGCTCAGCGCGCCGTCGATGACCGTCGCGAGCCGCAGCGCGAAGGTTTCCGGTTCGTCGATTCGCATCGCGCTCGCCAGTTCGGTCAGCCGGCGCCGTAGCTCCTGCTTGTGCGCGACGGCGACCTTGCGGGCCGGATGGTTGCCGTCCGCGTATTCGGCGGCGATGTTGATCTGCGGGCAACCGCGATAGCCGGGCCGCGCAATGCGCTCGCCGATCCATTGCAGTTGCGCATCCAGCTCCTCGCGCGGCGTGCGCCGGTATTGCCCGGCCACCGCGTCCCAGTGCGCCCAGAAATCCGCGTCTTCGCGCAGCAGGAACGCCTCGATCAGGTCGTCCTTCGTCGTGAAGTGACGATAGAGGCTCGTCTTCGCGACGCCCGCCTGCGCGACGATCAGGTCCACGCCGACCGCGCGCGTGCCTTCCCGATAGAACAGCTCGCTGGCCGTTTGCAGAATGCGCTCGCGCGTATCGAGCGCGCCCCCGTGTGTATCCGTTCCCTTTTTCATCCAAGCTCGGCCGCCAACGGCCGCCCGTACCGCAACAATGGATCCGATCATAGCACCGCGAGCTTGACGACGCTACAGGTCTGTACTATAAAACAGACCGTTCTGTATCGGAGATGATCATGGAAGATCGGATGACGGTTGCAGTCTATGGCGCCACGGGTCACACCGGGCGGTTTGTCGTCGACGAACTGGCCCGGCGCGGCCTCGGCGCGATCCGCATCGGCCGCGATGCCGCGCGGCTCGCGGAAAGCGGCACAAGCGACGCCGCGCCTGCGCGCGTCGCCGCGATCGACGATCCGGCCGCGCTCGACGCCGTGTTGCGCGGCGCGGCTGCGGTGATCAACTGCGCGGGCCCGTACCTCGATACCGCGCTGCCGCTGGCCGAAGCCGCGCTGCGGGCCGGCATCCCCTATCTCGACCTGACGGCCGAACAGCCGTCGGTGCTGGCGCTGGCTGAACAGATCGATGGCCGTACGCGCGCCGCGGGCGTCACCATCGTGCCCGCCGCGGCGTTCTACGGCGGCCTGGCCGACCTGCTCGTGACGGCCGTCGCCAACCAGGATGAACCGATCGACCGCGTCGATATCGCGACCGGGCTCGACCGCTGGCACCCGACACGCGGCACGCGCGTGACGGGCGAACGCAATCGCGCGGTGCGGCTCGTCCAGCGGGACGGCAAGCCGACGCCGGTGCCGTCGACGCCACGCGAACGCGTGTGGCCGTTCCCGTCGCCGATCGGCAGCGTCGACGTGACGCTGGTGCCGTTTTCGGAAGTGATGACACTGTCGCGTCATCTGCGCATCGATACGATCGAATCGTGGCTCGCGACGCTGGCGCTGCGCGACGTGCGCGATGCGGCCACGCCGCCGCCCGAGCCGACCGATGCGCTGGGCCGGTCGGCACAGCAGTTCGCGATGGACGCCGTCGTCGTACAGGGCGGCACGACGCACCGCGCGACGGCGTCGGGACGCGACATCTACGCGGTCAGCGCGCCGATCATCGTCGAGGCGGCCGTGCGCCTGGTGACCGGCAACACCATGACGTCGGGCGGCGTGCGCAGCCTCGGCGAATTGTTCGACGCACGCGACTTCCTCGCGGCGCTCGATACTGTGGCAGTCTCGTTCGGCACCACCACCGACCCGGTTTTTACAAGGAGCAGTGAACATGAGCAGCAATGAGAAAGGCGCGGTTTTCCGGTCGCTTCACCGCGCGGGCCAGCCGCTGACGCTGTTCAACGTGTGGGACGCCGGTAGCGCACGCACGGTGGCCGACGCAGGCGCGGTCGCGCTGGCGACCGGAAGCTGGTCGGTGGCCGTGGCCAACGGATTCGTCGATGGCGAGCAGATGCCGCGCGCGTTGATGATGGAAGTGCTTGCGCGGATCGCACGCGCGACGGACCTGCCGGTCACCGTCGACCTCGAAAGCGGCTACGGCGAGCGGCCCGAGGATGTCGCCGAAACGATCGCGCTCAGCATCGAGGCCGGCGCGATCGGCTGCAACCTCGAGGACAGCTTTCCGGGGACGGGCGAATTGCGCGACGTCGAAGCAGCAGCGGCGCGTCTCGCGGCGGCACGGCAGGAGGCCGATCGCGCGGGCGCCGACTACTTCATCAACGCGCGGACCGACGTGTTCTTCAAGGCGCCGGCCGATACGCACGACGAACGGTTGCTCGACGAAACGCTGAAACGCGCCCGCGCTTATGCGGCAGCCGGCGCCGACGGCCTGTTCGTGCCGGGCCTGCGCTCGCCGGCGCTCATTCGCCAGTTGACGGCCGCGTCTCCGCTACCGGTGAACGTGATGCGCGTGTCGGACACGCCGACGCTCGCCGAACTCGCGGACTACGGCGTGGCCCGCATCAGCCACGGGCCGTATCCGTATCTGCAGGCAATGAAGACGCTGGCAGGGTTGGTCAAGCAAGGCGGTTAACGGATGCGCGGGACGGCCGGCCGCCGCGTGCACGACAAACGATTACATCCCATGTAATTGGCGCGCGGCACGCCCGTCCCTACGCTTCGGGTGTCGCGCCGCCATTCCGGCGGCGCTCCTCGCCCGGGAGACATCATGTCCGCCTATCCGCTTCATACCATCGACTCGGCGCCGGCCGAATCGCAGCCCGTGCTCCGTCAGCTCCAGCAAACCTTCGGCCTGATCCCGAACATCGCGGCGGCCATGGCCGCGTCGCCGGTGCTGATCAACGGGTTCATCGGCCTGTTCGAGCGCGTGCACGCCAGCAGCCTCACCGAACCGCAGATCCAGACGCTCCTGCTCACCAACGCCGTCACGAACGCGAGCGAGTGGCCGGTCGCGTTCCATTCCGCGCTCGCGCTGAAACAGGGCGTGCCCGCCGCCGACGTCGACGCGATCCGGCGCGGCGGCCTGCCCGGCGACGCGAAACTGGCCGCGCTGTCGGCCACGGCGCGCGCGCTGATCGAAACCCGCGGCCGTCTCGCCGACGCCGACCGGCAATCGTTCGCCGCGGCCGGATTCAGCGCCGAACAGTTGCTCGAAGTGATCGCGGTGGTTGCCGCGTCGACGATCACGAACTACGTCGGCAGCGTGGCGCGGCCAACGCTCGAAGCGCCGTTCGACGCGTTCGCGTGGCAGGCGGGCGCCGCGTGAGTCCGATATAGTCGTTCGCGTCGATCACGCCACGATCAGGGAAATCCGATGAACGCCAGCCGTCGCGATCCGAACGCGCCGCCACGCGAACTGGGGCAGCTGTTGCGCTACTGGCGCGACGTGCGCGGCGTGAGCCAGCTCGACCTGTCGCTCGACGCGGGCATCTCGCAGCGCCAGATCAGCTTCATCGAAAGCGGGCGCAGCGTGCCGGGCCGCGACACGCTGCTGACGCTCGCGCAGACGCTGGACGTGCCGCTGCGCGAACGCAACGCACTGCTGCTCGCGGCCGGGTATGCGCCCGTGTATTCGGAAGCGCCGTGGGACGCGCAGGAAATGCACGGCGTGATCCGCGCGCTCGAACGGGTCGTCCGCCAGCACGATCCGTTTCCGGCGATCGTGATGGACCGCCACTGGAACGTGCTGATGAGCAACGACGCGGCGCCGCGCTTTTTCAACTGCTTCATCGACATGGCTGCGCGCGACGGCCCGCGCAACCTGCTGCGCCTGATGTTCGATCCGCTCGGCATGCGGCCGTTCGTGGCCGACTGGGACAGCGTATCGCGCAGCCTGCTGCAGCGCGTGTATCGCGAATCGGTCGGCCGCGTGATCGACGACGACACGCGGCAGCTGCTCGACGACCTGCTCGCGTGCCCCGATGCGCCGCGCGACTGGAAAACGCCGCCGGCGCCGGCCGCCGCGCCCGCGCTGCCGGTCATTCCGATCGGCTTCGTCCACGAAGGCGTCGTGCTGCGTTACTTCTCGCTGGTCACGACGGTCGGCACGCCGCAAAGCGCCGCTGCGCAGGAGCTGCGCATGGAGTGCATGTTTCCCGCCGACGACGCGACCGAAGCGCGCCACCGGCAGTTGCTCGACGCGCACGCGCCGGTGCGCTGAGCGGCGGGCCGGCGCGACGCCCGCCCGCTCGTTCGGTCGCAACGCTCAGGATGCCTTGATGAAATCGATGAACGCGCGCAGTGCCGGTGGCACGAGACGGCGCCCGGGGTAATAGAGGAACGGCCCTGAAAACGGCCGCCACCATGGTTCGAGCAAGGGTTCGAGGGCGCCGCTCTCGAAATACGGGCGCAGCCAGTCTTCGAACAGATGCACGATGCCCGTGCCGGCGATCGCCGCATCGACCACCAGGTCCGACGCGCCGCCGATCTGCACCAGCAGCGGCCCGACGGCCGGCTGGATCCGCACGACCTCGCCGTCGCGCTCGAACTCCCACGGCGGCATCGATCCGCTCGCGAAACGTCCGCGCAGGCAGCGATGGTCGAGCAGGTCGCGCGGATGCCGCGGCCGCCCGTGACGGTCGAGATAACCCGGCGCGGCCGCGGTCGCGAACCGCTGAATGCGGGGGCCGATCGGCACCGCGATCATGTCCTGTTCGAGCCGTTCGTCGTAGCGGATGCCCGCGTCGCATCCCGCCGCCAGCACGTCGACGAAACTTTCGTCGGCGATCACTTCCAGCCGGATCTCCGGGTACGCGTCGAGGAAGCGCGGCACGATCGCGGGCAGCACGAGCCGGGACGCGCTGAGCGGCACGTTCAGCTTCAGCGTGCCGGCCGGTCTGTCCCGGAAATCGCCGATACCGTCGAGCGCCGCCGCCACTTCGGTCAACGCGGGCCCGAGGCGCGCGAGCAGGCGCTCGCCGGCTTCGGTGGGCACGACGCTGCGCGTCGTGCGGTGCAGCAGCCGGACGCCAAGCTGCGCCTCCAGCCGGCGCACGGCCTCGCTCAGCCCCGACGCGCTGAGGCCCGTCACGCGCGCGGCGTCACGGAATCCGCTGGCACGCGCCACTGACATGAACGCATTCAGATCACCCAGATCGGCTTGCATTGTTCGCCTTTTCGTACAACCCGTGCGGATTATGACGGCTTATCGCGCAGACGGCCAATGCCTATGCTGGGCGCACTCATCAACAGGAGCAGAGTCATGTCCGACATTCGACACACCGCCGCCTTCCGGCTCGGCAATCGCAACGTCAAACGCATCGGCTACGGCGCGATGCAGCTCGCGGGGCCGGGTGTATTCGGCCCGCCGAAGGACCACGACGCGGCATTGGACGTGTTGCGCGAAGCCGTCGCGTCCGGCGTCGACCATATCGACACCAGCGACTTCTACGGCCCGCACGTCACCAACCGGCTGATCCGCGAGGCCCTGCATCCGTATCGCGACGATCTCGTGATCGTCACCAAGATCGGCGCGCGGCGCGGCGACGACGCATCGTGGCTGCCCGCGTTCGCGCCCGACGAACTCGAACGGGCCGTGCACGACAACCTGCACAATCTCGGACTCGATGTGCTCGACGTCGTCAACCTGCGCATCATGTTCGACCGGCACGGGCCGGCCGAAGGATCGATCGAGGCGCCGCTGAGCGTGCTCGCCGAACTGCAGCGGCGCGGGCTCGTCCGCCATATCGGCCTGAGCAACGTGACGGCCGCGCAGGTCGCGCAAGGCCGGCAGATCTGCGACATCGTCTGCGTGCAGAACCACTACAACATCGCGCATCGCGGCGACGATGCGCTGATCGACGCGCTGGCCCGTGACGGTATCGCCTACGTGCCGTACTTTCCGCTCGGCGGCTTCTCGCCGCTGCAGTCGTCGACGCTGTCCGCGGTGGCGGTACGCGTCGGCGCGACGCCGATGCAGGTCGCGCTGGCGTGGCTGCTGCGCCGCGCGCCGAACGTGCTGCTGATTCCGGGCACGTCGTCGGTCACGCATCTGCGCGAGAATCTCGCGGCGGCCGACCTCGACCTGCCGGAAGACGCGCTCGCGGAACTCGACCGCATCGCGGACACCGACGCCGCCTGACGGACCGACGACCGCCGGCAGGCCCGCGAAGCGCGGGCCTGCCCGGCCGGTCAGGACACCGCCACACCGACCCGCTTCGGCACGCCGGTCACGATCGTCGCGACCGCGACGGCCAGCACGATGGCCGCGCCGACGAACACACCGGCCGCGCCGTTCGCATCGAACACGACGCCACCGGCCGCCGCACCCGTCGCGATCGCGAGCTGGATCGCCGCGACGATCAGCCCGCCCGCGCTCTCGGCCTCGTCGGGCACGGTGCGCGTGACCCACGTCGACCACGCAACAGGCACGCCGCCGAACGCCATCCCCCACAACGCGACGAGCACCGCGTCGATCATCGGCGCACGGCCGAGCGCGACGAGCGCGATGCCGAGTACGACCATCAGCGCGGGCATCGCGATCAACATCGGCCGCAGCCGGTGTTCGAGCACGCGGCCCGCGAGCGACGTGCCGACGAAGTTGGCAATGCCGTAACCGAGCAGGATCGCCGACAGCCCGTTCACGCCAACGCCCGCGACCTGTTCGAGGAACGGCCGCAGATACGTGAAGAACGCGAAATGCCCGGTGAACACGAGGATCGTCGCGAACATGCCGAGGCCGACGGTCGGACGGCGCAGCACGTCGATCAGCGTGCGCAGCCGCGTCGTGCCGCTCGGCGGCATCGACGGCAGCGTCATCACCTGCGACACGAACGCGACGCTGCCGAGCACGGCCGCGATCAGGAACACGTTGCGCCAGCCGATCAGGTGGCCGAAGTAGCTGCCCATCGGCGCGGACGCGATCGTCGCGACCGCCACGCCGCTGAAGATGATCGACAGCGCGCGCGGCACCATCGACGTCGGCACGAGCCGCATCGCGGTGGCCGTCGCCATCGTCCAGAAACCGCCGAGCGCGATGCCGAGCACCACGCGGCCGATCAGCAGCGTCGTCAGGTTGGGCGCGAACGCGACCGCGAGATTCGATGCGACGAGCAGCACCGAGAACGCGAGCAGCACGCGCCGCCGGTCGATCGTGCGCGTCAGCGCGGAGATCAGCAGGCTCGTGACCAGCGCGACCGTCGCGGTGGCCGTGACGGCCTGCCCGGCCACGCCTTCGGTCACGCCGAGGCTGTCGGCCATCGGCGTGAGCAGGCTGGCGGGCAGGAATTCGGCCGTGACGAGCCCGAAGACGCCGAGCGTCATCGCGAATACCGCGCCCCAGGCCGGTTCGCGGGGGGCCGCCATCGAGGCGGCCGGGGAAATTCCGGGATTCATGCGTCGTTCCGTGTCCGTATAGGGAGAAGTACCAATGACGGCGTATCGTAAGGAACGGCAACAGGACGGTCTATGACATACAATCCGTTCTTGTTGATCGATCGTCCGAATCTCGATATGTCCGAGCCCCTGCTTCCCCCCGTCCCCGACGTGCACGACCTCGTCAGCGAGCTGCTGCTGGGGATGCGGCTGAGCGGCGTCCAGTACCGCCGCATCCAGGTCGCGCGGCCGTTCGGGCTGAGCTTCGGCGAGGCGCCGGGCCGCGCGCAGTTCCATTTCGTCGGGCGCGGGCCCGTGCTGCTGCGCGACGCGGCCGGCGCGACGATGCGGCTCGAGGCCGGCGACGCGATCCTGCTGCCGCATGGCGGCATGCATGCGCTGGTGTCCGATCCGGATGCGCCGTGCCGCGAGATCCACGGCTTCGCGGCCGCGAAGATCTGCGATACGGTCGCGTCGGTGGCATCGGCCGGCGCGTCGCCGGCGGCCTGTGCGGCGACGGAGCCAGGCGCCGGCGATGCACTGATCTTCAGCGCGTGCATGGAGCTCGATCTCGGCGGCATGCAGCCGCTGGTCGGCACGATGCCCGAGTTCATGCACGTCGGCACGCTGCTCTCGCGCTACCCGGAAATCCGCCCGATGCTCGACGCGATGGAGCGCGAGGCCTGCTCGGCGCGCGCGGGTTTCGCGGGCATCCTCGCGCGGCTCGCGGATGTGGTCGCGGCGTTCATCGTGCGCGGCTGGGTCGAGTGCGGATGCGGCGACGCGACGGGCTGGGTGCAGGCGCTGCGCGAGCCGAAGCTCGGCAGCGCGATCGTCGCGCTGCATCGCGACCCGGGCCGCAACTGGAGCGTCGCGGAACTGGCCGCCGAAGCGGGCGTGTCGCGCTCGGTGTTCGCCGAGCGCTTTCTCGCGGCAACCGGGATGACGCCGGTGCGCTACCTGACCGAGCTGCGGATGCGGCTCGCCGCGCAGTGGATCGCGCGCGACCGAGAGGCCATCGAAGCGGTGGCGTATCGGCTCGGTTATGGCTCGCTGGCGGCGTTCAGCCGCGCGTTCAAGCGGGTGGTGGGGAAGCCGCCGGGGGCCGTGCGCGCGGACGGCGAGGCGCGCGTCGACGCGTAATGCCTGACGCGTGACGTGCGACGCCGATCGGGGCCGCTATGCGTTGCTCCGGGGTCGCTTGCTTGCTCGCCGGCGCCTTCACGGGCGCGGGTGCCACAGGCGCCGCGACCGGGGCCGGGGCGCCGTCGCGCACGCACAGCACGCCGGCCGCGAACTCGCTCGCCGGCGTCGCTCAAGCCACCGCCACCGTGCGTGATGCCCTTCCGCGTTCAACCGCTACGCGCCCCGAGCTTGTCGACCAGCGCCGTCGCGCACTGCACGGCGAGCGCCGCGCACTGCTCGGCATCCACGGCCGCGCCGCTCGCGACGGTGCCCTGCACGATCCGGCCCAGCAATTCCTTCGAGAGATCGGCGATCTCGTAGTCCCGTTCCGTCATGATGTCTCTCCTGCGCATCGGCCGATGGCGACGACGCGCTCACTGCCCCTGCCCGTTCAACGCCCTTTCGCCCGCACCACGATCTGCGCCTGCGTGTCGCGTTCGATGCGTTCGAGCGATGCGCGCAGCGCGGTGAATTCGTCGGGTGTGCACACCTGCCGGCCGAAATCCGCCGTCATTCGCCGCGTGACCTGCACGACGCGCGCGGCCGCATCGAACACGTAATGCGACGTGAAATCGACGAAGCGCGCGTGCACGGCCGCGTCGGCCGGCAGGTCGGTCACGACGACATCGGCCGGCAGTACGATCTGGCCAGTCTCGTCGAACGTGCCGCCGATACAGCCCCACGGTTGCGTGCGCACCGGTTCGGCCAGCCAGCTTTCGACCTGCGTCGCGATGCCACCCGTGAGGCTCGACAGCGCGGGCAACGCGGTCGTGCCGTCGGGCCACACGAAATGATCGAGCGTGCCCGACAGCGTCACGTCGAACGGTCCGTCGGTCACGCGCCGGTCGCTGGTCGACAGTTGCGCGCGGCCGCGCAAGCCGCTTTGCCGCAGGCGTGCGGTCGCGAGCTGCTCGATGCCGTCGTGCGTCGCGCGGCGAAACAGGTTGCGTTCGAGTTCGGCTGTCCAGCCATCGTCCTCGACGTAGGCATGAAAACGCGCGGCGCCGGGCTGCGCGGCATCGATCTCGACCCGCGCGACACGGCCGCGCGGCTGCGTGGCCGGCGTGCGCGACAGCACGCCCGTGTCGACGAGCAGCGCGGGGCGATCCATCACGATCGGCGGCAGGTAGCCGAACGCGATGCCGGCCGTCGTCGTATCCGCGTAGAGCGCGAGATCGGGCAGCCACGTGATCGCGTGATTGATCGCGCCGCCGCCGTAACCGGGCACCGACGGCAGCGTGTACACGGCGCCGAGATTGATCAGCACCGGTTCGCTGCGGATGCCGACCGCCGCGAGCAGCGCGCCGAACAGCGCGACATGGTCCTTGCAGTCGCCGTAGCGGTTGCGCAGGATGTCCGTCGCGCGATGCGGCGCGGCGGCCGTTTCGCCCAGAAACAAACCGACGTAGCGTATGTTCGCCTGCACCCAGTCGTACAGGATGCGCGCCTTGTCGCGCGGATCGGCGGCATCCGCGGTGAGCGCGCGCGCCAGCTGCACGACGGCCGGATCGTTCACGCCCGGGTCGACGGCCGCGTCGCGGTAGCGCGCGGCGAACGCCGCGTAGTCGGGCAGCGTCGACACGACGAGCCGGTCGCCGTAGGTCGGGTAGCCGACCGAGCCGTTCTCGATGCGGTCGTACGGGCCGTGCCGGTAATCGAACTCGTAGCGCGTGCGGCCGTTCGCCGTCACCGGCGGCAGCGCGACGTAACCGCGCGCGTCCGCGTACAGCGGCAGGTCGGCCGGCACGTCGAAAATCAGCCGCTGGCTGTCGACGGGCTCGCGCGACGGCTCGACGGTGTAGCCGAAGTAGCCGCGATTGACGGGCTTCGTGCGCGTCTTGCGGAACGCCACGCGCGTGCTCGACCCGGCTTCGACGCCGGGAAACACGACGGTGCGCAACAGCCCGTCCTGGAACGTCGGCGCGCCGGCCGAGCGCGGCTCCTGCACGTCGCGGATACCGTCGGCGCCGACCGGATGCGCGACGCCGTCGCGGTCGATCGTCTCGGTCGCGAGCAGGTCGACCTGTTCGAGATTCTTGTCGAACCACACGTAGCGCTGTGCGACCGCGTCGATGCCGTTCGCGTTGTTCGCGCGCAGCGTCGAATCGTCGTGCTCGTCGAGCGAGCCGTCGTGCTGGATCACGAATTCGTGGACATCGCTGACAAGCGTGACGGGCGCTTCGTCGCCCGTGTCGTGCGCGTCGAGTGGTTCGGCCGCGACCGGCCGCGCAAGCGCGCCGGCGCCGAGCGCAATGGCGCAGACGAGCAGGCAGCCGGTCCATCGGGAAGGGAAACGCACCACGTCAAAACTCTCCGCGCGTTCGTTGCTGGACGCCAGGGCCGCGCGCCGGCGCGGACGGTTCGACCCGCATGACGCGCGCATGACGGGCACGCGTGCTGCGTGCCGGTCGTGCGGACCAGTGTGGGTGACGTGCCGGCAAGCGTCAAGCCGCGTGGCGGCGGGCCGGCTCGCGACGCGTCCGGCGCGCCACGGCAACGTCACAAGCTTCGCAACATCGCAATGTCAGCCTTGTTCACTCCACACCGGGCCCGATCGATTTTTATATCATGTTGTGATATATAATTCAGACAGGTCATCCGGGCGTGCGACGTCGCCTGAACGCAACTCCGCCGGACGGAACACGCCGACATGGGAAGGAGACATCATGCTGATCAACAACGATTTCGAAATCGGTTATCTCGTGATCGCGTTCGCGCTGCTGGGCGTGATCCTGTTCGGCGCACTGCTGACGGCGCTGCATCTCGAACGGTGGCACCCGAAACTGGTCGGCGCCGCGATCGGCGCGCTGCTCGGCATCGCGCTGATCGAGGCGATGCCGCTGCTGACGTGAACACGGCCCTGCGCCGATTCGTCCGATCATGCGTCGCGCGGGGTCGGAACGGCCGGTGCCCGCCGGGGAAACCGTCATGGATTCGCCGCTCTGCCTGACCTATCGCCAGTGCGGGATCCGCGCGGTCGCACTCGTCGACCCGGTGGCCGGCGAAGGGCTCGAACTCGGCGCGCTGTACCAGCCGCTCGCGGTCGTGTACTGGCGCGATGCGGGCGGATGCCACGAAGCGCACCTGCTCGACCCGAAGCATCACGTGTTCCGCAGCGACGCGGACGCGCTCCGGATCTCGATCGCGCTGGCCAAGCGCTTCATCGACGCAAAGCTCGCCGACGCCGCCATGCCAGGCGGCTGATGGCCGGCCGCGGCGCACCTCGTCCCCCAACCTGCCGGAGGCGACATGGAAAACGGTATCGTCCAGACCCTCGTGCTGCTCGCGCTCCTCGTGTTCGCGGTGCTGTTCTTCACGGCCCGGCGCGGCCGCGACCGTACGCGCGACAGGCTGCTGCACCGGCCCGCGCGGCGCTCGCCGCGCTCGCATACGCATCGTCATCCGTAATTGCTCCGACGATCGCGCCATGCAAAAAAATCGGCCGACGGCTTGCGCGTCGTTCGACGCGAGGCCGTCGGCCTTTCAGCGGAGGTCCGGTTCCGCGGGGAGCACGCGCGCGCTGCGCGCCTACACGCCCCACATCACGTGCCGGCCCTGTTCGTGAGCCGCACGCATCATGTCCAGCAGCGGCCACGCGCGCTGCGCGAGCCCGGCTGCATGCGGCGCCGCATCGTCGCGCGGCGTCCGCGTCGAATGCTCGTGCGCGCGTTCCCGCGCCGCATCGTCCCTGATTGCCTGCTCGAGCCGCGCGATCGCGCCCGGCAGCTCGTCGGTGGAAATCACGCCGCGTACGTCGAGCCCCTTGCCGACGAGCCCCAGCAGATACTGCGCCAGATCGCGCAACATCACGATATCGGGTGCGGCGGAAGACCGAAACGTCACCAGCATCGTCATTTCCCCTTGGCGTCGCCGCGAATCCGCACGGCGCTTCGCGCCGCCGGTCGCGGCGAGGCCTGTCGACCATCCCGCCGCGCGCGATCGCCGCCCCGTTCTTCTGAACCGGACGTTCGCCCGGCACGATGCGCGCGTCGCGCGGCCGGGTTCGTTTACGGTGTAGAGGCCGGATGGCACGAAGGCCTGCTTCTATTTTATATCACAATGTGATGCATTCAAGCGTTTGGGCCCGGCATGACTGCAATCGTGTCGCGAAACGGCCGACCGGCGCGATACGCGCAAGCGATGCGCGCCGTGTCGATCCGTTACTGGCAGTCGCCGACGCGCTTGCCGCGCCACGTCCACGCGAGCGTGTACGCACCGGCCTGCGCATGCTGCCCGCGCAATTGCCCCTTCAGGTCGTAGCTGGTCGGCGTGACCGCGCCCGTCACCGTGCCGTTGCCGTGCCCCTGTTCGTTCGCGCAGGACAGCGCGACCTTCAGCGTCGTGCCCGCATAGTCCCAGTGGGTGATCGTGCAGTTGACGTTGTCGCGCTGCATGCGCGCCGCCATCGTCTTGCGCAGGTCCTTCGCGTCCGCGTCGGTCAGGCACTGGTCCGGCATCGAGCCGGACGCCTGCGGCAGCGGCTTGCCGTTCAGCGTGTAGGCGGTTTCGTCGTGCCATACGCCCGGCGACACGGTCTGTGCGAATGCAGACACAGCGAAGCCGGCGAGTCCGGCGGCAAGCAGGAATTTCATGGAGGTCTCTCGGAAAGGATTTGTCGTTCGATTGATCGCGCCAATGCGCCGCGCATCTTAGCAAATCTTTTCCGATGATTTCGACTGCAGAACGTCCCCTTTCGAGCCGGCGCGATGAGATCGTTTTCACGCGTTCGCGGCGCCGGCCGCTGGCCGACGCGCCGCCGTCAGCCGACGTTCATCGGCAGCAGCACCATCTGCTTGCCCTCGACGTGCAGGCGCGCCTGCAGCTCGACGGGCGTCTGGTTGTGCAGCCACGCGGTCAGGAAATTCACGCGCCGGAAGATCAGCTTGCTCGCGAAGCACACCGCGTTCGGATAAACGTCGAGCGTCGACGACGCGAGGTTCATGAACTCCACGACGGGATTCGTGCCGAACGCGATCCGGTAGTCGGCCGCGATGCCGTTGCGGCGGCAGTGCGCGACATAGTAGTCGAGCGCTTCGGTGATCGAGTGACGCAGCCGTTCGAGATGTTCGTGCCCGTCGTACGCCTTCGCGTCGACCTCGCCGACCGCGAGGAAGATCACGTTGCGGAAGTGCCCGGGGAACAGCCGGTTGACCCACAGCAGCGCGTGCATGCTCGCGCCGCGATGCTTGCCGACCAGCAGCACGGCCGTCGGCTGCGACGGATCGGGCTTGCCCGGCGCGGTAGCCTCGTCGACCACGGGCGGCTGCCCCGAGAACAGCGCGTCCTCTTTCGCGAGCTGCGCGCGCGTGTACGCGTAGTGGCGGTTGATCATGAAGCACAGCGCGATCACCGCGCTCGTCACGAGCACCGTGAGCCAGCCGCCCGCCGTGAACTTCTCGATCAGCGTGATGACGAGCACGGTCGCCGTCACGCTCAGCCCGAGCGCGGACAGGAAGAAGTGCTTGAACCAGCCGCTCTCGCTGCGATGGCGCCACCAGTACGTGCACAGCCCGAGCAGCGACATGCTGAACGTGAGGAACACGTTGATGCTGTACAGCACGACGAGCACATCGACGTTGCCGTGCGTCCACAGCAGGATCAGCAGGCTCGACAGGCCGACGACGATGATGCCGTTCTGCCGCACGAGACGCGTCGACAGGTCACGGAAATGGCGCGGCACCCATGAATCCGACGCCATGTTCGACAGCACGGCCGGACCGTCGAGAAAACCCGTCTGCGCACCGACCATCAACAGCCCGGCCTCGAACGCGAGCACGGCCGCGAGCAACGCGTGGCGCGCGAACGCCGAGCCGAGCCCGAGATGGTCGATCACGCTGCCGAATACCACTGCGTTGAGCGTCTCGCCTTCGACGGGCCGCGCATGCCAGAGCATGTACAGCAGGATGATGCCGCCGGCCGTGAACGCGAGCGACGTCGACATGTACCACATCGTCACCTTGCCGTTCGGCACGCGCGGATCGGCCAGCATGTTGACGTTGTTCGACACGGCTTCGAGGCCGGTATACGTGCCGCCGCCGAGCGAGAACGCGCGCATCAGCAACGCGAGCATCACGAAGACGCCGAGCGACTGCGACATCCCGTGCGCCTCGTGCACCGCATCGGGCACGATCATCGCGAGGTTGCTGCCGTGCACGGCGACGCCATACACGATCAGCCCGAAGTGCAGGATCACGAAGCCGATGAAGATCGGCAGCAGCACCATGATCGATTCGCGCATCCCGCGGAAGTTGAGTCCCGTCATCATCAGGATCAGCACGATCTCGGTGGTGAGCTTGAACGCCTGCGCGCTGACGGGCAACAGGCTGAAGAACGCATCGACGCCGCTCGCGAGCGACGTCGCGACGGTCAGCACGTAGTCGACCAGCAGCGCCGCACCCGACACGAGCCCCGGCTTCGCACCGAGCAGCGCAGTCGCGACGCGGTAGCCGCCGCCGCCCGTCGGGAACAGCTCGATCACCTGGTTGTAGCCGAGCGCGATGATGAACACGGTCGCCGCCGTCGCGAGCGCGAGGAACAGTGCAAGCGGCGTGTGGTGCGCCAGCGCGAGGAACGCCTCTTCCGGGCCGTAGCACGACGACGACAGGCCGTCGGCGCCGAGCCCGACCCAGGCCAGCAACGGCGTCACGGCGATCGCATGCCGCGTGCGCGGATCGAGCGGGTCCAGCGGCTTTCCGACGAACATCTGCCACACCTTCTGGAATGCAGTCACGACTCCTCCGGAACGCACGACGCCTCGGCGACACTCCTCTAAAAGTAAATGAGTTCCGGGACGACTTCCAGTCGGCGTATTCCATAGGACAGCGTCGCGCGCCCGATTTCTTTCGACATGCTGACTTATTACAGACAGTCGCACTACAACGCCGCCGGCCGGACTCGCGTCAGCCGGCCTCGCCCAACGCGCGGGCGAGCAGGCGCGACACACCGACGAACGCCGGATGCGGTGCGGTGATCACGAAGGTCGGAATTTTCGCGAGGTAAGCGGCAAAACGGCCCTTCGCCTCGAAGCGGGCTCGAAACGGCGATGCATCGAACAATACCCCGAGGCGCGGCACGACGCCCCCGCCGATATGGATGCCGCCGGTCGCGCCGAGCGTCAGCGCCAGATTGCCCGCGAACGTGCCGAGCATGCCGCAGAAACAATCCAGGGTCGCCATGCAGCGTGCGTCGCCGGCGAGCGCACGATCGATGATCGCGGCCGTATCGGCCGCGTCGGCCCGCGGTGCGTCGCAGCCGTCGCGCGCGGCGAGCGCCGCGTGAATCACCGCGATGCCGGGGCCCGCGACCAGCCGCTCGAACGACACGTGCGGCCAGCGCGCCCGCGCGTACTGCAGCACGTCGGCCTCGCGTGCATCGGCGGGCGCGAACGACACATGCCCGCCCTCCCCTGACACCGGCACCCAGGCATCGCCCGCGCGCACGAGCGCCGAGACGCCCAGCCCCGTTCCCGCGCCGAGCACGCCGATCGTACCCGCGGGCGCCGCGTGCCCGCCGCCGACCTGCCGCCGTTGTCCCGCGGGCAGATGCGGCACGGCCATCGCCAGCGCCGCGAAGTCGTTGAAGACGTGCAGCGTGTCGAACCCGAGCGCGCGGCGCGTCGCGTCGATCGAGAAGCGCCAGTCATGATTGGTCATGCTGACCATGTCGCCGTCCACGGGATTGGCGATCGCGATCGCCGCGTTCCGCACCCGTGCGCCGCCCGTGTCGCGCAGGAACGCGCGCACCGCGTCGTCCATGCCGGCATGGGCGCTGCATCGATAGACGCGCACGTCGCCGATCCCGCCAAGCGCGGTCTCCAGCGCGAAGCGCGCATGCGTGCCGCCGATGTCCGCCAGCAAGCGGGGTTCGCCGGCGCGCACGCCGCGTGGCGCGACCGGATCCCCGTTGAGGGTTGCTACGCTCATCCCATCTCCCGAATTGTCATCGTGTATCGATCGCAACGGTCATGGCACCTCCACGCCGCGCGCCGCGTCCAGCAGTTCGAACCAGTGCTCGCGCCCGAGCGCGATGCGGGTCGCCGCTGCCGCTTCGCGCAGCGCCGCGATCCGGCTCGACCCGACGATCGGCAGCGGCCGGCACGGCAGCGCGAGCAGCCACGCGAACAGCACCGTCGTCGCGGACACGCCGAGCGCGTCGCCGATCCGCGCCGCGCTCTCGCGCACCCGAATCGCGGCGGGCGACGCCTCCGTCAGCACGCGTCCGCCCGCGAGCGGCGACCACAGCATCGGCGGACAGCGCCAGTGCTGCGCCTGGTCGAACGTGCCGTCGTCGAGCGGCGAGAGATGCAGCAGCGAGCATTCGACCTGGTTCGTCGCGAGCGACATGCCGTGCGCCGCCATGCGGTCCTGCAGCAACGCGGCCTGCGCCGGCGTAAAGTTCGATACGCCGAAGTCCCTCACCTTGCCGTCGCGCCGGAGCGCGGCAAAGGTCGCGGCGACCTCGTCGGCATCCATCAGCGGATCGGGCCGATGCAGCAGCAGCAGATCGAGCCGGTCGGTGCGCAGCGCACGCAGCGACTGCTCGACCGACGCGACGACATGCGCGGCGCGCGTGTCGTAGTGCTTGATCCCGTGCGCGGGCCGGCGCGCGGACACGAGCCGGATCCCGCACTTCGTGACGATCTGCATCCGGTCGCGCAAGTGCGGCGCATCGGCCAGCACGTCGCCGAACAGGCCCTCGGCCGTGTAGTCGCCGTAGATGTCCGCATGATCGAAGCTCGTCACGCCGAGTTCCAGCGCCGCGTCGACCAGCGCACGGCGCTCGCGGACCGACAACGCCCAGTCGCCGATCCGCCACATCCCGAACACGATGCGCGAGAACGGCGCGGCATCGGCCCCCATCGATATCGTCGTACAGCGTTCCGTCATGTCGTTCACCACCACCATTCGACTTGCGCGCCGACCGTCGAGCCCGAGCGCGAGGTACCGAAAATGCCCGTCGTCGACAACGGATCGCCGGGCGCCGCCGCGTCCTGCGCCGCCTGGTTCCAGCGCGCATACGTGTAGAACACGCGGAATTCCGGCCGCGACCAGAACGACCGGTCCATCGCGAGCGTCAACGCGACGCTCGCCTTCAACAGCGTGCGCGTCGGACCGCCGGACGGCGTCACGCGATCGTGCCCGAGGTCACCCTGCAGCTTGATGTGCTGCGTGAACGCGTACACGGGCCGCACGCCCATCGACACCCACGTCTGCGAACCGCCCGACGGCGCGATGTCGCGCTGATAGATGCCGACCACCTGGCCGCTGAAGTTCTGCGTCGCCTGCCAGTCGAACGCATCGAGCACGCGAAAGCTCTTGTAGCGGTTGTCGTTCGTCAGCGTGCCCGTGTAGCTGAGGCCCGTGCCCGGGCCGACGCCATACTGGAACGCGAGCTTGTTCTTGCCGCCGAGCAGATTGGTCTGCACGTGCTGGACCGTGAACGACCAGCCGCTGTGCGCGTCCTGCAGCACGCCGCTCGAATTCAGCACCGGCGCGCGGGCCGGGATGTACGACAGCCCGAACTGCAGTTCGCCACCGGGGTTCGGATGCACGCCGGACAGTTGCAGGTCATGGCGCGTCGCGTAGTTCGGCTGGTCGATGTAGTCCTCGCGGAACAGCGCATAACTGAGCTTCAGGCCGCCGCCGATCGGCACGTTCTCGATGCCCGCGCCGAGGCCGCTCGGGTTCCAGTAATAGAAGTCGTTCATGTGGACGTCGTTGCGCCGGTAGTAGATGCGCCCGAACCAGACCCGCATGTCGTCGAGCCCCGGAAAGTTCGTGAGCTGCACGTACGACTCCGGCATGCGAATCTTGCCGTGATCGCCGCTGAAGGTCGGCGCGCGATCGAGATCGTTGACGAGGCTCGCCATCCCCACTGCCGACAGCTGCATGCCGTTCGAGAACTTGTACAGCGTCTGATCGATCTCCAGTTCGCTGTAGACCTGGCATTCGTTGCCGAGCCGGTATTTGCTCGGTGCGCCCGGTAACTGGAAGCAGGCCTGCGTATGGCCGTCGCTCGTACCGACGCCGGCCCGCATATAACCATGGAACTGCGTCCACGGCGTCAGCTGGTTCCAGGCCGACGACGGTGTCGGCGTCACCACGTTGGCGGGGCTCGTGTCGGCCGGCACGACGCCGGTGGCCTGCGAGAGGCCGCCCGGCGCGCTGTCGGCGACTGTCGTGGCCGGGTCCGGCGCCGCATGCAGCGCGGCCGACGCGACGGCCAGCGAGAAAGCGGCGGCGAGCCGCGTGAGCCTGAACGGGGTGCGTGCGGGGCCGCGCGCGGCGCAGCCTGCTTCGTCGATCATGAACGTGTCTCCAAACGTTGTTTGTGCGCCGCGTGCAATGCGCGGCGTCATCGAATAGGTGTGTGTGCTGCGTCGTCCGTCATGCTGCTGACGGGCCGGCGCGGTGGACGATCCGCGCGCCGGCCCGGTACGAAGTCAGCGCGCGGCTTCAGCCCGCGACGTCGAGGTCCACCACCGGCGATGCGGCGACGGCCGCCGGTCCCGGCGCGTGAATGCGGATCGGCTCGCCCGCGGCCGCGCTCGCATAGATCGCGTCGAGAATCTCCATCACGATCAGCCCTTCCTCACCGGGCGCGGGATGCGGGACATCGCACAGAATCGCTTCCGCGTAGTCGTACATCGCGGAATGCGCGCCTTCCGCGGGCGGATTCAGGCGCATGTCGAACTGCGCGCCGTTCTGCTCGATGAACACGTGCGCGTCGAACGTGTAGCCCTCGTTCAGGTTCTTCTGCAGCAGCCCGGCACGCGTGCCGAGCAGGCGGGTTTCCATCAGCTCCGCTTCCTGGATGTTGGTCGCCCACGACGCCTCGAGCGCGAGCGTCGCGCCGTTGTCGAAGCGGATCAGCGCGGCCGCGAGATCCTCGACGTCGAACGTCTTGCCCGCACGCGCCGCCAGCTCGCGCGCGATCGGATCGTAGGTGCTGCCCATCACCCACACGGGTTTCGGATAGCCCATCAGCCACAGCGCGAGATCGAGACGATGCACGCCGAGATCGATCAGCGGCCCGCCGCCCGCCAGCGCTTTCGTGCCGAACCAGCCACCGAAGCCGGGCATCCCGCGGCGTCGATGCCAGACCGTCCGCCCGAAATAGAAATCGCCGAACAGGCCGCTTTCGACCTGTGCCTTCAGCGCGCGCGACTGCGCACTGAAGCGGTACGAGAAATTGATCATCAGCCGCTTGCCGGCGCGCTGCGCGGCGATCAGCATCTCGCGCCCTTCGTCCGCGTTCAGCGCCATCGGTTTCTCGCACAGCACGTGGCAGCCGGCGTCGAACGCGGCAAGCGTCAGCTCGCGATGGAACTTGTTCGGCGTGCACACGCTGACGACGTCGAGCTTCTCGGCGGCAAGCATCGCGTCGGCCGACGCGTAGCGCGCATCGATGCCGAACGCGTCGCCGACCTTCTCAAGCCGCTTCGCATCGGGGTCGGCAATCGCGACCACGTCGACGTCCGGATGCTCGCGCCACCCTTCGATATGCTTGCGGCCGATCCCGAGCCCGATCACGCCGACGCGCAGGCGCCGGCCGCGCGCGATCGCCGCCGCTTCCGGCAGCTCAACCTTGTAATCGTCGTTCATGCGAGGTCTCCTGCGCCTTGCTGGATGCCGACGTGCGCGAACTGCTGGCTTTTCTCGCTGAGCTTTTCGAGCGGCGGCGAGTTCGGGCAGCGGTCGGCGAGGTTCACGCGCGGCGCGGCCCACTGCACCGCGTTCGCGATCACGCGCTGCACGTTGCGGTCGTGATAGGTCGGGTAGGCTTCGTGCCCGGGGCGGAAATAGAAGATCCGGCCATGACCGCGCTCCCAGCAGCAGCCCGAGCGGAACACCTCGCCGCCCTCGAACCACGAGATGAACACGGTGCTGTCCGGTTGCGGGATGTCGAAACGCTCGCCGTACATTTCCTCGTGCTGCAGCTCGAAGTACTCGCCGAGCCCGGCCGCGATCGGATGCGACGGTTCGACGACCCACAGCCGTTCCTTCTCGGCTGCCTCGCGCCACTTCAGCGAGCAGTTCGTGCCGAGCAGGCGGCGGAAGATCTTCGAGAAGTGCCCGGAATGCAGCACGATCAGGCCCATCCCTTCGAGCACGCGGCGCTGCACGCGCTCGACGATCTCGTCGGAGACTTTCGCGTGCGCCTTGTGCCCCCACCAGATCAGCACGTCGCACGCGGCGAGCCGTGCTTCGCTGAGGCCGTGCTCGGGCTGGTCGAGCGTCGCGGTGCCGATCTCGAGCGGCAACGCACCGTGGCCGAGCGCCGGCGTCTCGGCGAGCGCGCTGGCGATCACCTGGTGCAAGCCATCGGGATAGATCGCGCGCACGCCCGCGTTTTCCCGTTCGTGCTCGAACTCGTTCCATACGATCACTGAAAGCTTCTTGTTTAGCATGACTATCCTTTATCGATGATTTGGCGCCCATTCGACAGCGGCCATGCGCCGTGGCCGCCTGAAACCTGTAGTTGAACTCGCCGGGTACCGCGCGCCGCTCAGGCGATCGCGAGCGCCGGCGCGGCAGGCTCGCGCGGCGTGCGTACCGCCGCGCGTCCGTCCGGATGAAACAGATGCAGTGCGCCGGCCGGCAGATCGACGCGCAGGCGCTCGCCGACCCGCGCGCCGGCGGCATCGGTCTTCGCGACGATCGGCTGGTCGCACAGCGGCGTGTCGAGATACAGATAGGTGTGTTCGCCCATCTGCTCGACGTGCGCGACCTGGCCGGTCACGGCGCCGGTGCCGACCCGCACGTGTTCGGGGCGAATGCCGAGGGTCACGCCGGCGCCCGTCTCGAGGCCGTCGCCGGACACGTCGGCGCCGAGCGGATGGTCGCGCACCAGCACGCGAACCTCGCCGCTGCCGGCCGCCGCGACGCTGGCCGGCAGGAAATTCATCGCGGGCGAGCCGATGAAACCGGCGACGAACTGGCTCGCCGGCCGGTGATACAGATCGAGCGGCGTGCCGATCTGCGCGACGCTGGCGATTCCGCTACGCCCTTCGAGCGGCCGCAGCAGCACGATCTTGTCGGCGAGCGTCATCGCCTCGACCTGGTCGTGCGTCACGTAGATCATGCTGGTGCTGTCGAGGCTGCGGTGCAGCTTCGCGATCTCGACACGCGTCTTCACGCGCAGCGCCGCATCGAGGTTCGACAGCGGCTCGTCGAACAGGAACACTTTCGGCTTGCGGACGATCGCGCGGCCGATCGCGACACGCTGCCGCTGGCCGCCGGACAATGCGCCGGGCTTGCGTTCGAGCAGCTCGCCGAGGCGCAGCGACTCGGAAGCGAGCCGCACGCGCCGGTCGATCTCGTCCTTCGGCAGGCGCAGATGACGCAGGCCGAACGCCATGTTTTCGTAGACGGACATGTGCGGATAGAGCGCATAGCTCTGGAACACCATCGCGATGTCGCGCTGCGCGGGCGCAAACGTGTTGACGCAACGGCCGTCGATCCACACGTCGCCCGCGCTCTGTTCCTCGAGGCCGGCGACGATCCGCAGCAACGTCGACTTGCCGCAGCCCGACGGGCCGATGAACACGCAGAACTCGCCCTGCTCGACCGTGAGATTCACGTCGCTGAGGATGGGGGTCGTGCCGAACTGCTTGCGAAGACCGCTCAACTTGATCTGACTCATGTTTTCCCTCTTGATCCTGTTCGGGCCGCTACGCGTCAACCCTTGACCGCACCGGCAGTCAGGCCGGAGACGATTTGCCGCTGGAACACCAGCACCAGCAGCACAAGCGGCACGGTGACGATGACCGACGCGGCCATGATGGTTCCCCACGGCAACTCGTAGCTGCTCGCGCCCGAGATCATCGTGATCGCGACCGGCACCGTGCGCTGGCTCGACGAGATCATGAAGGTCAGCGCGAACAGGAATTCGTTCCAGGCCGACACGAACGCGAGCAGCGACGTCGCGGCCAGTGCCGGCCGCAGCAGCGGCATGAAGATCCGGAAGATCAGCGTGAACACGCCGACGCCGTCGACGAGCGCCGCCTCCTCCAGCTCGCGCGGCAACTCGCGCATGAACGTGACGAGAATCCAGATCGTGAACGGCAGCGTGAAGATCAGGTCGGACAACACGAGCGCGCCGAGGTGGTCGTACAAGCCGAGCGAGCGGACCAGCTCGAACAAGCCCGACAGGATCGCGACCTGCGGAAACATCGACACGCCGAGAATGCACATCATCAGCACTCCACGCCCACGAAACGACACGCGGCCGAGCGCATACGCGGCGAGCACCGACACGGCGAGCGACAACGCGACCGCCCCGCCCGCGACGAGCGCCGAATTCAGCAGGTACGCGCCGAACGGCTGGTCGCGGAACAGCTGGCGATAGTTGTCGAGCGACGGGCTCGCCGGGAACAGCGATGTATCGAACAACGCGTCGCCATGCTTGATCGACGTGCCGATCATGTAGACGAACGGAAACAGCGAGATCACCAGCACGAGCGCCGACAGCAGCCCGTGAATCGCGATGTCGAGCGGATGCTTCTTCATGTCACGCCTCCTGCATCCGGCGGCGGCTGACCGCCATGTAGCCGATGGTGAACAGCACGATCGTGACGAACAGCAACATCGCCGACGCCGACCCGAACCCGACCTGCTGGAAATCGATCAGCTGTTCGCGCACATAGATCGACATGCTTTTCGTGATCCGGCTGTTCGACGTCATCACGTAGATCAGGTCGAACACGCGCAACGCGTCGAGCGAGCGGAAGATCATCGCGACCAGCACGCCGGGCAGGATCAGCGGCAGCGTCACCGAGCGGAACACGCGCCAGCGCGGCACGCCGTCGACACGCGCGGCCTCGTAGCAATCGCGCGGCACGGTCTGCAGCGCGGCGAGCATCAGCAGCGCCATGAACGGCGTGGTCTTCCACACGTCGACGAGCACGATGGTCGGGAACACGAGGTGCGCATCGGCGGTAAACGCGAGCGGCTCGTGGATCGCGCCGATCGACATCAGCATCGCGTTGACGATCCCGAACTGGTCGTTGAGCATCCAGCTCCAGATCTTCGCCGACACGACGGTCGGGATCGCCCACGGCACGAGCACGGCCGCGCGCAGCAGCGTGCGCAGCCGCGACGGCACGTCCAGCAGCAGCGCGACGCCGAGGCCCGTGCCCGTCTCGAGCACCACCGACACGACGGCGAACAGCACGGTATTGCCGACGGCCTGCCACCAGGCCGGGTCGCGCAGCACGCCCGCCGCGCCGAGATAGTTGTCGAGGCCAACGAAATGACGCTGCGACAGGTCGGACAGTTGCGCGTCGGTCAGGCTGAACCACGCGGTGCGCAGCAGCGGCCAGCCGGCGATTGCCGCCAGCGTGAGCAGTGCGGGCGCCACCAGCAGCCACGCCTGGCGCCGGCGCGCGCGGGCAAGCCCGGCTCGGGCCCGGACAGGTTCCTGCACGAATGCAGGAGTGCTACTTATCTCGATGCTTCCGGTTCTCATTCGATGTCTCCTGTCAGGCCGGCACCCTGCGGAGGCCGGCCCGATCGATCAATCGCGCGCCGCGGCGCTCAGTGCCAGCTGCCGCCCGGCGCGAGCCGGTTGAGCGTGGCGGCGAGCCGCGCGAGCGCACTCGCTGCGGTGTCGCTGCCGGCGAGCACGTCGTGCGCGGCATTCCAGAACTGGTTGCTGACCTGGTTGTACTTCGCGCCGGTCACGGTCGACGGCCGTGCGACCGCCGTGCTGAAGGTCGGCAGCAGGTCGGCCATGAACGGGTTGGCCTGCAGGATGTCCTTGTCGCGGTAGAGCGCCGGCATCGTCGGGTTGAACGACGCCTGGATCGCGCGCATCTTCTGCACGTCCGCGCTCGCCATATACATCACGAGATCGGCGGCCAGTTTCGGGTTCGGCGAGTAGCGCGACACGGCGAGCTGCCATCCGCCCAGCGCGGCGGCCGGGCGGCCGTCGGCGCCGCCCTTCGGCAGCGGCGCGATGCCGACCTTGCCCTTGATCGGGCTGCCCGTGCGATTCGCGATCGCCCATGCGTACGGCCAGTTACGCATGAACACGGCGTTGCCGGCCTGGAACACGCCGCGCGCCTCTTCTTCGCCGTAGTTCAGCACAGCCTTCGGGCTGATCGTGCCGACCCATTTCGCCGACTGCTCGAGCGCCTTGATCGCGCCCGGGTTGTCGATGGTCACGCGGCCCTTGTCGTCGACCACCGTGCCGCCGTTGTAGCTGCTGACCCATTCGAGCGCATCGCAGGTCAGCCCTTCGTACGCGCGCCCCTGCCACACGTAGCCCCAGACCTTCTCGTTGCCGGCGGCACGCTCGCCCGACTGGACCTTGCGCGCGGTGGCATCGAGCTCCTCCCACGTGGCGGGCACCTTCACGCGGTACTTGTCGAGCAGGTCCTTGCGGTAGTAGAGCAGCCCCGTATCGATGAACCACGGCATCGCGACCAGCTTGCCGTTCACCGTATTGTTCGCGACGATGCTCGGGAACGACTGGCTTTCCAGCCCCTTGCTGTACGGCTTCAGGTCGATCAGGTGGTTCGCGAGGATGCCCGGCCAGACCGTATCGATCTGCATCACGTCGATCTTGTCCGAACCGCCGCCGAGCAACTGCTGATAAAGCGCCAGCGTTTCGCTCGAGTTATTGGGCATGCTGATGAACTCGACCTCGTTGCCGGTCTTCTCGGCCCACCGCTTCGCCGAGACCTGGCAGATGTCCTGGTCGACGCCGGCTGCGCCGCATGCGATCCGCAGCGTCGCCGCGCCAGCGCTGGTGGCCGTGGCGGCCGTCATCGCGAGCGCCATCGTCAGCAAACCTGCCTTGAGCTTCATCATTCGGTGTCTCCAGTTTTTTTTCGAATCGTTCGAATCGTGCGCCGCGGTGTCGCGAGCGCGTCGCCGGGTGCCGTGGGTCTATGAGACTCCAGTCCGGTTAATCGAAAATTTCGGAAACGCGCCGCGCCATTAACAATCGAAACAATTGCCGTCGCGCGTCAGCCCAGCAGCGCGGCGAGCGCCGCCAGATCGAACGGCTTCGGCACGAACGGCAGGTCCGCGCGCCAGTCGGGATGGGTCTGATGAATCTCGGGCGGCAGGCCCGAGGTCAGCGCGACGCGCTGCGCCGGCCAGCGCTCGGCGAGCCGCGCCGCGAACGCGATGCCGCTGCCGCCCGCGCCGAGCGAGATGTCCGACAGCACGAGCGTGACGGGGCCGTGCTCGGCCAGCCAGCGCAGTGCCGCGTCGCCGGTGGCCACCGCGTCGGCCTGCGCGCCGAGTGCCGCGAACTGGCTGAGCGCCGTGTCGCGCACCTCGGGATCGTCGTCGACCACGAGCACGCGGGCACCGGCCGGTCCGGCAACGGGCGCGGCCACCGTGACGGCCGGCGCGCCGCGCCGTTCAGGCGGGGCGCTCTCGGGCAGCCACAGCTCCACGCGCGTCCCCTGACCGACCTCGCTGTGGATGTGCAGATCGCCGCCGCTCTGGCGCACGAAGCCGTAGACGCTGCTGAGCCCGAGCCCGCTCCCCTCGCCGGCCGCCTTGGTCGTGAAGAACGGCTCGATCACCTTGTCGAGCAGCACCGGGGCGATCCCGCAGCCCGTATCGGTGACGCTCAGCACGATCGCGTGCGGCGTGGCGGCACCGTCGGCCGCCGGTGCGCGGCGCGCGGCCAGCGCCAGCGTTCCGCCGCCCGGCATCGCGGCGGCGCTGTTGAGCGTCAGGTTGAGGACCGCGTTCTCGAGCTGGCCGCGGTCGACGTTCACCCACATCGCGTCGGCGGCCGGCTCCAGCACGACGGTCACCCGCTGGCCCGCCGAGTATTCGACGAGATCGAGCATCTCCGCGAGCATCGCCCTGACCGACACGCGTTCGGCCTGCAGCGGCTGGCGCCGCGCGAACGCGAGCAGCCGCCGCGTGAGCCGCGACGCGCGTTCGGCCGCGCGGCGCGCCCGCTCGGCCATCGTCTGCGCGTCCTGCTGGCCGTCGAGCCGCGGCAGCAGCAGCTCCAGGTTGCCGAGTATCGCGACGAGGAAGTTGTTGAAATCGTGCGCGACGCCGCCCGTCAGCTGGCCGAGCACGTCCATCTTCTGCGCCTGGCGCAATTCCGCCTCGACCGCGCGCCGGCTCGTCAGGTCGCGGCAGACCGCCACCCATCCGCCGTCCGGAAGCGGCTGGCAGTGGAATTCGAGGGTCCGCTGGTCACGCAGGTGCAGTTCGGCCGACGCGGCAATGCGCGCGCCGTCCGACGTGCGGGTCGCGGTCGCGCGCGACACCTGGCGCCAGCGCGCGGGCTGATGCATGGCCTGCCGCAGCATCGCGAGCGACAGGCCCGCATGCAGCGTGCCCGGGTCGATCCCGAGCAGCGTCGCGAAGGTCGGATTCCACGCGATCAGGCTGCCGTGCGTGTCGTGGACGGACACCCCGTCGTTCATCGAGTTGAGCACCGACTCCTGCAGGCGACGCTGCGACTCGATCCCGTGGGTCAGTTGCTCCTTCTCGATCAGGTTGGTGCGGAACACCTCGAACGCGCGCGCCAGCTCGCCGATCTCGTCCGGCCGGTGCGTCGACGGCATCCGGTCGGACGTGATCCCTTTCGCGAGTCGCGCCATCACGCGCGTCATCGCCTGCAGCTTGTGCAGGATGCGGCTCGCGTACGCGACGCCAAGCAGCGCCACCACGACACCCGCGACGGCCAGCAGCAGCAGGCCCGACTGGCTGGAGACCGCGACCTTGCGCACCTTGTCGCTGCGCTCGCTGGCGATCTGCCGCAAGCGCTCGACGTAGCGCGCCGACTTGCCGCTCAGGTGATCCGCGTGGCCGCGCAGCAGCGTGACGAGATAACCCGTCTGCGCTTCGCTCGACAGAAACTCGCGGCGCACCGCGAACACGCTGCGCGCGCCGCCGTCGAGTTGCTGCAGCGCCTCGGCAAGCGCCGGCTGGCGGCGATCTTCGGCGCGCTCGCGCACGCGCAGCCACAGCGCCTCGTTGTCGCTTTCCGCGCTGCCGAGCTCCGCCGCGTTGGCCGCCTGCAGCGCACCGGCCGTGCGGGCCCAGATCTCGAGCAGCGTCGGCGCGCGCTGCGCGATCACGCTCTTGTCGCGCGCGATGCTGTCGCCGATGCGGTCGTTCGCGAGGCGCAGCGCGCTCAGCTCCTCCTTGAGCTGCCGCTGCCTGCCCGACACGATCAGCAGCCGGGCGAGATCCTGGTCGATCGCGTCGAGGTCGTCGATCACCGCGAGCTGCTCGCCCGCCTTCGCGGCGGGGCCCGGCTGCTTGCCGAAGCCCGGCGACAGCCGCCGGATGTCGCCGAGCAGGCCGCGCATCAGCTCGGTGTCGTTGTGCAGCAAGTCCGGCGAATCGGTCAGCATCATGCTCGGCGCGACCGCGGCGAGCTGCGCGACCTTGTCCGACAACTCGAGCGCGCGGGCAATCTCCGGCACCACGTTCGCCTCGTATTCGTCGAGCGCGTTCTGGTTCGCGCGCATGCCGAGCACGCCGACCACCACGACCGCGAGCGTGATGCCGAACAGCAGCAGGAACGTCGCGATCAGCTTGGCCCGGACACTCCAGGGCGGCAACAGCCTCACCATCGTGCGCATCGCGTCACACCCGCACGACGGGCACCGCGAACACGTAGCCGATGCCACGCTGCGTGCGGATATAGGTCGGCTGCTCGGGGTTCGGCTCGATCTTGCGGCGCAGGCGCAGGATCAGCACGTCGATCGTCCGGTCGTACACGTCGATGCCGAAGCCGCGCGTATGTTCGAGCAACTGGTCGCGCGACCAGACCCGCGACGGCTGCTGCACCATCGCGGCGAGCAGCTCGAATTCGCCCTGCGTCAGCGCGCACGGGCCGCCGTTGTGCGTCAGCGTGCGCGCGGCCAGGTCCATCGTCCAGCCGTCGAAGCAGTAGCGCGGGCCGCCGCCGTTCGATGCGGGGCGCGGCATCGACAGCTCGATCGTGCGCCGCAGCTGGGCGCGCACCCGTGCGATCAGTTCGCGCCCGGAGAACGGTTTCGTGACGAAATCGTCCGCCGCGGTCTCGAGGCCGAGGACCCGATCCGTCTCGTCGCCCAGGCCGCTGATCATGATGATCGACACGTCGGACCGGCGCCGCAGCTCGCGCGCGACCGTCAGGCCGTCCTCGCCGCGCAGCTTCAGGTCGAGAATCACGAGCGCGTGCGGTGCGGCCGCGAGTTGCTGCTGCATCCGGGCGGCGCTGTCGACGGCCGAGACCTCGAATCCGGCCTCTTCCAGCACGCTCTTCAGCCAGACGCGCACTTCCGGATCGTCGTCCAGCACCAGGATCCGATGTTTTTCTGACATGGGTGTTCTCCTCCAAGCCGGTCGCGCGCGCCGATTCGATCGGCTGCGCGGTGCGGCTGGCATTTCTGTCGGTATGAGGCCGGACTGCGGTGGGATGACGCAGTCGGGCCGGAAGCGAATGGTGGCCGATCCGGGCCGATCCTGGCAAGTTCCCGTGCACGCGTATCGGCATGACGAATAGCGGGGCGCCGCTTTCGCCTGCGCGGGGCGCAATAGAACGCGCGCGGGATTCTAACGTCGCAAAATTGCGGCGCAACCGTGTCGCGATCGGTGAATACCCTGCCCGGATCGCCGGCCGAACGGGCGAGCCGACGGTACGGAATGCCACGCGATTGCATCGGGCTCACGGGCCGAGCAGGCGCACCGACCGCGCAGGCGGCCCGATGCCCGAATCCGATCGGCCCGCCGACACGTCGTGCATGCCCGACGCGCGCATCGGTTCACGGCGACCTCGTCAATCGATCTGCATGACGAACTAAATCGACGTCTCGTTGCCGCTGCCCGATCACGATCGCTCGATCACGGCCTATCCGATTTCCGTTGCAGCGACGATCGCTCCGCATCGCCGTCGCTGCCGGCTTCCCTCCCAAAAAAATTCACACGCGAAATACCTGTGCTGCCCGCCGAGTCGCACGCGTCCTGCGCGAAATCCGCGAGAAACCGGCTTCCCGCGTCGCACGAAGGTCACGCATCGATTCGTTCGCGTGTAACCGATTTTCCTGCCGCCGCGTGTTCGCCGACGGCGCAATCGGGTGACCCACTCAACACATCGGCCGAGATTGTGCGCGCAACAATGTCAATGCCTCGCGCCCGACGCCATGCGGGTTACCCGATTCCGGCATGGCGCCGGGCGCGCGGTCTTCAATAACCACATCTCACGAGGACATACCATGCAACTCCTATCCCATCCGGCGTGCCGCCCGTTTTATGAAGCTGGCGAACTCTCGCAACTGACGGCCTTCTACGAAGAAGGCCGCAACGTCATGTGGATGATGCTGCGATCGGAGCCGCGGCCGTGTTTCAACCAGCAACTCGTCACCGACATCATCCACCTGGCGCGCGTCGCACGTGACTCGGGCCTGCCGTTCGACTTCTGGGTGACGGGCTCGCTCGTCCCCGAGCTGTTCAACGTCGGCGGCGACCTGAGCTTCTTCGTCGACGCGATCCGCAGCGGCCGGCGCGACCAACTGATGGCCTATGCGCGCTCCTGCATCGACGGCGTGTTCGAGATCTACACGGGCTTCGGCACCGGTGCGATCTCGATCGCGATGGTCGAGGGCAGCGCGCTCGGTGGCGGCTTCGAGGCCGCGCTCGCGCATCACTTCGTGCTCGCGCAGAAGGGCGTGAAGCTCGGGTTCCCCGAGATCGCGTTCAACCTGTTCCCGGGCATGGGCGGTTATTCGCTCGTCGCGCGCAAGGCGAATCGCGGCCTCGCGGAATCGCTGATCTCGACCGGCGAAACGCATGCGTCCGAGTGGTACCAGGACTGCGGGCTGATCGACCAGACGTTCGACGCCGGTGACGCGTATCTCGCGACGCGCACCTTCATCGACGTGACGAAACCGAAGCTGAACGGCGTGCGCGCGATGCTGCGCGCACGCGAGCGCGTGTTCCAGCTGTCGCGCTCGGAGCTGATGGACATCACGGAAGCGTGGGTGCATGCGGCGTTCACGATCGAGCCGAAGGACCTCGCGTACATGGAACGCCTCGTGATGCTGCAGAACCGGCGCGTGTCGAAGCTGCGCACGGTGTAATGCGACGGGCGCCGCCGCTTGGGCGGTGGCGCCCGCGCAGGAACGAAGCTCAGGCGATCAGCCTGAGCTTTCTCGTCTCCGCGAGCCACGCCTCGAATGCCTGGGCCGGCATCGGGCGCGCGTAGTAGTAGCCCTGCGCGTGATCGACGTCGAGCTGCTTGAGGAAATCGGCTTCCGCATGCGTTTCGACGCCTTCCGCGACCACCGCGAAATTCAGCGCCTTCGCGAGCGACACGACCGAGCGCACCAGCGCCTGCGAGCGCGGATTGCGGTCGATGCCCGTGATGAACGTGCGGTCGAGCTTGATCGCGTCGAGCGGCAGCCGCGACAGTTGCGACAGCGACGAATAGCCGGTGCCGAAATCGTCGAGATGGATCTCCGCGCCGACCTGGCGGAACTGCCGCATCAGCCCGATGGCGGACTCCTCGTCCTCGATGAAGCAGCTCTCGGTCAGCTCGATGTCGAGCATGCCGGGCTTCAGCCCCGCACTGTCGAGAATCGACGCGAACTGGTGCACGATGTTCATGTCCTGCAACTGCCGCGCCGACATGTTCACCGCGATCCGGATGCCAAGCCCCTTCGCCTTCCACGCGGCGGCCTGCGCGGCCGCGGTGCGCATCACCCAGCGCCCGAGCGGCGCGATCAGGCCCGACTCCTCCGCGAAGCGGATGAACTCGACCGGCGCGACGAGCCCGCGATCGGGCGACTGCCAGCGGATCAGCGCCTCGACGCCGTGCACGTCGCCCGTCGCGATGTCGACGACCGGCTGGTAGTGCAGCACGAACTGCTCTTCCTCGAGCGCCTTGCGCAGGTTCGTGTCGAGCCACATGTACTTCGCGACCTTCTGGTTCATCTCCAGCGAGAACACGCGGTACGTATGCTTGCCCTCTTCCTTCGCGACGTACATCGCGGTATCCGCGCTGCGGATCAAGGTTTCGAGCGAATCGCCGTGCTGCGGATGCATCGCGATGCCGATCGAGCAGCTCGTGTAGACCTCCATCAGCCCGAGGTGGATCGGCGTGCGCAGCCGTTCGAGGATGATCTGCGCGGTTGCTTCGAGCAGCGGCCGCGTGCCGTGCTCGAACAGCACGAGGAATTCGTCGCCGCCGAGCCGCGCGAGCGTCGCGCCGGACGGCAGGCAGCCGCCGATGATCCCCGACACGTCCTGCAGCAGGCGGTCGCCGGTGATGTGCCCGTAGTGATCGTTGACGCGCTTGAAGTTGTCGAGGTCGAGGAACAGGATGCCGACCTGGCCGCGCGACGCGGCGTTCTCTTCTGCGATCGCCGCGTGGATGCGCTCGCTGATCGCATGGCGGTTCGGCAGCCCGGTGAGCACGTCGGTGTTCGCCAGCTCGGTGAGCCGGTGCTGCGCGCTGCGCTCCTCGGTGATGTCGATGCCCGAGCAGATCAGGAACTGCTCCTCGACGCCGCTGCCGCTCTGCACGAACTTGTTGCGGAACTGGAACAGGCGGGGCCCGTTGACCGTGTTGATGTAGCGCTCGACCGCGTACGACTGGTTGCTCGCGAAAAAGCCCGTGATGTTGGTGCGCGACTGCGCGCCCTGCTCGGGGCTCATGAACAGCTCGAACGCGCTGCGGCCGATCACGTCGACCTCGCGCTTGCCCGTCACTTCCTCGCACAGGCGGTTGAAGCGCTGCACCATCCCGTTGCGGTCGAGGATCACGACGAGCGAATTCACTTCGGACACGACCTGCTCGGCGAACGCAAGCCCGTGCGCGAGATCGCCCGCGACGGACACGGTATCGGAATAGGCGGAGGCCGTGCCGGCCCAGTCGGTCGTGTTGACCTTCCTGCCGACGAGATGGAGGCTGACCGGATCGCCGAACAGCACGATGTCGAGCACGAGGTGCGACGTGACGCCCGTCAGCGCACGGATGCGCGCGGCCTGCTCGACCGTCAGCGCAACGGCGACGTTGGTCAGGCCGCGGACGGCGGCCAGCTCGAGCGCATTGCTGTCGCTGCCGAGACGCCAGCAGGGGCTGCGCGTACCGACATGCGCCTCTAGCACCGCGCTATCGTTTTCGTCATCCATGGACACGCCCCGATCCAGAAAAAACGCACAGTGTAGACGGAGGCGAGTTGGCCGACCGCCCTCCCGGGCCGCGCAGCGCGCGTTCCCGGCAGAGCAGCCGTGATTGCCGTGACAACGTTCCTCGTTCCGTACTCGTTTCCGACCAATGCGACCCGGCGTTCGCGCATCACGCGCGCAGGTTCTGCCTAACGAATGATGAGAGCCATCTTATCAAATGACGATCAGGATTGGCACTCACATTTAGAACTGAGTGTCAAGGAATCGGGACTCGGTAGGCAAGCCGGATTTTTCATGATTGGCGGCGTGCGCCGGCGCGGGTGCGGCGCCCCGCATCGGGGCCGGCGAGGCAGCCGGAAAGCCCCGCCGGACGGGCGTTTGCGGCCGGTCCTTGAATATAGGGCCCGATAAGTTTCAGGACTGTGGCGGCAGGGTCGGATCGCATTCCGGCGACCCGACTTTCGGCCATTTTTGATTCTGTTCGTGCGTGAATGCGCGGCTTTATTCCACAGTCCGTTGCAATTCCGTCAGCCCGCCGTGCCGTAACCGCCGCCGCCCGGCGTTTCGACGACGAACACGTCGCCCGGTGCCATCTGCGCGCGGCCGATATGTTCGAGCGCCTCGACCGTGCCGTCCGCCCGCTCGATCGTGTTGCGGCCGAGCGCGCCGGCCGCGCCGCCCGCCGCGCCGAACGGCGCGTGGATCCGGTTGTTCGACAGGATCGACGCGGTCATCGGTTCGAGGAAGCGAATCCGCCGCACCGCGCCGTCGCCGCCACGCCAGCGCCCGCCGCCGCCCGACCCGGCGCGGATCCGGTGCGAGTCGAGCCGCACCGGGTAGCGCCATTCGAGCACTTCCGGATCGGTGAGCCGCGAGTTCGTCATGTGCGTCTGCACCGCGCCGACGCCCGCGAAGCCGTCGCCCGCGCCGCTGCCGCCCGCGATCGTCTCGTAATACTGGTATCGGTCGTTGCCGAACGTGAAGTTGTTCATCGTGCCCTGGCTCGACGCGACGCAGCCGAGCGCGCCGTACAGCGCGTTGGTGATCGCCGACGACGTCTCGACGTTGCCCGACACGACCGCGGCCGGATACTCGGGGTTCAGCATCGAGCGGGCGGGCACGATCACCGTGAGCGGTTTCAGGCAGCCGGCGTTCAGCGGGATGTCGTCGCCCACCAGCGTGCGGAACACGTACAGCACGGCGGCCATGCAGACGGCCTTCGGCGCATTGAAGTTGTTGTCGAGCTGCGCGGACGTGCCGGTGAAATCGATCTCCGCGCGCCTTGCCACGCGGTCGACACGGATCGCGACGCGAATCTCCGCGCCGTTGTCGAGCGGATAGCGGTACGCGCCGTCCTGCAACGCGCCGATCACGCGCCGCACGGCTTCTTCCGCGTTGTCCTGCACGTGCCCCATGAACGCGAGCACGACGTCGCGGCCGAACTGCGCGACCATCCGGCGCAGCTCGTCGACGCCCTTCTGGTTCGCGGCGACCTGCGCGCGCAGGTCGGCCATGTTCTGCTCGACGTTGCGCGCCGGGTAACGGCCCGACGCGAGCAGCGCACGCGTGTCGGCATCGCGCAGCACGCCGGCCGATACGAGCTGCCAGTTGTCGATCAGCACGCCTTCCTCCTCGATATGGGTCGAATCGGGCGGCATCGAGCCCGGCGTTGTGCCGCCGATGTCCGCGTGGTGGCCGCGCGAGCCGACGTAGAACAGCGGCGCGTCCGCGCCATCCGCGAACACCGGCGTGATGACCGTCACGTCCGGCAGGTGCGTGCCGCCGTGATACGGGTCGTTCAGCATGAACACGTCGCCGTCGCGCATGCGGCCGCGGTTGCGCTCGATCACCGTGCGGATGCTCTCGCCCATCGAGCCGAGGTGCACCGGCATGTGCGGCGCGTTCGCGATCAGGTTGCCGTCGCCGTCGAAGATCGCGCACGAGAAGTCGAGGCGCTCCTTGATGTTCACCGAGTACGCGGTGTTCTGCAGCCGCAGCCCCATCTGCTCGGCGATCGACATGAACAGGTTGTTGAAGATCTCGAGCCGCACGGGATCGGCATCGGTGCCGAGCGAGCGGCGCGTCGGCAGCGGCGTCGTGCGCATCAGCACGAGATTGCCCTGCGCGGTCATCCGCGCGCACCAGCCGGGCTCGACGACGGTCGTGCCGTTCTTCTCCGCGATGATCGCCGGGCCGTCGATCGCGTCGCCGGCGAGCAGCGTGTCGCGCACGTAGAGCGCCGCGTCGTGCCACTGGCCACCGGAATAAAAGCGCACGGCGGAATCGGCGCGCGGCGCGCCGCCGTCGCCCGCCCCGTCCGCCCCGTCCGCCTCGCGCGGCGCGAGCGGTGCGATTTCGACCGGCGCGTCGGAGCGGCCGATCGCCTCGACCGACGCCAGCTCGGCGACGAGCGGCGTGCCGGGCATCAGGAACGCGTAGCGCTGCCGGTAAGCGTCCTCGAACGCCTGCTGCATCGCGTCGACGCTGCCGGCCGGCACGTCGAGCGCCGAATCGGTGCCCTGGTAGCGCAGGTGCACGCGCCGCTCGGTCGCGATCCGCTCCGGCGGCACGCCCTGTTCGAGCAGCGCGCCGACGGCCTCGTCGGCCAGCCGGTCGAGCGCCGCGTTCAGCGCCGGCAGCGATGCGTCGGACAGCACGGCCTCGACCGCGCGCTCGCGCATCGCGGTCTGGTCGGCGAGGCCCATCCCGTACGCGGACAGCACGCCCGCGAGCGGATGCGCGAACACCTGCGTCATCCCGAGCGCGTCGGCCACGCCGCACGCGTGCTGGCCGCCCGCGCCGCCGAACGTCGTCAGCACGTAGCGCGACACGTCGTGGCCGCGCTGCACGGAAATCTTCTTGATCGCGTTCGCCATGCTGCCGATCGCGATCTCCAGGAAGCCTTCGGCAAGCGCCTCGGGCGTCTCGCGCCGCCCGGTCGCCGCGTGGATCTCGTCGGCGAGCGCGGCGAACTTCGCGACCACGCCGTCGCGGTCGAGCGGCTCGTCCGCGTGCGGGCCGAACACGCGCGGGAAATGATCGGGCTGGATCTTGCCGAGCATCACGTTGCAGTCGGTGACCGTCAGCGGGCCGCCGCGCCGGTACGCGGCCGGCCCCGGGTTCGCGCCGGCCGATTCGGGCCCGACGCGCAGCCGCGCGCCGTCGAAGCCGAGCACCGAGCCGCCGCCCGCGGCAACCGTATGGATGCTCATCATCGGCGCGCGCATTCGCACGCCGGCCACCTGCGTCTCGAACACGCGCTCGAACTCGCCGTTGTAGTGCGACACGTCGGTCGACGTGCCGCCCATGTCGAAGCCGATCACCTGGCCGAAGCCGGCCGCGCGCGCGGCGCGCACCATCCCGACGATGCCGCCCGCCGGGCCCGACAGGATCGCGTCCTTGCCCTGGAACGCATCGGCGCGCGTCAGCCCGCCGCTGCTCTGCATGAACTGCAGGTTCACGCCCGGCATCTCGTGCGCGACCTGCTCGACATAACGGCGCAGGATCGGCGACAGGTACGCGTCGACCACGGTCGTATCGCCGCGCGACACCATCTTCATCAGCGGCGACACTTCGTGCGACACCGATACCTGCGTGAAGCCGATGCGGCGCGCGAGTTCGGCGAGCGCGCGTTCGTGCGCGGTGTAGCGATAGCCGTGGATCAGCACGATCGACAGCGCCCGCACGCCCGAGTCGAACACGCGGCGCAGCGACGCTTCGGCGCCCTGCGCATCGAGCGGCACGACGACGTCGCCATGCGCGCCGATGCGCTCGTCGATCTCGACGACCGTCTCGTACAGCGCATCGGGCAGCACGATGTCGAGATCGAACAGGCGCGGCCGGTTCTGGTACGCGATGCGCAGCACGTCGCGAAAGCCGTGCGTGGTCGCGAGCGCGGTGCGCTCGCCCTTGCGTTCGAGCAGCGCGTTGGTCGCGACCGTCGTGCCCATCTTCACCATGTCGACGCGCTCGGGCGTGATCGGCTCGCCGTCGGCGAGGCCGAGCAGGTGGCGGATGCCGGCCACCGCCGCGTCGCGATACTGCTCGGGGTTCTCCGACAGCAGCTTGTGCGTGACGAGCGTGCCGTCGGGCCGGCGCGCGACGATGTCGGTGAAGGTACCGCCGCGGTCGATCCAGAATTGCCAGCGCGCGGCGTCGGAGGAAACGGGGGTGGTGTGTCGGTCAGTCATGATGTCGGGTCGATGCGTCGTTGATTCGAAGGACGAGCGCCGCCGCACGGCGCGCGTCGCGCGCCATGTCACGGTGTCGATGAAAAGGAGAAAACATGCAGGGCGGGCCGCCCTGCCGCTTATGACTTGCGGCTTACGCGGCGTCGAGTTCGCGGCCGCGTGTCTCGGGCAGCGTCAGCGCGGCGACGATCACCACGCCGTATGCGGCGACCGCAAAGATCCCGATGCTCGTGCCGAGCCCGTATTCCTTCGACAGCGCACCGATCAGGAACGGGAACAGTGCACCGATCGCGCGGCCGACGTTGTAGCAGAAGCCCTGGCCGGAGCCGCGCACGCGGGTCGGGAACAGTTCGGTGAGGAACGCGCCCATCCCCGAGAAGATGCCCGACGCGAAGAAGCCGAGCGGGAAGCCGAGCCACAGCATCGATGCATTGGTCAGGTTCAGCGACGTGTACGCGAACGCGATCACCATCGAGCCGACCGCGAACAGGATGAAGTTGGGCTTGCGGCCGAGGCGGTCGGTCAGGTACGCGCTTGTCAGGTAACCGACCCACGAACCGAAGATGATCATCGCGAGATAACCGCCGGTGCCCATCACGGTCAGGTGCCGCTCGGTCTTCAGGAAGGTCGGCAGCCACGTCGTGATCGCGTAGTAGCCGCCCTGCGCGCCGGTCGTCAGCAGCGCCGCGCGCAGCGTCGTCGTGATCAGCTTCGGCGCGAAGATCTCGGTGAGGCGCGGCGCATCGGCCACCTTCGCCTGCGCGGCCTTCTCCTTCTCGTAGACGTCCGGCTCCTTCACGTAGCGGCGGATCGCGACGACCAGCAGCGCCGGCGCCAGCCCGACGAGAAACAGCGCGCGCCACGCCTGCTCGGCCGGCAGCACCGAGAACAGCAGCGCATACAAGAGCGCGCACAGCCCCCAGCCGATCGCCCAGCCCGACTGCACGAGGCCGACTGCCTTGCCGCGGTCGCGCGCGCGGATCACTTCGCCGATCAGCACCGCGCCGGCCGTCCATTCGCCGCCGAAGCCGAAGCCCATCAGCGCGCGCGCCGCGAGCAGCTGGTGGTAGGACTGCGCGAGCCCGCACAGCGCGGTGAACACGGCGAACCACAGCACGGTGAGCTGCAGCGTGCGCACGCGGCCAATCCGGTCGGACAGGATCCCGGCGATCCAGCCGCCGAGCGCCGACGCGAGCAGCGTGATCGTGCCGATGAAACCCGCATCCGCGAGCGAAATGCCCCAGGTCGCGACCAGCGTCGGGATCACGAACGACAGCATCTGCGTGTCCATCCCGTCGAGCATGTAGCCGACCTTGCAGCTCCAGAAGGCGCGGCGCTCACGCGGCTGCGCGTCGGCATACCACGAGAACAGGCCGTTGCGCTCGGGGCTCGCGGGCTCCGCGGCGGGGGCCGCGAGGGTCTTGCTTTCCATGGTGGTGCTCCTGTCGTTATGCGCCGTCAAAGCGGTGTGGTGTGTCGTGCGTGCGTGTGTCGTGCTGGTGTGGTGCGGGCGGGCGGGCGGCCGCCATCCTGGATCAGAACACGGCCAGCGATGCGTTGGTGATGTCGGTCATCAGCATGTGGCCGGGCGTATGCGCGATCGCGAGCGGCAGCTTCGCGTCCATCAGCGCGGTTTGCGGCGTCACGCCGCACGCCCAGAACACCGGCAGCTCGCCGTCGCGGATCGTCACCGCGTCGCCGAATTCCGGCGCGTTCAGATCCGCGATGCCCAGTTCCTGCGGGTGACCGATATGGATCGGCGCGCCGTGCACGCCCGGGAACCGGCTCGTGATCTGCACCGCGCGGATCGCGTCGGCGCCGCGCATCGGCCGCATCGACACGACCAGCTGGCCGCCGAAGATGCCCGCGCGGCGGTTCGGAATCGACGTGCGATACATCGGCACGTTGCGACCTTCCTCGACGTGGCGCAGCCCGATCCCTTCGCGGGCCAGCATGTCCTCGAACGAGAACGAGCAGCCGATCGCGAATACGACGAAATCGTCGCGCCACAGCGCTTCCAGCGACTCGACGCGCTCGGTCAGGCGGCCGTCGCGGTAAATGTTGTAGCTCGGCACGTCGGTGCGGATGTCGAGATCCTCGCCGAGCGCGTCGACCCGGAACGCGCCCGGTTCGCCGACGCCGAGCAGCGGGCACGCCTTCGGGTTCGCCTGGCAGAAGCGCAGGAAATCGTGCGCATACGCGTCGGGCAGGATCGCGAGGTTGGCTTGCGCGAACGGGCCGCAGTGGCCCGCGGTCGGGCCGCGGAACGCGCCGCGGCGCACGGACTGGCGGAATTCGGAAGGCGTCATGAGGTTCTATCGCAGATCAGGATGTCGTCGGGATGACGGTGTCGCGTCATCGGATACGGCGAAGAATAGAAAAGAAAAAATTTTGTCGCCAACGAGTTTTTTTGCGCTTCGTGTATAGAATTTCTTAACGGATCTTGGGGTTTTCCCCGGTCCCGTTCACTTTTCCTCACCGGCAAGCTGCGCTTCCACCGTTCGCCCGACCGCCATGAACACGCGTTTTCTCGAAACCTTCGTCACGCTCGCGAAGCTGCGCAACTTCCGCACGACGGCCGCCGAGCTGCACGCGACGCCGGCCGCGATCTCGCAGCGCCTGAAGGCGCTCGAGGACGAGCTGCAGACCGTGCTCGTCGACCGCGACAGCCGCGAATTCCGGCTCACGCCGAACGGCGAGTACCTGCTCGGTTATGCGAAAGCCGTGGTCGAGGCGACCCAGCAGCTGCAGGCCGCCGCCGCCGGCGAAAGCGCGCTGCGCGGCAAGCTGCGGCTCGGCGTGATCGAGACGGTTGTGCATAGCTGGTTGCCGCACTATATGCGCCGCCTCGCGGCCGACTATCCGGAACTCGAGATCGACCTGACCGTCGACGTGAGCGTCGTGCTGCAGCGCCGGCTGATGGCGGGCGAGCTCGACCTGATCATCCGCGTCGAGGGCAGCGACGAGGCGTCGGTCGTCTGCGACGCGCTCGCGAACTACCCGGTACGCTGGATCGCGCGCGCCGGGCTGCTGCCGAACACGCGCACGGGCCTCGCGCGGCAGGTGCTGCGCCAGCCGATCCTCACCTACGGGCGCGGCACCGCGCCCCACCGTGCGCTCGAGGATATCGTGCGCACGCTCGCGCATGCGCACGGCGTGCCGCTGTCGGACACGCGCATCACCGGTTCGCCGTCGATCTCGGTGATCGTGCAGCTCGTGCGCGACGGCTTCGGCGTCGCCGCGATTCCGGTGCTGTTCGTCGATGCGCTGATCGAGAGCGGCGAAGTCGTCGAGCTGCCGCTGCAGCCGTCGCCGCCGTCGATCGTCGTGTCGATGTCGCGGCGCGCGGATGCACCGCGATACGTGCACGGCGCGTCGATCGCCGCGCGGGCCGCGTGTCATGAGTATTGCGAGAAGAGTACGCGGCGGCTGGTTGAAGCGCTTTGATGCGGTGGGTCGACGCGCAGACGTCGATACGGAATGCGATGCTCCCGGTCCGGGAACGCGCGCCGCACTAATCTTCAAAAAGAACACGGCCGCGGAAACCCGCGGCCGTGCGTCCCGCTCCCGGCATCAGCCGGGCATCGCCTGCGTCAGTGCGACCGGCCCGTTTCGGTACCCGGCGCGAACGAGATGCCGCGCAGCACTTCCGCGAATTTCGCCGTACGCAGCACGGCGAACTGCTCGTGCGCGGCCGTCGTCGCGCTCGTGTTCTTCAGCACGTCGCGCACCGCGACCAGCTGGTTCGGATCGGCGCCGACATCGCCGTTGCCGCTGACCGTCGACGTGATCGCCCAGATCGTCACCGTGCCGTCGCGTTCGACACGGCCCGTCAGGTTGCGCAGGCCGGCCGTCGCCGGCGCCCACGGCAGCCCCGTCGCGGCATTGTTGCCCAACGGATAACCGGCGACCGAATACGGCTGACCGAGCTTCAGCCCGTTCTGCAGCGTGTACGCGAGCTTCCACTGCTTCGCGTTCGCGTCGTACACCCACTTCTGCAGGCCGGCGCCCGTCTGCGCGGCCGCATGCGTGTACAGGTCCGGGCCGCCCGTGTAGCCGTCGCCTTCGTCCGCGACATACAGCGTGTTCGCGTCGGCGAACCACATCCCGAACGGGTAGGACAGCGTCGTCGCGGTCTTGTTCGGCGTGGTCGGGAAGCCGGCCAGCACGCACATGTTGTTCGGCAGGCCGGTCGTCTGCAGCGTGGCCGGGTTGTACGCGAGCGGCGCCGTCGGCAGCTTCGCGTTCGGCGACGGCACGCCGACACCCGACGGGCACGCGGTGCCGGTCGTATCGACGAAGTACACCGTGTTCACGCCGTTGCCGCCGCTGCCTTTCGTGTAGTACACGACGTCGTCGTGCACCGCGATGCCGCGGAAGTTGTCGTCCTTGCCGATCTTGTCGGCCTTCGCGCCGAGTTCCGTGACCGAGAAGCTCGCGAGCGGCGTCGGCACGCCCGGGTCCTGCTGCGCTTCATGGTGCTTCGCGCCGTCGATGATCTGCGCGCCCGCGCCGAGGATCACGTTGTCGGGCTGCGGGTTCGAACCGTTGCCGGCGTTGCCCGACGTGTAATAGATCTCGCGGCCGTCGCGGTTGTTCAGGATCGCCGCGCGGCCGTTGTTGCCGCTGTACGCATTCGTCTCGGTGAAACGGAAATGCCCGTGACGATCGACGCGTGCGATCGCGCGATAGACGTTCTGCCCGTCCGGGTTCGTCGTATCGACCGCGGCCGGCGTGTTCGAATTCGACACGTCGATCGCGTTGACCGGCGCGACGTAACCCATGAACGTCAGGTAGTTGCCGTCGGCCGACAGGTGCAGGCCAAGTTCCGACTTCGAGCTGAAGCTCGTCACGAGCTGGTCGTGCGCGAAGCCCTTGTGCAGGCTGTTCGGCACTTCGAGCGTGCCGACGACGCCGCCGGCCGGCGTGATCTGGTCGAGGAAGATGCGCGACGTGATGCCGAAGCTGCCGTCGTAGTGGTCGTTGTTCCACACATACGGATAGGTGCCGTCGTTCGGTGCGCCGGTCGCCGCACCGCAACCGCCGGTGGTCTTCGCGCAGTTCGGCGGCAGGATCACGCCGGGCTGGACGTTGCCCGACACGTTGTCGTAGACGCTGCGACTGAGCACCAGGAAGCCCGGTACGAAACCCGGCTCGAAACGGCTTGCGTCGCCGTCGTCGTGCGGGGCGGCCTGCGCGCCGATGCTGGCGGCAATCAGCGTCAATGCGACAACGGGAACGGTTCGATCGCGCAGCGCGCGGGTGCGCTTCGCGGACAAGGCGAAATTCGGCATGGACAAGGCTCCGTACGACATCGAGTGAGGACGTTGTTGGTGGACAGACTGACGACGTGAAGCCCCGCCACCTTAGCCATGCTTGATGAAGAATTGATTGCACGCAGACCCGCCTGAACCCGCATGCGAACGCGGGCCGCCGGTTGCGGCCTATTGTTATTTATCCGTAATGCGAAAGAAATGAATCAGACAGCCAATTACGCGGAGAGGCCCGCATGCGGTTGCGCGAGCTTGCCGTCGCCGTACTCGCGCAGCACCTTCGAGATCACGACGCGATAACCGTCGAGCCAGCGCGCCTGCTGCGCTTTCGCTTCGAGATGCGCCGGATGCTGCATCAACTGCTGCAGCGCCGCTTCCGACTCCCAGTAGTAGACGTTCTGGATCAGCCCCGACTCGGCGTTCTCCCACGTTTCCTCGCCGAGGTAGCCGGGCGTTGCGCGGGCCATGTCGGCGATCTGCCGGTCGAGTCGGTGGAAATCGTCGTCGTATTGTCCGGCACGGAAAATGAAGGTCGACGCGTACATGCACGCTCCATCGAAGGCGATTGAAAGAGCGCCAAGTGTAAGGCACGCGCCGCGTGCCGCGATCGTCACGCGGCGAGCGTATTGGCGTCGAGCCGATCGTCGAGCCACGCGTCGATGCGCGGCGCGTCTTCACGCGTTCCGGCCGCGGGCGCCGGCATCGCCGCCAGCGCATGCCGCGCACGTTCCAGCGCCTGCGCGAAACCGCGCAACTCGCGCGTCGCGGGACGGTCGTCGATGCGGCGGCGCGCGAGCGCCGCTTCGATGTTCGCACCGATCAACACGCGTTGTGCGTCGATGAAGTCGATGCACAACGCGCGGCAATGTGCGGAAACCGGCGCGACGGCCAGCAGGACGGGCACGATCGACACGGTCAGGTAGCCACCCGGTGCAAGCCGCAACAGCGCATGCCGCAGATCCTGCCCGCCCTCGGTCAGCGATGCGAATACCGCGTCACGCCACACCGCACGCTCGAACACGAGCGCATCGCGATGCGTGTCGAGCGCCGCGCGATCGGCGACTTGCCCGGCCGTCACCAATGGAATGGCGAATGCCGGTTCGCCGGAGGACGGTGCGCCCTTCGATTCGACGATGCAGTTCGCGCCAAGCCATGCCGTTTCATCGCGCCGCGCGGCGAGCACGCGAGCCTGCAAGCGGTCCGGCAGCAGCGGATCGAGCGGCACCGCGCCGCAGATCGACGGTTTGTCCGCATGCACGCTGCAGCGGCCGTCGTCGGCCAGCGCCGCGCAACGGCCGAGCGACGGATAGTCGTAGCCCTGCAGCGTCAGCGCGATCCATTCGCCGCCCGCGCCGCCGAAACGATGGAACAGGCGGTCCGCCAGCGCATCGGCAGCCGCGACGTCGTCCGCATCGAGCGCATGCTCGCGCCCGCCCGCACGCCAGCGCTCGCCGATCCGGCGCTTAGGCACGCGGCGGATCGTCAGCGCGCCAACGAAGCGGTGCCGATGCCGGAGCAGTTCGCGCAACGACAGCGTCGGCGCGCTGTTGCAGCAGCGTCCGCATGCGTTGCACGCGAGCCGGTACGTGTCTACCACGGCCGCCGCACCGAGTCCTGGTAGCGCGTGAGGATGAAGCTCGCGACGTCGTCCGAGTGATACGCGGCGACGAGTTGCGTCACCCACGGTTTCGCGCGATCGGCGTTGCGCACCGTCAGCACGTTCGCATACGGCGAGCGCGCGTCCTCGATGCTGATGCTGTCGCGTGCGGGCTGCAGCCCGACGCGCGCGGCTTCGTCGCTGTCGATCGCGACGAACGCCGCCGTGTCGAGCGCGGCGTAAAGACGATCGCGGCGCAGCGCGACGAGCTTCAGCCCGAGCCGGTTGCCGGTCACGTCGCGCAGCGTCGCATGCAGGCCGGCCTGCTCGCGCAGCGTCACCAGCGTGTCGTTCTGCAGCAGCACGAGCGCGCGCGCCATCCCGCGCGGGTCGGCCGGAATCGCGACCGTCGCGCCGGGCTGCAGTTCGTTCAGGTTCTTCAGCTTGCGCGAATAAAGCGCCATCGGCAGCGTGACGGTCGGTGCGACCTCCGCCAGTGCGTAGCGTTTCTGCGCGCGCGTCGCGGCAAGCTGTTGCGCATCCTCGAAGCTGGCCGCGTCGATCCGGCCGTCGGCGAGCGCCGCGTCGATGCGCGACGCATCGTCGAATTCGACGACATCGACGCCGAATCCGCGCGACGCGGCGACCCGCTTCACTTCGTCCAGGATCTGCGCATGCACGCCGCGCGTCACGCCGACGCGCACAGCCGGCACGGCGGCTTCCGCGGCAACGGCCGAGCCCTGATGCACGACACCGCACGCGGCCAGTAACCACATGGAAACGAATCGCATGCTGCGCTTCATGACGCATCCCTCAAGATCGTGCGAAAGCCGATGTGCGATGCACCGAGATCGGCTTCCTGCTGTTCGCGCGACGACGCGCGATAACGTACGCAGTAGTCGCGCGAGCACAGGAACGAGCCGCCTTTGATGACCATCGGCGTATCGTGCCGGCGCGTCGGCGGCGCGACGGCCGCCGTGTCGCCGTTCGTGTGAGACTGGTGCGGGCCCGTATACGCGTCCTTTGTCCATTCCCAGGCATTGCCGATCATGTCGTAGAGCCGGAACCCGTTCGCCGCGTAGCAGCCGACGGGCGCGAGCCCCGCGTGCCCGTCCTCGGCCGTGTCGAGCACCGGGAACACGCCCTGCCAGTAGTTCGCGGCCGGCTTGCCCTGCGCGTCGCGCGGCGCCGCGTCGAGCGATGCGTCGTCGCGGCCGGCCTTGCCCGCGTATTCCCATTCGGCTTCGGTCGGCAGGTCGCGGCCGAGCCAGCGCGCATACGCGAACGCATCGCGCTGCGTGACGAGCGTGACGGGCAGGTTGCCGAGCCCGTCGACGCCGCTGCCGGGCCCGCGCGGATGCCGCCACGATGCGCCCTTCACCCACGACCACCATGCAAGTTCACGTGCATTCATCTCGTCGCGCGTCGGCACATGGAACACCGCCGCGCCGCCCTGCTGCTCGGCTTCGGTCACATAGCCGGTCGCCTGCACGAACGCGGCGAACTGCGCGATCGTCACGTCGGTCTGGTCGATCCAGAAGCTGCCGACGTGCGTGCGGCCGTCGCCCACCGGACGCTCGTCCGCATAACCGCGCGTGCTGCCGAACACGAACGCGCCGCCGCGCAGGTGCACCATCCCGGCCTTCGGATCGTCGCGCCACTTCGCCGGCAGCCCCGAATAACGCTCGCACTGCTGCTCCGAGCCGAGCGGCGCAAGCGCGCGGCCGCGATTGGCGTCGTCGAACGCGCCGCCCGCCGTCTCCGCCGGATTCGCATAACCCACCGCGAACGCAGTGGCGAACAGCGTGGCAGCCAGCGCCGCGCCGATCGTCCAGAACCGGAACCGCATCGTGTCGCCCTCTCGCTCAGTAATAACCGCGCGGACGCAGCGGCTCGACGCCGCCGACGTTGCTCATGTAGGTCTTCCACTGCGCGACGAGCGTCTGGATCACCGACGGGTTCTGCGCCGACACGTCGGTCGTCTCGCCGCGATCCGACGCGAGGTCGTAAAGCTGCCAGTGACCGTCGGGCGGTCCGAGCGGCGGCTCCGTCCACAGCGCCTTCCAGCGGCCATCGCCGCTGCGCAGGTACGCGCGGCCGTACGCTTCGTCGCCGAACGGCGCCGTATGCACCTCGCCCGTCGCCGAACCGGTGAGCACCGGCAGCAGCGACTGCCCCGTGACCGGATACACGTAGCGGTTGTTGTAGATCACCTTGCCCTTGTTCTGGTCGACACCCGTCAGCGTGTTGACGAGCGGCGGCGCCGGCTGCGACGGCGGCGTGACGCCCGCGACCGCGAGGAACGTCGCCGTGTTGTCGGTCACGTGCGTGAACGCGCGCAGCGTCGGTAATTGCTGCGACTGGCCCGGCAGGCGCACGATCGTCGGCGTCGATACGCCGCCTTCGGCCGAATAACCCTTCGTGAGCCGGAACGGCGACGCGCTCACTTCGGCCCAGCGCAGCCCGTACTGCAGGCGCTGCGCGTTCTGCTTGCCGTTGTCGGTGCCGAGCGCCGAATAGATCGGCTCCTGCCCGTTCGCGGTGTCGGTCGCCGTCGGGTCCGCGCCGCCGTCGATCGGCCAGCCTTCCGCGCCGTTGTCCGACTGGAACATGATGAACGTGTTGTCGTACTGGCCGATGTCCTTCAGGTGCTGGATCAGCAGACCGATGTTGTAGTCGAGGTTCTCGACCATCCCCGCGTAGATCTCCATGTAGCGCGCCTGCGCCTTGCGCTCGGCCGGCGACAGGCTCGACCACAGCTTGTCGACCTTGCCGGGGCCGTAGTCGCTGTAGCCGTCCGCGGCCGAATGCACCGCGCTGATGTATTTCGCGCTCGCGGTGCCGTTGTTCGCCGTCGCGGGCGACGCCGCCGTCGTTTCGGGCAGGCCGTCGAACGGCTTGAAATCGGCGGGAATCAGGCCGAGCGCTTTCTGCCGCGCGATCCGCGCGTTGCGGATCGCGTCGTAACCGGCGTCGTACACGCCCGCGTACTTGTGCAGCCACGGGTCGGGCACCTGTAGCGGCCAGTGCGGCGACGTGTAGGCCGCGTACGCAAAGAACGGCTTGCCGTCGCGCTGGTTCGAATCGATGTACGAGATCAGCTTCTGCGTATAGAAATCGGTCGAATAGAACACGGCCGGGCTGCCGCCGGTGCCGCCCGGTTGCCCGGGCTGGCCCGGCTGCACGTAGCGGCCGTCTTCCGTGTAGTTCGACGAGCCGGCCGGCTCGTGTGCGAAGTGGTTCGTCGCCGCGCCGCCGAGCAGCACGTAGCTGCGCTCGAAACCCCACTGGTCGGGCGTCTGCCCGCTGCCCGTCGCGCTGCCGACGATCCCCGAGCCGATGTGCCACTTGCCCGCGATATACGTGTGATAACCGGCATCCTTCAGCAGTTGCGCGAACGACAGCGCGCGATCGTTCAGGTAACCCTCGTAGCCGGGCAGCCCGCGCCGCTCGTCGGTCGGCACACCCATCGTGCCTTCGCCGACGAGATGGTGATCGGTGCCGGACACCAGCATCGCGCGCGTGATCGCGCAGACCGTGCCGGTGTGGTGGTTCGACAGGATGCGGCCCGATGCGACGAGCGCATCGAGGTTCGGCGTGTTGATCTCGCCGCCGAATGCATGGATGTCGGAATAGCCGAGATCGTCGGCCATGATGTACAGGATGTTCGGGCGCTTTGCGGCCGGCGTCGGGTCGGCTTGCGGCGGCGTCGCGGCGGACTGCGACGGCGCATCGCTGTCGACGCCGCCGCACGATGCCAGCGACAGCGTGCCGGCGATCGCGGCGCAGACCACACGGAAACGGAAAGCATGCAACGGCGAAGCGGACTTTTTCATTGTTGTGAGCGCTCGATCTACGGGATCGGCGATCTTAGCGTCGCGCGCGCGGCGCCCAAAGTCGGATTCGTCACATGCTAACGGGGTGCGGGAATATGCGGTGCAGGCTGGGGCCGGCAGCCCGCATCGCCGTGCATCAGCTCCGCCCGCCTAGGCTGCCGCCGCCGTCCACGGCCAGCACCTGCCCGGTGACAAAACCGGCTTCGTCGGACAGGAAAAAACCGATCGCGGCCGCCACGTCGTCGGGCGTGCCGAGCCGGCGCGCGGGAATCGTCGCGAGCACCTTGCGTTCGGCTTCGCTGCCGACAGGGCGTGTCTGGCGGAACAGCTCCGTCTCGATCGGGCCCGGCGCAACCGCGTTGACCGTCACGCCATGTTCGGCCAGTTCGAGCGCCCACGTGCGCGTGCAGCCGACCAGCGCGCTCTTCGCGGCCGAGTACGCGGTGCGGTCGAGGCTGCCGAAAATCGCGCGGCTGCACACGTTGACGATGCGCCCGTGACCGCGCGCCTTCATCGCGTCGGCAAAGTGCTGTGTGACCTGGATCGCTGCGCGCACGTTGAGATCGAACACGGCCTGCAGCGACCGGAAATCGATCTGCCCGAGCGGTTGCGGCAACGCAATGCCCGCGTTGTTGACGATGCCGTCGACGTCGTGCCGCTCGCCGATGCGCGCCAGGGTTGCCGCCGTCTGCTCGATGTCGGCGAGATCGCACGCGAGCAATTCGCCGGGGAAATCGATGCCTTGCGCGTGCCGCGCGAGGCCGATGACACGATGGCCGCGCTGCGCCAGGAGTGTGCTGACCGCGAAGCCGATGCCGCGCGACGCGCCGGTGACGAGATAGGTGCGGGATGACATGATTCGTGCCTTTGTGGAAGGAAGCGAAGAAGTCGCGATGCAACCGCAGCCGAGCGGCGCATACGCATTCCGGACGATTGTGAACCGGACCGGAAAAACGCGTACGGTCGTCGGCACTCGCTTCGTTCGGTCGTTCTGCCCGGATGCGGTGCGCGCGTCAGTAGCGCATCACCAGAAACAAGCCGGCCGCCGCGAGCGCCATGCCCGGCCACGCGAGCGCACCGATCGTCTCGCCGAGCGCCACCAGTGCGATCAGCGCGGTCGCGGGCGGAATCAGGAAGAACAGCGCCGACACGCGCGACGCTTCGCCGTATCGCACCATCGCGAGCAGCAGCGAGATCGCGATCAGCGAATTGCAGATCACGAGGTACGCGAGCGAACCGGCGAGGCCGGCGGTCCATTGCACGTGCATCGGTTCGAGCGCGAACGCGAGCGGCGCGATAACGGCCAGCCCGACCGTGTATTGCACGAGGTTTGCTGTGACCGGATGCACGTCGGTGCCGAAGCGCTTTTCCCACAGCGTGCCGCCGGTGATGCACGCGAGCGCGAGCAGCGCGAACGCCAGCGCCCACGGCGACGCGACGTCGACCGACGAGCGTGCGAGGATCACCAGCACCGCGCCCGCGGCGCCGAGCACGAGCCCGACCCAGCGCAGCACGCCGACGCGCTCGCCGGCGATCATCGGCGCGAGCAGCCCGACGAGAATCGGCTGCTGCGACGTGACGAGCGCGACCGCGCCGGCCGACATGCCGAGCTTCAGGCTTAGGTATGTAAACGCGAAATAACCGGCCTGCAGCAACAGGCCGACGACGACGAGGTTGCGCCATTCGCGCCGCGTGCGCGGCAACGCGGGGCGCAGCCACAGGAACGGGCCGGCGAGCAACGCAACGACGCACGCATAGCGCAGCGCGAGGAACGTGAGCGGATCGGCATAACGCAGGCCGAGCTTCAGGAACACGAAACCGCTGGCCCACAGCAGCAGGAACAGCGCGGGCGCGATGCGCAGCCAGCCGGGTGGCTGTCTGACCATCGGGGTGTCGATCGCGGTCATGCGCGCTCGCGTTGCATCGCCGGACGGGCGTCCGGCCCGCGCGCGCCGGGGGAGCGGGCGGGCCGGCGCATCATCGGCGGATCAGGTGATAGATGACGTTCAGCACGGTCACCGCGATGCCGATGACGATCACGATCTGCAGTTTCCTGTTCATGACGGCGTGCCCCCGGATATGCGTGGTGCGGTGATCATACGCCGCGGCAGCCGGCCGCGCGCGACCGACCGCCACCCATCCGGCACGGTTCGGTCAGAACCGGTGCCGGATCCCCGCATGCACCATCAGTTGCTTCCCGTTCGACGACAGATCGGCCGCGCCAGGGACATACGCCTGATCGAGCGACGAACCGGTCGCATCGCCGGTTATCCGCTGATACGCGCCCATCAGGTACACGTCCGTGCGTTTCGACAGGTTGTAGTCGGCCATCAACCCGAGCGAATGGATCTTCGGCTTCGCGGCGCCCGTCGTCGCGTCGTAGCGCACCGTCGTGTACACGTATTGCGCGCCGACGAACAATGCCGGCGTGAACTGGTACTTGCCGTTCACTTCGAAGTTCTGATACTTGATCGCCGTCACCGTGCCGCCCGCGAGCGGGCCCGTCACCGGCTCGATCGTCTCGTCGCCGAACAGGTAACCGACGTTCGCGGTCGGCCGCGTGACGTTGCTGTTCGTGTACGCGAATCCGACCGTTGTGGGCCCCGCGGTGTAGTTGACGCCCGCCCCGAAGATCCGCAGCCGTGCCGACGCAAAATTCGCGTCGGCGCCGACCGACCCCGAACCGGCGATCGCACCGCCCGACGTCGCGCCCGGGTTGTCCGCGTTCAGGAACGCCGCGCCGACGAGCAGGCCGCCCTGCTCGTACTGCGCGCCGACGCTCCATACGCGGTTGTTCGCGAAACCCGTGTCGTTGCTGAAGCTGTAGGTGCCGCCGAACGAGAAGCCGGAGAAATCCTGGCTCGCGTACTTGACCGTGTTGTTCACGCGGAACGTGTTGCCGGTGTTGTCGTTGTCCAGCGGGTGCGAGAACGGATAAACGCCCCAGCTCCCGTTCGCGGTCGTCGGCGCGAGATAGTCGACGACCGAATCGTATTGCCGGCCGAGCGTCAGCGTGCCGAAACGCGTACTGCCAAGCCCGACGTAGGCCTGACGCCCGAACATGCGGCCGCCCTGCGCGAGCGTGCCGTTGTTCACGTTGAAGCCATTCTCGATCTGGAACAGCGCGCTGTAGCCGCCGCCCAGGTCCTCGGTACCCTTCAGCCCCCAGCGGCTTCCTTGTGCGAAGCCGCTTGCCATCTGCCAAGCGCCATGGCCGCCGACGTTGTTCGTATAGTCGATGCCGGCATCGACAAGGCCGTAAAGCGTGACACTGCTTTGTGCGAACGCGGGCGCTGCGCACAGCGCCGGAATCGCGACAAGAATCGATCTCCAGTTCATCCGTAATCCTTATTTATTCATGGCTGACTGCGCACGTTGCGTGCGCTGCCGCTTACTTGCCGCCGTAGATATCGAAGTCGAAATACTTGCGGTTGATCCGCTGGTACGTGCCGTTCGCGAGAATCGTCGCGAGCGCGTGGTTGAACGCGTCGCGCAGGTCGTTGTCCTGCTTGCGCAAGCCGAGGCCGTCGCCTTGCCCGAAGTATTTCGCGTCGTCGATCGGCGCGCCCGCGAACATGAAGTCCTTGCCCTGCGGCTTCTTCAGGAACCCGTCGCTGGCCGCGATCGATGCCTGGAACGCCGCGTCGAGCCGCCCCGTCACGAGATCGGCGTACACCTGATCCTGGTTCTGGTACGACACGACCTGCACGCCGGCCGGCTGCCAGTTCGCGACCGCGTAGTCGGCCTGCGCGGAACCCTGCTCGACCCCCACGCGCTTGCCCTTCAGCGACTCGGCGCTCGGCAGCAGCGGCGACCCCTTGTGCACGACCAGTCGCGCCGGTGCGTTCGAGATCCGGTTCGTGAACGCGATCTGCTGCATCCGCTTCGGCGTGATCGTCATCGACGACGCGATCACGTCGAACTTGCGCGCGAGCAGCCCCGGAATCATCCCGTCGAAGCTCGACTCGACCCACACGCAGCGCGCGTGCAGTTCCGCGCACAACGCGTTCGTGATGTCGATCCCGAAGCCCGTCAGCGTGCCGTCGGGCAGCTTGTATTCGAGCGGCGGGTAAGTCGGATCGACCGCGAGGCGGATCTCCTTGCCCGTCCAGTCGCCGGCATGCGCCGTCCCTGCCGCCAGCGCCACCGCGAGCGCCACCATCCACTGTTTCATTGCCAGTCTCCTTGTGTAAATCGTGATTCGTGAATTGAAATCGTGCAACCGCTTCATGCGAGGTATCGCTCCGCGAGCGCGATCCAGTAGCTCGCGCCGGTCGCGAGGCACGCATCGTTGAAGTCGTAGCCCGGGTGATGCAGCCCGCATCCGGCCGCGCCGTCGCCGTTGCCGATCGACAGGTAGCTGCCCGGGCAAACCTCGAGCATGAACGCGAAGTCCTCGCTCGCCGCGATCGGCCGCAGATGCGGAATCAGCGCCGCATCGCCGCCCCACTCGCGGGCCACATCGCGCGCAAAGGCCGTTTCCGCCGCATGATTGACGAGCACCGGATAGCCGTATCGATAGTCGATCTCGGCCGTCGCGCCGTAGCTCGCGGCCTGCCCGTGCACGATCGCGCGGATGCGTCGCTCGAGCAGCGCGCGCACGTCCGGCGACAACGCGCGCACGCTGAGTTCGAGCTCCGCATGCGGCGGAACCACGTTCGACGCAGTGCCCGCATGGATCGAGCCGGCCGAGACGATCGCCAGTTCCTGCGGATTCACGTTGCGCGACACCACCGTCTGCAACGCCATCACGATCGACGCACACACCACCACCGGATCGATCGTCGTATGCGGCGCGGCGCCATGCCCGCCGCGCCCGATCACGCGCACGCGCACCTCGTCGGCCGACGCCATCGCCGGGCCGTCGCAGAAACCGAGCACGCCGGCCGGCAGGCCCGGCACGTTATGCATCGCGAACACCGCATCGCACGGGAACTGCGTGAACAGGCCGTCGTCGATCATCCGCTTCGCGCCGCCGAGCCCTTCTTCGGCCGGCTGGAAAATCACGTTCAGCGTGCCCGCGAAGCGCGCGCGTTCCGCCAGGCAGCGCGCCGCCGCGAGCAGCATCGCCGTATGACCATCGTGGCCGCACGCGTGCATCACGCCGTCGCGCCGGCTCGCATGCGGCAGCCCGGTGGTCTCGCGGATCGGCAGCGCGTCCATGTCCGCGCGCAGCCCGAGCCGCTTCCCGGCGCCGCGCGTCAGCGTGCCGACCACGCCCGTGCCGCCGAACCCGCGCGTCACCCGATAACCCCACGTTGTCAGGTAATCGGCCACGAGTTCGCTGGTCGCGTGTTCCTCGAAGCCGAGTTCGGGATGCGCGTGCAGCCGGTGGCGCAGCGCAATCATCTCCGTCTCGATGGCCGCCATTTCCGGTGGAATGTGTTCGTGGTCCAACCCCGATTCTCCTCGATACGTTCTGCTGGTCGATCGCCCGGATGACCGATCGTGGCCGAATCGTATGCAGCGAAAATCCCGGCGAACAGCCGCGGTTTCGTTATGATGACAACCTTTCGTTGTCGGGTATCGCACCATGAGCACGATGAAGCTGCATCAGTTGCAGGCGCTCGTCGCGAGCGCGGAGGCCGGGAGCATCCGCGGCGCGGCGCGCTTGCTCGGGTTGTCGCAGGCGGCCGTCACGCGCGCGCTGCGCGAACTGGAGGCGAGCGAGCGGCTACCGCTGCTCGTGCGCGCGCCGGAAGGGATCGGCTTCACCGAATACGGCAAGACGCTGCTCACGCACGCGAAACTCGTGCTGAAGCAGCTCGAACACGCGCAGAGCGACCTCGAACGCATGCGCGGCCGCGTCGAGGGCCGGCTGAGCATCGGCGTGACGCCGTGGCTCACGGTGACGTTCCTCGCGGAAGCCGTGCTGCGGTTTCGCGAGCAGATGCCCGACGTGCGCCTCGAACTCTACGAAGCGCTGATGGCCGTCGCCCAGCCGCTGTTGCGCGACGGCAGCATGGACTTCGCGCTCGGCCACGTCCAGCCGGGCGGCACGCAGGAATTCGCGTTCGAGCCGATGCTGCGCTACGACACCTCGGTCATGGTCCGGGCCGGCCATCCGTGCGAACGCGTGCGGTCGATCCACGACCTGCTCGACCGGGACTGGGTGCTGAATTTCGCGGCCGACGGGCAGGCCGCACTCGTCGATTACCTGTTCACGCGCCACGGCGCGCAGATCGACGAACGGCGCATCGTGCGCGCGCAATCGGTCGCGATGCTGCAGACGATGCTCGAGCAGGCCGACATGTGTACGTGGTGCCCGACGATTCTTGCCGCCGTGCCGCCGTTCGGCGACCGGATGCGTGCGTTGCAGTTGAAGGAGACGTTCGAGCCGCGCGACCTCGGCATCGTCACACGCCGCAGCAGCACGCTGAGCGACGCGGCACGCTGCTTCATCGACTGCCTGCTGCACGTGATCCGCCGCCATGCGCGATCCGCGCGCAAGGAGGATCTCGCGCTGTTCAGGACGGTATCGCTGCTGATCTGACGGCGGCCCCGCCCGTCTTCCGTCCATAGCGCATCCGCGCAAATGCATTTCCGAATCCGTTATTGGATCGCGCCGCGGCTCGTTTCTATACTCGTCAGCACTCTCTGATGAAGAGTGCCAGCCAATTTCGACAGAACAGGACAGGACGAAGAGATGAGCCTACGCCCCTTGCACGACCGCGTCATCGTCAAACGACTCGACCAGGAAACCACCACCGCGTCGGGCATCGTGATCCCCGACAGCGCCGCGGAAAAGCCCGACCAGGGCGAAGTGATCGCCGTCGGCCCCGGCCGCAAGGATGCGGACGGCCAGCGCATCGTGCTCGACCTGCAGGTCGGCGAACGCGTGCTGTTCGGCAAGTACGCGGGTCAAGCCGTCAAGGTGGACGGCAATGAGTTCCTCGTACTGCGCGAGGAAGACATCGTCGCCGTCGTCAATCAATAACGGAGCGCAATCATGGCAGCCAAGGAAATCATTTTCAGCGACGTCGCACGTTCGAAGCTGACCGAAGGCGTGAACATTCTCGCGAACGCGGTAAAGGTCACGCTCGGGCCGAAGGGCCGCAATGTCGTGCTCGAACGCAGCTTCGGCGCGCCGGTCGTCACGAAGGACGGCGTGTCGGTCGCGAAGGAAATCGAACTCGCGGACAAGCTTCAGAACATCGGCGCGCAACTCGTGAAGGAAGTCGCGTCGCGCACCAGCGACGCAGCCGGCGACGGTACGACCACGGCCACCGTGCTCGCACAGGCGATCGTGCGCGAAGGCCAGAAATACGTCGCGGCCGGGCTCAACCCGCTCGACCTGAAGCGCGGCATCGACAAGGCCGTCGTGGCGGCCGTCGAGGAACTGAAGAAGATCAGCAAGCCGACCACCACGAGCAAGGAAATCGCGCAGGTCGCGACGATCTCCGCGAACGGCGAGGAATCGATCGGCCAGCGTATCGCCGAAGCGATCGACCGCGTCGGCAAGGAAGGCGTGATCACCGTCGAGGACGGCAAGTCGCTCGCCGACGAGCTCGACGTCGTCGAGGGGCTGCAGTTCGATCGCGGCTACCTGTCGCCGTACTTCATCAACAATCCCGACAAGCAGATCGCCGAGATCGAGAACCCGTACATCCTGCTGCACGACAAGAAGATCTCGAACATCCGCGACCTGCTGCCGGTGCTCGAACAGGTCGCGAAGTCGGGCCGGCCGCTGCTGATCATCGCGGAAGATGTCGAGGGCGAAGCGCTTGCGACGCTCGTCGTGAACAACATCCGCGGGATCCTGAAGACGGTTGCCGTCAAGGCACCCGGCTTCGGCGACCGCCGCAAGGCGCTGCTCGAAGACATCGCGATCCTCACCGGCGGGCAGGTCATCGCCGAGGAAACCGGGCTGACGCTCGAAAAGGCGACGCTCGCCGAACTCGGCCACGCGAAGCGCATCGAGGTCGGCAAGGAGAACACGACCGTGATCGACGGCGCGGGCGACGCGAAGAACATCGAAGCACGCGTGAAGCAGATCCGCGTGCAGATCGACGAAGCGACGTCCGACTACGACCGTGAAAAACTGCAGGAACGCGTCGCGAAGCTCGCGGGCGGCGTCGCGGTGATCAAGGTCGGCGGTGCAACCGAGATCGAGGTGAAGGAAAAGAAGGATCGCGTCGACGACGCGCTGCACGCGACGCGCGCGGCCGTCGAGGAAGGCATCGTGCCGGGCGGCGGTGTCGCGCTGATCCGCGTGCGGCAGGCGATCCGCGAACTGAAGGGCGTGAACGCCGATCAGGACGCGGGCATCAAGATCGTGCTGCGCGCGCTCGAGGAACCGCTGCGCCAGATCGTCACGAACGCGGGCGAGGAAGCGAGTGTCGTCGTCGCGAAGGTCGCGGAAGGCTCGGGCAACTTCGGCTACAACGCGCAGACCGGCGAGTATGGCGACCTCGTCGAATCGGGCGTGCTCGATCCGACCAAGGTCACGCGCACGGCGCTGCAGAACGCGGCGTCGGTGGCCGGGCTGCTGCTGACGACCGATGCGACCGTGTTCGAAGCGCCGAAGGATGCGGCGCCGGTCGCGGGGCCGGGCGGGCCGGGTGCGGGTGGGCCGGGCTTCGATTTCTGATGCAGCGCCGCGCGCCGGTTCGCCGGTATGCGCGCGGCCTTGTGGAAACGTGCAACGCGTGGCGACGGCAGTCGTCACGCGTTTTTTCGTTGGATCGACGAGACACCGCAGCGCGCCGGCAGGACGCCCCGCTCGGTTAAGATGAAGCCCCTCCCGCCACGCCGCTTGCCGCGCCATGCCGACCGCACAAACCATTCTCGACGACTACGAACGCCTCGGCTGGACCGGCAACGATCCGATGGCGCAGATGCTGGTACTGCGTCGCGACAACCCGGCCGCACTCGCCGATCTTGTGATCGCGTCGTTCGATCGCACGTTGCCGCACGCGACCTTCCTCGATGCCGCGCTCGACCTGATGGACGACGCCTTTTTCGCCAATGTCGCAGCCGAAACGTGGCGACGGGTCCGCGACGGCGCGTGGAACGACCGGCTCGCGCGCGTGCTATCGAGCGTCGCACTACAGTCGCCGCATGTATTCGCCGGTCACTGGGATGCGCTCCTCGACGTGGTTGGTACGAAACAGTCGCCGTCCCTGTATTGTGCGGAAAGCGCGTGGCGGGCGCTCGATCCGGCGACGATCGACGCATGGCGCAGCCGGCTCTCCGAAGCACCGGCCGGCGACGACGTCGCACACGAACGTGCCATCGCGCTGCTCCATTCACGACAACCGGCGGCGGTGCTCGACGCCGTGGCCCGACTGTTTCCGGACGATCCGGAACAATCCGTCAACTGGCTCATGTCCGCCGGCTATGCGCAGGAACACGACACGTTGCGCGCCTTGCATGGCGAGTCGCCGCTGCACATCGACTTCGGCCCGACACTGCGTGCGCCAATTCTCCGCGACATGCCGAAGTGGAAACGCGAGATTCACGCCAATCATCGAACCTGGCACGCGGGCGAATCGCGTCGGTCCGGCGCACGCTTCGGCGGCGCGTCGACGCATCGATGCGGCCTGTGTCATGAGCCGCTGCACCGGTTGCTGACGCTGCCGCAACCGGTTGAAGCAGGCATCGACAGCACGACGCCCGTTTCGTTCGACACCTGCCTGTCCTGTCTCGGCTGGGAAAGCGACGGCCCGCTGTTCCACCGGCACGACGACACCGGCAACGCGTACGCCCACCCGTCACAGCAACGTGACGCCGCCCTCCAGCCGGACTATGCGGCAGCCGCCTTCGTGGAAGCCGACGTAACACTCTTTGCCGCACCGGCGCGTTGGGCCTGGCAGGATTGGGGCGAGTCGAACGACCGCCAGAACCTGAGCCGAGTCGGCGGCGCGCCGTCGTGGGTGCAGTCGGCGTGGTACCCCGATTGTCCGGATTGCGGCCGCAAGATGCGCTTCGTGATGCAGCTCGATTCCGACCTGCCGCAAGCGGATGGCGGCGAATGGCTGTGGGGCAGCGGCGGCGCAAACTACACGTTCTGGTGTGCGCCGTGCCGCACCAGCGCGCACCTCTGGCAGTGCACGTAGAGGGCATCCCCGCGCCTTTACGACCTTTTTACTTGCGGCCGTGCGTGCGTTCACTAGAATGTGTTCGCCATCCCTCACCGAGCACGCACCATGCGCATCCGAAGTCCTCGCCCTCCGAGTTGCTTTTCTGCCTGACAGGCAGGACGCCTGCGTCTCCTTTTCCCGAGCCACCGTCCTGCCGACAGGCGGGCGGTGCGCGCCGTAGTTTTTCCCGCGCACGCTTGAACACGACGTCGATGCGGTAATCGCGCATCGTGCGCTCAAGCGACTGCGTGCGGCACATTCGTGCAACGACGCGCCATCGATCCGCCTTGCCGACGATGACCGATCGCATGCCCGCATCCGGCATGTCGAACCGGTCCAATTACTTTGCATACCTGAATTCATTCACGGAAATTTCCGATACGGGAGTCCGGTCATGTTCGAGATCGACAAGCAATACACGCGCGAATTCATCCACACCGCATGCGGCGGCAGCAAACAGGCATTCCTGCCGACGAAGAACGGCAAGGTCGTGGCCGCCTGCCTGCGCACGGACCTCAACCCGCACGCACCCGACGTGATCCTCTGCGACGGCAGCGCGTCCGCGCGCGCGGCCGGCAGGACGCTCGCCGCGCAACGCGACGCGATTCCGGTGTTCATCAAGATGGAAACGGATGCGTTCCGCTTTGTCGGCCAGTACGTCGTCAGCGAGTCGCTCACGGCGCCGCTCGACTGTGCGCCTTACGTGCGCAACAGCAGTTTCACGTCCGGGCAGATCTCGCGCGTGCTCAAGCTCAAGCGTTGCTGATACGCGTGCACGGCGCATCGCGCGCCCCGTCTCGGTCGTCTTTCATACAGGAGCAATCATGCTTGGCTTGACGTTCTGGAAACACGTGATCGGCGCGCGGGCCGATACCATCCGCGAAGACAGGGCGACGGCACACGACCGGCATCGCCGGGTGTCGAGAACGCTCGTGCTGACCAGTGCCGCGGTGGCGTTCGCGGCGATCGCGTTCGGTGCGCCGGTCGTCGGCATCTCGATCTTTCTGCTGACGACGCTGCCGTTCGTGCTGTCGGGCACCTGAAGACGTTCGTATCAAGCGCGTGGTGCAAGCCACGCCGCGATCGATACACAATTTTAATGCCGGCCCCCCGCGTATCTGACACCGTCTTTACGCGGTTTTGTCTAGGATTTCCCTGTCATCCCGACACGGAGAGATCCGCATGCAAACGCAGCAGGCCGCCGTCGGCGGCCAACCCGACTTTCCCCACCGGCGCGGCGGCATGCCGCTCGCGACCCGGCTGGCCGACGCGTGCCCACCGGACAACATCCTGCTCGACGTGCCGGTCGAGAGTGCGATCCAGTTGTTCGACCTCGCAGCGCGCTACATCGCGCGCAGCAGCGGGGTTTCCGCGGACCGGATCAGGACCGAACTGACGAAGCGGGAACAGCTCGGCTCGACCGGCCTCGGCCAGGGCGTCGCGATTCCGCATGCACGGGCCGACGGACTCGGCTCGGCCGCCGCGTTGTTCGTTCGCGCGCTGTACCCGTTCACGTTCAACGCGCCGGACCGCAAGCCCGTGCGCGAATTCATCGTGCTGGTCCTGCCGAAAGAAGACGACCGCGCACACCTCGAACTGCTCGCCGACGCGGCGCGGTGTTTCAGCGATCGCGCGTTCCGGCAGGCGTCGCGCGACGCGCTGACGCCCGACGAGATTCACCGGCTCATGCAACGCACGCACTGACACCGCACCGTGCGGCGACAGGCACTCCCTTCATTCTTTCGACATCTCATGTTCCCAGACCCTGAAAGTCCCACCCTTTCGTCACGGCGCGTGGCCGGACTGGCTCGCTCGCTGCCGTTCATGCAGGCCCTGCACGGGCAGACCGTCGTCATCGTCGATGGCGGCGCCGCGCGGGATGCGCGTTTTCGCCAGTCGTTCGCACAGGATGTCGCGCTGCTCGCGCTCACCGGCGTTCGTCCGGTCGTCGTCCAGGGCGGACCTTCCGCACCCGGCACGCAGTCCGTCCAGGCCGCGTGCGCCGCAATGGCCGAGGTCAACCACGAACTCGTTCGCCTGATCGGCAGCCACGGCGTCAAGGCGATCGGCATCGACGGTCACGACGGCGGCCTGCTGGTGGCCAGCGCTGAATCCGACCGGACGAACATGAGCCCGGTCGCGCAATTCGACGGCACCGCGTTGAACGCGTTTCTCGGAAACGGGCTGGTGCCCGTCGTAATGCCCGTCGCGCCGGATGACGCCGGTGAGGATCGCCTGCTGCGCCCGGACCAACTAGGCAGCCTCTTCGCACAGCGCACCGGCGCGGTGACGCTGGTGATGATGGTCGACAGCGCGCTGCTGCGCGAACTCGGCGAACTCGCGGGGCTGTACGGCATCACGGAACTCGAGCAATGGCTCACCGAGCATCCGGCCGCCGATGCGGCACCCTGCGTGCGGGAAGCACTCGATGCCCTCGCGCACGGCGTGCAGAACGTCCATCTCGCCGATATCGGGCAACCCGAATCGCTGATCGACGAACTGCTGACGGAAGAAGGGTCGGGTGTGGTGTTCTGCCGTCGCGGCAATACCGACCTGCTGTCGGAAACCCGCCGCTATTTTTCCGATTCCGCGTCCGTGCTGCGCGACGGCTTCACGGTCGAGCAGAAGCAGGTCGTGCGCTTCTGACCGGGCAGCGGAAAAGCGCTTGCGGCAACCCGTGAGGGCCGCCGCAAGCGCGCAGCGTCAACGCCGAGTCGCGAGACGCCGCACCACACGAACGAGCGCATCGACCTCGTCACACGTGTTGTAGAACGCGAGCGACGGCCGCACCGTAGCCTCGAGCCCGAATCGCCGCAGGATCGGCTGCGCGCAGTGATGCCCCGAGCGCACCGCGATGCCCTCTTCGTTCAGCGCCTGTCCGACTTCCTCGGTCTCATAGCCTTTCAGCACGAACGACAGCACGCTCGCCTTGTCGCGCGCGGTGCCGACGAGCCGCACGCCCGGCACCGGCGCGAGCACGCTCGTCGCATACGCAAGCAGGTCGTGCTCGTAGCGCGCGATGTTCTCGATGCCGACGCGGCTCACGTAGTCGAGCGCCGCGCCGAGCCCGACCGCATCCGCGATGTTGCCGGTGCCGGCCTCGAACCGGTTCGGCGGCGGCTGGAACACCGTGCGCTCGAACGTCACGTCCGCGATCATGTTGCCGCCGCCTTGCCACGGCGGCATGTCGTCGAGGATCGCGCGCTTGCCGTACACGACGCCGATACCCGTCGGCCCGTAGATCTTGTGCCCGGAGAACACGAAGAAATCCGCATCGAGCGCCTGCACGTCGACGCGCATGTGCGAGATCGACTGCGCACCGTCGACCAGCGCCTTCGCACCCGCCCGATGCGCAAGCTCGACGATCTCCTTCACCGGCACGACCGTGCCGAGCGCGTTCGACACCTGAGTGACGGACACGATCTTCGTGCGGTCGTTGAGCAGCTTCCGGTATTCGTCGAGCAGCACCTGCCCCGAATCGTCGACCGGAATCACGCGCAGCGTCGCCCCCTTCTGCGCGGCAAGCTGCTGCCACGGCACGATGTTTGCGTGATGCTCGAGATGCGACACGACAATTTCGTCGCCTTCGCCGACGTTCTGCACGCCCCACGTCTTCGCGATCAGGTTGATCGCCTCGGTCGTGCCGCGCACGAACACGATCTCGTCCGGCGACGCTGCGCCGATGAAGCGCTGCACCGTTTCCCGCGCATGCTCGTAAGCATCCGTCGCGCGGCCGGCCAGCGCATGCGCGGCACGGTGGATGTTCGAGTTCTCGTGCGCATAGAAATACGCGAGGCGATCGATCACGGCCTGCGGCTTGTGCGTCGTCGCCGCGTTGTCGAACCACACGAGCTGCTTGCCGTTCACGCGCTCCTGCAGGATCGGGAAATCGCGGCGGATCGCGTTCACGTCGAACGGCGGGTGCGCGCCGCGATGCAGGTTGCGTTGCGGCTCGACCGCGTGTGCATCGTCGATGAAGTAACGCGGCACGTCCGCGCCCGATGCACGCGAAACCGGCACGTCGCGATGCACGGCGAGCAGGTCGCGCAGCGCAGCGTCGCCCGGCAACCCGAATGCTTCCGGCGATGCGAGGCCGTTCGACGGCACGACGATGTCCTGCGGCGTAGCCTGCCAGCCCTGCAGCGAACCGTCGGTGAAGTAGTACGGCGACGGCTTCACCGCGCCTTCCGACGCCGCCGCATTCGCCTGCGGCACGCCAAGCGCCGCGCCACCGATGCGCGGTTCGAGCGCGGGGGCGATCGACACGACGTTGTCGGGCAGCCCGTTCTGCGCGGCCGCATGCGGCGCGAGCGCGGGCACGCGATTGCCGAGCGACAGCACATGCGTCGGCGCGGACGGCGCGAGGTTCGTGCCGGCCGCCTTGCCCTGCGGCAGCGCGAGACCCGGCACGCCGGTGCCCGTGCCACCCGGCCCCGCGAGCGGCGAGCCGGCGGGCGCCGGGTTGCTCACAGACGCGAGGATCGGCGCGGCAGCCGGCAGTGCCGACGGCACGCCGCCGACCGCACCGCTGCCCGCCGACAGCCCGGGCGCGGTGGCTTGCCCGGGCGGTGTCGCGAAGAACTCGGACGCGAGCCGCGCGAGTGTCGCGGGGTCGGGCAGCCCGGCCGGCAACGGCGCGTGCGGCAGCGCGAGCGCGTCGCCGCCGGTCAGGCCGGGATTAACGGTAGGTGTCGGGATAGTCATGGAACTTGGCGATTTCGACATCATCGAGGACAGCCAGCGCATCCGGCGAATGGACCGCGAGCGAGCAATACAGCGAGATCAGGTACGACGCGATCGCCTGGTTGTTGATCCCCATGAAACGCACCGACAGGCCCGGCCCCTGCTCGCCCGCGACGCCCGGCTGATACAGGCCGACGACACCCTGCCGCTTGTCGCCCACGCGCAGCAGCAGGATCTTGGTCTTGCCGTCCGCGACCGGCACCTTGTCCGACGGAATCAGCGGAATGCCGCGCCACGTGAGGAACTGCGAACCGAACAGGCTGACCGTCGGCGGCGGCACGCCGCGCCGCGTGCATTCGCGGCCGAACGCGGCGATCGCGAGCGGGTGCGTGAGGAAAAACGCGGGCTCCTTCCACACCTTCGTCAGCAGCTCGTCGAGATCGTCCGGCGTCGGCGCGCCCGTCAGCGGGAAGATCCGCTGTTCGTCGGTCACGTTGGCCAGCAGCCCGTAGTCGGGGTTGTTGATCAGCTGGCTTTCCTGCAGCTCCTTGATCGTCTCGATCGTCAGGCGCAACTGCTCCTTGATCTGGTCGTGAGGACTGCTGTAAAGATCGGAGATCCGCGTATGCACGTCGAGCACCGTGCTCACCGCATTCAGGAAGTATTCGCGCGGCTGTTCCTCGTACGGCACGAAAGTCTGCGGCAGCACGCTTTCGTCCTCGAGCTGCGTGCAGGCGGCGCGCACGGCTTCCGGGTTCTTCACCTGGTTCAGCCGATAGATGCCGGCCTCGACCGGCACCCATTGCAGCAGGTGGGTCAGCCAGCGCGGCGTGATCGTGGAAAGCTGGGGGACGGTCTTGGTAGCGTTCGCTAGTTGGCGGGCGGCGTGATCGCTCAGCGCGGCCGTGCCGCTTGCAACGGTCGACATGTGTGGCTCCGGGTTCTTAAGATGAAAAACGGGATTGCTTATGACGCGGGGTGATTATCGGAAACACGCACCTGCCGGCTCAACATGCTATAGCCGTCAGGTCGCGCACAACCGAAAGGGAAACGAAACGAAGCGACCTCAGGTGACGTATGCACCGGGCAGCAGCGTCGAGATCGACACGTCGAACGCGCGCGCGATCTTGTCGGCCGTGACGATCGACGCGATCGCCTCGCCGCGCTCGATCTCGCCGACATACGAACGGTTCAGCCCCGCGTGCTCGGCGAGCTGCTCCTGCGACCACGTGCGCGCTTCGCGCAGCTTGCGCACGTTGGCGCCGAAGTGATGGATGAGATCGATCATGGCGTGCCCTATGCGACCGGTGCCGCCGCGCGCGGCGCGGCGTTCGCTTCGCTGCGCAGCACGGCCTGCGTGACGTTCGCGCCGGCCGCCACGTCCTGCGTGAGCCACACGTTGCCGCCGATCACCGCGCCGCGCCCGATCGTCACGCGGCCGAGTATCGTTGCGCCCGCATAGATCACCACGTCGTCCTCGACGATTGGATGGCGCGCGAGCCCTTTCTCCAGATGGCCGGCCGCATCGCGCGGGAAGCGCTTCGCGCCGAGCGTGACGGCCTGGTACACGCGCACGCGCTCGCCGATGATCGCCGTTTCGCCGATCACGACACCCGTGCCGTGGTCGATGAAGAAACCCGCGCCGATACGCGCGCCCGGATGAATGTCGATGCCCGTCTCCGCGTGCGCCTGCTCGGCGATGATCCGCGCGAGCAGCGGCAGGCCGAGCCGGTACAGCTCATGCGCGAGCCGGTGGTGGATCATCGCGAGGATGCCCGGATAGCACAGCAGCACCTCGTCGACACTGCCGGCCGCCGGATCGCCGTGGAAAGCGGCGAGCACGTCGCTGTCGAGCAGCCGGCGAATCTCGGGCAGCCGCGCGGCGAACGCCTGCACGGCCGTCGACGCGGTATCGCCGACCGGATCGATCGTGCCGTCGGCGTTGCGCTGGCGCGCCGCATAGCGCAACTCGAGCGTCACCTGCGCGAGCAGCGCATTCAGCGCCGCGTCGAGCGCATGGGCCACGTGGAAGTTCTCGCTCTCCTGGCGCAGGTCGGGCGGCCCGAGCCGCATCGGGAACAGCACGCCTTTCAGCGCGCCAATGATCTGCGCGAGCGCCTCGCGCGCCGGCAGGTCGCGCCCGCCCGGTTCGAGCGAGCGACGCTGCTTCTCGCGCCACGCGCGGCGCACGGTTTGCAGCGACTGAACGATGTCGTCGATTTCGAATGCGGCCATGATGCCTTCTCCCGTTTCGGCCGTGAATCAGTCCTGCGCCCACGGCAGGCCGCGAAAACGCCAGCCGTTGCTGCCGCCGCGATGCTGCCGCTCGTCGAGGTCGCCCTCGAACCCTTCGAGCACGTTGAATACCTGCGTGAAGCCGCCCTTCGCCGCGGCCTCGGCCGCCTGAGCGGACCGGTTGCCACTGCGGCACAGCAACAGCACCACCGCGTCCTTGCCGGTCTTCGCTTCCAGTTCGCGGACGAAGCGCGGGTTGCGCGTCAGGCTCGTGCCGGTCGCCCACGGCACATGCAGCGACGCCGGCACGTGACCGACGAATTTCCGTTCTTCGGCCGTGCGCACATCCACCAGCAGCGCGTCGCCCGCCGAGAACAGCGCCCACGCGGCTTCCGGCGCCACGCCGCCCGCGTAGGGCGTACCGGCCGATGCGGCCGCCGCGCGGGCGTCTTCGAGCGCCTGCTGCGCAGCGGTTCGTGCTTCCAATGCAACCGTCATGACACTTCCTTGTTTTCGTGGATTCGTATGAACAAAAACACCGGGAATGCGGCCGTTGCAGCTTGCGTGCTGTCTATAGCCGTCAGCCCCACTATGCGAGTGCGGCCGGGCAGGCAGAACCAATAAAAATTCATTTCCTAATCAGCGCCGAATGAATTGCTATCGCGGTTGTGCGCTATCGGGCGGATTGATGCAGTTCGTCGCTACGGCGAACCTGCATGGAAGGGATGACACGGCTCGCGTTGGCGCTCATATATCAAGAACGCATCAAGTCGATACCAACGATATATTTTTCATCTATCGCGTCTCGGCCCAAGATATCGACATTGCCCCGCCGACACGATTGACGGGGTTCCAGACAGGCGAAGCGATCGACGCGTGCATGGTTTGATCTCCGCGCTCGAACGCGATGGATCGGGTTCAGCTCGCTTTCCGCGTTGTTTTATTAAGGATACCGATATGAAAAACCGGCTTTCCGTCGGTGTTTCATTCGCGACGATCGCTTTGCCTGCGACCGCGGCGCCCGTATCAGCGCGCGTCCATTTTTTACGCTTTCAGGAGAAGAATATGAAATCGCTCATTTGTTTCGCACTGGCTGCTGCCGCGCTGACCAGCGCCACCGCAAGCTTCGCGAATACGACTTCGGCGCCCTTGACCCGTGCCGAAGTCATCGCCGACCTGGTGCGCCTCGAACAGGCAGGCTACCAGCCCGCGGCGGGCGACGATCCGCACTATCCGGACGACATCCAGGCCGCCGAAGCAAGGGTCGCGGCTCAGGCCGCCGCGCAGCAGCATGGCGCGGTCCAGGCCGGCCGTTGACGGGCAGCGCGGGCGATCCGCGCCGCGATATCCCGAGCCGGAACGCTGCATGCGCGGCGACTCGACTCGGGCACTGCCGTCCACGTCACCGCGAACGCTTGAACACGTCCGTGGCAAGTTCGCGAAACGCATGCGCGCTCGGGCTCAAGCTGCCGCCCTTGCGCCAGATCATGCAGAGATTGCGCTCGATCTTGAGGTCCTTGACGGGCAGTTGTACCAACGCACCGGACGAGAGTTCTTCGGTGACGGTGCTACGCGAGACCCAGGCGATCGCATTGCCGAGCCTCACCAGCTGCTTGATCGCCTCGGCGCTGCCGACCGACAGCTTCGGCGCCAACGTCAACCCCCGCTGCGCATACGCTTGCTCGACGACCGTTCGCGTTCCCGAACCCGGTTCGCGCATGACCAGCTCCGCGGTTCCGATTGCATCGGCGGTCAATTGACGTTTGCGCGCCAGCGGGTGCGTCGGCGCGGCGACCGCGATCAGTGCATCCCGGCCAATGACGGCTGCATCGAACGCCGTGTTGTCGTAAGGCCCCTCAATCATGCCGATCTGGCGCTCGTTCGCGAGGACGGCGTTTTCGATGTTCTCGCTGTTCGAAATCCTGAGATCGACCGTGATGCCCGGATAACGCGTGCGGAATGCGTCCAGCACGGCCGGCAGCAGATACACGCCGATGGTCCGGCTCGAACCGATGCCGAGCTGACCTCTCGTGAGGCCGGCGAACTCGCCGACCGCCGCCTCGGCAACATCGGCCAGCGAAAAAATCTGGGCGGCATATTCGGCGAGCAGTCGGCCCGCTTCCGTGGGCCGCATGCCGCGCGGCATGCGGTCGAACAGCGTCACGCCCAGCCGCTCCTCGAGCTCCCGAATCTCGCGTGTGAGCGCGGGCTGGCTGACGTGCAGTCTTTCGGAGGCTGCCGTGACGCTGCCGGTTTCGACAACCGCGTGAAACGCGGCCAAGTGAGTGAAGTTCATCGATGTATATGATCGTGATATAGGAAGCATCAAAACGATGTATTTTTATTATACAAAGCCGCTCCCTAGAATCCAGTCATGCAGTTCTTCGACACGGAGAATCAAATGACCAAGACCAACTCGACCATCGGCGTGCCGCGTGGCCTGTCCGACAGAATCCGGCAATTCACGCCCAACTGGTTCGCGATGACGATGGGAAACGGCATCGTGTCGCTGGTGCTCGCCGGACTACCGCTGCACTTCAGCGGGCAGCGGGCACTGGCATCGACGTTGTGGGCCATCGACATCGTGCTGTATCTCGCCTTCGCCGCGATGTTGACTGCGCGGGCGATCCGGTTCCCGGAAACGATTCGGCCGCTGCTGCACCATCCGGTCCAGTCGATGTTTCTCGGCGCGGTGCCAATGGGCCTCGTGCCGATCATCAACGGCATCGTCCTGTTCACGGGCGGGCACGCCGAGGTCAATACGCTTGCTTATGCGTTGTGGTGTTTCGACGCGCTGCTGTCGGTCGTCGTCGCGATCGGTGTGCCGTTCTTGATGTTCACCGAGCAGGGGCACACGTTCGAACGCCTGACTGCGGTCCTGCTGCTGCCGATCGTCGCACCGGAAGTGGCGGCGTCGAGCGCGGCCACCCTCGCGCCGCATTTCGTCGGGTCGCAGGCTCGCCTGCTGATCGGCGCGGGGTACGTGCTGTGGGCCATCTCGGTACCGCTCGCGTTTGCGATTCTGACGCTCGTGTTCTTCCGGCTCGTCATCCACAAGTTGCCGCACCGCGACCTCGGTCCGTCGAGCTGGCTGACGCTCGGCCCGATCGGTACCGGCGCACTCGGTCTGCTGACGCTCGGTCAGGCCGCACCTGTTGCGTTCGCCGGTACGCCGTTGGCCAGCGTGGCGGTGCTGGCGCGGGACTTCGGCATTGTCGGCGGCCTTCTGCTCTGGAGCACCGGTCTCTGGTGGCTTGCGTGCGCCGTGCTCTTCACGATGCGCTATTGCCGCGAAGGACTGCCGTTCAATCTCGGCTGGTGGGGTTTCACGTTTCCGCTGGGTGTTTATACCGCCGCGTCGCTGAGCCTGTACCACGTGACGGGTTTTGAGGGATTCGCCGTATTCGGCACGTTGCTCGCCGTGTTGCTCGGCGGCTTGTGGGCCATGGTGATCGTGCGCACATGCCGCGGGATGGTGCACGGCAGCCTGTTTCATGCGCCTTGCCTGGCGACAGTTTCCAACTAATCGAGGTCGATCATGTTCATCGGATTCATTCCATTCCTGTCCGCCGCCGTGGCGCTCCTGCTGTCCTTGCTGGGACGCGACAGGGCCGCTGGCGCGACGTGGTGGCTGACCACGCTACTGGTCGCGGCATGGGCCATTCATCACGGATCACATCACATTCCGCAGTTCGCCACCTACGGCTCCTGGTAAGAGGTCAAAAAAATGAAAGCCAATCGCCTGATCGATTTGCTGGCGCTATACGGCGTCAATGCGGTACTGCTCGTCGCGTTCTACTTCCAGCTGGCGCACGGTGAACTGCCGTGCTCGCTCTGCAATCTCCAGCGGGTCGCATTCATGCTGCTCGGCGCGGGACTGCTGTTGAACGTGTGGAGCCGCAATCCTTCTCCCGCCAACTATGCATTGAGCGCAATCGGTGCGCTGGTCGGCAGCCTGATCGGATTGATGCAAATGTTCCTGCACGTGCTGCCCGGCACCCCGCCCTATGGCGGTGCGATCCTGGGCATGCACATGTACACCGCATCCTATGTCGCACTGACCGCAAGCATCATCTATTGCGTGCTGATGCTTGCGTTCCAGACGCGCCTGCAGTCGATTCACGTCGGCGTGGCGCGGTCCGGCGATGCGGGGCGGTCGCCGTTCGTGAAGCTCGCGGTCGGGTTGTTCGCGGCCCTGGTGATCGGGAACCTGGTGTCCGTGTTCGTCGAAACGGGTTTCCACGCACTCTATAGCGATCCGCAGCACTATCACCTGCTGTACTGCGGCGATCCGGAAGCCCCCGCCGGCGCGGGTCCGATGAGCTGTCGTCAATGACGATCGGGTGCCGCGCCGGCCGGTCGACATCGCCGCACGACGGCGGCGCGGCATCCACTTACTGCGTATCCTGCTTCGCGCGTTCCGCGGCCGCGATGATCGCGTCGGCCACGGCCTTCGGCTGGCTCAGCATCGCGACATGGCTGCCGTTCACGCGCGTGACCGTCGCGCCGATCCGCTTCGCCATCGTTTCCTGCAGCTTCGGATCGATCATCCGGTCCTGCGTCGCGACGACGAACGTCGACGGTTTCGCATGCCACGCGGCTTGCGCGACCTTCTCCGAAATGCAACCGCCGTACCACGGCCCCTGGGTCGCCGCGACGATGCGCTGCTGCGCGGGCGGCAGGTCCGGCGCGAAATCCTGTGCGATCGCCTTGTCCGACAGCCGCGTGAACCCGCCCGCATCCTTGCGCAGCTCGCCGGCCCAGGCGGGCGCCGGCAGCCCCTGCGTGACGTCGGCGATCGACTGGCCATCGTCGGGCGCGAACGCCGCGACATAGACGAGCGACTTCACCTTGTCGTCGTTGCCCGCGTCGCTGATCACGACACCGGCCCACGAATGACCGACCAGCACGACCGGCCCCTTCTGCTCGTCGATCGTGCGCTTTGTCGCGGCCGCATCGTCGGCGAGCGAGCTCAGCGGATTCTGCACCGACACCACATGCAGCCCGCGCGCCTCGAGCAGCGGAATCACGCGGTTCCAGCTCGACCCGTCGGCGAACGCGCCATGCACGAGCACGACATTCGTGCCCTTCAGGTCATCCTTCGGCGCGGCCTGCACCGCAACCGCACCGAACAATCCGCCGATCACCGCGGCGGATACCAGAACCCGTTTCATCGAACCGGCCATCGTTTTGCTCCTTGCTCTGTTGTGTTGTTTGAACATGCTGCGGTAGCGGCTGCGCCCGCACAGGAGGCGGGCGCAGCAGCGCATCACGAATGCGCGTACAGGTCGTCGGCGGCGTTCTGCGAGGAACGCGCACGTGCCGCATCTCGATGGCTCGGCGTCGACGCATCGGCCACGTTGTCGCCTTGCGACTTCGACGGGCCGTTCTGGTCGGAACGTGCGGCCCGCTGTGTGGCGGCGATGACGTCGTCCGGGTAATGCGGTTCGCTGCGTGCCGGGTTGTAGCCGGCCTGTTCGAGGCGGACCAGTTCGGCGCGCACGTCGGCACGCGTCAGGCCCTGGCCGGTATCGGCGAACGCCAAGGCGGGAACGGCAGCGAGGACGGCAACAGCGAGGATTCGAGCGGTTTTCATGTGTGTTCTCCTTGAAGGAAGTGGGTCTGTCGATCTTTCGGCATCCGGTCCAGCGCTCTGGCATCGAATGTTTGCTGCATGTCGACAGTAGAACCCGCTCACGTATCCGGCATGTTTCCGAAACCGGTGCTTTCTGCATGCCAGTTTTTCCGGAACGGCCGCAGATACAGTGCGATACAAAGTCGCCATTCGAAGCGTTCGGCCACACCCACGCACCATAAAAAAAGGCGTGCCTCGCGCGGCACGCCTTTCGTTGCATCGAACCCGCGATGCCGCATCACGTCATGGCGCCAACCGCGTGAACACGTAGTCGTGGTTCTTCACACGCGCCTGGTGGCACGCAAAGCACGTCTGATGCTGGCCGATATCGGCCGGCACGCCGTTGATGAAGCGCCCGAAACCCCAGCCGCCCGTCGCGGCATAACGGCGCGAGTCCTTCACCATCACCTGCACGGTCGTCGCCTGACCGGGCACCGTCGCCGGCGCGAACTCGTCGGACTGCTTGCGCTTGTACGCGAGCTTCACGAGGATCGTGCCGTCGGGGAACGGCAGCGTCGCCTGTTCGAGCGCGCGGATCGCGACGGGGTTGCCCAGCACCACGCGCAACTCGTCGAGCGGCGCAGCCTCTTCGGCCGGCGCGACCATTTCCCACTTCCGGTAGCCGGGCGGAATCGTCACGCCGTAGATCGGCGAAGCAGCGGGATTCGGCTGCTCCGCGAATGCGGCCGGCCCGCTCGCCGACAACGTGCCGGCCAGCAGCGCGCCCGCGACGAGCGTGCGGCCCATGCCGCGACGCAGGATGCCACCACCCGCCCGCATCACAGATGCTCCACTTGCAGGATCGCATCGGCGAACGCCTGCGGCGCTTCCTGCGGCAGGTTGTGGCCAATGCCACCGGTGATCGTCCGGTGCTGGTACTTGCCCGTGAACTTCTTCGCGTACGCGGCCGGTTCCGGATGCGGCGCGCCGTTCGCGTCGCCTTCCATCGTGATCGTCGGCACGGTGATCGCCGGCCCGGCGGCAAGACGCCGCTCGATGTCGTCGTATTGCGCTTCGCCCTTCGCGAGCCCGAGGCGCCAGCGGTAGTTGTGGATCACGACGGCCACGTGATCGGGGTTCTGGAACGACGCGGCCGAGCGCGCGTAGGTTTCGTCGGAGAACTGCCACTTCGGCGAAGCAAGCTGCCAGATCAGCTTGTTGAACGCGTCGCGATTCGCCGCGTAGCCGAGCGCGCCGCGCTCGGTCGTGAAGTAGAACTGATACCACCACTGGAACTCCGCCTGCGGCGGCAGCGGCTTGCGGTTCGCCTCCTGGCTGCCGATCAGGTAGCCGCTCACCGACACCAGCGCCTTCACGCGCTGCGGCCACAATGCGGCGATGATGTCGGCCGTGCGCGCGCCCCAGTCGTAACCGCCGAACACCGCGCGGTCGATCTTCAGCGCATCCATCAGCGCGACGATGTCGACGGCCGTCACGGCCTGCTGCCCGTTGCGCACCGTGTCGGCCGAGCGGAACGTCGTCGACCCGTAGCCGCGCAGGTACGGCACGATCACGCGATAACCGGCCGCGACGAGCAGCGGCGCGACTTCCGCGTAGCTGTAGATGTCGTACGGCCAGCCGTGCAGCAGGAACACGACGGGGCCCTTCTTCGACCCGAGATCCGCATACCCGACGTTGAGCACGCCCGCGTCGATCTGGTGGATCGTCCCCAGCGACGCGACGCCGTCCGCGCGCGGCGCAGCCGGTGCAGCGGGCGCCGACTGCGCGCGCGCCAGGTTGCCGAACCCGAGGTCGGCGAGGCTCAGGCTCGCCAGCGTCGTGCCCAGGATCAGGCGGCGGCGGGTGTTCACGGTATCAGGCATGACTCGTTCTCCATTGTCGATTGCTAAGGAAGGGGCCCGCGGCACGGGCGGGCGCTCAGGGTTCGCCGTTCGCAGCGGCGGCGCGTGGCACCGCGCCGCCGTGTGAAACGCTTCACCGGTTTTATATCCGAACCGTCCGGATGCTTTGTATCGCAACGTATCTGTGTGCGAACACGACACACAGCGATTCAAAAATCGCGCGAGAAGCGACGTAACAGGCGCGCGTCGCCTGACGCGTCGGCAAACCTCTCGCCAATAAAATACTCAACGAATCACAATGGAAAACACACGCATCCAATGCCAATTACCCATCAACAGTCGCCAATCTCCCGTTTCGCCATTCTCCGGCCCACGTTCCTGATATGCTCGCCCGAGACGAACCATCCCTCCTGTTTTCGCGAGAACGAAGCCGTCATTTCACGGTCGCTCCGACAACACGAGACATGCACGCGCTCGACAGCCTTTCCCCCCAAATGTGAAACGGAGTCTCCGACATGACCGCATCAACCGATTGCCGGTACGAAGAATCGTCATTCTCGTCAGACGTGGATGGCGCCAGGATCTTTTTCCGGAAATGGACGCCGTCGACCAACGAGACACCGCGAGGGGCCGTGCAGATCACTCACGGGATCTGCGAACATGGCGGCCGCTACGATCGGCTCGCCCGCTATCTGGCGGCTCGAAACTACGTCGTCTTCGCGCTTGATCTGCGCGGACATGGTCGTACCGCCGGGGCCGCTGCATTGGGGCAAGCCGGGCTCACGGCGTGGGCCGACATGACGAGCGACATCGCCCAGCTATCCCGCCTGATCGGGACGCAGTTTCCCGACCTGCCCTTGATTGCGTTCGGCCACAGCATGGGCTCCGCACTCACGCAAGCGCACATCCAGAACCACGGTTCTCTTCTGGCCGGCGCGGTACTCTGCGGCACGCTGGGCGCATTGCCCGGTGTTGATGACGACACGCTGGCGCAACTCGGCGTCGTAGCGCGTTCTGTCGACGGCAACCAACCCGCGATGCTGTTCGGTAAAGTGCTGCAAGCATTCAACGCGCCGTTCGTGCATCAGGGGCAACCGTCGACCGGCTGCGAATGGATGACGGCGGACCCGGTCGAGATACAGCACTTTCTGGACGACGAACTCTGCGGCAAGCCGTTTTCCAACAGCATGCTGTACTCCGTGCTCGACGGCTTCCGTAACCTGTGGATCCCCGAGCATGAATCGAGAATTCCCGTGGACCTGCCGGTTCTGGTGATCGCCGGCACCCACGATCCGGTAGGCGAACACACGATTTCGATCCAGGCGCTGATTGCCCGTTACATGCGCCAGGGGCATCTGGCGCTGACATACCGGTTCTACCCCGGCGACCGGCATGAAATATTGAACGACCACAACAAGGATCTCGTTCAACATGATATCGATGCGTGGCTCGAAAGCGTGCTGCTCCGCCGACAGCACGAACCCACGTAAATCCCGTGCAGCAATCATGGAATCGAGGTGCCGGCAGTCAATGCGCTGCTGCGCGACGGCCGGCTTCGGGGATCGAGTCGGTCAGCGAACCCATCGCCTTCAGCATCTCGGAGATCGGAAGGCGCTGATCGCCTCGTGTCCATCCAACTCGGTTCAGCGATGGGCACCTGGCAGGCACGCTGTCCAGTTCAAGAGATGGGGAATTCGTATTGGGTGGTTGGTCCCGGCACGCTGATCTGACTCAGGAATCCTGATAGATTCGAGAGCGAGTCTTGCAGAGAGTTTTGCCCTGCGCCACGAGGCGGTCAGCCGTGAAACGGAAGCGCCTTCCGATCGAACAGACTGTCGCGGTACGCCCGCACGATCAGCTCGATGATTGCCCCGTCACGCACGGTGCGTATCGTAGTCCGCAAGCGCATCCTCGGCGTGCATCGCCTGTTCGAGAAGGGCTTTCGCGGCTTGCCACGCGCGCGACGCAGACGCGGCGTCGTTGAACGCCCTGGCGTCGACGGTCGCACCATCCAGCAGCATCATGTAGACGGCCGCCAGTCGTTTTGCCGTGTCGGGAGACACGAGGCCCGTGAGCAATTCGGCGACCCATTCGACCATTTTCCGGCGGTACCGGATCGCAACATCCGAGATGGGCGGATACGCCGTGCCGAATTCGGCCAACGCGCGCTCGAACAGGCACCCGGCAAATTCGGGCGTATTGAACCAGGCTTCGTACCAGTCGAAGATCGTCTTTACACGCTCGACCGGATCGGTGACGTGCAGCAACTGCGCGTCGATGCTGGACACGATCAGGTCATAGCGCTGGACCAGCACTTCCCGAATGAGTTCGTCCTTGCTCGGGAAATGCCGATACAGCGTCATCCGGGCGACGCGGGAATCGTCGATGATCCAGTCGACGCCCACCGGATGAAAACCGTGCTTCGAGAACAGCTCGGTCGCTTTATCCACCACCAACTGGCGTTTGCTGGCTCGCACGAACGGCTCCTCCTTGACTCTTCCAACTGCGCGGGACGAGCAATTCTAGCATCGTACCGCTCGGTCACGTCCGCCCTCCCCACCGGCCTCCCGGCCGGGCCGGCAGGGCTCGTCACACAAACTCGCAAGTTACCTTGACTCTTGGATAGACCGATATGTATCATTTGAAACTAGAAAATACCAGTTTATGTCGGTTGCTTTAAAAGATCCGGATTTTCGGACAGGAATTCAGTGCCTGACGGTGCCGCGGCGGAGTTAGGCGAATGACGGGGCAGTGTGCGGATGCCCACCCCGTTTTCGCGCGTCAAACCTTATAGCGACATTGCAGGGCAAAACAAGAACCTGAGAGCGCTTTGGGTCGCGTGTCGGCGTTGGCGGATGAAATTCGCCGTCCCGCGCACAAACCGGTACGCGATCACGGGGCGGGATAGCGCGAAGCAGTGCGGCGCCAATAGAACTCAAGGAAGGTAACAATGCATCGCCGTTTACTCGCACCGGGGCTGCTGTTGCTGCTGGCCGCTTGCGCGCAGGATCCGTCCGCTACCAGCAACACGGTACGGATCTGCGACGACACTGGCTGTTCCGATCGTCCAAAAAATCAGGTCTCCTACCAAAATAAGGACGATACGGAAGATCGCGAAGACCCGCGCATCGTCGCGCTGAAGCAAGCCGCGAAGACCCAGCCGAAGGCGGCCTACGACCTCGGCCTGCGTTATTTCCGCGGCGACGGCGTGCGCCAGGACAGCTACCAGGCACTCAAGTGGATGCGCGACGCAGCCGAGCGCGGCGACCTGCAGGCGCAGAAGGCGCTCGGCAGTTTCTACCTGTTCGGCCTCGAGGAAATGGGCTCGGATCCGCGCGAAGCGGACAAGTGGCTGTCGATCGCGGCAGGCCGCGGCGACAACGAGTCGAAGAAGCTGCTCGAGCTCGCGCGCAAGGCCAAGAAGGAAGACGAAGAAGACTGGAAATGGCGCACGCAATGGCGTGACGTCTATTACGGCTACTGGTACTCGGGCTATCCGTACTACGGCGTCTGGCATCAGACGTACTGGTACTACTGACCGGGCCGGAAGCAACGGGGGCTGCAGCAGGGAGACCACCATCGCGCGCCACGCCCGGGGGGCTTATCGACGTTCGCACGAACCCGTAAGCCGGACAACGACTCTATCGATCGATAACGACATGAAAACCATTCTTTCCCATCGCCTGACCCAAACCCTGCTCACCGTGGCGCTCGCCGCGTCCGTCGCCGCGTGCGGCGGCGTGGTGACGCCCGGCGGCCAGAACGCCGGCGTGACCGGCGCCGCCGCTGGCGGCACGAGCGCCGGTGCCGATTCCGGGCTGCAGCGCTGCGCGTCGCCGCTCGGCACGATCGCCGTCGACGACGGCCGTAACGCCGACTGGTGGGGCCCGTTCGGCAGCGCGACCAAGGTGACGAGCATCGACCCGCTGCTGCGTCTGGCCGTGCAGCAGTCGAACTGCTTCGTCATCACGTCGATCGGCAACCAGAAAAGCGATGACCGACTGTCGCGCATCACGCAGCTGCAGCGCAATTCCGGCGAATACCGCGCGGGCTCGAAGCAGCAGAAGGGCCAGCGTGTCGCGGCCGACTACTACATGGAACCGCAGATCGTCATCAACGATTCGCCGATCGGCGGCATCGGCAGCATGATCGGTGGGCTGATCGGCAACAGCGCGGTGGCGGCGGTGGCCGGCCACCTGCAGACGAAGGCATCGGTCGTCACGCTGACGCTGTTCGACGTGCGCTCCGCCGTGCAGATCGCGGCAGCCGAAGGCAGCTCGACGGCGACCAACTACGGTGCGGCGCTCGGTGGTTTCGGTGGCGGTGTAGGCGGTGGCCTGAGCGGCTTCTCGTCGACACCTGAAGGCAAGGCGACCGTCGTCGCGTTCATCGACGCGTACAACAAGATGGTCGTCGCACTGCGCAGCTACAAGGCGCAGGACGTCAAGGGCGGCCTCGGCCGCGGTGGCCAGCTCCAGGTCAACTGACGTTCACGGGCCGGCGGTGCGCCGCCGGCCGATTCCCAGCCATAACCGTCCGTGCGTACGGCGCTGTCCGCGCGCATCGGTTCCGTTCGTCCTGTTCATTTCGAGGTGATCCCGATGAAAGCCGTTGCACTGATCGTTTTGACCTGTCTGGCCCTGACCGCCTGCGGCGGCGACGACAATCCTTCGCCCACGCCGTCCGGCACCGGATCGGGCGCGAGCAACAACGGCGGCAGCGGCGGCAACAGCTCGGGCAGCCCGACCGGCGGGACGACCACCTCGAACCTCGAGTGCGATCCGGTGTACCAGCAAGGCGATACCGTGAAGTTGCACATGTATACGCAAGCAACGTCGCAAAGCCAGCCCGTCGACAACGGCGTGTACACACGGACCTTCGCACCCGCGAAGTTCCAGGGCATCACGCTGACGCAGCAGGCCGAAACCACGGCCGGCTCGCCGATCCAGACCAATCACTACTATCTCGTCGGCAACGGCGTGCGCACGAATTACGGCACCGATGTCTACAATTCGGGCACCCTCGCGCTACAGGACGTGAATTCGCCGCCCTATGTCGAGACGATCGGGCTCGCGGGAAGCGAGACGGTGAATTACGTGGATACGCCTGTCTTTCCGTCGGGCGGGGCCCCAACCTCCGTCTCGATCCAGCGCGCCTATGTCGCGCGCGAAACCGTCAGCCTCAGGAACGGCAAGGTCTTCGCGAACGCGTGCCACTATCACACCACGGAGACGCTCTCCAATGCGGCGCTGACGAACACGACGATCGCGGACGACTGGCTGGCGCCGGGTGTCGGCCTGGTCAAGTCGGTGGCCAATATCGGCAGCACCCAGATCATCACCCGCGAGCTGGAGTCGGCGACCGTTGCCGGCAAGTCCTATTGAGCGTGCGGTGCCGCCGCGTGACGCACGGATGTGCCGCAGTTCGGCGTCGATGCTCAGAGCGCCTTGACGATCGCGCGGTCGACGCAAACGTTCTGGCCACAGCCCGACCACGACCGATACGCGCGCAGCCAACGCGCACCGGATGCTGCAGCTCGCACGGGCACTGCACGCGATTGCGTAAAAACGAACGCGGGCCGCACGACAACCGGCCCGCGTTCGCCAATCAACCCTTACCCGCGCCGCAGCGGCCGGAACCCGGCACGCACTTCACGTGCGAACAGTTCCGGCTCTTCCCATGCCGCGAAATGCCCGCCCTTGTCGACTTCGTTGAAGTAGATCAGGTTGCGATAACTGCGCTCGGCCCAGCTGCGCGGCGCCTGATAAATCTCGCCCGGAAACACCGTGATCGCGGCCGGCAGCGAGATGTCCACCGCGTTGAAGTTGTTCGAGTGATCCTCCCAGTAGATCTGCGCGGCCGACGTCGCGGTGTTCGTCAGCCAGTACAGCGAGATGTCGTCGAGAATCTCGTCGCGCGGAATCGAGCGTTCGGGCACGCCGCCGCTATAAGTCCACTGCGAGATCTTGTCGACCATCCATGCAGCCTGCCCCGACGGCGAATCGGCCAGCGCATAACCGACCGTCTGCGGGCGCGTGACCATCATCGCCGAGTAGCCGCAGTTGTCGCGATAGAACGTCGCGAGCTTCTCGTACGCGGCCTTCTCCTTCGGCGACAGCGAAGCCGGCGCGGGCGCATCGGTGGCGAGCAGCGTCGCGATATCCGGCGGCACCGTCGCCGGCATGTTCACGTGGATCCCGGCCAGCCCCTGCACACGCTGCATCGCCATCCGGTGCGAGATCACCGAGCCGCAGTCGCCGCCCTGCGATACGAAGCGCGTATAACCGAGGCGCGCCATCAGCTCGCCCCACGCACGCGCGATGTGGTCGGAACCCCAGCCCGTCTGCGTCGGCCGGCCCGAGAAGCCGAAGCCCGGCAACGACGGCACGACGACATGAAACGCGTCGTCCGCGCTCGCGCCGTGCGCGGTCGGGTCGGTCAGCGGGCCGATCGCCTTCAGCAGCTCGAAGATCGAACCGGGCCAGCCGTGCGTCATGATCATCGGCATCGCGTTCTCGTGCCGCGACCGCACGTGGATGAAGTGAATGTCGAGCCCGTCGATTTCCGTGATGAACATCGGGAAACCGTTCAGGCGCGCCTCGCCCTTGCGCCAGTCGTAGTCGGTGCCCCAGTAGCGCAGCAGCGCCTGCATGCGCGCGAGCCGCACGCCCTGCGATTCGTCGGCGACGGTCTCGCGGCCCGGCCAGCGCGTCGCGGCGATGCGGCGGCGCAGGTCGGCCACGGCTTCATCGGGAATGTGCGCGGTGAACGGGCGGATGTCGCTGCCGCCGGTCGCGGCATGCAGCGCGGTGGGCAGCATCGCCGAGACCCCGGCGGCCACGGACGTGGCCAGCAGGTGGCGACGCATCGGGGAAAACGGTGTGGAAGACATCGTTCGGCATCTCCTTTCGTGAAGTGGAAAGTGAACATGCCGCGCGCGGGGTCGCGCCTTGGCTTTCAATCCGGCGCGCCCGGGTCACGCGGCGTCGCCCATTTGAAAGGTCCGATGTATCCCGGATTTGTCTGATTTGTACGCGTTTGTAGCCGCTGTACGGCGGCGAGCGGCCTGTGCGGCCGCTCGCCGGTGTGACGCCCGGCGTGGCTCAGAGCGCCTTGACGATCGCGCCGTCGACGCGAATGTTCTGCCCGGTGATGTAACCCGCGCCGTCGGACAGCAGGAACGCGACCGTCTTCGCGATCTCCTGCGTCTTGCCGAACCGGCCGGCCGGAATGCGCGCGACGATCTCCGGCGTTTCCGGCCAGCTGTCGATGAAGCCCGGCAGCACCGCGTTCATCCGGATGTTCTCGGCCGCGTAGCGTTCCGCGTAAAGACGCGTCCACGCGCTCAACGCCGCGCGCAGCGTCGACGACACCGGCATCGGCTGCTCGGGCGCGTCCGCCGCGAAGCTCGAGATGTTGACCACCGCGCCGCCGCCCTGCTTCTGGAAGATCGGCGTCACGCGGCGCATCACGCGCACCACGTTCAGCAGGATCAGGTCGAGCCCCGCGTGCCAGCTTTCGTCGGCGATCGACAGCAGCTCGCCCTTCGGCGGATGCCCGGTGTTGTTCACGACCGCGTCGATCCGGCCGTAACGCGCGACCGTCTCCTGCACGAGCCGGTCGATATCGGCTTCTTCCGTCACCGAACCCTGGATGCCGAAGCCGCCCAGTTCCTCGCCGAGCGCCACCGCGCTGCCCGACGGCGACATCAGTGCGACGCGATAGCCCGTCGCCGCCAGTTCGCGCGCGATCGCCGCGCCCATGCCCTTGCCCGCCGCCGTGATCAACGCCACTTTTTCTACAGTCACGATCTGCTCCTCGTTCGGATCCTGCCGCCGCGCAGCCGCCATTCGGCGCGCCATGGTGGTAATGTAGGCGCATCACGAACGACTGTCGAACCAGTATTTCTGCCTCCAGACGATAGTTTTTCTACAGCCTTCCGATGCCACCTCGCCCTTCCCGCCTGCCGCCGCTGAATGCGCTTCGCGCGTTCGAAGTCTCCGCGCGGCACCTCAATTTCCGCGCCGCGGCCGACGAGATCGGCGTGACGCAGGGCGCCGTCGCGCAGCAGGTGCGCCACCTCGAGGACGTGCTCGGCCTGAAGCTGTTCGAGCGCCTGCCGCGCGGCCTCGCGCTGACGCACGACGGCGCCGCGTATTTCTCCGACGTGCAGCGCGCGCTGCATGCGATCGCCGACGCGACCGACAAGCTCGTGAAGCGGCGCGCGGCGCTGACCATCAGCACGACGCCGTCGTTCGCGTCGAAGTGGCTGATCCCGCGGCTCGCGCAGTTCACCGACGCGCATCCCGACTACGACGTGCGCGTGATCGCCGACCAGCAGCTCGCGACGTTCCGCCACGACGGCGTCGATCTCGCGATCCGTTTCGGCAAGCCGCCGTTCGGCAAGCATCTCGCCACGCATGCGCTATTCCCGCTCGACGTGAGCGCCGTCTGCAGTCCCGCGCTGCTGGCCGCGCCCGCATCGCCGCGCGCGCTCGCCGGCCATGTGCTGCTGCACGACGCGCACGACCTGTGGCCCGAGTTCCTTGCAGCGATGCCCGAATCCGTCGACGTCGATCCGCACAAGGGGCTGCGCTTCAACCAGACGTCGCTCGCGATCGATGCGGCCGTCGCCGGCCAGGGCATCGCGCTCGCGACCGATCCCCTGGTCGAACGCGATATCGCCGCCGGCAGGTTGTGCAAGCCGTTCGATTTCGCGTTTCCGCTGTCGGTGGGGTTCTATCTCGTGTATCCGGCCGAACGGCGCGACGACGATGCGATCGCCGTGATGCGCGGCTGGATGATCGGGCAGGCCGCGTCGGACGGGCGGCCTCCCGGCCCGCTCGCCAGTCGTGGCCACGCAGACAGGGAATAAACGCGATGCTCGATCTCGATCACCCGATGACCCCGTATATTCTCGAAGCCGCCAAGGTCGAAGACCGGATACGGCACGCGCTTCTCGCGTGGCGCGACGCACCTGAATCCGGGCAAGCCGCGTCGGCTGCCGACGAAATTGCCGAGCGGCTCATTCCGCTGCTGCGTACGCTCAACGACGAACACTTCGGCGCCGATCCAGGCATCGCCGCGACGCTGAACGAACTTCATGTCGCCGTCTGCAACGGCAATCCCGAGACGAGCTGGAAAATATTCGTGCAACTGACCGCCGGCCCGGGCAGGAATTTCGGAACCTGGGCGATATAGCGCCGGGAGGCGATCCGATGCAACGGACCACCCTGAGCACGCTCAGGGTGCAATCCAGCGGGATTCGTAACCGCTTTCGTTCAGGTCGAATACCGCGCGACGATGGCCGGCGCGCGCCAGTTCGAGCCAATCGAGGCGTTTGACGGTCACGTGCAGCAAGCAGAAGTTTTCGTAGCCGTCGTCGGACGCCGCGGCGCCCTCGTTCGCCGCGACATGCGCGGCTTCAGGCGACGCGACCGGCGTGCCCGGCGGCAACGGTGCGCGATACAGCAGCAGCGTATGCGGACGGCTCGATTGCCAGATCGCGCGCCGTTGCGCTTCGTCGTCGCAGATCGATGCCACCCCTTCCGCACGAATCTGCACGAGCGCATCGAGATCGTTGGCGACGAGCGCGATGCGCGGATCGCGGCGCAGCTCCGCGACCTTCTCCGAACGCGCGTCGGTATGAAACGACAGCACGCGATCGGCACGGCTCACCTGGCGCAACACGATCGTGCGCACCTTCGGCGCGCCGTCGACGCCGAGCGTCGCGGCCTGCAGCATCGTGAACGGCGAGCGCTGCACGCTGACGCCGGATTCGAGGCAGGACCACAGGCGGTCGTACGTTTCCGTGAGCGATTCGGAGGCGGTGTCGGACATGATGGAGGAACGGCGATCGCATGGGTTTCGATCGCGCAAGCTTAACCGTTTGCTTCGGCGGCGGCACCCACGCGGCGCGCCGGCCGCCGCCGCGCAGGTCAGTTGTAGCCGAGCACCACCGGCGCGGCATCACCCGCATCGGTCGCCGGCTCCGCGCCGAAACGGCCGAGCACGTCGGCGACATACTGCGGCCCCGCGCTGATCTGCGACGACCGATGTTCGACCGGCCGGTTTTCGCCAGCGCCCGACGGTACCGTGTCAATGACGGTGAGTTTCATGTTCAGGTCTCCTCACGCGGCCAATGCCGCTTCATATGCGCGCACGAGGCGCGCCACGCCTTCCCGGATCGCATCGACGTCCGGCGCGGCGAACGACAGGCGCAGCGACGCCGCGTCGACGTTGTCCGCGAAGAACGCCTTGCCGGGCACGAACACGATCTTGTTCGCGATCGCCTGTTGCAGCAGCACGTCCGACGACACCGCGCCGATCCGCGCCCACACGAACATCCCGCCTTCGGGGCGATGGAATTCGATCGCATCGCCGAAGCCGTCGCGCAGCGCGTCGCACATCGCATCGCATTTGCGCTGGTACGCGGCCGTGATGCGCGGCAGATGGCGTTCGAGTGCGCCGTCGGCCAGATATTCGGCAGCGGCCGCCTGCGTCCACGGCGTGCTGCACAGATCGACCGTCTGCTTCGCGATCACGCAGCGCCGCGCGATCTCGGCCGGCGCGATCGTCCAGCCCACGCGCAGCCCCGGCGCGACGATCTTCGACAGGCTCGCGAAATGCACGATCCAGTCGCGCGCACCGTCCACTTCGTCGGCCAGCGCGAGCATCGACGGCACGGCTTCGCCCGCGAAACGCAGGTCGCCGTACGGATCGTCCTCGATGATCAGGAAACGGTATTGCACCGCGAGACGCAGCAGCGTCAGCCGGCGTTCGCGCGTGAGCGTCGCGCCCGTCGGGTTCGCGAAGGTCGGGACCGTGTAGAGCAGCTTCGGCTGGGCGATCGCACCCGATGCGAGCTGGGCCGCGAGACGATCGACGTCGAGCCCTTCCCCGTCGACCGGAATCGTCACGATACGCGCCTGCTGCAGACGCATCGCCTGCAGCGTGGCCGGATAAGCCGGCTGTTCGGTCAGCACCACGTCGCCCGGCGACACCATCACGCGCAGCAGCAGGTCGAGGCCCTGCTGCGAGCCGGTCGTGACGAGCAGTTCGGCCGGCGTGCACGCAACGCCGCGACGCGCCATCAGCGCGATCAGTTGCTGCTTCAGTTCGGCGAGGCCGTCGGTCGGGCCGTATTGCAGGCAGCGCACGGGCTGCGCGTACGCGCGTTCGGCTGCCGTGCTCAGCCCGTCGACGTCGAACAGGTCGCTGGCCGGATAACCGCCCGCGAAGGAAATCATGCCCGGTTCGGACAGGTACTTGAACAACTCGCGGATCGGCGAGCCGGCGGGATTCTGGAATGAGGGAGTGAACGCGTACATGTCGTCGTGAGCTGGATGGCGCGGACGGCCGGGATAGCCGTCAGGTACCGGCCACCGCGGCGCTTCTGGCGCCACGGCGGCGAATTCGAGCCACGATTGTCGATAGTCATTAAGGCCGCGGCAAACGATATCTATGCACTAGGTCTTGCGGTTTGGTCATCAAATGGGGCGGTGACGCCGGGGTGGCGCCGACTCAGTGCGCGGTCCCCGCAGGCTCGGCCGGAGGCGGCTTGCCCGTCCGTGTCGTGAGCGCGCGCGTGAGGTCGTCCGACACATAGTGGGGGCCATCGAACAGATAGACCTGATAGCCCCGATAGGCCAGCAGCTGCTTGCTCAATTCGTCGGCGCTGGCTGACCGGAAACCGCCATGCTCGGCCGGCCGGAAGGCCTCGGCGATGACCCGCACGCGCCGTTTGCCCAGGCGTGCCGTCAGCTCGTCGAGGTAGGTACGCGCGACGGACGGCTCGCGGGCATAGACGCCGCAGCCGTCCTGGAAGAACACCCCGACGTCGGCGGGCAGCCACGCTACGAGCCAGTCCGTCAGCGCCTTTCCGCCGATATTGGTCTGGTCGTAGACGCTCACCCAAAGCGGACGCGGCAGCCGCTGCAAGATCTCGGCGAGCTTGGGCGCGTCCTGCCAGGTCGGATCGATTTCGACCGGGAAGTAGTAGCCGGTGACATGCAACGGGATCGGCGCGCGTGCGATCTCGACGGACTGGTCCGCGAGCGTCGACAGATGGGTGCGCGCACGTTTTTCGTCCTGGTAGCCGGCCAGGCCCAGGATCACGTTTCGGGCCCACGGCTCGCGGCCGATGCGTTCCCAGTCGGGAAGGTGCGCCGCGGGTCGGATGCGGGGGTTGGCAACGTACGCGGTATCGTCGACGACGACCCATTGAACCAGCAGATCGCGCACGCCGAGCACTTGCCAGTTGCCGACGGGATTCGTCGTCGTGTTGTCCACCTGCCAGACGATGCCGTCGGCGTGAACGTCGTGCGCGGTCCAGCTGCATGCGGCCACGACGAGCGATGCGCCGATTGCCGCGAGCGTCGCCGCCCGCGGCGAACGCGGCGCATCAGCGCGCCGGCGCGGTCGCCCTGCCAGCCGGAAGCGGCTCATACGCCGTTGAAGCTTGCGCAAGGCCGGGACGACGGACGTGGTCATCGTGTTGGCTCCCCGGAAACGTTCTTGCGTGTCATCGTAGCCGACCCAACGCAAACGTGCGACCCGCATTGCCGATGCGGGTCGCACGGAGCTGCCGTCACGCTCGCGTCACTTGGCCGTCGTGCCGTCCACGAACTTGTAGCCGAGATTCGTAATGCCGTTGACCAGGCTCTGGAAGTCCTTGTAGGCCGGCAATCCGAGTTCGGGTTCAAGCCAGTACGGGTGGAAGAAGAAGGACGCGAAACCGTCCCGCACCGCCAGACCGTATTGCGCATTGGTGATGAGTGTCTGCCACGTGTACGTGATGCACGAGAACGGGTCGATGTTGCAGATGTTGTACTGGATACTGCCCATGTTCTCCGGAATGATCCGCTCACCGTAGTAATCGGAGTTGATGATGTACGGGAAAAACTGCCCGGCCGAAAAATCCTGGTTGGCCGCACCCGTTCCGAGCTGCGGATTGGTCGCGGTGTAGTAGACGGCCCGCTGGAACGTCGTCGGGAACGTGATGGCTGTGGCGGCCGCTGCGTTCGGCGACATCTGGTACTGCGGTGCGGCCCAGCCGACGATCTTGTAGCCGTTGGTCGTGAACTCGAGGACGCCGGCGGCCATTCTGGCTTCCGCCCATGGGATGGAGTCCTCATCGACAGGACGGTTCTGGACCGCAAACCAGAACTCATAGTCGCTGCCGCTGACCGCATTCTGGAGGTTCGGCGTCGAATCGTACTGGTGCGTATAGCCGTGCATCACGATCGAGCCGCCACGCGCGATCGCGTAGTTCAGCGCACTCTTGAGGCCCGTTGCCTGCGCAAGGTGGATCGTTTCCGGCACGCCGCCGTTGTAATAGCCGTTCGGATCCGTATACACGGGAATGGTGGCCATCGTGAACGGGATCTTCTTCGAGTACAGGAAATTCGTCAGCAAGGTCATCGAACTCGTCGTCGTATACGCGTCGAGGTCCTCCAGGCGGACGAGCGCACGGTGATTCACCGGTGCATTGGTCTGCAGGATGTCGTGCAGGATGTCGCATATCACCAGGTATCGATCCGTCGGCCCGATGTAGGAAAACGGCACATCCGCGAAATACCAGAGCTTGCCCGAGCGCATGACGTATGGCGCGGTTGCGCCGCTCACGCTGTTCTTGATCGTGACGAGTGCTTGCGCCTTGGTGGCATCGACGACCTGGGTCAGCCCGACATCCGGGTCCGCATTGATCGCGCCGGTCGACGCGTTATACGCGTAGTACTTGACCATCGGCAGGTTCTTGTACGTGACCGTATCGTAGAAGCCCGGATTCGGATTGCTCGACGATGGCGTCGTGTTTAACCCGGCGATGCCCTGGAAGCTGAACCCGTAGGTCTGGTTGAAGGTATAGGCCGTGTTCCATGCCAGCTGCCACAAGTTGTACTTGAACCAGACCACGGTTTTCGTGGCGGTCATCACGTCGCTCATGAACGCCGTCGGAATCGGGTTGTTGTAGTAGTCGCCGATGTAGAACGTGACGTCGTGGTTCGCGACCATCCCGGCCGTGTAGTTCTGGATCGGAACCAGATCGACCGTCGCGTTGAAGTGGCCAAGCAGGTTCCGCAACATGATGCTGTACATCAGGCCCAGCTTCGAATACGGGTCGTTGGCCGGGTTGTCGTACAGCACGAGCGTATGTGCAGTGGTGGCCTGCGCGTGCGCCGTGCTCGGCAACGTCATTTGCGCGAGTCCGGCAAGCAGGGCTATGACGAGCAAGATCTTTTTCATGGCCGTTTCTCCCTAGTCGCGTTGCACGTTGCCTGCGTTGGCCTTGACGGACTTCCTGTCGAACTTGGGACGCCCTGTCTCCTTGTATGCCTTCTCCCAATCTTCGTCGGACATCCCCGCCTTCACCTGGGCCTGGGCGGAACCGTTCGGTAACGGAGGCGGCTTGATCTTGTGGCCGGATGAATTGCTTGTCTCCTGCGCACTCGCATCCTGAACCGCGACGGTGAAGGCGAGCGCGGAGATTAATGTGACGAGTGATCCGACGGTGCTCAACCCGCGCCCAAAATATCGATTGCGATGAGAAAGCATGATTTTCATCCTTTGATATACAAAATAAGTTCATCTCGTTGGCAAAACGAGCACGGCGGCGTGCCATTCATAATCGGGGCGTTATGTCGTTATTTGTTTCACGCCTGATACCGGATAAAAAATCCCGGATTGGATAGTTCGGTTGTCAAGCTAGAACCGTACCAACGGTCGCAAATGGGCGTAGGACCAAGGCACCGGATTTGACGTGTCGCGGCGACCCGAAATTGTCTCGATAAAACGTTTCAGGCATGCAACGCGGCCGATTTCACGAATTTAATCTGACAAACGGGTCAATCTTGTTCGGACGATTCAGGGAAAACCAGTTGCTCCGTGCGCGCTGAAGATTGCGGCGCGGCACTCGACTCGGTGGCAAGCACATGCAATGGCGGTTCAACGCAAATCTTTCCGGCCAGCGATCACATGAATCGCGTGACGCGTTCCCGATTGCAGCAGTCAGGGTCTGGCAAAGGGTTGGAAAATCACTTTTCATCGGATCGATCGACCGCGTGTTTCAGCACTGAAACATTTGGCTCGGATTCGGCGAGACGATCGCGCGCGGCACCTCTCGACGCCCGGAAGGTCAAGGGCGGCGCGACGATGGCGCACGACTTGCTTTATGAGCAGTGTATTGAGTAGACGGTAAACGGGGCGTGCCGCGAGGAGCTGAATCGAGCGTGGCTGCAAGCGTTGAAAAATACGGGGACGGAGGTACGCAAGCGCAAAAACCGGCTTTCAAAAGTCACCCACTGAACATGTTTCATCTTTAGCGATGTTACGTGGTCGCATCGAAAAAAATCGAGGCCGGATCGAGCCTTTTTCGAGCGACGGAAATGAATGTGGCGCGAGCCGCGAAGTGGGCGTGACGGGGTCGACGAGGACGAGGATGGTTTCGTCCTGCGTTGGATTGCGGGAGACGAACGACATATAAGAGAAAATCGCGGATAAATGATGGACAATACAATATGGATTGCATATTTATATGCACTTAACGTTATTGCCATTATGACCGCAATCGTCATCTTGGTAAGCACACTGGATGACCTTACGCTGGACGCCTGTTACTGGTCTTTCGAGATCGGGCGCATGCTGCGTCGCGAAAAAACACAGACGATTGATATCGGCATGCTGCGCGCCCAGGAAGAGCGTTATTTGGCGCTGATGGTGCCGGCGTGGAAAGAATATGACGTGATCGCCAAAATGATCGAAAACACATTGGCGACCATCGAATACGAGCGATATGTCATTTTCGTCGGCACCTATCACAACGACGCCGAAACCACGGCCGAGGTCGAGCGGATGGTTCGCCGGTATCCGGGCCGCGTGACACGCGCGACGGTCATGAACGACGGGCCGACCTGCAAGGCCGACTGCCTGAACTGGATCATCGAAGCCATCCTGCGCTACGAAGCGACTCACCATATTCAGTTCGCGGGCGTCGTGATGCACGACTGCGAAGATGTGATTCATCCGGTCGAACTCAAATACCTCAGTTATGCCGTTGCGGACAGCGACCTGGTCCAGCTTCCCGTTCTGTCATTGCCGCGGAAATGGAACGAGTTCGTGGCCGGCTGCTATATGGACGACTTCAGCGAAACGCACCAGAAGGACGTGCCGGCACGAGCCCGCTTGACCGGCGTCGTCCCGGGCGCGGGCGTTGCGTCCTGCTACAGCAGGCGCGCCATCGAAGCCGCAATGAAAGAGCGCGACGGTTGTCCGTTCAACACCAGCTCGCTGACCGAAGACTACGACTTCAGCTTTCGGTTGAGAGACCTCGGGATGAAGGAAACCTTTGCCCGCTTTCCGCTTTCGGATATCACGCACGACGCAGGGGCCAGGCGTGCAAACGGCAGAGTCGCCAATCGAAACCTGCTGGCCACGCGCGAGTATTTTCCGAAGACATTTCGTACCGCATATCGACAGCGTGCGCGCTGGATTCTCGGCATCTCGTTTCAAGGCTGGGAACAACTCGGCTGGAAGGGCAATTTCCTCACCCGCTACATGTTCTTCCATGATCGCAAGGGCATCGTGACGTCGCTGTTTTCGGTGATTGCCTATGGCGTGCTGATCAATTTCGTATCGATTTCGGCGCTTCAGCAGCTCGGCCATGTCGTTCCCGTCAGCGCCTCTCTCGTCACGGTGGGCGACTGGATGGCCCCGCTGCTCTGGGTGAACACCGTCATGCTGGTGGTCCGTGCCGGGCAGCGCTACTACTTTGTCAGCAAGCTGAACGGTCCGGTCCAGGGGCTGCTGTCGATTCCGAGGATGTTCGTCAACAACCTGATCAATTTCTATGCGGTTTGCCGGGCATGGCGCATCTATATCGGCCACCTCGTAAGCGGCAAGCCCATCGCATGGGACAAGACCAGCCATACCTACCTGTCGAACGCCGAGCTCGGAAAAGCGCGCCTCAAGATTGGCGAGATCCTCGTCGGTTGGGGTGTGGTTTCACTGGAGCAATTGCAGGCAAGCCTGGAGAAACAGCTGACGTGCGGCAAGCGGCTGGGCGAACTGTTGATCGAAATCAGCGCGATCTCCACCGAATCGCTGGCGGATGCAATCGCGGAACAAGCGGAACTCCCCCGCGTGAGCCTGGGCAACGTGGCGGTCGGCCACTTCGCGGACTCGCTGGCGTTCGAGCTGCAGTACGCGTATCGGGCGGTCCCGTTTTCGACCGCGGACGACGGCACGTTGAACGTTGCGGTCGGGCGGCCGCTTACGTCGGACGAACAGGATGTCGTGCGACGCGGCGCGAAGGCGAACGTCGCCTATTTCATTGCCTGCGATGCCGAGATTGCAGCCGAACTCGCCCGACACTCGCGCTTCGTCGAACTCGCACGAGCACGCGACGCCGATGATGCAACGTCGCACGGATCCCTGGTGAATAAACCGTCGGGAGAACAGGCATGAAACACTCCCGACTCCCGATCCCGGCCGCCCTCTCGCGCTGCATCCGGCTGAGCGCCCTGGCGCTCGCCGTGTCGCTGGCCTGGCAAGGCCCGGCCTACGCCGCGCAGCCGCTCACCCGCAACGCTTATCGCCTCGCCGATAGCGCGTACAAGGCGATCAGCGCCGGCGACCTGCCTCGCGCGGAAGACTATGCGCGGCGCGCCCTCAAGATTCAGCCGGGAAGCGAACAGCTCGGGCTGCTGCTCCTCGACGTCTACAAGCGGGAAGGAAGGATCGACGAAGCGGATGCGATGGTGGAATCGTTGCGCGTTCGTTTTCCGAAGAGCGCGGCGGTCATGGCCGAGCATGGTTACCTCGCGCAGCGGCAGCAGCGTTACGACGTCGCGTGCAGCGATTTCTCGGCCGCCGTCGCGACGGGCAAATGGAGCAAGGAACAGCAGCGCAACCTGCGTCTTGCGTGGTCGGACAGCGCGCTCGCGGCGAAGCGTCCGCATGAAGCCGGCGTTGCGCTGGCGCCGTTGGCCGATGAACAATCCGCCGTGGTTCAGCTGCGTATCGCGCAGTTGAGCCTGATGTCCGGCGATCGCGACAGCGCGATCCGCGTGGCGAATCTCGCCGCCAGCGACGCGACGACGGACGGCGAGCGGAAGATGGCCGAGTCGATCGTGGCGCAGGCCCAGCAACCCGAGCAGTCGCCGGAAACGCCGGTGGACAATACCGCGCAACAGAAGCTGCAGGAGGCCTATGACCTGCTGCGCGAGCACAAGGATCGCGAGGCGCTCGACGCGTTCCAGGAAGGTTTCGACGGCGGCGCGGGCAACGCGATGAACTACGCGGACGCAGGGTATGCGGCCAAGCGTATCGGCTTGAACGAGCAGTCCGTCCAGCTGTTCGAGCATAGTCTCGACGCCGACGAGGACGAACACAAGTTCGACGCGCAGCACAAGTTCGGCTATCGGCGAGAGGTCGAGCAACTTCAGCGCACGTGGGGTTTCGTGCTGAGCGCGCCTTACCAGTCGGCCGCGTTCGGCCCGCAAGGCACCATCAGCGTGCTGCAGCCGGGTATCGAGGCGTACTGGCAGCCACCGAAGATCGGCTATCAGAACGGACGCATTCTCCAGTTCTTCCTGCGCGGATACGGCACGGCCTACGACGGGACGGGCAACGTGACCGGCATGCCGACCGTACAGGGTTCCGTGGGCGTGCGTTACAAGCCGATACCCGACCAGAACGTCGTGTTGACGGCCGAGCGGCTTTTTCATGTGGGCAGCCTGTCGATGACGGACTGGCTGATGCGCCTGGGCTATTCGTCGGAAGCGGGCACCGACCTGCAGGTCACCGAACCGAGCTGGCGCAGCTGGCAGGCCTATGTCGAAGGGGCGTACTTCATCAAGGCAGGCCGATACATCATTTATTCGGAGTTGCGTTACGGGCACACCTGGCGTCTGACGGCGATCAGCGACAGGCTGACCGTCTATCCGCATGCCGCGGTGGCCGGCGATCACGACAACCGTGAGCTGGACAAGACCGCGATCGGTGCGGGCCCCGGTGTCCAGTTCCGGTACTGGTTTCGTGAAGGCAAGTACAGCGCACCGGCGAGTTATCTCGATGTGACGGTGCAATACAGGTTCCCGTTGACGTCAGCGGCACGCGCACGTGGTCTCGTGGTACGCGCGACATTGTGGTTCTAGCCGACTTCGCTGACGCTTGTGTACGGAACGCGCGATTAGTTGGGGGACTTAAGGGTGATGATGGTTTGACGCAGCAGCTGGAAGTACGAGCTCGTCGTGTACGGCAGCATCTGTTCGACGTAGTTCCACCAGAAGAAACCACCGATGAAACGCGGGTCGTTCATCGTGTTGACCATCGGGTAGTACGTCTTGATCAGGTTCTGCTGCACCGACGCCGGCGCGGACGTTTCCGACGTACCGATTTCGCCGAAGCCGACCTTCGCGTTCGGGAAGATGCTTTCGAGCGCCGCGAAGTCGTTCTTCCACGTCGGGTTCAGCCCCGGGCAATCCTGGTACGGGTAGTAGCTGAACAACGCGTAGTCGGCCTGCTGGCGAACCGTCGAGGACAGGAACGTCGTCGGCCAGGTCTTCCAGTAATCCAGGGGCTTCTCCCAGCAGTTGTTGCCCTTGCTGTCGTCGTTGTAGTACAGCGTGATCGCAGTCTTGCCGCCGTTCGATTTCACGATCGTGTTGGCCGCGGCGACCATCTGGCCGATCTGCTGTTCTTCCGAATTGACCACCGAGTTCGTGCCGCTCGGGTTGTTGCGCAGCCATTCGCCGTTGATCTCGTTGGCGATCTCCCACACGTCGACGGTGTTCTTCAGTTGCGACACCAATTCCTGCGTTCGCGCCTGATACGTGGCCAGATCCGTCGGGAAATAGTAAGAATCGTAGACCTCGCCCATCACATACGCGACTGCGTGCAGGCGCAACAACGGAGCGTAGTAGTCGGCAGCCGACGTACCCGGATCGAACACGACACGCACGGTCGGCCGGTACGGCAGGTTCTGCAGCGACGCGATGATGGAATCGAGTTTCGTCAGGTCGTCGAGCGTGACGCCGTAGACGGGATTCTTCAGAGGTTCGACCTGGGCTTGGGCCGACTGGGACAAGGGCAAGAGCCCTGCATACGCAATGCACGCGGCAACGGCCGTGCGCGAGATGTTTTTCGTCAGATTTTTCAAAACGTCCTTCCGTCCTAAAGTAAGAAGAAGCGCGATTTTAGACGAAAATAAAAGCTAATTATCGGACGATATCGACAGAAATGGCGACGGAACGGTGCGAAGCCGGAATCCGAGGCGTGGGTGTCTGCGCATCACGCAGGAGAAGTTGCGACACGATGCCGCAGGGAGATATGTCCAGTATCCCTAAACGAATATCCAACAACATTGGTTCACAAGGCGGTCGAATAGTGATACCGGTCACCACCCGGGTCCTGCTGCTGTGCGATGGATTGCGAACCGATCGTCGCCCTGCTTCGGACGGTCGATCAGGTAGATGCGTCGCGATCGGCTTCGATCGCAGTCAATGCCGCCATGTTCACGATCGGCTGCACCGTCGGGCTGGAAGTGAAGATGTTCACAGGCGCGTCGACGTTCGGACACCTGCCACGACAACAACCGGGACAGCAGCGAAAGCAAGCTATCCTTCCCTCCCACGACCGCGGACTGAATGCGGACGCGCATGCCATTCTTCAATTGAGTTGGTCTGACCTGGCGCTGCTCGACGGGCACGCGCTGTCGACCGGCACGATCACCTGGAAGGGTTCACATGGAGTACGTCATCCATCAGGAAGTACCGTCAGTATCGACCTACATCGAGATTCGCCTCGCTGCCGGGTTGAGCAGAAAGTCGGAACAAGCCGCAACGATCGGGCTGAAGAATGGCCATTTTAGCGTCGTGGCGTACTTGGGGAGTGTCCCGGTCGGCATCGGCCGGGTGATTGGCGACGGCGGGTGCTTCTTCGAGATCGTGGATATTGCGGTATTGCCGGCTCACCAGAAGAAAGGCGTGGGCGATCTGATCATGCAAGCGCTCATGCGCTACGTTCACGAGAATGCGCCGCCGACTGCCTATGTCAGCCTGATGGCGGATCATGGGACACCGAAGTTCTATGAGCGCTATGGCTTCCAGCCGTCAGTGCTGCCTGAAAAAGCGGGGATGTTTCTCCGTATCAAATAACGGAAAGGTCGCGTTCTGCGCGCCAAGCGAGCGGGAAACAACAACTGTTGCCGATCCGAATCAGGCGTTGAACGTTGCTGCACAATTGACTGCTTTCGACCTAAAAGCAGACGCGATTTGCGTGGGCTTGCAACGTCTGGCCGGCTTGCCTTAGCTCAACAGGAATGGCAATGCCTGCTCGAGATCCGGAAAGACAATAGCGCCGCGCGCAGTCAGCACGTCCGCCTTTGGCGGAGTGCCAACGCCAATAAATTCAAGGCCGAGATACTGGGCTACTTCATGGTCCCAACGTCCGTCTCCGACCGAAACGGTACGGCAAGCCGATCCGACACAATAGTGCCGACGAGCACGCTCAACGGCTGCAGCGACAAGATCCGTTCGTGAAGGGTACTGCGACGCCGTAACAAGCAGATCGTCGTCAAACGGGATACCGACAGCTTGTAGTTTCCGCTCGCTGACGCGCCTCACACCTCCAGTCGCAAAGACAATTCCCCAACCTGACGCCATGGCCTCCCGCACGAACATGCCGGCGCCAGGAATTTCCCTGAGTTCCTGGCGGGAAAGTGCGTCCACAAAATGACGATCCACATCCTGTTCGAAGGAAGCGACGCCCGATGCGCTCATCGGGCTCCAACCGTTGGACGACAGTGCGTGTGCAAGGATTCCCGTGTCGGTGTGGTGCGGATAGCGTCCCCAATCAGTGTCGAGGGCCGGCAGTCTCAAGGCCAGCATCGCAGCCAGAAAAGCGGACTGATGCATTGCGACCGAGTCCGTTAGCGTGCCGTCGATATCCAAGACAAGTATGTGTTCAGCTTTCATTGATCACCAGCACATAAAGGCGAATATACGAAACCTAGGGCAACAGCGATTCTACTGTGGAAAATCAACGACGGCGTACGAAGGCAGCCCGTGATTGTGTCGATGACCGAAACTGGCCGATTGCCGATAAAAGTGGGGATGGCCGTAGCCTCCCCCACAAACGCCAATCAATCAGGCAGAAGCACCCCGATTCGCCTCGATCACCGTCAACGCCGCCATATTCACGATCCGCCGCACCGTCGCGCTCGAAGTAAGAATATTCACCGGCGCGTTGACGCCGAGCAGGAACGGCCCCACCGCCACATTGCTGCCCGCCTCGGTCTTCAGCAGGTTGTACGCGATGTTGCCCGCATCCACGTTCGGGCAGACCAGCAGATTGGCCGCCCCCTTGAGCGGCGACATCGGCAACAGCCGCGACCGCAGCCCTTCATCCAGTGCGCAGTCGCCGTGCATCTCGCCGTCGGCTTCGATATCCGGTGCCTGCTCCCGGACGATCTCCAGCGCCCGTCGCATCTTCACGCCCGAAGCCGCACTCCCCGACCCAAAATTCGACCGCGACAGCAACGCCACCTTCGGCGTCAGGTCCAGCCATTCCATCTGCCGCGCCGCGGCGATCGTGAATTCCGCGATCTGCTCGGCATCGGGATTGTCGTTGACGTGCGTATCCACCAGCGCCACCGTCCGCTGGTCGAGCAACAGGATGTTCATCGCCGCGTAGGTCGACGCGCCGGGCTTCCTGCCGATCACTTCGTCGACGAAACGCAGGTGGTTGTGATACTCGCCCACCGTCCCGCAGATCATCCCGTCCGCGTCGCCAAGGCGCACCATCATCGCGCCGATCAGCGTCAGGCGACGCCGCATCTCGACACGCGCCATTTCCTTCGAAATGCCGTCGCGGCACCGCAGTTCCCAGTACGTCGTCCAGTACTGCGGGAAGCGCTCGTCATATTCCGGATTGGTCACCTCGACATCCTGGCCGAGCCGCAGGCGCAGGCCGAATCGCTCGATACGCGCCAGCAGCACCTCCGGACGGCCGACCAGGATCGGACGCGCCAGCTTCTCGTCGACGATCACCTGCACCGCGCGCAGCACGCGCTCGTCTTCGCCTTCGGTGAACACGATCCGCGCCTTGCCGCCGTCGCGCACGAGCCGACGCGCGGTCGCGAACAGCGGCTTCATGAACGCGCCGGAGTGATAGACGAATTGCTGCAGCTGCTCGACGTAGGCGTCCAGATCCGTCAGCGGGCGCGTCGCCACGCCGCCTTCCATCGCCGCCTTGGCCACGGCCGGCGCGATACGAACGATCAGGCGCGGGTCGAACGGCTTCGGAATCAGGTATTGCGCGCCGAACGCGACGTCGTATGCACCATAAGCCGCCGCCACGACTTCGTTCTGCTCTTCCTCGGCCAGCCCGGCGATCGCGTGAACCGCGGCGATCTCCATTTCGCGGGTGATCGTCGTCGCGCCCACGTCCAGCGCGCCGCGGAAGATATACGGGAAGCACAGGACGTTGTTGACCTGGTTCGGGTAGTCCGAGCGGCCCGTCGCGATGACGACATCGTCGCGTGTCGCATGCGCCAGTTCAGGAAAGATTTCCGGCGTCGGATTGGCCAGCGCGAGGATCAGCGGACGCGGCGCCATCGCCTTCAGCATCTCCGCGCTCAGGATCCCGCCGACCGACAGGCCCAGGAACACATCCGCGCCGCCGATCACTTCAGCCAGCTTGCGCGCATCGGTTTCCTGCGCAAAGCGCGACTTCGCCGGGTCCATCAGCGTGGTCCGGCCACGATAGACGACCCCTTCGATATCGGTCACCCAGATGTTTTCGACCGGAAGCCCGACGTCGACCAGCAGGTCCAGGCAGGCCAGCGCGGCCGCGCCGGCGCCCGACGTGACGACCTTCACTTCCTTGATCGACTTCCCGACGACCTTCAGCCCGTTGATGAACGCGGCCGATACGGTGATCGCGGTGCCGTGCTGATCGTCATGGAAGACGGGAATCTTCATGCGTTCGCGCAGCTTCTGCTCGACCGTGAAGCATTCCGGCGCCTTGATGTCCTCGAGATTGATACCGCCGAAGGTCGGTTCGAGGCCGGCGATGATGTCGACCAGCTTGTCCGGGTCGGTTTCGTTGATCTCGATGTCGAAGACGTCGATCCCCGCGAACTTCTTGAAGAGCACGGCCTTGCCTTCCATGACCGGCTTGGACGCGAGCGGGCCGATGTTGCCCAGACCGAGCACCGCGGTGCCGTTCGTGATCACGCCCACCAGGTTGCCGCGGCTCGTGAAGCGGTGCGCCTGCAGCGGATCGGCCGCGATCGCCTCGCACACCCCTGCCACGCCGGGCGTGTAAGCAAGCGCGAGATCGCGCTGGGTCACGAGCGGCTTGCTCGCGACGACCGAGATCTTTCCCGGGGTCGGAAATTCGTGATAGTCGAAGGCTGCCTGCTGCTGCGTCTCGGTCTGTTTCATGTTTTCGGTCCGGGCACGGGCGCCAGGCCAGTCCCGGCGCGATCCATTGAGGTGATTCTAGGGATCCGCCATAAGGGGATGATTCTGTTTTAATATCGGTCCATCACTTTTTCATGATGGTTGCGTGGTCGGCCGATGACATTCGACGCGAACGACGTGGTCAGGCGGCTGAGCGCGCGCCTGAAGATGCGGCATCTGGTGCTGTTGCTGCAGATCCAGCAGCACGGGTCGCTGACGCGCGTCGCGGAGCACATGGCCAGCAGCCAGCCCGCCGTGACGAACGCGCTGTCCGAACTGGAGAGCATGTTCGGCACGCCGCTGTTCGAGCGCTCGTCGCGCGGCATGCGGCCTACCGCGCTCGGCGCGGTCGTGCTCGAACGGGCGAAGGCGATGATCAAGGATCTCGACCACCTCGCCCGCGAGATGGAGACCGTCGCCGCCGGGCATGCGGCGCACCTGCACATCGGCGTGATTCCGTTCATTTCCGGCCAGATGCTGTCGGCGGCGCTCAAGCGGCTGCAATCGCGCATGGAGCGGCGCCTGACCGTGACGATTCACGAAGGCACCAGCGATCAGCTCCTGCTGCAGCTCAAGGACCACAGCGTCGACATCGTGATCGGGCGCGCGTCCTCGGCGATCGATCTGGGCCAGGTTTCCTTTGAAGTCCTGTATCAGCAGCAGCCGCGCATGATCGCGAGCCGGCGTCTTGCCGCCAAACTGGCCCGCACGACGCTGGACTGGAACAAGCTGTACGCGCTCGACTGGATTCTCGGCGCGCCGCATACGCCGATGCGGGAACAGGTGACCGACCTGTTTCTGTCGGCCGGCATCGCGCCGCCCGTGCCGATCGTCGAAAGCTACTCGTCGAAACTGATCGGCGAAATGATCGCGTCGAGCGACGAGGCCGTCTCGATCGTGCCGGCCGATATCGCGGAGGAACTGGTGCGGATTGCCGGCGTGGCGATCGTGCCTTATTCGCTGGTCTGGACGCTGCCGCCCATCGCGCTGTTTACCCGCGCCGCCGACTCGCACGCGCCGGCACGCGATCTGCTCGTCGACGCGCTGCGCGAGGTATGCAAGGCGACGTACGGGGACGCGCAGCGGTAACGCTTCCGGCGCCGGCGTTGAATGGCCCTTCGGGCCCGCCGGAAACGATCATTCGCCCCGACGGATACTCGATGCACCCGCGGCCGGGCTACTGGCCGGCGGCGAGGCGGCGCAGTATTTCCCCACGCTCGGCGCTCAGCACATGATCCGAGCCCTCGCCCCGGTCATAGCGCCTGGCTGTCCGGTAGGAAAAGCGCTTTTTGTACTGACTGGTTGCGGGATCGAACGTCCACGCGTCGACGTCGAAAAAATGCTTGTCGAAGTGACTCTCGTCCTTGGCCCAGACATAGTCGGCCCGAACAAACAGCGGATACGGCGAGATGTCCGGCACCTTCCACATCGCGCGATCGGCCATCTCCGTTTCGGTGATGACCGGCATCAGGTTCTCGATCGTTCCGTTCGCGCCGTAACGCAATACCGCAACGCGCTCCAGCATCCCGCTGCCACCGCCCGAGAACATCCCCGAGAAGAACGCCCACGACCCGCCTGACGCAATCGGCAACCGTTCGGACCGTGGGTTCAGGCCGAACTGATACTGCTCTTTGGTGGAGCCGGGAACCGGAGCCGGTGGCATCTCGAAGCACGGGGCGTGGTCGGGAAGCACGCAGAGTTTCACGCCGGACAGCGGGAGCCCGTCGGCATCGAGCTTGCCTTCCGTCTGGGTGAAGCGCGGGAACGCAGGTTCGCCGGACGCCGCTCGAACATCGGCGATGCCGACGACAGAAATGCTCAAGATCACCCCGAGCGCCTTACCGACCCAGCGCATGCATGCCCCCTCTCTCATGTATTGATTGCCGCGGATTGTCGATGATCCGGCTGCGCCCGTCGAATGGACGGTGGCGGCGCTGCCCATCGAAGCGCACCAGAGCATGTTTGACGAGCACCGCGCGAGCCGGCTCTCCGAACAAAAAAACGCCAACCCGCAGGTTGGCGTTTTGCCTGAGGTACGACCGGTATCAGAACTGGTTCATCGTGTTGTCCTTGCCCGCCGCCTTCAGCGCCGCTTCGCCGCTGAAGTATTCCTTGTGGTCGTCGCCGATGTCCGAGCCGGACATGTTCTGGTGCTTGACGCAGGCGATACCCTCGCGGATTTCCTTGCGCTGCACGCCGGCCACATAACCGAGCATGCCCTGGTCGCCGAAGTATTCCTTGGCCAGGTTGTCCGTCGACAGTGCGGCCGTGTGGTACGTCGGCAGCGTGATCAGGTGGTGGAAGATACCCGCTTCGCGCGACGCGTCGGCTTGGAAGGTCCGGATCTTTTCGTCGGCGAGCGTCGCCAGTTCGGTCTGATCGTATTCCACGCTCATCAGCTGGGCGCGGTCGTATGCCGACACGTCCTTGCCCTCGGCCTTCATCGCGTCGTACGCCTGCTGACGGAAGTTCAGCGTCCAGTTGAACGACGGGCTGTTGTTGTACACCAGCTTCGCGTTCGGGATGACCTTGCGGATCTCGCTGACCATGCCGCCGATCTGCGCGATATGCGGCTTTTCGGTTTCGATCCACAGCAGGTCGGCACCGTTCTGCAGCGACGTGATGCAATCCAGCACGCAGCGCGCTTCGCCCGAGCCGGCGCGGAACTGGAACAGGTTGCTCGGCAGGCGCTTCGGACGCAGCAGCTTGCCGTCGCGCTTGATCACGACGTCGCCGTTGCCGAGTGCGTCGGCCGAGATTTCATCGCAATCGAGGAACGCGTTGTATTGGTCGCCCAGGTCGCCCGGCGTGGTGGTCACGGCGATCTGCTTGGTCAGGCCGGCGCCCAGCGAGTCGGTACGCGCCACGATGATGCCGTCGTCCACGCCCAGTTCGAGGAACGCGTAGCGGATCGCGCGGATCTTGGCCAGGAAGTCCTCGTGCGGCACCGTGACCTTACCGTCCTGGTGGCCGCACTGCTTCTCGTCGGACACCTGGTTCTCGATCTGAATGCAGCATGCGCCCGCTTCGATGAACTGCTTGGCCAGCAGGTAGGTGGCTTCCGCGTTGCCGAAACCCGCGTCGATGTCGGCGATGATCGGCACGACGTGGGTGACGTGGTTGTCGATCTTGTCCTGGATGGCGGCCTTGGCGGCGCCTTCGGCTGCATCCAGCTGGCGGAACAGGCCGCCCAGTTCACGGGCGTCGGCCTGGCGCAGGAACGTGTACAGCTCGCGGATCAGCGCGCTGACGGAGGTTTTTTCGTGCATCGACTGGTCCGGCAGCGGGCCGAACTCGGAGCGCAGCGCAGCCACCATCCAGCCGGACAGGTACAGGTAGCGGCGCTCGGTGCTGTTGAAGTGCTTCTTGATGGAGATCATCTTCTGCTGGCCGATGAAACCGTGCCAGCAACCCAGCGACTGCGTGTACTTGGACGGGTCGGCATCGTACGCGGCCATGTCGGCGCGCATGATCTTCGCGGTGTACTTGGCGATATCCAGGCCCGTCTTGAACTTGTTCTGCGCACGCATGCGAGCGGCGTACTCGGGGCTGATGGCATTCCACGCGCTGCCGTGGTTTTCTTTCAAACCGGCAACTGCCTTGATGTCGTCTTGATACTGGGCCATGTCAATCTCCTGGGAGCAAAGCGCGTTTGAGTAAATGGTTGAGCCTGCCGCTCCGTTTCTCGAAGCGAACTGCATGACTTAATAGTAACGCCGCTTCGATGCGCCCCGGTGAAGTCTTATATAAGACATAAGAGATAATTTCCCGTTAATTTTCAATGAGATAGGCATCCGTTTTTGCGATGCAAAACAAGTTTTCAAGCGGCGAAAAAGGAGCGCAGCGGGAATTCGACGTGGATTCCGCAATGCGAAACGCCCTTTCGGCTGCTGGAGGAAGGCGCAAATACGGATGGCTCGAGCGACGATTGCCGGCGTCGACAGCAGCCCCTCGCGCCAGCCAATAAAAAAAGCCCGACAAAGTCGGGCCAATGAGCGAGATACAAGGAGAGATCCCGCTCACCCCACATCGAGCGGTCACGCCGCGCTACACGATGTCTTTGAGATCCGGGCGCGCATGAACCTGCGATCGATCATCGGTCACCGTACCTGGCCGGGAATGGTTCGGAGAAAAATGGCTATTGAGAAACAGGCGCGCCGGATGACCCGTCCGCCGGCATTGTCGGGAGCGGCACGGCCGCCGTGTTGTTCGAGCCGCCGCCCGTTGCACTCGGGGTGCCCGTGGTGCCGGATTGTCCGCGGCGGCCTCGGTGCGAGCCATGCACGACCGCAGGCTCGCTCGCCGCGATCGGCCGCATCGGTGGATGCGCGATGTACTGAAAGTTTTCATTGATCGCGCTATTGCCCGTGTCGTACTGCGGGTGCACGAACACGCTGCTGACGACGGGCGCACTGGCCTGCGCGAACGCGGCCGGCACGACGAACATCACGGCGCTTGCCGTCGCCGCGCTCAACGCGACGATGCGCACGAGCGAACCGGCATCACGACCTGTCGGGCGTCCTGTCACGTTACGTTTCTCCAATGTGCTTCGGTCGGCGATGGTTCGATCGCCTGTCACGTCCGCTCAAAAAATGGGCCCGCGCGTGAGCGCGCGGGCCGAGCGGAGGTATCACAACACCTTGGGGGGACAAGGCGAAGCCAGTCTAGCCCGTGTCGCCGAAAAGAAGATTTCATGCCGGATTACAGCTATTACCTCATATGACGAAGCAATGGCCGCGTCGTTCGTCAGCCTGCGTAACCGCGCGGCGTGTTGCTCGCCGGCTTCGTTTCGGGCCGATGGATGGGTGTCGTGGCACATCCGACGAATGCCACCTAATATGACGACCAGCCCCCTCACGACGGAGTGCTTGATGATCCCCTCCCCAGCATCGTCACAACAGTCTCCTGCCGATCCGGCGCTCGCCGGGCGCGTCGACGCGGTACTGTCCCGTCAACTCGACACGCAACGCCTGGTCGGCGCGGTCGTCCTCGTCGCACAGCACGGCGAACTCGTCTATCGCCGCGCGGCCGGGTTCGCGGATCGCGAATCGCGCACGCCGATGCGCGAAGACACCCTGTTCAGACTCGCATCGGTGACGAAACCGATCGTGTCGACGGCCGCGATGGCGCTCGTGGCACAGCACAAGCTGTCGCTCGACGACGACGTCACCCGCTGGCTGCCCGATTTCCGTCCGGCCCTGCCGGACGGCCGCGTGCCGGCGATCACGGTGCGCCAGCTGCTCACGCATACCGCCGGCCTCGACTATCGTTACCACGAACCCAACGCGAATGGCCCCTATGCGCGCGCGGGCGTGTCCGACGGGATGGACGGCGCATCGATCACGCTCGCCGAAAATCTGCGCCGGATCGCAAGCGTGCCGCTGCTGTTCGCGCCCGGCACCCACTGGAACTATTCGCTGTCGATCGACGTCATCGGCGCGCTGATCGAAGCCGTCTGCGGCGTGCCGCTCGCGGACGCGATCGATGCGCTCGTGCTCCGCCCGCTCGGTGCGCGCGAAACGGCTTTCGTCGCACGCGATCCCGCACGGCTCGCTACGCCCTACGTCAACAACACGCCGCAGCCGCACCGGCTCGCCGAGAACGAAGCCGTGCCCATCGACGAAGGGACCGTCGGCGTCACGTACTCGCCGTCGCGCGCACTCAATGCGCAGGCGTTCGCATCGGGCGGTGCGGGGATGGTCGGTACGGCCGGCGACGTGCTGACTGTGCTGGACACGCTGCGCGCGGGTGGCGGCGCCATCCTGCCGGTCGACCTGGTCGACGAGATGGGCCGCGTACAGACCGGCGACTTCGAATTGGCCGACCTGCCCGGCGCGGGCTTCGGGATCGGGTTTTCGGTGTTGCACGACCCGCAGGCGGCAGCGTCGCCAGAATCCGTCGGCACATGGCGCTGGGGCGGTGTCTACGGTCATTCGTGGTTCGTCGATCGTGCACGCGGGCTGACCGTCGTGTCGCTGTCGAACACGCTCTACGAAGGGATGAACGGCCAGTACACGCTCGATCTGCGCGATGCCGTCTACGGCGTCGGATAACGCGCGAAACGAAAAAAGGCCCGACACAGTCGGGCCAATGGGTTTGAGACACAAGGAGAATCCCGCCCACCCCATACCGGGCGGTTACGCCGCGCTACACGACGTTCTTTTCGACGATCGGCCGGTTTTCCAGCACACGCGCCCAGCCGAGCGACGACAGGTCGAGCGTTTCATAACGCCCGCCCAGAATCAGTTCACTGACACCACGTCCGGTCGCGGGCCCTTGCTGCAACCCGTGCCCGCTGTAACCATTCGCGAACACGACGTTGTCGAGCGCCGGGTGATAACCGATGATCGCGTTGTGGTCGAACACATTGTACTCGTAGTACCCGGACCAGCAGTTCTCCACGCGCAGCGCCTCGAACTCGGGCACGCGATTCGCGAGCGTCGGCCAGATCACCTCGTCGAACAGGTCATGGTCGACTTCGTCGAGCGGCAGGTCGTCCGGGTCGCGGTCCGGGCTCGGCGACGTGCCGCAGATGTACGTGCGCCCTTCCGGCCGGAAATACACGCCGGTCGGGTCGATCAGCAGCGGGCAATCGGTGAGCTTCGCCGGCGACGACACGTTGAAGATGCTGCGGCGCCGCGCATGGACGGGAATATCGATGCCCATCATCGACGACAGCGTGCGCGTCCATGCACCGGCCGCGTTGACCAGCGTGTCGCACGCGTAGCGCTCGCCGTCGCCCGTCACGACATGCGTGATCTTCCGTCCGTCGCGCACCACCGACTTCACATCCGCCGGCACATACCGCACGCCCAGCGACTGCGCTTTCTTGCGCAGCGCCTGCACGAGCCCGTAGCCGTCGAACCAGCCTTCGCCGCTCACGCCATACGCGCCCGACACGAGATCGTCGACGTTCAGCCAAGGAAACTTCGCGCGCAGCGCATCGCAATCCATCAAGCGGATATCCGCGCCGAGGCGGGTCTGCAGCGCATGATTCTCGCGCAGCGTCGCGTCGCCCGCCGGCGTCGCGAGGAACAGGTAACCGCCCTCGTGCAGATCGATCGACGGCCGGTTGCCGTCCACTTCGAGCCGTTCGCCGATCGTGCGCAGGAAGTCGATGCCGAACAGCGACATCTCGATCGACAGCGGCGTCGAGAACTGCTGGCGAATCGATGCGGCCGACAGCGCCGACGACGATCTTGCATAGGTGGGGTCGCGCTCGATGACGGTCACGGATACCGTGGGATCGGTGGCGCGCAGGAAATAGGCGATCGAGCTGCCGATCACACCACCGCCGACGATGACGACTTGAGAACTCACGACTGACTCCAGTTGCACATGAAAGGCGCGGCCAGTCGGCCACGCCCGAAGGTTGTTCGTGCCGCGTCTCGCGCGGCGCCGCGCGGGCAGACTCCCCGGCCAATGCCTCCGGCGTGCGCCGCGATCGCAACCGATCGCTCAGGGTATTTCAGCACGTCCGGCATCACCGCGAAAGCCTGCTCGCGCTCGGGTTCAGTCCGCCGATTTCGTCGTGACGGGCTGCCACGCGGCGTTCTTCACTTCATACAGCGTCGAGCTCGGGTTCTTCAGGTCGCCCGTGTTCGTGAACGCGATCGTGCCCGTGATGCCGTCGTAGCGCGTGCCCTTCAGCGCGCCGTTGAAATCGGCCGGCTTCGTCGAGTTCGCCTTCTGCATCGCGTTGATCGCGATCCACGTCGCGTCGTATGCGAACGGCGCATACGCGAGCATGTCGACACCGTACTTCTGCTTGAATTTCGTTTCGAACAGCTTGCCCTTCGCGAGGCGCGACAGCGGCTGCCCGTATTCCCACACGGCCGCGCCTTCCGCCGCATTGCCGGCCAGCTTGATGAAGTTCGCGTTCATCACGCCGCCGCCCGCGAGGAACTGCGCGCGGATGCCGAGCTGGCGCATGCGCTTCACGAGCATCGCGGCCTGTGCGTCGAGCCCGCCGAAGAACACGAGATCGGCATTCGTGCTCTTGATCTTCGTGAGCTGCGCGCTGAAGTCGACGGCCTTGTCGTTCGTGAATTCGCGCGCGACGATCGTGCCGCCGTTCGCCTTCACGGCCTTCTCGAACTCGTCGGCTTCGCCCTGGCCGAACGCGGTGCGGTCGTCGATGATCGCGATGCGCTTCGCCTTGGTCACGCTCGCCGCATAAGCGCCTGCGTTGCCGGCGTTCTGCGTGTCGGTCGCGATCACGCGGTACACGGTGCCGAGCCCGGCGCGCGTGATGTCGGGATTGGTCGCCGACGGCGTGATCATCGGAATGCCGGCCTTCGCGTAGATCTTCGATGCGGGCAGCGTCGTGCCCGAATTGAAATGGCCGATCACGACGGCCACCTGCGCATCGGCGAGCTGCTGCGCGGCCTGCACGCCGGTGCGCGGATCGCTCTGGTCGTCCTGCGACGCGACGACGAACTTCACGGGCTTGCCGCCCACCGTCGTATGCGCGGCGTTCGCTTCGTCGACGGCCATCCGCACGCCGTTCTCGATGTCCTTGCCGTACGCGGCGCCGCCGCCCGTCAGCGGGCCGGCCACGCCGACCTTGACGACCGTCTCCTGCGCATGGGCCGCGCCCGTCTGGAACGCGAGGAGCGCGGCGGTCAATGCGACGCCGGAAAGCGAACGAATACGGAACGTCATGGCAGTCCTTCTTCTGTGAGTCGGGATGCAACGCGCGACTGCCGCGCGTCGGCGACCTCCCGCACGCCGGTGATTGCGTTCGCCGCCGGGGCGCCGTTCAATGCGCCCGACCCGCCGGCCGATCACCGCGGTTCCGTCTCCGAAGAACCTTACGCCGCGAAAGAGGTGAATGGATTGTGAGTAGCCAATACCGGTGCAGCAAACGAAATATCGGAACTATGTAGTGAGGATTTGTCATCAAGTTCCACGTGCCCGAACGGCACACGGCCCGCGCGACGGCGGGCCGTGAATTGAAGACATTAGTGGGGTGTCGCGCTGGCGCCCGCCGATCAAGGCCGGCCATGGTCATGCCGATGGCGCATCATCGATCAGTGCCGATCCGTGCGCGCAGGCTTGCGCACCGCATCGGCCGCCTCGCCGGCCTCCTCCTGGATCTTGCCGGCCTGCTGTTCGGCGACGCCGTCCGCTTCCGTCTTGCGGTCGCCCGTCACCTTGCCGAGCGCTTCCTTGAGCGATCCCTTGACCTGCTTCAGCTTGCCTTCGATGCGATTCCTGTCCATGGTCGTCTCCTGCGATGGTGGGAGAGAGCCGGCGGCGTGACGGCCCGCGCCGCGCCGCCGAGTGGACAGGTTCGCAGGCCTGCGCCGCGCGCGGCAGATGCGAATGCACCGGCACGCATGGTGCATTCGTACCGACGGCGTCAGTCCTTGCCCTTCGCGCCGCCCTTCTCGCCGCGCGCGCCGTTCGCTTCGGCCGCGCCGACGATCCCGCGCTCGCGCGCCCACACGATCGCCTCGCCGCGGCTGTGCACGTCGAGCTTCGCGTAGATCGTCGCGACGTGATTGCGCACGGTGTTCGGCGCGAGCCCGAGGCGGCCGGCGATTTCCTTGTCCGCGAGGCCGTGGCACAGCAGGTCGAACACGTCGCGCTCGCGCGCGGTCAGGTCCGACAGTTGCGCGCCCGCGTCCGGCGCATTCGCGCGCCGCACGTTCGCGAGCTTCTCGATCAGCGTGCGGCTGAACCACGACGCATCCTGCATCGCGGTCTCGATCGCGTAGACGAGTTCCATCTCGGTGCGCTTGCGATCGCTGATGTCGAGCAGCGCGACGAGCAGGCAGTCGCGCCCGTGAATCGCGACCGGGTCGGCCGACACCACGCAATCGCGCACGTCGCCGTCGCGCGTGCGGATCTGCACGTCGGCGTTGCGCACGTTGCCGTCGCGCGCGAGCCGAGCCTCGATGCGCGGCCACGCGCCGCGTTCGGCCCACAGCCCGATCTCGTCCGCGGATTTGCCGAGCAGGTCGTCCTGCGCATGGCCCGTCATTGCGGCGAACGCGCCGTTGACGTCGAGCAGTTCGAAACGGTCGGCCGTGACGATCGCGGTCGCGACCGGCGCCATCCGGAACGCCGTCGCGAACCGCTCCTCGCTCTGCCGCAGCGCGCGCTCGGCCTGCTTGCGCGGTTCGAGATCCATGAACGTGAACAGCATGCAGGCCTCGTCGTTCATGTCGATCGGCTGCCCGGCGACGACCACCGCCTTCGTGCTGCCGTCCGCGCGCTTCAGCACGGCCTCCATCTGCGGGATCGTCGCGCGTTCGCCGAGCCGCTCGATCGCGAGCTCGCGCCGTTCGGCCTGTTCGAGCACGTCGACCTCGTACACCGAACGGCCGAGCACGTCGTCGCGCGCGTGGCCGGTCATGTCGAGAAAGCCCTGGTTGACCTTCACGTAGCGCAGATCGTCGAGCCGGCAGATCACGGCCGGCGCCGGGTTCGCGTTGAAGGTGCGCTCGAAGCGCTCCTCGGCGCTCGCCCATTCGGTCGCGTCGTGCAGCACCAGTGCGAGGCAATCGGGCTCGCCGGCCGCGTTCGTCAGCACGAGGCTGCGGATCCGGTGAACCCAGCTCACGGTTTCGTCGGCGGCCGATTCGACTTCGACCGTCACGTCGCTGAACGCCTCGCCGGCGATCACGCGATCCATCGGATAGTGGCCTTCGCGCACCGGGTGGTTGTTCCGGTAGCGCAGCCGGAAACGCTCGCGATATTCGGTGACGGTCGCGCCGAGCGCCTTCAGCTCGGTCACGCCATGCATCGCGAGCGCGGCCTCGTTCGCCCAGACGATCCGCTGGTCTGGCTCGACCAGGATCACGCCCTCGGTGAGCCCCGCGATGATCTGGTGCAGCTGGCGCCGGTCGGTATGCGACTTGAGCGCCTGTTCGTTCACTTGTTCGTTCATCGAATCGTTCCACGTGATCGGTATGGCCACGGCCGCGTCGCCTCTTCGTCGACGCGCGCCGGACGGCGCGTGTGGCGATGATCGCTTGCCGCGCATGGGCGCAACAGGCGCGAATGCACTATCCGCCATAGTACATTCGCACGGCATACCGCCGCCGTGCGGTACCCCGCCGATCCGGCAAGCATCCGTCGCGCACGCATTTCCCCGCACCGCCGGCGACACGTACCCACCCGCCCCTTTTCCGCCCCCCGTGCAAACGCACTAGCCGATCCGGTGAATTTGCGCGATGTCCGCCTGCGTTCGCCCCGGTACGCTGGTCCTGCATCGGCGCTCATGCGCTGCCTTCCGAACCGCAGAGGAGAAGCACGATGAAACTTCATCAGACACCCGATCCGACGCGGCCCGAACCGCATCCGGACAGTCCGCCCGAACCGCCGCCCGGCACGGACCCGCCGGTTCCGCTGCCGCCCGACTTTCCGCGCCCGGACATCCCGCCGCGCGAACCCGGCTACGACACGCCGATCGTCCGGTAACGGACCACGCGGTTCGCATTCACCCATTCAACACGTCAACCGACGGAGAACCCGACCATGAACAAGACCCAGCCCCTTTCGACGCTGCTCGCCGTCAGCGCGGCCTTCCTGCTGAGTGCCGCACCGCTCGCGAACGCGGTTGCGCAGGACGCGTCGGCCGACAACGGCATGAAGGCCGAATCGAGCCAGCCCGTCACCGACACGTGGATCACGACCAAGGTGAAGAGCCAGCTGGCCGCCACCGACGGCGTGAAGAGTTTCGACATCGGCGTGAAGACGGTCGACGGCACCGTCACGCTGACGGGCGTGCTGCCGTCGAAGATCGCCGTGAAGAAGGCGATCGCCGTGTCACGCGCGGTCAAGGGCGTGAAGCACGTCGACGCATCCGGCCTGAAGGCGAAGGCCTGACCTCCCGCGCGGCGGACGCCGCGCCGTTATCCCATTCCGACAGGAGCACACGATGAACGAAGACAAGATCAAGGGCCAGTGGAAGCAGCTCACCGGCAAGCTGAAGGCCAAGTGGGGCAAGCTGACCGACGACGATCTCGCGGTCGCGGAAGGCAATCGCGACTATCTGGCCGGCAAGATCCAGGAGCGTTACGGGATCGCCCGCGATGCGGCCGAGAAGCAGTTGAAGGAATTCGATCGCGAGCTGTAACGCGACCGGTAGCCTCACCCCGCCGCGGCGCCGTCGGCGTCGCGGCCACCAGGACGACGACATGGGCAAATATCTGATCGCCTGGCTGCTCGGCGTGCCGGCCGGGCTGCTGGTGCTGTTTTACCTGATTACGCACATCTTCTGACGGCGCGCCGCCCGGCGCGCTCCGTCTGCCTCTGCAAACTCCCCACTCACCCGACCACGCGATCGACGGCAACAGGGCGATCCACCGCCGCTTCGGATCGATCGGCCGCGCGCGTTCCGTCACATCGCGGCCGCCCAACGCAAATCGGGCAGGACGCATACGCGCCCTGCCCGATCGGCTCATCGCTTCGGCAGCGAGGCGCGACGCACCCCGCTTCACGTCCGTTATTTCGCCGCGTTCGCCGTCATCTTGAAGATGCCCTGCGCGTTGCCCGCATCGAAACGCAGGTCGGTCACCCAGCGGCGCGCCGCCTGGTCGAACGTGCGCTTGCGCGTGATGAACTCGTAGAACGAACCCGGCACGTTGCGCTTCACCGTGCCGCCGTCGCGCGTGCGGAATTCGCGCTCGACGGTATCCGCGCGATAGGCGGTCTGGAACACGCGGCCCGAGCGCGAGCGCTCGACTTCCGGCTTCATCGGCCGGCCCTTCGCCTTCTCGTCGTCGGACAGCTTGAACACGTCGGTCACGCGGTCGGTCGCGTGGTTGAACGCATTGCCTTCGGTCGAGATCCACGCCATCTCCGCCGATTCCAGCAGCAGCGTTTCATAGTCGAGCTCGTTCGGCAGGTCGTGCTGGCGCGCGAATGCGCCGACGATCTCCGGCAGCAACGCGTGCGCCGCGTCGAGCGACAGCCAGCCTTCGCGCTCGACTTCCCACAGCAGCGCGACGGCTGCCGGCGACAGCGGATCGCGCGACGAACTGACGACGTTCGTCACGGCCTGCTGGAATTCCTTCGAGAAACGCTCCGGATGCAGTTCGCTGACGAAGAACTGCGCGATCTCGTCCGGTGCGTCTTCATGCGCATACGCGCGGCCAGTCATGCCGAGCTTGTCGAGCGGGTAACGGCCGTTCAGGCGGAAGCCGAGCGGACGCAGGATGCGCGTGAACGCGGCTTCGCCCGGCGGCAGCGCGCCCGTGTGCGGCCAGCGCACCGTGCGCAGCGCGCCGTGATCGAAGTAGACCGAGCCGCCGCTTTCGATCGCGTCGGCCGTGTATGCGCGACCGTTCGCCGAACGTTCGAGCAGCCCTTCGAACAGCGCCATGTTCATCGCCTGCGCGATTTCCGCGCGCGTCACGACGCCGTCTTCCCATTCTTCGAGGATGGCCGGCATGTTCAGGGTCGAGAACAGGGCGTCGGTCTTCGCCTGTCCCAGCAGCTTCGTCAGCAAGCTCTCGATATTCGGATTGCGCATCAGGATTCTCGTCTCGGGGGACCGCCGGCAAACGTGCCGGCAACTCGTTGGCCGGCCGCCCCACGGGCGCCTGACCTTGCGTGGGGAGCATTATTCAAAGGGTTGCAGCCGGGCGTAAAGCGAGATTAAATTGACACGTGATGAGTTTTTGGAATTATTGGCCGTCCCTGACCCTGCTCCTCGGCCCGCGCCGGAAGGGTCTGTTCATCAGACAAATCGAGCATCATGCGCAAATTCAAGATCCCCAACATGGGCGCGCTCGTGGCTTTCGAAGCCGCCGCGCGCCACGAGAGCTTCACGCACGCGGCCAAGGAGCTGTTCCTGACCGAAAGCGCGGTATCGCGCCAGATCGCGACGCTCGAGGCGAGCCTCGGCGTGCGGCTGTTCGCGCGCGTAAAGCAGCGCGTCGTGCTGACCCGCGCCGGCAAGCTGTACGGCACCCAGGTGCGGCGCGCGCTGGAAACGCTCGACCGCGACACGCTGTCGATCATCGCGCACGGCAGCGGCGGCGGTTATCTGGAGCTTGCGGTACTGCCGACGTTCGCATCGCACTGGCTGATCCCGCGCATCAAGAGCTTCTACGACCGCACGCCGGACGTGCGCGTGAACATGGGCAGCCGCACCGACCTGTTCTCGTTCGAGGACACGCACTTCGAAGCCGCGATCCACTACGGCAAGCCGACTTGGCCCGGCACGTCGTCCGACTACCTGTTCGGCGAGGAAGTCGTGCCGATCTGCTCGCCCGCGCTGCTCGACGGGCCGGTCGAGCGCGTGGAGGATCTGCTGGCGTACCCGCTGCTGCACTCGACGACGCGCCCCGGCGCGTGGGCGCAGTGGTTCGAGGCGCACGGCGTCGAGGACATCCGCACGATGCAGGGCGTGCGCTACGAGCTGCATACGATGCTGATCAGCGCGGCCGCGGCCGGGCTCGGAATCGCGCTCGTGCCGAAGTTCTTCGTCGAGGAACAGTTGCAGCAGCTCGGCCTGATCGTGCCGTGCGACGCGGCGACGGTCGGCGATTCGGCGTACTACCTCGTGTATCCGACGGAGCTCAGCCACAGCAAGCCGCTGGAGCTGTTTCGCGGCTGGCTGCTCGAGCAGGCTAGCGCGTATGCGGCGCCGGAGGGCGATGTGGAAGGCGCGGACGCGGAGGACGACGAGGACGTTGAATAGCAAAATTGGGACGGCATCGTGCCGTCTCCAATCCCATCGATAGCACGATCGCTGCTCATGCGCCGTGACCGGGTAGCTCAAAGTCGATGCTTATTGCGTCGCCGCATCGCAAAGATTCCGTGTCGGCGAGCTTGTGGAAATGACCTTCACCAACAACGCGCGGCCCGTTGCCTTTTGCCTCGGGCAAACCGTTTCAAGGTCGCGAATCACGATTGTTGCTCGTCCTTTGAGCTGACACGCCCCATCGGACGGTGCATGGGGAAGCCGCAGGTAACGCAGCGCATCGTGCTGATTCGAAAAAACGATCAGGCCGGCACGCTGCGAGTGGTCCGGCAGCCGGCCAGCTGATGTGCTGTCTTCTACAAACCATACTTCGAGCTCTGATCCAGCGCCTTGTCGCCTGCGCTGCAGTCATTTCGCTGCGTTCCGCGTTTGGCCCGCGCCCCCTCTCGCATCCCGCTATCCGTCAAAACTGAGCCGTCAACTGAAATCCAACCGTGACGCGCGCAGTCGGGAACCCCGAAGGCTTGTACACGGGCGTGCCGGCGAACAAATCGTACCCATAGGCTCCCAACCGCGTTGCGACGCTCCCCTTCACGCCAATCACTGCACCGGCCAACTGCGTTCCGACCAACACGATCGGCTGCGGCCCCCATACACGGCCGTAGTCCAGTCCAGCATAAATCGCCTGCCCGGTCTGCCCGATAGGCATTTGCAGTTCGTTGCGCCAGTACAGGCCACGCGCCGCCGCCAACATCGTTTCACCGTCGAAGCCGCGCACCGTGTATCGGCTGCCAATGGTCAGGTCATCGATGTAGTACAGCGTGTTCCCCGTGTATTGACCATGAACGCTCGCCACGTAACGGAACGGCTGCTTTGCAATCGCGAACGGCACCGACAGATTCGCGTCCAGCACCGCCATTCTGTAGCGGTAGGTTGGGCCGCCACCTGCCGCAAGTATGTCGTCCCGCGCGCCGAGTCCGCCGACGCCCTGACGATAGGCGAGCGCGCCGTCGAACTGTGCCCCGTCGAAGTAGTGACGATCGGTCAGGCCAAGTTCGATAACCGTGTTGTTGCGGCGCTGCTGCGTGATTTCCGTATCTTCGATAAAGCTTTCGCCAAAACGACGCGACAGGCGGACGTACCCGCCGAACACATCGTTCTGACTGCGCAACAGCACGCGCGCCAGTTTGAAATCTAGCGTCTTTGAATTGCCGCTCGCGACGAACGTCTGGTTCACGCCGGCAATCTGTTGATAGTAGGTGTTCGTGTACGCCGCAATCGTGGCGGTCCAGTAGCCCCACGGAATCGAATAGAAGCCATTCCAGCCGTGTGACCCAAGACGCTTGTCGCCAAATTCGAGGTCCTGACTAACGCCAACGTTAAACACGTCGTTCAAGCCGAGCGGGTTATCGATGCCGATCGAAAGATTGCCCTGCAGTCTGCCCGTTGCCCGCGTGCCTGAATTGTCGATCGATGCGACGACGGTCCACGGCTTGCCGCGCTTCACGTCCAGCACCACATCGCTTTCGCCCGGCTGGTCGGCGGGGACGATTTGCATCGACACGTCCTGACTGGTGACGCGCTTCATTTGCTCCAGACCTTGCTCAAGGTCGCGCAGGTTCAGCACTTCGCCGTCGCCGGTCGGGAACGCGGTCTTCCAGGTGCCGCGCAATTTCTCGTCGGCGAAACGGACGTGCCGAATTACGCCAGGAATCAAAGCAAGCTTCAGCGTACCGGTCGCCAAATCCTGCTCCGGCAGCAACACGCGCGTCGTGATGTAACCGCGCGCCAAGATTTCCCGAGACAACGCCTTGACGATCGTATCGACGCCTTGCTTACCGACACACTGGCCCGCGTAGTGGCCGAGCCATTCGCGTGCGAAGGCGAAGCGATCCATCGGCAGTGCGGAAGCACCGGCCGACTTCACGGCATCGGGCAATGAATCCGGTACGTCGAGCGCGAAGCGGTCGATACGGAAACACGGCTGTTCGCTCGGCAACGGCGGATAGGTTTCAGCACGCGGCACGTCCGACCGCACGGAAGGGGCGCGCAACGCCGCGTCACGTTGCTGCGCGTCGCGTTGCTGCTGTGCCTGCCGGTCCTGTTCCGCGTTAGCGCGTGCGGCGGCGGCCCGATCTTCGGGCGTGGGGGCCTGCTGTGCGTGAACCCCGAGCGATAGCAAGACTGTGATCGGAAAGGCAGCCAACCCCGGATATATTTTCATTATCGATCGAGTGTCGCGTTGCGTTCTATTTAATTAAATTCAGACAATCCATACGGCGCACCGTATTCGGCAATCGATTCCAAAACGTTCGAGTCGGCCTCGGAAATTATCTCTGACATATATTTCGATTTCCCCGAGTTGACATATGCAAGATGTGCGACATGACCAATTACCATAGCAATAAATACGAGCGCATTCAGACCGGCGGGGTTGCCGCAAAATATGGACTCCTGCATCCACGGATTCTCAGTCTCATCTGCATCAAGGTAGAACGCCAAGCTTTCCGGGGTGATGGGCTTGCCATCCAACCAATCTTTACATGCAATCAAGGCGCGTTCGCACACTTTAAAACTCTTCGGATGCGATGCCTTGATCGTCTCGTTAGCGCGGCTTGCCATCGCAAGCAGTGAAAGAACTCGATTCTCCCACGGCATAGCCATCAGCTTATTTGCAATATCAGTTAACAATCTTTATTCTTAACCCCTTGAAATCCAAACGTCATTTATCCACTCAGCAAGTCCAGCCCACGATTCGGCTGTGACCCCATCAGGTGACCAAAATCGAATTTTCCCATCCGGAACGATGCAGTAATAATCGCCGTTGTCCTCGCAGATCGGAAGCCAATCAAACGGTAGGCCAATTTGCCGTGCTTTTTGAATCGCCGAACTCAATTCGCAGCGGTCATTTCTTTCGCTGGTAATCACCAACGGTTCCATGACTCCAAAGAATATGGTGCTCGCGTCTTTCAAAAACAACCTATACTCTTCGGAAAATGAAAAGCCCACATCCTTTTCATATTCCGATATCAGGGTATCATCGGGCGCGGGCGTTTTAATGCGCGTTCCCGCCGATAAAATTTTAAGTTCGTCAATAGCAGATACTAATTTGGCGTCCATCAATGACCCCCGAAATCTTTGGCTCGATTCACCCAATAACTCGATCTCCACGAATTGAATTGAGAGCGATTAATTCCAGATGGTATATCAGTCCCTGAATTAATGTGAATCGTAGAGCTGTTTTGTTGGTGGAAGGTTTGCGTAACTTCCGCGATTGGTCCATCGTTGGATTGTAGCATGTGATGCAAGTTTATCGGCTGCCCATCTGGACCAATCGGCGCTCGGCCAGCCTCCATGAGTTCAAGATTTGTCATGCCGGTTCTACTATCTACGCGCGCAGGATCAATCAAGTCGCTACGCTGATATACTTTTGAACCGTCAAAATTGACGGGATCGCTAGTCCAATACGATCTATCTTTCCCGAATGCATTGGAAAGAGCATTTTCCGCTGCCGATTTATTATTACCATTCGTCGCCTGCGAATTACCTTGAGATGCACTTTGATTCGAAGTAACACCTTGACTGGAATCATCGCTCGATCCACCACCATTCGACAGAATAGCGTTAGATGGTGCGCCGCGCGAGCCCGTAAGTGCAGCGTTTGCCGCCTGTTCCCCAGATGAAGTAACCAACGCGGTGCCGGGATTTATCGGGGGTTCACCCCCTGTCGCCCCAGCGACCGCGCCCAACCCATTCGCGGTTCCTCTAGCGACTTGAACCACTGCGGGTTGCGACATCGTTGCTTTGGTATCGTTTTGCGCCATCCCAACAACCTGCTTCCCCCAGCGAGTCATGTCGCCAATCGGGTCCCCATACGTATCCTTCGCCCAGCTGACTACGCCATCCTTGAGCTTGTTAAGCCGGTCAAGGAACTCGCTTCCGGTGCTGCATTTCCCATCGTTGTTGCATTGGCTGCGGTTATACAGATCGGCATTCGATGCTGTGAAGGCCCCCGACGTACCGCCAATAAGCGCGCCGCCAGCACCAGCCAATACGTTCGACAGAACGTTGCCAGCCAGCAGCGAACCCGTACTGCCGCCAACCGCATCGGCAAGGCTGTTCAACTTACCTGCCATCGTTGACGACAGGGCAGCGCCTGCGGCCCCCGCAAAAGCGTTGCCACCGCCCATTCCCGCCAGCGCTGCACCGGCCGCCGTGTGCAGCAGCACTCGGTTGGTGCCGCCTTCCGCCCACGAATCGGCTTCGGCCTGATAAGCAGCCTGCGACGTTGTATCACCCGCGAGCTTGGCCGCATCAGCTGCGTGTTGGGCTTCGGCTTTCTTCAAATCCGCGTAAGCGCCGATGCCTTGCGCGACGACCTGACCGGCGGCCTGTCCCGCATTCATCAGGTCCGCCTGCTTATCGAGCAGGTTCTGCACGTCCGGCGTCTTCGACACCGTTCCGTTCAGATTCGACGTATCGCGGTTCAGGTTAGCCAGGTCCTGCGTCTGACCTGCCGGATTCGTGATGTTGATCGTTCCTGCGCTGACACCGCTACGGGTAGTCGCGTTCTCGCTTCCGCTATCCGATTGCGAAATCATCGGCGTCACGCCGCCCGAGCCGCTGACCGCTCCCGTTCCGATTGCCTTGCCGGTGACCCCCACACCGGCACCTGCGCTAAAGCCGCTGCTATCGGCGTTGTACGTCGATTGGTTCGCAATATCGCTAGTGGTCAGCGTGCCGGTCGTCAACGTGTTCTTCGACGGATCGGCCGTGCTGGCGATCGCTGCGCCCTTCAGGTCGGTATTGCCCTTGACGCTCACATTAAAGCCACCGTCGCCGGCCTGAATCCCGGCCTGTTCGTTCACGCCCGCATAATTGCCGTTTGCGTTACCCTTTGACGAACTAAAACTAGCACTGCCGCCCATTGTGCTGACACTGATGCCGCCGCCCGCGCTGCTTTGATGTGCGCTGCTGACGGTCGTATCCTGCACACTGCGAATATTCAGGTTGCCACCGACATCGGCCGTCACGGCTCGGCCCGATACGTCCGAACCGACGATGTTGGTATCGCCGCCGCTGACCATCGTCACGCTGTTCGCACCCGTGACGTGCGAATTGTTCTGCATCACGGCATCGCTGTTGCCGTCACCGTGCGCACGCGACATGGCTGCCGACACGCCGATACCGTTCGTGCCGATCGACACGCCGACGCTCGCGCTTGACGACGAATTCGAGCTGCGCGTTGAATCGGTATTGGTCGTGTTCTGGAGGTCAATCTGATTCTTCGCGACGAGCAACACATCGTTGCCCGACACGTTCGAACCCGCCACCGTGATATTGCCGCTGCCCAGCGTGCCGTTACCGGTCGCAATCAGGGAAGTGGTGCCGCCAGCCTTAACGTTCGATCCGACTTGCGTCGTCTGGTTTTCCGACGTATCGAGCCGGCTATGGCTCGATCCGACACTGACTTGAACGCCGATGCTCGGCGTACCGCCGCCTGCCAGTGCGCCACCAGTCATGCCAGCTACACCCATCGCAGCATCGCCAGCCGCAGCGATCGCATGCAGAGCCGTCGCCCGGCTGTCGCCGGCACCGCTCTTGGCTGCCTGCGCCTGCTGATACGCACCGTTGATCGCATCGCCGACGCTACCCGACAGGCCGAGCGTGACGCCGCTGCTGCTGGTTGTCTCGCTATGGGTCTTGTTGCTGGTATCCGTCGCCGAATCGATCACGACGTTCGCGGCACTGCCCGTCAGGTTCTTTCCGGCAACCAGGTCGCTACCCGTCACGTGCAGGGTATCGCCGGCCTTGACAGTCAAGTTGCCGTTAAGCGAACCAACCGTGCTCGCGTTGTTCGTGACCGACGATGCATGATCCGTATCGTTCTTCTTCTGCGTGCCGATACTCACGCTCAGGCCACTTGTGCCGATACCCGAATGCGTTTCGTGATAGTAGCTGTCCTGCGAAACCGTATCCTTGGACGTCGTGACATTGACGTTGTTCGTCGCCGCAAGACTCACGTCGTTCGTACCGACGACCGTGCTGCCTTGAACAGTCAGGTCGTGGCCGGATTGAATGTTGACGGTGTTACCCGAAACCGTACTGCCGACGCCGATGTTCGCCTGCGTGTTCTGCATCGAATCGGTCTTCGTGCTGCTGACGAAGCTGCCGCGCTGGACCTGCACCGACTGGTACTTGTCGTGTTCCTCCCGCGCTTCGTTCACCGTGACGTTGCCCGTTGCAGCAATGTTCGCTGCACCTGTGGCGTTCTCAACACCGTTCGTCATGCCAGCAATGAGGGAGGAGCCCGTGAGCGTCACGTTACCTTTCGACGCGTCGGTGCTCGCCGCCCCGAGCGACGCATTGCCACCTGCAGTGAATTGCGTACCGACGGCGTGCTCGTCGTAGTTGTGATCGACTTCTTTGCGCGTCTTGCTGTCCGCCGCGACGTTATCGAGCTTCGCGGTATCCGTGACCGTCGTCGCCGTCAGGTTACCGCCTGCAAGCACTGACAGATCCTTGCCGGCGGTCACCGTCGCGCCCTTGAGCGTCGTATCGTTACCGCTTTGCATCCCCAAGCTGCCACCTGCGGTGATGCCGCTCGTGACGTTCTTCGTCGTGGATTCTTCCCAATGATGCTGATCGTTCAGATACATCGATTGGTTCGTCGTGGACTGAACCGAATCGACGTTGATATCCCGGCCCGCCGTGACCAGCGCATCGCCGCCGGCCGAAAGATTTGCACCATGAAGCGTGAGGTCGCGACCAGCCTGCACGGACAAGTCGCCCGTTGCCGCGATCGTGCCTTGCTGGCCGATCAAGCTTGTACTGGCCTTGCTTGCACCCGATGCACCGGTCGCGCCTACTGCATCAACCAGCGTCGTGTTGACGATATCGCGACCGGCCGACACGGCAACTCGATTGCCGGTGATCATCCCCGACGAATTCACCACATCATTGCTGGCCGATACGACCGTCGTGCCGTTCGTGCTGCTACTCGAGATCGTGCCGCCACGGTTCAGGATATCGGTCGCGGTGAGTACCGTCTTCGTGCCGCCCTTGATGACGCCCGTATTTGTCGTGCTGCCGGTCGTATGAATTTCAACGTCATCAGCCGCGATCAAGGCACCGGTCGGTTGCAGGTCGTTCGCATGGGTTTGCGACATGTAGACGACCGGGGCCAACACATGCGTCGTGCTGCCGTCGGGCAGGGTCACGGTCTGGTCAACGAGCCACACGATATCGCTCGTCAGCGCATCCATTTGTGCGGCCGTCAGTGCCATGCCGGGCACCAAGCCGAATGACTTCGCGTAGTTCGCGCCATTCGTCATCAGCGCGCGATATTCGTCTTCGGCGCTGGCATAGCCCGGCAGGAAAGTACGACCCGTCAACTGCGTAATCTGGTTACGCACCATCTGTTGTTCATACATGCCGTCACCCAAGCGTTTTTCGATGCTCGCGGGGTTCAGGTTCAGCTGGCCGAGCATGTAGTCGCTCGAGATGAAATTCGTGTAGCTCGTCAACCGCGGATCGGTGACGATCAAATACGGTTGCCCCGGCGCGGAATGAATCGAGTACATGCCGCTGGTCGGCAACGTGATCGACAATGCACCGGTTGCGGTCGCAACCGATTGCAGTGCGGGGACCGTTGTCGAGCCGCTGGCCGCGCCGACCTTGTTCAGCGTGCTACCGGATACACCCTGATTGGCCGAATTGCTGCCGAGCGTGCCGCCCGTCGCGCCAGTCGCCGAATTCTGCGCGGCGACGTTCTGGTTATTGACGCTCTGTCCGGTGATCGACACCGACTGATTCGCGATGATCGTACCGCCCGTGCCACCGATCGCGACCGGCGTATGGACAACGGTCGGTTCTACGATCGTGCCGCGATCCTGCGTCGTGTCTTCGTTCCAAGCGTACATCGACACGATATTGTCGGTCTGGTACTGATACAGCGTCCGACCGACGTTGTTCACGACCGTGCCGCCGTAGCTGCCGCTACCGACAGACCCGTTCTGTTGCGTGCTGCCGATTTGAATCGACTTGCCGGCCGTGATCACGCTGTAGTCGTTATTGATCGTGCCGACGTTCGCCATCGTGATACTGCCGCCCGCGACGAGCTGCGCTTGTTGCGCCTGGCTCGTTACCTTGTCTTGCTGGGTCGTGGACGTGGTATCGCGCCAGATCTCGACACGCTGGTAGCCGTTGTGGCCGTCGCTGCGCGTCTTGTATTCCGTATCCGGGACGTAGTTGATGTGCGGGTCGTATGCGTCCCAATAGTTGACCGTAACCGACCCGTCCGCGTTGGTCGTCAGCGTGTTGTAGTAAATCGTCTGCTGCTTGCCGTTCACGTTCACGACCAGCACCTTGTCGGTCGCGTTCGGCCCCGATGTTTCCGATACAACCTGCGAAGGGCTATAGCTTGAAGTGAGCGCAGTTTTATAGCCGTTCACCCACATCGCCTGCGAGCAGCCGCCGTTCGGGTCCGCGTTCATCGTCGCGCACACGATGTATTTCTGGCGCTTGGTTTGGTGCGAGGTGGTCGTGCCGGTCGTTTCAGTCGTGACCGTCGGCGCGGGGCGCGAATTGGTGAACGTGCCGGCTGCAAGCTCCACGTTGCCTTGTGCTTCGATCGTGGATTGATCGTTCAGCACGTTCTGAGTACGGTTGGCGAGCAACCCGTTCGCGTCGCGCTGACCATTCGCCGCGATGTTGATATCGCCGACGCTGAACAGGTTCGCGCCGCCCGTATTCGACAACTGATTCGTCGCGTACAGGTTCAATTGGTTAGCGGCGGCGAAGACAGCGGCAGCACCGGTGTTCGTGATCGTATTCGCGTTCGCCGTCACGTTGGCACCGATCACGGTTCCCGTATTGTTCAACGTCGCGCTGTTGGTCGTGACCGAATCGCCTTCGATGCGGCCAGCGTTATCGATCGTGCCGCCGTTCGCGTTGACCGTCGTGTTAGCGGAATTCAAATCCGCACCACTCTGGTTGTCGACGTTCGCCGCATTCACCGTGAGCGCGCCATTGGCATCCAGCACGCCCTGGTTCGTCAGCTTGCCCGACGTAGTGAAATTCAGGTTGCCGTTTGCGTGAAGCTTGTTCGCCGCCGTCTGCGTGTAATCACTCGCGAGCGTGATTGAGCCGTTGCGACCCGCGATGATGGAACCGTCGCCGGACAACGTGCCCGTGTTCAGCGTCAGGTCTTGATCGCTACCAATCGCGCCGCCCTGATTCGACAATGCGCCGGTCTGAATCGACACGCTGCCGCCGCTGCCGGCGTCATTACCAATCTTGCCGGACGTGTCGTCAATCGATGCAGCCGTCAACGACAGCACGCCGTTTGCTCGCACAGATCCGTTCGAATTTGAAAGGACAGCGTTCGCGCCGTTCAGCGTCAGGTTGTTCGCGGCCGACAGTACGCCGCCTGAATTGTTCGCGTTACTGCCGACGTTCAACGTCAGGTCGTGGCCGGCCAGTGTCTGACCGCCTTGCGCGTTCGTGAGGGTTTGGGCGGTCAGCGTCACATCACCGTTGCCGCCGATCGTGCCGGCACCGGCTTTGCCGGATGCGTCCGTGTTCGTGATCGAAGCGCCGCCGTCGATCGTCGTTGCGCCCGTGCCGATATTGGCTATGCGCCCGTCACTATTATCAATGTTCGATCCGGACAGTTGGAGCGTCGCCGTTGCGCCGTTCGCTTCAATTTGCCCGCCGTTATTGAGCACCGCGCCTTGCGCTGCGACCTTCAAATTGCCGTTCGCTTGAATCAGGCCGGCCGAATTTGAGAGCTGGCCGTTCGACTGTACCGACAGCGATTGTGCGGCCAGCAAAGAACCGTTCGAATTGTCGACCGTGCCACTCGAAACCGACACGTCACCGTTGCCGCCGATCGTACCGCCTGCCGTGTTCGTCAGCGCGTTCGTCGTCGTGACGGACAGCGCATCCGTGCCGAGTGCTTTAACCGCACCGCCATCGTTCGCCAGGCTATCGGCCGAGACCGTCAGGGCGTGGTTCGACTCGATGGCACCGGTTTTGTTGTTGATCGCCCCTTGGGATTTGATCGTGACGCTATCGGCACCGATGTAGCCGGACGCGCTGTTGTCGAGCGACTGAACGCCGAGCGTGGCTTGTCGCTGCGCGGACAGGGTGCCGGCTTGATTCGACACGGCGGCGGCGGTCAGTGCCAGCGCGCCATTGGTCGCGATGGACCCGCCATTATTCGACAATGCGCCGGTCCCGATGGTCAGCGTCCCGCTGCCTGCATGCGCGATTTTGCCGTGGTCGTTAATCAGCGTCGCAGGCGTGAGGCTCAAATCGGCACTGTTGGTGTGCACGGTGCCCGAACTATTGTCGAGCGTGCCGGAAACGGCGATGGTGGTCGGGTTCGTGCCAGTCTGTGTGATCGCGCCTGAGCGGTTCCCAAGGTCGGTCGCCGTCAACGACAACTGGCTTCCCTGAATCGAACCTGAACTGTTGTCCAGATTGGTCGCGCGAACGTTTGCCAACGCGCCGGCAGAAATGCTGCCGGCTGCGTTAGCCAGGTGCGCGCCCGCATCGATCGATGCGTTCTGACCGGCCGTCAGTGACCCGCTACCGTTGTCGATGGACTGCGCACCGACGTTCAAATCGGTCGTGGCGCTGATCGATCCTTGGTTTGCGATGCTGCCGGCCTGAACCGTGACAGCGCCGTCACCACCGATCACGCCGCCTTGCGCGCCGTTCGCGGTCGTGCCCGCTGCATTCGTTAGTTGACCGCTCGTCGTGATGGACAGACCATCACTGTTCAGGGACGTAACGCGCCCTGCGGAATTCTGAAGCGAAGCGGCGACCACCTTCATTTGGCCGGCGCTCTGGATGATGCCTTGCTGATTGTTGATCGCGCCGCCTTCCACCTCGGCGGTGTTCTGCGATACCAGCGTACCGGCCTGATTCGAAATCGCGCCGGAAGATTTAACCGTCAACGGGCCTTGCGCCGACACCGTGCCGCCTTGGTTCGACATGCTGCCCGACGTCAGCGTGGCACCGCTTTGGCTGGACAGGCTGCCGTGGTCGTTGACGATCGCGCCCGCTGCGGTTGCGTTCAACACACCCTGTGCGCTTGTCGTCGCGTTCGACAGATTGATATCGCCCGCCGTCGCGTTCACATCCAGCGTGCCGTTCGTTGCCGTCTTGCTGCCGGCCAGACTGACGCCGTAGCCGCGCAAGGTCGTGTTACCGCCTGCGATGTTCTGGCCGGTCGCGCTCAATTGACCCGTCGTCGTCACTTGCAGGTCACCGGCTTGCGTGACGGTACCGTTGCTATCGACACCCGCGCCGATTGCGCCGGTCGAATTCAGCGAACCAGCATTCACGCCAACGTTGTGTTGCGCGGCGAGCGTGCCGGTATTCGTCATGTCCGCGCCGGTACTCATCGACACGGATTGCTGGCTGTAGGTCGTGCCGTTGTTGTCGATGCCGCCGCCGGCCGACACCGCGACATTGCCAAGCGCGCTAATCTTGCCGGACTGCACCAAGCGCCCGTCGGTGGTGAGCGTCATGCCGGCCGCGTCTGCCGAAAGCGTGCCGGCATTCTGGACACCGACAGCGCTGCCCGAGCTGACCAGAAAAATGCGGTTGGCGTACATACCACCGAGCTGCCCAACGTCGATCGCAACCGCCGGGGCCGCGCCGTCGCCCTGAATGGGTGTCGCCGCGAGCGTGTCGTGATTAACCTGATTCGAACCGGCGATTACGTTCAGATTTTTCGCATAAATAGCTGCATTCGCCTGAACGGCGCGCGCTATGATGTCAACCTGATCGATATTTGCCGCATTCAGACCCGATCCGGATACCGTTACAAGCCCGCGATTGACATTGAAACCGGCCACGGAACCATCCGCGCCGTAATACGGAACGCCGGTTGTCAGTACGGCGCGTGAGGTGTTAATAAATCCGCCGCCATCGATTTGCAATCCGGCCGGATTACTTATAATTAGCTCGGCTTTTTGTCCCGCAATCTCAACGAAACCGCGAATCGAGCTTGGGTTGTTGCTGTTGACCTGGTTGACGATGATCCGCGCGGCGTCGTTCGGCCCGAAGTTCGGGTTGCCGTTGATCATGCCGGCTTGCTGCGTGTTAACAATCGTGGGCGAATTATTCAATATCGCGCCAGATTTAGAAACGTCAAATTGGTTATAGGTATTTAAAGATACGCCCGCATTTCCTGGCTTATTAATGTTGACTTGCGGCAATCCGTTTTGCGTCTGAATCACAGAAGGCGCGTGCGCACCGCCGCCGACAATCTGCGCATTCGCCCACATCGGCGTCGCACCGGCCACGACCATTACCGCGAATGCCGCGTGGCGCAGCGCGAATCGTGCGAATACATGCGGTACCCGAGCTGCTGACGCAACTTCGCCTCGGCCGGCGTTGCCTGACGCACTGGCAGTTTCTTCGACGGCAATCAGCATGCCCCGGACGCGACTGAATACCAGTCGGTAGTTATTCTTGTTCATGGTTCTGGTCTACTCGCAAATCGCGCCACGGCGCACTACCGTTCAACGGACAATCACATTGTCTCGCAGAAGATATCTCGCTCGTTCTCGATGCGAGTTAAAGAGTGTCAAATCGTGGCGACAGCGAGACGTTTGTTAAGCGAGCCTGTCAATTTCAACAGGTCAATCGCAATATCTCGAAAATATATCGACCATCTCAATTCCCCTTTTTCCTCATCGAAACGCGAAAATCCGCACAACAATCGCCGGCCGGGAGTCAATCGTGCTCCTCGCCCTCGCATCGTTCGCGCTCTTGCGTCAATCTAGATGAACCGCACCAGGAATCGCGCGCTGTCAGGTCGGGCGACTGATGAAGCTGTAGGGTTTGCGAGGTGTGCGGCAAGCGAGTTCGCACGACGACTTCCGATATGTCCGCACCACGTCCGTCGGACCGGGTCAGGCTGCAATTCGTGGTCGGGCGGCTCAATCAGCCAAGGTGGTACATGTTGAAAGCCCACTGTGCCGCGAGCCTTTACCCTCGGATCGACCGAATGCCGACGATGGCGAATGCCCGAGAGCGGCACGAATGATTTGCGCGTTTCTTTACAGGATGGGAATACAAGGAAAAGACAGGGGCAACGAAAGTGCCAAACGAACTGAACGCCCTCATGCGTCCGGTGCGCGCCGGACCGGGCAATCCCGACCCGGCGCTCCGGGCAGCCGACCTCGCATCGGCAGCGCGGCGGACCTTCTTCTCTTATTCACTACGTCTGCTCTCTCAGGCTCGCTTCATTTTTTTCTTCGTCGCGCCGCGCCATTATCCGCCCAATCCGGTCAACGGGAAACGTTTGCGGGTGCACCGGGCACGTTATTCCCGCTATTCGGCAACAGTCTTTCTGAATGCTTACGGATCGCGCGCCACGGTTCGGCAATTCTTGCATTCGCGTCGGCGTTCCTTTTTAATGGAACTGGTTCCAGTCGCTGATTCGGCCATGTTCTCGCGTGACGCTTCGTCGTGTGCGCGTCATCATGCCGATTCAGGATCGAGGATCGCTCAGCTCAGGATTCGCATCGCCCGTCCCTCCCGGACACCCCGTCAAACGAGACCGTCATGCCCGATTCCGCCTCCCTGCAGCACCTGTTTCCCGCCTATCAGGACATCCCCGCCGAATTTCGGCTGAGTTCGCCGATCCACCAGCGCGTGTCGCTCGTCGACGGCGAACTGCGGCCGTGGGACGGTACGACCAAGACTGTGCTGTCGCCCGTGTGCGTGCGGCAGGCGGACGGCAGCGTCGAGCAGATGGAGATCGGCAGCTACCCGGTGATGGGCGAAACGGAAAGCGACGCGGCGCTCGACGCTGCGGTGCGCGCGTACGACTCGGGCCGCGGCGAATGGCCGACGATGAAGGTCGAGCAGCGCATCGCGTGCATGCAGGATTTCATCAAGCGGATGGTCGCGCAGCGCGAGCTCGTCGTGAACCTGATCATGTGGGAGATCGGCAAGAGCCTCGCCGATTCGCAGAAGGAGTTCGACCGCACCGTCACGTACATGACGCAGACGATCGATGCGCTGAAGGAGCTCGACAACGCGAACTCGCGCTTCGTGATCGCGGAAGGCACGATCGGCCAAATCCGCCGCACGCCGCTCGGCGTCGTGCTGTGCATGGGCCCGTACAACTATCCGCTGAACGAAACCTTCGCGACGCTGATCCCCGCGCTGCTGATGGGTAACACCGTGGTGTTCAAGCCGCCGCAGTACGGCACGCTGCTGTTCGAGCCGCTGCTCGAAGCGTTCCGCGATACGTTCCCGAAGGGCGTGATCAACACGATCTACGCGCCGGGCGCGGTGGTCGTGCCGCACATGCTCGCGTCGGGCAAGATCAACGTGCTCGCGCTGATCGGGTCGAGCAAGGTGGCCGATCACCTGAAGAAGCAGCACCCGAAGTCGCACCGGCTGCGCGCGATCCTCGGCCTCGACGCGAAGAACGCGGCGATCGTGCTGCCCGACGCCGATCTCGATCTCACCGTGAAGGAATGCCTGCTCGGCGCGCTGTCGTTCAACGGCCAGCGCTGCACCGCGCTGAAGATGCTGCTCGTGCACCGCTCGATCGTTGACGAATTCCTGAAGCGCTTCACCGCCGCGCTCGAACAGCTGAAGATCGGCATGCCGTGGGAAAAAGGCGTCAGCATCACGCCGCTGCCCGGCATGCATCGTACGGCCTACATGACGGACGCGATCGACGATGCGAAGGAAAAGGGGGCGCAGGTCGTCAACCACTCGGGCGGCGAGTTCAGCAAGACGCTGTTCTATCCGGCCGTCGTATACCCGGTGTCCGAAGGGATGAAGCTGTACCGCGAGGAACAGTTCGGGCCGATCATCCCGGTCGCGCCGTTCGACGACGTCGACACCGCGCTCGACTACGTGACGACGTCGGATCACGGCCAGCAGGTCAGCATCTTCGGTTCCGACCCGGCGCAGATCGGCGCGCTCGTCGATCCGCTCGTGAACCAGGTGTGCCGTGTGAACATCAACTGCCAGTGCCAGCGCGGGCCCGATGTGTTCCCGTTCGCGGGCCGCAAGGATTCGGCCGAAGGCACGCTGTCGGTGAGCGACGCGCTGCGCGCGTTCTCGATCCGCTCGATGGTCGCCGCGAAACAGACCGACGGCAGCAAGCAGTTGCTCGACTCGATCGTGTCGGACCACTACTCGAAGTTCATCAATACGGGCTTCATTTTCTGAAGCAACCGTGATGCGCGAACCCTTCGCCGTGCGTCAGCGCGGCGGAGGGTTCGTTCCGGCGAGTTATACGTTCGACGCCAGCAACCGGATCCCCGCCACGCCGAACACCACGGCGAGACACGCTTCCATCGCGCGCCGGCCGCGCACGTACAGCCGGCGTGCGCCATCCATCGAGAACACGAGCGCATAACCGCCGAACACCAGGCACCCGATCACGAGGCAGCCCGGCACGACGGCGCCATGCGACGCGCCCGCGCCGTTCGACGACAGCGCGACGATCGATACCCATACGAGGATGGCTTTCGGATTGGTCAGGTGCAGCATCGCGCCGCGTACGTAGAAACGCGACAGCCGCTGCTCGCGCGCCGCATTCACGGACGCCGCCGCCGGGCCCGCCAGCGCCGTGCGCCCCGACTTGAACGCGAGCCACAGCAGATACAGCCCGCCGAAGATCTTGATCGCGACCAGCAGTTTCGACCACGCGAGCAGCGCGGCCGACACGCCGAGTGCCGCCACCGTCGCCCAGCACATCGACCCCGAAATGACGCCGAGCGCGAACGCCAGCGCCGCCTTGCGGCCCTGGTTCGCGGCGACCGACATGATCGCAAGATTGCTCGGCCCGGGGCTGGCCGTACCGATGAAATAGGCCGTGTACGCAAGCAGCAGGTTGGCCGAGAAGAAGACGTGGACGCTCATGTCGAACCTCGCAGGGATGATCCGCAGATTGTTGGCAAACGCGCGCCATCTGCCCATGGACAATTGCGTGGCCAATCGCTGGGCCAGTTCGATGGCCGCGCGGCCGAAGCGCCGCTCGCGAAACCGTCTCGGTTCTGAAACAACTGGCGCATTAGCCGCCGGTTGCGACGGGCAATGGCGACCCTCTCGTACCATCTCTTCCGACAGGCCGAACGCGTTGCCGGCTCAGGCGGCACGCGCGGGCCGGCACGTTTCGGCCGTCCGCCGGCGGCAACGCGCAACGCGTTTTATTCCGGCGTTACGTTACATCCGTGAAGCATTTCACTTCGTCGAGCCGCTCGGTACGCCCGACGTCCGCCGCGCCCCACCTGTAGACGCCCTCCTCAGCCGCCTCCGCAACCCAGTACCGGCGGGACTCGCCGACCGGTGCGGTAGCGCGGCTCAACATTGCTCAACAATCGGATTGCGACGCTGGTACGGAACCTGCATTCCGTTCGGGTAAAAGTCGCGCCGGTCACCGCGCGGCCATGAGTCCACCCTCGGGCGCGTCCACCGGATACGCCCGAACGATCCGCGCAAGCAACGAGGCCCTTCATGGATGCGCTGCCCAATTCGTCCGACACGTCGTTCCAGCTCTTTCTCGCGAAGCTGCTCGAACAGCCGTTGCCCGACTGGACCGAAAAACAGCAGATGGAACTCGAGATGGCACGCACGCTGTCCACCGAGATGGTTCACCTCGCCGAAGACATGCGTGCCCGCACGCCCGATCTCGCGCGCTGCCTCGTGCTGCTCCGCTATGCGAAGGTGCTCGACTTCATGCTGACGTCGCTCGCCGCGCACCGCGACATTCACCCGCAGACGCTGCGCACGCTGTTCCGGCTCGCGAACCTGAAGGTCGACGACGCGTATCCGGCTTGAGCCGGCGCCACGCATCGGCCGCCACGGCCGGCAATCACGGCACGGGCGGCCCTTCCCGCTTCGCGCGAATGCCCGACGACATCGCCGCATGAGCATCAGGAACCGACAATCCCGATTGGCCGGCGAACTCGGCGTCTTCGTGCAGCGCGACGGACGCCGCGCGCAGAAGCATGTCGATCCGAACGATCGCCGCTACGATCACGACGTCGAGCGCATGATCGCGCGGCTGTCGCCGGCCGCCCTCTCCGATCTGCTGGCCGGCGATGATTTCAGCGAAGACGACGCCGCGGCCAGTTCCGCCGATACGAGACACACCCCGTGAACGCCGCCGACTTCGACCGGATCTGGCCGGCCATCTGCGATACGCCCGCGTGGTCCGTGACGAAAGGCCAGGGCAGCTTTCTCACGTGCGAATTCGGGGAACCCGCGCTGCATGTCAGGGAGCCGCTCGTCGGTTCGCCCGACCTGTCCGCGGCGGCGCGCGACCGGCTGGCGTCGCGGCACGTGACCGTCGCCGGCAACGGGCATCTGTGGATCTGCTACTGCCACTGGTCGATCGCGCTCGACGGTCGCGAACTCGCACACAGCGAATCGCGGTCCGGCGACATCGCGGCCGCCGCGCAACGTCTCGACGGACAGATCCTGCAATCGGTCGCGCCGCGTGACCAACCGGGTTCGTGGGCATTCGACTTCGACCTCGGCGGCAAACTGACGACCTGGCCCTACGGCGACGACCCGGCCGACGAACAGTGGCATCTGTACGACCGGCGCTCGGGCAACGTGCTGACTGCACGCGCGGACGGCACCTGGTCGTACGGCCCCGCGAACGCGCCGCCGGACGACGGACCGTTCGGTCCGGCCTAGCGGCTCCGTTTCCGCTTGCCCGCGGCTTATGCCGCCCATCAGCGCTGCCGCCGGCCCGGCCCCGCAAACGGATGTACAATCGCGCGCCATGAATGCACTTCGCCGCTTCCTGCTCCGGCAAGGCGTCGCGCGACAGCTGCTGTGGGGGTTCCTCCTCGTGACGCTGTTGTCCCGCGCGCTGATGTCGGGTGCCGTGATGCTCGATCCGGACGGTCCGGATGCGGGCTCGGTGGTGCTGTGTTCGGGCCGCGGCCCGCTGATCGTCGACGTGGCCGCGCTGAACGCCCGTTTCGATGCCGGCGCGCCGATCACACCGGCCAACGATGCGCTGGCGCTCGTCGATGCACTCAAGCATGACGCGCACGCCGGCAAGACGGCGTCCTCCGGGAACGGCGACAGCCTCTGCGCATTCGGTGCGGCGCTGTTCACGGCGCTGGCGTCGTTCGCGCTGCTGGTGCTGTTGTTCCCCGCCGCGGCGCCGCGGCGTATCCGGATTCACTTCGACTCTGTTCCCTTCGTGCGATCGATATTCGACGATCGCCCGCCTTCCCGCGCCCCTCCGCTGTTCTGCTGAACGTTCCGCCTAGCGGCTCGTGCACGTCGATGTGCATGGGCCTTCACGTCGTTCGTTTCACATCACCCGATTCAAGCGTTCACCCGAATGCCCGCGCCGCGCGGGCGACGCCGCCCTGCGCACCGCGTGCGCATGACGCCGCGTTGCCCGTTCCGTCGGCGCGTGCATGCGGGTGTGCCGCACGTTGACGACAGCCGGCCCGCGCCGGCCTGACCGATCGACGACCACGAGGAACTGACACCATGTCGACCACCGTCGAGCAGGCGATCTCGCCTGCCCGTTCCGCAAGCGCCGGTTACCGGACGCTCTGGCGCTGGCACTTCTATGCCGGCCTGTTCGTGATGCCGTTCCTGGTGATCCTCGCGATCACGGGGACGCTCTATTGCTTCCAGCCGCAGATCGAGCCGCTGCTGTATCCGCATCGGCTGGTCGTCGAGCCGCGCGCCACGCCGCGGCTCGCCCCCGACACGCTGCTCGCGAACGCGCGTACCGCGGTGCCGGCCGGTGCGACGCCGGTTTCGGTCCAGGTATCCACCGCGCCGGACCGCAGTGCCGAATATGTCTTCCGGCTGCGCGACGGCAGCCGCGAGAGCGTGTACGTGAACTCGTACGACGGCAGCGTGCTCGGCACGCTGAGCGTCGAGCGCCGCTTCATGCAGGTCGACCGGATGCTGCATCGCAAGCTGCTGCTCGGCAAGACGGGCGAGTTGCTGATGGAGCTCGCCGCGTGCTGGACGTTCGTGATGATCGGGACCGGCATCGCACTGTGGTGGCCGCGTGGCGAAGCGCGCGTCGGACGTGCGCTGCGACCCGACCTGTCTCTGCGCGGCCGGCCGCTGTGGAAAAGCGTCCACGCGACGGCGGGCATCTGGCTCGCGGCCGGCACGGTGGCGTTCATCCTGACGGGGCTGCCGTGGTCTGGCTCCTGGGGCAAGAACTTCAAGGCGCTGGCCGCAACCGTGAACCTCGGCGCGCCGGACGGCGTATGGGGCGGCGCGTCGTTGCACTCGACACGCCCGGGCGCACCCGCAGAGCCCATGCACGCGCAGGCCGCCGCACCGGCCGGCCATCATCACGAATCGGGCGAGTCGATGCCGGGGATGGTGATGGACGACCTGCCGTTGCCGCAAACGCCGTGGGCGGTCGGCAACGTGCCCGTGCCGCATTCGCCGTCGGCACCGACGCCGGCACCGCTGCCGCTGGCGCGCGCGATCGAGATCGTTGCGGGGCTCGGCGTGACGAGCGACTACACGCTCGCGTTGCCGTCGGGCCCGGACGGCGTGTTCACCGCGTCGTACTTCCCGGCCGACCCGAAAGCCGAGCGGACGATCTACCTCGACCAGTACAGCGGCGCGGTGTTGAAGGACATCCGCTATGACGACTACGGCGCGGTGTCGCAGGCCGTGTCGTACGGCACGTCGCTGCACATGGGTCGTTATTTCGGGCTCGCGAACCAGATCGTCTGCGCGGCGCTGTCGCTCGGGCTGGCCGCGATGGCCGTCACCGGCACGGTGATGTGGTGGAAGCGCCGCCCGGCCGGCAAGCTGGGCGCGCCGTCGCGCGAACGCGGCACGCCGCCGATGCGCGGCTGGATCGCGGGGCTCGTGCTGCTCGGCATCGTATTCCCGCTGATGGGGATCACGATCGTCGCGGTCTGGTTGATCGATCGTCTGCTGTTCGGCCGTGCGGCGCGCACGGCTGCGTGATCGAAAAACAATTACATGGATTCAAAGGATTCCGAAGCATGAAGTTCAGATTGATACTGCCCGCCGCCGTTCTCGCGACTTTTGCGCCCGCCGGGCAGGCGCAGGAAAGCGACATCAAAAGCACCGGCACGACGCTCGCACCGATTCGCGTCAGCGCACAGAAGCCGGCCCCGTTGACGCAGCCGCTCGACACCGGCAGCCATCTCGGGCTGTCGGCGCTCGAAACGCCCGCGAGCGTCGAGCAGATCGACCGCGCGACGCTCGACACGCGTGGCGACAGTTCGATCGTCGACGCAGTAAGCCGCGCCGCCGGCATCAGCGAGTCGCCGCATCCCGGCAACGGCGGATCGGAGCTCGGCGCACGCGGCTTCGTCGGCGCGGCGTCGGTGACGCAGCTCTACGACGGCGTGCGCCCGTACGGCGCGATCGGCGTCACGTTTCCGTTCGATACGTGGTCGGTCGACCATATCGACGTGCTGCGCGGCCCGGCGTCGGTGATCTACGGCGAAGGCGCGATCGGCGGCGTCGTCAACATCGTGCCGAAGAAGCCGACCCGCACGCCGATCCGGAACGAACTGCAGGTCGGCGGTGGCACCGAAGGCACGGCACGGGCCGCGTTCGGCAGCGGCGGCGCGATCAACGACAAGCTGTCGTACCGCTTCGACATCAGCGGCAATCGCTCGTCGAACTGGGTCGACCGCGGCGATTCGCGCAACCTGTCGATCTCGGGCGCGCTGCGCTACGACGTGACGCCCGACCTGTACGTGACGGCCTCGTACGCGCAGGGCTTCCAGCATCCGATGCAGTATTTCGGTGTACCGCTCGTGAACGGCGCACGCAATCCGGCGCTCGACAAGAAGAACTACAACGTCGGCGACAGCGACATCGCGTTCCGCGACAGCTGGGCGACGGTGTCGGCGAACTGGCAGCCGAGCGACAGCCTGAACGTGACGAGCACGCTGTACCGGATGAAGAGCAACCGTCACTGGAAGGACGCCGAGTACTACACGTATCTGCCGTCGACCGCGCAGGTCCGGCGCAGCAGCTACACGGAGATCTTCCACGACCAGGCGCAGTACGGCAACGTGACGACGGCCACCGTGAGCAGCGCGTTGCTCGGGATGCGCAACACGTTCTCGGCGGGGTTCGAGTTCAACCACACGACCTTCCAGCACGACAACAACGCGCCGTATTCGGGCACGTCGACGGTCGATCCGTTCAACTTCGATCCGGGCAGTTTCATCAACGTCGCGGGCACGTATCCGAAGTACCGCAGCCAGGCGAACCAGTACGCGCTGTTCGCGGAGAACCGGCTCGAAATCACGCCGCGCTGGTCGGTGATCGGCGGGCTGCGCTACGACCACGCGAGCGTGAACCGCGACGATCTCGTGAAAGGCGGCGCGTTCACGAAGGTGTTCGCGAACACGGGCTGGCGCATCGGCACCGTGTACGACGTGCGGCCCGGCCTCGCCGTGTACGGCCAGTACTCGGTCTCTGCCGATCCGGTCAGCTCGCTGCTGTCGTTGAATGCGTCGAAGGCGAACTTCACGCTCGCAACCGGCAAGCAGATCGAGATCGGCGTGAAGCAGTCGCTCCTGGATGGCAAGGCGGAATGGACGCTGGCCGCGTACCGGATCGTGAAGAGCAACCTGCTGACGGCCGATCCGATGAACCCGAACCAGTCGATCCAGGTCGGCCAGCAGTCGTCGCGCGGGCTGGAAGCGACGGTCGGCGCGGAGATTGCGAAGGACTGGCGCGTCGACGCGAACGTGTCGATCCTGCGCGCGAAATACGACGATTTCCAGCAGGTGTCCGGCGGCACGATGGTCTCGCGCGCGGGCAACGTACCGGTATCGGTGCCGCAGCGTCTTGCGAACCTGTGGGTAAGCTGGCACTTCGCGCCGGACTGGACGGGCATTGCCGGTGTGAAATACGTCGGCAAGCGCTTTGCCGACACGGCGAACCAGCTCGTGATGCCGTCGTATACGACCGTCGACCTCGGCCTCGCATGGAAGCCGCGCAAGGACACGACGATCACGGCACGCGCGTACAACGTGTTCAACCGCCGCTTCGTGCAGTCCGCGTACTACAACGAAACGCAGTATCTGCTCGGCAACGACCGGCGGCTCGAAGTGCTGGCGAACTACCGGTTCTGACGCCGCGCGATGCGGCATGGCGTGCCCGCCGGCGCATGCGCGGCGGCGGGCACGGCCATCGTCACGTCAATCACTTCACCGTGAACGCGTAGTGACCCTGCGTGCGGTGGCCATCGAGTGCGACGGCCACCCACGCGACCGTATAGACGCCCGGCGTCAGCGGGTTCAGCGCCACGGACATGTGCTTCCGGTTCGATGCGTCGACTTCGGCCTTGCCGTTCGTGACGGCGTGGCCCTGCGCATCGGTGACGGCGATCGAGCTGAACGCGGGTTCGAGCCCGTCGTCGAAATCGATCGCGACACGCTTCGGCGACGCGGTCACGGTCTCGCCCGCGGACGGCGCCTGATGCGTCGGATAGGCGTGTGCATGCGCGAGTTGCGCGCCGGCGAGGAGCAGCGCGGCGGCGGCCGTGCGCATCGTGGTCAGGACGTTCATGCGGTTTCTCCCTGGATCAGAAGAGCGGCTTGCCGAGCGAGCCGGGGAACAGGTCGTCGAAATACAGGTGCGCGTCGAACAGCACGCCGATATGGTTGCCGCTCGCGCGATTGACCGGAATCTGCGCCTCGACGCCAAACTGCCCATAACGATTGAGCCACAGTACGCCCGGGTTGATCGTGCCGGTTGTCTGGCCCGAACACGCGCCCGCCGTGCAGGTGCTCATCGGCGCCTCGACGACGAAGATCATGTTGCTGAGCGGCTGCGGCAGGCCGAGGTTCTTCACCTGCTGCTGCAGGTACGGGATGCTGTATTGCAGCGTCATGCCCCAGCCGAGCGAATTCGGACCCTGGTCGGACGATGCCGTGGTCAGGTTCGGCCCGAGTTCGGCCGTGATCGCGAACGGGCGCAGGTAGCCGAGCGACGCGGGCAGATCGCCGAAACCCTTGCCGACATAGACGGCCGGCGTGAACGTGGAGTACGGGCTCGCGATCGATTTCGCGCCGGTGCCGCCGATCTGGGTTTTGAGGCCGACCGACGCCATGAATTCGTGTTCCGGATTCGTATAGGCGAGGTACTTCACGCCGAGCGTCACGTTGTCCCAGCCCTTCGCGGAGCCACCGTCCGGGGCGTTCTGCGACACGTACTGGCTCGCGACGCTGAACGCGAGGTTCTTCGTGATCAGCTTGTCCCACTCGTACGACACGGTGTTGACGTTCACATTGTTGCCGCTGTCGTCGGTGGTCTTGATGTGGCCGAACTGTGTGTCGAATTCGTCGCCGACGCCGGGATCGTCCACGGTCATCGTGGCAGGAAAGACGCGATCGCCGACCACGGCGTGTGCGTTCGCGAATGACGCATGGGACAGGCCGGCGATGGCGGCCAGCAGCGCGGCGCATGCGCGAGGCGCGTGCCGTTTGGTAAAGCGGGGCATGGATGTGTCTCCAGTTATCGTTCGATGCCGTCGCGCATGCGCGACGAACGGCCGCTCGCTTCGGTCGCGAAGCGGCGGCTAATCAGATGAAATATCAGACGAACTCAGGAGAACGCGGGAGGCGCGCGCGATTGCGCGATGGTGTGGACGACACGAATGCGAGCCGGAACCGATGCCGACACAACCGGCATCTGCGAGTCGGCAAGCGGCACGGCGAAAGCAACCGGATGGCCCGGTAGCACGGTCGCATGCGCAACGAAGCTGCAATAAGGACACGCTTGCCAGTGCGTGTTGGCGTGATGCGCGGGCTTGCCGTCGTCGTGCGCGACCGGCGCCTCGTCGATGCTGGCCGAGCAATAGACGGCCAGCACATCGACGAGCCGGTGACGCGACGCCATCATCTGCGAAACCGCGGGGGCGAGCGCCATCATCAGGATTGCGATCAATCCGATCAGGCTGCCGGGTTTGCGGAAACGAGCGACGTGCATGACGCGCGAAGGGAGTGGAGTGCAATGAAGGTGGCAAATTATGCCACGCTGAATTTGCATTCACGCGCCTGAATAATGCAGTAAACGAACCCGATATTTCAGCAAGCAATCCGAAAGTATCGGCCCGGAAAATGACCCGCCGGGCGGCGGGTCATTCAGTCCGGAACAGGCGCTTCAGATGCGCCCATGCGCATCACGCGCGCGGCGCTGCCGCGCGCCCCGCCATCCACTTCCGGTAGCGCCGCGTCTGACACTGCGCGGCCAGTTGCTGCCTGACCAGCGCGCGCAGCGGCGACACCTGCGGGTGCGTGCGACGCCCTTCGCTGAGCCGCGTGAGCTGGAACTTGACGACAGCCATGTTGGCCAGCGCACCCAGCGCCTTGTTCTTCCACCGAATCGGCTGCAGCACCGGCGCGCTGTCCTTGCCGGCCCGCCAGTCGCGCGGCAGGTTCGGCTCGATCGACAGCGCGGTCGCGATACCGACCATCGCCACGCCGCTGTCGACCACCTGCTCGGCGACCGCGCGGCGCCGGATGCCGCCGGTGACCATCAGCGGCATCCGCGCGACGGCCGTGATGTCGCGCGCGAATTCGAGGAAATACGCTTCGCGGGCGAGCGTGCGCCCGTCGCGCGCTTCGCCCTGCATTGCCGGCACTTCATAGCTGCCGCCCGACAGTTCGACCAGATCGACGCCGAGCGGATTCAGCAGTTCGACCACGCCCTTCGCGTCTTCCGCGCTGAAGCCGCCGCGCTGGAAATCGGCCGAGTTCAGCTTCACCGCGACGACGAATGCCGGCGACACCGTCGCACGCACCTCTTGCACGATATCGAGCAGCAGGCGCGCGCGATTTTCGATGCTGCCGCCCCACTGGTCCTGCCGGCGGTTCGTCAGCGGCGACAGGAACTGGCTCAGCAGATAACCGTGCGCCGCGTGAATCTGCACGCCGGTAAAGCCGCTTTGCTCCGCGAGCTGCGCGGCGCGCACGAAGCGCTGCCGCACCTCGGCGATATCGGCTTCCGTCATCTCCTTCGGCACCGGGAACTGCTTCGACAACGCGCCGAGCGCAAGCGGCACGGCCGACGGCGCGAGTGTCGTCTGGCCGAGCGCCGCCTGCATCTGGCGCCCCGGATGGTTGATCTGCATCCACACGTGCCCGCCGCCCGATCGCGCGATCTGCGCCCAACGGCGGAAGCGGTCGAGATGCACATCGCTCTCGAGCACGACACCGTTCGGCCCCGTCATCGCGCGACCGTCCACCATCACGTTGCCGGTCAGCATCAGGCCGACCTGCCCGTCGGCCCACGCCTGGTACAGGCGCAGCAACGCGTCGGACGGCGCGTGATCCGCATCGGCCATGTTCTCTTCCATCGCGGCCTTGGCCAGCCGGTTCGGGATCACCGCCCCGTTGGGCAGTGTCAGGGGCGTAAACAGGTTCATGGAGGGCATCCTCGATTGACGATGCCCAACGATAACTTTAAAGTCAACTTTAAGGTCAAGCCCCTTTGGAGCACTGCATGAAAATCGGCGAACTGGCGCGTGCCAGCGGCATCGCGGCGTCGCGCATCCGTTTCTACGAAGCGAGCGGATTGCTCGAACCGGCCCGCCGGCAGGCGAACGGCTATCGGGAATACGGGTCGGAAGCGTTGACGCGGCTCGCGATCATCGACCGCGCGCAGCGTGCGGGCTTCGCACTCGACGAAATCCGCGCGGTGCTGCCACCCGATCTCGGCGCGTGGCCGCGCGACGAACTGCTGGTCGCGCTGCGGCACAAGGTCGACGAAATCGCGCTGCTCGAACAGCGTCTCGCGCAGAACCGGCGCCATCTGGAAACGCTGATCGACGAGATCGAGAACAAGCCGGCAGGCGAGGATTGCGCGGGCGCCGCGCAACGCATGCTCGACCGGCTGTGCGAGCAGGCCAGCGAACCACTGGCGCCGGCACCCGTCGCACGGCCGACGCGCAAGCGCGCATGACCGGTGACGCTGCGTCACCTACCGATCAATCCACCCACGTTGCGGCGAGACGAGACGACGCGTGCGCGTCGGCTTCCGCATCGCGACCTCATGATTCGAACCGCATGACGATCCCCCGCTTCAAAGGACTCCTCATCGCCGCGCTGCTGACATTCGGCATCGGCAATGCATACGCCACGCAGTGCGGCGACACGTCTTCGTCGATCCGCTGCCCGGACACCTCCGATCTTCCTGACGACATCGTCGCGCAGCTTCCCGCCGGTTACGAAGCACTGGATGCCGCATCCGGACGCCTGACCGACAGCGCCCGCCCCGGTTACGTCGTCGTCGCGCATCAGCCCGGCGATTCGATGCGCACGCCGTCGCCGCGTCCGCTGCTGGTCTTCCTGCAGGACAAGGACGGGCGCTACCGGCTGGCCGCGCGCAACGACACCGTGATCATGAAAGCCGACGAAGGCGGCATGGGTGACCCGTATCTCGATGGCGTCGCGGAGAACGCGCTCACGGTCGAGCCTCGTACGTTCACGGTCGAACAGGGTGTATTCGCGGGCCATAACCACTGGCGCGATCGCGTGACGTTTCGCTATGACGTCGCGCATCGCACGTGGGTGTTTCATCGCGAAGTGTTCCGCAACTGGCGGTTCAACTACGAGCAGGACGGCGATGCGCTGAAGGCCGACCCGGTGCGCGTCACGCGCGCCGATGCGACGAAGGCCGTCGCGTTCGAAGCGTGGCGGCCGAGTTACTGGTGCGATTCGGCCGAGCGGCGCGAAAGCGATCCGGTGTGCCGCAAGCATTGAGGGTGGTGCGGTTGCCACGATTCGCTTACGTCTCAGGTAATCGACGCGCGCGTTGCGCGCCGCGATCATGGCTCCATCCACGCACGAACCGCGTCACGACAAGGAGCCCCGCCATGACCGCCTACGCCATCGCCCACCTGCACGACGTCGACATGTGCGACGACATCGTCGAGTACCTCGAACGCATCGACGGCACGCTCGTGCCGTTCAATGGCCAGTTCGTCATTCATGGTGCACGGCCGGAGGTGCGCGAAGGCGTGTGGCGCGGCGACCTGATCGCGATCGCGTTTCCGGATCTCGACACGGCGCGCGCGTGGTACGAATCGGACGCGTACCGGCAGATCCAGCCGCTGCGCGCACGGCACGCGAGCGGCCCGCTGATCCTGATCGACGGCGTCGACGAACGGCACAAGGCGACCGACGTCCTGCGCTGATCTGCGACGCCGGCAATGCTTACGACGCCTTCCGCTCCATCGGCTCGCCAACGACGAACCCGCCGCCCTGGAACCGCTGCGCAGGATCGTCGTAGTCGGCGGTCGGCGCCGCGACCGGGAACAGCCCCGCGAACTGCTCGGAACTGTCGCGCGGGCGGAAGCCGAGGAAACCGGCCTTCGTGTTGTCCCACCACTTCACCGGGTTGTCCGACGCGCCGTAGACGATCGCGTGCCCGACGCGGTTCGTCAGCAGCGAGCAGCGCACCAGTTCGATGAAGTCGCGATAGCTGAGGAACGTCACGAGCATGCGCGGGTTCTTCGGCACCTCGAACGACGAGCCGATCCGCAGGCACACGGTCTCGATGCCGAAGCGGTCGAAGTAGTAGCGCGACAGCGATTCGCCGAAGCACTTCGTCACGCCGTACAGGCTGTCGGGGCGTAGCGGCGAATCGGCGTCGAGCACTTCCGTGACCGGGTGAAAGCCGATCGCGTGGTTCGAGCTCGCGAACACGATGCGCTTCACGCCGTGCTTGCGCGCGGCTTCGTACAGGTTGTACGTGCCGGTGATGTTCGCATCGACGAGATCGTCGAACGGCGCGTCGACCGAAATGCCGCCGAGGTGGACGATCGCGTCCACGCCGTCGACCAGCTGCATCACGGCCGGCCGGTCGGCCAGATCCACGACGCGGGTTTCTTCATGCGCAGCCGCGTCGTCCAGCACCGCGATGTCGCTGACGCGCACGACGTCGGCCCAGTCGGCGAGCGCGCCGCGCAACTGGCGGCCGAGGTTGCCGGCCGCGCCCGTCAGCAACAGGCGCCCGAACGGTTTGCGCGCGCCGGTGGATGAGGCGTTCATCGAATCTCCTTGAATCTGACCCAGAATGGAAAACGTTTTCCAACTATACGCGGGACCGCGGCCGAACGTCAATGGTCGAACCCGTTCGCAGCCATCCGCACTTTCCCGATATCGCCCCGTGGCCGTGCACCGGCTTTTTCTGCCACAATCCGGCGTTAATGAACGAAAACGTTACCCTTCGGATGAAAAAAGTTTCCCCGACGATCCGCGACGTGGCCGCGGAAGCCGGCGTGTCGGTCGCGACGGTATCGAAGTACGTGAACGGCACGCAGCGCTTCTCGCCGACCGTCGAGGCACGGCTCAAGGAAGCGATCGAGCGGCTCGGCTACCGTTCGAACCCGCTCGCGCGTTCGATGATCACCGGGCGCACGCGCACCATCGGCCTCGTGATCCTCGACATCAGCAACCCGCACTTCACGAACGTGGTCAAGGGCGCGAACCGCATCGCGCTCCAGCATGACTACACGCTGCTGCTCGTCGATACCGAAGAGAGCCAGGCGCGCGAACGCTCGCTGATCGAGGCACTTGCGCAGCGCGTCGACGGGCTGATCGTCAGCACGCGGATGCCCGACGACGAAGCCGGCTGGATGCTCGATCTCAACAAGCCGCTCGTGCTGTTGCGCCGCAGCCCCGGCCTGCCGATTCCGAGCGTCGGCATCGACAACCGGTTGTCGACCTACATGCTCGCGCGTCACCTGCTCAATCTCGGTCACACGCGCATCGCGTATCTCGGTTTCGGCACGGCACGCGTGAACGACGAGCGGATCCAGGGCGCGCGCGACTGTCTCGCCGAAGCGGGGCTCACGCTCGACGTGCACGACGCGCATGCGCCGACCGCCGAGGCCGGCGAGCGCGCGTGCTCGCGCGTGATGCTCGGGCCGCAGCGCCCGCAGGCAGTGATCTGCTACAACGACCTGATCGCGCTCGGCTTCATGAAGGAAGCCGCGTCGCTCGGCTTCCGGCTGCCGCAGGACGTATCGGTCGCGGGCATCGACAACGTGCCGTACGGCGAATACGCGGCGCCCGCGCTGACGACCGTCGACATCCAGAGCGAGAACATGGGCGAGCTCGCGATGCAGAAGCTGATCGACGCGCTCGCCGGGCGCACCGATGCGAGCTATTCGACGTTCGAGCCGCGGCTGATCATGCGTGCGTCGACGGCCGCGGCCGCCGCCGGTTGAAGCGCGCAGGGCACTCCGCTTTCCCGATCGCCAAAACAAAACGCGCCGCCCCAGGGGCGGCGCGTTCGCTTGTACGACGCACCATCAAGCATCAAGCATCGAGTTTCGCGGGCTTCATCTTCGGCGTGAGCACATGCATCACGGCCAACGCGATCAGGTAGGCCGACGCGCCGATCGCGAACAGCACCCAGTAGTGGCCCGTGCGCTGCAGCACCTGGCCGATCACTTCCGAGAACAGCACGCCGCCGATCGAACCGGCCATCCCGCCGATGCCGACCACCGACGCGACCGCGCGGCGCGGGAACAGGTCGGATGCCGTCGTGAACAGGTTCGCCGACCAGCCCTGGTGCGCGGCGGCGGCGAGGCCGACGATCAGCACCGCGATCCACAGGCTCTGCACCTGCGATACGAACGCGATCGGCAGCACGCAGCACGCGCAGATCAGCATCGCCGTCTTGCGCGCGCCGTTCACGCTCCAGCCCGCGCGCAGCAGCATCGACGACAGCCAGCCGCCGCCGATGCTGCCGACCGTCGTCAGCGCATAGATGCAGACGAGCGGCAGGCCGATGTGCTGCATGTCCATCCCGCGCGACTCGTTGAGCCACTTCGGCAGCCAGAACAGGTAGAACCACCACACCGGATCGGTCAGGAACTTGCCGATCAGGAACGCCCACGTCTCGCGCTTGCGGATCAGCTCGCCCCAGCGCGGCGCGCCGGCGTTCGCGTTCGCCGCGTCGAGCGCTTCGGCCTCGTCGCGCGGTTCGTCGTATTCCGCGGCGAGCGCGCGCGTGTCGGCCTGGCGATACAGCACGAGCCACACCGCGAGCCACACGAGGCCGATCGCGCCGATGATCACGAACGCCGCGCGCCAGCCGTAGGCCACCGCGATCGCCGGGATGATCGCCGGCGCGAACACCGCGCCGATGTTCGCGCCCGAGTTGAAGATGCCGGTGGCGAGCGCGCGTTCGCGGCGCGGGAACCACTCGGCCGTCGTCTTGATCGCGGCCGGGAAGTTGCCGCCCTCGCCGATCCCGAGCAGCGCGCGCACGAAGGCAAAGCCCATCACCGAACCGACCGCCGCGTGCAGCATCGCGGCGATGCTCCACACCAGCATCGCCAGCGCGTACGAGATGCGTGTGCCGAGCCAGTCGACGATGCGCCCGAAGCCGAGCAGCCCGAGCGCATAGAACGCGGAAAACGCCATCACGATGCGGCCGTACTGCACCTGGCTCCAGCCGATGTCGTGCTGGAGCATCGGCGCGAGCAGGCCGAGAATCTGCCGATCCATGTAGTTGATGACGGTCGCGAAAAACAGCAGCGCACAGACGGTCCAGCGGTAGCGGCTGGCGACGGCGCGCACCGTGCCGACGACGGCAGATTGCATGAATGTCTCCGATGCGCGGCCGCGCCCGTCGCGCCGCACGATGTTCGTTGACCGGCGACCGGCGCCGGGGCGGGCCGCGGGCACGCTGTCGCGGCACGGCCGATCGCCAATCAATCTGGAAAACGTTTTTCAAAGAATAGAGCGTCTTACGGCACCCTGTCAGTCGGGGATTTCGATGAGTCATCTCAAATTCGTCGCGGCAAAAGAGACGACTGTTTCGCAGTCAGGCATTAACCGTTTTTCCCGGATTTTCCAACGCGCGGACGGCGTGCGCGGTGGCCGATACACATGTCCGATTCCAGCCAGAATCGGTCGCGCGGATGGTTTACAGTCGTTTCATGCGCCTCGATCCCGACACCTGTTATGACGCCCTGCTTTCGCGGAACCGCCGTTTCGACGGCTGGTTCTTCGTCGGCGTGTCGACGACCGGTGTGTATTGCCGCCCCGTCTGCCCGGTCAAGCCGCCGAAAGCGCGGAACTGCCGTTATTACCCGACCGCCGCGGCCGCCGAGAAAGCGGGCTTCCGGCCGTGCATGCGGTGCCGCCCCGAACTCGCGCCCGGCCACGGCTTGCTCGACCTGTCCGGCAATCTCGCCGACGCGGCCGCCACGCTGATCGAGGACGGTTTCCTGAACCTGCATTCCGTCGACGCGCTCGCGCAGCGGGTCGGCGTGACCGAACGCCATCTGCGCCGGATCTTCGCCGCGCAGTTCGGCGTGTCGCCGGTCGAATTCGCGCAGACGCACCGGCTGCTGATGGCCAAGCGGCTGCTGACCGACACCACGTTGCCGGTGGCCGTCGTCGCATCGACGGCCGGGTTCGGCAGCGTGCGGCGCTTCAACGACCTGTTCCGCCAGCGCTACGGCCTCAATCCGTTGCGGCTGCGTAAAGGGGCCGGCCCCTCCGCCGATGGCGACATGACGTTCCCGCTGCCCTACCGGCCGCCGTTTGCGTGGGCCGACCTGATGCGCTTCCTCGCGCAGCGGCAGATCGACGGCGTCGAGCGGATCGACGCGCAGCGTTATGCGCGCGTCGTCGAACTGCCGAATCCGAACCGCGACAGCGGCACCGGCCGCGTGACGGGCTGGCTGTCCGTCGCGCACGTGCCGCAGCGGTTCGCGCTGGCCGTCACCGTGTCGCCCGCGCTGACGCCGGTCGTGCCGGCCGTGCTCGCACGCGTGCGGCGGCTGTTCGATCTCGACAGCCGCCCCGACGTGATCGACGCGCATCTCGGCGAACTCGCGAGCGGCTCGCCCGGCCTGCGTGTGCCCGGCGCGTTCGACGGCCTCGAGATTGCGATCCGCGCGATCGCGGGCGAGCAGCTCGCGGCAGCGCAGGCGAGTGCCGTGCTGGCACGCATCGCCGAACGCTTCGGCACCCCGGTGGACGGCGCGCCGCCGGGACTCACGCATGCGCTGCCTTCCGCGGCGACGCTGGCCGCGCTGCCGCCGGCCGCCCTCGATGCACTCGGCATCGCACGCGAAGCGGCGCAGGCGATCGTGTCGCTCGCACGCGCGGTCGCCGACGGCACGCTCGCACTCGAACCGATGGCGCCGCTCGACGCGACGCTCGCAGCGCTGCGCGCGCTGCCCGGCTTCGACGAGCGCGCGGTGCAGTACGTCGCGATGCGTGCGATGGCCTGGCCGAATGCGTTCCCGGCCGACGATGGGTTGCTGCCCGCCCGCACCGAACGCGCACGTGTGCCATCATCTGCGCCGCATGCCGCGCGCTGGGCACCCTGGCGCGCGTATGCCGCACTGCATGTGTGGCGCCTTCATGGAGAAATATCGCGATGACTCCCGCTCACCTGATTCCGAGCCCGCTGGGCGACATCGCCGTGCGCATCGAGGACGATGCGCTGACCGGCCTGTTCTTCGTCGGCCAGAAATACTTCCCGTCGCTTGCGATCGCGGATAAAGCAGACGCGCACGCGTCATCGCCGATCGCGCGCAAGGTCGCGGAAGAAATCGCGGAATACTTCACCGGCACGCGCGAAACGTTCTCGGTGCCGATCCACCTGCGCGGCACGACGTTTCAGCGGCGCGTGTGGAAGGAACTGCTCGCGATTCCGTTCGGCGAGCTCGTGTCGTACGGCGACATCACCGAACGCGTCGGGTTGCCGATGAGCGGGGCACGCGCAGTGGGCGGTGCCGTCGGCCGGAATCCGGTCTCGATCATCGTGCCGTGCCATCGCGTGGTTGGTGCGTCGGGCAGCCTGACCGGTTATGCGGGCGGCATCGACCGCAAGCGCGCGCTGCTGTCGCTCGAAGGCGCCGGGTTCCAGCGCGACGCAGCTCATCCAGTGCAGACAGCGCTCGCGTTCTGAACGACCGTGAGCGGCGCGCGTCGCCGCGTCACACGGTCAAGACAGGCCGGCGCGCTTCACGCTTCGCATACGCACCGGGCGTCATGCGGAACTTCGCCTGGAACAGCGCGATGAACGACGACGTCGAGTCGTAGCCCAGTTGCGCGGCCACCGCGCCGATCGGCTCGCCCGCATCGAGCAGCGGCAGCGACGCGAGCAGCCGCACGGCCTGCCGCCATTCGGTGAACGACAGCCCCGTGTCCTGCCGGAACAGCCGCGACAACGTGCGCCGCGTCGCGCCCACCTGATGTCCCCATTCGTCGAGACTGCGCGTATCGCCCGGATACGCATGCAACGCACGTGCGATTTTCAGCAGGCGCGGATCGCGCGGCAGCGGCACCGTCAGCGGCGCCGGGCGCATGCGCGCGATCCGGTCGGCGATCAGGCAGACCAGCGCGCCGTCCGGGCCCGTCTCGTCGTAGTTCACCGGCAACTCGCCGGTCGCGATCACCAGTTCGCGCAGCAGCGGCGTCATGCAGAGGATCGTGCAATCGTCGTTCGCGTCGTCGCGCGCGATCGCTTCGTCGAGATACAGGCTATGGAACGCGACACAATCGCGCGTCGACACCGCGTGCGGCACGTGCGGCGGAATCCACATCGCATAGTGCGGTGGCAGCAGCTGCCGGCCCGACGGCGTCGACACCTCGAGCACGCCGCTCGTCGCATACATCAGCTGGGCCCACGGATGACTGTGCGCGTCGACGCTCGCGTTGCCGGGAATCTCGAACGCACGCACGAACAGCGGCCTCGGCAGGCGCGCCATCGGCGGCACTGCGTAAGGGTCACCCGATTGTCCCGCCAGCAACATAAGACGTCCTCCGAAGGTCATTGCACGAACGAGCGCGATGCTACCGTGACGGCTCTACTTTCACACGGCTTCCGCTCATGAGCGCTCACACCCGCACCACCCGCAAGACCGTCACCGCGATCCGCTCGACCAAAGGCATCGGCAGCCTCGTGTCGCTCACCGCGTATTCCGCGCCGATGGCGAAGCTGGTCGACGACGTGGCCGACGTGATCATCGTCGGCGATTCCGTCGGCATGGTGCTGTACGGGATGCCCGATACGCTGCGCGTCACGCTCGACATGATGATTGCACACGGTGCGGCCGTCGTACGCGGCGCGGCGCAAGCGTGTGTCGTCGTCGACCTGCCGTTCTCGACGTACCAGGAATCGCCTGCGCAGGCCTATCGTTCCGCCGCGCGCCTGCTTGCGGAAACCGGCGCGCAAGCCGTGAAGCTCGAAGGCGGCAGCGAGATGGCCGACACGATCCGCTTCCTGACCGATCGCGGCATTCCGGTGATGGCGCATGTCGGCCTCATGCCGCAGCAGGCCAATGCAACAGGCGGTTTCCGCGCGCAGGGGATGGACCCGCGTTCGGCCGCGCAGGTGTTCGACGCCGCGTGCGCGGCCGAGCGGGCCGGCGCGTTCAGCGTCGTCATCGAAGGCACCGCCGAAGCACTCGCGCGCCATCTGACTGAAACGCTGACGATCCCGACGATCGGCATCGGTGCATCGCCCGCCTGCGACGGGCAAGTGCTCGTGACCGAGGACATGATCGGCGCATTCGATGCGTACACGCCGCGCTTCGTGAAGCGCTACGCCGATGCGAATGCGGTGATGCGCGACGCGATCCGCCAGTACGCGCACGACGTGCGGCAACGCGTGTTTCCCGAACCGGCGCATTGCTTCGGGTACGGCAAGCCGCTGCAACTGGCGGACGAGTCCGCTGCATGACGATGAGCGAACGAAGCGATCACGTGCGCTTGCGCATCGCATGCGCGACCCGCGCGTTCGCTTCGAACTTCGCGCGATGCGTCGAGAAGAACGTGCGCACGTTGCGGACGTTCGATGCGCCGGTGAACAACCGTCGCGCGAATTCGTCGTATTCGGCGACGTCGGCCAGATCGGCCACCACCACGAAATCGGGCCCCGGCGACACGCGGTAACACTGCGTGACGGCCGGCTCCGCGCATACGTACGCCTCGAATGCGTCGTAGTCTTCGGCCGTCTGCCGGTCGAGGCTGATCTCGATCAGCGCCGTGACGGCCGTGCCGATCGCCACCGGGTCGAGCACCGCGACCTGCCGGCGGATCACGCCGGCCTCGGTCAGCCGACGCACGCGGCGCATGCAGGTCGGCGGCGACGACAGCGCGCGCTCGGCCAGTTGCAGGTTCGACACCGACGCGTCGTCCTGCAGGATCGCGAGGATGCGCAGGTCGAGATCGTCGAGAGTGATGCCGGCCATCGGCGGCTCCTTCCGGTCATGAAGTGAAATTTAATTTCAACATGATAGACGATCTGCTTTCTGTTTCATTTATTCTTGTATTTTGAAATTTAATTCCATTCGACCACCTCTACCATCGCTCTCACTGATCCAGACAGGACATTTACGGAGCGCGATATGTGTGGAATTGTCGGGGCGGTCGCCCAGCGGGACATCCTGCCGAACCTTGTCGACGGCCTGAAGCGGCTCGAATACCGCGGCTACGACTCGTGCGGCGTCGTGGTCTATCGCGACCGTGCGCTGGCGCGGGCCCGCAGCGTCGACCGCGTCGCGAACCTGCAGCGCGAGATCGCCGAGCATGCGCTGTCGGGCTACACCGGCATCGCGCATACGCGCTGGGCCACGCACGGCGCGCCCGTCACGCTCAACGCGCATCCGCACTTCTCGCCGAGCGACGCCAACGCGCGCATCGCGCTGTCGCATAACGGAATCATCGAGAACTGCGACCCGTTGCGCGCGGAACTGCAGGCGCACGGCTACGTGTTCGCGAGCCAGACCGACAGCGAGGCGATCGCACACCTGATCGACCACCTGTATGACGGCGACCTGTTCGACGCGGTGCGCCGCGCCGTCGCGCGATTGCGCGGCAGCTACGCGATCGCGGTGATGTGCCGCGACGAGCCCCACCGGATCGTCGGCGCGCGCGACGGGATGCCGCTCGTGGTCGGCGTCGGCGAAGGCGAGAACTTCCTCGCATCCGATGCGATTGCGCTGTCGGGCATCACGGATCGCATCGCGTATCTGGAGAACGGCGACGTCGCCGATATCCAGCTGCATCGCTACTGGATCGTCGATGCGGCCGGCCAGCGCGTCGAGCGCGCGGTGCAGCGGGTCGCCGCGCATAGCGGCGCGGCCGATCTCGGGTCGTACCGCTACTACATGCAGAAGGAGATCTTCGAGCAGCCGCAGGCGGTGGCCGATACGCTGCTCGACGTCGCGTCGATCATGCCCGAGCTGTTCGGCGACGGTGCGTGGCGCGTATTCAACGATGTCGATTCGGTGCTGCTGCTCGCCTGCGGCGGCAGCTATCACGCGGCGCTGACCGCGAAGTACTGGATCGAGAGCATCGCGAAGCTGCCGGCGAGTGTAGAAATTGCCAGCGAGTTTCGTTATCGCGACAGCGTGCCGAATCCGCGCACGCTCGTCGTCGCGGTGTCGCAAAGCGGCGAGACGGCCGATGTGCTCGGCGCCGTGCATGTCGCGAAGCAGAGCGGGATGATGCATACGCTCGCGATCTGCAACGTCGCGACGAGTGCGTTGATGCGTGAATGTGCGCTGCAGTTCGTCACGCGTGCGGGTATCGAGATCGGGGTGGCTTCGACGAAAGCGTTCACGACGCAGCTCGTCGCGCTGTTCCTGCTCACGCTGTCGCTTGCGCAGGTGCGCGGGCGGTTGAGTGACGATGAGGAGAAGGAGCATCTGCGTGCATTGCGGCATCTGCCCGATGCGATGTCGAAGGTGCTCGCGCTGGAGCCGCAGATCATGGCGTGGTCGGAACTGCTCGCAAGACGCGACAACATGCTGTTTCTCGGGCGCGGGATGCATTACCCGATCGCGCTCGAAGGTGCGCTGAAGATGAAGGAGATTTCTTATATCCACGCGGAGGCTTATCCGGCGGGCGAGCTGAAGCATGGGCCGCTTGCGTTGGTCAGCAACGAGATGCCGGTGATTGCGGTTGCGCCGAATGACATGCTGCTCGAGAAGCTCAGGTCGAACATGCATGAGGTCAGTGCGCGGAATGGGCGGCTTTTTGTGTTCGCGGATGTGGACTGTGGGTTGGTGCCGAGTGACGGGATCGAGGTGATTCGGCTCAATGAGTACTACGGGCCGCTTTCGCCGATCTTGCATACGGTGCCGATGCAGTTGCTGGCGTATCACGCGGCGTTGGCGAGGGGGACGGATATTGATAAGCCAAGGAATTTGGCTAAGTCGGTGACGGTGGAGTGAACTACTGCTCGCGCCGCGCGAGTCTTGCCCGCAAGCGAATTCCCCAACCGCAGCGTGACCGCGTGCCTGGTCATGCAGGGGCAAGCTCCGTATGCGTCAAAACCCGCTGCGCCTGCCTTACTGATACGTCATGGTGAAGGTCAGCACCGCATTCGCGCTGCCGGCCTTCACGCTGGCGGACGTCTGGTAGTACGTGGCCTTGAGCGGGATCGTGTAGGACCCGCCTGTCGATTTGCTGTAGCTCGTCAGCGTGTACTGCGTGTTGTACTTCAGCGCATTGCCGTTGTTGTCCTTCAGTTGCAGGCCGATGCCGCTGGCCGTCGAATCGCTCGACAGCGCCAGCACGCCGTTGGTGCTGTCGAGCACGGCATTCACCGGGATGAACTGATACTGGATCGTGTTCAGGCCCGACGGGCAGGCATTGACAGCCACGGTGACCGGAATGGCCGGTGAAGTGGTCGAGCCGATGCCCTTGAATGCCGACTGCATATACGAACCCATGTTGACCGTCACGTTCGGCGTGACGCAAGCCGCGACGTTGACGATGGTTGGGGTTAGCGAAAACGACACGAGTGGCGACGCGGCGACCGTATAGACGGAGCCGCCGGTATTCGTTGCAGACGCCCCCACGACCAGCACGCCGCCCGTCACGGTGCCCGCGGTGATCGGGCCGGTCTTGACCAGCGCCGCCTGGACCTGGCCACCGTTGGTGATCGAAGAAACCGTGCCGGTTGTGTTGCAGGCGGTGCCCGTCCACGGACTGGGGAATGTCGAAAGCGGAACGCCGAGATCCCTCCAGGGCTGGTTTCCGCATTGGTTCGCGAAAGTAGCCGCGCCAATCGCGACACCGACGCCAGGCACATTGGTATTCCAGACGGTATAGGTTGCACCACTTGGCGCGGCCACGGTCATGCCGGCCCTGGTCATCGACTGCGGTTCGAAGACCATACCCGAGGACACCACACCCGACACCGTGCACGTGTAGTAGTTGGTGACATTCGACGTGCTGACCCAGCCGGTCAGAAGGGTGCCAACCGCTGCATCGCGCGGGATCGTCACCGAGGACGGCATCGCCAGCATTACCGTCTGCGCTGTTCCCGAGCAGCTTATGCTCGCGGCGAACACGGGACGTGTGCCAAGGCCAAGCATCAGCACCGCCAGCGTGAGCAGCCAAACCGCCAGGCGGCCCGAGCCTCGCGCCGATCTTGCGTGCCTGCGCATCGAGGCCGGCGTCTCGTTTCGTTTCATGATCTTTCCCAGGTCCATCGCGCCCGCTTCGCTCATTTCGTGCATACCGCTTCCGCATCGGTCCAGCGTTGTTTGCTCGTCTTGCTTGCCGTCGCCAGCGTGTACGACATCGAACAGCCCTCGGCGACCGTATCGCCCCACTTCACATTCAGCGTGCCGGTGTCGGTCTTCACGCCGCGCAGTACGATGCGGCCATCCTGCGCCACGGTGCCGACGTTCCGCCCCGCCGCATCGCTCACCTCGGCGCCGAACGGAACCGGCTCGCCATCGGCCATGCGCGCGCGCATGATCACCGCGCGCCCGCCGCCCTCGGTCTCGAACTTCAGTCGCACCACCGCGCCTGCGGTCGGCGCGATGTGCTGCGCGCTCGATTTCAGCTCGACACTCATCGGCACCCCCTTGGGATCGATCTCCACCTCGTTGGTCGAAAACGGCGTCAGGCTCGACACCAGCGCATGACCGAACGGATCGACGCGCAGCCCACTGCCGGCCGTCACGCGTGCCCCGTGCGCGTCCTTGGCCTCGACGATCGCGACGGTCTCGCCCATGGTCGGCGTAAAGGCCACGCCGCCCGCATAGGCCACCATGCCGCCCGAGATGCCGCCGCCGTACTGCTTGAAGCCGGTGCCCGTCGACGCATTGCCCGTGACGGTCGCATACGGCGACATGTAGGACACGTTGCCGCCCACGTTGGTCGCCGCTCGCGCGCCGCCGCCGCTGGTCTGGCCGACGTTCACGCCGTAGCTGAGCGCGTTGTCGACGCCGAGCGCGCCCGTCATCGACTGCTGGACCACGGTCGAACCACGGGAATCGTGCTGCAGGCTGGTCGACGAGTACACCGTGCGCGAGCCGAGGTTCAGCGGGATCGACACGTTCAGCATGAAACGGTTGTCCCAGCGGTTTTGCGTCACGTCGAATTGGCGCGCGGCCGACACGCCGTAGTTGATGCGCCGGAAATTATTGTTGTAGCCGGCCTGGTACTGGGTGTCGTTGCCGCCGCGATTCCAGTAGTTGACGGTCGAGCCCGACAGGTAGAAAGCGCCCCAACCCTCCGGCAAGCTCTGGTTCAGCGTGACCTGGAACTGGCCGCGACGCACGCCGCCCGACAGCAGACCGCTCACGCCGCCCGTCTGCTGGCCGCGCAACTGCATCGCGTCCTGCAGGCCCAGGTAGCCGCTGCTCGAATAACGATAGGCGGCCACCGCGATATTGGTATGGGTCGGGCTGATCAGCTTGCTGTACGAGATCCGCACGCTCTGGCCGTGGCGCGTGCCGATGCCGGGCAAATCGGTATTGGCCTGCGTGATGTCGAGCGCGAACGCGCCCAGCCGGGTATTGAGCGCGGCGCCGACCACGCCGGCCACGTAGCCGGGCGCAGCCGTCACGCCGCCGTAGCCGGTGATCAGGTTGGTGAATCCATGCTGGACGGTCGCCTGGAACAGCGCCGGCTTGCTCGACAGCAGCGGACTGCGGTACTGCCCGGCCGTCACGCTGAAGTGCGTGACGCCCGGCCGCAGCGAACTGACGGCCGACGCATACGGCACCTTGAAGGTGTGGATGCTGCCGTCGGCCTCGGTCACGATGACGTCGAGGTCGCCGCCATAACCGGTCGTATAGAGATCGTCGATCACGAACGGGCCGGTCGCGACGTTGGCGCTGTAGATGACGTTGCCGTTCTGGCGCACCTGTACCAGCGCATTGCTGTTGGCGATGCCGTGAATGGTCGGTGCGTAACCGCGTTGCGATTCCGGATACATGCGCTCGTCGCTGGCGAGCTGCACGCCGCGAAAACCCACGCTGTCGAACATCGTGCCGTCGGTGAACGCGTCGCCGATCACGAACTGCGCCTTCAGGCGCGCGATCGAGCGCTGCAGGCTGGTCTGCACGCTCTGGTAGTGCGGGCCGCCGCGCGAGTCGTAGGTAGTGTTGCCGTTGTGGCGGAAGCGCCAGGGCCCGACGTTCAGGCCGGCGGTGAGGCCCAGGAACGCCTGGGTCGACGAGGCGCCCCGGTTCTCGGCACGATAGATATTGCCGTTGTACGACAGCAGCGCGGCCGGCACGCCCTCGTCCCAGTAGCGCGGGTCCACGTAGCCGCGCGCCGCGCGGCTCAGCGACGCCTGCGGGATGCTGACGTCGAGCCGCTGCTCGCCATTGTCGAAAGTGGCAACCGCGTCCGGCACCAGCATGCCGATCGTCGCGCAAGCCTGGTTCGGGTCCGTCAGCATGTGCGTCGCCTCGGGAGACAGCTTCGCGAGATCCACGCCGACTTGCTGCAGCAGGTCGCGATTGAAGCAGGGCTGGACGTTGTTCGGGTTGTCGCCTACCTGGCGCAGCGTGATCTCGGCGCGACCGATCCAGTTCGTGTTGACGAACAGATCGGCGCGATACGAACCCGGCAACGCGACATTGCCCTTCTCGAAGCGGCTCACGTCCACCCGCGCGCCGCCCGGGCGCTGCAGAAACAGATCGTTGAACTGGACTTCCGCCACTTGCGTGGCATCCGTGGTCGCCGCCATCACACCAGTCGATGCGAACATCGCCAGTGCGAGCAGGCAGCACGGGCGCGGACGCCAGTGCATGGACAGCGGCAAGCTAGATATACGTTGGATCACGATAGACAGCCGAGCGTGAGCAAGCCTGCGCCCTGCCCGGGGCGAGCATGCTGGGTCTTGCGATAGGAGGGACGTGGCGCGCTAGCCGCGCCGCGCGCAATCGGAGAGGTCAGCCGCGCATCATTGCAACGGTGCCGCGGTGCCTGACCGCAGTGGCGCCTCGCTGCTGACCGCGCCACCGTAGTCGTTCAACGCCGTGTAGTGCACGGTGGCGCCGGCCGCATCGGGCACATCACCCTTCAGCGGGAACGCACGCGTCTCGCCCGGCCCGACCATGCCGCCATCGTCGAAGATCGCGCGATGGCCGCCCGACTGCACGCTGATCATGGTCAGCGAGACATGGAACGGCGTCGGGTTATGTACCTCGATGGCCGGCTTGCCGTCGGCCTGTGTGAGGCGCCACGTGAGCTGCGCCGGCGCATCGGCCGACGAACCCTTGAGCTTGTCCGGGCGATAGAACACCTTGATGCGCGAGCGGAACGCGAGCTGGATCCGGTTCATGTCCGCATCCGCCGCGCTCGCCTTGGGCGGCACTTCGAGCACGTTGAGCCAGAACACCGACTCGCGATCCTCCGGCAGCGGCTCGCCGGTATAGACGATGCGCAGCGTCTGCGACTTGGACGAATCGATCCGCGCAATCGGCGGCGTAACGGTGAACGGCACCTTGATATTGGACGGTGCGCTGCGCACGTCACCTGCATCGACCCATGACTGCACGAGCGCCGGCGCCTGGCCTGCGTTCGACAGTTTGAGCGTGACCTCGGATTCGCCCGCACCGTAGATCACGCGCGTGCCGCCGATCACCACCGACGCGTCGGCGGGTGTCGCCAGGTAACCGAGCCATGCGATACACACGGCGGCGATCAAGGATCTGAGTGCTGTTCGGGACTTCATGGTTTGGATCGATGCAGGTAGCGTACAGGAGGGGAGGAACGAAATCGTTTCGCCCCGCCCTACCTTATTATGTATTTCTAAATAACCGATTACTGATAAACGAGCGAGTACATGACGCTCGACGTCGCCGCACCGGCCGTTGCGGCGCCGGTGGCGTAGTATTCCGCGAGGTAGTTCAGCGTGGCGGTGCCGGTAGCGGTGATTGCAACCGACTGTGAGTTCTGCGAAGCGTCTGCGGCACCAAGCTTGATGGGCGTATAGTCGCCGTTCAGCAGGCGAATCTCGACGTTGGTCGCGCCGCCTGCGTTCAGGAACAGGTTGCCGGTGGCGGTGTCGACCGTCGGGCCCGGTTCGAAGTAGGCGTGGACTTTGCCCGACGCCGGCGTGCAGGCCGTCAGCGCGATGCTGAACGCCTTGGCGCTGGCAGTTTGGCCCGCGGCGGCCAGCGCGCTGGTCGACACGTTCAGCAGCGGAACATTGAAGTTGTTCGAGTTGCTGCCGTTGCCGTTGATCGTGCAAGTTTGCGCGGTTACGCTGCCGGTGAACGTAATCGTGCCGTCGGCTGCAGATGCGACTTGCGAAGCCGTGGCGGCGCCCGCGAGCAACAGCGCGGAAATGAGTTTGGTTTGCATGGGTTTTGTTTCAGAAGCGATCTGGATGGATTCACGACGCCGAGGCGATATTCACTCAATATCGCCACGCGTTATCCAATGACAAGCGCGAATAAAACATTGCATGGACGGATGCATTGCTTTCGATCCGGCTGCCCCTGGACTTCGAAAATATTACCCCGACCTTTCTATCGGTAATATGAACTATTGTCACCATGCAATCGTGACCGATGCGGCGTGGAATCTTCGGGCCGGCTGGGGGTGAAGAGGTCTGCAGCCCGCGGCCACAATCTCAGCGAAACTGTCCCAGCAATAGTCGCGCGGGCATCATTTCGACACGGCAACCGACTCCACGCCCTTCCACTTCCCGTCGACGACCTTGAATATCGTCACACGCGCAATCTGAAGATCACCCTTGTCGTCAAAGGAAATCTTGCCGGTCACGCCATCGAAGTTCACTTTCCGCAAGCCCGCCTGGATGTCCTCGCGCTTCACCGAGTTGCTTGCCTGCATTGCCTTGATCAACGCCCACGTTGCGTCGTACGCGTACGGCGAATACAGGACGGGCTTTCCATGCTTCGAAAACTTCTGAGTGAACGCCTTGCCCTTCGGCATCGCGTCCAGCGCGAACCCGGATTCGGACGAGATGTTGCCGTCGGCATTGGCGGGGCCGCCGGCGAGGTCGACGAACTTGTCGGTCTCGATGGCGCAGCCGGCGATAAGCGTCCTGGACATTCCCAGCGCGATCATCTGTTTTCGCATCGGTCCGGCCTGGGCGTCCACGCCCGCGTAGATGATTACGTCGGGATTTTTGGCCTTCAACGCCGTCAGCACGCCGCGAAAGTCGATGGTCTGCGTCGTGACGTATTGGCGGTCGACCGGCGTGACGTTCTTTTCCTTGAGCTGGGCGACGACATCGTCCGAGAACGATTGCCCGTACGCGCTGCGGTCATCGACGACGGCGATCCGCCTGGCCTTCATCTTGTCGAGAACGTAAGCGACCAGCACCCTGACCACGTCATGGTCGTCGCCGATGACGCGATGCGCGGTCTTGAATCCCTGCCGCGTGTACTGGGAGTTGGTCGAAGCGGGAGAAACTTCCGGAACACCCGCGTCCGAGTAAATCTTCGACGCCGGCAACGTAGCGCCGGAATTCAGGTGTCCAACCACACCCACGACTCCGTCGTCGACCAGCTTCTGCGCCACGGTGGTGGCCGTCTTCGGGTCGCCCATATCGTCCTGCGATTCGAGCTCGAACTTGACCGCCTGGCCAGCGATCCTGATGTTGCTCGCATTGGCCTCATCGATGGCCAGGCGAACGCCGCTTTCGCCGTCCTTGCCGATCTGGGCCACCGGCCCGGTAATCGGTCCGGCGTAGCCGATCTTCACGACTTGCTGCGCCATTGCGGTTCCGCAGCATGCAAACATGAGTATCGCGGCGATGGCGCCGCCTGCGATTTTGGCTTTCATGGGGTTCTCCTGGTCTCCGGTTTCATCATTTCGAGCCAAAACGGCTCAGTCAACCCGAAAGAACTGGGGCATTGCATGAGGAAATTGAGGCAGCGCCGACGCGCGGCGGCTGGGAAGGGCAAGCGGCCGTCACCAGACAAACGAAAGGTTGGACGAAAAAACGCGTCGTACGGAAGCGCTTCCATACGACGCGTGAAGGTCATCCTCTCATCGAAAAATGACCGTGGAGACGAAACCCTTCACGAGCGGCATCTCGAACGGCCCGGCTCAACGTGCCACGTGCGTTGCGCTTCTGAGCCGACGCAAGTACCGAAGGCTCGGTCGAAGTGCGTCATTCGTCCTCGACACATCGCGCTGCACAAACGCGTAAAGCGCTCGTTCGTGTTCGAGCAACAGCTCGATCGACGCCCGGTCATCAGCCGGCGCGATGCCTCGAAGCGCCTCGAACCGATGGAGCGCCGGCGTGATGCGTTGCCCCATCGCGTCCAGCAGCGCATGCCAGCCGAGCGGCCTGAGCAACCAGGCAACCACCAGCCCCTTGACCTCCGCTGCATGCCGGTCCGAGCAGGCGACGCGGTGCTTGACCAGCAAGTCGAGCATCAGTTGGCCGGTTTCATGCTCGACCTCGCTCAATATCGAGAACGCGCGCCTCGCATACGAGTCGTTGCGATAATGGCCCGCCATCTCGCTGAAGAAACTGCGGCCCGACACCTCTCCTTCGTGCGCGGCCAACAGTGCGTTTCGATAGGTCCGCGATATGTGCCCTCGTGAATGCCCAGACGAATGTTCGGTTTTGCGTCCGTTCATCGTGTGCTCCGAATGACTCAATGAGGCACACCTTTTTTGAAGAAGCGCCGCACGTAATCGTTCGCGGGGCGGTCGCGAATCTCTTCGGGCGTACCGACCTGCACGACTTCGCCGTCCTTCATGATGGCGATTCGAGAGCCCAGTTTCATCGCCTCGTCGATGTCATGGGTGATGAAAATGACCGTCTTCTTCAACTCCTTCTGCATCTCCAGCAGCAAATCCTGCAGGTCCGAACGAATCAGCGGGTCCAGCGCTGAAAATGCTTCGTCCATGAGCAGGATGTCGGGGTCCGAAACCAGTGCCCGCGCGAGGCCGACGCGCTGCCGCATGCCACCGGAAAGCTCGTCCGGAAACTTGTCGCCGTATCCGCGCAGCCCGATACGACCTTCGAGCCACTTGTGCGCGTCTGCCATCGACGTGGCTTTCGGATCTCCTCTGAGCATCCTGCCGAATACGATGTTCTCCATCACCGTCTTGTGCGGCAACAACGCGAAGCTTTGAAACACCATGCCGATGTTGTACCGGCGGATCTGACGCACCTCACCTTTCGAGAGCTTCAGGATGTCTCTTCCGCGAAAGAGCAGTTGCCCCGAGGTCGGCTCGATGAGACGGTTGAAGTGACGGACCAGCGTGGATTTCCCCGACCCCGACAAACCCATGATGACGAAGATTTCGCCCTCGCGGATTTCGAGCGATACGTCGCGAACGGCAACCGTGCACTGCGTGCTCTCGAGGATGTCCTGTCGGCTCACCCCGTTGCGTGCGGCCTCCTGAGCGGCGCGAAGGCTCCATGCGTCTCTGCCGAAGATCTTGTAGACGTTCCGCAACTCGATCAACGTATCAGCCATACTTTCGCCTCCTTTTGCTCCATCGCGGCGACGCTGCTCGACTTGCGTGCGCGCAACCTGTTCGCCTTCGATGTCTTCAAACGCTCACGACGCGAGCGGCCGTAGGATTGGGTGATGCGGTCGAACACCACGGCCAGCATGACGATGGCTAACCCCGCCTGAATGCCTTGTCCCATGTCCAGGTTGTTGATGCTTGCGAGCACGTCTTCGCCAAGGCCTTTCGCGCCGATCATCGATGCGATGACCACCATCGCCAATGACATCATCACCGCCTGATTCAGCCCCGCCATGATGGAAGGCAACGCAAGCGGCAGTTCGACGGCAAGCAGTTGCTGCGATGGCGTCGCCCCGAAAGCCTGAGATGCCTCGAGCACATCTTCAGGAAGTTGCCTGAGGCCCAGCTCCGTCAGTCGCATCAGCGGCGGCAACGCGTACACGGTGGTCGCGAAAACCGCGGGCACGCGCCCGAGACCAAACAGCATCAGGACCGGAATCAGATAAACGAACGACGGCAGCGTCTGCATCATGTCGAGAATCGGATTGAGCACCTTTCTCAACGTCTTCGACTTCGCCATCGCAATGCCCATCGGTATGCCGATGACGACCGTCACCACCACGGACACGAACATGATCGATACGGTGGAAACAAGCTTGTCCCACAGGCCGAGACATCCGATCGCGTAAGTGAGGCCGACCAGGACCAAGGTCGGCCCCAATCGCCGCGTGCCGAACCAGGCCAGCAGCCCGAGCGAGAACAGGAGCAACGTCGGCGGTGCGGCCTGGAGGCCATGTTCCACCGGGTTGAGGATCCAGACGAGCAGCCAGGTGCTCACTGCGTGGAACTGGTCAGCGTATTGCTGGACGATATGGGTGAAACCTGTGTTGATGCCATCAGCCAGGTTCACCGACACGAAAATGTCTTTCACACTTTGCTCCAGGTCCCGGCGCCTCGTGCGAGGCACCGGGCATTACGACTACTTCGAAATCGACGCTTCGACCTTCTGCGCCACATCGGCGGGAACCCAGGTGGCAAGTTCCTGCGGATTGGCCTTCAGATACTGAATGGCGAGCGTCTTCGGGTCGGCCTTCGTCGAGCCCATGCTCGCCAGCGCCTGATTCACCGCCGACATGGGTAATGACATCCTGCTCAGGAAATCCACCGCAGTCGGGTCGGCTTCGGCAAACGGCGCAGATACGACCACCTTGAGATTGGTGACCGGCGACGCCGACGGACACGGATTGGGGTCCTTGCTGTTGTTGATGGTTTTCCAGCACTGCGCGTTGTATGCCGGTTCGCTCAGCCGGACCGACGGGTACTTTGCGAGCAGCGTCGACGGCTGATAGTAGTAGTAGACAATCGGCTTGCCGCGCTCGTACGCCGACGCGATGGTGGCATCCATGGCGGCGCCCGTTCCCGGATGCGTGTTGGTATACGCGGCATCCAGCTTGTACGCTTTCAGCTTCTGCGAGTTGTCCGATTCGCACTGCCAGCCGATCGGACAATTGAGGATGCTGCCTTTGCCAGGGTCTTCCGGATCGGGAAATGCCTTGCTCAACGAGGCGAGCTGTGAAACGGACTTGAGGTCGGTGGCGACCGGCTTGATATTGCGTTTCGGATCACCCTGCACGACGTAAGCAGGCACGTAGAAGCCTTCCACGCTGCCCCCCTTGACGAGGTCCCCGACGAGCTTGACCTTGCCTTCCTTGGCCGCGGTCTCGACCGCGGCGGTACGGCCATTCCAGTACTCGACGAATACCTGCAGGTCGTTGGTCGCGACAGCGCCCAGCGTGATGGAGTTGGACCCGTTGACGGTCTCGGTCTTGCACCCGTAGCCCTTCTCCAGCACATAACGGGCGACCTCGGTGAAGAACTTGCCGCTGTCCCAGCCGATTTCCGCGAACTTGATGGGCTTCCCCGCACTACACCAGGGCGACGTCGTCGCGGCCGACGACGACGCAGAGATACTGGCAAGGCCGATGGCAAGCGTCGCTACTCCGAGAATCTTTCTGTGGTTCATGGGTGCCTCGTGGGGTCTGGGAAAAGTTCGACTCGACGCGTGCAGCCGAGTCGGGGTCGGTCAGTTACAACGCTTACTGGGCCTCAAGCCATTGGGGCACGGCAGTAAAGAGGTCGGCGACGAGGCCATAGTCCGCCACGCCGAAAATCGGCGCGTCCGGGTCCGAATTCACGGCGACGATGATTTTCGAATCGCGCATCCCCGCAAGGTGCTGGATAGCGCCGGAAAGGCCGATCGCGACATACACGTCGGGCGCGACGACTTTGCCCGTCTGTCCGACTTGGCGGTCGTTCGGCGCAAAGCCGGCATCGACCGCCGCACGTGACGCGCCCAACGCAGCACCCAGCTTGTCCGCCAGCGGAATCAGGACCCGGTCGTAGTTTTCCTTGCTGCCCAACCCGCGGCCGCCCGAGACGATGATTCTTGCGGACCCGAGGTCCGGCCGGTCCGACACTTCGCTGTGGCGTTCCGTCACTCGCGCATGACCCGCGTCGATCTCGGCGGGACGCGGCTCGACGGGCGCCGTGGCGTCTACGCTCTGCGCGGCGGGAAATGCCGTGGAACGGACGGTGATGACCTTGACTGCATCAAGCGCCTCGACCGTCGCGAACACGTTGCCCGCGTAGGTGGGACGCTCGAAAAGCGACTCCCCTTTGATCGCCGTGACGTCGGAGAACTGCGCGACATCCAGCTTCGCCGCGACACGCGGCGCAACGCTCTTGCCAAAACTCGACGTGCTGAAGAAGACGTGCGTGTAACCATCGCGAGCGACGGCGAGCACCGTTTTTGCGACACCCTCGGCATTGCGGTCGGCGAGTCGCTCGGAGGCTGCGGTCAGCACCTTGGCAACCGGGAGTCGTGACGCAGCGTTTGCAGACGCATCGAATCGATCGCCTGCCAGCAGCAAATGGACGTCGGCACCGTTGAGGTGCGCAACTTCGCGCGCCGCCGTCAGGGTGTTCAGGGTCGATGGAAGCAGGCAGTCGTCGAATACGTCTGCGATAACAAGAATGGCCATGTCCGTCCCTTCAGTTCAAGGTTGTCTCGGCACGCAGACGCGACACGAGTGCCGCGACATCCGCGATCCGCTCGCCCGGCTTGCGCGACGCGGGCTCTCGCACGGCGACGGTGCGAAAACGCGGCGCGATGTCGACGCCCAGGCTATCGGCATCGACAACCTCAAGAGGCTTCTTTTTCGCCTTCATCAGATTCGGCAACGTGACGTATCGCGGTTCGTTCAACCGAAGGTCCGCAGTGACAACGGAAGGAAGGCTCATCTCGACGGTTTCCCGACCGTCGTCCGTTTCCTTCACCACGATGAGCTGGTTGTCCCGGCGCTCGATCGACGACGCATACGTCGCCTGAGGAACGTCGAGCAGGGCCGCGAGCAGTTGGCCGGTTTGATTGGCGTCGTCGTCGATCGCCTGCTTGCCCAGAATCACCAGGTCCGCCGCTTCACTGGCAACCAGTTTCTTGAGAATCTTTGCGACGGCCAGCGGCTGAAGGTCGACATCCGTCTGAACCAGAATCGCCCGATCCGCTCCCATCGCCAATGCCGTGCGCAACGTCTCCTGAGATTGAGCGGTTCCGCATGACACGACCACCACTTCGGACGCGTCGCCCTTTTCCTTCAGCCTCACCGCGGACTCGACCGCGATTTCATCGAACGGATTGACCGCCATCTTGATGTTCGCGAGATCTACACCGGCGCCGTCCGCACGGACGCGAACCTTGACGTTCGGATCGGGGACGCGCTTCACGCCTACCAGAATCTTCATGCTTTCGAATCCTTGAATTACTTCGGTGCGCGCATGCGAGCGCCCGTCGGGTCATAGGGAACTTGCGAGAGCAGGCTGGCCGACCGACGCTCGCCGAGCACGTGAACTTCGTAGCCGGTGTTGGCGTGGATGGCGTCCGTCTCGATGTAGCCCAGCGCGAGACTCTTCTTCACCGTATGTCCGTAACCACCGGACGTCGTAAAGCCAACGACGTTGTCGCCGATCCAGATGGGCTCGAAGCCGCTCGCGTCCGCGTCGGTCGCTTCCACTTCGAGCATCACCAGCCGGTGCGTCGGCTTCTCGTCCTTCGCCTCGAGTGCCGCCTCCTTGCCGATGAACGCGGGTTTCGCGAGGTCGACGAAGTGTCCGAGTTCGTTCTGGAACGGCGTGTATTCGGGTGCAAATTCGCGCGACCAGATACCGAAGCCCTTCTCCAGTCGCATCGACAGGAGTGCCCACACACCGTATTCGCGCAGGCCGAGGTCCGTGCCGTTCTCGAACAGCTGTTTGTAGAGCGCGCGCACATAGGTGGATTCGCAGTAAAGCTCGAAGCCGTACTCGCCGGTCAGCGACATGCGAGCCATCATGACCGGCACCACACCCGCCTCGGCGTTCGTCACGGAAAGCAGCGGCCTGGCCGCGTCGACGGCCGTCCTGCCGACCAGGCGCTCCACGAGTTCGGCTGCCTTCGGGCCTGCAACAGCCAGCATCGAAAGGGAATCGCTGCGGTTTTCGACACGCACCGACCCGTCGGCGGGCAGATGCGACTCGAACCAGCGCATGTGCCATTCCTGCAAATAACCCGACCCGGTGATGAAGAACGTTGCTTCGGCCGGCCGGAGAATGGTGAGGTCGCCCATCAGGCGCCCGGACTCGCCGAGCATCGGGGCAAGACGCGCGCGACCGACGGCGGGAATCTTCGACGCGAAGATGCGGTCGAGCCATGCAAACGCGCCGGGGCCGGTGACTTCGTATTTGGCGTACCCGCTCGCATCGAACAGGCCCACGTTCTCGCGCACATTCGCGCACTCTTCGGCGACCACCTCGAACGCGTTCGAGCGTTTGAAGGTGGGCGTCTCGACGGCATCGTCGCCGGGGCGCGCGAACCACATCGGCGTTTCCAGACCGTAGCTGACACCGAACACCGCATTCTTTTCGTGCTGATACTCGTAAAGCGGCGTGGTACGCATCGGCCGGCCTGCCGGCCATTGCTCGTTCGGACGGGTCAGATAGAAGCGGTGTTCGTAGAATTCCTGAGCCTTGGCGGTGACGAAGTTCTGCGTCAGCTTCGGGAAGCGTGCGACATCGAAACCGAACACGTTGTCGGACGGTTCGCCGTGAATCATCCACTGGGCCAGCGCGAGGCCCATGCCGCCGCCTTGACTGAAACCGGCCATGCACCCGCATGCCGCCCAATAATTTTTCTTCCCGCGAACCGGACCGACGAGCGGGTTGCCGTCCGGCGTAAAGGTGAACGGGCCGTTGACGATGCGCTTGATGCCCGCGTTGCCGACGCTCGGGAAGCGCTCGAAACCCTTCATGAGTTCGTTCTCGAGCTTCTCGAGATCCGGTTGCAGGAGGTCGGTCTCGCCGTACTCCCAAGGCGTGCCGGCCAGCGACCAGGGTGTCGAGTTCTTCTCATAGACGCCGAAGAGCACACCGTTGTGCTCCTGCCGCATATAGATCTCGCCGTCGAGGTCCACCATGACGGGAATTTCCTTGCCGTGCGCTTCGAGCTCCGGAATCGTCTCCGTAATCAGGTAGTGATGTTCCATCGGGATGAGCGGCAGCTTCACGCCGGCCATCATCCCGACCTCGCGCGCCCAGAGGCCGGCCGCGTTCACGACGTGTTCGGCATGGATGACGCCCTTGTCCGTGTAGACGTTCCAGGTTCCGTCGGGACGCTGTTCGAGACGCTCCACCTTCGTCTGCTGAAAAATGTCGGCCCCTTGCTTCCTGGCCGCCCGGGCATAGGCCTGCGTCGCGCCGTACGGATCCAGGTGTCCCTCGTCCGGGGTCCACAGGCCGCCCAGCACTTCGCCGACTTCCACGAGCGGACACAGCGCCTTGATGTCGGCAGGCGTGATGAGTTCGCTCTCGATGCCCATGAAGCGATGACGGCTCCACTCCGTACGCAGAAACTCCCAACGCTCGGGCGTCGCGGCGAACGCAACGCCGCCCGGCACGTGCAGACCGACATCCTGGTCGCCGGCCTCCTGAATTTCCTTGTACAACGCGATCGTGTAGGCCTGCAGACGGACCACGTTCGGGTCGCTGTTGATGGAGTGGAAACCTGCTGCGGCGTGCCATGTCGAGCCGGCGGTCAGGACCTTGCGTTCGAGAAGCGCGACGTCCTTCCAGCCGAACTTGGTGAGGTGATAGAGGACGGAACAACCGACGACACCACCGCCGATTACGACTGCCTGATAGTGAGATTTCATTTTTTGCCAGTTTCCAATCTGTTCGTCTGCGCCCGAGCGAATCGAGCAGGCCCGTCAGTGCGCATCCACTGGAAGTGAATTTCGAGCCTCAAAAATAGGTAGTCAGAAATCTGGCGGAAACCGAAAAGAGCTGAGGTTGAGCATGAAAATTCTCATGCAAAGGGAAACCATTCCCAAACGGCCGATACAGCGGGGTTCCCCGTCGTGCCATGCCAGACGGGCGTCACCGGGTTAGGGAAATTCCTTACACCGCTCGGCGGCCTGTGCGTAGCCTGCTTTTTTGGAATCCAGTAAATTGCCGGGAACCCCTGATGTAGCGTCGAGTGCGGGAGCGGACCTGCACCTTGTGAGGTCTCATACGTGGCAAGCCAAAGAAAGCGTCTTCCCCCCCTGAACACCATCGCGGCCTTCGAAGCGTCAGCACGCCTGATGAGTTTCACGCGCGCGGCCGAGGAGCTGCACCTCTCGCAAGGTGCGGTGAGCCGACAGATCCAGGTGCTCGAGGAGCGCATGGGCGTGACGTTGTTCAACCGCCGCCACAAGGAAATTCAGCTGACCCGGGCCGGGCTCATCTTTCAGCAGGCGATCGCACAGAGTCTCAATTCGATCCGTCGTGCGGTGACGATGATCGAAGCGCTCGACACGAGTACGGTGACCATCGCGGCAAGCAATGCAATGGCCAGCTTCTGGCTGATGCCGGCCATCATCGATTTCCGGAGTCAGCATCCGAACATCGACATTCGCGTCCTGGCGAGCAATTCGCCGGTGGACCCGTGGCAGGACCCTGTCGATCTCGCGATCCGATACGGCGATGGGCACTGGCCAAACGTCACCAAGGTGAAGCTGTTCGACGAAGAGATTTTTCCGGTGTGCGCGCCCGCCTACCAACGCGAACACGGCATCAAGGAAATCGAGGATCTGCTGAAATGCGAGTTGATTGAACTGGACTCGGGTATCTCCGAGTTCAACTCATGGGACGCATGGCTCGAAGGCGCCGGATTTCAACCGGGTGTTCTGCACAAGAACCTCACCGTATCCAACTACGACCTCGTCTATCGGGCCGCGTGCAGCGGCAAAGGCGTCGCGCTCGCCTGGGCGTACGGCATCCCGCATGAGGCACGAGAAACGCTGCTCGTCCGACCGCTCGACATCTCCATCAAGACCGGCCTCTCGGAATACATCATCTATACGGAAAACGAAGAATTGAGCGCGCCCGCTCAAACGTTTCTGGAGTGGCTGATCGACTTCGGCAAACGCAGCCTCTGGACCTAGCCATCAGTATTCGATCGTGACGTCGGAGAGCGGCACCGAGCAGCAGGCGAGGATATACCCCTCCTCGACCTCTTCATCCATGATGCCGCCGTTGTGCCGCATGTCCACGTCACCCTCGAGCTTCTTCACCTTGCACGTGCCGCACACGCCGGAGCGGCACGCATTGGGAATCTTCACGCCCTGACGCGACGCGTGAACCGCATCCAGAATCGTGGTGCCCGGCGCGCACGACGCGTCGAAGCCGGATTCCGAGAGCCGAACGCTTGTCACGTTTGAACGCGTGACAACGTGGGCCGGCGGAGCGTCCGGGATAGTGAAGCTCTCCTGGTGAAATTTCGACGGGTCTCCGCCGCTGCTCACAAACGCTTCCCGCATATCGGCCATGAAGGAATCCGGCCCGCAGCAAAGGACGCGACGAGCCTCCCACCCGGGGACAGCCCGGTCGAGCAAGTCGGCGCACATCCTCCCTGCCTGACAATCGCCGGAGCTTGAGCGGGACGCATAAAAATGCGGAATCATTCCTCTTCCAGCGGCGCTCATCGCCGCCAGTTCCTCGCGAAAGAGGATGTCTTCAGGTGTTCTCGCGAACTGGAAAAACTGAATGTCCGAAGCCCGAGCGCGTGCATGCAGGTGACGAGCCATCGACATCAATGGCGTGACGCCCACACCACCGGCGACAAACAGCAGCGGCTCATCGTGGGCTTCCGGCACCACGAAGTCGCCTGCGGCGTGCGACGCCTGGATGCGCGCGCCAACCTGCAGCGCCTCGTGCAGCCACGTCGAGACGACGCCGCCCGGCGAGTGCTTCACCGTGATCTCGAACGCTCCGGCCTGCGTCGTTTCCGGTGCACAGGAAACCGTGTAGCAACGGTAGACATTCTCGCCGCCGATTTCCAATCCCAGCGTGACGTACTGGCCGGCCTGGAAATCGAACTTCCGGCTGGCGCGGGAGACGCGGAAGCGGAATGTTTTCACATTCCAGCTCTCGGGTTGAATGTCGACGCACGTCGCCTCGACGAAAGGACTGCCGGTCATGCTTCGATACACTCCACTGGGAAAACTTTGGGCGCCGCCGCCAATTCACGCCGAAGCGTGTCGAGATACCAGTCGATGAACTCGGTCACGCCGCTCTCGACCAGAGGCGAGTACGGACCCGGCTGATAGCCCTTCGAATTGATCCCTTGCTGGTTCGCCTCCACCAGCGTCTGATCCTGCGCATTGGTCGCCGCCCAGACTGCGGTGAGCTCGTCGACGGTGTAATCCTCTCCTTCGATAGCGTCGCCGTTGACGAGCCACCACGTCGTCACCTGGGTCTCGGTCGGACTGACAGGCAGCACGCGGAACGCAACCGCATGGTCCGACAGGACGTGGTTCCAGGTGTTGGGGAAGCGCAGGAGACGAAGCGAACCGACATCCGCGTCCTCGTTCGTTCCGAGCAGCTTCTTGCAGGCCAGCGCCCCCGTCATCGTGAACGACAACCCGCGTTCCATCGCCACGCGTACAAGGCGGTAGCCTTCGTCCGTTTCGATGGGCTTGTGCGGCAAGCCGGCACGATCCCAGCGTGCTTCGTCGTTGGCGCACTTGACCGCGTAGTCCCCGCCGAACCGTGGGTCGGTCGGGCCATCGAACTCGGAGATGGTTCGAAGCAGTTCCGGATGACTGCCGGTGCAGTGATAACACTCGCGGTTATTCTCGATGACGAGCTTCCAGTTTCCCTTTTCGATGATGGTCGACTGGTGAGCGATCTTGGCGTTATCGAGACCGTGAGGCTGAATATACGGCGACACCTTTGCCTTGAATGCATCAAACGGCGCGGGGTCGTCTGCGAGCGAAATAAAGATGTAGCCCTCGACCGTCTCGCAATGCACCGAGCGCAGAGCGAATGCCGACGTATCGAATTCCTCGCCCATTTCCTTGGCGAACATCAGTTTGCCGTCGAGCCCGTACGTCCACTGGTGATACGGACAGACCAGCGTGCCGGATGACCCCTTCTCGCCGGCGCAGATCCGCGAGCCCCGGTGACGACACGTGTTGTAAAACGCGCGGACGACTTTCGTGCGATCGCGAACGACCAGGATGGAGCTTTTGCCGACCTGAACCGTGAACCAGTTGCCCGGCTTCGGAATCTGCGCCGTCATGCCCGCAAACAGCCACTGACGTTCCCAGATGAGTTCGAGCTCCCGGTCAAATACGGCCTGATCCGTGTAGAACGGTTGCGGCAGCGACCGGCCGGGCTGACGGGAATCGACGAGTGCGGAAAGCTGCGAATTTGACAGCATGATGGGGGCCTGTGTTCGTTTCGGATGGTTCGCGGAGACCTGATCTACATGCGGATTTGAATCCGTACGAGAAACCCGCGCAAGCGAGAATTCTTGATGCTTTGCATGTGTTTTTCGAGGCCAGGAACGCCATCCGTCAACTCGTCCGGGTGCCCCATGCGTCGACGCGGCTCAGCGCATCGTCATGTCATTCGAAATTTCATACACGGTTCGCATCGCGCAGGCGGATTCCCGGCGTGGCGGTTGAACCGCGACGCGCGCCAACCTGAGTGGCCTGTCCTGCAATTCCGGTGGAATGCCGACCGAGCGGGACGGAAACATGCAAGGCCGCACGCGGCCTCGCATGATGAACATCGACCGAAACGCCGATCAGAAGAGGTGGCGGAGTGCGACACGCGCGACGAACTGCTTGCTGGTCGACGAAGAATTGTCCGTCCCGGTGATATACGCCTGATCGAGGAACGTGCCCGTCGAACCGGAAACCTTCTGGTAGACACCCTGCACGTAGATGTCCGTCCGTTTCGAGAGGTTGTAGTCGGCCATCAGCCCGAACTGGTTCCAGTTGGGGTGCGAGCTACCGTTGCTGCCCTCATAGCGGCCGCGGGTATAGGTGTACATGCCGCCGACATAGAAGGCTGTCGTGAAGTGGTAAAGCGCGTTGACTTCGAAGTTGTCGAAGGTCAGGGAGCCGACGCTGACGCCCGTCGGAAACGTCCCCGGGGTCAGGTATCCGTTGCCCGTCGGATTCTCGAGGCGAACATGGCTGTAAGCGAACCCCAAGGTCGCCGCGGCGATGTTGTAGTTGATACCCGCAGCGACTTCGCGCTGATGTCCCGCAAAGAAGCTGCTGTCATTGGTCGCGACCGCACCGGTCGAATTGCCGCCGACGTTGTCGATATCCATGTACGCGACGCCGGCGGTGATGGGGCCGCCCGCATAGCTCGCGCCGATGCTCATCAGCCGGTTGTTGGCGAATTGTCCGGCCGTGTTGCTGAAGCCATAAACACCACCGAACTTGAAGCCGCCCAGGTCCGGACTGGTGTACTTCACGGAGTTGCTCACGCGAAACGAGTTGTCCGTATTGTCGTTGTCGTAAGGATGGGCAAAGAGATAACCCGCCCACGACCCATTCGCGGTCGTGGGGCCGACAAAGTCCACCACGGAATCGTACTGACGGCCCATCGTGAAGGTGCCGTAGTGGCTCGAGACGCCGACGAACGATTGCCGGCCGAACATCCGGCCGCCCTGATTGGCTCGTCCCGTATTGAGGTCGAACCCGTTCTCGAGCGTGAAGATGGCTTTCATCCCGCCACCCAGGTCCTCTGCTCCCTTCATCCCCCAGCGGCTACCGTACGCATAGCCGGACTGCATCTCGACGTTACTGTGGCCGCCCGTGTTGTTCGTATAGTTCACCCCCTCATCGATCACCCCGTACAACGTAACCGTCGACTGCGCGAAAACCGCCGGGGCCGCCGAAAGCGCCAGGGCGAGGACAGTAAGTTGCTTTTTCATTTGTATCTCCAGACATGCACTTTGTGAACGTGGCTACGGGCAGAGCAGGAACCGCCTGACTGTTGGCCATTGCGAAATGAAGCATGGAGGAGCCTAAGAAGCCGAAATGCGCGTCGCAAACCAAAGAAACGAATGCACTGCATTCGTTATGGAATGCCTGCGTGGCATAAGGCCTCGCCGGGCCGCGTGCATCGGGCACTGAGTGAAAACACCAATGCACGACGCGTACATGCACGCTCGGGTTGTTGCGGCTTCGCCACTCTCGCGCAAGATTCCGGCACGGAAACCCGATGTTCAATAACGTGGAGTGCTGAACAATCTGATGAGAAAACAGCGGCAGATATCGCGGATTCGATACGCAGGGGCAGCCCGACGGATCGCAAGACCCGTCAGGCAGAACTGGAAACCTGATTGGAAGGTTTGAGCGGGTGCCTTACAGCCGTCCGGCCGCGGCGCGCTCCGCCGACTGCAAGGTATTGACCAGAAGCATCGTGATGGTCATCGGGCCGACACCGCCCGGAACAGGCGTCGCGAAACCTGCCACCTCGCGCACCGACGCGTAATCGATGTCGCCGCAGAGCTTGCCTTCGTCGTTCTTGTTCATGCCCACGTCGACTACCGTTGCGCCGGGCTTGATCATCGAACCCGTCACGACATTCCGTTTTCCGACAGCGGCCACGACAATGTCGGCCGTCCTCGTATGTGCGGTGAGATCGGGCGTCTTGCTGTGACAGATGGTGACCGTTGCCCCGGCCTCGAGCAGCAGCAGCGCCATCGGCTTCCCGACAATATTCGAGCGGCCGATGACGACGGCCTGCTTCCCCGAGACCGGAACGTCATAGGCTTCGAGCAGCTTCATCACGCCATATGGCGTGCAGGGTTTGAAGCGGGCACTGCCCGTCATGAGGGCACCGGCATTCGCGACGTGAAACCCGTCCACATCCTTTTCAGCCGCGATCGCCTCGATTACCTTGTGGCTGTCGATATGCCGGGGCAATGGCAGCTGAACGAGAATGCCGTGCACGGTCGGGTCCAGGTTGAGTTCCCGAATCCGATCGAGCAGTTGCGCTTCCGTCGTCTCCGCCGGCAAGCGGTCGAGCGTGGAACGCAATCCGTGCTGCTCGCATGCCTTGACCTTGTTTCTCACATAGACGGCACTGGCCGGGTCGTCCCCCACCAGAATCACCGACAACCCGGGTACCACACCCTTCTTCCGAAGCGCCTCCGCTCGAATCGACACTTCCTGCCGCACGCGGTGCGACACCGCCACACCGTCGATGACTGTTGCCTGACTCATATCCCGCTCCGCATGGTCCGTGATGGGCAGCTCGTGAACCGCCTTGTATCGTTCAGATGTCCATACTTTACATAAGCAATCGAGCGATCGATGCATCATTTTTTCGCATCTACAGGGCCAGAAATCATGAACTTCGGAGTGTTGCCAAGACATTGGGCGAACGATAGATTCAATGCATCCCTGTACATGAGCCATCATGAAACCCGAGCATCGCTGCCTGCCAGTGGACTGGCGCCTTGACTGTCGACGTCTCTTTCTGCGGAGCTGGAAACCTTCGGCGCCCGGCGACGAACTCCATGGAACGCACGTGAACGTCGAGGTTTGGGTTCGCTACGAAAACGCCTCGGCGACGACAGACGAGCTGAACGACGTTCTGGACTACAGCGTGATGCGCAATGCGCTTCTGCAGGCAGGTACGCCAGACTCGTGGGCATTTGTCGACCGTGTGCTTGACGGGCTCATGAGCGCGCCGATCGAGGCCGCGTACGTCGAGCTCGTGTACGAAGGCCCCGGCAAGCCGTGGCGCGGCTCGCGCTATGCATGGCGCTAGGACCCGGCACCGCACGTCCACGCAGACCGTTTTCACGACCGTTCTCCCGTTCAAGGAACATCCCAATGTTTTCGCACGTACCGCCCTATGCCGGCGACCCGATTCTCGGCCTGATGGAACGATTCGCGCAGGACTCGCGACCGCAGAAGGTCAACCTCGGCGTAGGCATCTACTACGACGCGGACGGTCGAATTCCCGTGCTTCAATCCGTCAGGACTGCTGCCGCGCGCGTGTTCGAATCCAACGCGCCGACTTCCTATCTGCCGATCGAAGGTGACCGAACCTATCGGTCACGGGTGACTCGCCTGCTGTTTGGAAACGAGGTCGACGCAACGGCCGATTCGCTCGCCGTCATTCAGACCCTGGGCGGAAGCGGCGCACTGAAAGTAGGCGCGGACTTCCTCCGGCATCACTTTCCGCAGAGCGCCGTGTTCGTCAGCGACCCGACCTGGGATAACCACATCGGTATCTTCGAAGGCGCGGGGTTCAAGGTCGGTCGGTACCGCTACTACGATTCGGAAACGAAAGGCCTCGACCTCGATGGCATGCTCGAGGATCTGGCACGTCTGACGAAACACGACATCGTTCTCTTTCATCCGTGCTGTCACAACCCGACTGGTGTCGACCCGACGCGAGACCAGTGGCTCAAGATTCTCGATGTGGTCGAACAGCGTCGCCTTATCCCGTTCGTCGATATCGCCTACCAGGGTTTCGCCGAGAGCTTGGCTGACGACACGTTTGTCCTTCGCGAGCTGGCACGCAGAAAGCTCGACTTCCTGGCCAGCAACTCGTTCTCGAAGATTTTCTCGCTGTATGGGGAGCGTTGCGGCGCCTTGACGGTGCATTGTGCAAAAGCCAGGGAGGCTGCCAATGTTCTCGGCCAACTCAAGTTCACCGTCCGCCGGAACTACTCCAGCCCGCCGACTCAAGGGATGAGACTCATCGCCACCGTTCTTTCCGATGGCCTCCTTCAGCAGCAGTGGGCCGGCGAACTCGAAGGAATGCGCCTTCGCATTTCAGCGATGCGCAAGCGGCTGTATGACACGCTCAGCGAACTCGTGCCATCGAAGGACTTCGAATACCTTGTCGCGCAACGCGGAATGTTCGCCTATACAGGGCTGTCGGCAGGCCAGGTGGCATCCTTGCAATCCGACTTCGGTGTGTACGCGGTATCGAGTGGTCGCATTTGCGTCGCAGGTCTGAATCACTCGAACGTCGATTACGTCGGCGAGGCTTTTGCCCGAGTTCTTCGATGAAGCGCTCTCGCAGCTTGCTGGAGAAACCCTGACCGGCATCGAGGAAAACGCGGCACGAACTTCCCTCGTTCCCTCTCGACGTCGCGGACGATCCGATCTCCCGTTTCCTCCGCGACGAATACGCTCAGGCTTCGAATTCTTCCGCCGCGTCGGTCATCCAGTCGACGAGAAACCCGGCCATGGAAACATCGAAGTACAACACATATTCGAAGGTCGCCCGGCGTAGCAGCATCGCGGGCAGGCCGGCGAAGCGAGTCGTCACCGCCGCGTCGACCGGAAACACCGTGGCGTCGAGGTCGATCCCGCACCCCTTGGCGAGGAAGTCCACGGCTTCGCCGCCGGATACGAGGAACGACACGCGTGCGTCGGATACCAGGGTGACCGCGACGAATTGATTCGCAAGGCTGTTCGTCAGATTCCGGACGATGGCCGCCTCGTCCTCCAGCGCACAAAGTACCAGCCATTCGTTCGGCCCCACCCACACGAGCCGAGTCGTCCCAATCAAGGTTGAACGCTCCGGAAGCGGCAAGGCCACACCCAACCCGGCCTCGATGCTCGCCTTCAACTTCGACGATTTTCCGTCACCCTGAATCCGGACAAGGCCGTGCAGCGGAATCTCCGACAGTTGCAACGAAGGCGCAGCAATCCGGAATACGCGGCCCGTCACGAGGTGGGACGTGACGGTCGATCGGGCCTGTAAGTCATGCATTGAGACGCTCTCCTTTCGGATCGTAGTGCGCGGCAGGTACGACGCGCGCGGCAAGGATGCGACCGTTGGAATAGATTCGTACTTCCTGACCAAGCCGGCTCGCCCCATCTCGCAGGATGCCCAGGCCAATCGACTTGCTCAAGGTAGGACTGAGGCAAGACGATGTGACGTAGCCGTCGGAACGTGATGGTTGTCCGGACGTATGGTCTTCGACAAAGTGCCCACCGACAGGCAGTTGCGTCGAAGCGTCGAGACATTCAAGGCCGACGAACTCCAGGCGGCCCTTCTTCCTGTCTTCCGGGCGTTGCATCGAGCGGCGCCCGATGAAGTCGCCGCCCTTCTTCTCGACGATTTTTCCCCAACCGATGTCGAGTGCGTTGGAGCACCCATCCGTATCGGCGCCGACGTGGAGGTAACCTTTTTCCGTACGCATGACTTCGAGCGCTTCGACGCCATACGGCGTGATTCCGAACGGCTCACCGGCTTTGGCCATGAAGATCCAGAGCGCACGCCCATAGCGGGCCGGCACCGAAATTTCGTAAGTCACTTCGCCCGTGAAGCTTGCGCGCAAGATACGCGCGTCCACGCCAGCAAACTGCCCCGTCCTGAACTGCATGTGCGCAAATGCGGCGACCGAGAAGTCGATGTCGGATTCCACCCGCTGCATCACGGCGCGAGCGTTGGGGCCGGAAATCGTGACGTTCGCCCACTGCGTGGTGACGTTGTTCACGTAGACCTTCAAGTCCGGCCATTCGCATTGAAGAGCCTCTTCCATCAGGAGAAAGACCCTTCCGGACGCCGCGCTCGTCGTGTGGACAAGAAAATGGTCTTCGGCAAGACGCACGACCACACCGTCGTCGATGAGAATGCCGTTCTCGTTTGCCAACATCGCGTAGCGTGCCGAGCCGGGTTTGACTGTCGACAGGTTGTTGACGTACATCCGGTTCAGGAATTCCGCCGCGTCGGGCCCCTTTACTTCGAGTTTTCCGAGCGGCGAGCCGTCGAACATGCCGACGTTGCCGCGAACTGCCGCCACTTCCCTGCGCGTCGCCTGATGGATGTCCTCGGACCCGCGTGGATAGTAGTCCGGGCGCTGCCAACCGTAATCTCCGACCACCGCGTTCAGTGCACGATGTGCATCCGCCGCGTGCAAGCGTTGATACGGGGCGTAAAGCTTGCCGACCGTACCTCCGGCAAATGTGCCAAGCGTGACCGGCTGGTAAGGCGGCCGGAACCGCGTCGTTCCCACCTTGACGATCGGACGGCCGCTCAGCTCTGCCATCACGGCGAGGATGTTGAAGTTGCTCGATTTTCCCTGGTCGACGCTCATGCCGCCCGTCGTGTAGCGCTTCACATGTTCGACCGAGACGAAGTTCTCCCGCATCGCGAGCTCGACGTCCGAGACCTTCACGTCGTACTGAAAATCCAGCCACTGCTTGTTGGTGGCCGAGCTTTGCGTGTACCAATACGGTTGAATGTGAAGCGAGTCTTGCTCTTCAGCTTGCACACGAGGCGCGAGGAATTCCGGCACGTCCTGATGCCCGAACTCGCGCAGCGTTTCCGCCGTCGCAGTAGCGGCGGAAGTCACGCATGCCGCGAGCGAAAACGCACCATTGGCCGCACCGATTACGCGAACGTTCTGCGCGCAGGAATCGGGAACGAGACACATCTGCTCGGCATCGAGCTTCAGCGTACCGCCGGCCTGACTGTATAGATGGATGGTCGGGGTCCAGCCGCTCGACATCGCGACCAGGTCGCATGACACGGTTTCGGTCGGCCCGACGAGCGCGCCGTCACCGGCATGTTTCGCGAGCTTGATCGCCTTGACTCCGCGCTTCCCGACGACGTCCGAAATTCCATAGCCGGCGTAGTGCCTGATACCCGCCGCCTTCAGTTTTTCGGTCAGCGCCCCGTCGACCACCGACCGCGTATCGACGACCGTGAGAGCCCGCACGCCTACCGAGTGAAGGTCGAATGCCGTCAGGTATGCGTTGTCGTTGTTGGTTGCGATGACAACGCGGCTGCCGGGCGCGACGCCATGCTGATTCGCATACATCCGGACTGCGGATGCCAGCATGACGCCTGGCCGGTCGTTGTTTGCAAATACCAAAGGACGTTCGATGGCGCCTGTTGCGAGGATCACGGCGCGCGCACGGATTTTCCAAAGGCGCTCGCGAAGCCGTCCGGCCTGACCGGCTGGGCCAAGATGATTCGCGACACGCTGCTGTGCCGACACGACGTTGTGCTCGTAGTAACCGCTCACGTTCGTTCGCGATAGAAGCTGAACATTCGGCAACTGCTCCAGCTTCGCAACGATCGCACGGACCCACAGTGCGGCAGGCGCGCCGTCGACTTCAAAACGCTCGCCCAGGACGGAACCACCGAACGCTTCGGCATCGTCCGCGAGGATAACCCTGAGCCCGGACAAGCCGGCGACATAAGCGGCAATGAGCCCGGCGGGACCACCGCCGACGACCAGAACGTCGCAATGAACATTGCGCTTCTGATACTTCTGCGCGTCGGCAACGGTCGGCGATTTTCCGAGGCCGGCAATCGGGCGGACCATCCGCTCATAGAAATGCCAGTTGGGCCAGATCATCGACTTGTAATAGAACGACGCAGGCAACACGCTCGAAAACGTGTCGAGCATCCCCATGACGTCGTGTTTGGCGCTGGGCCAGGCGTTCTGGCTGGTTGCCTTCAGACCGGGATAGAGCGGCATGAGCGTCGCGCGAACGTTCGGCTCGTCGAAACCTCCCGACTCGAGTTGCACGAGGCCATTGGGCTCCTCGATACCGCGGCCCATGATGCCGCGAGGGCGATGCAGCTTGAAACTTCGGCCAACGATGCCGATGCCATTGGCAAGCAACGCCGATGCGAGCGTGTCCCCTTTGAGTCCGGCATGGCGTTTTCCGTCGAACCAGAATTCGATCGACTGACGTGGCGTGACTTGCGCCTCGCCGAAGACCGGGACGCGTTCAAACCGCTTCATGAACATCTCCTTCCTGCTGCAACGCATACGGACCACCGCGAGGAACCTCGTCGAAGGTGAAAATCCTGAGCAGTGCGTGGCTGACCGTGTCTCGCTCGATGCCGAACCATTGGCGACATCCGAACGTATGGCGCCAGCGTTCGAGGCTGGCGCCTCGAGCGTTCTCGCGAATGAAGAGGTAGTCGCCCCATTCCTCGTCGCTCAGTTGCGCCGGGTCGGCAGGCCGCACGCGCTGGTACGGTCCGCCGTATGAAAACTCGTCTTCATCCCGCGAGCTTCCGCAGTAGGGGCAAGCAATGCGTAACATGAGTCGTTCCGTTCAATGTTCGACGCCGGCGGCAGCCGCTTCGTTGACGAAGCGGCCCGTGGAAAACCGGTCAAGGCCAAATGGTTCGATGAGAGGATGCGGACGGTCATTGGCAACGGTATAGGCCATGGTTTCGCCACCAACCGGTATCGCCTTGAATCCGCCGGTACCCCAGCCCGTGCTCATGAACAGCGACTTGACCGGCGTCTTGCCGAGAATCGGGCTCGAGTCCGGCGAAATGTCGACGATGCCGGCCCATTGGCGCATGAGCTTCAATCGACTGAACGCCGGGAACAGGTTGAGCGTTGCGCTCAGCGTGTCTTCGAGCGCGGGCAGCGATCCTCGCTGACCGTATGACGGGTACGCGTCGGTTCTTCCACCGATCAGGATTTCACCGCGATCCGACTGACTCACGTACGCATGCACCGCCGGAGAGTTCACGACGCCATCGAGGATCGGCTTCACCGGCTCGCTGACCATCGCTTGCAAGGGCATCGAAATGATGGGCAGCTTGATGCCCGCCATGCGGGCAAGCACGGATGAATTTCCCGCGACCGAGACGACCACCTTGTCGGCGGCGATGAATCCCTTGCTGGTTTCGACGCCTTGAATGCGATTTGCCCCGATACGCAAACCCGTGACTTCGCAGTTCTGGACGATGTCGACCCCCATCGCGTCCGCGCCGCGAGCATAGCCCCATGCCACCGCATCGTGTCGCGCGACGCCACCGCGACGCTGAATGAAGCCGCCGAGCACCGGGAATCGTGCGTCCTTGCTCAGATCCAGCAGCGGCAGGTACTCGCGAATCTGCTCGACGCCGAGCATTTCGGCGTCGATGCCTTGCAGTTGAATCGAATTGGACCAGCGGTTCAGCCCGTCCAGCTGATGCGGACTGTGAGCTAGCGTGAGCACGCCGCGTTGGCTGAGCATCACGTTGTAGTTGAACTCCTTGCTCAGCCCCTCGTAGAGTTGCAACGAGCGCTCGAAGAATCGCGTGCTTTCCGGATAGAAGTAGTTCGAGCGGATGGCTGTCGTGTTGCGGCCGGTATTGCCGCCGCCCAGCCAGCCCTTCTCGATGACGGCCACATTCGTGATGCCGTGATTCCTGGCCAGATAATAAGCAGTCGACAGCCCTTGACCGCCACCGCCGATGATCACCACGTCGTAGCGACTTTTCGGCTCGCTTGTCCGCCACGCCGGAGCCCAGCGCCGATGACCGCTGAGCGCATGCTTCGCGAGAGACCAGAGAGAGTAGTTTTCCAAGCGAACCTCGTCACTGATTACAGGATGACCGTGCGATGGCCGTTGAGGAAAATCCGGCCTTCTCCGAAGAGGCGCACGGCGTTTGCCAACGCGACCGCTTCCGTGTCGTGCCCCACGAGAACCATGTCTTCGGCCGTATGGGCGTGGTCAATCGTCTTGACCTCTTGCGCGATAATCGGGCCCTCGTCGAGGTCGCTCGTCACGAAGTGGGCGGTGGCGCCAATCACCTTGACGCCGCGGTCGTAGGCCTGGTGATAGGGGCGCGCACCTTTGAAGCCGGGCAGGAACGAATGGTGAATGTTGATGGCACGCCCTTCGAGCTTGCGGCTCAGGTCGTCGGACAGAATCTGCATGTACCGGGCCAGGACGAGCAATTCCGCGCCCGTCGTGGCGAACAGGTCGAGAATCCGTGCTTCCTGCTGAGGCTTGGTATCAGGCGTAATCGGGAAGTGGTGAAACGCGATGCCGTACCACTCGACGAGACTGCGGCAGTCGTTGTGATTCGAGACCACGCCGACGATGTCGATGTCGAGTGCGCCTGCGCGCCACTTCGTCAGGAGCAGGTTCAGGCAGTGATCGAACTTTGAAACGGCGATCAGCACCTTCGGACGGTACGCCGCCGGACGAATCTCGAACTGCATGTCCAGTTCGCGTGCAAGCGACGCCATCTGCTGCGTCAACGCCCCGATACCGTCCTTCATCAGGTGGTCGTCAAAAACCATCCGCGCGAAAAACTGCTCGGTCCGCGGGTCGCCGTAATGCAACGACTCCGTGACATAAGCACCCTCGCGGAACAGCAGATTCGAGACTTTCGCGAGAATGCCCAACCGGTCGGGGCACTGGAAGGTGAACAGGTAGCTGATAGCTTCGGGGGTCTGCGTCGTTGCGGTCATGATGGCTTACAAGGGCAAAGGTTCGAAGTCGTACTTGGGCTGGCGCCGCAAGCAAAGACGGTTGCCAGCCCATCTGGTTGTTCCGCGCGGCTCGGTTGTCCCCGAGACGCGCAGCGTGCGATGAGCACTCCATCGGCCCCCGAAACCACCACTGCGGCCTTCGCAAAAAACAATAAATATTTAATGTTTCATAGCGAAGCGGGGCCACCCGGCACGGCAGCGGTGCCGACCTGCGGCGCCGAGCATTCTCATGCGGTGCGTGCGGCCAAGTATAGATTGCACCCGTGCACAAAAACAATTAAAAATTATTGTTACTTGTTTGTGGTTAACCCGACTTCGCGTCCCGAGACCCCACCCGCCGCCGCCGTGTAATAGACTTCTGCCCGCATGCCAACGACCGTTCGACCGATGAGCACCGTACCGAAATCCGACAAGCCTCGCCGCGCGCCTGCGCGCCGGACACAAGAAGAACGTAGCGACAACACGCGTCGTCGCATCGTGCAATCCGCCATGCGCCTGCTGCACAAGAAGGGGTTCAAGGCGACGAACCTGCAGGACATCGCACGCGGCGCGCGCGTCACGCTGGGCGCACTTCAGCATCATTTCGCGAATCGTCAGGTCCTGATGGAGCGACTGATCGACGAGGTGATGGCGCCCTTGTCCGACGACGGCGTGGTCTGGCCGCCAGCCGGCCTCGCGCTGGAGGAACGCGCACGCGAATTTGTGCGCCTCGCCTGGCAGACGATCTATGGCGTCCCGAGCTATATCGCCGCGTGGAGCTTGTTCTTCGGCTGCAAGGCGTCGCCGGAGTTGTTTGCGAAGATAGACGCGACCCGAGCTCGGTCGGACCCCGTATTCTTTGCGCGATTCATATCGTGCTTCCCGGAGATCGAAGCAAACCATCCGAATCCGGAGCAGTTTGCGGGCTTCGTCTTCGCTTCCCTGCGCGGCATGAGCCTGTTTGGTCTATTCGACGTGGCTCAATCGGAGACCGACGGTCAGCTGGAGGTCTTGACGCAGGTCATCGTTCAGGCCGGGAAAGTTAAGTAACGAACCGGGGCCCGCGAAACGCGGGCGAGCGAGATCGCCGCGACTCGCCCATGAGGCAACCGAGATCGGCCATCCCGAACGTGAGAAGCCAGACGCTCCAATTAATGAGGCGCGTTGAAGGGGTGCCGAGCAACCTGAGATTTGCGACGGCGCCTCAAATTTTTCGCAAGACGCCAACTTTCGCGCTGTCGCTACTTCGACAGACTCAGCTTCTTCGACAGCACGACACTGCTCGACGGACTCACCAGCCAGATGGCATGGAGATTCATGTGCAAGCTGGAGATCCTGGTCGTAATGTCCGTCGGCTCCTCGATGCTCGGATCGACATGCTCGATTTGTTCGCTCAGGTAAGGCCGAACCAGGCGCCCGGAAAAAACGAGCGCGAAGTCGCCATGCGCTTGGGCGTACACGGCGGGCGAAAGCCGCATGCGGCTACGAACCGAAGTCATTTTGCCTTTCCCGGACTCGAGTTCGATGATGTCGACCTGCTGGATATACCCTTTTGCCTTCGCTTCGGGTGCGATCACGAGCCCTCGCCCTCGAGGCCCCGTCGTGACCTTTCTGAGCAGGATGCCCGTGCGGTCGTCGCGCTCTGCGTCGAACAGGTCGACGTCCAGCGTCAACAGGCGCTGCTGTGACCGGTACCTCAGCCCGTACCGCACCGGCACCACGAACGTCACGTCACGATCCAGACCGACGGCCGCCAGGTCGGGATTCGGGCCATGCCGCTCGGCAGCGCTGGAGACCAGGCCGCGAACCCGGCCGCTCAAGGAAGGCGGGACGGTGCTGATGTGCAGCCTCTTCAAGGCATCCCGAATGGCAACCGGGTCGTCGCCGACAATCGGTCGTGCGGGTGACGTGTCGTGATTGACGGCGGTCGCGATGCGCGTCGTGCCGTCGACAGCCTCCGCCTCTGCATGCGCCGCGACTGGCGCCAGCATCATCGTCAGGGCGACGACGCACACGAAGTTCGAAAGACCCAGTCTGGATTTCCGGTGAAACACGACGCGCTCCTGATTGGCTTGCAGATCGGTCAACGACGAGCACTATAGGGTGGAATGATCGGCAACGCATCCCCTGTTTGAAATTCACTGATGGCCGGCGCACCTCATCGTAGGCTCATTGTCGGTCCGGCAGCAGGTCAACAGGCACACTACCGTGTTGCCCGGGCGACAACAACCGGCCGGAAGCGAGCGGCGGCGCGCATGTCCGCCCGCCGCCCCCCAATCAAAACACCGTATGCAACCCGACCCGCGCCACCACCTGGCTCGCCGAACTTGAAGCCCCGTTCGGATCCAGCACGCCATTCACCTGCGCATTCGCCCCGCTGTTCGCGCGCTGGTAGTCAGCCGACACATAGACCATCGTCCGCTTCGACAACAGGTATTGAAGCGCCACGCTGAGTTGATGAGCGTGGTTGTTGCTCACCGCTTCATTACCCTTCATGTACATGTATTTCGCCCCCAGGACGACGTCCGGCCTGACGTGCCACACCCCGCCGCCTTCGGCCATCCACACGCCGGCATCGTTGAACGAGTTGTGCACGGTCGTCACCAGCGCACTCGCAGTCACGACACCGAAGTCGTAGTGCATCCCGACGCCCCAGTTGCGCACGCTCGTCGACGGCACGCCAGGCGCCGGGCCGTACTTCTCGTTCGTGTATGCCGCGCCCATACCGAACGGCCCCAGCTCATAGTTCAGCCCGGCACTGACGGCGTTGTCCGCCCCGACCGAGCCGGCCACGCCGCCGAACGCATACATCACGCCGCCGGACAGGCCTGCGACCGTCGGTGAACTGTATTTGACGGAATTCGCGATCGGTTTGCTGCCTGCCGTGCGGTCCCAATCGAACGCACCGGTCGGATTGTCCGGCAGCGCGAGACGCTGGAACGGGCCATTCCGGAAGCCGTATAGCCCATTGATGTCCCTCGCAATCGCATTCCCCTTCGAAAAGAGGGAATCCACCATGAAGTCATACTGATTGCCGAGCGTGATGCTGCCGAACCGGTCGCTCTCGAGGCCCACGTATGCGTTGCGCCCGAAAATTCCGGTTCCGACAATGCTGCCGTTCGCCATCGAGAACTGGTTCACGAGCGCGAACGTCGCGCGATATCCACCGCCGAGATCCTCCGTGCCGCGGAAGCCGAAGAGATTGGGCGCGTATATGCCATCGTCGAATTTGACGTTCTTCCCGCCGCCCTCGTTGCTGACATACGAGATGCCGCTGTCGATAAGACCGAACATCGTCACGCTGCTCTGTGCCCATGCGCCCTGCGCCACGGCAAGAATCGCCACTGCTCCAAACCTGAGTTTCATTCTGTCTCCGTCGTTTTATGTCAATGCGAACCCGCCACCCGCTAGGTGGCGGGTATTCGCTCAATGCTCGGTTTAACAACGCCGCAACTATGATTAGTTTTACTGATTGAATAGAATGAACAGCGCCGCACGTATTGCTCGATCTCAACTTCTTCTATTTAGTCTCGCGTAGATCGACCCGACACCGCACCGATCGAAACGTTCGAATCAAGCGCCTCGCCAGACAACCCACTCCGTTGAATCCACCTCGACCGCCACGGCTTCCAACGCCGATCCCGAGCAAGGTCCGTCGATACACACCCCATCGTCGAACCGGAACAGCGCGCTGTGATGGGCACACATCAATACCTGCGACCGATAGCAGGAAACATTGCCCGGTACGAAATCGAGCGGCACCGAAAAGTGCGGGCAACGATTCACGTACGCCCATACCTGCTCGCCGCGTCGCACCACGATGACGGGGCGTCCGATGCAAGCTTCATCGACGACCCGCGCGCCGCCGTCCGGCACATCGGAAACACGGCAGAGTTGTCTGGCTTCCATGACTCACACTCTCTGCTCGGGGTTTCCGAGGCTCCAGTCCCACGGGCGCACTTCCACGCGCGAGAACAACCCCTCCTTCACATACGGGTCGTTGCCGACGAACTGCATCACCGCATGGATATCGTCAGCCTCGATGACGAGCAGCGTTCCGTTCATCGCGTCACCCTGCGGGTCCAGCGTCGGGCCGCCGAGCCGCACATACACGCCGTGCTGGGCGGCCGCGCGCAGGTAGCTCCGATGACTCGGCCGCACGCGGTCGCGCACTTCGCGCATACCGGGCTGGTCCGTCGCAAACACCGCAAAAAATCGAGCCATGTCGATCAGCTCCGGTCGAGAACGAACGCATGAAACTGCCGCGCGACGCTCTGCATCAGCACGCACAAGCGCGGGCCCGGCGTGCCGCCGAAGCTCGCGACGACCTGCTCAGTCAGCCTCGTGTCGCCGTCATGGTGGTCATTCATCACGTCTGTCTCCGTTTGAGCATCCAGCCGATCAATGCGGCGCACGCCCTTCCCACGCGTCCTGAAGCAATGCCCGAATCGCCGCGCGTTCGATCGGCCGCGGATTCGCATACGGGTTCCGGCACGCGATGTCGGCCGCTTCATCGAGGCCATCCTCCGGCATGCCGATATCGGCAAGCGCCGGCGCGATGCCGAGCTGCGCGTTCAGCTTGAACAGCAGCGGGCCGGCGTCGGCCGCGTCGTTCCCGCCCAACGCCCGCGCGACGCGGCGCAGCGCATCAGGCGCGGCGGTGTGGTTGTAATGCGCGGTATGCGGCAACATGGCCGCGTGCGTCTGCGCGTGCGGCAGGTTGAAGGTGCCGCCGAGCGTGTGGCAAAGCTTGTGATGCAACGCCATGCCGACCGCGCCGAGGCAGGTTCCCGCGAGCCAGGCGCCATACAACGCGCGGCTGCGCATCGCTTGGTCTTCCGGATCGCGCACCACGACGGGCAATGCTTCGCCGAGCGCGCGAATCGATTCTTCGGCCATCAGGCTGATCACCGGGTTCGCGTCTTCCGCGTAGAGCGCCTCGACCGCATGCGCCATCGCATTGACACCGGACGCCGCCGAAATGCCAGGCGGCAGCGACACCGTCAACGACGGGTCGTAGAGCACGGTACGCGGCAGCACGCGCGCGTCGCGCCCCGTGCGCTTCAGCCGGCCTTCGGTAAGCCCGTAAATCGGCGTCATCTCTGAACCGGCGTAAGTCGTCGGCACCGCCAGGATCGGCAGCGACGATTCAAGCGCAATGGCCTTGCCCAACCCGATCGTCGAGCCGCCGCCGATCGCGATGCAACAGTCCGCACCCAGTTCGGCGGCCATCTCGCGCGCAGCGCGCGCGACTTCGACCGGAACGTGCATGATCGCCTGTGCGCACACGCCGGCGGCACGCTCGCCGAGAACCTCCTTCACGCGATCGGCGAGAGGCCGCTGCTCCGGCGTCGACAGAATGAGCGCGCGGCGGGCGCCGAGCGTCGACAGCTCGTCCGGCAATCTGGCGAGCGCCCCCCATTCGAACACCACGCGCGAAGGGGTTCCCTGATAGACGAAGCGCTCCATGAAGGCCTCAGCGCTTGAAGTGCGGCGGCACGTTGCCGTCGACGTTGACCCACACCGACCGCGCTTCCGTGTAGTCGTGCATGGCCTCGAAGCCCATCTCGCGGCCGTAGCCCGATTTCCCGACGCCGCCGAACGGGCTGCCCGGATTGACGCGCTTGTAGCAGTTGATCCAGCACATGCCCGCGTTGATCTGCGACGCCATCTTGTGCGCGCGGGAGAGGTTCTGGGTCCACAGGCCGCTGCCAAGCCCGTATTCGGTTGCGTTGGCGATGGCCAGCGCTTCCTCGTCACTGCCGAAGCGCAGCACGGTCACGAACGGGCCGAACACTTCCTCCTGCGCGACGCGGTCGGCCGCGCTCCTGGCTTCGATGACGGTCGGGCGCACGTAGTAGCCGTTGGCGAGCGCAGGATCTTGCGGCGCGCTGCCGCCCGCGAGCACGCGGCCGCCCTGCTCGCGCGCCACGTCGACGAACGACAGCACGCGCTCGAGGTGTTGCTTCGACGTCAGCGGCCCCATCTCGGAATCGGCGTCGAGCGGGTTGCCGATCCGTATCGACGATGCGAGCGCAACGAATCGTTCGAGGAACGCGTCCGCGATGCGCTCGTGCAGCACGAGACGCGAACCCGCGATACACGCCTGCCCCTGGTTGTGAAAGATCGCCCATGCGGCGCCGTTGATGGCCGCATCGAGATCGGCATCGTCGAACACGATGTTGGCGCCCTTGCCGCCCAGCTCCAGTTGAACGCGCTTCAGGTTGCCCTGCGACGCCTCGACGATCCGGCGGCCGGTCGCCGTCGAACCGGTGAACGCGATCTTGCCGACGCCCGGGTGTTCGGCGAGCCGCTGGCCGGCCGTATGCCCGTAACCGGGGACGATGTTGACGACGCCCGCGGGAAACCCGACCTCGGCCATCAATTCGACGATGCGCAACGTCGACAGCGGCGTGATCTCCGACGGCTTGAGCACCACCGTGTTGCCGGCGGCCAGCGCCGGCCCCATCTTCCAGCTCGTGAACATCAGCGGAAAATTCCACGGCACGATCTGGCCGACGACGCCGATCGGCGCACGCTGCACGTAGTTCAGGAAGCCGGTTTCGACGGGAATCACCGAGCCCTGCAGCTTGTCGGCCATGCCGCCGAAATAGCGAAAGCAGGCGGCCGTGCGCGGCACGTCGAGCGCGCGCGAATCGCGAATCGGATGACCGGTGTCCAGCGATTCGAGCTGTGCCAGCTCCTCGGCGTTGGCCTCGAGCGCATCGGCCAGGCGCAGCAGCAGCCGGCCGCGTTCGGCGGCCGGCATCGCCGACCATTTGGGGAACGCGCGGGTCGCGGCTTCGACGGCCAGATCGACGTCCGCCGCTGTGGCCGCCGCGATCTTCGCGATGACGGAACCGTCGTGCGGATTGAGCACGTCGATCGTGCCGCGGTCGACGGCGTCAACGAAGCGGCCGTCGATGAAGAGTTGGGTTTGCATGAATCGTCCTCGGTATTGTGCTGAAGCGGAAGCGGGTGCGCTGCTCAGAACGCGATCGGATACGGCGCCAGTTCGCCGCTTTCGTAGCGTTGCGGCAGGTTCGGCGTCGCGTTTTCCCAGACCAGCAGCATCGAACGCTTCGTCGAGTAACCCTGATGCCGGATGTCGGCGGGCATCGCGCAAATGTCGCCGGCGCGCATCGTGACGCGTGCCCGCGGTGCGCCGGTGTTCTTGTCGCCGATGTCCCACACGATTTCGTCGGACAGTTGCAGGAACCACTCGACGCGATCGTTGCCGTGGAAGACCGGCAGGATGAATTCCTCGGTGGTCGGGCAGAACAGGCTGCGCCCGCACACCGACGTGACCGACGGATTCCACGTCACGTCCGAGCGCGACAGATACTTGAACAGGTTGAATGCGTGCAGCTCGCCTTCGAAGCCCGGTTCGACATGCACTTCCGGCTCGTCCTGCGCAACGTCGAGGAACGCGCGGTTGACGGGCAGTTCGTCGCGCAACGGCGAGTCGCCTTCGAGGCCCGGCATGCGGCGCGTCGCGATCCGCGTGCGTTCGATTGCCGCGCCGTTCTCGCCGTGCTTGCGCCCGAATGCCGTGCCGGTTTCCTCGGGCGCCGCGAACGGGTCGAATCCTTCGTTGGTCCAGTCGTGCAGCATCGCCTTGAAGGTCGCCATGATGGTGGGCGTTTCGAAGGTCTCGGTGTAGTCGACCCCGGCGTCCTTCAGGATGCCGTTGAAGGTGCCCGCGTACATGTCCACCTTGCCGTAGTGATTGCGCGTGCCGAACACGTGATCGAAATTCACCCAGCCGTAGAAGAAGCCCCATGCGACGTCGCGCATCATCGCGCGCAGGAACGCGTCCGCCGGCATTGCATGCGTGCGCGTCTGGCCTTTCGCGGGCCAGCTGATCTTCACGAAGTACTCGTCGCGCTGGAATTCGAACGCGCCGAGCTGGAAGCGGCGGTAGCCGGTGACGGCATCGGCTTGCGTGGATCGCACCAGATCGGCTGCGAAGCCTGCGGACGGGTCGAGGGTTTCGAGGGTGGCCATAACGTGTCTCCTGGGATAGTCGAATGTGGGCGGTCGGAAGGGTCAGTGCAGGCAGATCTCGGCCCACTTCTCCACGGACAGCTCGCCGAGCATGGTCTGGACGAGCGCGACCCCCGGCTTGCCGGCGGTGAAGCGGTACGCACAGCCGGCCGGAAGCAGCGCCTGATGGCCCTGGCGCAGGACGACGTACCCCATGTTGCGGCCAGCCGGTTGCGCGCCCGCGCTCACGGTGCCGCGGCCCGATTTCGGCGGTGCGTCGAGCTTGATGAATTCGATCCGGACTTCGCCGTCCATCAGGATCGCGAACTCGTCATGCGCACACGCGAACCAGGGCGACTGGCCCTCGGTCCTCAGTACTTCGATCACGTATTCGAGATTCTTGCCGGCGACGACCTTTTCATAAGGGGCCGACTTCGATGCCACCTCGAAGACATTCGAGAAGGCGTAGTGCTGCGCGCTGCCGCTGGTGATTTCGATCTCGCCCTTCTTGTAGCTGTCGAGCGAGCCAAAGACGGTGTGGAATGCCGTGTCGGTCATTGCTGTCTCCTGAGTTGAACCGCTTGTTGGATTCAACTCTAGGGGCAACCAACAACCGCAACAAGGCAACGGACGGCGATTACGGCATTTGCGTTTCGCGAATAATCGCGCGGTTCAGCGCACCCAGCCGCGCGCCAGCAACGGCACGTCCCACGCGGGTTCATCGCCGATGCATTCCGCGAGGAATTCGACCAGCGCTTTCACTTTCAACGCCTGTCGCTGCGTTGCGGGATAAACGGCGGCAAAGCTCAGCGGCGCGAGGTGGTAGTCGGTCAGGATCGGCACCAGCCGGCCCGCGACGAGCGCGTCGCTCGCCACGAGCGTGGGCAGGCAGACAACGCCGCCGCCTGTCAGCGCGCACTCCCGCAGCAAATGAACGGAGTTCGACCGAATCATGCCCGGCAGCTCCATTTCGACGACCTCGTCGTCGCGTGTCATCGTCCAGCGGTTGCGTGACGGATAACCCGAATACAGCGCGGTGGTGTGCTGCAGCAAATCACGGGGATGTTGTGGCGCACCATGCGCTTCGAGGTAAGCGGGCGACGCGCAAAAGAGACGCCTGACCTTGAACAGCCGCCGCTCGATCAGCGACTCGGAAATCGGTGGAAAGATCTGGAAGGCGATGTCGAACCCTTCTTCGACAGGGTCCACGACGCGGTCATTGACGATCACGTCGAGCTGGATGCCCGGGTAGCGTCGATTGAATTCGACCAGCGGCGGGCCCAGGTGATCGAGCGCGAAACCGGGCAGCACCTGGATGCGCAGCCGCCCGGTCGGCGTGGCGCGAAGCTCGCGCATCTGGTCGGTCAACTCGTTGACACGTCCGACCACCTCCGCGCACTCGCGATAAAAGGCCTCGCCCACTTCGGACAAGCGCACGTGGCGCGTGCTGCGATGAAACAGTGGCGCGTTGACGAACTTTTCGAGCTGCTGGATGCGATTCGTCACCACGGAACTGGTCACACCCAGCTGCCGCGCCGCCTCGGCGAAGCTGCTCGCCTCCGCGACCCTCACGAATGCCTCGATGCTCAGAAACCGGTCCATGCCGCGCCCTTTTTCGACAGCGAAGTCACCAGTCTACCTTTAGCGGGCAACGGGCTGTGTCATGCGGACGGCGTCACTGTGTCGCCTAATCGATGTCAATCGCGGAGGGTGCAAGCACCGGCGTGCACACGGCCTCGGTTACTTCCCTACCGTCAGCTCCGGTTGCACGGCCACACGACGCTGCAGCACCGCAGGCGCGGTTTCCTTCAGCAACAGGCTGACCAGGATACCCAGCACGACCGCGCACATCGGCAGCCACAGAATGTTCTGGATGCCGAAGTGTGCGGCAACGTAGCCGCCCATCGCCGGCGCGATGCCGCCACCGAAGATCTCGCCGACGCCGACCACCACGCCGATCGACGTCGACACGAGACCGACGGGCGCGGCCTCGGTCGCCACCGGGCCGGACAGCAGCGACACGAGCCCAAGCGTGAAGAACGACGCAACGAACAGCACCCCGAACAGCGCGAGCGGCTGCGGGCCGAGGCCGCGGAAAATATAGAGCATCACGGCCGTTCCGACGAAACCCACGATACTCGCGAAGCGTCGGCCAACCAGATCGGAGAGGCCGGGCAAGCCGAACTGCCCGAGAAAGCCGCCGAAGCCGATCGCCGACACGACGAGACCCATCTTCTGCGTGCCGAGCGACAGGTAATCCGTCAGATACAGTGGCAGCAGCGCGCCGAGCACGAATACGCCGGTCATCGCGCAGCACAGCGCAGCCATCGCGACGAGGATGTTGCGGCTCTTGAGCACGTGGCCGAGCGACGCTGGCGCATGCTCCGACGCGACTTCCTTCACGACCTTCGGCTCGCGAATGACGAAGAACATGAATGCGCCGAGGATCAGGCCGGGAACGGCCACGAGCGCAAAGACCCAGCGCCACGAGACGAAACCGAGCAGCTGGGTGGCGATGATGGGCGACAGCGCCAGCCCGAAGAGCGCGAAGCCGCTTTGCTGCAGGCCGAGGTTCAGGCCGCGCCGCCGCGGATGCGACGCGTCGGCCGTCGCGGCGAAGCTCGTCGGGCAGAACGAACCCTCGGCGACACCCATCAGCCCGCGGATCGCCATCAACCCGAGCAGGCCGCCCGCGAGCCCCGAGAAACCCGACAGCAGCGAGAACGCGATGATCGCCGGAATGAGCACCTTGCGCCGGCCGACCTTGTCCGAGATGCCGCCCATCAGCGCCGCGAAGATGCCCCACGACAGGCCGAGCACGCCGATGCAGTTGCCGACGTCCTGCGCGGTCAGGTTGAGGTCCTTCATGATCGAAGGGAACAGCGGCGCGATGAGCCAGCGGTCCAGGCCAACCAGCCCGAAGCCGAGCGCCAGCAGCGTCACCGCCTTCCACTCATAGGAGGTATCCCACTCGTTTGCTTTCATGTCCGTCTCCGTGGACGCTGCTTCGCCTGCGCGCGCCGCAGCGCCTGCGCATGAGTCAGGTCCGATGTCTTTTGTGTGGTGTGCGACGTGAATCGCGAGGAAGCGCCGGCCGCCTTTCCGGTTCCAGGCATCGAATCCAATCAGCCGACGCCACCACGATAGGTGCAACGCTGCCGATCGGGTATGGAACAACCGGCGAACGCGCCATTCGCGAAATGCAAATAATCGGTGGCGGTGGGCGGGAAGTGTCGGTGGGGAGGCGTGGAGGGAATGGGCGCGGTGCTGAAATGACGCTCACGCGTGCGTCACGGGGGAAATCCCTCATGGACTTCAACGAATCGGCGTACCGCTCCGTTCGCCCCCATGGGCAAACAAACATGCATGACAAGCTCACGGGCGCAATCCTGTTCGAGCCCTTTTCGTCACCGCAATGTGCCGCCGCACATTTTAAATGTAGGACAAATCCGATCTTTAGTTTTTCACACGCGTTTATTTCAATGAAAAGATCGAATAGCGCGCCTTGGCAGGAAAAAGAATTGGTTCACCAATATCGACACAATATCCGTCATATTACTTTTCTTAAAAAATCCCATCCCCAATAAAACGTCAACGACTGTTTCTTGAGGCGTGACTTTTCATCTCAAAATATCGATATGCATTGCAATCGATATATGTTTGATATTCTCCACATCGAAATTACGAGTGCCGTTTCTTTATTGAACCGAGAGTCCGCTTCGAACAAGTTCGAATTCGGAAAAATAATAATGAGATTGCAGTTATGTCGATAGCAGCAACACTCCGAAACTTTGCATCCGGTCTTGTCGACCGGAACAAACGTCCCGTCGCCCTTCATTTCGGGCAGGCGCAACGCACAGTCGGTCATCTGCTGGCGCTCCATCACGCCGATATCCGTGAAGGGTTGATATCGGGCATCGACGGGCATCTGACCTGCGTTTCCACACGCGATCATCTATCCCCGACGCTGTTTCTTGGCCTGCCTGTATCGGTCCGGCTGACGACCGACCGGGGCAACGTTCGGACGATCAATGCGATCGTGCGGGACGTGCATATCGGTCAATCCGATGGCGAACTGACGGTGTACCAGCTGCATGTCTGTGACGCGCTTTCGTTGATGGACCGTCGCACCAACTCCCGTGTATTCCGATCGCTGAGCGTCATCGAGATTCTTGCCACGCTGATGAACGAGTGGCGACAACGCAGTGCCGCGCTCGCGCGTGCATTCGATTTCGACCTGTCGGGATTGCGAACCGAGCGCTATCCGGTGCGTGAACTGACGCGGCAAGTCAACGAGTCGGACGCTCGTTTTGTGCGCCGACTGCTGCGACGCGAAGGCATCACGGTTTTTGCGAAGGCCGGCCCGGTCGGTGACGCGCGCGGCATGACCGACGAGCAGCCGATCCACACGCTCGTATTCTGCGACGACCCGCTTCGATTGGCGGAGTCGCCCGCCGGTACCGTGCGCCTTCACCCGCGCGATGCGGGAACCGAGCAACGCGATACGGTGACGCTGTTCGCGCATTATCAAAGCCTGTCTCCCGGCAAGGCCAGCCGCCCGTCGTGGGACTACAAGAAAGCCCGCGTAGACGAATCCGCCATCGCAACCGGCATCGATCAGGGCGACGCCGGCAATGACCTTGCCCGATTGCTGACCGACGTTGCGATCGACATTCCGCACGTGGGCGATTCGTGGAACGACCACGACCGCCTCACACACGACCGGATACTCGCTCACCAGTTCGAAGCGGAGCGCTACGACGGTATTGGTAGCGTCCGCGATATGCCGGTCGGTTGCTGGTTCACGCTGACGGGCGACCCTGAACTTGACATGAAGCCGGCCGACCAGCGGCAGTTCGTTGTCACGTCGGTTCGGCACGATATCCGGAACAACCTCCCGAACGACCTGACGGGCCGCGTGATCACGCTATTCGCGGCGAGCCGGAACCTCACGCAAGCCGTACCACCCGCATCGGCCGAGGCATCGGAACAGACGGACACGCGCTACGAGAACAGTTTCACGTGCGTGCGTCGCGGTGTGCCGCTCAAGCCGTCCTATGAACCGAAGATCGACCTGCCGCCGGTCCACCTGGTGACCGGCACGATCGTCGGCACGCAGGGGGACGAAGTGTTCTGCGACGAAGCCGGCCGCGTGCGCGTGCAGATTCACGGCTTCGATCCGGCGGATCACGCCCATGCGCAAGGCGCCGGAACGAACGGCTCGGCCGGCGACAGTGCGCCCATACGTGTCGCGGCGAGTCTCGCGGGCGGCAACTTCGGTGCGCTCTTCCTGCCCCGCGTCGGGATGGAAGTCTTGCTGGGCTGCCTGTCGGGCGATCCGGACCGTTTGGTCATCATCGGGGTCTTGAGCAACGGCGCAAATCCGCCCGCGACTTTCACGCATACCGGCGCGCTACCCGGCAACCGCTACGTGTCCGGGATCAAGACCAAGGAAGTCAAGGGGCATCGGTACAACCAGCTTCGCCTGGACGATACGCCGTCGCAAATCTCGGCGCAGTTGGCGAGCGAACACGCGCACACGCAATTGAATCTGGGGTATTTGACGCAGCCCCGCAAGGATGGACACGGGAATGATCGGGGCGAAGGCGCGGAGCTGCGCACCGATGCCGCTGCAGCGTTGCGGGCCGCCCAGGGCATGCTGTTATCGACCTACGCGCGCACACGCGCGACCGGTGGTCAGCTCGATCGCGACGAACTGATTCACCTGCTCGACCACTGCACGGAACTGTTCAAATCGCTTGGCGACTATGCCGGTCAGCACGGCGGACAGTCCGCCGACATCGACGGCCAGAACAAGATCGCCGACGCGTTCCGCAACTGGGCGCCCGGCACCGCGGAGTCCGGTGCGGCCGGCGACGCGTCCGCATTGATGGCGTTCGGCGCGCAGGCAGGGTCGCTACACGTCACTCCCAAGACGCAAGTCATGTATGCGGGCGAGAACATCGACCAGATCGCACAGCAGCATGTGCAGCTCACCAGCGGCGAGCGCATCAATCTGCATGGCGGGCATGGCATCGCGATGTTCGCGCATAGCGATGGCGTGTCGGCGATCGCGAATCAGGGAAAAATCACGATCCAGTCGCAGAACGACGACACGCAAGTGGATTCGGCGAAGAACATCCAGTTGACTGCGGCCGGCGGAACGCTGGCCGGCATGGCCAACGACCAGGTGGTACTCGTCACGTCCGGCGGTGCGTATCTGAAGCTTGACGGCGGCAACATCGAACTCGGTTGCCCCGGCATCTTCACAGTGAAATCGGCGGGCCATTCGTGGGATGGCCCGGCCAGCATGAACGCCGATATGCCGAAGTTCGACAAGGCCTCGCTCGGCCGTGTGCCGAAGCTCGTTCGCGCGACCGATGGGGATGCGGTGGCGGGATTCGACGGGCAACTTCGGAAGGCGTCCGGGGCGCCGTCGAACCTGACCACCGACACGGCCGGCGAACTGCCGGCGGTCCATGCCGACCAGTTCGAAAAGCTGGCGGTGAAGTTCATCAAGAAGAACGTATAAGACCATGACCGAATCGTTTCTCGATCCTCGGCCGGTGGCGGATGCGCGCGGCGAACGCCCTACCGCAAAGACCGATGCACCCGACGCGGCCGCATCGCGTTCCGAACCACCGCTTATCGTCGTCGGCAAAACAGAAGGGCCGATGTTGTTCGACAAGGACAAGCGGCTTATCTGCGTCAAGCAACTTCCGTTGCCCGGTGTCGTGATCTTCGTCCACGGCGTCAACTCCGAAGGCGAATGGTTCAAGGCATCCGAAGAAGGATTGTGCGAAGGTCTGAATCGCCGGCTTGGACGCCTGGATGATCAGATGAAGTATCGAGGCGTCGACGCAGGACAGTTGACGCCTGCGAAGTACACGGAAGGCGTGACGCAGGATGGGTTTCTGAATCCTAAGCTGCTGCCCGACAAATACGTCAAGCCTGATCCGTCGTTTTCACCGGTCATCCATTTTCGTTGGGGCTACAAGGCGACACTGGAAGAGCTGAAGGAGTATGGCGACAAGATCTTTCTCAACGAAGAAGACTATTGGGGTGGCGGTCCATTCACCAACGGTTGTTCAAGCCTCCCCGATCTTTGGCACGGCGGCCTCGATGACCGCGCGTTCGGATGGACGTCCGTGCAAGGTATCAATCCGACCAACCGGCCACTGTATCGCGCGCCGCCGCGTGCGTACGGTGTACTTGCGGCCTTGCGCCTCGCCAAACTGATCGAGTCGATCCGCAGAATGCAAGCCAGCGTTCCTATCACGGTTGTTTGCCACAGCCAAGGCAACATCGTCGGACTGACCGGGGCATTTTTCGGTGACGCGTTGGAGGAAGTTGAAGACCCGTGGGGGCATAAGGGGCGATGCGTTGCGGACGCGTACGTGCTGGCGAATGCGCCATACAGTTTCGCCACAGGTGAAGGCCAGCAAAAATCCAGCACGTTCATGGACACGTGGTCACAGCGCGGGACGAAGGACCACAAGGGCAATCGCGGGAGGCAGACTTACGCGGCACGCACGCAGACGTTCGGAAACTTCTTGTCGATCATCGGTGCACGCACCGCATATGAACCGTCACCGGACAAGGTCGATGAAGACATGGCGAATGGCCGCGTATCGCCGACGAGCAACAAGTCCTATGCCGCGCAGGATGACCGTGCGCGTCACGGTCTGAATGGTTCGACATATGGGCGCGTCACGTCGTATAGCTGTCCGCACGATCAGGTGATCTCGGCGGTGACCGTGCAGGGTATCGGGTGGCGCGGCATCGGCAAGCATGAACTCGACGACATTGGCGTATCCGGCGTCCTGACGCAGCGCGTGTTCGCGTCCGGTTTCCCTGTCGGTGTGCAAAAGCCCTATCGATATTGGGAAGACGACTGGAGGCACGGCAAGGAGGGGACGACGCCGGGCTTCTGGTATCCGCCGTCGTTGCCGGCCAAATTCGGTCTGATCGGTGCGCTGAAAGGAAACGAATCGATCTTCGGGATGATGGGAACGTTGATCACTGCGCCGATCTTGTATGCGGCAACCGCGGCAACTTCGGCAATGAATCTGTTTCGTGTGAACGAAGATCCGCCGAAGGGATGGACGGTCATTGCGGATGCCCCTGCCCTGGACGAAACGTTTCCACCGCAGGCGCTGCGGTTCGGCAAACCGGTCGAGACGAAGGACGGTGGCGCGGTGAGCGACTTCAACGAAGGCAACGATCCGCCGTCCGCATGGCGCGACGCGAGCAAGACCGACGCGGACAAACAGGCCGACGATCCTTACGACCAGTACAAGGCGAAGAATGAAGATGGCGACGCCCACGGCACGGCCGAGAGCGAAGCCGGACAGCGCTACGAGGACCGCGCGCTGATGCGGATGGAGGCACGCCGCACATTGAACAAGGAATGGATCGACAGCAAAGGCCGCGTGATCGGTGAGGATGGGAAAAGTCCTGTGCCTGACGGCTACAAGGAGTGGCGAGACAAGCAAATTGTCGACTGGCTTGATCGCGGTACGACCAACAGCCCGACGAACCACTCAACGACGATGACCAACCCGGAGCATGCGAAAAAGGCGCTTGCGTACGATGTGGCGATTGGTCCTTGTTATCTGACGCTCGATCAACTCAACGATCTGCGCATCGAGGCCGATTGGCGGATGGGTAAAGGTGTTTCGGAAGACAACCCGAATAGAAAGTACTACGACTATTTTTCGCATGGTGAGATTGACGAACTTCCGATGGAAAAATGGGTACATGCCAAGAACAGCGAAGGCAACATTCCCTCTTCGATCGCGGATGAGCGCGAAGGCGAGTTCTATCTGAAGGTCGGAGGGGTGATATGAAGACAATGATCGGGACATGGCCGCGACGCATTGCCGTCGCCGTTATGGCGTGGATAATCGCGATCCCACTGATGGCCACGCTAATGGCATACGTAGAACAACCGGACCCGGCACACTTGGAAATAGGAGATTGGATGAAACGATTCGTAGTCGTGCCCGGATTGTTGGCTCTCTCGATGTTTCTATTCACCACGGCCGTGGCGCGCCCGGCGCATGCGGTGCAGCCGCCCACTCCAGTCACTAGCGTCGCCACTCACACTAAAGAACTCGCCGAGCCCTTCGTTGCGCAGGTCGTTGGTCTGATTTGGCTGAATCCATTACAACGCAAGGACTACCCGACGGAATGGCAAACATTGTGGGCGCAAGGACTTACCACGCCGAACAAAAACGACGACATGGTACGCACGGACCCAGAGTCGTTCGCGACGCTCAAATCAATAGGAGCGTTAGTGTACGGAAATCGTGGGAAAGAGACGTTTAGGGGCTTCTATCGCAAGTACATGTACGATTTTCCGCTATTGCTTCGCTCGCGCTATGCGACAAATCCGAAGTATTTCTACACCGTGAGTCCTGACGATCGCAATGACTGGCGGGAATTGGCGGGTATTCGTGTCGAACTTGCCATTCCGGATCGACTTGATGCAGTCGACTCACAAAACTACCTGCGAGACTCGATCCGAAAGACCTTTTCGATCGGCAATCCAAATTTCCCAAAGGTATGGAGCCGCGACACGCCCCCCGATGTACAAGTCACGCAAGGCAACGCAAACGCCGGCTTCACGTCACTGAACAAGGCGCTGGACTACCTGCAGGCGAACCCCGACAAGAGCGTATGGGTGATGAACTGGGATGCACCGAGTTTCCCGCCCACGGATGCGCAGATCAACGAGAACCTCGTCGTGCTGTTCCTCGCCGGCCCGACCTTCAACACCGAGCGCGAGCCGCTCGCATGGATCGGCAAGGCCGCGACCGGCAACACCGACGCGTTTTCGCAGAAGGTCGGCACGACGCGATCGGTGCAAGCGTGGAAGACGACCATCGACCAAGCAGCGCGCAACGCTGGAATCGCAGTTCCGGATATCAAGTACATCGTTCACGATGCCGGTGCCGGTAGTGACGCCGCATCGGCGCGACTTGTCGGGTTGTCTCAGACACTGACCGAAGTCCTGCCGGAATACGACCATGCGAAGCAGGCGTTCAACACCGCGGCGCTGCTCGGTGACATGGGAACCGGTAGTGCATTGACCGACGTTGCGCTGGCCATCGGCCGAATCAATCACTACGGCGGCAATGCCCTGGTTGCAGGTACTACCGACCCAAAACACCCCGCAGCCGTGGTGGTGATGCCACCGTCGAAACTCACGCCAATCGATCCGAACAAGGACTGGTTCCGCGCACGCGGCGGGAACAACGCTTACCTGCCGTGGTGGGGTCGTCGTCACGATACGAACTACGGGATGCAGGGTTATTCATGGTGATGTGAACCGACGCGCGACGTGTTGCGTGCGAACGCGACCGCCCGCACCGAATCACTCAGGAGACTGGTTATATGCGAGGAATTGTTCGAGTAGGCGACATGCACACCCACGGCGGCCGAGTCGAATCCGGAGCGGAAAGGAGCAAGGTGATGGGCCGCGCGGTCGCCCGCAGCGGCGACGCGTGTTCATGTCCGATTCACGGACCCGGTGTGATTGCCGAAGGTGACATGGCGTTTGATGTTGAGGGCAGCGCCGCCGTATTCGACGGTCACAAGACCACCTGCGGCGCGGAGCTGATTTCCTCTCTGCAGACTTCCGGGCGTGTCTGAATGACGCAGATTCGACGCATGACCGCCGAACAGTTTCAGCTGTTGCGCCTGCAAGATACCCGGATCAAGCCCGTCAACCATTGGGCCTTGTTTGAAATCTTCGTCAAGGGTCGGTCGCAGCGGACGCTCGCCGCCGAGCTCGGCATCACGTGTTCCGCGATGTCGCAACTTGTACGGAAGGTGTGGCAAAGGTATCTGGCACTGCCGGGCAGCGGCACACACCTGACCACACTGACGATCACGATCCCGGCGAAGTACGAAAGCGCATTGCATGCGTGGGTTCGTGATGCCCATCGATTGGCAACGCCATCCGATCCGCGGCTGACGAATTGATCGAACCGGGGAACGGTAGCGACCGCCTCCCTGAATTGGGACGCCCCCGACATCCGTCTGATCAATCCGCCGTCACGCACCCTCGGCCCACCAAAAAATAAATTCCCCCATTCCACATCCATAGAAAACGATATTCCATATCGAGCTGAATTCACAACCAACTTTGGATCCATTTTCCCTCATGTCCCCCGTATCATTTCTCCCATTCCGAAAGAGAAAGAGCAAGAGAAGGACATGAGCGATACCACCACGCTGCACTACCTCGACTACGCGGCCACGACGCCCGCGGATCCCCGCGTGATCGAAGCGATGACGACCTGCCTCGGCTTCGACGGCATCTTCGGCAATCCCGCATCGAGTTCGCACGCTGCCGGCCGGCTGGCGCGGGAACAGGTCGAGCGCGCCCGCGCGCAAGTCGCCGCGCTCATCGGCGCGGATGCCGACGAGATCGTCTGGACCTCCGGCGCGACCGAATCGAACAACCTCGCGCTGAAGGGCTACGCGGAAGCCGCGACCGGCAAGCGCCACCTGATCACGAGCCGCATCGAGCACAAGGCCATTCTCGACACGATGGCGAACCTGTCGAAGCACGGCACGTCGGTCACCTTTCTGACGCCCACGCGCGACGGCGAAATCACCGCCGACGCGGTGGCTGCCGCGATCGGTCCCGATACCGGCCTCGTGTCGCTGATGCTCGTGAACAACGAGCTCGGCACGCTGACCGACATCGGCGCGATCGCGCGCATCGTGCACGCCGCGGGCGCGCTGCTCCACGTCGACGCCGCGCAAGCGCTCGGCAAGACGCCGATCGACGTACGTGCGCTCGGCATCGACCTGATGTCGATGTCCGCACACAAGGTTTATGGTCCGAAGGGCATCGGCGCGCTGTTCGTCCGCCGCGACATCGCCGACCGGATCGCCCCGCAGATTCATGGCGGCGGACACGAACGCGGACTGCGCTCGGGTACGCTCGCCACCCATCAGATCGTCGGCATGGGTGTCGCGTGCGAACTGGCCGCCGACAAACTCGACGGTGAAGCCGCGCGCATTGCAGCGCTCGGCGCGCGCCTGACGGACGCGCTGCTTGCGCTCGGCGATGTCACGCAGAACGCTGCCGCCGCGCGCCGTATCCCGCACACGCTGAGCCTGACGGTAAATGCACCGGGTTTCTTCCCGTACATGCTCGGCGACGCGCTCGCCGTGTCGTCGACGTCCGCGTGCAACTCGACCAGCGGCGCACCGTCCCACGTGCTGACCGCGATCGGCCTCGACGAGGCGACTGCCGGCCGCACCGTGCGCGTGAGCTTCGGCCGCTTCACGACGGAGCAGGACGTCGACTTCGCGATCGCCTGTTTCCGCAAGGCGATCGAGCAATGCCGTGCGACGGCCGCGAGCGGGTTCTCGGCGTCGCGACAGATCACGCCGGCCGAACTGAAAGCGATCCGGAATGCCGGCTTCCGCTCGGTGATCTGCAACCGGCCGGACGGCGAAGGCGACGATCAACCGGCGTTCGACGAGATCGCCGCGGCAGCCCGCGAACTGGGCCTCGAAGCGCGCTACCTGCCGGTCGAGCGCGACCGCATCGGCGACGCGGAAGTCGACGCGTTCGAAGCCTTGCTCGACACGCTGCCGAAACCCGTGCTCGCGTATTGCCGCAGCGGCAGCCGGTCAACGGCGCTCTGGAATCGCGTGGCGGCTCGGCATCCGGCCTGAGGCGATATCACTCCGCGCGGCACGTGGATGTATGCGAAGGAAGCCGTGACGTTGATGACGGGGTTCGTCCGCGGCGGGCTGCTCGACCTCGGGCAGTTCGACGTGACGGTCTTTGCGCTCGACGATGCGAACGACACGGTCGCGCACGCGGCGGCGAACGGCGGGCCGTTCAGGATGACGGTGATCGCGCCTTGAGGTCCGCGCGTGGTGCACGGGCGAACGATCATTGCGGCGGGCGATGCATGAACGCTGCCCGCTGCAGCAACTACCTCGGATACTCCAGTTGCAGCGCGACCCAGCCTGACGTCGCGTCGCCGTAGCGTGCCGCGATATCTGCGAGGACGCCGGGAAGCACCGCTTCGCCACGCCGATCATCCGGAATCGTCACGCTCTCGTGCCGGATATTGGCCGGCTGCGTCAGCAACCGCAGCCCGTACTTCGACTCGATCACGTGCGCGTCCGCCGTCGCGACAACATCGCTGCGCCATGTCCGCGCCCACGCGTCGGCGGTCAACGCAACCGAAAGTTCGTCAACCCCATTCCCAACGGGAAGATCGAACGTCTCACGCCGCCAGAACGCAACGCGATTCATCAGCGCGGTCGCCACCGCGCGCGCGGTCAACACGAACCGGCTACCGTCGTGCACATCGCTCCATGCTTGCGCGCCGAGTTTCCGCGCGGTCTCGTGGGCCGCTCCCGGCCCGCCCAACGCACTCACCAAGGCAAGCGAAGCGGGAATCGATGCCGACACGCCGGTCGTCGTCATCACGTTGCCGTCCATCACGTAACGACGATCGTCGACCCACGTCGTCTCGGTAAAACGGCGACGCAGACGGTCCCGCGAATACCAGTGAGACGTGGCGGTGCGATGCCGCAGCAGGCCGGCGTTCGCGAGGACCTCTGCGCCATCGCAGATCGCCACCATCGTCGCGCCGGCAGTGGCCTGCTTGCGCAACCACGCGAGCACCGCCGGCCGGTCGGCACGATGCAGCGCGGGCACGATCACGACGTCCGCACCCGACGGGACGGTGGCATCGAACCGGTCGAACGTGGTATCGGCCAGCATGCGCAGCGCGGGCATCAGTTCGACAGCGCCTTCGTCGGCCGATACGGCAACGACATCGGCCGCACCGGACGCTTTCAGAATCGCGTAAGGGACGATAAAGTCGGTCGTCTCCGTTCCCGCGTTGTCCGCCACGATCGCAACGAGCGGCCGCCTGCGCCCCTCCTTCGGCGCGCTCATCGTCAGCGTCTGTACGACCGGCAGCGTGTCCTCCGCCATCGCCTGCGCCGGCCGCCCCAACGCCCACGCGCCCAGCATCCCGCACACGAGCAGCACCGCTGTCGGGCGCATCGCCCCGCTTGTCTTCCGTTCCCGCATCGCCCACCCGAGTCAATCGATTGCATGTCCGGGAAATTACAAGGATCATGCTCGCGGTCACAAGGACAACTCCACCGCACTTTCTGCCATGTCCCAGTCAACCGGTTCGGCACGCGACATCGTGGTCGTCGGCTTCGAAGGCGTCCAGTCACTCGACATCACGGGCCCAATGGAAGTGTTCGCGGTCGCGAACCGTTACCTTCCCGGCCATGCCGTGCCGTACCGGCTCACGCTCGCATCGCAGGACGGGGACGACATCGTCACGCACGCGGGCCTGCGTCTCGCCGCGCCGACCGCACTGGCGGCACTGCCCGGGTGTATCGACACGATCATCGTCGCCGGCGGCAGCGAAGCGGCACTGCGACACGCAGCGTCGGATGCCGGCGTACTGCCGTGGCTGCGCACGCGGATCGCGAGCACGCGGCGAATCGCGAGCATCTGCACGGGCGCGTTCGTGCTCGCCGCCGGCGGATGGCTGGACGGCAAACGTGCGACCACGCACTGGAACCAGTGTGCAGCGCTACAGGCACTGTGTCCTGAAGCACAGGTCGAGCCGGACGCGATCTACGTGAGCGACCCGCCGTTCCATACCTCGGCCGGCGTGACAGCCGGCATCGACCTGTGTCTCGCACTCGTCGAGGCGGATTGCGGTGCGCCGACCGCGCTCGCGGTCGCACGCGAACTCGTGCTGTTCATGCACCGCCCCGGCGGACAAGCGCAGTTCAGCGTCGGACTCGACATCCAGGCAAGCGCGACGCCGCGCATGCGCGCGCTGCTCACCGAAATCGCCGACGATCCGACCGGCGATCTTGGCGTCGCCGCGCTGGCCGCCCGCATGCACATGAGCGAACGGACGTTTGCGCGCAATTTCTTCAACGAGACCGGACACTCGCCCGCGCAATACGTGCTGGCAGCGCGGGTCGAGCGCGCGAAGGTGTTGCTGGAGCGAGCCGACTGGCCACTCGAACGGATCGCGGAACGTTCGGGATTCGGCAGCGTGGATGCGTTGCAGCGCGCGTTCGCGAAACGGGTCGGCACATCGCCGCGCGACTATCGTGCGCGCTTCGGGCAGCGACGCGCCAAGCGACAGGCGGAATAAGCCGTCACCGGATTCGGCGTCCGGGGCGATCGAGCCACGATGACGCGACGCCGGGAGGCCACATTTTCTGCGGCTGGCGAATTCCGGCCAACACGGGGCATTCCTGCTTCATCCAGCATTCAGGACGAGAAAAGGAACGGTCAGGCACGCCCCCAAGCAGTGCACGCATCCGGATTTTCACTACATTGCCGAAATCCGATATTGCCCGGAGATTTGGTTTCATACCGTTCACGCATCGGACCGGAACGCGATTGCCGCTCAACCGCGCCATCGCGTGCCGCCGACGAAGTCCAGGAGCGGGCCGACACACAAGGCCCGGGCGGCGATGACAGTCCTGCCACGCAGGACATTCGTGACGGAGCGAACATGGATACAAAACTCGCGCCTGACTCAGGCACCGACAGTGACGTAAGCCTCCTGCACAAGATGGGTTATGCGCAGGAACTGTCGAGACGGATGAACGGTTTCTCGAACTTCGCCGTGTCGTTTTCGGTGATCTGCATCCTGTCTGGCGGCATTACCGCGTTTCAGCTCGCGTTTTCCGCCACCGGCGGCGCATCGGTCGGCCTGGGCTGGCCGCTGGGTTCGCTGTTCGCGCTGATCGTCGCCGTATCGATGTCGCAGATCGCGTCCGCGTTTCCGACGGCGGGCGGCCTCTATCACTGGGGCGCGATCCTCGGCGGGAAGAAATGGGGGTGGATGACGGCGTGGCTCAACCTGATCGGCCTCATCTTCGTGATCGCCGCGATCAATTTCGGCACCTACGATCCGTTCTTCAAGACGCTGATCGCGCCGATGTTCGGCGTCAGCCCGGACAGCCTGACCTGGTGGCATCAAACGGCGTTCATCGCGTTCATCACGATCTCGCAGGCGATCCTGAACGCACGCGGCATCAGGATCGCCAGCAGGATCACCGACCTGTCGGGCTATCTGATCTTCGTCGTGACGATCGCGCTGGTCGTTTCGCTGCTCTACTATTCGCCCGTCACGTTCGACCTGCATCGGCTGGTCACCTTCACCAATTTCACCGGCGTCGACGGCGGTGCGTGGCCGAAGCAGGCCACGCCGCTCGCGTTCCTGTCCGGCCTGCTGCTGGTGACCTACACCATCACGGGTTTCGACGCGTCCGCGCATACGTCGGAGGAGACGCACGATGCGGCCAGAAACGTGCCGCGCGGCATCATCGGGTCGGTGTTCTGGTCCGCGATCTTCGGTTACGTGATGGTGTGCGCGTTCGTGCTGGTGATGCCCGACCTGACCGCCGCGATGAAACAGGGCACCGGCTTTTTCGAAGCGATACTCGCGCCGATTCCGAAGACCTTGCGGGTGTGCCTCGAACTCGCGATGTTCTTCATCAACTACGTATGCGGGCTCGCCGCGATCATGTCGACGTCGCGGATGGTGTATGCGTTCGCGCGCGACGGCGGGCTGCCGGCATCGAAGCTGCTGCGCAGCGTGAGTCACACGCACCGGACGCCCGGGCCCGCGATCTGGACCTGTGCGGTGCTCGCGATCGTCGTCACGCTGTACGGCGACGCGTTCTCGGTGCTGAGCGCCGGCAGCGCCGTGTTCCTGTTCATCTCGTATGCGATGCCGATCGGCTCGGGGATGCTGGCCGAAGGCCGCACGTGGACCGAAAAAGGTCCGTTCCAGCTGGGCATCTGGTCGAAGCCGTGTGCGTTGCTCGCGCTGGTCGGCGCCTGCGTGCTCGCGTATGTCGGCATCCAGCCGCCGAATGAAAAGGTGCTCTACGTGCTCGTCGGTTTCGTCGCGGTGCTGATGGTGATCTGGTACGGCTTCGGCGTGCGCAACACCTTCGCGGGGCCGCCGGTGCTGAAGGACACGCGGAACCTCGAGCGCATCCGCGAACTCGAGGCGAACGTCGATCCGACCGTCTGAAGCACCTTTGAAACGGGCTGAAACCGCCGACTTGGAGCGGTGTCATGCCCGTGATCTTCGCGACGGTCGCATTGCCCGTTACAACCGTCCCCGCATGCAACCCGGGCACCGATCACGCGGCCGCCGATGGTCCGGGCGGCCGCGCCGGTTCGTCACGCCGCCCTAATTCCCGCCGCCGTAGAACTGATTCATCCGCTCGAACTCGCCCGACTTCTGCGAGCGAATCAGTTCCTGCTTCACCTGAGCGCGCGTGATCGCCGCGGGGCCGCCCGCCTGCGACCCGGCACTGGGCATGGAGCCCACTGCGGTGGCGCTGAGCGCGGCATCCGAGGGTGTGCCGGGGCTCTCGTCGGCTCCGCCATCCGCCCGGGCAAGCCCGGTCGCACCCAGCATGCACACGGCGGCCAGCGCCGCCTTGTAAACCGTCTTCATCGTGGCACCTCATATGAAAAGACATTGCGACTCGTACGCGGGAACGGCGCCGAGGTCCGGCCGCCCGCGCGATTCGACACACCTCGCCGATGCAACAACGTCGGCCCCGACGGCATCGCCGCGCGTCGCGAATCGCGAGCATTCCGCTGCGTCGCTCCAGCCATCGGCGGCTTCGCACGTTCGAGGTTCCATCGAGCGACCTTCGCGTCCTCCTGTAACGTCCCCCGGACCAGCGCATTCGCATGCGAATGCGCAACAACACCTCGCAGCAGCCTGGCGCATGCGCTTGCCTGCGCGTCGTGCCGCAACGCGAATCGAACGTTCCTGTGGCGCGCATCCGCGATCGAACGGATCGCGCGCTTCGCGCCACCGCGCACCGGGCGGGGCAACCGGCAGGAATGGATTAATGATAGAAATCGGCCGGCCGGTTTAACGCCCCCTGACGAGGGGGCAATTATGGAATTCGTCGACTCGCCGACCTAAACTGGACACCGTATGCGCAAGGTGCACGCGGCCCTCGTTCGACGCAGTCGCGTGCCGGCCCGTCGTAGCGCAAGGGGCGCACCATGTCCGACAAGTATGTCGCGCTAGCGGGCCACATCCGGCGACTGTGTTCGTTCGGCATCGAACCGCGCCTCGTCATTCCTCATGTGGTTGAAGCAACGCGGCGCATCGTGGGCGCCGACTGGGGCATGTTCTTCTATACCGACGAACACTATGCGGTGTCGGACGTCTACAGCGAAAACGACACCGTCTATCAAGTCCTGCCCACTTACTTTGCCGACGTCCACAACACCGAAAAACAGGAGGTGCTCGGCGTCACGTTCTCGGATGCGATGCGCCGCGGCCGCGGATTCGAAAACAGCGCCCGTTACGACGCCGCGCTGCTGAAGAGTGCAATGTATGCGGAGCTGTGGCGGCCGGTCGGCATGCGACATTGTCTCGAGCTGACGGCAACCGATGGCACCCGTGGCTGGGGAAGCCTGAAGTTGTGCCGCGCGCCCGGCGCTCGTCCGTTCTCGGAAAAGAATCATCGCGACATCGCGCCCTTCGCGCGACATATCGCGCATGCGCTTTCGTGCCCGATACGTCCGCCGCAGCGCGAAGCGGAAGGCTGCCAGTCGGCGATCATGGTCATCGACAACACCGGAAAGGTGTTGCTGCAGAGCGAGGACAGCGTCAGGATGCTGGCGCTCGCGTCCGGCGAACCGCTTGCGTTCTATCGTCGCGACCGCTTTCCGAACTGGCTTGCGCCGCTGCTGACGAATGTCAATCGCATCTGGTGCGGCCTTCCGGTCGAACCCGCCACGATGGAACGCCGCAACGCGGCCGGCCGCTTCCGATTCAAGGCGTATCGCTTCGCGCATGCGAGCGCGCTGCCCTGCGAGCAGGCGATCGTGATCTACATCGAGCATTTCCTCCCGCACGAACTGGAAATCGAGCGACTCGGCTTCGAGTTCGGTCTGACGGAACGACAACGGCAGCTCTGTTCGCTACTCGTCCTCGGCCACTCGCAAACCGCCATCGCGCGCGGCCTCGCGCTGCGCGACAGCACCGTCGTCGATCATGTGCGAAAGATCTACCGCAAGCTCAACGTGCACAACCACGACGAATTGCGCAACGTCTTTCGCGTTGGCCAGCACGACTAGCGTCGCATGTCGTGTCGAAAGCGCAGCTGCAAACCTCGGCGATCAGACCGCGGAAAAACAGTTGTCGACGAACAGATGCGTGCCATTGACGAAACTCGACTCGTCGGACGCGAGGAACAGCGCGGCCGCCGCGACTTCCGACGGTTCGCACAACCGGCCCTGCTGAACCGCGATCGCCGCTTCGGTCGCGTCGACGCCCATCGCCTGCAGGTCCTTGAGTTCGCGCATCCCGTGCGGCGTGCGGATGAACCCCGGCGCCAGCGCGTTGCAGCGAATCCCGCGGTCGCGGTACTCGACCGCGATGGCCCGCGCGAACATGTGGCACGCACCCTTGGTCGCGTCGTACAGCACTTCGCCGGGCGTCGCGCAGACCGCCGAAATCGACGACGTGCACACGATGCTGCCGCGCCCCTTCTCGAGCATCTGCGGCAGCACCGCCTTCGTCACCAGGAACATGCTCTTGACGTTCACGCCCATCAGCCAGTCCCACTCCGACTCTTCGATGTCGAGGAACGGTTTGACGATCAGCGTCCCGGCATGATTGAACAGGATGTCTGCATTGCCGTACTGCTCCCGCGCCGCATCGACGGCCCGCTGAACCTCCGCCTGTTTCGACACGTCGGCGCCGAGGCCAATCGCCTGCAGGCCGGCATCGCGCAGCCTCGACGCAAGTGCTTCGGCGGCGTCACCGTCGCGGTCGATGATCGCGACCTTCGCGCCCTGTGCGGCGAACAGTTCGGACGCAGCGCCACCGCATCCGCCGGCGCCGCCGCTGACGATGGCGACCTTGCCGGCCAGGCGGCCGTCAATCTTGACATTCATTCTTCGTTCTCCTGTCTGGTTGGATCGGCGCGCTCAACTGAACAGCGTCCGAAGATGATCGTTGAGAAAGAAACCTTCAGGGTCCACGCTGCGGCGCAGTGCGCGGAACGCTTCGGCCTTCGGGAACCAGCGGTCCACGTCTTCGCGGTTCGTGAAATGCAGCTTGCCCCAGTGCGGACGCGAGCCGTAATCGCGCAGGATGTCGTCGACGTCCTTCAGGAACGGCCAGTAGTCGACGCCGTTCGGGCCGCCCGAGCATGAAATGGTGACGCTGTCCTGGTGGTTGAACGGGCTGATCCACGCCGGGTCGCCCTTCGTGAAGCGATACTCGACCGGGAAAATGCAGTCACGGTGTTTCGTGAGGATCAGGTCGCGAACGCGGCGCAGCGCTTCCTTGCCGTGTTGTGCGGGCACCGCGTACTCGAGCTCGTGGAAGTTCGGCACGTAGTGGATCGCATACACCTCGGAGCTGTATGCGATCTTCTCGTGCTCGCCCTCGTGATACGTGCGCTCATCGGTGACGTCCATCACCTTGATCTCGCACACGTCGTAGTCTTTCTTCGAGTTCGACACCTTCGTGGTATCGGGCAGGCAGTACAGGTCGCGGCTTTCTGACGTCGGACACCAGAAGAACCCGAAATGCCGATACTTCGCTGCCAGGTCGTCGTATTGCTCCATCAGCGCTTCGAAATCCTCGCGCCAGACCCGGTCGTGCAGCCAGAACGCATCGGTCACCTGCAGCGTCATCTCCGACACCACGCCGAACATGCCGATATTCACCTGCGTCGCATGGAGCAGGTCGAGGTCCTTCCGGTCGCTCACTTCCATGATCGAGCCGTCGGCGCGCACGATGCGCATCCCGACGACCTGCGACGACAGGTTGCTCAGCGTCGTCCCGGTGCCGTGCGTGCCGGTGGCGAACGCGCCGGCAATCGCCTGCGAATCGATGTCGCCCTGGTTGACGAGCGACAGGCCGAGTGCCTTCAGGTGACGCGTCACCGCATTGATTTTCGTGCCGGCCTTCACCGTCACACGCTTGCGCGCTTGATCGACATCGACGATGCCCTGGTAGTCCTGGAGCGACAGCAGCAGGCCGCTCGTCGCCACGACCGGCGTGAACGAGTGCCCCGACCCCGCGCATCGGACGTGCTTGCCCTGGCGCGTCGCGGTACGCACCAGCTCCGCGATCTCGGCCTCGCTGGTCGGCGACGCGAGGTGCGCGGCCACGCACGACTGATTGCCGACCCAGTTTCTCCAGAATCCGCCACGGGGAAGTTCCATCAACGTCTCTCCAGATAGGCACCGCGGTGCGTTGTCGGCATGGCTCGGTGAACAGCAACGTATTGATGCCAAAGGTAGGGTGCCGAAACGCTTTTCACTATCGGATTTCGGCAAGCGAGGGTTTCCACGAGGCTGCGCTTTTTGACCGGCTCGCCGAGCGGCTACAATGATTCGACCCGGCCCGCTCCCTCCCGCCCCCGATGACGCCGTCTGCCCACCTGAGCGATTTCTCTGGCGCCCCGTTGTTCGCGCGAACGGTCGCGTTCTGCGCGTTCACCGACGTGGCGGAACAGGCGCGGTCGTTCGAAGGCTGGAACCTGAATTACACGCAGATCTCGGGCGGCCTGTTTCATGGCTCGTCGTCGATCGTGTCGCTGGGCGGCATCAAGCTGCTGGTCGAGGATCTCGACAAGGTCATCCTGCAGCGCGGCGCGGTGCCGTCAGACCGGATCGCCGTGGCCGTGCCGCTGGAGCTGGAAGGGCATGCGCGCATGTGCGGCGAGAAGAGCGGGCGGAACAGCCTGCACGTGTTCTCGAGCCTGCCGGAATTCGAGTTCTACTCGCCCGACCGGCACGTGCTCGTGAACGTCGAGATCGAACCCGACAAGCTGTCGACGCCGGCGATGCGCACGGTCGCCGCGTCACTGCGCGCACGCACCCTCGCCCCGCTGATCCCGATGGCCGCATACGTCGCGGACAATCTGCGCGACCTGCTGCGCCGCACGCTCGCCGCCGCGGCGAAAAGCACCTCCGCTGAAGACATGACGACGCAGGACCGCATCGAACTGCTGGAGCGCACCGTGCTGTACGCGATCTCGGAGGTGTTGACGGCAGCCGCGCCGGAGGACGGCGCGCAAGCCGCGCGCCCGACGAAGTACTGGTCGCTGGTCAACGCGGTGCAGGAGCGGCTACAGGACGCATCGACCTGCCCGCTGTCGATCGCCGAGCTGTGCGTGCAGCTCGGCATCAGCCGGCGCACCGCGCAGTATGCGTTCCACGACACGCTCAATCTGAACCCGATTGCGTATCTGCGCGCCGTTCGACTGAACCACGCGCGCCGCGAGCTTCGGCTCGGCGAATCCGTGACGTCCGCCGCAACCAAATGGGGCTTCTGGCACCTGAGCAGTTTCGCGCAGGACTATCGCGCGATGTTCGGCGAGCTGCCGTCGGTTACGGCCCGGCGCTACGCGCGCCACGCGAGCTGAACACCTGTCGCGGTTCGGCGGCCGGTGCAGACCTCGCACCGGCCGCCGCGCTGCGTTGCTACGTCACTCGTCCTGCTGTTCCTGCTGCGCCTGCACCTGCCGCTGCTGGATGAACTGCCGCACATCGCTCATCGTCACGCGGCCGGTGTGCTTCGCATCGATCTCGTCGAAGTGCTTCGACACGAAACCGAGCCCGCTGCTCTGCGCCTGCGCCTTCGTCACGGCCGCGCCGTTGCTCAGCACCGTATTGGCGCCGAGCCTCGCATCGACCCGCTGCTGCGCCTGCTGCTGCAGAGTCGCGCCGGTCGACGGCAACACCGGCGCCGCCCGCGTGGACGGAAAGAACGGACCGTCGACGCCGCGCCCGCCATGCGGAAGCTTCACCGGCGCCACCGCCTGCGGCGGCAAGGCGTGGGCGCTGCTCATCGCGGCACCGACGACGATCAACGCAGACATACGCCGAATCATTTGGATTAGGGACATGATCGCTCGCATTCAATGGATGAATAGAGGGTTCCTCTGACAAGGAGTCCGTCGCTCAAGGGGCCGCCGCCAGCGTCGTCGCGGCCGTCGCGCCCGGGATGCTGCCGGTCGGCACGCTGGGCGGGTTTTCGTCCGGCCAAGGCGGCGGCAGCGTATGCAGCGTCAGCGCCGTCGGAATCCGCGCGCCCTTGTAGAACGTCTTCAGGTCACGCTTCATCTGCGGACGAGCGACATCGTCGAGGTAAATCATGTGACCGCCCTGGAAGAAGTTCACCTGCAGCTTCGGATTCAGGCCCTTCACCGTCTGCAGCCGCGCGAGTTGCTTCTCGGTATTGAAGAACGGCGTGGCCAGATCGTGGAAGCCGTTCTCCGCGAGCACGCGAAGCTTCGGGTTGAGCTGCAGCGCGCCGAGCAGATCGGGGATCGTGTCGGGCATCGGCTGGCCGTCGTGCGTGAAGTCCCAGACGCCGATGATGTTGTCGTTCAGCGGCAGGTAGGTCGCGTTCGGTGCGGTATAGCCGAGGTAGTCAGGCATCTGCGTCGCGAGCGCGTTCGTGAACGGCTGCGAAATCAGGATGTCGGACGGGTCGCCGTCGGTTTGCAGGCGCGGATCGGAGTTCGGCAACGACACACGTCCGTCATACCGTCCGATCGTCGTTCCGGGCAGCAGGCTCGTGCCGAACGGGTTCGCGTTGAAGTAGCCCTGCAGCGCCTGCAGCGTCAGGCCCGACGGTATCCCCCACAGCTTGAGCGTCGCATCGCTCGGGAACACCGGCGTGCCGAGCGCATCCGGAATGCCGAGCTGGCTCAACACCCACGACTGCGAGTACTTCTGCAGCTGGTTGTAGATCAGCGTCGTGAACAATTCCGTCTGCAGTGCGTACAGATCCTGGTTCACCGGCGCCGGCGAGACCTGGTTGAAGTACGCCGCGACCGCCGCATACCCGGGCAGGTAACCGGCCACGGTATCGGTTTCGAGCAGCAGCCCCTCCGTCGACTGCGTGATCGCCACCGCCTCCACCGCATCCGCGAAGTAGTTCAGGATCGCCGACTGCAGCACGATGCCGGTCAGGTGCACGCCGGCCGATTCGAGCGCCAGCGCCAGCATGTCGGTACGCGGCGTGCCGTACGATTCGCCGTACAGGTAGATCGGCGACGTGCTGCGGCTGTTGACGTTCAGGTAGCGCTGGATGAAGTCGCGCATGATGTTCACGTCCGCATCGGAACCCCAGTACTTCTGGTTGGTGTTCGGCAAGACGGCTTCCGACAGCCCGGTTCCCGGCGGGTCGATGAACACGAGGTCGGTGGTGTCGATCAGGCTGTCGGCGTTGTCGACGATCGGATAGTTCGGCCAGTTGGTGCCGAAACCCGGATCGGGCGTGGCCACCCGCGTCGGCGCGAACGAGCCGAGACGCAGCCAGATCGACGACGAGCCGGGGCCGCCGTTATATACGAACGTGACGGGACGCGGCTTGCCGTTGGTGCTCGGCGCGGTGTACGCGACATACGACATCGACGCTTCCGCGTTGCCGTTCGCGTCCTGCGCGGTCAGGTGGCCGGTGGTCGTCGTGTAGCTGACCGTCTTGCTGCCGCCCGTCCACTGGTAATGCATGATCGCCGCTTTCTCCGACACCTGCGCGGCGGCGAGGCCGTCGGTCGCATTCATCGAATACGCAACCTGGTCGACGTAAGGCTGGTTGGCCGCCGGTGCCTGACTGCTGGCCGCTTGTGCGCTGGCCTGCTGGCTGGCCGTTGTCTGCGCAAGGCTCGACGCGCCGACGGACGACGAATCGTCGCCGCCGCATGCCGCGAGCGCCAGTGTCATGACCGTCAATGCGCCTAGCCCGACCAACCGGCCGTGACGAGCACGGCGGCTGCCGGTACTGCTCCTGTCTGGTTTCATCTCTATCCTTGTGCCTGGTTCGGATACCACTTCACAAAGGCCGCCTTCGCCGGCGAGACGCGCAGCAACACCCGCCACTCGCGCAAAAGGCGGTTGGGATCGGACTGCTTCAAGAGACTGAACGTGATACAGACACAGCAAACTGCTGGCGAGAATCGTGCTTGAACCGCCCCCTGCAGTTTGGACTTCTTTTCTGATTACCTGAATTTACGACACCGACAAAAATAGGCGGTGCTGCGCCGCGTTGTCAAAGATCATTCCGATATTAAAAATCCCGTAATGATGCGAACGACGGCCAGTGTCTGGAATTTGAAAGACAAAAAGATTATTCGTGCAAGGCGCGCTTTATCGGCAATGATTCGCCGAATATTTTACTTCTGTCGCACAACTCACAAACCTTTCCGGTATTGATGCAGCGCTTGCATACCCTTCAGATCGACTGGATTTTTCTTTCATTTTTATTATCGACAATCGATTAAGGTGCCGTCACGCCATGCACACGCCATTCGATGACGCGATTCGCTTCAGGCATTCTTCAATCCAGGCGCTTATGTGCATTGCGCCATCCATAAAATACCGATTGCGTTAATTCACGGCCGTTTCGGCGGAATTATTTACCCGATATTCGAATCCATTTCCCGGGCGGGCAACGGCGTGCGGACTCGCCGCACGCCGCGCATCACCCGCGGTCAACCCGCCATCAATTCCCGCCGCCCGGCAGTGCGATATCGATCAGCACCGGATCGTGATCCGACGAGCGATACGCATCCGGCGCGTAGTACGTCTTCTGCTGCTCGGCCGACTTGTACGCGAGCGTGTACTGCAGCGCGAGCGGCTCGTCCGCGTTGATGTGCCATTCGTGCACGGCCTTCACGTGCGACGCGAGCGGCAGCGTTGCGAGCGCATGATCGAGATAACCGGCTTCGCCGTTGTACACGTAGCTGTACGCGTTCGCGCCGATCCAGCGCGCGACGAGGTTGCGGTAGCCGCGCGATTCGAGCGTGCGGATCGGGGCTTCGTGCGTGTAGCTGTTGAAGTCGCCGATCAGCAGCACGCCCTGGCCCGCGACACCCGTCGGCGTGCCGGCGAGCCAGTCGGCGACCTTCGCCGCCGCGCGCGTGCGGGTCGGGTTCCAGCAGCCCTGGCCGTCGCCCTGGTCGAGATCGTCGTTCGCGGCGTCCGGGCAGTTCTTCGACTTCAGGTGGTTCACCGCGACCGTCAGCGCCTGCTTGCCGCCGATGCGACGGAACGACTGCGCGAGCGGCTGGCGATTCTTGTCGTCGATCGCGAGCGTCGCCGCGCGGCCGACCGGTTCGACCTTGCGGCTGTCGTAGATCAGCGCGACCGCGATCGCGTCGCCGCCGAGGCGCGATGTGCCCGGATCGACGACGCGCCAGTTGTTGCCGAGCTTCGCCGCGAGCTGGCGCACCGCGCTCAGTTCGCCGTAGCCGTTGTTCTGGATTTCCATCAGGCCGATCACGTCGGCGTCGAGCGCCTTCAGTGCGCTGACGATCTTCGCTTCCTGACGCTGGAATTCGACGTAGGTCTTCGCGCCGCGGTTGTTCGGATCGTCGAAGCCGCCGCCGAGACCGTTGCCGTTGAAGTAGTTGAGGACGTTGAACGACGCGACGCGCAGGTTCGATTTCGGATCGCGCGCGGGCGCGTTGGTGCGCGGGTTCGTGCGCGCCTCGAACGCCGGCACGGCCGCGCCGGGCAGCGGCTGCACGCGCCATGCGCCGTAACGCACTTCGAGCACGCCTTCGATGTCGCGCACGGTGTAGCCCGCGCGCAGCGTGTTCGCGGCCGACAGGCCGGGCGCCGGATACGGCACGGTCGCGGGGTTCTGCTTGTTCGAGCCGTCGTCGAGGATCAGGCGGTTGCGCGCGTTCGCGTCGATCTGCGTTTGCGCCTGTGCGGGCGGCACGACGCTCGTCGGCGTGCGCAGGCGGCCGTTGCTGAGCATCACGCTGCCGTAGCGGCCGAGCTCGTAGTTGTCGGTGACGTTCAGCGTCTGCGGCAGGCGCACGAGCATCCCTTCATACGCGGCGAACGCGTTCGGGCTGTCGACCGGCAGCGTGAGCGTCACGGGCGTGACGGTCTGGCCGTTCGCGCATACCGCGATCGCACCCGACTGCGTGAGCTGCGTCTGCCCGTACTTCTCCTCGACCTTGCCCGTCACGTGCACGAGATCGCCCGCCTTCGCGCGCACTTTCGGCGCATAGACGAACAGGCCTTCGGACACGCCCGGCTGGTTGCGGCGCTGTGCGTCGGCCTGCTGGACGAAGAAGCCGCCGAACCCGTCCGTGCCGCCGAAATCGGCGGTGACGACGGCTTCGATCGACACGTTCTGGCCGGCGAGCGGCGACGGCGCGCCCGGCCCCTGGATATCGGCGATCGGCGTCGTGCTGCCGCCGCAGTTCGGGCTGACGGGAGCGACGGTGGCGGCGAACACCGGCGCGGCGGCGAGCGTCGGGAGCAGCAATAGCGGGGCAAACAGGCGGATTGTCGAGCGCATGACGGGAGATCCCGGTTGTGAGGGTGGCGAAAGCTTAGCGGCGCTCAATGACAGTTTTTGGTAATCAAAAGACAGGTAAATGTAACAAGTGATTTCGCGCGGCGATCGCCACCGGCCGCGCGGTTGTGCCGGAAAACGCGGGGAAATCGTCTGATGAAAATCCATCGTGCCCGTGACGATTCCCCGCGACGCTTCGGCAACGCGCCGCCGCGCTAGACCGTCCCCGGCAGTGCGCTCGACGCGAGCACGGCCGCCACCATCAGCACGCCGCCCAGCACGACCGCCTCGATCCGCAACACCGCGCCGAACCCACGCAACGGGCCGGCCGGCATCGCGGCGGCCGGGTCTTTCAACTCGGACAGCAACTTCGGCATCCCGAAGAACCGGTTGTGTCCGCCGAGCGCCGCCGCGATCAGCACGAGCGCGAGCTTCAGCAGCAGGATCTGCCCGTAGCTCGACGCGAGCAGGTTGGCCGGCGTATCGATGCCGCGCCATCCGTTGTACGCGCCGGTCGCAAACAACACGATCAACGCAACCGTCGACGCATCGGACAGCGACTGAACGAACGATGCGCCGGTCGCGCGTTCGCTCGCCGGCATGCCGGCAAGACGCGGCATCACGCCGAACGCCGTCACGAACACGAGCCCGACCCACGCGCTGATCGCGAGCAGATGCAGCCAGTCGACCCACACCGGCACGCTGAACAACCCCGCGTCGACTGGATGCCCGCCGTTGCTGCGCGCGAGCGCGACACAAGCGAGCGCAACCCATATCGTGAACGGAAATCGCGTGTCGTTCGCATGCCTGAGAAACGACAGCAGCACGATCACCACCATGAACGCAGCACCGGCCAGCCACGCGTGGCCGAATCCGGTGCCCACGAGCATCGCGCAGACGGCCGGCCCGGCTTCGAGCAGCGACACGTCGCTCATCAGCGCGCAGTGCGCCCAGAACGCGGTGATGCTCGCGAACAGCGACACGACGGACGCGATGCGCAGCGTCGCGACGAGGCGCCGCCCGATGCCGTGCTGCCACGCCGACGCGCCGCGCGCGAGCCAGTGGCTGCCGAGCAGCGCGCCTACGATGCCCGCGAACCCGGCGTTCTGGATCGCCACCGACACGAGCCGCAGCAGGCCGACGAAACCGTCGTTCATCCCTTCACCCTGAACGTATAAGTGCCCTTGGTGCGATGCGCATCGGCCGTCATCGCCGCCCACTGCACCGTGTACGCGCCTGGCGCGAGCTTCGGCATCGCAACCGTCATCACGCGCGGGTTCGACGCGTCGACCTTCGCCTTGTCCTGCGTGACGGCGTTGCCGTTCGCGTCCGACACCTTCACCGAACTGAACGCCGGTTCGAGGTCTTCGTTGAAGGTGAGCCGCACCGTGTCGGGCGCGGTGTCGACCGTGCTGCCCGTCGCCGGTGCGGCGCTTTCCAGCTTGCCGTGCGCCGATGCCGCGACCGGCGCGGCAGCGAGGATCGCGCCGGCCGCGGCGAAGCCGGCCAGCCGCCTGAGCGTCGTGATCTTGATCTTCATGTTCGTGCCCGGCGTCACGGCTTCTTCAGCTCGACGACGGTCAGCGCGCCGCCCACGTCCTCGGCGACGAAGTCGACCTTGTCGCCCACCTTCACCTGCGACAGCATCGCCGGGTCCTTCACCTTGAACGCCATCGTCATCGCGTCCATCCCGAGGTTGTCCAGCGGGCCGTGCTTGATCGTCAGCTTGCCCGCGGCCGTGTCGACCTTGCGGATCTCGCCGTGCGACATGCGCTGCGCCGCATCGGCGCCCTGCTTCGCGCCGCCGCTCATGTCCATGCCGGCCATGTCGCCGGCCGCGTACGACGCGGCGGAGAACGCCAGCGCGCAACCTGTTGCAATCGAAACCAGTCCCTTCTTCATCGTGTTTGCTCCAGAGTGAATGAAACGAAACCGGCGGCCGCATCGGCACGGCCGCCGCGTGCTGCTGCTCAACCGTCCGGCAATTCGCCGGTGTACTCGTATGCGACGGTGCCCTTCGGATGCCGGAACCAGCCCGGATCGCGATAGTCGTTGCGGCCGAGCCCCTGCCGCACCTTCAGCACCGTGAACATGCCGCCCATCTCCAGCGGCCCGAACGGGCCCGTGCCCGTCATCATCGGCAACGTGTTGTCGGGCAGCGGCATCTCCATGCCGCCCATCGCGCCGCCCGTGCTGCCCATCGCCATGTAGTCGGGCACGAGCTTGCCGATGCGCTGCGCGAGATCCTTCTGCGGCACGCCGATCAGGTTCGGCACCTGGTGGCCCATCGCATTCATCGTGTGATGCGACTTGTGGCAGTGGAATGCCCAGTCGCCCGGGCGATCGGCGGTGAACTCGATCGCGCGCATCTGGCCCACCGCGACATCGGCCGTCACTTCGGGCCAGCGCGCCGCCGGCGGAATCCATCCGCCGTCGGTGCCGGCGACTTCGAAGCTGTAGCCGTGCAGGTGGATCGGATGGTTCGTCATCGTCAGGTTGCCGAAACGAATCCGCACGCGGTCGCCCGCGCGCACCGGCAGCGGATCGATGCCCGGAAACACGCGCGAGTTGAACGTCCACATGTTGAAGTCCGTCATCTCGTTCACGCGCGGTGTGTAGCTGCCCGGATCGATGTCGTATGCGGCGAGCAGGAACACGAAATCGCGATCGACCGGCATCGTGCCGCGATCCTTCGGATGCACGATGAACATGCCCATCATCCCCATCGCCATCTGCACCATCTCGTCGGCGTGCGGGTGATACATGAACGTGCCGTGCGCCTCGAGCTGGAACTCGTAGACGAAGGTCTTGCCGGGCGGGATATGCGGCTGCGTGAGGCCGCCGACGCCGTCCATCCCGTTCGGCAGCCGCAGCCCGTGCCAGTGGATCGTCGTGTGCTCGGGCAACCGGTTGGTCACGAAGATGCGCACCTTGTCGCCTTCGACGGCCTCGATCGTCGGGCCCGGCGACTGGCCGTTGTAGCCCCACAGGTTCGCGTTCATGCCGGGCGCCATCTCGCGCACGACGGGCTCGGCCGTCAGGTGGAATTCCTTCCAGCCGTTCTTCATCCGCCACGGCAGCGTCCAGCCGTTCAGCGTCGCGACGGGCGTGTACGGACGGCCGTTCGGCGGCACGAGCGGCGGCTGCGTGCCGGTTTTCGCCATCGTGGGCGCTTCGGGCAGCGACGCGGCGCCGGCCTTGCTGACCATCGCCGCACCGAGCAGCGCGGCGCCCGAGCCGTTGAGAAATTGTCGACGGGACACCATGTCAATGACCTTCCGGATGCGTTGCGGGCGCCGGTTGCGCCACGGGTGAGGAAGCCGGCTGCGGCGCAGCGGCAGGTTCGGGTTCGGTGGAACGCGGTGCGCGCAGCGCAGCGCCCGGGACAGGCAGCCGGCCGCCGACAGCCATCTGCAGGTCGGTTTCGGCGAGCCAGTAGTCCTTCAGCGCATCGATGTAGCCGTTCACCGCGCCAACCTGTTCGCGCGCATCGGCCAGCAGTTCGAACACGCTCGCGAGCATCCCGTTGTAGCGCAGCAGCAGCTCGTCCGAGATCGTCTTGCGCAGCGGCACGACTTCGTCGCGGTAGTGCGTGGCGACGTCGTAGCTCGTCACGTACGCCGCGTACGATTCGCGCACTTCGGAGCGCGCGTCGATGGCCGTCTTCGCGAGCCGGTTCGCCGACTGCAGGTAGATCGCCTCGGCCCGCGCAACCTTCGCGCCGCCCCAGTCGAACAGCGGAATCTCGACGCTGATCTCGAAACCGTGCTCGTGACCCTTGCCGGTCTCGTAGTTGTTCACATAACCGAGATCGACCGCGTTGACGAAACGCGTGGCCTTGCTGAGGCCGAGCGACGACGCGACACCCTGCGTCTGCAGCTTCGCGGCCTGGATGTCGAGACGGTGGCTCATCGCGAAGCGTTCGAGATCGGGCAGGTCCGGGCGCGCTTTCGGCAGGTCGGGCAAGCGCTCGGGCAGCACGTACTGCGTGCGCCCGCCCCACAGCCCCATCGCGCGCGTGAGCTTCTCGCGCGCGGCCACGGCCTGTTGCCGCGCCTTCGCGTGCTGCGCGACCGCATCGGCATGGAACGCCTGCTCGCGGGCGTAATCGAGCCGGCTGAAGTTGCCGGCCTGACGCATGCGCAGCGCGAGTTCGGCGGCCGCGCTCGCGGCATCGCGCACCTGTTGCGCATAGTTCGCAGCCTGCTCGGCGGCGACGGCCTCGATATACGCACGGCGCGCGTCGGCGGCCACCTTCAGCATCGCGTCGGCCGTTTCGAGCTTGGTCTGCTCGAAGCGGCGGCGCTCGATATTCGTCGCGAGCGGCATCGTCAGCAGCGCGAACACGTTCGCCGAAAACGTGCGGCCGAGCGTCAGCTCGCCGTCGCCGGCGCGGGTGCGGCTGAACGAGAAGCGCGGGTTCGGCAACCGGCCGGCCTGCACGAGGTCGGCCTCCGACAGCCCGAGCTCCGCGTACGACGCCTGCAGGCCGCGGTTGTTCAGCAGCGCGACCTGCACCGCGTCGTCCATCGTGAGCGGCCTGGCGAGCAGTTCCCGGGTCCGCTTGTCGACGGCTTCGCGGTCGGCATCGGTCCGCACGACCACCGCGTCTTTGCCGATACGTTCCGCCGCGTTGGACGACACGGCGTCGAAGCCGCCGTCCTTCGAAAACGTCGTGCAGCCCGCGAGGAACGCCAGCATGAGCGCGGCCGCGCCGATCCTCGGCGATATCGCAAGATTCGTCATTGCGCGGGCCCTCCGTGCATCGAATGGGCGCCGCCGTGACCCGTCGTGTTGCCGGGCTTCGCGGGCCGCTTCATCACGTCCCGGTTCAGTTGTTTCCAGCCCGGGCCTGCGTCGTCGCGATACGGCCGGTAGCCGTCGAACGCGGACGTCACGGTGACGTCCGGCACCGTCGCGGCGGCGTCCGCCGGATCGGGAAACGGGGTTTGCGCAGGCGCGAGCGACGGCACGATGGCCGCCGCGCCAAGCAGCGCCGCAGTGATCAATCGCATGAATGGGTCTCGTCGTAGTGTCGTCCGGCGGGCCTTGCGCGGCCGCCGGCGTGGATTGCAGATCGCGGCCTGTCGGCCACGGGCACGGCTAGGCGGGAATCCAGCGAGGCGGCCTGTCGATGCCGCCGGTCAGGAACGACACGATCACGGTCGACGGCGGATGCGCGACGATCGTGACGCTGGTGCCCGACGCAGCAGGCGCCGCGGGCGCACCCGGCATGCTCGTGCCGACGCAGCAGGACACGCAGTCGGAACACGACGGCGCGTGGCTATCGTGCTCGGGATGACCATCCTGCACGACCGGCATCGCGTGCGACATCTCGTTCGCATCCGGCACGACAGCACCCGCGCACGGCATCGAAACGGTCGCGAACGACTGGATCGGCAGGCTCAGCGCCAGCAGCACGACGAGGATGAATTTGCGCCAGTACGACATGGATGCGGAATCAGGCAGGCTACGACCGGATGGGCCGGCGCGGCACCGCGACGGCGCGCTCCGGAGACAGGACGGCTGCAGCTTATCGCCGCCGCCGTGACGACGACATGGTCGAAACATGACCGGATTTTCATGAAACGCGCGCTCGACGTTTCGGCCCGTGCTTCATGAAAATTCCGTCATCCACCGGTCATCTTTCGCGCACGCGCGACGCCGTAAGCTCAGGCGTTACACTCACCGGCTGGAATCATCGATAGCCTGCCTCACCATGCGGATACTGATAGTCGAAGACGAACCCAAGATGGCGTCGTACCTCCGGAAGGGGCTGATGGAGGCAAGCTACACGGTCGACGTCGCGGAAACCGGCAAGGACGGGCTGTTCCTCGCGCTGCACGAGGATTTCGATCTCGTCGTGCTCGACGTGATGCTGCCGGAAATGGACGGCTTCGAGGTGCTCAGGCGCCTGCGCGCACAGAAGCAGACACCCGTGCTGCTGCTCACGGCCCGCGAGGCGATCGAGGACAAGGTCACCGGCCTCGAACTGGGCGCCGACGACTACCTGCTCAAGCCGTTCGCATACGCCGAGTTCCTGGCCCGGATCCGCTCGCTGCTGCGGCGCGCGCCGCGCAACGTGCGCGACATCCTGCACGTCGTCGATCTCGAGGTCGACCTGATCAAGCGCCGCGTGCGGCGCGCCGACAACCGCATCGACCTGACCGCACAGGAATTCGCGCTGCTGCAACTGCTCGCCGAACGCGAGGGCGAAGTGCTGACCCGCACCTTCATCACGTCGCAGATCTGGGACATGAATTTCGACAGCGACACGAACGTCGTCGATGCGGCGATCAAGCGCCTGCGCGCGAAGATCGACAACGCGTACGAGAAGAAGCTGATCCACACGATCCGCGGCATGGGCTACGTGCTCGAGGATCGTTCGTGACCGCCGGCCCGGCTTCGTATTCGCTGCTGCGGCGCCTGACGCTCGCGTTCGCCGTCGTCGCCGCGCTCGTGTTCGCGCTGACCGGCGCGTATCTCTATCGCTCGCTGTCCGCCGAGCTGAAACGGCGCGACGACATCGAGATCTCCGGCAAGCTCAACCAGTTCCTGCAGCTTGCACACGCGAGCGGCTCGACGGCCGCGCTGCGCGCCGATCCGGCCGTATTCCACGAGGTGCTGCTATCGCATCCGGGCGTCTATCTCGGCATCTACGACGGGCAGAACCGCGCACTCGTCGAGCACTCCGACGAAGCCGGCAACACGCTCGCGTCGGTGATCGCGGCACCGCATCCGGCCGCCGGAACCGGTGGCGCCGGCGGCCCGTTCACCTGCTCGCCGCCCGGCATCGGCACGTCGCGCTGCGTGTATGCGCGCGCAACGCTGCCGTCCGGCGAAGCCATCCAGGTCGCGCTCGCGCGCACCTCAACCGATCGCCAGTCGCTGCTGGAAAGCTATCGCGTCGACATCTGGCTCGCGGCGGCCGTCGGTGCGCTGCTGGTCGGCGCACTCGGTTATGCGGTCGCCGCGCGCGGCCTGCGCCCGGTCGAGAGCCTCGGCCGGCAGACGTCGCGCATCGAGGCGCACAACCTGAACGCGCGCCTCGACGCGCGCGGCGGCCCGGTCGAACTGCGCGAGCTCGCGACGTCGGTCAACCGGATGCTCGACCGTCTCGAACGCGCGTTCGTGCGGCTGTCGCAGTTCTCGTCCGATCTCGCGCACGACATGCGCACGCCGCTCGCCAACGTGATCAGTTCGTCGCAGGTCACGCTGTCGCGCGCCCGCACGACCGAGGAATACGAAGCGCTGATCGACTCGAACATCGAGGAATGCGAACGGCTGCAACGGATGATCGAGAACATGCTGTTTCTGGCGCGCACCGACAATGCAAGGCAGCACCTGAAGACCGCCGAGCTCGACGCGGGCAGCGAACTGCGCCGGCTTGCATCGTATTTCCAGGCACTGGCTGACGAAGCCGGCGTGCGCATCGACGTGCACGGCCACGCGCCCGTCGTTGCGGACGCAACGTTGTTCCGGCGCGCCGTCAGCAATCTCGCGTCGAACGCACTCGAACACGCGGACGCCGCGTCGACGATCGAGCTGGCCGTTTCCGCGCAAGCCGGTTACGCGGTCGTCGAGGTCACGAATCGCGGCGCCGCGATTCCGCCCGAACAGGTCGACCGAATCTTCGAGCGGTTCTACCGGATCGATTCGTCGCGGCACGGCGCGGCGCGGAACGCCGGGCTCGGGCTCGCGATCGTCAAGTCGATCATGGAACTGCATCGCGGCAAGGTCGAGGTCGCGAGCCGCGACGGACGCACGACGTTCGCGCTCTATTTTCCGAGCGTCACGGAGGGTTGACGCGCCCGGCGATGCGTTCGTGACACGCACATGACACCGCCACGCGGGCGCGATTGCTTCGCGATACGACACGAGCACCCGCCACGCGCACGGCTTTCCTCATCCGCCGAAACGATATCGCCACGCAAGCTTGCCGAAAGCAATCGGCTCGGCTAGACTGGCGCTCGTCTTTGGGGAGTAGCCTGCTTTCCGTCCCCCGGAAAGCGAACGCGTCAACACACTCGGCTTCCAGCCGTGGCGCGTTCGGCCGAATCGGTCTGGCGAGACCATGGGCGCATCGCGTCGTTCCTGGTCGGACGTCGGCGGATGCGCCATGGTTCGTCAGCGTCCGACCACGGAGTCCCCATGTTCCCCGCAGCCTTCTCCCTACGTTCCATCGCGATCGACGCACCTGTCCGCGGAGGTGCCGCATGACCTTCATGTTCCTCGAACTGGCGTTCATGCTGGTCGTCATCCTCGTGGCCGCCGAAGTCTTCACCAATGCGCTCGAACATCTCGGCGAACGCCTGAAGATTTCCGAAGGCGTCACCGGTTCGCTGTTCGCGGCCGTCGGCACCGCGCTGCCCGAAACCATGGTGCCGCTGCTCGCGCTGGCCGGTGGCACGGCGAACCAGGCGGTGAACGAGGAGATCGGCGTCGGCGCGATTCTCGGTGCGCCGCTGATGCTCGCGACGCTCACCACGTTCCTGATGACGCTCGCCGTGATCCGCTCGCGCGGGCTGCGCGGCACGATCGCGCCCGAACGCACGGGGTTCGTGCGCGACATGAACTACTTCCTCGCGGCGTTCTCGCTGGCGACCGCGGCGATGTTCGTGCCGCATCACAACTGGGCCGTCCGCGCGCTGCTTGCCGCGATGCTGGTCGGCATCTACGTGCTGTACGTCGTGATGACGTTCCGCGCGTCGAACCAGCTCGTCGATGCCGGGCACGGCACCGAGGCGCCGCATACGATGCTGCTGTCGCGCACGGGCCTGCCGACCAACCTGGCGACCATCGCGCTGCAGCTGGCCCTCGGCCTTGCGCTGCTGGTCGGCGGCGCGAAGGGCTTCATTCACGGCGTGGAAGGCGTGTCGCAGGTGCTCGGCGTATCGGCGCTGCTGCTGTCGCTGATCATCGTGCCAATCGCGACGGAATTGCCCGAGAAGGTCAACAGCGTGCTGTGGATCCGCCGCAAGAAGGACACGCTCGCGTTCGGCAACATCACCGGCGCGATGGTGTTCCAGGGCACGCTGCTGCCGGCGATCGGCATCATGCTGACGCCGTGGGAGCCGCGCCCCGAAGTGCTGACCGGCGTGATCATCACGCTCGCGGCGGCGGCCTGGCTGCGCATCAATGCCCGCACGCGCGGGCTCGCGATCTGGGCGCTGCTGGCGAACGGCGCGGGGTATGCGGGGTATCTGGTGCTGACGCTGGCCCGCTGAACACCTGAATCGGACGCGTTGCCCGACGCGGACGCGGCATCGACCGCCGCGTCCGCGCGCTGCGCTTCACTGCGTTGATGCGGGCGTCGACAACGCCCGCATCCGCACGATCAGGACGCTTTCACCAGCTTGACGATCGTCAGCGTGCCATTGACGTTCTCGACGCGAACCTTGACCTTCTCGCCCGCATGAACCTGCGCGAGCATGGCCGCGTCCTTCGCCTTGAACGCCATCGTCATCGGCGGCATCCCGACGTTCTCGAGCGCGCCGTGCTTCAGCGTGACCATGCCGGTCGCGGCGTCGACCTTCTTCACTTCGGCGTCGGTGAGCGCGGCGTGCGACGCGGCCGAGCCGTCGGACGACATCTTCATACCGGACATGTCCATGCCCGACATGTCGCCGGACGCAAACGCGGGGGCCGCGAACGCGCCGATCGCGAGAACGGCGGTGGCGGTGGCAATCGATTTCATCTTCTTCATCAGGTTTGCTCCAAAAAATCCCGTCCTTCCCCCAAAGGCGACCTCCTTCGGAGCGCAGGACGGGGAGTAAAGGGAGTACGACCGCGTCTCCCAAACTTGAGGGACACACGAGCATGTGACATCGTGTGAGCCATGGACATCAAACGCGCCTACCGATTCCGGTTCTACCCGACACCCGAGCAAGCAGTGATGCTTGCCCGGACGTTCGGCTGCGCGCGCTTTGCGTACAACTACATGCTGCGGATGCGCACCGATGCATGGCAGCAGCATCAGGCTCGTGTCGGCTATCACGAGACCTCCGCCGCGCTCACTGCGCTGAAGAAAACGGCCGAACATGGCTGGCTGAACGAAGTCAGTTCGGTTCCGCTCCAGCAAGCGCTGCGCCATTTGCAGACAGCATTCGCGAGCTTCTTCGCCAAGCGTACGAAGTATCCGAACTTCCGGCGCAAGGACGGTGCGCAGTCGGCCGAGTACACGGCAAGCGCCTTCAGGTGGAACGGCACTTCGCTGAAGCTGGCGAAGATGAATGCGCCACTCGCGATCCGCTGGTCGCGTACGATTCCCAAAGGCGCGAAGGTGACGACCGTCACAGTATCGAAGGACACTGCTGGTCGATACCACGTATCGATGCTCTGCGACGACGTGGTTTCCGCAAAATCGGAATCAACAAACAAGGTCGGCATCGACTTCGGGTTGACAGATTTTGTCGTTCTTTCGACGGGCGAGAAGGTCGCTGCGCCGAACGAGTTTCGCAAGAACGAAGCCAAGCTCGCCAAGTTGCAACGGCGGTTGGCGAAGAAAAAAATAGGCTCCGCCAATCGCAGGGAGGCGAAGCTCAAAGTCGCCCGCATGCATGCTCGGATAGCGGACCGCCGCAGGGATTTCCTGCACAAGCTTTCGACCCGGCTAATCAACGAAAACCAAGTGATCGCCATCGAAAGCCTTGCCGTCAGCCACATGCTGAAGAATCGAAGACTCGCGAAATCGATCAGCGATGCAGGCTGGTCGGAATTCGTTCGGCAACTGACGTACAAGGCTGAGTGGTACGGTCGCACGTTGATCGGCGTCGATCGCTGGTATCCGTCCAGCAAACGATGTTCCGATTGTGGGCATACGGTGGCCACGCTGCCGTTGAAGGTGCGCGCGTGGATCTGTCCGGGATGCGGAGCGACCCACGACCGCGATATCAACGCAGCGCGCAACGTTTTGGCCGCCGGACTGGCGGTGTCCGCCCATGGAGAAAGCGTAATTCCCATGTCTCTTTGTGAGGCGATGTCGGGTTGCATTCAATGAAGTGGGAACTCCCTCCTTTAGGAAGGAGAACAGTCAACAGGATTCTCCAGTTTGGGTGGATGGCACGTTCATGCCGGAAGGAACTGCGGAGGAATGCCGGTCATCGCTCGCGCTTCGCACACGACGGCGCTGAAGCAGAAGCCATGCGGCGGGAATGACGAACATCGACAGCAGCGGCGCCGTGACCATGCCGCCGACCATCGGCGCGGCGATGCGCTGCATGACTTCGGAACCGGCCCCGTGCCCGACCATGATCGGCACGAGACCGGCGAGCACGACGGCGACCGTCATCGCCTTGGGCCGCACACGCAGCACCGCGCCCTCGCGGATCGCGTCGAGCAGCAGCGCATCGGTCAATTGCTCGCCGGCGTCGAGCCGGCGCTTCAGCGCGCCCTTCAGGTACAGCAGCATCACGACGCCGAATTCGGCGGCCACGCCGGCCAGCGCGATGAACCCGACCGACGTCGCGACGGACACCGCATGGCCGAGCCCCCACACGAGCCAGAAGCCGCCGACCAGCGCGAACGGCACCGTCGACATCAGCAGCAGCGCGTCGGCCGCCGAGTCGAACGTGAGGAACAGCAGCACGAAGATCACGACGAGCGTCACCGGCACGACGGTGCGCAGCGTTGCCGCCGCGCGTTCGAGATACTCGAACTGCCCCGACCACGCGATCGAATAACCGGGCGGCAATGCGACCTGCCGCGCGACGGCCTGCTGCATCGCGCGGACCGCCGTGCGCAGATCGGTGCCGCGGATGTCGACGTACACGTAGCCGGACAGCCGCGCGTTCTCGCTGCGGATCATCGGCGGGCCGTCTGCGATTACGATGCGCGCGACGTCGCCGAGGCGGATCTGCGCGCCGCGCGCGGTGACGACCGGCAATTGCCGCAGGTTCTCGAGCGAATCGCGGATCTCGCGCGGGTAGCGGATGTTGATCGGGAAGCGCTCGCGCCCCGCGATCACCTCGCCGACATCCTCGCCGCCGACTGCCGACGACACGACCGACTGGATATCGGCGACCGACAGCCCGTAGCGCGCGGCCGCGAGCCGGTCGATGTCGACGTCGATGTACCGGCCGCCGTTCAGCCGTTCCGCGAGCGCGGACGTGACGCCCGGCACGTGCTTCACCGCCGCCTCGACCTGCGTCGCGATCGCGTCGATCCCCGTCAGGTCCGGCCCGGAGATCTTCACGCCGACCGGCGTCTTGATGCCGGTGGACAGCATGTCGAGCCGGTTGCGGATCGGCGGCACCCACACGTTCGACAGGCCCGGCACCTTCACCGTGCGATCGAGTTCGTCGACGAGCTTCTCCGGCGTCATGCCGGGCCGCCACGCACTGCGCGGCTTGAACCGGATCGTCGTCTCGAACATCTCGAGCGGCGCGGGATCGGTCGCGGTATCCGCGCGTCCGGATTTGCCGAACACCGTGTCGACTTCGGGCACGCTCTTGATCAGCCGGTCGGTCTGCTGCAGCAGCTCGCTCGCCTTGTCGGCCGAGATGCCCGGCAGCGCGGTCGGCATGTACAGCAGGTCGCCTTCGTCGAGCGGCGGCATGAATTCGCCGCCGAGCCGCGACAGCGGCACGGCCGTCAGCACGAGCGCGACGACCGCGACGCCGATCGCGAACCACGGGCGCCGGAGCGTCGCTTCGAGCAGCGGCCGGTACAGGCGGATCAGCACGCGGTTGATCGGATTCGCGTGCTCGTGCGGAATGCGGCCGCGCACGAGATAGCCCATCAGCACCGGCACCAGCGTGACCGACAGCCCGGCGGCGGCGGCGATCGTATAGGTCTTGGTGAACGCCAGCGGCGCGAACAGCTTGCCCTCCTGCCCTTCCAGCGAAAACACCGGAATGAACGACAGCGTGATGATCAGCAGCGAGAAGAACAGCGCCGGCCCGACTTCCGCGGCCGAGGTCGCGACGATGTCCCAGCGCCGCGCGGCCGTCAGCGGCTCGCCGGGATGCGCGTGGTCGTACGCTTCCAGATGCTTGTGCGCGTTCTCGATCATCACGATCGCCGCATCGATCATCGCGCCGATCGCGATCGCGATCCCGCCGAGCGACATCAGGTTCGCGTTCACGCCCTGGTAGCGCATCACGATGAACGCGGCCAGCACGCCGAGCGGCAGCGACAGGATCGCGACGAACGCGCTGCGCAGATGGAACAGGAACACCGCGCAGACGATGCCGACGATCACGAATTCCTCGATCAGCTTGTCCGTCAGGTTGTCCACCGCACGCTCGATCAGTTGCGACCGATCGTAGGTCGTGACGATCTCGACGCCGGGCGGCAGCGAACGCTTCAGGTCGGCGAGCTTCGCCTTCGCCGCGTCGATCGTCGTGAGCGCGTTCTTGCCCGAACGCATCACGACGACGCCGCCCGTCACCTCGCCCTGCCCGTTCAGCTCCGCGATCCCGCGTCGCATCGCCGGGCCGACCTGGATGCGCGCGACGTCGCCGAGCAGCACCGGCGTGCCCGCGTCGTCGGTGCGCAGCACGACATGCCGGAAGTCGTCGAGTGTGCGCAGGTAGCCGGTCGAACGCACCATGTACTCGGACTCGGCCAGCTCGACGACCGAGCCGCCGGACGCCTGGTTGGCCCTGCCGAGCGCATCCGCGACCGCCGCCTGCGTGATGCCGTACGCGCGCAGCTTGTCCGGATCGAGCACGACCTGGTACTGGCGCACCATGCCGCCGATGCTCGCGACTTCCGACACGTCCGGCACCGCCTTCAGCTCGAACTTCAGGAACCAGTCGTTGAGCGCGCGCAGTTGCCCGAGGTCGTGGTGGCCGCTGCGATCGACGAGCGCGTACTCGTACACCCAGCCGACGCCGGTCGCATCCGGCCCGAGCGACACGGTCGCACCCGCCGGCAGCCGACTCTGCACCTGGCTCAGATATTCGAGCACGCGCGAGCGCGCCCAGTACGGATCGGTGTGATCGTCGAACAGCACGTAGACGAACGCGTCGCCAAACGACGAATACGCGCGGACGGTTTTCGCGCCCGGCACGCCGAGCAGCGTCGTCGTCAGCGGATAGGTCACCTGATCCTCGACGACCTGCGGCGCCTTGCCCGGAAACGACGCCTTCACGATCACCTGCGTGTCCGACAGGTCGGGTAACGCATCGAGCGGCGTCTGCCGCAGCGAATGAACGCCCCATGCGGCGACCAGCACCGTGGCGAGCAGCACCAGGAAGCGGTGGTGGATGGACCAGCGAATGATGCGCGCGATCATCGTTCGCCTCCCTGCGGATCGACCTTCGTCAGCCGGTAGCCGTCACCGCTCTGCGTGAACGCGAAGCGCACCGTCTGGCCCGGCTTCACGTCCGGGAACGCGTGCGCCGACGGCTTGCCGAACGTCATCGTCATCGCGCCCCAGCCGAGCGCCGGAACCGGCTGATGCGAGAACGTGATGTCGTCGGCCGTGACCTTCTCGACCTTGCCGGTGGTTTCGTAGATCGGCGCAGCCGCTGCGGACGATGCCGACGATGCGGCCGCGCTGGCCCCGGCCGCGCGTTCCAGCCGCGGCAGCACGCTTTTCAGGCTGGCCTCGGAATCGATCAGGAACTGCCCCGATGCGACGACCGTGTCGCCGTCGTTCAACCCGTCGAGCACTTCCGTGTCGCCGCCGACGTCGTTGCCCACCGTCACCGACACCGGCTGCAGCCGCCCGTCGCCGTTCTTCACGATGACGATCGAGCGCTTGCCGGTCGCGATCACCGCTTCGGACGGCACGAGCAGGCGCGACACGGTCTGCTTCGCATCGACACGCACGCGCATCAGCATGCCGGGCGTGAGCTTCAGCGCGGCATTGTCGATCTCCACGCGTGCCTGCAGCGTGCGGCTGCTCGTGCTGATGCCCGGCAGCACTTCGCGGATGCGCCCGCTGAAGTGCTGTGCCGGATCGCCCGCGAACGTCGCATCGACCGACATCCCCGGCTGCACGTTCAGCGCGAGCGCTTCCGGCACCTCGACGATGAGCCACAGCGTCGACAGCCCGGCGATCTTCGCGAGCGTCTGCCCGGGCGCGACCATCGCGCCGTCGCGCACGTTCAGCTCGCTGACGACGCCGGTTTCCGGCGCGCTCAGCACGACGTGCGTCTGCGCGCGGCCGGTGCGGTCGAGGTTCGCGATCATGCCGTCGGGAATCGACAGCGCGCGCATCCGCGCACGCGACGCATCGAGCAGGCTGCCGTCCATCCCGCCGCGCTTGAGCGCGAGATATTCCTCCTGCGGCGCGAGCCAGTCCGGCACGAACAGCGACGCGACCGGCGCACCCTTCGCGATGCGCTGCATCGGCGCGCGCGCATACAAACGGTCGATGTAGCCGGTGACGCGCGACTGCACGACGTCCGCGCGCGATTCGTCGAACTGCGTGGTGCCCACCGCATCGAACCCGGCCGCCGTCTGCTGCCGGCGCACGGTCGCGTAGCGAATGCCGAGGTTCTGCTGCAGGCCCGGATCGATCCGGATACCGGACGAACCGCCGCCGTCATCCGCATAGACGGGCTGCAGCTGCATGTCCATGAACGGCGATTTGCCCGGTTTGTCGAAATGCTGGTTCGGCACCATCGGGTCGTGCCAGTACAGCACCTTGCGCCCCGTGTTCGGATCGGTCCTGCCGGCCGAGGCAGCGGCGGGTGCCGGTGCCGCCATCGCCGCGTTACCCGCCGCATGGCGCGTGCCCGCGACATACCCCGCGCCGAGCAGCGCCGCGCCGGCGAATGTCATCAGCACCGCGCGCATCAGTGATTGCTTCGTCATGTGGTTCTCCTTCACTGCGCGGCGGCCAGCGTTGCCGGCACGACCTGATATTCGAGCTGCGCCCAGGTCTGCGACACGTCGCGCCTGAGATCGAGCACCTGCAACTGCGCTTCCAGTTGCGCGCGCCGCGCGGCGAACGTATCGGCGAGCGAACCCGTGCCGGCCCGGTACGCGGCGTTGGCGAGCTGCACGCGCTGATCGGCGGCGGGCAGCAGCGATGCGCCCAGGTTCGCGATGCGTTCGCGGCCGCTCGCCAGCGTCTCGGACTGCGTACGGATATCGGCCTGCACCTGGCGCAACGTGTCCTCGTACATCAGGCGCGCCTTGGTCGCGAGCGCGGCCTTCTCGGCAACGTCGCGGTTCTGGCGGTTCTTGCGGTTGAGCGGCAACGGGATCGAGACACCGACGGACACCATGTTCGAATACGCGCCGCCACGCTGCTGGTACGCGATCTCCCACGTCCAGTTCGGGCTGCGCTCGCTGTTCGCGACCGCGGTGTCGGCTTCGGCAACCGCGATGTCGTCCGCGGCCGCGACGAGCGCCGGTTGCGACAGGCGCAGTTCGTCCGGCGGCAGCGACGACACGAAGGATTCGGGCGCGGGCGGTGCACCCGTCACGTCCGCCACCGGCGTGGCCGTCCAGCGAGTAAGCGTGATGAGCGCAGTGCGATATGTCTGCTTTGCCTTGAGCACCTGATCCTGCGTTTGCGCGAGCATTGCGCGGGCCTGCACGACATCGCCCGCGCTCGCCTTCGCGCCGCGATACGACGCCTGTGTCGCATCGAGCTCATGGTTCATGTGAGCGAGCAGCGCCTGCTGAAGCGCGAGCGCCTGCTTCGCATAGACGGCGTCGAGCCACGCCGTCGCGGTCTGCCGGCGCACGGCGGCAAGCTGCTGGAGATAGTCCGCGCGCTCACGGCCGACCTGCTCGTCGGCCAGCGCCGAGCGCAGCCGCCGTTTATCGCCGGATACCCACTCCTGCTCGATGCCGATGCGGCGCATCGTCATGAAGTCCTGGCCGACGGTGAAGCGCTGCCCGCCGTTGACCGGCAGGTTGTCGATGCCGGCCTTGAGCATCGGGTCCGGCAACTGGCCGGCCTTGACGGCCGCTTCGGAACTCGCATGGACCGAAGCCTGCGCGGCCTGCATCGAAGCGGAATGATCGGTGGCGGACTGCAGCGCGGCGTCCAGCGTGAATGGCGCCTGTTGTGCGTGCACGGCGCCCGCCACCAGCAGCGCGGCCCACAGCACGGGCGCGCGCCGACACACACGCCGCGTGCGCGGCGTGCAGAAATCGAATGACATGGTTTAACCCCAACGTCGGAACCCAAAGGGATTCCACGTCCTGAGCACAGGACGAACCTCACCGCGTGGGCGGTGAACCGGTCGGATCGGGATCAGCTAATGCGTGGAGGGCGCCACAACCCGCTCGGGTCGCGGACCGGGACGGACTGCGTGTAGTGGAAGACGATCGTGCTGGCGAATGCAGCGGGACGGCTGACGTCGGCGCGGGCGGCCGGGTGATAGAGACTGCCGAACTGGCATTGGGCCGTCACCTTGCAGGCCATGCCCTTGGCTTTGGCCTTCGCTTGCGCGTGGCCGGCGGACGGCGATTTCATCGAATCGCAATCGCTCATGTCGGCGGACATCGTCATGCCCATGTCCGCGTCCATCGACATCGTGTGCTGCATCGGACATTCACCGGTCAGGCCGCTGGCTGCCAGCCCACTGATGGGCAGCACCGCGCAAAGCAGCAGCAGGATGAAGGTCCGAAGCAATCGCATGGCGGCGATTATAGCGCGGCATTTTGCGGCGTGGCGGCACGTCGATATGCCGAAACGGTCGCGGTGCGGCGGGATGACGCACCGTATCCGCGACCGTCGCCGCACGCTACCGCAGCAGGCCGTCCGCCTCCAGCACGTGCTGCACGGCCGGCCGCGCCCGGACCCGTTCGTACCACGCGCGCAGATGCGCATGCCGGCTCAGGTCGATATCCGCGTTGTACACCGAGCGCATCCAGTCGGCCTTGCCCCAGCCGGTCAGTGCGAACAGATAGGCATCGGCGACCGTGAACGTGTCGCCCGTCAGGAACGTCTTGCCGTCGAGCTGGCGGTCGATCCATGCAAAGCGGCTGTCGAGCTTCTGCCGCGCCGGCTCCACATATTTCCCCGCCTGCACCGCATACAGCAGCGGGATGAAGCCCTTGTGGATCTCGGTGCCGAGGAAGTTGAGCCACTCCATCAGCCGGTACCGGGCGAGCGTGCCGTACGCGGGCGCGAGCGCGGCTTCCGGGCGCAGATCCGCGAGATACTGCGCGATCACCGGCCCTTCGCGCAGCAGCGTGCCGTCGTCGAGTTCGAGCAGCGGCACGTAGCCGAGTTCGGTCACGTCGTAGTAGTCGCGGCCGTCTTCAATGACGTGTTTGCGCGCGTCGACCTTGACGATCTCCGCGTCGATGCCGCCTTCGCGCAGCACGATGCGGATGGCCTGGGAACAGCTGCCGGGAGCGTGATAAAGCTTCATGCGTTTCCTTGGTGGGTTGACCGTGACTCGATTCGCCGCGACGCGGGCGCTAATATCTCGCATCGACGCAGGGCTGGGAAGACGGCAGTCGTTTGTGCCGTAGTCACAAAAAATTTACCGATCAGGGTTCAGCAGCATGAAAACGAGTGCAACAGGATGTTCCGTTGAAGAAGCGATGCGCCTGCTCGGCGGCCGCTGGCGGCTGCTGCTGGTGTCGTATCTGCTCGACGGGCCGCGACGCTTCAGCGACCTGCGCCGCGACATGCCCGGCATCTCGCAGCGCATGCTGACGCTCGACCTGCGCGCGCTGGAAGACGCCGGGCTCGTGCGGCGGACCGTCTATCCGGAAGTGCCGGTGCGGGTCGAGTACGATCTGACCGCGGACGGCGACCGGCTGCGGCCGGTGGTCGACGTGATGCGCGAATTCGGGTTGTGGCTGAAGGCGCGCGATGCGCAGGCCGATGCGATGCCCGACGCCGCGGCTGCGATCGAAACGACGATGCACGCCTCCCGCTAACCATTTCGAAGGAACAACACTCATGGAACTTCACGCTACCGTCGGCGCGGCCACGTCCGACCTCGACGACGACGAAAGCTTCGCCAACATCTACTGTCACGACGCGGAGCAGGACTATTGCTTCGCGCTGTCGCGCTTTCCGGACGACGCGCTGATCGAAGTGATGGTGCGCGACCAGATCACCTGGCGCGTCAAGGATCTGTCGGTGCGCCTGACGGACGACACGATCGACGTCGAGATCGAACCGGGCATCGCGGCGCGGCTCGACGGTCAGACGCGTTACGTGATCCATCTCGCGCCGGGTCAGTACGATCCAGTCGCGCTGCGCGCCGCGCTGAAGGAGATCTTCGTCGGCAAGAACGGCTATCGCGACGACAGCGTGGGCGGCTAGCCGCACTGCTGCTCGTTGCTTGCGCATCGATGATCTCCGCCGAGCACGCGACCACGCCGCAGCTCACGTCTCCGGTTTCCAGCGGTTGAAGGTGCTGTATCGCAATCCGCTCGGGTCGTCCGAACCGGGTCAGTAATGACCGGAAAATAGTGCCCCGAATCCCGGGACCTTCGTGCTCAAGCCCAGTTTCTTGAGCATCGCGTAGGTCGTCGCTACGGATGACGAAATCACCGGCAAACCGGTGCGATCCTCGATAGGCTGCACGGACGGCAAGGACGGCATCTGCACACACGCCGACGCAACGATCGCATCGACGCCTGCAGTCTTCAGCTTGCGGGTGATGTCGACGGGTGCATGCGGGTCCTGACGACCGACCTCCAGGTTGTCGGCGATCTCCAATGAAATACTGTCGATCACCTCGATGCCCTCGTTCCCGAGGTAGTCGATGACGAGTCCGGTCAGCGGCTTCATGTAGGGCGTCAGGATCGACACCTTCCTGGCACCAAGCGCTTTCAGACCATCGACGAGTGCGCCAGCGCTGGTGACGACAGGAGCAGGTCCGCCGTTTTCCACGGTCCGTCGGTGCAATCGCGCCTCGGACGCACGGTGATATCCGTGCCCCATACTCATGATGGCCACGAGACACGCATAGCCGAGCACGTCCACGCGCGCGTCAGACAGTTCCAGTGCACAGCGATCGCTGTCTGCGTCCATGGCAGCCAGTTCTTCCCGGGTGACATGCTTCATCCGCATGCGGCTCGCGTGGAACGTAAAACGCTCCGTGTGGCCGACCTCCCGCGCGCGCAGGATGGCTGGAATTTCGGCTTCCATCGTGGTGTTGGAAGACGGTACGATTTGACCGATGCGGTAGTCGCGGCGAGTCTCGCTCATGATTGAATGCCCTGGTTGCGTTCGATGACTACCGGTTCCCCATCGAGTTCATCGGCCGCGCGCGAATCGTCGAAGCGCGCGGCTGTGAGGGGCCGTCGATTGACGCTCAGCTCGAACACGTCGAAGCGATTGTAGTGACCGGTGATGTCATGCATCTGGCGAGGCTGAATGCAGCGCCCCAGATCGATATCGGCATACGCGATGCCTTCTTCGTCGATCAGCGGTTTGCCGATTGTGCGTCCGTCGGGCCCCACAAATCCGGAGAACGCGCTGTTGCGGCGCGAAAGCATGTCGCGCGCATCGGGAAAGTCGACCTCGAGCGCCGCGACGATCTCCGCCGAGATGGTCGAGCACGAGACGACCGTGAACAGTTTGCCTTCGAAGCTGTGAGCAGCCGAGCGCATCCTGATCGCTTCCGCCATGTCGTAGTCCGGCGGCGCCACCGGCAGCGAAATGTAGTTCGCGACGTGTATGAGTTCGCCCTGAGCCAGCAGCGCGAAGCGCGCCAGCGTGTTGGTGTTCTCGCCGCACGCCAGCACACCCAGCGGGCCGACGCTGGTGTCATGTACGCGGAGCGCGGAAGCGTCTCCCGGCGCCCAGGTCAGCTTCTCGGCCCACGTGGGCACGAGCTTGCGGTGACGGCCCAGCAGGCGCCCCTCGTCGGACAGCGTGACGACCGTGTTGTAGATCGTGCCGACGCCACGGCAGTTTCGCTCGTTGACGCCGACCACCACGTTGATGCGATGACGCGCGGCGGCCTGCGCGATCTTCGCGATCTCGGGGCCCGGTATCTCGATCGCCGAGCGGGCGAGCCGCTCGAACCAGACACTGCCCTGCACCGGGTTGCCGATCCAGTTCCAGTACGGATAGCCGGAAACGAATACCTCCGGGAACGCGATCAGGCGCGCCCCGTTGTCGGCTGCCTCGCCGATCAGACGGACGACCTTGTCGACGGTCGCGTCGGTATCGAGAAAAATCGGCGACGTCTGTACGGTCGCCGCCCTGAATGCGTGAAGTTCAAGCATGTCGATAGCTCCTGTCGTCTGCACCCGTCACTGTTCCGCGCGTCGGCACGTCGCCTACGGCCACGACCGGATTGCGCAACGTGCCGATCCCCTCGACCCACGCCTCGACCACGTCGCCTGGCCATAACCATTCCTGCGGGGTCCGGCCGGCACCCACACCCGATGGCGTACCCGTCGCGATGATGTCGCCAGGCTCCAGCGCGATGCCGGCGCTGATGTCCGCGATAAGCGTCGGGATCTTGAACAGCAAGTGGCGGGTGTTGGCGTTCTGTTTCTCCACGCCGTTGACCCTCAGGCCCAGATTCAGGTCATGCGGATCGGGGATTTCGTCGGCGGTGACGATAACCGGCCCCAGCGGTGCGTAGGTGTCTTGCCCCTTCGAGTAGATCCACTGGCCGGCACGACGGTTGTCGCGCGCGCTGATGTCGTTGATGACGGTGTAGCCGAACACATGATCCAGCGCGCGCGCCTCCCCGACACGCCTCGCGCGACGGCCGATTACCACGGCCAGCTCGACTTCCCAGTCGAGCTGCCGCGTGATGCCTGCGTCGTGCTCGATCGCATCGTCAGGCCCGATCACCGCGGTCGGCGGCTTGGAAAAGATCACCGGTTGCTTCGGCAGATCCTTCGACGTATCCAGCGAGCGGCTGGACTCCTCCACGTGCTCGACATAGTTCAGGCCGATGCCGAAGATGTTCTTGCGTGGCCGCGGGATGGGCGCGAGCAGCCTGACGTTGGCCAGCGGCAGCGCCGTATCCAGCGGCCACTTGTCCCGGTGATGGATCAGCAGTTCAGTCGCGACCGCCACCGCGTGGGGTCCGAGGTCGATGAAGTCGAGGATATCGCCGGGAATCGCATGCCCGACGTGTGCGCCAAGGCGCTGAAGATCGATCACGAGATCATCGACAATGGCCCCCATGCGGGCGGACGCATTGACATGAGCGCGATAGGTAACGAGTCGCATGAGTAAGTCAGTTCAGAAGGAGATGATTGAAATGAACGGGTTCCGGGATGCGCTCAGCCCGACACAAGCGGCAGCACCGGTTGGTGTCCGCCGTTGTCGGCCAGCGCTTCCTCGCGATACAGGCCCAGCTTTTCCATCACCGGCAGGTCGTTGAAGCTGAACAGCACCGCATCCTCGCTGCCGCTGGCATTGGCGTGCTCGTGCCAGGCCCACGAGGGCACACAAAAGATGTCTCGCTCCTGCCAGTCGAAGCGCTGCCCGTTGATGACGGAATGGCCCCGGCCCTTGGCAACCTGATAGAGGAAGCTGCCGGTGTGTCGATGCGCGCTGCCGACAAAACCCGGCGGCAGCATCTGCATGCTCGCGCCGATGGTCGCCATCACGTGGCCGCCGTCGATCGGGTTGGTGTAATGCATCAACGCGCCGTCGAAGGGATCGTGCGCTTGCGCGCCCGCGTAGCGTTGCAGCGCGGCATAGGTCGCCTCCCACGTGTACTTGAACAGCGGCGAATAACGCCGGGTCCAGCCCGCATGCTGCGGGCGCAGGCCGGCTGCCCCCCAGATGCCCGGGGAATCGTCGACCGGGTAGCCCACGGCCTGCTGCAGATCCGGATGCACGGCATAGAAACCGGCCTCCAGTGCATTGACCAGCGGAATGTCCAGGCCGTCCTGCCAGATGCACGGCAGGCCATCGTCCTCGACGCCGTGCTCATGCCAGGTGCCATTCGGAGTCAGCACGAAATCGTTCACGCCCAGCGTCATCTTGTGACCGTCGACGATCGTATAGGCGCCGCTTCCCTCCATGATGAATCGCAGCGCCGAAGACGAATGCGCATGGGCGCCTGCCCGCTCGCCCGGATGCATGACCTGCAAGCCCGAGTACAACCACCCGACCGCGGCGGCAACCTCCCGCCGGCCGGGGTTGTCCAGATAGATGACGCGCCGGCCGGCTTTCTCCGGTGTCACGAGCGACACCGAACGCAGCACGTGTTCGCGCAAGTCGCGGTAGCGCCAGAGCACCGGCACCGAATCGGACCTGGGTTGCCAAGGCTCGATCTTGTTGGCCACGGTCCATAGCGCGCCGGTTTTCAGCTGCTCCAGTTCCCGGTAGTAGGCCACCAGCTCGGGCGAATCCTCGACATTCGCACGACCGGCCGCGTCTTCACGATAGGTATCGTAGTGATTCGTCGACATCAAATGCTCCTTGTATGTCATTCATCCCGGAGACGAATGGTCAGGACTCCACGGCACCATGCTGCGCGATCACCGCCTGCGACGCCCGCGGCTTCCGGATCAGCGCATAGGCGACGACCAGCACCACCAGAAGCGGGATCCCCGTGATCACGGTCATACGAAAGGCCGGCACGAAATAGGTGGATCCGATAATCGCCGCCATTGCGACGGCGCCGAGAAGCGTCAGGAACGGAAAGCCCGGCAGACGGAACGTTGGCGTGACGCCATCGCGCTCGCACGCGCGGCGGAAGCGATAATGCGTGACGAAAATCATGAGCCACCCGAACAATGCGCCGAACATTGCAATGGACATGACCAGGACGAACGAACCTTGCGGCATCACGATGCTCGTGACGGCTGCGAAGGCAACGCCGCCCGATGACACCACGAGGCTTCGCAGCGGAATGCCGTTGGCACCGACGACACTCAGGCCGGCCGGCGCATAGCCGCTACAGGCAAGGCTGAAGATCATGCGCGTGGCGACATAGAGCTGCGAGTTCATCGCCGACAATGCCGCCATCAACACGACGAAGTTCATGATGCCGGCCCCCCACGAGAAGCCCGTCGTCTCCATGACCATCACGAACGGGCTTTTCCCCGTTCCCGCCAACTGCCACGGCACAATCGCGAGCATCAGCGCAACGGTGAGCAGATAGAAAACGATCAGCCGTAACACCGCGGACTTGAAAGCGCCGCGCGCTGCACGCTCAGGGTCCTCGGCCTCGCCCGCGGCGACCGCGATGAACTCGATCCCGATGAAGCTGAAGATCGCGACGACGACCGCATGCCACGTACCGTCCCAGCCGTGCGGGAAGAACCCGCCGTTCGCATGGAAGTTGGCGAAGCCGATGCCACTGGCGGGCGTAGCGGTGAATACCGTGTAGCTTCCCATCAGGATGAACCCGACGATCGCGGCAACCTTGACGACCGAAAACCAGTATTCGGCGACGCCGAACGAGCCGACGCTGCGAGCATTCAGGCAGATCAGCACAATCGAGAAGAGCACGATCCATAACCAGCCCGGCGAGCCCGGAAACCAGAACTTCATGTAGACGGATATCGCGGTGACTTCCGCACCGATGACCAACACCACCGATATCCAGTACGCGTAGCGGACGACGAAACCGGCAAGGCTGCCCAGATAGTGCTCGGCATAGGAGCCGAACGACCCGGTACTGGGATGGGTCACCACCATTTCGGCCAGACACCCCATCAGGAGCAGCGCGACACACGCGCCGATCGCAAAGCTGAGAATCACGCTCGGCCCCGCGACCTGAATGGCCGCGCCGCTTCCCAGAAACAGCCCGGTACCGATCGCGCCGCCTATGGCGATCATCGTCAGCTGCGGCGACGTCAGGCTCTTCCTCAGTCCTCGCTCGCGTTCGGTTCTCGCCAGAAATCCACTCACTTCCGACATCGTTGTCTCCGATAATTAATATGGAATGCGAATCATGATGCGGGGACCCTTCCTCCCCGTCATACCCGCCGAACTAGGTGAAGTCGCGGCGTTGCGCGTACTGTGCCTTATCCCACGCGCGCTCCTCCATGATGCGATCGATCTCGTCGACCAGATGGTCCGTGTCCTCCATCGTATTGAAGAGCGGCGCGAAGCCGAATCGCATGAAATCGGGCATGCGAAAATCGCCGATGACGCCTCGCCGGGCCAGTTCCTGCATGATCGCGTACCCCTTCGGATGGCGAAGCGATACGTGGCTACCGCGTCGCGTCGCCTCCGAAGGCGATGCGATCACGAACCCGTGGCGCACCAACCGTGCCTCCACCGCGGAGATGAACCGGGTGGTCAACTCCAGACTGCGAGTCCGAGCGTCTTCGATCGACACGTCGTCGAAGACGTCCAGTGCACGAAGCAGGACCGACAATGCGATGACCTGGTTCGTCCCGCACAGAAAGCGCTCGATGCCGGGCGCGGGCGCGTATGCCCCGGTAAAGTCAAACGGCGTCGCATGTCCAAACCAGCCGGCCAGCGGCTGTTCGCAATTCGGAATGTGGCGTGCCGCGGCGTACAGGAACGCCGGCGCGCCCGGACCGCCGTTCAGGTACTTGTAGCCGCATCCCACGGCAAAGTCGACGCCGCTGGCATCGAGGTTGCATGGCAACGCGCCGGCCGAATGAGACAGATCGGCAACCAGGAGCGCGCCTGCGTCGTGCGCCGCGCGAGTGATGCCGGCCAGGTCGTAGATCTCGGACGTCCGGTAATCGACATGGCACAGCAGGACCACGGCGACCTGCTCGCCCAGTACTTCGGACATCTCGCTCACTGGCACATTGAGGATCTCCAGCCCCATCAGACGCGCGACTTCTCCCGCGATGTAAAGATCGGTCGGAAAGGACGCGGCGTCTGTTACGATCAGCCGCCGCCCCGGTCGCAGACGCACGGCGGCCGTCAACACCTTGAACAAGTTGACCGAGGTCGAGTCGCAGGCCACCACCTGCCCCGGCGCCGCGCCGATCAGGCGGCCGATGCGTTCACCGACGCGCTGCGGCAACGTATTCCATCGTGCGTCCTGCCACGAGCGGATCAGGCCTTCCCCCCATTCATGCGTGGTCGATACGTAGACCTGCGTCTGCACCGCCTTGGGCAGCGGGCCCAGCGAATTGCCGTCGAAGTAGCGAATGTCGGGCGGCAGTGCGAATCGAGCGCGCGTCAGATCGAACGGATCTGCATGAACGGGCGTCGCGGCCGTCTGTTGGTCTTCAAACGTCATCACGCCCCCAGCACCGTACGGATCGCCCACAGTTCGGGGAAGAAGCGGTGTTCCACCACGTGCTTGAGCCAGCCCACCCCTGCGGAACCGCCGGTGCCCGGTTTGAACCCCAGGATGCGCTCGACCGATACGAAATGCCGCCATCGGTACTGGGAAAAGAGATCCGCAATCTCGATCAGCGCCTCGCCGAGTACATAAAGATCGTTGTCCGGCGCGGGATCGGCGTAGACCGCAAGCCATGCCTTCTCCACGTCAGGATTCGGGACGTAGGTTTCGGACCAGTTCCGCTCCAGCGCATTCGCCGGAATGGCGACCCCGCGGCGATGAAGCAACGCGATGACGTCGTCGTAGAGGCTCGGCGAGTTCAGGGACTGCTTGAGTTGAGGGAACACATCCGGATTATTCGCATGTGCCTGAGCCATGCGGACGGCCTTGTTGCCGAGGATGAATTCGACGTGCCGATACATATACGACTGCTGGCCCGACGAGATGCCGAGGCAATCGCGGAATTCGTTGAAGCCGCTCGTCGTGATCGTCGATAGCACGTCCCACGTCTTGACGAGGTATTCGAACAGTCGCTTGATCCGTGGTGCCAGCGCGAGCGCACCCGTGACGTCATCCGCCTTGATGCGTTGCTGCATGTTGTACAGCTCGTAGTGAATCGCCTTGAACGTCAGTTCCTTGCACTGCGTCATGAGGATGAAGACCATCTCGTCATGCCCTTCACTGCGCATATGCTGCAGGCTCAGCAAAAGGTCGTTGCGGTGATAGTCGATGAAAGGATTGCTCTTGCCCTCGAAGTCGACCATCGGCTCGCCCGCCGTGGTCTTCACGGCGTCCGTACGGCTCTCGTCAGTCGAGATACCGATATCTCTCACGACCGACAGCTCAAGCGCCGGATCGCGAATCTCGGGGATGACGCGTTTGCGATATACAGCCATTACAAGCCTCCAAGCAGGTTATCGACGGCTTTCCCCAACTGGCTGGCGGGGTTTGCCAGATCAAACAGAATGTCAAAGTGGTTCCGGCCCGCTACTTCGAGCCGCTCCACCGGCACGCCATACTTCGCCAGTCGTTCCGCGTGTTCGGCGCTCTGACGTTTGAATTCGGCGGTTTCGTGTTCGCCCCAGCACACGAGTGTCGGCACGACCTGCCGGACCGGAAGCAACGCCGGACTGACAATGTGCGCCCGGATCGGATCCAGTTTCAGCGGTGCATTGATATAGGTGTGTGTGAGCGGGCGCAGATCGTAGATGCCCGAAATCAGGATCGAGCCAACCACGCGGTGCCGCACATCGGCCGACTCAGGCATCCGCACGGCCTGCATCGCGGCAAGATGGGCGCCGGCCGAACTGCCCGCCAGCACCAGATTCGTGTCCGGATATTCGCGCGTCAGCTCCTCGATCGCACATCCGCATTGACCGATCATCTCCTCGATGGTCGCGTTCGGCGCGAGCGTGTAGTTCACGGCCGCATACGATATGCCTCGCGCGAGAAACCCCGCGGCGGGAAAGCACGAATCGTCAGCGGCCAGCTCCTGCCAGTACCCGCCGTGGATAAAGACGAACATCAAACGGCGATCGGACGATGCCGCGTCGAACACGATCGAATACTCGTCCACGGCAGCGCCGTACGCGAGACGGCGGTGAGCCCGCGCGCCCAGTACGTTCGCGCTCTCGGCTGCATAGGCTGCGACTGTCTTCCGGTAGTCGGGCGCCACGCTGCTCGGGGAATATTCCCGCTCCAGGGTGACCTTGACGTCTTCGTGCATGACTGCCTCCTTGATGGAGAAATTCTAGCCAGCCACGATGGGCTTTTCTTTTCGCTTTTGCCGCGCAGGCCCGGATATTCCGGCAAAATATGTCCACCCCAAAACACATTCAGACAGAATTTGCCTGCATCGATCCAGAACCGGGGAAACCCTTACCACTGCCGCGTACCCGAGGTCCAGACATGAAGCCCGTTCCGTTGAGCCCCGCAGACATTCAGATCCTCACCCATCTGCAATCTGATCCCAGAATGTCGATGGCAGCACTGGCCGAGGCGACCCATAGTTCGCAGTCTCCGTGCTGGAGGCGGGTCAAGCGGCTGGAAGAGTCGGGCGTGATCTCGGGCTATAGCCTCGAACTCGACCGCAAGGCACTCGGTCTGGGGATCGATGCATTCGTTTACGTGAAGATCTCGTCGCATCGCGAGCAGGATGCGGTTGAATTTGAAAATGCCGTCAAGACGGTCGATCAAGTGCTGTCCTGCTTCATCTTGTCCGGGATAGAGGACTATCTGTTGCGTGTGGTCGCGACTGACCTCGACAGCTTCGCCATGTTCAGTCGGAAAAGACTGGCGACCTTGCCGCACGTTCGTGAAGTACGCAGCGCGTTCGTGATGCATACGATCAAGGACTCGCATCAATTACCGTTGCCTGACTGATCTCCTCGCGCGCGGAGAACACGGGTGGCCGATGCACGATGCGGCCCGGCTGCCACCTTTCCCACATACTGAACGCCCAACTTCCCATTAATAGGGATGCCTGTTCAAATGTTGACGCGTTTCGCTCCACGGCTCTAACGTTCGCCCCAACGCCATTCGATTCGGCCGCCCCGCTCGCGGGCGCCGGCCGGGCATAGAACACAGGAGACGACCGTGGCCCAATCCGCGTCACGCACCCATGCCAACCCGCCGGAGCCGCCGCTTGCTCGCGCGGACATCTCGCCGGAATCCGTCGCTCACGCAACCGCAACCGCCCGCCCAAGCCGCAAGCGGCTGCTGATCCTCGCGCTGCTATTCGTCACGGTCGTGATCAACTATCTCGACCGCAGCAACCTGTCGATCGCCGCGCCGGCGTTGTTCAAGGAACTGAACATCGATCCCGTCCGCGCGGGCCTCGTGTTCTCCGCGTTCGGCTGGACCTATGCGCTGATGCAGATTCCGGGCGGCTGGCTCGTCGACAAGGTCTCGCCGCGCGTGCTGTATGCGGGCGCGCTGGCGCTGTGGTCGGCCGCGACGCTGCTGCTCGGCTTCGCGGGTTCGTTCGTCGGGCTGATCGTGCTGCGTCTCGCGGTCGGCGCGCTCGAGGCGCCGGCCTACCCGATCAACAACCGCGTGGTCACGACGTGGTTCCCGACCCGAGAACGCGCAAGCGCGATCGGCGGCTACACGTCGGGCCAGTTCGTCGGCCTCGCGTTCCTCACGCCGGTGCTCGCATGGCTGCAGGTGCATCTCGGCTGGCACATGGTGTTCGTCGCGACCGGCCTCGCCGGCATCGCGTGGGCCGCGATCTGGTATGCGGTGTACCGCGAGCCGCGCGCATTTCGCGGCGTCAACGCGGCCGAGATCGCACTGATCCGCGACGGCGGCGGGCTCGTCGATCTCGAAGACCGCATCGCGGCGCGCAGCGAACGCACGCCGTCGACCTGGCGCGATCTCGGCGTCGTGCTCGGCCGGCGCAAGCTGTGGGGTATCTATCTCGGCCAGTTCGCGCTGAACTCGACGCTGTGGTTCTTCCTCACGTGGTTCCCGACCTATCTCGTCAAGTATCGCGGGATGGATTTCATCAAGTCGGGCTTCCTCGCGTCGCTGCCGTTCCTCGCCGCGTTCGTCGGCGTGCTGTGCTCGGGCGTGCTGTCGGACTGGCTGATGCGCCGCGGCGCATCGCAGGGCTTCGCGCGCAAGCTGCCGATCATCTCGGGGCTGCTGATCTCGACCAGCATCATCGGCGCGAACTACGTGACGTCGACGGGCTGGGTGATCGCGTTCATGACGATCGCGTTCTTCGGCAACGGCTTCGCGTCGATCACGTGGTCGCTCGTGTCGGGGCTCGCACCCGCGCGGCTGATCGGCCTCACGGGCGGCGTGTTCAACCTGATCGGCAACCTGTCTGCGATCGCGACACCGATCGTGATCGGGCTGCTCGTGAACGGCGCGGACTTCTCGCGCGCGATCACCTACATCGCCGCGATGGCGCTCGCGGGCAGCCTGTCGTACGGGCTGCTCGTCGGCAAGGTCGAACGCATCGACGCCTGACCGCCGCGCGGGCGGCACACGCGTGCCGCCCGGCGGATCAGAACCGCAGCGCCCCGTCGCGCGCGAGGTCGTGCGGATTGCCGGCCACGTAGTCGAGCGCGCACGCGTCGGTGTCGATGCCGACGGTCAGCAGCGTTTCCCAGCGCTCGGTATCGGGCATCGACCGATCCGGGTGGAAACACACCACGGCCTGATCGCCGGCCGCGCCGCACATCGCCGCCGCGCGCTCGCGTACCTCGGCGCTCGTCATGCCCGCCACGACATCGTTCAGGTGCGCGAAACGTTCGCGCGTGGTCGAGCTGTCCGGCATGCACTCGCCGCCGCTCAACGCGCGGTCGAGGAAATGGTTCGTATGCAGCAGCCAGCCGTCCGGACGCGGCACGACCACCCCCACGCCCGACGGGCTCAACTCGATGCTCGCCGCGCGCGGGTTCGCGTCATGCCGCGTGAACACGGTCAGCACCGTCGACGCGCTCACCCGCGCGGTGCGCGCGAGTTCGATCGCTTCCTGCACCGTCGTCGCGTCTTCGAGCAGGCGCCGCGCGATCGCATGCACGGGCACGCCGGCGCTGTCGTTGTCGCTCGCGTGATGCAGGATGTTGAAGTGCAGCCCGAGCCCCGCGCTGTTCACGCCGAGCTTTGCCAGCATCCCGAATTCGGAGAACAGCTTGACGGTGCGGCCGTGCGGCGTGTCGAACTGCATCAGCAGCCCCTGCGGCGCGAGGCTGTCATGCCAGTCCCACGTCTGCAGCGTGCGCGGCGCATGCGGGCCGGCCGGCGCGTAGACGGTCGTCGAGCATTCGCCTTCGGCCGACGCGGGGGCGGTCGCGAGAATCTCGGTGCGCGCGTTCAGGCATGCGAGCTGCCAGCGCGGCAAGTCGACACCATCGGCGATCGCCTCGACTTCGGCGGCGAGGCGCGGGCACCATGCGCCGAGCGCGGCCAGACTCGCTTCGCCGATCTCCCGCGCGCGCTGCGGATCGATGCCGAGCTTCGGGAAGAACGCGAGATAGCGCGCGACCGTCTCGCGGATCTCGGGCGCGAAGCGTTCGCCGATCAGGCGGCCTCGCGCGCGCGGATCGGTGAGGTCGGTCACGAGGGTATGCAGCTTCAAGATCAAATCTCCTGTGTCGAATGAGGTCCGGGCCCGCTCGGCCCGGAACGTGATTGCGTTGCGTCGCGAATCGGACGGCACGCGCCGGTCAGAACGAGTAGATGAACTGCATCCCGGCCAGGTCGTTGCTGCGCGAGTACGTGCCGTTGCTCTTCAGGAACACCGGATGATTCGCCGCGTCGTGGCGGTATTCGACTTTCACGGTGATCTGCTGGGTCGGATAGAACAACAGGTCGGCCGTGATCGCGTAGCGCTGCGCGCCCTTGCACTCGGTGCCGTTCGTCGACGAACCCTGGAAGCACGCCGGATCGATGCCGAAGCCGCTCGACCCGTTCACCGACGGGTTGCCGCCCGCGAGCCCGTACTGGATGTTCGTGCCGCCACCGCCGTTCGACGTGTTGTTCAGGTAGTCGAAGCGCAGCGTCGCGCCCATGCGGCCAACCCACGACGTCGTCCACTTCGTATGGCCGAGCAGCGACATCCCGTACCAGCGCGCGGTGCCGCCGTTCCATGCGCCCTTCTGCAGCTCGCCATAGTCGACCTGCGCGTTGACCTGGGTCTTGTCGTGCGTATAGGTCATGTCGGCTTCCACGTACTTGTAGAGGCCGGTCGGCGACGATCCGTTGCACTGGTAGCCGTAGCCGCCCGCGACCGCGCACGGCGAGAACAGCGACTGCCGGCCGAGCATCGCGGAGATGCCGAAGTCGTATGCGGTCGACGTCGCGTTGTCGAAGCGCGCGGTGATGGTCGGCGTCCAGTTGGTCTTCGTCGTGTTGTTCGCCGCGTTCGCGATCGCGCCGGCCGTGCGCAACACCTCGTTGCCGATCACTACCTGCCAGAAACGCGTCATCGCCGCATTGGAACCCTTCAGCCCGACGCCGATCAGGTTGCCCGGCTCGCTGAAGTCGTACAGCAGCCCGTGCGTGAGCGTCAGCATCTGGTTCGACGGCTGCACCTCGTAGCCCGCGAGGCTCGGCATCATCCCGACCTCGAAGGTGCGCGTCGTGCTGAGCGGCACGTTGACCTGCGCCTGCGTGATGATGTTGTTGCCGACGCCGCCGTGCGCATTGCTGAACACGTTGCCGAAGCCGCGGTTCGGCTGGATCACGATCTCCGCCGACGGCGCCATCGGGCCGACGCCGAAGGTCTTCTTGATGTCGAGGTAGACGTCGCCGATCGTGCTGTTGAAGTAGTCGTACGCGCCCGGATCGTGATTCAGGAACTGGAAGCCGGACGTGCGCTGCGCACGGTTGAACAGGTACACGGGATCGACATAACCGGTGATGCTCAGGCCCGCGAGCGGGCCGGTCGTCGCGGCTTCCTGCAGCGAGTCGACCTTCAGCGACGCGTTCGAGATCTGCTCGCGCATCTGCTGCAGGTCATCGTTCGTGAATGCGGGTGTCGAATCGGCTGCCGGCGCAGCGGCCGCCGCCGTGTTGACCGAGCCGATCTTCGCGCCGCCCGATGCGGTAGCGGTTGCGGCGCCGGGTGTCTGTGCGGACATCATGCTCGCGCGCAGCTCGTTCACCTGCTGCTGCAACGCGGTGACCTGCGCCTGCAGCGCCTTCATCTTGCTTGCGTCGGTTGCCTGCGGCGTGTGTGCGAATGCCGAAGCCGCTTCGAACGCGAGCAGGCACAGCGCCGTCATGTGTTTGATTTTCATGGGGTGGGTGTCGTCGGGACGAGCGCGCCCCCGCCCGCCGCGGTGGGCGGCGAGGCGCGCAAAAGGGATGCGGGAGTGGTGGGGGCTGCGGCCGGCTTACTCGGTCTTCAGCTTCGTCCAGAGACGGTTCTGCAGACGCATCAGCTCAGGCGGGATCGGCTTGCTGAGGCTCAGCTTGCGGATCACGTCGGCCGGCGGGAACACGGCCGGATCGCTGGTCACCTCGGTGCGCACCAGATGCTTCGACGACGGCACGGCCGACGGATACGACGTGTCGTTGGTCAGGTTCGCGCTCTCCTTCTCCGACAGCACGAAGTTGACGAACTTGTGTGCGGCGTCCGGATGCGGCGCATCCTTCGGGATCGCCATCATGTCGAACCACATCGCACTGCCCTCGGTCGGGATCACATACTTGATGTGATACGACTTCTTCGCGGATGCGGCCGCGATGCGCGCGGAGTTCACGTCGCCCGACCAGCCGAGCGCGAGGCAGATGTCGCCGCCCGCGAGATCGTTGATGTAGCTGCTCGAATTGAACTGCGTGATGTACGGCCGCACCGATTTCAGCAGCTCGTACGCGGCCTGGTAGTCGGCCGGGTTGGTCGTGTTCGCATCCTTCTTCAGGTAGACCAGCGCCATCCCGAACGCGTCGACCGGCGAATCGAGCACCGACACGCCGCAGCTCTTCAGCTTCTGCGCGTACTTCGGGTCGAACAGCAGCGCCCAGCTGTCGAGCGGCGCGTCGTTGCCGAGCGCGGCCTTCACCTTCTCGACGTTCATCCCGAGGCCATCCGTGCCCCACGTCCACGGAATGCCGAACTGGTTGCCCGGATCGTCCTTCGACAGCACCTTCATGATTTCCGGATCGAGCAGCCCGTAGTTCGGCACCTGGCTCTTGTCGATCTTGCGGAAGATGCCGGCCTGCAGCTGCCGCGCCCAGAAGATGTCGGACGGCACGACGACGTCGTAGCCCGACGTGCCCGACAGCAGCTTCGCCTGCAGCGTCTCGTTCGAATCGAACTCCTGGTAGACGACCTTGATGCCGGTCGCCTTCTCGAAGTTCGCGATCGTCGCCTTGCCGATCGAGTTGCCCCAGTTGTACACGTTGACGACGTCCGCCGCGTGCGCGACCGGTGCGCCGGCCCACACGAGCCCGCCCAGCGCGAGCGCCGCGCATGCCGTCTTCAGATGATGCTTCCAGTCCCCTGCCATGTTTTCCTCCGTCGATATCATGATCCGTTCGCGATGAACGGGTGTGTGCTTCGGTCCGGAAAAATGTAGCCAGAGGAAATTGGCCGGTCTGCCCTGCCAATAGGGGGACACGCCGCACAATCGGCGCATCCGGTTCCGGCCGGATGCGCCGATCGATCAAAACGGAAGCGATTTGAAAGTTGTCGTCATCGCTTCGTCAGCAGACGAGCGCTCAGGATGCCTGCACACCGGTGCGCGCGCCGAAATCGTCGCCCACGTGCGTGATGCGGCCACCCATCATCGTCAGCCCGACGTCGATGCGGCCGATATCGTACTGGCCGACTTCGAACAGGTCGTTTTCGAGCACGACCAGATCCGCGCGCTTGCCAGGCGTCAGCGAGCCGACCTCGTGCTCCATCCCGAGCTGGTACGCGCCGTGGATCGTGTACGCGGCGATCAGCTGCGGAATGCTCAGGCGCTCGGCGATGTCCGGGAACACCGGCGCATCGGGCTCGCCCGCGAGCTGGCGCGTATGGCCCGACTCGATGTGTTCGAGCGGCTTGTGCTGGCAGCGGCACTGGCACGCGAGGCCGTCCATGCCGATCGACACCGTCACGCCTTCGTCGAGGAACGTGCGGAACTTGTACATGTTGCTCCAGCGCTCATGGCCGTAGTGGTCGCGCAGTTGCTCGGTATAGGCATCGACCACGCCCCACTGCAGCTGCGTGTTCGCCATGACGCCCGCGCGGCGGAAGCGCGGAATGTCGTCCGGATGCGTGAGGAACGCGTGCGTGATCACGTGGCGGCGATCGCGCGGCGGGTTCGAGCGGTTGACCGCGTCGAAGCCGTCGAGCGCCATCCGCACAGCCGCGTCGCCCACGCAGTGGACCATCACGTTCGCGTTCGCGCGATCGGCTTCGACCAGATAGCGGTTGAACGCGTCGGCCGGCATCGTCGGCGCGCCGCAGGTGTCGGGGCGGTCCGCGTACGGCTCGAGCAGGTACGCGGTGTGGTTCGCCTCGGTGCCGTCGAGGAACAGCTTCAGCGCGCGCGCCTTCACGAGCGGCGAATCGTACTGCTCGCGATACTGGACGAGCGTGCCGACCGGATCGTCGATCTCGCCGATCACCGCGACGCTGCCGACCACGCGCAGCTTCAGGTCGCCCGCGCGCTCCATCGTCTGCAGCGTCTCGTACAGCAGCGACTGATCGCCGCTCGGATCGAAGAAGCCCGCGTCGAACACGGTCGTCACGCCGGCCGCGCACAGCTTCTTCTGCCACGGCGGAATCGATTTCAGGTACAGGTCGATACCGGTCGGCAGCAGGCCGGCCGCGCTGATCCGCTGCATCAGCAACGAATACGCGGCACCGTCGACGATCAGGCCGGTCGGCTCGCCCGTCACCGCGTCCTTCTCGAACCAGCTCGCGCCTTCCTGCACGGGCGGCGTCGACGCATCGATCCCGGCGATCTCCAGTGCCTTCGAGTTCACCCACATCGAATGGAAATCGGTCGACAGCAGGCACACGGGGCGATCCGCGCAGATCGCGTCGAGCGTCTCCTTGCGCAGCAGCGCCGGCGGAATCGTCGCCTGCACCCAGCCCATCCCGGTGATCGCCGGCTCGTCCGGATGCGACTCGACGTACGTGCGCAGCGCGGCGAGCACCTGCTGCGGATCCTCGTAGTTCACGAACGCCTGGAACGCGAACGCGGTCGTCTCGAAGTGCCAGTGCGATTCGACGAAGCCCGGCAGCACGAGCCGGCCCGCCGCGTCGACCACCTTCGTCCCGGCGCCGACGTAAGCCTGCACGGCCGCCGTGTCGCCGACGTGGACGATCCGGCCGTCGCGCACGGCGACGGCCTGCGCCCACGGCTTGTGCGGATCGACGGTGTAGACCTTCGCGTTGGTCAGAACGAAATCCGCCGGCGTCGCGGCGGCATGCGTCGGTTGAATCTGCATTGCCTGTCCTTTGTAGGTTTCGAAGCGCTTTCACTATAGACAGACGATACGCACGGGTCTGCCCCCCCGACACCGGGGCTTTCGCGAATTCCGGCGCGCCGCGCGCACGCCGTGTCATCAATGTGAGGACAGCCCGCGAAATCGGCGCATTTATCCGGTGAATTCCCGGCAGACGCGCGCGCGGGCTTCGCGTAACGTCGCGCTGTCACCCGCCCGCCCCCGTCCGATCATGCGACTTCTTCATCCCGATCCCGCCGCGCACGGCCACTACCTGGTCGGCGTGCGTCCCGACACGCTCGGCGCGGCGATCCGCGCGGTCGGCACGCCGGACTTCATCGGCGCGGTCACGGCGTTCGTCAACGACAGCATCGCGGCCGACGCCGTGCATCTCGAACGCTGGCGCACCGACACGGGCAGCGCGTCGGGCCACGTGGTCGAATGGCTCGGCAGCGGCAGCGTGCGCCGCGCGGCGGACACGCTGCGCGTGATGGACCTCTACTACCAGGACTACTGCCACGTCGATCCGCTGTTCGCGCCGCTGCGCGGCAAGGCCGGCACGCTGCTCGTGCAGCGCCACATCGACGGGCTCGCGAACGGCGAGTTCCGCCGCCGGATCTTCGACGAACCGGGCATCGCGCAGGAATGCGTGCTGGTGCACGGCAACGCGCACGTGCAATACGCGCTCGGCCTCGCGCGCGCCGGCGGGCAGGCCGCGTTCACGACGGACGAGCTGTTCCACTTCCGGCAGATGGTCGACCTGCTGTTCCCGATGTTCGAGCTGCATGCGCGCACGTACGCCGCACGGCGGGTCGCGTCGGCAGCGCCGAACGCGCTGTCGCATGCCGGGCAGGCCGGTTTCGATGCACGCCTCGAACGGCAGGACGTGCAGCTGTCGCGCCGCGAGCACGAGATCTGCCGGCTGATGCTGTGCGGGCGCTCGGTGCCCGAGGCCGCGCAGCAGCTCGACGTGAAGCTGTCGACGGCCGAGTCGTACGTGAAGCGCGCATTCGCGAAGCTCGGCGTGCGCACGCGCCGCGAGCTGTTCGACTGGGTGCTGGTCGACTGCTGAACGCGTGGGCGTTGCGCTACGCGGCCAGCGCGGCCGCCTTGATGTTGAACGCGCGCAGCAGGTCCTCGCAGAACGCGTCGACGATCGGCTTGTCGCTCGTGCTGCGCTTCATCGCGAGATGCAGCGGCACGTCGAAGCTGAACGTCGCGCGGCCGACGGCCTTGACGAGCCCGCGCTGCTCGAACGGCTCCGCGTAATGCGCGGGCAGGTAGCCGAGATGGCCGCCCGACAGGATCAGGATCGTCGCGGCCTCGATGCTGTCCGCGCTCGCGGTCACGCGCCGCTCGGGCAGCGGATACTGCTCCTCCGGCACCGGATAGGTGCGCCATACCCAGTCGTGAAGCTGCAGGTCGTCCGCCGTCACGGGCCGCGACGCATGGAACAGCGGATGCCCGCGCCCGCAGTAGATCACCTGCTGCTCGGTGAAGAGCGGCGTGTAGAGCAAGCCGGGCACGCGATGCCAGAAATAGCCGATCGCGAGATCGAGCTGGTTGTTGACGAGGCTTTCCTCGAGTTCCTGCGGCGACGCAACCTTCATCGAGAACGTGACGGCCTGGTCGCGCTTGCGGAACGCGCCGATCGCGTCGGCCACGCGCGCGTTCTCGACGAGCGGTGCCTGGCCGATCAGGCCGATCGACAGCGTGCCGACCAGCTTGCGGTCGATATCGCGCACGCGCGCGACGAATTCGGAGGTCGCCGCGACGAGCGTGCGCGCGGTTGCTGCGAAGCGTTCGCCCTTCGACGTCAGGCGAAAGCCGCCGCGCCCGCGATCGCACAGCTTGAAGCCGACGCGCGCCTCGAGCGCCGACAGCTGCGTGCTGATGGTCGACTGCCGCACGCCGAGCGACGCCTCGGCGGCCGTGATGCCGCGTGCGTCGACGACGGCGAGAAAGACCCGGATGAGCCGGAGATCGAGATCGGTGGTATTCGAAAACATGCTGAAGCCGCCTTCGCCGATGAATCGAACCGGACGCGCGCCGCCATCGGCAGCGGCGCGCGTCGCCTCCGTCACTCCGATGTCGCCGCGAGCGCGCGTTCCATGCCGAACACGGCAGGCCGCAGCCGCCCGTAGCAGAGGAACGCCACCGCGCACAGCACGATCGCCGCGAAAAGCGCCGACTGCGTGCCCGCGCTCTCGATCAGCGAGCCGCCCGCGACCGAGCCGACGCCATAACCGAGCGCGACACAGCCCGGCGACAGCGCGGCCGACTTGCCGATCAGGTCGTACTGCGGAATCGTCGCGTAGATCAGCAGCGCGCCGCCCGTCCAGCAGCCGATGAAGACGATCGCGCCGAGCGTGAACGTCGGGACCGACGCCGGCATCGCGAGCAGCACGGCCGCGACCGCGCAGCCGCCGAGGTTCACGAGCGTCCAGCGGCGCAGGCCCGCACCGGCACCAAGCTTCGGCATCGCCGCGCAGATCACGAGGCTCGCGACGTTCGCGATGCCGAGCACGAGCGACACCGACTTGCCGCTCAGGCCCGCATCGGTGCCGATCTTCTCGAGGAAGGTCCACACGACGCCGACGCCGCCGTACAGCGCGAGCTGCGCGCACAGCACGAGCATCGCGCCCCTGCGGTCGATGCTGCCGGCAGCGCCGGCCGGCGTCGGTGCGGCCAGCGTCTCGCCGCGGCGAAACAGCGGCGTCGCGAGCACGAACATGCCGAGCACGCACGCGACGAAACCGAACACGCCATGCGCGCCCCATGCGCCGCTCAGCATCGGGAAGATGGTGGCGAGCAGCACCATGCTCCACATCACCTGCCCCATCAGCATCACGCCGAGATTGCGTTCCGGCGCGCGCGAGTACGACAGGTAGCGCAGCGCGATGCCGTTCAGCCCGCCCGAGCCGACACCCGCGATGAACTGCAGCGCCGAATACGCGACGAGCCCGTGCGTCGCGAGCGTGCCGAGGTTCGCGCCGGCCGCGAGCGTCACCGCGCCCGCGAGCACGAGCCTGACCGGCTGGCGGCCGAGCACGAACGCGACGAGCAGCGTGCCCGTCGATTCGCCGAGCACCTCGACGAAGCTGGACAGTCCGAGCGCCGCTTCGCCGAAGCCCCAATGACGTTCGACCTGCCCGACGATCGCGGGCAGGCCGAGAAATACCGTCGGCCCGAGAATGCCGAGCAGCAGCATCACGACGACGAACAGCGCGTTTTCCTGTCGCGCTTCATCCTGCAGATTCACTACGTTCATCAGGTGTCTCTCTCCGTGTCCGCTGCGCGGACCGTCTCCTCATGGGAGTTTGGTATGGCGGCGGCCCGGTTGCGAGCCGCCGCGTCGTTTACATCGGGAAGCCCATCGCCTTGAGGCCGCTGATCCACGCACGCTTCCAGCCGCCTTCGGCATCCGCGCCGTCGAATGCATGGAACGTGATCTTCGCGGCGACCCAGCGCATCGGCTCGGGCGGGATGTAGCTCGGGCTCTGGTTCGCGATGTCGAGCTTGCGTTCGGGGCTGTCGCGATCGAACAGGATGTTCAGCCCCATGAACGCGCCGAACCGGCTCGCCGCGACGCCGAAGCCCGTATAACCGGCGACGAACACCGCCTTGTCGCCGAGATAGCGTTTCGCGAACACCGAGCCGCGCGAGCAGTAGTCGATCGGGCCGCCCCACGCGTGCGAGAAACGCACGTCGCTCAGTTGCGGGAAGGTGCGGTAGAACGCCTCCGCGAGCCGGTAGTACGTATCGCGCTGGCCGTCCTGATGCGGTTCCGGGTCGCCGTCGAAGTGATAGCTGACGAGGCCGCCGAAGATGATGTTGTTGTTCTTCGTCAGGCGGAAATAGTTGAGCTGCGTGCGCGTGTCGTACACACCCTGGCGATTCTTCCAGCCGATCCGCGCGAGCTGCTCGTCGGTCAGCGGCTCGGTCGCGAGCACGTGGTCGCGCACTTGCATCACGCGGCGGTTGATGTCCGGAATCCCGACTTTCGCGGTGCCGCTGCCGAACACGACGCGCGGGGCCCGCACGCTGCCCTTCGGCGTCTTCACGAACACCGTGCTGCCTTCGTCGGTCACGGTCGTGAGCGGCGTGTGCTCGTACAGCTTCACGCCGAGCGACAGTGCCGCGCGCTTGAGCCCCCACGCGAGTTTCGCCGGATGCACGATGCCGCTGCGGTTGCGCGACCACAGCGCGCCCGCGAACAGCGGCGAGTTCAGTTGTTCGAGCGTTTCGTCGCGATTCAGCAGCACGACGTTGTGGCCGTACTCGCGATGCAGGTCGTAGTCGCCCTTCAGGTGCGCGAGGTGCTCGGGATCGACCGCGACCGTCATCTCGCCGTTCCATTCGATGTCGGCGTCGATGTCGTAGCGCTTCAGCGTCTCCTCGAACCCGTCGAGGTTGTGATGGCCGAATTCCTCGAGCTGCGCGATGTCGTTCGGGAACACGCGCACCGCGTTCGGCAGCCCGTGCATCACCGACGTCGAGATGATCCCGCCCGCGCGGCCCGATGCACCGTGCGCAACCTTGCCGGCCTCGATCAGCACCACGTTCAGGTGCGGCATCTGTTCCTTCGCCTGCACGGCCGACCACAGCCCGGTGAAGCCGCCGCCGACGATCAGCAGGTCGGCTGTCACGTCGCCGACGAGTTCCGGCTCGGTCGCCGGCGCAGCCGGGTTGTCGAGCCAGTACGGGAACAGCTTCGTATTCGCGAGCGCCGCCTCGACGCCCAGCGCGACCGGTGCGCCACGCATGGCGTGCGCCTGAACCGGCGCGGTCTGTTTTGCTTCGTTGACTTCCATTTCCATGATCCCTGCCATCACACGCGAAAACGAAACCGCCGCCGGGCGCGCGTCACACGGACGACGACACCACGGCGGCGGTTTCGGGCATCACGACTTCTCGAGCAGCACGTAGAACTTCTTCGCGTCCTCGATCGTCTCCCAGCGGCCCGCGAAGCCGGCCGGCAGCAGGTAGCCCTGCCCCGGCGTGAATTCCTTGCGGTTGCCTTCGACGTCGGTCAGCGCGATCCGGCCCTCGACGAGCCACACCGCTTCGTCGGCCGCGGTTTCCGGAAACTCCACCGAGCCGACCTTGCCTTCCCACCAGCCGATGATGTAGTTGCCGCTCTTGCCTTCGGCCGCGCGCCAGTCGCTTTCGTCCATCCCGAAGTCGAGCTTCGTGAATTCGCCCACGCCTGCGCCCAGCGGCAGGATGTCCTTGATCAGTTTGGTCATCTGGATCTTTCGTCTCTCGATTGAAAAAAGCAGAGACAAAGTTACCCATTTACACTGCCCTGGTATGCCCCCCTCCGGGGGGGACAAGCCACGTTTTGCGGGGGGCGCGAAGTCGCAAGGACACCTGCCAGTGTTTCCCCTTAATGACGTTTTCCGTTGCCGACGCTACAATCCCGCCGCTTCTCACCGGGGAACCGCATGCTGCTCAACGTGAACCCCTTCCACCGCGACAACGACCGCTTCAACGTGTCGTTCAAGGCGCTGGGCGAGCTGATCGAGACGGTCGGCACGCCGCATTTCGTGCCGCGCCTCACGCAATTGCTGAACGACGTGGTGCCGCTCGACGTCGCGCACGTCGAACGCTCGCGCGTCGACGGCACGATGCCCACCGGCTATCGATGCGAATGGATCGGCAGCAGCGGCATCGGCACCGCGACGTCGGACATCTCGGACGTGATGACGCTCTACTACGAGCGCTTCCTCGACAGCGACCCGCTGTTCGCGGGGCTGCGCGGCAAGACGGGCACGATGCTCGTCGTGCGCGACATCGCGGCGATCCCGCCCGGCGAATTCCGCCAGCGGATATTCGACGACGTGCATATCGGCCACGAATGCGTGCTCGCACGCGGCACGCGCTATTCGCAGCATTCGATCGCGCTGGAGCGCGGCCGCGACCGGCCGCCGTTCACGCTCGCCGAGATGAACCGCTTTCGCAGCATCAGCGACGTGCTGTTCCCGCTGCTCGAACTGCACGCGTCGACCACGGCCGTGCGGCGCGTCGCGCACCCGACACCCGAAGTCCATCCGCTCGCGCAGTTCGATGCGCGGATCGCCGCCGACGGCGTAAAGCTGTCGAAGCGCGAATACGAAACCTGCAAGCACCTGCTGTCCGGCAAGACCGTGCCCGAGACCGCCGCGATCCTCGGCGTGCGCGTCGCATCGGCCGAGTCGTACGTGAAGCGCGCGTTCGCGAAGCTCGGTGTACGCACGAAACGCGAACTCGCCGCATGGGGCGCGGCCACGACACCCTTCCCTTCCACCGGACCGCACGACGGCGCATCGCCACCCGCGATCGCCCGCTGACGGCACGAGCCGCCTTCGGTTGCGCCGCGTCGATGCGCGGGCGCTACTCGCATCGAGACCCGTCGATGTAAACGTTGCGACTTCAAAATCTTCGCGCGCACGTTCTCCTCTACCATCGGCCGATCGCTTTACCTCAAAAAAAGGAGACGGCCCCATGCCCCGCGAACTGAACCAACCGATGGGCGGCAACGAGATGCCGCGTTTTGGCGGCATCGCCACGATGATGCGGCTGCCGCAAGCCGCGACGACCGACGGCCTCGACGTGTGTTTCGTCGGCGTGCCGCTCGACCTCGGCACGTCGAACCGCTCGGGTTCGCGCTTCGGCCCGCGCCAGATCCGCACCGAATCCGTGCTGCTGCGGCCGTACAACATGGCCACGCGCGCCGCGCCGTTCGATTCGCTGCAGGTTGCCGATATCGGCGACGTCGCGACCAATCCGTACGACCTGAAGGACTCGGTGCGCCGCATCGAGGACGCGTATGACGAGATCGTCGCGAACGGCTGCCGGCCGATCACGCTCGGCGGCGACCACACGATCGCGTGGCCGATCCTGCGCGCGCTGCACAAGAAGTACGGCAAGGTCGCCGTCGTGCACGTCGACGCGCATGCGGACGTGAACGACACGATGTTCGGCGAGAAGATCGCGCACGGCACGCCGTTCCGCCGCGCGGTGGAAGACGGCCTGCTGCAATGCGACAAGGTCACGCAGATCGGCCTGCGCGGCACCGGTTACCACGCGGACGATTTCGACTGGTGCCGCCAGCAGGGCTTCACCGTCGTGCAGGCCGAAGAGTGCTGGAACAAGTCACTCGCGCCGCTGATGGCGCAGGTGCGCGAACGCGTCGGCGACACGCCCGTCTATCTCAGCTTCGACATCGACGGCCTCGACCCGTCGTTCGCGCCCGGCACCGGCACGCCGGAGATCGGCGGCCTCACCGTGCAGCAGGGCCTCGAAATCGTGCGCGGGATGAAGGGCCTGAATATCGTCGGCGCGGATCTCGTCGAAGTCGCGCCGCCGTACGACCCGACCGGCACCACCGCGCTCACCGGCGCGAACCTCGCGTTCGAGATGCTCTGCGTGATGCCGGGCGTTCTGTACCGCTAACCCGACCGACATCGACAGGATGACCTTCATGTCCACCGCCGAACTTTCCCGTTCCGCCACGACGTTCGTGCTGCCCGCGGCGCGCATCGCCGGCCAGCCCGTGCACACGCACTCCGACACGGCCGGTGCGCCGATCTTCAACGCGTCGACCGGTGCCGCGATCGGCTGGCAGGAATTCGCGACCACCGCGCACGTCGACGCCGCGGTTCGCGCCGCGCGCGACGCGTTCGCCGGCTGGCGCGACACGCCGCCCGCCGAGCGCGGCCGCATCCTCGCGACGATCGCCGAGCGCGTCGAAGCCGAACGCGACCGCCTCGCGGCGCTGCAGATGCAGGTGAGCGGCAAGCCACCGTTCGAAGCGGAAGCCGACGTCGGCGACGTCGTGGCGACGTTCGCCTACTACGCGAAGCTGTGCGAAGACCCGGCGCTATTCGCGGCCGAACCTGTCGCGCTGCCGAGCGACGCCGTCACGGCCGAACGCTTTTACGACGCGGTCGGCGTCGCGGCGCTGATCATGCCGTGGAATTTCCCGATGGTCACGACCGCATGGAAGCTCGCGCCCGCGCTCGCGGCCGGCTGTGCGGTCGTGCTGAAGCCGTCCGAACTCACGTCGCCGGTCGAGCACGCGCTGCTCGACATCGTCGTGCAAGCCGGCGTGCCGGCCGGCATCGTCAACGTCGTGAACGGCGGCGCCGAAGTCGGCGCGGCGCTCACCGCGCATCCGCTGATCGACAAGATCTCGTTTACCGGCAGTACGGCGGCCGGCCGCAAGGTCATGCAGGCCGCGGCCGAGGACATGAAACGCGTGACGCTCGAACTCGGCGGCAAGTCGTCGCTGATCGTGCGCGAGGACGCCGATCTCGACGTCGCGGTGTCGCTCGCGGTTGCCGGCGCGTTCACCAACGCCGGCCAGATGTGCTCGGCCACCGCGCGCATCCTCGTGCACGACAGCGTGTACCGCAGTTTCATGGCCGCGTTCGAGACCGCCGTGCGCGCACTCGTCGTCGCGCCGCCGGCCGCGGAACAGGTCGCGATGGGGCCGCTGATCTCGGCCGCGCAGCGTGCGCGCGTCGAAACGATGCTCCGGCACGGCATCGATGCGGGCGCACGCGTCGCGTTCAGCGGCCGGGTCGCGGATGCCGGCGGCGAAGGCTTCTTCATGGCACCCGTCGTGATCGCCGAGCCGGCCGTCGACAATCCGCTGTGGACCGACGAAGTGTTCGGCCCCGTCGCGTGCGTGAGATCGTTCCGCACCGACGACGAAGCGATCGCGCTCGCGAACGACACGCGCTACGGGCTCGTCGCGACCGTCGTCACGCGCGATGCGGGTATCGCAAAGCAGTTCCAGCAACGCGTGCGCGCGGGGCTCGTGTGGATCAATGCGCCGCAACTGATCTACCCGCACGTGTGCTGGGGTGGTTTCGGGCTCAGCGGGATCGGCCGAGAACTCGGCGTCGCGGGGCTGCGCAGCTATCAGGAACTGCGCCACGCGATGCGCGCGATCGACTGACCAGTGCGGCCGTTCAGGCCGTTGGCGACACCGTGCCGAGCGGCAGGTGTCGTCTTTTTTTGCGGCATCGATATATTCCGTAGAATATATCGATATCTGTACTCTCGGAGCAACACCATGGCCCGCACGCCGACGGATCGCGCCCCGCCGCGCGCCGCACGGGAACAACCGTTCGCGCGCAAGATCACCGCGCTCAAGCCGTTGTCGAGCGACGCGCGCGCGCAGCAGGTCACGGATGTCGTCGACGCGTTCCGGCGCCTGCGCGGCAGCGTCGTGCGCTTCATCCGGATGTTCTCGGCCGCGCATGCCGCGGCCGCGCCGGATGATGCGCTGGCCGCGCTGGGTTTTCGCGAGCTGCTGTCAACGCTCGAAGACGACGCACGCGCCGCCCGCTTCACACGCCTGCCCGAACTCGAACGGGCGATCGCACACGCGCGCCGCCTCGAACGCACGCGCGACGACGTGTTCTCCGATTCGTTCAGCAACGATCCGGCCGCGATGCGCGACGCCGTGGCCGCGCTGGAGCGCGTCGACGTGCTGTTCGTCGGGCTGTGCGTCGAATCCGTGATGGAGCGCCACGTGCCGGCATCCCTCCCCGTTTCGACCGCGGCGTCGGCCCCGGCCGCAGCGCCGCGCACCGACCGTTCGACCGCGCTCTGCTGACCGCGCCACCCCGCGTTACTCGGTGATTTCTCCGGAATTTAGCCCGTTATATTCCGTGGTATATTTCGCGAATCTTTCGCGCATCCGTCTCCGGTCCGATCGTGCCGGATAGAGGTCAACATGCACGCTCCGCCCTTTCGCCTTGCCCGCACGGCGGGCCTTTCGTCGTCCGGCGGCCATCCGTCCGCGGCAAGCGGCGCGCGGATCGACGCCTGCTGCGCGCCGTCCCGCGCGCAACAGGTCGAGCTGAAGCGCCGCACGCGCCTGTCCGAACTCGATGCGAACCTGCACTGCTCGATTATCGGCACCTGCCTGACCACGCACGAACTGCGCCGGCTCGTGCCGAAATTCGCCGATGTCGACCGGCAGCACGCGACCGACCTTGAAATCCATCACGCGGCCGTCGAGCTTGCGATCGCCGGCACCGGCGGCGCCAAGGCACTGCACAAGGCACTCGACGAGCGTTATGCCGGCGCCATACGCGCATTCGACAGTGCGAAGGACGCGGCCGAACTGCTCGCACGCTGGAAGGAAGCGCTCAAGAGCGGCGACATCCCGCCCGCGTACTGGGCGCTGATGACGCATCCGCGCACGACGATGAGCGTGCGCCAGGCCGCCTTCGGCGACCTGCACATGCTGTCGCACCTGGTCGGCGCGGCCAATCGCGCCGATATCCGGCGGCTGGTCGCGCTGGAGGAAGAGAATGCGGCGCTGCATGCGAAGATCGAGCGGCAGCAGGCGCGCCTGCACGAGATGAGCACGGAGCGCGACGCGACGCGGCAGGAACGGGATGCGCTCGTCGCGCGCCAGAACGCGCAGCCGCTGGCGACCGAGAACGTATTGCGCGACGAAGTGCGCGAGTTGCGCGAGGCGTTGGCCGCGCGCGACGAACGGCTCGCGCTGCACACGAGCCGCCGCGAGGCAGCCGAGCAGCGGATCGCCGCGGAGCAGGCGAGCGCCCGCGCGATGCGTGCGCGGCTCGACGACCTGATGGCGATGGTGAAGACGCTGCGCGCCGAAGCGAGCGCGATCGAACACGCGATGCAGGCGTCGATGGAGGATCCGGCCGAGCGGCCGGTGGACACGCTGTCGATTCTGCAGCGCAAGCGCGTCGTTTATGTCGGCGGGCGGCCCGGTTCGAACCGCGCGATCCGGCGGATCGTCGAGGCGTCGGGCGGCGACGTGACGATGCACGACGGCGGCATCGAGGATCGCAAGGGCCTGCTGGCCGCCGCGTTACCGGGCGCGCACCTGGTCGTGTTCCCGGTCGACTGCATCGACCATGATTCGATGAACCTGCTCAAGCGCATCTGCGAACGCCACGGGATCGCGTACTACCCGTTGCGGACCGCCAGCGTCGCCAGCTTCGTCGAACTGATCGGACGGCTCGATGCGCAAGCGCGCGATGTCATGCAACCGGATGCGCCTGCGGGCGACACGCCGCGTTTCTGCTTGCGGCACGGTTAGTCCACGCCAGACTATCAGGCGTCGGCACCACCCTTCAGCGGCGCACCATTTTCGTGAGCGCGGCGATCTCGTCCGCGCAGGCCGCATACGCACGTTCCTCGATTCCGCGATAGAGGCGGATGATCTCCTCGCCGACCGGCGTCAGCACGCTGCCGCCGCCGCTTTGCCCGCCATGTTCGGACACCGTCGCCGGCGACTTCAGCGAGCGGTTCAGCTCATCCATCAGCAGCCACGCACGCCGGTACGACATCTGCATGCTGCGCGCCGCCGCCGAAATCGAGCCGTGCTCGCGTACGGCTTCGAGCAGCGCGACCTTGCCCGGGCCGAGCGCGATCGTGTCGGCCTGCTGGATACGCATCCTGAACCGCGCCTCAGGCTTGGGGTGTGCCGAAGTCTTCATGTTGTCCCGCCGATTGAACGATGCGGGCAAGCATACACGATGGCCGGCGCGGCGAACGCCGGCGGCACGCGTGCGGCGTCAGACCTCGAGCACGCGCGCGACGATGCCGGCCAGCCGCTTCACATGGCGTGGCGCGGGGAGGATGTCGGCACCCGAGAACAGCAGCGGTGCGCCGTCGTCGATCGACAGCGGCGCATCGCCGCATTCGAACGCGACGATCACGTGTTCGCCGACGGGCGTGTTGAACAGTTCGTGCCACGAGAACGTGACCGCATAACCGTCGTGCGCATGCGCGATGAACACCATGCGCTTGAAGTCGCCCGGCGCATCGTTGCGCAGCCCGGCCGCATCGAGCAGGTCCTTCAGCCGCGCGCCGCGATACGGCGCGACCGAGCGGATGAAGCGGTTCGTCGTGAAGCAGCGCAGGTCGAACGGCTCGGCCGTCGCGCTGGCGTGCCGGCGCAGATCGTCGAGCGTTACCGTCATCGGCCGCACGAATGCGCCCGTCAGCGCGATCGAGCCTGCCGCCGCCTGATGCGCCGAAGGCGCCGCCGTCCCTGCCATCTCCATCGCCCGCCTCCATGACGGCCCGCCGGCTGGCGCGCCTTCGTTGTATCGGCGGATATATTACGCCGGGAAAAGGCCGGCCGACAGAATGCGTGCCGCATGAACGGCATAACGGCGGCCGATCGTGCCCCGCGCGACGCGGCGCTATGACAGCACGATGTGCTTGATGGCCTTCCTGATGTGCTTGAAGCTGTCGACCGATTCCGCCTTCTGGTCCGTCACCAGCGCGCCGATCCGCGCCGGCTCGCAGAAGCTGATCCGGCTGTTCGTGCCGAGCTTGCTGAAATCGGCCAGGATCGCGACCTCCGCCGCGTTGCTCACCATCGCGCGCGCCACTTCGGTTTCCATCCGGTCGTAGTTCGTCGCGCCCCTGACGTGGTCGACCCCCACCGGCGACAGCAGCGCGAGATCGGCGCGGTAGCGGAAGATCTCGGCGACCGTGCCGTCGCCGACCGTCGCGGCCGCGCGACTGCCGATCATCCCGCCGAGCAGGATCGTTTCGTTCTTCGCTTGCCCCGGGTCGCTCGACCGCATCTTCAGCGCGACATCGATCGAGTTCGTGACGATCGTGAGACCCGACAGCTTCGACAGCTCCTCGGCCAGCAGCGCGGTGGTCGTGCCCGCGTCGATGAACAGCGTCTGCGAGCCTGTGACCAGCCTGGCTGCCGCGCGGGCGATCGCCTGCTTCGCCTTCACGTGCGTCTGCGCGCGCTCGGCGATCGGCGCCTCGTCGCCCACCTGCACCGCGCCGCCATGCACGCGCTTCAGTTCCCCCAGCGCCTCGAGATCGACGAGATCGCGCCGCACGGTTTCCCGCGACACGTTCAGGTCGGCCATGATCCGGTCGGTCGAGACGCGCTGCATCTTCGATAACAGAAGCCGAATCCTCTGATATCGCTCTTCTTGCCACATGAAATGTCCTCGGAATGAACGTCAATGTTATTCGAACGGCGAACTACGTAGCGCTCTCCTCCATCTTTTTGATGCCGACGAGGGTCTGCAGGGATTGACGGACGGCCTGGAATTCCGCGCTCGTCATCTTCGAAAACACCACGTGGATGCGGTCGTCGTCCGGCGCGGCGTCGTCCTGTTCGATGACGAACTGGACGATGCGCGCCTGATCGATGCCCGGCATCGCCTGCAGCGACGTCAGCTTCACCGCGCCGCGGCTCGCGAGGATGCGCACGCCCCAGCGCTGCCGCGCGGCGAAGAAGCGCTTCTCGATCGGCTTCAGGCCGGCGAGGATCGCCAGCACGATCGCGGTCGCGGCGATCGCGGCCACATACATGCCGCCGCCCACGGCCAGCCCGACCGCCGCCACGACCCACAGGCTCGCCGCCGTCGTCAGGCCGCGGATGATCTCGCCGCGCAGCATGATCGACCCGGCGCCGAGAAAGCCGATGCCCGACACGACCTGCGCGGCGACCCGCGACGGGTCCAGCGACACGTTCTTCGCGTTCTGGATATCCGCGAAGCCGAACGCCGACACGACCATCACGAGCGCCGCGCCCACCGCCACCAGCATGTGCGTGCGCAGGCCGGCCGCCCACGACAGGCGCTCGCGCTCGATGCCGATGATGCTGCCGAGCAATGCCGCCAGCAACAGGCGGGAAATGATTTCCAGCTGACTGATCATTCGAAGTCTCCTTGCTTTGCCCTACCCGCTTGATGAAGCACGGCCCGTCCGGACCGCCGCCCGACTTTTCCTGCCTTCGTCCACCCACCGTCGCGACCGGCGGCCGGCAAGTTGTATTTTTGTGCGATCTTGCGATTTTGTGCTTTCTAATATACGGTACGAAAAACCGCAAAGCCAGACCCAAGTTCGTTTGTTTCATCCGATCAATACGATCAATCGTCGTACCAATCAGGCAACACGATCCGGAACACTTGCTTAGGAGACCAACATGATGAAGAAGGCATGGATGCTGGCGGCAACATTGCTGGCGGCGCTGGCGACCGCCCCCGTTCACGCATCCGAGGGTGACGTCTGCAAGAAGGTGACGCTCGGCGATGTCGGCTGGAGCGACATCGCGGCCACCACCGGCGTCGCGATGATGCTGCTGGACGGGCTGGGGTACGAGGCGACCAAGACGATCGCGTCGCCGCCGATCGTGCTGGCCGGCGTGAAGAAGGCGCAGATCGATGCGTTCCTCGGCTACTGGGATCCGAGCATGACGCCGACCGTGAAGCCGTTCGTCGACGCCGGCGCCGTGCACCAGTTGCCTCAGCCCAACCTGGTCGGCGCGCGCTACACGCTGGCCGTGCCGCAATACGCGTCGGACAAGGGCCTCAAGAGCTTCGCCGACATCGCTAAATTCCGCGACCAGCTCGACGGCAAGATCTACGGGATCGGTGCCGGCAACAACGGCAACGCGCTGATCCAGCGGATGATCGACAAGAACGAGTTCGGGCTCGGCGGCTTCAAGCTGGTCGAATCGAGCGAGGCCGGGATGCTCGTCCAGGTGACGCGCGCCGTGCAGGAGCACCGGATGATCGTGTTCCTTGGGTGGGAACCGCACCCGATGAACATCAACTACAAGATCGCCTACCTCGACGGCGGCGACACCGTGTTCGGCCCGAACTACGGATCGGCGAAGGTCTATACGCTCGTCACGCCCGGTTATCTCGAACGCTGCCCGAACGTCGGCCGGCTGCTGACCAACCTGAAATTCACGACCGACGAAGAGAACCAGTTGATGGTGCCGATCATGAATCACGCGGACCCGGTCGCCGTCGCGAAGGAATGGGCGAAGAAGAACCCCGGCGTGCTGTCGAAGTGGCTCGACGGCGTCACGACCATCGACGGGAAGAACGCCAGGGACGCGATCGAGAAACTCATCGGCGCGTAAGCACGCAAGACAAGGAACCACCCATGCACAAGAATCTCGCGCTGTTCGACCTCGACCACACGCTGCTGCCGCTCGACAGCGACCAGGCCTGGAGCCGCTTCATCACGCGGGTCGGCTGGCAGGAAGACGACGCGCATGCGGCGCTGATCGACGAGCACTACGGCCACTATGCGGCCGGCACGCTCGACATGGACGCGTACCTCGCCGTGACGCTCGCGCCGCTTACCCGCTACTCGCGCGAGCAGCTCGAACACTGGCACGCGCAGTTCATGGACGAGGTGATCCGGCCGGCGATCACGCCGCAGGCGCGCTCGCTGGTCGACCGGCATCGCGAGAACGGCGATCTCTGCTGCATTGTCACGGCGACCAACGTCTTCGTCACGCGGCCGATCGCGGCCGAGTTCGGGATAGAGCACCTGCTCGGTATCGAGCTCGATACCGACGACGGCACGCCGGACGGCGCGTTTACCGGGCGCAGCACCGGCGTGCCGAGTTTCCGCGAAGGCAAGATCATCCGCACGACCGCATGGCTCGAATCGCTCGGCTACGCGCCGTCGGATTTCGAACGGACCTACTTCTACAGCGATTCGATCAACGACGTGCCGCTGCTGGACTACGTCACGGACCCGGTCGCGACCAATCCCGACGTACGGCTTTCTCAGGTTGCCGGCACACGCGGCTGGCCTGTCATAAAGTTGTTCTGAATCGGGCGATATTCTCTGCTGTCCATTTTCATGTCTGGAGGGGTAATGAAATACGGAGCACGCAGCAACCATCTCAATAATTCAGGAATCCGATTCGAATCGAATCGAAAGCATGTCGTCAAGTCGCGCCGGTCGGAAAGCCGCTTTCCGCACTGGCGCGGCGCTTTCATGATCGCGCTCCTGTGCACGCTGGCCGCTTGCGGCGACGGCGACTCGGGCACCGCGGCCAACGTGGCGGCCGCGCGCGCGGCCGCACCGGGTTCGGCATCCACGCCCGTCCTGCACTGCGCGAGCGCGTGCCACTGACCGACGCAGGCCCCACGGCCAGCCATCCACGACAGAGAGCGATCATGCAAAACAAACCCACAACACGACGTCAGTTCCTCGCCGATGCGTTGAAGCTCGCCGGTGCGACCGCGATCACGGGCATGCTGCCCGAAAGCATCGCGCGCGCGCAGGCCATTCCCGCGGCCACCGTTACCGGCACGATCCAGGACGTGAAGCACGTCGTGATCCTGATGCAGGAAAACCGCTCGTTCGACCACTATCTCGGCACGCTGGGCGGCGCACGCGGCTTCGGCGATCCGCGGCCGGTCGTCATTTCGAGCGGGTATCCGGTGTGGCGCCAGCCCTGGCTGACGTCCTACGTGTTTCCGTTCAACCCGTCCCCGCCCTTCGGCACGGCGAACGGCGACACCTACTACGGCGACCTGGACCACAGCTGGAGCGGCACGCACAGTGCCTGGAACAACGGCCGCTACGACAACTGGGCCGACGCGAAGACCAGCGGCACGATGTACTACTTCACGCAGAAGGACATCCCGTTCTACTACGCACTGGCGAGCGCGTTCACGGTGTGCGACGACTACCACTGCTCGATGCTCGGTCCGACCGACCCGAACCGGCTGTATCTGTGGACCGGGTGCTGCGGCAACGTCGCCGGCTATTCGCCGTACACGACCAACACGATGACCGGTACCGGCTGGACCACGATGCCGGAGCGGCTGAACGCGGCCGGCGTCACGTGGAAGTTCTACCAGGACAAGGGCAACGGGCTGGATGCCGGCCACGGCTACGGCGAATACAACGGCTCCAGCAAGGATCTGTGGTGGAACGGCAATTACGGTGACAACGTCATCCTGAACTTCAAGCAGTACCAGAACCTGGGCGCCACCGATCCGCTCGCGCCGGCGCTCAACGGCACGCAGATCGATCCGACCGGCGGCGGCAAGGAATACGACACGAACCTGTTCAGCCAACTGCTGGCCGACGTCACGAACGACACGCTGCCGCAAGTGTCGTGGATTGCCGCGCCTTACGCGTACTGCGAGCATCCGTCGTGGGCCGCGAGCGGCGGCGAATGGTACGTGAGCAACGTCCTGAATGCGCTGACCTCGAATCCGAAGGTGTGGGCCAGCACGGTGCTGCTCGTGATGTACGACGAGAACGACGGCCTGTTCGATCACATCCCGCCCGCCGTCCCGGCCAGCTCCGCGGCCGGCACCGGGCAGTCGACCGTCTCGACGGCCGCGGAATTCGTCGCCAGCAGCGGCAGCGCATCGGATGGCTCGGCCAGCGGCGACGTGCCGATCGGGCTCGGGCCGCGCGTGCCGATGTTCGTGATCTCGCCGTGGTCGAAGGGCGGCAAGGTGAATTCGCAGGTCTTCGATCACACGTCGGTGATCCGTTTCCTGGAGGCGCGCTTCGGGTTTCAGGAAACCAATATCTCGCCGTGGCGACGCGCGGTCTGCGGCGACCTGACGTCGGCCTTCGATTTCTCGAACGCCGACCAGACCGTTCCCGCGATCCAGCCGCCGGCGAGCAACATGAACCCGAACGGCCCGGCCGTCCCGATCCCCTACCCGACCACCACCGCGGTGCCGGCGCAGACAACCGGCCGCAGCACCGCCTGCCGCCTGCCCTACGAGTTCTTCGTGCAAGGCAAGGTCAACCGCGCCGGCAACGCGCTGTCGCTGACGATGACCAACACCGGCACCGCCGGCGTACACCTGCAGGCGTGGGTCGACGGCACGAGCACGATTCCCCGGCATTACACGATCGCGGCCGGCGCGAGCCAGTGCGCGAACCTGTCGGATTCGCTCGCGCTGAATGCCGGCGGCAGCTACGACTATTCCGTGTACGGCCCGAACGGCTTCCTGCAGACGTTCCGCGGCAGCGTCGGTTCGTCCGGCAACACGGGATCGACCGCCGAAATCAGCCTGTGCTACGACGTGGCGAACGGCAACGTGCAGATCACGCTCGACAACTCCGCCGGCGCCAGCGCGACGACGTTCCAGCTCACCGACAACGCCTACGGCATGAACACGAGGCAGTCGGTCACCGTCGCCGCCGGCGCGACGCAAGCCGTCACGTGGTACGGCGACGGCGGCTGGTACGACGCAAGCATCCGCGACGCGAACGATCCGAACTTCCTGCGCCGGGTGGCCGGCTGCGTGCAGACGCAATCCGGCGCCCTGCTCACGGATTCGGCGATCGGCAATACCGGCCAGAAGTTCGTCGCGTCGCTCGCTTCGCAGGGCTCGACGTTCGGCACGCTGCGGTTCGACTACGTCGCGCCGCCGTGGAGCCACAGCCCGAAGAACTGGGTGGGCATCTTTGCACATGGCGCGCAGCCGACCAAGGGCAGCTACAAGTCGTGGGCGTACCTGCCGAAGAGCACCGGCTCGCTGCTGTTCTCGTCCACGGCCAACAGCACGCTGGCGTCGGGGCAGTACGACGCGTGGTATCTGTTCGACGACGGCTACACGCCGCTCGCGGGTCCCGTCACGATCAACATCTGACGGCATGACCGGACCGTGTCGGCCGCCCGCAGGGGCGGCCGACACGCGCTAAACGAGCAGATCCTCGTGGAACGCGCCGAACGGCCGCGTCGGGTGGGCAATCTGGATTTCGAGGATCCACAGGCCGGCGGCCGGCGCGCCGTCGAAGTCGCCGAGATTGCCGGCCTTGTAGATCGCGTGCGGGAAATCGCTGACGCGATGCCCCTTGATGTCGACGTTCAACCGGAAGCCGTGCGCGTCGGCGCGCTGTGCCGCGAACTCGTACAGCGCGATGCCCGCGCATCCGGTGGTCCGCCAGTGATGCTCGACTTCGTCGTAGATGACGCGCGCCGCGCGTGCGCAGGCCTGCATGTCCGGATCGTCGCCGCGGACGAACGTCGCGCCCGCGTCGCCCTCGTGCTTCGCCCATACGGCGCCGAGGTCGATGAAGAAGATGTCGTCGTCGGCGAGGACGGGATCCGCCACCGAGCGCTCCTTGAACGTGCGCAGCGTGTTTTCCCCGAAGCGAACGAGGATCGGATGCCAGATCCGGTCCATCCCGAGCGCCTTGAGCACGCTCAGCCCCAGCGCATTGGCCTCCGATTCGCGCATGCCGGGCCGGATGCCCGCGGCGATCGCGTCGACGGCCTGCCACGTCATGGTTCTTGCGTGCTGCATCGCGTCGAGCGAAAAGGCCTCGCCGACGGCTTCGCGGTGCATCGAATTCAAGATGGTGCTCCCGTGCGGGTGAATGTGGGTGGGGTCAGTCGATCGTCGTTTCGATATGCACAGAAGAATATATCGATTTCCGGACCGCTGCTGTGTCGCGTTTCGTCGCGTGCCAAAGCAAAACGGGCGCTCCTATGGAGCGCCCGCCGTCGCATCGGGCGCCGCCTGTATCGGCAACGCCTGCCTGCCCGCGTCGATCAGAACTTGTGACGCAGACCGATACGCGTAACGAACTGCGTGTTCGCGCCCGCGTTGCCGATGAACGACGGCGACGAGCCGATCTCGGCCTGCACCGGCACCGCGCGGCCGTTGATCGTGTTGCTGCCCGACGCCTTCTGGTAGGCCGCGCTCACGTACACGTCCGTGCGCTTCGACAGCGCATAGTCCACCGCGGCGTTGACCTGGTGCCACTTGCCTTCATAACGGCCGTCGAGCTTCGAGAACGTATAACCGAGCCCGCCGCTCAAGGCCGGCGTAAACGCATAACGGCCGCCGATTTCGTAGTTGTTCAGCTTCGACGATTCGCCCGACAGCGGCGCGAACTTCGTATGCGTCCAGTTCGCCCACACGAGGGCCGCCGCGATCGCATAACGCGTGCCGACGCCGAACGTCTCGAGGTCGCGCAGCCCAGCCGTGTTGATGTTCGCGATGCTCACGCCGAATGCGGGCGTCGCGCCGTTCGGGAAGCGGATGTTCGTGTACGCGGCGCCGATGCCGAACGGCCCTTGCGCATAGTTCGCGCCGAAGCTGTACGCGCTCGACGAACCCTGCGTGCCGTTCGCGCCGGTCGTGGTCGGCGTGCCCGCGAACTGCGTCGAGTTCGAGAAGCCGTACAGCGCGCCGAACGTCAGGCCCGCGAAGTTCGCGCTCTGGAACTTCACCGCGTTGTTGATACGGCTCGACGTCAGCTGGTCGAGGTCGTTGATGTGATACGCGTAGTTGCCGGCCGGCGTCTGGCTGCCCATCGTGTAGTTCGCGCCGAGGTAGTCGGTCGAGAACGAGTACTGGCGGCCGAACGTCAGCGAGCCGATCCCGTTCTTCGACAGGCCGACGAACGCCTGCCGGCCGAACAGCGCGCCGCCCTGGCCGAGCGTGCCGTCGCCGCTGCTGAAGCCGTTCTCCAGCACGAACAGCGCCTTCAGCCCGCCGCCGAGATCCTCGGTGCCGCGGATGCCCCAGCGGCTGCCCGACGCGACGCCGTCGCCGTATTTGACAAGCTTGTCGTGTCCGGCCGACGTCGCAACCTTGTTCGAATACGTGATACCCGCGTCGATCAGCCCGTAGAGCGTGACGCTGCTTTGCGCCTGCGCGGCGGTGCCGAACATCCCGAGTGCGGCCGCGGCCACGATGGTCTTCTTCATGCTGCTTCCCTTTTGTTGTGAACGCACGCGCCTGCGTCGCAGCGAGATGCGCGGCGTGTTGACGAAAAAACGATGACGGACGTATGCAAGCCCGGGGCACCGGATCGCCGGACGCGCCAACGCCTCATGCGCGTGTGCACGATGTTCCGTTTCGATGCCAGTGTGGGCTTGCTGAAGCGGCATGCCGAGAGGCGGCCGCTCGTATTGCAGCGTCGGGGAGCTTGCGCACCGGTTGCGCACGCCATGACGACGCGTTGCTCCGGCGATGCAGGTCAGAATCTCTTCCGGCTTTCGTGGAGCGAGTTGACGACGTGACGCCTGCCGGCGCCACGACCTTCGATATATTTTTCGAAATATATCGAGTTGTCATCGAACGGTAAACAATTATTCGGGTTCCTGTCGTCTTTCATCCACAGGCGATCGATGGTCGACCCGAATCGGCGACGCGATGCAAGTCAGCCAGCATCGCACCGCCCCCGCACAGGGCCGTCGCCGAAATCCAGCATAATCAGGCGGTTGAACGCGCGCCGCAGCCGGTCTGTGCCGGTTTGGCGCGCGGCGCATTGTGCAGGTGCAAAAAAACGAAGCAGAAAAGGACGCGACGCGGTGCGCATCACGGCGCCGGCGATCGCGGCACGGACAAGACCACGCCATCCCGCCGAAGACAGGACACCGACACATGGACCGAGCCGAGCACATCAACATCGAACAGGCGAGCGGGCTTTCCGCCGACGAACTGGACCGATGCGACTTCTCGTTCGATATCGCGTGGGAACTGAATGCGCCGTATCAGGACTTGCTCGATCTTCGCGCGCTGCCGGCGCAGCGCAAGGACTACGGCTTCGATCCGGCCGGCTACGCGCACGATGCGCCGGGCAAAGCGGCGCTCTTTCGCGCGACGGCCGGCGGGCGGCTCGCCGGGTTCGTCGCGATCGCGCAAAGCTGGAACGGCATGGCCGAGATCACGGAGCTGGCCGTCGACCGCCCCTATCGGCGCCAGGGTATCGGGCAGTTCCTGCTGGCGGCCGCGGAAGCATGGGCGCGCAACCACGGGTTCGGCTTCATGCGGCTGGAGACGCAGGCGAACAATGTCGCGGCCTGCAGCACGTATGCACGCGCGGGCTTCGTGCTGGGTGGCCACGACCGCTTCCTGTATGCGGACGGCGAGAACGACGGGGAAGTCGCGCTCTTCTGGTACAAGGACCTGCGCGACGGGCAGACCGCACGCAGTCGCACGGTCGACCCGGAATCGCTGCGGCCGGTGCGCTGACGCGCCGCCGGCCGCCGCGTCATTGCCGCGTCACTTGCGCGTCGCGACGATAAACAGACGCGGGAACGGCAGCAGCACCGTGCCGTCGCCGAGCGCCGGATAGCCGTCCGGCCCGGCGATCGCATCGCGATAGCGCGCGAGGAACGCGCGCTGTTCGCCGTCATCGAGCGCCGCGAGGAACGGCCGCAGCGCGCTGCCCTTGAACCATTCGACGACCGCGTCCGCGCCGCCGCGCAGCGGGTGGGTGTAGGTCGTGCGCCACACGTCCACGCGCGAACACAGCGGCGACAGCAGCGCGTAGTAGTAACGCGCGTCGAACCGCTCGGTGCGCGCCGCGCTTTTCAGCTTGTCCGTCCACGGTCCGGCCGCGGCGACTTCGCGCATCAGCCGGTGCGCGGGTTCGTCGAGGTTGTCGGGCATCTGCACCGCGAGATGGCCGCCCGACGCGAGCCGGCCGACGAGCGACGGAAACAGCGTGTCGTGCGCGGGCACCCATTGCAGCACCGCGTTCGACAGAATCAGGTCATAACCGCCCGGATCGTCCCATGTGGCGACATCGGCAATATCGAAACGCAGTGCCGGCAGGCGCTTGCGCGCGGCCGCGATCATGTCCGCCGACGCGTCGATCCCGTGGATCGTCGCGTCCGGCGCGCGCGCGATCAGCACCTCCGTCGAATTGCCGGGCCCGCAGCCGATGTCGATCGCGGTATGGATCGGCGTGTTCGGCACCGCGGCCAGCAGATCGCGGATCGGCCGCGTGCGTTCGTCCTCGAATTGCACGTACTGGGCGGCGTATCGATCGAGTGGGGTCGTCATGTCGTTTCTCCGGGTCGGCTTGGACGGCCGTGCCTCTGCCAGCGTGCGCGATGCGGGAGGCCGTCGATGTGAAGCATTCTGCGATCGTCACGAAGTTCAGTAAAATGAATTTAATATCGTGATTGATTCAAAAATCTGATGAAGATCGATACGCTCGGTGTCCAGGCTTTCGTCGCGATCGCCGACGGCGGCAGCTTCCGGCAGGCGGCCGATACGCTGCACGTCACGCAGACGGCCATCACGCAGCGGCTGCGCAAGCTCGAAACCTTTCTCGGCGTCGCGCTCGTCGAGCGCACCACGCGCCGCACCACACTCACCGAAATCGGCCGGCGCTTCCTGCCGCAAGCGCGGCGGCTGCTGAACGAGCTGTCCGACGCGCTCGCCGAAATTCGCGAGACAGGCCTGAGCCAGCGCGGCGACGTCACGATCGCGTGCGTGCCGACGGTCGGCGTGCAATACCTGCCCCGCATCCTGCGCGCATTCTCCGCGCACCGGCCGCACGATCGCGTGAAGATCCTCGATCACGCGTCGGCGTCGGTACTGCAGGCCGTGCTGCATCGCGAGGCCGAGTTCGGCATCGGCATCGCCGGCGACCAGCATCCCGAACTGGTCAACGTACCGCTGACGACCGACCCGTACGTGCTGGTGTGCCGCGACGATCATCCGCTCGCGAAGCGGCGGCGCATTCGCTGGGCGGCACTGCAGCCGCACCCGCTGATCTTCGCCGGCGAAGTGAGCGGCAATCGCGGGCTGCTCGACGGCGCACTGAAAACGAGCGGCGTGTCGCTGCATTCGTTCTACGAAGTGCAGCGCAGCTCGACGGCGCTCGGGCTCGTCGCGGAGGGGCTCGGCGCGGCCGTCGTGCCCAAGCTCGCGATCCAGAAGAACGCGTATCCGATGATCCGCACGATCGAGCTCGTCGAGCCGACGGTGTCGCGCACGCTTGTGCTCGTCACACGCAAGAGCGCGCAACTGTCGCCCGCCGCCCGTGCGCTGTACGACATGATCTTCGAACAGGCGACACCCTGTCGATAGTGTCAGGGGCGTGTCACGGAAGCCGTGCCTTCGGTTAGTATCGCCACACGCGGTCGCGACGACCGGTGCCTACCCGGCGCCGCACGCGTCGTGCCACCGCTGCAACGGCTGTTCCTCACTACCCCAGCACGGAGCACTGCATGGCCTATCGCAACTACCACAAGCGCAAGATTGCAGACCGGGAACTCCATCCCGAAACCCAGATGATGTCGTACGGCTACGATCCGTTCCTGTCGGAAGGATCGGTGAAGCCGCCCGTGTTCCTCACGTCGACGTTCGCGTTCCGCACGGCCGAGGACGGCGCCGAATTCTTCGACGTCGTGGCCGGTCGCAAGCCTTTGCCCGAAGGCGAAGGCGCGGGCCTCGTCTACAGCCGTTTCAATCACCCGAACCTGGAGATCGTCGAGGATCGCCTCGCGCTGCTCGACGATTCCGAAGCCGCCGTCGTGACGTCGAGCGGCATGTCCGCGATCGCGGCGATCCTGCTGACCTTCCTGCGGCCGGGCGACTGCGTCGTTCAGTCCGTGCCGCTGTATGGCGGCACCGAAACGCTGATCTCGAAGTTCCTGCCCGAGTGGGGCATTCGCTCCGAAGTGATCGCCGACGGGCTGTCCACCCTCTCGATCCGCGCCGCGCTCGAAGCGGCCGCGCAAAAGGGCAACGTGCGGATGTGCTACATCGAGACGCCCGCCAACCCGACCAACGCGCTGTTCGACCTCGACGGCCTGCGCAGCGAGATCGATGCGTTCGAGGCGCGCCACGGCTATCGCCCGCTGTCGGTCTGTGACAACACGCTGCTCGGGCCGCTGTATCAGAAGCCATCGCGACAAGGCATCGACCTGAGCGTGTACTCGCTGACGAAATACATCGGCGGGCATAGCGACCTCGTTGCTGGTGGCGTTACGGGCTCCCGCAACCTGATCACGAAGATCCGCTCGATTCGCAGCACGCTCGGCTCGCAGCTCGACCCGCATTCGTCGTGGATGATCACGCGCTCGATGGAAACGCTCGTGCTGCGCATGCAGCAGGCCGCGCGCAGCGGCAGAGACGTCGCCCGCTGGCTCGCCGGCAATCCGCATCGACCGGTGCGCGTGCTGCACCCCGAGCTCATCGAAGATCCGGCCTACCAGGCCGTCTACCAGCGCCAGTGCAGCGGGCCCGGCTCGACATTCGCATTCATCCTCGACGGCGGCCGCGAGCAGGCGTTCAGGTTCATCAACCACCTGACGCTCTTCAAGTCCGCGGTCAGTCTCGGCGGCACGGAGTCGCTGATCTGCCATCCGGCGTCGACGACGCATTCGGGCGTGCCGGCCGATGCGCGCGCCGCGGCGGGCGTGTCGGAAGGGTTGATTCGCGTGTCGGTCGGGCTCGAACATCCGGACGACCTGATCGCCGACCTGTCGTACGCACTGGAGCATTGCTGACGCAGGTGACATGCGCCCCGTGCCGTTCGCGCGGGGGCGGTTCCCGCGCCGGCGCGGGGCGGGCATTCAGTGACGCCGCCCACGCCCGGATGCCCGCGTTCGAGCCGCGTCATCGTGCTTGCACAAGGATCAGCACCATGAACACCACGCGGCATACGTACCGGATCACCGATCTGCAAGGCGCGCCGATCGCGACCATGACGATCGTGCAGGCAATCGAAAAACTGGACGGGTCACCCGATCGCTACTGCACGGGCCGCGTGTCCGTCGAACTCGAATACCTGGAATCGCGATTCGGATCGACGACTCGGGTCAAGAAATTCCCGTTCGACGAAAAATGGCTTCCGCTGGACGAATCGTCGTTCAAGATGCACGTCGGCGACTTCATGCTGCCGCCGGAATTGTGCTGCCGAGGCATCGGCACGCTGTGCTGGTCGGAGATCCATCGAACGCTTCCCCTTCCGCCGGGCTTCTCGCTCGTTCTCGCCGGCAGTCTCAGCGAAAGGGATGCAACGATTACCGGCACGATCCTCGGAAAGATGCGAACGATCGACAACATCGCGCGCCGGAACGCATTCTGGCGCCGCATGCTGGATCCGGCCAACCAGACGTTCATGCCCGACGAGAACGGTGGGGGATATTTCAGAGGCCGGTTCGTGGATCCGGCCGCTCACGGCAGCTACACGCCAAAGGCGATCGCCACGAAAATCTGACCGTGCGACGCAAGCCGGCGGAACCGGTTCAAAGCACCTTCACCATGAACACGCGCGACGTCCCTTCCGGCTCGCACGGCACTTCGCCGAATGCTTCGTAACCCTGCTTCCGGTAGAAGTCCGGCGCCTGGAACGAGATCGTGTAGAGCACCGCGCGCGCGCATCCGCGGCGTTTCGCTTCCGTTTCGGCCTCGCGCAGCAGCCGGCTGCCGAATCCACCACCGCGCAGCGATTCGGGCAGGTAGAACAGATCGATGAAGAAAAGACCGAGCGACGTGCGCCCCGTCAGCCCGCCCACGATCTCGCCGGTCGCGCGATCGGTGACGTACACGTCGAGCGTGGCCGCGTCGGCGCGCCCCGTCATCGCGTGATTGAATTCGCCGAGCTTGCTGCTGATGAAGTCGCGTGCGGCCGGCTGCTCGGTGTCGGTCAGTTGCAGGGTAACGTCGGGAAGGGCTGTCATCGGAAGGACGCGTACGTGAATGGGCCGCCGGGTGTGTCGTACCGTCAGCGGGCATCGCACGACTATAGCGCTTCGCCCGCTGCGTGGCGACCGCGCTACTCCCGCGCGATATCGCGCGCCATGTGGAATTCCCACGCGTTGTTCGGCCACAGCGGGAACCCGAATCCCGGCGCGGAAGGCACCGTCGCGAATCGCGGCGGCTGTGCCGCCTTGCAAGTCGCATCGTCGCCGTAGCCGACCAGTTCGGTCACGAGCGAGCCCGCGTTCTTCAGCGTCTCGTCGGCCGAAGCATCGGTCATCGAAGGCTCGAACCCGCTCTGCACATTCGCGCGCAGCACGACCCGTCCGATCGACGGCGCATACCACGATACTTCCTTGCTGTAGCCCGACACCTTGCACGCCGGATCGTCGCAATGCATGCCCATGTCGCGCAGCGTCGCATCGGTCGTGCCGGGATCACTCTTGGTCCACGACGTCGTGCGCACGATCACGAACGTGTCGTACGTGCCCGCGCCAACTTGCCGCTTCTCCGTACCGATCACCTCGCTCGACGCAACGGCCCGGTAGCGGTAATGCCAAGCCCATCCCCGACCGATGCTCGCGGTCACGGTTTCGTCGAAGCGGTCCTCCCACTGCTTGCCCGGCTTCAGCGGAAACACGAGCAGCCTGCGCTCGCCGTGTCGCGCCGGATTCGGCGTCGTATAGGTCGAGACGTCCTCGTCGAGCTTCATCGGTGCAGCGGCCGGCCCGACGTCATAGCTCGCGACGCCGCCATGTACGGCCTTGAGTGTCATCGGCGTCACGTGGCCCTCGCCAACGCTGTAGCACCACGTCGTGCCGACGGCCGGCAGTGTCCGGGCGTCGGCAGCCGGCGCGGCGGCCGCCCATTGTCCGTGGCTCATCGCGACCGCGGCGGCGGCAACGCCGATCATCGGCGCCATTCTTCTTGACGGGTAGCAGGGCATGGGAGGAACGCGTGTCGTTGAATTGTCCGACATGATGCCAGCAAAGCACCCGGCACTCGACCGCCCCGTGACCCGCCCTGCACGCAAGCGACCCACGCAATCGGCGGGCCCGTCACGCGCCCGCCGTCGCCTTCTTCACGCCATCGCGCCCGCGCTCACGCCACCGCGAACGCCGCCTTCATGTCGGCCACCCGGCGCCGTTCGCGCGCGATCATCATCCGGTTCACGACGATCACGCCGATCGTCACGGCCGTGATGAACAGCGTCGCCAGTGCGTTCATCTCCGGGTTCAGCCCGAGCCGCACGCGCGAGAACACCACCAGCGGCAGCGTCGTCGACCCCGGACCCGACAGGAACGCCGACAGCACCAGGTCGTCGATCGACAGCGTGAACGACAGCAGCCACCCCGACAGCAGTGCCTGCGAAATCAGCGGCAGCGTCACCACGAAGAACACCTTCAGCGGCGTCGCGCCGAGATCGAGCGCTGCCTCTTCAAGCGACTTGTTCATCTCCTTCACGCGCGACTGCACGATGATCGCCACGTACGACACGCACAGCATCACGTGACCGATCCAGATCGTCAGCATCCCGCGCCCCTTCGGCCAGCCGAACATCTGCTCCAGCGCCACGAACAGCAGCAGCAGCGAGATGCCCTGGATCACTTCCGGAATCACCAGCGGCGCGTTGATCATCCCCGTGTACAGCGTGAAGCCCTTGAAGCGGCCGAAGCGCGCGAGCACGAAACCCGCCCACGTGCCGATCACGACCGACGCGGTGGCCGTCAGGAGACCGATCTTCAGCGACAGCCATGCGGCGGTCAGCAGCTCGTCGTCCTCCAGCAGCGCCGCGTACCACTTCAGCGAGAAGCCCGACCACACCGTCACCAGCTTCGACTCGTTGAACGAGTACACGACCAGGCTGATGATCGGGATGTACAGGAACAGGAAGCCGAAGGCGAGGACGCCCGTCGACAGCGGTTTGCTCGGCTTGATCATTTCGCTTCCTCCAGTTCCTTGACCTGGTAGTACTGGAACAGCGCCATCGGCACCAGCAGCAGCATCACCATCGCGACCGTCACCGCGGACGCCATCGGCCAGTCCATGTTGTTGAAGAATTCATCCCACATCACGCGCCCGATCATCAGCGTGTCGGCGCCGCCGAGCAGCTCCGGAATCACGTACTCGCCCACCGCCGGGATGAACACCAGCAGGCTGCCGGCGATGATCCCGTTCTTCGACAGCGGCAGCGTGATCCGCGTGAACGCGACCCACGGCTTCGCGCCCAGGTCGTACGCGGCTTCGAGCAGCGTGAGGTCCATCTTCACCAGGTGCGCGTACAGCGGCATCACCATGAACGGCAGGTACGAATAGACCATCCCGATGTAGACGCCCGCATCGCTGTGATACAGGCGCAGCGGCGTGTGGATGATGCCGAGCGCGATCAGCGTGTGGTTCAGCAGGCCGTCGTCCTTCAGGATGCCGATCCATGCGTAGACGCGGATCAGGAACGAGGTCCAGAACGGCAGCATCACGGCCATCATCAGCACGTTGCGGCGGTTCGGCTCCGAGCGGGCGATGTAGTACGCCATCGGGTACCCGATCAGCAGGCACAGCACGGTCGACACGGCGGCCATCTTCAGCGAGCTGAGGTAGGTCGCGATGTACAGGTCGTCCTGCCGCAGGAACGCGTAGTGCGACAGCTGCAGTGCGAAGTGCACGACGCCGTCCTTGAACTCGACGAGCGACGTGTACGGCGGGATGCCCATCACCTGGTCGGCGAAGCTGATCTTCAGCACCAGCACGAACGGCAGCGCGAAGAAGACCGCGAGCCACAGGAACGGCACGCCGATCGCGACGCTGCGGCCCGACGGCAGCAAGCGCGACAGCGCGGCGAAGCGGCCCGGGCGGGCCCGGCCGGCGCCGGTGCTCGCGGCGCCGGGCGACACCGGCGTGGACGGAGTGGAAGCAGAGGTTCTCATCGTGTCGTCCTCATTGCGTCAGCACGACGCCGCTGGCCGGCGACCACGACACGAACACGTCGTCGTTCCACGCCGGGGCCGTGTCGCTCATCAGGTGCGAACTCGACAGGTTCGACACGACCGTCTTCCCGCTCGGCAGGCGCACGTGATACAGCGAGTAGCTGCCCATGTACGCGATGTCGGTCACGACGCCGCGCGCCCAGTTGTGCTTCGAGCCCGGCTTCTCGCGCGACACGTGCACGCGTTCCGGGCGCACCGAGATGCCGACCGGCATCCCGAGCGGGCCGGTGATGCCGTGGCTCACGTACATGCGTGCTTCGAGGTCGTCGCTCTCGACGAAGATGTGATCGGGCTCGTCCTCGACGACGCGGCCCTCGAACAGGTTGGTCGAGCCGATGAATTCCGCCGAGAAACGGCTGTTCGGAAACTCATACACTTCGCCCGGCGCGCCGATCTGCACGATCTTGCCTTCGCTCATCACCGCGAGGCGGCTCGCCATCGTCATCGCTTCTTCCTGATCGTGCGTAACCATCACGCAGGTCACGTCGACCTTGTCGATGATGTTCACGAGTTCGAGCTGGGTCTTCTGGCGGATCTTCTTGTCGAGCGCGGACATCGGCTCGTCGAGCAGCAGCAGCTTCGGGCGCTTGACCAGCGAGCGGGCCAGCGCGACACGCTGCTGCTGGCCGCCGGAAAGTTGATGCGGCTTGCGCTGTGCGTACTTGCTCATCTGCACGAGTGCGAGCGCGTCGGCCACGCGTTCCTTGATTTCGTTCTTCGGCGTGCCTTCCTGCTTCAGGCCGAACGCAACGTTCGATTCGACCGACATGTGCGGGAACAGCGCGTACGACTGGAACATCATGTTGACCGGGCGGCGGTACGGCGGCAGCGCTGCGAGGTCTTCGCCGTCGACGAAGATCTTGCCGGAGGTGGCCGTTTCCAGCCCGGCAAGCATGCGCAGCAGCGTGGACTTGCCGCAGCCCGAGCTGCCGAGCAGCGCGAACAGCTCGTTTTTCGCGATCGTCAGGTTCACGTTGTCGACGGCCGTGCTGTCGCCGAATTTCTTCACGACGTTTTCGATGCGCACGAAGGCGTCGTTCGGCTTGAGCATTTCCGTCGTCGTTCGACGCACCGCATCAGGTGTACTGAATGAATCCCGTTTCATGATGGTCCGTGTTAAGCAGGTAAGCGAATCTCAGGCGTCAGGCGCGACCGGTCGCAAGGTCGCGCGGCACAGGCGGAGAGGGATCGAGCGATTCCTCATCCGGAACGAATGGCGCAACGAGGCAGGTGTGGGGCAACGCACGGCGATCGGCGGCAATCAGCCGCGACCGGCATCGGCTGTCGCGCTGGCTGTCATGAACATTTCATTGGTTTTCATCGGGCTTTCCGCACGTTTCTGTCGTCTCCAGTGCGAATTTTTAAACCCGTCAAAAACTTTATGGATCGCGGATTTCCGTTCCGGACATTGAACGGGATCGATGTTTGGGGAGGCGGGAAAACGGGGGGCACGACACAAACCCGCGCGGCAACACGGGCGCCCGGCGGCAGGTCAACCGTCGGGCAGAGCAGAGGGTGGGGAAAACGAGCAGCCGGGATGGCTGCACCGCGCGACCGGTGCGTCGCGCGGGTCACGTCACTTCGCGTTCAGTTCCTTCCAGCGCCGGTAAACGCCGATCGCGTCGCCGTGTTTCTGCTGCACCATCGGCAACCTTCGTTCGCCGATCGGCTTTGCGAACTCGGCATAGAACGTGTCGAGCTCGAAGTACTTGCGGTCGTCGCGATAGAACGGCGCGTAGTCCTCGCGCGTCGTGATGTAGATCACGCGCTTCGGGCTGCAGTAGTACAGCGAGCCGAGGCACATCGGGCACGGGCTCGCGAGGATGTAGATCTCGCAGTCGGTCAGGTGCTCGGTGCCGAGCTTGCGGCATGCGTCGCGCACCGCGAGGATCTCGGCGTGGGCCGTCGGGTCGCTGGTCTGCGCGACGAGGTTCGGGCTCTCCGCGACGATCTCGCCGTCGTGGACGATCACCGTCGCGAACGGGCGGCCGCCCTCTTCCACGTTCTTCATCGCAAGATCGACCGTGCGCTTCACAAAATCCATGGCTGCGTCCTCGTTGAAACGGGATGACGGAAACGCGCGCCGGCCCGCGGCCGACGCACGTCGAGCCAACCCGCGCGGCACCGTCGTCGCGGTGCCGCGCAGCGCCGGCGTCAGAACGGCTTGGTCGGCAGGTACTTGCCGTCGAGCGTGATCACCGCGCGCGAGCCGCCTTCGGGGTCGTCGACCTTCTTCACGTCGAGCCGGAAATTGATCGCGCTGATGATGCCGTCGCCGAACTTCTCGTGGACCAGCGCCTTCAGCGTCGTGCCGTACACCTGCAGCATTTCGTAGAAGCGGTAAATGGTCGGGTCGGTCGGCACGCGATCGTCGATGCTGCCGCGCAGCGGGATCGACTGCAGCAGCAGCACCGCATCGTCGTCGAGGCCGAGCTTGTCGGCGACGACGCGCGCCGCGTTCTCCGGCAGCGCATGCTGGCCGAGCAGCGCGGCCGTGACGAACGCTTCGCTCAGGCCCGTGCCTTCGGTGAGCTGCGCGAACGACAGGTTCTTGCGCGCCTTTGCGAGGACGACGGTCTCCGCAAGCGCGTGGCGGGCGGTCTGGCTGTGTTGGGACTGGATCATGGCAATACCTCGTGGGTGGGTAGGTGGAATGGGTTCAGGCCGCGACGGAAAGCGTCGCGGGCGTGGCGCGGACGCCTGGATGGTCCGCCAGGGAGACGAACCGGCCGGTTGCGCCGTCGTAGGCGTCGATGCAGCCCGATTCGATGTCGTAGACCCAGCCGTGCAGCGCGAGGCGCCCTTCTTCGAGCGCGAGTCGCACGGCAGGGTGCGTCTTCAGGTTCGCGAGTTGCGCGACGACGTTCTCGCGCACCATCGAGTCGATCCGTTCGCGTTCGCTGCGATGCGCGCGCGCCTCGTTCACGACGCGCGCCGAATCGGCGTAGCGCAGCCAGTGGCCGACGGCCGGCATGTGGTCCATGCACTGGCAGGTCGCGATCGCCGTCATCGCGCCGCAATCGGAGTGCCCGCAGATCACGACGTCGGTCACGCGCAGCGCGGCCACCGCGTATTCGACCGACGCCGACACGCCGCCCGGCTCCGGGCCGTACGACGGCACGATGTTGCCGGCATTGCGGATCACGAACAGGTCGCCCGGTTCGCGCTGCGTGACGAGTTCCGGCACGAGCCGGCTGTCCGAGCACGAGATGAACAGCGCACGCGGGTTCTGGCTGCGCGCGAGATCGCGGAACAGCGCGGCCCGCGTCGGGTAGGCATCGCGCTGGAACTTCAGAAAGCCTTCAATGATGTCCTTCATCGCTTGTTCTCCGGTTCGGGTGAAATCGATGAAGGGCAGGTTACGCCGCGCTTCCAATAAGGTAAAAGACTGATTTATGATCAGGCCGATAAGCACGACTTATAGGAACCACCATGCTGCTGCGCCATATCCACTACTTCCTGGCTGTTGCCGAACACCGCAGCTTCACGCGTGCGGCCGCCGCGCTGCACGTGTCGCAGCCCGCTCTGTCGCAGCAGATTCGCCAGCTCGAGGAAACGCTCGGCGCGCAGCTGTTCGACCGCACCGGGCGCGTCACGCGGTTGACGGATTCAGGCGAGGTGTATTTCCGCTATGCGCGGCAGGCGCTGCACGATCTCGCGGAAGGCCGGCGCGCGATTCACGACGTGCAGGATCTCAGCCGTGGCTCGCTGCGGCTCGCGGTCACGCCGACCTTCACGAGCTATCTCGTCGGGCCGCTCGTCGAGGCGTTTCACGATCGTTATCCGGACGTGTCGCTGTCGGTGCGCGAGATGTCGCAGGAGCGCATCGAGGCGCTGCTCGTCGACGACGAGCTCGATGTCGGCATCGCGTTCGAGGATGTGCAGACGGCGGATATCGAAGTGGAAACGCTGCTGGTCGAGACACTCGCGCTCGTCGTGAACCGTCGGCACGCGCTCGCCGGGAAACGCAAGGCCGGCCTGCGCACGCTGCACGACGCGCCGCTCGTGCTGCTGACCGCTGAGTTCGCGACGCGCACGCAGATCGACCGTTATTTCCGCGAGCACGACGTGCAGCCGCGCGTGCAGATGGAGGCGAATTCGCTGGGTGCGGTGATCGAGATCGTGCGCCGCACGAATCTCGCGACGCTGCTGCCCGCGACGATCGCGACCGGGCACGACGATCTCGTTGCCGTCGCGCTCGACCCGGCCGTGCTGCGGCGCACCGCCGTACTGCTGCAGCGCAAGGGCGCGTACCGGAGCGCGGCCGCGCGTGCGTTCGTCGAGCTGGCGCTCGCGCAGGGGCGGGGAAAATGAAGGGAGAAGGCGATTCACTTCCGGCCCGCCGAAGGACGGCCGGAAAATGAACGCCTGTACTACATTGAATCGACGCGAAAAATCGCGTCAGTTGTACCCGAGAATCGCCACTGCCGCGACATCCGGCCGATCGAGCGTATTCCCGACGAGCGACGTCATCGGCTCCTGCAGCACGGCCTGATACGACGTCACGCGCGCTTCTTCCGACACGCCCGCGTCATCCGCTGCCGGTTCATCAAACGCATCGAAACCACTAAAGAACGCCGCCGGTTGTTTCTGCGAAAAAGTCATCTCCACTCCTTACCTTGATTATGTTGTCGATGTTTTAACCAGCCTGCTTCAACGTCGCCGCGTGCACGGTCGTGCCGTCATGCGCGGCTTCCGATCGTGCAAGCTGCGCACGCGTGCGCCGCGTGATGTGAATCACCGCGAACACGACCGGTGCGATCAGCAGGCCTTCCGCCAGTTCGGGATCGACCGGCAGGTTCATCACGTGCAGCGCCTTGAACGCCGCCGTCGCGAGCGACAGCACGTAGTACGAAATGGCCGCCACCGACAGCCCTTCGACCGCGTGCTGCAGATGAAGCTGATTGCGCGCGGTTCGCTCCATGCCCGCCAGCAGGCGCGTCACGTCCTTTTCCTGAGCGAGATTGACGCGCGTGCGCAGCAGGTCGACCGCGCGCGCGATCCGCGCGGCGATCTGCTCGTGGCGCGCCCACACGCTGCGGCACGTTTCCATCGCCGGCGCGAAACGCCGCTCCATGAACTCGGCGATCGTCGGCATCCCTTCGATGCGCTCCTCGCGCAATTCCTGGATGCGCGCCAGCACGAGCTTCTCGTATGCCCGCGACGCGCTGAAGCGCGCGCCCGATCCCGCCAGCGATTCGACCCGCACCGCGAGATGCGTGAGCTTGACGAGCAGCGCCGCGTCGTCGCCGTCGGCGCCGCTCGCGTCCATTCGCTGCATCAACGCATGCAAGGCCGCGTGGATCTCGTCGAGCTCGCGGCTCATCCGGCGCGCGACGGGCAGCGCGAGCAGCGCCATCATCCGGTACGTTTCGATTTCATAGAGACGCTGCAGCAAGCGGCCGCCCTGCTCCTCGCGGAAATCCTCGTCGACGACGAGAAAGCGCATGAAGCCGTCGTCGCGCACATGCCAGTCGCAGAACACCTTGCCGCCGCCGAGCACGTTGCTGCCGACGAGCGCGGGCCCGTCGATCCAGCGGCGCAGGTCGCCGCAGACGAGCCGCGCGGCGTCGCCCGACAGCAGTTCCATCCGCACCGCGACGAAGCGGATGCCGGCGAGCCGCGCGAACCACGCGGACGGAATGCCTTCGATCGCCAGATCGTCGAAATAGCCGGTGTCGCGGCGCGGCGCGACGAACGTGAAGGTCGAGAATTCGGTGTGGCGTTCCCACTTCAGGTGCCAGCCGCATGGCGACTGCACCGCGTAGTGCGTCGCGCCTTCGTGCGGCGCGGTGATGCCCGTATCGCGGCACAGCGCGTGCAACAGCGTTTCGTGGATGTCGGGCTGGCCGTCCGCATAGATCGCGTAATGCGTGAGCGACACGGCTTCGGCGAGCCGCAGGAACGGCCGGGCATGCAATTCCGCGGCCAGTGCGGCGCGCAACGGATGGTCGATCATCGAGACACCACTTTTCCCTGTTCAAGCCTGCGTGCCGGGCGGAGCGCCAGCGTGATCGCACTATGGCAGACACACAGCAACAATAAAAACGCATAATGTTGATCGTTACATTCAGTTTTCCTGATACCGATGAAGATGCTCGATCACGACGTGCTCGCCACCGTCGTCGCCGTCGCGGAGACGGGCAACATGACCCGCGCCGCCGAGGCCGTGAACCGCTCGCAGTCGGCCGTGAGCATGCAGATCAAGAGCCTCGAGGACGCGATCGGGCGACCGCTGTTCGTGCGCAAGCCGCGCAGCATCGTGCTGACACGCGAGGGCGAGGTGCTGCTGGGATTCGCCAGACGAATGCTGGCGCTGCGCGACGAGGCATGGGCGGCCGTGGTGCGGCCGGAAGTGACCGGCAAGGTCGTGATCGGCGTGCCGGACGACTATGCGTCGTCGCTGCTGCCGTCGGTCCTGAAGAAATTCTCCGGCACCTACCCGAAGGTCGAGATCCAGGTGATGGGGCTGCCGAGCAGCGCGCTCGCGCCGCTGATCAAGGACGGCACCGTCGACCTCGTGTGCGGCACGCGCATCAAGGGGCTGTCCGGCGACTTCATCCGCCACGAGCCGATGGCGTGGGCCGCGATGACGAACGGGCCGCGCGTGTGGGAGGAACGGCCGCTGCCGATCGCGGTGTTCATGCCAGGCAGCGTCGCGCGCGAGAACGCGATCCGCAGCCTCGAACGCGCGAAGGTGCCGTACCGCACGTCGTATGAAAGCCCGAGCCTGCTCGGGCTGCTCAGCATGGTCGAGGCCGGCCTCGCGGTCGCGCCGCTCGCGCGCTGCGCGATTCCCGCGCAACTGTCGATGCTCGGCCGCTCGCACGGACTGCCCGACCTGCCACCGCTCGAACTGATCCTGGCGCGCAGCACCAAATCAAAGCGGCCGCCGTGCGACTTTCTCGCGGAACAGCTGATGGAAGACCTGCAGCGGCAGACCGGGCAAACCGGCGACGCGTGATCAGCGCGTCGCGCCGAACCCCGCCGCGCCCAGCGCCGCGTTGACGTTCGCGGCGACCGCATCGACGAGTGCCTCGAGCGTATCGCCGCGCACGTGCAGGTGTTCCGGTGCGACGTGCTCCACACGTTGCCAGCCCCACTGCGCGCCCGATGCGACCGACAGCGTCGCGCCGAACCGGTTGCCGTGGCGGCGGCCGAAGATGCTCACGCGCCGTTCGGCCAGATACGCCTGCTCAGGCAGACAGAGGCGGATCTCGACCGCGACCTGGCCGGGATCGTTGACGCGGGCGGCCGGGCTGACCGCCGGCGCGAACACCTTGCCGATCCGCAACGTCACGCAGGTCTCCCAGGCCGCGAGCGGCCCGCCGTCCGCGTCGACCCGCTCGGTGTCGACCGACCACTGATGCCCGTCGGGCACGACGATCGCCTGATGCAGCAGCACTTCGGCGACGCGAACCGTCGTCACGAGCTGACGCGCGAGCTGCTGGCTCGACGGCAGCGACGCCGTCCGCACGCGGCGGCTTGCCGGCCGCGCGATACGCACTTCTTCCGTGAGGTACATAGGCACTCCGTATTCAGGAACCGCGCCGCGCACGACGCGACGCGCAACCGGCATGTCCCGGCTCACCAGGCCTTCGACCCGATCCGCAACCGGCGCGCGACCGGCCCGATCACCGCGTCGGCCTGCTGGGCGATCAGCATGTGCAGCGTGAAATCGAGGTCTTCCGGCGCGATGTCGAAGTGCACGTGGATCACGTCGCGCACGGCGCGCGCGCTGACGACGTACACGCCGAGCGGGGAATTCAGCAGCGCGGCGAGCCGGGCGCGCGCACGCTCGCCGGAGTCGGCCGTCAGCGTGACGGGCAACTGCAGGCGCGGGCGCGGCGGCGGGAAGGGAATGACGTTGTTGTGTGCACCGGCGCGCAACTGGCGGCCGGCGACATCGAAGGCGGGAACGGGATGGATGAAGGTCATGGAGCGGACGGAAGCCGTCTCGGCTGTTCGACACATCCCCAGCTTAGAAGAGACCGCATAAACGTCGTGCAAAAAAACGGGGCGGCAGTGCAAAAAACGGCATGCGGGGCGCATTGATCCGGCCCCGTGCCGAATTGCCCGCCCCACCCGCTCCCGCTTCGCAATTGCCCCGCTACGCGAACGCCTCGAGCGATGCGCGCCGCCGCTCGTCGACCATCGATTCGATCAGCGACACCAGATCGTCGGTCAGCGGGTCGCAGATGCCAGGCGAGCGATGCAGTTCGAGATCGGCCGCCGGCAGCGGCGGCAGCCCGTCCGTTTCATCGAGCACGCGCCAGTTCTCGGGCAGCGTGCAGCGATCGATCATCGTCACGGCCGCGCCGTGGTTCACCGCGATCTTGATGCCGGTCGGGCTCTGGCTCGTATAGACGACGTGATACGGCCGCTCGGCCGTCGCGAGCGCCTGCAGCCCGCGCTGCCGGTAGCAGCACGTCTCGGGAAACAGCGCGAGCGGCACCGACGCCTGCGCGCCGAGCGCGAAATCCCGGTGCGCGGCCCACACGACGTCGTGACGGCCGAGCAGCCGCCCGCCCGCGTTCGGCCCGTGCCGCACGACGAGCGCGACGTCGAGCTCGCCGGCCTGCAGCCGTTCGAGCAGTTCGAGCGACGTCCGGCAATGCACGTGCAGGCGCGCCCCCGGCCGCATCGCATAAAACGACTTCAGCAGGTCGGGCAGCCACAGCTCCGCATAGTCCTCGGGCAGCCCGAAGCGCACCACGCCGCGGTCGCTGCTCGTCTGCTTCAACGCGATGATCGCGTCGTTCTGCACCTGGATGATCCGCCGCGCGTGGATCAGGAAATTCTCGCCGTCGCGCGACAGTTCGAGCCGCCGGCTGTTGCGCATGAACAGGTGCGTATCGAGACGCTCCTCGAGCGTGCGGATGCGCAGGCTGATCGTCGACTGCGTGCGATGCAGTTGCCGGGCCGCCGCGGTGAAGCCGCCGCTTTCGACGACGGCGACGAATGCCCGGATCAGCTCCGGATCGAGCGAACTCAGCTTCGACCAATCGGGCTTCTGAATGGCAGCCATCGGAATTACTCGCTTTCGAAAAGAAAAGGGAAGACGAAAGATAGGGCTCGGAGTACGCCGATTGTTGTCCAGATGCGCTCGGCCCTCCAACCCCTGCCCGGGTATGACAAACCCGGAGCCGGGACGCGAACGCCCACCCGCCGATGCCGTTCCGCCGGCCGTCACGACGGCGGCCGCGGCCCGCCCGGCGGGCGTTTGCGCGCTGGGCCAAGGGCTTTCCCGGAGACGACGAAAACTCATACCTCGATCAGAAAACATCGATTCACCGGCCGCACCGCGGCCCACCACAATCGCCTCACACCAACCGTATCGACGAGACACCGCAATGACCGCATCCCAACCCAGGCAGCTCTACATCGGCGAAGGCTTCGAAGGCCCCGGCGTCAACCTCGCGCACATCAACGTGCTGGTCGGCCCGCGCAACGGCCCGGCCGGGCAGGCATTCGCGACCGCGCTCGCGACGCCGTCGGCCGGCCATGCGCCGTTCGTCGTGATCGCGCAGCCGGGCGTGCCGACCAAGCCGCTCACGCTGTACGTGAACAAGGCGCAGATCGCCAGCGACTTCCACGGCAACGCCACGTGGGGCGCGTCGCAGGCCGGCATCGCGAAGGCCGTGGCCGAAGCGCTCGAGAACGGCACGCTGCCGCCCGAAGCGGAGAACGACTGGGTCGTCGTGTCGGCGAACTGGGTGAACCCGCAGACCGACGACCTCGATGCCGTGTTCGAGAACAACTACCGTGCGTGCCGCAACGCGATCGTCGCCGCGATGGAAGGGCTGCCGCATCGCGACGCCGTGTTCGCCGCCGCGCGCGACGTGTCGAACCCGTTCTACACGCCGAAAAAGAACTGACAGACAACGCGCGGCCGGCCAGGCCGCACCAGGAGGAAGCATGGAATACGTCCGCCTTGGCCAGTCCGGCCTGAAGGTGTCCCGCCTGTGTCTCGGCACGATGAACATGGGCACGCCCGAGTGGAAGCCGTGGATCTTCGACGAAGCGCAGAGCGAGCCGATCGTGCGCCGCGCGCTCGACGCCGGCGTCAACTTCATCGATCTCGCGGATTTCTATTCGACCGGCGTCGGCGAGGAAGTGGTCGGCCGCATCCTGAAGCGCAACGCGCGCCGCGAGGAGCTCGTCGTGACGACCAAGGTCGGCTACGACATGGGCAGCTACCCGAACGCGGGCGGCCATTCGCGCAAGCACGTGCTCGACGGCATCGACGGGTCGCTGAAGCGCCTCGGGATGGATTACGTCGACATCTTCATGCTGCATTTCTTCGACGTGAACACGCCCGTCGAGGAAACCATGAGCACGCTGCACGACATCGTTCGCGCGGGCAAGGCGCGCTACATCGGCGTATCGACGATGTACACGTGGCAGTTCGCGAAGATCATGCAGGCGTGCGAGCGCAACGGCTGGGACAAGCCGATCAACATGCAGCTGCAGCTCAACCTCGCGTATCGCGAGGAAGAGCGCGAGATGGTGCCCTACTGCATCGACCAGGGCGTCGGCGTGTCGGTGTTCAGCCCGCTCGCGCGCGGCCTGCTGACCTGCGAGCCGCAATCGACGCGCAACCAGACCGACTTCTTCACCGCGCAGATGTATGGCGACGCGTCGTCGCTCGCGATCGCCGAATCGGTCGCGAAGGTCGCGAAGCGGCGCGGCGTGCCGCCCGCGCAGATCGCGCAGGCGTGGGTGCTGAGCCGGCCCGGCATCGCGAGCATGCTGGTCGGCGCGGATTCCGTCGAGCAGTTCGACAGCGCACTCGGCGCGCTCGAAACGCGGCTGACCGATGAAGAGCTGCACGAACTGGAACGCAACTACACGCCATGCGACCTGATCAACGACTACACGGCCGGCAAGCGCATCGCGCGCGAGTCGCGTCCGGCGCAGGGCAGTTTCGCGGCTGACTGAAGCACTGAAGGAACGACACACGATGAGCGAATTTCTGAGAACCGGCCATTACATCGGCGGTGAATGGCACGAATCGCATGGCGCGAGCGACGCGACCTATCCGGTGCTGAATCCCGCGACCGGCGAGACGATCGCGAAGGTCGCGAAAGGCGGCGCCGACGACACGCAGCGCGCGATCGATGCGGCCGCCCACGCGTTTCCCGCGTGGCGCGCGCTGACCGCGAAGGAACGCGGCGCCCGCGTGAAGCGCTGGGGCGAGCTGATGCTCGAACACCGCGATGCGCTCGCCGAGCTGCTGACGCGCGAACAGGGCAAGCCGCTTGCGGAAGCGCGCGGCGAAGTCGCCTACGCGGCGAGCTTTCTCGAATGGTTCGCGGAAGAAGCGAAGCGCATGTACGGCGACGTGATCCCGAGCCCGAAGCCGAACGCGCAGATCGTCGTCACGCGCGAGCCGGTCGGCGTCGTCGCGGCGATCACGCCGTGGAATTTCCCGCTCGCGATGATCACGCGCAAGGCCGGCCCAGCGCTCGCGGCCGGCTGCACGATGGTGCTGAAGCCGTCCGAGGAAACGCCGCTGTCGGCGTTCGCGCTCGCGGTGCTCGCCGAGCGTGCGGGTGTGCCGGCCGGCGTGTTCAACGTCGTGTCGGGCGACGCGGTCGCGATCGGCGAGACGCTGACGAGCTCGACCGTCGTGCGCAAGCTGTCGTTCACGGGCTCGACGCGGGTCGGCAAGCTGCTCGCGAAGCAGTCGGCCGACACGCTGAAGAAGCTGTCGCTCGAACTCGGCGGCAACGCACCGTTCATCGTGTTCGACGATGCCGATCTCGATGCGGCGGTCGAAGGCGCGATCGCGTCGAAGTTCCGCAACACGGGCCAGACCTGCGTGTGCGTGAACCGCTTCCTCGTGCAGGACGGCGTGTATGACGCCTTCACGCGCAAGCTCGCGGACGCCGTGCGCAAGCTGCGCGTCGGCAACGCGCTCGCGGGCGACGTCGACCAGGGGCCGCTGATCAACGAAGCGGCGCTCGGCAAGGTCGAGCGGCACGTCGCCGATGCCACCTCGAAGGGCGCGAACGTGCTCACCGGCGGCAAGCGCCACGCGCTCGGCGGCACCTTCTACGAGCCGACCGTGCTGACCGGCATGACGCCCGGCATGCTGATCGCCGAAGAGGAAACCTTCGGCCCGGTCGCCGGCTGCTTCCGCTTCACGACCGAGGACGAAGCCGTCGCCGCGGCCAACGACACGCCGTTCGGGCTGTCCGCGTATTTCTACACGCGCGACCTCGGCCGCGCGTGGCGCGTGTCGGGTGCGCTGGAAAGCGGGATGGTCGGCGTCAATGACGGGATCATCTCGACCGAAGTCGCGCCGTTTGGCGGCGTCAAGCAATCGGGGCTCGGCCGCGAAGGCTCGAAGTACGGCCTCGACGAATACGTGGAACTCAAGTACACGCTGATGGCCGGCCTCGGCCGCTGACCCCCGACCGCTCTCCGCGGTCGATCCGCGCCGCGCGCCGCCCGGCCGCGCGGCGCCTCGCACGGCTTCGCGGCGTCGTCCGACGCCCGCGTGCCGCATGCATAACAAATCCGGAGGCAGCTTGACCCAAGCCAACGTTCAATCCGGCACTGCCCGCGCGCTGCCGCTGTCGCGCGGCGCCGATGCGCCGCACCGCCCCATCGCGCTCGACGACGTGCCGCTCAACCGTTTCCACGTGAAGATCGCCGGCCTGACGTTCGGCGCGCATTTCACCGAGGGCTACACGCTCGGCACGATCGGCTATGCGCTCGCCGCGCTCGGCAAACAGATGCCGATTGACGCGTTCTGGATGGGGATGATCGGCAGCTCGGCGCTGATCGGCATCTTCTTCGGCAGCCTCGTGTTCGGCTGGCTGTCCGACCGTATGGGCCGGCAGAAAATTTTCCTGACCAGCTTCGTGATCATCACCGCGGCCGCGTTCGCGCAGTTCTTCGTGAGCTCGCCGCTCGAACTGTGCTTGCTGCGCGTGCTGATCGGCTTCGGGATGGGCGGCGACTTCACGGTCGGCCACGCGATCCTCGCCGAGTTCTCGCCGCGCAAGCATCGCGGCGCGCTGCTCGGTTCGTTCAGCGTGATCTGGACGATCGGTTATGTCGCCGCGAACGTGCTCGGCCTCGCGTACAGCGACGCCGCGCCCGACGCATGGCGCTGGCTGCTCGCGTCGGCCGCGTTGCCCGCGCTGATCGTGCTGGTGCTGCGGATCGGCACGCCCGAATCGCCGCGCTGGCTGCTCGGCAAGGGCCGCGTAAAGGAGGCGCGCGCGATCGTCGCGAAGCATTTCGGGCCGCACGTGATGCTCGACGGCTCAGCCGAGCCGCATGCGAATACGGGCTTCGGCCGGCTGTTCCAGCGCGACCTGATCCGCCGGACGATCTTCAACTGTGCGTTCTTCGTGTGCCTCGTGATTCCGTATTTCGCGATCTACACGTTCCTGCCGACGATCCTGAAGACCATCGGCCTTGCCGAAGGCTTCGGCGCGGACCTGCTGCTGAACGGCTTCCTCGTGCTGGGCGCGCTGATCGGCATCTGGCTGACGATCCGGCTGTCGCGGCGTGGCTTCCTGATCGGTTCGTTCACGGTGACGTGCGCGTCACTCGTTGCGCTGGCGGTGCTGCCGTCGTCGGCGGCCATCGCGATGATCGTCGCGTTCGCGATCTTCACGCTGACGATGTCGGCGTTCAGCAACCTCGTCGGCGTGTTTCCGCCAGAGTGCTTCCCGACCGAAGTGCGCGCGTGCGGCGTCGGCCTGGCGATCGCGTGCAGCCGGCTCGGTTCGGCGATCGGCACGTTCCTGCTGCCGGTCGGCATCGCGACGCTCGGCTTTCACGCGACGATGTTCGCGCTGGCGGGCGTGCTGCTGGTCGGAATGATCGTGTCGATCGCGTGGGCGCCGGAGACGAAGCATCTGACGCTCGAGGAGGCGTCGGGGCATTGATGATGGAGGCAGGCGTCGTGCCTGCCTGTGGCGGTGCACACAAGCGCTTTCGGATCGGCACGCCGCTTATGTGCGGCGGTAATGTGGAATGCGGATTGTGATTCGAACGAACCCGGCCGAGGCCGGGTTCGTGCATTCGAGCCGGCCGTTTTTCTACCTTTCCGACAACTCGCGATTCGTGTAATCGCTCAGAAGAGAATCGACGCGTAATCGCGCGCGCCGTGCAGGATGTGAAGAATATCGATCCGCGTCGGCGGATCGCCGACGACCCGATAGAAGATCTGGTAGTTGCCGTACACGCGGTGTCGCACACCGTGACGCTCGAAGCGCGGCACCAGCGGAAACGCCAGCGGCATCCCGGCAAGGCCCAGACACTTGTCGCGAATCTCCCGCACGAAGGTCACGGCTCGTTGCGGATTGTCACGCGCAATGTAATCGGCAATCGCTTCGAGTTCGGCAATCGCGAAGTCCGACAGGCGGACGGTCATGCCTGACGATTCGCCTGTGCCCGATACTTCGCTTCGAGGCGATCGAATACTTCCTGAGCATCGGCGCCGCGTCCGGCTTCCGCATCGGCCAGGCTGCGCGCGATCACCGCGTCCAGCGCATTCAGTTGCGCCTCGCGATCCTGAATCAGACGCACACCTTCGCGAAGCACTTCGCTCTTGGACCCGTAGCGCCCCGATTCGACCAGCTTCGCGACATAAGCCTCCAGTTGCTGGCCCAGTTCCGCACTGATCATGTCGACCTCCCGACTGCATTGAATTCGATGCATGAAGGGTAACCTGGTTATCAACAGTTATCAAGAAAATGAACTCCAGTCGAATCGGCACGAATGCAGGCGCCGCCAATCGCGCATCCTGTTCTCGCCTGCTTTCAGGTCGCCTTGCCGGGCTCTCCCGGTGCGAACGCCGATCATGATTGAAGGCATCGTCACGCCACAACCCGGCCTGAAGGTCTATCCATCGGATGCCGTCGTCTTCGCCGAGCCCGCTGCCGGGCTCGCGCGTCACCTGCGTCCGCGTGTTCGAACTGGCCGTTCGGCGGACTCTGCGAACCGGATTCGCGGCGATATGCTCGGTGCTTTCCACTCAGCGCCCGCAGCCATGCCCGCCCAGCGTGTCGATCTCAGTCATGTCCTGCCGTACGAGACGACGTACTTCGACGGTCGGCTGACGGTCGATCGAAACGATCTGGATATCTCCGCACTGCTCGGCGTCGACCGTCACGTTTCCGACGAATTGCTGGTCTCGTTATGCGGCGCGCCGGCCGGGTCGGACGTTCAAACCTATCTCGACAGTGCCGGCAAATTGACATTCGCCGTCACCCACCCCACGTTGATCCGATCGGAAAACCGGATATCAGTATTCCGAACTGCCGATACGCGGGTGCTCGAACTCCGTGCAATCGATCTGGCCGACGGCACGGTCGCCGGACTCGGCGCGGCAATGCTCTGGAGAATCGTTCGGGCGTGTGATACGTTGGACATCACCCGGATCAGCGCTTTGGCGATGGGTGGCCGCAAAGCACCGCCGGAACCCGGCGGGCCCCGGCTCTATGGATATTACGCGTGGCCGAGGTTCGGTTTCGATGCGCCCATTCCCGGCGCGCATCCAGACGAAGCAGCCCTGTTCCAGTATTTCCAGGGATATCCGGTCGGGTTGGCCGATGGCTCGCTTCGATCCCTGCGCACACTCTATGCGACCCGGGTCGGGCGAGACTTCTGGCGAGTCGCCGGGTCACATCGGTGGGTGACATTCGACGTTGCGCCGCATGGTGCATCCGTGCTGACACTGCGGGATTACTTGATCGAGAAGGGGATTTACGAATGACAGAAAAGCACCGCCCAATCGCCGGATTCCGGATCGTGCGGCCGTCGGTGGCGCGCAGTCGTATGAGCGGAAATCGTCTCGTCTGGCGCGCGGAAATGCGGCAACTCCTCGAAGCATTCCTCGCGAACGAACTCCGTCGCAGCCTCGCGCTCACGTCCGCCGCCGAGCCGGTCGCACAATCGACCGGCGAGCCGACGCCCCCGCTGCCGAGAAAAGTCTTCAACGTGGGACGCATCGATCCATCGAAGTGCACGTTGCCCATCATCTCGGAAGCCGAAGCCAAAGCCATCGGGGGCCGGGAAACGTTCATGCATTTCGGCCTGGATCCCGATCTGTACACCGCAACTTGTGACACTCTCTGACAGATCGAGATCGGAGGATCGCCGTGTGAACGATCGACGAACATCGTCGTCGTGATCGATACCGCATTGCGATCCGGGCGCCCCCTTCGCGCCTCTCCCCTACCCCCGCCTCACCGCCTGCTCCCGCAACCACGCGGCGAACGCGATCACATGCTCGACCGCGACGCTCTCCGGCTCGACATCGAGCCAATAGCCGAACGGCCCGATCGGCTGCACCGGCGACAGTCGCACGAGGCTGCCTTCGCCGATCTCCTCCTCGATCATGTTCAGGTCGACCACCGCGAGCCCCGCCCCTTTGCGCGCCGCGCGGATCGCCTGTTCGAGCGTCGAGAACTCGATGCCGTCGCCGATCCGCGCGACCGGCACACCCGCCTGCTCGCACCAGTCGGCCCACAGCGTCAGGCGCTTGCCCTCGTGCAGCACATGCAGCGACGGCAGCCGGCCGAGCAGCACATCGAGCGCGTCGCCGCGATAACGCGGCGCACCGACGAGCGCATGCCGCTCCATCATCAGCAGTTCCGATTGCATCCCGGGCCTCGCCGCGCGCCCGAAGCGGATGTGGCAATGGCAATCGTCGGCCGGCTCCGTGCGGATCGACAGCTCGACGTCGGGCAACGCCTCCGCGAGCGTGCCGAGCCGCGGCGAAAACCACTGCGTGGCAAACGTCGGCGGCAGCGACACCGTCAGGCGCCGCTTCGCGCCCGGCTGCGCGGCGGCCACTTCGCCGACGCCCCGCTCGATCGTGTCGAACGCCTGCCCGATGAACGGCAGCAACCGCTGGCCGGCATCGGTCAGGCGCACGCCCTTGTGATCGCGCTCGAACAGGCGCGCGCCGAGCGCTTCCTCGAGCAGCCGGATCTGTCGGCTCACCGCGCCCTGTGTCACGCACAGCGAGACCGCCGCGCGATTGAAGCTCAGGTGACGCGCGGTCTCCTCGAAAAATCGCAGCGCGATCAACGATGGCAGGCGTCGCATGATGTGTATTCCTCTCGTTCGTTCTGTTGCCGGCCGGCACCGCCGGCCATCGTGCGGGCAGCTTTATCGCAGAAAAGCGCGCCGGCCGTCACACCGTGAAAACCCCGAGGCCCGGCCCGCCACTGCATCACGCGTCGCCCCGTCCCGCCTACAATAACCATCCCGCACCCGACACGACACCGCCCCGTGAGACGCAAGATGCCGGCGCTGAATGCGCTGAAAGCCTTCGAGATGGCCGGCCGCACCGGCAGCTTCACGCGCGCGGCCGAACTGCTCAACGTCACGCAGAGCGCGGTGAGCCGCCAGGTCCGCCAGCTCGAAGGCCAGCTCGGCGAAACCCTGCTCGAGCGCCGCCATCACCAGCTCGAACTGACGGCGGCCGGCCGCGTGCTGCTGCGCGCGCTGCAGCAGTCGTTCGACAAGATCGAGCTGACCGTGCGCAGCCTGCAGGAAAAGACCCACCTGAACCGCCTGCGCGCGAACGTGCCGCCGACCTTCGCCGCGCGCTGGCTGATGCCGCGTCTCGGCCGGCTGCGCGATGCGCATCCCGAATTCGAACTGAGCCTCACGACCCGCATTCACGACAGCCTCGACGAATCGCGTGTGCTCGATTGCGCGATCCGCTTCGGCGACGGCGAATGGGACGGCTTCGACAACGCGCTGCTGATGCAGGAGCAGCATATCGCCGTCTGCGCGCCCGCGCTGTATGCGCGGCTGCGCCAGGAAGGCGCGCCGATCGACCTGAACCGCTTCACGCTGCTGCACGTGCTCGCGACCGACGACCAGCGCTACCTGACCTGGCAACACTGGCTGAAGGCAGCCGGCATCACCGACGTCGACACGCGCGGCGGCTACGAATTCGACCTGCTCGACCATGCGATCCGCGCGGCGATCGACGGCCTCGGGATCACGATCGCCGACCGCCACATGGTCGCGCGCGAACTCGCGACCGGGCAACTGATGCAGGTGCTCAACGTCCACGTCGACGGCCACCAGTCGTACTGGTTCGTCACGCGGCCCGAGCAGACGAACCTGCCCCACATCGTGCAGTTTCGCGACTGGCTGCAACAGGAAGTGTGGCTCGCGAAGCGCCACCTCGAACCGTCGTCGCCGCTACCGCAGGTGCCGCTGGCCTAACGCACGCTCCGCCCCGGCCCGCCACGACCGGCGCCCGCGGGCGACACCTTAGCGCCTTCCGCGCCCGCCCGCATTCGGACCAGTCGGAAAACGCGGCCTGACCACCGCCCGCGCCGCATCCCGCCACCGCCATACCCGCCTTGCCGGACGGGCGATTCCGGCCGATTCGCCGAGTAACGTGCATTTTTCTCATGCTCGGCGCGAAAATAAGTCGTTTGTCGTGCGCTAAACGCATGAAGAGAATGGCCTCTATCCCGTTACGCGCGTGTCGCCACTCGAAGCGATCCGCCCGCATTCATCGGAGGAGTCACTTCATGCGCACCGAACGCAACTATGTGAACGGCCGTTTCGCCGTCCCGGAAAACGACGCGTTCATCGTCGTCCACAATCCCGCCACCGAAGCGCCGTTCGCGCGCGTGCCGGCTGCAACGCCGGCCGACGCGCTCGCCGCCGTCGACGCCGCGGCCGCCGCGCAGAAGGCGTGGCGCAAGCTGCCGAGCGCCGAGCGCGCCACCTACCTGCACCGCTTCGCCGACGCGCTGACCGCGCGCGCGCCGGAGATCGGCGCGGCGCTCGCGCAGGAATCCGGCAAGAGCGTCGAGGATGCGTCGAACGAAGCCGTCTACGCCGGCCAGATCACGCGCTACCACGCCGAGTGGGCACGCCGGATCGAGGGCGAGATCATCCCGAGCGACACGCCCGACGAGAACCTGTTCCTGCAGCGCGAGCCGATCGGCGTCGTCGCGTGCCTGATCCCGTTCAACTATCCCGTCTACACGCTGCTGCGCAAGGTCGCGCCCGCGCTGATCGCCGGCAACACGGTGGTCGTGCGCCCGAGCAACCACACGCCGGTGTCCGCGTTCGAGATCGCCAAGGCCGCCGACGATGCAGGCTTCCCGCCCGGCGTCATCAATATCCTGACGATGGACCACGCGACGGCCGAGGCGCTGTGCACGCATCCGGCGGTCGGGATGATCACGCTGACGGGCAGCGTGAACGCCGGCCGCAAGGTGCTCGACTACTGCAAGGCGAACATCGCGAAACCGTCGCTCGAACTCGGCGGCAAGACGCCCGCGATCATCGAGCCCGACGCCGACCTCGAACGCGCGGCCGCCGCGCTCGTCGCATCGAAGACGACCCACTGCGGCCAGCTGTGCACGGCCATCGAACGCGTGTACGTGCACGACAGCGTGCACGACCGCTTCGTCGCGCTGCTGAAGGAAAAGATGGGCGCCGTACGCAGCGGCAACCGCGCGGCCGATCCGTCGAACATGGGCCCGCTCGTCAGTGCGTCGGCGCGCGCGCACATCCACGGCATGGTCGAACGCGCGATCGCGGCCGGCGCGACGCTCGAAACCGGTGGCGCGATTCCCGACGGCCCCGGCTTCTTCTACCCGGCCACGCTGCTGACGAACTGCCGGCAGGACATGGAGATCGTGCAGGAGGAAACCTTCGGCCCGATCATGCCCGTGCTGCGCTACTCGACGATCGACGAAGCCATCGGCTTCGCGAACGACCACCAGTTCGGGCTGTCGTCGGTGCTCTACACCGAGCAATACCGCACCGCGATGACCGTCGCGAACGCCATCGAGGCGGGCGAGCTGTACGTGAACCGCACGCCGGCCGATCCGTACCAGGGCTTCCACGCCGGCTGGAAGCGCTCGGGTCTCGGCGGCGACGACGGCAAGCACGGAATGCTCGAATTCACGCAGACGCGCCTCGTCGTCATGAAGTACTGACGCCACACCGACGCTCCGTTTCCGGCGCGCGCATCCCGACACCACGCTGCGCGCGCCGCCCCTGATCCGATCGAACACAAAACAAATCTGCAGACCTCCGCCTGAAGGAAGTCTGATGGAGGAAGACATCATGCCGACCCAACCGTCGACGCCCGCCGCGTCGCTCGCGTTGCACGATAAAACGCACGCGTCGCCCGACTCGCGCGCGCAACGCTACCTGCAACTGCTGCTGCTCGTGATCGCCGCGGGCGCGATCTACCCGATGCTGTACCTGCGGCAGGTGTATCAGCCGACGATGCTGCAGTTCTTCCGTATCGACGACGTGCAACTCGGCTACCTGTATTCGTCGCTCGGCACGATCTTTCTCATCAGCTACCTGCCGAGCGGCTGGCTCGCCGACCGCCTGTCGCCACGCTGGCTGATCTGCTTCTCGCTGCTGGCGACGGGCGCGCTCGGGCTCGTCTATGCGACCGGGCCGTCGTTCAACCTGCTCGTATTGATCTTCGGCGGCTGGGGGCTGACCACCGGCCTCACGTTCTGGGCGGCCGTGATCAAGCGCGTGAACATGATCGCGGGCCCCGACGAACAGGGCCGCTTCTTCGGGCTGCTCGACGGCGGCCGCGGGCTCGTCGAGGCGCTGCTCGCGACGATCGCGATCACGCTGTTCGCGTACGTGACGCAAGCACGCGGCGGCACCGATGCGGCCGGCTTCAAGCTCGTCGTGCACCTGTATGCGTTCTTCTGCATCGCGCTCGGCGTGCTGCTTGCGCTGGTGAAGGATCCGTCCCGCGCGAACGATCGCGCGGCGGCCACCGAGCGCCGCAAAGGCAGCGTGCTGACCGACCTGAAGACACTCGCGGCGATTCCCGAGCTGTGGCTCGTCGCGGCGATCGTGTTCTGCGGCTATCAGGTGTTCTGGGCGACCTACAGCTTCTCCGCGTACCTGCACGAAGGCAATTTCGGGCTCAGCGCGACGGCGGCCGGCTTCATCACGACGCTCAAGCTGTGGATGCGTCCCGTCGGCGGCATCGGCGGCGGCTTCCTCGGCGACCGCGTATCGAAGGTGTCCGTACTGTTCTGGGCGCTCGTGCTCGCCGCGCTGTCGCTCGTCGGGCTGATCGCCGCACCGCCGCACAGCCCGCAGGCGATGCTCGTCGTGCTCGTGCTGTTCATCGGCATCCTCACTTATGCAATCCGCGGCCTGTACTGGTCGCTGCTCGACGACTGCAAGGTGCCCACGCATTGCGCGGGCCTCGCGATCGGCCTGATCTCGGTGCTCGGTTATTCACCCGACGTGTTCGTGCCGCTGATCAACGGCTACGTGACGCAGACCTACCCGGGCGCGCACGGCTACCAGCTCTATTTCGGCTATATCGCGGCCATCGCGCTCTGCGGCGCGGGCGCCGCCGCGTTCCTCAAATACCGCCTCAACCGCCTCAAGGAGTCCGCATGAAGATCGTTTCGCTCGAAACCCACATCGTCGCCGTGCCGCCGCCGCATATCGGCGGGATGTACTGGATCTTCGTGAAGCTGAAGACCGACGACGGCATCGAAGGCGTCGGCGAGATCTACTCGGCGACGTTCCATCCGAAGGCGATGGGCCCGATCATCGACGACGTGTTCGACCGCTACCTGCTGAACCACGATCCGCACCATGTCGAGCGGCTGTTCCGCCAGACTTATTCGAGCGGCTTCACGCAGCGGCCCGACCTCACGATGATGGGCGTCGTCAGCGGCCTCGAAATGGCGTGCTGGGACATCATCGGCAAGGCCGCCGGCAAGCCCGTGTACGAACTGCTCGGCGGCAGGATCCACGAGCGGCTGCGCTCGTACACGTACCTGTACCCGAAGAACGCGAAAGGCGAATACGACTACGACGATCCCGACCTCGCGGCCGAATGCGCGGCGGAGAACGTGAAGCTCGGCTTCACGGCCGTCAAGTTCGATCCGGCCGGCCCGTACACGGCGTATTCGGGCCACCAGCTGTCGCTCGAAGTGCTCGACCGTTGCGAGCTGTTCTGCCGTCGCGTGCGCGAGGCCGTCGGCAGCAAGGCCGACCTGCTGTTCGGCACGCACGGGCAGATGGTGCCGTCGTCGGCGATCCGGCTCGCGAAGCGGCTCGAAAAATACGATCCGCTGTGGTTCGAGGAACCCGTGCCGCCGGGCCAGGAAGAAGCGATCGCCGCAGTCGCGAAACACACGTCGATTCCGATCGCGACCGGCGAGCGCCTGACGACCAAGTACGAATTCCACAAGCTGCTGCAGGCAGGCGGCGCGTCGATCCTGCAGTTGAACGTCGCGCGCGTGGGCGGCCTGCTCGAAGCGAAGAAGATCGCGACGCTCGCGGAAGTGCACTACGCGCAGATCGCGCCGCACCTGTACAACGGGCCGGTGGGCGCGGCCGCGAGCATCCAGCTCGCGACCTGCACGCCGAACTTCCTGATCCAGGAAAGCATCATGACGTGGGGCGGGTTCCATTCGGAGGTCGTGAAGACGCCGATCCGCTGGGAAGACGGCTACATCATCCCGTCGAACGAGCCGGGTCTCGGCATCGAGCTCGACATGGACGTCGTGAAGCGGCACACGCCCTACACCGGCGAACGGCTGCACCTGCAGATGGGCGAGAAACCCGTCGACGTGAAGGATCTCGCCCCCGCGAAGGGCTGACCAGGAACAACGCGACCATGACTTACGACTACATCATCGTCGGCGCGGGCTCGGCCGGCTGCATTCTCGCGAACCGCCTCAGCGAATCGGGCCGGCATTCGGTGCTGCTGCTCGAAGCGGGCGAGCGCGACGCGTCGTTCTGGTTCAAGGTGCCGGTCGGTTTCACGAAGACCTACTACAACCGCCGCTACAACTGGATGTATTACAGCGAGCCCGAAGCGCAGCTCGCCGATCGCAAGCTGTACTGCCCGCGCGGCAAGGTGGTCGGCGGGTCGGGCTCGATCAACGCGATGGTCTACGTGCGCGGCCAGCGCAGCGACTACGACGACTGGGCCCATGCCGGCAATCCGGGCTGGGCCTACGACGACGTGCTGCCGTACTTCCGCAAGCTCGAAACCCACGCGGCCGGCGCGACCGATCCGCAGCATCACGGCGCGACGGGGCCGATCCACATCACGTCGATGAAGGCCGACGTGCATCCGATCGTCCACGAGTTCCTGAACGGCTGCGCGCAGCTGAACCTGCCGCGCACCGACGATTTCAACGGCGCGCAGTTCGAAGGCGCGGGCATCTACGACCTGAACACGAAGAACGGTGAACGCTGTTCGAGCAGCTTCGCGTACCTGCGGCCCGCGCTGGGCCGTGCGAACCTGACGCTGCGCTCGGGCGTGCTCGTGCGGCGCGTGACGTTCGACGGCACGCGCGCGACCGGCGTGGTCGTCGCGGGCGAGCACGGCGACGAAACGCTCGTCGCCGCGCGCGAGGTGATCCTCGCGGCCGGCGCGGTCGATACGCCGAAGCTGCTGCAATTGTCGGGCGTCGGCGATCCGGCTCTGCTCGCGCGGGAGCGCGTGCCGCTCGTGCATGCGTTGCCGGCGGTCGGCCGCAACCTGCAGGACCACCTGTGCGTGAGCTTCTACTTCAAGGCGAACCGGCCGACGCTGAACGACGAGATGGGCACGCTGCTCGGCAAGATGAAGATCGGGCTGCGTTACCTGCTGACGAAGCGCGGCCCGCTCGCGATGAGCGTGAACCAGGCCGGCGGTTTCTTCCGCGGTTCGGCCGACACGCAGGAGCCGAACATCCAGCTCTACTTCAACCCGCTGTCGTACCGGATTCCGAAGAGCGACCGCGCGAGCATCAAGCCCGAGCCGTATTCGGGTTTCCTGATCGCGTTCAACCCGTGCCGGCCGACCAGCCGCGGCACGATCGAGATCGCGTCGAACCGCGCGGAAGACGCCGCGAAGATCCGCATCAACGCGCTCACCACGCAGAAGGATCTCGACGAAGCCGTGCAGGGCAGCAAGGTGATCCGTGCGCTGATGCGCGCGCCGGCGCTGAAGTCGATGACCGTCGAGGAAATCTCGCCGGGGCCGCAGGTCGACTCCGACGAAGCGATGCTGCAGTATTTCCGCGAACAATCGGGTTCGATCTACCACCTGTGCGGATCGTGCGCGATGGGGCCCGATGCGGCGACGTCGGTTGTCGATGCATCGCTGCGCGTGCACGGGCTGCAGGCGCTGCGGATCGTCGATGCGTCGGTGTTCCCGAACATCACGTCGGGCAACATCAACGCGCCGACGATGATGGTCGCCGAGAAAGGCGCGGATCTGATCCTGGCGGATGCACAACGCGCGGAAACCGCCGGCACGCGGATGCCCATCCGCGAATCCGTCCCGCACTGACGCGATCGCGTCTCCAGCGACGTCAGCCGGCCCCGTGCATCGTCTGGTCGGAACAATGCCCGCCGGTACACGGGAAAACACCCCCATGAACATGCCGCTCGGCCCGTCCGCACAGGCTCGAAACGTGCATTCGGTTTGACGGAAGTCCCCGCGAAACAGGTGTCGCCGTGTCGTTCGACCGGCGGGACGTGACGTCGTGGGGACGTTGTGCACACGACAAACCAGTGTCGGCGCGCGGCCTCGCTGCCGAAGTTTCATTGCGTTCGATCACGCACATCGATGCGGCCAGAGAGATCCTTTGGCTCGCGTGCGATGTGACGCGCGTTCAGCGCTCGCGTGACGTGACGCGAAGCGAAGCGATCCGGGGCAACGCGCGCGCCGGCCTGCCGTCGGCGTGCAACGGGGAGAGAACCGCGGGCCCGATCGTGGAGGCGCACCGTGAAGCGCATGCCATTTCGCTGCATCCAAGCCATCAGCTATGCAAGCGTGCTGCTCTTTCAGGCCGAAACGCAGGCCCAGTCGCTGGACGCCCAGTCGACGCAGGAGAACATTTCCGCACTGCGCCAGGAAGTCGATCACCATCAGCAGGAACTGAACGCGCTCAAGCGCAGGCTGGCCGACGAAGAAGCCAGTCTCTCGCGCCTGAGCCGGGCGCTGGACAGCCGGGAACTCGCGGCCCGGCGCGGCACGGGCCCCGGGGACGCCGGCGGCCCCGGCGACGCAGCGCCGCAGGCCGATACCGGCGCCCCGGGCGGCACGGCAGGCAATGCCCCCGGCAACGTGCAATCTGCGGCCGGGCCAGCCGCGCCGCCGAACCAGCCGGTCGGCCAGGCGCCGGTGCCGGACACCGCGCCGCCGCCCGTCGCGCCGATCTTCGATCAGCCCGGCGTGCTGACGCCAAAGCACAAGTTCGTCGTCGAGCCATCGCTTCAGTTCAGCTATTCGTCGTCGGACCGCGTCGCACTCGTCGGCTACACGATCATCCCGGCGCTGCTGATCGGCCTGGTCGACGTGCGGGAAGTCAAGACCACCACGCTGACGGCTGCGGTCGCGGTGCGCTACGGGATCACCAACCGGATGGAAGTCGAAGTCCGTATCCCCTATGTGTACTCGACGAACGACACGATCAGCCGCGAGATATTCACCGGTACCGCCCAGGACAACGCGTTCAACAGCCACGGCAAGGGCCTCGGCGACGTCGAAATGACGCTGCGCTACCAGTTCAATACCGGCGGCCCCGACAAGTTCTATTACATCGGCTGGCTGCGCTTCAAGACGGCCACCGGCAAGAGCCCGTTCGACGTCGTCACCGACTGCGTCACGCGCTGCGTCGGCAATGCGACCGGCACCGGCCTGCCGCTCGAGCAACCGACGGGCTCCGGCTTCTACGCGATCCAGCCGGGCCTCACGTGGCTCTTTCCGTCCGACCCGGTGGTGTTCTTCGGCAACGTGAGCTATCTGCACAGCTTCAGCCGCGACAATCTCAGCCTCACGATTCTCGATGGCCAGAAGGACTTCGTCGGCAAGGTGCAGCCCGGCGACATCTGGGGCTTCAATATCGGCATGGGCCTCGCGCTGAACGAGAAAGCGTCGGTGAGCCTCGGCTACGACCAGAGCATCGTGCTGCCCACGAAACAGAACGGCCAGACGGTCCCCAGCTCGGTGCGCGTGATACTCGGCACGCTGCTCGTCGGTTACTCGTACCGGCTGTCGCCGAAGACCACGCTGAATCTTTCGATCGGCGCCGGTCTCACGCGCGACACGCCGGACGTGGTCATGACGCTGCGCGTGCCGATTGCGTTCTGATCACCGGACGGCGCCGGCGGCGGGCCGCTGCCCGCTCATCAGCCATGCATCGGTCGCGCGCCGAGCCGTCATCGTCCCGGCAACGCGCCGAGCAGCGCATGGCTCAGCGTCGACATCACGTTCAGGTTCTTGAACATCGACAGTGTGTTGACGGTCGTGTTGATCGTCGTCATCGCCTGGATTTGCTGGTTGTTCAACGTGTTCTGGATCACCGCGCCGGTCAGCGCCGGCAGCGCGGCGGGCTGCGCGGCGTTGCCGGCGCCGACCTGGATCAGCCCGCCCGCATTGGCGGCGGCCAGCGCCTGCGCCTGTTGCGCCGTGATATGACTGATGTCCGGGATGTTGAAGCTGGTCGACGCGACCAGATTGCCGTTCACGAACGCGACACGCGACACGCCGAACGAAACCTTCAGGCCGCTCGGCATATCGAAGCCGCCGCGCATCGCATCGAGGCGCGCGTCGCTGAGCGCGATCGCGTCGGCTGCCGGCCAGCTCCGTTCTTGCGCGCCGCCCGGTTCGGAGGCCGGCACGACACCGCTCGTCTGCGCGACAGGCTCGACGGTCGCGGAAGGCACGCCGTCCTGCATCGCTGCCGCACTCACGGACGTCACCCCGCCGCACACCATCGCGGCGATGCCGGCGATCTTCCTGGTCTCGGATCTCATGACGGTCCTCAAAAGTCGCTCGGGCCATGCTTCGGCATCACGACGTTGTACAGGCCGTCGCGGGCGATGCCGGTGTAGAGCGGCGCGCTTGGCGCGACGCGCCAGTCACGCGGGTCGTTGAACACCGCCAGCTCGGGCCGGTTGTGGATCACGAAAATCACGTGGTCTTCCCACTTCTGCTCGAAACTCGCCAGCGACATCGGCCGCGTGCCGGTGGCCGGATCGCCGACGAGCACACGCCCGTCACGCAGCCCCTTCACGACCACGAAATGGTGATAGCCATGCTCGGTGATCAACACGATCGCCGGCGTGTGCGTCTTGGCGAGCGTCTGCAACGGCAGCTCGTAGCCGTCCGCGACGAAGCCGTGCGCGCCGAGAAAACGCCGGATGTCGAGCAGCGAGAAGCCCTGCCGGCGGATCTTCTCCTGATTGCCGTTCTCCCACATCTGGGCGAAGGCGGTCTGCTCGGTCATCGGATAGTCGTACTGATAAGTCAGCAGCGTCGCGACGGCAGCCGACCCGCAGCTGAAATCGAACTGCTGCTTGACGGTGCGCTTGAAGCGCGCTTCCTTGAGACTCGTGACGTGCATCGCATAGCCGGCGCCCGTCGGATCGACGACCGTCATCTCGTCCGCCCGTGCAACCGGGCCGGATAGCACGTACGCGAGCGCCGCGATGCACGCTGCGGCAACCTGTCTCATCGCTCAGTTCCCGAAGCGCACGTTGAGCACCGTCGCGTTCTGAATCAACACGTTGGCGCCGGTATTCTGGATGACCGTCGGCAGACCGCTCGAATTGGCGAACGAGCCGTCGGCGATCGAATTCGAGCCGGTCGACACCCGGTTCGCCACGTTGTCGGTCACCGCGCCAGTCAGATAGTTCTGGCCGATCAGCGCATCGCCACCCCGATGCTCGTCGAGCTGGTCGGGCGTCATCGCGACGCCGAAGCTGCCCGCTTGCGCGGTCGCGGCGCCGGTCGCAGGGAGTGCGGCGGTCTCGGCCGGAGCGGCCTGATCCGCGCGCGCGGTGGGTGGGGAAGGTACGGCTGCCGGCGCCACGCCGACGGCTGCCTCCACCGCAACGGTTCGTGCCCAGTCATCCGCGGCATGGGCCGTCAGGCCCGGCAGCAGCGCCGCAGGCAATATCACCAGCGAAAGTGCCGTTCGGATTCGCATGGCTGTCTCCTTGGTCCCTGCGCGAGTCGGCTCGAACCCGACGCACAGGGAGCGGAATCCGCGTGACCGTCGATCGACGGAAATCAGCCCGGCTTGCGCCAACGGGAGCGAGACGGCCATTCAGCCATCCCGCCCTCGCCGGCAGTCCTTCCGTCCGGCGATGGAACGCAAGCCGCGGGATCGCATGCGCCCGCGTCCATGCATTCGACTCGCCAGGACCAACCGGCCTTCTAACGTCCTACGGTCAGGTTCGCCTGCACGGTCACGGCCTGCTGAATGAGCGACGCCATGCCGCTGTTCTGGTTGGCGACCATGATGCCCGCCGCGGTCTGGCCGACGCTCGTCATCGCGTTGGACATGTTGAACGTCCCCGCGTCGACCGTATTGACTCCGCCTGCGCCACCCGCGCCGCCGACCGCACCGTTACCGGTACCGCCTGCGCCGATGCCGCCTGCGCCGCCCGCGCCGCCCATCGCGCCCACCGCGCCGCTACCCGCGGTTGCGCTGCCGTTGCTGGCCGTCGTCGTCGCGCCACCGTTCGCCGCGCTGCCGCCCGTGCCTGCGCCGCCTGCAGCGCCGTTGCCCGCAACGGCCGCGCCCGAGCCGCCTGCTCCGCCCGAAGACGTGCCGGCACCACCCATGCCCGAGCCCGATCCGCCCGAAGCGGTCGACGTACCCGCCGACCCTGCGCCGCCTGTGCCGCTACCCGTACCACTGCCGGTCCCCGTGCCGGTGCCGGTGCCGCTGCCGGCCGATGCCGACGCGCTTCCGCTGCCATGATTCCTGGCCCACGCGGAACCAGGATTGGCGGTGCCGGTGCCGCCGCCCCAGCCGGTGCCGCTGCCCGTGCCGTCGCCGCCTACGCCGACCGAAGCCGCGACTGCGCCGCCGCCCTTGCCGGAACCGTAGCCGCCGCTCGCCGTGGCGGAGCCGCCTGTCCCGCCATCGGCCACGGACGAACCGCCGTTGCCGCCCTTGCCGGCGTTGCCGGTGCCGGCCGTCGCGCTGCCGTTGCTGGCGTTGCCCGCCGTGGCGCTGCCGTTATGCGCGCTGCCGCCTTTGCCGCCGTCGCCGCCCGCACCGCCGCCTCCGCCGTTACCGCCCGTGCCACCATAGCCATACCCGTTGCCACCCTTGCCGCCGCTTCCACCCGCCGCGCTGCCCGAGTTGGTCGCGTGGTTGCCGATACCCCAGACCTGGACGTTGCTGACGTAGCCGTCGAGCTTGCTGAGCGCGACGACCTTGGTGCTGTTGTACGAATCCTGATAGACACTCGCGCCCGGCGAAACTTCATTCGCATTGGACCCGGTGGTGCTGGTCTGGCTTGAGTTGACTGTGTTGGTGAGGGTGTTCGATCCGTCATCGGCTTTCTGGCTGCATGTCGAACTGGTATCGCTGCTGCATGGATTCGCTATCGCGTAGCCGCTGCATCCCAAGGCGAGAAACGCAGCGGACGCCAATAAAGTCTTGCGCATGAAATCCTCCTGAAGTAACGAGGAACGGTTGGCCGACCGCACCAATCCGGACGACAACACGCATCGGCGATGCCAATCCCGCATGCGGCATGAACACAAAGAGACCGTTGGATTCTTCACGCGACGTGGCCTGACTGCCCGATCCCGGCACGCGGTTTATGTTTCAAGTCTGAAACGCGTGGATCGGCATGGCGCCGGGACATCCGCGATATGCGGATGGATTTCCCCTTTACATTCATACGCTTGCCTGACACTACGAACGCAGGCCCTGCAAGCGCGGAATGTTTCACTTTTGAGCCTGCCGCGTCTGGCGCATCCGGGTATGCCCGTAGCGCCGGGTATTCGATCCCGATCGCAAACGCAAGCCCGGCAAGGACGCTCGCCGAATTCATTCCGCCAAGGCGTCAAAAGCCCGCATGGAACGCCATTCAGAAATGTTTCGACTGTGATAGGTCGCTTTTTCTTCGAATTCTGTCCGCGGCGAGCGTCGGCGCGCGCGGGTCGGGATATCGGCCGGAACGAGGATTCCGGCCGGCAGGCGCGATGGCGTGGCGACGCCAATCCCGCTGCAGTGCACCGTACGGAACCCGCGGGCCGCCTGACGCTCAATCACGTGCGGGTGCCCGCCGGCTGCCGCTCAAAACGCAGGCGAGGCACCCCGTGCTTCGCCGGCCGTTCTCGCGCCGGCTCAGTTCACGCTCGACCGCTTCTCCACGAACCTGCGCACGTAATCGTCGGCGGGACGCGACAGGATGTCGTCCGGCGTCCCGACCTGCACGAGCGTGCCGTCGCGCAGGATCGCGATCCGGTCGCCGATGCGCAATGCCTCGTCGAGATCGTGCGTGATGAACACGATCGTCTTGGAAAGCGTCGCCTGCAGTTCGAGCAGCTGATCCTGCATCTCGGTGCGGATCAGCGGATCGAGCGCCGAAAACGCCTCGTCCATCAGCAACACGTCGGTATCCGCGGCCAGCGCCCGCGCGAGGCCGACGCGCTGCCGCATCCCGCCCGACAGCTCGTCCGGGTAATGATCGCCATAGCCGTCCAGCCCGACCTTCGTCAGCCAGTTGCGCGCCGCTTCGGCCGCGTCGTGCCGCTTCTCGCCGCGCGTGCGCAGCGCATACGCCGCGTTGTCGAGCACGGTCTGGTGCGGCAGCAGCCCGAAGTTCTGGAACACCATGCTGACCTTGAAGCGGCGCAGCTCGCGCAGCCCGTGCGCGTCGAGCTTGATCACGTCGCTGCCGTCGATCACGATCTCGCCGGCCGTCGGCTCGATCAGCCGGTTGAAGTGCCGTACGAGCGTCGACTTCCCGGAACCCGACAGCCCCATGATCACGAAGATCTCGCCCGACTCGATGCCGAGGCTCACGTCGTTGAGCCCGACGTTGCAGCCCGTTTCGGCCAGCACGTCGGCCTTGCGCTTGCCGGAGCGCAGCAGGTCGAGCACGCGCGCATGCGCGGCCTGCGGCCCGAACAGCTTGTACACGTGTTTGACGTCGATGGTCGCCATGTCTGTCTCCGTTCCTATGCGCGCGACGATTGCGTCGCCTGATTCGAATCGACGCCCGCCGACTGCGCCTTGCGCGGCAGCCGGTACGGTACGCGCGACGCGCCCTTCTGCCGGCGCTGCTGCGCGAGCCGCCGCCGTGCGCGCCGTTCCTGGCCGAAGCCCTGGCTGATCCGGTCGATCACGATCGCGAGAATCACGATCGCGAGGCCGGCCTGCGTGCCCTTGCCGACGTCGAGCGTCTGGATGCCCGCGAGCACGTCCTCGCCGAGCCCGCGCGAGCCGATCATCGACGCGATCACGACCATCGACAGCGCCATCATCGTCGTCTGGTTGATGCCGGCCATGATGCTCGGCCGCGCCAGCGGTATCTGCACGTTGACGAGCAATTGCCAGCGCGTCGTGCCGAACGCGCGCGCGGCTTCCGTCACGTCCGGATCGACCTGGCGGATGCCGAGATCGGTCAGGCGGATCAGCGGCGGCAACGCGTAGATGATCGTCGCGAGAATCGCGGGCACCTTGCCGAGGCCGAACAGCATCAGCACCGGGATCAGGTACACGAAGCTCGGCAGCGTCTGCATCACGTCGAGCACGGGCAGCAGCATCCGGCGCAGCCACGCGCTGCGCGACGCGAGGATGCCGAGCGGCACGCCGATCGCGACCGACAGCACCGTCGAGACGAGCATCAGCGCGAGCGTCTGCATCAGCTTGTCCCACAGGCCGAAGCAGCCGATCGCGTAGAGCAGCAGCATGAAGAGCGCGCCGAGGCCGATGCGGCGCGTCGCATTCCACGCGATCGCGCCGACGACCAGCAGCACGAGCCACGGCGGCGCCACGCGCAGCGCGCCTTCGAGCGGCACGAGCAGGTAGCGCAGCAGCATCGTGCTGAAGTGATGGAAGCTGTCGCCGTATTGCGCGACGAAAGTCTCGAGCGCGCTGTTGACCCAGTCGGCGATCGACAGGTGCAGAAAGAAGCCGTTCATGTTGATTCTCCGTCGCGCCGCGAAGGCGCGTGACGGCGACGGCGGGCGCGAGCCCGCCGCCGCGCGCAGGTTACGCGCCCTTCAGGTTGCCGGCGATCTTCTGCGCGACGTCGGCCGGCACCCACTGCTTCCACATGTCCTGGCGGGTCTTCAGGAACTGCGTGGCCATGGCCGCGCCGTCGATCTTCTTCGTCGTCATCTCGAGGATCGTCTGGTTCAGGAAGTCCATCGGAAAACGCACCTTGCCGAACACGCCGACGAGATCGGGGTTCGCATCGGCGAACGGCTTCGACACGCCGACCGTCAGCCGCGACACCATGTACGACGACGCGCACTGGTGCGTGCTGCTCTCGTCGCGCAGCGTCTTCCAGCATGCTTCGTTATAGGCCGGCATCTTCAGCGCCGCGAACTTGTATTTCGCCATCAGCGCGGCCGGGCCCCAGTAATAGAACACGATCGGTGCGCCGCGCTGATACGCGGAAGCAATCGCCGCGTCGAGCGCCGCGCCCGTGCCCGGATGGAAGTTCGTGTACGACTGGTCGAGCTTCAGCACCTTCAGCAGGCGCGAGTTCACGCGCTCGCAGTCCCAGCCGGTCGGGCAGTTCAGGAAGCGGCCCTTGTCCGGTTCCTCCTCGTCGGCGAACACCTGCTTGTATTTCGGCAGATCCTCGACCGACACGAGCCCCGGCGCGACCGGCTTGATGTTGCGCGCCGGATCGCCCTTCACCACGTATTCGGGCACGAACCAGCCTTCCGTCGTGCCGCCCGGCAGCGTGTCGCCGATCAGCTTCACGGAGCCCGACGCGACGGCCTTCGCGGTGATCTCGCTGCGGCCCGTCCATTGCTCGGCCCAGATCTGCAGGTCGTTGCGCGCAAGCGCCGTTTCCGTCGCGGCCGTGCTGCCCGGCACGACGTCCGTCTTGCAGCCGTAGCCCTTCTCCATGATCTGCCGCAGCACTTCGGTCGCGAACGACCCGCTCTCCCACGTGATGCCCGCGAAATGGACCGTCTTGCCGTCGGCACACGCGCCGCCGGCCGCATGGGCGGCGGGCGCGGACAGGATCGCCGCGGCGGCGAGAAGGACCGTTTTCAGTCGTCGAATCTGCATGGTGGGTCGTCTCCAAATCGAATCTGTAGTTTGTGCGTCGCGGCATGCGCGGCGACCGGCGAATCGCGAATCCATCCACGTCCGGTCAGTCTGCATCTTTGAGCCACCAATTTGTTTAGGGAAACGAGTAATTCCGATCATTGCAATCGGCAGCGCCAATCGATCGCCGGATACCCCGTCAGGCCCGCCGGACGGGCTTCTCGGCCGATTTCCCGAGGCCAATCGCGGCCCGGGGCGAGCCGTGTCGCGCCCACGCCCGGCGGTTGTTCGGCCGGCATTGCACCGCAGCGCCACGCGTGCCGTTTCGACTGTCGAAACCGCCCGTCGCGCCCCCATCGGCGAACCCGATCCCATCCATCGAAATTACTCGCTTTCGGTTCTTTTTAGGGTTGGGAAGAATGCGCGGTGTCATCGGAGGAGACACGACCCGACGCTGCCGGTCGCCGCGCCGCCGCGCATTGCGCGTTTCCGGCGCCGCGCGCGCTGCGCCGGATCGCCCCGGATGACGGGGCGCGCCTCGCCGGACGCGCTCACGACAACCGATACAAGCTGGATATCCCGGAGATCTCAATGAAAAAGACCCTGACGGCGCTGGCCGTAACGACCGCCTTCGCGTCCCCCGCGTTCGCACAAAGCAGCGTCACGCTGTACGGCGTGATCGACGAAGGCCTGAACTACACGAACAACGTCGGCACCGGCCACGTCTACGAAATGGCAAGCGGCTACGCGCAAGGCAGCCGCTGGGGCCTGAAGGGCAGCGAGGATCTCGGCGGCGGCATGAAGGCGATCTTCCAGCTCGAGAACGGCTTCGACGTGAACACCGGCCGGCTCAACCAGGGTGGCCGCATGTTCGGCCGCCAGGCGTACGTCGGCCTGAGCCAGGCGCAGTACGGCACGCTGACGTTCGGCCGCCAATACGACTCGGTCGTCGACTATCTCGCGCCGACCACCGCCAACGGCAACTGGGGCGGCTACCTGCTCGCGCACCCGTTCGACAACGACAACACCGACAACTCGTTCCGCCTCGACAACACCGTCAAGTACGCGAGCCCGAACTTCGGCGGCTTCCAGTTCGGTGGCGCCTACAGCTTCAGCAACAGCACGAACTTCTCGGACAACCGCGCGTACAGCTTCGGCGCGCAGTACCAGAACAACGGGCTGCTGATCGGCGCCGCGTACCTGCAGGCGAACCATCCGGGCGACGGCTCGGCCGGCGCGATCACCGCGAACGACGCGAGCTTCATCGCCGAGCGCATGCGCGTGTTCGGCGCGGGCATCAACTACACGTTCGGGCCCGCGACGGTCGGCTTCGCGTACACGAACTCGAACTACAAGAACCCGACCGGCAACGGCTACCTCGGCACGCCGGGCGCGATCATCGCGCCGGGAGCGACGGTCAGCGCGATCAAGTACCAGAACTTCGAACTGAACGGTTCGTACCAGATCACGCCGGCGTTCATGGTCGGCGCGCAGTACGTGCTGTCGCTCGAGAAGTACGACGCATCGACCGGCGACGCGAAGCCGAAGATCCACTCGGTCGGGCTGATGGCCGACTACAACCTGTCGAAGCGCACCGACGTGTACGTGCAGGCCGCGTACCAGCACATCGCCGGCGACAAGACGAACTCGATCCTCGACCAGGCGTTCATCCCCGGCACCGACGCGCCGTCGTCGACGTCGAACCAGGTGGCCGTGCGTCTCGCGCTTCGTCACAAGTTCTGACGCCACGCGGTTCTCCAGACTTCACGCGACACCCGCGCGACTCCGCCGAGGTGTCTTTGCCCGCCCGCAAGCGCAAGCCTGCCGGCGGGCTTTTTCATGGGGCGCGGCCCCGCAACCGTGACAGGTCAACCGGCATCGATCCGCCGATACACTGTGCGATTCCTGCGCGCGCCGTCCATGGCATCGGTCCTGCGTAACCGGCGCGTGTTCGCCCCCTGTTCCGAAGGAGCCTCGCTTGAATCCCTGGCGCCGCACGCTGTTCGCCTTCGCCGTCGGCCTGCTGGCCGCCGCGTCCATTCAGGCCCGCCCCGTCTGTACCGTGGTCGCCGATGCAACCACCGGCCAGATACTCGTGCGGCAAGGCGATTGTGCGACCCGCGTCACGCCCGCGTCGACGTTCAAGGTCGCGATCAGCCTGATGGGTTTCGATGCGGGCATCCTGAAAGACGACCACACGCCGACGCTCGACTTCCACACCGGCTACCCCGACTGGGGCGGTGCGCCCTGGCGCGAACCGACCGACCCGGCGCGCTGGATGAAGCTGTCGATCTTCTGGTATTCGCAGCAGATCACACAGGCGCTCGGACAAGCGCGCTTCCAGCAGTACACGAGCGCATTCGGCTACGGCAACGCGGACGTCACCCGCCAAAAGGGCGAATCGAGCGGCGTGATGGGCGCCTGGGTCAATTCGTCGTTGCAGATCTCGCCGCTCGAACAAATCGCTTTCATGCGCGGGATCGCGAACCGGACGCTGCCGGTCAGCGCGCACGCGTATGACATGACCGAACGGATCACGCTGATCGACAGACAGCCCGGCGGCTGGATCGTGCACGGCAAGACCGGCACGGGATCGCCGGGGCTCAAGTACGACGCGTCGCACGCATACGGCTGGTTCGTCGGCTGGGCGGCGAAGGGGCCGCGCAAGCTCGCGTTCGCGTATCTGATCCAGGACGACAAGCGGCAAGCGCCGAACGCCGGGCTGCGTGCGCGCGACACGTTCCTCGACGCGCTGCCGGCGCTCGCCGAACCCGAGGAGCCACAGTGAGCACCATTCCACGCAATGCGCGGATCGACCTGCTCCGCGGCATATCGATCCTGCTCGTCCTCCTGCATCACTTCAACATCGCGTATCCGCTGCGCGACACGGCGCTTGCGCGCGTGCTCGGCTGGGACACGGTCCATGCAATCGTGCGCAACGGCAACTATGGCGTGACGATGTTCTTCGCGATCTCGGGCTACCTGATCACGTCGAATGCGCGCCGCCGCTGGGGCAGCCTCGGCGCGCTCGACGTGCGCGCGTTCTACGTATCGCGCGTCGCCCGCATCGTCCCGTGCCTGCTCCTGCTGCTCGCGCTCGTCAACGGCCTTGCGGCGGCCGGCGTACCGATCTTTACCAACCATGCGCCGCAGGGCATCGCCGTGTCGTTCTGGCTCGTGAATCTCGCGTCGCTCACGTTCTGGATGAACGTGCTGATCGGCGCATACGGATGGGTCAACTACGCGCTCGGCGTGCTGTGGTCGCTGTCGGTCGAAGAGATGTTCTATCTGTCGTTTCCGCTGCTGTGCATCGCGCTGCGCCGCGACACGCGGCTGTTCGCGTTCTGGCTGTTGATAACCGCGATCGGCCCCGTGTACCGCTTCATGCATCCGGGCGACGAAGGCGGCTTCCTGTACGCGTACTTCGCGTGCTTCGACGGGATCGCGATCGGCTGCTGTACCGCGTTGCTGGCCGAACGTGCGCGCTGGCAGGTGCTCGCGGCCGCGCCCGTGCAATGGCTCACGGCTGCGGCGATGACGGTGCTCTATCTCGCGTGGCCGATCGCGGAAAGCCATGTCGTCGGCGTATCCGCGATGGCGCTCGGCACGGCCGTGCTGCTGATCGGCGCGCATGCCGAACGCGAACGCGCGCCCCTCCGCGTGCTCGCGCCGCTGCGCTGGAGCGGCCGGCTCAGCTACGAGCTGTATCTGTTTCACCTGATCGTGCTCGGCGCACTGCGCACGTTCTGGCCGCCGTCGGATATGCACGGCGACGGCAAGCTGGGGTTGCTGGTCGCGTATCTGGTGCTGTCGGCCGGCTTGAGCGCATTGATCGCACGCGGCTATGCAACACCGCTCGACCGCTTCATCAAGCGGGTCGCATCGCGGCCTGCGGCGCGCGTGCCGGACGGCACGCGCTACTAGCAATTCGTCGGCAATCCCTGCCGCGCGGCGGGACAGAAAAAAACGGCCAGGGCCCGGCCGTATCGCACGATACCGGCCGGCCTGACCGCAAGCCCCGCTTACCAAATGTCGAGACTGCGCGACCACGTCATCAGTCGCGCGTCGGTCAATCCAGATAGTCCGCGTATTCCTTGCGCGTATAACCGGCGAGCGTCTGCCACGGCAACGGCGCCCTTCGCGCAGCCGGCTCCGGGGTCAGCGTCAGCTTGCGCACGACGCGACCGTCGGCACTGCGGTATTCGACCGACAGCGGCGCCTGCAGCCGTTCGCTCCACAGGATCCGGTTCACCCCGCGCGCGCCGGGCGACTCGACCGCCTGCTCGTACCAGCGGGTGCCGGGCGCATCGCCGCGCTTTGCGACCGCGAGCCGCTTCAGCTGCGACGGCGGCGTCACGTAGTACGCGTTGTCCCACGAGCCGTCGAAACCCGTGGTTTCATACTCGGCCGGCGGCACACCGACGACCGTCCGGTTCGCCGCGTCCACGTACTCGATACGCGCCGTCTTGCCGTCGTAGGTGACGTGCCGTGCGGCCGCCTGGAAGTTGAAGTGCTTGTGGCCGGCATGGGCGGCGGCCGGCTGCACGCCGGCGCGTGGCGGATCCTGGCGCGCGCCGCCAGCGTCGTGGTCATGGTCGTGATCGTCGCCATGACCGCCGCCCGCCGCCGCGACGGGCAGCACGCGCTCGACCCACACGTGGCCGTCGCGCCGCACCATCCGTTCCCGGTACATCGTGGTGCGCGTCACACCATCGGCCGTCACCGTGCGGCTTTCGTGCAGCAGCACGGCGTCGAGGTCCGCCGCCGCAAAGGCGGGCAACGCGATCAACCCGCAAGCGAGCGCACCGAGAAGCTGGCGTTTCATCGAGGATTCCCGTTCGTCATGAAGGCAGTCACCGGCGTCAGAAACCGAACGCCGAGCGCACGAGACCGAACACCTTCGTGTTGTCGATCGTGCCCTTGAACGCCTTCGCATCCGCACCGTCGGCAAACAGCATCACGTCGCCGCCGCCGTGCGTCTCCGAGCCCGCGCTGCCCATCCGCACGCCGACTTCCTGCAGATACGCCTCGTTCATCGCCGTGGCCGAATCGACCGATGCGCGCACGTTCGGACGGTTCGCGCCATTGCCGAACACCAGCGTCGTGTAGGTATTGCCGTCGGCATCCTTGCTCGGCTGGCCGTCGCGATAGTTGCGGCTGATGTCGAGAATCGGATTGCCGCGCTTCGAATAGCCGTTGATCGTCATCGTGTGGTCGTGGTCGGCCGTCACGACGATCAGCGTATTCGACAGGTCGACCTTCGACAGCGCGACGCGGATCGCTTCGTCGAATGCCGCCGTGTCTTCGAGCGCGCGCTTCGCGTTGGTGCCGTGCAGCGCGTGATCGATCCGGCCGCCTTCGACCATCAGGAAATAACCGTTCGAATTCTTCGACAGCACGTCGATCGCCTTCGACGTCATGTCGGCGAGGCTCGGCTGCAACGGCCCTTCGCCCTTGCCCGCCACGCGGTCCAGCTCGTACTCGAGATGGCTCGTCGAACTGAACAGACCAACCAACTTGCCGTTGCCGGCCTGCGCGAGCTGATCCTTGCTCGCCACGACCGTGTAACCCTTCGCCTTCATCTCGTCGAGCAGGTTACGCCCGTCCGCGCGCCCGCGCTTGTTGGCCACCGGATCGAACGGCGTCCAGTGGTTGCGGCCGCCGCCCATCAGCACGTCGACGCCGTCGCCGAGCGCCGCGTTGTAGCCGGCACCGCCCGGCGCCGCCTGCGCGGCGATGTCGTACTGCGCGTCGCGATGGCAGATGTGCGAATAGGTCGCGGCGGGCGTCGCATGCGTGAGTTCGGTCGTCGTGATCGCGCCGACCGCCTTGCCGCGCGCCTTCGCCAGTTCCAGCAGCGTCGCGACCGGCTGGCCGTTGCCCGGCGCGCAGTTGTTGACGGTCTTGTTGCCGTTGACGTCGTTGCCCGGCGCGACCGCGCGCGTGTCGGACGACATCGACAGCACCTCGTTGTTCATCTTCACGCCGGTCATGTACGCGGCCATCGACGGTGCGCTGTCGGTGGTCTGCGCGTCGTTCGAGAAGGTCTTGACGCGCGCGGTGCGGGCCAGCTTCTCCATCGTCAGTTGTCCTGACTCGCCGACCTTGTAGATCCGGCTCGCCGTCACGGTCGTCGGCCCCATGCCGTCGCCGAGAAAGAAAATCACGTTCTTCGCCTGGCCGGCGGCCTGCGCCGGGCCGCATGCGAAACCCACGACGGCCAGCGCCGCCGCGATGCATTTGATGGTCGACATCCTGTATTCCCCTGTACCCGTGTTGTCGGCGCTCAAAGCTGCACCGCGTTGCGCACCAGCTCGAAGACCTTGTTGTTCTCGATCACGCCGTGGAACGCATCCGCGCCGCGGCCGATCGCCCCGAGGAACACATCCGTGCCGCCGTGCGTCTCGTTGCCCTTGTCCATCCGCACGACCGCCTCCTGGCGATAATCGTCGGCGCCCGTCACCGCGTCGGTGAGCGCGGTGCCCGCGCGGCTGCCCTGCACGCGGTTCTCGCCGTTGCCGAAGCCGATGATCGTGTACGGTGCGCCGTCCGCGTCCTTCGCGACCGCGCCCGTCTGGTAGCTGCGCAGCACGCCCAGCACGCCGGGCTTGCCCGCTTCGGTCTTGCCGGTGCGCGCCGCATAACCGTTCAGCACCAGCGTGTGATCGTGATCGGCCGTGACGACGATCAGCGTGTTCTTCAGGTCGGGATCGGTCTTGCGCACCTTGTCGAGCGTCGCCTTGATCGCGTTGTCGAACGCGACCGTGTCCTGCAACGCGCGCTTTGCGTTGGTGTCATGCAGCGCGTGATCGATCCGGCCGCCCTCGACCATCAGGAAATAACCCTTCGGGTTGTTCTGCAGCACGTCGAGCGCACGCGTCGCCATGTCGGACAGGCTCGGCTCCTTCGTCGCGCCGCGATCGAGGTCGTAGCTCATGTGGCTCGACGAAAACAGGCCCACCAGCTTCCCGCTCTTCGTCGCATCCGCGGCCAGCAGGTCGTCGCGGTTCTGCGCGAACGCGTAGCCCTTGGCCTTCAGTTCGTTGACCAGGTTGCGCCCGTCGATGCGCTTGCCGCCACCGTCCTTCGGTACGAAGAATTGCGTGCCGCCGCCGAGCACGACGTCGACGCCGTCGCCCAGCGCGCCGTTGTAGCCCGCGCCGCCCGGCACGAGCTGGGCCGCGATGTCGTTCTCGGCGTCGCGATGGCACACGTGCGCATACGTCGCGGCGGGTGTCGCGTGCGTGACGCGCGTGGTCGTCACGACACCCGTCGCCATCCCCTTCGCCTTCGCGATCTCCAGCAGCGTCGTCGCCGATTTGCCGTTGTTCGCGCCGCAGTTGCCGGTGAGGCCGGCGGTCGGCTCGATCGCCTTCGTGTCGGGCGACATCGAAATCACTTCGTTGTTGGTCTTGATGCCGGTCATGTACGCCGACATCGACGGCGCGCTATCCGTCACCTGCGCGTCGTTCGAATAGGTCTTCACGAACGCGGATTCGGGCAGCGTGTCGATCGTGAGCGCGCCGTCTTCACCGACCGCATAGATGCGTGCGGCGGTCAGCGTCGTCATCCCCATGCCGTCGCCGAGGAAAAAGATCACGTTGCGCGCCGCCGCCTGCACGGGCGCGGGCGTCGAGCTGGTCGGGCCGTCGTCGCTGTTGCATCCGGCAAGCGCAAAGGCGCCGGCACACAGCAGCGCCGCCATTTTGATTCGATTCATGTTGCCGGTTCCCCCCGGTGTTGATGCTTTCGAAATGAAAGGCGATGTTAGGAACCTGATGTGACGGCAATATGAATGGTATTTGGAAGGATTGGTATGGATTATGAAAGACGTCGTCGCGGCGCCGTGCAGCGACGCCACGCGCGCGGCGGCGTCAACCCTCGGCTTCGGCCGTGGCGTTGCGCACGGTCACGACCCGCGCGGGCGGAATATTTGCCCAGACGATCCGGCTGCCGCATGCAACAAATGCCGAATCGCTCAACGGATGACGGCCGGGCGACCGCAAGTCGTAGGTGAATTGAATCATCACGCCGTCGGCCGACAGCACTCGACGACATTGATCGACGATGGCCGTCACGTCCTGGCGCGGCAGCGTGCGCAACGGCAGGCAAGACACGATCGCATCGACCCGCGCGGCGGGCGGCAGCAGCCGTTCGAGCTGCCGCGCATCGCCCCACACGACCGACACATCCGGAAAACGCCGCCGCAGGTGCTGCACGAACGCCGGCGAACGCTCGACCACGACGAGGCGCCGTGGCGCGACCCCGCGTTCGAGCAGCGCCGCGGTGATCGCGCCGGTGCCGCCGCCGAGTTCGACGACCAGCCCGTCGCCGTCCGGCACCGCATCGGCCATCTCGCGCGCCAGATGCCGCGAACTGGGACACAACGCGCCCACCGCGGCCGGGCGGCCGACCCACTCGCGCACGAACAGTGCCGAGACACGCCACGCGTTCGGCCAGATCATCGGCACGCCCCGATCGGTTGCGCGTTCAGCCTCGATATGCCGCTGACTTCGCGGGGCAGGGCAACGGCAATGCGGGATTCTTTCACGTGCATCCTCCTGTACGAATCGCTCCGTCGCAGGAAGCGCGACGATCAAATGGATTCTAGGAAACGCAAACTTAAGGCGACGTGAAGATTGTCCCTAATACCCCGCGACGGATCAACGATCGACGCGCTGCTGGAAGCTCGCCGGATAACGCTCGCCGACGATCCTGACCTGTTGCAGCGCCACCTCGATCGCGGCGAGATCGTCGGCCGTCAGCACGACGGCGGCCGCGCCCACGTTCTCGTCGAGTCGATGCAGCTTCGTCGTGCCCGGAATCGGCACGATCCACGGCTTGCGCGCGAGCAGCCATGCCAGCGCGATCTGTGCGCGCGTCACGCCCTTGTCGGTCGCGATGCGGCCGAGCAGATCGACGAGGCCCGCGTTCGCCTTGCGGTTTTCCTCCGAGAAGCGCGGCACGATATTGCGGAAGTCGTTCGCGGCGAACGTCGTGCTCGCGTCGATCGCGCCGGTCAGGAAGCCCTTGCCGAGCGGGCTGAACGGCACGAAGCCGATGCCGAGCTCCTCGAGCGTCGGCAGGATGTGCGTTTCCGGCTCGCGCCACCAAAGCGAATACTCGCTTTGCAGTGCGGCGACCGGCTGCACCGCATGCGCGCGGCGAATCGTCTGCTCACCGGCTTCCGACAGCCCGAAATGCGCGACCTTGCCCTCGCGGATCAGGTCCTTGACCGTGCCCGCGACATCCTCGATCGGCACGTTCGGATCGACGCGATGCTGGTAGAACAGGTCGATGCGGTCGATCTTGAGCCGCTTCAGCGCCGCGTCGGCCACTTCGCGGATATGCGACGGCCGGCTGTCGACGCCCTTCATCGGCTCGGCGTTCTCGAAACCGAACTTGGTGGCGATCACGACCTGGTCGCGAAACGGCGCCAGCGCCTCGCCCACCAGTTCCTCGTTGACGAACGGACCATACGCTTCCGCGGTATCGAAGAACGTCACGCCGCGTTCGAACGCCGCGCGAATCAGCGCGATGCCGCTCGCCTTGTCGATGGCGGGGCCGAGCCCGAAACTCAATCCCATGCAGCCGAGCCCGATTGCCGAGACTTCGAGGCCGCTCTTTCCAAGCACGCGCGTTTGCATGAATTTCTCCTGCAGAAAGGTGAAGACGATCGACGGGATGCCGAGGAAGCCAGTGTAGGTTGATGGATACTGCTCAACAATCGGCGTACTATTTCATGCGTTATTGAGGAAATCTCACAAATGCGGCGCACCGACATCGGCGAACTGACGACCTTCATCACGATCGCGGAGCAGCGCAGCTTCAGCGGCGCGGCCCGGATTCTCGGCGTATCGCCGTCGGCGCTGAGCCATACGATCCGCCACCTCGAAGCGCGGCTCGGCGTGCGGCTGTTCAACCGCACGACGCGCTCGGTCGCACTGACGGAGGCCGGCGAACAGTTGCTGCTGCGCGTGCGGCCCGCGGTGGCCGATCTCGAGGACGCGCTGAACGACGCCGCGACCGCCCGCAACCGGCCGTCTGGCCAGATCCGGATCAGCGCGTCGGAGGCCGGGTCGCGTCCGTTGATCCGGCATGTGCTGCCGGCCTTCGTCGCCCGTTACCCGGACATCCACGTCGAATTCGTCGTCGATTCGCGGCTGATCGACATCGTCGAGCACGGTTTCGACGCCGGCGTCCGCGTTCACGAAGACGTGCCGCGCGACATGATCGCCGTGCGCTTCGGCGGCCCGATGCACTTCGTCGCGGTGGCATCGCCCGACTACCTGACGCGGCACGCGCCGCCGGAGAGCCCGCACGACCTCACACGTTACCCGTGCATCCGCTTCCGCTTCGAAAGCGGCGCGCTCTATCGCTGGGACCTGATGCGCGACGGCAAGCGCGTGAGCGTCGACGTCGACGGGCCGTTGACGCTCGGCAACCAGACCCTGATGGTCGACGCGGCACTGACCGGTATCGGGATCGCGTGGGTCGCGGAAGCGCACGTCACCGGCCATCTGGCCGCCGGACGACTGGTGCGTGTGCTGCCCGAGTGGGGCCAGACCTTCGACAGCATGTGCCTCTACTATCCGGCGAACCGGCATCCGCCGGCCGCGTTGCGGCTGTTCGTGGAGGCCGTGCGCGAGTGGGCTGCCGGCGCGCGCGAAGCAGCGCCGGATTGACCGATCGGGAACACAAGGCAAGCCGCGCGCGCTACATGGCGCATCGCACGCGGCACACCATCAACGCAAGTTGGTTCTCGCCAGTTCGACGATCTCGTCGCCGCGACCGCTGAGGATCGCGCGCAGCATGAACAGGCTGAAACCCTTCGCATGCGCGAGCTCGATCTTCGGCGGCATCGCAAGCTCGTACTTGGACGTGACGACGTCGACCACCGCCGGCCCGTCATGCTCGAACGCCATGCGCAGCGCTTCCTCGACGTTCTCCGAATGCTCGACCCGCACGCTGAAGATCCCCGCGCCCTTCGCGATCGCCGCGAAATCGGTCGGGCTCAGGTCGACATTCGTGTCGAGATAACCGGCCGCCTTCAGCTCCATCGACACGAAGCCGAGCAGGCTGTTGTTGTACACGACGATCTTGATCGGCAGCTTGAGCTGGCGCGCGCTCAGCAGGTCGCCGAGCAGCATCGACAGCCCGCCGTCGCCGGACAGCGACACGACCTGCCGCCCCGGATGCGCGCCCTGCACGCCGAGCGCCTGCGGCATCGCGTTCGCCATCGAACCGTGATTGAACGAGCCGTGCAGTTGCCGCTTGCCGTTCATCGTCAGGTAGCGCGCGGCCCACAGTGTCGGCGTACCGACGTCGGCCGTGAAGATCGCGTCTTCCGCAGCGACTTCGTCAACGATCTTCGTCAGGTATTGCGGATGGATCGCGCGGCCCGGCGGCTCGGCCACCGCGAGATCGTCGAGCCCCTTGCGCGCGGCCGCGTAGTGCTTCAGCGCATTCTCGAGGAAGCGCCGCTGCGTCTTGCGCGTGAGGCGCGGCAGCAGCGCCGCGATCGTTTCCTTCACCGTGCCGACGAGGCCGAGCGCGAGCGGCGCGCGATGCCCGAGCTGCGAGCCCTTCCAGTCGATCTGCGCAACCTTCGCATTCGACGGATAAAACGGCCGGTACGGGAAATCCGTGCCGAGCATCAGCAGCGTGTCGCAGGATTCCATCGCGTGATAACCCGAGCTGAAGCCGATCAGCCCCGTCATCCCGACATCGAACGGGTTGTCCCATTCGACGAACTGCTTGCCGCGCAGCGCATGCACGACCGGCGCGCCGAGCGTATCAGCCAGCGCGACCACTTCGTCGTGCGCGCCCTGCGTGCCGCTGCCGCACAGCAGCGTGACCGCGTCCGACGCATTGAGCAGCGCCGCGAGCCGGTCGAGATCGGCATCGGCCGGCAGGATCGACGGCGGCGCCGATGCGCTCCACGCCGGTGCTTCTTCCGGGCCGTCGCCGAGCGCGATGTCGCCCGGCAGCACGATCACCGCGACGCCGCGCTCCTCGATCGCGGTGCGCATCGCACGCGCCAGCACGCGCGGGAACTGCGACGCGTTGGTCACGAGTTCGGCGAAATGGCTGCACTCGCGGAACAGTTCTTGCGGATGAGTTTCCTGGAAGTAACCGAGGCCGATTTCGGTCGAAGGAATGTGTGCGGCGATCGCGAGCACCGGCTGGTGATTGCGGTGACAGTCGTACAGCCCGTTGATCAGGTGCAGGTTGCCGGGGCCGCAACTGCCCGCACACACCGCGAGCCGCCCGGTCGATGCGGCATCCGCGCCGGCCGCGAACGCGGCGCTTTCCTCGTGCCGCGTGTGCATCCAGCGGATCGAGCCGATCTGGGCCAGGCTGAACGACAGGCCGTTCAGGCTGTCGCCCGTCACGCCCCAGATGCGCTCGACGCCCGCCGCCGCGAGCGTCTTCGCCAGGTATTCCGCCATCGATTGTCTTGCCATGATGCCCTCGCTGTTGATGGGTCGAGACACGCATGCGCCGGACGTGCACGCGCAGCCGGCAGCGACCGGACGAGCATACGCGATCGGTTCGCGCCGCGTCGTGACGGTGCAAGCGGGCCGACGGCCGCAGGGCGCGCAGGCGCGCGACGGGTTCGATCCGGCGCGGCCAGCGTCATGGTTCCGTCACCGTGTCGTCAGCGAACGGACAGGCGAACAGGTCGTGCACTCAGCTCCAGTCGGACGCCGACTCGTCCGGATCGACGAGCGTGAGCCCCGCCGCCGGCAGCGGCAGCGCGGTCTTGTAACGCACCTGCTTCAACGCGAAGCTCGACCGAATGTTCGACACGCCCGGAATCGTGGTCAGCCGCTCGATGATGAAGCGTTCGAGCGTGCGCATGTCCGGCATCACGACGCGCAGCAGATAGTCGGCGTCGCCCGACATCAGATAGCACTCCATCACCTCGGGCCGCTGCGAGATTGCCTCCTCGAAACGCTGCAGCGCATCCTCGACCTGCTTCTCGAGGCTGACCTGGATGAACACGTTGATCCGCAGGCCGAGCGGCTCGGGATCGAGCAGCGTCACCTGCTGCCGGAACAACCCCAGCTTCTCGAGCGCGCGCACGCGGTTGAAGCATGGCGTCGTAGACAGGTTCACCGCGCGCGCCAGTTCCGCGTTCGTGATCCGCGCGTTCTGCTGAAGCTGGTTCAGGATGCCGATGTCGATGCGGTCGAGCCGCTTCGGGGAGGTGCTCATGGTTTGAATATTCCTTCTCTCGCGACGATTCCAGAATATTTACACTATACAGCGACAAATTCTGAATGAAATCAGACGCATATTCTGCGGATCGGCGCGTAGCATGAGTCCCATTGATGCGTGCCGCCGCCGGCGCGCGGGGAGACTGGCATGACGGATCTGTCGAACGGTATCGAACACGCGCAGCGCGCGGCCCTCGCGCGCGTCGATGCGGACCCGGAAGAAACCGCCGAATGGCTCGAGGCGCTCGACGCGGTGGTCGCGCACGTCGGCCGCGACCGCGCGCAATACCTGTTCGACCGGCTTGCCGAGCATGCGCGCGCGACCGGCCTCGCGTCGTCGCGCACGCCCGTCACGCGTTACCTGAACACGATTGCGCTCGCCGAGCAGCCGCCGTATCCGGGCGACCTCGACCTCGAAGAGCGGCTGTCGGCCGCGCTGCGCTGGAACGCACTTGCGATGGTCGTGCGCGCGAACCGCGCGTACGGCGAGCTCGGCGGCCACATCGCGAGTTATGCGTCGGCGTCTGACCTGTTCGAAACCGGCTTCAACCATTTCTTCCGCGCGGCGTTGCCCGCGAACGGCGACGCAGGCAGCACGGCCAGCGGCGATCTCGTGTACTTCCAGCCGCATTCGTCGCCGGGCGTCTATGCGCGCGCGTATCTCGAAGGTTTCCTCACCGAGGATCACCTGAAGCACTATCGCCGCGAAATCGCCGGCCCGGGCCTGTGCTCGTATCCGCACCCATGGCTGATGCCCGATTTCTGGCAATTCCCGACCGGCTCGATGGGGATCGGCCCGATCAACGCGATCTACCAGGCGCGCTTCATGCGCTACCTGCAGCATCGCAGCCTCGCGAACACCGCGGGCCGCACCGTGTGGGGCTTCTTCGGCGACGGCGAGATGGACGAACCCGAATCGCTCGGCGCGCTGTCGCTCGCCGCGCGCGAGGGGCTCGACAACCTCGTGTTCGTGATCAACTGCAACCTGCAGCGGCTCGACGGCCCGGTGCGCGGCAACGGCCGTGTGATCGACGAGCTCGAAGCGCAGTTCGCGGGCGCCGGCTGGAACGTCATCAAGGTGTTGTGGGGCTCCGACTGGGATCCGCTGTTCGCGCGCGATCACGCGGGCGCACTGGCGCGCGCCTTCGCCGACACCGTCGACGGGCAGTTCCAGACCTTCTCCGCGAACGACGGCGCATACAACCGCGCGCGCTTTTTCAGCCAGGATCCCGCACTCGAAGCGCTCGCCGCGCAGCTCACCGATGCGGAGATCGACCGCCTGCGCCGCGGCGGCCATGACGCGCGCAAACTGCACGCCGCGTATGCGCGCGCACTTGCGCACCGCGGCCAGCCAACGGTGATCCTCGCGAAGACGATGAAGGGATACGGGATGGGCACGGCCGGCCAGGGCCGGATGACGACCCATCAGCAGAAGAAACTCGACGTCGACGATCTGAAGGCGTTCCGCGACCGCTTCCGGTTGCCGCTGTCGGACAGTGACGTCGAGCAATTGAAGTTTTACAAGCCAGAGGAAGACAGCCCGGAAATGCGTTACCTGCATGCCCGCCGGGCTGCCCTGGGAGGCTATCTGCCCAGAAGGCGGATGGCGGCATCGAAGGGGCTGACCGTCCCTTCGATGCCGGCCTGGGGAGCGTTCGCGCTGGACGCGGCCGGCCGCGAGATGTCGACGACGATGGCGCTCGTGCGCATGCTCGCCGCATTGATCAAGGATCGCGACATCGGCTCGCGCGTCGTGCCGATCGTGGCCGACGAGGCGCGCACCTTCGGCATGGCCAGCCTGTTCCGGCAAGTCGGCATCTACTCGCCGCTCGGCCAGCGTTACGAGCCGGAAGACCTCGGTTCGATGCTCTATTACCGCGAAGACACGCGCGGCCAGATTCTCGAGGAAGGCATCTCGGAAGCAGGCGCAATCTCGTCGTGGATCGCCGCCGCGACGTCGTACAGCGTGCACGACCTGCCGATGCTGCCGTTCTACATCTACTACTCGATGTTCGGCTTCCAGCGCATCGGCGACCTGATCTGGGCCGCCGCCGACCAGCGCTCGCGCGGCTTCCTGATCGGCGCGACGTCCGGGCGCACCACGCTCGGCGGCGAAGGGCTGCAGCATCAGGACGGCAGCAGCCATCTCGCCGCGTCGACGATCCCGAACTGCCGCGCGTACGATCCGGCGTTCGCATACGAAGTCGCGGCGATCGTCGACGCTGGCATGCGCGAGATGGTCGAGCAGCAGCGCGACGTGTTCTATTACGTGACGGTCACGAACGAGAACTACGCGCAGCCGTCCGCGCCGGACGGTGATCCCGACGCACTGCGCGAAGGCATCCTGAAGGGCATTCATCTGCTGCCGGCCGAATCGAATGCGACGGCGCGCGTGCAGTTGCTCGGCGCGGGCGCGATCCTCGGCGAGGTGCTCGCCGCGCAACGGATGCTGAAGGACGACTGGGGAATCGACGCGGCCGTGTGGAGCGTCACGAGCTTCACCGAACTGCAGCGCGACGGAATGGAAGCCGAACGGTGCACGCGGCTTGGTGAGGATGCCGATACAACACCGTACGTGACCGCCGCGCTCGCCGCAACGCGCGGGCCCGTGATTGCCGCGACCGACTACGTGCGCGCGGTGCCGGAACTGATCCGCGCGTACGTGCCCCGCCGCTACGTGACGCTGGGCACCGACGGGTTCGGGCGCAGCGACACGCGCGACGCGCTGCGTGCGTTCTTCGAAGTCGATCGCGCGAGCATCGTGCTCGCCGCGCTGAAGGCGCTGGCGGATGACGGGGAACTCGATGCGGCTGTTGTGCGCGATGCGCGAGCGCGTCTCGGCAAGTCCGCGCAGCCAGGCATCGCGCCATGGCAGCGCTGATCGGGCGATACGGCCGCTCGGCAGTCGACGACTGTTCGTCGATCCAGGCAAGACGACCGATCAGCCAAAGAGGCGAGGATCCAGCGCGAACGCTTCTTTGCTGATCACTTTCACGCTCGAAGCAAAATCCGCATGCAGCGGGTTCAGCAACAAGTTGAAGTCGGTCGGGCAAACGACTGACGGTACGCGCATCGCCAACGGCTCGCCCGCTTCAAGCCAGGCCTGCCCGATCCGGGCAGTCGACTCCGGATCCTGCGACAGGACCGCCCAATCGTCCGGCAGGTCCGGCTGGTACGCGTTGTCATGGACGGTGTCGGGCACTTCGAGCGTCACTAGAGAAAATCCGCCAGCGGGAAGCAAGCCGGACATATGGACGAGCGCCTCGAGCAACGACGTCGACGCATGGCAGCAGGTGTACAGCACACGCATGCCGCGCGGATTCCAGCGGCCACCTGCGATCGCCGCGCCGTTCCCGCTCAGGTCGTCGGCCAGGTAGTGCCCCTTTCGTTCTTTCGCGAGACGATACAACCTCACGCGGCGACCCCGAACTGGGCACGGTTCAGAATGTCGCGCACCCGGTCGTAGCCAGGCTGTACGTCGAGCACTTCGAGCGGCTTCAACCCGTCGAGCTCCGCGTTCGCCCGGCTCATCCACACCGCTGCGCGCTCGCGGTCTTCAAACAGATCGGTCGCGAGATCCAGCACATAGAGCACGCGCGCAACGCGATCGGACTCGCCTTGCGACAACCGGTCGTGTTTGGCGATTTTCCGCAGAATGGTCGAGCTGGGAAGGCTCAGCGCGCTCAAGAGGGACTGAACCGGCACGCCGAGCAACTCGCGCGCGACGCGCTCGATGATGACCGCATCGAAACCCTCCGCGATCGTGCGCCGCTGCGACATCGGCGCCATCCGGCGAAAGGTGTCGAAATCGCCCTTGCCGGCGCCCAGACCGTTCGAGCCGCCCGCCGGCGGCGCGGCGCGGGGCGCGGCAGCCCGCTTGGCAGGCTGACGGGCCGCAGGTGTGGTTGCTGCCATTGCGACTCCCAAATGGGTTAATTTGAATTCCCATTATATACAACCAATCGAGAATTTTCAATTGACCAAATGGCATAGTCGTAACCGCCGCGAACCGCCGGCGCGCCGCGCTACACCGGCAGCGCGTGCGTCGACAGAATCTCCTTGAGCACCATGAACGATCGCACCTGCCGCACGCCGGGCAGGTAGATCAGTTGTTCCGCGTGCAGCCGGTTGAAGCTCTCGTTGTCCCGCGTGCGCACGAGCATGAAATAGTCGAATTCGCCGGTCACGACGTGGCATTCGACACATCCCGACACCTTCTGCGCGGCCTTCTCGAACGCCGCGAACGCTTCTGGCGTCGAGCGGTCGAGCACGAAGCCGATCACGACGAGCATGCCGGCCCCGAGCGGTTTCGGGTCGAGCAGCGCGACGATCCCGCGAATCATCCCCATCTCCTTGAGCCGCTCGACACGCCGCAGGCACGCCGGCGCACTCAGCTTCACCTTCGCGGCGAGGCTCACGTTCGAGATCGACGCGTCCTGCTGAAGCTGCCTGAGGATCGCGCGATCGATGCGATCGAGCGCGGGTGCGGCGTCGGGTGCCGCTGCCGATCTGCTGCTTAATTTCATTGCGTCTTCCTCCGCTTTAGAGAACTTGTATTGCGCTTTCATCGATTTCAACGTCATCAACGTAGGCCGACGATATTTATTTCGCAAGCTCATTTCGCGCCTGCATGCCTATCATTTTTTATCGGGAGACGCCGTGCCGGCTTCTCCCGAGCGCACCGATTCCCATGCACATCCCGCCTTACCGGAGACCGCTTCGATGAACCTGCAACGCTTCCCCCGTTATCCGCTGACGTTCGGCCCGACGCCGATCCAGCCGCTCAAGCGCCTGAGCGCGCACCTCGGCGGCAAGGTCGAGCTGTATGCGAAGCGCGAGGACTGCAACAGCGGCCTCGCGTTCGGCGGCAACAAGACCCGCAAGCTCGAATACCTGATCCCCGATGCACTCGCGCAGGGTGCGGACACGCTGGTGTCGATCGGCGGCGTCCAGTCGAACCAGACGCGGCAGGTCGCGGCCGTCGCCGCACATCTAGGAATGAAGTGCGTGCTGGTGCAGGAGCACTGGGTCAACTACGAAGACCCTGTCTACGATCGCGTCGGCAACATCCAGCTGTCGCGCATGATGGGCGCCGACGTGCGACTCGTCGCGGACGGTTTCGACATCGGCATTCGCCGAAGCTGGGAAGAGGCGATGGAAAGCGTGCGGCAAGCGGGCGGCAAGCCGTATCCGGTGCCGGCCGGCTGCTCCGAGCATCCGCTCGGCGGGCTCGGCTTCGTCGGCTTCGCGGAAGAGGTGCGCCAGCAGGAAGCCGAACTCGGCTTCAAGTTCGACTACATCGTCGTGTGCTCGGTGACGGGCAGCACGCAGGCAGGCATGGTCGTCGGCTTCGCAGCCGACGGGCGCGCGGATCGCGTGATCGGCATCGACGCGTCGGCGAAGCCGGAGCAGACGCACGCGCAAATCACGCGCATCGCGCGGCATACGGCTGAAATCGTCGAGCTCGGGCGTCGCATCGACGAACAGGACGTCGTGCTAGACACGCGCTACGCGGGCCCGGAATACGGACTGCCGAACGACGGCACGCTCGAAGCGATTCGTCTGTGCGCACGGCTCGAAGGCGTGCTGACCGACCCCGTCTATGAAGGCAAGTCGATGCACGGCATGATCGACAAGGTCCGGCTCGGCGAATTCGAGCCGGGGTCGAAGGTGCTGTATGCGCATCTGGGCGGGGTGCCGGCGTTGAGTGCTTACGCGGAGATTTTCCGCAACGGGTGACGCCCGCCCGATCGCGATCCGGCGCGCGCCTGCGCATGCCGTCGCCGCGCCGGTCCGATCGACGATCGTCGACGTCGGGCCGGCGCCGCTTTGTCCCATACCCCGCCCCCTGCCATCCGCCTGCCCGCCGTTCGCCGCGCACCGTTCAGTCGCGTCACGCGCCCCCTTTCCCCTGCGTATCCGACCGCCTCCGTCGCCGAGTTCGACCGGCTTCGCGCGGCTCGACGGATGCCCACGCCGAACGGGACTCGTCCGCGTCGACACATTGACCCTACGACGCAGTCTTGAATCATTCGTACCTGTCCGAGTCTATGAGCGCCTCATTTAGTAGGCGTTCTATTTAAATCGCCCCCCTGCTTGCCGAAAATTGACCGGGTCGAGTCGATTGCAACGTTTCGCAAACATTCGCCCGCAACGGCACGGTTGAAACCGCCGATGCGAGACGCGCGACCGTCCGGCCAATCAAGCAGCGTCATCGTCCAGCGATTGCCCACCCCACGCATTGGAAGCAGCAGCGACACCCGGCCCGGTCCGGGTGTGTCGTGCTGCGCCGCGTCGGGACAACGGCCGACGCGACCCATCCGACAGAACGACAGCAACGGGGCATATGGATACGTCATTCGAAGTCCGGCACACGCAGGTGTCGCCAATCGCGGGGGGATCGATCGCACGCGCGTCCGACGTCGCGCTGATCTCGATCGGCGCGCTCGCCGCGGCGCTGGTCCTGCCCGACACGCGAATCGACCGTTCGCCCGAATTGACCGCCGTCGCATGCGCGGCAACGTTCGCCCTGGTGCTGTTCCCCGCATTCGGCATCTACCGGATACCGCGCGGCCGTTCGAAACGACGCGCCACCGTCCTGACCGCGCTCGCGTGGCTGCTCGCGCAAGCCTGCGCGGCGCTCGTGATGCGCGCGCTGTCGCCCGCGTCGAGCACGCCGTCGAACTGGTATCTGCTCTGGACAGTGACGAGCGGCGCCGCGCTCTGCGTAGCGCGGCTCGTCGCCAGCCGGACGCTCGACCGGATCGGTCGTCCGCCCGAAGGCGGCTACCCGGTCGCGATCGTCGGCACCGGTGCGCATTGCAACGCCGTGCGCGACCGGATCGCCGGGATGCCGTCGGCAGGCTTCCGCGCCGCCGCCACGTTCGATCCCGGCGTCGCATGCCGCGAACGCCACGCCGGCGTGCCGCACTTCGATGCGCTGGACGCATTCGCGCATCATGTGCGAACGCATGCGATTCCGGAAGTCTGGCTCGCGCTGCCGATCGGCGACGCGCGCACCGTCATGACCGTGATCGATGCGTTCCGCAACGATCTCGTCAACATCCGGCTCATGCCTGACGTCAGCACCGTGTCGATGTTCGACACGGGGATGGTCGACCTGGTCGGCGCGCCGGCGATCAACCTCGTCGCGTCGCCGTTGTCGTCGCAAGCGCTGCTTCAGAAAGCCGTGTTCGACCGTTTGTTCTCCGCGGCCGTCCTGGTCGGCACGGCGCCGCTGCTGCTCGCGATCGCGGCGGCGGTCCGGCTGTCGTCGAAAGGCCCCGCGCTGTTCCGGCAACAGCGTCAGGGCGCGAACGGCAACACCTTCACGATCCTCAAGTTCCGCACGATGCGGCTGCACGAAGACAGCCGCGAAATCCGGCAGGCCACGCGCGACGATCCCCGCGTGACCCGCATCGGTGCGTTCCTGCGCCGGACGAGCCTCGACGAACTGCCGCAATTCATCAACGTGCTGCGCGGCGAGATGTCCGTCGTCGGGCCGCGCCCGCATGCGCTCCAGCACGACAACCTGTATCAGCCGATCGTCGACGGCTACATCCACCGTTATCGCGTCAAGCCGGGCATCACGGGCTGGGCGCAGGTCAACGGGCTGCGCGGCGAAACCGACTCCATCGAAAAGATGCAGCGCCGTGTCGAAGCCGATCTCCATTACCTGCGCAACTGGTCGTTCTCGCTCGACATGCGCATCGTCGCGGCCACGGTCGTACGCGGCTGGATGCACGGCAACGCGTACTGACACGCACGCGGCACCGGATTCATTCCGCGCCGCCACCTGATAAGGATTACTTATGACAAATCCAAAAGACATCCGCGCGGAGCATGCCCGCCCGCGCTGCGCGCGCATGCTGCTGGCCATGGCCGCAAGCGTCGCGCTGTCGGCCTGTGCGCTCGCGCCCGGCATGCGGATGAGCCCGCCCTCCGACGCGGCCGACACGCAGGCTGGCAGCGGCGCCCCCTCGTTCCGCATCACGCCGATCGATGCTGGCCTGATTCGCGCACTCGATGCGCAATCGGCCCGGCAACAGTCCGGGCAATCCGACCGTCTCGTCGCGCCGCCCGGCCCGTACCGGATCGGCCCCGGCGACGTATTGCAGGTCACCGTGTGGGATCACCCCGAGCTCGCCGCTTCGCAAGGCGCCGCGCCGCAGAACGCGCCGCGCGCAGCGGACCCGGCGTCCGGCTTCGTCGTCGATCCGGACGGCAACCTGTCGTTCCCGTTCGCGGGCAAGCTGCACGTCGCGGGGTTGACCGCCGACGCCGCGCAAGCCCGGATCGCCGCGGCACTGTCGCGCGTGTATCGCAATCCGCAGGTGACGCTGCGCGTCGCGTCGTTCCGTTCACAGCAGGTCTACATCGACGGCGAGGTCCGTACACCGGGCGCCCAGCCCGTCAACGACGTGCCGATGACGCTCTATGAGGCGCTGGGTCGCTCGGGCGGCCTCGGCCCCGCCGCCGACCAGAGCCGCATGACGCTGGTGCGCGGCGGCGTGACCTATCCGCTCGACCTGAGCCGGATGCTCAGGCACGGCCGCAATCCGGCCGACATCGTGCTCGCCGCAGGCGATCTCCTGCACGTGCCGGCCCGCAGCGATTACGGCGCGTACGTGATGGGCGAGGTCAACAAGCCGTCGCTCGCGGTGCCGCAACGCGACGGACGCCTGACGCTGTCCGACGCGCTGTCACAGGCCGGCAGCGTGAACGCGGGCACGGCCGACGCGGCCCAGATGTTCGTGATCCGCGGGTCGGGCACGGACAGCCCGCAGGTGTTCCATCTCGACGCGCGCTCGCCGGTGTCGATGGTGCTCGCGAACGAATTCGAACTGCGGCCGAAGGACATCGTCTACGTCGACGGCAGCGGCCTCGTGCGCTTCAGCCGCGTGCTCAGCCTGCTGCTGCCCGGCGTCAACACCAGCGTCACCGCGGCGCTCGCCGTCAAATGAACGCGGTCGCCACGCTGCTCGTCGTGTGCATCGGCAACGTGTGCCGCAGCCCGATGGCCGAAGCGCTGTTCCGTGCGCGGCTGCCGGGCGTCGACGTGCAATCGGCCGGCCTCGGCGCACGTGACGGCCAGCCGGCCGATCCGCATGCGGTCGACCTGATGCGCGAGCGCGGCCTCGACATCGCCGCGCACCGCGCGCGCCGCGTGCCGCCCGGGCTCGCCACGCGCACCGACCTGATCCTGACGATGGATGTCGACCAGCAACGCTGGCTCGAGCGCCGCCTGCCGGCGCTGCGTGGCCGCGTGTTCCTGCTCGGCATGCCCGATCCGCGTGACGGCCGCACACGCGGCTTCGACGTATCGGACCCGTACCTCGGCCCGCGCGCGTCTTTCGAACACAGCCTGCGGCACATCGAGCGCGGTGTCGACGCATGGTGCGCGCGCATCGCGCCGGCCGCCCCTTCCACGCTTGTCCTTTCCGATTCGACCCGATGACTTCCACACCTTCTCACGAGCATCCACACGACCGCGACGGCGAGCTCGATCTTGCCGGCGCGATCGACGTGCTCGTTTCCCGGCGCTGGCTGATCGCCATCGTCACCGCCGCCTGCATGGGCGCCGGTACGCTGTATGCGTTCCTTGCCCCGCGGCAATACCAGGCCGACATCATGGTGCAAGTCGAGGACAGCGGCGATTCGTCGGCCGCCAGGAGCGTGCTCGGCGACGTGTCGTCGCTGTTCGACATCAAGTCGAGCGCGGCCGCCGAAGCGCAGATCCTCGCGTCGCGACTCGTCATCACGCGCGCGGTCGACGAGCTGCGCAGCTACATCGTCGCGCAACCGAAGCGCTTCCCGGTCGTCGGCGAATTCGTGTCGCGCTTCAACACGGGAATCTCGCGCCCCGGCCTGCTGGGCCTCGGCGGCTACGCATGGGGCGACGAAAGCGCCGAACTGGCGCGCTTCGATGTACCGAAGCCGCTCGAAGGCGAGCGTTTCGAACTCTCGCTGCTCGACTCGTGGCGCTACCGGCTGACGGGTGCCGCGCTGCCGGAGCCGGTCACGGGTACGTTCGGTCACCCGGAGACATTCGCGACCGCCTACGGCCCGATCGCCATCGAAGTCACCCGCATCGACGCGCATCCCGACACCCGCTTCACGCTCGTGCGCGAATCGCGCGCCGGCACGATCGATGCGCTGCGCCGCGGGCTCGACGTCCAGGAAAAGATCAAGCAATCGAGCGTGATCGTCGCGACGCTGCGCGGCGCCGACCCGCAGCGCGTGCAGGCGCAGTTGCAAGCCATCGCGAACCACTACGTGCTCCAGCATATCGAGCGCAAGTCCGCCGATGCCGCGCAATCGCTCGCGTTCCTCAACGCGCAGTTGCCGGAGCTCAAGAAGCAGTTGCAGGACGCCGAACAGCGCTACACGAACATGCGCAACGCGAACGGCGCCATCGACCTCGACGAAGAGGCGAAGCTGATCCTGCAGCAATCGGCCGACGCGAAGACGCGCGGGCTCGAACTGCAACAGAAGCGCGACGCGATGGGCTCGCGCTTCGCGCCGGGCCATCCCGACATGATCGCGCTCGACGCGCAGATCGCGACGCTCGCGCGCGAGCAGCAGTCGTTCGAGCAACAGGTCAGGCGCTTGCCCGACCTGCAGCAGAACGCCGTGCGCCTGATGCTCGACGTGAAGGTCGATACCGATCTCTACACGGCGCTGCTCGCCAACGCGCAGCAGCTCGAACTGGTCAAGGCAGGCAAGACCGGCAGCGTGCGGCTCGTCGACACGCCGGTCGCGCCCGAGGACCCGGTGCGCCCGAACCGGCCCGTCGTGATCGCGGCCGCCGCGCTGCTCGGCCTCGCGCTCGGCGTCGCGCTCGCGTTCGTGCGCGACACCTTGTTCGGTGGCGTACGCAGCGCCGACGAGATCGAGCGGCCGCTCGGTATCGACGTCTATGCGACCGTTCCGGAATCGCCCGGCCAGCGGCAGGTCGCACGGCGCATCGCACAGTGCGCGCCGGGGCCGCATCTGTTGAGCGTGCTTCATCCGCACGATCCGGCGGTCGAGAGCCTGCGGAGCCTGCGCACCGCGCTCCGCTTCGCGATGCAGCGTGCGCGCAACAACGTGCTGCTGCTGACGGGCCCGGTGCCCGGCGCCGGCAAGTCGTTCGTCGCGTCGAACTTCGCGGCGCTGCTGGCCGCCAACGGCGAGCGCGTGCTGCTCGTCGACGGCGACCTGCGCCGCGGCTACCTGCACGACGCGCTCGGTGTCGGGCGCGAGCCGGGTTTCGCCGAGCTGCTTTCGGGTGCGGTCGAGCCGGATGCGGCGGTCCGCCGCGACGTGATCCCCAACCTCGACTTCATCCCGACCGGCGCAATCCCCGCGCATCCGGCGGAACTGCTCGTCGACGATCGCGTCGGCGCGCTGCTCGATACGCTGTCGGCCCGCTACGACCTCGTCGTGATCGACGCCGCGCCGATCCTCGCCGTCACCGACGCCGTCGTGCTCGGCCACCATGCGGGCACCGTGCTGCTCGCGGCCCGCGCGGCATCGACCCGCGTCGCCGAACTCGGCGAAGCGATCCGGCGCCTCGCGCACAACGGCGTCGATGCGAGCGGCGTGCTGCTCAACGGCGTCGATCCACGTTCCGGCGGCTACGGCTCGCGTTACGGCGCGTATCGCTACACCGAGTACCGCTATGCGCCATCGCGCTGCGGCATCGCGGCGTCGATCGGACAGTCGCTGCGCGCGTTCGCCGCACGCTTGCGGCGAGGAGCGCCGCGATGAACGATACCCGTCAACTCGAACGTCCGGCCGCCGGCGAAGCCGCGCGCATCGCGGCACGACCCGCCGCAGGACCACCCGTGACGCTCCGCGCGAACCGCACGCCGCCGCTGCGTGTCGCGCTCGTCGTCGAAGCGGCGGGCGGCGGCGTGGCCGTCCATCTCGCCGACCTGATCGACGGACTGAGCAAGGCCGGCGGCGTCGAACTGCACCTGATCGTGCCGCGCGGGCCGCGCTTCGACGGTACGATCCTCGACGCGCGCGTGCTGTCACTTTGCGCGAGCGTGCACCATGTGCCGATGCGGCGCGCGGTCGGCTGGCGCGATGCGCTGGCCGTCGCGCACGTGTATCGATGCCTGCTGCGCATTCGCCCCGACATCGTGCACAGCCACAGCTCGAAGGCCGGCGCGATCGCGCGCCTGTGCATCGGGCCGTGGCGACACGTGTACACGCCGCATGCAATCTACACGCTCAACCCGGCCCTGAGCGGGCTGCAACGCTGCGTGTACGGCACGATCGAGGCACTGCTCGGCCACTTCCGCTCGCATCGAATCGTCGCCGTCTCGCGCGACGAAGCGCGGCATCTGCACGACGCGCTCGGCATCCCCACGCATCGCGTTGCGACGATCGCCAACGGCGTCCCGTCAACCGCGACGCTCCCGCGCCGCGACGCGCGGCTGGCGCTCGGCCTGCCGAACGATGCGATCGTCGTCGGTTTCGTCGGGCGTTTCAGCCACCAGAAAGGCGTCGATCGGCTCGTACGGATCGCGCGCGGCGTCTATCGTCAGTGCGGCCTCGACGTGCGCTTCATCGCGATCGGCCCGGGTAACTTCCCTGCCGAGGCCGGCCCCGAGGCTGACGACGTGCCGCCCAATCTTCATGTTGCCGGCCCGGTCGAGCGCGCCAGCCGCTATTTCTCCGCATTCGACCTGTTCGTGCTGCCGAGCCGCTACGAAGGGTTTCCGTACGTCTGCCTCGAGGCGATGGCCGCGCGTGTGCCGATCGTCGCGTCACGCGTCGCGGGCGTGACCGAATTGGTCGACACGCACGGCATCGGCATCGTCGTGCCGAACGACGACGACACGACGCAATTCACCCGCACCGTCGTCGCGCTCGCCCGCGACGCGGAGCGACGCCTCGCGATGCGCACGCACTGCGCGGCGACGCTCGACCATTTCTCCGCCGCGACGATGGTCCGGCGCACCCACGACCTGTATCGCGCACTCGTTCAAGGACACCTCGCATGACTTCCTCTCCCCACGTCGCGCTGCTGCACGCATACAGCGCCAGCAACGCCGGCGACGGCCTGCTGGTCGACCTGTCCGTCTCGCTGCTGCGGGAGGCCTTCGGCGACGCGACACGCGTGTCGATCGTCGCCGCCGATCCCGCGTCGTTTCCCGGCCACGACGACGTGCGCCCGGCCCCCGTGCTCGCCGGCGGCGGCTGGCGACGGCTGGCCGCCGCTGCCGGCGCCGCGCTGCATCTGCCCGCGAACGGCGGGCTGCGCCCGCTCGGCGACTTGCTCGACCAGGTCGACCTGATCGTCGGCGTCGGCGGCGGCTACCTGCGCGCGCGCAATCCGCTCGAGGCGCTCAAGCTCGAAGCCGGGCACCTGCTGCAGATGCGCGCCACGCGCGCGTCGGGCAAACCGGCCGTGTATCTGCCGCAAAGCATCGGACCCACGCTGTCGGCTGGCCCGGTCGGTGCGCACCTGCGCTCGCTGCTTGCCGCGTTCGACACGGTGTTCGTTCGCGACGACCGTTCCGCGGCCTTCCTCGCCGCGAATCCGAATACGCGGCGCGCCCCCGATCTCGCCGTCCTCGATTTCGAGCATCGCCGCGACGCGATCCTGCAGCGCGCGGCGCGCGCCAATCGCGACGTGCGGCACGTCGCGTTCGTGCTGCGCCGCGCACCCGCATGGTCCGCCGCACAACGCGCGCGCTACGACGCATCGATCCGGCAGCTCGTCGAACAGGTAAGCGCAACATGCCGGGTGAGCTTCGCGATACAGAGCACCGGACGCGGCAACGACGATCTGGCGTACTACCACCGCCTCGGCATCCGCGATCCACTGGTACCGCTCAAGGCGCTGCTCGAGCACGACCGGCCCGACGTCACGGTGTCGGTGCGGCTGCACGGCGCGCTCGAATCGATCCTGCACGGCGTGCCGGCATTCCACGTCAGCTACGAGCGCAAGGGCTTCGGCGCCTATGCGGACATGCGGCTCTACGACTGGGTCGTCAACGGCGCGAACTTCGATCCCGCGTCCGTCGCCGACACGATCTTCGCGCCCGGCGCGACGGCGGCGTTCTGGGACGCCGCGCAAACCGGCTTCGCCCGCATTCGCGCGGCGCGCGTGCGCGTGATCGATGCGCTGCGCGCCGCGCTCGATACCGACAAGGGCGAACGATGCTGACGCGCCTGTTGTTGCGGTTTTCGGCGCTCGGCCTCAAATTCGCGCTCGCGATCGTCGTTGCGCGCACGCTCGGCTTCGACGCGATCGCCGCGTACGGGCTGGCGGTCGCCGCGTCGGTGATCGCATCGAAAGTGCTGGGCCTCGGCTTCAGCCCCGAGCTCAACCGGCGCCTGAGCGAGGCCAACCCGCTACCGGCCATCGGCAATGCGCGCCGGCTGTGCGTCGTCTATGGCGCGCTCTACCTGTTGCTCGCCGCCGCGCTTGCCGTGGCGACGCTGAACGAAACCGCCGCCGCGCTGCTCGCGCGCTTCGGGCTGCCAGCGTCGCTCGCGTGGAGCGTACTGCTCGTCGCGCTGTCCGAGCACGCGGCATTCGAGACGAACGGATGGCTGTTCTCGCTGCACCGGCCGCGTGCCGCGTCGCTGCTGCTGTTCGTGCGCACCGGCGCGTGGGCCGGCGTCGCGTGCGCGGGGCTGCTCGCGGGTGTCGTGCAATCGATCGAGACGGTGTTCGCGATCTGGGTCATGACCAACATACTCGTCGTGATCGCGTGCCTGCGCCGGATCGATGCGTTCGCGCACCGCGCGCGCGGCATCCGTTTCCCCGAGAGCGCGACCGATTCGGACGGCGTGTTCCCGGTCTGGTTGCACGGGCTGCCCTTCTACGCGGCCGGCGTGCTCCTCGTGGTGCTGCAATACGCGGAACGCTTCATCGCCGGCAGCCATGTGAGCGCGGATGTACTCGGCCAGTACGTATTCGCATGGTCGATCGCCAACGCCGTGCAGACGGTCGCGTTCGCAACGGTCGTGGCGACGGCCGGCCCGCGCTTCGTGCGAACGCTGGCCGATACGCCCGGCGCGTTTCTGCATCAGGTACGCCATGCGGCGGCGGCCAGCGTGGGCGTGACGCTGCTCGCATCGGCAGTCATCGCCGTCGTGTACCGCGACCTGTTCGCGTTCGCGCACGAGCCGGCGGACGCCGGCCATGCCGCGCTGCTCGCGGTGCTGCTCGTGTCGTTCGTCCTGCGCGCGGTGGCAGACGTACTGTGGGCCGCCGCGATCGCGCTGCGTGGCGGCAGCGTCGTGCTGGCCGCATTGACGGTGATCGCGCTGCTGTACCTGCCGGTTGCGTCGCAACTGATCGCGCGCGACGGCGTCATGGGCGCCGCGCTCGCCCATCTGGCGACGAGCGTCGCGGTCGCCGCGATGCTCGCGCTGAGCGTCGCGCGACTCACGCGCCGACATCGACACATCCCGCCCGCCACGGAGCTGAATCATGCTGGATAAGCTGATTTGCGCGGGCCCGCGGCTCAGCCACGGCCTGATACGCGCCGTCGCCGCGCTGGCCGTGCTGGCTTACTGGGGCATCTATGCGAAAGCCGGTGCGTTTCTGCCCGAGTTCATCTTTCGCGATGCGGAGAAGATCCAGAGCCAGATCGGTGGCGCCAGCACCTACGAAGGCACGTCGTTCGATGCGGTCGCGCGGCTCTACGCGGCGCTCGGCGCGACCGGTACGCATCTGTTCGTCGCGTCGGTCGGCGCGCTCTGCATCTGGTTTGTGCTCGGCCAGGGCAAGCGCGTTGGCTCGATGGCGGCCTGCATGGTGCTGCTCGCGCCGTGTGTGTTCTTCAACCTGTTCGTCGCGAGCAAGGACACGCTCGTCGTGCTGATGGCCATCGCGCTCGCGCGGATCGCGCAGCGTCGCGCCGCGCTTGTTGCGATCGCGGCCGCCGTCGTGCTGTACAGCGCCTATGCAGCCTTTGTACGCAGCTATTTCGCGCTGATTCCCGCGATCGCGATCGGCGTGCTGCTGTTTCGGCGAGGTGCGTGGCCGCGCAAGATCGTGCTGATGCTTGCCGTGCTGCTCGCGATCTTCCTGCTGCCGAACGACGTGTATTACCTGCTGCAGCATCCGCGCGACATGGCCGCGGACTATCTCGAATACGGCTCGCCGTTCGGCGCTCGCACCAGCTTCCGCAACCCGGCCGAGCCGGTTTCGTTCGTCGCGTTCGGCGTCAACTACCTGTATGCGGTGCTCCGCCTGAATCTGCCGGTGCTGTTTTCGCCCGGGCCGAAGGAGATCGCGATGCAGGTGTTCGTGTGGATCGCGCTGGCCGCCGTGTGGCGACGTGCGCGGGGCGATGGCGGTCACGGCCGCGAGGTGCTTGCCGCCCTCGTCATTGGACATGTTGCCGTGTCGATGCTGTTCGAGCCCGATCTCGGCAGCTATACGCGCCATTTGTCGAGCGTGTCGCTGCTGTGCGCGGTGCAGTTCGTGGGTGCGTCGCGAGTGGTGCGGGGGCCGGGGCGGAGATCCGGTACGTCCGGTGCGTCCGACATCACTGCCGGTCACCGCAACCGATCGGCGGTGTCGCGAGAAATCCCGACCGGAAATCGCCATGCGTGACACCGTGCACCCACGCGCGTTCTTCCCCAATATCCAGGCAGCCCGGGCCTTCGCTGCCCTCGCGGTGGTCGCATATCACATGCGCGTGCTTCCGTTCGGCCAGGCTGGTGTCGACGTCTTCTTCGTGATCAGCGGGTTCATCATGTCGTGCGTCGCGCCGGACGAAGGCCGCGCGTTCTTATACAAGCGCCTGGTCCGGATCGTGCCGCTCTACTGGGTGACGACGCTCGGCATCTACGCGATCGCCGTGCTGCGTCCGCACTGGCTGAACACGACGACGGCCGCACCCGAATACCTCGTCAAATCGCTGCTGTTCGTGCCTTACGTCAAGGAAAACGGTCATTGGGGCCCGCTGAACCTGAACGGCTGGACCCTCGAGTACGAGATGCTGTTCTATCTCGCCATTGCGGCAAGCCTTGGGGTCGTCCGCGCACGCTACGCGACGGCGCTCGCCGCGATGGTGCTCGCGTTCTTCTGTGTAGCGGTGGCAATCGGTGGCACGCCCGGCACCGTCGTCCATCACCTCGGACAACCGTTCGTGCTGGAGTTCGGCCTCGGCGTCGTGGCGTATCGGGTGCTGCAGACCCTCATCGCCCGGCGAATCGCCGTGCCGGTGTGGATGTGCGCGGCAGCGGCAACGGCCGCCGTCGCGGCGATTTCGTTGCCTCATGCAATTTTCGGCACGCCGCAAGCGTTGACGCGTGTTGCGCTATGGGGTGTGCCGGCGTGCGTGCTGATCGTTTCGCTGGCCGCGCTCGACATGCGGAACCAGTCGCTCTCGAATCGGATCGTCGCTTCGCTCGGCGCCGCCAGCTATTCGATCTACCTGATCCATCCGTATGTCATAGGACTCACCGAGAAGATCGTCGGCGCGCATGCGAATCTTCAGACGTGGACTGGCATCGCGACCGCATGCGCAACGCTCGGCGTGGTCTGCGTATCCGGATATGCACGCCATGTCCGGATCGAACGGCCGATGGTGTCGGTATTGAACCGATGGCCCCGGCCACCATCGTGATCGCGCTATCGCCGGTTGCCCCCGAGGCAATAGCGCACAAAGTGTGCCACCGCATCATCGCCATTCATGCGTCGAAACGCCACGGACGCGACCGCCCTCTCGTCCAGCTCACCGGACGGCTGTTATCCCGACACGTCAACAACGTCAAATCCCCCGAGTCATTCGCAACCAGGCGTGGCGTTCCCCGCGAAAAGTGAGAAATCGTACGAATCACCTGTTACGGAAAATTTCATTCGTACTCGTCCTATAAGAGAATTTTCACCCCCCCGATAACATTTCTCCTGACTCTTCCAAGAGTTAATTCACCTAAATCTCGAACGGAGAAAATCGTGGCTTTCAACAAGAAAATTCTCGCGCTGGCAGCAATCGCAAGCATGTTCGCAGCCGGCTCGGCGATGGCGGCCGACGGCACGCTCAACTTCACCGGTGCGATCACGGCCGCATCCTGCTCGATCACGGGCGGCGCCGGCTCCAGTGTCACGGGTGGGAAGGGCGACCAGAACATCGCAGTCAACCTCGGCACCGTCAGCGCCGACGCGCTCGGCAGCACCGCGGGCGGCGGCATCGCGGCCGGCACGTCGATCAACCTCAACCTCGATTGCGGCAACACCGCGGCTGGCTTGACTTCGGTCAAGGTGAAGTTCGACCCGATGGCTGGCTCCGGCACCGATTCGAAGAACAACAAGCTGCTCAAAACCACGGGCACGGCCAAGGGTGTCGGCATCGGTATCTACGATGGCGACAACAAGCTGCTGAACCTGGCTGCCAACGAGACCTTCGACGCAGCGCTGACCAAGGGCGGCACCGAAGAGGCGCCGGTCTACACCGCGCAGCTGAACATGCGTGCCGGCTACGTCGCGAACGGTGACGCTATCGACGCAGGTACGGCAAACGGCACGTTGCCGTTCACGCTCACCTACGAGTAATTCGCCCCAACCAAGCGGCAGGATGGTGATTCATGCCGTCCCGCCGCCCTGCCCAGATTCAGATTCCGACATGAAAAGAACACTCATCGCCGGGCTGGTCGCGGCTAGCTCGCTGCTGTCCCTTCCCGTTCCCTCCCACGCCGGCATTTCACTGTCCAGCACCCGGGTGGTCTACACCGCGAAAAGCAAGGAAGCGTCGGTACTCGTCAAGAACCGATCGAAAGACGACGTGATGATCCAGTCGTGGCTGGAAGCGCCAAACGACGCTCATCGCGATCTGCCATTTGCAATCACGCCATCTCTCAGCCGCCTCGGCGGCGAGAAGCAGCAAATGTTGCGCATCTTCTATTCCGGGCAAGGTCTGGCACCCGATCGCGAATCGGTCTTCTGGCTCAACGTGCAGGAAATTCCACAGAAGCCGAAGGACGACAACTCGCTTCAGATCGCAGTACGGCAGCGCATCAAGCTCTTCTATCGGCCTGCTGATCTTCCCGGCAAGCCCGAGGAGGCCCCTGGGCAATTGAAGTGGCGCTGGGCCGACAACGATGGCAAGCCGGGGATGGAGATCGTCAACGACACGCCGTATTACGTGTCCGTGGTGCGTGCAAGCCTCCGTAGCGGCTCGAATGCCTACACCGTCACCCCGGAAATGATCGCGCCAAAATCGTCGCAACGCGTCGCAGTCAAGGATTTCTCGGGTCGGTCCGTCGCAGCGGACGCGAAAGTGGAGTTCGAATCGATCGACGATTTCGGCGCGGCAGTCCGCACCCAATCAGTCATCTCGAGATGACCGAGCAACCGCACCACGTCGTCTCGACCGAATCCTCAATATATTCAGTTTTACTAATTTATTAGAGGGCGCGCATTTCGGAAACTTCGGCAGACGAGAGACGCACTCGAACAAGGCATGAATACAACCGTAAAGAAAATCGCAGCGGCTTGCCAGGGAGCATACTGTCTGATGGCGCTCGGCGGAATCGCCATACCAGCGGCCGTTCAGGCAGCTGAGTTCAACGACATGTTCCTGAAGAAGGACGAGAAAAGCGACTCGACTGTCGAGCTCAAATATTTCGAGCAGGGCAGTTCGGTTCCGCCGGGAACGTACGATATTGACGTGTCGCTTAACCAGCGGCGCGCGAAGCGAGAATCCATTGTCTTTACGGCGAGCGCGTCAGGCGACGTCAAGCCGGTCATCACATACGGGCTGCTCAAGTCGCTCGGCGTGGATGTGAAGCGTCTCGAACGTGAAGGCAAGCTGGAGTCCGGCCTTGCGGATGACGCGCAGGTGAATCTGCCCGATCTCGTCGAAGGTGCGTCGTCGGTTTTCGACGTCGGTATGCTGACGCTCAGCGTAAGCATACCGCAGGCCTACGTGCAGGGCCAGGCGCGAGGTTATGTCGACCCGTCACAATGGAACGAAGGTGCCACTGCAGCCTACACCAACTACCAGGCGACCTTCAGCCACGATACCGACTCCGGGTATCGCAGCGATTACTACTACCTCGGCCTGCGCAATGGCCTCAACGTCGGCGCCTGGCGGTTCCGCAACGAATCGTCGCTGACGGGACGGCGCGGCGCGACATCGAGCTTCACGGCCAACCGCAGCTACGTCGAGCGCGATCTGCAGGGCATCAAGAGCCGGTTGTCGATGGGCGAGGTGTATTCGTCCGGCGAAATCTTCGACAGCGTGCGCTTCGTCGGCGTTCAGGTGAGTTCCGATACGGGGATGCAGCCCGACAACGAAGTCGGCTATGCGCCGGTCGTACGCGGCATCGCACAGAGCAACGCCGTCGTGGAGATTCGCCAGAACGGTTACGTGATTTACTCGACGTCTGTCACGCCGGGCGCATTCGAATTGCGCGACATCTACCCGAGCGGCTCGAACGGCGATCTCGAGATCCGGATCATCGAATCCGACGGCAGCGTGCGCACCTACCGGCAGTCGTACTCGTACCTGCCGGTCATGATCCGTCGCGGCACGATGCGGTATGCGTTCTCCGCGGGCCAGTACCGCGGCTTCGGCCAATCGCGGCCCAAGTTCGTGCAAGGCTCGGTGGTCTACGGCGTGTCGGATAATCTGACCGGCTACGGTGGCCTCATCGGCGCCGAGCGCTATGCAGCCATCGCACTCGGCGTCGGCTATAACTCACCGTTCGGCGGCGTGTCGTTCGACGTCACGCACAGCCAGTCGAATGCGCCGGGACACAAGGCGAGCGGTCAGAGCTTCCGCTTCCTGTATTCGAAAACGCTGTCGGCGACCGATACGACGCTCACCATGGTCGGTTATCGGTACTCGACCGACGGCTATCGCACGCTCAGTCAGCACGTCGACGATTTCGACAGCAGTCAAAGCGGCGGACTGCAACGCCAAAAGAGCCGTGTCGAACTGAACATCAACCAATCGCTCGGCGGCAACGGATCGGTATATGCGAGCATCGGTGAGACGAGCTACTGGAATCGCGGCGGATCGAGCCGCAACATCCAGCTCGGCTATAGCGGAGCGCTGAAGAATCTCAGCTACAGCGTCGCAGTCGCGCGTACTCAGGATACCGGACCATTCGGACGCTCAGACACACAGATCAGCGCATCGATCAGCATCCCAATCGGCGGCGGTACGCGCTCGCATCGTGCGTTCGCGAGTACGGTCGCGTCGACGAACGGCGCTATGAACGTCCAGGCTGGCGTCAGCGGCTTCCTGGATGAACGGAATACGGTCAACTATTCGGTACAGGGTGATTACCGGAAGCATAGCGGCGGAGCCGGCGGCGTAGGCCTCGGGTGGGATACGCCGACGACCAAGCTGACGGCGAACTACAACCAATCCGGTCACGGCAAGCACGTGGATATCGGTGCTTCGGGGTCGATCGTCGCGCATCGAGGCGGCATCACGCTCGGCCAACCAGTTGGCGAAACGTTCTCGATCGTCGAGGTACCGGGCGTCAAGGGCGCACGCTTCGACTCCTCGTCGACGATCAGCACCGATCGTAGAGGGTACGCAGTGCTGCCCTATGCGCAACCCTACCGATACAACTGGATCAGCATCGATACCGAAAGCCTCGGCAACAACACCGAGATTGTCGAGAACTCGAAGACAATCGTTCCGACACGTGGCGCCATTGTCGCAACGCGGTTTGCAGCGGAAACGGGTCGTCGCATCCAGTTCGACGTAACGACAACGGATGGCAAGAAGGTGCCATTCGGTGCGACGGCTTACGACCAAAACGACAAGGTGCTTGGCATGGTCGACAACGCATCGCGTGTGCTTGCTTTCGGCCTGAAGGATCAGGGGAATCTGTCGATTCGCTGGAGTGAAGGCACGTGTGAAGGCAACTACACGCTCCCGCCGCAGAACAAGGCACTCATGTACGAGCGTGTCGGGATGAGTTGCCGGATGACGGGACGCTGACATGCATCACCAAGAGTTGCGGCGAAACAAGTCGCACTCATCGTGCGGCAGCGGACCCCGCATCAGTCAAGCAGCCGCACCAAAAATTTGGTCGGCCAACGCGCAATAGCGAGGACAGATCAGCCAGCACCGCACGCACGAAGGATCGGGACGTCACACGATTCGTTCCCCGAGTCACGACGGTCCTGGCATCGCAAAACCTCATCTTTTCGACGACAGATATGGCAAGGACGGCGAAGTTATGACAAATCGATTCGGAAAAGCGACTGACTCAGCCTGCGTGTTCGCCCGGCTGGCAGCTTCGTGCCTCCTCCTGCTCATTCTTTGGCAGAGCAACGCGGTGCATGCGGCCCTCAGTTTCGATGGTCTCAGCCGGTTTGTCATGGATGAAGGGTCCGGTAGAAAGCAGATCGATATCGTCAACGACGGAGCAGACCCTGTGCTTGTGCAAGTCTCGATCGAATGGGGGGATTTGCTGGAAGGAAAAGAGTTGCCCTTGGCTGTCTCCAACCCGCTGATGCTGATTCCCGCGAGCGGACGCAAGTCGATCTACGTCTTCTATCAGGGAACCAGTTTGCCGAAGGAGAGAGAATCCTATTTTGTTCTCAGCGTCCTCGAGATCCCGCAGCGACCGACTGCCCCGAACACCTTGCAGGTCGCGTTCCGGCATCATCTCAAGTTTTTCTATCGACCTCGATTGAATATTGGATTGCCTGAAGCCGTAGACAAGCTCGACTGGAAGACGATTCGAGACAAACACCCCACGCGCGTCAAGGTGCGGAATGATTCGCCGTACTACCTGACCCTGACAGACGTCGATCTGAAGAGTGAATCCGGGGAAGTCTGTAGCAACGCAGTCGCGCACCTCATGCTTCAACCGTTCTCTTCCCACTTGGTCGAAGAAGGCGCCTGTTCCAACTCACTAGCCGAGGTCAGCTATTACTACGTGGGAGACAGTGGAATGACATTTCACCGGACATCGCGCCTGCAACCCGAGGACCGATCACGTGGCGCTCTCGAAGATCAAAATGACTCACAAAGAGGTAACCAATAATGCGATTTCGAACACCGCTGTCGATGGCTCAGTTGCCATACCGGCTTGCGAATTGCCTCGCGTCGATCTATCGCGAAATAGCCTGCGCTGCGCGAGAAACGGTGGCAAAGCGGAAGATCCGATGGATTCTCATGGGCCTGATGCTTACACTTTCACAGGAAAGCTTCGCGTTGGCCTGCCTGAACAATGCCACCTCGAACGGGAATGGATTCGGTGGAGAGGATTCGAAGACATCGTCGATCGACACCACCATTGCGGTTTCCAACACGCTGCCCAAGAACACCATACTTTGGCGTTCGAATGAAATCACCCTCGACATGACGTGCTGGGCAGACCAAAACTCCGAAAGCGAGTCTGTCTATATATACCTTAGCCCCTCGGATCCAGGCTATACCCAACTGGGGCCGGATCTGGAACTGGGTGTCAGAATGAATAATGTGGACTACTACTGCGCTAACCAAATGGAAACCGTCGGCGGGCGCTGCAGAACGGCAGTGCCAGATATGGTTATTCCGCGCTGCACTGGCGGGAGCTACGGCTGCGCAAGTGACGCAAAGAAAAAGCGAATGACCGTCAGCTTTTTCATAATGAAAAGAAGTGCGCCCAGCGCAGGCAAGGACGGTCCGCTGACCGGTGTGACCGGAACCTACGGTGCATTCCAGCTCGACGGCAAGGGCGGCATGAATAACCAGCCCCAAAGAAACTTCCGGATGAATGTGACCGGATTGAACAAGATGCGCTATGTGGCCTGTTCCTCGACCCTCTCTGTCTCGCCCAGCACAATCAACTTTCATAATGTCGCTGCGGAGTCTGCACAGTCGGGAAAGACGATTACGGAAGTTCCGTTCTCCGTAACAGCCAAGAAAACATGTGACAGTGTCTATGGTCTGGGGGCGAAGCTCACGCCGCTCAATGCAACCGTCCAAAACAGCGACACCCTGGTGCCCAAAGACAATGCTTCCGTGAGCATTCGTCTGCTCTGGGAGAAGAACCGCAGTAGCGTCCCATTCAACACGGAGTTTGTCTTGGTGCCGAACGGAAAGGATCGTGTGGTAGTCAATGATTTCCTGGCTCAATTGAAGTGGAACACCAGCAAGCCCGTAATGGGAGCATTCAATGCTGGCGCCGCAGTCGAAATCTACTATAAGTAATTCGAAACGCGGACGGAACGAGTTTTGACACCGTCGTCAGAAGAGTATGCTGGCGACGATTTTTATCAACGCCCCATGTATGACGGTGAGGCACTGGTACCGGGCGCACAATCGCCTGAAAGCCACTGCCGTGCGGCTCACCACGACGAGTGATCTGCGTGGCAATGCCGACAGCGTGCGGTGGCCTGTGATATATGTCGTAGTCGTGGCCATGATCTGTTTTCTGCATGACCACGGGCTTTGAAAGCAACCGTCGCGCTTGCCTCGAATACACGTGATGGCTTCAACGGGGACAACAGTTGGAGGACGTTGCTGCGCATGGTGTCCGTGAAGATCAGTTCGGTCTCTGCGTCATATCCACCCGGGCTTCGGCCAACCTCGCCAGCGCATTTCCAATGACTTCCCGAAAAGACGGCCAAATCTCCGCCAATGCGGCCAGTCCGCCTTCATTCAGCAACCTTTCAGCACGCGCGCACGTATCTCTTGCCACCGTCGCGCCCGCCATTGCGAAACCACCGCGCATCGAGTGAAGCTCGATCCTGGCCAGGTCGGCATCACCGTTCGACAATGCGTTTTCAAGCACCGTTAGCGAACGCAGCGACGCCGCGTGTAGCGTCTGCCTGATCTCGTGCGTCATCGCGACCTGCTCGGCGCGATCCAGTTGCTTCTGCCCCGTTTGTCCGTCACGCCCCGCATGCCGCCGCAATACCGCTTCAAGCGTCGTGATCGACAACGGCTTCAACACGACCTCCACCGCCCCCGCCCGCTCACAGCGCCGGCGGTCCTCATCGGTCGCGTGCGCGGTCATCGCGATCACCGGCACCGTCGAACCCTGCTCCCGCAGGAAATTCGCCAACGCGAACCCGTCCAGCTCGGGCATGCCGAGATCCGTCAGCACGACGTCGAACGGATGCTCGAAGAACGCGCGCATCGCTTCCACGCCGTTGCAAACGATCGTGGCGTCGTAATGCAGCGCATCGAGCTGGTCGCGCAGCAATGCGCGACTCGCCGGATGATCCTCGGCGACGAGCACACGCAGCGGCTCCTCGTCGTCGTCCCAGGCCAGCGTGCCGGCTTCCGCACCCGCCGTCGCGCGAAGCACGTCATCCGCTTCGGATGCCGATCCGTACCCGCGCACCGCATCCGCGAACGCCGGCAGTTCCGGCGTGTCGATGCGCCAACCGGGCGCGGCATCGGGCAGCGGCAACGCGGCTGTAAATATCGTGCCTTCGCCAAGGCGGCTTACGACATTCAGTTCGCCGCCCATCAGCGTGACGATGCGCTTGCACAGCGGCAACCCGAGCCCCGTGCCGCCGAAGCGGCGATACACCGATGCGTCGGTCTGGATATAGACGTCGAACAGCGTCGACATGCTGTCTTCGGGAATGCCGATGCCCGTATCGCGAACGACGATCTCGACACGCGGCCCGGCCGTGCCGACCGGCGCGGGCCGCGCTTCGATCGTCACGCCGCCGCGCTTCGTGAACTTGATCGCGTTGCTGACGAGATTCGACACCAGTTGACGCAGCCGGGTCGGATCGCCGACGTAGCCGTCGGCCAGATCCGGGGCCACGCGACAAGCAAGCGCCAGGTTCTTCTCGTCTGCGAGCGGCCGGAACATCGCGGTCACGTCGTCCAGCATGCGACGCAGATCGAACGGGATGCTTTCGAGCACCATCTGGTTCGACTCGGCCTTCGACAGGTCGAGCACGTCGTTGATCACGCGCAGCAACGCATCCGACGACGACGCAACCGTATTCAACCGCCGCTGCTCCGCCGACGGCAGCGACGCGCGCGCCATCAGTTCGAGATTGCCGATGATCGCGTTGAGCGGCGTGCGGATCTCGTGACTCATCGTCGCAAGGAACGTCGACTTGGCCTTGTTCGCGTCCTCGGCGGCCACGCGCGCTTCACGGAGCGTCTCTTCCACTTCCTTGCGTGCGGTGATGTCGATCAGCGTGCACAGCAGCACGTCGATGCCGCGGTACTTGGCGCGCACCATGTGGGCGTCGAGATATGCGGTGCCGTGCTCCGCGCGCTCGATCGCGAATTCATGCGTGACGAGCTCGCGCGCACCGTCGTCACGCACCTCGTCGCGATAAACCTGCCACAGTCGTTTGCCGAGCGGCGGCCCCGACACGGCCTTGTCGTAAGCAGCCATCGCATCGTTGCGCACGATCGCGTCGCCGTCGGCGAGCGACAGCAGCGCGAGGCCGGCCGGCGCCGTGCGAATCAGCGTGCGATTCAGCGCCTCGCTTTCGATCAGTCGTACCGCGCGCCGATTGGCAGGACGCAGCGCGCGTCGGTCGAACATCACGATCGCGGTCCACAACACCGCGATGCCGAACAGCGCCAGGACGCACGTGATGCCGATGCGCGTGGCATTGGCCATCGCCACGCTTTGCCACGAAACGCTCTTGATCAGCACGAGGTCGGCCCCTGGCAGGCGATCCCCAAGCACGAAGCGGCCGCCGATGCGATGCGGAATGGCTGGCGCACGATCCCGATTCAGCACGCGATCGAGCATTCGCGCGACGACGCCGCTGTCATGCGTCCGCCCCATCACGATATGCCCGCTCGTGTCGACGAGCACTTTCTCTTCGTCCGGCGCCTGCGGCGCCATGATCCGGTCGAGTTCGGGACGCCCGTTGAAGACAAGCCATGCGAACGGCTCGCCGTTCACGTTGCGCAGCCGTTGCGCGATCCGGGTCACCGGCCTGCCAAGCAACGGATCGTCGCGCGTCTCGATGACGACGCGGTCATCGACACCCGCCGGTTCGAGGCGTCGCGCCAGCGCGTGCAGATCGGACGGAGCCAGCCGCGCGGGAGCCCGCTCAGCCAGTTCGGCGCCGAACAACACCAGATAGTCGTCGTTCACGCCAATCAGGTAAGCCGAGAAACTCAGTGCAATCGAAACCGGCGACGGCGTGGCCACGGCGTGACCCATCCGGTAGAGCGCGCCGATATAGCGCAGATACGCAGCAGGCGAATGCCCCGGCGTGATATCGGCAAACCCGACGACCCTCGATTTCCCGTACGGGTTCGGCCAATCCAGTCGGCCACCATTGTCGATCAACGTTTGCAGATCGGACGGCGGCACGACTTCAGGGTTGCTGTTGGCCGCGGTCATGTTGTCGGCGAATCGCCCGAGCAACACCTTCGTCACCTGCAACTCGCCGTGCAGTTGCGCCGCGTCCCGCAGGAACGACGAGCGCATCTGGGCAACGTAGTCGCCAACGGCGAGCCGGACGACCAGGATCGCGCACAGCACGATGAACGCGGTGATCGCCACGCCGCCGCCGTACAGCAGCGCGTGCTGCTGGCGCCGGACCCGGACCGGGTCGAACGGCTTGCCGCCCACGGCGGCAACCTGCGCGGCCAGCCTTTTCAGTTTGTCGGGCATACGATTCGCTGTGGTTTCACTGTCGTCGAACGTGAGCCGGTATTCGCCCGTGCCGGCGGCAGCTTGCCGTGGGCGCAACCGTCACGCATCGAACCTGCGCGCAGGAACATTGCGGCACCGTGCCGCCCTCACGGCGCGCCTGCATGTGGCCCGTACCGAGCCGTGTGTGCAGGTCAGTCACGCGCGGCGGGTGCGCCCGGAGCGGACGGATCCTGCACGTCGCCTTCGTCCGCATACCGGATCAGGTCCGCGTCGCGAACGATTCCCAGCTTCTTCATCGCGCTCGACTTCTGGGAACTGATGGTCTGCTTGCTGCGATGCAGCTGCGTGGCGATCTCGCCCACCGTATAGCCCGCGCCAAAGAGCCGGACCACCTCGATCTCCCGGGTGGTCAGCGCACGCGCGACGGGCATGGAATCACCGTCCTGCAGCAGCTGCTTGACGAACGGCGACATGTAGTTCGCGCCGACGTAGGCCGCATGCACGGCGCCGATCAGGTGCGACAGTGCATCGGACTTGCTCAGGATGCAGTGCACGCCCTGCTTGTGAATGGCGCGCAGCACGCTCGGATTGTCGATCATCGTGATCGTCACGATACGCAGCGCGGGGTAACGGCGCTGCAGGAACGACAGCAGCACGAGACCGTCGCCGTACTTTCCGCCGGGCATCACGTAATCGAGCACGAGCACGTCGCTCGGTTGCGCGTCGAGCGCCGCAACCAGATCCGTCGAGTTCGAAACGGCGCCCGCGAGCTTGATCGTGCTGTTGCCTTGCAGCGCCTGCGACATCCCGAGCGCCGATGCCGGATGATCGTCCGCCACCATCACGCGCACTGAGAATTCGTCCATGTACCAGTTTCTCCCCGAGGCTTTCGTTCACGCATCCGGCTCGCGCCGCGACAGGCGCGCGCTCGCGTTGTCGGCCAATAGTCAGCCGCGTTCGGCTCGCCGGACGACAATGACTTAATTTTAAGATAAATCCGGCTTCGCTCACCGGTCGGGCGCGACCGTCCACGTGCCGCGCATCTTGCGCGCCAATGAGCAGGCGCGCTTCGGCGCCGCCCTCTCGCGGCTCGCGCAGCGGCCAAATCGAATCCGGGCGCCGCTGACATCCGCCGTGCGACCTGCACCGTACACGGCGACAGCGGCGCTGGCGATCGGGCCCGAATCGATCGATCTTACCCGCGTATCGTACGCCGGGCAGCGCGACGGGCAAGTGTGGCGTGATCCCGATGCGCGCCCGCCCTACATCGTGCGCTACCGGTGCGTCGACTCGCGAGGTTCGTCATGCTGGCTGCCTTCCTGTTGCATTTTCCATTCGTTGATCGCGCGCCGCCGCTGGGCCGGCGACATCAGCAGATACTCGTTCATCATCGTCAGAAACTCCCTCCGTGATTTTTCGGACAGTGTCGCGAATTCGATCAACAGCGCGAATATCTTCCCCAAGTGACGCACGGCCTTCCCCTCCGGTGTGATTTGAAATCCGCCGCGCTACAGGCGTCGGTCCCCTGCCTTTGTTATCTCGGACATGCGTTGCTGAATTCACTGTTGCCGATTACCCGCCATGCAATGCCGCCTCGCGATCGGCCGTCCTGCTTGCCGCGTCGCACCGCTGCCACGCGGGCGCGAGCGCGCCGCGCAGGTGCGCGAGCGTCACGGGTTTCGTCAGCACGCGCCGCACGCCCGCCGCGATGCAACGGCGCATGCCTTCGGGTGTCATGTACGACGTGACGACCAGCACGTCGCACGCCGCGGCGCGGCCGCGCGCGGCTTCGGCCAGTTCGTGCGCGGGCAGATCGGGCAGGTCGCCACCGATCAGCAGCACGTCCCAGCCTCCGCCGGCCAGCGATTCGAGCGCCGCGCGCCCGGACTCGACCTCGGTCACCGTGCAGCCGAGCGCATGCAGTTGCTCGCGGAAAATGGATCCGTCGACGGCTTCGTCATGCGCAACCAGCACGCGCAATGCACGGGAGACGAACGGCTGCAGCCACACGGGCCCGGTGCGCCGCCGGCCCCGGATATCGACGTGCGACGGCTCGGCGGAGGATGAACGGGCGATCGCACTTTCGCGGGGACACGATTCGATGCACGTCAGCGCGGCGCGCAGACCACCGAGCGAATAACTCGATACGCGCACCGTACCGCCCGCGCGGTGCGGTTCGAGCGGGCCGTCGCGCGTCGCCAGAATCAGCGGCGCACAGCCGCGCAGGCTGCCCAGTTCCACGTGCGACCAGGTGTCGGGATCGCCGACCAACACGACCGGGCCCGCCAGTTCGCCCGACAGGCGCGACGGACTGTCATACACGTCGACGTCGAATCCCCACGCACGCAGATGCGGCAACACAAATTCGCGCCACTCGGGCTGCGCGGCAACGAGCGTCAGCGCACATGCGTGCACACTGCGCGGACGGCCGCGCGCGGCGATGTCCGTGCCGAGCGGCAATCGAATCGTGAAGCAACTGCCGATGCCCGGCTCGCTCGTGACCTCGATGCGGCCACCCATCGCCGCGACGAGCCGATCGCACAGCGCGAGCCCGAGCCCTGTGCCGCCATAACGCCGCATGATCGACGTATCCACCTGCGAGAACGCCTTGAACAGCTTGTGCCGATCCTCGGCGGCAATGCCGATCCCGGTATCCTCGACCGCGATCGACAACGCCGGCCCATCGTGGCCGCCGGCGACGACGGCGCAACGCACGGTCACGCGGCCCGCATCCGTAAACTTGATCGCGTTGTTCAGCAAGTTACCGAGTACCTGAGCGAGCCGTGTCGGATCGCCGCGCATCCGCTGCGTGCTGCAGGCGTCGACCTCGCAGAACAGTTGCACGCCCTTCGCTTTCGCGATCGGTGCGAATGCGCTCAACTCGCGCGCGACCGTCGCGATCACGTCGAACTCGATCGACTCGACCCGCATCGCGCCGGCCTCGATCTTCGAGAAATCGAGAATGTCGTTGACGAGCGCGAGCAGGCTCGTCGCCGACGTGCGCAGCGTGCCGACCCGGCCGTGCTGGACCGCATCGAGCGCCGAGCGCTCGAGCAGTTCGAGGTTGCCGAGGATCACGTTCAGCGGCGTGCGGATCTCGTGACTCGTCGCCGCGAGGAACGACGATTTCGCGGCGTTGGCTGAATCGGCTGCGCGCACGGCCTCTTCGAGCCGCTGCGTGAGTTGCCGCTTCGCGGTCGTGTCGGCGACCGCCGCAATCAGCACGTCCGCGCCCTGGTAACGCGCGCCGCACGCAATGAATTCGAAATGCAGGTGCGCGGCCTCGTCACCGCCGAGCAGCAGATCGTCGTGCAGCACGCCGCTCGCGTCGCCGCTCGCGACATGCGCCTGCCACGCGGCAGCCACCTGGTTCGACAGCGCGTGATAGTCGCCGCCGAGCCGCGCGACCATGTCCGTCAATGCGGGGCTCGCGAGCAGGAAATGCCCGTCGTCGCGCGCGATCAGCCCGAGCCCGATCGGCGCCATCTCGATCACGCTGCGGCACAGCGCCTCGCTGTCGAACACGCGCTGCGAGCGCGCGTAGAGCGGCGCGAACTCGCGCCGGTAAAAGCGCAGCAACAACCCCCACATGACCGCGAGCGTCAGCAGCGTCGCCGCCACCAGCGTGCCTGCCGAACGCGCGACGCCGGTCGCGATGTCAGCCCACGACAACGCGTACGAGAGCGTCCAGCCCGTCGATTCGAGCTTGCCGTGAAACAGCAGGAAACCGTCGCGGAACACCGGCGAGCCCGACGACGCGCCGCCCCGCCACGGAGCCAGCGCCAGCAGGCGCGCCGCGCGACCGGCGTCACCCACGGCGGGATCCATCGCGACGAGCCGGCCATCGGCCGTCGTGATGGTGAACGCGCCTTCGGGACGATAGTCGGCCAGCCACGACAACAGGTACTCGGGCGGATATTCGGTCGCGAGCACCGCGAACGTTTTACCGTTGTCGTGCGCCTCGGCCGCGATCCGGATACGTGGCTGCCCCGATACGGGATCGGTGAACGGTGCCAGCCAGCGCACGTGCGGGCGGGCATCGACGACACCCGGATACGCGCGCTCGAAATCGATGCGCAGTGCGTCCAGCACGCGTGCGCGATCGTCGGGCGATACCAGCGCGGGATCGTCGCGGTTCCGGTTCGGCACCAGCCCGAACATGCCCGTGCGCGTGCTGTAGTGGTAGCCCTCCAGCGTGCGTCCGCGATTGATCGAGCTCGCCGCACAGATGCGCGACAGCAGCACCGACAGCGACAGGTAGCGCGCCACCTCGGCGCGGTCGCCGGTTTGCCCGGGCACGCCGAGCACGAGCGACGGATGCGGCCGGATCGCGATGCGCTGGTCATCGCGGAAGAATGCATCGACAGCCGATGCGGGTGCGCTATTGGCCTCGCGCCATATCAGCTGCGCATTCGCGACGCCGTTGCGGAACGACGTCTCGCTCACCTGGATCTCGTTGAGCGTCTGCTCCAGCCCGTTCAGGTAGTTGCGCCGCTCGCCCTCGACATGGCCCGAGACGATCGCCACCATCCCGAGACCGCACGCGATCAGGACCAGGACCGTAACGACGATGCCACCACCGAACACCGAAATGCTCAGATAGCGGCGGAGGGATTGAAGCGAACTCTGCGGCATGACGCGCGGCGGGGGCCGCGACCTCGAACAATGCCGATTCGGATCGCAAGCCCTCGCCGGAACTCACCATGGAAAAGATGGAATGAATTCCGACGATGCCAAACGCGTGTACGAGCGTCCACCCCGAGTGAACCGTTTCGTACATGTCAAGTGTCATTGAATCGATTTTTAGAACTTGACCTAGATTCGATGCCGTAAAGGGCCGCAACAGGACGCGTCCCAGCCGTGCGTCGAAACATGCGACGCGCGGCCGAGAGGGGAAGGAATGAGGAAAAAAGCGGGGGCGAGCCCGAAAGCGGCGGGCCCCCGCGGAGACGCCGCGCAAGCGGCGAGGCACATGGACAACCGGCGAACGACGGCCGGTTCAGTTCTGCGTAAGCGGGTTGAGCGTCGTGCACAGGAAGCCCGTGCAGTTCGTCGGTTTGAAATAGAACGACGCCATCACCGGGCTCGTTGTGCCGAGCGCGAGATCGCTCAGATACGCGGAGCCCTGCGCGCCGTACGTGTTCGACTGCTGGACGAACGCGGCGCCGGTCGACTGGATCGTGGCCGATTGATACGTGAAGGTCGGCGACTGCGTCTGGTCCTTCACGTAGACCCACGAGATCGTACTGCCGAACAGCATCCCGCCCTTCGCGCGATAGCCCTTCGCGCCTTCGCTGTTGGCCTGCGCGATGAAGTCGCTGACGGTCGTCGTCGGCACCAGTGCATCGTACGTATAGGTCGCGTTCGACGCGTTGTTCTTCATGTACACGTTCGCCTGCGCCGATCCGACCGCCATCGGGCCCAGGAACCAGTAGCCCGACTGGCCCTGGCCGTTCGCCTGCGTGAGGAATGCGTTCGGGTCGGCCGGCAAGCCGGTCGTCGTGTACGTGTAAGTGGCCGACGAGCCGCCGTCCTTGCGATAGAGATAGCCGTACGTAAGCGGCCCTTCGTATCGGTAGCCGCTTGCGCCTTGCGTGTTGGCCTGACTGACGAAACCCGGCATGTCGGCCGGCGTCGCCTGCAGTTGGTACGTGTACGTCTGAACGGTGCCGTCGCTCACGAAGATCGAGCGCGACCCGCCATTGGATGCGTTGTAGAAGTAGTCGCCGAGATAGCGGTAGCCCTTCGCGCCTTCGCTGTTGAGCAGCGTCAGGAAGCTCGCCTGATCCGCCGCGGTCGGCTGTGCGTCGTAGCGCAGCGTCAGCGTGCTGCCGCCCGAACCGCCGCTGCCGCCAGTCCCGGTGCCGCCGGTTCCGGTACCGCCCGACCCCGTGCCGCCAGTGCCACCGGTTCCGCCGTTATTGCTCGTGCCCGATCCGCCGCCGGACGCTGCGGGCGAGGAAGCGTCGTCGCCGCCGCAAGCGGTCAGCGCCAGACAGGTCAATGCGATCAATGCAGCGGCTTTCATCAGGATCACCTCGAAACGTAAAGGACGAGAGAAGCCGGTACGCGCGTATCACACCGCGCGCACGGACCGTCGGGAATCAGGAATCGGGCGGCGGCACACCGCCGGCCCATGAACGTCAGTTGACCTGGAGCTGGCCACCGCGGCCGAGGCCGCCCTTGACGTCCTGCGCCTTGTAGCTGCGCAGTGCGACGACCATCTTGTTGTACGCGTCGATGAACGCAACGACGGTCGCCTTGCCTTCCGGTGTCGTCGAGAAGCCCGCAAGGGCGCCGCCCACGCCGCCGCCGAAACCACCGAGCGCCGCGCCGTAGTTGGTCGCCGTCGAGCTGCCTTCCGACGCCGCGATCTGCACGGCCGAGCGCACGTCGAACAGCGTCAGCGTGACGACCGATGCCTTCGTCTGCAGGTGGCCGGCCACCGCCGCCACCGCGCCGTTGCCGATCAGCCCGCCGATCATGCTGCCGATGCCGGCGATCGGCGAATCGTTGATGACGATCTGCGGTTCCATGTAGTAGTCGGCCGCAACACGCTGGCCCTTCTGCTGCTTCGAGCCCGCGCGGTATTCGCCGGAGTTGCGCTGCAGCTGCGTGATGCGCGACAGGCGCGCGTCGCTCTTCTGGTTGCCGATCGACGTGATCACGAAGCAGTTCGACTGCTGCACGGCCAGGCGCAGCAGCGGATCGATGGTCGTCATCTTGGTCGCGCTGCCGAACGGGCCCCACCAGTCGGCATTGCGGCCGTCGTCGACGGCGATCGTGCCGAGCGGCGACGCGCAGCGCTGCAGCCCCGAATCGGCGCCGGCGCTCGTGCCGCCTGCTGCCGCGCCCGTCACACCGGCGTTCTGGCCGCCGGGCGTCACCACGCCGCCGCAGCCCGCGACGGAGGCGCAAAGCGCTGCGACCAGCGCACCTTGAGTGAGACGATGGGAAAGGATGGTCTTCATGTCGTTATCGATCGAGTGAGTCGTTGTTCGGCTTATGTGTTCGTGCGAACTTCGTAAGCCCCCCGGGCTTGGCGCGATGGTGGTCTCCCCGCTGCCGCCCCGTTGCTTCCAGCCCGGTCAGTAGTACCAGTACGTCTGATTCCAGACGCCGTAGTACGGATAGCCCGAGTACCAGTAGCCGTAATAGACGTCACGCCATTGCGTGCGCCATTTCCAGTCTTCTTCGTCTTCCTTCTTGGCCTTGCGCGCGAGCTCGAGCAGCTTCTTCGATTCCTTGTCGCCGCGGCCTGCCGCGATCGACAGCCACTTGTCCGCTTCGCGCGGATCGGAGCCCATTTCCTCGAGACCGAACAGGTAGAAACTGCCGAGCGCCTTCTGCGCCTGCAGGTCGCCGCGCTCGGCTGCGTCGCGCATCCACTTGAGTGCCTGGTAGCTGTCCTGGCGCACGCCGTCGCCGCGGAAATAACGCAGGCCGAGGTCGTACGCGGCCTTCGGCTGGGTCTTCGCGGCTTGCTTGAGCGCAACGATGCGCGGCTCTTCCCGGTCTTCCGTATCGTTCTTCTTTTGGTAGGAGACCTGATCTTTGGGACGATCTGAACAGCCTGTGTCGTCGCAGATTCGCACCGTGTTGCTCGTCACGGACGGATCCTGCGCGCACGCGGCCAGCAGCAGCAGCAACAGCAGCCCCGGTGCGAGTAAACGGCGGTACATTGGTACTTTCCTCAAGTTTTATTTGCGCCGCAATTCTTCGAGCTTTCACCCCCGTGAGCTCGCACCCGGCTGCGCGCGGCGCAGCGGATACAATCCGCCGACGCCGACACGCTATCCAAGGCTCTCTCAGGTTCTCTCTTCGAATCGTTCAGTCACTGCTTCATTGCCGTCGCTTTTCGCTCGACCGGTTATCGCCGGTATCGATCTCAAAACATGACGCGACAAACAAAGGTGACGTGGTGAGCAATAATAATGAAGAAAAATGGCATGTCAAGGTCATTCGCTTTTTCAAAGCTTGCATGACGCGTCACTTTTGATATGCTCTTCCTCGCCCAAAACCCCTGGAGACCCCATCGAGATGTCCAACAGCGAGCAGGCCAACGTCGATCTCATCACCGCCAACAAGGTGCGCGACCTCCTGAACCGGAACGGCATTCCGCCGCGAAGTCACAACACGACGATCGCGAATGTGCTGGGCCTCAGTTTCTCGGTCGTCACGCGCAAGATGAAAGGCCTGATCCCGTGGAACCTGTCGCAACTGCAGGACATCGCGACGCACTTCAGCGTGCCGCCCGCGATCCTGCTCGACGACAAGGGCACGCAGCCGGCCGCGGTCGAGATGATCGACGCGACGCTCGTGATCGAGTCGCGGCGCTTTCGCTGCCGGGCCGCGATCTCGGCGAAAGCCAGCAGCCAGATCGAAACGGATTTCGTCGCGCTGCAGTGGCAAGGCGAATGGATCGTTACAGAACGTCAACATGCGCGCGAGGGCCGCACGTATCCGGTCGACGTCGTCGAGCTGCGCTCAACCCAGCCGAACGTGTATGCGGCGCGGATCGCCGTGGTGGACGATTCGCAGGACGTCGCCGAAACGGTATGTGAATATTTCATCGAAAAAGGCGTGAACGCGATCCCGTACTTCGACGGCGCGACGTTCCGCAAGGCGCTGGAGGTCGAGGATTTCGACGGCTACATCCTCGACTGGATGCTCGGCGACCAGACCGCCGCCGAACTCGTGCGCGGCATCCGTTCGAGCGAGAACAGCGGCGCGCCGATCTTCCTGCTGACCGGCAAGATCTCGACCGGCGAAGCGAGCGAGGACGAGATCGCGCACATCGTGTCGCACTACAACGCGCGCTGCGAAGAAAAGCCGGTGCGCCTGCCGATCCTGTTCGCCGAAGTGGCGCGCGAACTGAAGATCACGCTGCCGGCCGCGGCCGTCGCGAGCTGAGGCCGGAGCGACCACCAATAACCAACAACGACATGACCGAGGGAAAGACATGCGAATTTCGACCATCTGGACCAAGAGCCTGCTGACGGCCTGCCTGCTCGGGCTGGCCGCCGCGACATGGGCCGCTTCGTCGTTTACGTTCACGGTCGACGGCAAGATCGACAAGAGCAACCAGCAGGGCAAGAAGGTCTACGTGTTTTCCGAGCAGGCGCTGATGGCGCTGCCGCAGCATACGATCGTCACGTCGACGAGTTGGACGCCGAAAGCGACCTTCACCGGCCCGCGCCTGTCCGACATTCTGAAGACCGTCGGCGCGCACGGCACGCAGATCGAATTCCGCTGCATCGACGAATACACGTTCACGATTCCCGTGTCCGACGCCGACCGGTACGGCGTGATCCTCGCGCGGACGATGAACGGCAAGGTGCTCGGCAACGACAACTACGGCCCGCTGTGGATCATGTATCCGCGCGACCAGTATCCCGACGAGCTGAAGACGCCGCTCGGCGAAGCGAAGTTCGCGTGGCAGATCATCGGCCTGACCGTGAAGTGAAATGAAACGCCGGCGGTGGAAAAATAGAAAAATCATCCTGGTCCTCGGGTCCCTGTGGATCATGGGATTCGCCGCATGGGCGTTCCTGCTGTGGGACCTGCTGGCGACCTCGGTCAACGAAGGCGTGCTCGAAGGGCCGCGCGAAGGCGTGTTCTGGACCGCCGCGCAATACCGGAACGTCTATACACGGTTCGACCGTCAACTGATCCTCTACGCGACGCACGAGGACGACGACTTCGACCACGTGCAGATGCAACTCGACAGCCTGTCGGTGTCGTTCGGGTTCCTGCAGCGGCCGTCCGAGGTGTCCGAATACTGGCTGCGCATCCCGCGCGCGCGCAACGAGATCGACGCGCTCGGCGAATTCATGGCGCGCCTGAAGCATGACGTGCCGTTGCTGCGCGACAAGCCGAAGGACGCGCAGCACGTGATCGACGACGTCAACGCGTACTGGCCGAAGGTCAACGGCCTCGCGAACTACTTCCGCGCGATCGAGATGGCGCAGCGCGACTTCACGTTCCATCAGCTGAAGGAAAAGCAGCGGGCGATCCTGATCCTCGGCAGCGTGCTCGGCGTGATTCTGTGCGCGCTGTTCCTGCTGCTGTTCTATACGATGCGTACGCGCGACGACCTGCTTGAACGCCAGGACGCGGCGCTCGACGCGGAACGCAAGGCGTCCGACCGTGCGTTCGAGATGATCGAGGCGAAGAACGCCTTCCTCGGGATGGTCAGCCACGAGCTGCGCACGCCGCTCCAGGCGATCTGCGGGTCGATCGAGATCCTGCTCGCGCGCCCGCAGTCCGACGCGAACCTGAAGACGATCCGGCGGCTGCAGAATTCCGCGTTGTCGCTCGAAGCGCTCGTCAAGGATCTGACCGACTACATCAAGCTGCGCTCGACGAAGCGCCTCGCCGAACTGGAAACAGTCGGCATGGCGTCGCTGCTGATCGAAGTGATCGAGCCGCTGCGCAAGAAGATCGCGGCCAAGCGGATCGCGATCACGCAGCAGGTCGAGCCGCACGATCTCGCGATCCGTTCGGACCGCAAGCTGTTGCGACAGGTGCTGTCGAACCTGATCGAGAATTCCGTCAAGTACACGCTCGGCGGGTCGATCAAGGTATCGATCACGCTCGCCGACGCGCCGGCCGGCCAGCAGTTGACCATCGCCGTGCGCGATACGGGCGCCGGCATCGCGAAACAGCATCTGTCGAAGATCTTCGAGCCGTTCTACCGCGCGAACGACGCGGTCGGCCTGCATGTGGACGGGATCGGCATGGGGCTCGCCGTCGTGCGCGAAATCGTGACGACGCTGCGCGGGCATGTGGATGTTCGCAGCGTCGTCGGTGAAGGCAGCGAATTCGTCGTGACGCTGCCGGCCGAGGCACCCGATACGAACGAAGCGGCCAGCGACGTGCCCGCGCTACCGCACGCCGCCGCGCACCGCGACCGGCGCGCGCTGGTGGTCGACGACAACGACAACGCGCGCGAAACGCTCGGCGCGATGCTGTCGGCGCTCGGCATCGACGCCGACCTGTGCGGCACCGGGCAGGAAGGCGTCGCGCGCTTCGGCACGGGCCGCTACGACATCGTGGTACTCGATCTCGAACTGCCGGACCTGAGCGGCTTCGAAGTCGCGCGGCGCATTCGCGCGGTCGCGGAACCCGACGAAGACGGCCGGCATCCGGCGATCCTCGGCGTCAGCGCGTATGAATCGGCCGCGCTGCGCGAGAACAAGCAGGTGTTCGACGAATTCCTGCCCAAGCCCGTCCACCTGCGCGAACTCGGCACGCTCGTCGAGAAGCTGCTCGGCTGAGCGCGCCGCTCACGCGCCGTTCACTCTCCGATCAGATGCAGCACGATGTCGCGCCGGTGCGCCGCGCGACGATGCTCGAACAGGTAGATCCCCTGCCACGTACCGAGCACCATGCGCCCGTGTTCGACCGGGATCGACAGCTGCACCTGCGTGAGCGCCGTGCGCAGATGCGCCGGCATGTCGTCGGCGCCTTCGGTATCGTGTTCGTAGCGCGTGTCGTCCTCGGGCGCGAGCGTCGCGAAGTAGCGTTCGAGATCGCGCCTCACCGACGGATCCGCGTTCTCCTGGATCAGCAGCGACGCCGACGTATGGCGGCAAAACACGGTGAGCAGGCCCGTGCGGATCGACTGCTGGTCGACAAACGCGCGCACTTGCGACGTGAACTCGACGAGGCCGCTGCCGCGTGCGTCGACGCCGATGTGCGTGATGGCTTGTTGCATGGCCGTAGTGTCAGGCGAGCGCGGCGAAGCCGTCGGCTTCGATCTGCTTCGCGTCGGCGGGACGCACGACGCGCGCGACTTCAACGCCATCGCGCAGGAACACCAGCGTCGGCCACAGCTTCACGCGGAATGAACGGCCGAGCGGGCGGCCCGGGCCGTCCTCGATCTTCAGGTGCCGCACGGCGGGATGCGCGGCGAACGACGCGACGATCGCCGGTTGCGCGCCCGCGCAGATCCCGCACCAGTTCGTGCCGAATTCGATGACGGTGGTGCCGGCCAGTGCGTCGACTTCAGCGCGTGTCGGCGCGTCTTCGGAATAGCGTTGCGGAGTGTGCATCGGGGCCCTCATGTGGAATTCCGGAACGTGACCGCGCAGGGTCGGCGGGTGCCGTCCGCGCTGTCCTACTGTAGCGGAAAAGCCCGTGCGCTGCCGGCGCGCGCGGACGCGGAAACCGGCCGTCGAAATCGCCCGCCGCCTTCCTGGCGCCGCCTGCGCATGGCGCGTAATACCCGTTCCTCCATCGTTCCGCCCCCGCCGGAATGACACGACAAGATTCGGAGCGCCGTGCCGTCGCGACGGGATCAGCATACAGACTGATCCCGTCAACGAAGGCTCCGACCATGAATGCTCCGCATCGCGTTACCGAACCGAACATCCTCTATTTCGGCACGCCCGTCGTGCTGGTCAGCACGCTTAACGAGGACGGCACGGCCAATCTCGCACCGATCTCGTCCGCGTTCTGGCTCGGCTGGCGCGGCGTGATCGGCATCGCCGCCAGTTCGCAGACCACCCGCAACCTGATGCGTACCGGCGAATGCGTGCTGAACCTGCCGTCGGCGGCGCAGGCGCATGCGGTCGACCGGATCGCGCGGACGACGGGCACGTATCCGGTGCCCGACGGGAAGCGCGCGAAAGGTTATGTGTTCGAACCCGACAAGTTCGGCACGGCCGGGCTCGCTGAAGCGGCGTCGCAAACCGTCGCGCCGCCGCGTGCGCTCGAATGTCCGGTGCACATGGAAGCGGTCGTCGCGGCCACGCACGGGATCGGTGAAGAAGCGCCCGACCTGCGCGGCTACATCCGCGTGTTCGAACTGCGCATCCAGCGCGTCCACGCGCATCCCGACCTGCTGATGGACGGGTATCCGGACCGCATCGATCCGGACAAGTGGTCGCCGCTGATTATGAGTTTCCAGAAGTTCTATGGCCTCGCGCCGCAGCAGGTACACCCGTCGCGGCTCGCCGAGATTCCCGAGCGCGCGTATCGCAGTCCCGACATCGAGCGCTCGCGCGAGGCGGGGGTAGTGGTCGACGCCGGGCGGTGATGCGCGGCCGGCCGGTGCGCCGAGGCCGATCGGATAAGATACGGCCGGCCACGCACTTTGGCCCCTGACCGAACCGACGGAGTGTTTTCAGTGATTCAACCGACCCCAGTATTCAAGGACAACCTCGCGCAACTGCCGGCCATCGACGGTATCGCGCGCATCGATCTCGTCGGCACGAGCGGCGACGTGGTCGCGACCATCGAGAACCAGCCGGGCAAGCAAGGCTCGCTCGCGGTGTACAACTACCTGCAGCACGCATTCGGCACGCTCGACGCGAAAGCCGCCGAGCACGGCCTCGCCGTGTTCGCCGAACATACGGCCGACGCGCGCAACCGTCCGGGCGCGCATCCGAACGTCGATCGACTGCTGGCGATCGTCGCCGGCGGCGAAGCGCTGCGCATCGACGTCGTCGCGAAGGGCTGAGTCGCCGGCGACACGCCCCTGACACGCGCGCGGAAACCCGCGATCATCGCGTCCGTACCTCTTTCCCCGGAGACTGCCCGCGTGTCCCGCTTCCTTGCCCTGCCGTTTGCCCGCCGACTTGCGTCGCACACTGCTTTCGCTTCGATCGCGGCCGTTGCCTGCGCCGCACTCGGCGGCACGGCATCGGCCGAACCGCTGCATACGGCATCCGACATCGCCGGCGCATCGCTGGTGCCGCTCGCTGCGCTGCCGCGCTCACCGGAGAACGGCTCGCTCGACGATTTCTGCGCGCAATACCGCGTGAAGAAGCTGACCACGGCGGCCGGCCGCGACGTCGCGAAGCTCGGCTGGATCGTGACTTCCGAGGCGCCGCTCGGCCGCTACACGGTCGTCACGTTCGCGAGCGGATTCAAGCCCGGCACGAGTGCGATCTGTTTCGCGCGCAACGGCAACATCGGTGTGTACGACGGCACGACGCTCGTCGCGCTCGGCTATACCTCGCGCGCGGCAGACTGGCAGCTCGGCTCGGCCGATTCACTGGAAAACGGCGCGCTGCTGATCTGGGGCGGCGACGGCCCGGCGCCACCGGTCGGCGAGTTGCACGAAGAGAACGGCGGCCTGCGCCTGACCCGCGTCGCCGCCGAACATACGTACTGCGGCGGCCGCACGGTCGTGCCCAACGTCTACGGCAAGCCGCTCGACGCGGCGCGCAAGGTCCTGATTGCGCATGGCTGGCAGCCGCTGCGTCCGCGTGAAAAGCCGGACGCGACGGACGGCGCGGCTACGCTCGCGAAGCACGGCATCATCGAAGCCGAAGCCTGTTCGGGCACCGGCATGGGCTATTGCGCGCTGCGATACCGGAACGCGGCCGGCGTGCTCGGCGTGACGACAGTCGGCGGCGAGCCGGACAAACCGTCCGATAACACCGTGATCGACTATCAGGTCGCGTGCCGCAAGCCGTGACGTGTGCTCCGGCCGTGCGCGCATGACGCAGCACCTGCGCGCGCCGTCGAGTCTGCGGCGGGCCGCATCGTCGTGCCTGAGGCGGGACGCATGCGTCGATACCCAGCGCAACCTGAGCGCCGGATCATCGCCCATTCGCGCAATTGACCCGCGTCGCGCGCGCTCCTAAACTGACCTCCCTTTTGCGTCGCTCCGACGAAAGGGACTCCCATGATCGACCTCTCCACGCTCGCGCTGTTTTCCGGCGCGTGTCTCGCGCTGACCGCCACGCCGGGCCCCGACATGCTGCTGATCGCGTCCCGTAGCGTGAGCCAGGGACGGCGCGCGGGTTTCGCGACGCTCGCGGGCATTCAGGCCGGCACCTACTGCCACGCGCTCGCGGCCGCGCTCGGGCTGTCACAGCTGTTTGTCGCGGTGCCGATCGCCTACGACGCCGTGCGCTTCGCGGGCGCCGCGTATCTGCTGTATCTCGCGTGGAAAACGTTCCGTTCGGATGCGACCGCGCTGTCGCCCGTCGCGTCGCAGCGGCGCCACTCGACCGCGACGATCTTCCGCCAGGGCCTGACGACGAACCTGCTGAATCCGAAGATGGCGCTGTTCGTGCTCGCGCTGTTCCCCCAGTTCGTGCGGCCCGAGCACGGTTCGATTGCCGTGCAGATTCTCGTGCTTGCGACGGTGCTCAACCTGATCGGGATCGTCGTCAACGGCGCGGTCATTCTCTCCGCGAGCCGGTTGAGCCAGCGGATCGGCGCGCGCCGCCGCCCGTCGAAGCTGCCGCAATACCTGCTCGGCACTGTGTTCGTGGGGCTCGCGGCACGGCTTGCGGTAGCGGGGCGGAACTGATCTCGCGTCCTCCCGAAGCGCACCGGCAGGCCCGATACCCGTTCGGCTAGCTGGTCGAATTCAGGCCGCCGACAAACAATCTGGTTCGCACATCAGCAGCGAAGCAACGGAGAAGCGCCTGAGCGTTTCTCCGCTGCTTCCGTGCATCCGGCGAGCCGCCCTCACGACAGATGCGACGGCGCTCCTTCTTGCAAGGAAATAACATATTTGTTACTATGCGAACCGTCGCGTATGAAATCCGTTTCTTCAGCGAGCACGTCGAGGCAGGCGTGTTTGCGCTACCGAAGACGCTGACCGCCAGGTTTTTCGCACTCGCTGACCGTATGGAACAGTACGGCCCGAACCTGGGCGAACCTCACACCAGGCCGATGGGCGACGGCTTGTATGAAATGCGCTTGAAGGGCCTGGAAGGTATCGCCCGTGTGTTTTACTGTGTGGTCGTCGGCCGGCGGATCGTCATGCTTCACTGCTTCGTGAAGAAGACGCAGAAAACGCCGCAGAAGGAACTGGACACCGCGCGCCGCCGGTTGAAGGAGATTCGATATGGCAACCTATAAGGCACTACGCGAACGCGCGTTGGCCGATCCAACGGTACGCGCCGAATACGACCGGCTGAACCGCGAGGAATTCGCGCTGCTCGACGCCATGCTGGCTGCCCGGCGAGAGGCCGGCCTATCTCAAGCCGATGTGGCGGAGCGTATGGGCACGAAAGCGCCGGCCGTGACACGGCTCGAGCGCGCGCTCGCAACGGGCCAGCATTCGCCGTCCATCGATACGCTGCGCAAGTATGCGGCGGCTTGCGGCAAGAAGCTCGTGATCTCGTTCGCCTGAGTCGCGCCAACCGCAAGCGGCCGACGCCCCGTCACTCCGCGTCACGCTCGCGCGTATCCACCACGACACGCAACGCCCCACTGCCAAGCAGGCTCGCCGGCGTCACCGTGCGGCGGCGCCACGGAATCCGGCCGAAATACCAGATCTTCCAGAAGCCGAGCGGATGATCGGGATTCCGGCGCAGCAGCGTGTCGAAGGTTTCGACGTCGCCGAGCACGATCCGCGTCGCATCGCGCACGACCTCACGCACGAAACGCGAACAGAACTGCCGGCTTGACGCGAGATTGAAGCCTGTGTCGTAGACCACGCCGATCCGGCGCATCGCCGCGTCGACGAGCCGGCGCCGCTGCGCGGCATCGAGCGGCTGCTTCAGCCGCGCGATCACGCATGCGCCGCGATCGGAGCGCGCGAGAAACCGCGACATCGTCGTGACGCGCGACAGCGGAAACGTGCTCTCCGCGACCAGCGCTTCGCCGCCGCGCTCGCCGACGACGATCCCGACATGATTCGTCCATGAGCGCGTCGCGCTCGCCACTTCGAGAAATGGCCGCACCGTCACACGGATGAAGACGATGTCGCCGATCTCCGGCTCGACCGGCAACGGCACGTCATGCGACCCGGAAGCACCAACGGAGAAAAGACGCCGCCGGCCCACGCCGGGCGAGCGGATCATGAGCGGCTGGGAGCCGGTGTCGACAAGCATACGGACCTCGCGCGAGTGAACTTGGCGCGAGCATGGCAGCAGCGACCGCGCGCCGCATCCGCTTCATACGCGAGGGTGCGAATCCGTGCCGCGGGGTGGCGGATTTCGATACCACCGTGAGGCATGACGCGTGACGCCGAGCCTTCAGCGCGTCGCGCCCAATGCCACGCGCAGCCGTTCCATCAACTGCGTGTAATACCGCAGCACATCGTCCTTCGACACGACATTCGCGGTCGCGAAACGTTCGGACCACGCCGGCTTCCATTCATACGAGCCGTGCACGCTCCGGTCACCGTCGGGCGCCTGGATCAGCGAACGGATCCGCGCATCGCGGCCCGGGCCCGTATGCATGTCGAACAGCGCGTGGATATACGTGTGATACGCGTCGTACACGTCGTCGTCGAACAGGTAGCGGTAGATGTGGAACGTGCGGTCGAGCTCGCGCTTCGCGCGGATCACGTCGTCCGGCGAGATGTCCTTCCAGTAGCCGATCCACGTATAGAAGCACAGCAGCGCATTAAGCTGCGGCGCGACCGCGTCGTACAGCGCGAGCCGCTTCTCGATCAGCCGCTGGTTGGTCCACTGCACGAGTTCGAGCCGCTTCAGCCGGCGCGCGACGAGCCAGCCGAGACACGCGACCGACAACGGCGTCAGCACGCCGAGCGTGAGCTTGACGATTTCCAGCGAATTCCACGGATTGTTGAATGGCTGCATGAATGGCCCGACAAGAAGAAACGCATCCGCGCCGGTGCATGATCCGGCGCGCGCGCCGCCTGCCCGATCGCGTTGACATTGACCGTTAGTTGCTTGCGCATCGAACGTCGCACGACGGTGCGAGCCGTGCGTTCGATGCGGCGTGACTCGCCAGTTTACCGGTCGATTGTCACCGAGCCATGACCGTTCGTCGACTCGTCGACGAACGCCCGCGCCGCGCTAGGTTGGCAGCGCCGACGTGAGCTTGACCTTCTGCATCGGGATATCGGTCTTCACGCTCAGCACGCCGGGAATGCGCGTCAGCGTTTCCATCTGGAAACGGCGGTAGTCGTCGATGTCGGCCGCGACGACCCGCAACAGGAAATCGCAATCGCCAGCCATCAAGTGGCACTCGACGACTTCCGGCATCTGCTGAACGGCATCGGCGAAGCGGTTCACGGATTCCGCGTCCTGCCCCTTCAGCCACACCCGCGTGAAGATGGTCAGCCCCTTGCCGACCTTCGCGGGATTCAGCACGGCCACGTATTTCTCGATCACGCCGGCTTCCTCGAGGAGGCGCACGCGGCGCAGGCACGGTGACGGCGACAGCCCGACTTCGTGCGCGAGCTCCACGTTCTGCATGCGGCCGTCGCGCTGGAGGGCGCTCAGGATCCGGCGGTCGATGGCGTCAAGTTTCATTTGGCACCCAATTCCAATAAATTCGCAAATCATGCGTTCAATGCCAAATTCTCAGAAAAATCTGGCCACAACGCAACCCGATTCGAGTCAAAAAAGCAGACAATTCCTCCCCCGAAGGAGGAGTAATGAGCAGTAGCGTTTCAACGTCGTCCGGGCTTCGCGACAAGCCCGCCTATGTCGCCGAGATGGGTCGCGGTTTGCGCGCGGCGCTGCCCGTCATGCTGGGTTTCGTGCCGTTCGCGCTGGTGCTGGGCGCGCAGGCCGCGCAGAAAGGGCTGAGCCTGTTCGAGGTGCCGATGATGACGGGCCTGAACTTCGGCGGCGGTTCCGAATTCGCGGCGATCCATCTGTGGACCTCGCCGCCGCACATCGCGCTGATCGTCGCGATGTCGTTCCTCGTGAACTCGCGCCACATCCTGATGGGTGCGGCGTTCGAGCCATATATCCGGCGCCTGCCGCGCCGCCGCGCGTTCGTCGCGCTGTTCTTCATGTGCGACGAGAGCTGGGCGATGTCGCTCGCCGACGCGCGCTCGCGCTCGGCCACGCACATCAGCGTGCCGTATTACGCGGGCATCTGCGTGGGGCTCTACCTGACGTGGATCTCGATGACCACGCTCGGCGCGGCGGTCGGCCCGACGATCGGCAACGTCGAGCAGTACGGCTTCGACATGGCGTTCACGGCCGTGTTTCTGGTGCTGCTGCGCGGGATGTGGAAAGGGATGCGCGCGAGCCGCCCGTGGTTCGTCAGCCTCGTCGTCGCGGCGGCCACGCACCTGGCCGTGCCCGGCGCGTGGTACGTCGCGGCCGGCGCGTGTGCGGGACTGATCGCCGCGTTGCTGTGGGAGCCGCGCGATGCCTGAGCTTCCGGATTTCAGCACGGTCGCGACGATCGTGCTGATGGCGTCGACGACCTATCTGTCGCGCATCCTCGGCTACGTGCTGCTGCGCAACCGCACGCTCAGCCCGCGCATGGCATCGGTGATGGAGAACGTGCCCGGCTGCGTGCTGATCTCGGTGATCGCGCCGGCCTTCGTGTCGACGCGCCCTGCCGACCTGCTCGCGCTCGCCGTCACGCTGCTGGCGGCAACCCGCCTGTCGATCCTGCCGACCGTCATCGTCGGCGTCGCGTCGGCCGGGCTGCTGCGGCACCTGCTCGGATAAACCGTTCCGACCCGCCGCGTGCGCGGCACCTCCACCGACCAACGGGCGCGCGATGCGCCCGTTTTCACATCCGCGCCGGCGATGCGACACGGCAAGGCTCACGCGGGGATGCTAGCCTTGTGGCTTGCGCCACGCTGCACTCCCCCCTCTCATCGCCCATCTCCGCGAGGATCTTCCCGATGCAAGAAACTCCGCTGTTCGACCGCGTCCTGCTCACCAACGACGACGGATTCGATGCCCCCGGCCTGGAAGTGCTCGAACAGGTCGCCACGCAACTGGCGCGCGAAGTGTGGATCGTCGCGCCGGCGGAAGACCAGAGCGGCACGTCGCATTCGCTGAGCCTGCACGAACCGCTGCGCGTGCATCGCAAGGGCGAACGCCGCTTTGCCGTGCGCGGCACGCCCGGCGATTGCGTCGCGATCGCGGTCAGCCACCTGATGAAGGACGCCAGGCCCGACGTCGTGCTGTCCGGCGTGAATCGCGGCGCAAATCTCGGCACCGAGACGGTGTTTTCCGGCACGGTCGGCGCCGCGATGACGAGCATGCTGGTCGGCGTGCCGGCGATCGCACTGAGCCAGGCGTTCACCGATCGCCAGGCGGTGCCTTGGAACACGGCGCTCACGCTCGCGCCGGGCGTCATTCGCCGGCTCGCCGCCGCCGGCTGGGACAGCGACGCGTGCCTCAACGTGAATTTCCCGGCGCGCCCCGCGCAGGACGTGCGCGGGCTGAAGGTGACGAACCAAGGCACCGGCACGCTACAGGGTGTCGAGATCGTGACGGGCCGCGACCCGCGCGAGCTCGACTATCACTGGCTGAAGCTCGCTCGCGCGCCGCGCGACGACGATGCGAATTCGGAAACGGTCGCGCTCGGCGAGGGCTATATCGCGGTCACGCCGCTGAAGTTCGAGCGCACGCACGACCACGCGCTTGCGCGGCTGCGCTCGAATCTCGGCTGAGCGCACATTCCGCGAAGCGGCCCCGGCAGGTGCGCGCGATGCTGGCGCGCGGCTGTCCGGCGGCCGTGCTGCATCCCCCCGCATCAAGTCAGGTTCAAGCCCCCGTCGAGCATCACGATCTCGCCCGTCACGTAATCGGACGCGACGAGCATCGCAACCGTCTGCGCGATGTCGTCCGGTGTCGCCGCGCGGCGCATCGGCGCGCGCTCGCGCCACAGCTGCTGCGCTTCCGTCCAGTCGGCGGTCAGCGGCGTGTCGACCAGCCCCGGCGCGACCGCATTGACGCGAATGGCCGGCGCGAGCGTGCGCGCCAGCAGCCGCGTCGTGTGATTGAGCGCGGCTTTCGCCGCCGCATACGGAATCGACGCGCCCTTCGGCCGCACGCCCGCATGCGAGCTGACGTTCACGACGCAACCGGCCCGTCCGCGCGACGCCGCTTCGAGCAGCGCGGCCTGCGCTTCGGCGACGAGCCGGAACGGCGCGATCACGTTGATCTCGTGCATCTCGCGCCACACGTCGGGTGTCGCCGCGGCGAGATCGTCGTGCGGAATCACGCGGCTGATCCCCGCATTGTTGACGAGCACGTCGAGCCGCCCGTGCACGGCGAGCGCGTCGCGGATCAGCCGCACGCGCTCGGCATCGTCGGCAAGATCGGCCTGCACGTAGGCCGCGCCGAGTTCGCGCGCCATCGCGTGCCCCGTGTCGGCCGAGCTGCGGGAATGCAGGATCACCGCGTAGCCGTCCGCAGTCAGGCGCCGCGCGATGGCCGCGCCGATGCCCGACGTCGATCCGGTGACGAGCGCGACCGGCCGATGCAGGCGCGACGCGCGCGGCTCGGCGGCGGCTTCGGTTTCAGGTGCCGTTTCGGCAATCGGGGCATGCTTCGGCGGGAGCGGCGCGTCCATATCGGAGAACCCTGTCAGTGGCGTTCCCGCATCATAAGCGCGACGACGCACCCGGACGCGAACGTGACGACGGCCACCGCCAGAATCGCAGCGGCGAAGCCGAAACGGTCGGCCATCAGGCCGGCCGACAGCGCGCCGATCGCATAACCGAGATCGCGCCAGAACCGGTACACGCTCAGCGAACGTGCACGCCAGCCAGGCTCGGACGCATCGGACACGGCCGCGATCAGGCTCGGATAGACCATCGCCGTGCCGAGGCCGAGCAACACGCTCGCAACGAGCCACCAGCGAAACTGCCCCGTCAGCGCGGTCAGCGCGAGCCCGGCCGCCTGCACCCACATCCCGGCGACGATCAGCCCCTTACGCCCCCACCGGTCGCTCAGCGGCCCGGTGACGACCTGGCAGCTTCCCCATACGATCGGATAGACGGCCTTCAGGATGCCGATCCGTTCGATGCCGAGCCCGAGCGTCGTGAAGAACAGCGGGAAGATGCCCCAGCTCATCCCGTCGTTGAGGTTGTTGATCAAACCGGCCTGCGACGCCGCGAACAGGTTGCGGTCGCGAAACGACGTCAGCATGAATACGTCGCGGAACGACAGCGCGGACGCGCCGGTCGGTTTGCCGCTTTCGAGCCGCACATGTTCGCGCGTGTCGCGCACGACGAGGATCGACAGCAGCAGGCCCGCGATCGCGTAGAACACGCCGAGATAGATCGGCATCGGGCGCAGCCCGTAACGGCTCGCGAGATAACCGGTCAGGAACGCGGTCAGGCCCACCGCGAAATAACCGGCGAATTCGTTCAGGCCGACCGCGAGGCCGCGGCTCCTCGGCCCGACGAGATCGACCTTCATGATCACCGTCATCGACCATGCGAAACCCTGGCTCAGCCCGAGCAGCACGTTCGCGGCGATCACCCACTCCCAGTTCGGCGCCGCGATGATCATGAACGGCACGGGCAGGCCGACCAGCCAGCCGACGACGAGCACGCGCTTGCGCCCCCAGGTGTCGGCGAGCTGGCCCGATACGAGGTTCGCGAACGCCTTGACCAGCCCGAAGCTGACGATGAACGACGTGATCAGCGCGGTCGATTCGAGATGGAACTGCTCGGAGCCGATCAACGGCACGACCGTGCGCTCGATGCCGACCATCCCGCCGACGAACGCGTTGACCAGCACGAGCAGCGCAAACTGCCGCCAGTTCTCGCGCAGGCCGAGCGCCACGGCACGCTCGCCGCGCGCCACCGCTACGTTTCCCATCGCGCTAACCTCCCGGAACGGGCGGCGGGAATTGTCTGACGATCATCGGATTGCTCCCATCCCGCGAATGCGGTAACATTCAATCAATTTGATGAATGATTGATCGAGGAGAGGCCACGTGTCAAGCACGGGACCCAAGCAAGCGATCTATGCGAGCCTCGCCGAGGTCGCGCAGGCGATCGGCCACCCGAACCGGCTCGAGTTGCTCGAACACCTCGCGCAGCGCGAGCGGTCGGTCGAGGAACTGACGGCGCTGTCGGGGATGACGTTCGCAAACACGTCGCGGCACCTGCAGATCCTGCGGCGCGCGCGTCTCGTCGATACCGAGCGGCGCGGCAAGCACATCGTGTACCGCCTCGCCGGCGACAGCGAGGTCGTCGTGCTGATGAAGGCGCTCGGCCGCGTCGGCGAGCGCAATGTCGCCGAGGTCAACCAGGTGCTGGGCGATTATTTCCATGCGCGCGATGCGCTGGAGCCGGTGTCGCGCGGCGAGCTGACCGCGCGGCTGGCCGACGGGCTCGTCACGCTGCTGGACGTGCGACCGCACGACGAATTCGCGCTCGGGCACCTGCCCGGCGCGGTGAACATTCCGTTGAGCGACCTCGAAGCGCGCCTCGGCGAACTGCCGGCCGACACGGAGATCGTTGCGTATTGCCGCGGCCCGTACTGCGTGTTCGCGTTCGAGGCCGTTGCCGCATTGCGCGCGCGCGGCTTCAAGGCCGCGCGGCTGGAAGACGGGTTTCCGGAGTGGAAGGCGGCCGGCCTCGCGGTCGAGACCGACGCCGCGGAGTGACAGAAAATGCGGCCCGCGTCGAAGCGGGCCGCTTGCTGTTGCCTGCTGCTACTTCCCGCTACTTGCTGGTCAACACCAGCGACGGCGCAAGCGCGCTGTTGGGATCCTGCCCGTTCCACGTGCCGACCCATGCGTCGTTCGGCGTCGACCCCATCACGAAGTCGAGCTTGCCGCCGGCCTTCATCTCGTCGTACGTGATGTAGGGCCGATGCAGCGGCGTGCCGTTCAGGCTGACCGACTGAACGTAACGATTGACCGCCGACGGTGCGCCGCCGCTGGCCGTATGCGCGGTCACCTTGAAGCGCCGCGTCGCGCCGAACTTCAACGCGCCACTCGCCCCGCCGCCCGACACAACCGGGATGTCGATCGTCGCTTCCTCGAACAGCGGCGTGCCGAGGTAAAACACGCCGCCCACCGGGTTCAGCGAATAGATGCCGAGCGCGGACAGCACGTACCACGCGGACAGCTGGCCGCAATCGTCGTTGCCGGGAATCGCGGCGTTGCGCACGCGCCTCGGATCGTCCAGCGCGGCCTTCAGGCTGTCGCCGCTCAGCAATGCACGGTCGCCCGCCGTCAGCGTCAGCGAGTACATGTCGTCCATCACCGTGCGAACGCGGTCCTGCGTCTTCGACGGCATGCCCGCGACGTCGTACAGGTACGGCAGATGATTCGCCGGCTCGTTCCCCGCGAAGAACTGGCCGCTGCGGCCGGTCAGGTCCGGAAAGCCCTGGTTATTGAGGAAGGTCAGCGGGTTGGCCGGATCGAACGTGCGGTCGAGTTGCGCGATGAACTGGCTCTTCCCGCCCAGCAGCGCGACGAGCCCCGGGAAATCGTGGAAGATGTTCCACGTATCGACCCATGAGTTCGATTCGGAGAAATCGGTTTTCTCGGCGGCCGTCGGATCGAAGCCCGCCACCCAGTTGCCCTGCGCGTCCTTCGGCTGCGCAAACTTCCAGCCGTTGTTCAGCACCGGGTTGAACACGTTCCGGTAGTTCTGGCTCCGTTGCAGGTAAGGTCGGTAGTCGGCCGTGCTCTTGCCCGCGGCCTTGCCAACCGCGGCCGTCGCCCAGTCGTCGAACGAATAGTCCTGCGTCGTCGACACCGATGCGTTGTCGCCGGCGTACACGTAGCCGTTCTGACGATACTGGTCGAAGCCGTGCGCGCTTGCGCTCTGGGTCGTCGTCAACGCGGTCCAGATGTCGTCGATGCCCGCGCTCGTCAGATGCTTCAGATACGCATCCGCGATCATCGGAATCGACGGGTGGCCGGCCATCGTGAAGGTTTCCGTTTGCGCCAGCGGCCAGACCGGCAACTCGCCCTTGCCGTTCTGCTTGAACTGCGTCAGCAGCGACTTGACCCAACCGTCGACGCGCTCGGGCTGCACCAGCGTCATCAACGGCGATTCGGCGCGGAAGGTGTCCCACAGCGAGAACGTCGACGAATAGTCGAATCCCGGATTCGCGTGCTTGCTCGTCGTCGGCGGCGACGTCGTGCCGTCGTTGGTCGAATCCGTGCCGACGTAGCTGCCGTCCGCGTTGTTGTAGACGGTCGGCGCGAGCATCGTGCGATACAGCGACGTGTAGAACATCGTCCGCTGATCGGCGCTGCCGCCCTTGATCCGGATCCGGTCGAGCGCGGCGCTCCACACGCGCTCGGCCGCGCCGCGCACCTGGTCGAACGTCTTCGCGCCGACTTCCGACGCGAGATTGGCCTGCGCATCCGCGATGCTCGACGGCGAGATGCCGACCTTCACGGTAACCGCGCCGCCGCCATCGTTACCGTCGGCCGCGAACGTCAGGTACGCCTTGAAACCGTCCGCGCTGAACGCGACGTTCTTCGTATCGAACGGCTTCGAGAAACGCGCGACAAAATACGTCGGCTTGTTGTTCGCCCAGTTGTTCGTGATCTCCCATCCGGCGATCGTCTGTGCGTCGATGACCTGGATCCTGCCGCTCGCGGTCGACCCGCCGATCGGGTTGTCGATGCTCACGATCATGCTGCGCTGCTGCCCGGCCGCGCTCGGGAAATACGTGTAGCGATGCACGCCCGCATGCGAAGTTGCCGTCATCTCGGCGAGGATCTTCGCGCCCTGCACGTTCCACGGCGTATTGCCGCTGCCGACCGGCGACATCCGCACGCGGTAGTAGCCGGGGCTCGCGCTTTCGTCGCCGTGCTTGAACGACGCGTTGTAGGTGATCGATGCATCGGCGGCCACCTTGGCCAGCGTCGCCTTGTCGACCGGCGCCAGCGTCGGCAGGAACCGCACTTCGCCGCCCGAGCCGATGCCGGTGCCCGACAGGTGCGTATGCGTGAAGCCGGTGATGAACGGATCGTCGTACTGGTAGCCCGACGTGCGATCCCAGTTCCACGGCAGCGTATGCGCGCCGCCGGTCGTGTCCGGCCCGAGCTGCACCATCCCGAACGGCACGGTCGCGCCCGGGTACACGTGGCCGTGGCCGCGCACGCCGCTGCTCCAGTCCGCGTTGATGTCGAGATTCGCGGTGCCGATCATCGGATCGACGCTGCGCAACACCGACCTCTTGCCCGCGCCGCCGTTCTCGCCCTGGTCGTTCTGATTGCCCTGATCGTTCTGGTCCCCCTGCGACGATCCCGATCCGGCGGCGTTCGACATCTGCGCGAGCACACTCGCATCCGTCGAAGCCTGATCGCCCCCGCAACCCGACAACACGGCAAGGCATCCGATACCCACCACGTGACGTAGCTTCATTCGTTCGTCCCTCCCTTTCTCTGCGTCGATCCTGTTGGCAAGAACCGCTCGTTGAACCGCCTCCGTCTGCAACCTGTGCTGAATGCGTTGCGCCGTTCGCGACTTACGGCGCGCTCGCCGCCTGCGGGAACGACGGCATCGCGGATGCATCGGTGCCCCACGTCGCGGCCGCCGCGTCCGCCGTCATCGCGTACGACAGCGTGCCGCCCTTCGCGATCTTCTCGAGCGGCAGCCATGCGGCCGAATGAGGTGCACCGTTCAGCCGCAGCGACTTCACGTAGAACGACGCGGTGTCGGCAGAGCCCGCGCCAGGCGCGGCGATCCGCAGCAGGCGGTAGCTGCCGTCCATCTGCCCGACGCGCACGTCGATCTTCTCGAACTGCGGGCTCGACACCGCGACGCCGCTCACGCCCGGCACGACCGGATAGAGGCCCAGCGCGGCCCACACGTACCAGCCCGAGATCGCGCCGAGATCGTCGTTGCCGGGCAAGCCCGCCGCGCCGGTGCCGAACTCGTTCGCAAGCGACGCGTGCAGCACGCGCTGCGTATGCGACGGCGCACCGGCCCACGCATAGACCCACGGCACGGCCATCGTCACTTCGTTGCCGACGTAGAAATACGGTTGCACGGTGCCGATGTTCAGGTGCGTGAAGAACGTGTCGAGCCGGTTGACGACCGACGCGGCACCGCCGGCCTGCGCGACCACGCCGCCGAGATCGTGCGGCACGTACCACGTGTACTGCTCCGAGTTGCCTTCCATGAAGCCGGTACCGTCGGTGACCCACGCGCCCGCCGACGTCTTCGGCTGGATCGCGTTCTTGTCGAACAGGTTCTGCCAGTTGCCGCTCGACTTCAGCAGCGCGCCGGCCGTCGCCGTATCGCCGAGCGCCGTCGCGAAGCGCGACACCGCGAAATCGCGCACCGCGTATTCGAGCGTGTTCGATGCGGTCTGGTTGTCGCCCGAGCCCGACGACGGCACGTAGCCGAGCCGGTCGTAATCCGCGCGGCTGCCCATCACCGGCGTGCCGGCACACGCGGCGCCCGGTGCCGTGCTGCTCTTCATGATCGACAGCGCGCGCTGCGTGTCGAAGTTCGTCGCGCCGAATGCATACGCGTTCGCGGCGATGATCGAGCCCGCATCGCCGGGCATCACGGCCGTCTCCGTATTGAAATACGCCCAGCGCGGGAACGCGCCGCACGCGGTCGCATCGAGCACGAGCGACTGCACGATGTCGCTGGTGCGCACCGGATCGAGCAGCGCCTGCAACTGGATGAACGAGCGGTCGATGTCCCAGCCGGAGAAGTTCGCGTACATCGTGCGGCCTTTGTCGACCTGACGCGTCGGCGCGGTCGATGCACCGTTCGACGCGTAGAAGTCCGGATACTGGCCGTTCACGTCGTTGAACACATTTGGATGCAACGATGCGTGATAGAGCGCGGTGTAGAACTTCGTCTTGTCGGCGTCGCTGCCGCCCTTCACCTGGATCGCGTTCAGGCGCGCGTTCCACGCGGCGCTCGCCGCGCTTCGCACCTTGTCGAAATGCCAGCCTGCGCGACCATGCGCATCGCTGCCCGGATTTTCCGCGTCGAGGTTCGCTTTCGCGTTCGCTTCGCTGACGAACGAGATGCCGAGCTTCATCATCACGGCCGGGTGTTGCTTGTCGACCGCGAACGTCACGGCGAGCGGGCTATTGGCGGCCAGCGACGGCTTCGCCGCGAACGGCTGGCTGAACTCCGCGTAGTAGTAGAGCGGCACCGCGTGCCCCGCCCAGCAGAAGCCGCTGCCCGCGATCGTGCCGGACAGCGCGCGATCGCCGACCTGCTTCACCGTGTCGGCCGTCGAGCCCTGCGAGCGGTTGTTCTGCACCGTCGGATCGATCGCGATGGTCGCCTGCTGACCCTGCGCGAGCGATGGATACGTGAAGCGCGCGAAGCCGGTGCGTACCGTCGTCGTCAGTTCGGCCTTGATGCCGTTGCCGAGCGTGACGCCGTAGTAGCCGGCTTGCACGGTTTCGTTCGCGTGGCTGAAGCTCGCGGGCGTGCCGGCGTCGCCGGGCGCAAGCTGTGGCATCACGTTCAGGTAACCGCCGTTCGCCCAGCAGCCGGTGCCGCTCAGGTGCAGCACGCTGAACGCATTGATCGCGGTATCGCCGTACCAGTAGCCGCCGGAGAAGCCGGAGCCGTCGCCCTTGCGCGAGTCGTATTGCGCGGTCGGCGTCATCGGGCTCCATTGCATCATCCCGAACGGCACCGTCGGGCCCGGGAACGTGCCGCCGCCCAGGCCCGAGCCGACCGGGTCGGCCGGCTGATCGGTGGCGTAGTCGGTGCCGATCAACGGATTGACGTACTGGACAACGCGGATGTCGGCGTTTTTCTTCGACGCTCCGTTGCCGTTCTCGTTGCCGTTGCTGTTGTCGTTGCCGCCGGCATTACCGTTTTCGTTGCCCTGCGCTCGCGCGGCGGCCGACAGGTTTGCGGCCGCCGCCGATGGTGAATCGCCATCGCCGCCGCATGAAGTCACGGCAACGCACAGCGCCAGCAGCGCCGTTCCCAACCCCCAGTTCCTCGACATCGCTTGTCTCCGTATCGTTCTTGAATCAAGCCATTGTTTCGAACTACTTAGCTTTAAGTCAGGATTCTTTTCGTGACGTGTCGCCTGCCCGGCCAATCGGTCGAAAATCCCGGGCGCATGTATTTATTTCCGCCTTCGGGTGCCTGGAAAAATACGCGCCGGCATGTCGAAATACCGGCGCCCAGGAACGAACAATGGGCACAAGCGTGCCCAAATAAACGGGTTTTCTCTACCCCGTGTTTTTACGAATTTTTATTTTGTTTATCTAAACAAAATTCATTTATACCGATTTTTATGCGGTGTTTAGGGTGTCTCGAATCCGATTACGGCTGTTTCGGCAGATCAACGTAATCTTCGAGTTCGCCGGCGATATGAAGCCGCTTGCCGATTCTCGGGTATTCGCACACGTCGTGTTCGAGGCGCTGCCCGGCCACCAGCATTTCGAGCGGCACGTCGCCCGTGTTCTGCAGCGTGTGCGCTTCGCCGCCGCGCGGGAAACCGATGAAATCGCCGGGCCCGACATCGTAGAGGCGTTCGCCGATCGTGACCGTGCCCGTGCCGGACAGCACGTACACGCATTCTTCTTCATACAGGTGACGGTGATACTCGGCCGACTCGTGGCCAGGCATCAGCGTGAGCAGATGGACGCCGAACTGCGTCAGGCCGGTCAGGTCGCTGAGCTGCCTTTTGAGCCTGACGGCATTGGGATTCAAAGAATGAACCGCACGCGTCGGTTCCATCTTCGCGATGTCGGCAGCCTTCAGCAGCTCCCGGTGGGGTGTCGTCGACATGGGGATCTCGCAAGCGTGAATGCTTCGGTTGAACGCGGCGCCGGCGCGGCGCGCGTGACGGCTATTGTCCGATATTTTCACGGCTGCAAGCGCGCCACGGGCACCGCCATGCCGCTCGGCTAGCGCGCGCAATCGGCCAGCAGGTTCGCCAGCACCGACGCGCCTTGCGCGAGATGCACCGGATCGGCATCTTCCGCCTCGTTGTGGCTCAGTCCGGCCTTGCACGGCACGAACACCATCGCCGTCGGGGCCACGTACGACAGGTTCACCGCGTCGTGCCCCGCGCCGCTGCACATCTCCAGATACGGATAACCGGCCGCGGCCGCTGCCTGCCGAACGCGCGCGACGCACGCTGCATCGAACGCCACCGGCGCGTATTCGGCGATGGTCTGCACCTGCACGCTCGCGCCGCGCAGCGCGGTGCGCTGCAGGCAGATCGCCTCGATGTCGGCGACGAGCCGCTGCAGCGCCGGCTGCGACGGGTGACGCACGTCGACGCTGAACCTGACCTTGCCGGGTATCGTGCTCGGCGAGTTCGGCTGGCATGCGACATGCCCCACCGTCACGCGCGCATCGGCATCGAATTCGTGACCATGCTCGACGATCGCGGCGATCATCGCGGCCGCCGCTCCCATCGCGTCCTTGCGCACGCTCATCGGCGTCGTGCCCGCATGCGACTCGAAACCGGTGACCGTGACGTCGAGTTCGTAGATGCCCTGCACACCCGTCACGACACCGATCGGCAAACCGGCCTGCTCCAGCACCGGCCCTTGTTCGATATGCGCTTCGAAATAGGCCTTGGGCATCTGGCGCTCGCGCTCGGGGCCGGCGAAACCGGTGCGCGCGAGCTCGTCGCCGAGCAGCACGCCCGTCTGCATGCAGGGCCGGGCCAGTGCATACGCGAGATCCAGCGTGCCGGCATAGACGGCCGAGCCCATCATGCCCGGCGTGAAGCGCGATCCCTCTTCGTTGGTCCATGCAACGACGTCGATCGGATGGCGCGTCGCGATACCGTGCTCGTTCAATGTGCGAATGGCCTCGAGGCCGGCGAGCACACCATAGACGCCGTCGAAGCGGCCGCCGAGCGGCTGCGTGTCGAGATGGCTGCCGCACATCACGGCCGGCGCGTCGGGCTGCGTACCCGGACGGCGCGCGAACACGTTGCCGATCGGATCGATGCGGATCTCGCAACCGGCTTCCTCGCACCAGCGGATGAAGCGACGCCGGCCCAGCACGTCGTCGTCGCTCAGCGCGAGCCGACAACTGCCGCCGTGCGCGGTCGCGCCTATCGTCGCCATTTCCATCAACGAATCCCACAGCCTTTGCCGGTTAGCGAAAATCATCGTGACCGCTCCTTAAAAACACCGAGCATATACACTCGATCCGACAAGAAAAATCCAAGAGTTTATTGTGGATGATAATTTTTTCTTGTCACCCGGCATTCCGCCCGAAACCCCGCGTTTCCTTCGCGATCGGACCGCTCACCCATGAAGCTCAAGCAGCTCGATGCCTTTCTCGCGGTCGCCGAGCACCGCACCATCCGCGGCGCGGCGCGCGCGCTCGGCGTCACGCAACCGGCCATCAGCAGCATCGTGCGCGAGCTCGAACTCGAGCTGGGCGTGCCGCTCGTCATGCGCAGCGTCAAGGGCATCGCGCTGACCGATTACGGCAGCGCGCTGGCAATTCGCGCGCGGCTGATCGCCGAGGAGATCCAGCGCACGCGCGACGAAATCGAGCAGTTGCGGCTGGGCACGACGGGATCGGTGTCGATCGCGGTCAGTCCGACCGTCGCGCTGACCATCCTGCCGCGTGCGTTCGACGCGTTCACGCGCGATCTGCCCGGTGCGACCGTGAACGTCGACGATGCGCTGACCGCGACGGATCTCGCCCGGCTGCGCGACGGCACGCTCGATTTCATCGTCACGCATCAGTTGTCGAACGCAATGCCGGACACCGACGAATTCGCCAGCATTCCGTTGTTCAGCACGGTGTTCGCGGTCGTGGCAAGAAAACGGCATCGGCTCGCACGCGCCCGCTCGCTGCGCGAGCTCGGCGATGCGCAATGGTGCGTGCCGCGCTACGGGGAGGAAGGAGACGATCTGGTCCGCTCGATCTTCATGCCGCTCGGTATCGACATGCCGAAGCGGGTGATCCACTGCCCGTCGTTTGCCGCGACGCTGGGGCTCGTGTCGCAGACGGACGCGCTCGGCGTATTCGCCCGGCCGCTCGCCGACGTCGAGCACAAGTCGCGCGGGATCGTCGCGCTGAATCTCGTCGAGCCGCTGCCGGCATTGACGGTCGCGATCGTGATGCGGCGGCATGCGTTGCCGACGCCGGCCGCGCTGCATTTCATCGAATGCCTGAAGGCTGCGTCCGCAACTATTTCTGGCCAGGACGACGGCCGGTGACGGAAGCCGGCGACGCGGATGTCGCGCCGCCGCTGCTCAGCGCACGTGCACGCCGCGCAGCTCCGTCAGCAACGCAACGAGACGATCGATGTGCGCGTCTTCCGTGCGCCACGACGACACGCTGATCCGGAACGCCGGCCGCCCCTGCCACACGGTCGCGCCGAACCACACGTCGCCCGAATCCTGCGCGGCCTCGCGGATCGCGACGGTCTCGTCGTCGGTGCCGGCGCGCACCAGCACCTGGTTCAGCACGACGCGGTTCAGCACGTCGTAGCCGGCCGCACGCAGGCCGTCGGCGACACGCGAGGCCTGCGCGCAATGCCGCTCGATCATCGTGGCCAGCCCGGCACGGCCGAGCGAGCGCAGCGCGGCCCACACGGGGATGCCGCGCGCGCGCCGCGAGAATTCGAGGTTCAGGTTCTTCTGCGAGTCCTGCGCGCCGCTCAGGTAAACGGCATCGCTGTTCATCGCGGTGGCAAGTGCCGCTGCGTCGCGGCAGATCACCATCGCGCCGTCGTACGGCGTGTTGAGCCACTTGTGGCCGTCGGTCGTCCAGCTGTCAGCGCCGTCGATGCCGTCTGTCAGCGCGCGCTTCGACGACGCACGTGCCCACAGGCCGAACGCGCCGTCCACGTGCACCCAGGCGCCGGCCGCCTTCGCCCGCGGAATCAGCGCCGCGAACGGATCGAATTCGCCGGTGTTCACTTCGCCGGCCTGCACGCAGAGGATCGTCATGTTGTCGAGCGGCGGCAACTGCGCCGGATCGATGCGGCCATGTGCGTCGACCGGCGCGACAACGATGCGCTTCATCCCGAAGCCGAGCACGCGCAGCGCTTTCTTCACCGTGATGTGCGCGAGTTCGGAGATCACGACCTTCACCTCGGGCGCGCCGATCAGGCCGTCCTCATCGATGTCCCAGCCCTTGCGCGCGAGCAGCGCACGCCGCGCGGCCACCAGCGCGACGAGCGTGCACGCCGTCGCGCTCGTGCCGAAACCGACCGCGCTGCCTTCGGGCAGCGCGAGCGCGTCGACGACCCAGCGCGCGGCCTGGCGCTCGAGCGTCGCGGCCACCGGCGAATTCGCATAGGACGATGCGCACTGATCCCACGCGAGCATCAGCCGCTCGGCCGCCGCCGCGGCCGGCAGCGTCGCGCCGATCACGAAGCCGTAGTAGTTCGGGCCGTTCGACGCGACGGTCGCGGGCGAGCCGTTCTCGTCGAGCAGGCGCAGCCCGTCGTCTGCCGGGCGGCCCGCATCGGGCAGCGGCTCGTCGAACGCGGCGAGGCCGGCCAGCGCGGCCGCGTCGGGAAACGCGCGCCGCTCGTTCGTCGCGGCCAGATACGCGTGCGCGCGCCGGTCTGCGTCGGCCAGCAATGCAAATTCGTCCATGTCGGTTGCCTCGGTCAGGGTCAGTCGAATCAGAGTTGCGAGAGATCGCGGCCGAGCTGCTGCAGCGCGGCGTCGATCCGCTTGTAGTACGTGAACTTGCCGACGCGGGTCGCACGCACGAGCCCGGCATCCGCGAGGATGCGCATGTGGCGCGTGGTCGTGGCCGGCGCAATGCCGAGCTTCTCGGTGATGTATGTACAGCACACGCCGAGCTCGTCGAAATCGCCGTGCGGTTGCGGCGGGAAATGCTTGCGCGGCTGCTTGAGCCAGCGCATCACGGCCAGACGGCTTTCGTTGGCCAGTGCGCTGATGCGGGTGACGTCGTCCATGGGGTGCGGTTTCGTTTGACGTTTTGAATATTAGCTAAATGACGAAATGTGGGCAAGCGGGGCGAGCGATGCGTTAGAGTATCCGCCATTCATCGAACAACAAGATCATTCATTCCATCGGGGCCATTCATGATCGATCGAAAACTGCGACAAGCGCGCGTCGTGGCAGCGCTGGCTGTTTCCGTATTGCTGGGCGCATGCGCGACCGCTTCGGATTCCAAGCCGCGCCCTATTGTCGGCCCGGCCTACCCGTTCATGCAGTTCAGCGCGCATCGCGCGCTACTGACCGAACCTGTCGTGAACGGCAACTTCTCCTCAACCCAATGGCGCTTCGTCGACAGCGAACGGCACACATCGACGGATTTCCCATCCGGTGCGCAAATCGAATACACGACGTTCCGCAGTGACGATCCCGATACGATCGTGATTTATGCCGGACAGGATTCATCGAACCGATGCAAAACCGGCGTCGCCAAGGACAAGGCATGCCCGCGCCTGTTCATCTGGCTCTCGACCGATGGCGGGCAGCATTTCCTGCGCCGGGCAATCGACCTGCCCGCGCTCGCTCACTCCATCTATAGCAACGCCGGCAAGCACGGCGGCACGCCGCCGTTTCCGGTGCCGGCGATGGTCGTCGAGCGCGGCATCCTCTATGTCGCGACAGGCGGTGATTCAAAGCCGCTCGTGCACATGAACGAGCGAGGCGACCTGACCATCCTGTCCACAGGCGAGGCCGTCCAGAGCGATGACACCATCGGGCGCGGCTATACCTGGCCCGCCGGCATCGAACTGCTGCGGTACTACGACAGGATCGGACCGCTGAAGCGCGGCCCCGTCTATCTGTTCGCGGTCACCTTGCCGGCCGCGACACAATCGCCGCCATACGAACCCGCGACGGCCGTGACGCCGGACACGGACGCGCCAGTCTGCACCTATCGCCGCATGCGCAAAGCGTCGAGCGCGCTCCCGAACCTGACGGCCGTTGCGCTCATCGGCAACAAGATCGACCGTGCGCCCGCGCTCCCCGACTACGTCGTGCCGACAAAGATGCCCTACCCGTCGGGCGATCTCTACTACGCAAGCATCAGCGAAACCAGCCGCGGTGAGTTGATCGACAAGTGGCGCAATGTCTATCCCGAGTGGACCGCCGCACAGCCGCCCGTGAAACGGTTCGCGCCGCGCGCCCTGCTGAAATCGCGCGCGGCCGAGATTGACTGCGGCCCCGACTACACGTCGCGGTGGGACTAACGCGGGCCTGCGGTCACGCCCCCGCGAGCGCCTGCGCCAACCGCTCGATCAACGCGCGCACGCGCCGCGGCTGCACGGCGCTGCCCGGATAGACGATCTGCAGATCAACGTCACCCGGCGAGAACGCGCGCAGCACCTCGACTAGCGCGCCGGACGCAAGATCCTGTTCGACGTCGACCAGCGACTTCAGCGCGACGCCGTGCCCTGCGACGCACCACGCGCGCACGAGCGCGCCGTCGTTGGCAACGCGCCGGCCGCGCACCATCACGCGCGTCAATTCGCCATCGATGTTGAACGGCCACTCGGCATACAGGTCCGGCCCGAAACGCATCACGATGCAGTCGTGCGCGGCCAGATCGTCCGGATGCCGTGGCGTGCCGTGCGCGGCGAGATACGCGGGCGACGCGCACACCACGCGCCGTGCACGGCCGAGCGAACGGCTGCGCAGCGAACTGTCCGCGAGCGTGCCGCGGCGGATCGCAAAATCGAGCCCCTGCCCGACGAGATCGACGTAACCGTCGCCGAGATGCAGGTCGACCGTGACACCCGGATGCTCGGCCAGGAACGCGTCGACGACGGGCACGACACGCTCGCGCCCGAGATCGGCCGGCGCGCTCAGGCGCACGGGCCCCGACAGCGTCTGCGCGCCCACGCGCACGCGGCTTTCGAGTTCGTCGGCCTCGGCCAGCAGGCGCCGCGCGCCCGCGACGAGCGTGCGGCCCTCGTCGGTGAGGCTGATCGCGCGCGTCGTGCGCGTGAGCAGCGCGGCGCCGTAATGGCGCTCGAGCGCCGCCAGCCGCTCGGACACCGTGGCCGGCGACAGGCCAGCCTCCCGGCCCGCCGCAGCCAGACCGCCCTTCTCCACGATGCGCAGGAACAGCGCGAGGTTATCGAGCAACATTGTTCGCCTTATCCGAAGGATATTTTCGAAGTCTGCCCAATTATCTGAAATATCCGCAAGCGATACAGTGTGATTCCGCCGCCGAGCGCCCGTCCGGCACGCGTCGGGCTTCGACCATCATTCAAGGGAAACGCACATGGAATACCGTACGCTCGGCCGCTCCGGCCTCAAGGTTCCCGCGCTGAGCTTCGGCGCAGGCACGTTCGGCGGCAGCGGCCCGCTGTTCAGCGCATGGGGCAACACCGGCGTCGACGAAGCGCGTCGCCTGGTCGACATCTGCCTCGAAGCCGGCGTCAACCTGTTCGACACGGCCGACGTGTATTCGGACGGTGAATCCGAACGCGTGCTCGGCGCGGCGATCAAGGGGCGTCGCGACCAGGTGCTGATCTCGACGAAGACCGGCTTGCCGACCGGCGACGGCCCCAACGATGCGGGCACGTCGCGCGCGCGGCTCGTGCGCGCCGTCGACGCCGCTTTGCGCCGCCTGGACACCGACTACATCGACCTGCTGCAGTTGCACGCGTTCGATGCGGGCACACCGGTCGAGGAAGTGATGTCGACGCTGGACGATCTCGTGCGCGCGGGCAAGCTGCGCTATATCGGCGTGTCGAATTTCGCGGGCTGGCAGATCATGAAATCGCTCGCGGCGGCCGACCGGCACGGCTGGTCGCGCTACGTAGCGAACCAGGTCTACTACTCGCTCGTCGGCCGCGACTACGAATGGGACCTGATGCCGCTCGGCGCGGACCAGGGGCTCGGCGCGCTCGTGTGGAGCCCGCTCGGCTGGGGCCGGCTCACCGGCAAGATCCGTCGCAACGCGCCGCTGCCCGAAGGCAGCCGCCTGCATGAGACGGCCAGCTACGGGCCGCCGGTCGACGACGCGCGCCTGTACGACGTGGTCGATGCGCTCGACACGATCGCGGAGGAAACGGGCAAGACCGTGCCGCAGATCGCGCTGAACTGGCTGCTGCAGCGCCCGACCGTGTCGTCGGTGATCGTCGGCGCGCGCAACGAGGAACAGTTGCGCCAGAACCTCGGTGCGGTCGGCTGGGCGCTGACCGATGCGCAGGTCGCGACGCTCGATGCGGCGAGCGCCGTGGAAGCGCCGTATCCGTACTTCCCATATCGCCGGCAGCAGGCGTTCGCGCGGCTCAATCCACCGATGCGCGGCTAAGCCGTGACGCACGCGTCCATCGTGGCACCAGAAACCGCGACCGTCATGGGCCTACCCAGCCCGACCCGAACTTCCTATCGTTGATGCCTGCGTCGTTGCCGGCCGAGCCGGCAACACGTCCAATCCTCATCGAAAGGTTCGCGCACATGAACGCTACCGACGCCGGCCTGACCGTACGCGCGGTCCGGGAAGACGACTACGACAACTGGCTGCCGCTGTGGGACGGTTATAACCGCTTCTACGGCCGCTTCGACGATACCGCGCTGCCGCTGCAAGTCACGAAGCTCACGTGGTCGCGATTCTTCGACGGTTACGAACCCGTGCATGCTTTCGTCGCGGAACGTGAAGGCAGGCTCGTCGGGCTCGTGCATTTCCTGTATCACCGCAGCACGACGCATGCCGGGCCGACCTGCTATCTGCAGGATCTGTTCACGCTCGACAGCGAGCGCGGCAAAGGCGTCGGCCGCGCACTGATCGAGGCCGTGTACGACGCCGCGCGCCAGCATCGCGCCGAACGCGTGTACTGGCAGACGCACGAGACGAATCACACGGCGATGCGGCTCTATGACACCGTCGCGGGAAAAACGGGGGGCGTGGTTTACAGGAAGGAGCTGACGCGGTGAGCGCGGTGGGTGGTCGACTGAGTGGCCGCGATCAATCCGCGAAATTCTCTCGAAGCGGATTAATGGGTGTAAATGGGGTATCGAAATGGCGACCGGTCTTGCGCCAACATGACTGGCGTCGGCGAGCCTTGGTAGCCCGAGGGATACAAAATCTTCCTTTTCATCGGTTTTTGTATCCCCAAGGCTACAATCAGAACCGATCTGGTAATTTTTGATGCCCTGGGCTGCGAATGACAACACTGGCCGATGTTGGAGAGATGCTGAGAGAGGCCCGACGTACGGCAGGTCTTTCGCAGCAAGAGCTGGCAGAGCGCGCCGGTGTCGCGCGTACGACGGTCGCCCGCATGGAAACGCTTGCGCGAGGCGACATGAGCGTATCTGCGCTCGTCCGCCTCCTCGAGGCAGCCGGCTATGACCTGCGAACGGTCAAGCGCGGACATGTACGCACGTTGGAAGACATCCTTGCTGAACAACGCACGATGGGAAACTCGTGACATGCGCCTTCACGTCTACGAGGTTCAGCCAACACGAACAAGTCCAGCCCCTTACGCTTGACTCACCCCACCGGCCGCGCCTTGATCCACAGAAACAACGGCACGCGCGCCCACTGCTTCAACTGATCCGTATCGGCATGGTCCGGCGGCGGTTCGCGCAGCGACACGATCGCGAACCCGGCCGCTTCCAGCGCTTCCATATACGCCTGCAGCGGCAGCGACCAGCCCGCGAAGTGCATCGACAACCCGTCGCGCGCCTCCACGCCGTCGAAATGCTCGCGCCCGTAATAGCTGCCCTTCAGCACGAACGGCGCATCGGGTTGCGGCCCCGCGAAACCGCCGCGATCGCGGAACGGGTGCACGAGCGAAATGAACAGCAGCCCGCCCGGCTTCAACACGCGGCGCGTCTCGTTCAACGCGCGTTGCATATCGTCGAGATCCATCAGCACGTTGTACGCCATCACGAGATCGAAGCTGGCCGCATCGAACGGCAGCGACGCCGCGTCGGCCAGTTCGTAGCGATGCGCGGAATCCGCGTGACGCGCGGCGTCGAGCATCGCGGGCACCGCGTCGCTCGCGGTCACGTCGTAACCGAGCGCCTTCAGCTCGCGGCTCACGCGGCCTTCGCCGCAGCCGATCTCCAGCGCGCGACCGGTGCCGCGGCCGATGTAGGCCGCGAGGCCCACGCGGTATTTCCAGAACGCATCGTGGCCGGGCCTGCCGGCCCAGTCGATCCATTGGCCGGCCACCTGCGTCCAGTGGGCGGTGATCGGTTTCGTGTCGGTCATGGGCGCTCCTGATCGGGTTCGTCATCCGTGCTCGGGTTGCGCATGGTAAGCCGAAGCGGCGGAACGCGTGAGCGGGTTCCGTTTCCCGAAGCGACGGCATACAGTAATACGAGTTGGCACAAGCGCCGCGACGAGTCGTCTTCGTTCGACGGCGCACACCCGATCCCGAGGAACCGTCATGCCGCCCGTCCCCATCGTTTCGCCCGATCTGCCCCCGAGCCCCGTCGCGGCGGAAACGCGCATGGTGCACGACGTCGCGACGCTGAAGCCGTCCGACTATCGCTCGGCCGACGGCCAGTCGTGGGTCATCGCCGATATCACGCCCGCCAAGGACAGCGGCGCAGCCGTGACGGGTACGTCGTATTTCGACACCGCGAAAGGGAAGACCGTCCCGGTGCCCGATGCGCGCCGGCGTTACGCAAACCGGGGCACGTGGCAGGTCGTCGCGAGTTCGAGCTCGTCGGTGCCCGCGACGGGACACTACGACTGGTTGACGCTCGCGTGGCTGCCGATCAATCGGCGGCCGCTGCCGCAAACGCCCGAGCATCTGTATTCGCCGTTCATTCGCGGCGGCACGATCGTCTATCGATGGAATCCGGCGGCGGAAGGCGGTGAGCAGTTCGGTGCGGTCAGGATGATTTTTCCGGAGTGGAAGCAGCAGGTGGCGGAGGCATTGCGAGCGGCGCCGGCCAGTGCGTCCCGCGCGAATCCCCTCGATCGCGTGAGCCAGGACCGGAATCCGATGACCGCCGTGCTCGACTTCGGCGATGCGCTGCGCGACGAACCGGTGGACAAGATCGTCACGCAGTTGCCCGGGCTGATGCGCGTGAGCGATCTGCACGAGTTGTCGGCGCTGGTGTTTCTGTGTCTGTCGACGTCGCGCGACGAGGACCGACCGCGTTTCGTCGAAGCGCTCGATGCGTCGATCGCCGGCATCGACGACAACGCACGTCTGCTTGCGGTCGCGTACGGCGCATTCGCGGCGGGAAGGTCACGGCCTTATCCGTTCAATGATGCCGCGCAGACCGCTCGCATCAACGGCGTATTCGCGACACTGAGACAGCGCACGTCAGCGCTTGAGTTGCCGGTCGGAGAAGGTACGCCGTGGTATGAATTCTTCACTGCCTACAGGCTAGGCGCCAGGGTGGCCGACAAGGGCTCGTGACAGGCGGGAATCGTCCGCCTTGCCCGACGCAGATTCCGGTGCTCGCGCACCGGTCGACAACCTCCTCCCGCCGCCGCCCCCTTCCAATTTCCCCGAGCGATATCCGCCCATCAAATGCGGCAAACACGCCGCGCGCGACACACGGCCGAATCCGGCTCTTTCCGACCGCTCCTCCCACATTCAGACCAGTCAGATTTCGAATCAGACCGATCACATAGGAGTGCGACCAACGCATCCATAAAATTCGTTCGTCGTCGATCGCATGACCGTCGATACAGGACCACACGATCCACCGTCCACGATGTGCGCGAGAACGTGTGATTCGCCACCTTTATACGAACCATTCGACTCAAAATGAAAAAGGCACTCATCTCCCTCACCGCTATCGCCCTGCCCGCCTTCGCACCGCTGGCACACGCCGCCGACGGCACGATCAACTTCACCGGCGAACTGATGGCACAGACCTGCACGATCGACGTGAACGGCACGGTCACGCCGGCCGTCGCCACCGTCACGCTGCCCACCGTCTCCACGGGCAAGCTGACCGCGTCGGGCGAAACGACCGGCCAGACCGGCTTCGTCGTCGGCCTGAAGAACTGCTCCGGCCCGGCCACCGCCGCATCGGCGTTCTTCGAGAACGGCCCGACGGTCGATCTCGCGTCCGGCAACCTGAACACGACGGCCGGCGCCGGCGCCGCGACCAACGTGCAGCTGCAACTGGTCGACGCATCCAACGGTTCGACGATCAAGGCCGGCAACACCGACCAGAACACGAACACCACGCGCATCGCGCTCGACACAAGCGGCAACGCGAACCTGCCGTATGCAGTGCAGTACTACGCCACCGGCGCGACGACGGCCGGCTCGGTCAACAGCTCGGTCACGTACTCGATCACCTATCAGTAACGCGAACGTCGGCGGCGGCTCCCACCGCCGCCGCCCCGATCTTCAGGAGAACCCGATGAAACTGGCCCGATTGACTCGAACCACCGCAGCATGCATCGCCGTGCTGGCCGCCATGACGGCAAACGCGAGCGTCGTGATCACCGGTACGCGGGTGATCTACCCGGCAAGCGAACGCGAAGTCACGGTCAAGCTGAACAACGACGGCAAGGTGCCGGCGCTCGTTCAGACCTGGATCGACGACGGCGACGAATCGGTCGACGCGCAGAAGCGTGCGATGCCGTTCAGCCTGACTCCGCCGGTGTTCCGGCTGGACCCAGACAAGGGCCAGACGCTGCGACTCGCCTATACGCATGACCCGCTTCCAGACGATCGCGAATCGGTGTACTGGCTGAACGTGCTCGAGATTCCGCCGCGCGCGAAAGCAGAGGATGCCCGCAACGTGCTTCAGATGGCATTCCGTTCACGCATCAAGATTTTCTACCGGCCCGCCGGCCTGCAAGGCGATGCGAACGATGCGCCGCGCAGCGTCACGTGGACGCTCGCGCCGTCGAAGGACGGCAAGCACGTCGTCGTCCGTGCGGACAACCCGACGCCGTACAACGTGAACGTCGCGAAAGCGAGCGTCACCGTGAGCGGCAAGGCCTACGACAGCCAGGGCGGGATGATTCCCCCTCGCGGCAGCCATGAATTCGTGCTCGACGACCTGCATGGCACGCCTTCGACACTCACGCCGATCCGCTACGAAACCGTAAACGACTACGGCGCGATCGTGCCCGCCGTGTACCCGCCCGATTCGAAGTAACGCGTCGCGCCGCCAGCGGCCGACGATCGATTCCTTCTCCCGTTTTCCTGATACCGAACCGGCCGCGACACGGCCGGACGGGTATCGCTTTGCCTCGTCCATCGCCATGAACCAAGCCCATGCACCGTTGCCGGATTCGACCGGCCTGTCGTCATCGCTGACGCGCTTCTGCGTGGCGGTGCTGCTCGCGTTCGGTGCGGCAGAGGTACAGGCAGCGAACGCGACCGCGTTCGATGGTGACGCGACGACGCACGACACCTTCGAACAGGACGATCCGAAAACTGCCCGCCGTTCGGCGCCGGCGCAGGCGGTCGAATTCAATTCGGACTTCCTGTCGCCGCAGGCGGCCAGCACCGACGTGTCGCGATTCGAAAAAGGCAATCCCGTGTTGCCGGGCTCGTATCGCGTCGACCTCTATCTGAACGGCCGCGCTCTCGGGCGCACGGGCGTCGACGTCAAGGCGGGCACCGATCCGCAGCGCGGCCGCGTCTGCATGACGCGCATGCTGCTCGACCAGATCGGGCTCGACTGGTCGAAGGTCGATGCGCAACGGCTGCACGCATTCGATGCAGCGGATCATTGCGTCGAACTCGCGGAACTGGTCGACGACGCACACGCCGATCTCGACACCGGCGAGCTGCGTCTCGACCTGAGCGTGCCGCAGGCGGTGCTGCGACGCACGCCGCGCGGTTACGTCAGCCCGGAACTGTGGGACGCGGGCGTGACGGCCGGCGTGCTCGGCTATACGTTCAACGCGTACCGCACCGATGCGAGCGGCGCCGCGAGCAACTCCGCCTATCTCGGCGTGAACGCGGGCTTCAACCTTGGCAAATGGCACTTCCGGCACGACGGCGCGATGAACTGGCAAAGCCGCTCGGGCAGCCAGTACCAGAACATCAACAGCTACGTCGAACGCGACCTGCCGTCCATCACCAGCCGGCTCACGCTCGGCGACGGCAACACGACCGGCGAACTGTTCGACACGCTGCCGTTTCGCGGCGCACAACTCGCGACCGACGACCGGATGCTGCCCGACTCGCAGCGCGGTTATGCGCCGATCATCCGCGGCATTGCCGAAACCAACGCACGCGTGACGGTCCGGCAGCGCGGCTCGGTGATCTACGACACGCCGGTGTCGCCCGGCCCATTCATCATCGACGACCTGTATCCGACCGGGTACGGCGGCGATCTCGAGGTCACGGTGACCGAAGCCGACGGCCGCGTGCGCAAGTTCGCGGTGCCGTATGCGTCCGTCGCGCAACTGCTGCGCCCCGGCATCTCGCGCTTCAGCGTGACGACCGGCCTGATCCGCAACGAATCGCTGTCGTTCAAACCAAAACTGCTGCAGGCGACTTATCAGCGCGGGCTGACCAATCACCTGACCGGCTATGGCGGCGTGCAGGCGAACGAGTACTACGCGGCCGTGCTGACCGGCGTCGCGGTCGGCACGCCGCTTGGCGCGCTGTCGCTCGACGTGACGGGCGCACGCACGCGCTTGCCGAACGAATCGCAAGCGGGCATCAGTGTGCGCGTGGGTTACAGCAAGCTGTTCGAGGAAACGCGCAGCAACGTGTCGGTGGCCGCCTACCGGTTCTCGACCAGCGGCTTCATGGACATCGCGAACGCGATGCAGACGACCGACGCGGTGCGCGAAGGGATGTCGTCCGACGCGATTTCGCGGCCGCGCAACCGGCTGTCGATCACGTTCAACCAGGCGCTCGGCGACCGCTGGGGGCAGCTGTTCGTCAGCGGCTTCACTCAGGATTACTGGAACGCCAATCGCAAGGACGTGCAGTTCCAGGGCGGCTACAGCAACCAGTACAAGTCGCTCGCGTACACGCTGTCCGCCAACCGCGTTCGCAATGCATACGGGCAGATGGACAACCAGTTCATGGCGAACCTGTCGATCCCGCTCGGCAAGTCGACGCGCGCGCCGCAGTTCGGCGTGAACGTGACGACCCAGCCCGGCGCGGGCACGACGACACAGACCACGCTCGGCGGCGTCGCCGGCGCGGACAACCAGTGGAGCTACGGCGCGAGCGTGTCGAACGGCCCGGCAGGCAGCGGCACGGCCGGCACCGTCAACGGCCAGTATCGCGGCGCGAAGACCACCGCGCAGGCCGGCTTCGCGCTCGGCCGCGGCTACAACAGCACGTCGGTCGGCCTGTCGGGCTCCGTCGTCGCGCATCCGGACGGCATCACGCTGTCGCCGTACAGCGGCGATACCGTCGCGGTCGTCGCCGCGCCCGACGCAGCCGGCGCGCGCATTCTCGGCTACGCAGGGCTGTCGCTCGACGGGCGCGGTTATGGCGTGGTGCCGTACCTGACGCCCTACCGTCTCAACGAAGTCGCGATCGATCCGAAAGGGCTCTCCGCCGACGTCGAACTGAAGACGACGAGCCAGCTCGTCGCGCCGCGCGCGGGATCGGTCGTGATGATGCGCTACGACACCGTGAAGGGCCGCGCGGTGCTGATCGATGCGACGCGAGCGGACGGAGAAGCGCTGCCGTTCGGTGCGGATGTGGTCGATGCCGACGGCAATTCGGTCGGGGCGGTCGGTCAGGCGGGGCGGATCTTTGCGCGGCTGGCGGCAGACAACGCGACGCTGGCGGTGCGCTGGGGGCTGGCGAACGATCAGCAATGCACGATGCGTGTGGCGTTGCCGGAGATCGCGGATCGGAAGAACAAAGGCAACGATATCGAGCGCGTGCAGTTGCCGTGCGTGTCCCATCCTGACGCCGCGCAGCGCTGACGTGCGGCGAGACTATCTGGAGTCCGAGATGAATCTACTTACCCACATCCAGCGGTTTTCTGTCCGGTTGATGATCGTATGCGCGGGCATGCTCACGGCAACATCCACTCATGCCCGGACGTGCACCTACAATCCCGCCAATCCCTATGGAAACGGCCCGGGCACGCTCGTCACGCCGCTCAACATCAACGCACTCACTGTCGGGCGCGACGTTCCGAATGGAACCGTCCTCTATCGGCAAACCGTTACACCGATGGGTCTGGCTATTGATTGCACAGGATCGAACGACACGATCAATGCCCGCTATTCGCTACCCACTACACCGTTGCCCCTGTCGAACTGGAATGGCAACCTTTACCCCGGCCGCGTCTATGAAACCGGCGTGCCGGGTATCGGCATCGCGCTCTGGTACGCGGGCAACGCGTTTCCTTACAGCCGACTCGTTTGCGGCGGCGCGACCTGCCAGATCGGTGGGCCCTATGCCGCCTACTTCGACATCAGTCTGATCAAGATCGGCCCCGTATCGCCTGGTGTTATCCAGGGGGCGAACCTTCCGTCGTTTCAGGTCGATTACGCATCTGACAACGTCTTGCCGCTGATTCGTGGAAGTTTCATCGGCAGCATCAATATCGTCTCGAGAACGTGCACAACCCCGGACGTGAACGTCGACATGGGCCAGCACCAGACCAAGGCGTTCAGCGGCTCGGGCAGCGCGACACCATGGAAGGATTTCAACATCCAGTTGCAGAATTGTCCGGCGTTCCTCGGCGCAAGTGCGTATACGCGAACCACTGACACGGCGACCGGCTGGAGCCGCGAAGTCGTCACCGCGACTCCAAACACACTGGGCTTCTCGCTACAGCCGACCACGACAATCGTCGATCCGACGCAAGGCATCGTCGCGCTCAAGCAAACGACGTCGGGGCCCGCTGCTGCAACCGGTGTCGGCCTGCAGATCGCGAACGCGTCGAACCAGCCGGTATCGTTCAACTCGACGATGTCGAGTGGCATCACGCCGACCGCGACACCGGGTGCGAACTACAGCATCCCGCTGCGCGCACGCTATATCCAGACCGGCAGCGCCGCGCCGACGCCGGGGCCGGCGGATACATCGGTGATGTTCACGATCAACTATCAATGAACGCGTCGCCAGATTCAGATTGGTCAGATGGGCGAATCGTCAAACGCGTCTTACACTTTTCCTCCATAACGATGAGCATCGCCCGTTCGCGTGGCCGCGCGAATACGGCGATCAGCGATCACGATAGAAGTCGCCGTGCTCGCCGGATCAACGCCGCGAGGATCAAGTGTCGAAAAACAATCATCTGGAGCTTCAGCAGATCCTGCTCACCTTCGCCGGACTGACCGACGCCCAGCGCCAATTGTTCATCTCGCAGATGAACAAGTACCTGCTCGCGTCGAGCAGCCAGCGCAAGCAACTCGTCGAGCAGTGGCGGCATCTGCTCGAACCGGCGGCACTGCCGCGCGACGCGTTGAACGACTGATCGATCCGCGTCGTTCCGGCCGTCGCTCCGCACATCATTCGACCTCTCACCCGCCCACGCCACCTCCGTTCGACGGCGGCCCGCATCCGACCCCGCCGGGAAGGCCGCGCATCGGGCCGCGCAGCGCTTCGGCATCAGTCTTCATACCTGTATCGATCTGGTCCGAACCCCGAAATTCAGACTAGTCAGATCGGCATTCTGACCGATCACATATTCAGAAATTCCTCGAAAAAATAACCTATCCCTGTCGATCAATTCAGCAAACAGGGGCAATCATGAACAACGCATATCGAGTGGTCTGGAACGCAGTGACGAAAACGTGGACGGCCGTTTCGGAGCATGCGCGCGGTCGCAGCAAGGGCGCGACGCGCAATGCGCTCGTCGCATCGGTCACGCTGACCGCCGCGATCGCGGGTGCCGGTTTCGCGACGAACGCGAACGCATACGTCGCGGGCAACGGTGCGGTGCAAGGCGACAGTCGCCACACCGTCATTGGCGACAACGCCGACGGCAGCGCGGCCGGTTGCAACTCGACCTATCTGCCCGGCACGGCATGCAGCACGATCATCGGCAATAGCGCGTCGTCGACAGGTCGGGCAACCACTGTGATCGGCGATCACGCTACGTCTTCCGGCGCAAACAGCATCGCGATCGGCGCTTATGCCAACGCAGCACAATACTCGCAAGCCATCGGCGCCGGCGCAGATGCAACCGGGGGCTGGGCAACCGCAATCGGCCAGTCCGCCACGGCAACAGGCAGGGACGCCAGCGCAATCGGCACGAACTCGTCCGCACTCGGTGCCCGAACCGTCGCGCTCGGCAGCGGCGCGCACGCGGAAGCCGACGATTCCTTTGCGCTCGGCTGGAGCGCGTCCGCCGTCGGCACCGGCTCGATGGCATTCGGTACGCGTGTCACGGCGAATGGCGACAATGCCGTTGCGCTAGGCCTCGGCTCGGCCGCAAACGGCAGCAGCGCGATTGCAATCGGCGCCAATGCCGAGGCGACGCCGGACAACAGCGTCGCGCTCGGCGCGGGCAGCATCGCTGACCGCACGAACAGCGTGTCGGTCGGTGCCACAGACGCAGAACGCCAGATCGTCAACGTCGCGGCAGGCACGCAGACGACCGACGCCGTCAACTTCGGGCAACTGACGAACACCGCGCAAAGCGTTGCTACCGCACTCGGCGGCGGCGCCGCGGTCGCGGCCGACGGCACGATCATCGCGCCGACCTACACGCTGAAGGGCACCGACTACCACACCGTCGGCGATGCGCTCTCCAACCTCGACACGCGGGTTACCAACGTCGAGAACATTTCGGCGACCGGCAATCCGTATCTCGCCGTATCGCGCCCCACCGGCCCGGCATCCGCCACCGGCGACTATTCGCTCGCGGTCGGCATGAGCACGCGCAGCACGGGTGTGGGCTCCGTCGCGGTGGGATCGAGCGCGAGCGCATCGGCAAACGGCGCGATCGCGATGGGCCAGAACTCCCGCGCGACCAACAACAACAGCACAGCCATCGGTTATGTGGCGACGGCGTCCGGCGGCAATGCCACGGCGTTCGGCACGAACAGCGTCGCCAGCGGCGGCAACGCGGTGGGCCTGGGCAATAACGCGACCGCATCGGCCGGCAACTCGGCGGCCCTGGGCAACTATGCGACCAGCGGGGCCATCGGTTCGATCGCGATCGGTTCGACGGCGAAAGTCGTGTCCGGCGCGGCTGCGTCGATCGCGATCGGTCAGGCTGCCAACGTGGCGGCGACCGCAGACAACGCTGTTGCGCTCGGCGCCAATTCGAGCGCGACGCGTGCCAGCACGGTATCGATCGGTGCAGCCGGCAGCGAACGGCAGCTCACGAACATGGCAGCAGGCACGGCAACCACCGACGCGGTGAACGTGTCGCAGCTCCAGGGCGTCACGAACGCGCTCGGCGGCGGTGCATCGGTCGATGCGTCCAGCGGCGCTATCGTCGCACCGACGTACAACGTGCAGGGCGGCACGCAGAACACGGTCGGCGACGCGCTCGACGCACTCGACGGCGGCCTGAAGACGGCGCAAGGCGACATCACGAACCTCGATGGCCGCGTGACGACCAACGAGACGAACATCACGAACCTGCAGCAGCAGATCGGCAGCGGCACCATCGGCCTCGTGCAGCAGACGGGCCCGGGCGCAGACCTCACGGTGGGCGCAGGCACCGACGGTGCGCGCGTGAATTTCGCCGACCAGAACGGCAATGCCCGCACGCTGGCGAACGTCGCCAACGGTGTCGCCGACAAGGACGCGGTGAACGTCAGTCAGCTCCGCAGCGAACTGGCGAGCGCCAGCGCCAGCGATACGGCGTACTTCCAGGCCGACGGCTGGAGCAGCAAGGGCGACGCCGCGAAGGTGCAGGCCGGAAGCTACGGCGTGGCCATCGGTTCGAACGCGCGCGCCACCGGAGAAAACTCGGTCGCCCTCGGTGCGGATTCGGTCGCGGATCGCGACAACGTGGTGTCCGTCGGCTGGGGCATGGGTGGCAACGGCACGCGCCAGATCGTCAACGTCGCGAACGGCAACGAGAACACCGACGCGGTGAATGTGCAGCAGCTCAAGCCCGTGATCGCGGGCCTCGGCGGCGGTGCGTCGATCAATGCGAACAACGGTGTGGTGACTGGCCCGACGTACAACGTGCAGGGCGGCACGCAGCACACCGTCGGCGATGCGCTCGACGCACTCGACGGCGGCCTGAAGGCGGCGCAGGGCGACATCACGAACCTGGATGGCCGCGTGACGACCAACGAAACGAGCATCACCAACCTGCAGCAGCAGATCGGCAGCGGCACGATCGGCCTCGTGCAGCAGACGAGCCTGGGCGCAGACCTCACGGTCGGCGCAGGCACCGACGGTGCACGCGTGAACTTCGCCGATCAGAACGGCAACGCACGTACGCTGGCGAACGTCGCGAACGGTGTCGCTGACAGTGACGCGGTCAACGTGTCGCAACTCAAGGCTGCGCAAGGCCAGATCGGCGACCTCGACCAGCTCGCGGTGAAGTACGGCGACGCATCGCAGGCATCGATCACGCTCGGCGGCGCGAACGGCACGCAGATCCACAACGTCGCGGACGGCACGGCCGACCATGACGCGGCGAACGTTGGCCAGCTCAACGCGGCGGCCACGCAGCTCGGCGACCAGATCACGACCGTGAACAACAACCTGACGCAACTGGGCAACCAGGTCGCATCCGGCAAGGTCGGTCTCGTGCAGCAGGCAGCGGCAGGTGCGGACCTCACGGTGGGCGCAGGCACCGACGGCGCGCGCGTGAACTTCGCCGACCAAAACGGCAATGCCCGCACGCTGGCGAACGTCGCGAACGGCGTCGCCGATAGCGACGCGGTCAACGTCGCGCAGCTCAAGGCCACGCAAGGCCAGATCGGCGATCTCGACCAGCTCGCGGTGAAGTACGGCGACGCATCGCAGGCATCGATCACGCTCGGCGGCGCGAACGGCACGCAGATCCACAACGTCGCGGACGGCACGGCCGACAACGATGCGGTGAACCTGTCACAGCTGAAGAACGTGCAGGCGCAGATCGGCGACGTCGGCGCGCAACTCGGCGGTGCGGTGATGTACGACCGCTTCGCGGACGGTTCGCTGAATCTCGGCTCGGTCACGCTGGGCGGTGTCGGCAGCGCGGCGGTCACGCTGACCAACGTCGCGAACGGCGCGGTCAACGCAACCAGCACGGACGCGGTGAACGGCAGCCAGCTGTACGCGCTGCAGACGCAGGTGGACGACATCAGCGGCCGCCTCGGCCCCGTCACGGTCAAGCCGGGCAACGGGTACTTCGATGGCACCGACGCGTCGAAGGACGCCGCGGCAACGACGCCCGTCTACGCAGGTTCAGGCGTCGGCAACACAGCAGGCGGCTCGGGCGCGACGATCGCGGACGGCGTGGACAACAGCTCGGCGCTCGGTTCGAACACCAGCGTGACTGCGGACAACGCTGTCGCACTCGGCGCGGCCTCGGTGGCCGATCGTGCAAACAGCGTATCGGTCGGCTCGGCCGGCAACGAACGCGCGATCACGAACGTCGCCGCCGGCACCGCGCCGACGGACGCCGCGAACACGCAGCAGGTGAACGACGCGCTGAAGTCGGCGAACAACTACACCGACAGCTCCGTCGGCGCGCTGAGCAACTCGATGAACCAGCGTTTCGACGACACGAACCGTGCGATCAACCAGGTCGCGAAGAACGCGTACGCCGGTATCGCCGCTGCGATGGCGATGCCGAACATGACGCCGTCGGGCCCCGGCAAGACGATCGTCGCGGCGGGCGGTGCGACCTACAAGGGCGGCAGCGCGGTGGCGGCCGGCGCGACGTATCGGTCGCGCGACGGCAAGTGGCTGGTGAACGGCGCGCTGTCGGTCACGTCGACCGGCGACGCGGGCGCACGGGCACAAGTGGGCTACGAGTTCTGAGTGACCCGGCAAGCCCGGCGCGAGGCGCCGGGTGGTCTGTTCCGCGCGGGTTCACACGCGGTTGCGCCTTCGGCGCAGCCGCGTTTTTTTTGCGTAACAGGGATTCAGTCCGTTGCGCTCGCCCGGATATCGGCGTCGAGTGCGGCGAGCAGATCGTCGGTCAGCGCCCGTGCCCCCTCCTCGGCCACCTGCGCCTCGAGCGCCGCGCAACGCAATGCCAGCGAGCGCATCCGGAACACGCCGAGCATGCCCGTCAGCGCGTGCAGTTCGGCCTTCATTGCGAGCGCATCGCCGTTGCGCTTTGCGTCGAGCAGCGCATCGAGCGATGCGGCGCTCGTCTGCCGGAACATGTCGAGCACATCGGGCGGCAGCGCGCGGCCGCCGAGCAAGCCGTCGTCTTCGCCTTCGTCTTTGTCGTTGCCTGCGCCGCCACCGCCGCGTGCGTCATCGACGACCGGAGCGACCGCCGCCGCGGACGCCGCCTGCGCCCCCGATCCGACCGTCGCTTCGAGCACATCGGCGAGCGCGGCGAGCGACAACGGCTTCGTCACGACCGCCGTCATCCCGGCCGCCGCGCATTTCGCATGCTCGTCGAGCGTCGCCTGCGCGGTCACGGCCACCACCGGCAGGCCGGGATGTCGCGCCCGCGCTTGCTCCGCGAGCGAGTAACCGTTCATGCCAGGCATGTTGAGATCGGTCAGCAACACCTCCCACGTCCATTCGTCGAGTGCGGCCAGCGCGGCTTCACCGCCGTCCACGACCTGCGCGTCGCAGCCCAGCAGCGCAAGCTGCTCCTCGAACAATCGCCGATTCACCGCGTTGTCCTCCGCGACCAGCACGGCCAGCGGCCGGCTCAGCGTGCGCGGGCCGCCCGGTGTCGGCGCGGGCGGCGCGTCGCCGAGCAGCGCGACGCGCAACGCGTCGTGCAGGCCACGCAGCGAATAGCACGTGACGTCGACCATCCGCGCGATGCGGACGGGCCGTGCGGGGCCCTCCGCGCCGGCGGTCACGACCCAGGTGCCGGCTTCCACGAGCCGGTTCTCCGCATCGGCGTCCCAGCCGTCGCGCTCGCCGATCAACAGGATCGCGGCCGCACCGTCGAGCAATGCATCAGGCACGTCGCCCGGCGACGCATACGCATGCAGGTCGAGGCCCCACGACAGCAGATGCGGCGTCGCGAATGCCTGCCACTGCGGCCCCGATGACAGCAGGATCAACGGGCCGCGCACGCGTTCGAACCGGCGCACCGGCGCTTGCACGGGCTCGCCGAGCGGCACGCGCACCGTGAAGCGGCTGCCCTTGCCCGGCGCGCTGTCGACCGAAACCGCGCCGCCCATCGCAACCGCGAGCCGATGACACAGCGCAAGGCCGAGCCCCGTGCCGCCGAAGCGCCGGCTGATCGTGCCGTCGGCCTGCGCGAACGGCTGGAACAGCGCGGCCTGCTGCTCGGCCGTCATCCCGATGCCCGTGTCGTCGACCGTCACGTGCAGGCTGTCGCCGTCGACCGACACACGCAGCGTCACCGCTCCTCGTTCGGTGAACTTGATCGCATTGCTCAGCAGGTTGTTCACGATCTGCCCGAGGCGCGTCGGATCACCTCGCATCGCCTGGTCGACGTCGCACGCGAACGCCGGGTACAAGCGCAGCCCCTTCGCGCGCGCAACCGGCACGAAGATCGCGAGCGATCGTTCGAGCACGTCGACGACGGAAAACGCGAGCGATTCGAGCGCCATCTCGCCGGCTTCGATCTTCGAGAAATCGAGTACGTCGCTGATGATCGCCAGCAGACCGTCGGACGAGCGGCGGATCGTGTCGAGGCGATCCTGCTGCACGCCGTTCAACGGCGTATGCGCGAGCAGCTCCAGATTGCCGAGGATCGCGTTGAGCGGTGTGCGGATCTCGTGGCTCATCGTCGCGAGGAACGCGGATTTCGCGGCATTCGCCGCGTCGGCAGCCTGCTTCGCGTCACGCAGCCGTTCCTCGAGCAGGTTCTTCGCGGTCACGTCGGCGAGCGCCGTCACGACGACCGGCTGCCCCTGATAGCGCGCCGCCGCCATGCTGACCGACAGGTCGACCCGCGTGCCGTCGTGCGCCTGCAGCGTCAGCTCGTCGTGCGTGACGGCCGCCCCTCGCGACGCGGCCTGCCGCTCGGCGAAATGCGACGACCATGCGCGCTCGTCGAGCGCGACCCGGGCGGCCAGCGCGTCCAGCGCCGCGCTGCGCAGCAGCGGCGTGCCGTCCTTCTGCGAGATCAGCCCGAGGCCGACCGGCGCGGTCTCGATCAGCGTGCGGCTCAACTGTTCGCTGTCGAACACGCGCTCCGACTGTTCGAGCGCGGGTTTCACCATCCTCCGGTTGAACACCAGCAGCACGATCCACAGCACGATGACGATCGCGAGCGTCGTCGCGCCGTTCGTCGCGATCAGCGGCCAGATCAACGCGGCCGACTGCTGCCACGACTGCATGTAGACCAGCGTCCATCCCGCATCGTTGAATCGCTCACGCAGGACGATCATCCCGTTCGAAAAATAGCTGCGCTCGTCCTCGTGTTCCGCGGCGAACGGACGCGCGGCCTGCAGCTTGTCCAGCAGTTCGGGCTTGACGGGCGACGCCGACGCGCTCAGGACAACCTCGCCGTCCTGCGTCGTGATGAAGAACGTGCCGGGCACGCGATCGACCGGAAACCGCGTGCGCACCACCGCGATCGGCCACTCGCCGACGAGCACACCGATCGGCTTGCCGGCCGCATCGCGCACCAAGGCCGCGATGCGCGCGGCCGGCTCGCCCGTCAGCGGATCGGTGTAGGGCGGCAGCCAGCGCAGCGGGCGCTGGCCCGTGCGCACATCGACGTCCGGCAGTGTGGCGGGCATCAACGGCTGGCCGCGATTGGTCCCGAACGCTTCCAGCACGCGATCGCGATCGGCAAGGCGTGTGCGCAGCACGGCCGGATCCGGCCACGTCGACAGCGACGCGAGGACAAGGCCGTTTTCAGGCGAATAGAGGTAGTTGGTCAGCGAGCCGGCGCCGCGCGACTGGATGATATGAAGCACGCCGGCCATCCGTGTCGCCACGCCGATATAACGATTCAGCTCGGGCGGAACCGGGCCGCCCGCACGGCCCGCCATCAGGACCGGTACGGAATTCGTGTCGCCGGGCATCACGAGCACGCGGCCCTGCGCGTCGAATGCGGCGACAGTTGCCGCCTCGGCCTTCGCGCCGCCGTTCCAGGTGGCTTCGACATTCAGCAGGTTGTTGCGAAACACCGCTTCGTAACGGGTCGTCTCCTGTTCGATGCGACGCATGTCGAGCGTCCATTGCTGCGTGATCTGGCGCACGTAGGTTTGCACCGTGGACACCGCGTCGATCGCGAACGCGGCAACGACCACCAGCGTGACGACGATGCCGCCGCCGTACAGCAGCAGGTTCTGGTTGTGTCGGATGCGCCCGGAAAGGCCGCGTCGCGGCTGGTCGTTCATGGATTGGCAACCCGTCGATGAGGGGCCGAACCAGCGGGCGTCTGCGTCGCGTGGGACGCGGCGCGCCGGTATCGGCGCGCACGGGCAGGCGCCATGAAAGGGTCATATGGGTCGGCACGGGGCTCATACTGCGCGCGTCACGATGACATTGCAAGCGCCCGCGGGCCGGCAAACGCGCCCGGAATTGCCGTCCGGCATCAGTCCGGTTCGACCGCCTCGAGCGGCGCCAGCGCGCGGACGGCGTCGGCCAGCGCGTCGAACTGCGCTGTGTCGAAGCCGCCCGGTTGCGCCCACGCCGCTTCAAGCGCCGCGCAACGCTGCGCGAGCGCGCCGGCCCGGAACACGCCGAGCGTACCCTTCAGCGAATGCAGTTCCGCCAGCGCGCGGGCCGTCTCGCCGGCGAGCATCGCGTCGCGAATCGTCGCCAGCGACGTCTCGCTGGTCTCCCGGAACAACTCGACGAGCGACGCGGGTAACGGCCGGCCCGCGAGCAGGTCGGACGGTTCGCGCGCGTCGCGGCCGGCATCGCCCGGGCCGGGCATCGCTGCATCGCCGGTCACGGCTTGCAGCACCGCGCGCAGGCCATCCAGCGACAGCGGCTTCGCGACGACCCGCGCGATCCCCGCCGCCGCGCAGCGCGCGCGATCGTCGAGCGTCGCCTGCGCGGTCACGGCGACGACCGGCAACGCCGGATGGCGCGCCCGCGCGCGCAGCGCCAGCGTGCAGCCGTCGATGCCCGGCATGTTGAGGTCGGTGAGCAGCACGTCCCGGCGTTTCGACGCGAGCGCGATGAGCGCGTCTTCGCCCGACGCGACGACTTCCGCGTCGCAGCCGAGCAGCGCGAGCTGTTCAGCAAGCAGCATGCGGTTGACGGGGTTGTCTTCGGCCACGAGTACCGCCAGCCGCCGGCCGAGCGCCGTCGCGGCGGCGCCGCGTCCGCGACGGTGCGGCTCCGGCTCGCCGAGCAACGCGATCCGCAGCGCGTGCTGCAGCGCACGCACGGAATCGCCCGTCACTTCGACGAGCCGCCCCGCCCGCACGGGTTGCCACGGACCGTCGGCGCTCGCCACCACGACGCGCGTGCCACGCTCGACCAACCGGTTCTCGTCGTCCGCGTCCCAGTCCGGCGCATTGCCCGAACCGGCCAGCACGACCGCGCACGCCGCGCGCAGCGTCGCCGCATCCGCTTCCGCCGGCGCGGCGAACAGGCGCGCATCGAGCCCCCATGCGCGCAGGTGCCGGCCGATCCCCGCGCGGCCATCGGGATCCTTCGAGACGACGACGACCGGCCCGCGCACCGCGCCGAACACGCGCCCGGCCGCCCGCACCGGTTCGCCGAGCGGCAGCCGCACCGTGAAGCGACTGCCGTCACCGAGCCGACTGTCGACGCCGATCGTGCCGCCCATCGCCTCCGTCAGCCGCCGGCACAGCACGAGACCCAGCCCGGTGCCGCCGAAGCGCCGGCTGATCGTCCGGTCGGCCTGCGCGAACGGCTGGAACAGCCCGGCCTGCTGCGCGGGCGACATCCCGATGCCCGTATCGCGCACGGCGAGCGCGATACGGCCGGCCGCGACCGCGACGTCGACCATCACCGCGCCGCGCTCGGTGAACTTGATCGCGTTGCCCAGCAGGTTGTTCAGGATCTGGCCGAGGCGGACCGGGTCGCCGCGCATCGTCTGGTCGACCGCGCAATGCGCACGCACGCGCAGCGTCAGCCCCTTCGCGCGCGCAGCCGGCGCGAACACCGCGAGTGCGCGGTCCAGCACGTCGAACACGGGGAAAGTCAGTTGCTCGAACGCCATCTCGCCGGCCTCGATCTTCGAGAAATCGAGCACGTCGCTGATGATCGACAGCAGGTTGTCCGATGCTGATCGAATCGTTGCGAGCCGGTCCTGCTGCTTCGCGTTCAACGGCGTATGGCTCAGCAGTTCGAGATTGCCGAGGAATGCGTTCAGCGGCGTGCGGATCTCGTGGCTCATCGTCGCGACGAACACCGACTTGGCCGCGTTCGCGTCGTCAGCGGCCTGCTTCGCGTGGCGCAACTGCTGCTCGATCTGCTTCTGCGCGGTCACGTCGACGAAGGCGGCGACCAGCACGGCCTGCCCCTGGTAGCGGGCCGGTGCCGTGCTGACGGCGAGATCCACACGTGCACCGTCCACCGTGTCGAGCGGCAGCTCCGCGTGCGCGACCGCCTCGCCACCGCGCGTGCGATGCAGCCGCACGAGCGCCGAAGGCAGCATGCCGCCGGACGGCCTCGCGCGCTCGGCCAGCCGCTCCATCAGCGGGCTCGCGAGCAGCAGTTGCCCATCCGCGCGCGCGATCACGCCGAGGCCCACCGGCGCCGTTTCGATCAGCGTGCGGCTCAACTGCTCGCTGTCGAACACGCGCTGCGACTGCGCATAGACGGGCGCGAACTTGCGGCGCGCGAGCAGCAGCAACACGCTCCACAACGCGGCGATCAGCGCGATCGTCGCGATGCCGGTGGCCATCAACTCGACCGAGATCGCACGCAGGATGTCGGTCCACGAAAACGCATAGACGAGATTCCAGCCCGTATCGCCGAGCCGGTCGCTGATCGTGAAGATGCCGACGATCCCGTTCCGGTAGATCGCGCGCAGCCGGTGGTCGGGCAGCATCGCCTCGCGCGACTGACGCACGCGCTCGACCAGCCCGGGATTTGCCGGATGCTGCGAATAGCTCGCGACGACCGAACGGTCGTCGCCGACGATCAGGAACGTGCCGCCGAAGCGGTCGACCGTCAGCGGATGCAGCAGGCCCTGCGGATCGTATTCGGCGACGAGGACCGCGACCGGCGCGTCGCTGTCCCGCACGACGGCGGCGGCGCGCACCGCGCGCGTGCCCGTCAGCGGATTGAGCGCGGGCGGCAGCCACGCGACGCGCGGATAGTCGGGACGCAACGTGCGCGTCATGGCCGGCGCCTGCTCCAGCCCGGTGTCGAGCACGCGCATCAGCGCTTCGCGATCGGCCAGCATCGCCTGAGCGCGCGCATCGACCGGTGCGGGCGCGGGAATCAGCGCGGCGAAGTCGCGCCGCGCGCTGTAGTAGTAGCCGGTCTGGATCTTGCCGCGCAGCAGCGAACTCGCGGTCGTCGAGTGCGCCATCTGCACCGCGAGCCCGAGATAGCGCTGCAGTTCGGCGTCGGTCGCGCCCGGATGCCCGCTGACGAACGCGAGCTGCGGCGTGAGCGAACGGCTCGGGCGCAACGTCATCGTGCCGCCGCTCGCGCGGAACCGCTCGACCGTGCGCCGGTCGGCCACCGAGCCGTCGTGCCACGCGAGCTGCGCGCTGACGACCGCGTGCCGCAACGACGCTTCCCGCGCATCGATCTCGCTCATCACGAGGCTGCGATCGACGACGAAATCCTGCTGCTGGTTCAGCAGCACCGCGCGCGCCATCGACATCGCCACCAGCCCGAACGCGAGCAGCAGCAGCAACGTGATCGCCGCGCCCGCGCCATAGGTCACCAGGCGCTGATAGCGCCTGAGCTGGACCAGGGTGGTTTGACGGAGTGACGGCATCACGGATCGGCGACGAAACTGGGAAATGGAAAGGCGCGCGGGCGGTGGCGCCGCGCATGAAGCAACGGGACGGATTATCGGGAAGATGAAGGCGGCGCGGACGGCACCGCGGCCGAATTCTGACTAGTCAGACACGTCTGAAAGCCTTTTTTGACCAGTCAGAAGAAATCGCCCGATCAGGCCTGACACAATGCAAAGCGGGCGCCGGACGCCCGGCCGAGAATCGTTTCCAGGCAGGGCGGAAACGGCGACAACGGTCGGACCGCGCGAGGGCGTGACGCGCGCGCATAAGACTAGTACGATTCGCGACATACGACCGAATGCCCGGCCCGCCGACAACCAGCAGCGTGCGGCCGGCGTCGACTCAACGGGATGCAACTTCCATGACAAGCGTGAAAATCAATGTGGTGTTGGCCGACGACCACCCGGTCTTGCTGCGCGGCGTCATCCACGAGCTGTCGGGTGTCTCCACGTTGAACGTCGTGGGCACGGCGAATAATTCGACGGAGCTGATCGAGCTGCTCGGCAGCGCGCCGGTCGACGTGCTCGTGACCGACTATTCGATGCCGGGCGGCGAATACGGCGACGGGATGCAGCTCGTGTCGTTCGTGCGGCGCCGCTTTCCCGATCTGAAGATCATCGTGTTCACCGCGATCGCGAACGCGGCGCTGGCCGCCGAGATGCTGAAGCTCGGCGTGCGCGCGGTGCTGAGCAAGGTCGACGACGTGAGCCACCTGATCTCGGCGATCCACGCGGTTCAGACGGGGGCACGCTACACGTCGCCGTCGCTGGAAGCGATGCAGCAGGCGAACGCGGGGCAGGCGTCGGCCGGTACGCATCCGGAGCTGACGAAGCGCGAGGCGGAGGTGATCCGGCTGTATGTGTCGGGGATGAGCATCGACGAGATCGCCGCGCAGCTGCATCGGACGAAGCAGACCGTCAGCGCGCAGAAGAAAAGCGCGATGCGCAAGTTCGGTATCGAACGCGATGCGCAGTTGTTTCTCTACGCGTATGAAACCGGCCTCGTCACGCAGGCGCAAGGCGGCGCGCACGTGCCTCCGGTGAGCGACACCGACGCATGATGCGGGCGGATGGCGCGGTGGTTCACCGGCGCCGTCGGATGTCCCCCTTTCACCGCACTGCGACGGCAAAGATCGAGCGCAACGATTTTCTTCGGGCCGCTGCGCGTTCGCAGCATGCTTCAGTATCGTGTCGGCAACCGATCTTCATCGGCATTGCCGCTGGTGCGGACGCGCAAAAAAAACGGCTGCGTTGAAGCAGCCGTAAAGGAGAGGTCTTCCGTGCAAACGGAGACGCCGTCCGGCTACCACACCGTCCGGTAGACCTATTGTTGACGAGCACTTCGCATCTGGGAATCGGACGGGTCTGAATTACGTGCGGTCGCATGCGGCTCCTGCATCGTCGCGTTACCGACCGGTATCATGAGTGCCGAACTCGTTACGTCCGCGCTCGAACCCGGACGCGCGCGGCAACGCCTCATCCCGCAACGCGAGTACGACGGTCTGTCCGCGTTGCGGCACATGCGCATCGAAACGCGATGATGCCGTCGCGTCGGGAACGCTTCGCGCGCCCGGGCGTCAATCATCAACGCATTCCTCATCCGATTAATGACAATGAACGCTTTCTCATGCTGAGCATCGGCCCCTTTTCCGTCAGGGTCGTAGCCGTCGCCATCGCCGCGCTGATCGCGTGGCTCGTCGCGCGCTTCGCGCAGCGCAACCGTCCCGAGGGTCAGCACCGGACGTCGGCCAGCCTGCTGCTCGACGCGCTGCTGATCGGGCTGATCGCCGCGCGCGTCGGTTATATCGCACGCTGGTGGCCCGACTACTTTGCCGCGCCGAAATCCATCGTCGCGCTCGGCGACGGCGGCTTCACGTGGTGGATCGGCCTGCCGGTCGCGCTCGCGTATATCGGCTGGCGCTCGCGCCGCCTGCCGGGGCTGGCCCGGCCCGCGCTCGCCGGCATCGCCGCCGGCATGCTGGCATGGGGTGCGGCGCAAGGCGTGCTCGCGACGTTCGACCGCGCGGCGGCGCCGTTGTCCGCGTTGCGCGTGGAAACGCTCGATGCGACACCCGTTATACCGGGCAGCTTTGCGGGCAAGCCGGTCGTCGTGAACCTGTGGGCAACCTGGTGTCCGCCGTGCCAGCGCGAAATGCCGATCCTGGCGCAGGCGCAGCTCGATTACCCGGGCATCAACTTCCTGATGATCAACCAGGGCGAGGACGCGCAGACCGTGCGCGCGTTTCTCGAACGCAAAGGACTGCGCTTCGACCACGTGCTGCTCGACCGCCCGCTCGGCGCGATGCGGACCTACGGGTCGCGCGGGCTGCCGACGACGCTGTTCTTCGATGAAAAGGGCAAGCTGGTCGAGTCGCACATGGGCGAGATCACCGCAGCGCGGCTCAAGGACGCGGTCAATACGCAGTTCGGCCGCTGAGGGCACCGCGTGCGACGCGCTGATCGCTCGATAGTGATCAGGTGCTCGCCTGTCGGCAGCGGCGCTGTTTGACGTTGAAACTCAAAGGAACAACAACGCCGCGCTCGCAACGAGCGTCGGTACCAGTGCCGCCGCCAGCAATCCACCCACACTCACCGATTCGTCGTGAAAGCCCTTGCGCACGATCGCGAGCCCGGCCGGATTCGGCGCGTTGGCGATCACGGTCAGACCGCCGCCTGCGACCGCGCCCGCGACGAGCATGTACTTCGCTTCGTCCGGAATGCCGGCGATCAGCGAGCCGAGATAGGTAATCGCGGCGTTGTCCATGATCGCGGTGAGACCGAGCGCGCCCGCATACAGCGCATACGCATCCATCGATTCGACGACCGGCTGCAACCACCATTGCTGGAGCCCGCCGAGCACGACGAGGCCGCCCAGGAAGAACGCAACGAGCAGGCTCTCGCGCAACATCAGCGGTGACTGGTAACGCTCGTATGCATGCGTGAAGCCAAGGAAGAACAACAGCAGGCCGACGAAGATCACCGGATGATGCGCGGTCAGCACGACGGCGACCAGGAAGCCGACATGAATCAACGTGACGCCGACCGGCACACGCACGGCGTCCGGCTGCGCGGCCGGCGCGGGCGCGGCGGCAAGCTCGCCGCGCATCAGCGCGGTCAGCACGGTCGCGTTGATCAGCACCGCGACGAGCGCCTTCCAGCCGAACTGCGCGGCCATGAACGCGCTGTCCCAGCCCCACGCGGACGCGACCATCAGCACCGGCGGCGCCGCATAGGCGGTCAGCGTGCCGCCGACCGACACGTTGACGAACAGCACGCCGAGCGCGAGGTACTTCCAGTGCTCCTTGATCGGCGCGCCGAACAGCCGGTCGCGCAGGATCAGCGCGGCGAGCGTCATCGCGGCCGGCTCGGTGATGAACGAGCCGAGCAGCGGAATCAGCGCGAGCGACAACCACACGACGGCCACCTCGGTGTTGACCGGCAGTACGCGCGCGATGCGCAGCACGATGCCCGTGACCGCGTCGAGAATCGGCTTGCTCGCGGCGATCACCATGATCGTGAACACGAACATCGGTTCGGTGAACACGCGCGATTCGGCGTAGTCGAGCGCGACCTTCGGGCCCGCGAGCGCCGTCATCGCGACGAGCAGCACGAGCGCCCAGAAGCCGAACACGACCTCGACCTCGCCGAGAAAGTGGAACAGACCCGCGTGGCGCGGATGACGATGCGCGAGCACTTCGAAGCGCTTCGCGAGGAAGGTGTGCAGCAGCGCGAGACCGAAGATGATCGCGCCGGCGAGTTCGACGGTGTGGGGCATGTCGGTATCCAGTGCAGTGACGATCCGGCACGCGATGGCTCGCGGCTGGCGCCGAGTGAAACACGATGGGCTGCGCAACGACGGTCTCGGCAACGAGACCGCATTGTCGCGAACGCGAATGGCAGACGGGTGAAAGGCGGGCCGCCCGTTCTGATCAGGTGACCGAAGGGTATCGCGATCGCCGGGGCGCGCCCAATCGGACCGGTCTTATAAACGAGGTAGACGGATCCGATTGTGCAGCCCGGTGGATCGCTCGCGCCGCGTCACGCGCGCGATCATCCTAATGAAAATATTGAGACAAGCCAAGCGCGCCGGCCTGCGACTTTGTGGCGCACCCTCCATGGGCTGTGCCGCGCAGCGACGCGTCAACGAGCGCCGGCCATCAATGCTGGAGCTTGCGAACACCCATAATCAGACTGGTCCGATTGGTCGTCGGGGCACCCGCCGATACGCTATCGTCAGTTGCCCGAATCGCAGTATCTGCTGATCACGCTGACGCTGATGGCGCGGCGTCGAACGGCTCGGCGCCGACGCCGCTTCGTCCCGCGCTAGTCTTGCGCGTGCGCCGGCGTCAGCCGATCGGCCGGATCACGCCCGGCCACCAGCGGATAGATGACCCCGGCAATCGCCGCGCCGATGATCGGTGCGACCCAGAACAGCCACAGCTGGCCGATCGCGTCGCCGCCGACGAACAGCGCGGGGCCGGTCGAGCGGGCCGGGTTCACCGACGTGTTGGTGACCGGAATCGAGATCAGGTGAATCAGCGTCAGGCACAGGCCGATCGCGATCGGTGCAAAACCGGCCGGCGCGCGCTTGTCGGTCGCGCCGAGGATCACGAACAGGAAGAAGGCCGTCATCACGACTTCGCAGATGAACGCCGAGCCGAGCGCGTAGTGGCCGGGCGAACGTTCGCCGAAGCCATTCGTCGCAAAGCCGCTCGCGACGACGTCGAAGCCGGGCTTGCCGACTGCGATCAGGTACAGCACGCCCGCGCCGATCACGCCGCCGATCACCTGCGCGACGATGTACGGGCCGAGATCGCGCGCCGGGAAGCGGCCGGCAACCGTCAGGCCGACGCTCACCGCCGGGTTCAGGTGGCAGCCCGAAATATGCCCGATCGCGAACGCCATCGTCAGCACGGTCAGGCCGAAAGCGAGCGCGACACCGACAAAGCCGATGCCGAGGCCCGGAAAGGCCGCGGCCAGCACGGCGCTGCCGCACCCGCCGAGCACCAGCCAGAACGTGCCGAACATTTCCGCTGCCAGTCGATGAGATAGATTCATTGCGTGGACTCCTGATCGAATGAGAAGAAGACGCAGACACGGCCGCCGGAATCGGGCCTTTACCCATATTAGGCGGGATTATTGAAAGCGAACTATTTTTTTGAGATCGGATCAGGAATGTCGGCGCAGCCGGCTCGATCAGGAATTTCATCGATGAATTCATCCCGCATTCGAGGAAATTCAGGCCGAAAGCCCGATGAAATCCAGCATGTTTTGCAAGCGTCGATTCCGGCGTTGCGACGCAACATGCGTGCGAGGCAAGCGGCTTTTGTGCCGCCCTGAAAGCTGCCGCGACGCAGCACATACGCATCCGGATCCACAGTCACCCGCCGTGATCCGAAGCGGAAACAATCGGACCGGTTGCCCGACTTCATTTGAATTCGTTTTCCAGAACAACTTCAATGCGCTATTCCCGTCCGCATGCGTTCGAGGATAATGCGTTCACACCAGCGAAAGGATCTGCTCCATGCAAATCGACACCTTCGGCACACTCGTCGCGGCATCGCTCGTTCTGCTGCTCGGTCAGCTCCTGGTTTCCCGCATCGGCGTGCTGCGCGCGTACACGATTCCCGAGCCTGTCGCGGGTGGCCTCGTCGTCGCGCTGGCGCTCACCGCGCTGCGCGGTTTCGCGGGCACCGAGATCCGCTTCGACACGTCGATGCAGGCGCCGCTGATGCTCGCGTTCTTCGCATCGATCGGCCTGAACGCGAAGCTGTCGAGCCTGAAGGCCGGCGGCCCGATGCTCGTGCGGTTCCTGCTCGTCGTGCTCGGCCTGCTGATCCTGCAGGATGCGATCGGCATCGGTCTCGCGAAAGCGATCGGCCTCGATCCGCTGCTCGGCCTGCTGGCCGGTTCGATCACGCTGTCGGGCGGGCACGGCACGGGCGCGGCGTGGAGCAAGGTGTTCGCGGAGCGTCACGGGCTCGAATCGGCAACCGAAGCCGCGATCGCGTGCGCGACCTTCGGCCTGGTGCTCGGCGGGCTGCTCGGCGGCCCGATCGCGCGCTTCCTGACCCGCAACATCAAGACACCCGGCCTCGCCGAGCCGCATGCGCCGCAGGGCATCGCCGGCGACACGAACGGCTTCGAACATCCGAAGGAGCAGCAACCGCTGACGCCGTCCTCGTTCATCAACACGCTCGCGCTGTTCGCGATCGCGCTGTCCGGCGGCACGGCGATCGAATCGCTGATCCGCGGCACCGCGTTCGAGTTGCCGACCTTCGTGTGCGTGCTGTTCGTCGGTGTGGTGGTCAGCAACGGGCTGTCGCTGTTCGGCTGGCGGCCGTCCGAGCATGCGGTATCGCTGCTCGGCAACGTGAGCCTGTCGCTGTTCCTCGCGATGGCGCTGATGACGCTGCGACTGTGGGATCTCGCATCGCTCGCGCTGCCGATCCTCGTACTGCTCGTCGCGCAGACGGCGCTGATGGTCGCCTACGCGGTGTTCGTCACGTACCGGCTGATGGGCCGCAACTACGACGCGGCCGTGCTTGCCGCCGGCCACTGCGGCTTCGGGCTCGGCGCGACGCCCACCGCCATTGCGAACATGCAGGCCGTCACCGCGCGCTTCGGCCCGTCGCACATGGCGTTCCTGATCGTGCCGATGGTCAGCGCGTTTTTCATCGACATCGCGAACGCGCTCGTGATCAAGCTGTTTCTGGCGCTGCCGATCTACGGGTGACGGGCGGTCGGCGCGCGGCGCGTCACCGCTACCGCGCGCCGACCGCCTCCGCTGCGTCGTTCAGATACTGCGCTGATTCCCCCGCTTCGACAGTTCCTCCGCGCTCTCCTTCCGCTCGCTATACCGATCGACCAGATAAGGCCCGACGTCCCGCGTCAGCAACGTGAACTTGACCAGTTCTTCCAGCACATCGACCACGCGATCGAAATACGCCGACGGCTTCATCCGCCCGGCCTCGTCGAATTCCGCGAACGCCTTCGCCACCGACGACTGGTTCGGGATGGTCAGCATGCGCATCCAGCGTCCGAGCACGCGCATCTGGTTCACCGCATTGAACGATTGCGAGCCGCCGCTGACCTGCATGACGGCAAGCGTCTTGCCCTGCGTCGGCCGAACGGCGCCCATCGTCAGCGGAATCCAGTCGATCTGCGCTTTCATGATCCCGGTCATCGCGCCATGCCGTTCGGGCGAGCACCACACCATGCCTTCCGACCACGTCACCAGCTCGCGCAACTCGACGACCTTCGGGTGACTCTCGGGTGCATCGTCCGGCAGCGGCAGGCCGCTCGGATTGAACACACGCACGTCGGCGCCCATCGCCGTGAGCAGGCGCGCGGCTTCCTCGACCAGCAGCCGGCTGAATGAACGCTCGCGCAGCGAGCCGTACAGCAGCAGAAGCCGGGGCGGATGCGTCGACGGCGACGCCGGCCGCAACTGTCCCGCATCCGGCACGCGGAAAGAATCGATATCGAGCTGCGGCAGGTCGTCCAGACGGTCAGACATGCTTGCCCTCCGCGCAATCGCGGTAAATCGTGACGTCGTTCATGCAGATGGATTCCTCTGTTTGCTCAAGCGCGTTCGTACCAGCCCTTCGACCGGTTCACGATGCGCACCACCAGCAGCATGACCGGCACTTCGATCAGCACGCCCACGACGGTAGCCAGCGCCGCGCCCGAATGAAAACCGAACAGGCTGATTGCGGCCGCAACGGCCAGCTCGAAGAAGTTGGACGCACCGATCAGCGCCGACGGGCACGCGATGTTGTGCTTCTCGCCCACGGCGCGATTGAGCCAGTACGCGAGCGCCGAGTTGAAGAACACCTGAATCAGGATCGGCACCGCGAGCAGCGCGATCACCAGCGGCTGCTTCAGGATCGCTTCGCCCTGGAACGCGAACAGCAGCACGAGCGTGGCCAGCAATGCCGCGATCGACCACGGGCCGATCTTCGCCATCGCGACATCGAACGCCGCCTGCCCGTTCGCGAGCAACCGCTTGCGCCAGAGCTGCGCGAGGATCACCGGGATGACGATATAGAGCACCACCGACGTGAGCAGCGTCGCCCACGGCACGGAAATCGCGGACATCCCCAGCAGCAGGCCGACCAGCGGCGCGAACGCAATCACCATGATGCTGTCGTTCAGCGCGACCTGCGACAGCGTGAACAACGGATCGCCGCCGGTCAGCCGGCTCCATACGAACACCATCGCCGTGCACGGCGCGGCCGCCAAAAGAATCAGGCCGGCGATGTAGCTGTCGAGTTGTTCCGCCGGCAGCATCGGTGCGAACAGATGGCGGATGAACAGCCAGCCGAGGAACGCCATCGAGAACGGCTTGACGAGCCAGTTCACGACGAGCGTGACGCCGATACCTTTCACGTGCTGACGCACTTCGTGCAGCGCGCCGAAGTCGACCTTGACGAGCATCGGGATGATCATCACCCAGATGAGAAGGCCGACCGGCAGATTGACCTGCGCGTATTCCATCCGGCCGATCTGCTGGAACAGGCCGGGCAGCACCTGACCGAGCGCGATGCCGGCCACGATGCACAACGCGACCCAGACCGTCAGATAGCGTTCGAAGAAGTTGATGGACGGCCTGGCAACAGCCTTGCGAGGCGGGATGACGTTGGACGTGTTCATGGGACGGGGCCGGTCTTGCAGACGCAGGCGGCATCTTCACTCAGGCTTGCCGCCGTGCGACCGCTCAGTTTCGTGAAATGTCGGTCAAGGCCGTCTGAAGTTCGGCGTTGCTCATCCGGTCGAGCGGCAGCGCCAGCAACTGCAGCATCCGATAGCCGATGGCCTCGCGCGTGAGTTCGAACGCGATGCGCTTGCCGTCGTCGCCACCCAACGCATTCGACGGATCGGCGTAGCCCCAATGCACCTTGACGGGGCTGCCGGGCCAGTACGGGCACGTCTCGGCGGCCGCGCTGTCGCACACGGTGATGACGACGCGCATTTCGGGCGCGCCATCACCAGTGAACTCGTCCCAGCTCTTGCTGCGGTAGCCGCTCACGTCGACGCCAGCGTTCGTCAACGCTTCGAGCGCAAACGGATTGAGGCGACCGCTCGGCGCACTGCCGGCGCTGTACGCGCGCACATCCTTGCCGAGCTTCGCGGCCCAATGATTGAGCATGCCTTCGGCCAGCACGCTGCGCGCGGAGTTGTGGGTGCAGAGGATCAGGACGTTCGTGGTCATGGGAAAGTGACGCGAATGCGCTTCAGGATTGACATGTACCGGACGGCGAACACGCGGCTGCCGGCGAACAAGGATTACCGCCGCAGCAGTTCTCCGTGAGATAGGCCAGCAGCCCGTTCATCGTTGCGAAGTTCGCGCAATAGATGACGAAGCGGCCTTCCTGCCGGCTCGTGACGAGCTGCGCATGGGCCAGTTCCTTCAGATGAAAGGACAGCGATGAAGGGGGCACATCCAGCAGCGTGGCGATCTGCCCGGCCGGCAGGCCCTGCGGCCCCGCCTGCACCAGCGCGCGGAAGACGGCGAGCCGGGATTCGTGCGCGAGGGCCGCAAGCGCGGCGATGGTTTCGTTCGTTTCCATATTTCGATAATAGTCGAAACATGGAAGAATGAGAAGCCTCCTTGGCGCGGGAACGTCAGGACGGTCATTACACACGCCTCGCTCAAGATCTTGTGAATGGTCGCGAGGGGCAGTTCTCATTGCTCGTGCCGTCGCGGTTCATTCGGGATTCGCCGCGCGCCTGTGTGCGCGATACGCAATCGAAGGATCGTTGCCCGGTCAGCCTCGAAGACCTTCCGGTCCGGGCTGTGGAGTGGACGTCGACTTTGGGACTGGAGACCTGCTTCACCGGTCTCCTGACAGCAACGCAGCGATTTGCGAAGTGTTGGTCGGGATATGTCGCACCTCGCACACACGGGTCGGCGTTGTCGGTCTCGTGGTACGCGTACCCACCGAATTCGTGTGACGATCTCCCGATCCATCGCCACATTTCAGTTGAAACGATGCCTATGGATCACACACAAAAGGCGACGCATAAGCGCGCGCCCTCAGCCCCGTGGAAGGCAGCCCGCAAGTCTTCTGCGGTCGATCAGAATGTGTCGAGTGCGGAGCGGGTAAATCGTTCGATGAACTGCATCAATCCTTGAACTGCGGCAGTTGCCCGTTTGCCGTCACCCGCGGCAATCGCCTTTAGCACGTTGGAATGCAACTGCGCGCCTTCGACGTATGCACGATTCTGCACGATATGTTGATACCAGAAGCGCCGTGACTGCGCATGAATCGGCAGCATGCTTGTGATCAGCATGCTGTTGTGCGTGGCGTAAACTTCGGCATGATGTATCTCTCCACCGATCCTGATCCAGGATTTCGTGTCTCCGCGTTCGGCTGCCGTCATCATCTCCTTCGCGAGTTTGAGCAGATGCGTTCGCTCTTCGGGGGTCGCGCGTACCCCGGCTACTTGTGCCACCAATTCCTCAAGCGGGCGCCTGACCTCGAGCAGTTCCAGTTGCTGGCGAATATCGACGCCTGCAACGAGGGTGCCGCGGCGTGGCAATGTTTCCACGAAACCGATCTGCCGTAGCCGCTGAAGCGCTTCTCGTACCGGCGTGCGTCCCATTTCCATCTCGACGGCAAGCTGGCTTTCAGAGATCATCGAACCGGGCGGTAGCTTGCGCGTAATGATCATTTCCTCGATCTGCGCAAACGCCACGTCGGCCAGCAGTTGATCGGGCGGGCTCGATGGTTTGTGTCGGGAGACGTTTTTGGCGGAGCCTGTTTTCTTCATGGAGGAGAGCGGAACAATGACCTCGAGGATTATGCCCCGATGAGGGTCGCATTGGCGTACTTTCGCCTGCGAACGCGTTCGGGAGCCTGCTTGTCTCGCTATGGAAACGAGGCACTGCACGCAGTCGCGGCCGCACTGAACATCGATCTCGCAAGGCTCTTGGGTGGAAAACCGCAGCGGAACATTGTATGCGATGTCTAAATCGAGCTTCTAGCCGCATGTTGCGACAACCGGCTGAATGCGCGTTGGCTACCGCAATCGGAGTACAGCGGCGATATACAACCAGCCCTCGCAGGTCGTCATGAAGATGAGGTCGCTCACCTGGGTTCATTGGGCCTCCAGCCGTCGAAACGCCGATCCAATGGATTCGGCGCCACCCGCAGGGGGTGAGCCGATTCCGTCGTCACGCTATCGGGACGCTTGTAGACCGGACGCCGCCCCTGACTGACGACGCAGAGAAGCGCGGGCGACGCTCCTCAGTTTTATGGATACATACTCCAGCCCGCACTGAACGTTATTATCGACAAGTCGACCGGCATCACTAAAGCTACCATTACCGAACTTCTGCGCCATTTGTCGGCATTTCAACATCCACACGCGGTGCACTCACAAATACCGCCACTGCGACTGCTCCTGCCAGTGCCACGCCCCCGCTCAACAGAAACGCGCTCTTGAATACATGCGTCCATTGCACGAGGAGGCCCGTGAGGATCGGTGCGAGAATCCCCGCCGTGTTTGCGAGCAGATGCATGAAACCACCGACGCCGCCCATCCGTGCGGGTTCGACCGTATCTAGAATGATCGCCCAGTACACGCTGAGGGTAAGGTTCATGAAGAACACCGTCGTGCCCATCAGTGCAACGGCCGAGACAACGGTGGTTGCCGTGCCGGCGAGTGCAACGCAGACTGCCGCAACCAGCAGGCCGCCGACGATCACGATCTTGCGAGATTTCAACGCATTGCCAGTCCAGCGGAAAATCAGATCGGACGTGAGCCCGCCGAGTGCGATCCCCGCGAAGCCGAGCAACCACGGAATGACGTTGACAATACTCATCGACGACAGACTCAAATGCCGCTCCATCATCAGATAGCTCGGGAACCAGGACAGGAAAAAGTACAGGATGTACGCGTAACCGAAGTAGGCGAGAGAAGTGGCCCAGATCGTCGGGCTCTTCAGATAGTGGACCAGCGACATATTTGGAATCGATCCGGATTCCGGACGATCGGCCGCAGCCCGTGCCAACGGTGAGATTGCACCGCGCACCCAACGGTTATGCTCGGGCCGATCCGTCGAAAAGATCGACCACATCAGCACCCACAGAATGCCCACAATACCGATCACGATAAACGGAATGCGCCAGCCCCAATGCAGCGCCATCAGCCCGACAATGGGCCCGGCGAGCGCTGCGCCCAGTTGCAGGCCCGAATTCGCGAAACCGACGGCGGTGGTCTGCTCCTTGCGCTCGAACCAGTTGCTGATGATTTTGTTCGTGCACGTCGCCAGCGGTCCTTCCCCCGCGCCGAATATCACACGAATCACGAGCAGGGCCACTAGCGTCGATGCCGCCGCGGTCAGCCCGCAGAAAATCGACCAGAGGCCGATCGCGACGATCAGCACCCGCTTCGCGCCGAAGCGGTCCGCCGCATAGCCGCCAACAAAGCAGAATATCGCGTAGCCGACAAAGAACGCGCTGAAGACGATGCCGAGATGTGCGGCATCGAGCTGGAGATCCTTGGCGATGAGCGGCGCGGCAACCGAGAGTGCGGCTCGGTCGAGATAGCTGATTGCGCACGCGAGAAACAACATGAAAACGATGAACCAGCGGTACTTCATGATCGTCTCCTCCAGATCTCAATTGATGATCGGGATGGTTTGGCTGTAATCGGCACCGCATCAATACGCAGTGCTATGTAACTACAGTATCGGAACCGACGCGGCGTCTGGTCGATGGCAACTGCCAGAGGTAACCAGAGTGGCCGCGTCATCGCTGTTCGTATTAGCTATCAACTACAGCATCGGCCTGGTGGCCGACGCTGTCGGTGAACAGCGATTCAGGCATAAGCGGCAACGGGTCGAGAATATGAGCGGGCCGAAATGCCATCAGATCGAGCACGTCCCGGCGCACGTCCACGCCTGGCGCAACCTCGGTCAGCACGAGACCACTTGGGGTCTGTTCGAACACTGCGCGTTCGGTCACGATCAGTGCGCTCTGCCCGGCCGCCACGCCATCCGCGACCGGATAGGTCCGGCTCTGCACCGTATCGACGAACTTGCTGACCTTGCCCTCTTTCACGATCCGCATGCGGCCCGCGTCGTAGGCGATATCAAGCCCGCCAGTCGTGAACGACCCCGTAAACACAAGCCGCTGCGCATTCATCGCTATGTCAATGAAACCACCCGCTCCAGGGTTGACCTTGCCGAACTTGCTGACGTTGACCGTACCATGTGAATCGTACTCGGCGAAAGCAAGCGCTGCGAATCGGCACAACCCTCCGTCGATCACGTCGAACTGTGTGACGCCGTCGAGCAGGGCCTGCGGCCGCAGATTCGCCGAAAACTGCCAGCCGTTCATCACGATACCGCCATAGGAGCCGTGTTCCGTCGTGAACCAGTAGTCGTTCGGGCGATTCTCCAGATCAATGAGACCCTGCTCCGCCATGACGAGCGGCACGTCAGCCGCCGCACCGAAGCCAAAAATCGACAACTCATGCTTCCTTACTTCAAGCGCCGCACGACGCGCGATCACCTTGTCGGGGCCAAACGGAATCGCGGGTAAACGCGCATCCACGGCGGACGGCCGCAGATAAGCCTCGTCGTATGGTGTATCGGTGCTCATCATCATGTGCGGATCGACCACGAGCGAGTCGACGAACATGCCCGGCAGGCGCACCGACGTCGCCGCGCGCTCACCGCCGGGTACGATACGGCGAACCTGCGCGATCACACGCCCGCCGCTGGCCTTCGCCGCCAGCGCGAGCGCGAGGCTTGCGGAAACCAGCGGCTCGTCTTCGAATGAAAGGTTGCCGAACTCGTCAGCACTGCTGGCGCGGATAATGGCGACATCGATCGGCCAGCTTGGATAAAACAGCAAGTCTTCGCCGTTCAGACGGATTTTCTGAATGAGATCATCCTCGCAGCGGCTCGTGAACTTGCCACCACCGTGCTGCGGGTCTGCATACGTGCCGACGCCGACGCGCGTCATATAGCCCGGGCTCCTGCGCGCGACCTCGCGCAACCAGTGCATCGACGCACCAATCGGCCACGAATATGCTTCAATCCGGTTCTCCTGGATGAGCCGCATCAACGCGGGACGTTCTCCGGTGTGCGGATTGACCGGGTTGATGTAGGAGCCGGAAACGATGCGCTTCATCAGCCCCTCCTGCGCAACATGATCCATCCCGCGAATGCCGACCGCGTCACCCGTCCCGCATGGGAAGTAGAACGTCAGATTGCGCGGCGCACCCGTTTCGCTGAAACGCTTGCCGATCGCCGCGAGTGTGGCATCGGGTACGGTCCAGCCGATAACGCCTACGGATGCGACCGTTTGCCCATCCTGAATCGAAGCGACAGCCTGTGCCGCGGACATGATTTTCGTCATGACTTCACCTTGAACTTCGAAAAAATTGCCTTGGCTGCTCCCCCTTCGCAATTGCTCGCGAAATGCCGGGAAGCCAGATTGTCGAGCCGTTCGCCGTCAAGCGAAACGAAAGGCTCGAAGAAGCGCTTCGTGGAAGCGACCGCGGCGGGCGGCAGCGCGGCAAGCCGTTTAGCGAGTGCGAGCGCTTGCTGGTCGGCAGCACCCGGTTCGCTCAAATAGTCCGCAATGCCAAGACGGTGCGCTTCGACGCCATCCATCACGTCCGCGGCCCACGTCAGCAAGCGAGCACGCACCGGACCCACTCGCGTGAGCAGTGCCTGCAGCCCCCACGGCGGCAGCCAGCCATTTGGCACCTCGGGAAGATGCCAGCGCACATTCGATGCGCTCACAACGATGTCGCACGAGATCGCCAGGACGAAGCCGCCGCCCAGCGCGAAGCCTTCCACCGCGGCAATGACCGGCTTCGACAGACTCGCGATGGAGCGAGCGACGCGCGCCGTGTCCGACTCGGAATCGCACATCTCCTGAATCGACATCGTCGCGAGCTCCTTCAGGTCGCTGCCCGAACAGAATGCAGGTGGAGCCCCGGAGATCACAATCGCACGCACCTCCGGGTCGCGGTCGGCTTGCTGCAATGCCCGCTCCAGATCCGCTATCGATTCGCCGTCGAGCGCATTGCGTCGTTCGGGCCGGTTCAACGTCAAGTGACAGATATCACCCATGTTCACGCTAATCACTTGCACACCCTCCAAGTAGACCTTCTCAATACCAATCTCACCGTTACAGATGAGCACCGTCTCGCCCAAGCGCGGTACGTATCGCCTGCGAGTCGACCTTGCGCGGCTCAACACCCTGACGCACGGCCAAGGCAGCGGCATGGCCGATCGCATGGCCGTATGAAAAGCACTGCGCCGTGACACGGGCAGACGCTACCGCCTCATGCTCCGCGGAAAGACACCGCCCCGCTACCAGCAGCCCCTCGCCGCGCGACGGCACGAAGCAGCCGTAGGGCACTTCGTAATAGTCGTCGAGCACCCACTCCACCTTCGGCTTCGAGCCCGAGTGCAATTCAATCGGCCAAGGCGAACGTGCAATACCGTCGGAAAACTTCCTCGCACCGACCACATCGGCGTTCATCAGCTTTGTCACGCCTTCGACCTGGCGAGTCTGGCGCACGCCCACCTGAACACCCGTATCGTTGACGTAAGCACTTTCGCATCCAACTACGTAGTCCTTAATGAATCGCGCATACGAATGAACCTGCTTTCTACCGTTCATCTCGCCTTCCGTGAAATCATCGTAGAGAAGCGGGTTGAGCTCTCGGCCGTCGGAGCCAGTAATTCGCGTGCAGTTGCATAGCAGTTCGCCGGGACGCGTGGTCGGGAAGAGCCATATTTTCGAGCGCGGCAGGTTATCGCCGGCGAGTTGCCGTTCGCGCAGCAGCGCGGAAATGGCCTCGCCCATGATCGTGTCATCGCCGTAAGCGTCGGTAAACCGTTCGACGTCGACACCCTGCAGCCTGAAGATCATCGTCGGGTTCTGCACACGCGTGCCGTCACCCATGAAACTGTCGAAGCCGGCCATCGCGACGAGATCGGCGTCGCCGCTGGCGTCGACGGTGACACGCGAGCGAATTGTCAACGGCCCCTGCTTGGTCCATGCCGTCACGCCCTCAACGCGCTCGTTGCCGTCCAACAGCACGCCGGTCGCAACCGTGTGATAAATCACCTTGACGCCCGCTTCTTCCAGCAGGCTGTCGGCCGTATCACGCCACACCAGCGGATCGTGAACGCGCGTCCAGGTTTTCCCATAGCGTACTGGTGCGGCAAGACCGCCGCGCTGCTCCAGTGCGTCGCAAAACTCCTGCGCGAAGCCGGTGACGATCGCTTCCGGTTTCGCCCCGGTGCGGTCAGTCGCAAGGTACAAGCCGCATACCGTACCCGACAGCCCTGCAACCGCCCCACCGCCGCAAAAGCCATAGCGCTCCAGGAGGATCACCTTGAGCCCTTGCCGACTCGCGGTGATGGCGGTCGCGACTCCAGCGGCGCCTCCGCCTGTTACAAGGACGTCGCATTGAAGATCGGCAACGGACCGGACATCGACTCCAGCTTTTTTCATCTTCCACATCCTTCGTGTCGTCATCTGATATGTCAGCTGACGACATTTGTACCGAGGCGAAATTGGCCTGTCAACAGCGAAAGTAAAAACGAGGAACGTCTGAGGTGGAGTAGATGCGTTGATTCGCAGATGGGACAGGGATTTGCTGGCGAAATGAGCTGCGTAGCTAACGTTTTCCCTAGCTCGGGCTACTCGCACAAAAGGCGACGATCTTTCCCTGCCCGGGAGCGTTCCGCGTTCGTCATGGCTCGCGACGTCAAACGCGGTGACGCAGCGCATCAATACGCATCTGGTCAGGTGGCTGCGAGGACCGCCTTGCCGCAGCGACCCGGTAGCGCGCACCGCGTCGGGTTATGTGTCGGCCGAGGCGATCGAGGACGAGTCAAAAAGCCTGTAGCTCGCGAGCGCTATCGCGACAGGTCAGGTGCGAGCGACGTTGGCCGACTTTCGCCGCTATCTCTCCGGTGCCCGCAGGCCAAAGCGATGTTGATGCGGCGCAAGGCGTTGGCGATCAGCAGTGGGGAGAGATCGACCAGATCGACACCACGTCGATCTACGCAACGGCGGAGCTCGGTCGGCAGTACTGCGGAGCCGATACCTTTCTGCGGCTGCCGATGTCGGCCAGCGCACCGCCCACCGCATCAGGGCGGGACTAACCGAAAAGCGTGATCGAACACTCATCCCGCCGATTCGAATCCAGCGGGTACGGTCCCAGTTCACGTCACGTTCCATATTGCGCCGAAGCGCGCAGGTGGCGGCGATATGGACGGATACGGGGACGCATTTCGCGCACGAAAATCCGCGAAGAACCAAAAAAAACCGCGCCCGAGGAGGCGTCGGGCGCGGCAACAGGCTTCAAGACCACACAATCCGGGGAGACCCGAGGGAGTCCCTATCGCTTGCGTGGCAAACGATAGCCCGGACTGCAAAGCAATGTTATAGCCGGGCGAGCGGGGCATTGTGAACATATGTGATGGCATCGCACTTCGGCGGACATGAGGTCCTCGCCCCCGGTCTCAGGCGTCGCGACTCAGCCGCGCGTGATATTTCGCTGCCTCACGACGCATCCGCGCTTTCTCCGGCGGCACCTGAATCGACATCGTGCCGAGCGACGCGTGCCTCAGCGTACGATGACGCACGGGCTGCTCGCATGTACACAACAATCCGTAGCTCGAAACACTAGCCGCGGCCCTCGAGCGCGGTGTACGTGCTTAGTGCCGGTCCGCCGCGTGATGGTGGTGATGGCGATGGTGATGATGCAAATTTGCCGCACTCGCAGCGCCGGCAAATGCGAAGGCCACAGCAGCAATGACGGTCATTTTCAGCAGTTTCATGGCAAAACTCTCCCGCGGGGTTGATCGATTAGACACGAACGTGCGTCTGATCAATCAACGATTCGTCGCCAACGGTCGTTGACGCAAAACATCCGCGTGACAAATGTTGTCAATGCACACTGGTACGGCAGTCTCGACGTATGCGCATGCGGCTTATCGGTGGGCGCTCTTCCCGATCGTACGCGCGATATCCCGGACAGTCGTGACAAGAAGCATCCCCATGGCACGGCTCAGGAGCTTTCTCGGACAATGAGTTCAAAACCAGTATCGACTATCGGCTCAACCACCCGTTCTCCCCGAATCATCGCAAGTAGCATGAGTGCAGCACGACGGCCTATTTCGGCGCGAGGAGTGCGAATTGTGGTGAGGCGCGGGACCGTATACGCGGATCCCGGCAGATCGTTGAAACCGACCATCGCGACTTTCTGTGGCACCGGCACGCCGCGACGCAATGCTTCGAGAAGCGCGCCATGCGCCAAATCGTCGTTGCCGAAAAAGATGCCGTCGACATCAGGGTGTCGCTCCATGATCTGCGCAAACATCTCGCAGCCAAGGCCGATCGACGAGGGAGTCGGCGACAGGAATTCCAGCTTGGCGTCATACATGCCAGCTTTTTGCAGCGCGCGACGAAAACCTTCGCCTCGCTGCATGATCCGTGGATCGAGCTGAGCAGCCACGAACGCGTTTCGACGACGGCCACGTCCAATCAGATGCTCTGCCGCAATCTGGCCAGCACCCGTCTGTGCAAAGCCGACGCAATGTACGCCGGGACCGTGCGAGATTTCCATCATGTGAACATATGGCACGCCGCTCGTGTCGATCAGGCGTCTAGCGACTTCCGTGCGCTCCGACCCGGTCAAGATCATTCCGCTCGGGGCCGAGGCGAGGTAGCGCCTGATCAGATCTTCTTCGGCATCGCACGCATAGTGCGTGTTGCCGATCAGGATCTCGAAGCCTTCGGGCCTGAGTATCGTATGGATCGACTCCAGTACGTCGACGAACACAAGATTGGACAGGGATGGAACAAGCACCGCGACGGCTTCGCTACGCGCGGAAGCGAGTGCCCGGGCGGCTGTATTGGTCGCATAGCCGAGTTCCTTCGCTGCGTCACGGACGCGCTGCGCCAGGTCCAACCCGACGGTCTTGACGTCGCGAAGTGCGCGGGACGCAGTGATCGTGCTTACACCGGCTCGGCGCGCCACCTCCTCCAGCGTTGGACGGCCGGTGCCTCGTGTTTTCCGGTCGGTCATATTTTCAGAAATATCTCGTATTACGTCCGTGCGTCACTGATCTTGATTCGCTGAAGTCGGTCGGATTCAGTGGATGCAAGCGCGTCAGGCCAAGATCGAGGCGCTGCCGAGAGGCAGCCGCGACAGGGACATCAGTTTGCCGCTGGTTATCGAACGTTTCGATTTACTCGTCGATGGCGCGCTTGGCCTCGCATGTGTTGTAGCGCGGTAACGATGATAGATCAGTTCACTCTTGAGTCAACCCCAAATTGATCGATCGGCTCGCTATCGCCACAGTTGCCGCGGCGGCAGCCGAACTCGCTGCAGAGCTTCTGATACATGTTCAAAAAAAGCTGGCCGCCCTGCACCAGGGCGGCCAGATGATCCGGATGTTTCCCGAATCTCAAGTGCGAGGAAGCTTGCGACTCAGATACCCATGCTCAAGAAGCAAGGCTACGAGCGTTCAGCTTGATGGAGCGAATCAACTTCGAGTCGCCGGCGGACGTACCTACGTAAATCGAGTACGTGCCCTCCGGGATACGCCACATATGGCTCTGATTGTCGAACTTCGCAAGCAAACGCGGATCGACATCGATTGAAATCTTCGTCGTTTCCCCGGCCTTCAGATCGACCTTCTTGAATCCGCCGAGTCGCCTGGGTTCGTTCGCGGCGGAAGGCAGTCCGATATAAACCTGGGCCACTTCCTTTCCGTTACGGCTACCCGTGTTTGCCAGATCGAAGGTTACGGTCAGTCCGGTGGTGTTTTCTCGCACGTTCGCGTTCGAATACGCGAATGTCGTATAAGACAAACCAAAACCAAACGGGAAGAGCGGTACCTGACGCGTCTTCTCATACCACTTGTAGCCAATCGAAGCGCCTTCGATGTTGTAATCGACCGCAGCATCCGGTGCGATTTTCGGCCGAGGCAATTGCGCAACGCTGGCAGGGAAGGTTATCGGCAAGCGGCCGGACGGATTGACGTCGCCATACAATACGTTCGCAATCGCTTCGCCACCTCTCGCGCCGGGATACCACGCCTCGAGCACGGCACTTACCTTCGACAGCCATGGCATAAGAACCGGGTTGCCGGTCTCCAGCACAACAATCGTGTGGTGATTTGCGGCCGCCACCTGCTCGATCAATTCATTCTGGGCGTCGGGCAGAAGAAGATCACTTGCGTTATCGATGGATTCGGCACTCCACTGGTGTGCAAATACGATCGCGACGTCGGCATGCTTCGCGAGTTCCGCCGCCTTCGCGGGATCAGCGCCGTCGTCGTAGGTCACGCGGCCCTCGCCCTGCACTTTTGCGTGGATCGCCTTGAGCGGTGACGAAGGATCATAGATCACTGGATTCGGAAAGCTGAAGCCGCCCAGTGCCGCGGCCGGGCCTCCGACCGGCCACACCTGCGAGGACCCGCCACCCGAAAGCACGCCGGCATCTGCATGTGAACCGATTACCGCGATCGACTGACCGCCGGCTAGCGGCAGCTGCTTTGCGGTATTTTTCAGCAGAACGATACCCTCCTCCGCATCTGCCTGCGCGATCGCTGCATCGGCCGCCACGTCGAGCGGGCGCAGCACCGGCGGATTTTCCATCACCCCCTTTGCGAACATCGTGCGCAAGATTCGATGGACCATGTCCTTCAGTCGGCTTTCCGGCACGATGCCTGCGCTCAGTGCCTGCTTCAGCGTTTCACCAAAAAACGGACCACCGTTGTCCTTGTCGAACGATTCACCCGATTCCTGATCGAGCCCGCTCACCGCATCCTTGACGTCATGCACGGCCCCCCAATCCGACATCACGTAACCCTTGAAGTGCCAGTCGCCTTTCAGGATCCCGTTCAGCAACATGTCGTTTGAACACGCCCAGACGGTATTGATCTTGTTATACGAGCACATCACGGAACCCGGGTCGCCCTTTTCAACAGCAAGCTGGAACGCGAGCAGATCCGATTCCCGCGCGGCCGCCCAGTCGATGTTCGAGCTTACCTTGAACCGATTGGCTTCCTGGTCGTTCAGCGCGAAATGTTTGACCGTCGCGATCACGTGCCGACTCTGGGTGCCGGCAATCGCCGCGCCGGATATCGTCCCGGCCAGCAGCGGGTCTTCGCCTGCATATTCGAAATTGCGGCCATTGCGCGGATCGCGCGCGAGATTCGTCCCGCCGCCAAGCAATACGTTCGAACCCACCCGGTGCGCTTCCTCGCCAATCATCGCCCCGCCATCGAACGCACGTTGCGGATTCCACGTCGCCGCCGTCGTCAGCCCCGAAGGCATCGGCGTCGCCGCGCCCGTGTCGACACCACGGACCGGTAGCCCGGTAGTCTTGTCGAGCAACGACCGGATGCCGAGGCCTGCATCGGACTCGACCTGATCCGGAATCCCGAGGTGCGGGATCCCTGCGATGATGCCGGACGGCAGCAGCGGGCTCTTTGCGAAGCGCCCGTAGAGCCCGTGCACCAGTTGAATCATATCGTCCCGCGACATCTTCGCGATCAACGCATCGGCCCGCTGATCGGGAGTTGCGCCGGTATCGACGCTCGCAGACGACGAAGCATGAGCCACGGATGCACAAAAAGCGAAAGCGAGAACGGCAATCGCCCTGGGCTTGAATGGATTTCCTTTTGGTACGGTTCGTTCATTTTTCACGCTGGTTGTCTCCTTGAATATCGACGACGGGTGCATTAGAACTTGTGCAAAATGCCCGCGATCGCGGTGGTCTGAACGCCCGTCGAAGAAGGATTCGACAAACCATTGATCCATGCCGCCCCGCCGCTACCGTGCATGTAGATAACGTTCAAATACAGATCCGTGCGCTTGGAGAGGTAGTAGCTCACATTACCGCCAATCTGATGATATTTCGCATTGCCGCCGACCGACTGGTGCACGGTCGTGAAGTCGTAACCCACGCCAAGCTGCCAGACCGGCGTCGCCCAGTATTGCGCGCTCGCCTCGTAGTTCGAGAAGTCCAGACTGTTGCCAACGAGCGAGAAATTCGATTGCGTGTGCAACAATGCGACGCTCAAGGCGCCGACCGTGTAGGCACCGCCGACGCCCCAGATCTGCTGGCGCTGCACGTTCGAAACAACCGAAGTCGGGAAATAATTGTCGGACGGGATCGCCCCGGTCGTGTTCAGCGCGGGTTTGTTGAGCAGTGCATAGGCTGCATCAATGCGCAACGGACCATTCAGATATTGCGCACCGACGCTCCAGCTGCGGTTGTCCGCCGCGCCGGGGCTGTTCGAAAAGGCGTAAAGGGCTTCGGCTTGCAACCCATTGATGCGCGGTGAAGTGTATTTGATCGAATTGTCGGATCGGAACGTGTTGTTCAGGTCGTCGTTGTCGTAGAGGATGTTTCCGTACTGGGTGTACGCACCGACCCCGTCGTTGGACAAATAGTCTTGAACCGGATTGAATTGGCGCCCCGCCGTGACACTGCCCCATCTGTCGCTGTTGAGACCGACCCATGCACCACGCCCAAACAGTCTGCCACCCTGCTTCAAGGCGCCGCTATCCGTGTCGAAGCCATTCTCCAAGCGGAAAATGGCGCTCAGGCCGCCACCGAGGTCTTCGGTTCCCTTGAATCCCAAACGCGACCCCTGCTGATTTCCCGCAGTGGCCTGCACGAGACTTTTTCCGCCCTGATTGCTCGTGTAGGTAAAACCGCTATCGACGATCCCATAAATCGTTACGCTGCTCTGAGCCTGCGCGACGTTGACTCCGGCACTTGCCAGCACGAAGAGCGACGCCCCAGCTGCGCGGCCAGCCCATTGCAAGGGCGAAAGCTTGCCGGCGGCATCCGGAGTTTTCATACGATCATTCAAATTATTTCGCATACCGAATGATTTAGCTTTCATTTTATCTCCTCTCATTGGATTTCCTCCGATTTGATTCACTGCTACCGATGGACTGGAACTGCGTTCACGCCCCTCCAGAGAAGGGCGGAATAGGTTATACAAACGTTGAGAGGACCATTATGAGAACGATCGCAACGACCGAGACGATGGTCTCCATCACCGTCCAGGTCTTGAAGGTCTCGACAACGCTCATATTGAAGTACTGCTTGACAAGCCAGAATCCCGCGTCGTTCACGTGCGACAGGATCAGCGAACCTGCACCGGTCGCCAGCACCAGAAGTTCACGATTCACACCGGGGACCATTGCAACAACGGGCGCGACAATACCAGCGCCAGTGATCGTCGCCACCGTCGCGGACCCCGTCGCAATTCGAATCATGGCCGCAACAAACCATGCGAGCAGAATGGGAGACATATGTGCCTGCACCGCCATCTGGCCAATCGCGTCGCCGACGCCGCTTGCGACAAGCATTTGTTTGAATCCGCCGCCAGCGCCGATGATCAGAATGATGGCCGCCACGGGCCCGAGACTGGAGTCGACGAACTTCAGAATCTGCCTGGAATCGAAGCCGCGTGCGATGCCGAACGTGTACAGAGATACCAGCAATGCCAGCAGCAACGCAGTAATCGGATGGCCGATCATGTCCATCCAGGCGCGCAAACCGCTATCTGCATGGAGGCTGATGTCTGCGAATGTCTTGATCAGCATCAGCAATACCGGCAGCAATGCGGTGAAGATCGTCACCGCGAACCCAGGCAAGCTTTTCGATTCGGATTCCTTAGCAAGTTGCTCAAGCAATTCTCGAGACGCCGAGCCCTGAACGTATCTCGCGACGAACGAACCGTAAAGCGGACCCGCTATGATTGCCGTCGGCAAGCCGACGATCAGCCCGTAAAAGATGGTCTTGCCGATGTCGGCGCCGAACAGGCCGATCGCAAGCAGGGGACCGGGGTGAGGTGGCACGAGGCCGTGGACGACCGACAGACCTGCGAGCAGCGGGATGCCGACCTTGATCAGCGGCACGCCGGTGCGTCGCGCAACGATGAAAACGAGCGGAATCAGCAGGACGAATCCAATCTCGAAAAAGAGCGGGATGCCGACTAGAAACGCGGCACACATCATGGCCCACTGCACCCGCTCCTTGCCGAACGCATTGATCAGGGTACGGGCGATGCGATCTGCTCCGCCTGATTCGGCCATCATCTTGCCGAGCATGGTGCCGAGTCCGAGAACGATGCCCACGAAGCCCAGCACGCCCCCAAAACCATCCTGGAAGGACTGCACGATCTTTGCGACCGGCATCCCGGAAATCAGGCCAAGGAATCCGGACGCGAGTGTCAGCGCGACGAATGGGTGAATCCTGAAGCGGGTGATCAATAGAATCAGTCCGACGATCGCGATCAGCGCGTCGATCAGCAGATGAGCGCTGCCTGCTACGTTATGCATAGTGTCTCCATTGTTGTAGTGCCCGCTGTCCCTCTGAGTGGATGCGGTGATAAGACTGCAGAGATATCTGCTATCTCATGCGACCAAGCGAATGTCGCCAGGAGCGAGATCGTCCAACCACTTCGCCCCTAGACGGGTGATGTCGGAACGCGGCGATGCCGCGTTGGCGGCGAACGTCCGGGATTCGGCGGCGTAGTCGGCAAATTCCGCGGCAACACCCACCACTACCCCAGATACCGTTTCGTTCACGGAAGCCGTCACCGTTGAAAGATAGCGCTATCTCAAGAACACAAATTTAAGCGCATCTCGCAGTCGCGTACCGCACCTCCTGTCACGATAAATGCCATCGCCGCAAGTCACATCGCTAATACGACCCAACAAATTAGTAGTAATCCTAATTTACTGAACGAATGAAATTGCGCGCTGGTTATCACCGATCGCCCGTCTGCTGGCGATCAAGCACAACATCTCAGCGTCACACCACCGATGATATCGAGTTCCGTGCGATCCAATGTCACAGTTTGTGAACTATTGGTTGATAAGTTGCGCTTGGCGTTCCATGACGGTCGGGATGTGTGCCGGTGGATATGCGTGTTGCATGACAAGGACACGCATGCATTTCCAGAATACTCGGTCGTGGTCGAGGGTGGCCGCCGCATTTCCACGCGCGACGGCCGTTCACGCTGATTGCGATCGATCTGAACGCCTCGGCTGACAATGTCCTTCAAGCGATTGCGCTAGCGGCTGATCGTCGATTTGACAATTGTTCAGCCCGCTTGATACCACTGCGGACACTTTCCGAATAGCATTGGAGAGGTGAGGGCCAATCCTGCTCACGGGCACCTAGCCCGGCCGCAGCACCGACTTCCGCACCTGTTGCGCCGCTTGCTGATGCCGACGTCTGGGCAGTCATGGATGATGACGGCGAGTCCGCCGGCTCGCCGTTCATCCGCTCTGGTCTTTCCACGCCCAATGCAGTTGCGTCTGGCGCCATCTGATATCGATTCCACCTCTACGTATCAACTCATGATTTTTAATTTTCGCTATCCTAATCTTTTACTGATCATATACATCGCCACAGCCACACTATCGGGTTGTCATTGTGTCCCGGTAGATCAGCATTCCATTACATCCCCATTATCTAAAACTCAATCGAGCGAGAATCAACCCGAGATTGTTGGTTCGAGTCCGAGCGCGTCGGAACCGCAACCGGTTAAATCGACAGTGTCCTCGGCATTCCATCAACAGTGGATTACGTCGCAGTACGAAAAGACATCCGACGGACGTCGCCCTTCAGACGGTGAACAAGGTAAGCCCACAGCGTCGACTGCCCTCCCTCAGCAGGGGATTGCGTCATGGTATGGCAAGGCATTCATCGGGCATCGCACTGCAAGCGGTGAGCGGCTCAACATGAATGCCATGACGGCAGCACATAGAACGTTGCCTCTGGGTTCGTATGTCCGCGTCACACTGGCCAGCACCGGAAAATCCGTCATCGTCCGTATTAACGATCGTGGCCCGTTCAACTTTCATCGAATCATCGACCTGTCGTACGCCGCCGCATCAGCGCTCGGTATCCAGAGAACAGGTACTGCCCGCGTGGCGATCACGCAGCTGTGACCTGCTGCCGATCCAATCGGGCATCGCCTCGGAGCTCGACACGGACATCGTCAGGACCATCACTTCGACCCATCCGCGCATTTTTGGATAGGCGCGTGGGTCTGCAGCCGAGCCGATAGCAGATGAGAGGAGGTACTGCGATGCTGAAAATTGACGAAACGCTTCCGGTGGGGGCGCGCATTATTATCCTGATGTCGGACGGGGGTGAGTGGACTGTCAAGAAACTGAGGCAACCGCTCGGCCTGACGACCATTCAAGTGCGCCGAGCAATACGCACGTTGGCCATCAATGGAATCGTCAGCGTTACTCGCTGCCTTATTGCGTCCCACGAGAACGTCTACAAGCTCGCCGGCATCGAAACGACCGGCGATGCGGCGGCGCTTGCGGAGATGGCCCGGCCGGTCGTCACCACCGAGTAGCGCGACGGACTCCGCAAGTTTTCGCGGGATCTGCTGATACGGGCGCTGGTCTCGTTTGGCCAGCGTGTGGAAATCGTGGTGCGGCCTGCGAGTGACTCGCGCCCGGCAGGCATCATGGTGACCTGCTGACGGCCCGCGAAGCGGACAGAAAGAAAGGTGTGGCGGCAGCAGGCGAAGCGGCTTCGGCGCCACACCCGTTCAATCTGACCTGGCCGAACGTGAAAAGCCTGACGCACAGCTCAAGGCCGCGACAACACCATCACGCGCCCCGACACGCGCTGAAACTTGAGCCAGCCCGTGTCAGCCGTGAACCGGAGTTGCTGCACAGGAAAATCGAAACCCGACTTCTGTGCGGCACTGACCACCGCATCGGCGATCCAGCGGATCGGTTCCTTCCCCTCGTCGGGGCACGGCGACCACGCCGGGCAACGCCGGCGTAGTCATCACCGCCCTGCTTACGCGACGGCCTTCACCGCCGGCTGCGCGGCAAAAAACGTCGCCTGCGCCGCTTCGTCCGCGCGCACATACGCACGGTTGATGCCGCTGATCACCGCGCGGATCGACGCGGTCGTCAGGTTCGCGTCGATGCCCACGCCGAACGCGCTGCCGCGCACGCCCGAACCGGCCAACTCCGCGATCGCGATTGCCTTCGCATCGGCGCCCTGCGACAACGCGCGTTCCTCGTAGTGCTGGATCCGCAGCGGCGTGCGCAGCGCATGCATCAGCGCATCGAGCGGGCCGTTGCCTTCGCCGCGCAGCACGCGTCGCTCGCCGTGCACGTCGGCGGTCAGCACGATCGTCTCGCGGCCGTCGCGTTCCGACAGTTCATGGCCGACATAGTGCAGCGGCGCGTCGCCCTCGACGTATTCCTGCTGGAACAGCGACCAGATCTGCGCGCTCGTCACCTCGTGCCCGCTGTCGTCGGTCAGGCGCTGCACGGCCGCGCTGAAGTCGACCTGCAGGCGACGCGGCAGCGCGACGCCATAACCCTGTTCGAGCAGGTACGCGATGCCGCCCTTGCCCGACTGGCTGTTCACGCGAATGATCGAATCGTACGTGCGGCCGAGGTCGCTCGGATCGATCGGCAGATACGGCATTTCCCACACGGCGTCGGGTTTCTGTACCGCGAAGCCCTTCTTGATCGCGTCCTGGTGCGAACCGGAGAACGCGGTGAACACGAGGTCGCCGACATACGGATGGCGCGGATGGATCGGCAACTGCGTGCACTCCTCGGACGTGCGCGCGACCTCGTTGATCTGCGAGAAATCGAGGCCCGGATCGACGCCCTGCGTGTACAGGTTCAGCGCAAGCGTCACGAGATCGACGTTGCCGGTACGCTCGCCGTTGCCGAACAGGCAGCCCTCGATGCGGTCGGCGCCAGCCATCACCGCCAGCTCGGCCGCCGCAACTGCGGTGCCTCGGTCGTTGTGCGGATGCACGGACAGGATCAACGCATCGCGACGCGCGAGGTTGCGGTGCATCCATTCGATCTGGTCCGCGTAGAAGTTCGGCGTGCCGACCTCAACGGTGGCCGGCAGGTTCACGATCGCCTTGCGCTCGGGCGTCGGCTGCCAGACGTCGAATACCGCATCGCAGACTTCCTTCGCGAAGTCGAGCTCGGTGGCCGTGAAGGTTTCGGGGCTGTATTGCAGCGTGAACTGCGTATCGGTCGCGGCATCGGCGCAGCGCTTGATCGTGCGCGCGGCGTTCACCGCGAGCTGCTTCACGCCGTCGCGGTCGAGCCCGAACACGATCTTGCGGAATTCCGGTGCGGTCGCGTTGTACAGGTGCACGATCGCGCGCTTCGCGCCGCGCAGCGATTCGAAGGTGCGCTCGATCAGGTCGTCACGCGCCTGCGTCAGCACCTCGATCGTCACGTCGTCGGGAATGTGGCCGCCTTCGATCAGTTCGCGCACGAAGTTGAAGTCGGTTTCGGACGCAGACGGGAATGCCACCTCGATCTCCTTGAAACCGATCGCGACCAGCGTCTTGAACATCCGCATCTTGCGCGTCGCGTCCATCGGCTCGAACAGCGCCTGGTTGCCGTCGCGCAGGTCGGTGCTCATCCAGATCGGCGCGTGCGTGATGGTGCGCGACGGCCATGTGCGGTTCGGCAGGTTGACGGGCGTAAACGGTCGGTACTTCGTCGCGGGGTTCTTCAGCATCATGATGTTCGGTCCTCGGTCGGTTTGTCGGGAAACCGCGGCGCGGCGGCCATCGGCCATGGAGGCCGGCTGCGCGCGCAGCGTTGAAACGGCAAAAAGCGGCACAACGGCAAAGCGGTACGGCGAACGACAGCCTTGACGGTTGAGCGACCGGGACGGAGCGGAGCGATACGGAAAAAAGACGAACTCAGGCGCCGGTCGACAACCGGGGCCAGGTCGGTGATACGGGGGAAATCTGGCGCTTCAGGAAAGAAGCAGATGGAAAGCGCGCAGCCGCAGACCCAGCCCGGAGAAACGGGCTAGTAGTCGTAGCGAGAAGAGGGGCTGGGCGGCTTGCATGGCCGGAATCAGATCACAGGGTGGCCGGGGCTGTCAACGGGTTGCTCGCCGGACGGGGGCCCATCGCGCGGCGGTGGTGCCTGCAGAATCAGTCCCGTCCGATAGGCGGCGGCCTTTCGCGTCGATATGCTTCACGGGTGCGGCGCCGGTGAAGTCCTATTCATGTTCGGAGTGAGTCGGTCCATCCTCTTTGCCGGTTGCCGCACACCATTCTCTTGCGATCGGGCTTCGGCGTGAGCGTTCGGTGGTGGCCGGTGGGCGCGGCCATGACAGAGATGCTGATGTTGAAACAACACGCTGCCATATGCGAACACCGAGCGCTCGCTCCGAAGCCCGATTGCCTCCGCCTCTCCCGATCCGCCTGCGCAACCGCGCATCGTTCATCAAATCGATACACGAATCGATATAGTTTCGCGAATATATCGAAATACAATCCATTAATCACATTTCATTAAATCGATTAACGTTGATTTTCTGTTTACTGAACAATAACCATTCCCAAGAGAATATTTTTTTATTTATTTTTCGACATGCTTGTCGAACCGCGTTTCAAACGTAAAACGTTTGCGCAACGCGGCGAGACGCCCTACCACTGTTCTTCAGGAGGAAGCATGGCTGATTCTCAAACGTCATCCAATCGCGCCGGTGAATTCTCGATTCCGCCGAATACCGACTTCCGCGCGATTTTCTTCGCGAATGCCGCCGAACAACAGCACATCAAGCTGTTTGTCGGCGACAGCAAGGAACCCGCCGCGTATTACAAGCTGACGACGCGCGACGGCACCCGCGAAGCCACGCTGAATTCCGGCAACGGCAAGATCCGTTTCGAAGTGACGGTGAACGGCAAGCCGTCGGCCACCGACGCGCGCCTCGCGCCGATCAACGGCAAGAAGTCGGACGGCTCGCCGTACACGGTCAATTTCGGGATCGTCGTGTCGGAAGACGGTCACGACAGCGACTACAACGACGGCATCGTCGTGCTTCAGTGGCCGATCGGCTAAGTCACTGCGTCATCGATTGACTGACGACCGCCGGGCAGCCGCCAGCAACGCCGCCCTGCGGTTCCGCATCACATCGCGAAGCATCCCAATCGAAACCCGTTTCGCCTTCAGGAGACCGCCATGCCCATCCTTTCGGCTTCGATCAACAGCGCGCCCGTCGTGACGTCCGAGACTTACGTCGACATCCCCGGCCTGTATCTCGACCTCGCGAAAGAAAACATTCGCGACGGCAAGCTGCTGGTCACGCTCAACGTGCCGACGCCGTACGCCACCGGCAACAATTTCCCCGGCATCTACTTCGTCATTACGACCAACAAGGGGATCGTCGCGGACGGCGCGTTCTCCTACTTCTCCAAGGTGCCGGAGAATCCCAGTCGCATCCCGTTCACGCTCGTCGTCGCGATCGACGTCGCCGACGGCCACACGTTCGTGAAAGGCCAGTGGAAAAGCGTGCGCGGCAGCACGATGCACATCGACTCGTTCGCGAGCCTTTCCGCGATCGGCGACACGGCCGCGCAATCGTCGTCGCAGGGCAGCGGTAATCAGGGCGCAGAAACCGGCGGCAGCACCGGAACCGGCGGCGCCGGCAACATCGGCGGTGGCGGCGGCGAACGCGACGGCACGTTCAATCTCCCGGCCAACATCAAGTTCGGCGTCACCGCGCTCGCGAACGCGGCGAACGAGCAGACGATCGACATCTACATCGACGACAACCCGAAACCGGCCGCCACGTTCAAGGGCGCCGGCTCGCACGACGAGAACCTCGGCACGAAGGTGCTCGACTCGGGCAAGGGACGCGTGCGCGTGATCGTGACGGTGAACGGCAAGCCGTCGCGGCTCGGCTCGCGTCAGGTCGACATCTTCAAGAAGTCGTACTTCGGGATCGTCGGATCGGAAGACGGCACGGACGACGACTACAACGACGGCATCGTGTTCCTGAACTGGCCGCTGGGCTGAGCCACGGCAGACGCCAGCACAGCGTCACGGCGCGGCATGCATCGCGCGCCGTTATCGATACCGCAATGGCGACGCGGTCGACCACCCATTGCGATTCGTTCGGGCAGTCACGTCTGCCCATGCTTTGCTCCGCGCGCGGCACGGCGAAACCGATTCGCCGGCCGCGTCACGCGAGACATCCCATTACGACGAGGACGACATGACACAACCCTTTACCCATGACGATCTGTACGCGCTTCTGCAACTCGCCGGCAACGACGCGCTCGTCGTGCAGGCCGGCGGCGACCAGGCCGTGCTCGACCGGATGCGCCAGTTCATGACCGCGCAACTCGTGGAAAAACTGCCGCAATACGACGTGTTCGTGCATCTCTCGACGGTGCCGTACAGCTTCGACATCAGCAGCTGGATGAACAAGGTCAAGACCGATGCAACAGGGAAGGTCGACGCCTGCACGGTGACCTGGGCCGGCGCGCCCGGCGTGCTGCCCGGCGCCGCCGCGAAGTTCGGCATCGGCGCCGTAGTCACGTACTTCGCCAAGGCGACGGCGCAGCCGCAACCCGCGCAGCCCGACCCTGCGACAAGCGGCGGCGGCGAACGCGACGGCCTCTTCAACCTGCCGCCGAACATCGCGTTCGGCGTGACGGCGCTCGTCAACTCCGCCGCGCAACAGACGATCGAGGTCTTCGTCGACGACAACCCGAAACCGGCCGCGACCTTCCACGGCGCCGGCACGCAGGACGCGAACCTGAACACGCAGATCGTGAACTCCGGCAAGGGGAAGGTACGCGTGGTCGTGACGGCGAACGGCAAGCCGTCGAAGATCGGCTCGCGTCAGGTCGACATCTTCAAGAAGACCTACTTCGGGCTGGTCGGGTCTGAAGATGGCGCGGACGGCGACTACAACGACGGCATCGCGATCCTGAACTGGCCGCTCGGCTAAGCAGCGCAATCCCGCCGCCTCTCGCCACGCCGCCCGGCGTGGCGATTTGCTTCAGCGCCCCCGTTGCGCCACGTCACGCACCGCAAGAACGATCAAATGCCCCAGTCGCCGATACCCTATAGTCCGCCCGACACACTCATTGGGACACTATGGATCCGGTTGGAAAAGCACTCTGGTTCATCGAAACCGAACTGGACAGGGAACTGACACTCGACAGGATTTCCGCCGATTGCGACATGACGCGCTTCGGCTTTTCACGCCTGTTCTCGATGAATACCGGCTGGCCGGTGATGCGCTATGTCCGGTCGAGACGGTTGACGCGTGCGGCGCGAACCTTGGCGCAAGGCGCGCCGGACATCCTTCCCGTGGCACTCGATGCCGGATATGGCTCCCATGAGGCGTTTACGCGCGCCTTCCGCGATCTCTTCGGCGTTACGCCGGAAGCGGTGCGGACACGGCGCACTCTCGACGGGTTGTCTCTTGTGGAGCCGTTTCGCATGAAAGCGCTGAAAATCATCGCCGTGACACCATCACGCTTCGAAGTCACCGAAAAGCAGCTGATCGCGGGCATGAGCAGCCGCTATACCTTCGAAACCAACGAAGGGATTCCGGCGCTCTGGCAAGCGTTTATCCCGTACATCGGCCACATCCCCGGCCAGGTCGGCGGCGAAACGTATGGCGTGTGCTGCAACCCGGATGCGGATGGCAGCTTCGAATACATCGCCGGCGTGGAGGTCAAGCATCGCGACCGGTTGCCCGCGCCATTTCGCTGCGTCGAGCTCGAACCGCAACGTTATGCGGTCTTCGAACACAGCGGGCACATCTCGACGCTTCACCAGACCTTCTACAGCATCTGGAACGGTTGGCTGCCGACGTCGGGATTCAAGGCGGTGGACGCGCCCGAGTTCGAACGCTACAGCGAGGACTACGATCCGGTGACGGGTACCGGCGTGCTTGAAATCTGGTTGCCGGTCGAACAATCCGCGTGAGCACGTGAGTGCATGACCTGCGCCGATCGGCCGCGACGTCGCTCGCCACGGCCGATCGATCAATGCATCGCCCCGATCGAAATCACCACGCCCAGCGCACGCCCGCATTCCCGGTGATCGTGCGCTGATGCTCGCCGCCGAGGTTCGTCAGGTAGCTGACCGTTGCATACACGCTGCCGCGCTTCGTCAGCTGCGCAACGAGCCCCGCGCCGACCTGCCCGGCCGTCTGCCCGACCTGCGTGCCGATCGTCGTCGCGCCGCCGAACGTCGTCTTGTCGTCGGTACCGAACGAGCGCAGCACGTTCACGCGCAGGTACGGCTTCCAGCTCACGCCGTTCGCATCGAACGCGTATTGCAGCCGCGCGCCGATCCGGCCGAGGAAGGTATTGCCGTTGTTCCATGCGATGCTCGACACGCCGTCGTTGAAACGATCGAGCGACAGCCATTGCCACACGAGCTGCGCCTGCGGTTCGAGCGTCAGCCCGTAGCCGAGCGCGATCGGCAGCCCCGCCTCGACCGAACCCGTGAACGCGTTGCCGTTCGTCGAGCCGTTCACGTTGTCGTTCGAATGCGTGCGCACGGTCAGCGCGCTGCCCATCAGCACGGCGTCCGTGTACCAGCCGCCCGGGCCGATATGCGTCCAGTAGCCGCCGAGGTTGTACGCATTGACCTGCAACGTGCCGACGCCCAGATCGGGCTGCGCGAGCGCGAAGCCGTTCACGTCGCCGACCGCGCGCGAGAAGCCGAGGAAGAAGCCGTAGTGGTTGCGATGGCCGCTCGGGCTGTTGTCGGCATAAAGATCCTGACCGACCTGCATCCCCCACACGGTGCCGTCGAACGACGGGGTCACGTCACCCTTCTGCTTGATGTTGCTGTTGCCGCCCCACACGCGCGCCCACGACGCGGGCATCGGGCCGTTCTCGCTCAGCAGCCCCTGTTCGCCCTGCCGGTCGTGGAACGTGTCGATCTGCAGCAGCCCGAGTTGGCGCGCGACGGCCGGCGCTTCGGCGTACAGCGGCACTTCAGGGCGGTAGATCGGTTCCGGGTTGCCGCCGGTGCCTGCATCGGTGACGGCTTCGACAATCGATTCGGGCGTGCCTTCGGCCGGCGTGACCGGCGTCACGGGCGGCGGTGTCGGTTGCCCCGGCTCGACCACCGGCGGCTCCGGCTTCGGCCGCACCGTGTTGCGCAGGTACCAGCTGTCGCCGGTGCCAGTCGCCGCGCCGCCTTTCGCGAGGAAGTACGAATACGCGCCGGCGCTCACCGTGCCGCCCGACAGCGTGAACGCGCCCGCGCTCGACGTCGCGCCGTTGGTCGCCTGCACGACCTCGATGCCGTCGCCGGTCGTCTGTGCGCCCGCGCCGCCGACGTTCGTCACCTTCAGCGTGCTCGAGCCGCTCGCCGTGCCACCGCTGACGATCAGCTTGTCCGACGGCGCGCCGTCGCCGGCGAGCGTCGTGTTCAATGCGATCGTCGCGTTCTGGCCGACGTAGTTGCCGGCCACCGTCAGCGTGTTGCCCACGCCGCTGCCGCCCAGTTGCACGAGCCCCGCGTTCGTCAGGTTGCCGTTGATCTGGAAATTGCCGGTCGCGCCGCTCGCGAGACTCGCCAGCGCGTTCGCGACCGAGAGCGTGCCGTTGTTGGTTACGTTGCCCGTGACGCTGCCGTAGCCGCCGAGCGTCGCGCCCGACGCCACCGTCACCGGCCCGCCGCCGCCCAGCGCCGCCGACGCGCTCGTGCCGTCGCCGACGATCACGGTGCCCGCATTGACGTTCGTACCGCCCGCATAACTGCTCGCGCCGTTCAGCGTCAGCGTGCCGCTGCCGAGCTTCGTCAGCGAACCTGCACCCGTGATGCCCTGCGTCAACGTCGAGTTGAAGCCCTGCGTATCGATCGTGCCGTTGTTCGACGTGATCGACACCGTGCGGCCCGACGCGAGATTGAACGCGCTGCCGAGCTGCAGCGTACCGCCGTTGAATATCAGGCTTCCTGACGATGCGCCGAGCGCATTGTCGGCCGCGACCGACAGCGTGCCCTGCGTGATCGTCGTGCCGCCCGAATACGTGTTGCCGCCGGCGGCAGAAGGCGCGACCGTCAGCGTGCCTGCGCCGGTTTTCTCCACTGCGCCCGCGCCGCCGATCGCGCCCGTGTACGTGCCGGCACTGTCCTGCTGGAAACGCACGAGGCCGTTGTCGGTGACGGACAGCGGCAGGTTCGACGCATTCGCCTGCAGCGTCGCACCCGCGTTGACGGTCGCGACGACGGACGCCGTCGTCGTGCCGAGCGTGCCGGTCAGATTCAGCGTGCCGCTCTGCACCAGCGCGGTCGAGAACGTGCCGGTGCCGGCCCACGACCAGTTCGTGCCGGCCATCGTCAGGCTCTGGAAGTTCGTGAACGCGTTCGACGCGGTGCCCGTGCCCTGCAGCGTCACGGTGTTGGTGCCGGCGCCGCCGTTGGCCGTGCCGACGATCTGCGAACCCGTTTGCAGGATCAGCGTCACGTTGCCGTTGCCGCCCTGGATCGCGGTGCCGCCACCGCCCTGGATCAGCCCCGCATTGGTGATCGTGGTCGCGCCGTTGGTCGAGCGCACGCCGATGCCGTTGTTGCTGATGATCCTGCCGCCGGCCTGATTCGTGATCGTCGCGGTAAACGAGCTGCCGAGCGTGTTCGACACGACCGCGTCGACGCTGCCGCCGCTCGTCGCGGTGCCCGTGGTCTGGATCGTGCCGCTGTTGACGAGCGTGTCGTTGTTGCCCTGCATGTAGACGGCCGGCGCATCGCGGCCGTTCGACGTCAGCGTGCCGCTGTTGGTGATCGTGCCGTTGCCGCCGAGCAAGGACGCCGCGCGCGCGTTGTTGCCGGACGTCGTCACGGTGCCGGTATTGACGATCTGGTTGCCCGCCGCGCCGGGATTGCTCTGCCCCCACGCGGCCGTCATCCCGTACGAGTTGTTGCCGGTGGTCGTGATCGTGCCGTTGTTGACCAGCGTGTTGTTGTTGCCGTTCGCGGCCATCCCGTCGTTGTACTGGCCCGACGTCGAAATCACGCCGGTTGCGGCATTGGTGAGCGTATTGCCGTTGTTCACACCGAGCAGCACCGCGCCGCGGTTCGCGACGCCCGTGCCGTTGCCGGACATCGACAGGTTGCCGTTGTTGGTAATCGCACTCGACGTGTCGACGGAAAACGGCGTCGGCGTGGACGCCAGCACATAGCTGCCTGTCACGGTCGAATCGAGGTTGATCGTCACGTTGGTACTGCCGGCCGCGGCCACGACCGACGGCGCATTGGCGCCGGAACACGTGACCGTCGTGCCGCTGGTCGGCGCAGTGGCCGAACATGCCGCATAAGCACCCACCGGCATCGCGCCGGTCAGGATCGCCATCCCACCCAAACCCAGGTTCCGCGCCTTTCTTTTCATTTTTCGGCTCGCCTTTATTGGTGACGTTATTGCTGCAAATCGGTGCGTGAACCGGGTTATATCACCTGCCTTGAAATAATCGCAAGATCCGATCGCGTGATATTGGAAATCAGCGCGGGATTAATTTCGCATTCGGAAATAACGGGAATGGCCGCACTGTTGCGTTGCGGAAAATCACGGGTGACAGGCGTGGCGGGAATGCGGGGCGGAAACCGGTTGAATTTGCCGGTTTTTATGAAAGACTCAAAAGCGTTGAAGAATGCGAATCGGGCAAGCCGGAAAATTTGACGTCATTCGACGATCAATTAATCGTGCATGGGTTGCCGGCCATTCTGTCATGCTGCTGCGCACGATATCCGGCCACCGAAGCGGCCGGCGCGCGCGTTGATGCGCGCCTGCAACGATGCCGGCCGTGGCGGTCGGCATCTGGTCAGCCGTCAGCCGGCGGGCGATGCGGCAGGCGCCGACATCGCGACCGGCATCGACCACGCAGCCGACGCCAGGCGCGTGCGCGCGTCGAGGGCCACGCGGTTGAACGCGACCCGCCGTTCGCCCTTCAGCGTCGCCGCTTTGGCGGCCTGCACGAGTTCGACCGGATCGACGACACGCGCATGGCGCCGGACCTCGAAGTGCAGATGCGGGCCGGTCGCGGTCCCCGTACTGCCGACGGCACCGACACGCTGGCCGCGCTCGACACGCGCGCCGGTCCGCAGCGTCGGTTCAAACGCCGACAGGTGCGCGTAGTACGACGCATAACCGCCGTCATGACGAATCACCACATACTTGCCGTAGCCGCTCGGCTCGGTGCCGATGAACGTCACGGTGCCGCGCTCCGATGCATGGACCGCACGGCCCGCCGGCGCGGCGAGATCGACCCCGGTATGCTCGTGACGCGCGCCGGTCACCGGATGCACGCGAACGCCGAACTGAGAGCTGATCCGCGTCGCGGCGACCGGCATTGCGAATCGCGTACCGGCAAGCGGCACGCCGTTGAGGTCGTAGTACGCGCCCGGCGTGCCGACATCGGGCGCGAACCACACACCCGCGACGTGTTGGCCGCGAAAGCGGATATCGAGCGCCGTCACACGCACGCCGTGCGGCAGCGTTGCGCTGTCGTCCGGTTCGTATGCGACGCGGAAGGTGTCGCCGATCGTGCCACGCTGCTTCGGATCGATACGCCCGGCCAGCATGCGGGTGATCTGCGCCGCGACACCGGCTGGCAAATCGGCACGCGCCAGCGACGCTTGCAGGGTGCCGGAAATTGCCACGGCGCGTGTGCCGCGCTCCGGCGCCGCGAGCATGAACGGTTCGGCGGAAGCCAGATCGACCGCACGCGGCTCGAATGCCGTTTGCGTACCCATCTCAGGCAGCGGCGAAGAAAGTCCGTAGTCGAACCGCGACGCATATCCACGTTCGACCGCGTCGCGCGCCGCGTCGCACAGCACGCGATAGGCCACGCATGCGCCGAAGCGTGCAACGGGGTCATTGCGATCGGTGCCCGTCGGTGGGGTCGACGCATGCGATGCGTACGCGACGTCGAGCGACGCGGCCGCCGAAGCACGCAAGCCGCCCCACGTCGTCCGCTCGGGACTGAAAAAAGGCACGTCGACAAGGTCGGTCGTTGCCGCCGCCGCGTAGGCGAAGGGCACAGCATCGTGTGCAGCTTGCGCTGCCGCACCGTGTGCGCCGGCCGCGCCGGCTGTCGCGATGACACCGCACAGCAGCGCGTGGCGAATCGACAAGCACGTGGCGCCGCGTCGGGCGGTTTGACCTTGTTCGCGTGCGAGACGGAAACGCAGGTCTAACCGCATGACGTCGTCACTCGCTATCTATCAATGAAAAATCGGGAACGGACCGGGTATCGCGGAGGAACGAGCGTCGCGATCCGGCAACTTGAAAGCGAGTGTATCGGCGTGCCGGAAACGTCTAAATAGGACCAATCTTATTTTCCTGAGCCCGCGCTTAGTACAAGAACTAAATCCGGGTCGCGCCATCTGCCAGCATGGCGCTCCGACCCCATGCATGCATTCGCGCGAACCATCGCATGACGTTTGCAGTCGAACGCTGCCTGCGCGCGGACCCGTGCCTGCCCGAATGCGGCGGGACCACGGCGTGTCGCGCAACGTGCCACCCAACCGGAATCCCGCATGTTTCTCGATCAACTTCATCCGGAACGCTGGACGTTCCTGTGGAACGCGCTGTCCACCCTTTCCATCAGGCTGTGCGCCGGCCTGGCGCTGCTCGTCGCGGGCTGGTGGCTGTCGAAACGCGTCGGCAACTGGCTGAACCGGCTGCTCTCGAACAAGGAGCGCGTCGACGACACGCTGCGGCCGATTCTCTGCGACGTCGCCGTATGGGGCATCCGCATCGTCGCGAGCGTCGGCGCGCTGTCGCAGCTCGGCATCGAAACGGCGAGCATCGTCGCGGTGCTCGGCGCGGCCGGCCTCGCGATCGGGTTCGCGCTGCAGGGCACGATGCAGAACATCGCGGCCGGCATCATGCTCCTGCTGCTGCGACCGTTCAAGGTCGGCGACTATATCGACGGCGGCACCGGCGTCGCGGGCACCGTCGACGAAGTCGGGCTGTTCATGACGCGGCTGACGAAGCCGGACGGTATCTGCGAATACGTGCCGAACAGCGCGCTGTGGGGCAGTTCGATCCGCAACTACACGCGCAATCCGACGCGCCGTCTCGATCTCGAAGTGGAAGTGTCCGTGCACGACGATATCGATCGCGCGCTCGGTGCGCTGCGTGCGCTGGCCATCGCCGATCCCGACGTGCTGCAGGAACCGGCGCCGGACGTGATGGTGATGCGCTTCGACGACAGCACGCTGGTTGCGAACATGCGCGTCTGGACGCATACCGACAAGTTCTGGGCGATGCGCTGGCGCCTCGCGCGTCAGGTGCGCAAGACGCTCGCCGATGCGAACTGCGCGCTGCCGATCCGCACGCGCGAGCTGCACATCGTGCACGACGCGGCGCGCAGCGCGGACGGTGCACGCACGCGGGCGCTGTAACAGCCGTATGCATCGTCCGGGCCGCCAGCCCGGTCCCGCGACGGAACCAAAGCACGCGCGGGCGGGCAAACGCCTGCTGCCCGGCCCGCTCCAGCATCACATCTTCACGATATCCAGCAGCGCCTTCTTGCCGCTCTTGTACGTGAACACCGAGATCGCACCGTGCTTCAGGTCGCCCTGCGGCGTGAAGCTGGTTTCGCCGATCACGCCGCGATAGTCGGTGGCCGGCATCGCGGCCAGCACCTTCGCCGGGTCCGTCGAGTTCGCACGCTTCATCGCGTCGACGATGATGTACACCGCGTCGTACGAGAACGGCGCATACACCTGCATCGGCTGGTGGTAACGCGCTTCGTAGCGCTTCGCGAACGCCGCGCCGCCCGGCATCTTCTCGAGTGCGATGCCGGCTTCGGAACACACGACGTTGTCCGACGCCGGGCCCGCGAGCTTCGGCAGGTCGGTCGAGCACACGCCGTCGCCGGCGAGGATCTTCGCGCGCATGCCGAGCTGCCGCGCCTGCTTCGCGAGCGGGCCGCCCGTCGCATCCATCCCGCCGTACATGATCGCGTCCGGGTTCTCGCCCTTGATCTTCGTGAGGATCGCGCGGAAGTCGATCGCCTTGTCGTTGGTCGCGTCGCGCGACACGACCTTCATCCCGGCCGATTTCGCCGCCTTCTCGAACTCGGTCGCGAGGCCCTGCCCGTACGCGGTCGAATCGTCGACCACGGCAACGGTTTTGATGCCCATGTTCTTCGCCGCATACATCGCGAGCGCCGGCCCCTGCTGCGCATCGGTCGCGACGACGCGATACGTCGTCTTGAAACCCTGCTGCGTGTACGTCGGGTTGGTCGCGGCCTGCGAGATCTGCACGACGCCGCCGTCGCGATAGACGCGCGACGCCGGGATCGACGTGCCCGAGTTGTGATGGCCGACCACGCCGACGACCTTGTCGTCGACGAGCCGCTGCGCGACCTGCGTCGCGGTACGCGGATCGCCCGCGTCGTCCTGCGCGTCGAGCTGCAGCGTGACTTTCTTGCCGCCGATCACGAGCCCCTTCGCGTTAATCTCCTCGACCGCGAGCCGCGCGCCGTTCTCGCTGTCCTTGCCGAGGTGCGCGATCGCGCCGGTCAGCGGCGCGACGTGACCGATGCGCACGACTTCGTCCGCGTGCGCGGGGAACGCGGACAGTGCGCAGGTCAGCGCTGCCGCGGTGGCGAGTGCCGTCTTGTGATGTCGATTCATGCTTGTCTCCTTCCTTGTCGCTCTTCGTTCGGGTTCGGATACGTCGTTCGTTGAAGGCAGTCCCACGCGCTTATGCGCGCCCTTCGAATCCCAGCAGCACGTTCACCGCGTTGATGCCGATCTCCTCGACCATGTAGCCGCCTTCCATCACGAACAGCGTCGGCAGGTTCAGGCGCGCGAGCGCCTCGCCGATGCGCAGGTAGTCGGGCGAGCGCAGCCGGAAATGGCTGATCGGGTCGTGCTCGAACGTGTCGACGCCGAGCGACACGACGAGCAGGTCGGGTGCATGCGCAACGATCGCGGCCGCCGCATGGCCGAGCGCGGTTGCGTAGGTGTCCCACTGCGTGCCCTTCGGCAGCGGCAGATTCAGGTTGAAGCCTTCGCCCGCACCCGCGCCGCGCTCGTCCGCATAACCGGAGAAGTACGGATACGACACCGGCGGCTCGCCGTGGATCGACGCGAACAGCACGTCCGGGCGGTCGTAGAAGATGTCCTGCGTGCCGTTGCCGTGATGGAAGTCGACGTCGAGCACCGCGACGCGCGCGGCGCCGCCCGCGATGCCGTGCTGCGCCGCGATCGCCGCGTTGTTCAGATAGCAGTAGCCGCCCATGTACTCGCGGCCGGCATGGTGGCCGGGCGGGCGGCACAGCGCAAAGGCCGCGCGCGCGCCGCCGTTCGACAGCAGGTCGGCGCAGGTCAGCGCCGAGTTCGCGCTCGCGCTCACCGCATCCCAAGTGCCCGCGTTGATCGGCGCGCCGGCGTCCATCGCGAAGAAACCGAGCTTGCCGTCGATGAAGCCGGGCAGCGTCGCGGCCGCCGGCATCGCGCGCACCGGCCATACGAGCGGCAGCGCCTGGCAGGTGCGGCCGGTCGCGGTCCATTCGCCCCATGCGCCGGCGAGGAAATCGACGTAGCGCGCGCTGTGTGCGCCGGCATAGCTCGCGCGGTCGAACGCGCGCGGCGCGATCACGTCGCCGAGGCCGGCCGCGCGGACCTGTGCGAGCACCGTTTCGGCGCGAAGGGGGTTTTCGAACGACTCGGTGATCGCGCCGTCCTTCAGTTCGACGCCGCGATGCAGGTGGTGATCGCTGCTGTAGACCGTGAGCATGGTTGACCGTTGCTGTGATGGCAGTGAGGGGGTGGCAACAGTCTATTGACGCCGACCGGCAATAACTTTGCTTTTCGCTTCTTCGTTTCGTACAATTTTGAGAAAACTGTCTACGGAATCACGGATATGAGCAAAAATCGCGCTTCGGTTGAACTGGACGGCGTCGACCGCGCGATGCTCCGCCTGCTGCAGGAAGACGGCGCGCTGTCGAACGCGACGCTCGGCGAAAAGCTGTCGCTGAGCGTCACGCCGTGCTGGCGCCGCCGCAAGCGGCTCGAGGACGAACGCGTGATCACCGGCTACCAGGCGAACCTCGACCGGCGCGCGCTCGGAATGAACGTGTTCGCGTTCGTGCAGGTGACGTTCAACATGCACTCGGGCCAGGATTCGGATCATTTCGAGGACGTGATGCGGCGTCACGACGAGGTGCTGTCGTGCCACAAGATCACCGGCGCGGCCGACTACATCCTGCAGGTCGTCGCGGCCGATCTCGACGCGTATGCGGATTTCGTCGAGCGCGTGCTCAGAAAGCAGGCCGGCGTGTCGTCGATCCAGTCGAGCCTCGCGTTGCGCGAGGTGAAGTTCTCGTCGCGCGTGCCGGTGCCGGACGCGTGAGCGGCAGGATGAACGGGCAAGCCCGTCATTCCGTTCCCAATCCTCATCCCATGGAGCACTACCTGATGAAGCGAATCACTTCCTCCGCCTCGCTTGTCGCCGCGCTTGCATGCGCGTTCGCGTTGAGCGCCTGTGCGGCGCAATCGTCCGCGCCGGCCGATTCGTCGGCGCCGGCCGCACCGCCGATGGTCGGCGGCGACCGCGATGCGCACGGCTGCATCGGCTCGGCCGGCTACGCATGGTGCGAACAGACGCAGCAATGCGAACGCCCGTGGGAGCTCGCCAAGCAAAAGGGCTTCGCGAATTCGGCGCAAGCGTACGAGCAGTTCTGCCGGAACGCAGCGGCGAAGTAAGCGGATCGCGGCGCGACGCCGCGACGCAATGACATGCCGGCGCGACGCGTTGCGCGATCGCTCGCGCATCGCATCGGCGCATCGCGCGATAAGACATTCCGACCTTTCACCTCGGCACGCGGCGCGCCCATCGCGCGCGCCGCACCGTCGAATGCCCGCCGGTTTTCCGGCGCGGCACAGCGCGATTCCGGAAACCCGGACACGAGAAAAACCCCACAAAAACAAGGACATTTTTCGCGTGCGACACGTTAACCGAGTTCGGTTATATTACGCGCCCCTTGCCACCCCGCCCCCGCCGACAACGTCGCGTGCGGCCCCTTTCGACGCAGCCTGAAACCCCAACCGCTCAGGCTTGCCGCGAGGGCCTCGGCGCAAAACGCGCCCCGTGACGCCGGCCATTGCGCGCCGGTCGCGAACCGATCCGAAGGTCTCCTTCGCATCGGTTTCGCGTGCGCAAATGCAACGGCGAGCAGCGTCGATCCGGAATTCCGGATTCGCGATCCGGATCTCCGGATCCGCGTATCGGCCGCGATCGCAACGCTCGTCGGGCGGCATGGCAAACCGATGCATCCAAGTTGAAAAAGGGATCTGCTGTGATCAAAACGTTACGGGTAATACTGTCGGCGCTCGCGCTGTGCGTCGCCGCGTCGTCCGCGCACGCTGCCGACACGAAGAAGGTCGACGTCCTGCTGGTGGGCGGCGGCATCATGAGCTCGACGCTCGGCGTCTGGCTGCACGAGCTTCAGCCTGACTGGTCGATGACGATGGTCGAGCGCCTCGACGGCGTCGCGCTGGAAAGCTCGAATGGCTGGAACAACGCGGGCACCGGCCACTCGGCGCTCGCCGAACTCAACTACACGCCGGAGAAGGCGGACGGCAAGATCGACATCTCGAAGGCCATCGAGATCAACGAGTCGTTCCAGATCTCGCGCCAGTTCTGGGCGTGGCAGGTCAAGCAGGGCGTGCTGAAGAACCCGCATTCGTTCATCAACTCGACACCGCACATGAGCTTCGTGTGGGGCGACGACAACGTCCGCTTCCTGAAGAAGCGCTACGAAGCGCTGCAGGCGAGCCCGCTGTTCCGCGGCATGCAGTATTCGGAAGACTACGACCAGATCAAGCAGTGGGTGCCGCTGATGATGGAAGGCCGCGACCGCAAGCAGAAGGTCGCCGCCACCTGGACGCCGATCGGCACCGACGTGAACTTCGGCGAGATCACGCGCCAGTTCGTCGGCTACCTGAAGACGCAGCCGAACTTCACGCTGTCGCTGTCGAGCGAAGTGCGCGAGATCACGCGCAACGCCGACGGCACGTGGCACGTGTCGTGGGTCAAGCTGCATTCGGATGAACCGCCGCAATCGGTCGACGCGAAATTCGTGTTCATCGGCGCGGGCGGCGGCGCGCTGCACCTGCTGCAGGCGTCGGGCATCCCCGAGGCGAAGGACTACGGCGCGTTCCCGGTCGGCGGCTCGTTCCTCGTGACCGACAACCCCGATGTCGTGAAGCAGCACCTCGCGAAGGCATACGGCAAGGCGTCGGTCGGTTCGCCGCCGATGTCGGTGCCGCACCTCGACACGCGGATCATCGACGGCAAGAAGATCATCCTGTTCGGACCGTTCGCAACGTTCTCGACCAAGTTCCTGAAGAACGGTTCGTATTTCGACCTGCTCAAGAGCACCAACACGCACAACGTCGCACCGATGATGCGCGTGGGCGTCGACGAATTCCCGCTGGTCCAGTACCTCGCCGGCCAGCTGATGCTGTCCGACGACGACCGCTTCAACGCGCTGAAGGAATACTTCCCGGACGCGAAGAAGGAAGACTGGCGCCTGTGGCAAGCCGGCCAGCGCGTGCAGATCATCAAGCGCGATCCGGTCAAGGGCGGCGTGCTGAAGCTCGGCACCGAGATCGTCAGCTCGCAGGACGGCAGCATCGCGGGCCTGCTCGGCGCGTCGCCGGGCGCATCGACGGCTGCGCCGATCATGCTGAACCTGATGAAGAAGGTATTCAAGGACAAGGTCGCGACGCCCGAGTGGCAGCAGAAGATCCGCCAGATCGTGCCGAGCTACGGCACGAAGCTGAACGACAGCCCGGCGAAGGTCGTCGAGGAATGGACCTATACCAGCGACGTACTGCAGCTCTCGCCGCCGCCGAAGATCGACGTCAGCGTGCCGTCGCAGGCAACCGGCACCGCGCCGGCCCGCCCGGCGAAGGCATCGGCCGACATGGCGCTGTAAGCATCGCAGCAACCGCGCCGCACGACACGGCCGCCCTCCAGGGCGGCCGTTTTTCATGATGCGGACGGGCCGGTCGCCCGGCCGATCGCCCAGCCGGTCGCCCGCTTCCGCTAGAATTGCGGCACGCGCGACCCCGTGTCGCCGCCCGATCCACCATCCGCACCGACGCACGGTGCGGCCCGCGCCCGAGCCGCGCGAGCGCCGCACACCGTTGCCGCGCCCGCCCGGGCGCGCCACCAACCGAATTCAGCTGGAGAAAGACCGTGTTTACCTGCAGAAACCAAAGCTGCGGCACGCAGTGGGAAACGTCCGACGTCGTCATCAAGGACGAGGGCCAGGGGCTGCTGTTCCGCTGCCCGCTGTGCGGCGCGCGCAACTATCTCGAACGCTTCGAGGGCGAAGACGGCACCGTCGTCTACGAACAGATGGAAGGCAAGCCTTACCTCGGAGACCTCGAATGACCCAACCGACCGCCACGCCCTTCAGCGCGCTGCCGCTGACGCCCGCGACACTCGCCAACCTCGCGCAGCTCGGTTATGTCGACATGACGCCGATCCAGGCCGCGAGCCTGCCGATCGCGCTGGCCGGCCAGGACCTGATCGCGCAGGCGAAGACGGGCAGCGGCAAGACCGCAGCATTCTCGCTCGCGCTGCTGTCGCGCCTCGACGCGCGCAGCTTCGACGTGCAGGCGATGATCCTGTGCCCGACGCGCGAACTCGCCGACCAGGTGGCGCAGGAAGTGCGCCGCCTCGCGCGCGCCGAGGAGAACGTGAAGGTGCTGACGCTGTGCGGCGGCACGCCGATGCGCCCGCAGGCGCAGAGCCTCGAGCACGGTGCGCACATCGTCGTCGGCACGCCGGGCCGCATCATGGATCACCTCGATCGCGGCAACCTGAAGCTCGACGCGCTGAACACGCTGGTGCTCGACGAAGCCGACCGGATGCTCGACATGGGCTTCTTCGACGACATCGCGAAGGTCGCGCGGATGTGCCCGACGACGCGCCAGACGCTGCTGTTTTCCGCGACCTATCCGGACGGCATCGTGAAGCTGAGCCAGCAGTTCCTGCGCAACCCGAAGGAAGTGAAGCTCGAAGAACGTCACGACAACAGCAAGATCCGCCAGCGCTTCTATGAAGTGACCGAGAACGAGCGGCTGCACGCGGTCGGCCAGTTGCTGAACCACTACCGGCCGGTCAGCACGATCGCGTTCTGCAACACCAAGCAGCAGTGCCGCGACCTGCTCGACGTGCTGCACGCGCAGGGCTTCCACGCGCTCGCGCTGCACGGCGAGCTCGACCAGCGCGAACGCGACCAGGTGCTGATCCAGTTCGCGAACCGCAGCTGCTCGGTGCTGGTAGCGACCGACGTCGCCGCGCGCGGGCTCGACATCGCGCAACTCGAAGCGGTGATCAACGTCGACGTGACGCCCGACCCGGAAGTGCACGTGCACCGCATCGGCCGCACGGGCCGCGCCGATCAGGACGGCTGGGCGCTGAGCCTCGCGAGCATGGACGAAATGGGCCGCGTCGGCTCGATCGAGCATGCGCAGAAGCGCGACGTCGAATGGCATCCGCTCGCCGAGCTGAAGCCGGCCGGCGACGACACGCTGCTGCCGCCGATGGAGACGCTGCAGATCCTCGGCGGACGCAAGGACAAGATCCGTCCGGGCGACGTGCTCGGTGCGCTGACCGGCGATGCAGGGTTCGACGGCAAGCAGATCGGCAAGATCAACGTGACCGAGTTCTCGACCTATGTCGCGATCGAGCGCGGCGTCGCGCACGACGCGCTGCGCAAGCTCAATGCGGGGAAGATCAAGGGCAAGCGGGTCAAGGTCCGGTTGATGGACGAAGAGTAAGACGATCCGGGCGGCGCGACGCCGGGCCACCGGCACGCCGCCCGCGTATCAGGCCAGCGCCGGATACCCGTGCGCGGCCGCATCCCGCGCGAATCGTTCGATCGCGTCATAGGCATCGGGCGCGAGCCGCTCGAACCCCTTCAGCCGCAGCACGCGCGCACGCTCCGTATCCACCGACACCGCGCGATCGAGCGCGTCCCTCAACGCGGCCACCTGCGGTTCCTCCAGCGTACGCGACGCGATCAACGGCAAGCCCGGCGCGGATGCCGTCTTTCCGATGATCCGGACGTCGTGCAGCAGCTCGGGCAACGCGTCCTTCACATATGCGAACGTCACGCAGTCGATCGCCGCGCAATCGGCATCGCCGACAGCCAGCGCACGCAGCACGTTCAGGTGCGAGCCGAACGCCGTGACCGATCCGAAGAAACGGCCGTCGTGCGCATGCGGCGCAACCGCATGCCGTAACGCGTTCATCCCGCTGTGCGAATCCTCGCCGTTGAATGCGGCCCGCAGCCCGCGACAGGCGGCAAGCGTCGTCGCACCGCCCGCATGCACACGCGCCGACACGACCAGCACGCTGCTGTAGCGCGCGCCGTGGCAGCCGTCCGCATTGAAAACCGGTGTCGCGATCAATCGCACGGTATCGCGCAGGCCGAGCATCCGATACGGATAACCGCATGTCTGCGACAGCAGCAGATCATCGCGCCGCCACAGCGCGTGCAGGTCGCCGAACGGCTCGTCGAGCAGCGCGACGCCGGCCGGCCCGCCCGCGTTCGCGAACGCGTCGAGCACGTCGAGCAGCAGCGCATGCCACAGCGCGGCGTGGCGCGGCGTCACGTTGTACATCGGCAGTCCGGCGATCCATGAGCTCATGCGCGCATTCTACGGTCTGGGCTCAGAACAGGTGGCGAATGCCGGCACGCCCGACTGCCTGCTTCTGATTGCTCGACGGATTGAAACCCGCGATCTGCGCGACCGGCGCATCGCCCGCCGCCTTCTGGAACGCGCCCATCACATACACGCTCGTGCGCTTGGACAGCGCGTATTCGACGCTCAGGTTGAACTGGTGATACTTCGGCTCCGCGTTCGTCGCGTGGTCGCGGCCCGTCGTGTACGTGTAGCCCGCGCCGACCGTCACAGCGGGTGTCGGCGTGATGAGCGTCGACAGCTCGTAGTTCTGGAACGTCGCGTCGTGCCCCGCGCTGCCCTGCTGGAAGTTCGTGTTCGTGAAGTCGGCCAGCAGCTTCAGCCACTGCACGACCTGGTACGACGCGCCGACGCCGAACACCTTCTGCGCACGCGCCGCATCCAGGTAGTTGCCGTAGATCGCGTTCGTGAAGCCCGGATAGTTCTGGTAGCCCTGCGTCGACACGCCCGGGTTGTTGATCCGCAGATAACCGATGCCGACGCCGACTGGGCCCGCCGCATAGTTCGCACCGACGCTGAACGTCGCGTTGTCGGAGAAACGCCCCGGCTGCCCGCCGAACGCATAGAGGCCGCCGAACGTGAAGCCCGCGATCGTCGGGCTGCGGTACTTGACCGCGTTCGAGATCGGGAAGCCGTTGTCGGTGTTGTCCATGTCGTTCGGGTGCGCGAAGTAGTAGCCGCCGATGTTGCCGTTCAGCGTGAACGGCTCGACGTAGTCGACGATCGAATCCCACTGGCGGCCGAGCGTGAGCGTGCCGAGCTTCGTGTCGTTCAGGCCGACGTAGGCATTGCGCGAAAACGCGAGCCCGCTGCCGAGCCGGCCGGAGTTGATGTCGAAGCCGCTTTCGAGCCGGAAGATCGCGCTCAGGCCCCCGCCGAGATCCTCGGTGCCGCGCACGCCCCAGCGGCTGCCGGCGGTTACGCCCGATGCGAGCTGCACGAGATGCTTGCCTTGCACGTTCGACACGTAGTCGACGCCATCCTCGACGATGCCGTACAGCGTGACGCTGCTTTGCGCGTGGGCGGTAGCGGCCGCGGCGAGAGGCAGCGCGAACAGGAGTTTCTTCATCGGGATGTTCCGTTTTATTTGTTCAGACATGCGAACCGTCTGCGGGGAATGCGGGACTATATCGACGCGACCGGCGCGCGCCAACGAACGAATCGAGAATTCGATTCCCGTTTTTGCACGATCCGCGCCCCGTCGCCCCCGCTGACAGACCCGTCGCAGGATACGGGCTCACAAGATCATGCGACCCTTTATTTTTTCGTTATTTATTCACAGAAATTAAAACAAACGATCCACTATCAGCAGAAAAACAACGCTCCCGCCACAAAGTAGCTGCCGGAACATCGGTCTGCCCAGGTTCGAGGTGCATGGAAGCACCACCGAACAAGAGGCGAGAACGGCAAAGCGCACCACTGACATCGCGGTCGCCGGCAACCATTCGCCCCATTGCACACGCCCCTTGTGAGCCATCGCGATAAGCAAATGCGAATCGATTGATTGGCCGTCCGGCATCGGCTCGGTACAGTTCGCTTTCCTTCCGAATCGTCGCGAGCCGCCTGCGGTTCGCCCGCACGTCGCAAAGCGGCCGGCACACCGGGCCGGCCGTTTCGCAGGTTGCATCCGTCGCGTCACCCGCGCGACGGGCGCCCCGATGCCCGCGCGCACGACACGCCACGCGGCGCGGCATTCGGCAAGCCTCGACAACACGCTGGAGCCCCGGTCCCCCATGACATTCATCCGCTCGATCCGCCGCCTTGGCATCGCCGCCGTCGCCGCCACCGCTTCCGCCGCCGTCTGCGCCGCGCCGTCGATCACGGTCTCGTCGAAGATCGACACCGAAGGCAACCTGCTCGGCAACCTGATTTCGCAGGTGCTGAAGTCGCACGGCATCGCCGTCACCGACAAGATCGGGCTCGGCACCACGCCGATCGTGCGCAAGGCGCTGACGACCGGCGAGATCGACATCTATCCGGAATACACGGGCAACGCCGCATTCTTCTTCAACAAGGCCGACGATCCGGTGTGGAAGGACGCGGCAAAAGGCTATGACACCGCGAAGCAACTCGACTACGCGGCGAACCATCTCGTCTGGCTCACGCCCGCGCCGGCCAACAACACGTGGGGCGTCGCCGTGCTCGGCACCGTCGCGAAGGCGAACGGGCTGAAGACGTTCGACGACTTCGGCAAATGGGCCGGCAACGGCGGCAAGGTGAAGCTCGCCGCGTCGGCCGAGTTCGTGAACAGCGCGTCCGCGCTGCCGTCGTTCGAGAAGGCATACGGCTTCAAGCTGAAGCAGGATCAGTTGCTCGTGCTGTCGGGCGGCGACACGGCCGCGACGATCAAGGCCGCGGCGAACCAGACCGACGGCGTGAACGCCGCGATGGTCTACGGCACCGACGGCGGCATCGCATCGAGCGGCCTCGTCGTGCTCGACGACGCGAAGCACGTACAGCCCGTCTACGCACCGGCGCCGGTGATCCGCGAAGCGGTGCTGAAAGCGCATCCGCAGATCGCCGACTATCTGAAGCCGGTGTTCGCGAGCCTCGACCTGAAGACGCTGCAGACGCTCAACAGCCGCATCCAGCTGAACGGCGAACCCGCGTCGGCCGTCGCCGCCGGTTATCTGAAGTCGAAGGGTTTCGTCAAATGATCGCCGGTGCGCACGCAGCGGCCCCCGGTCGTGCGCAAGCCGGTTCGACCGCCGATGCCGCCCGCGTGCGCACGGCGCGCGTCGACCGCGTCGGCGTGCTGATCGCCGGCACCATCGCGGCGGCGCTCGCGTTTGCGCCGTTCGTCACGTTCCGCGCGAACCGGATCGTCGCCGGGCACGATCTCGCGCTCGCGGAGATCTTCCCGCACTGGCAAGCCATGACGCTGTACGCGGCCGGCGCGGCGAGCGCGCTGTTCGCGCTGCTGCGCAGTCGCCCGGCGCCGCGTTTCGCGGCGGGCGCGGTGCTGCTGCTCGGCCTCGGCGCGCTCGTCGGCCATGTGCCGGCCCATCTCGTCACCGACGACAACCCGCTCGCGCGCGTGTCGCCGGCCACCGGCGCGTGGCTGCTGTTCTTCGCGTACGCCGCGCTGGTGGTCGATGCGTCCGCGCGGCTCGCGCTCGGCCCGGTCAGACGCCTCGCCGCGCTGGCCGCCGCATGCGCCGTGCTCGCCGCGCTGCTGCATGCCGGCTGGTGGGACGGTCTCTCCGTCATGCAGGAATACGCGGCGCGCGCCGACACGTTCTGGCAGGAGGCCAGTCGACACACGGCGCTGGTCGGCGGCTCGGTCGCCGCCGCGATCGCGGCCGGCGTGCCGCTCGGCGTCGCATGCGCGCGCTCGGCCGCGCTGCGCGGCGTGCTGCTGCCTGCGCTCAATATCGTGCAGACGATTCCGAGCATCGCGATGTACGGGCTTCTGATGGTGCCGCTCGGGCTGCTCGCCGCGCACGTGCCGCTCGCGGCCGCGCTCGGCATCCGCGGCATCGGCGCCGCGCCCGCCGCGCTCGCGCTGTTCCTGTACTCGCTGCTGCCGATCGCGTCGAGCGTCGTGGTCGGGCTGCGGCAGATTCCGCCGCATGCGGTCGAAGCCGCCGCCGCGATGGGCATGACGCGCGCGCAGCGGCTGCTCCAGATCGAGCTGCCGCTGGCGCTGCCGGTGATCCTGAGCGGCGTGCGCATCGTGCTCGTGCAGAACATCTGCCTCGCCGCGGTCGCCGCGCTGATCGGCGGCGGCGGCTTCGGCACCTTCATCTTCCAGGGCATCGGACAGTCGGCGACCGACCTCGTGCTGCTCGGCGCGATCCCGACGATCGCGCTGGCACTCGCCGCCGCCGTCGTGTTCGACGCCGCCACCGCACTCGCGAAAGGACGCCGGGCATGATCGAGATCGAACACGTGAGCCGCCGCTTCGGCGAACAGATTGCCGTCGACAACGTCACGCTGTCGATTCGCCGCGGCACGATCGCCGCGCTCGTCGGCGCGTCGGGCAGCGGCAAGTCGACGCTGCTGCGGATGATCAACCGGTTGATCGCGCCGACGAGCGGCACGATCCGCGTCGACGGCGTCGATACCGCAACCGTCGCGCCCGAGCAGTTTCGCCGCGGCATCGGTTATGCGATCCAGGGGCATGGGCTGTTTCCGCACTGGAGCGTCGCGCGCAACATCGCGACCGTGCCGCGACTGCTCGGCTGGCCCGCCGATCGAATCGACGCGCGCGTGCGCGAGCTGCTCGCGCTGTTCGAACTCGATCCGGCCGTGCACGCGGACAAGCTGCCGCACGAACTGTCGGGCGGTCAGCAGCAGCGCGTCGGCGTCGCGCGCGCGCTCGCGGCCGAGCCCCGCATCCTGCTGATGGACGAGCCATTCGGTGCGCTCGACCCGATCATCCGGAACAAGGCGCAGGACGACCTGCTCGCGCTGCAGCGCCGCCTCGGCATCACGGTCGTGATCGTCACGCACGACATGGAGGAAGCGCTGAAGCTCGGCGACACGATCGTCGTGATGGATCGCGGACGCGTGCTGCAGGCCGCGCCGCCCGCCGATATCCTGGCGCGGCCCGCACCCGGTTTCGTCGAACAGCTCGTCGCCGGCGACGACCGGCCGCTCAGGCTGCTTGCGCTGACCCGCGTCGACGAAGCGGTCGAACCCGGTACGGCCGACGGCACGCCGCTGCCCGGTTCCGCGTCGCTGCGCGACGCGATCGCCGAGCTGCTGTGGCGCGGCGTCGATGCGCTGCCGGTTGCCAACGCGGACGGCCGCGTGAACGGCCGGATCTCGCTGCCTGCGATCGTCGCGCGTGCGAGGCAGCCGCGATGAGGCTCGCCGCATTCGCTTCCGGCGCCGCACGCGCCGCCGTACTCGCCGCGCTGCTCGTGCTGCTGTTCCGCGGCGAATGGCTTGCGCCGCTGTTCGCGCCGTTCGCCGACAACGGCGCGCCGGCGCTCTACGACCGTGCGAGCCTGCTCGACCTGACACTGGCGCATCTCGCGATCGTCGCGGTTTCCAGTGCGGTCGGCGCGCTCGTGGCGCTGGCGGCCGGCGTGTTCGTCACACGGCCGGCAGGCGCCGACTTCCTGCCGATCGCGCGCAGCATCGTCAACATCGGCCAGACCTTTCCGCCCGTCGCAGTGCTCGCGCTCGCGGTGCCGGCCGTCGGCTTCGGCGTGAAGCCTGTACTGATCGCGCTCGTGCTGTACGGGCTGCTGCCCGTGTTCGAGAGCACGATCGCGGGGCTGCGCGACATTCCGGCCGCGACGCTCGACGCCGCGCGCGGGATGGGCATGAGCGCGCGCCAGCAGCTGTTCGCGGTCGAGCTGCCGCTCGCGTTCCCGGTGATCCTGAACGGCATCCGGCTCGCGGTCGTGATCAATCTCGGCACCGCGACGATCGGTTCGACGGTCGCCGCGAAAGGGCTCGGCGACGTGATCATCGCGGGCCTGCAGACGTCGAATACCGCGTTCGTGCTGCAGGGCGGGATCGTCGTCGCGTTGCTCGCGGTCGCGGTCTACGACGTGCTCGGCCAGGCCGGCCGCGCATGCGCGCCGGCCGCCGCGCGGCTCGCGCCCGACTGACCGGCGCTCGTCGCCGTTTTCCGTTTTCGCTCGTTGTTGTCCCGGCCGGCGCACCGCGTCGGCCCGCTCTTCCGTCACCGCACCATGGCCGAATACTTCGACGTCGACCACGCGCACGCGATTGCCGCGCTCGACGCCCGCTTCACCGCCCGCACCGAATGGCCGACCTGGCTGCTGATCGTCGCGATCTACGGCGGCTGGCTCGCCGTGCTGCTGCTCGTGCGCGCCGAGCGCCTGTCGCTCGTGGCCGCGACGCCGCCGCTGATCCTGCTCGGCGCATGGCACCTGTCGCTGCAGCACGAGTTGCTGCACGGCCATCCGACGCGCTCCGCGTTCGTGAACAAGCTGCTCGGTTATCCGCCGCTGACGGTCTGGTATCCGTACGCGCTATATCGCGACACCCATCTCGACCATCATCGCGACGAAGACCTGACCGTGCCGGGCGTCGATCCCGAAACGAACTACGTATCGCGCGAACGCTGGGCGCGGCTGCCGCGCTGGCGCCGCGTGGCGACGGTCGCGCGCAAGACCTTTGCCGGACGGATCGTCGTCGGGCCGCCGCTCGCCATCGCCGCGATGTTCGCCGACGCGTTCGCCGCGTTCCGACGCGGCGACTTCCGTTATGTGCCGATGTGGGTGACGCACGTGACATGCGTGGTCGCGCTGCTCGCGTGGCTGCAATGGGCGATCGGCGTGCCATGGTGGTACTACCTGCTGGCGGTCACGTGGCCCGCGCTGTCGCTCGCGATGATCCGCTCGCTGTACGAGCACCGCGCCGCGCGGCATCCGAAGGCGCGTATCGCGATCAACGAAGCCGGTTTCGCGATGCGGCTGCTGTACCTGAACAACAACTACCACCTCGTCCATCACGACCTGCCGAAGCTGCCGTGGTACGACCTGCCGCGCGCGTACCGGATGCGGCGCGACGCGTATGCCGAAAAAAACGGCGGCTTCGTGATCCGAGGCGGCTATCGCGAACTGCTGACGCGCCATGCGTGGACGCCGACCGATACGCCCGTGCATCCGTTCGACCAGGGCACGGCGTCGCTGTCGACGGGGAGCGGGGTGAAAGTGGCGGTGGTCGACCAGGTGCTGCAGATCAGCACGTAGCGTTCGACGGGCTCGCGCTTCGTCGTCGACCGGCCCGTCTTGCTGTCTATTTCTTACGAAAAGCCGACATCGCCGGAGAATTGCCAATTGCGCCGGCAATGTCCAGAATGGCGGCTCATCCGGGGCTTCCAACAATCATTCGCCCCGGCTCTGCCTCCCGGCCGCGCGCCGCATTCCCCGACGACGATGCAACCGAACACCCCGCCCGGCGCGATCCGCGCGATCGGCAACGACTGGTCCGTTTCCGCGATCACCGCGGGCTTTCTCGCGGTATTGATTTCCTACGCGGGCCCGCTCGCGATCTTCTTCCAGGCCGCGCAGGCGGCTCACGCATCCAACGCGATGGTGTCGTCGTGGGTCTGGGCGATCTCGATCGGCGCGGGCGTGTCGGGCCTGTTCGCGAGCTGGAAGCTGAAGGTGCCGGTGATCACCGCATGGTCGGCGCCCGGCACCGCGCTGCTCGTCGGCCTGTTTCCGCAACTGACGCTCAACCAGGCCGTCGGCGCGTACATCACAGCCGCGCTGATCATCCTGCTGATCGGCGTCACCGGTTATTTCGACCGGCTCGTGCGCCACATTCCGCGCGGCATCGCGTGCGGGATGATGGCCGGCATCCTGCTGCCGTTCGGCACGCATGCGTTCGCCGCCGCGTCCGAGCAGCCCGCGCTCGCGTTCGGGATGATCGCTGCCTACGTGATCTTCAAGCGCCTGCTGCCGCGCTACAGCATCGTGCTCGTGCTGCTGACGGGCGCCGCGCTCGCGACGCTGCTCGGGATGACGCATCTCGGCAACGTATCGCCGAGCATCGCGCGGCCGATCTTCATCGCGCCCGAATGGACCCTCGGCACGACGCTCAGCCTCGCGCTGCCGCTCGTCGTCGTCAGCCTCACCGGCCAGTTCCTGCCGGGGATGACGATCCTGCGCGTGTCCGGTTATCACACGAATGCGCGGCCCATCATCACGGCGACCAGCGTGATGTCGCTCGTCGTCGCGTGCTTCGGCGGGATCACGATCGTCGTCGCGGCGATCACCGCCGCGTTGTGCACGGGCAAGGATGCGCACGAGGATCCGGACCGGCGTTATGTCGCGGGGCTCGCGAACGGCGCGATCTACCTGATCGGCGGCCTCTTCGCGGGCACGATCGTCACGGTGTTCTTCGCGCTGCCGAAAGCGTTCGTCGCGATCCTTGCGGGGCTCGCGCTGATCGGCGCGATCGGCGCGAACGTGCACGGCATCTTCGAGGACGAGAACCACCGCGAAGCGTCGCTGATCACGTTCCTCGCGACCGCGTCGGGGATGACCTGGCTCGGCCTCGGCTCCGCGTTCTGGGGGATCGTGATCGGGTCGCTGTCGTATGCGGTGCTGAACAAGGTGCGGCGGCCGGCGTAATGCACGTGGTGCCTATCGTGCGCATCGCACGCCGCCGCCTCGGTCACCGCGCGTGCTGGCGCACCAGTTGCGCGAGCGCATCCACCAGCGTCGTCGTGCCGTAAAGCCGCTCGGACACGCCGGCCTCGACGTCGATCTGCCCCGCGTTGTGCACGTCGTAGAGATCGACGATCAGCTGCGCATGGCGTTCGCTGAGGCCCGCGCGCAGCAGCGTCGCCGCCCATGTGTCGCGCGGCAGCTCGTGCGCGACGATCGCGCGGCCGGCTGCCGCGCCGAGCGTGTCCGCGATCGCCGTCACGCTCACCCGCCGCGGCCCTTCGATGCTGACGATGCGCGGCCCGTTGCCGCCTTCGGGCACATCGAGCAGCAGCCGCGCCGCGACGACGCCCACATCGGGCGCCCAGACCGTCGGAAAGACCTTGCCGACCGGATGATGAAAGCTCGGCAGCACGCCGGTCCCGAGCGCGACCGGCAGGATCCGCGTCCAGTTCTGCAGATGCTCGGCCGAACGCAGCAGCGTCAGTTGCGTCGGGATCGTCTTCAGCCGCTGTTCGAGGAGATGGAACAGGCGGGTGATGCCCGTATTGCCGTCGCGCTCCGCGCCGTAGTCCGACAGCGCGAGCAGCGCCGGCGGCGGGTTCGCGGCGAGCGCGGCGGTCGCGACGTCGATCGTCCGCGCCATCGTCGCGGCCGGATCGGGATCGGCGACGGGCACCGGGCACAGCATCTGCACGGCCTGCGCGCCGTCGATCGCCGACGCGATCGCGCGCTCGTCCGTCAGCGCCGCGATGGCCACGTCGCAGCCGAGTTGCTCGAAACGTTCACGATGGCGTGCGTCGCGCAGCACCGCGCGCACGGGATGGCCGGCATTGCGCAAGGTTGTGACGGTCGACAGGCCGACGTTGCCGGATGCACCGAAGATCACGAACACGATCCGCTCCTAGGGGGATGAAGGTGAGGTGATTGTCGGCACGCGCGGGCCGGACGGCGCGCAGGGAGGGATGAATCGAGCAGGAAAGGATGACGGGATGCGGGGTCGCGCATCGATCGCGCGGCCCGCATGGCTGCCGGGAGGCTATCGAGGTGAGGGCTTCGCGCCTTCTTCGCCGTCATACGCGAGCCGCAACGCGCCTCGCGCCCCCGACCGCACGATCTCCGTCGGCGTCGCGCCGAGCACGCGGTTCATCCAGTTCGCCATGTGGCTCTGGTGCGCGAACCCGGCTTCCAGCGCGATCTGGCTGATGCTGAGTCGGCCTTCGAGCAGCAGCGCCTTCGCGCGCTCGACACGGCGCCGCACGACGTACTGGTGCACGGGCATCCCGACCGTTTCGCGGAACAGTACCTTGAAGTGCGGCACGCTGATCGACACGAGCGCCGCGAGTTCGGCCAGCGTCATGCGCCGGTCGAGATTCGCCTCGACATAGTCGATCACGCGCGCCGCGGCCTTCGGCGCGAGCGTGCGCCGGCGCTCGCGGAATGCCGGCTGGCTGTCGACCAGTCGCGCGACGAGCGCCGTGCACAGGCTTTCCGCGTAGAGCGGGTCGGACGCATCGTCGGCTTCGAGTTCGGCGGCCATCGCCCACGCGATGTGCTGCAGGCGCGGATCGCGCACCTGCAGCCGGCGACGGATCTGCGCCTGCGACGGCTTCAGTTCGAGGTGTTCGAAGGTGCGCCGCACGAACGTGTCGCTGAGCATGATGTGCAGGATCCGGCAGTCGGCACTGTCGGTCCACTGGCCGGGCAGGCCGGCCGGAATCACGTCGACGTCGCCATGCGCCTGGATGCGCGACACGCGCTCGCCGTCGCACACGCAGTCCGCGCGAACAGGCCCGCCGATATGCACGCCGATGCGGTGATGGTCGGCCGCCGGGATCCGGTACGTGCCGGCGCGAATGTCGAGTAGCGCCGCGCCGAAGCCGCGCCAGCCGAGCCCGCGGCTGGAACGCAGGCTGACCGGCACGCCGTTGTCCGGCGGCGCGGCGAGAATCGGATCGCTCATGGCTTGGCTCCACCAGATGGTGTGTCGAACGCGCATTGTGACGCGTTTTCGGCCGGCGTGCCGGGCCTGCGGGGGCCGGATCCTGCCCGACGGAAAAAGATCATCCGTTTCTGCTCAAACCGATCCTAACGTGAGCGCCGGCGGGCGTCGTGCCCCCTACGATCGCCCCATCCGACACCTACGGAGACCGTCATGCCCCATTACTGCCCGCTGCGCGCGTCGTTCATCGCGCCATCGCCGTCCGGCGCCACCCGCCCTTCCTCGGCCCCTCGCTCCCGCAACGGCCGCGCCGCCATCGTCGCGTGGTGCCTGCGCATCATCGGCTGGTATCGGCTCGAACGGCTGCTCGCGTCGATTCCCGACAGCAACGACGACTTCGGGCTCGTCTGACCGGCCGGCGCGGGCGGCATCCGCCGGCTTGCGCCTACTTGCGCCGCCGCTCGTGCAGCGCCACCGTCGCGCCGTCGATCACCGGCCCGCCCTGCTTGATCAGGAAGTCGCGGAACAGCCCCGTCACCTGCGAGATGCGCCGGTCGGCGAGCGTGACCACATACCATTCGCGCTCGATCGGGTTGCCGGGGAACGGCAGTTGCCCGAGCAACCCGGTGCGCAGTTCGAGTGCACACGCGTGCAACGACAGGAACGCGATACCGAGCCCGGCTTCGGCCATCTGCTTGATGGCCTCGTTGCTCGACAATTCGGAGCCCACATGGAAGCGGTACCCGGCCGTCTTGAACAGGGTCTCGACGGTCGAGCGCGTGCCGGCGCCGCGTTCGCGCACGAGCAGGTGCGCGGATTCGAGATCCTTCAGCGCGACGCGCTTGCGCTGCATCAGCGGATGGCCGGGCGCCGCGACGAACACCATCGGATGCTTCGCGAACTCGACCGCATGCGTACGCAGCTCCTTCGGCGCGCTGCCCATCACCGCGAGATCGATTTCATGCGTCGCGAGCATGCGGATGATGTCGTCGCGATTGCCGACCTTGAAATACGTCTTCACATGCGGACGCGTCGCGGTGAATTTGACCAGTAGCGGCGGGATCAGGTACTCGGCCGTCGTGATCGCGCCGATCCGCAGCGTGCCGCCGAGATCGCCGGTCAGCGCCGCCACTTCGTCGCCGGCCTCGCTCCACAGATGCAGGATCTCTCGCGCATAGCGCGACACGATCTCGCCGGCCGCGGTCAGCTGCACGCCGCGCCCCACCCGCTGCAGCAACGCGGCGCCCACCGCCTCCTCGAGCAGGCGAACCTGCAGCGACACGGCCGGCTGCGTCAGGTTCAGTTCCTCGGCCGCCCGCGACACGCTGCCGAGCCGCGCAATCATGTCCAGCGCCTTCAGCTGCCGGAACGTCGCGGTCTTTCCTATAAGTGAATACATATGAGTCGCTTATAAACATTAAATTGTTCGAGTGGGTTCCAAACTATATCGTCGGTTCTTGAGCAATGTCATCCGAATCGTCATCAGCGGGAGCCCAACATGGACAACATCACGCCCAACCTTGCAACGGACCGCGCACCGCGCATGCCGCGCATCGTGATCGTCGGCGGCGGCGCCGGCGGCCTGCAGCTCGCCACGCGTCTCGGCGATACGGTCGGACGCCGCGGGCAAGCCGAGGTCGTGCTCGTCGACCGCTACCCGACGCACTTCTGGAAGCCGCTGCTGCACGAAGCCGCATCGGGCCATCGCGACCCGGCTTCCCACACGATCGAATACGCGGCGCAGGCGAAGCGCCACGGTTTCCGCTTCGTGCAGGGCGCGCTGCAGCAGGTCGACCGCGTCGCACGCACGGCGACCATCGCCGCGGTGCAGGACGCGGACGGCACGGAAATCCTGCCGCAGCGCGAGCTCGGTTATGACGATCTCGTGCTGGCGGTCGGCAGCGTGACGAATTTCTTCAACGTGCCGGGCGCGGCACGCCATGCGCTGCCACTTGAAAATCTCGACCAGGCCGAGGATTTCCGCCGGAAGTTCCTCGCGGCCTGCACGAAGGCGAATCACCTGGCTGAGCAGCAGCCCGCGCGGCGCGCGGCGCCGATCTGCATCAACGTGATCGGCGCGGGCGCGACGGGCGTCGAGCTGGCCGCCGCGCTGCGGGACGCGATCCAGCAACTGACGACGTATCGCTTCAAGGCGCTGGTGTCGGCGCGCGACGTGCACATCCGGCTGATCGAAGGCGGCCCGCGCATCCTGCCGGCGCTCGACGAACGGCTGTCCGCCAAGATGCACGCGCAGTTGCGCGCGCTGAACGTCGACGTGCTGACCGATACCCGCGTGGCGGAAGTCGGCGCGGATGCCGTGACGACCGCGACGGGCGAACGACTCGCGAGCGACATCACGATCTGGGCGGCCGGCGTCGCGGGGCCCGCGCTCCTGCGGCAGATCGGCGACATCGCGCTCAACCGGTCGAACCAGGTGATCGTGACCGACACGCTGCAAACGCCGGACGACCCGCACGTGTATGCGTTCGGCGACTGCGCCGCATGCCCGTCGGCCGGTGCGAGCGGCTTCCTGCCGCCGCGCGCGCAGGTCGCGCACCAGCAGGCCGTGTATCTGGTCCAGGCGTTCGCGCGGCGCGTCGCCGGCAAGCCGGTGGCCGGCTTCACGTTCCGCGATGCGGGCACCGTCGTGTCGCTCGGGCACGCCGGCGCCGTGTACCAGGCCGACCTCGGCGTGCGTTCGCGCTCGCTGATCGTCGACGGGCTTGCCGCGATCGGCCTGTACAAGTTCCTGTACCGCAAGCACCTGTTCAGCGTGTATGGCGTGAAGCGCGCGCTGTTCCAGTCACTGAGCCACTGGCTGCAAAGCCGCAACCAGCCGTCGATCAAGCTGCACTGATCGACCGTTCACACGCGGCATCGCAAGACGGCGTATCGGGCGCGCATCGCCCGATACGCCGTTTTTTTCATATGCATATGACCGATGCATGCGCAACGTGCGCGAGTTTGGTGCATCACATTGAAGGCCGTCGATACGATGCATTTCGCGTGGAGCATGTTGCGCGACACGCATCCCGCGCCCACGCTGGCTCGCAACCCGATTCATAAGCTGAATCGTATGAGTTGGATAAGAATATTAATTGGTCGCGTTTTCCGGATCGACGCTAAGGTGTGTGGCATTCCCGTCGGCGAACGGATCATCACGTCTCTGAAGAGGAATCACCGTGGTTATCGAAGCCATCGTCACCCGTCTCGACGCAGCATTCGCGCAGATCGAAGCAACACCGGATTCGCACGAATCGCGCCATCAACGCGACGCGATCATCCAGTGGCTCGACCGGGCATCGGAAGAAGGATACCGACTCGGTCTCGTCACGACGCTGCCGGCCGCACGGCTCAGCGACATGTTCGAAGGCCAGTTCGGCCGCGCGAACCTCGACCGCTTCTCGGTCGTCGTCACGGACGCCAATCAGCAGGACTCCGGATCAAATCAGCATCCTTTCGATGTCGCGCTTCAAGCGCTCGGCGTGCCGCCCGAACGCGCGGTGGGCATTGCGAGCAGCGAACCGGAACGCCGCGAAGCCGAGCATTTCGGCCTGTCGCGCTGCGTGAACATCACCGACACGGTGCGCTCGATCGCATCGGCTGGCCTGCACTGAATCGACGGTTGCCGTGTCGCAACCGGTGGTGTGACGGCTATCGACGACGCGCAGCGGCGCGCCGTCAGTCCACCGGATAGTTGAGATCGTGCCAGCGCTTGGCGGATTTCCCCCCCGAGCCGAGGTGGCCGCCAGGGAAGCGCATCACGGCAATCGCGTGAAGCGCTTTCTCGTCGAGAGCGGGATCGCCGCAACTGCGTCGGACCTTGAGATCGCGGACGCGCCCCTGTTCGTCGAGCCACACACGCACGATCACTTGCCTTCGCGACGACGCGTTCTGCACTCCGCGTGACAACAAACGGTCCATCAGCGACACGATATTCTCCGTAACCGTCGAATGCTGCGATTATGGCCGAGCGCGGCGACACGTCGACGCGCGTCGTGGATTCAATGCTTCAAGGCCGCACCGCCGCGCTCGTGCGTACCACCCGTGCTCGCGACGGATTCGCGACGGTTTTCCGCTTCGGATCGGCGCTCCCCGCCTCTTGAAGCTTCGGGGCCTTGGCGGGAACCGGTTGCAACTTTGCCGCAGGCTTCGCGTCGGCATGCGCGACGACCGCACCGGTCGCGCCGGATCGAACGGATGGCCGAACCGGCTTCGCGGCCGTCGAACTGCTCGCCGCGGCGGTCGGATGCTTGACTTGCCGCGCTTGTTCCTTCACGTCACGGTCGCTCATCCACGCCTCCGTATAGGCGGCTGAAGCAGGATGCGCGAGATTGAGATAGGCGAGCGATGCCACGAGAAATGCACGGACATGCGTGCGACGAGTCGATGCGGTAATGACGGGTGCTCCTTTCGATCTGGCTTGACGCCCGGTGTCGGCGTGGTCGTGGCGGCACAATAAATGAGCGCATTCCGCGTCGCAAGCGTCCGACCGGTGATCCAAACGATTGTTAACGTTTGGATCACCCCGCCAGCCCGAACCTTACCCGCCGTCCTCCTCTCCCTTGCGCTCGACACTCCACGTATGGATCGGCCGGTGCCCGGGTCGCTCCCACTCGGGCGGCATCCACAGGTGCTTCAGCCGCTGCATGACCGGCCCGGGCGCGAACACGTCGCGCCACATGTCGACGAACTCGTGCAGGTTCAGCACAAGAAAGTTATACGAACGAATCTGCTGCGTGATCCCATAGTCGACCGGCTCCGTCTCCTCGACGTAGGTGCCGAACATCCGGTCGAAGATGATCAGCACGCCGCCATAATTCTTGTCGATGTAACGCGGATTACGGCCGTGATGCGCGCGATGATTCGACGGTGTATCGAACACGTACTCGAACCAGCGCGGCAGGCGCCCGATCGACTCGGTATGCACGAAGTACTGATACGCGAGATCGACCGCGAGCAGGAACAACACGACGGCGGGCGGAATGCCGAACCACACCGGCGGCAGGTAGAACACGAACACGCCGACGAACGCGTTCAGCAGCGACTGTCGCATCGCCGTCGTGAAGTTCATCACTTCGCCGCTGTGATGCGGCACGTGCGCGGCCCAGAACCAGCGCACGCGGTGCGACGTGCGGTGAAACCAGTAGTAGCAGAACTCGACTAAAACGAAGATCGGCACGATCGTGAAGCCGTTTACCGGCACATCGAACAACCGGTGCCGGTAGACCCACGCGAAGATCGCGCCGGTGAACAGAAGCCCCATCACGGTTTCCGCCACCTGATAACCGGCACCGAGCGACAGGTTCGCGACGATCTCCTTCCAGCGAAACGGCGCGCGGCGGCCGCGCTTGGTCGCCACCGCGTATTCGATCGCGAACGCGATCAGGAAGACCGGCGTCATGCCGATCAGCAGCACCTGCTTCCAGTCCACGTCGTTACCCAGGAACGCATGGAGCCACGTCATCAACTCGGTCGGCATGTTGCGGCCTCGATCGGAAACTGACGGGCAGTATCGTCGCGTGCAGGTCGGCGCGCGTTGACACTTGCAGACGATTACTTGACACTTTCCGCCATGTCCGCCGCCTCCCCGCTATCGACACAGCGCATCTACTACTCGAGCACCTACGTGCGGCTGCTGTTCGACTATCTGTCGGAACAGGGCAAGGACGCGGCACGCGTACTCGGCGAGGCGCGGCCGCCCGAGGACGATCGCGGGCTGACGCTGTACGCGAGCGCGCATTGGCGGCGCCTGCTCGAATGCGCGGTCCGCGCGCTCGACGATCCGCTGCTCGGCCTGCACGTCGGCCAGCGGATCACGCCCGCGCATCTCGGCGCGCTCGGCTACGCATTGCATGCGTGCCGCGACGCCGGCGCCGCGCTCGCACGCTGGCAGCAATACGAACATCTGATCGCGAACGTCGCGCGCATGGAAGTACGGGTCGAGGCGAACTCGGTCGCGATCGAATGGCACGACGCACCCGAACCGCTCGGCCCGCTCGTCGATGAAGTGGCGCTGACCGCGATCGTCCAGTTCGCGCGCAATATCACCGGCACGCGCAACGGGCCCGACGAAGTCTGCTTCGTGCATCCGTCGCCCGGCGACGACCAGCCGTACGTCGACTATTTCGGCTGCCCGGTCCGGTTCGGCCAGCCGGTGAACCGGCTCGCGTTCCCGTTGCGCCTGCTCACGCAGCCGCTGCGCCAGCCGGACGACGCGCTGCTGCAGATGATGGAACGCCAGGCGAGCGCGCTGCTCGCCGAGTTGCGGCAGACGGACGATCTCGAACAGTCGGTGCGCGAAGCCGTCGCGCGCTTGCTGACGCAAGGCGACGCGAGCATCGAGCAGATCGCGTCGGACCTGCATGTGTCGTCGCGCACGCTGCATCGCCGGCTTGCCGAACTCGGGCTCAACTTCCGGACCCTGCGCGAGGACACGCGGCGGCGGCTCGCGATCGACCATCTGAACGATCCGCGGCTGACGCTCGCGGAAGTGGCCTGGCTGCTCGGTTATTCGGAACACAGCGCGTTTACGCGCGCCTTTCGGCGCTGGACCGGCGAATCGCCGCAGCAGTGGCGCAGCCGGCAGCCGGCGCGGGCGGCAAGCGTCGCGCGCGGATGAACGGATGAACGGGTAAGCGAGTGACGTAGCCGCGCAGCCGCCGAACTCGCGCCGGCCCGCGCGGTCGAACCAGCATCGCCGGAGACTCCCATGAAACGCGTTGCCACTGTCGCTGTACTGACCCTGCTTGCCGCCGTCAGCTTGCCGGCAGCCGCCGGCGCCCCATCCGGCGCCGCCGCGCCGGTTCCGGCGTACGCGAAGAATTGCGTCCCGTCCCGGGGCGCCGCGCAAGACGCCCACTCGCCGTCCAAGGCGCCGCCGATCCGCGTATGCGTCGGCGATTCCGATACGCAGCTGAACCTGCCGTGGTTCCTGACCGATGTGCTAACCGCGGTCGACACGCACCAATCGCCCGGCGACCTGCTGCACAAGATGCGCAACGATTTCTGAATCGCGGCCGGTGCGACGCGCCGGCATGGCATCGTTCGTTCAACGTCAGACCGCTTCGCCACCGGCATGAATATGTCGGCGATTCCTGTCGTTCTCCTTTCGACCGTGGTCCGCGCGCTCCTGTGACGGCGTCACGGCGCGGCAGCAAACCGCCGAAAACGGCGTCTCACGAAAATATTTCTTGTCGAGATGCAATCACAAAACTGCACCAATTGTTAAATAACAATATTTCGTAATCGCGCGTCACATCTTATACTTGCCGCGCACCATCCTCGTGCCAAGAGACGGTGTCTTTTCATCCCGGCCGCACGACCCTGCGGCCGGGGTTTTTTTCGGTGTGCTACGTCAATATATATGCGCAGTCTGCGCATGTTATAGCGCGAAGCCGCCGGAATGAATGGCCGATCGCGACGGTGCTGCCGCCCATGCCCATCGCGACCGTTGAATCGATTAGCATCGCGATACCGGCGCGCGAGGGGCATCGTCCGGATCAGGCATGACGCATGCGCGCGGTTTGCGCATCAACCGGTTCGGCTTGCCACTCCATGCGCACAACACCAAAGGCAACCGCGGGAATGTCGGCGCTCACGCCAGGCTCGAAGCCAGTTTTCCAGCGCAGCGGCGCATGGCCGCGGGTTGTCTTGTTCATCGCCGTAATCGTTTGCGTGCTCGTGCCCGTATTCGCGATCGTGCTTGCCGATCGCTGCGCGCGTGAGGCCGTCACCGCGCATGAACGCGCTGTCGCGAACGACAGCGTGGCATCGGTGGACCGCATCCTGGACGGCGTTCGCCTGCGGCATGCGGACGAGCTGACCGCGCTCGTCGGGCGGCCATGCGCGACGGTATTCCGGACGCTGGCCGAAATCGGCACCCGTCTGCGCTACCTGCGTGCCGTCGGGCTGGTGAAGGACGGCCGCGTCATGTGCTCATCGGCGCTCGGCGCGATCGACGTGCCGCTCGACGCCTACACGCGCGAGCCGGAACCGGGATCGATGATCGTCACGTTGCTGCGCCAGACGCCGTTTCAGCACGGCATCCCGGTGCTGTCCGTGTTTCGCGCCACCGCGCGCGGCGCGGGTGTCCTGTACCTGATCGAGGGCGACTACGTGGCCGACGCGCTCGCACGCAGCACCCGCGACAGTACCGGAACCGCCACGCTGTCGATCGCGGGTTCGGGCCGTCTCGACCAGCATGGGAAGTTCATGCCGGAAGCGGGCGCGGGCCCCGCGGGCGGCAGCGCGATCACGTCGCACCGCTGGCCGTTCACGGTGTCGGTTGCCGCATCGGCGCACTATGCGTCGCAGGTCCGGCGCCACGATCGGCTGATCGGCATCACGATCGCGCTGCTGGCGGATGGCCTCGTAATCGCTGCCTACCTGCTGGCGATGGCGCCGCGGCGGCTGTTGCTGAAGGCCGTTCGCCAGGCACTCAGGCGCAACGAGTTCCATGTCGTCTACCAGCCGATCGTCGATGTCCAGACGCGCAGGATGGTCGGCGTCGAGGCGCTGCTGCGCTGGCAGCATCCGAAGTGGGGGGCCATCAGCCCGGCCCTGTTCATCCCGCAGGTGGAATCGAGCGCGGTGCTGCCCAAGGTGACGGAGTTCGTGCTGCGGACCACCGTGTCCGAACTGGCCGCGCTCACGCCGTCCGCGCCGCTGCGCATCGCCGTGAACATCGCGCCGAAGGATCTCGAGCGCGCGCGGTTCGTGTCCGTCGTCGAGGACGCGATCCGCGCGCTGCCGCCCGGTTTTACGCTGGTGCTCGAAGTCACCGAGCGCATCCTGCTCGAAAAGAACGCACGGACCACCGCGATCTTCCAGGCGCTCAGGTCGAAAGGCGCGAAGTTCGCGATCGACGATTTCGGCACGCATCACAGCAATCTCGACATGCTGTCGCGCTTCCCGTTCGACTACGTGAAGATCGATCGCCAGTTCGTTGCGCAACTGAACGGCGGTGGCGCAGGGCTGATCGAGGGGATCGCGGCCGTCGCGCATCACTACGACCTGAAGATCATCGCGGAAGGCGTGGAGACGGAAGCGCAGCATCGTGCGCTGCATGCGGTCGGGATTCAGTATGCGCAGGGGTATCTGTATCAGCGGCCGCAGCGGGTGGAGAAACTGAAGCGCGATGTGGTGCGGGTGTAGCGGCGTGGCTGCCGATGCGGGCGGCCACCGTGCCGCACACCGGACGCTCAGTCATGCCCGACCTTCTCCGGCGCGACGCCGGCCGCTTCCGCGTGGTGCCCGAGCCGTTCAGAAATGGCTCGCCCGGATGCCTTCAGCAGTGCGACGTAATGCGCCTTCGTATCCGCGCCGCAGCGCATCGTCGGAAACGAAATCGACAACCCCGCGATCACGCGATCGAAACGGTCGAACACGGGCACGGCGAGACACAGCAGGCCGTCTTCCTGCTCTTCGTTGTCCTCGCCGTAGCCCTGCTGTCGCACGTGCGGCAGGATGCTCATCACCGCGTCCGCCGACGACAGCGTCTTCGCGGTCGACTTCCTGAACTCGATACCGGCCAGCACCGCTCGCGCTTCGTCGGGCGCCATCCACGCGAGCAGCACCTTGCCGATCGCCGTGCTGTAGAGCGGATTGCGCCGGCCGATCCGCGAATGCATGCGCAGCCCGTAATCGGCATCGATCTTGTGGATGTAGATGATCGCGTCCTCGTCGAACGCGCCGAGATGCACGGCTTCGCGCGTCAATTGCCCGATGCGGCGCATCTCGAGATCGGCCTCGCGCACGAGGTCGACGCTCTCCAGCGCCTTGCTGCCGAGCTCGAACAGCCGGATCGTCAGCCGGTAGCGATCGGTCTCGCCTTCCTGCGCGACGTAGCCGAGCGCCTTGAGCGTCTGCAGGAAGCGATGGACCGTCGTCTTCGACATGCCGAGCTGCTGCGACAGTTCGCTGATGCCGATTTCGCGGCGATCACCGAGCGCCGCGAGGATCGTGAAGACCTTCCCGACGGCCGCGACCGAATCGGCCTTCTCGACACCGCCGGCCTCCGGCTGGCCGGCTCCCGGCTCCAAGTTCGCCTGATCGTGCTTGCGCTGCCTGGGCGTTGCTGTCATTTGCATGAATCCGTGAGATGCGAATCGGGAAAGCATAACGCGTCCGCCGCGCGCCACGGTCAGCGCGCGAGCCACCCGCCGTCTACGGCGAGCGCATGACCGTGCACGTAGTCCGACGCGCGCGACGCGAGGAACACGACCGCGCCCGCGAGATCGTCGGGCACGCCCCAGCGGCCGGCCGGGATGCGGCCGAGGATTTCGTCGCTGCGCCGGCTGTCCTCGCGCAATTGCGCGGTGTTGTCGGTCTCCATGTAGCCGGGCGCGATCGCATTCACGTTGATCCCGTGCGCGGCCCATTCGTTCGCGAGCAGGCGCGTGAGACCCAGCACGCCGCTCTTCGACGCCGTGTACGAAGGCACGCGGATGCCGCCCTGGAACGACAGCATCGACGCGACGTTCACGATCTTGCCGCCGCGTCCCTGTCGCACCATCTGCCGCGCGACGGCCTGCGACAGGAAGAACACGCTCTTCAGGTTCACGTCGATGACGGCGTCCCAGTCCGCCTCGGTGAAATCGAGCGCGTCGCAGCGCCGGATCATGCCCGCGTTGTTGACGAGGATGTCGACGTGGCCAAACGCATCGACCGCACCGGCGACGATCCGCTCGACCGGCTCGAGCGTCGACAGGTCCGCACGCACGTCGACGAAACGCCGCCCGGCCGCCGCGACACGCGCCGACGTCGTATCCGGCGACGAGCGGTTCGCGCCGACGATGTCGCAACCGGCCGACGCGAGCGCGACGGCCATCGCCGCGCCGAGCCCCGTGTTGCAGCCCGTGACGATCGCAACCTTGCCGGTCAGGTCGAACAGGTCGGCGAGCGCGGAACGCGCGTCGGCGGAAGGAAGATCGGGGTTATCGCGTTTCATGGTGTCAGCGCAGGTCGGCGACGGCGATGTGGTCCATGTCCTTGAACACCTGGTTCTCGCCGACCATCCCCCAGATGAACGTGTACGCCTGCGTGCCGACGCCCGAATGGATCGACCAGCTCGGCGAGATCACGGCCTGCTCGTTGTGCACGACCACGTGGCGCGTCTCCTGGGGTTCGCCGAGCATGTGGAACACGGCTGCGTCGTCGGCAAGGTTGAAGTAGAAATACACCTCCATCCGGCGCTCGTGCGTGTGGCACGGCATCGTGTTCCACAGGCTGCCCGGCTCGAGTTTCGTCATCCCCATCGACAGCTGGCACGTGGGCAGCACGTCGGGCACGATGAAGTTGTAGATCGTGCGGCGATTGCTCGTGGCCGCGTCGCCGAGCGTTTCGGGCGACGCCTGCGCGAGCGTGATGGTGCGCGTCGGATAAGCGGTGTGCGCGGGCGCGCAGTTCAGGTAGAACTTCGCGGGATGCGTGCGATCGTCGCTGCCGAATACGACACCCTGCCCGCCTTGCCCGATGTAGATCGCCTCCTCGGTGCCCACCGCGTGTCGCTGCCCGTCGACCTCGACCCAACCGGGCCCGCCGACGTTGATCGCGCCCAGTTCGCGCCGCTCCAGCAGATGGCTCACGCCCATCGCCGCACCGATCGACGCGGGCACCTCGACCGGCCGTGTGGCCGGCCACGCGCCGCCGCCGATGATGCGGTCGATATGGCTGTAGGTCAGCGACAGCGCATCCGGCGCGAACACGTTCTCCACCAGGAAATGCCGGCGCAGCCCGGCCGTGTCGAGCGTCTTCGCGTGTTCGCTGTGTATGCCTTGCCGCACTTCCATGCCGGTTCTCCGTGGGGAATGGACGGGCCGCCGACGCCTGTGCGATCGGTGGTCATACGATGAATTGACGCACAGATTTCGTAAATTCGGAACGATGAACCGAATTCTTCATCGCGCGCTGCGGCGCCATTATTCTCTTTATTATCAGCGTCATATTGAGTTACGGGTATACGACTACCCGGCAAGTTCACAAAAACGGACCGACGTTCCGAATCATGTTCTATAGTCAGTCAGCAGACATCATTCGACAATGGGACGCATCGACGTCCACGGAGGAGACGTGAAGCTGAAACAGGCCATCGACCGCATTCCGGGCGGACTCATGCTGGTCCCGATGCTGCTCGGCGCGTGCGTGCATACGTTCGCACCGAACGCCGGGAAGTACTTGGGCTCGTTCACCAATGGCCTGATCGCGGGCACGGTGCCGATCCTCGCCGTGTGGTTCTTCTGCATGGGTGCGACGATCAACCTGCGCGCGACGGGCGTCGTGCTGCGCAAATCGGGCACGCTGCTCGCGACGAAGATCGTGATCGCGTGGCTCGCGACGTTGATCGCCGCGCAGTTCATCCCTGACGAAGGCATCCGGACGGGCCTCTTCGCGGGCCTGTCGCTGCTCGCGATCACGACGTCGATGGACATGACCAACGGCGGCCTCTATGCGGCCGTGATGCAGCAGTACGGCAGCAAGGAGGAAGCCGGCGCGTTCGTGCTGATGTCGATCGAATCGGGGCCGCTCGTCAGCATGCTGATTCTTGGCGCGGCCGGCGTCGCGGTGTTCGAGACGCGGCTGTTCGTCGGCGCGGTGCTGCCGTTCCTGATCGGCTTCACGCTCGGCAACCTCGATGCGGACCTGCGCGAGCTGTTCGGGCGCTGCGTGCATCCGCTGATCCCGTTTTTCGGCTTCGCGCTCGGCAACGGTATCGATCTCAACGTGATCGCGAAAAGCGGGCTGCCGGGAGTGGCGCTCGGGCTCGCGGTGATCGTCGTGACGGGGGTGCCGTTGATTCTCGCCGATAAATTCATCGGCGGCGGCAACGGGACTGCGGGGCTTGCGGCGTCGTCGACGGCCGGCGCCGCGGTCGCGAACCCGGCGATCATCGGCGAGATGATTCCGAAGTTCAAACCGATGGTGCCGGCCGCGACGGCGATCGTCGCGACCGCTTGCCTCGTGACGGCGATTCTCGTGCCGATTCTGACGGCGATGTGGGCGAAGCGGGCGGCACGGATGTCAGGGGCGCCGTTGGTGGTTGCGGGGCGATCGGCGCGCGGTGGGGTGGTCGAGCATGAGGGGCATGTTTGAGGGTGCTGGTTTGAGTCCGCCCTCAGGCACCCGCTTCGAGGCAACCAATCTTCGATGGCATAAAAACCCCCGGAGAATCAGTGATTTTTCGGGGTTTTGTTGGTCGATGGTCGAGAGCCCGGAAGCCGAGTTTGCACTATCTTCTTGCGGACGTGATCGATCTCGAACTCCTTGCTTGCCCCATTCGACATGGTTGAAGGATCCGCGTGGCATGCTGCCCCTCTCCGTGACGAAGCGGAACGGAACATTCCGTTGCTGCAACTCAAGAATGAATTCGTGACCGACTTCATCGTATTACCTCAAATCGCGAATACGTCGGACCTACTCAAGGCATCGACAACGTCGAATGACAGGTTTTCCGCTGATGGTGACTGTGCTTGAATCCGTGTCACCGGTACCTCCATGGGGCACGAGCGCGGCACCAACTACAATGACCCGACGCCCCATTTTTAGCCGAATACAGCTTGCGCTACATCTTTACAAACTGACGGCGTATATGCCTGACGTGCCAGTTTCTGCATTCGGACTGCCCAGATACGTCCATTGGACATCATTGATCGCAATGTCGATGAATCGGTCGCCAGGCTGGGGGAAGGCCTGCCCCTTTTCAATGAACGCCTGTTGATCCCAGCGGTTGTACAGCATCGCCATCGGATGGTCGTCCTCGACGCGACTCCCCCATATCCCTGTTTCCGGGCAGCTATCGTCACCTGCACATCTCAATACCGATGGTTGTGCCTCAACCTCGCGCAGCATCCCCGCCTGAGTCAGATTCGCAAGAAAATCTGTACGCTGTGGCGGCAGGCGGTACGCTTCGCCGAGGAAATACCATTGCACCCGATCCGGTGACAACCATTCATGTACGGGTGGTTCAAATCGCTCGCCAGCTTCGAAACGCTCGGGCAGCCCTGATCGAGCAATCAGTCGGCCATCCGGTTCAGTCGAAGAGCCGTACAGCGCCAGCCAGTAACCAGCTTTGGGCACCCATTGATCGCCACCAACTGCAAGCGTACTCGTTTCCAGTGCGGCGACGGCATAGCCGTCCGGCACAAAAAGGCGCCCCTGCTGCAGGTTGCCTTTTTGTGATCTGACCGGCGGAGTAACCGCCTTCGCCGCATTGATCAACGTTTGGACATCACCATTCCACTTGGGCAGTGGCGCAGGCGGTAGCGGCAACACCTTGTCCAGGTTAGGAAGCCTCAGACGCCCATCATAAAGCTTTAGTACGTCGCCAATCTTGCTGTAGCGTTGAGCACGCGCCTTGTCGATATGACCAATAAGGTTCTCTCCACGCGTCAGCCCAAATCCGTTGAATTCTGTCGACAGATTGTCCGCGCACTCTGCGCAACCTAGCTTGACGCCCTCGTGCAAAACATGAAGTGCGCGAGCCTTCGACTCCGGCGTGGTGTCGCGATAGATATACGACAGTTTGTCTGCAGCAACCCCATAACCTTGAGCAAGTGCGCACTCCAGCATCTTGGTAGCAACAGGCAAATTGCCCCAGAATTCGCCGCCGGGATCATCGTAGGTCCCCGACATCTTGTCGCCCAGAAAAGTCATCGCGGCCGCGCTCCCCATATCCGCTGCACGCTGGAAGAACGCATAGCCAGTCGAAGCATTACCGCCCTTGACTACACCGTTCAGGTGATACACCCCCATCCGATCGTAGGCATCCGGCGCGCCTAGCGTCATTGCTTTTTCTACCCAGCGGATTGCCGTCTCCGGATCGTGCTCCGGTACACCCGGGTCATCGCGCAGAATCAACGAAGCCAGATTGAGCATCGCTTTCCAATGGTTTCTCTCGGCGGCCTGCAAGTACAACTGATACATCTTTGCGTAGTCGATGTTCCTGATATTCGGGTTGTCCAGGGCGACGGCCTGCTGAAACCACATCTCAGCCTGCGGTTCAAAGGCGGGAACCCTTTGTGCCTGATAGACACAGCTGAACTCTTTACGGTGCGGGTTGAAGGGCGGCAGTTTTTCGTAGCGTGGCAGATCGGACATAGTGGCATTGATCTTGGGATGCAGCGAATCGAGAAGTCCTGCATGAACCGGAAGCATCTGCATGCAGCACACCATCAAGGCCGCGAAGCGTGCAACGCGAATAAGAAATCGCATGATCTCATTCATCAGACAGCCGCTGTGTCGCTGGATGATGGAACGTCAACCTGCCCCAAAAGCTGCGTCGTGGAACGGTGGTCTTCGAACGGCAACAGAAAACCTGTCATCGGTTGCTTCTTTCTCATTTTGGACAGGTTGTCATTCATCGTTTTTTTCCAAAGTTTGAACTTATCGGGAAGCTCGTCCGGGTTGTTGCTACCCTCATTTTCGCCACCGGAATGCAAGGCAAACACCCGCTTCCGCAGATTAGCAGCATAGAGGGATCCAGTGGCTGCGATATTGATCTCGCTGTCCACCGACATACTACGCTGATTCAGGTTTGCACTGCCCACAGTGATAAAAGCGTCGTCGATAATCATCAACTTCGAGTGGATATAAATTTCACGGTAGGCCATATTACCTTTCGCATCAGGACCGCTTGTACGCAACCGGGCTACGGTCACTTCAAGCCCTAGCTGGCGCTCAAGATCCTGGACGCTCGGGCGGTCGAGGACCTGCCCTCCCTTTGGTCCCTTGCGAGAATTCGGGTACTTCTGATCGAGCTTACCTTTATCCGAAAGTGCTCGTTGTTCCGGCATCGCCTCAATACCATCGACCTTCTGACCATACCCCAGTCCCGTTAATGTATCGTAGGTGCGTGGGATCATCTGATTCCGTTCTGGATGAGGAATTACGATAAACAAGTGAAGTTTCGGGATCTCAGTAACGGGTTTATGCGATTTCTCGACCCATTTATCGCAAAATTCCTTACGAGTTTTAGTCAGATGCCGAGAAAATTCAGGATAGAAGAAATACTGGTTCTCCATGTAAATATAATTGTGCGCGCAGCTACTTGCCTGAAAATAAATTTCCTTGATTGATTTTTCAAGTTCGTGCGGCTGCGTGCGAACGATCTGGACAAGATGCGCAGGACTGCCCGACACCGTCTTGATCTTTGCCGGTGGTGCCGGCGGCTTGTCGAACGGCAATGGTTGCTCAAGCGCCGCCGCCCATCCATTCTCGAAGTTGTACTTCAATTGCGCGAGTGCGGGGCCTTGAACCCGGCATGCGTAGTCCTGGAAAGGTTTGGAATGCTCGTAAACAGAGCCGCTTGCCTCGCCTTCGGCATCTTTCTGGTGATCAGTCTCACCTTTCAACGCAGAATCTACCCAACGCTCCCGACGCTCATCGTCTACCTTGTGCTCCGAACCGTCCCAGTAATCCGTAACCGAGTTGAGACCCATGACGTAGCCAATAGCCTTGCTACCCTGATCATAGTCGTAGTCGATCAGGACGGGTTTCTGGTGGTGCGTCGCAGCCATTTCAAACCCAGCCTGCTCGACCCGGCCGCGCGTGTCCTCATCTTCCTGCACCGTCGGGGCCTGCATCTTGAGCAAAGCGATCGCATCGTTTCGGGAAACACTCCGCAAGACGACACGCAGATTGGGATTCGCCCCTGCGTTGCTGCGCCCCTTCGGCAAATTCTTCGCCCACCACGCGATACAGTAGTCTTGACGCTCTTGGCTGTCATAGGGAGAAGACAAGGCCCATTTGTTCGGATAGTAATCCGAACTATCTGTAAATCCCGGCATGTTGTTCGCTTGTGACCAAACGACCGGGTCTGGTTCGTACCATACGAGCAAGCGAACCGTAACGGGATTTTCCTTGCGCTGAGTAATCTCGTCGAGCAACTCTCCATAAGTCTGACCGCGTCGCCATTTACCGCCGCTTCTCTCAAGCTCCATGCCCGGATCAAACCCCCAGCATATGATGTCCGCCGTCGCCTTTGCTTCCTTCAGGTCTTTCGCGATCGACTTGAATCCGTCTTCAGAGTTGACGATGAAGCTCAGGGTATTGCCGCGCGTGATGGGAATCTTGTCCCTGCCTTCGAGGAGCCATTGAAGCGAGCCCCTTGCTTGCCGGGTTTTTTCGTCAACCGCAACTTTTGATGACTTGTGAGTCTTGAGCGGGAAATCTGCCACGTTTACCTCAATGATGAAAGTCAGAAGGGACGTGCTCAAGCGTTCCGTTCGCCGCGATTGGTTCGCTGATCGATGTGATCAGGGTCATCGTTAAGCGCATCCTTCACGTCCAAATCGTATTCCGCCCCGTTACTCAATTTAGCTGTGTACGCAGGCGTGCCGGATTCGTGATCTTTCACGACGATGCGCCCGAACTGATCCGTGACGCCTTCGCCGATCTTTGCGCCGCCCTTATACAAGTCATAGGGCTCGCTGGCGATCTGATGTCCATCACCGGGCAAGGCCCTCAACGCGAAGTGCAACTGCTCCTTCTCTGGCGGCAATGCCGGGATACTCGGCGTACTGACACTGTCCGGCCCAACGAAAGTCTGGCTTGCCGAATGCACCTCAAAGCCGCCCGACGTGCCGCTTTTGATCTGTCCACCCGTCCAGCGGGTATAACTACCGCCGCCATTGATCTCAACTTCCTGCTGCGCACTGATCGTGATCTTGGTAGCTGTGACTGTCACATTCAGTTTCGCCAGCAGATTGATGCTGTCCTTGAGCGCCTTTACGTCAATGTCACCAGCCGCCGCAACGAGCCGCATGCCAGCCTCATAGGCGAATAGGCGAAGCGCCCGGCGTGCACTGGCAAAGAATCCACCGCCCGTACTGACAGACATATGTTCGCCAGTGGTAACTGCTGTGGTTTTGCCACTGCTCAGGTGAATCTGCTCGTCAGTTGTGGCCGCTACACCTGCCGGACTGGCCAGCACCAGATGCGGCTGCTCGAACTGCTTGAGCGTACCGCCACCTTGAATCGCCTTCGCTTGGGCCTTCAACGAGTCAACTACAGCCTTCTGCTCGCCGTCTTGCGCTCTCGCAGCCTGAGCCGACTGCGCAACGCTAGCGGCTATATCCTGAGCGTTCGCGAGCTGAAGATTCACCTCATCGACGCTAACCGTGTCACCGGTCGCCCCCGAGCGAGCATATGTTGACAAGAGCAAGCCACGCGCACCGCGCACCGCGACATGACCGTCCGTCCGCAACTCAGCACCTTCGCCGCGCTTCTCGCCGCGCCCGGCGGGTTCGCTCACACGTGTCAAGTAGCCCAAATGCAACCCAGACTCGAGGTGATCGCTCCGAATCTGGGTTTGAACTTGGCCCGCCGTGTCATCCTTCAGCCAGACGTTGTTCTGCGCTCCCCCGATCTCCTTGCTGACGAAGCCCGACAGCGCGTGTTGATCTGGAAGATTCCACTGTGGCCGATTCGAGCCGTTCCCTACACGGGCCGTGATCACCGGCCTATCAGGGTCGCCGTCGAAAAATGGCACTACTACCTCGTCACCGATTCTCGGCAACTGGATACCACCGAATTGGGCACTGGACCACGGCTGCGCGACTCTCACCCAGCACGAGCTACGCTCGTCACGTTGCCCGATCCGGTCCCAGTGAAACTGCACTTTCACGCGCCCCAGTTCATCCGTGTAGATTTCCTGACCTTGCGGACCAACCACCGTCGCTGTCTGCATCTGCATGACCGGCTTTCGGTGTTCGAACGGGCTGCGATACGGAACGGACTTTCTTTGCGTCTCGATCTCGACGAGAAAGAAGCCTTTGGCTCCATCATCGTGCGCTACGATCGATGAGCTTCCGGCGCTTTGGCTCGCCATTGCTTCGGCCAGCCGATCCTGCAGGCCATGCGGGAAGTTTGCGTGATGGCTCGATCCAGGGAGGTTGTTCTCGATCAACCATACCGTTTCGATGATCGCAAATTCACGCCGCTCGGCAGAATCTCGATCGTGTTCCGGATGTCCAGTGAGTTCGAACCACTTGCCCGCATCGGCTGCGCGCAGGCCACCCGTACCGTAAAACCGCTTGGCACTCGATTCCCACTCCTCCATCCGCACTTTGGTGAGGTGGTCTCCCCGTTCCTGCTTCAGATAGGTGTACGGACCCGTGTACTCGTACATCTCCAGCTGTTCGGGCAATTCGGAGGACATCGTTGGTACATTGGTGCCCTTTGGATTGCCGAGGGAGGACGGACTCTTGTAGTCGAACGTCCGGGTCGTCAGCGCGGCGCTATGCAGGGTTCGCACTCCAGACCATTGAACCAGCGCATCGACCTCGCTATTTGCACCATCACGCGAGAACTGAACCGACTGTGGAGCGAGTGGTTCACATGTGTCCAGGCGATCGGTGACTGTCAGCGTATGCGATTTGCCGTCGCCAGCCTGCGTCCAGATGCTGAACAGACCTTCAGCCTCCATCAGCCGATGAACGAAGTTCCAGTCGTCCTCGTATTGCGTGCAATACGACCTCGGCGGAAGCGGGTTTGAAAGTGCGAACTTAAACTGACCTTTCGCCTGCAGATGTGCATTAAAGACGTCGCTGAGGATTTCATCGACCGGCTTATCCTGCCAGATACGTTGATCTCGGCGAAACTTCAGGAAATTCATCCACGATGCAAATCCGATCTGGTAGCTGGTCAGCCCACCTTCCGCTCCCAGCCTCCGTATCGAATAGACATAGCCGTGCCGCGGAAGGTAGGACCCGTTCGCCTGTTGAGTCCACAGGGTAATAGGTTGCCCAATCAACTTTTTCAGTTTGGGATCGCTGCGCGTCGACAGCGCATCGAGCGTGAAGTCGTAGTGCCGTCCGATGCGAGACCAACCCACCACACGTTGCGGCAGCATCACGTTGGGGCCAAGCGGGGTGTCGAGTTTCAGCAGGCGGTCTTGTTGAAGCAATCCGCCCTGAAAGGCCCTCACGATATCTTGCGCATCCATTCCCATCCCTTTCTTACTTTTTGCTTACTTATTGTCATTAATATGACATGGGCTCTCCGAGGCGATTCTAGCTGCACTCCGACATATGTGGCACTAGCCTGACAAAACTTGACCGCACGATGGCGCCGCAAAGACACAAATGAAATTATTCTTATATGCTTTTGAAAGCATTTTGAAATGAGTATCGTTGCGATAGCACGTATCCTGGATGGTTATCAACCCCGGTTCGGTGCAGTCCTTGTCGTGGCGTGCCCCGGACGACCGCCAGCACTGTTGAATGCAAAGCGGGATGCCCTTCGCCAATTCGCGGCCTACGGCACCTGCCACCGGTTTCTGCCGTGTCCGTTTTCTGCTCCTGCATCAACGCATCTTTCCCCTCCTGCTTCCTGCCCTCAGTGAGGCGAAACGATCCCCGCGGCCGTTTGACAAGCCCTCCACCGCCCTGCTGCAGCGCACAACCCACTCGCACCCGTACGCGCCCACCATCGGCACGCCCCCCGCCCAAGCGCTAAAATCCGCCGCCTGGGCATCCACGACGAGCAAGCGTTTTGACGGAGTTCGAGCAGGGTTTCATCCTCACCCGCCACTGGCGGGACACCGCGACCGGCATCGAGATCGAGTTCTGGCTGGCAACCGAACATGGTCCGCGCCGCGTGCGGTTGCGCCCGCAGGAAGCCGTCGCGTTCATTCCGGGCGAACAGCAGGCGCTCGCCGAACGCACGCTGGCCGGCGAGCGCGATGCCGAGTTGCGCCCGCTCGCGCTGCGCGACTTTCGGCAGCGCCCGGTCGTCGGCCTCTATTGCCGGCGCTACCGCCATTTGTCCGGGCTCCAGAAGCGCCTCGCCGCGGCCGGCGTCGACGTCTACGAAGCCGACGTGCAGCCGCCCGACCGCTACGCGATGGAGCGCTTCATCACCGCATGCGTGCAGTTTCGCGGCCAGCCCGGCAGCGACGGCACGCTGAGCGCCGCCGAACTGAAAACCGCGACCGGCTACCGCCCCGCGCTGCGCTGCGTGTCGCTCGACATCGAAACCAGCGTCCACGGCGAGCTGTATTCGATCGCGCTCGAAGGCTGCGGGCAACGGCAGGTCTACATGCTCGGGCCGCCGAACGGCGATGCCGATGCCAGCGCCATCGACTTCCGCCTCGACTACTGCGACAGCCGGCCCGCGATGCTCGCGCGGCTCAACGACTGGTTCGACGAACACGATCCCGATGCGGTGATCGGCTGGAATCTCGTGCAGTTCGACCTGCGCATCCTGCACGCGCACGCGGAGCAATACGGCGTGCCGCTGAAGCTCGGGCGCGGCGGCAGCGTGCTCGACTGGCGCGCGCACGGTCAGCAGCCCGACCACTTCTTCGCGGGTGCGGCCGGCCGGCTGATCCTCGACGGCATCGACATGCTGAAATCCGCGACGTGGACGTTCCCGTCGTTCAGCCTCGAATACGTGTCGCAGTCGCTGCTCGGCGAAGGCAAGTCGATCGACAACCCGTACCAGCGGATGGACGAGATCCAGCGCCGCTTCGATCACGACAAGCCCGCGCTCGCGCACTACAACCTGAAGGACTGCGAGCTCGTCACGCGGATCTTCGACAAGACCGACCTGCTGTCCTTCGCGCTCGAACGCGCGAGCGTCACGGGGCTCGCGGCCGATCGCACCGGCGGGTCGGTCGCGGCGTTCACGCACCTGTACCTGCCGCGCATGCACCGGCTCGGTTATGTCGCGCCGAACCTCGGCGACGTGACGGGACAGAACAGCCCCGGCGGCTTCGTGATGGATTCGCGCCCGGGGCTGTACGACTCGGTGCTCGTGTTCGATTACAAGAGCCTCTATCCGTCGATCATCCGCACGTTCCTGATCGATCCGGTCGGCTTGATCGAAGGGCTCGCGAACCCCGGCGACGACGCGTCGGTGCCCGGCTTTCTCGGCGCGCGCTTCTCGCGCACCGCGCATTGCCTGCCCGATATCGTGCGCCGCGTGTGGGAAGGCCGCGACGACGCAAAGCGGCAGCGCAACGCGCCGCTGTCTCAGGCGCTGAAGATCATCATGAATTCGTTCTATGGCGTACTCGGTTCGACGGGCTGCCGGTTCTTCGACCCGCGCCTCGCGTCGTCGATCACGATGCGCGGCCACGAGATCATGCACCGCACACGCGAGCTGATCGAAGCTCAGGGTTACGAAGTGATTTACGGCGATACCGATTCGACGTTCGTGTGGCTCGGTCAAGCGCACGACGACGACGAAGCCGAACGCAAGGGCCGCGCGGTCGTCGAGCACGTGAACCGCTGGTGGCAGGCGCACCTGCACGATCAATTCGGGCTCGAAAGCGCGCTGGAGCTGCAGTACGAGCGGCACTACCGACGGTTCCTGATGCCGACCGTGCGCGGCGCGGAGGAAGGCAGCAAGAAGCGCTATGCGGGCCTCGCGGCGACGGCCGACGGCGGCGAAGACCTCGTCTTCAAGGGGCTCGAGACGGTGCGTACGGACTGGACACCGCTCGCGCAGCAGTTCCAGCGCGAGCTGTACCGGCGCGTGTTCAGGCGCGAGCCGTACCAGGATTTCATCCGCGACTACGTGCAACGCACGCTGGCCGGCGAATTCGACGACCAGCTCGTCTACCGCAAGCGCGTGCGCCGGCCGCTGCGCGAGTACGAGCGCAACGTGCCGCCGCACGTGCGCGCGGCGCGGATCGCCGACGAGTTCAACCACGCGCAGGGCCGGCCGCAGCAGTATCAGCGCGGCGGCTGGATCAGCTACGTGATGACGACGGCCGGCCCCGAGCCGCTCGAGACGATGCGCTCGCCGATCGACTACGCGTTCTACCTGAGCCGCCAGCTTCAGCCGGTCGCCGATGCGATCCTGCCGTTCCTGCGCGACGATTTCGAACGCGTCATCTCCGGGCAGGGGCAGCTGTTCGGCGACTGACGGCACGCTGGCGCGCCCGTCACTCTTGATCATTCTGGAAAACAGCTCGCCACGAATCGCCATTTATCCGGCCGGTCCGGGTTCCTAAACTTGTCTCGTCGGTTCAGCCAGGCGAATTCATGCCGAACCGCAACGAAAACGTCTGAGGAAACCGTGAAATCCATCATCGTCACCATCGCCACTGCCGCCGCTACCGTCCTTCTCGCCGCACCGGCCGCGTCGTACGCGCAATCGTCGCACTCGACGCTCACGCGCGCACAAGTGCGCCAGGAACTGTTCGACCTCGAATCGGTCGGCTACGAGCCGATCGCCGGCAACGGCGACAACTATCCGGGCGACATCGTCGCCGCGCAGGAACGCCTGGCCGCCAAGCGCCTCGCCGAACACAAGAGCGCCGAAGCGGCGTACGGGTCGAACGGCGCGCCGGGCATGGATTCGGGCGCGCCGGTAGCTGCGACGGCGAAGCCGTAACGCGCCGCCGGTCGTTGCGGGCGAGAATGCCGTTCCGGCTAAAATACCGGCCTGCCGCGCGTCCCGCCGCGGCCGGAGAACCCCCATCATGACCGCACGTCGCGGAGCCGCGGTCGCCATCGCGCCCCACCACGAGACAGCCAGCCTGTCGAAAGCCCAGAAGACGTTCAATACGCTCGTCAAGCAGATCGAACAACGGCGCGAACGTCTCGGTGCATGGGACGCCGTTTTGCCGGTCTTCCAGAAAAAATTCGTCGACGGGCTGTTGCCGCTCGAACAGGCGTCGACGGCGTTGCGGATCGGCATGCTCCATCGGCTCGACGACGCGTTCCTGCAGAAGGGCTTGAGCAAGGCAGAACAACGCACGCTGTCCGAGCTGATCGTCGATATGGCGCGCAACCTGCTCGACGTCAGCGACGACCCGCAGTTGAAAGTCATCTACAACCGGCACAACGCATCCGGCGACGACAGCAACGCAGCGGTCGATCGCGCACCGTCGAAGCGAGCATCGGCGCCGACACCCGCCGCTGAACCGGCGGACGATCTCAACACGCTGTCGCCCGACGAACTTGCCGAGCGTTTGCAAGCCGAACTGGACGAACAGTTCAAGCGGGACATGGCCCAGCACGAGGCCCGCGAGGCACAGCGCGCCAAGCGCAAGAAATCGCCCAAACAGTCGGCCGCGCAGGCCAAACGCGAAGCCGAGCAGGCCGAATCGAGCAAGTCGATCCGCGAGGTCTATCGCAAGCTGGCCAGCGCGCTGCACCCCGATCGCGAATCCGATCCTCGCGAACAGGAACGCAAGACCGTGCTGATGCAGCGGGTCAACCACGCGTATGCGAAAGGCAATCTCCTGCAGCTGCTGGAACTGCAGCTGGAGATCGAACAGATCGACCGGCGCGCGATCAACGGCCTCGGTGAAGACCGGTTGATGCGCTACAACGGCATCCTGGAAGAACAGATCCGCGAGCTGGATCAGGAGATCCAGCACGTGGAGACCGATTTCCGGCGAACCTACGGCATCGCGCCGACCGTCAAGGTGGCGCCCGATACCGTGGTCCGCATGCTCACGCGCGACATTGCAGGTATGCAGCGCAGCAACCACGACCTGAGCATCGCGCTGCGCGAGTTCGACGATCCGGAAAAGGTCAGGGACTGGCTGAAAGACATGAAGCGCCGGCACGCATCGTCCCGCTTCGACGACGATTCGTTCTAAGCGAGCCCGCGCGCTCCTCGCGGAACGGCGGCACGCTGCGCCGCCGCCCGTTCAAGCGAACCACCTTACGCCTTGTGCCCCGAGATCGGCCCCGCTTCGCCGGTCAGGTTGAGCACGCTGTCGATCCACGCGAGAAACGTCGAGAACGTGAAATCCGACCACTGCTGCGTGCGGAACGCCTTCATCACCGGCGTATCGGCCGGGTCCTGCTGGTTCAGCAGGTTGTCGACGAACGTGCCGATGTCCGCGTCGATGCCGTTCTCGTGGATCCCCGACCCGGTGAAGCTGACCGCCGTCACCTGGTGATTGTCGATAAAGTCGTTGCGCGCCCACGGCATGAAATAACCGAAGTTCGGCAGCGGGTTCAATGTCTGCTTCAACCCGTCCAGTTCCTGCGCGAACATCGCGAGCGACAGCGAATCCTTCGTCGCGTCATCCGGCGCCGCAATCACGGCCGGTACGAACGCGCGATAGTGATACGCGGCGATGATCTTGTCGCGCTGGTAGCTCGAAAAACCGAAACGGTCATGCGGATAAGTCGCGGACAGCGCCGCGTACGCGCTCCCCATGTTGCCGGGATCGAAATGGCTGGTCAGGCGGCTGTTCACGGTGATCATCCCGTCGGGGCCCGTCATCCCCCACTCGGTACGCACCTTGTCGTACAGGCCGACCGACGGATGCGCGGCCGCATCCGCATCGAACGGCGTATTGAACACCGTGCCGGCATCGTCGAGCAGCGAACTGTGCGCCTGCGGCTGCAGTGTGTTGCGCAGCGTCGCGTAGTTCGCGAGCGTGCCGTAGCCGCCCGCGCTCATCCCGTACACGAGCAGCCGGTTCGGCTTGCCCAGGCCATGCGACACGAGCCACTGCGCGACGGCCTGGATGTTCTTCAGCCCGCTGTAGTGCTGGAGGCGCCAGTCGCCGGTCGGCGACGTGTAGTTGCGCACCGCGCTGCCCATGTGGATATCTCCGGTGCAATAGGGCACGAAAACCTGTGTCCACTGCTGCGTCTCGACCTTCGGTTCACCGACGAGGATATGCGCGAGATCCATGCGCGTCAGCAGCGGCGACAGGAACGACGACAGCAGGCTCTCGTTCGCGGTGCCGTTCATGTAGTTGTGCGGGATGCCGTCCGGGTTGAAGCCGCCGAGGCCGGCTTCGGCACCGGTGGACGTCTGCGTGCAGGTGCCGTAGTCCCAGCACGCGCCGCCCGGCTCCATCATGTACAGCAGGTTGTCCGACTGCGCGCGATTGACGTAGAAACGCATCGGCGTGCCGTTGCCGCATGACGCGCCGCTGCTTTCCGGCAACGTCACTTCGTACCACGAATAATACGGAATCGACGGATCCGGCATCGTCGTATCGGCCGCGTGGCCGTTCAGTGCCGCGCAACCGAGCAGCGTCGCAACGGCGGCGCGCAGCAGGCATCGTGCTGATGACATCTCCCCTCCTTGTCGATGGACATGACGCGGCCGCCGGGCAGGGTCCCGGTGTCGCGGATTCGGCGCTCAGTGCGCGCCGGACGGTGAAGCGCCGTCGAACAGCTGGACACGCAGCGCCTGCAGGCGCTGCGCGATGACGGTCTGTTGCTGGTCGGGATCGGGAATGCTCGCCTGAACCTGCCGGACGACATCGCGGCTCTGCTGTTCGTACGCGAGATAACGCGGGTCCTGCGCCGGCGACGGGCCGACCGTCTGCTGCGCATACGCATCCCATTGCGCGCGCATCGACTGGAGCGCCGCGCCGCGTGTCGCGGGATCGGATTCGGTATCCGTCAGCAGCGCCGCGCTGAGCGCTTCGGCCTGCACGGGCACGATCTCGTTGCGCGCGACATGGTCGGGCAGCTCGTCGAGAATCCGGTGCGCAAGCGCGGCGCGCTCGGCTTGCGGCAGGCTGTTGCGGCGATCGCCGTAGGCGGCGACTTCGTCGCGGAACCGCGCGAACGCGACGATGCGCTTCACTTCGGCGTCCGCGTCGGGCCGGCTCGCAAGGCTGCGGCGCAGCGCGTCGACGTCGAGCCGCCGTTCTTCGGGCCCCGGTGTCGCGGCCCCGGTGCCGAATGCATCGGCCGCGACGGACTGCACGCTCGCCGTCGTGCCCGGTGCGCCGGATGACGCAGCCTCGGCCGGTGTCGCCGCTTCATATCGCCAGATCGCGACGGCCGCCACGCCGATCGCCACGATCGCGCCCGTACGCCGCCAGAGTGCCCTGTTCTTCTTCACGTCGCCTCCTCGTCACGTCATGCCGTTCTTCGCCGGTGCATCCGCGAGTAGGTTCTAGGTCGAATCCGGCACGCAGTCAAAAGCGGCGCTAGAACGCAGGCACTAAACCCGCGCGTAACGGCCTTGGCTGGAAAAACGTTTGAAACGCTTTTCGTGGCCGCTCACGCGAACGCGCAACCTCGCGCGCCACGCCCGTCCGGCGGCGCTTCGGGCCGACACGTACCGCGCGCGTCGCGACACCAAGCAAACCGCGGTCCAGCCGCGCGGCGCACGCCGGCCGTGCCTCCGCGTGGCCGATACGGATGGCCGGATCGGACCCGTCGAACGACCCGCTGAGCGCTTGGTCGGCATTTTGGCCAGCCCTATGCTGATTTCCGACACGCGCCGAACGGTCGGCGCGCCGCCCCCTGAACCAGCCGAGCCCGTTCAATGAGCCGTGCAGACCTCCCGCATCGCGCACCCGCCGCCGTCCACGACTATCCCACCTATCGCAACGCGCTCGCGGGCCACCGGCTCCCCGCCGCGTTCGTCGATCTCGATTGCCTCGACGCGAACCTCGCCGACCTGAAGCGCCGTGCACGCGGCCGGCCGATCCGGCTCGCGACGAAGTCGGTGCGCTCGCGTGAAGTGATCGGCGCGGTGCTGGCCGCCGGCCCGTTCATGCAGGGGCTGCTGTGCTATTCGGCCGCGGAAGCCGCGTGGCTCGCGGACGGCGACTTCGACGACATCGTCGTCGCGTATCCGACCGTCGAACCCGACGACCTGCGCGCGGTGGCCGCGCAACTCAGGCGGGGCCGCTCGATCACGCTGATGGTCGACGACAACGCACAGGTCGATGCAATCGACCGGATTGCACACGAGGAACGCGTGACGATCCCGCTCGCGATCGATCTCGACATGTCGTCGGCATACCCGGGCCTGTACTTCGGCATGTACCGCTCGCCGGTGCGCGACGCCGCAAGCGCACTCGCGCTCGCGAACCGCATCGGCCAGCGGCAACACGTCCGGCTCGACGGGCTGATGGGCTACGAAGGACAGATCGCCGGCGTCGCGGATACCGAGCCGGGCGGCGGCATGCGCAACGCGCTGGTGCGCTACCTGAAGCGGCGTTCGGCGCGCGAGATCAACGCGCGCCGCCACGCGGCCGTGCAGGCGCTCGCGGCCGCCGGCCACACGCTGCGCTTCGTGAACGGCGGCGGCACCGGCAGCTTCGAGAGCACGCTCGGCGACGCGTCAGTCACCGAGCTCGCGGCCGGCTCCGGCCTCTACGCGCCGGCGCTGTTCGATCACTACGCGGCGTTCCATGCGCAACCGGCCGCCGGCTTCGCGCTGCCGGTCGTGCGGATGCCGCAGGCGGGCATCGTGACCTGTTCGGGCGGCGGTTATATCGCGTCCGGCCCGGCCGGCAAGAGCCGCCTGCCGCGGCCGTGGCTGCCGGCCGGCTGCACGCTGATCGGCAACGAGGGCGCGGGCGAGGTGCAGACGCCCGTGCGCGTGCCGCACGGCGTCGCGCCGGCGATCGGAGAGCCGATCCTGTTCCGCCACGCGAAGGCCGGCGAACTGTGCGAGCGCTTCAACACGCTGCTGCTGATCCGCGGCGGCCGTGTGGTCGGCGAGGCGCCCACCTATCGCGGCGAAGGCAAGAGCTTTTTCTAACGGGCCGCACGGCCCGTCATTCAAACCTTTCGACCCATTCAAACGACAACCACGGAGACAACGCCATGTGGCGCAACTGGTCGGGATATGTCTGCAGTCCTGATGCAACCGTATCGACGCCTTCGTCGCGCGCCGGGCTCGCGGCCGTGCTGCGCGACGCCGCGGCTGCCGGCGCCACCGTGCGCGCGGCCGGCGCCGGTCATTCGTTCTCGCCGCTCGTGCAGACCGACGACGTGATCCTGTCGCTCGACGCGATGCAGGGCGTGATCGACGTCGACCGCGACCGGCGCGTCGCGCGCGTGCATGCCGGCACGCGGCTGTGGGCGCTGGGCCCCGCGCTCGCCGCGCACGGCCTCGCGATGGAGAACCTCGGCGACATCAACGTGCAGTCGATCGCCGGCGCGACCAGCACCGGCACGCACGGCACCGGCATCACGCTCGGCAACCTGTCGACGCAGATCGACAGCCTGACGTTCATGTGCGCGGACGGCAGCGAGATCCGCGCAACGGCCGACACGCATCCCGAGCTGTTCGCGGGCGGCCGGATCGGGCTCGGCGCGCTCGGCGTGCTGACCGAGATCGGCCTGCGCCTCGTGCCCGCGTTCCGGCTGCGCCTCGAGCGCGGCGGCATGCGGCTCGACGACTGCCTCGCGCAAACGGACGCGCTGATCGCGAAGCACCGCTCGTTCGAGTTCTACTGGTTCCCGCATACGGACACCGTGCTGACCAAGGCATGGGACATGACCGACGAGCCGGCCGACGCCGTGCACTGGGCGAGCCGCGCGTCCGAGTCGTTCCTCGAGAACACCGTGTTCGGCGCGCTGTGCGGGCTCGGCAAGCGCGTGCCGTCGCTGTGCCCGGCGCTGAGCCGGCTGTGCGCGTCGACCGTGTCGGCCGGCCGGCACGTGGATGCGAGTTACGCGATGCTGTCGACGGTGCGTCGCGTGCGCTTCAACGAAATGGAATGGTCGGTGCCGGCCGAGCGCGGCGCCGACGCGCTGCGGGAAATCCGCACGTTCATCGCACGCCGCAGCTTCCCGCTGATGTTCCCGATCGAATACCGCTGGGTGCGCGGCGACGACATCTGGCTGAGCCCCGACTACGGGCGCGACAGCGTGCGCATCTCGGTACACCAGTATCGCGGGATGCCGTTCGACGCGTACTTCTCGGGCGTGCAGGCGATCTGCCGCAATCACGGCGGGCGGCCGCACTGGGGCAAGGTGCATGCGCTGAAAGCCGCCGAGCTCGCGGCGTGCTACCCACACTGGGACGATTTCCTCGCGCTGCGCGAACGGATGGACCCGCACGGCCGCTTCCTGACGCCGTACCTGCGCACGCTGTTCGGCCTGCGGCAGCGCGCAACCGCCGCCGCTGCGACGGCCGGCCGAGGGACACACCCGATGCCCGAAACGGCCCGCGTCGAGCAAGATCGGCCGCGATCCAACCAGGAGGCCTCATGACCAATGCCACCCTGCGCGTGACCGCGCAGTCGCGTCCCGATCCGTCGACCGGCGCCGTCGTCCGCCTCGCGCTCGCGTTCGCGGCGGCCACCAACGGCCTGATCCTGTCACCGTTCCTCGTCGCGGCCGTGATGACGCGCTTCCGGCTCGACGAAGGCACCGCGACCGCGCTCGTCAGCGCCGAGATCCTCGGCATCGCGATCAGCTGCGCGCTGCTGTCGCACCGGATCGCACGCGCCGCGCGGCCGTTCACGCTAGCCGGCGTGGCCGGCACGATCGCGGGCCAGGCGCTCAGCGCGATCGCGCCCGGCCTCGTGTCGGCGGCCGCCGCGCGCGGGATGACGGGGCTGTTCGAAGGGATGCTGTTCGTGGTCGTCGCATCCGGCGTGTCGCAGCGCGCGTCGACCGACCGCCTGTGGGGGCAAATCAACCTGCTCGCGGGCGGCATCAACGGCGGCATCCTCGTGCTGATCTCCGCGCTGCCGGCCGCGTGGCTCGGGCGCTGGGTGTTCGCGCTGCTGGCGGCCGTCGTCGCCGTGCTGGCGCCCGCGATCCGCGGCATCGATGCGTTCGCGAGCGCGCAGTCGCAGGCCCGCGCGCGCGGCCATGCGCTGCCGTGGCGGCCGGTCATTGCGATCTGGGTCGTGACCGCGCTCGTCTATGGCGTGCAGGCGTCGCAGTGGGCAATCGCCGGCTTCGTCGGCGAGCGGGCCGGGTTGTCGCCGACGACGATCGGCGTGCTGCTGTCGGTGTCGTCGCTGCTCGGCTTCGTCGGCGCGGCGATTCCGTCGCATCCGGCCAGCCACAAGCACCGCCTCGCGCTGATCTGGGCCGCACAGCTCGCGATGATCGCGTCGATCGAATGGTTCTTCGGCGCGCGCGGCGGCCATGCGTACTTCCTGAGCCAGTTCGTGCTGAACAGCGCGTTCTTCGTGATCGTGCCGTTCCTCACCGGCATGCTGTCCGACGTCGACCCGGACGGCTCGCTGGTCGCACGCACGCTCGTCGTCACGTTCTTCGCGGCCGGCATCGGCACCGCGCTGTCCGGCGCGCTGCTCGACCGCTTCGGCGGCACCCGCGTCGCGCACGTGCTGTGCGTGGCCGTGCTGGCCGCGGCGCCGTTCGTGCGGCTCGCGCTGCGCCGCGCGGCGCCCGGCACCGTGGCCCGCGCATCGCCCTGACCGCACTGCGTCATGCACTGGCCGCGACGCACCACGAGATTGGCCGCCGCGGCCTTGGCCCGTAAAAATTTGGCTTCCTACAGTCGTTTCCGGCGGTGCGATGCCGCCCGCCCCTTGTTCCATCCGGAGTCCCGAATGAATCGTCCCGAAAGCGTTCGCGTGGCGTGCTGCGCGATGATGGTCCTGGCCGGTACCGGCGCGCACGCGCAAAGCAACGTGACGCTCTACGGCGTGATCGACGCGGGCATCCGCTACGAAACGCATGGCGTGTCCTACGGCGCCGACGGCACCCCGGTATCGACCGGCCGCAAGATCTCGATGGCCGACGGCGGCGGCCTGACCGAAAGCTACTGGGGCCTCAAAGGCAACGAAGACCTGGGCGGCGGGCTGTCCGCGCAATTCAACATCGAGAGCCACTTCGGCCCGAACAGCGGCAGCATCGTGCCGGCCGGCTCGCCGAACTTCTTCCAGGTCGCGTACGTGGGGCTGACGTCGACGTCGCTCGGCCAGCTCTCGCTCGGCCGTCAATACAACGTGCCGTTCGAGATGGTGTCGCTGACCTACGGCTCGAACCTGTGGGCCGGCCCGCAGGACCCGTACTTCAACCTGTTCAAGCCCGAGCAGACGATGCTCGCGGCCGCGCGCACCAGCAACATGATTCAGTACGGCGCGCAGCTCGGCAGCCTGTACCTGCTCGCGCAGTACGCGCCGGGCGGCCATGCGGGCGGCGGCGTGCTCGGCAGCCAGCTCGGCGGGGCCGTCGCGTACGCGCCGGACAAGGGGCCGTTCACGGTCGGCGCATCGTTCATGCGCAGCTGGGACGACGTCACGCACGGGAAATTCGACGTCTACGGCGGCGGCGGCTCGGTGACGCTCGGCAACGCGACCGTCAACGCCGGTTATATCGAGAACGCGCGCGACAACGACTTCACGTCGTTCGAGAACGGCCCGTTCAGCCCGACCGACCTCGCGGGGCTCGGCATCATCTCGCCCGCGCAGGTGGTCGACCCGACGGTGCCCGGCGGGTTCCGCCGCCGCAAGATGGCGCTCGCGGGGCTGACGTACCGCTTCACGCCGGCGTTCACGGCGGCCGTCAATGCCTGGTGGACCACGCAGTCCGGCTATACGTCGGACTTCGACGGCCGCGCGCGCCAGTTCCAGGTGATCGCCGGCTACAACCTGTCGAAGCGCAGCATGCTCTACGCGGAAGTCGACTACGCGATCTACCGCGGCGGGCTGATCGGCGCGCAGCTCGTCGGCGTGAACGGGCAATCGCCGAGCACCAGCACCACGCAGCTCGGCGCGACGATCGGGCTGCGCCACTACTTCTGAAGCGGGGTCGTATGGCATGTGGCCGATAACGGCCGGGGCGGCACCCCGGCCGGGCGGGACGAGTACAATCCGTGGAAAAAAACACGGAGCATCCATGGACGATACCGCCCGTTATACGACGGCGAATCTGCCGGTCCATTTACTGCGGTGCCTCGCGGAGACAAGCAAGGAACTGGGCATCGATCCCGTGCGGCTGTGCCTCGGGCTCGGCTTCGACGTCGCCGACCTGTCGAATCCGTCGTGCCGGATTTCGTTGCGTCAGGCGAGCACGATGATCCGGCGCGCGCTCGAGATGGCGCCGGGGCGGGCGCTCGGCCTCGAACTCGGCACCAGCGAGACGATCGCGTCGATCGGGCTGGTCGGTTACGCGATGCTGACGAGTCCCACGCTGAAGGACGCGATCACGGTCGGCCTCGAACTGCAGCGCCACACGGGGCCGCTGATGCGCTTCGACCTGGTGTCGGACGCGCGCTCGCTGTCGATCCGCGCGACCAACGTCTTCCTCGAACCGGACATCGAGGCGTTCCTCGTCGAGGAAGCGTTCGGCAGCTTCATGAAGATCGGGCGCTCGCTCGCCGGCCCCGCGTTCCAGCCGAAGGTCATCGATCTCAGCTACCCGCCGCCGGCTTACGCGGACCAGTACGCACGCGTTTTTCCGTGCCCGGTGCGCTTCGAACAGGAGCAGAACCTGCTGACGTGCGACGCGTCGCTCGGCCATCGCGCGATCGCGACGCACGATCCGCTCGCGCATCGCCAGGTACTCGAATTCCTGCAGGACGCGCTGCCGCCCGAACCCGAGGGCACCGAGTTTCTCGAATCGATCGAACGGATCATGCGGCGCGACCTGCGCCATACGCCGTCGCTCGCGGCGATCGCCGCGCAGCTGTGCATGAGCGAGCGCACGCTGCGACGGCGGCTGGCCGACCAGGGCGTGTCATACCAGACGGTGATCGACACGATCCGCCGCAAGCGCGCGTTCACGCTGCTGAGCAACCCGCGGCTGTCGATCGAGGATGTCGCACACGAAGTCGGGTTCAGCGACGCGCACAACTTCCGGCGCGCGTTCAAGCGCTGGACGGGGCACGGGCCGCGCGAAGGGCAGCGCACGCCGTTGTAACGGCGGCCCACGCGGGGGCCGTTACGCCGCGCCCGCCAGCGAACGATCGAGCGCGACGAGCGTCTGGTACAGCACGCGCGTGCCGTCGAGCAGCTGCTGCGGCTCGATCCACTCCTCCGGGCAATGGCTGCGGCCGCCCAGGCACGGAATGAAGATCATCCCGATCGGCCCCGTCGGCGCGACGTACACGGCATCGTGCCCCGCGCCGCTCGGCAGGCGCATGCTCGGATAACCGAGCTGCGTGGCCGCCTGCTCGACCGCGTCCATCACGAGCGGCTGGCAGTCGGTCGGCCGCGCGCGGCTCACGTGCTCCGCGTGCGCGCTCAACCGCAACGCGTCGAGCCGCGCGGCCGCACCGGCCAGCAGCGCCTCGGGGAACGCGTCGAGCACCGCGTCGCTGTCGCTGCGCACTTCCAGCATCAGCTCGACCTGGCCCGGCACCGCGTTCGGCACGTTCGGCGTCATCGCGATCCGCCCGATCGTCGCCACGACGTAGTGCGGATTGCCCGACAGCGCCGACGCGCGCGCATGCGCGGCCTCGATCAGGTGCGCGGCGCCGACGAGCGCGTCGCGGCGGATATCCATCGGCGTCGTGCCCGCATGGTCGGGCTGCCCGGTCACCGTGATCAGCACGCGCCGGATGCCGACGATGTTGGTCACGACGCCGATCGGCAAGCCGCGCGTTTCCAGCACGGGCCCCTGCTCGATATGCAGCTCGACGAACGCGGCCGTGCTGCCCGGCGCGCGCAGCGGTTCGCGCAGCGCGTCCGGGTTGCCGCCGATGCGCCGCAACGCTTCGGCGAGCGTTTCGCCTTCGGCGTTGGTCGCGCGCAGCATGCCGGCATCGAGCACGCCCGACAGCGCGCGGCTGCCGACGCACGAGATGCCGTAGTCGCTCGGTTCCTCGGACAGGAAGTCGATCACCTCGAACGGATGGTCGAGCACGATCCCCTGCTCGTTCAGCGTATGCGCGACCTCGATGCCGGCCAGCACGCCGATGATGCCGTCGAAGCGGCCGCCGCCGACGACCGTGTCGCAATGCGACCCCGTGACGAGCGGCTTGGTGCGGCGCCCGCTGCCTTCGCGACGGCCGATCAGGTTGCCGCCCGCGTCCATCGATACCGCGAGCCCGGCTTCGGCGAACTGCGCGGCGAGCCACGCGCGCGCTTCGGTGAACAGCGGCGAGAACGCGCGGCGCGTCCACGGGACGTCGGGCCGCGTGAAGCGCGCGAGTTGCTCGACGCGCGCGTTCAGGCGTTCGGCGTTCAGGGGCGGAAAGACCGTCGGATTCATGCGTGCTCCGTTTGCGTGGCGATCGGCCGGCTGCCGTGCGGCCTCAGGAAGCGGCCCGAGCCTGCCGGATTGACGATGCGTGCGCCGTCGTACACGAGCGCGCCGCGACAGTAGGTGGCGGCGACGCGCACCGTGAATTCCATGCCCTCGAACGCGCTCCACTGCACGGCCGACAGGCTGTGCGACGGATCGAACGCGTAACGCTCGGGCGTGAGGATCACGAAATCCGCGTCGGCGCCGACGTCGAGCGACCCCTTGCGATCGTCGAGCAGGAAGTGCCGCGCCGGGTTCGTCGCCAGTAGCTCGGCCACGCGCGTCGGCGCGACGCCATGCTGCTCGCAGCCGGTCCAGAATGCCGGCAGCAGCGTTTCGAGGCCAGGGCCGCCCGACGCGTTACGGAACACGTTGGCGTCGCCCTTGCGTTCGAGCCCCCAGCTCACGTGATCCGACGACACGAACGTGCACTCGCCGCGTGCGATATGCGTCCACAGCAGTTCCTGCTCGGCGCGCGGGCGAATCGGCGGGTAGTGCTTCGTCTTCGCGCCGAAGCGCTTCGTATGCGTTTCGTGATCGAGCATCAGGTACTGCACGCAGGTCTCGATGCTCGCGCGATGGCCGGCCTGCCGGAACATGTTGCACAGCTCGAAGCCGCGCGACGTCGACACGTGCACCGCGTGCGCGCGGGCGCCCGTCTCCGCGCCGATCTCGTAGATCAGCGCGGTCGCGAGGTTCTCGATCAGCGGCGGATGCGCGCGCAGGAACGCGTCCCAGCCCGTGTCGCCGGCCTCGATCATCCGCGTGATGTTCTTGCGCGTCAGGTCCTGCATCTGGTTATGCACGCCGCACGCGAGGCCCGACGGCGCGATCAGCCGGAACGCGTCGTACAGCACGTCCTCCTCGACCCGCGGGAACCGGCCGGGCGTTGCCTCGAACGTCGAGAACTTGAACGCGCAGACGCCGCCGTCGATCAGCCCGGCCGCCGCTTCGAGGCCGTGCTTCGCGTTGAGCGTGCCGTACAGCGCGACGTCGACGTGGCAATCGCGCTCGGCCTCCGCGATCTTGCGGTCGAGCTGCGCGCGTGACGCGACGGGTTCCGGATCGTCGTACGGCATGTCGACCATCACCGTCACGCCGCCCGCGGCCGCCGCGCGCGACGCATGGCCCAGCCCTTCCTGGTTCGCCTGGCTGGCCGCATGCACCTGCCCGTCGACGACGCCCGGCAGCACCCACTGCCCGCGCGCATCGATCGTGTCGCGTGCCGCCGGCGGCACGCCCGCGCCGCGCGCGGCGATCCGGCCGCCCCGGATCGCAAGCCAGCCGTCGTCGACCACCTCGCGTGCGTCGACCAACCGGCCGCGCACCACCTGCTCGAATTCGCTCATCTGCGCCTCCTGCTTTTTTGATCACGAGCAGTTTAGGCAGCGCTCTGCCAGAATGTCTCATGCCGATTTATCGCCCCCACATAACATGGAGTTAAGGCTGTGCGTCTGAACCTGCGCCAGATCGAAGTGTTTCGCGCCATCATGCTGACCGGCTCGATCAGCGGCGCCGCGAAGCTGCTGCACGTGTCGCAGCCGGCGGTGTCCCGGCTCATTTCGTATGCGGAGCAGCGGCTCGGTCTCGCGCTGTTCGAGCGCATCAAGGGGCGGCTCTATCCGACGCCGGAAGCGCAGCGGCTGTTCGTCGAAGTCAACGCGGTGTACCAGGGCGTGCAGCGCGTCAACGAAATCGCGGAAGACCTGATCGAGAACCGGATGGGCCACCTGCGCATCGCGTGCAGCCCCAATCTCGGGCAATCGCTGCTGCCGCGCGCGATCGCGGCGTTCTACGAGCGTTTTCCCGACGTGCGCATCATCCTGCACACGATGATCCCGAGCGTGCTGCTGCAGGCCGTGCTCACGCAGCAGGTCGAGCTCGGCATCGCGTTCCTGCAGGACACGCACCCGAACGTCGAGAGCCGGCACCTCTACGAAAACCGGATGGTCGCGGCCGTGCCCGCGTCGCACCCGTTCGCGCGGCGCAAGACGCTGGCCGTGCGCGATCTCGCGAACCAGCCGCTGATCGGTTATGGCAGCGACATTCCGCTCGGGCAACTGGTGCGGCGGCTGTTCAGCGACGAAGGCCTGGTGCCGCAGGTCAGGGTCGAAGTGCAGCAGGCGCACGTCGCGTGCGCGCTCGCGCAGGCCGGCACCGGCATCGCGCTGATCGACGAACTGACGGTCGCAGGCCCCGTGTGGCCGCAGATCGTCGTGAAGCCGATCGTGCCGACCATCGCCGCGCCGGTCAGCGTGCTGCACCCCGTGCTCGCCCCGCTGTCGCGCCTCGCGCACGAGTTCATCGACACGCTGCATGCGCTTTCCGCGGACGCATGAATTGCGGCGTTAACACGCCATCACGGGATTACCCTAGCCTTAACATCGCGTTATGAAGTCTCCATAAAATAGCAATAACGCTCAATATTCGGCGTCCCTAGAATCGTTTGGACAGTACCGCCACACAAGGCTTTCCGCCTGGCGCGTACGGCCTTTTTCCCCTCTCAGGACAAACGACACATGGGACGCATTCTGTCTTCGAAGGACGTCGAAGCCGCCGTCAAGGGCGGCTCGGTTTTCGCATGCGGCGGCGGCGGCTGGGCCGACCACGGCCGTGAACTCGGCACGCTCGCGGTCACGATCGGCCGCCCCGAACTGGTGACCATCGACGAATTGCCGGACGACGCGTGGATCGCCACGGCCGCCGCGATCGGCGCGCCGGGCGGCCTCACTGACTGGCAAATGCTCGGCGCCGATTACGTGAAGGCCGCGCAGCTCGTGCAGGAAGCACTGGGTGCGCCGCTCGCGGGGCTCATCATCGGGCAGAACGGGATGTCGAGCACGCTGAACGCGTGGCTGCCGTCCGCGCTGCTCGGCACCAAGGTGGTCGACGCGGTGGGCGACATCCGCGCGCATCCGACCGGCGACATGGGCTCGCTCGGCCTCGCGTCGAGCACGGCGCCGATGATCCAGGCGGCAGCCGGCGGCAACCGCGCGCAGCATGCGTACATGGAAGTGGTCGTGCGCGGCGCGACCGCGAGAGTGTCGCCGGTGCTGCGCAAGGCAGCCGACATGGCCGGCGGCTTCATCGCGAGCTGCCGCAACCCGATTCGCGCGTCGTACGTGCGCCAGCATGCGGCGCTCGGCGGCATCAGCCGCGCGCTCGCGCTCGGCGAGGCGATCATCGACGCCGAACGGCGCGGCGGCAGCGCGGTGATCGATGCGATCTGCGCGGCCACACACGGCGAGATCATCGCGAGCGGCAAGGTCGAGCGCAACACGCTCGAATACACGCGCGAGGCGTTCGACGTCGGCCTCGTCTACATCGGCAGCGGCGCGCAGCGCGCGGTCATTCATGTGATGAACGAGCACATGGCGGTGGACGACGCGCACGGCGAACGGATCGCGACCTACCCCGACGTCATCACGACGCTCGACAACGAAGGCCGCCCCGTCAGCGCCGGGCAGTTGAAGGAAGGGATGGAGATCCACGTGCTGCGGGTGGCGAAAGCGCATATTCCGCTGTCGTCGTCGGTGTTCGATCCGGCGGTCTATCCGCCGGTCGAAGCGGCGCTCGGCATCTCGATCGCCAACTACGCGCTCGCGCGCTGACCGGAGGGCGACACCATGACCCGCACCTTCGAAGTCACGTCCGGCAACACGCTGCGCTGCAAGGGTTGGCGCCAGGAAGCGCTGCTGCGCCTGCTCGAGAACGTGCTCGCCGTCGGCGAGGACCCCGAACAATTGATCGTCTACGCAGCGCTCGGCCGCGCGGCGCGCGACTGGCCGTCGCACGACGCGATCGTGCACACGCTGAAGACGATGGACGAGGACCACACGCTCGTCGTCCAGTCCGGCAAGCCCGTCGCGCTGCTGCGCACGCATGCGAGCGCGCCGCTCGTCGTGATGGCGAACTGCAACCTGATCGGCCAGTGGGCGAAAGCCGAGCACTTCTACGAACTGGAACGGCGCAACCTGATCTGCTGGGGCGGGCTGACGGCCGGCGACTGGCAGTACATCGGCTCGCAGGGCGTGATCCAGGGCACCTACGAGATCTTCTCGCGGATCGCCGAGCGCCACTTCGACAACGACCTGCGTGGGCGCTTCATCCTGACCGCCGGCCTCGGCGGGATGGGTGGCGCGCAACCGCTCGCGGGCCGGATGGCCAACGCGGCGACGCTCGTCGTCGAGATCGACCAGACGCGCATCGACAAGCGGCTGCAGATCGGTTTTCTCGAACGGCAGGCGCGCGATCTCGACGAGGCGCTCGCGCTGATCCGCGACGCGCAGGCGCGGCGCGAGCCGATCTCGGTCGGCCTGCTCGGCAACGCGGCCGACGTGTTCCCGGCGATCCTCGTGCGCGGCGTCGTGCCCGACATCGTCACCGACCAGACGGCCGCGCACGATCTCGTGTACGGCTACGTGCCGTCCGGTTACACGCTCGACGAAGTGCGCGCGCTGCGCGACCGCGACCGCACGCGGCTGATGGATGCGAGCCGCGCGTCGATCGTGCGACACGTCGAGGCGATGCTCGGCTTCAAGGATCGCGGCGCGATCGTGTTCGACAACGGCAACCTGATCCGCACGCATGCGAAGGACGGCGGCGTGGCGCGCGCGTTCGAGATCCCGGTGTTCACCGAGGCGTTCCTGCGCCCGTTGTTCTGCCGCGCGATCGGCCCGTTCCGCTGGATCGCGCTGTCGAACGACCCGAACGACATCCGCGTCATCGACGACTACCTGCTCGCGCACTTCCCGGACAACCGGATCGTCACGAACTGGATCCAGCGCGCGCGCGAATGCGTGCCGTTCGAAGGCCTGCCCGCGCGGATCGCGTGGCTCGGCCACGGCGAGCGCACGCGGCTCGCGCTCGCGGTCAACGCGATGGTGCGCGACGGCGTGCTGGCCGGGCCGGTCGCGTTCACGCGCGACCACCTCGACGCCGGTGCGATGGCGCACCCGAACATCATGACCGAGAACCTGCGCGACGGCTCCGATGCGGTGGCCGACTGGCCGCTGCTGAACGCGATGATGAGCTGTTCGTCGATGGCCGATCTCGTCGCGATCCATTCGGGCGGCGGCGGTTACAGCGGCTACATGACGAGCGCGGGCATCACCGTGGTCGCCGACGGCAGCGCGGCGGCAAACGAGCGGCTGACGCTGTCGATGACCAACGACACCGCGCTCGGCGTGATCCGCTATGCGGACGCCGGCTACGAAGAAGCGCTCGATGAAGCGGAACGCAAGCAGATTCCGCATATCCGGCTGTAAGGCCGCCCCGCACGACGACAGGAGATCGAAGTGAAGCAAACCGCGGTTCCCCTCGACACGGCCACGGCCGTGTCGCCCCCTGCCACACGTGCCGGGCGCGCCATCGCCGCGGCCTCGATCGGCAACGCGCTGGAGTGGTACGACTTTTCCGTCTACGCGTTCTTTGCCGTGTACATCGCGCAGAACTTCTTCCATCGCGGCGACACGGGCACCGAGCTGGTCGAGGCGTTCATGGCGTTCGGGATCGGCTTCATCGCACGGCCGCTCGGCGCGCTCGCGATCGGCGTGTACGGCGATCGCGCGGGCCGCAAGGCCGCGCTCACGCTGACCATCCTCGTGATGGCGGCCGGCACGGCCATCATCGCGTTCGCGCCGCCGTTCACCGCGATCGGCGTCGGCGCGCCGCTGCTGATCCTGTGCGGCCGCCTGCTGCAGGGCTTCTCGGCCGGCGGTGAAGTGGGCGGCGCGGCGGCGTTCCTGATCGAGCACGCGCCGGCGGACCGCAAGGGCCGTTACGCGTCGTGGCTGCAGGCCAGCATGGCCGCGTCGAACATCCTCGGCGCGCTGGTCGCCACCGGCGTGACGCTCACGCTGTCGCACGAACAGATCGGTGACTGGGGCTGGCGGATTCCGTTCATCCTCGGTCTCGCGATCGCGCCGGTCGGCCTGTGGCTGCGCAAGACGCTCGACGAAACGCCGCATTTCCGCGCGGAGATGGCGCGTGCCGCGCGCGCGCCGGCCGAGCGCAAAACGCCGCTGCTGCAGGTCGTGCGCGACTATCCGCGTGCGCTCGTGGTGGGTACCGGGTTCTCGGTATTGTGGGCCGTCTGCGTGTATGCGCTGGTGATCTACATGCCGACGCACGTGCAGCGCGCGCTGCACTTCGACGGGCGCGACGCGTTCATCGCGTCGCTGGTCGGCAACTGCCTGATGGCCGTCACCTGCGTGTGCGCGGGCAGCTGGTCGGATCGCTTCGGCCGGCGCAAGGTGCTCACGGCCGGCGCGCTGCTGATGCTCGTGTCGGTGTATCCGCTGCTGCGCTGGCTCGCCGACGTGCACACGCTCGCCGCGCTGATCACGGTGCAGAGCGCGTTCTGCGTGATGGTCGCGATCTTCACGGGCGTCGCGCCGGCCGCGTTGTCGGAGCTGTTCCCGACCCGCGTGCGCGCGACCGGCATGTCCCTGTCCTACAACATCGCCACGACGATCTTCGGCGGCTTCGCGCCCGCGATCCTCGCGTGGCTCACGCAACGGTCCGGCAACCCATTCGCGCCTGCCTGGTATGTGATGGTCGCGAGCGTCATCGCGCTCGCGTCGATCGCCGCGCTGTCTTCCACGTCACGTCACGCCTGAAATCGGAGAACTGCTTCATGCAACGCTTCCTCATGCGGAGCGCGATCGCGCTCGCGCTTTTCGCCGCCGTCCCGGCCTTCGCGGACGTCACGCTCGACGGCCGGTCCGTCACGCCCGAATCGATCGCGCGCATCGCCGACGGCGAAGCCGTGTCGATCGCGCCCGCCGCCCGCCAGCGGGTCGTCGCCGCGCACGACGTGCTGCTGAAGGCCGCCGCGGCCGGCCAGCAGATCTACGGGCTGACGGTCGGCGTCGGCCTCAATAAAGACCGCGAGATGGTCGATGCGCACGGCAAGCTGTCGCAGGAGGTCATCGACGCGTCGACGCGCTTCAACATCGGGCTGATCCATGCGCATTCGGGCAGCGTCGGCCCCGACATGAGCGTGCGTGTGGCCCGCGCCGCGATGGCCGCGCGCCTGAACGCGATGCTCGACGGCGGCGCCGGCGTGCAACCGGCGATCGTCGACGCGTACGCACAGTTCCTCAATCGCGGCGTCACACCGGCGATGCCGGCGGACGGCTCGATCGGCGAGGCCGACATCACGATCCTGAGCCATGTCGGCCTCGCGATGCTCGGCGAAGGCGACGTGTATTACCAGGGCCGCAAGCTCGCGGCCGCCGACGCGCTGAAGTCGGCCGGCATCGCGACGATCCATCCGTACGGCAAGGACGCGCTCGCGATCCTCAGTTCCAACGCGTATTCGGCCGGCATGGCGGCGCTGGCGCTCACCGACATGGCGCGCCTCGCGCAGGTGTCGAAGCTCGTGTTCGCGCTGAGCCTGCAAGGGCTGAACGGTAATGTGTCGCCGTTCCGCGAGGACACGCTGGCGCTGCGGCCGTTCCCGGCCACGCTGCGCGCCGGCGCGGCGCTGCGCACGCTGCTCGCGGGCAGCAGCCTGTGGAACAAGGACGCGGAGCGGCCGCTGCAGGATCCGCTCAGCTTCCGTTCCGGCGTCTACCTGCTCGGCGAAGAGGATCGCACCTACGACGAGGCGCGCGCGTTGCTGCAGGTCCAGCTCAATTCGAGCGACGACAATCCGGGCGTCGCGGTCGGCGTCACGCCGAAGTCGAACCGCGCGCAGGATGCGGCCGGTTATGTCGACGGCGGCGGCGCGGTGCTGCCCAGCGCGAACTTCGAGCCGCTGCCGTGGGTGCTCGCGTTCGAACAGCTCGGGCTCGCGCTCGGCCACAACGCACTCGCGTCCGCGCAGCGCATCGTCAAGCTGAACGACCCGCACCTCACCGGCCTCTCGCGCTTCCTCGGCACCGAGGAAACCGTGCATGCGTTCGGTGCGATGGAGAAGCCGCCGACCGCGCTCGCGATGACGGTGAAGTCGCTCGCGATGCCCGTGTCGCTCGATTACCTGCCGGTGGCCGGCGGCATCGAGGACATCGCGACGAACGCGCCCGACGTCGTGCAGCGCGTGCAGAAACAGATCGACGCGAGCTACACGCTGCTCGGCCTCGAACTCATCGAAGCCGCGCAGGCGATCGACCTGCGCCAGCGCAAGCAGCCGTCGTTCACGCTCGCGCCGGCCACGCAACCGCTGTACCGCGCGCTGCGCACGAAGGTCGCGTTCCTCGAGCGCGACCGCCCGCTCACGCCCGACTTCCGGGCCGCCGATACGTTGCTGCGCGCGTATCGCGACTGAGCGACAGCGGCACAACACACTCCCTTCGTTTCACCGTTTTCCCGCCGCTGCGATCGTCGCCCGATCGCGGCGCGGGGGACGCACGTCCGCATGCAACCGGATCGACCCACCGTTCGCCGTCTTTCACCCACACCGCACCGGAACACCACCATGAAAAAACTCCTGTTCGCGCTGCCGCTCGCCGCGGCCGCCACCGCCCACGCGCAAAGCAGCGTCACGCTGTACGGCATCGTCGAGGATGGCGTCGACTACGTGTCGAACGTGCAGGGCAAGCATCTCGTACAGCTCGCATCGGGCGTGACGGCCGGCAGCCGCTGGGGCGTGCGCGGCACCGAGGATCTCGGCGGGGGCCTGAGCGCGATCTTCCGGCTCGAAAGCGGCTTCGACATCAACTCCGGCCGGCTCGGCAGCGGGCTCGCGTTCTCGCGTAATGCCTACGTCGGCCTGAACGACACGAAGCTCGGCACGCTCACGCTCGGCCGCCAGTGGGATTCGATCGTCGACTACGTCGAGCCGTTCACGCTGAACGGCAACATCGGCGGCTACTACTTCGCGCACCCGAACGACATGGACAACACCGACAACGGCTTCCCGATCTCGAACGCGGTCAAGTACCGCAGCCCGACGATCGCGGGTTTCACGTTCGGCGGCCTCTATGCGTTCGGCGGGCAGCCGGGCCGGTTCTCCGACAACGCGACGTTCAGCGTCGGTGCGAACTATGCGGCGGGGCCGATCGGCGTCGGCATCGGTTATCTGCGGATCAACAACCCGGGCGTGTCGACGCAGGGATATCAAAACTATCCGGGCTTCACGAACGCGATCTACGGCAACTACCTCGATGCGGCGCGTGCGCAGAAGGTGTTCGGCGTCGGCGCGTCGTACCAGGTCGTGCAGTGGCTCAAGCTGCTGGCCGACTTCACGAACACGAACTTCCAGCAAGGCAGCGCGGGGCACGACGCGACGTTCCAGAACTACGAGCTGTCGACGCTCATCACGCCGACGCCCGCGGTGACGGTCGGCGCGGGCTACACGTACACGACGGGCCGCGACCACGCGACGAACGCGGAGCCGAAGTATCACCAGTTCAACCTGAGCGTCGAATACGCGCTGTCCAAGCGCACGAGCGTCTATGTGATGGGTGCGTTCCAGAAGGCGGCGGGCGATGCACCGGTTGCGCAGATCGCGGGTTTCAATCCGTCGAGCAACCAGAAGCAGGCAGTCGGGCGCGCGGGTATCCGGCACGTGTTCTGACGTTCCCGGCGGCTGACGGCTGGGCGTGGCGCCCGCCGTCGGCCGTTCCGTTCGCCTTCGCTTCCTTTATACGATTCGATCAGTATGCCTATTCATTCAATCCGGAATGCCGGCCGGCGGCGACGCCTTCTGTCGACCCTCGGCGCATCGCTGATCGCGTGCACGATCGCCGACGACGTCGCGGCCCAGTCGTCCGTCTCGCTGTACGGGCTGACCGACGTTTATGTCGGCACGCAAAAGAGTCTCGGCAAGCCGCGCGCGGTTGCGATGAATTCGGGCGGCTTCACGACGAGCTTCTGGGGAATCGGCGGCCGCGAGGATCTCGGCGGCGGCTACGTGCTGCAGTTCGCGCTCGAGGCGTTCATGCGCCCGTCGAACGGCGGCGCCGGCCGCTTCAGCGGCGATACGTTCCTCGGTCGCAACGCGTATGTCGGCGTTTCCACACCGTACGGCGTGCTGCGCGCGGGACGCAACACCACGCCGTATTACATCTCCGTCGTGCGCTTCAACCCGTTCTCGACGTCGTTCGGTTTTTCGCCGGCGCTGAACCAGGTGTACAAGGGCGTCGCGGGGCAAGGCCTCGTCGGCGACAACGGCTGGAGCAATTCGGTGCTGGTTACGACACCCGCCGAGCATGCGCTGCAGGCAAGCCTGATCTATGCGACGGGCAACGAACCCGGCCACACCGGCGCGAACCAGTGGGGCGGCAGCGTCACCTATGACCGGCAACGCACATTCAGCGCGACGCTTGCGTTCCAGCAGGCGCGCTACGACCGGACGCCGGGCGACCTGACCGCATCGATCGCCGGCTTCACGCAGCAGGACGCCGTGCTGGCCGGCGTCGGCTACGACCTGAAGTTCGTGAAGTTCACCGCGCTCTACCAGTACGTGCACGACGCGATCGACAGCGGCGGGCTCGGCACGCATAGCGGCCAGGTGGGCGCGGCCGTGCCGCTCGGCTTCGGCACGCTGCTCGCGTCGGTGATGGCCGCGAAAAGCCACGGGCGCGACCGCCCGTCGAGAACGACCTGGGCGGTCGGCTACGACTACCGGCTGTCGAAACGAACCGACGTCTACGTCGCGTTCATGCGCGATCGCGCGAGCGGAGTTGGGAATGGCGATTCGGCGGGGCTCGGCCTGCGCACCGCATTCTGAGTTCGCGCGCGGTGCGCGCTCAAGCGTCGACTTCCGCGTGCAGCAGCAACACCGCGTCGCGCTTCTCCAGCAGATGGCGCCGCAGGATCGCCGCGAGCGCCTTGCCGTCGCGCGCCTCCAACGCCTTGATCATCTCCTCGTGATCGTGCACCGCGCGATCCCACTTCTCGACGTGCTGGTTCGAGCGGAACCGCATCGACATGATCCGGCGGTTGATCGCCTGGTACGTGCCACGCAGCGCCGAATTGCGCGCGGCCTCGTTGATGCGGTCGTGGATTTCCTGGTTGCGGCTGTAATAGCCGGGCAGGTCGTTCTGCATCCGGCACGCGAGCATCGAATAGTGCAGCGCCTTGATCTCCGCGAGCTCGGCCGGCGTGATCCGCTCGCAGGCCAGCTCGCCTGAGAACGCCTCCAGCCCCGACATCAGCTCGAACGTCTCGCGGATCTCCGATTCGCTCATCCGGTACACGCTCGCGCCGCGGTTCGGCGACAGCACGAGCAGCCCCTCGGCCGCCAGCACCTTGAACGCCTCGCGCAGCGGCGTGCGCGAGATGCCGAGCGTCTCGCACAGCTCGCGCTCGTTCAGCCGCATGCCCGGCGTGAGCACGCCTTCCACGATGAATTTGCGCAGGTGCTCGACCACCGTGTCGTGCAGCCGCTGCCGCTCCAGTTTCGGCAATGCCGGCGCGCCGCCGACATGCTCCAGATCATTCAAATCTTGCATGCAAAGTCCTTCCCTCTTGCTTCACGCGATTCTACTGCAACTCGCCCGACCCGAATATCACCCCGCCAACGCCGGGTAAACACCGGCATTTTCGGCGAAATCAGCGCTTGGTTTCTCGGCGATCGCTCTGCTAAAGTATTTTGCATGCAAAATTCAAAATGCAACCAAGGAGACAGAACGACCATGCTGCACCTCGACTTTCATCCGTCCGGCCGCCACTTCCTGCAGATTCCGGGGCCGAGCCCGGTGCCCGACCGCATCCTGCGGGCGATGAGCTATCCGACCATCGACCACCGTGGCCCCGAATTCGGCGCGCTCGGCCTCAAGGTGCTCGCCGACATCAAGAAGATCTTCAAGACCACGCAGCCGGTGATCATCTATCCGGCGTCGGGCACCGGCGCGTGGGAAGCCGCGCTGACCAACACGCTGAGCGCCGGCGACACCGTGCTGATGTTCGAGACGGGCCACTTCGCGACGCTGTGGAAGAAGATGGCCGAGGCGCTCGGCCTGAAGCCCGAATTCCTCGGCCTGCCCGGCATCGAAGGCTGGCGCCGTGGCGTGCAGCCCGACATGATCGAAGCGCGCCTGCGCGCCGACACCGCGCACGACATCAAGGCCGTGTGCGTGGTGCACAACGAGACGTCCACCGGCGTCACGTCCGATATCGCTGCGGTGCGCCGCGCGATCGACGCGGCCGGGCACCCGGCGCTGCTGATGGTCGACACGATCTCGGGGCTCGCGTCCGCCGACTACCGCCATGACGAATGGGGCGTCGACGTGACGGTATCGGGTTCGCAGAAAGGGCTGATGCTGCCGCCGGGCATCAGCTTCAACGCGGTGTCGCCGAAGGCGCTCGCGGCGAGCGAGCACGCGAAGCTGCCGCGCGCGTTCTGGGGCTGGCACGAGATCATCGAAGCGAACAAGACCGGTTACTGGCCGTACACGCCGAACACCAACCTGCTGTACGGGCTGGCCGAAGCGCTCGACATGATCCTCGGCGAAGGGCTCGACGCCGTGTTCGCGCGCCACCAGCGGCTCGCGGAAGCGACGCGCCGCGCGGTGCGCGCATGGGGCCTCGAGATCCAGTGCGCGGACCCGGCCGTCTACAGCCCCGTGCTGACCGGCGTGATGATGCCCGACGGCGTCGACGCGGACGCCGTGCGCAAGCTCATCTACGAACGCTTCGACATGTCGCTCGGGCAGGCGCTCGGCAAGCTGCGCGGCAAGATGTTCCGGATCGGCCATCTCGGGGACTGCAACGACCTCACGCTGATGGCCACGCTCGCCGGCTGCGAGATGGGGCTGAAGCTCGCCGGCGTGCCGGTCGCCGCGAGCGGGGTCGTCGCGGCGATGGACACCCTCGCGTCGAACACGCACACGCCCGCCCTGCGCGCGGCGGCCTGATCGCATGTCCCGGCGGCACGCCGCCGGCCTCTCGCCCGTACCCCCTGCGGCCTGCGCACGACGCGCGGCCGCGCTGCATCGGCACGAAGCCGGACCCAGAACCGGCGCGGCTGCAAGCCAGACAACATCCAGGAGACACAACATGAAGCTGTTCCGAGCGACCGGCATCGTGCTGGTGATGCTGTGCGTGATGTACTTCATCACGTACCTCGATCGTGTGAACGTGAGCACGGCCGCCGCCGGGTTCGGCAAGGAATTCGGGCTGAACAAGACGGAGATCGGTCTCGTGTTCTCCGCGTTCGCGTATCCGTACCTCGTATTCCAGATCATCGGCGGCTGGGTCAGCGACCGCTTCGGCGCGCGCCGCACGCTGCTCGCGTGCGGGCTGCTGTGGGCTATCGCGACGCTGCTCACCGGGATGGCCGGCGGCCTCGCGTCGCTGCTCGCCGCGCGCCTGCTGCTCGGGCTCGGCGAAGGCGCGACGTTCCCGGCGGCCACGTCGGCGATGTCGCGCTGGGTGCCGCGCGAGAAACGCGGCTTCGCGCAGGGCATCACGCACGCGTTCTCGCGGGTCGGCAACGCGGTCGCGCCGGCCGCCGTCGTCGCGGTGATGGCCGTGTACGGCTGGCGCGAATCGTTCTACATCTGCGGCGTGATCAGCATCGTATGGGTCGTGGTCTGGGCGCTCGTCTATACCGAACACCCGAAGGACCACCCGCGCATCACGCAGGCCGAACTCGACGCGCTGCCGCCCCCGAAGCAGAAACCCGCGACCGTGCCGTGGGGCCCGCTGTTCCGCCGGATGATGCCCGTCACGATCGTGTACTTCTGCTACGGCTGGACGCTGTGGCTGTTCCTGAGCTGGATTCCGCAGTACTTCCTGCACAGCTACGACCTCGACCTGAAAAAGTCCGCCGTGTTCGCGTCCGCGGTGTTCTTCGCGGGCGTGATCGGCGACACGCTCGGCGGCCTCGTCACCGACCGCATCTACGCACGCACCGGCAGCCTCAAGCGCGCGCGCAGCTGGATGGTGTCGATCTGCATGTTGTTCACGCTGCTGTCGCTGTTGCCGCTGCTGTTCACGCACCACCTGTACGTGTCGATGGCGTGCCTCGCGGCCGGCTTCTTCTTCGCCGAGATGACGATCGGCCCGATGTGGGCCGTGCCGATGGACATCGCGCCGGAATACTCGGGCACCGCGAGCGGGATGATGAATTCCGGCTCCGCGCTCGCGGCGATCCTGTCGCCCGTGATCTCCGGCTACGTGATCGACCGCTTCGGCAGCTGGGAGCTGCCGTTCATCGGCAGCATGGTGCTGATGGGCGTGGGCGTGCTGCTCGCGTTCCGCATGCAGCCGGAAAGCCGCTTCGCCGACACGCCCGCCGAACAGCGCGCCGCCAATCGCTCGCCGGCCTGATGCCCACGGGGCGCTGTCGCCGCCCCGCTTTTTTCTCGACTCGTCACCATGACCCAAGCTATCCATGACCTCGCCGCCCGGCTCGCCGCCGGCTGGCAACACGGCATCGCGTTCGCCGCGCTGCCGCCCGAACTCGTTCCCGCCAGCGCCGACGCGGCGTATGCGGTGCAGGCGCAAGTGCTCGCCGAACGCAGCGCCACGATCGGCGCGTGGAAGGTCGGCGCGAAACAGCCCGACGGGCCGATCCAGGGCGCACCGCTGCCCGACGACTGCCGGCACGCGAGCGGCGTCACGCTGCCGCGCGGCGCGTTCCGGCCGCTCGGCCTCGAACTGGAGATCGCGTTCCGCTTCGGCCGCGACTTCACGCCGCGTGCCGACGCGTATGCCGACGACGAAGTGTTCGACGGCATCGCGCAGATGGGTGCCGCGATCGAGATCGTCGCGAGCCGCTTCCGCGAATGGCCGGACGTCGCGCCCGCCGCGCAACTCGCCGACCTGCAGAACCACGGCGCGCTCGTGCTCGGCGAGATGACCGGTTATCGCGCCGATTTCCCGTTCCTTGCGCCCGCCCCCGCGTTCGCGTTCGACGGGCAGGACATCGCAAGCGCCACGCCCGGTACCAACCCCGCCGGCGACCCGCGCCGCCTGCTGCCGTGGCTCGTCAATCACGCATCGCGGCGCGGCATCGCGCTGCCGGCCGGCACCGTCGCCACGACCGGCTCGTACACGGGCATGTTTTTCCCGCAGGCCGCGGGCACGGCCATCGGCCGCATGCCGGGGTTGCCGCCCGTCAGCGTCACGCTCGCCTGATCCGTTCGTCTTCTCTCGCTACCGACCGCCGCCATGAAATCCGCCGTCTCGCCTTCGCTGGTCCGCCCCGTCCATCTCGTGCCGTCGCAAGGCGCCGCGCTGTCGCCGCTGTTCGAGCGGCTGCGCACGGAAATGCGCGGCGACGTCCATGCCGACCGCGCGAGCCGCGGCCGCTACGCGACCGATGCGTCGATCTACCAGATCATGCCGCTCGGCGTGGTCGTGCCGCGCGACCAGGACGACCTGCGGATCGCGCTCGACATCGCGCGCGACCGCAAGATCCCCGTGCTCGCGCGCGGCGCCGGCACGAGCCAGTGCGGGCAGACGGTCGGCGAGGCGCTCGTCGTCGACAACAGCAAATGGCTGAACCGGATCGTCGAATTCGACGCGCAAGCACGCACCGTCACCGTCGAGCCCGGCATCGTGCTCGATCACCTGAACGCATGGCTGAAGCCGCACGGGCTGTGGTTCCCGGTCGACGTGTCGACCGGCGCGCAATGCACGATCGGCGGGATGGCCGGCAACAACTCGTGCGGGTCGCGCTCGATCGAGTACGGCAACATGGTGCACAACGTGCTCGCGATCGACGCGATCCTCGCCGACGGCAGCGAATGCCGGTTCGGCTCGCTCGCGCAGCCGGTCACCGACCGCCGCACGCTCGACCTGCTGCACGGGGTCGAACGGATCGCGCAGCGCGAGCGCGACGAGATCGTCGAACGCGTGCCGAAGGTGCTGCGCCGCGTGGCCGGCTACAACCTCGACCTGTTCGACTGCCAGAACCCGCGCGCGTACACCGACGACGGCCACGCGAATCTCGCGCACCTGCTCGTCGGCTCGGAAGGCACGCTGGCCTACAGCTGGCAGATCACGCTGAAGCTCGCGCCGCTACCCGCGCACAAGGCGCTCGGCGTCGTGAACTTCCCGACCTTCTATCAGGCGATGGATACCGCGCAGCACATCGTGAAGCTGAAGCCGGTGGCCGTCGAGCTCGTCGATCGCACGATGATCGACCTGTCGAGGGAGAACCCGGCGTTCCGGCCCGTGATCGAACAGGCGCTGGTCGGACAGCCGCAGGCGATCCTGCTCGTCGAGTTCGCGGGCGAATCGCGCGATGCACAGCTGACGCAGCTCGACCGGCTCGCCGAACTGATGGCCGATCTCGGCCTGCCCGACAGCGTCGTGAAGATGACCGATGCCGGCGCGCAAAAGGCGCTGTGGGACGTGCGCAAGGCCGGGCTGAACATCATGATGAGCATGAAGGGCGACGGCAAGCCCGTGTCGTTCATCGAGGATTGCGCGGTGCCGCTCGAACATCTGGCCGAGTACACGCGCCGCCTGACCGACGTGTTCCACAAGCACGAAACCGAAGGCACGTGGTACGCACACGCAAGCGTCGGCACGCTGCACGTGCGGCCGATCCTCGACATGCGGCGCGACGGCGCGACGCGCATGCGCGAGATTGCCGACGAAGCCGCGGCGCTCGTGCGCGAATACAAGGGCGCGTATTCGGGCGAACACGGCGACGGCCTGTGCCGCGGCGAATGGGTTGCGTGGCAGTACGGCCCGCGCCTCAATGCGGCGTTCGCGGAAATCAAGACGCTGTTCGATCCCGACAACCGCTTCAACCCCGACAAGATCGTCAATCCGCCGCGCATGGATGCGCGCGAAAATTTCCGTTTCGCGCCCGGCTATGCGGCACTGCCGCTGCGGCCCGCACTCGACTGGTCGGCCTGGAACGTCACGCGCAACCCGCTGACCGGCGCAGAGACCGAACCCGGCACGGGCGCCGACGTCACGCACGGGCTCGCGTCGGCCGTCGAGATGTGCAACAACAACGGCCACTGCCGCAAGTTCGACGCGGGCACGATGTGCCCGAGCTACCGCGTGACGCGCGACGAGCAGCATGTGACGCGCGGCCGCGCGAACACGCTGCGGCTCGCGGTGACCGGCCAGCTCGGCGCGGACGGCCTCGCCGGCGACGACGTGAAGGCCGCGCTCGACCTGTGCGTGTCATGCAAGGGCTGCAAGCGCGATTGCCCCACGGGGGTCGACATGGCGCGTTTCAAGATCGAGGCGCGGCACGCGTGGAACCGCAAGCACGGCACGACGCTGCGCGAACGGCTCGTCGCGTATCTGCCGCGTTATGCGCCGTGGGCGGCCCGGATGCGCGGCGCGATCGCGTTCGCGAATGGCGTGCCGGTCGTCGCGTCGTTGGTGAAGCGCTGGATCGGCCTTGCACCGCTGCGTGCGCTGCCTGCGTTTGCGCGGCCGTTTCTGGGGGATGTGGATACCAGTGCCGGTACAACGTCGGCCGGCTCGACAACCCGCGACGTGCTGCTCTTCGTCGATACGTTCAGCAACTACCAGGAACCGGACAACGCGCGCGCCGCACAAGCCGTGCTCGAAGCGGCCGGTTATACCGTGCACTTCAACGTGCGCGCCGGTGAGCGGCCGCTGTGCTGCGGCCGCACGTTCCTCGCGGCCGGCCTCGTCGACGAGGCGAAGGCCGAGGCGAAGCGCACGCTCGACACGCTGCGGCCCTACCTCGAACGCGGTGTCGCGATCGTCGGGCTGGAGCCGTCCTGCCTGCTGTCGATGCGCGACGAGTTTCTTGCGTATGGCTATGGCGAAGAAGCGGCACGGCTCGCCCGTCACGCGTTCCTGTTCGAGGAATTCCTGGTCCGCGAACAGGCGGCCGGCCGGCTGTCGCTGCCGCTCGATGCGATCGACGCGGCCGAGGCACTGGTGCACGGCCACTGCCATCAGAAGGCCTTCGGCGCGTTCACGCCGGTGCAGACCGTGCTGCGCTGGATTCCGGGGTTGAAGGTGTCGCCGGTCGAATCGTCGTGCTGCGGGATGGCCGGCAGCTTCGGCTATGAAGCGGAACACTACGATGCGTCGCAGGCGATGGCCGAGCTGTCGCTGCTGCCGGCCGTGCGCGCGCGGGCCGAAGGCACGATCGTCGTCGCGGACGGCACGAGTTGCCGGCATCAGATTCACGACGGCGCGCAGACGCAGGCCGTGCACGTGGCGCGCGTGCTCGCGCAGGCATTGCGAAAGTGACGGCCGGTGCGGTCGAACGCATCGGGAAACTCAGGAAATCCACTCCGCGTGCAGTTGCTCGCTGTCGCCGAGATAGTCGAGCACCCAGCGCATCACCGGCGCCGTCTTCTGCGCATGCCACGCGACGCAGCACGGGCTCGGCGCCTTCGGATCGCGCAGCGCCTTCTCGACCAGCCGGCCCGTTTCGATGAACGGCCGAGCGAGATGCCGCGGCATGTAGCCGATGCCGAGCCCTTCGACGAAGCAGTTGATCGCGCGCTGCCAGTCCGGCACCACGAGCCGCCGCTGGCTCGGCAGCAGCCACGTATCGCGCCGCGGAATGTCGCGCGACGTGTCTTCGAGGCAGATCGCCGGGAACGCGGTGAGTTCGTCGGGCGATAGCGGTGCGGTGGCGCCAGCCAGCGGATGATCGGGGCTCGCGAGGAACGCCCATTCGATCGCGCCCATGTCGCGGAAGCGGAATTCGCCGCCGACGGGCACCGCCGTCGTCGCGCCGATCGCGATGTCCGCGCGCCCGGTGGCGAGCGCTTCCCACACGCCGTTGAACACCTCGATCCGCACGATCAGCTCGACGTTGTCGAAGCGGCGGTAGAAGTCGGCCATCAGCGCATCGATGCGGCGGCTCGACACGATGTTGTCGAGCGCGATCGACAGGCTCGGCTGCCAGCCATTCGCGACCCGCAGCGTGTCGCGGCGAATCTCGTCCATCCGCTTCAGGATGTCGCGCGCCTCGCTCACGAAATGCTCGCCGGCCTCGGTCGGCACGACGTGCCGGTGCAGGCGCCGGAACAGCACGACGCCCAGCTCGTCCTCGATGTTCCGGACCGCATAGCTGACGGCCGACGGCACGCGGTGCAGCGCGTTCGCGGCGGCCGTGAAGCTGCGCGTGCGCGCGATCAGCTCGATGAGTTGAAGCGACTCGATGGACAGCACTTCGCGTCTCCTTGCCGTGAATTCTTTTGATTGCGCGCGTGAAAATATACCGTTTCACGCCCTCTCGTCATACCTCGATACTGTTACCCGCAGTATTCGTGATTCGACACTTCAGAGGGGATATGGCAAACAACATCATCGGGCTGGCCGCGATCGCGGCGATCGGCGGCTGCGCGGTCGCGCTGCAGGGGCAGTTCATGGGTCTCATGTCGAAGAGCATCGGCACGACCGGCGGAATCTTCGTGAACTACATCAGCGGCGCGCTGCTCGCGACCGTGCTGCTGGCCGCGCAGCAGGGCGGCGAACTCAGGGCGTGGACGTCGGTGCCGTGGTATGCGCTGTCGGCCGGCGTGCTCGGCCTCGTGATCGCGGGGTCGATCGGCTATACGGCATCGCAGCTCGGCCTGACGACGGCGTTCACGATCATCGTCGCGACGCAGTTCGTCGTGTCGGCGATGCTCGATCATTTCGGCTGGCTCGGCGCGATGACACGGCCGCTCGACGTCACGCGCTTCGCCGGCATCGGTGCGATCGTCGCGGGGGTCTGGCTCACGTCGAAGTAACGCCCGGCCGCCGCGTAAGTGTCACTGCGGCTCGCCCATTCCGCCCATCAGCGTCATCAGCTGTTCGCGCAGCCATTGGCTGCCCTGGTCCTGATCGGCGCTGCGATGCCAGTAGCAGAAGTAGTCGAGGCCCGGCATCTCGAACGGCAGTTCGAGGATGCGCGCCGGATAGCGCTGCAGCAGCCGCAGCGGCGCCGTCAGCGCGAGATCGCCGCGCATCGCGATCAGCGGCGCGACCATGTAGTGCTGCACGCGCATCTGGATGTTGCGGCGCAGCCCGAGGCGCGTCAGTTCCGCGTCGACGTGCCCGCTGCCCTTGCGGCGGCTCGATACGTGGATATGCCCCATCGACAGGTAGTCGTCCATGGTCAGCGTATTGCCGTTGAACGGGTGATCGTCGCGGATCATGCACGCGTAACGATCGCGCACGAGCAGCGCCTGGTGCAGATGCGGATCGCCGATCAGCGGCGCGTCGATCGCGATGTCGACCGAGCCGTTCGCGAGCGCCGTGGCCACTTCGCGGCGGTCCATCGTATAGCTGCGCACGTGCATGCCGGGCGCATGCGTCTGCAGCAGTTCGCCGAGCGCGGGCAGCAGCAGCGCTTCGGTCAGGTCGCTCATGCTGAGCCGGAACACGCGCTCGGAAGAAGCCGGATCGAACACGTCGCCTTCGTGCGCGCTCGAATCGAGCAGCTGCAGCGCCTCGCGCACGCGGCCGACGATGTTCTCGGCCATCGGCGTCGGCATCATCCCGGCCGGCGTGCTGACGAACAGCGGATCGTTCAGCGTCTTGCGCAGCCGCGCCAGCGCATTGCTGACGGCCGGCTGCGTGAGGTTCAGCACCTCGGCCGCCCGCGTCAGGTTGCGCTTGTTGTAGATCGCCTCGAATACGACGAACAGGTTCAGATCAATCTTCGAAAGGCGCATCGCCGGATCTCCTTGCCGGCATCTTACGGCGCGCGCCGTTCGTTCGTCCATGCCGACGCCGCGGGCTGCACCCGATGCGTTGCGCATGCGTGCGCGCCGCTCAACCGCGCGGCGGCGGCGTCAGGTAGGCCGCCGTCGAACCCGGCACGCCGTCCTTGATCTCCATCCGCGCGATCGCCTGCAGGTGCACCTCGTCCGGGCCGTCGGCGAAGCGCAGCGCGCGCCCCCAGGTCCACAGATCCGCGAGCGGCGTATCGGGGCTCAACCCCGCCGCGCCGAACACCTGCATCGCGCGGTCGCAGACGTCCGTATAGACGCTCGGCACCAGCGCCTTGATCATCGAGATTTCCTTGCGCGCGGCCTTCGCGCCGACCTTGTCGATCATCCACGCGGCCTTCAGCACCAGCAGGCGCGCCTGGTCGATCTCGATGCGCGAGCGTGCGATCCATTCGCCGATCGTGCCGTGCCGGTTCAGCGGCTTGCCGAACGCCTCGCGCGACTGCGCGCGGTCGACCATCAGCTCCAGCGCAAGCTCGGCCGCACCGATCGAGCGCATGCAGTGATGGATGCGGCCCGGCCCGAGGCGGGCCTGCGCGAGCGCGAAACCGCTGCCTTCCTCGCCGAGCAGGTTGCGCGCCGGCACGCGCACGTTGTCGAACGTGATCTCGCAGTGCCCCTCCGGCGCGTGGTGATTGACCACCGTGATGTTGCGCACGATCGTCACGCCCGGCGTGTCGCGCGGCACGAGAATCATGCTTTGCTGCTGGTGCGACGCGGCCTCGGGATCGGTCTTGCCCATCACGATGAAGATCTTGCAGTTTGGATGCGCGGCGTTCGTGATGAACCACTTGCGGCCGTTGATCACGTACTCGTCGCCCACGCGCTCGATGCGCGTCGTGATGTTCGTCGCATCCGACGACGCCACGTCGGGCTCCGTCATCGCGAACGCCGAGCGGATCTCGCCGCGCAGCAGCGGCAGCAGCCACTGTTCGCGCTGCTCGGGCGTCGCGAACATGTGCAGCAGCTCCATGTTGCCGGTGTCCGGCGCGTTGCAGTTGAACACCTCCGACGCCCAGCTCACGCGCCCCATGATCTCGGCGAGCGGCGCGTATTCGAGGTTCGTCAGGCCCATGCCGGGCTCGTCGTCCTTCAGGTGCGGCAGGAACAGATTCCACAGCCCTTCCGCCTTCGCGCGTTCCTTCAGCTCTTCCATGAACGACACGGGATACTGGCCCGCATGCACTTCATCGTTCCACTGGCGGATGCGCGGCACGATGTGCGCATCCATGAACGCCCGCACGCGCTCGCGCAGTTCTTCCACTTTCGGGGTGTAGCCAAAGTCCATGATCGACTCCTCGGGATTTTCGTGTTCCGTTCGTTCAGAAGGCCGAGACACCGCCGTCGACGGCGACGGTCTGCCCGGTCAGATAAGTGTTTTCCTTCGCGCACAGCATCAGCATCGTCGCGACGATTTCGTCGGGCCGGCCGAGCCGCTTCATCGGCGAGCCCTGCGCGAGAAAGTCCTGGCGGTCGCTGATATCGCCGTCGGTGACCATCGGCGTCGTGCTGTAGAACGGGCACACCGCGTTCACGCGGATGCCGTGGCGCGCGTATTCGAGCGCGGCCGTCTTCGTGAGCCCGACCACCGCATGCTTCGACGCCGCGTACGCGGCCAGCTTCGGCGCGCCGCCGAGCCCGGCCATCGACGCGACATTCAGGATCACGCCTTCGTGCTGCGCGAGCATCTGGCGGATCTGGTGCTTCATCCCGAAGAACACGCCCTTCGCGTTCACCGCGAAGCTCAGGTCGAGATCGGCTTCGTCGGTGTCGATCAGCGCCTTCATCGGCGGTGCGATGCCCGCGTTGTTGATGCCGACGTCGAGCCGCCCGAAGCGCGCGGCGGCCGCGTGCACCAGCGATGCGACATCCGCTTCGACCCGCACGTCGCAGTGCTGCGCGATCACGTCGGCGCCGGCCGCGCGCAATGGCGCGGCCACGCGTTCGAGCGCTGCGTCGTTCAGGTCGCCGAGCGCGAGCCGCGCGCCCATCGCGGCCAGCTCGCTCGCGAGCAACGCGCCGAAGCCGCTTGCGGCGCCGGTGATCATCACGGCCTGTCCGGCGTAGCTGTCGAGTTTCATCGCACGCTCAGATCGTCAGGCCGCCGTCGACGACGATGCATTCGCCGTTCGTGTAGCTCGCCGCGTCCGACACCAGATACAGCACGGTGCCGGCCATTTCGCGCGGCTCCGCGTGGCGGCGCAGCGGGATCTTCGCCATCCAGTTCTCGTAGATGTCCTTGTCGGCGAACAGCGCGCCCGCGAACTTCGTCTTGGTCAGCCCCGGCAGCAGCGCATTCACGCGGATGCCCAGCGGCCCGCATTCCTTCGCGAACGCCTTCGTCATGTTGACGACGGCCGCCTTCGTGATCGAGTAGATGCCTTGCCGGTCGCCCGGCTGCAGCGCGTTCACCGACGCCGTGTTGACGATCGCGCCGCCGCCGTGCGCCTTCATCAGCTTGCCGGCCTCGACCGACATGAAGAAGTAGCCGCGGATGTTCACGTCGACGGTCTTCTCGTACGCGGCGAGATCCGTATCGAGGATGTGCCCGAAATACGGGTTCGCGGCCGCGTTGTTCACGAGGATGTCGAGCCGCCCGTGCTTGCCGCGGATATGCTCGAACGTCGCGGCGATATCTTCCAGCCGCCCGACGTGGCAGGCCAGCGCCTCGGCGCGGCCGCCCGCCGCGACGATCGCGTCGGCCACGGCCTGGCAGTCGTCGAGCTTGCGGCTCGACACGATCACGTGCGCGCCCTGCTCCGCGAGCAGTTTCGCGATTTCCTCGCCGATGCCGCGGCTCGCGCCCGTCACCAGCGCGATCTTGCCGGTCAGGTCGAACAGATTCGTTGCCATGTTGTCTCGCTCCTCCATTGATGGGTGTGTCGTTGTCGTGTCGACGCGTGACGATCGCGGCGTGTTCAGCGATGCGCGTCGATCACGCTCACGGCCAGTTCGGCCAGCCGCCCGGCCATCGCGCCGACGCGCAGCGCCTGCTCGCTCGACGCGTTGCCCTGCAGCGCGCGCGCCTTCACGCCCTGCGCGATCGACGCGAGCCGGAAGAAACTGAACGCGAGATAAAAGTGCCAGTCGCGGATCGGCTCGATCCCGCGCAGTTCGCAATAACGCGCGACGATCGCCGCTTCGTCCGGGATGCCGAGTTCGGCGCGATCCTGGCCCGCGAGCCCGCGCACCTGCCCGCCGGACGGCAGCCGCAGGCACATGCAGAAATACGCGAGATCGGCGAGCGGATTGCCGAGCGTCGACAGTTCCCAGTCGAGCACGGCCTGCACGCGATAACCGTCACGCGCGAACATCAGGTTGTCGATCCGGAAATCGCCGTGCACCAGCGCCGGCCGGCCCGTATCTTCGGGGCACGCTTTCGGCAGCCAGTCGATCAGCGTCTCCATCGCGTCGAGGCGCTCGGTTTCGGCCGCGCGATACTGCTTCGTCCACACGCCGATCTGGCGCTCGAAGTAGTTGCCGGGGCGGCCGTAGTCGGCCAGGCCCACCGCGTCGACATCGACGTCGTGCAGCGCGGCCATCGTCTGCAGCAGCGCGTCGTAGCACGCCGCACGATCGGCCTTCGGCAGTTCCGGCAGCGCGGGATCCCAGAAGATCCGGCCATCCTCGAAACTCATCACGTAGAACAGGCTGCCGATCACGTCGCGGTCCTCGCAGAGGTGATACGGCCGCGCGACCGGCACCGCGGTGCCCGACAGCGCGGTCAGCACGCGGAATTCGCGGTCGACTGCATGAGCGGATTTCAGCAGTTCGCCCGGCGGCTGGCGGCGCAGCACGTAGCGGCCGCTCTTCGCGTGCAGCAGGAAAGTCGGATTCGACTGGCCGCCGGCAAACTTCTCCAGGTCGACCGGGCCTTCGAAGCCCGGCACGTGCGCTTCCAGATAGTCGGTGAGGCGGGCTACGTCGAGTTGCTGGGAAGGGTTCGTCATCGTCGCGATCGTTCGTGGGTCAGCCGTAGGTTCGCAGCGCGTGTCGTTCGGGATCCTCCAGATGCGGGATGCCGTTGAACGACGCGAGGTGGAATGCATCGGCGTTGAAGAAAAACTGCGAAAGACTGCTGTTGCGGATCTGCAGGTTCAGCGCGATCGCGCTCGACGACGGCGCGGCGAGCACCTGCTGCACGGTGACCGCGATCGAGCCGCCGGAGCTCACCGCGAGCACACGCTGGCCGCCGCCGTGGCGGATCGCGGCGCGCGCGTCGGCGACGCGCTGCTGGAAGTGCGCCCAGGTCTCGGGCGCCGCGTCGCCGAGCTGGTCCTCGGACCACAGCTGCAGCACCTGCCGGAGCGCGCGGAAATGCTCCTTCATCGATCCGGCCGCGAGCCGCGCGATCTCCGGATAGTCGCCGGCCGCCGCCGCGAACAGCCCGTGGAAGTCGTATTCGTTCAGGCCCGGATGGCGGTCGACCGGCGCGCCTTCGCGGCCCATCCCGCGCAGGATCGCGTCGACCGTCTGCGCATGCCGGTTCAGCGTGCCGCAGATCACGCGGTCGAACGTCAGGCCCTGCTGCGCAAAGTATTCGCCGAGCCAGACGCCCTGCTGCTCGCCGGCCGCGGAGAGCCGGTCGTAGTCGTCCGTGCCGAACGACGCCTGCCCGTGCCGTACCAGAAAGAGTTCAGCCATCGCATGCCCGCCAGATCAGAAGGATTCAGCATAGCCAGCGGGTGTACATTTTTAAACTTTATTTCTTGAATCTTCGGGTATTCACCCTGTGAATTCCCTCCCCGGGCGCTTGCGCCCGGGGATATGGCAAGCGCTGGCCGTTACCGGCCGGTCACGCGGAATGCGTGGCGCTTCCGTCGACGGCCGCCTGCAGCGATCGTTCCGCCGCGGGCGTCACCAGTACGATCTTGCCGATGTGGCGGCCCGAATCCATCAGCTCGTGTGCGCTGCGCGCGTCGCGAAAATCGAACAGCCGGTAAACCTGCGGCTTGACGGCCCCTTGCCGGATCAACGGCCACACGGCCTCTTCGAGTTCGCGAATGAGCTGCGCCTTCTCCGCGTAGGTGCGCGAGCGCAGCGTCGAGCCGATGTGCGTGAGCCGCTTCGTCAGCATCGGAAACAGGTCGAGCTCCTTCGCGGGGCCTTTGATCACGCCGATCTGCACGATGCGGCCGTTGATCGCGGCCGCCGCGAAATTGCGCGCGACGTAGTCGCCGGCAATGATGTCGACGATCACGTCGACGCCCTTGCCGCCCGTGAAGCGCGCGACCTCCTCGACGAAATCCTCGCTGCGGTAGTCGATCGCGAGATCCGCGCCGAGCCGCATGCTCGCGTCGCGCTGCGCGTCCGAGCCGACGGTGGTGATGATCGTCGACGCGCCGAACGCCTTCGCCAGCATCGTCGCCGTCGTGCCGATCCCCGACGCGCCGCCGTGGATCAGCACGCTTTCGCCAGCTTTGAACCCACCGCGCTGGAACAGGTTCAGCCAGACCGTCATGAAGGTCTCCGGCAGCGCCGCCGCTTCGGCCATGCCGAGGCCGTCGGGAATCGCGAGCGTGTTGCTCTCGTTCGCCACCGCGTATTCCGCGTAGCCGCCGCCGGGAATCAGCGCGCATACACGATCGCCGACAACGAACCGCGTGACGTCGCGCCCGACCGCGACGACGTCGCCGGCGATCTCGAGGCCAGGAATATCGGACGCGCCGGGCGGCGGATCGTACAGCCCCTTGCGCTGGAAAACGTCGGGGCCGTTTACGCCGGCCGCGTGAATCCGGATCAGCACTTCGCCGGGGCCCGGCGACGGCACGGCGCGCGTGGCCGGTACGAGCACTTCGGGGCCGCCGGGACGCACGATCTCGATCGCGGTCATGTCGGCGGGGAGGGTTTGGGCATCGTCACTCACGATATGATCCTCAACGTTCGTCGATGCACTGTCGATTCGTGGGCCATCCCCGAATCGCCGCATCGCAATGTGTGTGAGGCCAGTCTATGGGCGATGCCGCTCGCGGGCACGCAGCGAATTGCCGATCGGGGAATGCAAAAATGCATCAGTCGGGACAAACGATGAATTGGGACGACGCGCGCGTATTCCTCGCGATTCATCGCGAACGCACGCTGCGCCGCGCGGCACAGACGCTCGGCGTCGATCAGGCAACGGTCGGGCGACGGCTCGCGACGCTCGAGCACATGCTCGGCGCGACGCTGTTCCTGCGCTCGTCGAAGGGCTATCTGCCCACGCCGGTCGGCGAACTGGCGCTGCGTGCCGCCGAGGCGATGGAGCAGCATGCGCACGAGCTGGTCCGGCTGACGCAGGGTGTCGACCGGCGGCTCGCCGGCGAGGTAAAGATCACGACGACCGATGCGCTCGCGATCGAGTTCGTGATGCCGTCGATCGCGCGGCTGCATGCGAAGCATCCCGACGTCTCCTTCGCGCTGAACACGTCGTCGCAAATCCTGAATCTCGCGAAGCGCGAAGCCGACATTGCGATCCGCACGGTGCGGCCCGACAACCCCGATCTGGTCGCGCGCCGCCTCGCGCACTGGGACATGGGCCTGTTCGCGTCGCACGACTATCTGCACCGGTACGGCGAGCCCGAGCGCGGCCGCGCATTCGCGGGCCACGACCTGGTCGTCTACCAGCCGTACATCGACGCCAGCCGCAAGCCGACCCTCGCCGGCGAGCCGATCGACGGCGGGCGCATCGTCGCGCGCATGAACTCGAACCTGATGGCGCGCGCCGCGGTGCGCTCGGGCCTCGGCATCGGCGAGATTCCCGTCTACATGGGCGAGCGCGACGGGCTCGTCCGCCTGTGGCCGGAGCGCGTGAGGCAGGCGCCTTACGAGGTCTGGCTCGTCACGCACCGCGACCTGCGCCACACCGCGCGCATCCGCGCGGCAATCGACGAGATCGTGGCGTCGTTTGCCGCGCCACGATGATGCGGGCCAAGCGCGAGCGCCTGCCAGCGCCGCCCGCCGCCGGTCATGCGTCGTCGCCGCGTCGCACCTGTGACGGATCGAGTGCCGACCCGTCACGTACCGCCTGCCCGCAGGTCCAGGCGGCCATCCGTCTGCGTTCGATGGCGCGGCCCGTGCGGTAGTATGGCGACTCGATGGAACCCCGATGGATCTGAACGCGTGGCCATGCCCGAACTTTCTTCCTCTTCCGGCGCCGGCCAGGGCGCCCAGGCGCTCGTCCTCATCGCCGAGGACGAACCCGAGATCGCCGAGATCCTGATCGCCTATTTCGCGCGCAGCGGCCTGCGCACCGTGCACGCCGCCGACGGCCGCCGCGCGCTGGAGCTGCACCTGTCGCTCAAGCCCGACCTCGTGCTGCTCGACGTGCAGATGCCGCACGTCGACGGCTGGAAGGTGCTCGCCGAGATCCGCCATCGCGGCGACACGCCCGTCATCATGCTGACCGCGCTCGACCAGGACATCGACAAGCTGACCGGGCTGCGCATCGGCGCCGACGACTACGTGGTCAAGCCGTTCAACCCCGCCGAAGTCGTTGCGCGCGCACAGGCCGTGCTGCGCCGCTCGATGGCAGGTTCCCGCCCGGAAGAACAGCGCGTGCTGCGCGCCGCGCCGTTCGAGATCGATCTCGAACGCCACGAGGCGACGGTCGAGGTCGGCAGCACCCGGCACACGCTCGCGCTGACGCTCACCGAATTCAAGCTGCTCGCGCAACTCGCGCGCGCGCCGCGCCGCGTGTTCAGTCGCGGCGAGCTGATGGCCACCTGTTTGCCGGAAGGCGATGCGCTGGAGCGCACGGTCGACAGCCACGTCAGCAAGCTGCGCAAGAAACTCGACGATCTCGGCGTCGCGGGCGTGCCGGTCAGCGTCCGCGGGGTCGGCTACAAGCTGTGGGGCGGCGAATGAAGCTCGACGGGCTGAGCCGCCAGATCGCGCTGACGATGGGCGCGATGGTGTTTGCCGTGACGCTGCTGATCGTCGTGACGGCCTACACGTTCTACTACTTCGCATTCAAGTACTGGCCCACGGAATTCAACCAGTCCGAGTGGCTGCCGACCGGGCCGGAATGGGTGTGGCTGATCTCGACCACGCTGGTCGGCCTCGCGCTCGCGGTGTTCGTCGCGATCCATCTGTCGCGCCGCATCCTCGTCCCGCTCAACTCGGTGACGGACAGCATCCGCCGCGTCGCGCGCGGCGATCTCGGCGCGCGCGCCGTCGCCGGCGACCGTTCGCTGCACGAGGCCGCGCTGCTCGCCGACAACTTCAACGCGCTCGCGAGCGAACTGCAGCGCGTGACCGACGAACAGACGTTCTGGAACGCGGCGATCGCGCACGAACTGCGCACGCCCGTCACGGTGCTGCGCGGGCGGCTGCAGGGGCTCGCCGAAGGCGTGTTCACGCCCAGCGAAGCGCTGTACCGCAGCCTGCTCGCGCAGGTCGAAGGCTTGACGCGACTGATCGAGGACCTGCGCGTGGTCAGCCTCGCCGATAGCGGCCACCTGAGCATCGAGATCCGCGACACCGATCTCGCCGCCGACGTGCGCGCCGTGGTCGACCTGTTCGCGCACGCGCTGCAGGCCGCCGGCCAGCATCCGGTGCTCGATCTCGACGCGCGGCCCATGCGCTGCGACCCGGTCCGTATCCGCCAGGCGTTGCTTGCGCTGCTGGAGAATGCGCGCCGCCATGCGGTGCCGGGTGCGATCCGGATCCAGACGCGCATCGAAGACGGGATGTGCCGGCTGCGCGTCGAGGACGATGGCCCCGGCATCCCGGCCGATTTCGCGCCGCATGTGTTCCAGGCGTTCAGGCGCGTCGACGAGTCGCAGCCCGGCGGCAGCGGCCTCGGGCTCGCCGTCGTCGCGGCGATCGCGCATGCGCACCACGGCGAAGCCGTCTGCGTGCCGACGGGCGCTGGCGGAACACGGTTCGAGGTGCAGTGGCCCGATCACCTCGTGCCGGCGCGAGAGGACGAGCGCTTCCCGGCCTGAACCGCCGCCTTCACGCCGTCACGCGTGCGGCTCGCGCCCGACCTGTTCGAGCGGCGGGCTGAACCCGAGTACCGTGTATTGCGTCACGGACACTGTCCCTTTCCCCGCCGCACCTCGCACGACGACCGCACGCACGGCACCGGCCCGGTCGAACTTCAGTTTCGTGCCGACGGTCGCGTTGCGCAGCGCCTCGAGTTCCTCGATCCGCGCGATCGCCAGCTTGCGGAACGCGCCGGACACGTACACCGGCAGGAACACCAGCGCGATGAACATCGACACCGCGTCCTTCGACACGCTGTCCAGCATCGGCTGGCCCGACATCACGAGCGACAGCGACGTCGCGGCGACGAAGATCGCCAGCACGGTTGCGCCCACGCCGAGCGACGAGAACCGCTCGGACGCCTTCTTCATGCGTGCCTTCACGAGCGCACGCGTGGTCGCGGACGTCACCAGCCATTCGCGCTGCGCGCCGTAATACCCGGCGATGCCGAGGAACAGCGTCGCGACCGCGCTGACGATGATGCCGCTGTACAGCGCATCGAACATCACGCAGACGAATTCGAGCCCGCACACGATGACCAACGGCACCAGCAGCAGACGGAACGAATAACCGTCGCGCCCGTGCCCCTGGATCCACCATTTCACCAGCGACAGCTGCCAGAAGCGGCTGTCCCGATGGAGCGAAAGTTCTTCGAAGTCCGTCAATTTCCCACCCGTGGAATCCCGTTGCGCCACCCGCGCCGCGTTGCCCGCGCCCGCCCGAAATGAAAATGAATACCTCAGGTTATCGATTGATCCCAAAGATTCATTAGACAGTGTCTCCGCCGCCGCGCGATGCTGGCCCCGCCACTGAACGCGGTGTCATTGCAACGCCGCACACGAGAACGGAGTGAGACACATGCCTAACGACCACCGTCAACGGCGCCGCACGTTATGGCTGCTGTGCGCGCTTTCGTTCATCCTCTACATCGATCGCGTCAACCTCGCGACCGCGGCCGGCGCGATCAAGGCCGAGCTCGGCCTGTCGAACACCGAGCTCGGCGTCGCATTCTCCGCGTTCGCGTATTCGTATGCAATCTGCCAGATCGGCGGCGGCTGGATCGCCGACCGGTTCGGCGCCCGCATCACGCTGATCGGCTGCGGGCTGATCTGGGTCGTCTCGACCTTCGCGACGGGGCTCGTGCACAGTCTCACGCTGCTGTTCGCCGCGCGCCTGCTGCTCGGCATCGGCGAAGGCGCGACGCTGCCCGCCCAGTCCCGCGCGATCACGCACTGGTTCCCGCGCGAGCGGCGCGGCGTCGTGCAGGGCTTCACGCATTCGTTCTCGCGGCTCGGCAACGCGGTCGCGCCACCGATCGTCGCCGCCTTGATGACGTGGCTGTCGTGGCGCGCCGCGTTCTTCGTGATCGGCGCGGTGACGCTGGTGTGGCTCGCCTGGTGGATCGTCGGCTTCCGCGAGCACCCGCTCGGCGACGACGACGGCCGCAGCACGCGCGCCGCGCGCCCCGCACCGCCGTCCGGCCCGACGCCGTGGGGACCGCTGTTCCGCCGGATGGCGCCGACGATCTTCGTCTACTTCTGCTACGGCTGGACCGCGTGGCTGTTCTTCACGTGGCTGCCGACGTTCTTCCTGAACGGCCAGGGCCTGAACCTGAAATCGACCGCGCTGTTCGCATCCGGCGTGTTCTTCGCGGGCGTGGTCGGCGACACGCTCGGCGGCTGGCTCTGCGACCGGATCTACCGGAAGACCGGCAATCTCGCGCTGTCGCGCCAGAGCGTGATCGTCACGAGCTTCGCCGGCGCACTCGTGTGCCTGCTGCCGCTCGCGTTCGTGCACTCGACGGCCGGCGTCGCGCTGTGCCTGTCGGGGTCGTTCCTGTGCCTGGAGCTGACGATCGGGCCGATCTGGGCCGTGCCGAGCGACATCGCGCCGACGCACGCCGGCATCGCGAGCGGGATGATGAACGCCGGTTCCGCGATCTCGGGGATCCTGTCGCCGATCCTGTTCGGTTATCTCGTCGACCGCACCGGCAGCTGGACGGTGCCGTTCATCGGCTCGGTCGCGATGCTGCTGATCGGCATCGTCGCCGCGCTGCGGATTCGCCCGGACCGCACGCTGTCGGAAGCGATGCCGGCGCTCGTCGAGGCCCCCGTCGCGCCGTCGGCGCGCTGACCCGGCTCGCCCCCGTGCCGGCATCACGCCGCGACGCGTGATCGGCCCGGCCGGCGCACCGCGCCGTCAGGCGCTGCCCTCCTCCTCGGCACCCTCGCGGTGAAACAGCGCGAGAAACTGCTGCGCGGGGATGCTCAGCGGCCGGTCGCGCCGCACGATGCTGCCGTACGACGGCAGCTTCTGTTCGAGCGCGTAATCGATGATCGAGACGAGCCCGTGCTCCGCGTTGCGCTGCGCGACCGTCAGCGGAATCACGCCGAGCATCGTCGAACGGTCGACGAGGTTCATCGTGGTCAGGATCGACCCCGTTTCGACCAGCCCGCGCGGCATCGGCTGGTGACGCGCATGAAACTCGCGCTCGACGACCTCGCGCGCCGGGCTGCCGGCCGGCTGCAGGATCCACGCGTAATCGAGCAGCGCGTCGAACCCGACCGGCCCGGCGTCCGCGAGCGGATGGTCGCGGCCCGCGATGATCGCGAGCGCCTCGTCGTCGACCACGCGGAAGTCGCAATCGGCCCCGACGTTGCGCCCGATCACCACTTCGAGCACGCCTTCGCGAAGCTGCGGCATCAGCCGGTCGCTCGTGTCCACCGCAATGTCGATCGCGAGCAGCGGATAACGCGCCTTCAGCTGCACCAGCGCCTCGGTGAGCCGCCCCGGCGACGCCGCCATGATGCTGCCGATCGCCAGCCGCCCCGCGCTGCCGAGCTGCAGTTCGCCGAGCTCGCGGTTCAGCGCCTCCATGCTGCCGCGGATCCCGCGGAAATAGCCGAGCACGCGCTCGCCGGCCGGATTCAGCACCAGCCCGCGTCCGATGCGATCGAACAGCCGCTGGCCGAGCGCGCTCTCCAGTTCGGCCAGCATTTTCGTCGCGGCCGGCTGCGTGAGGCCCATCTGCTCGGCCGCCGCGCGCAGCGTCAGGCATTCGTCGACGGCAAGCAACAGCGCGATCTGCCGCATGCGCAGCCGGTTCAGCAGCTGCGGGGTCGAGTCTCGTCGGTCGATCGAGCCCATCTTTGATTACTCCAGGTTATCGATTCATCAAGAGTTTTCAATTTACCGACTCATTCCGTCTACCTAGCATCAACCCCATACACGAACGGCCATGCGCCGCCACCGGAGACACAGCATGCACACCCCATCGACCGCCGCCCCCCTGCCCGTCGTCGCCCTGACGCTCGGCGACCCCGCCGGCATCGGCGCCGAACTGATCGCGAAACTGCTCGCGCGGCCCGACGCGACGGCTCACGCGAATCTCGTGCTGATCGGCGATCGCTGGCTGTGGGAAGCCGGCCAGCGCGTCGCCGGCGTGCAGGTCGACGTCGAACCCGTCGCGTCGCTCGCCGCGGCACGCGGCCGGCCGTCGACCGCGCGCGCCGCGTTCGTCGACGTCGAGACGGTCGATCCCGCGCAGGTCACGGTCGGCCAGGCCGGCGCGCCCGGCGGCCGCTCGACGCTCGTCGTGCTCGACCAGTGCCTCGACGCCGCGCTCGCCGGCGAGATCGACGCGATCTGCTTCGCGCCGCTGAACAAGTACGCGATGAAGCTCGGCGGGCTCCGCCACGACGACGAACTGCACCACTTCGCCGAAGCGCTCGGCGTGACCGACTATTTCTGCGAATTCAACACGCTCGGCGAACTGTGGACGGCACGCATCTCGTCGCATATTCCGCTGAAGGATGCGGCGGGCTGCCTGAGCATCGAGCGGATCGAACAGGCATCCGAACTGATCTACCGGTCGCTGCTCGCGAACGGCGTCGCCGCGCCGAAGGTCGCGATCGCCGCCTTCAACCCGCACGGCGGCGACGGCGGCAGCTGCGGCCGCGAGGAAGTCGACATCATCGAGCCCGCGGTGCGCCGGCTGCAGTCGCGCGACTGGCCGACCGACGCGCCGTTCCACGGGCCGTTCCCCGCCGACACGATCTTCCTGAAGGCACTGGCCGGCGACTACCAGGCGATCGTCACGATGTACCACGACCAGGGGCAGATCGCGATCAAGCTGCTCGGCTTCTCGCGCGGCGTGACCGTGCAGGGCGGGCTGCCCGTGCCGATCACGACGCCCGCGCACGGCACCGCGTACGACATCGCGGGCCGCGGCACCGCCGACGTCGGCGCCACCTGGCAGGCGCTGCAGATCGCGTGCCGGATGGGCGCCGCGCGCCGCACCCCCGCAGTTTCGGCGTGACGGCCCCATCGGCCGCCCGCCTTTCACACACGACAACATCGATTCTCGGAGACACCACCATGAAAATCCGGTCCGTGCGCGCTCGCGTATTCCAGTGGAAAGGAAAGACCGTCCCGCCGCAGGGCAACTTCTGCTCGAACGCGATGGATTTGCTGTATGCGCCGCAGGAAACGATGAGCACGTTCCGCTTCCATGCGTGGACGGTCGTCGAAGTCGAGACCGACGACGGCATCGTCGGCCTCGGCAACGTCGCGCTCGCGCCGCACGTCGCGAAGGTCATCATCGACCAGTACCTCGCGCCGCTCGTGATCGGCCAGGACCCGTGGGACTACGAATACCTGAACCAGCGGATGTATCGCGCCACCCACGCGTGGGGCCGCAAGGGCGTCGGCATGGCCGCGATCTCGGCGGTCGACATCGCGATCTGGGACATCCTCGGCAAGAGCGTCGGCAAGCCGGTGTTCAAGCTGCTCGGCGGCCGCACCAAGGAAAAGATCCCCTGCTACTACTCGAAGCTCTACCGCACCGACCTGAAGGCGATGCAGGACGAGGCGCAGCAGTATCTGAAGGAAGGCTTCCGCGCGTTCAAGATGCGCTTCGGCTACGGGCCCGCGCACGGGCAGCAGGGGGTGGTCGAGAACCTGAAGTCGGTCGCGGCGATCCGCGAGGTGATCGGCTACGACAACGACCTGATGCTCGAGTGCTACATGGGCTGGAACCTCGAGTACGCGAAGCGCATCCTGCCGAAGCTCGAGAAATACCAGCCGCGCTGGCTCGAGGAACCGGTGATCGCCGACGACATCGACGGTTACGCGGAGCTGAACCAGCTGACCCGCATTCCGATCTCCGGCGGCGAGCACGAGTTCTCGCTGTACGGCTTCAAGCAGCTGCTCGACCGCAAGGCCGTGTCGGTCGTGCAGTACGACACGAACCGCGTCGGCGGGATCACGATGGCGCACAAGATCAACGCGCTGTGCGAGGCGTACAGCGTGCCGGTGATTCCGCATGCAGGCCAGATGCACAACTATCACCTGACGATGAGCACGCTCGCGTCGCCCATGAGCGAATACTTCCCGATGTTCGACGTCGAGGTCGGCAACGAGCTGTTCTATTACATCTTCGACGGCGAGCCGGTGGCCGAAAACGGCTTCGTGCAACTGCGCGACGACGTGCCGGGCCTCGGTCTCACGCTGAAGACCGAATTTCTCGACCAGTTCGACATCGTCGAGTGAGGCCGGCCATGAACGCACGCTACCAGGGCGTCTTTCCGGTCGCGCCGACGATCTTCGACGCGCACGGCGCGCTCGATCTCGACGGCCAGCGCCGCTGCCTCGACTTCATGATCGACGCCGGTTCGCAGGGCCTCTGCATCCACGCGAACTACTCCGAGCAATTCGCGCTCGGCGACGACGAACGCGACCTGATCACGCGCACCACGCTCGAGCATGTCGCGGGCCGCGTGCCGGTGATCGTCACGACGTCGCACTTCAGCGCGCGGATCTGCGCGGAGCGCAACCGGCACGCCCAGGCGCTCGGCGCGGCGATGGTGATGGTGATGCCGCCGTACCACGGCGCGACGTTCCGCGTGCCCGAAGCGCAGGTTCGCGCGTTCTTCGCCGAAGCGGCCGACGGGCTCCACATTCCGCTGATGATCCAGGACGCGCCCGCGAGCGGCGTCGCGCTGTCCGCGTCGTTGCTCGCGACGCTCGCGCGCGAGATCGATGCCGTGTCGTACTTCAAAATCGAGACGGCCGGCGCCGCGTCGAAGCTGCGCGAGCTGATCGCGCTCGGCGGCGACGCGATCGAAGGGCCGTGGGACGGCGAGGAAGGCATCACGCTGCTCGCCGATCTCGATGCGGGCGCAACCGGCGCGATGACGGGCGGCGGTTATCCGGACGGGATTCGCCGGATCACCGATGCGTATTTCGCCGGGCGCCGCGATGAAGCGTGCGAGCAGTACGCGCGCTGGCTGCCGCTGATCAACTACGAGAACCGCCAGTCGGGCTTCCTGACCGCGAAGGCACTGATGCGCGAAGGCGGCGTGATCGCGTGCGACCAGCCGCGCGCGCCGTGGCCCGAGCTGCATCCGCAGGTGCGCGCGGGGCTGCTCGATACGGCGCGGCGGCTCGACCCGCTCGTGCTGCGCTGGGGACGCTAGAGATCGAAAGCACGCGCGACGCACACGCGTTGCGCATCGGCGGCCGGCACCTGCCGGCCCGCCACGGCGAGACAGCGGCCCATCCGAAGGCCGCCGCGGCCAACCACCCGAACGATGGAGACACCATGACCCTGTTGACCCCGGCCACCCCGGCCTACGAAGCCGGCGACGCCGTTCCGCGCCGCCGCTGGCTGCGCGTGATTCCGCCGCTGCTGCTCGCCTGCATCATTTCCTACATGGACCGCGTGAACATCGCGTTCGCGATGCCCGGCGGGATGAACGCCGAGCTCGGCATGGACGCGACGATGGCCGGCCTCGCCGGCGGCATCTTCTTCTTCGGCTACCTGTTCCTGCAGATTCCCGGCGGCCGGCGCGCGGCGCTCGGCAGCGGCAAGACATTCATCGCGTGGTCGCTCGTGAGCTGGGCCGTGCTGTCGGTGCTGACCGGGCTCGTCACGCATACGTGGCAGTTGCTGACGCTGCGCTTCCTGCTCGGGGTGGCCGAGGGCGGCATGCTGCCCGTCGTGCTCACGATGGTCAGCCGCTGGTTCCCCGACCGCGAGCGTGGCCGCGCGAATGCGATGGTCATCATGTTCGTGCCGCTCGCCGGCATGATCACCGCGCCGCTGTCCGGCTTCATCCTCGCCGCGTACGACTGGCGTCATCTGTTCTTCAGCGCGGGCGCGCTGTCGCTGCTGTGCCTGGTCGCGTGGCTGCTGTTCGCCGACGACGGCCCGGAGACCGCGCGATGGGTGTCGCCGCGCGAGAAGGCGTACATCCTCGACGCGCTGCGCGACGAGCAGGAACGCAAGCGCGCGGCCGGCACGCCGGCTGCCGCATCGTTCGGCGAGATGCTGCGCAACCCGACGATCTGGCTGCTCATCGCGATCAACTTCTGCTATCAGGTCGGCATCTACGGCTATACGATGTGGTTGCCGACACTGCTGAAAAACCTCACGCACAGCGGGATGGGCAAGGTCGGCCTGCTCGCGATGCTGCCGTATGTCGCGATGGTGATCGGGATGTTCGTCACGTCGTATTTGTCTGACCGAACCGGCAAGCGCCGCCTGTTCGTGCTGCTGCCGCTCGTCGGATTCGCCGCGTGCCTCGCGCTGTCGGTGCTCACGCACGCGTCGATGGCCGTGTCGTTCACGTTCCTGATCGGCTGCGGCTTCTTCCTGCAGGCGGCCGCCGGCGTGTTCTGGGCGATTCCGCCGAAGCTCTGCAGCGTCGAGACGGCCGGCAGCGCGCGCGGCCTGATCAATGCACTCGGCAATCTCGGCGGCTTCTGCGGCCCGTACGCGGTCGGCGTGCTGACCCAGCACGTGAGCGCGGCGGCCGGCGTGCTCAGCCTCGCGGTTACGCTCGCGGTGGCCGGCCTGCTCGCGCTGACGCTGCCGAAGCGCTGCGAGGACTGATACCCGATAACAACGGAGACACACCATGAACGACATCCTGCTGCTGGTGCAGAAATGCGCCCATACCTTCAGTTTCTACGACCTCGACACGAAAACCGCGCTCAAGCACGTCGTGCTGCCGAACTACCCGCACGAGTTCACCGTCGACGTGAACCACCGCTACGCGTACGTCGGCATCTTCGGGATCGAGACCGCATGGTCGCGCGGCCATGAAGGCGACCACCGGATCGCCGAGATCGACCTCGTCGCGCGCACGCACACGCGCATGCTCGACCTGTGGCCGTACTACCGGCCGCACGGCATGGCGAGCGACCGCGACGGCCGGTTGTACGCGATGAGCGAGGCGCACGACATGCTGCTCGTGTTCGACGAGCCGACCAAGCAACCCGTGCCGAACATGGCCGTGCCGTCCGGCGGCGTGAAGACGCACCTCGTGACGCTCACGCGCGACGCGAGTCGCGCATACGGCGTGCACCTGCTGTCGAACACGGTCACGCAGTTCCATCCGCGCGACGCGACGGTCGCGCCGCGCGCGGTGATGCCCGGCCCGCGCCCCGAAGGCAATGCGCTGTCGGCCGACGAACGCACGCTGTTCGTCGCGAATCGCGGCGACGACACGCTGGTCGAGATCGACACGGAAACGATGACCTGTGGCCGCCGCGTGAAGACGCGCAGCGATCCGAACCGCATCTACCGGACCAGCGCGCCGGACGGCCGCGACCTGCTGCTGCTGACCAATTCGGGCGAACGGTCGATCTCCGTGTTCGATGCACGCCAGCTCGAAGAGATCGAACGCATCGCGCTGCCCGCGAACCCGACCGCGCTGTCGTTCCATCCGTCGCGGCGCGTCGCCTACGTATCGTTCCAGGACGACTACGTGCGCGAACTCGATCTCGATACCTGGCGTTTCGTCGGTGCGCTGGCAACGTTGCGCGAACCCGATGCGTCGTTCGTGCTCGCGGGAGCACGCTGACATGCGCGACGGAGCGCCGCCCGACGAATCGTCGCCCGACGGCATGCCGGACGCACTCGTCGATGCGCATCACCACCTGTGGCGGCTCGATGCGGGCGCGCACTATCCGTGGCTGCAGACGCAATACGATCCGGCGCGCTTCATGTTCGGCGATTACGCGACGCTGTGCCGCGATTTCGGCGTCGACGAGTTCCGGCACGCGGCGCAACGCGCGCCGATCGTCGCCAGCGTGCACGTCGAGGCCGAACGCGCGCGCGACGAAGCGCTGGCGGAAACGCGCTGGCTGCACGAGGTCGCGGCGGCGCACGGGCTGCCGTCGGCGGTCGTCGCGTGGGTCGACCTGCTGGCCGGCAATGCGGACGAGCGGCTCGCCGAACAGGCCGCGTGGCCGCGCGTGCGCGGCGTGCGCTTCAAGCCGCGCACCGCATCGTCGCCGGATGCGCCCGTCGACGGGCCCGGCACGCTGCGCGATCCGCGCTGGCCGGCCGCGCTGCAACGCGTCGCCGCGCACGGCCTGTGCTGGGATCTGCGCGTGCCGTTCTGGCATCTCGGCGACGCCGCCGCGCTGCTCGCCGACGCACCCGATGTCGACGTCGTGCTCGAGCACGCCGGGCTGCCGTGGGATCGCTCGGACGCCGGGCTCGCGCGCTGGCGCCGCGGCATGGAAGCGCTCGCGGCATCGCCGCGCGTGGCCGTGAAGATTTCCGAACTCGGCTTGCGCGACGCCGTGTGGAACGACGCGGACAACGCGCGGATCATCCGCGACACGATCGCGATATTCGGCTGGGAACGCTGCCTGTTCGCGAGCAACTTCCCGGTGGCCGGCCTGCGCGTGTCCTATCCCGCGCTGCTGCGCACGTTCGCCCGCGCGATGGCGGACCTCGACGACGCGGCACGCCGCGCGATCTGGCATGACAACGCGATCCGCGTTTACCGGATTGCGCTCGACGCGCCGTCCCGGCCGGCTCGCGGATAACCCGCGTTTGCGCACCTTCCGCCCCGTTCGGCCGGGCAGCGCGCGCCGCCCGACCGACACATTTTGTGCATCGCACGACTCATCCTGAGCAAAAAGTATCGGTTCGCGTTTTCTTTTGATGTGGTGTCCGCATCGCCCCCGTCACACCATTGTTCCTGCCGTCATCGACGGCATTCGAACAAGCAGAATCAAGGAGACACGGGTGAACAAGATGCGAATCGTCGCAGCCGGCCTGCTGCTCGGCGCCTGTCTGCCGGGCGTCGCGGCCGCGCAGGTCTGCAAGGTGCCGACCCTTCGGGTGCTCGCGCAAAAGAGTCTCGGCCTGTCGGTGATGGAGAAATCGCTGGCAGACTACGAGAAGAAAAGCGGCACGAAGGTCGAGATCAGCTACTTCGGCGAAAACGACCGCCGCGCGAAATCGCGGCTCGATGCGTCGACCGGCGCCGGCTCGTACCAGATCTACTACGTCGACGAGGCGAACGTCGCCGAATTCGCGTCGGCCAACTGGATCGTGCCGCTGCTCAAGTACTACCCGAAGGAATACGACTACGACGACTTCCTGCCCGGCCGCCGCGCGGTCGCGAGCTACAACGGCGTCGCGTACTTCGCGCCGCTGATCGGCGGCGGCGACTTCCTGTTCTACCGCCGCGACCTCCTCGACGCCGCGCACATCCCGGTGCCGAAGACGCTCGACCAGCTCGTCGCCGCGATCAAGAAACTCAACGCGCCGCCGAAGCTGTACGGCTGGGTCGCGCGCGGCCAGCGCGGCTCGGGGATGAACGTGTGGCGCTGGTCGCCGTTCATGCTCGGGATGGGCGGTGCATGGACCGACAAGGGCGGCCAGCCGGCATTCAATTCGCCGGCCGCCGTGAAGGCGACGCAGCTCTACAGCGACCTGTTCAAGTACGCGCCGCCGGGCGCCGCGACCTACGACTGGAGCAACGCGCTCGAAGCCTTCCGCTCGGGCAAGGTCGCCTTCATGATCGAATCGACGCCGTTCGCGGACTGGATGGAGGATACGAGCAAGTCGAGCGTGGCCGGCAAGGTCGGCTACACGCGTCCGCCCGCGCCGCTGCCGTCGGCCGCGTACGGCCACGGCTTCGCGATCTCGGCGGTCGGCGCGAAGGACGACTGCACGCGGATGGCCGCCGGCCGCTTCATCGCGTGGGCGACCAGCAAGGACCAGGAACAGGCGCGGCTGCGCAACGGCGTGTTCAGCGACTACAACCGCGCCAGCACGATCGGCAGCCCGTACTTCAAGCAGCACGTCGCGCCGCAGATCCAGGCCGGGCTGAACGACACCAACCCGGTCACGCAGGTGACGATCTGGCGCACGCCGCAGTGGCCGGATATCGGCGACAACCTCGGCATCGCGCTCGAACAGGTGTTCACCGGCACGCAGACGGACGCGCGCGGCACGCTCGACGACGCGGCCCAGTACGCGAAGGATGCGCTCGAACATGGCGCTCGCAAATGACGGTGCCGGCGGCCGCGCGCTCGGCGTCCGCCCGGCCCTTCCCGCCCGGCGCGGCCGCGCGCGCCGCGACCGCACGAGCCTGCCGTGGGTGTTCCTCGCGCCGACGCTCGCGCTGCTCGCGGTCCTGAGCCTCGTCCCGACGGTCGCTGCGATCAATCTCGCGCTGCGCAACCGCGTGCTGCGCTACCCGGACAGCGAATACGTCGGCCTGCGCAACTTCGTGCGGCTCGCGTCGGACCGGCGCTTCCTGAACGCGATCGAGGTATCGGTGCTGTGGGAAATCGTCACGGTCGCCGGCGCGGTGATCGTCGGGATCGCGCTCGCCGTGTTCCTGTTCGAGCGCGTGCACGGCCGCTGGCGCCGCTTCGCGTCGCTGGTGCTGATCATGCCGGTGCTGCTGCCGCGCGTGTCGGCCGCGTTCATCTGGAAGTTCATGTACGCGCCGCTCACCGGCATCCTGAGCTGGCTGCTCGGCACGCTCGGCGTCGAGAACACCGCGTTCCTCGCCGATCCGCATCTCGCGCTGTACGCGGTCGCACTGGTCGACGTGTGGCAATGGGGGCTGTTCTTCGCGGTCGTGATCCTGAAGCTGCTGGAGACGCTGCCGCCCGAGCCGCTCGAAGCCGCGCGGCTCGACTACGCGACGACGTGGCAGGTGCACGCGTACATCGCGCTGCCGATGCTGAAGGCGCCGCTCGTGAGCCTGGTGTTCATCAAGATGGTCGAGTCGCTGCGCTCGTTCGACCTGATCTACGTGATGACCAAGGGCGGCCCCGGCATCGCGACCGAGACGCTCGACCTGTACGCGTACCAGCAGGGCATCGGCCTCGCCGGCAAGGTGTCGTACGCGTCGAGCATGGCCGTGCTGATGATGGTCGCGACCACGCTCGTCTTCACGCTCATCTGGAAGAGGGTCAACAAATGGGACGACTGATGGCCCGCCGCGGCACCGCCGCCACCGTTTCCACCGTCGCGATCGCCGGCGCGATCCTGCTCGTCGCCGCGTTCCCGCTGTTCTGGGCCGTGCTCAATTCGCTCAAGCACCTGCTCGACATCGTCACGCCGACGCCGCGCTTCTTCTTCACGCCGACGCCCGCGAACTACGAGCAGGTGCTGTCGAGCCCGGAAGTGATGATCGGGCTCGGCAACAGCATCGCGATCGTCGGCGCGGCCGTGGTGCTCGGCGCGCTGCTCGGCGTGCCGGCCGCGTATGCGATCGCGCGCTACCCGGTGCGCGGCAAGCGCGACATCCAGTTCTTCCTGCTGTCGCTGCGCTTCCTGCCGCCGGTCGCGGTCGCGCTGCCGCTGATCGCGATCTGGGTCGACCTCGGGCTGTACGACACGAAGCTGTCGATGATCGTCACGTACCTGCTCGTCACGCTGTCGACCATCACGTGGCTGTCGATCCCCGTGTTCCGCCGGCTGCCGCGCGAGATCGAGGAAGCCGCCGCGCTCGACGGCTACGGCCCGTACGCGGTGTTCTGGCATATCGCGCTGCCGGTGTGCGCGAGCACGCTGCTCGGCGGCATCGTGTTCAGCTTCGTGCTGGTCTGGAACGAACTGATGATCGCGCTCGCGCTGACGTCGTCGCGCAGCGCGACGCTGCCGGTGGTCGCGTCCGCGTTCACGTCGCTCGGCCAGGAAGTGCCGTGGGGCGTGATCAACGCGTCGACGGTATTGCTCGCGCTGCCGCCGCTCGTGTTCGTCGGCATGCTGAGCCGCCTGCTCAATTCGATGGTCAAGGGAAAATAAGGAGGATGTGTTGAAAGCGCTCGTACTCGAACGCACGCGCGAGCTCGCGCTGCGCGATATCGACCTGCCGCAAGAGGTCGGCCCCGGCGACGTCCGGATCAAGGTTCATACGGTCGGCGTCTGCGGCAGCGACGTGCATTACTACGTGCATGGCGGAATCGGCCCGTTCCGCGTCGACGCGCCGATGGTGCTCGGCCACGAGGCGTCCGGCACCGTCGTCGAAACCGGCGCCGGCGTCACGCACCTGCGCGTCGGTGACCGCGTCTGCATGGAGCCCGGCGTGCCGCGCCTCGATTCGCCCGCGACGCTGCGAGGCCTCTACAACCTCGACCCCGACGTGCGCTTCTGGGCGACGCCGCCGGTGCACGGCTGCCTGACGCCGTTCGTCGTGCATCCGGCCGCGTTCACGTACCGGCTGCCCGACAACGTGTCGTTCGCCGAAGGCGCGATCGTCGAGCCGCTGTCGATCGGCCTGCAGGCCGCGAAAAAGGCGGCGATGAAGCCCGGCGACATCGCGGTCGTGATCGGCGCCGGCACGATCGGCGCGATGACCGCGCTCGCCGCGCTCGCGGGCGGCGCCGCGCGCGTGATCCTCGCCGATGTCGTGCCGGACAAGCTCGCGCTCTTCGCCGGCAACCCGGCGGTCACGACCGTCGACGTGCGCACGCAGCCGCTCGCCGACGCGGTGGCCGACGTCACCGGCGACTGGGGCGCGGACGTCGTGTTCGAGGCGAGCGGCAGCGCGCAAGCGTATGCGGGCCTCGTCGACCTGATGTGCCCGGGCGGCTGCGCGGTGCTGATCGGCATGCCGGTCGACCCGGTGCCGCTCGACGTGGTTGCGCTGCAGGCGAAGGAAGGCCGCATCGAATCGGTGTTCCGCTACGCGAACATCTTTCCGCGCGCGCTCGCGCTGATCGCATCCGGCGCGATCGACGTGAAGCCGTTCATCTCGCGCACGTTCCCGTTTTCCGAAGGCGTGCGCGCGTTCGAGGAAGCGGCGAGCGGCCAGCCGCGCGACGTCAAGATTCAGATCGAAATGGATTAGGGCGTGTTCACGCTAATAACGGGCTTGCGAACGTGCCTTTCCGCCCGCAGTGCAAGGAGTAAGGAGCGCCGTTTGGCCGTGCCAAACAAGCGACGCACGACGCCGCAATGTGGGCGGAAAGGCACGTTCCCCTGTTTGGAAAAATTCATGCGTGGGGCTGGCCCCCAGAAGGGCCGATCGCCGCGTCATGCTCCTCGCGAATACGTCGAGTATTCGCTTCGTCGCAATCCTCGCGCTCGGCCCTTCTGGGGGCCAGCGCAAGCCCGTTATTAGCGTGGACACGCCCTAAACCATGGCCCAGATCACCTGCAAGGCTTTGTCGAAACACTACGACGGCGGCCCCGCCGTGCTGCACCCGCTCGACCTCGAGATCGCCGACGGCGAATTCATCGTGCTGCTCGGCCCGTCCGGCTGCGGCAAGTCGACGATGCTGCGGATGATCGCGGGCCTGGAAGCGATCACCGGCGGCGAGCTCGTGATCGGCGACAGCGTCGTCAACGACCTGCCGTCGCGCGAGCGCAATGTCGCGATGGTGTTCCAGAACTATGCGCTGTACCCGCACATGACGGTGTACGACAACATTGCGTTCGGCCTGCGGCGCCTGAAAGTGCCGGCCGACGAGATCGACCGCCGCGTGCGCGACGTCGCGCGCATCCTGAGCCTCGACGCACTGCTCGACCGCCGGCCGCGCGCGATGTCGGGCGGCCAGCAGCAGCGCGCGGCGATCGCGCGCGCGATGATCAAGACACCCGCCGTGTTCCTGTTCGACGAGCCGCTGTCGAATCTCGACGCGAAGCTGCGCACGCAGTTGCGCGGCGACATCAAGCGGCTGCACCGGCGGCTGAAGACGACCACGCTGTACGTCACGCACGACCAGCTCGAGGCGATGACGCTCGCGGACCGCGTCGTGCTGATGCGCGGCGGCCACATCGAGCAGATCGGCACGCCGGCCGAGCTGTACGGCCAGCCGCACACCGTGTTCGCCGCCGGGTTCGTCGGCACGCCCGCGATGAATTTTGCGGACGGCGCGATCGAGCGCATCGGCGCGAACCTGCTGCTCGACTGCAACGGCGCACGCTGGCCGCTCGCGTCGCCGCGCTTCGCACGGCTGCAGGACGGCCAGCACGTGAAGGCCGCGATCCGCCCGAACCACCTGCGGCTCGTCGCCGAAACCGATCCGACCCCGGGTTCGCTCACGCTGACCGGCACCGTCGAGCTCGTCGAGCTGCTCGGCGCCGAGGCGCTCGTCACGCTGGACTGGCGCGGCCAGCCGTGCGCGGCCCTCGTACCGGCCCCGATGGCACCGGCGCCGGGCGCCGTGGTAGCGTTCCGCTTCGACGAAGAAGCCCTGCATCTGTTCGACGCCGGCACCGAGCGCAACGTCGCGCTACCGGATGCGAACCCGATCGCGCACGCGGCGGCGCCGGCGGCCGCGACGCGCGCCACGCCGCCTGCCGCGACGGGCTGGTCGATGTCCCGTTCGTAGCACGCCGGCACGCCCCGACGGAGCACACGATGAACCCGGATCTCGAGATCGTTCCCACCCACCGCGACGAATCGTTCCGCGCGTGGATCCACGACTATCCGCATTCGGTCGCGAAGTGGCACTTCCATCCCGAGTACGAGATTCATCTGATCCAGGCGTCGCACGGCAAGGTGTTCGTCGGCGACCACATCGGCGATTTCGGCCCCGGCAACCTGATCGTCACCGGGCCGAACCTGCCGCACAACTGGGTCAGCGAACTCGCCGACGGCGAGCGCGTGCCGTCGCGCGACGTCGTGCTGCAGTTCTCGCGCGACGCGATCGAGAAGATGGTCGGCGCGTTCAGCGAACTGCAGCCGGTGATCGACCTGATCGACGACGCGGCACGCGGCGTGCAGTTTCCCGACCGGGTCGGCGCCGAGGTCGCGCCGCTGATGCTCGAACTCGCGAACGCGCACGGCTGCCGGCGCGTCGAGATCCTGATGTCGCTGTTCGACCGGCTGTCGTCGTGCCGCGAACGGCGCGTGCTCGCGGGCCCCGGCTACCGCAGCGATGCGCAGCACTACATGTCGTCGACCATCAATCAGGTGCTGTCGTATCTGCAGCAGAACCTGCCCGGCATGCTGCGCGAAACCGACGTCGCCGCGTTCGCCGGCATGAGCGTCAGCACCTTCACGCGTTTTTTCCGCCGTCATACCGGCTCGTCGTTCGTGCGCTACCTGAACCGGCTGCGCATCAACGAGGCATGCGAGCTGCTGATGTTTTCCGACCTGACGGTGACCGACATCTGCTACCGGGTTGGCTTCAACAACCTGTCGAACTTCAACCGTCAGTTTCTCGCGATGAAGCAGGTGCCGCCGTCGAGGTTCCGCGCGCTGCACCGGCTCAACGAACCGCACAGCCGCGACGACGCGCCGCCCCTGCGGCGCGCGCCGCCGCGCGCCCCAGACAGGATGCTTCATACTTGACATTTCTCGGCATCGATCTCGGCACGTCCGAGGTCAAGGTTCTCCTCACCGATTCCCGTTCGGTCCCCCTTGCAACCGGCTCGGCCACGCTGTCGATCAGCCGGCCTCATCCGCACTGGTCCGAACAAAGCCCGCAGGCGTGGTGGCACGCGATGCTCGACGCGATCGCGTCGGTGCGCGCCGCGCATCCGGCCGGCTTCGCCGCGCTGCGCGGCATCGCGTTATCCGGGCAGATGCACGGCGCGACGCTGATCGATCGTGCGGACCAGGTGCTGCGCCCCGCGATCCTGTGGAACGACACGCGCGCCGGCACCGAATGCGTCGAGCTCGAAGCGCTGGTGCCGGAATCGCGCGCGATCACCGGCAACATGGCGATGCCGGGCTTTACCGCGCCGAAGCTGCTGTGGCTCGCGAAATACGAGCCCGCGGTGTTCCGCGCGGTGCACAAGGTGCTGCTGCCGAAGGACTACCTGATCTGGCGCCTGTCCGGCGAATTCGTGTCCGACCTGTCCGACGCGTCGGGCACGCTGTGGCTCGACTGCGCGCGCCGCGACTGGTCCGACCGGATGCTCGCCGCGACCGAGCTGTCGCGCGCGCAGATGCCGCGCCTCGTCGAAGGCAACGCGGCCGCCGCGCAGCTGCGCGACACGCTGCGGCGCGAATGGGGCATCGCGGGGCCCGTGACGATCGCCGGCGGCGCCGGCGACAACGCGGCGTCCGCGATCGGCATGGGCGTCACGGGCGCCGGCAGCGGTTTCCTGTCGCTCGGCACGTCCGGCGTGCTGTTCGCCGGCAACGACCGCTTCGCGCCGAACCCGGACGCCGCCGTGCATGCGTTCTGCCACTGCGTCGAAGGGCGCTGGCACCAGATGAGCGTGATCCTGTCCGCCGCCGCGAGCCTCGACTGGCTCGCACGCGCGCACGGCACGACCGCCGGCGTGCTGGCCGCGCGCGCCGAACGCGCCGATCCGGCCCGCGCGCCGCTGTTCCTGCCGTATCTCGGCGGCGAGCGCACGCCGCACAACGACGCACATGCGCGCGGCGTCTTCTTCGGGCTGTCCAACGAGCACGATGCGTACGACCTCGAGTACGCGGTGATGGAAGGCGTCGCGTTCGCGATGGCCGACGGCTACGACGCGCTGCGCGCGGCCGGCACGACGCTCGACGCGGTGTCGTTCATCGGCGGCGGCTCGAAAAGCGCGTTCTGGGCACGGCTGTGCGCGAATGCGACCGGGCTCGCGATGCGGCGCCATGCGGACGGCGCGGTCGGCGCGGCACTCGGCGCCGCGCGTCTCGCGCGCCTCGCCGCGACCGGCGACACGCTCGCGGAAGTCTGTGTCGCGCCGCCCGTCACCGAAACCGTCACGCCCGATTCCGCCGCGGTCGATCTGCTGGCCGGGCGGCTCGTGCGATATCGGCGGCTGTACCGTGCGTTGCGAGACGAGTTTGCGTACGGCGACTGAGCGGCAGCGCATGCACGCGTGATCGTGCTTGACCCGGCCCTTGGGATCGCCTTTATGCTGAGCGCAACCCATCGACAGCAGAGAGAGGTGACGGATGCGCACATCCACGCCCCGTTTGAACGCATCGGCGGCCGCCGCGCGGCTCGGCGTATCGATCAAGGCACTGCGGCTGTATGAACGGCACGGCCTCGTCACGCCGGAACGGACGCCGGCCGGATATCGCGCGTATGGCCCGGACGACCTCGCACGCGCGGCCGACATCGCGGCGCTGCGCGCGCTCGGCCTGAGCCTAGCGCAGGTGGCGAGCGTGCTGGACGGCGACGCGCGCAGCCTCGACGACGCGCTGGCGGCGCACGAAGCCACGCTCGACCACGGCATTCGGGATCTCGTGCGCAAGGTCGACCGGGTGCGTGCGATCCGCGCGGGCCTGGCACGCGGCCGGATGCCGGCCGACGGCGAACTGACGCGGCTGCTCGACGATACCGGCACCGGCGTTGCGTTCAGCCTGCCGTGGCCGTGGGGCGGCGAGTGGTTCGAGTGTCGCGATATCCGGCCGTTGAACTACATCATCGGCTCGCTGGGAAGCGGCAAGACGCGGCTGGCGCTGCGGCTGGCCGACGCACTGCCCGGCGGCGGGTTCGTGGGCCTCGATCGGCTGGACGACGATGGCGCTGCCGCTTGCGATGCGTTGCGCGCCGATCCGGAATTGAAGTCGCGCGTCGACCGCGCCTCGGCCGCGCTTGCCGGCAACGGCGCGACGCCGTCGGCGGCGCTGACCGCGCTGCTCGCCCGTCTCGAAGCGGAAGGCCCGCGCGCGCTGGTTGTCGACATGATCGAACAGGATCTCGACCGGCCCACGCAGCAGGCACTGATCGCCCACCTGCGCGAACGCGCAACCGGCGGCATGCGGCCGCTGTTCCTGCTGACACGCTCGTCGGCCATCCTCGATCTGTCGGCGGTCGGCCCCGATGAAACCATCATCCTGTGCCCGGCCAATCACAGCCCGCCGTCGCGCGTGGCGCCTTACCCGGGCGCGCCCGGTTACGAAGCCGTCGCCACATGCCTGGCATCGCCGGAGATCCGCGAGCGGCTCGCCCGCCGGCCGGCGGCAGCGTAATCCGGCGTCAGGACTCCGGCCGCCCCATCCTGCGCGCCATCGCCGGGCTCACCGCATGCGCCGGATCGAAGCCGAAGAATTCCAGCACGTGCCGCGCGACGTCGTCGCGATCGTTGTCCGCGCAGATCATGTGATAGCTGTTCTCCAGCACGATCCCGTGCGCATCGGGCATCTTCTCCAGCAGGAAATCGGCCGAGCGCAGGCTCGTCAGTTCGTCCTCGCGCGCATGCAGCACGAGCGTGCGGCAATGCGTGCCGGCCGCGGCGTCGAGCGCCCAGTCGCGCATCCGGTCGACCTGCCGCACGCAGGCGAGCGGCACCCACGCATAGTGGAAACGGTCCTGCCGCTCGAACTTCTTCTTCACGATCGCGCGGATCGTCGCGTTCTTGATACCGAACGGATCGCCTTCCTCGACGCGCATCCGTTCGGCGACACCCGGCACGCGGTACAGCAGGTGCCGCAGCGACCGGTACCACGGCGTCGACCAGCCGTCGATGAACACCGGCGTGGCCAGCAACGCGAGCCGGCCGCGCGCATGCTGCACGCGGTGGCACAGCAGCAGCGCGACCAGCGCGCCCATGCACATGCCCGCCACATGCAGCGTGTCGTACTCGCGTTCCAGCGCGCGATATTGCTCGGTCACCGCGTCGAGCCACGCCTCCGCGCGCACGCCGACCAGATCCTCGGGGCGCGTGCCGTGCCCCGGCAGCGTGATCATGTGCGTCTCGCCGCCCGCGCGCCGCATCGCCTTGTGCAGCGAACCGAGATCGTATTGCGTGCCGCCGAGCCCGTGGATCAGCATGACGCCCGTGCGACCCGTCATGATGCGGACCCGCTCATTCGTCCGCCGGCCACACGCGCTCGATCTGCCAGACGCCCGCGACCACCGTCACGTCGACGTTCGAATCGAGCAGCGGCGCGCCATGATCGGTGATCGTCTGCGTGCCGCCGTCGCGCTGCACGATGCGCAGCGACAGCGACGCGCGATCCTCGCCGGCGATTTCCGCATTCCAGTAGTCGTTCAGCGCATCGCGGTCTCCCGGCTGCACGCGTTCGAGCACGAGCGGCACGCTCGCGATCTGCGCGGCATCAACGCCGACGCCGAACACGCGCTCGACGTCGCCGCTCCACTCGATCCGCCCCGACTCCGGATCGAGCACGTACGCGATCTGGCCGGCGCTCGCCAGCGCGAGCTCCATGTTGTTCTGCAGCACCGCCGCATGCTCGTGCACGCGCTCACGTGTCGTTTTCAGCGTGCTCACCGTCAGCACCAGCAGCGACGCGACCGCCAGATAAAGCTGCGCCTCGAGCAGCGCGCTGCCGTAGTGTTCGTGAAACGACGCGAACGGGCCATCGCCCTGCGCGGTCTGCTCGATCACGATCAACGCGAGCACCAGCACCGACGACGAGCCCGCGCGGCCGCCGAGCAGCAGCGTCACCGCGACGGTCAGGAACAGCGGGATGTAGGTCAGCGCGAAGCCGGCACCCGTGCCGAATTTCTGCGACGTGTCGCCGTCGAAGATCACGAGCGCGGCGATCGCGAGCAGCACGAACGCGACGACGCCGAGCATCAGGTCGAAGCGCTCGTGATCGCCCGAACGGTGCGCGCGAAAGCGCGACCACGACGCGAGCACCGGCGTGACCAGCAGCACGCCGACGAAATCGGATGCGGCCCACACGGACCACACGTCGAAGAACGGCGCGCCCTTGACCACCGTGTACCACGCCGCGCCGCCGATCGCGCCGACCACGCCCGCGATCAGCCCGGCGAGGATCACCGAGCGCAGGAAATACAACCCTTCGAGCGAGAAGCGCACGCGCTGCACGAGCCATACCGCGAGCGCGGCCGCGCCGACCTCGTCGACCGTGAACAGCACCGCGTTGACCAGGCTGCCGTGTTCGATGCCGGTCAGCGCGAGCTGCGCGACGAGGAATGCGCCGGCCAGCGTCAGCCATTCGCGCGGCGGCCGCAGCATGAACGCGCCGACCGTCACGCCGGCCGGCAGCCAGATATAGCCCGTCAGCCGGACGGGGCCGTTGAATTGGTGCGAGATGTAGCCGGTCGCCAGATACAGCGCGGCCCAGAGCAGCGCGGCGACGAGTCCCGGGCGGGAACGTTTGGTGTCCATCGAGAATTCCTGTGTATTGCGCCGGGCGGGCAAGCGCGTTCAGGGCGCCGGCGCGCCCGCAAGCTGGCGATTGTGACCGGGAAAGTATCGGAAAAGTTCGTTGTTTGCCAGGCGCTATCAGGACACGTCCGCGTGTCGTCTTGGCCGGACGGCCAAAATCGCGCGCAGCCGGTCGATCACACCTAATATGAAAGGCATCCGAAAACATTCGTTTCAGGTATCGTCCCCGTCACCAGCCAACATTCCGTATGACCACCCGCCATGGAAACCGTACCGGCCCAGCCGATGTCGGCCCCTTTGATGCCATGAGCCAATTTCGCGTCACGTACGACGGGCCCGCGCTCGAATCGTCCGAGATGGACGTGCGCGAACTTGCACCCGCGCTGCTGGCAATCGGCGATTTGCTCGACGCGTCGACCCGCGCGCTATGCGGCGATCAGGTCCGGCCGCAGGTGAACGTGCGCGGCAGCTTCAAGACCGGCAGCTTCGGCATCGACTTCACGCTCGCGACATCGCTGCTCGCCCGCATGCGCGACATGCTGAGCGGCAACGAAGGCACGGCGCTCGCCAATGCGGTCACGATCCTGACCGCGCTCGGCATCGCCGCGCCCCGCGCAAGGAAAGGGCTCTTCGCCGTCCTCAAGTGGCTGCGCGGGCGCGAGATCCAGCAAGTGCGGATGCAGGACCACACCGCGGTGCTGCACGTCGACGGCGACGAACTCGAGATCGACCTGCCCGTCCTCGCCTTGCTGCGCGACATCCGCGTTCGCAACGCAACCGCACAGGTCCTTGCACCGCTCGCGCGTGAAGGCATCGTGATGTTCGCGGCCGGCACCGATACGGAAGTCATCGAGACGGTCACCCGCAACGAAATCGCGTGGTTTCTCGCGCCCGAACAAACCGATGCGCTCCTTCTGGACGAGCATCGAAAGATGGCGTTCTCGATCGTGTCGCTCGTGTTCAAGGACGACAACAAGTGGCGGCTGTACGACGGCTCGTCCACGATTCACGCGGCGATCACGGATACCCGCTTCCTGTCGCGCGTGAACAACAGCCAGATCAGCTTCAGCAAGGGGGACGTGCTCGTCTGCAATGTCCGAATGCAGCAGTGGCAAACCTCGGACGGCGCAAAAACCGAATACGAGGTCACGGATGTCCTCGAACATCGCCCGGCCGGCCTGCAGATTCAGTTGCCCGGCCTTTGATCCGCGTCGAAAGCCAGGCGCCCAACGCAACCCGTCATCCATCATGAAACCGGCAATCGATCTGCGTCCTGCCTCCCCGGCCGATCTCCCCTTCCTGCTGACGCTCCGTCAACTGACGATGACCGAGCACCTGCAGCGGGTCGGCGCGCCGACCGACGATGAAGCGCACGACCGGCGCATTCGCGCGCACTTCGAAGACGCGATGATCGTCTGCGAAGGCACCGACGCAATCGGATTGCTGAAGGTGACGCGCGCCGCCAGCGAATGGCACGTCCATCAGATCCAGATCCTCCCTGCGTGGCAGGGCCGGGGCATCGGCGAGGCCGTGCTGCACGCATTGCTGAGCGACGCGACTCGCGAGAACGCGTGCGTGTCGCTCAGCGTGCTGCACGGCAACCCGGCGCGGCGGCTCTATGAACGGCTCGGCTTCCGGGTCGCGTCGGAAACGGAAACGAGCGCGAGCATGATCTGGCGCGCGTGACGCGCGCCGTTGCGACGCCGTCGCATGACGATTACTGCGTGATCTTCGCGTCCTTCAGCAAATTGCCGATCATCTGCGCACTCGCCTTTTCGACCGCGATCGCCTGCAGCTGCTGCTGAAGCCCCGGCTTGGCGGTCTCGAAGCCCGGCACCTGCGTCGGCCGCTTCGCATCCAGCTTCACGATGGCCCGCACGCCGTCGACCGGAATCGAATCCTTCGTCGCCGCGCCGACCGTCAGTTTCTCGAGCGCCTGCGCGATCGGCAACGGCAGTCCGGCCGTCTTGCCTTCCACCGCCGGCGTGTTGAAACTCACCCACTGCAGCTCGCCGCCGGTATCGCGGCTCGGCGCCATGCTGTACTGGCGCGCCAGCCCGTCGAACGACTTGCCCGACTTCAGCTCGCTCAGCACGGTCGCGGCCGTCGCCGGATCCTTGACGACGATCAGGCGCGGCTTGTACTCGTTCTTGCCGAGCGCCGCGACCAGTTCGTCGTAACGCGCCTTGACCTGCGCGTCGGTCACCGGCTCGGGTTTCAGGTTGTCGCGTACGTACAGTTGCACCTCGGCACTCGCCTTCGCCTGCTGCATCGCCGCCTTGACCTCGGGTTTGTCTGCGTAATTCGCCTTCTCGGCGGCCTGCTGAATCAGCACGCGCGTGATCAGTTGCTGCTTGATCGCGTCGCGGATCTGCGGCGAGTCGGGCTGCCCGGACGCGCGCAGCATCGCATCGACGTCGGCCTGCGTGATCGGCGCGCCGTTGACCGTCGCGACGGTTGCCGCCGTCTGTGCGTGAGCAGCACCGCTCAACGCGCCGGCCAGTGCGGCAATCAGCAACAGGCGGCTCGGTGTCGTTTTCATCTTCATCGTAGTGTCGCTTCGGGCTCAAAAAACGCGGCATGAACTGCCGCGCAGGTTCGCCGGTGCTGCAACCCGCCGGCGCAACCGTTCAATCATTCCGGTTCATCATCACGGGCACGGGCAGCGTCTGCCGGTGCCGCTGTCATTGTGCACGGAACCGCGTTTGTGCGTCGGGAGGTTGGGGAAGGCCGCCCAAGGCGGCGACGCGCGCACGGTTCGTCACGCGCCCGGGCACGCTTGCGACGCGTGGACATCCCGCGACGTGCTTCGAGTATCGCGATGGCGACGCGGGCGCGGCCGCCAGTCAAAGCGGCCGCGCCGTCATCAGGGCGTCCAGCGATACACGGTGATGCTGTTGCCCTTCACGTTGTTCTTCATCACCACATACTCGCCGGTCGATCGGCGGTACGCGCGAATGCTGTACATCGCGTCGATCGCGCTGCTGGTATCCACGGTCGCGGGGCTCGTGTTGACCAGCGTCGTGTCGAGATTGCCGGTGGTGAGGTTGAACGCGTCGACGTTCGGCCACAGCGGCCCGTTGCTGCTGAACCAGTAACCGACGAACAGATGGTTGCCGACCGCGTCGATCGATTTCGCGCCGCTGTGCGGCAGCGTGATCACCGGGTCCGGCTTCGTCGTGTTGCCCGCGCTCCAGCCGTGATACACCTCGATGCGCGTGCCGATCGACGTCCAGTCGTTGCTCCCGAGCGCGCCCTGCGCGAGCACCATCGTGTCGCTGTCCGCGAGGTAGACGATGCGCGTCAGCGGCTGGATGCTGGCGGGCACGCGGGTCGCGACGCCCGGCCCCCACGACGGCTTGCCGCTCGCGTCGAAGCCGGTCAGCGGGTAGTGGGTGATCGCGCCGGTCTTGTCGAGGCCGGCCCACACGCCGCCCTTGCTGTCGATGCTGAAGCCGCTCGTCACGCGCTGCGTCGTGTTGAACGCGGGGCCCGGGATCGATCCGTCCGGAATCGCGATGTAGCCGTTCGCCGTGTTGAAATGGAAGAAGTAGAAGACCGGCGGGTTCTGGCCGGCCGCGACGAGGATCCGGTTCGCGCCGACGGACGTGAGCAGCGCGAAGTGCTCGTCGCGCTGCGGGTCGCTCATGTTGATGCGCGGATCCGACGGGTACGTGAACGGGTCGACGGTGTTCGCGACGAAGGTGCCGCCCGCGCTGCCGCCGTACACGTGCGTGCCGCCATAGAACAGCGCGCCGTCCGTGACCGGGTCCGGCGCGGCGATGCCTTCGAAGTTCAGCGACTGCAGCGTCCAGCGCAGGCTGCCGGTGCTGCTGTACGCATGAATGTCGGTGGCGCCGTTGCGGCCGAGATCCCAGCTGCCGCCCCACGGGTTGTTGAGCACATAGAGGTTGCCGCCGGTGTCCTTGCCGATGCCGGCGATGCGCGTGAAGCGCTGCGCGCCGACCTGCCCCTTGATGCCCGTCGTCGTGTCGAGATAACCGCCGCGCACGCCGAACGTGCCGGCCAGCGCCGGCCGGCCCGACACCGTATAGCGCTTGATGTTCTGGTCGGGGCCTTCGTCGCCCGCCAGGAGCTGTCCGGCCGCCGCATCGAAATAGAGCGCCGACGGCTGCGACCCGGCCGGCATCCGGATCGTGTTCAGCAGCGCGCCGGCCGGGCTGAAGCCGACGATCGAGCCCGCGCGCTTCTGCGCGACCCACACGTTGCCCGCGCCATCCACCGCGAGCGCGCCCGGGCCCGACACGTTGAGGTCCCGCTGCCACACGCCGTCGGTGGTGAACACGCGCACGCGATTGCCGTAGAAGTCGCTCGCATAGAGCAGCGAGCCGGCCGTGGCGAGCCCGGTGACGACGTCGATGCGCGGCTGGTTGGTCGCCGCGCTGACCTGGATGAGCCGGTCGCGATACCGGGTGGCACGGTTGTACCGCCCGACCGCGCCGCTGCCGTAGGTCTTGCCCGGCTGCAGCGCGACGAACAGCGACGTCGCGTTGCCCGTGATCGCGCTGCCCTGGAATTCGGAATGCGTGCCGATCGAGCCGACGCTCTTGCCGTTCTGGTAGATCGCGACACCGCCTTCATCTTCGTCCCACATCGACGCCGTGTAGATCACGCCTTCGGGCGCGACCCACATCGACCGAGCGACGTTGCCGACGTGGGCCGCGAGCGTGCCGTACGTGTTCGCGAGCCAGTCGGTGGTGTTGCCGGCTTGAGCGGCCGGTGCCATCGCGGCGATCGCCGCGGCGAGCAGCACAGCGTGTAGACGTTTTCCAGCGACCATGACGGATGCGCTCCTGAACGGTGCGAACATTCACATGAGGGGGCAGCCGGCCGGATGGTTTGAAATCCGCGACGCGTAAATTCTTCCGCTGAATCATCCGGCGCAATCGGTATTACATGCGGCCTGCCTTCGATAATGAGCAGCGCGAGAATAGCGTTATATAAATCGAAAAAAATTGCGGACCGCTCGCGATAACCACACACCCCAATGGCGGGCGCGACTGCGCGACAGTGAATGTTCACTCACGCGCCGGATCGGGAATGGGGAGAATCAGGCTTTCGCCTGCGGGAATATCGCCGCTTTTTCAACGACGACCTATTGAAACCGCGAACGCCTGTTCCGAAGAATCGGAAAAGGCCGCCGCATGCCATGCGGCGTCACTGCACCAAACAAATCGCCGGCCTGAATCCGTTGCGAATCCAGGCCGGCGAAAGTCATTTACCGCGGCGCATCTAACGCGCCGCCGCGTTGCCGCGCTTCATGCCGATGCCGAGGTTTCCGGCACCTTCACCTGCGTGACGCGCCCTGCATCCGAATCGTCGTCGCGCGGCTCGTCGAGCTGCCCTTCCCACTTCGCGACCACGGCGGCCGCGATCGAGTTGCCGACGGCGTTGGTGGCCGAGCGCCCCATGTCGAGGAACATGTCGACGCCCATGATCAGCAGCAAGCCCGCTTCGGGCATGTTGAACTGGTTGAGCGTCGCCGCGATCACGACCAGCGACGCGCGCGGCACGCCCGCCATCCCCTTCGACGTCACCATCAACAGCAGCAGCATCGTGATCTGCGTGCCCAGCGGCAGATGGATGCCGTACACCTGCGCGATGAACAGCACCGCGAACGTGCAGTACATCATCGAGCCGTCGAGGTTGAACGAATACCCGATGGGCAGCACGAAGCTCGAAATCTTGCGGTTCACGCCGAAACGGTCGAGCGCATCCAGCAGCTTCGGATACGCGGCCTCGGAACTCGCCGTCGCGAACGACAGCAGGAACGGCTCGCGGATCAGCCGAAGCAACGTGAACGCGCGCTTGCCGAGGAACGTCACGCCGGCGAGCGTCAGCACGCCCCACAGCAGCGCCAGCGCCAGATAGAAGCTCGCCATGAACTTCGCGAACGTGAGCAGGATGCCGAGCCCTTCGGTCGTGATCGTCGACGCCAGCGCCGCGAACACCGCGACCGGCGCGAACCACATCACCGCGCCCGTCACCTTCAGCATCACCTGCGCGAGATCCTCGATCACGCCGGTCAGGCGCTTGCCCGATTCGCCGAGCGCGGACAGCGCGGTGCCGAAGAAGATCGAGAACACGACGATCTGCAGGATTTCGTTGTTCGCCATCGCCTCGGCGATCGACTTCGGTACCAGGTGGACCACGAAATCCTTCAGCGTGAATGCGCCCGTCTTCAGGTTGAGCGCCGCATCGGCGGGCGGCAGCGGCAGGCTCAGGTGGCTGCCCGGCTGCAGGATCGTCGCGGTCAGCAGGCCGAGCAGCAACGACGTGAACGACGCGATGAAGAACCAGCCGAACGCCTTGACACCCACGCGGCCCACCGCGCTGCCGTCACCCATCTGCGCGATGCCGACGGTCAGCGTCGCGAATACCAGCGGCGCGATGATCATCTTAATCAGGCGCAGGAACACGTCGGACAGCAACGACACGTAGCCGGCGACTTCCTTGGCCATCTTCGGGTCGGGAAACGCGCTGTGGCACGCGTAACCCACGGCGATACCAAGAATCATCGCGATGACGATGTACTTCGTGATGTTGTGTCTCTTCTTCATTAGTAATCCAAATTACAAAGCGTGTGCTTCTAACGGCGGGAACATCATTCGCGTCCGGCTGCGAATCGGAACTCACGTCGCAATGCATGCGACAGGCCCGCTTCCGGCGGTCGCCGGGGCTGGCAGGGGGGGCATTCTAACGCAAATGGCGCGCCGGCTTTCAAATCTGAAAGCCGCACCGGTTGATCTGCGTCCATTCGGCGCCGGAAAGGCGGGTTTTGTCGCGATCCGGCCGACCGGCGCTAGCGGCCATCCAGCGCCGCGACCTAGACCGGCAGGCCGCCCGTGCCGCCCGTGCCGGCCGACGGCGACCGGCGACGACATAGAAAGACGATCGCGACACAACCTCACAAAGATGCTCACACCTCGACACACCCGCGCGTAACCGGTATGTAATATTTCGAAATATTTCGATTGCCGCAATGCCCAGCGTCATTGCGCAATCGCGCGTCGGAAACGCGGAACCGCGGTCGAGTCGTTGCTCCGGACAAAGCGAGTCGTTCGCTTCATCAGCAGTCCTCGCAATGAATGAACGGGAAGGATCGGCATCGTGATGAACATTCTGTACACCAACTTCCATGGCGACTACGGCGGCGGTCAGGATACTTACGTCCGCGATCTCGCCGCCGCGATGAGCCGGCATCACCGCGTGACCGTCGCGTCGCCGCAGGGAAGCCGCCTGTCGCGGCTGTTGAAGGACAGCCCCGACGTGGCCATCTTCGACATGGAATTCAAGCCGCGCTGGAACCGGCTATGCCAGGAGCTTGTCCGGCTGCGCCAGCTGATCGCCTCCGAGCGCTTCGACGTCATTCACGTCAACGGGTCCGCCGATCACCGCCAGGTGATGCTGGCCCTGCTCGGGTGCCGGTACCGGCCCGCGGTCGTGCTGACCAAGCACAACACGTATCGCGCCGACAGCTTCGGCAACCTGCTGCGCGCGCGGCTTGCGACCAACCACACCATCGCGGTCAGCGACTATGTGGCGAGCATGCTCGCGCTCCGGTCGCCGTACGGCGAAGTCACGGTCGTCAAGCACGGCGTGCGCCGAACGGCCGCGGAGCGACTGGCGGGCGACGAGATCCGCCGCCGCAAGATCGCGCTGTTCGGGTCGTCCGGCGCGGACGCGATCGTGCTGGGCAGCAGCGCCGGCACCGCGCCGGAAAAAGGCTGGATGGACCTGATCGCGGCGCTGGGCCGCCTGCCCGAACGCGAACGCGAGCGGTTTCGCGTGCTGCTGGTCGGCGCGGAGCCGTCCGGCGAGCAGCGCGAGCAGATCGCGCGGCACGGCATGGCGTCGCGCACCGCGTTCACCGGACGGCTCGACGACGTCAGGGCACCGTTCTCGATCATCGACGTGTCGTTCGTCCTGTCGTACCACGAGAGCCTGTCGTACGCGTGCCGCGAAGCGATGTCGCTGGGCTGCCCCGCGATCGTGACGCGCGTGGGCGGGCTGCCGGAGAACGTCGAACCGGGCGTGGACGGATGGGTCGTCCCGCCGCGCGAGCCCAGAGCGATCGAAGAGATCCTGCGCGCGATCGTACGCGAGCCCGGGTGCGTCCGCGCGATGGGGCGCAGCGCGCAGCTGAAAGGCAAGCGCGAGTTCTCGTTCGACAAATTCGTCGATGCGACCTTGTCCGTCTATCAGAAATCGATTCGACACAACCCCTATCGTTGGGGGACACCCTTGAGATCCCTGTAATGCCGATGAATATCTGGAAGAAGTATTGGGACCTGCGGACACAGGAATGTCCGTGCGACGTGCATTTCATCGAATGGCTGGAATCCGTTCGCCTCAAGGGCGTCCGCATCTATCACTTCGGCACCGGCGGCCACCACCATGTCGGCGTGGAATGCGCGCGCCCGCACCTGAACAACACCGTCTTCGGCGTGACGGCCTCGCCGAAGGAATACAAGTCGTATGTCGATCTCGTCACGCGGCAACCGGAGATCAGCAAGACCTATCTCGCGTATTTCGGCGACATCTATACGAGCAACTCGTACCTGCTGCCGTCGTTCGACGTCGTCACGCTGTTCCATCTGTGCGAGTTCCGCGACGAGGCGAACAGCCGTTACGGCGCGATGACCGACGAAGAGGTGCTCGACCTGTTCGCGGCCCATACCGCTCGCGACGGGCACCTACTGTTCTACAAGGGCTCGTCCGCCTACCGGAAGGCCGAGCCGATCATCGCGCGATGGGCCGCACATGCCGATTTCGTCGAGGTCGGCGACTTCAAGACCCTGCGGATTTTCCGCAAGGACGCGTAATCCTCCGCTCTCGCGATCCGCCGATGCTGCTGTCCGCCACCCGCTATCCGATCCTGATGTATCACCAGATACGCCCGCTTCCGCCGCCGTCCGATCGGCTGCGCGGCCTGAGCGTCGCGCCCGACGCGTTCCGCCGCCAGATGACGCTGTTCCGGCGGCTCGGCTACCGCGGCCTGAGCGTGCGCGAACTGCAGCCGTATCTTCGCGGCGAGCGCAGCGGGAAAGTGTTCGGCATTTCGTTCGACGACGGTTTCGTCAACGTACTCACGCATGCGATGCCCGTGCTGGACGAGCTCGGGTTCACCGCGACCTGCTATTTCGTCGCCGGCCGGTTCGGCGGCGAGAACGATTGGGATGCGGGCGCCGATACCGCGCGCTCGCCGCTCATGACGTGCGACGACATGCTCGCGTGGCGCGATCACGGCCATGAAATCGGCTCGCATACGCTCGATCACATCGCGCTGCCGCGCGTGCCGACGTATGTGTCGGACTTTCAGCTGACCGAATCGAAGCGGCAGCTCGAGGTGTTGAGCGGCCAGCGCGTCGAATCGTTCTGCTATCCGTACGGCAATCAGGACGCGCGTGTCCGCGACCAGGTCGCCGCCGCCGGCTACGGCAATGCGACGACGACCCGGCGCGGTTGCGCCGATGCATCCAACGATCCGTTTCTGCTGCCGCGGATTCCAGTGGCGGGTGGTGTCGGTGCGCTTCGATTGTTGTTCAAATGTGCACGGTGGCAGGTTCGGGGGCGCGGGTAGGGTCGGGAATGGCGCCGGTGGCCTGATGAAAGGCCGCAGCGCCGCATGCGATCCGGCCGACGCCGCCGGAATCGCAGCGCGTGCGTGATCAGTCCGACGTTTCCCTGGCCAGTTTCGCCTGTCGGCGGGCCCGGTCGTTCACGACCTGATGACGGCGATGATCCGTCATCTTCTTCCACCCGCGCGCTTCGTCCCGCGTGCGCAGGCACGCCACGCAGTAGCCCGTCCTGCCATCGAACGAGCATACGTCGATGCAAGGCGATTTGACCGCCATGCTTATTGCCCCCGCGCCGTCGGCACGACTTCGACGGTCACGTGCGACAGATCCTTGAAGCGCTGAAGCAGGCCGTGATAGAAGCGCGAATCCCGCTTCGGGTTGTCCGTCGTCACCGACACGACCGCGCTCATGTGGCCCGGCCCGAGACGCCAGACGTGCAGGTCGTTGATTGTGTCGCCACTGCCTTCGATTGCGTTGCGCACGTTGTCCGTCAGCCGGCGATCCGAACGCATGTCGAGCAGGATTCCGCCGGTGTCGCGCATCAACCCGTATGACCAGTTCGCGATCACGAGCGCACCGATGATGCCGGCCAGCGGGTCCATCCACAGCCAGCCGAACGCGCGTGCGAGCAACAGCCCGACGATCGTCAGCACGGAGACCGCCGCATCGGCGATCACGTGGATGTAAGTGGAGCGGATGTTGTGATCGCGCGCCGCCGCCGCGGACACGCCATGGTCGTGCTCCTCGAACGCCAGCTCGTGCTCGCGCCCATTCAACTGGACAATGGCCTTGAATTCGTGCGGCTCGGGAATGTTCTCGACCGACTCCAGGCACGCGCCGCGCATGCTCAGCGCGAACGCCTGCCGCGTGCCGTCCGGGCGAATCGTCGTGATCGATGCCGTCGTGACGTCGCCGAGCGTCGCACCGGCAAGCGCCGGCGCGATCCGGAACACCGGCGGCACGCCGTCTTCGAAGATCGACACGGCGAACGCGCCGCTTTGATCGAAGACCTTGTGCACCTCCTCCTCGTGGCCATGGCCATGATCGTCATGCCCGTGCCCGTGGTGATGCCCGTGACTGTGCCCGTGATGGTCGCCGCTCAGCAACCAGACGCTCGCGATGTTGACGAGCAGGCCGGCAACCGCAATCGGAATCGCCTCGCCGAAATGGATCGGAACGGGCGCGAGCAAACGCGTGACCGCTTCATAACCGATCAGCAGCGCGATCATCGCGAGCACGATGGCGCTCGTGAAGCCTGCCAGGTCGCCGAGCTTGCCCGTGCCGAACACGAATCGCGGGTCGCTCGCATGCCGGCGCGCGTAGGTGTACGCGAGCGCGGCGATCAGCATCGCGCCCGCGTGCGTCGACATGTGCAACCCGTCCGCGATCAGCGCCAGCGAGCCGAAAATCGACCCGCCGACGATCTCGGCCACCATCATTGCCGCGCACAGCCCGATGACCATCCAGGTCCTGCGCTCGTTCTGTTCGTGTGCGGCACCGAGAAAGATGTGGTCGTGCCCTGCGCCGAAGGCGTCGTTTCTGAAGTCGCTCATCCCCGCCCCCGATTATTTGAAGTAGCTGTGAACGACTTCGATCAGCTGCTCGGTCGCGCTGCCCTCGTCCTCGTGCCCTTCGGCATCGACGAGATGGCTGCGGATGTGATCCTCGAGCACGACCGCGAGCAGGCCGTTCATCGCGCCGCGGCCGCTCGTGATGAGCTGGAGAATTTCGTTGCAACCGCGCTCTTCTTCCAGCGCGCGTTCGATGGCTTCGACCTGCCCCTTGATTCGGCGGACACGGTTCAGCAGCTTCTGCTTTTCCTTGACGGTGTGGCTCATGGCGATCCTTTCCTATACCCGGGGGGAGTATATTCGGAAAGGATCATCCATATAGGGGGTAGGGGTATGTTCAGCGAGATGAAAGGTCACGCTTGAAAGGCGAGCCGCCGGTGCTCGAACGTCGTCGCACTTGCTCACGACGCAGCACCCCGCCGCTTGCGCATGGCGGTTCGATCCCGGCGGCGAACACGTCGGACGAAGTGCCCGTCGTCTTCAACCAAATTGGGCGGTCAGCCATCCTTCCGCCCACTGTTTCGCGTATGCCACCGCGTCATCACGCGCATCGAAGCCGGCCAGATCGCCGCTGGCATGGACTTCTCGTTCACCTCCATCCAGAAGAGTCGTGGTGATCCTCACATGCGCGATGAACTCTCCATCAGCCCTGCGTGGTGTCGGATCGATTCGGAATCGTGTCGAATTGAAGAGCATGTTCTCCTCCCCGTTTGGTTGCCGCGAATCGGGCTGTCGCGGGAGCAGCATAAGAACGTGTCGGACTTGAAGGCGTGCCATCACGTGGCCGGCTTCCTGACTGGATTCAGCACTCGCCATCCCGCCCTGGCGCGACGGCGCGCAAGGTGATACGAATCTCGGGAAAGCGTCGGCATCGACTTCGCAGCGATGGTCACGGATGGACCCGCGAGCGAAATGCTGCCCCTGGGTAGAGATGGAAGCCCGTTGCTCCGGCCTATCGGCGGAACCGCTCCCAAGACGGTGGGACAAGAGAGGCGTGTCGAACACTATTCGCGGGTGCCCTCGCGATCAGTCGCCTTTCACCAGACACGATGAAAGGCCCGGTCGCATCAAGAGGTGCACGCCGAGCGATGCGTTGGAACCGGTCAGCGGTCATCCAACGATTCGATGGTACGCCGATCCATAAATTTGCATAGCGAAATTTCCTGCGAGCACCCGCCGCCAAAGCATGCCGTCGCACGACGGCGCGGCCCGAATCACGGCGGCTGCGCGTATAGTGGAGCCAGCCTTCCTCGACATTTCCCGGCCTGTGCCAGCCGGGGATATCAACAGGTGGATTCGCGCGACGTCGTGCGAATCGGGCAGCGTCAACGCATGAACGAGAAGCACGTCACCGACGGTCTTCCGCGTTCACATCGAACGCGCTGCCCGCGGAACTGCATTGACACGAGTTGGATCGGCTAACGTAAGTCCCCCGGGAACAGACAGCGCCACCCATGAACATCGACCGCAGTTCCATTCCCCACTACCTCGTCCTTCGTGACGGCTGGCCACCCTACGTGTTGAACGCAGACCGGCTGGTGCTCCGCCGCGAAGCGAGCCCGCTGCTGCGCGCGTTCGCGCGAGCGCGCGGAAAGTTCGCGCATGTCGATGACGTCGCATGGAACATCTTCTCCGACGCCGAAGGCCTTTCCGTGACCGAGCGTCGGGAAACCTGGTCCTTTGCGTTGATCACCGGAACCGAGACCGAGCATCAGTTGCGTTTGCTGACGACGCTGTGACGTTGCCGCGGGGCCAGCATGAAGGTCAGCGGATTTCAGTCGACCTTAGCAAGCATGGCCTCATCCTTTCGAGCGCTGAAGTTCCACCCAACGCGACGCGGTTCAATCAGATCCGCGATCGGTGACGACCGAACGACGGTCGCTTGTTCTGCCCCTCGGCCGAAAGCGCTTGACACACCTCTTGACGAGGCGTACTGTCGGTCGCTGAAGTATTCAAGAAGCGCGATTGCTGCCCATCATTGACCGCGGCCTGCGGTATTCGTTGTCCTCTCCCTCCTTGATTATTTTTCCCCCGCGTCCATTCGTGGCGCATATGCACGTCCATTTTCAGGAGATCTAACATGGATACCGGTACCGTCAAGTGGTTCAACGACAGCAAGGGCTTCGGCTTCATCACGCCGGACGCTGGTGGCGACGATCTGTTCGCGCACTTCTCCGAGATTCGCGGTGATGGCTTCAAGACCCTCGCCGAAGGCCAGAAGGTCAGCTACGAAACGAAGAGCGGCCCCAAGGGCCTGCAGGCGTCGAACATCACCCCCGTTTAAGCGCCCAAAGCCGTCAGCCCTGTTCATGGAGCGGCATGTAACTGCCGCTTCCTGAACATACGCATCGCTATTGCGGACGCTACACGCCTCGATGCAGGCCCGACCGGGCCAGCCGTTTCGCATCGAGGCGTCGAACCTGCGCGCAGCAGGCAGATGCTCCATTACCCCTCGCAGCGCGCGTGTCCAGCCGCGCGTGCGTGATCGAACGGGCTCCGCTCATCCGATCGCGCAAGCGGCGCAGCAGGAGAACCCGCATGACCAGCAGTCCATCTCGCAGTAACAAGGTTCCGCCGCGCGCCAAGCCTGCCGTGACGCTGCCGAAGTTCGGCACGGCATTGAACTGGGTGCCGCCCAAGTCTCCCACCGTCACGAAATCGCGCCCGAAAAAGCGCCCGCTTGCTCCGTAATAGCGCATCGAGCCAACCGCTGCGTTTCGAACAGACAGCCACCGCTGTCGTGCAATGCACCGAAGCCAGCATGGTCCGGTAGTCACAACGGCCTTGCCTCCGAATGCAGGCAATCGCCTTGATGGGAGAACTGGCTTGGCAAAAGAAGCGCTATTGGAACTGGACGGCGTCGTCGACGAAGTCCTGCCGGACAGCAGGTTCCGCGTGACACTGGAAAACGGTGCGATCGTCGCCGCGTACGCCTCTGGGCGCATGCGCCGCCACCGTATCAGGATCCTCGCGGGCGACCGGGTAAGGCTTGAGTTGTCGGTCTACGATCTCACCAAGGGCCGCATCAATTTCCGGCACAAGGACGAGCACGTATCGACCGCTTCGCCGGCAAGGCGATTCGTGCGACGCTAGCTGGATCGCGGGCATCGTCGCGCAAGCAAAGCGACGGTGCCACCGCCCAACCCGACGCAACCCGATACCGTGTGTCCGTGGGCCGCAGCCGTGTGCGTTGCGGCGCGCAATCCGGAATAAGTCGGGCGTCCAACAAGCGATGCGCGTATGATGGGTTAATCCGAGTGATCACCAGCCCTCCGAGCGCTCGCCCTCCATCTACCCTCTTGCTGCATCGCCCCGCCTCCGCGCTGCAACGTTGTTCCTTTCACCCCACCGGCACGCCCTGCAACGGCGATTCGGGCCGGATGTGTTCGCCCATGCAATTCGCCGTGGCCGAACGCCAGGAGTTTGCCATGAGCATGCACGTCTACCGTGGATTCGAGATTTATCCACTGATCTACCCTCACACACAGGCACCGAACGGCAGTCCGCATAACTACGACGCCGGTTTCGACGCCGCAGTCAAGATTTGCCTTCGCGGCACCACCGACACGCTGACGCAGAGCCAGACTTTCAGATTGCGCGACAACTCGCCGTTCGACAATGCCGGTGACGCACGTCGTGCTTCGCTGCTCTATGCAGAGAACATCATCGACGACAACCGCGACAAACAGGGCTTCTTTTCCAACGGGCTCTGACGCGACTCGTCAACGCAGCGCAATGTGTCGGCATTCTGGAGGACGAAATGATCATCGACGAACTACTCGGTCTGGTCACGCGGCGCGAGGTCACCTGGACCGACGCCGACTTGCCCGCCGGAACGGCCGACTCGGCGCAGTGCCATCAACAAGAATTGCAGATGTTCGTGGCGGTACGCGCGCTTTCGATCGGCGCCGGATATTCGGAGTTCGAGTCCGACGAGATCGCGAGTGCCGTCATGACACGACTCGGCTAATTTTCCGTTCAAACGCTCCCAAACAGGATCCACATGACAACAGTCACACTCAAGGTCAACGAACCGATCGACGTCGCACTGCGGCGATTCCGGCGCAGCATCGAGAAAACCGGGCTGATCCGGGAGTTGCGCAGTCGCACCGGCTATGAGAAACCCACGACGGAACGCAAGCGGAAGAAGGCCAGCGCCGTTGCCCGGCAACGCCTGCGCGCGAAGCGCATGTTGCCGCCTCGCAAAATGTACTAGGAGCGCATCGTGTACAACATGCCGGGCGAAGCGCCGCCGTTTTTCCCGCTGACGAAATGCGAAGTCGATTTCGATCAGCAGAAAGACATGGTGACACTGTTGCCGAGCTTCTACGCCTTCGGATGTGAGTACACCAGCCGCGGTTTTCTGATCGGGCGGGACGATGCGTTCAAACTGATTGCCGCGATCGAGAAGGCGCTCAGCATTCAGGGATGATGCCCACGCCGGCACACTCGCGAGCATCGACAACCAGAAGATGGACTATGCGCGTCCCGACCAAGTACGTAGATTTGCTCTGTTTTCTCGTTGTCCTGCAACTCGCCACCGAAAGGAAGACGCGCGAGTGGCTGTCGCCGTTTCAGCTCGTCGAATCGCTGCAAGCATGGCTTATCGTCCATCGCGCCAAATGTGAGTGGCGCGATCGTGTCTGGATAGGCCATGCGTCCCTTCAGATAGCGAAGTCGGTCCGCCCGGTCGACGACGCTGCACTCCCGGAACCGCTCCCTGATGCGGCAAAAGACCCGACGCTCCCGCCGCGAGACGCGCTCGTGGACCGGTTGAGCCTACGAAGGAAGTGTGTCCGCTACCTTCGCGAGCAGGTCTGATCAAGGCGGCGCTCGCACGATTCGCATCGAATGCCGCGAGCCATACACGCCGTCTGCGTGGCTATGCCGCTGTCTTCAGCGTCGGCGGCGCTGTCGACTCCGTCACGTCATGTCCGGCCATGGCCAACGCCAGAACCGGGTTCAGGCTGTCCACCATCGAGCTCGGAATCAGGATCGTGGCCCCGCGCTCCTTCGTCGTTTCATAGATGATGTTCATTGCCCGCAATTGCAGTGCGGCCGGGTGATTTTCATAGACTCTCGACGCTTCGACGAATTTCGCCGCGACCTCGGCCTCTGCGGAACCGAGTATCACGCGCGCCTGCTTCTCGCGTTCCGCTTGCGCCTGCCGTGACATCGAATCCTGCAGCGCGACGGGGATCGCTACGTCGCGGGTTTCGACGGACCGCACCGTGATACCCCAATCCGCGGTTTTTCTGCCGATCTCCTCTGCCAGGTGTGCATCGGCCGCTTTTCGATCGGAAAGCAGTGTGGCCAGCATCGATGAACCGATCATCTCCCGCAGCGAGGTTTGCGCGACGCGATCGATGGCCTGCCGATAATCAGTGATGGCGAGCGCCGCTTTCTGAGCGTCGTGTACGTGCCAGAAAATGATGGCGTCGACGTTGACCGGCACGGTATCCCTGGTCAGTGCCTCCTGTGCGTTGAACGCAGTCGTTTGAATACGCTCGTCGATCACTGCGACAACGTTGTCCAGTATCGGGATGATCATAAAAAAACCGGCACCCTTGACGCTCTGCAGTTTCCCGACGCGCAGGATCACAAACTTCTCCCAGACATTCGCCACTTTCACGGAGAGTGCAATCAGGACCGCGACGACGAAGAGGGGTAACGCTAGATACGGATTGACCAACGCGCCGACGGCCAGCGCGGCAAACAAAAAGGCGGCGGAAAGAAATAGTGTGACGGGGTTCATGGTGGCGCTCCATTCGGTGATGCCGACTTCCGGCAAGCGTTACGAAGCACGACACCGATTCGCCCGGTTGCCCTCTGGCGCCCTGGCATCAGCGGTTGGGGCGCTCGTCCTGAACGTGCGCCGGATTGCGATGCAAATCTGTACGGTGACGTACCCCGACGGGGCGACGGAGCAGCCGCGGTTGTGGGTGACGTGCAAAACCGGCGGTATCGAATCCCGACGGGAGGCGCTCTCGCGCTCTTCGCGCCGAATTCGAGCACGCCGGGATGCGGACCCTGCCTGCATCAGAGCGAATTCCGGCAGATCGTTCTCTAGCGTACCGACACGCGCGGCCCCGGGACAAACAATGATCGATGTCACACAGGCATCCCGGAGCTGATCGTGGAATACCCCGTTTTCATCACCCGGCAGGAAGGCTCAGGCTATCGCGGATGGCTGCCGGATTTTCCTGGCGTGCACGTGGAGGGCGACTCGTACAGCGAGTTGGCAAACGCGGCAAACGAGCGGGTCGATGCGCTGTATGACCAATGCGCGCGCCTCATCCCCAGCCCGACAACGGACATGGCGGCATTGCAGGCGTCGTGTATCGACGACGGCGAGGGCATCTGGAGGTTCATCGATATTGCCCGGCCGACGTCGTGTTCGGTGCTGGTCTTGTTATGCCTCCCCAAGGCGCTCGTGGAAAAAATCGATGCCGTGGCGAAATCGCGCCACATAAGCCGCGAAACGTTGGTGGCCGAGTGTACGAACGGAATAGGCGTACACGCATCGCAGTCCTCGTGCCACGAACTGGTCTTGGCTTAGTTAACGAACGCGACTCGGCGGATTCATCTGCCCGGCTTGCATCGCTTCACCGATTCGGGAGCGCGTTGCAGGTGCCGCTCGACGTAACGAGCGACGTGCCAAAGTAAAAAGCCGGCGTTTTGCCGGCTTCGAGTTCCGCCTTGCTGGGGCGGCTCCACGTTCTGTATGAGATCGCGGAGTTTTGCTACGTGTACGTTACTGGTTCGACAGAAAACCCATGCCCAGGCGTTTCCTTGCATCGGAAATACGTTTCCTGGCTGTGACGGCTTTCCACGTAAGGGGGTGGCCTCTTCGCTGCTCCGGATGGACAACGGGCATACCATCGTCGGTCGCGCGTGCCTCCGCCTGTTCTTGTTGTCCGTCCTGCGAATTCTTCTCTCGTTTCGGGTGATCGTTCATCAACAGGCTCCGTCAAGAAACCGCGTTTCGTCATGGATTGGCTTGCGCCGCCCGAATCGGGATAAAACCGCGCAAGCGATACGGATCGCAACGGCCCCTTCGATCACGGCGTACTCATCTCCATGAAGCCTGCGGCCGATCTGCAGTCTGTGCGTCATGCACCACCATGCGCCCGCGGGCGTCGGCAGTCGGTACGCTGCCGTACGGACCGGGTGACATGGACAGGCGCCTGACCTCGGTGCCGGCTCTACAGGTGTTTCAAATCAGGAAGCAGGCGGTCGAACTCTCGCCTGACCACGCTGTAGCATTCACACACACGCTTTTCGAGCCCGGTGCGATCCAGTACCTCGATGTGCCCATAGTTGTAGCGGATCAACCCGGCATCCTGAAGTTTCAGCGCAGCTTCCGTCACGCCCGATCGTCGGACACCGAGCATGTTGGCGATCAACTCCTGCGTCATTTTCAGTTCGCTCGATGGCAGGCGATCGAGGCTGAGCAGCAGCCATCGGCAGAGCTGCTGATCGATCGAGTGATGTCGATTGCATACGGCTGTTTGCGCCATCTGCGTGATGAGCGCCTGGGTGTAGCGCAGCAACAGCCGCTGCATCGCACCGCCTCGACGGAACTCGCCTTTCAGGATGCGTGCATCGAGCCGGTACGCGTGCCCCGCGCTTTGCACGATCGCACGGCTCGGGGTTGTTTCGCCCCCCATGAACAGCGCGATGCCGATCACGCCGTCGTTGCCGACGATGGCAATCTCGGCTGACGATCCGTCCTCCATCACGTACAACAGCGAGACGATGGCTGTCGTCGGGAAATAGACATGACTGAGCGCACCACCCGACTCGTACAGCACCTTTCCCAACGGCATGTCGACCAACACGAGCTGCGGAGAAATATGCGTCAGATCGTCTGCCGATAAAGCGGCGAGCAGATGGTTTTCAATCGGAGAGGGCTGCCCCGACATAGGTCACTCCTGCAGTGGTTGCGGCCTCCACCGAAGTCGACTCGACGCCAAGAAGCGTCATCGGCTCAGGACGCGAACTCGCGAAGCAGACGTTGCGCGAGGATCTTGGCGTCTTCGAGCGCGAGATCGTACTGCTCCCGATCGGATTCGGTCTGGTATGGGGGATCCTCATTCGGCCCCTCATCGGTGCGGCGCAGATACACATAACCTCGGTACAAACCACGCGCGGATTCCATCACACGAATGCGTGCGAAGTGTGTTTTGGTACTGAATGTGAAATCGTCCATGATGACGTTCTGCGTGTGTTCAATCATCCTAGCACTCTGGTTGAAATCGAACGGATGCGGTCGAATCCGGACAGGTCACCGGGAAGCCGGCACGGACGACCCTGCGGATACCCCCGCGCCAGCATCAACGCACGGGCTTTTGCGTCAAGGCTGAATCTCGTACGGCGGAAATGACGACAGACGTGGATCGTCCACCGCGCCACCGACGGTGAAGTGATACAGGGATTGCCAGACATGATCCTTCGCGCCGAGCAATGCGTGCATTTCATCATCGAAAAAGCAGCCGATCCCCGTCGCGCGCACGCCGGCGGCTTCTGCTTCGAGGTAGAGCGCTTGGCCAAGCATCCCGCATTCCCAGAACAGATGGCGATAACGCCATGGTTGCTTCAACGCGATTTCGAATCTCGCGATCATTCCAACCGCAAAGCAGGAATCAGCGCCGATATCCTGGTGGCAGCAAATCAACCTTGCCACCGCGCGCAAATCATAAGGCAGCAGAAGATAGAGCGGCAGATGGTCCGGCCCGGTTTTTTGCCACAACCATTCCGGACGCAGGGATCGCTTGAGATCCGGCAGTGCGCCCGGGGTTCTGACGAGCATATAGAGGCCAGGCTCCAGACCGTCGACGCGGTGCACCAATAGCGCCACATGCACGGCGACAGGAGACATCAGCACATCCCACGGCGGTGTGCCGGGATGGGTCAGCAGGCACGTCAGCATGCCGAAAAAAGCCGCGTCGCCGATGCGCGTCGTGCCATCGAAATTCACGGCGCTGCGACGCTGTCGGGCGATTCGTGCAAAGCCGAGATCGAGGGCTGGCGTCGCCGGCGCTGGACACTGCTCCGGATTCTGCGACGGTGGTTCGTGAGTACGGGGCTTGTGTGTGACGCGATGAATCGAATCGATGTCCGGCCACGACACATGTCCCGAACTCAGCTGATTGGCGCGTCCGTGCCACCGTGCGCTGTCCAAAGCGATCCGCATGCTGTCGAGATCGGGTCGCGTCTCGGGGTTACCGATCCAGAGCAAAAGATCCGGCGCCTCCGGTTCGGCTTCCATGAAATCTTCGCGGCGGCCTACTCCAAGCAAGCCAGCCACTGCATCATCCGCGGCCGCCTCCAGCAATCGCGTCTGCCAGCCGAGCGCTGCTGCGGCGTAACTCATCGCAGCGATGACATGGCCGCAATCCTGTTGGCAGTAGCGCCAGGCGCGCACGCCATACTTCCACGCTTCGCGCCAGTGGATCGAGCTTATGCCGACCAGGACACCACTTTCCGAAAACGCCTCGGTCCATTGCGGCTCGTCCACCGCGGCGCGATGTTCAAGCGCATGATCCCGGCTCAGGTAGTGGTAGACGCCTGCGGACAAGCCGGGCAGCGCCGGACACAGAAGATAACCCTCGGTCGGATGCAGATTTCCGCTCGAAGGGTTGCAGCGCAGTGCCCACCGCTGGGCGCCATAGGATTTCCACCCTGACAAGCCGAGTGAGAGTTCGAACAGGATTGCCAGACTGGATAGATCGAAACCGCGCGCGGGCGGCAGGTTGCCGCAACGTAACGCGTTGTAGCGCGTGGCCAGGGTGTCCGCGGCTAACGGCAGATCCACGCGCGGGGCGCCGTGAAACACCCGGAACGGGTCCGGCTGGGTGGCCCAGTCGAGCCTCCCGGGGCCAGGAGCGTAGCCGTCGAGACGATGCTTGCTGCGTTCGTGATACTCAAGCAGTGCGTGCTTTGACCGATCCATGTCCGCCTCAGCCCCGGAGTACCCGCACACGCGACTGTGCAAACCGGATGGCTCGACGTTGCAGCACGGCCGTCATCACGCCGTGGATCCGGTGCGCGTTTCCGGCACGTCAACCGCCCTTCAGATGTCTTCGAAGGCATTCGGGCCGAACGATCAGCAGTCCAGACAGCAGCAGACAACTACCTTCGGATAATGCAGGTCAGCAGGAAGGCGCATGTCGGTTGCGTGCGCAAACGATGGCCGCTCTCACGAGATCATGTACCTGTTCTGGGCACCGCCCTTGTACAGTTCCCTGGCGAGTCCCAGGATCCGGTCGCGGTTGCGGTCGAACGCCGCCAGCAACGCGGGCTCGCTGGAATCCAGGTCGGAATTCAGCTTCGCCAGCATCGTATCGTCGACCAGAAACGTAATCTCGCGAGAATTGTCGTAACCCCAGAAGCACACGCAGTGTCTGGACATGTCGTAGGTGCGACTGGGATTAGGAAAGTTGAGTGTCGCGTCGCTTTTCCCCATCTAACCCTCCTGGCAGATATAACGCCACTTGCTCGCGTTGACGTTGATGCGCGCGTCATTTTCGCGCCGCTTTTCCGCACGCTCGATGTCCGCGCGCTTCAGGGCCAACGCACGAGACTTTTGTGCGTCAACATAATCGTTGTGCCTGACGGGCGTGGCTGACTTCCGTTCGGTTTGCTTGGGCATGCCGGTTCCCGAAAAGTGAATTTCAAATGTCAGGACCGTCGCGGCGACCGAATTTCGTCGTCCGCCCTGCAGGGCGCACGGACGACTTACCCGCGGGCTTGCCGCCGACGGCCTCTGTTGCGCACTGAACTACCGGATCGAGCCTCATGGCGAGGCCGGGTTGACGCGCGAAGTTCGCAGCTTCGACGTTCGCGCGCGGGATCGTTGGGGTGAGCTTTCTGCGCAGCCGTGCGGACTGGGGGAAGCGTAAGGAGTCGAAACAAAACGACCGGTCGCGCACCTCGAACCTCATGAGAATGCGCCCTATATCACGGCCACGCAAGCGCTATCTCGCATCAGCGACACGAGCGGCGCGATCCGTCTTGCGCCACACGCGTGTCATCAACCCGGACATGGCTGGCGCCGGCCGACGTATTTCACGGCCACACGACCCGATGAAGCGCAGTGCGCGCGGCGACGGGTTCGACGCGGCGCGCAACTGTCGTGACCGCTCTGCAGCGCGGGATCGGAACCGCTTCGTCGATCGCGCCATCAATGCCTGTGGTGCATCCACCCCATGTGATGTGCATCGAGCCACTGAGCCATCCCTTCGCCCTTGTGGTCGCGCAGATAACGTGCCGCCAGCATCACCGCGATGGCCAATACGACCGCCAGGCCAACCACAAAGCTAATCATTGACTGAGTCATGGCAGCCTCCTTACCAGGTCGCGACCATCTTTACATTGTAGGTGATGCACTCACGGAAACCAGCGTCCGGGCTGGCTTCTGGCCCTCAGGAGAACAATCTGCGGTTCTCTGGCCGGGCGGTCGAGTGGAGGCCGCCAGCGTCGCTTCGGTTCCGGTCGATTTCCAAGTACGCCAGACAAAAAGGGCCTGCCTTTGGTCGGCTTCTGCTGACTTCCCGTCGGCAGGCGCCTCATCGTGGCTCACTACGTAGCCCACCCCGTCTCGCCTTGCGAAGCCCGCGCATGCCACACGTACAATCACGATCGGCTCAACCTGCAGTTCAAGGGGCTCAGTCGCGTCGAGTTCCGGATTCGATTCACGTACGATTCGTTTGACCACCACCGATATTCCGGGACCCGGCTCGGCATCGGGGAACGCCTCGTAGCCATCAGCGTGCCTCGCCAACGGCCTGACTCGGAAACCGGTGGCGCTACAACGTCCGCGCGCTTGCGCGGGCTCTCCTCTTCTGCGCTCGATGAAAACTACAACGAAGCTCGTTCTCGCAGCCGACCTGGCTGGCACGGCCGTGTTCGCTATCGAAGGCGCGGTCGCCGCAATGCGCGGCGGCCTCGATCTGCTCGGCGTGATGGTCATCGCGTTCACCGTCGCGCTCGGTGGCGGCGTCGTCCGCGACCTGTTGATCGGTGCCGCGCCGCCGAGCGCGATCCGTGACTGGCGCTATCCCGCGCTGGCGTTCACGATGGGGCTCGTCACCTTCGTGTCTCACGCGCAAATCCTCGGCATTCCCGACCACATTCTTATCGCGCTCGACGCGGCCGGGCTCGCGTTGTTTGCGGTCGCCGGCGCGCAGAAAGCGGTCGAATACGGGATCGGTCCATTCATCGCGGCGCTGATGGGCACCGTGACGGGCGTCGGCGGTGGTGTCGTGCGCGACCTTTTGCTCGCGCGTGTGCCGATGGTTCTGGTCAGCGACATATACGCGAGCGCGGCGTTCGTCGGCGGAGCGCTCGTCGTCGCTGGTCGCCGGGCAGGATTGCCGCCTGTCGTTGCGGCAATGGGTGCGGGCATCGCCTGCTTTGCGCTGCGGCTCACCGCCGTACGTTATGGCTGGCATCTGCCGCGCGCGCAGCTCGGATAAAGACGACGTATCGCGAGCGAGAGCCAACGACAAACCGTACATCATGCTCCGGACGATTCCCGTCGGAGCATGATGCACGGAATCAGTCTGTCGGCCGACCCGCTCACCCCCGCGCCAGGCGTCTTTTGACGCCCAGGAATGCCAGGCCGGCCAGTGCGATGGATCCGCAGTAGAACAGCAATGCTGTGACATCCGTTCCCAGCCGCGAAAACACGAACCCGACCGCCAGCATTCCCAGCCCGAGCCCCACGCGTTCCGCGACGTACGACACACCGATCACGCGATCACGTGACGCCGTGGGCGTCGATTGCAGCAACGAGTAGTAGACCGTCTCCGTGGCCGCGTCGAAAATGCCGGCCAACAACACGAAGCCCAACATGCCGACCATCGTCCGCACTTCAAACACGCCGAGGAAACACGCGAAAGTCAGGATCAGCAACCCGATGAAGTACGGCTCGAGCGGCTGGCGGCGCAGTTCGAGGCGCTCCAGCAAGCGCGGCGTCACAGCTGCGGAAACGAGCCGGCCGACGCCCCACACCGCCATCAGCCAGCCATACAGAAACGCGGGATGATTCGCGTCGAACAACTGCGACCTGATCGGAAAACCGACGTTGTGCGTACCCGAGCCGAACGCCTCGACGAAGCGCGCGCCGATCACCAGCATTACGACAGCCGACAGATAACACGCCGCGCCTGATGCCGCCCCGGCGGCGGAAGCCTGTGTTGCCTCCGCCGCGTGTTGCCGGCGCGGCATGTTGCTCACCAGCATCAGAAACGCGATGGCGGAAATCGCAAACGTGATCGAATCGATCAGGAATACGCTCTTGTAAGCCAGATATTGCGTGACGACCGAGGCGATCAGACTGCCGCCGACCACCGACACGCCGTCGGTCGCGCTCAGGATCGCGTTGAAGCGATGCCGCCCTTCCTGCCCGACCATTTCCGGCACCTCGGACATGATCGACACCCGGTACATGCCCTGGAACAAGCCGATAAAGAACGGCACGAAATAGATAAGCGCCGTGTCGGCGTCACGCGGCGATACGGCCAGCACGCCGATCGCCAGTGCGCTGCCGGCTTCGGCCGAGAAGATCAGCGTGCGGCGGGAGAACCTGCGCAGACGCGGCACCGCCGCGCCTCCCGCGACCGCGCCGAGCAGGCGCGATGCCATCGTCAGGCCCAGCAGCGCGGCGGATCCCGTGACCTCCAGCGCGTACGTCGCCAGCACGATGCTGATCATCGTCGAACTGATATCGGAGATCGTCTTGAACGACAGCCAGGCGTACAACTGCGTCAATGAGGATGAAACGCGTTTTTCTAGAACCAGCTCGGATTTCATGAAAGTCATCTCGCTGAAGAAAAGGAAATCAGCAGCATGTCCCGGAACGCGAGTTCGTCCGGATTCGCTTGCCGGACGGCGTTGGCGCTGTGATAGAGCACGGCGTCGTTCACGATCACGGTATCGAGGAAATTCGTCAATGGTTGCGCGAGCAACGGTACGGTCGAGCCTTTCGACGCGTGGATCTCCGACACCACCGGCCGGATATTGCCACTGTCGATGAAATGCATGAAGACTCACGCAGGCTCGTCCTGGTGAATCCCGGACGTGGTTGGGCTGACGGCGCCTGTTCGGCAATGACCTGGTCGTCCAGCGGTAGCGCACCCCTATACTTAGCGCGCTCACTGAAGTTCGTTACATCGATATGCGTTCGCCGAGTGCAACACGGGATCTTTTGAAAGGGCTAGCGCGCGCGGGTCTTGCGGTAAAGCCTAACGCTTAGACGTTAAGCCTTCAGTCCGCATTTGGATGAAACGACATTCCGAAATCGGATGGCTTCGAAACTCGACACAGCCTCGATCACCACAGCCAGATCTGAGTCGCCGCTGCTGAAACGTCGCAATTGTTGCCTGACGAGGCTCAGCTCGACACTGCGCAGAGCGCGTGAGCGTCCACCGGGGATGAGCTGCGCTGGACGACTCCACGCACCGGACAGTATCGGTAAGGCAATCATCGCAATTCGTGCGATGTGTGGCTCTGCATGGCCGATGAACCTTAGAAACCGCCGTTCATGGCAAGGAAACTTCCAACGGTTGGCGAGGGTCGGCTACGAAAGTTGGCGGCTGATGCTGCGGCGCACGATCGGTAGCCGTTACCCGGGCAGCGCAATCTGGCGGTCGAGCTAAATTCGCCCGAGGCCAAGCAGCTTGCAGGGACTAATGCCTGATGGCTCTCACCAGTCCTACTTGGTTCCGTGAGGAAATGGATCAACCAAATCTTTCGAGCGCAACCAGCCGAAGGTTACGCGACCCTCGAATTTCGGCCCTGTGCCGACGTAACGAATATATGAATATTCTCCCTGGGCTTTTAGTACAACCACTGCATCGCGATCCACAAGATAGGATTTCTTAGCAAGAAAATTCCCGTTATGATTGTCGAAAAAAACCGCTTTGCCCTTTACGATTCGAATTCCAATGGCAGGCACCTCTTTAGTTACATAGTACGTGACCGCCCGAAAATCCTTCAAATCAAATACGAACGTCCCTGTCGCATTCTCACAACCAGCCTGCGCCGACCTGGTCTGAATCACCCATTCATTATCCCGCCTATACAAATCAGCCTTAATATCAAAAACCTTATCCCTATCTGAAAATTCTGGAGACTTTTCGCCAATAACAAAAGTAAGAATCGGTGTTTCGGTATAACCGTCAACATTCGCTGTCTTTTTCTCGCCAGTATCCTCCGCAAACAAAAAACTACACGAAAATTTCTCATTCCGAGAATCATAAACACCGGAAATCACTTCCCCATCACGAAACCCGATAAGACTTGGCTCATTGAATATGATTGCCTCTCCGGCCAAGGCGAATCGCGGCAAAAAAATGGCGACCAAGCCTAGCACAACAAACTTACTTAAATTGCTCATAGAATTTCCCGAGATTTTCAGCATAATGAGGATTCTTCGTGCGCCAGCTGCCACCATTATACGACGTCGCGACCTGCTCCCAATTATGATTTCTCAATCCATCAACGCCGGCACGCTTTAAGTTTTTCATGAACAAGATAAATATCTCCATCTGCCCGTCTGTTCCTGACATGAATTTATCAGCAAATTCAGAAGGGGTTGCGCACCCACACGACGAATAATATTCTCCTAGAATCTGAAACCCGCCCCACGAGCACGCCATTATTGCGGTGTCGAAATCAAGGACCGCGGCTCGAGCCAATTTCTCGTACTGGTGGAGGTTATCCCCGCCGTAATCATCCCCGTTGGGCCAGCACAAATCAGGATAATTTGGATATGGGTTCGCCGGTGGCGCTTTCTTCTTAGGCGGTGCCTTTTTTTTATGTCCGGCAGCTGGCTTTACATACTTCACGCCCGCAGCCTTCGCCTTTGCTTCCGCCTCCGCCTCTTTTTTCTTCTCTTCCTCTTCTATTTTCTTCGCTTCCTCCGCTTCCTTCTTGGCTTGCTCCTTTTCTATCTTTGCAACGGAAAGCTCATGAAAATGGCGCCGCTCATACAGTATAGGCGGCAGTCCATTCTCTAAAAATGGCTTGCCTTGGGACTCTTGCTGTACGAGTGCCTTGATTGCAGCAATTTCGACATTAAGCTCAGTCGCCATGCGTTGATACTGTGCATCCGAAAAAAACTCTGGATTCGGATAATTGAGTCGCGACCCAAAAACGCTTAGCGCGACTGTGTGCGGCTTGCCGGTTTCCACTACTTTGTAGTGGTGCTCGATCGTAATCGAAGTTTTCTTTTTGTGTGTTTTTTGGTCAACGGAAACCTCTTTGACCTTTTTGGGCATGTCTTTCTTGACGCGCCCTTGCTCCGTTACTTTCTGAGTCCAACCAATGTACGGACCAAACACACTAACTAGTCTCTCGATCGTCATAACCTCCCCCTCCTTGACAACCGGAAGACTCAGGTTCTGCTCGAACTCATCCTTCGGCGTGAGTTGCGTGGTCGCCTCCAGGTGATATTCGGGACTGACGATGGTGAACGCGCTGATATCCTTCTTTGGAACAATTTGAGTCTTCCAGGCGTACTCCCCGCGGCGATTCTTGACGAACACATCGATCGGCTGGTTACGGGCCGCATTGGTAATCGTTACAGCAAAACCATCCTTGTCGGTGGTTACTTCCGCCTTGTTGTCCGAAATTGGAGGCGAGGATGGAGCGGCCGATTCGGCTTTACTAGCCGGTGATGCTTGCCCGGGCACCGTCGGCGAGCTTGATGCCGCCGCAGGCGAAGCAGTCTGAGGTGACGATGCTTGCGCCGCTGACGCGGGGGCTGCTGAAGCGGGCGTTGGAGCCGATGCAGGTGCCGCCGCTGCTGCGCTGCCCGTCGCCGAGGGAGGGTCTTGAATGGTCGCTGGGTCGGGACCGGTTTTCCAAGCGGGGGCGGCGGGAGTGCCTTTCCCGACCTTCAACTGCACGGACAGACCTTCGATGGGTTTTCGCAGCACGTCACGAAAGAGCACGGTGACTACCACGGAAGCTGCAGGCGTTGGTTTGCTCGCCGGGGCCGGTGCGTCGGCGGGTTGTGAGTTCGACACTTAATATCCCTTTCGATTTCGCAGATGTCAGAAGTTGAATCGGTCAAGATTGCTGTTGTTCATCGACCGGATTTTCGCTCGTGTCGTCGTCCTGTTCTTCATGATCGTAGGCATCTTCGATCGTGTACCAGTCACCGCCGCCGATCTCGCACCGCACTTTCGTTGACGTAGGCGTATGAACGGCGGCCGTTTCGCCATCGAGTAGGCCACCCTGCTGGTGAAGCGTTCCGTCCGGCAGATATATGCGATATGTCTGCGCCTGGAGCGCTTGCCCGATACCGAGATTTGCGATGACGGATGATACGTCGAATGTTTGCGTATATTCGTGTGTGAGGTTTTGCGGCAACGTACTGACAGGTAGCGGAGGGATGGAATATCGCGAGCTGGCCGGCCCGCTGAACGAATGCTGCGCCCCCTTGAATTCGACGGTTCCGGGAGCATGTCCGCGGATATTGCCGCCTTCAAGCGTGATCGACGCGCCACCCGCTGTGAGCACCAGCTTTCCACCTGCTGCAATCTCGACGTCACCTTGCGCCAATAGCTTGAGAACTGCTTTGGCAATCACTTCAACATTTGCATCATGGGACTGGATCTGGACCGGCCCCTTGGTGAACAATCTAATCGCCGTCTGCGAGAACATTCCGATCGCCTTGGCGGCATTTACGATAAACGCCCCCGCAGATCCAATGTGTGTGTTCAGGCCGCTGACCAGATTTATATGGCGGTCCGCCGTCATGTGCAGCGAGTCTTGCGTCGATGCACCGATGCCGAACGGGCTGGCGAGTAGCAGAACTGCCTTCTTGAACGCATTTGCACTGCCTGTTCCACCACCTGCGGTGCGACCGCCTCCGGCCTCAGGCGTCTCCGACTGCTGGGTGGCGTCCGTGAACTGTTTGAGCGAATCGTGGCTGTCTATCAGGCTATCTGCGCGGTGTTGAACGCCCACGTTCGAGAGCGTCTCGACGATGCTCTCGGCCCCGATCAATTGGCCTTGTGCTTCCTTGACGTCGAGCTGGTCGTCGTTGTGCGCCTTCGGGTGTGTTCCGATGTATGCGCCGCGATTCGCTCGAATGCCGAGATAATCATCCGTATGCAGCAAGGCTCCTTTGCCGAGGTACCGACCGCGTGCATTGTTGTTGCCCGCATGGTCGACCAAAATCCCTTGGTGATACAGGCTGTAGCTGTTCCCAACCTTGCCGGTATAAGTGGTCAGTCGCGTAGCGCCTTGATGTGTGGAATCGTCATGCACGAACGCGTTGTAAGCACCGCTCTTACCGAAGCCATTCGACATGAGACCCGACAGCAGCACGTTGGTGTGCCACTGCGGCGGCGTTGTTTGGGATGGTAAGCGCCCGAGCACATAGGGCCGATCGCAATCGCCCTGGAAATAGTCAACCAGGACCCACTCTTCTTTGCGCGGTACATGAACGCCGCCGTACCCATACCCAGTATCCGCCTGCATTACCAACAGCGGAGGTGACGTTTTCAGGAAATCAGTTCCGCCGCGTTGGTCCCATGGAAAGACTACGTAGACACGATTGCGCTCATCGGCCCATGCTTCTTCATTATCCGGACCATTGACGAGCGCGTGCTCGGTCTGCATTGTTGGTTTCTTGTGCTCGAACGGACTCCGGTACTCGATGTGAGTTCTCTGCGCTTCCACGTTGACCAGATAGATGCCGGCAAGACCATCTATGGGATTGGTTCGTGAACTGAATTGACTGCCGTGCTCTCGACGTAAATCGGACATTGCGCCTTGCAGGCTCAACGGATACGTCGCAGCGTGATTGGATACAGGCACATTGTTTTCAATGAACCACTCGACCTCGACGGCCATGAACTCCCGAAGACTCGGATCGACGGTCATATGCCGCGTGTGATGCTCGAGCGTGAAGCGGGCTCCTGCGTCGAGCCACCTCACGCCACCGACACCGATGTATCGGCGGGCGGCGGACGTCCATGCCTGGGTGCGGTTGGATGCTCGACGTCGTCCCTCCTCCGCCGTAGGGTACGCGTACGAGAGAGCTTCGTGCACAATCATCGGCGCATATGGAACCTCGCGCTTCACCTGTTGACGGCGTTCCTCCGTCATATATGCGATCGCACTTTCTCCAAGGTCACTACGCACCGAGTAATCGTGCTTCGGGTTCTTGTAATTGAACGAAGTGGTTGTATAGGCAAGACTCTGTGCGGTCTGTGTCACCGCCCATTGCGTAAGCCCTACTACTTCGTCGCCGATTGCACCTTGGCAAAACTCGATTGGCTTCGCATCAGGCAGGGCAGCGAGCCGATCCACGATAACAAGCGTAGAAACGCGCGGATCGTCTTCATACTGAGCCGGCGCATGCTCGAAATAAAAGTACCATCCTTCATCCTCAAGAATTCGATGAAAGAAGTTAAGGTCCGTTTCGCTTTGCCGCGTATACGATCGAACGCGTGGTTCATCCGACAGGGAAAAACGTACTCTGCCGACCAACTGCGGGTAAGCATCGAGCAGTTCGGAAACAATATCCTTTGCACTTTTATTTAACCACTGATCGTTCTTACTTGCCTTGCCGAGAAAGAAAAGCGCTGACTCGAATTCAACTTGATAGACTGTCAGGTTTCCATCTTGACCGAGCGTATGGAATTTGTGAACAAATCCATGAACTGGTCGATAAGTTGAATCAACAAACGGCGCCGAGATCTGCTGGATAAATAATGTGACCGGTTGATGCTCCATTTCAAGATTATCGATATCGTCTCTCAGCGAAACGACGTCGATCACCCAGCGATACCCTCGCCCGATTCTTGAGCGACCCTTCGCGCGGACGGGGATGAGCGTCTGCGCCCCGAGAGGCGAGCGGAACATGAGCAACCGTTCATGCTGCATCAAACCCCGATGTATCGAATCGTAGAGCGTAGTCGCTTGCGATCCGGAAGGAACGACGGATGGGAGAATCATATTTTCCTTGTCTCTCAGGTTCGACCGCCAGAGAACCGACACCGGGGACGGTCAGCCAGCACGATTGCGAGTCACCCGCAATTTTATCAAAACTACATGAACGCGCATTTTGAGTCATGCATTTAACAGTAAATGACGCACAATTCGCCCCGAAACGTTGAACTAAAAGATGTAGCGTCCAACATGCGTAATAAAATTGAAAGAATGCCGAGTGAACCGCCCCGAGTTTTGTGGAGGCTCCAACTCTTGAGAGAATGGAGCCACGAACAAGAATCCAAGCAAGTTATCCCCGGAAGTCCAAGAGCACGCAGTGCGCCTGGTACGCGAGCAGCGTAGCGCGCCCCCGTCGATGCGGGCGGCAGTCGAGTCGATTGCGCCGATGATCGGCTGGCAGATCTCGCGTTTGTGCTGGAGTCACGCACATATGTCCGACAGAATCGGTAAAGATACGAAGTCTTCGAGTAAAGATTGTGCCGGAATGCACTTTCTTAGAACCCGGACTCACAAGTTTCTCCAGGATGGAGTTGATCTCGCATACAACCTCTGAAATTGCGCCTTTTATTCAAAGACAACATATTGAGACCGCGGACATCTTTTTTGAGACAACCACATGCTGCCCGTCTCAGAAAAAATGTCCTTGGAAGCACCGCTTGCCTGCGTTCGCGCACTCCGTTGGAACTGAGCGGTGAATGCCGTCGATCAAGTCTGCACGACATCCCGACCGAAACCTGTTCGCCTCAGTCAGTCACAGCTATCGCAGACGATTTTGATGCGCCGCTTCCCGATGATGTGCGCGCCGTATTTGAGGGTCGTTGGGCCCGCACGTCGGCGACGACTGGAATTCACCGATTGTTCGGCCATCCCATTAGCTCAAGCAACTTCCGACTGTTCTCCGTTAGAGTCGCCAGCGTTTCCGATTCTGAGCAGCCCCAACTCGACCCGAGCAATTGCGCAGTTCGGGCCATACTCCATGGCTGAACCGTTGCGCCACCCTCGCTCGCGAATGGACCATCGCTTTCGGGAACGACTCTGTCTCGGGGAAGCCTAGCAGCGAGTGCACGCCCCGCTGTGCTGGCAAACGCAGCAGGGCCCAAGCTGAACCAGCAGCCCATTTTGTGGGCAACTTCCACCTCGACCAAGGTTCCGCTGAACCAATGAAGCACGGCGGTGCCGAACCCGGGATTTTTCAGAAGGATGGGCAATACCTCCTTCACGGCACCTCTGGAGTGGATGCTGAGGGTCTTGCCGCCGAGCTCTCTGCTCCGAGTTACGACGGCTTCGAACACCTTGCGTTGCGCCGGCAAGCTCGATTTGAAGCGATAGGAGCCATCCATTCCCACCTCGCCGACGGCCATCGCTTTCTCCATCTGCTTGAGCAACCGAGGGAGCTCGCCCGCGCGCTGCTCGACCAGTTCAGGATGCAGCCCTGGGGTGATAAGCACGCGCGGAACGTGACCAAGGACCTTTGATGTGGCTGCATAGGCGCGAGGGCTTGTAGTCACGAGCCACGTGAACTCGTTACGACGTGACGCCTCATCGGTGACGGCTCTCGCGCCCGGATAGAGGTCTAGGTGGCAGTGGAAATCCATCAGAGAACGCCGTCCCTACGAAGAATTGCTTCGACCTCAGAAAGGCCTCGTCTCATTGTGTCCCGATACGATTCTCGGTCGGCCGTTGGGGCAAATCCTAGAGTTGCGCCGAGGAATCGGTCGAGCCCCCGCTCCTTGACGGTTAGGACCGCAAGTGCTGCTGCCATGGCGTCATCGGGGCCACTCGATTTGTCTGCAGCAAGAAGTGATTCGTGTCTGTAGACCGTTTCATCTTTCCCAGGTCCCCAAGCATGAAACGCACCTTTTCGAATCATGCACGGGACGCATCGGCCACAGTGCTGTCGATTGTAGGTTCGGAACCGACCGCAACTCGTCGTGTCGCTCGCCAGTTCCTTGAGTAGATCCTGATTGAGGCACTCTTGAAGCATCTGTCCTTTCGTCTTGAATCGATAGGGCAGCTCAAGCGCGATGTCGAGGCCGACTCCATCCAGCAGCTCTTGCATCATCGAGATAAATTGAGGATGCGTCGTCTTCGTGCTCAAGCTCGACACACGGCCCGGCACCAAAGGCGGGTTGATACAGATGAAACCGTTCTCCGGAACGTAGACCTGAACTCGGTTCCCTTGCAATCTTGACGCCGCGAGCACGGCGAACGCATAGAAGGCGAGTGACCGAGCACGCGTCGATGGTTCGCGTTGGCCCGGAAAATTGATGCCATGGCTCCACTGCCAATGTGAGTCGGCTCCGCCAAGCCGTCGAGCGTACGAGATTTGCCGAGCGGAATCGTCGTGAGCGAGTTGGGATACGAATACCGGCCGGCGACCTTGCGACACGAGGTTGATACCACCGATCAAGCTGTCTAGGCCTCCCGAGAGAAGGCATACGCAATCGTGAGGCACATCTGCGACCTTGCCTGCGGGCGGTGCTTCGCCACCGACGATGAAGTGGAGCTTCCAATAGTCTCCTGTCAGCAGCTTGAGCATCTTTTCCAGGTGCTCTTCGAGGCCGACCCACCGCATCGGCTCGTGCAGGCCGACCGTGAGGTCGATGACTCGAGTCCAGCCATCTGCGCTTGTCTCCCGTAGGCAAGCTAAGTCTGCCGCACAAACAGCGAGGCAAAACTGAACGAAATCCCACGTGGCCGCGTTGGGTGCAAAGCCTCTGCGCCTCAGCAGCCGCTTCCAGTTATTGGCGATGTTTCCGACGCCTGCTCGCCGACTCGAACGAAAGAACGAGAACGCTTGCTCGTCAGGTTCAAGATTTGCCGGGAGGCTATCCGGGCTGGTGCATAAGATTTTCATTCCCCGAATACCTCCAGAGTTTTCGACAGGACATCGCGCGCGAGGCCATGGGGGTCTACCGGTCTCGGTCCCAATGTGTCTAGTTCCACTCGGACGAGTCCATGGACATATTCACGGACATCGTTCCGGTTCATTTGTACTTGCTGGGGCGTGTACTTCAGCTTTTCGTAGGTTTGGCCGAGCAGCAGGTCCATTCGATTGCAGATGTCGTTGGCGACGGTGAAGCCGATGACGTCTGCGATTTGCTGGTCTGTGAGGTCGAAGACGTCCACGTCGGGGGACCTCTCGTACAGCATAGAGAGAGTTTCCGTCGCCGCGTTGCGAAGCGACTCTTCATCGACGCTTCCCGAATTGGGTATGACTTCTCGCACCACTTCCAAGATGAGATCGTTGGCCGATAGATTCGCAGCGCGAACGCGCGCGACCCAATCTACGACTCTTGGATTTGTCCCATCACGTGCTTGGGTAAGGAATTGACCCAATGCCCCCGCGCCCTGCGCGGTTGCACGCATGGTTCTTGCGGCCCGGGCTGGGCCACCCATCCCTCGCCCGACCATACGCCTAGCAGCCGACTTGATTTGGTCGCGACCACCTCCTCGCAACGCACCCGCTAAGGCTGTGCGAGCTCCTGCGAGGCGTCTCGCAGGGTTCAGGGGAGGAAGCCGCGGGTCTCCCAGCGCGTCAGCACCGTTGTCGACCATCTGACCATCATCGTCTGCAGCGATGTCTCCTTCATCGGCGCCATCTCCACCGTCACCGTTGTCGTCGTTGTCTTCGCCGTTGATGTCGCCGTCACCGCCGCCCACAGCGGGCCCCTCAAGCCATTCTGGGTCAAATGGTGAGCGCGGGCCGCCACCTTTGCTCGAAGTTGAGGTCCCCATTAGTTATTCCTTTTGTCCTGTTGGTCGATTGCGCGTTTTACCTTCTGGTCGATATCAGGGTGGGCCGACCATTTATCCAGTACGTCCTTGGCCCATGCCTGTGCTTTGAGCTCGGGAATAATGCCGACCCCAATGTCACTAATCGGGGCGGTGAGCAGCATCCGCGTGGCCTGCTCAACATGCTCCGGGAATGCTCTGGCAACTTCGATAAGCATCAGTACGTCCTCAGCTTTCTTCCACCCACGCTTAGGCGACTTAAGCGCCCACGCACGCGACAGTGCCAGCCCTGCTTGCACTGACCCAGCGGTGTTGATTGCTGTAGCGAGTGGGTGATTTCGCGTTGTTGCCTCGGCAAGCGCATCTCGTAGTCCGCGTCCGACCGCAGTCAGTTCATCTGGTCCGAAATCGCGGGTTGCGGTGTCACGACTGAGGTGAAGAAGAGGGCGGAGATCAACTTCGCCGAGCGGGGGAGCAAGCCCAAGCCATTGGGGTATGAATGGGTCGTCTACACCAAATATTCCTGTTAGCGGCTCTCCGGCTTTACTACCTTCCTCAGCGACTCTCAACGCCTCCACGCGTCCGTCAAACTCTGATGTCACAAGGTTTGCGAGCGCCGTCGCAAGCGTCGGGGCGCAACGTTCGACGAGGTGCCATTTTGCGAGAGCCTGAAGGTCAAGTTTGATTCCTTGCGGCTCAGCCAAGCTTGAGCGAAGGAAGACCGTGTTGAGAAATCGCTTCATCAAGCGAGGGTTCCCATCGACTGCACCGGACCTCGTCAGCAATGGCGCTAGTCCGTCGGCTAGCCGCATCAGTTCGACCATGTCCTGGTTGCCGGCAGCTTGCGCCTCCAAAAAGTCGAGTGTGACGGAATCCCCGCGCCACGCGTCTCTTAGTCTTTTGGACACAGCGTCTTTGGCGGCTGCGAATTTATCCTCTGCAAACTTTGCGTCCTGACATTCCCTCTGCAGCAGCAAGAGTGCCATGTATGCTTTCGCTTCGTTCACGCCAAGCCGTGGCACATGAAGAGGAACCTGAATCAGTTTGTCGAAGTAGTTCGTCGCGACCTCGTCCTTGATTTCCGTTCCGGCAAAATGAATGCGAACTGCGCCTTTGATGAAATCGTTGTCGGCCGCGATAACGAACGCAGTCCGCTTGATAAATAGCAAAAGTCGGATGGATTCGAGCGTGGAAATAGCTGTCTTGGGCAGACACCGGTCAAGGTCATCCACGAATACCACTAGCGTGATTTTCAGCTCTTCCAACAAGGCTTCGAGCGCCAAACGAAACTCATGTATCTCGTTCGGCAGAGAAAGCGGCTCCGCTTTTTTGAGAAGTCCATCATCCTTCTTGTCTTCCTTTTTATCGCCCTCGTCACTCTTATCACTATCGAGTAAGCCGAATCTTTTCATGGCTCTGCCAATCGTCCCGATAGGAACGCCGGTCAAATAGGTGGCGGCGGCCTCGCCACCAAGTTGTACGACGCGGAGCACGTTTATGCGCTTCAGAAGGCGTACAGCCTTGTCGCGCAGCCCTTCTCGGTCGTTGGCTTCCTCGAGAATTTTGTCGCCAACTAACTGCAACAGAGCGCTGCGAGCGCTATCGAAGTCTTGATAAAGCCAAGGGTTAAACGTGACAAAAACGTAGCTGTTATCACCAGGCTTGTTGATCCCTTCGAGACGTTCTCCCACCATCTTCACCAGAGAGCTCTTGCCGGCGCCCCATCCGCCGGATATCCCGACAGAAATCGGCTCGCCGCGGGTCTGTTGAAGCAACTTCGCGCAAGCATCCGCTACGATGCCGAAGTTCAAATAGTCAACGGTAGTTTCGTTGTCATGCCACACTGGTTTGGCCCTCTCGATGCGGTAGCTCAGCGTTAGGTGAGTTCACGTAAGTTTTTTTGTGGATCCGATGCTTTGGTATAAACGGTAAATCACATAAGCTATCGTTTATACCAGATTTTTACTTTATAGAGACGGTGAAGGCGCCTCGGGTTTGTATTTATATAAAATAAAGGGATTTGCATCGGGTTAATGGAAATCGTGCGATTCGACGCGCAGCCCGCCAAGTAGATCGCTGCGGTCGGCAAGATGCTTCGCCACGAGGTGCCGGACCTTACCTTCGGCCAGCCAAAGGCCTATACGGTCAGCAGCGATACGCCGAGAGCTTCGCGGCGGTACTTTTCCAGCAGCGCGGGCTAGAGAATGACGTTCGCTTGACCGGATTCGTCCTCAATTGTGATGAATAGCACGCCCCTTCGCAGTCCGTGGTCGCTGCCTAACTATCACGATGCCGCACGAGCCGCATGAGATGCTCCTCGAACCGCATTGGCGCGCTAAGCACGATTTCCAGCTCAGTCGGCGGGATGGCCAATATGTGGCTCATGTCATCGCAGGCATGCCACTTAAGACGAACGCAGTTGGAGGAGGCCTGGCAGAGTTACGTCTTGCATAGCTTAAGCGTTTGCCGTTCGCGCTCCCCGACTCCTGCCTCTGCCGATAAGCGTTCGAAGTGAAGTGGCGGTTGAGTGCCCTCAGTGCGGCAACAACGACACGATGATGTCGATCTAACAACGCGTCAAAATCCCACACTGCCAAATATTGACCCGCAGATTCTCGCAGAGCGAGTCAGATCTCATCCCGAACGGGTCGGACGCCGTCTTTTATTCAAAGACAACTTATTGAGACTGCGGACATCTTTTCCGAGAGACAACACCCACACCACCCCATCCCCATCCCCCTCCCCCTCCCCCTCCCCCTCCCCGTACCGGCAATCGTCAAACCAACTGTACCGGTACTGTACCGTCAACCGTCGCTAAACTGATCTCCATCCCAGTCTCGAACCGAATGGAGAATCCGCGATGGAATTCCTCACCCTGAGCGCACTGCCCGCCGGCATGCTGTTCGCGCTCGTCACGTCGATCACACCCGGCCCCAATAACACGATGCTGCTCGCATCCGGCGTGAATTTCGGTTTCCGCCGCACGATGCCGCACCTGTTCGGCATCAGCATCGGCGTCGCGATCCTGATGCTCAGCGTCGGCTTCGGCCTCGGCGAAGCGTTCAAGCGCATGCCGGTGCTGTACACGATCCTCGAAGCCGCCAGCGTCGCGTACCTGCTGTACCTCGCGTGGCGCATCGGCACGTCGGGCGAAGTGAAGGCGCACGGCGCCAAGCCGCGGCCGATGACGTTCATCGAAGCCGCCGCGTTCCAGTGGGTCAACCCGAAAGCCTGGATGATGGTGCTGACCGCCGCGACGACGGTCCGCCTGTCCGCCGACTACGGGATGAACGCCGCGTGGATGGCCGTCGTGTTCATCCTGATCGGCTTTCCGTGCATCTGCCTGTGGGCCGCGTTCGGCCTCGGCCTGCGGCGCGTCCTGTCGAACCGCCGCGCGTTGCGCATCTTCAACGTGACGATGGCCGTGCTGCTGATCCTGTCGCTGTATCCGCTCGTCGTGCATCTGCTGCCGCAGTGAGCGCTCACAGCGCGCCCGTTGAGGTTCACGCGATGCAGGCGTACCCTTTTGGTACGGGCGCGCGCAGCCGCTTCGCCGGTTCCGCCGCTGCTTCCGGGAGAAACGCCGATGAAGCCATTGCTGAGGACGGGCGAACACATCGAGGGGATGCACTGGGTCGCCGAGTATCACCCGCTCACGCACGACATCCGCGTGCTGCGCGACAACATCGAAGTCGGCACTTACTGCGCGCCGCCCACGCTGTTCGGTGAAGAGGAAGAGATGGGCGCCGCGAACCTCGCCGATCATCGCGGCCGGGAGGCCGCGCTGCGCGCGTATCTGCGCAACTTCGTCAAGGAACACGACGCGGAAGAATAACGGCGCGAAGTGCGCCGTTCACCGCGGGCCGGCGCATCGCACCGGCCCGCGCGTCGCTCAATGCCCGAGCGACTCGATCTTGCCGGCCGGCTGCGCGACGCCATGCGGCCGCGCCATCTGCTTGATCAGCAGCGCGACGCACGCGAGCAGGCCCGCGACGGCGATCGTCGCAAACACCCCCGCGAACGAGAAGTGCCGGCGCGTCAGCTCCGCGACGAGGAACGACCCGGCGATCCCGCCGAAGCGGCCCACGCCGAGCATCCACGCGACACCGGTGCCGCGCCCCTCGGTCGGATAGAACGCGGCGGCAAGCGCCGGCATCGACGATTGCGCGGTGTTCATCAGCACGCCGGCCACGAACACGACCAGCACGAGCAGCCCGACGTTGCCGGCCGCCTGCCCGATCGCATACACGCTCACGGCGGTCAGCGCGTAGCACGCGGCGATCACGCGGTTCGCGTTGAAACGGTCCATCAGCACGCCGCACAGCACGGCGCCCACGCCGCCGAGCGGGAACAGCGCCGAGATCAGCGTCGCGCTCTTCGGCGTCAGGCCGGCATCCTTCAGCAGGATCGGCATCCAGTTGATCGACGCGTAGAAGATCACGAGGCCCATGAAGTAAGCGATCCACAGCATCACGGAGCCGACGATGTACGAACGCGACAGCACGACGCCGAGGCCCTTGCTGCCCGTCTGCGGCGCGGCTTCGGTCAGCGCGAACGAGCCGGCGTTCAGCGCGTCGCGCGAGATGCGCGCGAGCGTCGCGCGGACCTTGTCGACCGCCTGGCCGCTCGCGACCATGAAGCGCACCGATTCCGGCATCTTCAGCAGCAACAGCACGCCGAGCAGCAGCGGCGTCACGCCGCCGAGCATCAGCACGCTGCGCCAGCCGAAATGCGGAATCATCCACGCGGCCAGGAAACCGCCGAACGCGGCGCCGAGCGGAAAGCCGCAGAACATCAGGTTGATCACGGTCGCGCGGCGCTTGTCCGGGCAGAACTCGCCCATCATCGTGACCGCGTTCGGCATCGCCGCACCCAGCCCGACGCCGGTGACGAAGCGCAGGATCGTCAGGTGCCCGATGGTGGTCGAGAAGGCGGACACGAAACACGCGACGCCGAACAGGAACACCGAGCCGAGCAGCAGCGAACGACGCCCGAGCCGGTCGGACAGCGGGCCCGACACGAGCGCGCCGCACGCGAGGCCGAACAACGCGGCGCTCAGCACGGGTGCGAGATCGGGCTTGGTGAGGTTCCATTCGCCGAGCAGCGACGGCGCGATGAAACCGATCGCTGCCGTATCGAAGCCGTCGAGCAGCACGATCACGAAACACATGAGGAACACGAGCCACTGAAAGCCGCCGAACGGCTGCTCGTTGATGAAGGTCTGGACATCGACCACGGGTGCGCGATTCATCGCGAGTCTCCTTGATGTATATGGCGCGACCTCGAAGCCGCGCCTTTCCTTGTTCGCGCACCGGCCATCCGGTGCGCCGCGCACCGATGCTCTGCCGGCGCGTTATTGCATCGTCGACGGCCCGCCAATTTCAGCGGGCCGCGCGATCGGGTGACTGCCGGTGTTTAACCGGCCTCGTCCTGTTCCTTGAAGATCTTGTCCGCGAGGTGGAACGCGGAATTCGCGGCCGGCACGCCGCAATAGATCGCGGTCTGCAGCAGCACTTCCTTGATCTCGTCGCGCGTCACGCCGTTGTTGCGCGCGGCGCGCAGATGCAGCGCCAGTTCCTCGCCGCGGTTCAGCGCCACCATCATCGCGATGGTCAGCAGGCTGCGCGTATGGCGCGGCAGGCCGTCGCGCGTCCAGATCTCGCCCCATGCATAGCGCGTGATCAGGTTCTGGAATTCGTCGGTCACCTCGGTGCGGTTCGCGAGCGAACGGTCGACGTGCGCGTCGCCGAGCACCGCGCGACGCACCTTCATCCCTGCTTCATAACGTTCCTGGTCATCCATCGCAGTGGCCTCACGCGGTCAGGAAATCGAGCAGCGCGCGGTTGAAGCCGCCGGTGCACTCGATGTTCGAAATATGCGCGGCATCGAATTCGATGTGAAGCGCACCGGGAATCGCGGCCGCGAGCGCGCGCCCCTGGTCGGGCGGCGTCGACATGTCCTTCGCGCCGGTCACGACGAGCACCGGCAGCGTGATGCCCTTCACTTCGTCGCGCAGGTCGGCCGCGTTCAGCGCGTCGCAGTTCGCCGCATAACCGTCCTTGTCGGTATGCACGAAGGTGTCGCGGATCGCGTCGAACATGCGCGGCTCGCGTTCGACGAACGCGTCGGTGAACCAGCGCGGCAGCACGGCGTCGGCGAGCGCGGCCATCCCTTCGGCACGCGCCTTCTGCGCACGCGGCGCCCACACTTCCGGCGAACCGATCTTTGCGGCGGTGTTCGACAGCACCGCACGAACGATGCGCGACGGGTAGCGCGCGGCCAACGCGGCGCCGGTCAGCCCGCCCATCGAGATCCCGCAGAAATGCGCGCGCGCGATGCCGACGTGATCGAGCAGGCCGATCACGTCGCCGGCGAGCTGCTCGATCGTGTACGAACCGGCCGGCGCATCGGAATGGCCGTGGCCGCGCGTGTCGTAGCGCAGGATGTTGAAGTGCTGCGTGAGCGGACGGATCTGCGGCGCCCACATCTGCAGGTCGGCACCGAGCGAGTTCGAGAAGACGAGCCACGGCGCGTCGTCGCGCGTGGCACGGTCGATCCGGTAATGCAGTTTCACGCCGTTGACAGTGGCGAAAGGCATCAATGTTCTCCTGGTTGGGTCGTGCCCGCATGCAGCGCGAGCACGGCGTCGACATAGGCCTGCGCCTCGCCGACGTAATGTGCGGGATCGAGCAGCCGCGCGAGCGCGTCGCGCGACAGGTACGCCGAGACGGTCGCATCGGCAGCGAGCACGTCGAACAGCGTCGCGCCGGTGCGCACGGCTTCCTTCGACGCGTGCTCGACGACGTGATGCGCATCGAGCCGGCCGATCCGGTCGCCGAGCGCGAGCATCACGGCTTCGCCGAGGATCAGCCCGTGCGTCAGGTCAAGGTTCGCGGCAAGGCGTTCGGTATTGACGTCGAGGCCCGCGACGATCTGCGCGATCTGCGCGAGCGCGCCGCCTGTCAGGCGCGCGAGGTCGGGCAACGCCTCCCATTCGGCCTGCCAGCCGCCGAGCGCGCGCTCGTGCTCCTGGACCATCCCCGCGAACACGGTCGCGACGAGGTTCGGCGCGCGCACGGCCGCGGTCAGCACGGCCGCGCAGCCAACCGGGTTGCGCTTGTGCGGCATCGTCGACGAGCCGCCCTTGCCGGCGGCGGCCGGTTCGCCGAGCTCGCCGACTTCGGTCTGCATCTGCAGCGACACATCGCGCGCGATCTTTCCGAGCGTGCCGATCAGCATGCCGAAGCAAGACGCGGCTTCCGCGATGCGGTCGCGCTGCGTATGCCACGGCACGGCCGGCGCCGCGAGCCGCAGGTCGGCCGCGAGCGTGGCCGTCACACCGCTCGCGTGCTCGCGCAGGCTGGCGAGCGTGCCGGCCGCGCCGCCGAATTGCAGCACCAGCACGCGCGCGCGCAATTCGGCGAACCGCGCGCGATGGCGCAGCAGCGCATCGAGCCATTGGGCGAATTTCAGGCCGAGCGTGATCGGCAGCGCCTGCTGCAACCAGGTGCGGCCGATCATCGGCGTCGCGCGATGCGTGCGCGCAAGCGCCGCGAGCGATGCGCACGCTTCGTCGAGCATCGGCTCGAGCACGTCGAGCGTGTCGCGCAGCTGCAGCACGGTGGCGGTATCGATGATGTCCTGGCTCGTCGCGCCCCAGTGCACGAACTTCGCGGCCTCGGGGTCGTCGGCCTTCACTTGCGCGGTGAGCTGCTTGACGAGCGGAATCGCGAGATTGCCGCCGAGCGCCGCACCGTGCGCGAGCGCATCGGCGTCGAGCCGGCCGGCGTCGCACGCGCGTTCGATCGGCGCGACCGCGGCGGCGGGAATCACCTGCTGCGCGGCGAGCGCGCGCGCGAGCGCGGCCTCGACGTCGAGCATCCGCTGGATCGTCGCGCGGGGCGACCAGATCCGGTTGAGCGGCTCGGTGCCGCAGATGAGGGAGGTCAGGCGGGCGCTGTCTTCGAGCATGGCATCAGATGGGGGAAACGGCGTGCGCCTATTGTCTACCCAAGCGTGCCGGCATGCGCACGAACGCGCGGCCGGCACGCCTCCGGTTCAGGCAGCGGCCTTTTGCGTCGCGTCGATCAGCGGCACGCCGGTCAGCTTCTGCAGTTCGTCGAACGACAGGTCGGTGAAGATCTCGCTCACCGCAAGGCCGTCGGCCGTCACGTCGAGCACGGCGAGATCCGTATAGATGCGGCTCACGCATTGCACGCCGGTGACCGGATACGAGCACTGCGCGACGATCTTGCTCTCGCCCTGCTTCGTCAGGTGCTCCATCATCACGAACACCTGCTTCGCGCCGATCGCGAGATCCATCGCGCCGCCGACGGCCGGAATCGCATCGGGCGCGCCCGTATGCCAGTTCGCGAGGTCGCCGTTCGCGGACACCTGGAACGCGCCGAGCACGCAGTAGTCGAGGTGGCCGCCGCGCATCATCGCGAACGAATCGGAATGGTGGAAATACGCGCCGCCGGTGAGCAGCGTCACGTGCTGCTTGCCGGCGTTGATCAGTTCGTCGTCTTCCTCGCCGGGCGCGGGCGCGGGGCCCATGCCGAGCAGCCCGTTCTCGCTGTGCAGGAAGATTTCCTTGCTCGGGTCGAGGTGGTTCGCCACCAGCGTCGGCACGCCGATGCCGAGGTTCACGTACGCGCCTTCGGGGATGTCCTGGGCGACGCGCTTGGCCATTTCATCGCGGGTCAGTCGTTTCATCTGGATATCTCCTTAAGCCGCGGCGTGCGACGAAGCGTGTTCGGCGGCCAGCTCGGCCGCGTGCGCGGCCTGCGGCACCTCGACGATGCGCTGGACGAAAATGCCCGGCGTCACGATGTGTTCCGGGTTCAGCCCGCCGAGCGGCACGACTTCCGACACCTGCACGATCGCGACCTTCGCGGCGCTGGCCATGATCGGCCCGAAGTTGCGCGCGGTCTTGCGATACACGAGATTGCCCCAGCGATCGCCCTTGTACGCTTTCACGAGCGCGAAATCGGCGTGGATCGGCGTTTCGAACACGTACTGCTTGCCGTCGATCACGCGCGTTTCCTTGCCTTCCGCGAGCTTGGTGCCGAAACCCGTCGGCGTGAAGAAACCGCCGATGCCGGCGCCCGCCGCGCGGATGCGCTCCGCGAGGTTGCCCTGCGGCACGAGCTCCAGCTCGATCTCGCCCGCGCGGTACAGCGCGTCGAACACCTGCGAGTCGCTCTGGCGCGGGAACGAGCAGATGATCTTGCGCACCTGCTTCGCCTTGAGCAGCGCCGCCAGGCCCGTCTCGCCGTTGCCCGCGTTGTTGTTGACGATCGTCAGGTCGCGCGCGCCCTGTTCGATCAGCGCGTCGATCAGCTCGGACGGCATGCCGGCCGTGCCGAAGCCGCCGATCATGATTGTCGCGCCATCGTGGACGTCGGCAACCGCCGACTGAAGCGATTCGAAAATCTTGTTGACCATGTCTCTTCCTGATACGAACCCGCGGCACGATGCGCGGCCTGTCGAGGGGACACGCGCGTTTCGCGTGCCGCGCCGGGGCCGATCTCGACTCCGGTATTTGTTCGCTATTCGAACCTAGATTCGATTAGCGAACGATGGGCCGATCATAGAGTCGTGCACAGCGCGTTGTCAAGGCGGGTTGCCTCGGGGGCCGTCGCGTCGTCGAACGGCAACCCGACGTAGTTTTCGGCGAGCGACTGCGCGGCGGCCCGCGAGCGCGTCACGTATTTCAGCTCGGCAAACTTCAGGCGATTGACGAACGGCGAATCCTCCGGCGACGAATGCAGCATGTTCGTCATGAAGTACGAGAAGTGCTCGGCGCGCCACACGCGTTCGAGGCAGGTCGCCGAATACGTATCGAGCGGCGTCGTGTCGCCCGTCCGGTAACGCGCGCCGAGCGCGCGGGACAGCGCGCGGACGTCAGCCACCGCGAGGTTCATCCCCTTCGCGCCGGTCGGCGGCACGATGTGCGCGGCGTCGCCGGCGAGGAACAGCCGGCCGTGCTGCATCGTCTCCGATACGAAGCTGCGCATCGGCGTCACGCTTTTCTGCGTGATCCGGCCCTCGGTCGGCGTCCAGCCCGTGTCGTTCGAGAAGCGCGTGTGCAATTCGTCCCAGATCCGCGTGTCGGACCATTCGGCGAGGTCCTCGTCGGGCTTGCACTGCAGATAGAGGCGCGTGACCGTCGGCGAGCGCATCGAGAACAGCGCGAAGCCGTTGTCGTGATGCGCGTACACGAGCTCGTCGAGCGACGGCGCCGCGTCGGCGAGGATGCCGAGCCACGCGAACGGATAGACGCGCTCGAACGTGTTCAGCCGCTCGGCCGGGATCGTCTGGCGCGCAATGCCGTGGAAGCCGTCGCAGCCGGCGATGTAGTCGCAGTCGATGCGGTCCGCGCGGCCGTCCGCGTGCTTGAACGTGACGAACGGGTGCTCGCCTTCGACGTCGTGCAGCGCGACGTCGCTGACTTCGAAGTGCATCGCGTGGCCATGCTCGACGCCGGCCGCGATCAGGTCGCGCACGACTTCATGCTGGCTGTAGACGGTGATTGCGCGCCCGCCGGTGAGCGCGGACAGGTCGATGCGGTGGCGCTGGCCCGAGAACAGCAGCTCGATGCCGTGATGCTCGAGCCCTTCGCGGCGCATCCGGTCGCCGAGGCCGGCGTCGTTCAGCGTGTCGACCGTGCCCTGCTCCAGCACGCCGGCGCGGATGCGGTTCTCGCAGTATTCGCGCGAACGCGCTTCGACGAGGATGGAATCGACGCCTTGCAGGCGCAGCAAATGGGACAGCAGAAGGCCGGACGGACCGGCGCCGATGATCGCGACTTGGGTGCGCATTGTTCGTCTCCAGAACATTAATTCGAATCGTGGAACACATTTGAGCGCTTTCCCGACTATGCGGCAACGCGATTCCGGAGATATGTTGTATACGTTTTTAAGATATTGGCTCGGTGATGGACACGCTCGATCTGAACCTCATTCCGTACCTCGTCGCGCTCGACGACACGCGCAACGTGAGCCGCGCCGGCGACCTGCTCGGCGTGAGCCAGCCGCGCGTGAGCACGGCGCTCGGCCGCCTGCGCGAGTATTTCGGCGATCCGCTGTTCGTGCGCACGTCGCGCGGGATGGAACCGACGCCGCGCGCGCTCGCGCTGCTGCCGGCCGCACGCGACGCGCTCGCACAGATCGAGCGCGGCCTCGTCGCGCCGCACGACTTCGATCCGGCCGCGAGCACGCATACGTTCTCGATCGCGCTGTCGGACGTCGGCGAGATCGTGTTCCTGCCGAAGCTGCTGCAAGCGTTCGCGACGCGCGCGCCGCATGCGAACCTGCGCTCGGTCTCGCTCGCGCACGACGAAGTCGGGCGTGGCCTCGAAGCCGGTTCGATCGATCTCGCGGTCGGCTACTTCCCCGACCTCGACGGCAACAACTTCTTCCAGCAACGGTTGTTCACGCACCGGTTCGTCTGCCTGATGCGGCGCGGCCATCCGTTCGAACAGGCATCGCCGTTTACGGTCGAGCAGTTCCTCACCTGCGGGCATGCGGTGGTACGCGCCGAAGGCCGCAGCCAGGAGGTGCTCGAGAAATATCTCGCGAAGCAGCGCATGCAGCGCCGCGCGGTACTCGAGACGCCGCACTTCATGAGCCTGCCGTTCATCCTGAGCCGCACCGACCTGATCGCGACGGTGCCGCATGCGATCGGCTATGCGTATGCGGCCGAACACGCGTTCATCGTGCCCGTCGAACCGCCGCTCGCGCTGCCGCGCTTCGACCTTAAGCAGCACTGGCATCGCAAGTACCACAACGATCCGCGCACCGCATGGCTGCGCGGCGTCGTCGCGTCGCTGTTCAACGACGAACAGGACGAATGGCCGAAGTGAACGCCAGGGACTGGCCTGTTCGCGCTGGCACGCACGACCCGCGAAAGCATGAAACAATTGCCGGATATCGGCCGCCCCGGGCGGCCTTCGATGGAGCCACTACATGGGTAAAAAATCCGCGCGGCCCGAGCCGGCCGCGTCCCGACCGAGCCGCGAAGAAGCGGAAGACGCCGTGCGCGTGCTGTTGCGCTGGGCCGGCGACGATCCCGCACGCGAAGGCCTGCTCGACACGCCCGCGCGCGTCGTGCGCGCTTACGAGCAGTTCTTCGCCGGTTATGCGCTGGAGCCGCGCGACATCCTCGCGCGCACGTTCAGCGAAGTCGACGGCTACGACGAGATGATCGTGCTGAAGGACATCCGCTTCGAGAGCTACTGCGAGCACCACATGGTGCCGATCATCGGCCGCGCGCACGTCGCGTATCTGCCGAACCATCGCGTGGTCGGCATCTCGAAGCTCGCGCGCCTCGTCGACGCGTTCGCGAAGCGCCTGCAGATCCAGGAAAAGATGACCGTGCAGATCGCCGACACGCTGTTCGACGTGCTGCAACCGAAGGGCGTCGGCGTGATCCTCGAAGCCGCGCACCAATGCATCTCCACGCGCGGCGTACACAAGCCGGGCGTCGAGATGGTCACGTCGCGCATGCTCGGCACGTTCCGCACCGATCCGTCGACGCGGCGCGAATTCCTGTCGATCGTCGCCAATCCTTCTTCAGTCAACCTGACGAATACGTAATGGAGTCGACGAAGCAAACGGCGCACGCGCCCGTCGTGCTCGTGACCGGCGCCGCACGCCGGGCCGGGCGCGCGTTCGCCGAGTATTTCGCCGCGCACGGCTATCGCACCGCGGTGCACTACGACCGTTCGGCCGATGCCGCGCAAGCGGCGGCCCGCGCGATCGCCGAACGCGGGCACGAGTCGATCGCGCTGCAGGCCGACCTGTCGGATGCCGCGCAGATCACCGCGCTGATCGACCAGGTCTATGCGCGCTTCGGGCGCCTCGACGTGCTCGTCAACAACGCGTCGGTGTTCTGGCAGGATCATTTCCCGAGCTTCGACCTCGCAGCGTTCGACCAGGCGTGGGCGGTCAACTGCCGCGCGCCGATCCTGCTCACGCGCGCGTTCTACGAACGGGCCCGCGCGGCCGGCACGCAGGGTGTCGTCGTGAATGTGGTCGACCAGAAGATCAAGGAAAACTTCCACCGCGACCATTTCAGCTACACGGTCGCGAAGGCCGCGCTCGGCAACCTCACGCAGATGCTCGCGCTGTCGTCCGCGCCCGTGCTGCGCGTGAACGCGGTATTCCCGGGGCTGATGCTGCCGAGCGACGACCAGACTCAGGCCGACTTCGAACACGCGAGCCGCGCATCGACACCGCTCGCGCGCATCGCGGGCCCCGATGACGTCGCGAGCGCGATCCTGCTGCTGACGGGCAACGCGTACAACGGCGTGGATTTCGTCGTCGATGCGGGGCAGAACCTGATCCGCGTCGACCAGGACGTGCTGTACAAGCACCGCTCGCCCGCCGGCAAGCACTGACACACGCGCCGTGGCAGCCGTGCACCACGCCACGGCTTTACGGCTTCTCGGCGCTCCCGCCTTCGCGGACCTTGCCCTGCGCGACACTCGTGCCGGCCGGCACGCTGTGCGTGAGCCACACGTTGCCGCCGATCACCGAGCCGCGCCCGATCGTCACGCGGCCGAGAATCGTCGCGCCCGCGTAGATCACCACGTCGTCCTCGACGATCGGGTGCCGTGCGTTGCCCTTGACCAGCGTGCCTTCGCCATCGGCCGGGAAGCTCTTCGCGCCGAGCGTGACGGCCTGGTACAGGCGCACGCGTTCGCCGATGATTGCCGTCTCGCCAATCACGACGCCGGTGCCGTGGTCGATGAAGAAGCTGGGGCCAATCTGCGCGCCGGGGTGGATGTCGATGCCGGTGGCCGAGTGGGCGATTTCATTGATGAATCGTGCGAGCAGCGGCACACCAAGCTGGTGCAGCGCGTGCGCGAGCCGGTGGTGCATCATCGCCAGCACGCCGGGGTAGCACAGCAGGATCTCGGTGATGTGCTGCGCGGCCGGATCGCCCGCGTACGCGGCCTGGATGTCGCTGACGAGCAGCGCGCGAACGGCCGGCAACTGGCGGCCGAATTCGCGCGCGATCTCGAACGCGCGTTCGTCAAGCTCGGCGAACGGCGTGTCCGCATGCTCGGGCAGGAATGGCAACGCGCGGCGGATCTGTTCGGACAGCACGCGCAGCGTGCTTTCGAGCGTATGGCCGACGTAATAGTCGACGCTTTCGTCGGTGAGATCCGGCGCGCCGTAATGCGTCGGAAACATCGACGCGCGCAGGCCGGTCACAATCTTGCAGATCGCGTCGCGCGACGGCAGTTCGCGGATGCCGCGCGGATGACGCGTGCGATGGAGTTCCTCGCGCGACTCGCGCAATCCGGTGACGATTTCTTCGAGGCCCCACTGACGGGCGGGTGATGTCGACATAGGCCAATGCATGCAGCCGCGCTCGATCGCACGGCCGCTAATAAAGTGACGGGTTCCGCAAGATTACCGCGTTTTGTGTCGGGAAGCGGCACGCCGGAAATCGACCGGCGGCCGGTGCCGTGGGCGGCCGACGCCGCGGGCGGGTGGCCGCATCAGATCGTGATGCTGCTCGCGTCGATCCAGCGCACGGCCCAGTCGCGCGCGTGCGCGATCGCGGCGTCTTCGTCGTTGAACTGGAGCTCGATCGGGAAAAAACGGTTCGCAACCAGCTCGCCGTCGCTCGATCGGGAGATCACGACGTAGGGCTTGAACGAACCGTCGCTGGCGCGCGCGGGCGCGCAGTTCAACAGATAACCGCGGTGCGTGAAGGCAGTAGTCGCTTGCATGAGTCCGCCACCTCTAGTCCCTTGCTTTGTTGTTCACTACCCGTCTTTAAGGGTGCTGCGGCGCCCCGGCGCGGGCAGAGGCGGCGAGATCGCATCCCCTGTCGCCGCTTCGCAGGAAAAGAATCATACTCTGTAGAAAACGCGTCTTCTAGCTGAAATAAATCATGACAAATCAGTGCGCGTCGCGCGACCGCGGCGATCGCCCGCGCGCCTTTTCCCGTCATGCCCGGAACGGGATTTGCTTCGATCCGGACCGCTTCGCCGCCAGGAGAGCCGTGATGGAACCATCCGGTCAAACAGGTCTTGCGCATCCGCACAGCGTCGAGCTCGACAACGACGACACCCACGACAGCACGGTCGACACCGACGGCAAGAACCGCGAGGCGTGGCTGCTCGCCGGCGGCGGGCCGATCCCGCCCGACCAGATCACGGGCAGCAACGCGTCGCTCGTCAATGCGATGCCCGAAGCCGGCGACGGCTTCGCCGGTTTCGACAGCCGCCCCGGCGGCAACCATCCGGCGTTCGCGCTGCGCGCGGGCTACGTGGTGATCGAGAAAGGCTTCGCCGCGCCGACGCCCGCGGACGATGAGCAGTTCGGTCCCGTCCACCGGATGTACGGCAGCGCGTACTGGCCCGGCCACGGACGGAAGCCGGAGCGCGTGATCGAGTTGACGACCGTGCCGAGATAGCCGGCGCGGCGTTTGAATCGATCGTTCGTTTGCAAACTGGCGTCGGTCGACGGCCGATGGTTATGGATCGGCACGCGCGACGGGTGCTCGAGCGAACGATTCCGCGCATCGGCATCGGCGGATCGATGCATGCCGCGCATCGCGATCACGCACATGCGTTGATCGAGGTCATGTCGAAACGGCGCGGTTGCGATTGAATAACGATGCGTGCGGTTCGTCAGCCTGGCTGTTATGCCGTGTCGAACCAGCATGCGTGCGTCGCGCGATGCGTGTGCCCGTGCAACGCGCAATTCCGATGCGTACGCATTCGTCCCTCGCGGCGATCGCGCAGACGATGAATGCGACCTGGCCAAGCGCCGCGCAGTGCGGCATGCGCTGCACTCATGGCTGCGCTTCCGCAGCACCGGAAGCACCGCGGCCGCGCGGCAGGACCGGCACCGCACTGCAAAGTCCCCGCCATTGGTTTACTCTGCCTCGCAGCATTGCTGAGCCTGATCGGCCATCCGGCCGACTTCGTTTCAACCCGCCACTCGGAGACACTATGTACAAGCGTATTCTGGTTGCCGTCGACGGCAGCGACACGTCCCGCCATGCATTCGATGCCGCGCTGGCGCTCGCGAAAGCACACGGCGCCGAACTGCAACCGTTCTACGTCGTCGAGAACGCCGCGATCTACTACAACGTGCCCGGCTACGATCCGTCCATCCTGCGCGATCAACTCGTCGCGCAGGGCGACGCGCTCGCGAAGGATTTCACGAAGCTGATGCAGGCAGCAGGCGTGAAGGGCGAGACGCGGCTGAACGAAGCGACGTCGCTCAACGACGTGTCGTCACTGATCCTCGAAGGCACGAAGGCATTCGGTGCCGATCTGCTGGTGCTCGGCACGCACGGCCGCCGCGGGTTCCGCCGTCTCGTGCTCGGCAGCATCGCGGAGCAATGCGTGCGCCACGCGACGCTGCCCGTACTGCTGATTCCGGCGGCCGCCACCGTCGACGAGCAGGCCGCCTGAACGGCGCTCGGCATGCGCGCCCGGTCGCGACGTTTTGTCACCCGACAGCGGCAATTTGCGGTGGGACAATGATTCCGTCGATTCAACGCCGGAGTAAACGATCATGCTGACGCCCGTCGCTACACGTCCCGCCGCCACGCCTCATGCCGGCAGCTGGGCTCCTCGTCAGGCCGCGCACTGCTCGTCGTGCGCAATGCGGCACCTGTGCATGCCGCAGGGCCTGGCGCCAGAAGCACTCAGTCGCCTCGAGTCGGTCATCTGCGCGGCTCGCCCCGTCAAGCGCGGCGAAGCGCTGTTCCGCGAAGGCGACGCATTCGACAACCTGTACGCGGTGCGCTCCGGTTCGCTGAAAACCGTCGCGACGCGCCATGACGGCCGCGAACAGGTCACGGGCCTGCATCTCGCGGGCGAAGCGCTCGGCCTCGACGGCATCTGCGACGACACGCATCCGCGCACCGCGGTCGCGCTGGAAGACAGCTCCGTCTGCGTGATTCCGTACAGCGCGCTCAAGACGCTGTGCTCGGAAGCCGGCTCGATGCAGTTGCGCATGCACAAGCTGATGAGCGAACAGATCGTGCGCGAAACGTCGCAAACGATGCTGCTCGGTTCGCTGAATGCCGAAGAACGTGTCGCCGCTTTCCTGCTCGACGTATCGTCGCGCTACCTGAAGCGCGGTTACTCGCCGTCGGAATTCAACCTGCGGATGACGCGCGAAGACATCGGCAGCTATCTCGGCATGACGCTCGAAACGGTCAGCCGCACGCTGTCGAAATTCCAGAAGCGCGGCCTGATCGAAATGCAGGGCCGCCACGTCCAGATCGTCGACTTCGACGGCCTGCATCAAGTCTGATGATGCCGCCCGGCGCGCGCCTGTCGCGCGCCGCCCGCGTCCTCCACATCGCGCCGTCGATCAATCGAGAAACAGCGCGGCACGCGTCTTGAGCGCCGCGCTGAAATCGTCGAGCCAGCCGATCGACAGGCGCCAGCTCTGCCAGTAAAGATCGATGTCGGTGGTTCGTCCCGGCGACATGTCGACCAGTTCGCCCGCCGCCAGTTGGCGATCGACCATCCGGTCCGGGCACATTCCCCATCCCAGCCCCGATTCGCATGCGCGCAGATAGCCCGCGACGTGCGGTATCCAGTGTTGCGGCGGATCGAGATCCGCGCGCGTCACGCGCCGGATGAAGCGCGCCTGCAGCCCGTCCTTCGGATTGAACATCACGCACGGCGCGCGGCGCAGCGCGTCGCGCGTGACGCCCTTGCCGAAATAGCGGTCGTGAAACGCCGGCGAGCACACCGCGCGATAACGAATGCGCCCGAGCCGCGTCGAGCGGCAGCCCTGAATCGGCTCGGCCTGCGCGGTCACCGCGCCCTGCACGCTGCCGTCGCGAATGCGCGCCGCCGTGTAGTCCTGGTCGTCGATCACGAGGTCGAGCAGCATCTCGCGCTCCGTGCAGAACGGCCCCACCGCATCGATAAACCACGTCGCGACGCTGTCGTCGTTGACGGCCACGCGCAACATCGGCCATGCGCTCGTGATCGAGCCCGGCAGCGCCGGCATCCGGCCGCCCAGTTCGGCCTCGAGCAATTGCACGCGTTCGGTATGCCGGCACAGCAGCGCGCCGGACGTGGTCGCGACGCACGGCTGCCCGCGCTTGACGAGCACGCTGCCGACGCGCTCCTCCAGCAGTTTCACGCGCTGCGACACGGCCGACGGCGTGACGTTCAGCTCCTTGGCCGCGCGCTCGAACGAGCCGTACCGGATCACCGCCGAGAGCGCATCGAGCAGGGCGTAGTCGAGCATTAGATTTCCTTAATCTGCATTAGGTGATTTAGCTTCTCTTATTTTCATGCTGACCGCAGACTAGCGCTACCCGATTATTCCGTCTACTGCTGCTATCGCTGTCATCATGAACTGGCTTGCTTTCTCTCACGGCGCCGCCCTGTGCGCGTCGCTCATCGTCACCATCGGCGCGCAGAACGCGTTCGTGCTCCGGCAGGGCATCATGCGTTCGCACGTCGGCAAGATCGTGCTGCTGTGCGCGCTGTCGGACATGCTCCTGATCGGCGCGGGCGTCGGCGGTGCGTCCGCGCTCGTCGAACGCTATCCGACCTTCGTTCATGCGGTGCTGTATGTCGGCCTCGCGTATCTCGCGTGGTTCGGCATCAACGCGCTGCGCCGTGCGCTCAAGCCGGGCCACGAAACGCTCGACGTGCGCGGCGACGCGGTCGCGCCGCCGCCGCAGCGCGGCATGGCGGTCGTGCTGATGACGCTCGCATTCACGTGGCTCAACCCGCACGTGTATCTCGACACGTTCCTGCTGATCGGCACGGCCGGCGCACGCGAGCCGGAAGGCGCGCGGTCCGCGTTCGCGATCGGCGCGATGACGGTCAGCGTCGTGTGGTTCCTTGCGCTGGGTTATGGCGCGCGACTGCTGGCGCCGTGGTTCCGCAAGGCCGTTGCATGGCGCGTGCTGGACGGCGCGATCGGCAGCATGGTGTTGTTCCTCGCGGCGGTGCAGTTGCGCTGACCGGCTCGCCGTCGCCCCGGCGGCTGCTTGCCGCCCGTCTTCCCGTCCGCTCCGGCGCAACGCCGGGGCAGCCCGCCCTCCCGCTCGCCTCCCGGCGCGCTCACGTAACGGACGAGCCGTCCGTTACTCGCCGCAAATCGCCCACCATCGCGGCAACGCGCCGCCTGCACGAATCCGATCGATCGGCGAGAATGTCCGGTGTCCCGCGACCACGGCGGAACCGCACCGCGCCCCCGTCTCGCCGCGATCGTTTTGGCCCATCCCGCAGTTCGATCCCATCACCCATCGATATCGGAGCAGAACATGGCACTACGCACCCTCGGCACGTCGAACATCCAGGTTTCGCCGCTCGCCTTCGGCGGCAACGTCTTCGGCTGGACCGTCGACGAAAACGCATCGTTTTCGCTGCTCGACGCGCTCGCGGAAACCGGCATCAACTTCATCGACACGGCCGACGTCTATTCGGCCTGGGCGCCCGGCAACAGCGGCGGCGAATCGGAAACGATCATCGGCAAGTGGCTCAAGCGTTCCGGCAAGCGCGAACAGGTCGTGATCGCGACCAAGGTCGGGCTGCTGGCCGCACGCGCGGGGCTGACCAAGGACAACATCCTGAAGGCCGCCGACGATTCGCTGCGCCGCCTGCAGACCGACTACATCGACCTGTATTTCTCGCATCGCGATCTCGCCGACACGGCCCCGCTCGAAGAAACGCTCGGCGCCTATCAGGCACTGATCGACGCGGGCAAGGTGCGCATCATCGGCGCATCGAACTACAGCGGCGCGCGCCTGCGCGAAGCCGCCGACATCAGCCAGCGCGACGGCCTGCCCGCGTACCAGGTCATCCAGCCCGAGTACAACCTGATCGACCGCACCGACTACGAACGCGATCTCGAACCGGTCGTGCGCGACCTGAAGCTCGGCGTCGTCAACTACTACGCGCTCGCGAGCGGCTTCCTGTCGGGCAAATACCGCAGCGAGGCCGACCTGAAGAAGAGCGTGCGCGGCGATCGCGTCGCCGGTTATCTCGACGAACGCGGCCTGCGCATTCTCGCGGCGCTCGACGCCGTGTCGGCGAAGCACGACACGCAGCCGGCCGCGGTCGCCCTTGCGTGGCAGATCGCGCGGCCGACGATCACCGCGCCGATCGCGAGCGCGACATCGCTCGCGCAGCTCGGCCTGCTCGGCGAAGCGATCCGCTTGCAGCTCGATCAGGACGACATCCGCCAGATCGACGCAGCCAGCGCAACCTGAAGTCCGCGGCGGCGACAGGCCGGCCGGTGGCGTCGCGCAATGCGGCGGCGCCGAGATCGGCCTGGGTCATGTGCGTTCCAGCGTCACCGCATGCGCGGATGCGGGAAATCCGGCAATGGCGGGTGGCTACAATGGCGTGCATCCGGCGGCCGCGCGGCTCGACACGGCCGAGCCGGCCTCCTTCGCGCTCGAACCCACACCACGCACAAAGACCGCCGATGACCCGCCTCCCCCGCTACGCCCGCCCGTTCGCCGCAACGCTCCCCGCGCTGTTCGCGTGCGTGCCGGCCGCATCGTACGCAGGCTGGTACGAAGTCGCGAACTACACCGGCACGATCGGCAATGCGCCGGTCCATGTGTCGCTGCAGACCTACGACGCACTCGACCGCAACGACGCAGGCCGTTGGCGTATCGATGGCAGCTACTACTACGACGCGCATCGCAAGCCGATCCCGCTGCAGGGGCACCGCGAGCCGGACGGCCGCATGACGCTGTGCGAAGCGTCGCCGGCCGCATCGAATGCCGAAGCGCCGGTGGTACCGGCTGCGTCGCCGTCGCACCCGAAACCCTGCCCGATCGCGCTGAACGTCGCCGGCAAGACGGCGACCGGCACCTGGGACGACGGCCGCAAGACGCTCCCGATCACGCTGAACGAAGTCGGGCGCCTGAACGACAACGATCGCGATCACCTCCAGCTCGACGGCGCCGTCGATATCCCGATGTGGTACCGCACGAAGACGCACATGCTGGTCGGCGTCTATACGTTGTCCGACTCGTGCGGCATCGCGATGCGATCGCTGCGGGCCGTCAACATCGCGACGGGCCGCATCGACCGCACGATCCCGCTCGACTGCGATGCGGGCATGGTGATGACGTCGATCTACGCGAACGTCACCGACGCGCGGCGCGCCGGCTACGTGAGCGTCGAGTTCCGCGACAGCAAGATGGGCTACGAGCAGGACGTTTCGCTCGGGCTGGCGCCGTCTTCATCGAAGTAAGCCGGCGGCAACGGTCGGCAGCGCGTAGCGATACGCGCACCATCTAGCCGAAAATCACCTCCGCGTTTTGACTCGCACGGCCGCTTCCGTTGACTGAGACGGACATCGATTGCGCGAACAGCCGCAACGCCCCGCTGCAAGGGCGTTGCACGCCCGCCCCGGTCTTTCACGGATTGACCGCGGCATTCGACGTGCCCGAGACTGCGCGGCTCGGACGGTCATTGGGAGAACGTCATGCCGGACACCAGCACGGGGATCGTCACGGTCTCGACGCGCGCCGTACGCGGCGCCGAGCGCGTCGACTTCTGGGTCGACCATGTCGCCCGCACGCTCGTACGGATCGAATGCAGCGGGAAATCGTCGGAAGGCATCGACGCAACGCTGCGCAAGCGCGATCTCGGGCTGTTCAGCGCATGCGACATCGTCGCGAACCGGCACTCTGTCGTGCGCACGTCGCACAACATCCATGCGGACCAGCGCGACGCCGTGTTCATCTGCCTGATGCACGAGGGGCAAGGCTATACGTTCCAGGACGTCGACTGCATGCAGCACGGGCCCGGCGATCTCGTCCTGTACGACACGTCGATGCCGTACGGTCACGGCTTTCCCGCCGACATGGCGATGACCGTGCTCGACGTGCCGCGCGACGTGTTCGAGGCGCGCGTCGGCCCGTGGCGCTACCGCAGCCTCGTCAAGATCGACCGCGGCGACGGTGTCGCGTCATGGGCGGTGCGGCAGGTGTATGCGCTGCTCGCCGCGCCGCAGGAACCGACGCCCGACGCGCGCGAGCGGCGCGCCGCCGCGATACTCGAGCTCGTGCAGTCGACGCTGCGGCTGCGCGACGGTGACGCGTCGCCGACGAAATCGACCGTCCACACGCTGTCGCGCGCGAAAACCTTCATCGACAGCCATCTCGCCGACGACGACCTCGACAGCCAGTCGGTGAGCCGCGCGATCAATCTGTCGCCGCGCCAGCTCGCGCGCGTGTTCGAGATCGAAGGGATGCCGCTCACGCGCTACATCCTCGCGCGGCGGCTCGAACGCTGCCGCGCCGACCTGCGCGACCGGTCGCTGAAGCACCTGACGGTCAGCGAAATCGCCTTCCGCTGGGGCTTCAACAACAGCGCGCATTTCAGCCGCAGCTATCGCGCGCGCTTCGGCGAGACGCCGAGCGACACACGCGCCCCCGCCGAGGCGCGCTAGCGCCGCCGTGTCCCTGCGAGGCAAGCACGGTGTCCGTCCCGGTCAAATGGGGCCGCATACCGGTCGCTAAGCTGGCTTCTTGCGCGGCGGCACTCGTTCCGCCGCCCGACAGCAAGGAGAAGAAGCGGGATGGAGACGTACGACCATATCGTCGTCGGCGGCGGTTCGGCCGGCTGCACGGTCGCGCATCGGCTGGTGAAGGCCGGCAGGCGCGTGCTGCTGCTCGAGGACGGCCCGAAGGACGACAGCCTGTTCATCCGGATTCCGGCGACCTTCATCCGGGTGCTCGGCACGCGGCGCACGGTCACGTTCGAGAGCGAACCGCAGCCCGGCGCGGCGGGACGCAAGACCTACGTGCCGCAGGGCCGTACGCTCGGCGGCGGCAGTTCGGTCAACGCGATGCTGTACGTGCGCGGCACGCGCGACGACTATGACGACTGGGCCGCGCTCGGCTGCACGGGCTGGGGCTGGGACGACGTGCTGCCGGTGTTCAAGCGCGCCGAATCGCACCTGCGGCTCGCCGAGCCGTTCCACGGCACCGACGGGCCGTTGAAGGTGGGCGACACGCGTTTCCGGCATCCGCTGAGCCTCGCGTTCGTGAAAGCTGCGCAGGAAACCGGCATCGCGTACAACGACGACTTCAACGGCGCCGCGCAGCATGGCGCCGGCTTCTATCACACGACGATCTTCGACGGGCAGCGCGGCAGCACCGCGGCCACTTATCTCGCCGACGCGATCAGCCACCCGAACCTGCGCGTGCTGACCGGCTGCCGCGTGACGCGCCTCCTGTTCGACGGCCGGCGCGCGACCGGCGTCGCATGGCGCGCGGAAAACGGCGCGACGGGTTCGGCCGCCGCGCGCGCCGACGTCGTGCTCGCGGCCGGCGCGCTGAGCACACCGAAACTGCTAATGCTGTCGGGCATCGGGCCCGGCGCCCACCTGCGCGCGCACGGCATCGACGTGCTGCACGACAGCAGCGACGTCGGCACGAACTACCAGGATCACCTCGAAGTGTCGCTCTACGGCCGCAGCCACGCGCCGGTCAGCCTGCTGGGCGAGGATCGCGGGCTGAAGGCGCTGCGCCACGGGCTGCAATGGATGCTGTGCCGCACGGGCCTGCTGACGTCGAACGTCGTCGAATCCGGCGCGTTCGTCGATACGACCGGCAGCGGCCGGCCGGACATCCAGTTCCACGTGCTGCCGACGCTCGTCGGCGACGTCGATCGCGAACCGCTGCCCGGCCATGGCCTGTCGATCAACCCGTGCCTGCTCAGGCCGCGTTCGCGCGGCTCCGTGCAACTGCGCTCCAGCGATCCGGCCGCGCCGATCCGGTTCGACAGCGGCGCGCTGTCCGACCCGGCCGACGTCGACGGCCTCGTGCGCGGCGTCGCGCTCGCCCGGCGGATCATCCGCGCGCCGTCGCTCGCGCGCATCGTGCGCGAAGCCGAGACGCTGACCGACGCGGCACTCGCCGACTACGTGCGGCGCCGCGCGAAAACCGTCTACCACCCGGCCGGCACCTGCCGCATGGGCAGCGACGGGAACGCGGTCGTCACGCCGCGCCTCGCGGTGCAAGGCATCGACGGATTGCGGATCTGCGACGCGTCGGTGATGCCGCGCATCGTGTCGGGCAACACGAATGCGCCGACGATCATGATCGCGGAGCGCTGTGCCGAGTTCATGCTGGCGGATTGACGCCACGCGCGGCGTCACGGCGAAAGCGGGAACGAAAATGAAAACGGCGCGTGACACTCGCGCCGCCGCCACCTCAACCTACCGGGATCAGCACTCGGCCGCGCGCGCCGCATCACGCAGCGCCATCGGCGACGCGCCGTAGCGCTCGCGAATCGCGCGGCTGAAGTGCGCCTGGCTCGAGAATCCCCAGCGAAACGCGATCTCGCCGACGCTGGTCTTGCGCAGCCGCGCATCCGTCAGTTCGCGATGCGCGTGCGACAGCCGTTCCGACCAGATGTGCTGCGTGATCGATTCGCCTTCGGCCGCAAACAGCCGGCCTAAATGACGCAGCGACAGCCCGACCGCATCGGCGACAGCCTGCGGCCCGAGCTCCGGATCGCCGAGATGCGTCGCGATGTACTGCTTCGCGGTCAGCAGGTACGACAGCGACGCGCGCGATGCGCCCGCGCCGTTCACTTCCGCGTCGATGAGTTCCGCGATCAGCCTGCGCGTGTACTCGGCGAAACGTGCGGCGTCCTGCTCGACCGGCTCCTTCATGAAACGCTCGACGCTCGCGCGCAACGTCGTGCCGAGCATCGCGCCCGCGCCCGGTTTCGGTGCGATCCGCAGCGGCAGCGCCGCCAGCTCGGCATCGAGCCGGTCGTCGAACGTCGTGATCGGGATATCGATCAGCAGCTGCCGCATCGGCGTCAGGAATCCGAACAGATAAGGCACGCGCGTGTCGTACACGACGACGTCGCCGGCTTCCGCGAGCAGGCAGCGGTCGCGCTGGATGAAATACGCCCGCCCGCTCAGGATCTGGCACGCGAACAGCGACTCCTTCGGCAACTGGCGCACCAGCGCGGGGCTGCGCTCGATCACGTGATCCCGGCCGCTGATGTCGGCGATGCCGAGGCCCGGCAGCGCGATGTCGGTCTTCTCGACTTCGAGCCCGGCCGGCGACAGCGACGAGCAGCGCAGGCCGACCAGCGTCGCCGCATTGAACGCATCCCAGTACGCCATCCTGTCGCGCGCCGGCACGTCGGCCGTCGAGCCTCGCGTGCGTGAAAAAACGGTCGAATTCGTCACGTCGCCTCCTGCGGGCGCCTGTCGTGCGAGCGGCACGGATTGGGGGATGGTTCGTCTGGATTCTGGTGCAGTGCAATGTCCGGCGCGGTCAAGCAATTCGTCCAGCCCAGTCAAGAGCGGCGCGCACCGGCTGGCTAAAGTCGAGCCCACGACACCAACATACAAGGAGACAGACCGTGGTCGACCAAGCCGTATCCGAATTCTGGCAAAACATCCCGCCGATTGCCAATCCGTTCAAGCCCGATGCGCTGCCCGAAGCCTATATCCCGAACGCGGCCACCGACGACGAGCGTTATTACGTTCCGTTCACCGAAACGGTTTCGTCGCGGCCGCTGTGGATCTCGCCGTCGCAGAACAAATGGTGCGACATCCTGATGGCGAAGGAAGCTGGGCTCGTGAACCGGCACTATCACCCGCACGAGGTGTTCGCGTACACGCTGTCCGGCAAATGGGGCTACCTGGAGCACGAATGGACCGCGACGCGCGGCGATTTCGTGTACGAGACGCCGGGCGAGGGCCACACGCTCGTCGCGTTCGATCATCCCGAGCCGATGCGCGCGTTCTTCATCGTCAAGGGCCCGCTGATCTGGCTCGACGAAGCTGGCAACCCCGACGGCTATTTCGACGTGCACTCGTACATCGCGATGTGCAAGGCGCATTACGAGAAGGTCGGCCTCGGCGCGCAAGCGATCGAGAAGCTGTACCGCTGACGCGCGACGAGGCCCGCCATGTCATCCCATCCCTCCCCCAGACTCGCATGGACGTACGAGAACAGGCTGCTGCTGATCCTGTTCATGACGTTCGGTTTCGTCTTCTTCGACCGCCTCGCGCTGTCGTTCCTGTTCCCGTTCATGTCGGCCGAGCTGCACCTGACGAACACGCAACTCGGCATGGTGTCGTCCGCGCTCGCGCTCACATGGGCGCTGTCGGGCGCCGCGACCGGCGCGTGGTCCGACGCGCGCGGCACGCGCAAGCCGCTGCTGATCGCGGCCGTGCTCGGCTTTTCCGTGTGCTCGGCGCTGTCGGGGCTCGTCGGCGGCTTCGCGAGCCTGATCGCGTTCCGCGCGCTGATGGGCATCGCCGAAGGCCCCGTGCTGCCGCTGTCGCAATCGCTGATGGTCGAGAGTTCGACGCCGAGCCGCCGCGGGCTGAACATGGGCCTGCTGCAAGGCTCGGCCGCCGGCCTGCTCGGCGCGATGATCGGCCCGCCGGTCGTGATCGGCATCGCGACCGCGTATGGCTGGCGCAACGCGTTCTACGTGTCGTGCATCCCGGGCTTCCTGATCGCGTTCTGCATCTGGCGCTGGGTGCGCGAAGTGCCGCCCGGCGGCGTCCGGCATGCGCAGGCCGATGCGGCCAACACGGCCGGCGCGCCAGCGGCGAACGGCGCGGCGAGCGGCCGTTGGGCATTGCTGAAGGAACGCAACATCCTGCTCTGCGTGCTGATCAGCTGCTTCTTCCTCACGTGGTTCATCGTGATCATCTCGTTCGCGCCGGTCTTCCTCGTCGAGAGCCGCCACCTGTCGCCGTCCGACATGGGCGTCGTGATGACCTGCCTCGGCGCCGCGTGGGTGTTCTGGGGCTTCGCGGTGCCGGCGATCTCCGACCGGATCGGCCGCAAGCCGACGATGATCGTGTTCGCGCTGATCGCCGCCGCGTGCCCGGTCGCGTTGATACACGCGAATACGTTGGGGGCGCTCTGCGCGCTCGTGCTCGCGACCTACACGGGCCTCGGCTGCTTCACGCTGTTCATGGCGACGATCCCGGCCGAAACGGTGCCGCCCCGCTCGATCGCCAGCGCGCTCGGGCTGATCATGGGCGCGGGCGAGCTGATCGGCGGCTTCGTCGCGCCGACCGTCGCCGGCTTCGCGGCCGACAAGTACGGCCTGCAGTTCGCGATGTGGACGTCGGCCACCGGCGCGATCCTCGCGTGCGTGCTGTCGTTCGGCCTCGTCGAGACCGCGCCCGCCGTGCTGCGCAAGCGCGCGCTCGCCGGCGCTGCCGCGAACCGCCTCGATGCGCAGAACCTCGGAGGACGATGACATGCGAGCCCTTCAATGGCATGGCCCGCGCGACGTCCGTCTGGTGAAAATCGATACGCCGCGAGTCGGCCCCGGCGACGTGCGCATCACGGTCGCGTATTGCGGGATCTGCGGCAGCGACCTGCACGAATATGCGGACGGCCCGCACGCGATTCCGGTCGAGACGCCGCATCCGCTGTCGCGCCGCACCGCACCGCTCACGCTCGGCCATGAGTTCTGCGGCACCGTCGTCGAGGTCGGCGAAGGCGTGACGGCGCTGCGCGCGGGCGACCGCGTCGCGGTCGAGCCCGAGTACCGCTGCCACCAGTGCGCGTACTGCCGCTCGGGGTCGTACAACCTGTGCGTGTCGATGGGTTTCGCCGGGCTGATGGGCGACGGCGGAATGGCCGACTTCGCGGTCGTGCCGGCCTACATGCTGCATCGGCTGCCCGACGGCGTGAGTCTCGAACAGGCCGCGGTGATGGAGCCGGCCGCCGTCGCGCTGCACGCGTTGCGGCGCGGCGCGCTGCGGCTCGGCGAGACCTGCGCGGTGTTCGGGCTCGGGCCGATCGGCCTGCTGCTGATCATGCTCGCGAAGCTGCAGGGCGCGACGACGATCGTGGCCGTCGACGTATCGCCCGAACGGCTCGCGGCCGCCACGCGCTTCGGTGCGACGCATACGTTCGACGCGCGCGCGCTCGATGCGTCCGCGCTGCAGGACGCGATCCGCTCGGCTACAAGCGGGCTCGGCGTCGACGCGAGTTTCGAGGCGGCCGGGCTGCCGGCCACGTTCGAAGCGGCGATGCAGGCGCTGCGCAAGGGCGGCCGCGTCGTGATGGTCGGCCTGATGCCGCATGCGGGCTTCGACGCGTTCCGCGCGGTCAACGACGAGCTGACCTTCACCGCGAGCGTCGGCTATCGGCATGCGTACGAAGACCTTCTGCGCATCGTCGCGTCGGGCGCGCTCGATCTGACGTCGATCGTCACGCGCACCGTGTCGCTCGAAGAGGCCGTCGCCGACGGCTTCGACGCGCTGCTGGCCGACCGCACGCAGATCAAGATCCTCGTTTCACCCGCGCAACGGCCGGCCCGTCGCGCACACACCATCGGGAGTGTCGAGCATGAGTCGTCAGTGGGCGTTTGAGGGCCGGTCCGTCGTCGTGACGGGCGGCACGTCGGGCATTGGTGCGCGCACCGCGATGCGGTTCGCGCAGGCAGGCGCGTCGGTCGTCGCGCTCGGGCTCGATGCCGGCGGCCCACATGCGCCGGTGCATCCGGGCATCCGGTGCGTGGAGCTCGAGGTGACCGACAACGATGCGCTGACGCGCACGATCGCCGCGCTGCCGCGGCTCGACGTATTGGTCAACGGCGTCGGCATCAGCCGGCACGCGGACGAATACCGGATGGACCAGTTCGAGCTCGTGCTGAACGTGAACCTGACGTCGGTGATGCGCGCATCCGACGCCGCGCGGCCGGCGCTGTCGGCGAACGGCGGCAGCATCGTCAACATCGCGTCGATGTACACATACTTCGGCAGCAAGGACCGCCCCGCATACAGCGCGAGCAAGGGCGGCATCGCGCAGCTCACGCGCTCGCTCGCACAGGCGTGGGCCGATCGCGGGATTCGCGTGAACGCGGTCGCGCCCGGCTGGATCGACACGCCGCTCAGCAGCGGGCTGATGGCCGACACGCAGGCGTCGCGCCGCATTCTCGAGCGCACGCCGCTCGGGCGCTGGGGCACGGCCGACGAAGTCGCGGAAGTGATCCTGTTCCTGTGCTCGCCCGGCGCGTCGTTCGTCACCGGCGCGGTCGTGCCGGTGGACGGCGGGTATTCGACGGTCTAGCGCGCCGCGTACGCGGCAGCGGCGGACGGGCGACGGCCCGCCGGTGCCGCGTGCGCGATCCGGTTCCTTTCGGTTGCACCTGAATCGGGATCGATCCCGGCCAGGTTCAATCATATCAATCAGTAGTCCAATCAAAAATATCCGATCCGATCGGAAACATGTGAGGAGCACATTGGAGATGACGAAAAAGACCCTTCTGGCGCTCGCCGCTTGCGCGATTCCTGCTGCATCGTTCGCGCAAAGCAGCGTGACGATGTTCGGGCTGATGGATGCCGGCATCAGCTATGTCAGCAACCAAGGCGGCCACGGCAATCCGAAATTCGACGACAACATCTTCTTTCCGAACCTGCTCGGGTTCGAAGGCAAGGAGGATCTCGGCGCGGGCACGCGTGCGATCTTCCGGCTCGTCAACCAGTATTCGCTCGGCAACGGCTCGATCATCGGCGGCGGCTTGTTCGCGCGGCAAGCCTACGTCGGGCTGGAGAACGACCGCTACGGCAAACTCACGCTCGGCAACCAGTACGAGTTCATGGTCGATTCGCTCGCCGCCAGCGGCAACGAGATCGCGCAGGATCTCGTCGGCCTGTACGGCTTTCGCAACGGGCCGTTCGACAAGCTCGCGCTGCCGAACAACCCAACCGGCGCGTTCGACTGGGATCGCGTCGCGGGCAGCAATCGCGTCGCGAATTCGGTCAAGTACACGAGCCCGTCGCTGTCGGGCCTGACCTTCGGCGCGTTGTACGGTTTCGGCAACGTCGCGGGGTCGGTCGGCGCGAACAACACGGTCAGCGTCGGCGCAAGCTACGACAACGGCCCGTTCGGCGCGGGCGCGGCCTATACGAACCAGAAATACGGCGCGTCGGCGGGGCTGCCGCCGACCAGCGTGCGCAACTGGGGCGCGGGCGTGCACTACACGCTCGGCACGGTCACGGGGAAGGCGCTCGTCACGACCGTGCACAACGCGCAGAACGGTGCGGGCGCGTGGTCGGCGGAAGCCGGTGCGGCGTGGCACCCATCGCCGGCGTGGGTGGTCGGCGCGAGCTATACGTACATGAAGGGCAACGACACGCTCGACAACCCGCATGCGCATCAGATCCTGGCCGCCGTCCAGTACTGGCTGTCGAAACGCACGATGGTGTATGTGGCGGGCGTGCATCAGCGCACCGGCCACGGCAGCAACGCGCAGATCAACGGCGTGATGGATGCGAACGGCGCATCGAGCGGCGCGCTGCAGTCGATCGCGCGGATCGGGTTCAGTACGCGGTTCTGACGGGGAATGGGTCGGCCGGTTTGCGCCGGCCCGATCGAACCGGCGCGTTACCGGCCCTTCATGCGGTAACGCGCCTGTCGTGCACTCAGAAGCGAATGGTGACGGATTTCGGTTCCGTATAAGCGTCGATGAACGACGAGCCGTATTCGCGGCCGATGCCGGAACCCTTCGCGCCGCCGAACGGTACGGCCGGGTCGACCAGCGTATGCATGTTCACCCAGACGGTGCCGGCCTCGATGCGCGGCACATAGCGCAGCGCCTTCGCGAGATCGTTGGTCCACAGGCTCGCGGTCAGCCCGAAGGGCGTGTCGTTCATCATCGCGATCAACTCTTCGTTGTCGTCGAACGGCACGAATGCGCCGACCGGGCCGAAGATCTCCTTGCGGTACGAATCCGATTGCAGCGACTTCGGCAGAACGATCGTCGGCTTCACGTAAAAGCCGTCGCGCGCATAAGCGCCGCCGCCCGTGACGATGGTGTCGCCGTCCGCCCGGGCCCGGTCGAACGCATCGATGCACTTGCGGAACTGCGGTTCGTTGCACACCGGGCCGATCGTGCCCGCGTCGTCCATCGGGTCGGACGGCTGGAAGGCATCCAGCCGCGCCTTCAGTTTCTCGACCACCTCGTCGAACTGCGAACGGTGCACGAAGAAGCGCTCCGCCGACGCGCACACCTGCCCGCTGTGCAGGAACCCGGCCTCGATCACGCCATCCAGGATCTTCTCGACCGGCGTATCCGGCAAAAAGCCGGCGGCGTTCTTGCCGCCCAGTTCGAGCGTGAAGCGCGTGAAGTTCGCGTTGACGGCTTCCTCGCCGATGATGCGGCCGGTCGGCACCGAGCCCGTGAACGAGACCTTCGCCACGCGCGGATCGCGGATGACCTGTGCGCCGACCTTGCCCGCGCCGTTGATGACGTTCAGCGTCCCCGGCGGCAACCCGGCTTCGGTGCCCAGTTCGGCGATGCGCAGCATCGTGAGCGGCGTGAACTCCGACGACTTGATCAGCACCGTATTGCCGGTCGCGAGCGCCGCGCCGAATTTCCACACGGGAATCATCACCGGGAAATTCCACGGGATGATGCCGAACACCACGCCCAGCGGCTCGCGCAGCGTAAACGACGTGTACCGCTCGCCATTCATGCTCGGAAACGACGGCGCGAGCGTTTCGCCCGCGATCTTGGTGGCCCAGCCCGCGTAATAACGCAGCCAGCGGGCCGACCAGCTCACTTCGATCGCCCGCGACAGTCCGATCAGCTTGCCCGACTGCGCGGTTTCGATCTGCGCGATTTCCTCGCCGTGCGCGTCGATCAGATCCGCGAACCGCAGCAGGATGCGCTCGCGATCGGCCGGCGTCGCCTGCGCCCACTCGCCGCGAAACGCGCGATGCGACGACACGATCGCAGCCTCGATCTCGTCGTCGGTTGCCTGCGCGACCGAACCGATCACCGCGCGCGTGGCCGGGTTGCGTACGTCGATCCGTTCGCCGCCGCTGCCGGCCACGGCCCGGCCGTCGATGTAGTGACCGTGCTCGCGCGCGAGAAACCGTTTGACCTCGTCCAGCATCTGTACCAATGCCATTTGCCTGCCTCCAGAAATTCCGGAAATCGATGTGAATGAAATGCCCGATCAGGCCGCGCTGGTGATCAGGTCCGACGCCTTTTCGGCGAGCGCGATGGTCGGCGCGTTCGTGTTGCCGCTCGGGATGCTGGGCATCGTCGAGCTATCGGCCACGCGCAGCCCCGCGATGCCGTGCACGCGCAGGTGCGGATCGACGACGGACGACGCCGCGTCCATGCCCATCCGGCACGTGCCCACCGGGTGATAGACCGTCTTCGCCGCGCCGCGCACCCAGTCCTCGATGCCCGCTTCGTCGTCGGGCGGGCAATCCGGCGAGAAGATCTCGTCGACGTGTGCCGCGAGCGCCGGCTGGCGCAGGATCTTCAGCGCGAGCTTCGCCGCGCGAATCTGGCCGTCGACGTCCCGGCGATCGGCCAGGTAACGGCCGTCGATGCGCGGCAGGTCGTCCGGGTTCGACGAACGGATCGTCACGCGCCCGCGCGAATGCGGCTGCAGATGGCCCGTCTTGATCGTGATGCCGTGCGTCCGGCCCTGCGTCACGCCGATCGGATCGTCGAACGAATCGATGATCGGCAGGAAGTGGAACTGGACGTCCGGCTGCCCCTGCCCGCAGGTATCGACGAACGCGAACCCTTCGAGCACCGGCGAAGTCAGCACGCCCGAGCGGAACAACTTCCATTCGATGCCGTGCTTGAGCACACGCCATCCCTTGTCCTGACCGTACAGCGACACCGGCGTGCGGATCGTCGCGTTCACCGACATGTGCAGGTGGTCATGGAAATTCTCGCCCACCGGCAGCTCATGGCGTACCTGGACGCCCGCGCCTTCGAGCACGTTGCGCGGCCCGATGCCGGACAGTTGCAGGATCTTCGGCGAACCGATCGCGCCGGCCGTCACGATGATTTCCGCACGCGCATGCGCCGTCACGCGCCGGTTGCCCTGGCGATAGGTGACGCCCGTTGCGCGGCCGCCTGCGATCTCGACGCGCTCGACCAGCGCGTCGACCTCGAGGCAAAGTTCGGCGCGGTTCCGGACCGACTTCAGGTACGTCGCGGCGGTGGAACCGCGCTCGCCGTTGAAGATCGTCGCCTGATAGAACCCGACGCCCTCCTGGCGCTCGCCGTTGTAGTCGACCAGGTAATCGAGCCCCATCTGCTGGCCGGCCCGCACGAACGCCTGCGAAAGCGGATGCCGGTAGCGGATCTCGGTGACTTGCAGATGCCCGTGGTTGCCGTGATAAGGCGCCGTCAGCGACTCGTTGTTCTCCGCCTTCGCGAAATAGCGCAGCATGTCGTCGGCGCCCCAGCCCTTGCAGCCGAATTCGTTCTCCCAACGGTCGTAGTCGTTGCGGTGCCCGCGCACGTAGAGCATCCCGTTGACCGAACTCGAGCCGCCGAGCACGCGCCCCTGCGGCACCGCGATCGACCGGCCCTTCACGTCGTCCGACGGCTCGGCGGCATACGGCCAGGTATGGCGCGGAATGGCCTTGGCGATCCCGCCCGGCATGTGGATGAACAGGTCCTTGTCGTGCCCGCCCGCTTCCAGCAGCAGGACGGTGCCCTTGCGGCGCTCGACGAGGTGGGTCGCGATGGTGCAGCCCGCGGACCCGGCGCCAATGACGATGTAGTCGAAAGTTCTATCGGACATCCTGGTATGCGCCCGCCGTCGTCCGCACGACGTTCGCCGGCGCGTGCCGCCGCCGTGTATGTCGCGTGGCCTTCGGCGGAGTCTCCTTGAAAATCGATGGTTGTTCTTGATGGCGCGAGCCAGCCGGTGCGGTGGGTCGTGCCGCGGCGGGCATCGCGGTGGCGAAAGCCCGATGCGAGCGGACGATTTGTCGACCGCGTTCCGATTCTAGAAGCGCGTCACCGGCGCACCTCGGCGTTGCGTGCACACTTTTGGCCTCAGCGTGCAGAACGGCGCGGCGACCGTACCGGCTTCATTCATTTGCATTACCCTTGGTGCGTTCCCGGCACCTTCCCTCTCCCGGCCATGGCACATGAACTCGTCGTCAGCGCCACCCACGGCAGCCCGAACCTGCGCGAGCTCGTCGCAGACAGTTTCCTGCCGCTGGTTTTTCACGATACCGGCCCGCTTTTCCAGATGTCGGTGCGTGTCGCATCGGTCGGTGGGCTGCGCATGGCGGAGGTGGACACGACGGCCATCCGGGTGGACCGCGATCGCGCGCTGGCCGCGCGCACGGAAAGCGACTGCTACAAGATCCTGTTCCAGATCGCCGGGCAAAGCCGCATCACGCAGCGCAACACGACGTCGACCGTGAATCCGGGGGAATGGGTGATCTACGACGCGACCCAGCCGTACCGGATCGAATCCGCGAACGCGTCCCGCTTCGTCGCCGCGCTGACGCCGCCGCGCAGCAGCACGATGTGGCGGTGGTTCGTGGAGCGCGCGGGCGTCCAGGTTCGCCAGACCGTCGGCAATGCGCGGCTGGCGCTGCAATCCATCCACTTTCTGATGGACGGGCAGGTGCCGAACGATCCGGAAAGCCTGTTCGGCTTCGAGCAGTCGACGCTGATGCTGCTCGATTCGGTGATTCGCCGCGAAGCCGGCGATTCGCTGACCGGCGCCGACGCGCGCAGCGCGGCCCTGCGCATGAACGCCGAAATCCATCTCGCGCATCACTACCACGACCCCGACCTGTCGCCGGACCGGCTGGCGAGCGCGTTGAACGTATCGCGACGCACGCTTTACAGCGCGCTCGCCGCGACCGACCAGACGCCGCAGAGCCTGATCCAGGAATACCGGCTGCAGGCGAGCCGGCGCGCGCTGGAGGATCCGGCGGATACCAACCGGAATCTGCTGGAGCTGGCAATCGCGTGCGGCTTCTCGGACATCACGCATTTCGGGCGCGCGTTCAAGGCGCGGTTCGGATGCAGCCCCGGCGCTTACCGGCTCGCGCATCGAACGATTTCGGGTTCCTGACTTGAGGCGCTGTTTCCGGCGGCGCCCCGTCCCGCTATCGGCCTGCCGGAAATAATCGATGCGCTGCAACAGCGGTCGATGCATGCACCGGGAATAAATCCGGCCCGGCACCGGTATATCGGGGGTCGCCACGCCGTCCGCCGCCGGACGTGCGGGCGCGCGACGCCCACCCGAAACCGCGAGACCGCTCATGTCACAGCCCAATCACGCCGCCTACGCACGCTTCGCGATCGCCATGCACTGGTCGATCGCGATCCTGATCCTGTCGAACCTGTCGATCGGGCTCTACATGGATTCGTTTCCGCATAACTCGCCGCAGTTCAACGGCATCCTGTTCTATCACGCGTCGATCGGCAGCCTGATCTTCATGCTGACCGTGCCGCGCCTCGTATGGCGCGCGACGCACACGCCGGCGCCACTGCCGGACAGCGTGCCGACCTGGCAGGCGCGGATCGCCGGCGCGCTGCACGGCGTGCTGTACCTGCTGCTGTTCCTCGTGCCGCTGACGGGCTACGTGCACCGCCTCGCCGGCGCGCATCCGGTCAGTTTCTTCGGCATCGCGAATCTGCCGGTGCTCGTCGGTCGCGACGAGCCGTTGCGACTGCTGACCGATGCGCTGCATCGCGCACTGGTGCTGACGCTCGGCTTGCTGCTGGTCATGCACGTCGCGGCCGCGCTGAAACACAAGTTCGTCGATCGCGACGGGGTGGCCGCGCGGATGGGCATTTGAGCGGGCACGCCGGCATCCGGCCGGCGGCCGCCCCGCGGCGCGCGTCGCGTTGCGTCAGTCGTCGCCCTTCTCGAGCACGTTCTGCGTGAGCGCGACCGACGGGATCGTCGGCTTGAGCGACCCACGGCGCGCGCGGCCGCTCACCCACTTCCAGCCGATCACGAGCAGCAGCACGACCAGCGGGATCGACGCGATCGTCCACGTGCCGTTCGGGTAGTCGAATGCCATCAGCACCAGCACACCGAGCAGGAACAGCAGCGTGAGCCACGACGTCACGGGTGCACCCGGCATCTTGAACGACACGTCGTCCACCTCGCCGCGCCGGACCGCCGCGCGGAACTTCATCTGGCAGACGACGATGAAGCCCCACGTGCTGATGATGCCGAGCGACGCGATGTTCAGCACGATCTCGAACACGCTCGACGGCACGAGATAGTTGAGCAGCACGCCGATCACGTAGATCGCGACCGTCACGAGAATGCCCGCGTACGGCACGGATTGCGCGCTCATCCGTGCGAGGAACGCGGGGGCCGAGCCGCCCATCGACAGCGAGCGCAGCACGCGCCCGGTCGAATACAGGCCCGAGTTGAGGCTCGACAGCGCCGCCGTCAGCACCACCAGGTTCATCACCGAGCCGATGCCCGGCACGCCGAGCGCGCCGAAGAACGTGACGAACGGGCTCTGGCCCGCCTTGTATGCACTCCACGGCAGCAGGCAGACCAGCAGGACGACCGACGCGACGTAGAAGATGGCGATACGCCAGATCACGTTGTTGATCGCGCGCGGCAGCACCTTGCGCGCGTCCTTGCATTCGCCGGCGGCCGTACCGACCAGCTCGACGCCCGCGAACGCGAACACCACGCCCTGTACCAGCACCAGCGCCGGCATCAATCCGTGCGGGAAGAACCCGCCGTTGTCGGTGATCAGGTGCATGCCCGTGTCATGACCGGCCACATGGCCGCCGGTGCCCAGGATCACGGAGCCGATCACGAGAAACAGCACGATCGCGGCGACCTTGATCAGCGCGAACCAGAATTCCATCTCGGCGAACCACTTCACGCCGATCAGGTTCATCGTCGCGACGATGCAGAGCGCCACCAGCGCGAAGATCCACTGCGGCACGCCGGAAAACGGCGCCCAGTAATGCATGTAGAGCGCGACCGCGGTGATGTCGACGATGCCGGTCATCGCCCAGTTCAGGAAATACATCCACCCGGCGACGAACGACGCCTTCTCGCCGAGAAACTCGCGCGCGTACGACACGAAGCTGCCGCTGCTCGGGCGATGCATCACGAGTTCGCCGAGCGCGCGCAGGATCAGGAAGGAGAACAGGCCGCACACCAGGTAGACGATCGCGAGCGACGGCCCGGCGGCCTGCAGGCGAGCGCCCGCGCCGAGGAACAGACCGGTGCCGATCGCGCCGCCGATCGCGATCATCTGCACCTGTCGATTGCCGAGGGTCTTGTGATAACCGGCCTCGTGGGATTCGAGCCAGCTCCGCTTGCTGATTTCGCCGCTCGGCGTGGGTTCGGGAATCGATGCCATGGCTGCATCCTCTCGTGCTTGCGTGATTTCGTTCGGACCGTACCGCGATCCGGGCCCGGCGGCGCCCACGGCCGCACGATGCCCCATCACGCCGCGCATCGAGGCCGCTGCACGCCGGACATCGCGCGCGGCACCGTCAACCGCAAACGTATGCAGCCTTAATTCCACTCACAAACGCTATGCAAATTTCGACTTTCCCTGCCCCGAATCGCGCATGCGCCCCGGGCGGAAAGCATTTTGAAATACGTCAGGATTTCGAAAGATTCGACGCGATCCGCCGGATTCGGGAGCGCGCGTGCGTCGCCCGGCGCGGCACGTGCCGCCACGCCGGTGTCGAGCCTGCCCTCAAGCCGCCTTCGGCAACGCCGTTTGCGCCGCCCCGATCACATCCGCCGCGACACGCCGGCCTTTCGCGATCATCGGCCGCTCGACGCAGCGATACAGCAGCTCCGTCGCCCCGGCGACGAGCAGCACCATCAACAGCGTGTACTGCGGCCACAGCCGCGCGGTAATGGCAATCTCGTGAGCGCGCGTGTACCGGAACATCAGTTCGTTGGTCAGAAAGAACATCGGCAAATGCACGAGGTACAGCGAGTAGGAGCGCCGGCCGATGCAGTCGAACGCCCATTGCAGCGGCTGCGGAAACGACACGACGCCGCCTTCGCATGCGGCCATGAACACGAGCGCGGCCGACAGCATGCAGACGACCGGCACCGCGACGACGTTGTCGAAGCCGATCGCGGTGATCGAGCCCAGCACCAGCGCGAGCACGAGCACGACGGCGCCGCCGAGATAACCGTTGCCGCGGGCGCTCACGCGTATCGCGGCGAACCAGGGCCGGGTGGTCGCCAGATACAGCAGGCAACCGTACAGCATGCCGTCGCAGCGCGTCTGCGTATAGAAGAACACCTTGAGCGGATCGGCAAGCAGGTACGGGCGAATCGCCACCGAAACGACGAGCAGCGTGAGCGCAAGCCACAGCGCCCGCTGCCGCGTGGAGCGCGTCAGCATCAGAAACAGCGGGAACACGAGATAGAACTGCTCCTCGACCGACAGGCTCCAGTACTGCGCGAGCGGCACGCCCGGCGCGATCTTGTGATCGGGCAGCCAGAAGTTGAACGTGTACGTGAAAATCGACAGCGCCGCCTGCAGGTTGTAAGTGGTGCCGGCGAAATAGCCGCCCGCGTTCAGACATGCCCCGCAGGCGACCACGATCAGGATCACGCACCAGGCAACCGGCAGGATCCGGAACGCGCGGCGCACATAGAACGCCTTGACATGCGCCGCGAGCGCGCCCGGATCGGCGCGCAGCGCATCGAATTCGCTCACGATCGTGCGCGAGATGATGTAGCCGGAAATCACGAAGAACAGGTCGACGCCGGCCCACGCGTTGCTCAGCAGATCCAGCGGGGTCGCGGGCCCGGCGAACTGCATCGTGAACGTCCACGGATAGAACACCTGGCGCCAGTGCACGTAGCAAGTCAGGAGCACGGCGATTGCCCGCAGGCGATCCAGCTCCAGGTTGCGCGGCGTCCGCTGCACGATGTGCGCGAGCGCCGGATGGTCCGGCAATGCCTTCATGATTTCCTCCGTCCGGATAGGGCGGCGCCGGCGCAGCGCATGCGATCCGGCACGCCGGGCCACGTGATTACAGCTTGGTGCCGCCGTCTACCTGGACGATGTCGCCCGTGATCCAGCGTGCGCCGTCCGACGCCAGGAACGCGATGACGTCGGCGATGTCTTCCGGCTGCGCCACCCGCTGCAGCGCCTGGAGCTTGAAGACCTGTTCGCGGCCCGCGTCGCTGCGCACGAACGCCGACATGTCGGTATCGACGACGCCGGGCGCGACGCCGTTCACGCGAATGTCGCGGCTGCCGAGCGCCTGCGCGAAGTGCTTGACGAGCGTGTCGATCGCGCCTTTCGTCGCCGCGTACGCGGAGATCTCGCCCACCGGCGAACGCGCACCGAGCGACGACAGCAGGACGATGCTGGCGCCCTCGCCCATCAACGGCAGCAACTGCTGGGTCAGGAAGTACGGCGCGCGCACGTTGACCGCGAACAGCCGGTCGAAATCGTCGAGCGACATGTCGTCGATCGACGCGTTCATCGCGATGCCCGCGTTCGCGACCAGAATATCGAGGCGGCCGTCGAGGGCCTCGCGCGTCGCGGCGGCCAGCGCATGCGGGCCGTCCGCCGTGCCGAGATCGGCCGCGAGCGCATCGGCGCGCCCGCCTGCGGCCCGGATTTCGGCCACCACGGCCTCCGCTTCCGCCGCCGCGGTCGAGTAATGCACGAGCACGTATGCGTTCTGGCGCGCGAGTGCGAGCGCCGTCGCGCGTCCGATGCCCCGCGACGCACCCGTGACCAGCGCGGTTTTGTTGCCCAGATGTGATTTCATCCGCGATTTCTCCAGCAATGAATGGGAAAGAGGCCGCGCAGCGTGCCGATGCGTGCGATGAGCGGCCTGAAACCGCCGGGGCAGCCCCGGCGTGGAACGTTCGACGCTGCCGGCTCAGCAGACCGCGACCGCAGCCATCGCACCGCTTGCGCGTGCCTCGGCGAGGAGCTGATTCGCGGCAAGCTGCGCGACGGTCAATACGGAGGGCTGAATGTTGACCGCGGGCACTTCGGGAATCACCGAAGCGTCCACGACGCGCAGGTTCTGGATGCCCCACACGCGGAACCGTGCATCGACCACGCTCGTGGCGGGATCGCGGCCCGCCGCGCAGCTGCCGACGAAATGCAGGCCGGGCGCGGCGTTCTGCCGGATGAACGCGAGCTTGTCCGCACGCGTCGCGAGCGGCGCACTCGACTGCAATCCGCCGTTGTACGGCGCCAGCGCGCGCGCCGCGCCGAGCGCCAGCGTGCGGTCGAGTGCCGCGATCATCGTGTCGCGGTCGATCGCCTCGGCCAGGTAGTTCGGATCGAGCGCCAGCGGCTGACGCGGGTCCGCGCTGACGAGCCGGGCCGTTCCCCGGCTGCGCGGCTTCGCGAGGAACGGAATCAGCGTGTAGCCTTCGCCCGCGGCAAGCGGGCCGCCGAACGGATACTGCATGCCGGCCACCTGGATGGTCGGCGCGCTGACCGCCGTGCCGCCGTAATACGCCATCGTCGACACGCCGTTCGACACCTGCGGTGCAATCGCCATGCGGGCCTTGTACGTGACGCTCAACAGCAAGTGATCGTGGAAGTTGCGGCCGACGGCGGGCATGTCCTGCCGCACCTGGATACCGAGCGGCGCCAGTTGATCGAGCGGCCCGAGGCCGGACAGCATCAGCAGTTGCGGCGACACGGCGGTGCCGGCCGACACGATCGTCTCGCGGGTCGCGTGGATCGTGAGCGCGGACGATCCGAGCCGCACCTCGACGCCGCGGCAGGCCGTCCCCTGCAGGACCAGCTTCGAGACCACGGCGTTCGACAGGACCGTCAGGTTCGGCCGGGCCAGCGCGGGCGCCAGGAATGCCTGTGCCGGCCCGGAACGGTGCCCGTCGGCGGTGGCGTTGACTTCGGTCACGCCGGTGCCGTCGAGCCGCCGGCCGGCGTTCAGCTCGATCTGCCCGAGGCCCGTCGACACGCCGGCCGCGAGATAGGCCGCGGTCAGCGGATGCGCGTCGGCATAACGGCCGACCGTGACGTGGCCGGTGGCACCGCCGCAGGTGCGCGACGCCTGCGTCATCTGCAGGTACGCGCGACTCAGTTCGGCCGGATTCCATTCCGGACCGACCAGTTGTTGCCACGCGCGATGATCGCGCGGATCGCCGCGCAGCCAGATCATCGCGTTGATGCTGCCCGAACCGCCCCAGGTCTTCCCGGCCGGCGACGCTTGCTGGCGGCCGTCGAGCTGCCCCTGCGGCACGCTCGTGCGCGCCCAGTCGGTATCGCTGCCGAGATTGCGCAACCAGTCGGCGACGAGTGCGACCTTCGACTGGCCGAGCTGGTTGCTGCCCGCCTCGATCAGCAGGACCGATGCGCCCGACGCGGACAACCGGTCGGCCAGCAGGCATCCGGCCGACCCGGCGCCGACGATGACATAGTCGTAACTGTCGCGCAATTTCCCGGTCTGGCTCGCTTCGGCCGCATCGATGAAATGGCTGAACTCGCCGATCCCGGCAGCCCCCGCGCCCAGCGCGGCCAGTTTCCCCAGAAACGCCCGGCGGCCCCCGGGCCTGCCGGGGTTCGAATCGTTCAGTTGCGGATGCTGCGGATGGTGCTCGGCCTCGTGACTCATGGTCGTCCCGGCAATTGGAATTGGAGAAGGAAGTGGAATGAACGGGCGACGCGACCGCGCCGCCCGATGGACAACCGATCAGGTGCGCGTGATCGACACGCCGCCTTCGACGAGCAGCGCCGTACCCGTCACAAAGCTCGACAGGTCGGACGCGAGGTACAGCGCCGACTTCGCGATCTCTTCCGGATTGGCCATCCGCTTCAGCGCGTGAATGCTCTCGACGAACGCCTTCTGCTCCGGCGTGCTGGCCGCTTCGCGACCCATCTCGGTGTCGGTCCCGCCCGGCATCAGCACGTTGACGCGCAGGCCCGACGGGCCATACTCGGCAGCGAGCGTCTTGGTCAGGCCGACCAGCCCGGCCTTGCTCGCGGCGTACGCCGCCATGCCCGGAAAGCCGACCGTGTGACCGACGAACGACGACGTGAAGATCAGCGAACCGCGCTTGCGCGCGAGCAGCGCCGGAATCTGATACTTCGCGCCGAGGAACGCGCTCGTCAGGTTGGTTTCGAGCGTGTCGCGCCAGCCGTCCAGCGTGATGTCGGTGACGCTGCCGAGCGCGCCCATCGTCGCGGCATTGTTGAACGCGACGTCGAGCCCGCCGAACTTGCCGACGGCCAGTTCAACGGCTTCCTTCGCGCAACGCTCGTCCTTCACGTCGCCTGCCAGTGCAATCGCCTTGCCGCCGAATCCGGCGATCTCGTCGACCAGTGCGTTGAGCTGCGCCGCACGGCGCGCCACCAGGACGACGCTCGCGCCTTCTTTCGCGAACAGCTTCGCCGCCTCGCGGCCGATACCCGAGCTGGCGCCCGTCACGATTGCGGTCTTGTCAGCGAGAAGAGTCATTTTCTTTACCTTGATTAGCATTGCGTATTAACAGATCGCGCCGGCAGATGCGTCCGGCGCTTTCACTCACGAACCTTCGCCCGATTTGAACAGCTTGATCAGGCCCGGCAGGTTCTTGCCGAACGGAGCGACGCCCTCCTCGACCTTCTCGGCGTAGCTCCAGAAATCGGTGCTGAACATCATCCCGAATTCACGCGCCTCGCTGACGGCCTTCAGCTGCACGATCGGGTTGTTCAGCGCGCCCTTGACGCCCGGCAGCATGGGCTTCGCGATCGACTTGAAGTAACCGAGCAGCGACTCGCCCGGCGTGTCGGGCGTCCACACCAGTTGCACGACGACGGTCTTGTCCGACACGTTGAGAAAACCGTGGATGTGATTGCGCGGACCGAACACGAGGCTGCCCTTCTTCATCGGGATCATCCGGATCGTGTCGCGCCCGGCGATGTTCGGCGGCTGGTCGAGATCCTTGTACTTCTTCGTGCCCATCAGCATCACGATTCCGCCTTCCGGCGCGTAGAACCACTCGTCGGTCAGCGTATGCAGGTGCAGCGGCGGCCCCGATCCCGGCGGAATCTCGACCTTCGCCATCAGATACCGGCCGCCCGTGCTGTCGCCGGTGCGGACGAACTTGATCGACGCGCCCTCCGGCTCGCCGTTGACGACCAGCGGCTCGGGGTCGTCCTCGACAAGCGCGAAGGCGGCCGCGTTGGCCTGCGCGTCTTCCGCCCAATCCGACTCGACGTCGTGATCCGCCCGGTGGTGCTGCGAACCGGCGTGATCGGCCGACCCGGTCGACGTTTGCGCTTCCTCCAGCATTTCACTCATGGTCGCTCCTCAGTTGAACTTCCGTGTTAAACCCGTGTGCTGCGCCGGCCGGATGCCCGACGGCGGCCGAACCGGTCGCGCGCCCGGCCACGCGATCGAGCAGTTCGCCTGCGTGGCGCGGCACGAAGTCGCCTCGCCACGCGACATGCTGGTCGGGCCGAACCAGGACCAGCCGCCGCTCGTACAACACCGGTGCCGCGTCCGATACGATCTCGACGATCGACAGCGGGATGGCGCGTGCGTGTGCGGCATCGACGAGCCGCGCCACGCCGTCGTCAGACGCCGACGGTTCAGCCGCCGTCCTCACCCGCAACAACGTGAAACCCATGCCGAGCAGGTCGAATACCGAGCGGCGCACACCGTCCGCGCCGGTCAGCCAAAGATGCGGCAGACGACCGCCCGGCACGCTGCTTGGCCGGTAGGTCAGCGGGTCGTCGTCCGGCGCGTCGCCATCCGGCCAGACGATCGTCGAGCCGTCGTATCGCGCCCCCAGCTCCACACCGATCGCTTCGAACTGCGCACGAAACGCCTGCAGCGCTTCGCCCATCCGTGCGCGCGCCGCGTCGCCCTGCGCGCCCGCCGCCTCCACTTCCGCCGGAACCTGCACCTCGCCGACGCGCTGTGTCAGCCGGCGCGCCGCCGCCGTGTTGCGCAGCGCGATCGGCCGGCGCTCCGCCTCGTAACTCGCGAGCAATGCCGTGCCGCCCCAGCCCTGCACCGCGCCTGCCAGCTTCCACGCCAGGTTCGCGGCGTCGTCGATGCCGGTGTTCATGCCGAAGCCGCCCGTCGGCGAAAACAGGTGAATGGCGTCGCCGCAGAGGAACACGCGCCCGTCCGAGTAACGCTCCGCCACCAGCGCGACACCGCCCTGCCACGGCGCGTGAGCGAGCACGTCCACCTCGACCGGCCGGCCGACCCCTTCGCGAATCCGGCGAATCACCATCGCATCGTCCGGCAGCCCGTCCTCGTCGTCCGCCTTCGACATCAGCAGAAACTCATCCGCTCCGTCGAGACTGATCAGCAGCATCCGCGAGCCGGGCGCCATCACGTTGTACATCCACGACTCGCGCCCCTTGAGCAGCTCGCGATGCAGCGCCGGAATCCGCACATGGCTCGAGATCATCCGGCCGCTCAGAAACCCGTCGCTCGCGCCGCTCGGGCCGAGATAACGAATGCCGAGCGCACGCCGCACGAAACTCTGTCCGCCATCGCAGCCGACCAGGTACGCGGCCCGCCATGACTCGCCCGGCGCCGTGCCGTCCGTGACGTGCGCGTCGAGCGTGACGCCCGCGTCGTCCTGCTCGAACCGGCTCACGCACCAGCCGAACCGCAAGTCGATGTTCGGCCGGGTGCGTGCATGGGCGAGCAGGAACTGCTCCACATACATCTGGTTCGCGCGCAACAGTGGCTCGGGCACCTGGTCGGCGTCTTCGGCGGTGCGCGCCGCCTGCGTCCGTTCGCACTCCGAACCCATCGCGAGCCGCGCCAGCTCCCAGTCGGCGAGCCGCGTGAAATACGCGACATCGCGCGGATGATCGGGCGGCAAGCCCAGCGCGCGCACGGCGTCCGCTATGCCGAGGCGGCGATAGTGCTCCATCGTCCGGGAATTGTGCGTGCTTCCCTTCGGATGCCAGCGACTGTCGGATTCCCGGTTGAACACGACCGACGCGATGCCATGGCGATCGAGAAACAACGCGAGCAACAGCCCTACCGGGCCGCCGCCCACGATCGCCACGGGACGTTCGTGCATTGTTCCGGACCGGGGGCGCGCTTCACATGCAGCGTTCGACATGCACGCTCCGGATTCACGCCGCGTCGACCGCGGACGGCTGCCCGCCCGGCCACAGCCGCAGGATGTCGTAGCGGTGCGCGCCGGCCCCCTCGCCGTAAGCGGACGCCACGATCGTCGACGAGTAGTCGTGTTCGGCCAGCATGTCCGTCAGCGCCCGTTCGTCGCCGAGGCTGCTGAAGCCGATCAGCAACTGCCCGTCCGGCGTCAGGTGCTGCGACGCCTCGCGCAGGAACCGGCGATGCGCGAGATACCCCGCGTCGCAGAACGCCTGCAGGATCGGCTTCTCGAACACGTAGTCTTCCGGGACGAACACGAAATTCGAGTTCCAGAAGATCTGGTCGAACCGCTCGCCGGGCTGCAATACGTCGAACAGGTCGCCGTGCCGCGCCGACACCCGGTCCGCCACGCCGTGCAACAGCACGTTGGCCTGCGTGTTGCGCACGGCGGCCGCGCTGATGTCCGCGGCGACGACCCGCGCGCAACCGGAGAGGGCGGCCATCACCGATGTCACGCCCGCGCCGCAGCCGATTTCGAGAAAGCTGCCCCCGCTGCGGTACGGCAGGTGCCGCGTGAAGATGCCCGTCGACTGAAAATGCGTCGGCGGGAACACCCCCGCATGTACTTCGAAACTGCGGCCGTCGCACACGTAGTGGACAATGCCGTCCGCCTCGGCGGCGGCCAGCCTGCGCCGCACCGATGCAAACGCGTCGGATTCGTAGTCTTGATCGTTCATGTGTCGCTTATCCCTTGTTCAAACGCGCGCGGCCGAACCGCGCGCGACATACAGGACGTCGCGCGTCCCGGCCGCACCGTCGAACGCATCGCGCAGCAGCGAACCCGCCGAATCGCGCAGCAGCCGCTTCAGCACCTTGCCGGTCGCGCCCACCGGCAGGAACGCCAGGCTGCGCACGATCGCCACGGCCACGCCGCGTTCCGGCAGCACCGCGCCGCATTCGGCAAGCAGCGCCTCGAGCACGCCGTCCGCCACACTCGCCGGATCGCCGGCATGCCGGTCGGGCAGCACCAGCGCGAGCAGCGCCGGATCGTCGGCCGTGCCGCCGCCCACGCCGACCACGGCCACGTCGCACACGCCTTCCACCTGCTGGGCCACTTCCTCCAGCTGCAACGTATAGAGCCGGCCCGCCGCCGTCTCGACCACGTCGACTTCGCGGTCGATCTGATAGAAGATGCCGTCCTCGCAGTACGCCACGTCGCCGGTCAGGAAATAACCGCCTTGCCATGCGCCGGCCGTACGCTCCGGCTGCTGCCAGTAACCCGACGTGATCGTCGGCGCACGCACCGCGAGCAGGCCGCGCTGGCCCGGCGCCACTTCGCGGCCCGTCACCGGATCGAGGATCTTCGCGACCGCGATATCCACCGGCCGGCCGATCGCGCGTTGCGGCGCCAGCGCGGCGGCGGTCGATTCGCAGCGGAACAGCGCCATGCCCAGCTCGGAGCTGCCGAACGCATCGATGAAGCGCGATTCCGGCGCGCCGACCAGAAGGCGGCGCGTATGGCTCTGGTGCGCCGCGTCGCCCATGCTGAACCAGCGCCGGACGGAGTCGAATTCACGCGCGCCGACACCGCCCTCGACCAGCTGCATGTAGCTCTTCGGGAACGCGACGACCGTGGTCGGACGAAACGCGCGGATGGCCGCACGCACCGCGTCGCCTTCCTGCGTCCCCATCACGTAGGTCGGAATGCCATGCAGCACGGCCGTTTCGAGATGACTGATCGCCGCCGAATGCGATTGCGGCAGCGCCGTCAGCAGGCGCTCGTCCGGGCCCTCGGCAAAGCGCCCGATGCGGGCCCGCTTGCCCATGAAGAATTGCCGGTGCTCGAAGCGCACCGCTTTCGGGATCCCGGTCGTGCCCGACGTATGGCTCAGCATCACCAGCGTCGAATCCTCCGGCGCCACCGGCCACCAGGCCGGCAACTGCGCATCGCGCCGCAACGCCGCGCGCGATGCGTCCACCAGCCGGCCCGCGTTCGACGCGCGCCAGTGCTGCACGAATGCGCTCGTCGCCTGCGTGTGCGTGTCCGCCACCAGCGTGTCGAAGCCGTTCTCGCTCATGTACGCCGCGCCCACTTCGGCCGGCATCGCGGGATTGATCAGCGCGATCGCGGCGCCGAGGCTCGTCAGCGCGAGGTAGTGGAGAAACGGCGCGATGCCGTCCTCGACGCACACGGCCACCACGTCGCCGCGGCCCACGCCCTGGCCCAGGTACCAGTCCGCCAGTGCCGCGCGATACTGCTGCAGGGTCGCGAGGCTGAACGCCCGGACCGGCACACCGTCGCCATAGTTCACCGGCTTGTCCAGCTGCAGGAACTCGACCTCCTTCGCCGGATTCAGCGCGAGGCACAGATCGACGAAGTTGCCGCTGCCCAGCGACGCATCGGCGCGCAGCATCGCCAGTTCGGGTTCGGGCAAGCGGGCGTCGGTATCGGGCACGTCCTCGCCCGGATACGACAGCAGCTCGGTCAGCATCGCCATCCGGCGCCGCACCATCTCCTCGCCGACCGCGATCACGCGCGCACGCCGGTAGGGCTTCTCGGCCAGCATCCGGTCGATGATTTCGCGCATCACGATCGCGTGCTGCTCATCCTCCTCGACGTGAATCTGGAAGAATCGCGTGGCCTGCAGCGGCGCATCGCGGTGCCGCAGCGCGTCCAGGATCGGGCCATAGACGATCGGCACGATCGCTTCCGCCCCGAGGCACAGCGCGGCCAGGCCATCCAGCGGATCGGCGCCGCGGCAATAGAGGAACATGACGTCGATCAGCGCGCGCGTGCTCGACAGCATCGGCAGGCTGCGCGGCGCCGCCGACATCGCGTCCATCGACTGAAGATACAGTTCCGCGTGCGACACCTGGTCCGTGCCGTCACCCAGCAACTCCTCCGCCAGGTTGTGCGACAGCGCCTTGAACTCGTTCAGCTCGGTCAGGCCGCCCATCAACGAGCACAGGTAACGTGTGAAGTACTGCGAATAATATTGGTGCTGAATCAGGAAGCCGCGCAATTGCGCGTCACTGACGGTGCCGTCGCGGCACGCCGCGAGAAACGGGTTCGCGCCCAGCTCCTCGAGCAGCCCTTCCGGAAACATGTCCGCCCAAAGCTGCGACAGCTGCATGGGGTCGGTCATGACCTGCCCCGCTGCCGGTCGATCGTTCATTGCATTCATCGGATTGGTTCTCCACGGCCGCGCCCCCATGGCGCGGCGAACGGAATCACACGACATCGAGTTCGGCCACCTGCTCGGACCGGCCTTTTACGCTGTCCGCCAGCCTCCTGAGGAGCGCCTGCGGCCGCGCATGCTGAAACACGTTCCGGCCGATGCAGAGGCCAGTTGCGCCATGCCGGATCGCGGCCTGCGACATCGCGACCAGCACCTCCTCGTCCGCCTTTTCGCCACCCGCGAAGAAGATCCGGATGTCGCGTCCGTGAACGGAAGCCAGCTCCTCGATCTCGTCCACCGACGCATACGCGAGCTTCACGGCGTCCGAGCCCAGCTCCGTCACGACCCGCACCAGGTGATGCAGGCGGGCCAGACGTTCCGCGGCAGTCGGCGCCTTCACCTTGTCGTACAGCATCGTCAGCAACGGCAGCCCGGCGGCATGCGCCGCGTCCGTCACCGCGCCGAGCATGGCGAAGTTGTGCGCGAAATTGCTGGTCGTGAAGTTCACCTGAATCGACACCGCGTCCGCGCCCAGCTTCAACGCCGTGTCGATATCGGCCACCATGATCTTCGTGTCCGCATCGGGCGACAGGCTCGCCATGCCGTTCAGGTGCACGATCACGCCCGTTGCCGGATGCAGGCATTGACGCACGATCAGGCGCTCGATCAGCCCCTTGTGACCGAGCACCGCGCTGAGGTCGCGGCTTCCGACCCAGCTTTCCAGTGCCTCCGTCGCCTGCATGCCCGCGATCGGACCCAGCGTCAGTCCATGGTCCACCGGCACGATCAGCCCGCGCTGCGAATCCGGGAACAGGATCCGGCGCTCTCTCAGTTTTCTACCGACGTAGCCCATCGACGTCTCCTACTGTTCGATGATCGTCTCGTTGATCTTGATGCCCACGTGACGCCCCGGCTCCGTCACGTAGCCCAGTACCTTGTCGCCAGGTTTCAGTTCCGAGATGTTGAGCGGCTTGGCGGCGTCGGAAAACACGCGCACGTGCCAGTCGTCCTGCATCAGGACGTTGACGCGCTCTTTGCCCGGAAACTCCACCTCGATCAGGCGCAACGGACGTTGCTCGATCTTCATCCGGCCCACCGTCGCGCGCCGTACGCGGCCCTTCGCGTTCACGAGCATCACCGGCGAGCCCGCCTTGAGCTCGCTCATGTAGTCGGTGCGGTTGCCGGTATTGAAGACATAGGAATGCACGGCCCCCGCGTTGACGCGGAACGGACGCAACTCCATGTAAGGCAGGAAGAACACTTCCGGACAGGCCAGCAGGCCGCCTTGCGACGTGCTGCCCACCAGCATCCCCTCGTCCGGCGCAAACAGCGTCGACGTATCGATGCATGCGCGGTAGCCCATGCCCACCGGGCGGCTCTGGATCACCGTGCCGGTCTGGATCGACAGGTTCTCGTGTTCCGCGTCCGCCATCTGCTCGAGGAACGAGGTCATCGCCTGATGGTCGCGCGGCGAGAAGATCACGCCTTCCGCGCCGTACTCCATCACGCCGTACGACACGATCGCGTCGTCGACGTTGGTCGGCTCGTTGATCTCCTTCATCAGGATCGTGCCCGTCGATTGCAGCGACGCGATCACCAGTTCCAGCGGAATGTTGGTCGGGTCACGGAAACGGATCCACAGATAGTCGAACCCCAGCCCGTCGTTGATGGCGCCGAGCAGGCTGTCGCGATCGTCGACGTAGCTCGTGTAGCAGGTCGAAATGCCTTCCGCACCCAGTTGCCGCAGCGCCGCGATATCCGCGCAGGCCACGCTGCGCCGGCGCTTGCCGTCGTCCTTGAACTCGGCGAACAGCGGACCTTCCCGAAACGCGTTGATGTCCGCGGCATTGCGCAGGCGGAGCACGATCCGCATCCGGGCCGGAATGGCCGGCAGCAGGTTGGCCGCGTTGTCCGGGTAGACCACCACGCCGCTGTACAGCGAATTGACGACCCGCACGAACATGCTGTCGTCGGGATGCGGCCGGGCCAGTTGCGCCGTGTCGTACCATACCAGTTGCCCGTCCAGGGCCGCGCGCTTCGACTGGCCGTTCGCCGACACGTTGGTCAGCTTCACCGATGTCCGCTTCGCAACCGTCTCCTGAGTCTCGAACGGAGTCGGAATCGTCGTCGGTTCTTTCGGCGCGGGCGTTTCCTTGATCTTCGCTGTCACACTCGCATTGCTCATGCGCATCCTCTCCAGGTGGATAAACAAAGACACGGCGCGGCTACTGGCGCCATGCCACGAACTGTCGACGCTCAAGCCTGAACCAGCTCGCAAGGCATCCCTGACTGCGAGACACGGTCGATCTTTTTATTGGAAACCAGTATTTCTCTCGGTGGCGCCTGTTTCAGGCAGTGACGCAACGCGGCGATTGCCGCGGCCATACCGTCGGGAGTAAAGCCAATTGGCTCTCCCGGATAACAGATGTAACTTTTGCGGCAGCTGAAAAATATGTATCCGTGATTCGGAATATTTGACGAATCGAAAAATTCAACCACCCAACGGATTTGCGGTGATTCATTCATCATTGACTCGCCGGAAAAACGTACGCACTCGATGCAGCGACCGAAGATGTCCATTCGCCAATGCCGATGCAAGGCGAACCGGATGATTCAACTCCCAACGATTCCGCGGTGATTAATTCGTCAGCAACCTGGCTCCCGGGCCAGCACCAGCGCCGCCCCGGCAGACATGCCTTTCTCGTCTCACGCTGCCGTCTCTCGCCGGCAGGTCATCGCCACTCGTCAAACCCTGGATGCGCGCATCGCTTCACATGACGAAACAATGATTTCGTTAGTTACTCGAGATGCGAAAATCGATTAATTTCCTGAACCGATTTAATGCAGCCGATTTTTTCAGCATTACGGAATAAACGGACTTCTTTCACACGACCAACCCTCTTTCAAACGGCTTGATCCGGTGAATTATTCACATTCCTTCAACCTCATTGGCATCGCGTCGCTAGTGTAAATGGAAGTTGCTCTGCAATTGAATAACATCTCAAAAAAATTTATCGGAATGAGAGAGCAAGAACGCTATTGACGTGGGGCGAGATTTTCTGTCACCGAAATACGCTCGATTTCAGGATGGCGATGCGCGTGCGGACCGGGCGGTCGCTGCCTGACCGACTGTGGAAAAAGGGGCCGGACAGCGCCGGAAGAGGAAGCAGCGGACACCCCGGGGCAGCGGCGTTGGCATGCGCGGAGCTGGCGTGCCGACGCCTGTACCCGATGCGTGGGATCCGCTTATCGGAGATCGTTCGCGAACGGACGTACGTGCGCGCCGCCGCATTGGCGTAGCTGTTTGATGTTGGTCACGTCCACGTCAACCTTAATGTCAGGAATACAGATTTTTATATTGATACGGTATCCCTATCATTAGGCATATTGATAACGTGCAACGGGTTTTCGCCGGACATGTTTGAAGAAGTTCGGTGTGCTCATCCAGACGGAGATTTCGGGCACGTTTCCCGAGGCCGAGCGACAATCGCCGGGGGTCGCGAACGGTCGTCGAACGATGCGGAGCGAACCGTTCATGCCAGTCATCGCCGTGGAGACCTGGCCCTTCCGCTGCCACGAAAGGGCCATCGGTCCAGTCACAGAAACAGCAGTGCCGGGTTCAGCTCCTGTTCGACGCACGGCTGCGCGCGCCAACCCAGCGCCACCGGAACCGAGTAGAGCCGTCGCGCGCCAAAACGCGGCCAGAAATGGCACAGCCCCGGCGCGATGACCTGCACCACGGACAAGCCGATGTCGGGCCGCGTCTTGTCGACGACGAGCACGTCCATGCCGGCCTCCGCGATGCGCCCGACGCAATGCGCAAGCGCCGTGGGCAACGATGCAGCGTCGGTCGGCTGCCATGTCGCGCGCGTCGTGCAGCGCACGCCGTTCGCCGGATACAGGAAACCGGTTGCCAAGAGTTTGTCGCGATCCCACGGGTGCGGAGCATCCGCTGCGATATCGAGCAACTGGTTGACTTCGGTCAGCGCCCGCTGCACTGCGATTTGACCGTCCGGATGGCAGCCGAAGCCGATCGAGAATCGCCCGTCTTGCGGATTTTCCGCCAGCGCGGCCACGGTCGGCACCCCGAGATCGGTGGTGATGTCGAGCGCCCACAAACGCCATCCGAACGCCGCGTATTCGCTCACGAGCGCATCGAAATACGGATCGTCGAAACTCGCGAGATCGATGCCGGGGCGCGGGATCCGGTTGTACCACCAGATCGCGACCGCATCGCGTTCGATCAATTCGAGCATGCCCTGCAAAATCGCCTCGTCGACGCTCGATCCCGCCGCGCAGCCGTTGGGATTGTGCACGCATGCGGCATGAGCCTGCGCGCTGTCGGGCGTTTCCGCATAGCAGTAGCTCAGCGGTACCAGATGGCGCCTGCCGGTCACGAGCGACCAGGCCGGTGTCCAGTCGATGACGTCGTGCGCCGTGAAACGCGGCGGCACCTGCTTTCGAACATCGTGGTTCAACGCGTTGATCGCATCGCGCGCGTCGAATTGCCGTTCGCTGAACTGCTGAAGATCGTTCACATGAATCGGTACGGCGTCGCATGCCGGATCGGCGAGCAGGCTTTCGATGCTTCCGGCCAGCGTCGCCTCGTCGCCTTGATACACGCTGCTGAATCGTTCGAGCGCCTCGCATAGCGCGCTCGCACGGGCTTGATCGTCGGTGCGGCCCTTGCCGGAGCAGAGCCTGTCGAACCGGTTGCTGCCCGGGACGGCCGCCGGGCACACGAGAAAGCCCGACGCATAGACCTTGCGCAGGCCCGCATGTCGCTTCGGCATCGGGTGCAGATACGCGATCGCGCCGCTGACCGGCGAGATCAGATGCGCATAACGCTCGAACACCTGTTGCGGATCGGCGCTACGGTAACCGCCGTCGGTACGCATCAACGGCGCATGGTCGGCGAGCCGCGGCGCATGCGCCGCCTGTTCGCGCATCCACGCGGGATTGCCACAGCACGAGCATTGCGGACGCCTCGTCACGCGGTGCCGCTCGGCGGTCGACGTGTCGATGCGCTGCACCACGAGATGCGTTTGCAGCCGTTCCGACGCCGTGCGGTTGACCGCGATCTGCTCGACCGTCGCCGCCACCAGCGCCGCCGCGGCGGCGGCCCCGGCGCGCGAGGCGGCCGGCGGCAGATGCGTCGCGTCGCTGCCGTGATGGCGTGCAAGCAGCGCCTCGACCGGCCGGTTGATGCGAATCCAGTAGCGTACGCATTCGATGCACGGCGCGTCGGCCAACGCGCCGCCGCCGGCCAGCAACGGCCCGATCAGCGTCTGCACGCCACTGGCCGCGACGACGAGCAATGCCCCGCCACGCGCCGCCGTGCGGGCCGCGCATGCGGCGAGATCGTCGCGGTCGTGCGTATCGGTGATCGCGACGGTCAATTCGGCGTCCGGCACGACTTCGATGCCGGCCGTGTCGAGCGCGCGCCTGAGCGCGGCATCGTCGGCGCCGAACGCCTCGACCGCAACACGCAGTTGAACGACGTGCGCACAAGCCGCGTCGCCGTCGAGTCCGGCGCGCTCGAAGAAGCCGCGCGCCGCATCGTCGTCGTGCGGCGAGTCGGCACGCAGGTACCCGCGCTGCACCAGGTGATCGAGCCGCGCGAGCACGTCCCATTCTCCGAACGTGCCGGCGAGCGATGCCACGATCTCGGCGATCGTCATCCGCGCCCGCAAGCAGGCGGCGATCTGCACGAAGTGCGCGCCGGACAGCATCGCGCGCTTGAATTCATCGACGACGAACAGCGTCTCGGGCCCCGCATCGAGCACGAGCAAATGCGGTTTGAAGCGCAACACGCGCGAAAAGTCATCAAGCATCGTCTGGTTCCGTGCAGCGGGTCAACAAACATCGCGGTCGCGCCGCGCGACTGTGCGCGGCGCGACCGCGCCGGGTCAGCAGCAGGTGAACAGGTAAGTCGACCCGGCGTCGCTGTACGCCGCGAGTGCAACGGCCTCTTCGTCCCGGCTCAACGGCTTTTCCGGTATGCCGACCGTCATCACGTTGCGCGGCAGGTGCCAGCTCCCGCCGTCTCTCCCGTGGTCCCTCCAGCCATGATCGCCGTCCGGTGGTTCGACGACCTCGATGTCGATGATCCACGGACACTGGTAACCGAAGTATTTCGCGAGCGTATCCAGCGGCTTCTTCAGCAACTCGCGCTTGAAGTCCGGGTTTCGCCATGAAAGCGCGATCGCACGCAGATAGACCTTCTGAAACTCCAGCATCGATTCGAGCGTCGGATTAGCGTTTTCCTTTGCCATGTCGGTTTCCCTGAAGTCATTCCATGATGGTGATGTGGTTCGCGTTGTAGGCGGCCAGCGCCTGCGCGAAGTGCTTCTCGTTCGCCGGCGCGGGCGGCAGAAACAACGTGAGCTTGTTTTTCTGGCCGGCCGTCCAGTCGCCGTTGACGCCCGGTGTCCAGGCCGACGACTTGGTCTGCACCTTCAGGTCGAGATCGAACGGAAAGTGATAGTCGAAATGCTCGCGCAACGCGTGGATCGGATTGGCCTCGAGTTCGTCGAGAAACGCTTTGGAATGCCACGCGAGCGCTATCGCCCGAATGACGGTTGCCCGGTATTCGAGAAACTCTTCGTACGTCGGTAATCGATTATCCGTGCTCATCAGTATGTTCTCCTGATTGATGAATGGAACCACTTACGGCAACGACTGCAACATCGTTTCGGCGAGCCTGGCAATGCGGCCCATGCCCGCCGTCGTTGCAACTTCGATTGCGCGCCGGCACGCGGCCAGCGCGGCCACGCCACCGCATCGCGGATCGGCGCGGCGCAAGTACTCGCACTTCTTCAGCAGCAGCTGTGCTTCGTAATACCGTTCGCCGGTCGACTCGCACCACGCGAGGCACTGCTCGACCTGCGCGAGCGCGGCAGGGTAGTCGCCGCGCCCGGCGTCCAGTTCGGCAAGCAGCGACGCGTAGTAGGTCAGCCCGAGCAGGCCGCCCGATTGCCGCTGCGCGTCGAGATGCGCGACGATGCCCGCGCGATCCCCTTGCGTCCACGCAAGCATGATCGCGGCGTAGTGCTCGACCGCGCGCAGCCGATGCACCTCCGACAGACGGAGAATCGCTTCCGACAACGTGCGTGCCGCGTCGCGATCGCCCGCCAGCTGGTACGTGCGTGCGAGGTACATCATCGTGACGCCGAGCGTCGGCAAATGGTCGAGGCAGGTCGCGCAATACACCGCGTCGCGCGCCATCACGAGTGAGGCCTGCGGATCGTCGTCCATGCACCAGCGCACGCTCGCGAGCGACGCCATCGTCCACGCGCGCGTATCGATTCCCAGGAGGCGCCGATGGTCCACGTCGCGCCGTACGTCGTAGCCAGCCAGCACGGCGTCGAACGCGGCGCGGGCGCGCGTATAGTCGCCGTCGACCCACAGGCTCATGCCGCGCATCGCGTCCGCCGCGACCTGGACGCCGGCGTCGCCGCGCTCGGTCGCGAGCGCGTCCAGCCGCGTGCCGATCCTGCGCACGGTGGGACGATCGCCCGCGACGTGGTAGTAGGTCGACAGCGTCCACAGCGCGCTGATCTCGAGCGCCGGGTCGTCGAGCGTCTGCATCTGCCGCAACAGTTGCTCCGCATGCTCGCGCACCTGCGGATCCGCCCAGCCGAACCGTGCCATCGTCGCGTGCGTCAACGTGGCGCGGATGCGCGCGCTGTCGTGCTCGCGCTGCGCGTAGTCGGCGTTGCCGAGCCAGTCGAACACCGACTGCCCGTAGCGGATCGCGTCGTCGTACCGGGAACGTTCGAGTGCGCGGCGCGCCGCGTCGCTACCGTGGGCGATCGCGTCGGCGAAGGCACCCGAGCGCGCGAAGTGTCCGGCAACGCCGAACGCATGCGCGCCGGCGCCTCGATCGCCTTGCGCGAGCAGCGCGCGGCCGACGCGCGCATGGTTGCCGCGCCGCACGGCGGGCGGCATCGATTCGTACGCCGCGTCGCGAATCAATGCGTGGCGAAACGAATAGAACACGCGATCGCGCCGATGTTGCGCGTACACGATCCGCTCTTCGAGCAGCAGCCGCAGATGCGCGTCGAGCGTGGCCCGATCATGCGGCGATGCGTCGGCGAGCAGTTGCGCATCCACCTCGAGCCCGATGGTCGCGGCGAGCTGCGCGGTGTCGCGCGCGTCGTCGATCCGGTCGAACGCGAGACCGAGCATGCCACCGAGACTGAGCGGAAGCGGATACGGGTCGGTTGCCCGCAGCTCCGCGAGCGAGCCGTCCGCGCCGCTCATCGTCAACTCTCGCGCGACGGCCTCGATGAACAGCGGGATGCCCGCCGTGCGATGGGCGAGCCGGTCGAGCCAGGCCGGATCGAGCGTGCCGTGGCCCACACACGCCGAGATCAGGCGCTGCGCGTCGTCGCGCGGCAGGCGGCGCAGCACGAGGCGTTCGGTCGCGCCGCGCCAGCGCCCGAGCTTGACGGGGCGCGACGTGTACACGATGCCGAGGGCCGCCGCGCGCGGCGAGCGCTGCAGGTACGCAAGAAAGTCCTCGGTCGAGCGATCGATCCACTGGACATCCTCGACCACGAGCAGCACCGGCGCGCCGTTGCCGAGCGACACGATCAGTTGCTCGAGGACGTCGAACAGCGCGTGCTGTTCGCGCGCACTCGACCACAGAAACCCGTTCGCATCGCAGGGTAGCCCCAGCCAGGTCGCAAGCGCGACACGGGCCGCCGCATGATCGCATTCGAGCGGCGCGATCATGGTGTCGATCGCCGCGAGCGCGAGACCGGGCGGGCTGTCGGCGTCGATATGCCAATGCGCGCCGATAAATCGCAGGATCGGAAACAGCGCATGATTTTCCCGCTCGGGCAGGCACCCGCAATGCGCGAAGGTGTGGCCCCGGCTCCGGACGGCCTCGCACAGCTCGTGCACGAGGCGCGACTTGCCGATTCCCGCATCGCCGACAACGAGCCGCGGCACGCCGCGTGGCGCAGGCTCGCCGCGCATCGCGCGACGATGCCATCCGAGCGTCTCCTGCCACGCGCGCATCAGCGCGTCGAATTCGCGCGCGCGGCCGACCATCGGCGCCCGCATGCCGGCGTCGAGCGAATCGAACGGCGTATCGGCACGACGCTCGCCGAGCAATTCATGAACCGGCTGCGGCACGAGGCCCGCCCGCGCCAGCCGCAACGAGGTCGGCCGATAGTCGGCATGCCGTTCGAGCGCGAGCCGCGCATCGTCACTGATCAGGATCTGCCCGGGCCCGGCAAGCCGCAGCAGCCGCGCCGCCGCCGCGGGCGTCGATACGCCCGACATGCGCGACGCATGGGCGAGCACTTGCCCGACGTGAATCGCGGCGGCCACTTCGACGCGCCAGCTTTCGCCACCGGCGCGGCCGCCGGGCGCCGTCGGCAGCCGTGCGCGCTCGGTCACCCGCACCATGTCGAGTGCCGCGCGCGCCGCGCGGCGCGCCGGCCGGTCGATGTCGCCGCGCAGGCCGAAATGGAACAGCAGCGTGTCGCCGAGCCGTCCGTCGACCTGCGCGCCATAACCGACGGCGATATCGGCGCACTTCGTCAGCCATTGCTCCTCGTAACCGTCGAGCAGGTCGCCGTGATCGGTTCCGGCATGACGTTGCCGGCCCACGCCGGTGATCGTCACGCAACAGCACAGCGTGGTGATCTGCCGGTACTCGCCAACCGTCGCGATCGTCTCGCTGCGCGGCGCGAACGGGCGCGGACGGGCCTGCACGCTGATGCGGCTGGCATCGAACTGGCCGACGAGCGCGGCGAAGTTGAGCGCGCGAAACGGCACCGCGAGTTCGTCGGCCGACGCGGCGCGCTGCTCCGGATTCTTGCTCAACGCGCGCCGCAATACCGAGCCGAGCGGATGCGACGCGATCGACGGCGGGAGCGCGACATCCACCGGACTGAGCTGCTGATAGAGAATGTCGGCCACGCTCGCGCCGTGCATGACGACCTCGCCCGTCAGGCATTCGATCACGATCAGGCCCCACGCATACAGATCGGTTCTGGGCGTCGGCGGCTCGTTGCGCAATTGCTCGGGCGCGCAATAGGGCGGCGAACCGAGCACCTCGGTCGCCAGCGTCGAGGTCTGGCGCGCGATGTCTTCCGTGCCGGGCAACAACGCGCCGATGCCGAAATCGAGGAGCTTCGCGTGCGGCCCGTCTTCGGCCATCGTGATCACGATGTTCTGCGGCGTCAGGTCCCGATGCACGATGCCCTGCCGATGCGCGGCCGCGAGCGCGTCCAGCACCTCCGTCATCAGCCGGCCCGTGTCGACGGCCGACAGCGGCCCCTCCGCCGCGAGCCGGTCGCGCAGGGTCCGGCCCTGTACCAGCTCGAATACGGCGAACAGCCGGCCGTCGGGCGCTTCCCCCTTGTCCAGCAACGCGACGATGTTCGGGTGCCGCAGCGCCTCACACAGGCTCGTCTCACGCTGAAAGCGCGCACGCTGGCGCGCGCGCTCCGCTGCGGTGCGCGCGGCGTCATCCCGCATCAGCTTGATCGCGACGGCTTGCCCCGTCTCGCCGCAGGTCGCGCGAAACACCACGCCATTGCCGCCTTCGCCGAGCAGCGCGCCGAGCCGGTAATGCCGGGTGCCGACCAGCTCCGCGAAAGGCGCGGCGGGCTGCCGCGGTTCACGTGCTTCCTGCACGACGGGCGCGCGGGACGGGGTCAGCAACACGGCCGGTTCTCCCGTGTTCACGAGTAGTGGGCGACCAGGCTCGGCGCCGGACGAGGCGCGCCGATACGCGGCTGGACGCCCGGCACCGACTGGCATTCGAGGTGCTCGCCGCGCATGACGCGGAACGGAAAATCACCGAACCGGACGCTGCCGCGCCGGCGTTCGACGAGCTGGCTCCCGTCCAGCCCCGGCAGCGCCGCGAACTGGGCCCGGGCGCGGTGAATCTGCACGTTGACATGGGACGTATCGATGCCGAGCATGCGCGCCAGCCGGTCGAGTTCGATCCAGCCTTGCGTGGCGGCGTCGTGGCCGGCCTGCATGTCGGCCGAGCGCGCGCGGGCGAGCGTCACGAGGCTGTAGTGATGGGCGCGCTCGCCGAGGTCGACCACGCCGCCGCGGACATGCAGCAGCATCCGCACGTGTTCTTCGTTCCGGCTGACGAAAAATTCGAGCAATCGCGCCGGCACGGCCGGATCGGCGGGCGCGGCGAGCATCACCGTCGAGCCGCTGCGCACGAGGGCCAGGCGCCACGTGATGCCGCCGGTCGACACTTCATCGCCGTCATGGAGCGCACGCGGCGGCAACGTGTCGTCGCACAGCCATTCGCCGGCCGGCGACCGGACGATCGTGACCGGCTGCGCGGCCTGTGCCGGCAGGATCTGCCGCGACGCAAGCACGATCGGAGGCGCGGCACCCCGGACCGGCCACAGCGTGTCGGCCGGATCATCGAGCGCCTCGACGCGCCACGGCGCGACACCGGCCCTGCCGAACCGGATCACGTCACCCTGTTGCAGCACCACATGCTCGCCGTCGCGCAACGGCACACCCGATACCGACGTGCCGTTGCTGCTGTGATCGTGGAGTTCCCATGAGCCGCCGATCCAGCGGATATGGGCATGGACGCGGGACACCGACCCATCCCGGATGACCGTGTCGCAGCGTGCGGCATCGCGCCCGAACACGTGATACGCGCGGAGCAGGCATGCTTCTCCGGAGGTATCGTTCTTGAGTATCGCCATGGCCGCCCCGTATCGGATTCGCCCGGATCGCCCGAGTCACGCATCGGCGCTGCCGGGCAAGCGATTGATTCATTGATCGCGAACAATCTCGACTGTTCGCCGCCTCGTTACCTGTTTTCTCGTCAGCTTCCTTTCGAATCGTTGCTCATCCGGCACGTGTTATTTCGGTTAATAGAATTGCCGACCGTTTCGCCGTTTTAAAACCGAGCAACTTGATGAAAATCCTGCCAAATAAAATCGCGCATCGCAACCGGAATACTCGATCCGGGATTTTATATTGCAATGCTTTACATTTTCGGCGAATTTCCGGGCTGCAAATAAAGGGTCGAAAATCTTCATCGACGCGCGATCCATGGCCGACGTACGTTGTCTGGGTGAGATCACATTGAATGATGCGCCTGACTTGAATACCTTTGCTGGCGCGGAAATTCTGTTTGATGAAACGGAAATCAATTAATTCATTTCAATCGGCTTAAAAAACATTCCGGCAATTTAAATAATGATCGCCAGTGTTTTGAAAATCAGCATTGCCTCATTTATTTCATCAAGGCGTGCATCACGACGAGTTTCTCGAAGTGTCTTCGGTAGTCGAATAAGGGTCGGTACGACTGTGCCTTTCGATTAATAGCTCGCAGCCACTGCGAAATCGGATCTTGCGCCGACCGCCAGATCATCCAACCTTCCAGTCGTCAGGAGCGACCCGCCCAGAAGGTTGACGGAACGCATCGGCGGGAATCCTCGTCGCAACCAGACGGCCGCGGCCCCCCATCCCACCCCAAATAATCTCCTTGACGCTCTATCTTTCGATATATATCTTTAGATATGTTTTACGACATATAGGACACGATCATGCGACACAACCACTTCCGCGGCCATGCACGATGCGACGGGCAAGGTGCGCATGCAGGCCCTGACTGGTTCGCCGGTCTCTGGCACGCGATCGGCCGCCACCGCCGCGGCCACGATTCGTTCGGTGGCGGCCCGTTCGGCGGCCGGGGCGGGCGCGGCGGCTTTGGCGATTTCGGCGACGACGGCATGCCGCGCGGCCGCCAGTTCAGCTCCGACGATCTCCAGCTGCTGCTGCTCGCGCTGGTTGCCGAGCAACCGAGCCACGGCTACGAGCTGATCAAGGCGCTCGACACGCGTTCGAACGGTTTCTACAGCCCGAGCCCCGGCATGGTGTATCCGGCGCTCACGTATCTCGAGGAAGGCGGCTTCGTCGCGTCGCAGGCGGAAGGCAACCGCAAGCGCTATGCGCTGACCGACGCCGGCCGCGTGCATCTCGACGCGCAACGCGAACGCGTCGACACGCTATTCGCACGCCTCACGCACCTCGCACGCAAGATGGAGTTCATGCGCCGCGCCTTCGCCGGGGAATCGGCCGGCAACGAAGCGCAGGACGAATCGCAGGCCGGCTGGCTGCCGGAGTTCGTCGAAGCGCGCGTCGCGCTCAAGCGGGCGCTGCTGCACAAGAGCGCAGCCGGCCCCGACGAACAGCGCCGCATCGCGGCAATCATGCGCCGCGCGACGGCCGAAATCGAAGGCGGCACCGACGCGTCATCCGCGCCGCCCGCCAACATATAAGGAGTACGGATCGATGCAGAATACATCCGAGCGCACCGTGACCCGCGTGCGCCACACCCTCAAGTTCCGCCTGCTGCAGGTGCTGCGCGTACACGCCGTGACGCCGCATCTGCTGCGCGTCACGCTCGGCGGCCCCGATCTCGCGGATTTCGAATCCGCGTCGTTCGACGACCACGTGAAAGTGTTTTTCCCGCCGCCCGGCGCCGAACGTCCCGCGATGCCGACGCTCGGCGCGAACGGCCCCGAGTTCCCGGAAGGCGAGCCGAAGCCCGTCGCGCGCGACTTCACGCCGCGCCGCTTCGACCGCGCCGCGTGCGAGCTCGATCTGGAATTCGTGCTGAACCATCCGGGCCCCGCGTCGCAGTGGGCCGCGCAGGCGCGCGTCGGCCAATGGCTCGGCATCGGCGGCCCGCGCGGTTCGTTCGTCGTCCCGACCGGTTTCGACTGGCATCTGCTGATCGGCGACGATACCGCGCTGCCGGCGGTTGCGCGGCGTCTCGAGGAATTGCCGGCCGGTGCGCGCGCGGCGGTCGTGCTGGAAGTCGCGGATCGCACCGCGCAGATCTCGTTCGATACGCACGCCGACGTGCATGAAATCTGGCGCTTCCGCGCCGAAGCCGACGCGGCGGACGGCGACGTGCTGCTGGATGCGGTCCGCGACCTGCCGCTGCCGCCGTCGGGCGATGGCTACGTGTGGGCGGCCGGCGAAGCGCTGTCGATGCGCGCGGTGCGCCAGCACCTGACCGGCGAGCGCGGTGTCGACAAGTCGCGCATCCGCGCGGCGGCCTACTGGAAGCGCGGCGCGGCGGCCGTACACGAAACGCTGGAAGACTGAAGCATACGGGCAGCCGGCGTACGGGCTGCCGGCTTACGGGCACCCGACGGCTTGACGGGTGATACGACCGTGGCGCCGGCGCGCCGACGGGCTTGGCATCGGCATCGCGGCTGGTATATATGTATGTCTGCGACGCCGCTGTCAGGCGACAGCCGCCGCAGCCCGCCCAGGAGCGCCCGGTCATGACAAAAGAAAGCCACGCTTCGCCTTTCGTTCGCAACCTGAAGATCGCCGGTTATTGCGGCCTCGCGGCAGTCGTACTCGCGCTGTTCGTCGCGATGTGCGCGATCCTGAAGGAAAGCGCCCTTGACCGCGACGCCGCGCAGCATCCGGCCGATACACCCGAACTGCACGATGCGGGCGGCGGCCCGTCCGCGGCGGCCGAACCGGCCCGCACGCCCGGCTCACCCGGCTGACGGCGTCCTGCCCGGCTTCCTTCCGCTTACGGCGCGTGCCGGCGCCCCATCACGACCGCATGCACCGAATCGCCGAGCCGTTCGAGCAGCGCGGTCACGCGTTGCCCGTACAGGTGAGCGGCCAGCGCGCCGGCCGTCCCGACCAGCACACCGCCCGCCATGTCGAACGGCCAGTGCACGCCCGCATAGACGCGCCCCCAGGCAATCGCCACGGCCATCGCGGCCATCACGAACCCGGTGAGCCGGGTCGTGCCGCCGAGCATCAGGCCGACCGCCAGGCTCCACGCGAACGTCATGTGATCGCTCGGAAACGAGCTGTCCGGCGAATGCGGAATCAGCTGCGTGCCGACGCCGGCCATGAACGGACGCGGCGAGAACCAGAAATGCCCGATCACCTGCGCGAGCACGAGCGCCACGCATACACCGACGCCGGCTTCGATCGCCTGGCGCCGCGTCGGGCGCGCGCCGAATATCCAGGTCAGCAACAGCATCGCGGGCAGCGCATAGACGAGCCAGTCGGCGGCAAAGATGGCGAGGCGGGCCACGCCCGGCTGCGGCGCAACCCCGGCGTTGATGGCGGAAAAGAGGGTGAGATTGAGGTTCTGCATGAATCCGGTTGCGTGGGACGTAAAGATTTCGACCGGTTACCCGGTCGGACAGGAACGATGCTAGGGGGCGCCCGCTTAAGCGATGCTTAATTCGGCGGGCATGCGGGACAGGGCCCACCCGCCGCGGCGAACGCACTTAGAGCCTGCACCGCAGCACAAGTTCACACAATTGACATATTCCCGCGCGACCGTCTCCCGAAAAGGCTCACCCAGCATCCCGTAAAGGCTCACCTTTTTCACATCGTGACGTCATCGACGTGTGCGAAGATCGGGCCGCCGGGCGCCATCCGAGCCGTTTGCATCGTTCATCTCAATATTTACGCCGCAAATACTTTGAAATCGGCAACAATTAATTCCAAATGCGGCATCGCACAACGGCAACGCACAGGCATACGATTACGAGCACTCATCCACGAAGCGATCAACAACAAGGAGTCCGCATGAAAACCAGCGATGTCCGATCGAAAGCGTTTGCGATGCCGTTGACCAGCCCTGCCTTCCCGATGGGCCCCTACCGTTTCGTCGACCGTGAGTTCCTGATCATCACGTATCGCACCGATCCGGACCGTCTCCGTGAAATTGTCCCCGAGCCGCTGCAGGTCACCGAGCCGCTCGTGCATTACGAATTCATTCGCATGGCCGATTCGACCGGCTTCGGCGACTACACCGAAAGCGGCCAGGTGATTCCCGTCGAATACAACGGCCAGCCGGGCGGCTACACGCTCGCGATGTATCTCGACGATCACCCGCCGATCGCCGGCGGCCGTGAGCTGTGGGGCTTTCCGAAGAAGCTCGCCTCGCCCACCCTGCACGTGAACACCGACCACCTGCTCGGCACGCTCGACTACGGCAAGGTGCGCGTCGCAACCGGCACGATGGGCTACAAGCACAAGGAACTGGATATCGACGAGCAGACGAAGCGTCTCGCCGGCCCCAATTTCCTGCTGAAGATCATTCCGCACGTCGACGGCACCGCACGTGTGTGCGAACTGGTGCGCTACTACCTGCAGGACATCAAGATGAAGGGCGCGTGGACGGGCCCCGCATCGCTCGAGCTGGCGCCGCACGCGCTCGCGCCCGTGGCCGACCTGCCCGTGCTCGAGATCGTCGAAGCCCGGCACCTCGTCGCAGATTTGACACTGGGCCTTGGCGAAGTCGTCTACGATTACCTGGCTCAGTAACACGTCCGCAGTCCTTTCTCCCTGTCAAACCTTTCACCACGGGAATTCGAAATGAGCAACCTGAATGGCAAGACCGCAGTCGTCACGGGCGCCGCGAGCGGCATCGGCAAGGAAATCGCACTCGAGCTCGCCAAGGCAGGCGCGGCCGTCGCGATCGCCGACCTGAACCAGGACGGCGCGAATGCGGTCGCCGACGAGATCATCAAGGCGGGCGGCAAGGCGATCGGCGTCGCGATGGACGTGACGAACGAGGAAGCCGTGAACAGCGGCATCGACAAGGTGGCCGAAGCGTTCGGCTCGGTCGACATCCTCGTGTCGAACGCGGGCATCCAGATCGTCAACCCGATCGAGAACTACTCGTTCGCCGACTGGAAGAAGATGCAGGCGATCCACGTCGACGGCGCATTCCTGACGACGAAGGCCGCGCTCAAGCACATGTACAAGGACGATCGCGGCGGCGTCGTGATCTACATGGGTTCGGTGCACTCGCACGAAGCGTCGCCGCTGAAGTCGGCATACGTGACGGCCAAGCACGGGCTGCTCGGCCTCGCCCGCGTGCTCGCAAAGGAAGGCGCGAAGCACAACGTGCGTTCGCACGTCGTGTGTCCGGGCTTCGTGCGCACGCCGCTGGTCGACAAGCAGATTCCGGAGCAGGCGAAGGAGCTCGGCATCAGCGAGGAAGAAGTGATCAAGAAGGTGATGCTCGGCAACACGGTCGACGGCGTGTTCACGACGGTGCAGGACGTCGCGCAGACGGTGCTGTTCCTGTCGGCGTTCCCGAGCGCCGCGCTCACGGGCCAGTCGTTCGTCGTCAGCCACGGCTGGTTCATGCAGTAACGTCCTCGCCTCCCTGACGGGAGGCAATTCCCGCACCTTGCCTTTCCTCTCCGCCATCCATGGCGGGATTTCCCGGAGCAATTGATGAAGCCGCACGCCCGAACAGAAAAGCAGGCCGTCGACGCGGCGGACCTGCAACACGAAGCCGGCGCGCCGGCCCCTGCGCGGTCGCTGCCGTACGAGACGATCGCGCTCGTCCTGCAGGGCGGCGGCGCGCTCGGCGCGTATCAGGCCGGCGTGTTCGAAGGGCTGCACGAGGCGGATGTTCCGCTCGACTGGATCGCGGGCATCTCGATCGGCGCGCTCAACACCGCGCTGATCGCCGGCAATGCGCCCGAGCATCGCGTCGAGCGCCTGCGCGAATTCTGGGAAACGATCTGCCAGCCGGCGTTCTTTCCCACGATTCCGGCCGCGTTCGAATTCGCGCTGTTCAACAGCATCGACCAGATCCGCACGTTCTTCACCGCGTCGCAGGCTGCCAGCGCGATGATGCAGGGCCAGCAGGGATTCTTCGTGCCGCGCTTCCCGCCGCCGCTGCCGGGCGTGTCCGACCATCCTGAAAAGATCAGCTGGTACGACACGTCGGCGCTGCGCGCAACGCTGCTGAAGCTGTGCGACTTCGACCGGATCAATTCGGGCGAGACGCGCGTGTCGGTCGGCGCGGTCAACGTCGGCACCGGCAACTTCGTGTACTTCGACAACTCGCGTATTCGCCTCGCGCCCGAGCACTTCATGGCGTCCGGCGCGCTGCCGCCCGCGTTCCCGCCCGTCGAGATCGACGGCGAGTATTACTGGGACGGCGGCGTCGTGTCGAACACGCCGCTGATGGAAGTGCTCCGCGCCCGGCCGCGCCGCGACACGCTCGCGTTCCAGGTCGATCTGTGGAGCGCGCGCGGGCCGCTGCCGCGTACGATGGCCGACGTCGCCGAACGTACGAAGGACGTGCAGTATTCGAGCCGCACGCGTTTCGTCACCGACACGCTGCAACGCGAACAGCGTTACCGCAACGTGCTGCGCCACGTGCTCGACCAGGTGCCTGAAGCGCAGCGCAAGGCGGATCCGTGGTGCGTCGAGGCCGATGCGATGTCGTGCAGCAAGAAGTACAACATCCAGCACCTGATCTATCAGCAGAAGGCGTACGAGCATCACTACAAGGACTATCAGTTCGGTCTGTCGACGATGCGTGACCACTGGTCCGCGGGTCTCGACGACATCCGCAAGACGCTCGCGGTGAAGGACGGCCTCGCGCTGCCCAACAACGACGCGGGCTTCGTGACGCACGACATTCACCGCCGCCGGTAATGCGCTGCGCGACGGATCGGCGCGATGCATGCGCCGGTCCGTCCTCCTCTCCGATCAGACATGCCGATTTTCATTGCACTGTTCGCGCTCATCGCTGCTGGATGGGGCGCGGTTCACCTGTTTCACGTCATCGCCGCGCAGTTCGGCCAGCCGGTCGCGATCGCCGCCGCCGTGCTCGCCGCCGCGATCCTGATCGCGCTGGTCGCGTGGTGGATCAAGCGCCGCCGCGACATCGCACCGAACACGAAGGAAGAAGGCTGGACCCACGTCGTGCATCGCGCGTGGGGCGAGTTGCGCGTGTCCGCGACGCAAGGGCTGCTGTGGCTGTCGCATGACGGCGCGGACGGTCGTTATACGCTGTCGCAGCTCGACGGCTGCCAGGCCGCGCCGATCGGCGGCCGCTGGCATCTCGTCGTGCGCGTGCGCGACGCCGTGCGCAGCGAATGGAAACTGCCGATGACGGACAAGCGCGATGCGCAGCGCTGGGCGCGCGTGCTGATGCTCGCGAAGAACAACCGGCTGTGACGGGCGAATCGTGTGGCGCCGTTATCACGCAAGTTCAACGGTGATTTGCACAGCGTTGCGCCGCTCACGTTTCGACGTAAAACGCGCCGCCGCGCACGCACGGTTCAACTTCCCGTAAAAGCTCACCTTTGGCCGTTCTCAGGCCGTATCGTCACTCGCTGCGGCATTCAGGCCGGCCAGCGTCTCCGCCAGAAAATCCACGCATACGCGTACTTTCGCCGACGCCGCGACACGTTCCGGATAAACGGCCCAGATGTTCGCGGGCTGGGTTGCGTCCGGCAGCACGCGACACAACGCGCCGCTTTCAATCAGCGGCCCCGCTTCCCAGATCGAACGCAACACGATCCCGCGTCCGGCCAGCGCCCATTGCACGGCGACCTCGCCGTGGTTCGTCGACAGCGCGCCGCCGACCTTCACCGTTGCCGTTTCTCCTCGCACGTTCAGCCGCCACACGCCGAACGGGTGATCGCGCTCCTTGATGGCAAGGCAATCGTGCGACGCGAGATCCGCGAGCGAGCGCGGCGTGCCGCGCCTGGCGAGATAGTCGGGCGACGCGCACAGCACGCGGTAGTTCGCGGCGAGGCGGCGCGCGATCAGATGATCGGAGATGTCGTCGCCGATGCGCACGTCGAGGTCGTAGCCTTCGCCCGCGACGTCGACGAGCCGGTCGAACAGATCGAGGCGCACGTTCAGCTGCGGATAGCGCACGGTGAAGTCGAGCAGCGCCGGCGCGACGACGTGCCGGCCGAAGCCGAAGCTGCTCGACATGCGCAGCGTGCCGCGTGGCACCGTGCGCGTCGTCGACACGTCCTCGACGAGATGATCGACGTCGTCGAGAATCTTTTCAGCGCGCGCGAACACGCGTTCGCCGGCTTCCGTGACCGTCACGCGGCGCGTCGAGCGATGCAGCAGGCGCGTGCCGAGCTGCGCCTCGAGCAACGCGATACGCTTGCTGACATAGGCGGGCGACACCGCGAGCTGCTCGGCAGCCGCGCTGAAGCTCGTCAGGCGGACGACCAGGCTGAACACGCGCAGGTCGTCGAGGTTCGGCGATTTGTTCACGATTCGTGGAAAGTCGATTAACCTTTCGCGCGATTTTAATCCAGATGGAAATAAATAGAATGACGTCACGCGCCGCTGCCTCCCCCGGCAGCCGGCCGACCAGCCAAGGAGCTTTGCATGACCGACAGGACCTACAGAATTGCCGTGATCCCCGGCGACGGCATCGGCCGTGAAGTGATGCCCGAGGGCCTGCGCGCACTCACCGCCGTGACCGCGCGTTTCGGCATTCGATTCGATTTCGTGCAGATCGACTGGGCCAGCTGCGACTACTACGCGCAGCACGGCAAGATGATGCCGGACGACTGGAAGGCGCAGTTGTCGGGCATGGACGCGATCCTGTTCGGCGCGGTCGGCTGGCCCGCGACGGTGCCCGATCACATTTCGCTGTGGGGCTCGCTGCTGAAATTCCGCCGCGAGTTCGACCAGTACATCAACCTGCGGCCCGCGCGCCTGTTCGACGGCGTGCCGTCGCCGCTTGCCGGCCGCCATGCGGGCGACATCGACTTCATGATCGTGCGCGAGAACACCGAGGGCGAATACTCGTCGGTCGGCGGCACGATGTTCGAAGGCACCGAGCGCGAAGTCGTGATGCAGCAGTCGATCTTCACGCGTCACGGCACCGAGCGCGTGCTGAAATTCGCGTTCGAACTCGCGCAGCGGCGCGCAAAGCGCCTCACCGTCGCGACGAAAAGCAACGGCATCGCGATCAGCATGCCGTGGTGGGACGCGCGCGCGGCCGAGATGGCCGAACGCTATCCGGAGATCGCCGTCGACAAGCAGCACATCGACATCCTGTGCGCGCGCTTCGTGCTGCAGCCGGACCGCTTCGACGTCGTCGTCGCATCGAACCTGTTCGGCGACATCCTGTCGGATCTCGGGCCGGCCTGTACCGGCACGATCGGCATCGCGCCGTCGGCGAACCTCAACCCCGACCGCACGTTTCCGTCGCTGTTCGAACCCGTGCATGGCTCCGCGCCCGACATCGCGGGGCAATACATCGCGAATCCGGTCGCGATGATCTGGTCGGCGGCGATGATGCTCGACTTCCTCGGCAATGGCGCGGGCCCCGAACACGAAGCGCACGATGCGATCGTCGCCGCGATCGAGGACGTGCTGCGCACCGGGCCGCATACGCGCGATCTCGGCGGCCAAGCAGGCACGCAGGAAGTGGGCGAGGCGATCGCCGCGCGGATTGCGGGCTGACGGTCGAACCCGGCGCGAGTGATCGCGCCGGGCAAGTTTCATGCATCAGCCGGCGGTGAGCAACACGCGATGTGTTTGCGCACCCGTGCAAGTTCCGATGCGCATGCGGTGAAGTCGAGCGGTGAGCAACGACACACCGCAACGCGCACTGCTTGCGCTGTCTCTCGTCGCAATCGATTCGATCGGTGAGTTGCACATCACGTGCACGCACACCGATCGCCAACACAGCGCCAAATCCGCTCGATGGGTGAGATGCACCGCGCGGTGAAGCACACCGTTGCACGTCGACACGTGCATCACGCGATATCGATGTGCACAACAGGTCCCGCATGCACGGTGCAATGCCACGTCGATCTGTTCGAAACACACAGTCCGACGCGACATTTCACCTCGTCCCGAAAAACCTCACCTTTGGCGCGCAGCTCCCGAATTTCCTCACCATCGAACCCGGGTGATGCGTCCAACGATCCGTTGAACGGATGCGAACCTCACAGCCCGAGATCGGACAGCTCGGGATGATCGTCCGGACGGCGGCCGAGCGGCCAGTGATAAAGACGATCTTCCTCGCGAATCGGCAGGTCGTTGATGCACGCGTAACGATGCGCCATCAGGCCGTTTTCGTCGAACTCCCAGTTTTCGTTGCCGTACGAACGGAACCAGTTGCCTGCATCGTCATGCCATTCATACGCAAAGCGCACCGCGATGCGATTGCCGCCGAACGCCCACAGCTCCTTGATCAGCCGGTAGTCGAGTTCGCGCGTCCATTTCCGCTGCAGCAGCCCGACGATCTCGTCGCGGCCGGTCACGAATTCCGCGCGATTGCGCCATTGGCTTTGCGGCGTATAAGCGAGCGACACGCGCTGCGGGTCGCGCGTATTCCACCCATCCTCGGCAGCGCGCACCTTCTGGCGCGCCGATTCGAGCGTAAAAGGCGGAACGGGCGGACGGACTTCGGGGGAAGCTGACATGAGTTGCTCCTGTTCAGGGTTCTGGCCGCGGACACCCGCGGCCGGTTCGGATTCGCTGCTTCGGCTACCGTGACACGGTGTCGAGCAGCAGTTCGGCTGTCGCGCGCGCATCGCGCGCCGCGTTTGCATCGCCGCTGACGAGCGCCACGCCGATCGCGCCGTCGATCAGCACGAGCCACTGACGCGCGATGCGCGCGAGCCCGCGGCGCTCAATGCCGGCTTCGTCCGCATACGCATCGAACCGCTCGCGTACGAACGCCAGCAGGCGTGCCTTGTGCGCCCGCGCGACGACGCGCACGGGATCGTCGGCGTCGGGCATCTCGCCCGACGCGTTCAGGAACGCGCAGCCGTGAAAGTCGGGCTGCCCGAACCAGTCGCGCAGCACCTCGAACATGCCGAGCAGCTGCGCGCGCGGCGTCTTGCCGCGCGCATGGGTTGCGTCGACGAACCAGCGCATCCAGCGCTCGTCGCGGCGTTCGAGCGCGGCCACCACCAGCGCCTCTTTCGATTCGAAATGCGAATAAAAGCTTTTCCGTGCGGCGCCGGAGCGCTTCACGATCGCATCGACGCCGGTCGCGTGGATGCCGCCCGAATAAATCAGCGCTTCGGCCGCATCGAGCAGCCGGTCGCGAACGCCTGGTTCGCCGGAGGGGTCGTGATGTGTGTTCATGGGTTTACGGTAGAACGATCGTTCTCCATCGTCAACACCCATGTGAAAAAGCCCTGCCAGCGAGAGGGCTGATCCGCTGTGTGAGCGCGCGACGAGGCCCGCCGCGTTTACGACATTTTTTCTTGAAGCGGATACGTGACGCTCACTACACTTCGGTCACCCTGTCTGGGCGAAAGGACATCATGCAGCGACCGGAATCCGCGCGCCCCGCGCGCGCCTATGCGGCTTATGCGAAGCGGCTCGACGGCCGCGTCGTCGTGCGGCGCTTCGACCCGCGCAGCGATTCGTACGACGCGTTGACCGCACTGCTGCATCGCGCGTTCGCACCGCTCGGCGCACTGGGCTTCAATTGCCCGTGCGTCGATCAGCCGCCCTCGGCGACGCGCGAACGCGTGCTCACCAGCGAGTGCTTCGTCGCGCTCGGCAACGCGCATCTGGTTGCGACGATGACGATGCATTCGCACGATCCCGATTCCCGCTGCGATCCGTATCGCAGCCGGCACGTCGCGACGCTCGGCCAACTGGCCGTCGATCCTGTCTGGCAGGATCGCGGCATCGGCCGTTCGCTGCTCGCGTTCGCACAGCGGCGGGCCGCCGCGCGCGGCGCGACGCACCTCGCGCTCGATGCGCCGTACGCGGCGGTCCGGCTCATCGATTTCTATCGTCGCGAAGGCTTTCAACCGGTCGACGTGATGCGCTTCCCGGGACACAACTACGACAGCACGATCCTGTGCAAATCCGTCGGCATCGCGTACGACCGCATGCCTGCCTGCGACACGACGCAGATCGACGTCGCGCGGCAAGCCGGTGCGACATCATGAAACACGATATGCCGAAGCACGACGGCGGCGACGATCGCGCGCACCTCGACGTGAAGCAAGCACGCGTGCGTGCGGCGCTGCGGCTGCGCGGCGTGATGAAGCTGACGCTCATCACGATCGCGGTTGCGCAGGTGCTGACGCTCGCGTTCGAGAGCCTGCTGGTCGCGGCCGGCTTCGCGCCGGAAGCGGCGACCTTGCTGCTGTTCCGCTTCGTGACCTGCGCGCTCGTCAGCTTCTGGCTGCAGGCGGATGCGCTACGCGCCTATCAGTCCGCGGCGCAACACGGGTTCGTCACGACTCCCGGCACGCACGGCAATCTGATCGACGTGGCGCCGCAGTGCCCGAAACGCTGGCTCGTCGTGTTGAGTCTTCAGCTCGACCCGCGCGGGTTGAATGGTGAACGGATCAAGTAGCGGTCCGCGCACCGCACGATGCCGATCGCATCGCGCATGAGTGAGTTGCAACGAGGCTCGCGGGCTCACGGTTGGCATCGCGGTTCGGCACGGCACGGCATCGCAGACGGTGCGCAGCGAACGATCGCCATGCAAGTGAAGCAGGGGAGTACGCGGAAGAGGAAAAACAGGCGCCGAATGGCGTGATGGGGAAGCGATGCGGAAGCGGCAGGCCGGCGCCGACAGGTGAAGCGAACGTGCGATTGCAGGTCACCGATGCGCGATCGCGTCGCGATTCGGCACGCCAACACAGCTCCCGAAAAATCTCACCTCAAGCCCGGATGCGCGCGTTCCGGCCTCGAAAACGCAGCGGCAAACGAAAGCGGGGCAGGCGGCGAACGAGCCGCGCTGCCCCTTCGGCACTCAGGCCGTCCAGTCGAGAATCACCTTGCCGCTTTCGCCGGACAGCATCGCGGCGAAGCCTTTCTCGTAATCGTCGGCCGCAAAGCGATGCGTGATGATCGGCGACAGGTCGAGGCCGCTCTGCAGCATCGCGACCATCTTGTACCAGGTCTCGAACATCTCGCGGCCGTAGATGCCCTTGATCTCGAGCCCCTTGAAGATCACCTGGTTCCAGTCGATCGCCGTCTGCGCGGGCGGAATGCCGAGCAGCGCGACCTTGCCGCCGTGGTTCATCGCCTCGAGCATGCTCGTGAACGCGCTCGGCACGCCCGACATCTCGAGACCGACGTCGAAGCCTTCGGTCATGTGCAGGTCGGTCATCACGTCGCGCAGCGACTCGCGTGCGACGTTGACCGCGCGCGTCGCGCCCATCTTGCGCGCGAGTTCCAGCCGGTAGTCGTTGATGTCGGTGATGACGACGTTGCGCGCGCCGACGTGCTTCGCGATCGCGACGGCCATGATGCCGATCGGGCCCGCGCCGGTGATCAGCACGTCTTCGCCGACGAGGTTGAACGACAGCGCCGTGTGCGTCGCGTTGCCGAACGGATCGAAGATCGACGCGAGATCGTCGGAGATCTCGGGCGGAATCTTGAACGCGTTGAACGCCGGGATCGCCAGATACTCGGCGAACGCGCCTTCGCGGTTCACGCCGACGCCGACCGTGTTGCGGCACAGATGCCGGCGCCCCGCGCGACAGTTGCGGCAGAAACCGCACGTGATGTGCCCTTCGCCGGATACGCGATCGCCGATCGCGAAGCCGCGCACTTCCTGCCCCATCTCGACGATCTCGCCGACATATTCGTGACCGACGTGCATCGGCACGGGAATCGTCTTCTGCGCCCAGTCGTCCCACTTCCAGATATGGATGTCGGTGCCGCAGATCGCCGTACGGCGGATCTTGATCAGCACGTCGTTGTGGCCGACTTCGGGACGCTTCACGCGGGTGAGCGTAAGGCCGGGGCCGCGCTCGAGCTTTGCCAGTGCTTTCATGGTCGCGCCTCCGTCAAATGATGCCGAGCGACTTGCCGACGCGCACGAACGCGGCGACCGTCTGGTCGATCTGTTCGGGCGTATGCGCGGCGCTCATCTGCGTACGGATGCGCGCGCGGCCGCGCGGCACGACGGGGAACGAGAAGCCGATCACGTAGACGCCCTCGCCGAGCAGCTGGTCGGCCATGTTCGTCGCGAGCTGCGCGTCGCCGAGCATCACCGGGATGATCGGATGCGCGCCGGGCACGAGCGTGAAGCCGGCTTCGGTCATCTGCTCGCGGAAACGCGCGCCGTTCTCGCGCACGCGCTCGCGCAGCTTCGCACCTTCGTCGCTGCCGAGCAGTTCCAGCACCTTCAGCGATGCCGCGGCGATGCTCGGCGTGAGCGTGTTCGAGAACAGATACGGACGCGAGCGCTGGCGCAGCAGTTCGACGACCTCGCGGCGCGCGGCGACATAACCGCCCGATGCGCCGCCGAGCGCCTTGCCGAGCGTGCCCGTGATGATGTCGACGCGGCCTTCGACGCCGCAGTGCTCGGGCGTGCCGCGACCGTTCGCGCCGATGAAGCCGACCGCGTGCGAATCGTCGACCATCACGAGCGCGCCGTAGCGATCGGCGAGATCGCAGATGCCTTTCAGGTCGGCGATGATGCCGTCCATCGAGAACACGCCGTCGGTCGCGATCAGCTTGTGGCGCGCGCCCGCCGCATCGGCTTCCTTGAGCTTCGCCTCGAGGTCGGACAGGTCGTTGTTCTTGTAGCGAAAGCGCTTCGCCTTGCACAGGCGGATGCCGTCGATGATGCTCGCGTGGTTCAGTTCATCGCTGATCACCGCATCGTTCTCGTCGAGCAGCGTTTCGAACAGCCCGCCGTTCGCATCGAAGCAGCTCGAGTAGAGGATGCTGTCCTCGGTGCCGAGAAACGCGGCCAGCGCGCTTTCCAGTTGCTTGTGCACGGATTGCGTGCCGCAAATGAAGCGCACCGATGCCATGCCGAAGCCGTCCTGGTCGAGGCCGGCCTTCGCCGCGCCGATCAGGCGCGGATCGTTCGCCAGCCCCAGATAGTTGTTCGCGCAGAAATTGAGCACGCCGGCGCCGCCGGCGAGCCGCACGGCCGCCGCCTGGGGACTCGCGATCTCGCGTTCGGTCTTGTAAAAACCGTCCGCGCGGATCTGGTCGAGCGTCCCGCGCACCTGGGCGAGAAAAGCATCACGCATCGCAAAGCTCCTGACAGGGATTCGCATTCCGCGGCGCGCCGCTCGTGGCGGCGGCGCAACGGCCTGCTACTGTTATAGTCGGTCGTTCGGTTGACCGCATTTATCCGATATTCCGAACTAGAATTCGAAATACCGAACAACTCTAAGCGAACGGAATCCAAATGGCAAGTTCCTCCGGATCGCGGCGCACGCCTGCCAGCGCCGCACCGCAGCCGCCGGCCGTCACGCCGCCGCGTGTCGGCGAGCAGATCCAGCGGCTGCGCAACGAGCGCAAGCTGACCCTCGACGACCTGTCGCGCGCCGCCGGCGTATCGAAATCGATGCTCTCCGAAATCGAACGCGACAAGGCCAATCCGACCATCGCCGTGGCCTGGCGGCTGACGAACGCGCTCGGCATCACGCTCGACGAGCTGTTCTCGCAGCCGAAGGCGCCCGAGACGATCCGCGTGGACGGCCCACACGACATTCCGACGCTCGCCGGCCACGACGGCCGGTACCAGTTGCGCGTGTGGGGCCCGATCGACCTCGCCGGCAAGTTCGAGTGGTACGAGCTGACGCTGCCGGGCGGCGGCGCGCTGGTATCGAACGCACACGAACCCGGCACGCGCGAGCACCTCACCGTGCTGCAAGGCGCGATGGAGATCGAGGCCGCCGCGGCAAGCCGGCGCCTGAAGGTCGGCGACACCGCGCGCTACCCGGCCGACGAGCCGCACGCGATCCGCAACCCCGGCAAGGCCGAGGCGCGGGCACTGTTGATCGTGATACACCGCTGACGGCGCGTATAGCTGGCCAAAGGGCCAGTTGCGGAAAAGACTGTATATTTGTACAGTATACGGACATTCCGCCATGCATGGGCCGGAGCTGGCGCACCGAGGCGCCCGCCCCGGTCGACAGGAGCCTGCAATGACAGAAGAACAAGATTTGGCCGCGCTCAGCTTCAAGGCTGCCGCACACGACCTCGAGCTGATCGTCCGCCATATTGCCGGGCGCTACATCCGCCAGCGCGTGCCGCTGACGTGGCGCCTGCTGCACGCCATCGAAGCCGAGGCGCTCGCCGATCTCGGCTTTGCCAGCCGCCACGAGGCCGGCATGCGTCAATTGTTCGAACGGCCGTCGGACATGACGTTTCCCGAAACGGACGACCCGATCGACTTCGGGCGCTCGAATGCGCTGCCCGCCGTCTTTTCGTTCGCGGTGCTCGCGTACGAAGCCGCGGCAACGTCGCACGACACCGCGTCTCGCGCGCGCGCTCACCGTCCGTCCAAGGCGTGGGGCGACTGACTGCCAACCCGGGCCGCCGCGCATGGCGGCTTGTCCAGCCTCTTGCTGCCCGAGACGTTGCGGAAAGGGCTACCATATACGCAACTAACGGAATAAATCACATGTCCCTTCCCGCCTCTCCCGACACCCCGGCACGCCCGGAAGAAAAGGATCTGTTCGATCGCGGCGCATCCGACTGGATCGTGTCGCCCGAAGCCGCATTCGACGCGTGGCTGGCCATGCAGGACTATCGCCGCTCGTCCGCCGACGTCTATCGCGCACAATGGGGCGCATTTCTCACGTGGATGCGCACGCATCAAAAGAATCTGGCCACGGTCGATACGGCAACGATCGCGAACTTCGTCGGTGAGCTGTCGATCCGGAAAACCCAGAAAATGCGTTATCTGCGGCTGATCGAACGCGTGCTCGACCACATCCGGCGCACCGAGTACGCATCGACCAACCCGGCCCGCTTCATCGCTCAGGATGGCGAAGCGAACTGGCGCAAGGCACGCGACAACGAGCCGACCGGTTTCCTGACACCGGCCGAACGCGCAACGTTGCTCGCGTATCTGTTTTCGCCGATCGGCGTATCCGGTTCCGCGTACTGGAAGGAGCGCCGCGATCGCGCGCTCGTGGCGGCATTTCTCGGCGCCGGCATTAAAACCGGCGAAGCGCGCGCACTTACGATTAGTTGCATCAATACGAGCAACACGTCGCTGCAGATCCAGGCGACGCACCCGGATTTCGCACGCGAAACCCATCTGGCCTCGTTCGCGATCGCACTGCTCGAGGCATGGCTCACCGAACGCAAGCGCCAGGAAATTCCGGGGGAACTCGTGTTCCCGGCATCGCATGCCGGGCGGCCGATGCACAAGGCGACGATGCTGCGCGCCATCGACGCGATCGTCGAATCGGCCGGGCTCACGTCGTCACGCACCGCTCGCGCGAGCCCGCAGACACTGCGCAATACCTACGCGGCCGAACTGTTCGAAAACGACGTGCCGCCCGAACGGGTCGGCAAATGGCTGGGCTTCATGCGGCCGATCTCGTCGAACCGCCTGCATCGCGCCTGGAAAAACTGGCGCGACGGGCTGGTTGACGGTGACGCGTCCGACAGCGACGAAACTCACTGATCCGGAAACGGCTGCTCACGCGAAGCGATCCGTGAGCAGCCTTGCGTGACGCAGCCTCACCGTTCCACTCCTCCCGAAAAACCTCACCTCAAGCGCGCCGGACCGTCTTGCCTGTGCGGTGTCGCCGTCCGCGGATCAGGTGTGTGCAAAGCGAGTGATGGCTTCGAATCGGGACGGCCACGCGCCCGAAGCGTGTTCACACTCAGGGCACGCCACTTCAAAACCCTCTTCACCATGCGACAGTTCCGGCTCGCCATCGCAATGCGGGCACTGAGTCGGTACCGTGATCTCGGAATCCAGTGAGGTCCCGATCGCGGAAAACGCGTCCGCATCCAGTTGCCCCGCATCGGCCAGGCGCCGGATCAGCACGGCGATTTCCGGATTCATTTCACGGCTCGCGCGCAACGAACTCACGTCGCGCGTCGCCCGTTCCAGTTCATCGCTCTGGGTGCGCAACTGTTCTTCGAGCCGATCGGCGCGAGCCTTGGCCGAGCTCAATTGCTGCAGGAAATCGAATTCCTTGCGCTGAACGTCGCGCAAACCGCTCTGGTAGGTCGACGCCATGCTGCGCAGCGAGTCCAGCTCGACCAGCATCGGCTTCACGCGGCGTTCGGCTTCGGCCACCGCGTCCTTGATTTGCTGCGCGTAGTGCTCGGTGCGTTGCTGCAATTCGGCTTGCAGCGCATCGATGCGGTCGCGCAGCGTGGCGTTCTGCGCCTGCTCGGCGTCGATACGGCCGGCGGCCGCGGTCAGCTCCTTCTCCAGTCGGGCGACTGTGGTGAGCAACGTCGCTTCGTTTGCCGAACCGTGCGTCGTCTGCGACGCGAGTTGAACCTCGAGTTCGGTCACGCGTGCCTGCAATTGCTCGTTGCGGGTTTCGCCGCGGGCGAGCGCGCCTTCGAGCGTCTCCTGGCGCACGGTTGCGTCGCGCAACCGTTGTTCGGCGTCTGCGACGCCGGCGCGAACCTGCTCGCGATCGCCGTCGAGACTGTCGCGGGCCGCTTTCAACGCTTCTTCATATAGTGCGCCGAGCAACGCGCCGGCCTTTTCCTCGACGGCCTTCGGGATTGCCGCACCGTCGAGCCTGATCTTGGACGCGGAACGGATGCGCTCCCAGAAATGATCGATGTCTTTCGGGATGTCGCTGGCGCTGCCGGTTTGG